>NZ_CANNES010000031.1 GCF_947503705.1 uncultured Tateyamaria sp. | reverse complement strand
GGGCAGCATACGGTGGCGGAGGCTGCGGGAGCGTATGGTGTCGTGGTCGATGCGGTGGGTTATGCCGCCACGCGGGCCGCGGCCTCAACCCTGGCCGAGCCGGGCGGAGTGATTGTGCATATCGGTCTGGGCGAGGATATGGGCGGCCTCGATATCCGGCGGATGACCCTGCAGGAGATCACGTTTATCGGCACCTATACTTACACGGCCCAGGACTTCCGCGACACCTGTGCGGCCATATATGACGGCCGCCTCGGTGCGCTGGACTGGATCCAGACGCGGGACCTGGCCGAGGGGGCAGAGGCCTTTGCCCAGTTGCGCGCAGGCACGATCGCGGCCCCCAAGATCGTGCTGCACCCCTGGTCCTGACACCGGTCCTGATCAAGGTTTGAACACAAGACAAAACGGGCCCCAAACGGCCCCACAGATGACGGAGAGCACCCATGTACAGCAATATCCTCGTGCCCATGGC
>NZ_CANNES010000030.1 GCF_947503705.1 uncultured Tateyamaria sp. | reverse complement strand
CGTCTTGAGCCCTTTTTTCCCAAGTCACACGGCAAGCCCCGCGTCGATGACCGGCGGGTCTTGAGTGGGATTATCTTTATCAATCGCAATGGCTTACGGTGGCGCGACGCGCCCACGGAATACGGGCCACACAAGACCCTGTACAACCGTTGGAAGCGGTGGAGCGATAAGGGTATCTTCGCCCGGATGATGGCAGGTCTGGCCGCAGATCACGGCGAGACAAAGACTGTGATGATCGACGCGACGTACTTGAAGGCACACCGCACGGCGACCAGCTTGGGCGTCAAAAAGGGGGGCGTGGACGCCTGATTGGCCGAACAAAAGGCGGCATGAACACCAAACTGCACGCCATCTGCGACAGTCAAGGACGCCCGCTGAACCTGTTCGTGACCGCAGGACAGGTCAGCGATTATGTCGGTGCCCGTGCATTAGTGAGCAGCTTGCCCAAGGTTGACTGGCTGCTTGGAGATCGTGGTTATGACGCTGATTGGTTTCGAGAAACGTTGAAAGAAAAAGGGATACGCGCCTGCATCCCTGGCCGGAAACAGCGCAAGAAACCAGTGAAGTACGACAAGCGTCGTTACAAACGCCGCAACCGGATCGAGATCATGTTC
>NZ_CANNES010000029.1 GCF_947503705.1 uncultured Tateyamaria sp. | reverse complement strand
CAAGACAAAACGGGCCCCAAACGGCCCCACAGATGACGGAGAGCACCCATGTACAGCAATATCCTCGTGCCCATGGCACTTGATCACGACATCTCGCCCCAGACCCTCGCCGTGGCGCGTGCGCTCGGTGCACCCGGGGCGACCATCACCGCGCTGCACGTGCATGAAGAGATGCAGGGCTCTGCCCGCGCCTATGTCGAGCAGAGCGCCGTACAGGCGGGCGTGGACCGCGCCCAGGCGCTGCTGGCGGACAAAGTGGCGGGCCTTGAGGGCGTCACGCCCGTGCTGGTGCAGGGCCATTCGGCCCGCGCCATCATCGACTATGCGGCGGCCCACGGCATCGACTGCATCGTCGTCGGCTCGCACAAACCGGGGCTGAGCGACTACTTCCTCGGCTCGACCGCGGCCCGTGTCGTGCGCCACGCGGGGTGCGCCGTGCATGTGCACCGCACCTCGGATTAACCCCACAACCTCCTGATAACACGCCAACATCGAAAGGCCCCCTGATGAACATCGACAAGAAGATTACCGATGATCTTGTCGCCAATGACGTCTCCTTTGTGACCACCGTGCCCTGCAAGCAGCTGGCCGGCGTCATCGACGAGATCGAGGCACGCGACGAGATCTTCCACATCCCTTC
>NZ_CANNES010000028.1 GCF_947503705.1 uncultured Tateyamaria sp. | reverse complement strand
TCCAGCAGCTTGCGGAACATTTCAACGCCTGTGCAGGTCGTTTTCTGGGTGTCCTTGATGCCGACAATCTCGATCTCGTCGCCCACGTTGATCACGCCACGCTCGACCCGGCCGGTCACAACCGTACCACGACCCGAGATCGAGAACACGTCTTCGACGGGCATCAGGAAGGGCTGGTCCACCGCACGCTCGGGCGTGGGGATGAACTCGTCCACGGCCTTCATCAGCGCGCGGATCGCGTTTTCGCCGATTTCCTCGTCACGGCCTTCCATCGCGGCCAGGGCCGAACCGGGAATGACGGGGATGTCGTCGCCGGGGTACTCGTACGAGTCCAGCAGCTCGCGGATTTCCATTTCGACCAGCTCAAGCAGCTCTTCGTCGTCGACCTGGTCCACTTTGTTCATGAAGACGACCATGGTGGGGATGCCCACCTGGCGGCCCAGCAGGATGTGCTCGCGGGTCTGGGGCATCGGGCCGTCAGCCGCGTTCACAACCAGGATCGCGCCGTCCATCTGCGCCGCACCGGTGATCATGTTCTTGACGTAGTCGGCGTGGCCGGGGCAGTCAACGTGAGCGTAGTGGCGGCTCTCGGTCTCGTATTCCACGTGCGCGGTCGAGATCGTGATCCCACGGGCCTTCTCTTCGGGCGCGCCGTCGATCTGGTCATAGGCCTGAAAATCGCCAAAATACTTCGTGATCGCAGCCGTCAACGTCGTCTTGCCGTGGTCAACGTGACCAATCGTGCCAATGTTTACGTGCGGTTTGTTACGTTCAAACTTTGCCTTTGCCAT
>NZ_CANNES010000027.1 GCF_947503705.1 uncultured Tateyamaria sp. | reverse complement strand
CCCCCTGGTTTTTTTTATTTTTTATTTTGTGACTGCGTTCATGAATCTGTGTTTGATGACGACGGGGTCCATTGTTATGACGGGGAGTTTGATGTTTCCGCTGTCGCATTTGACGACGATGATGGTCATTTTTTTGCTGTCGATGGCTGCTTGCAGCACCTTGCCGGTGTCCACGTCCTGGCAGGTCACCACGTTTTCGCAGCCGCAGGCGGCGGCGACTTTTTCCAGGGCCGTCTTCTTGCCCGCATAGGTGGGCTGGTCGCCGGTGGAGCCGTAGCTGCCATTGTCGATGATCATCAGGATGTAGTTGTCGGCGACGTTGTTGGCGATGGTGGGCAGGGTGCCGAGGTTGGTCAGGACCGACCCGTCGCCGTCGATGGATATCACCGTCTTGTCCTGGGCCAGGGCCAGGCCCAGGCCGATGGAGGAGCTGAGCCCCATGGTGCCCAGCATGTAAAAGTTGCGTTCGTTGTCGTCGATCATATGCAGCTCCTGGCTGGGCAGACCGATGTTACAGACAACAAGGTGCGGGTTCAGGATGGGCGCGATCTCGCGCAGGATCTCGGAACGGATCATTGGTCGCCGTAGCCTCCCCAGAAGTTGGCATCGGTCAGGATTGCGACCGGTTTGTTGCACATGAAGGTGTATTTGAGGATGTTGTCGAACTCGGCTACATCCGCTTGCGTATGGAAATGGTAGGTGGGGATGTTCATCTGGGCCAGAAGGGCCTTGGTGTGCACGGCCATCTCGACCTGGCAGGCCACCGGCTCGCGCAGCTCACCGCGATAGCTGATCAGCATGGGCAGGGGCATGCGGTAATACTGGATCAGGGTCGCAAGCGTGTTGATGGTCACCCCGATGGCGGTGTTCTGCATGATGATGGCGGGGCGTTTGCCGCCCATATGGGCGCCCGCGCACAGGCCCATGCCCTCGTCTTCCTTGTT
>NZ_CANNES010000026.1 GCF_947503705.1 uncultured Tateyamaria sp. | reverse complement strand
CCCATTCCTGGATCAGCTGCCGCTCTTGGCGTCGGCCAGCGTCTGGGCCACCAGATCATAAAGCTCCTGACCCGGCAGGCCCTGGCTTTCCATGTCCGCAATCCACGCGTCGCGGATCGGATCAGCCGCCTTGGCCCGGAACTCGGCGATCACGTCTGCGCTGATCTCGACCTTGGTCACGCCCTTTTCTTCCAGCACGCTGTCCCAGCGCTCCAGCAGTTCGGCATAATTGGCCAGATAGTGGTCAATCGCCTCGGGCACCGAGCTGTCCAGCGCCGCCTTGTGGTCGTCGGGCAGGCTGTCATAGGCGTCGATGTTCACCACCACAGGGCAGTTCACCGTGCCGGGGTTCAGGTTCGCCGTCCACCAGTCCGCCTGGTTGATCGTGCCAAAGGACAGGTGCGCGTGCTGGGCAAAGGCCACCGTGTCGACCACACCCGATTCCATCGCCTGATAGGCCTCGGTCGCCGTCACGGATGTGGGCACACCGCCCACGGCGGAAAACGCATTGCCGATCCCGCCCGTGGCCCGCACCCGCATGCCTTCAAAATCGGCCAGATCATCGCGCGGATCGCCGGTGCCCACCAGGTTGTACTGGGGCATGGGCGAAGTCATCAGCAGCTTGGCATTCCACTGCGCCATCTCTTCGGTGGCCGCCGGATGCGCATAAACGGCCGCCGACACGGCAACCTCCTGCTCCAGGTTCTCAACGCCCAGGAAGGGCAACTCAAGCACCGTGATCACCCGGTTCTTGTCCCGGTGATAACCCGCACAAAACTGCGCCATCTCAAAGGCCCCGATGGAAATCCCATCCAGGTTCTCACGGTTCTTCGACAAACCACCATAGCTGATGTTCAGAGTGAACTCCCCACCCGTCTTCGCAGACACCAACTCCGCCAACTTCTCAACATGCTCCGTAAAAGCACGACGCTTACCCCAAACAGAAACATTCCACTCAGTGGCC
>NZ_CANNES010000025.1 GCF_947503705.1 uncultured Tateyamaria sp. | reverse complement strand
CCGGGTTTACCGGAGACCTATAGCTTCATTTCACGCGACCATATCGAGCACGTCGCGCTGTGCATAGAAGTTCTGTTCAGCCTCTGCTGGTGGGATGTTTCCGATAGGGCCGAGCAAACGCCTATTGTTGAACCAATCGACCCAGCCGAGGGTTGCCATTTCCAGATCTTGCATGCTGCGCCATGGGGCTTGACGGTGAACGAGTTCGGTTTTGTAGAGGCCATTTATCGTCTCGGCGAGAGCATTATCATACGAGTCCCCAACGCTCCCGACCGATGGTTCGATGCCTGCTTCTGCCAAGCGTTCTGCATAGCGAATGGACAAATATTGCCCCCCGCGGTCGCTATGATGTATCAGCCCGCTTTCCTGAACAGGTCGTCGGTCATGCAGAGCCTGTTCAAGAGCATCGAGAACAAAGTCTGTCTTGGCCGACCGTGAGACTCGCCAGCCGACGATGCGATCTGCAAACGTGTCGATGACCAAGGCTACATAGACAAAGCCCTGCCACGTGGACACGTAGGTAAAGTCGCTGACCCACAATAGGTTCGGCGCGGGCGCACGGAACACACGGTTCACTTTGTCGCGCGGACACGGTGCCGACGTGTCTGGAACCGTTGTTTTGACCACCTTGCCGCGCACGGCACCACGGATGCCGATCTGTTTCATCAGGCGCTCCACCGTGCAGCGCGCGAGTTCAAAGCCCTCGCGCTTGAGCTGATGCCAGGCCTTGCGGACCCCATAGACTTGGTAATTCTCATCCCAGACACGTTTGATCTCCGGGCGCAGCTCCTTATCCCGCTGATGCCGGACTGAAGCTTTGGCCGGATCGGCTTGGCATGCCAGGCGGTGGTAATATGTTGACGGTGCAATCGGCAGCACCCTGCAGATCGACTCGACACCGTAAACAGCCCTTTGATCGTCGATGAAGCCGATCATCGCTTGAGTGGGCGGTCGAGTTCCGCCTGCGCAAAATAAGCTGACGCCTTGCGTAATATCTCATTGGCTTGGCGCAGTTCACGGATCTCTCGTTCCAGCGTCTTGATGCGATCACGTTCCTCGGTCGTCACGCCATCTCGCATGCCGCTGTCCTTCTCGGCCTGCTTAACCCATCCGCTCAGTGTCTGAGGAATACAGCCGATCTTGGGCGCAATGGCCGCTATCGCGCCCGCCTGCGTTTCATAGGAGCCTTGATGCTCGAACACCATTCGGACCGCACGCGCGCGGACCTCAGGCGAATAGCGATTTGCCATTTTGCTTTTTGTCATAACCATCATCCTTACTTAAGTTGATGGTCTCCGACAAACCCGGAGCGATTCA
>NZ_CANNES010000024.1 GCF_947503705.1 uncultured Tateyamaria sp. | reverse complement strand
AGGATCTGGATTGGTGGCTGGACCGGCTGACCTGCTATGGCTCGCTGTTTCTGGGCGAAGAGACCACCGTGTCCTATGGCGACAAGGCGTCGGGCACGAACCACGTGCTGCCGACCTCCGGCGCGGCCAATTACACCGGCGGCTTGTCGGTTCACAAATACATGAAGATCGTGACCTGGCAGCGGGCGACGCGGGAGGGCTCCAAGCCGGTGGCCGAGGCCACGGCCCGGATCAGCCGCCTGGAAGGGATGGAGGGGCACGCGCGGGCCGCCGATGTGCGTCTGGCCAAATACTTCCCCGATGAAGAGTTCGACCTGACGGCGGATGGGTGATGGCGGACCCCGCGCGCCTTTTTGACCTGAGCGGCCGCGTGGCCTGCGTCACCGGGGCCAGTGCGGGCCTGGGCAGGCGGGCGGCGGATGCGCTGCTGGCGGCGGGCGCGCGCGTTGTGGGCGTGGCCCGGCGCGAAGATGCCTTGGCCGATTGGCAGGCCGCGGCGGGTGACGGGGCGACCTATGTGGCCGCCGATCTGGGCGACCGGGACGGGCTGGCAGAGGTGGCCACGGCCATCGCCGCCCCCTTTGGCGCACCTGACATCGTGGTCCATGCGGCGGGCATCAATACGCGGGAACCGGCATCGGATGTGACAGCTGACGGCTGGGACGTGACGCTCGCGCTGAACCTCACGGCGCCCTTCTTTTTGTCCCAGGCTCTGGTCCCTGCCATGCAGGCACGTGGCTGGGGCCGGATTGTGAACTTTGCGTCCCTGCAAACCACCCGCGCCTTTCCGGGCGGCATTGCTTATGGCACCACCAAGGCAGGCGTGGCCCAGATGACCCGCGCCATGGCCGAGGCCTGGTCGGCCAGCGGGATCACCGCCAACGCCATCGGGCCGGGGTTCTTTCCGACCGAACTGACGGCGGCCGTCTTTGATGATCCCGAGCGCGCCGCGCGCAATGCGGCGCAGACCTGCATCGGGCGCAACGGGCGGCTGGAGGATATTGACGGCCCGCTTGTGTTCCTGTGCTCGGACGCCTCGGCCTATGTGACGGGCCAGGTGCTGATGGTGGACGGGGGATTTACGGCCAAATGAGCGCGCCCGGACATACTGACCTGACGACCTTACCCCGGCACCCCGTACCAATGCGCATACGTATGGAACGGGCGGGACACAGACCACAAAACCAGAGGATCCAGCCATGAAGGCGTTGATCTATGACGGGGTCGAGACCCTTGGATATCGCGATGCGGCCGACCCGGTGGCGGGCCCCGGTGACGAGATGGTGCGCGTGGATGCGGTGGGTATCTGCGGGTCGGACATGCATGCCTATCTGGGCCATGACGCGCGCAGGCCCGCCCCCTTGATCCTGGGCCACGAGGCCGCAGGGGTGATCATGGGCGGGGCGCGCGACGGCACGCGGGTGACGATCAATCCGCTGGTCCATTGCGGGCAATGCCGTGCCTGCACCACGGGCCGCGAGAACCTGTGCCCGGATCGCCAGATCATCTCCATGCCGCCGCGCGAGGGAGCCTTTGCCCAGTTTGTGGCCATGCCTGCGGCCAACCTGATCGAAGTGCCCGATCACGTGCATCTGGATCATGCCGCCCTGGCCGAACCGCTGGCAGTCAGCTGGCATGCGATCCGGCTGGGGCTGGAGGCGCTGCATGCGGGTGCGGACCGGCGCGCCCTGATCCTGGGCGGCGGGGCCATCGGACTGGCGGCAAGCCTGGCCCTCAAGGCCCAGGGACTGGCCGACACCACCATTGTGGAGCCCAATGCAGCGCGGCGCGCCTATCTGCAGGATGTCTGCGGGCAGCATACGGTGGCGGAGGCTGCGGGAGCGTATGGTGTCGTGGTCGATGCGGTGGGTTATGCCGCCACGCGGGC
>NZ_CANNES010000023.1 GCF_947503705.1 uncultured Tateyamaria sp. | reverse complement strand
TATCCTGCGAGTGATGGGAGCCACAGGACGATTGCGGGGAAGGCGACCAGGAGGGCGATGGTGACGCCGTCGGCGATGAAGAAGGGCGTCACGCCCTTGAACACGTCCTGCACGCTCAGATCGTCGCGGACCCCCGCCACCACAAAGCAGTTCAGCCCGATGGGCGGCGTGATCAGGCAGAACTCGGCCATTTTCACCACCAGGATCCCGAACCAGATCGCGCACATCGGCCCCGACATCCCGAACGTGCTGTCGGCGGCACTCACATATTCCCCCCCGTTCAGCGCCATGACCGCCGGATAGACCACCGGCAGCGTGAGCAGCAGCATGCCGATCGCATCCATGAACATGCCCAGGACCGCATAGGCCAGCAGGATGCAGATCAGGATGATCATCGGCTCGACCGTGAGCGACGTGATCCAGTCGCTGAAGGCGCCCGGCAGGTCGGCAAAGCCCAAAAACCGCACGTAGATCAGCACCCCCCAGATGATGGTAAAGATCATCACCGTCAGCTTGGCCGTCTCGATCAGCGCGTCCTTGAGCTCCTTGAGGCGCATGCCCCGGTAGAGCGCCATCAGGAACACGATGAACGCCCCCACGGCCCCGCCCTCGGTGGGCGTGCCCCAGGCGTCGCCAAAGGGGTTGTAGACAAAGAAGATGATGATCACGACCACCGCCACGATGGGCAGCGCGGGCGGCAGCGAGACCAGGCGTTCCTTCCAGGTAAAGCCCGTCACGGGCGGGCCCACATTCTTCCACACCAGCGCGATCACGATGATCATGGTGGCATAGACCAGGGCCGAGAAGGCCCCGGGGATGAAGCCCGCCAACAGCAGTTTGCCCACGTCCTGCTCCACGATGATGGCATAGATCACCAGGATGGCCGAGGGCGGGATCAACGAGGCCAGCGTGCCGCCTGCCGCCACGACGCCCGCCGCGAACTGCTTGTTATAGCCGATCTTGAGCATCTCGGGGATGGCGATGCGGGCAAAGACGGCGGCCGTGGCCACCGAGGCGCCCGACACGGCGGCGAACCCTGCGGTGGCAAAGACGGTCGAGACCGCAAGCCCCCCCGGCACCCAGGCAATCCAGCGCTTGGCCGCCTCAAAGAGCGCTGTCGTCAGCTTGGCATAATAAGCCAGATAGCCGATCAGGATGAAGGTGGGGATCAGGGACAGCGCCTGGCTCGACACTTTGGAATGGGGCACCTGGCCTGCCACCTTGACGCTGATCTCCAGCGCCTTGCCAAAGCGGTCGGGATCATAGTTGAACCCGTTCCAGCGCAGCCACACCAGGCCCACAAAGCCCGCAAGCCCCGCGGCAAAGGCCACGCGCATCCCCATAAAGACCAGCACCAGCATGCCGCCCGTGACCCACAGGCCAATTGTAATCGGGTCCATGGTTTCAGTCCCTTTCGAGGGTTTTGGCTTCGGCCAGCGCTTGCTCGGCCACCGTCATGATCAGGGGCACCGCCACCGGGTTTTCCAGGTTCAGCCAGAAGGCCCGCGCATAGCCCACCGCCTGCAGGACCAGCCGCGCGCACAGCACCGCAAAGGCCACCGGCACAATCAGCTTGCTGGGCCAGATGGGCAGCGAGATGTCGATGGAACTGTCGCGGCTGCAAAAGGGGCGCGCACAATCAAACGAGCGGTCAAAATGCGCCCATGACCCCCAGACCAGGGCAATCATCAACACGAGGATCAGCAAGACCGACACCAGTTCAAAGAACCACAGCCAGCGCCCTTTCATGGCGCCGATGATGATGTCCATGCGGATGTGGTTGCCGTTGCGCTGCACATAGGACACCCCCATGATCGCAATCAGCGGCATCAGCATCTCGATCAGATCCACATAGCCCAGCAAGGGCTTTTCGAAGAACTCGCGGCCCGTGACCGAGTAGGCCGCCAAAAACATCAGGGAAAAGGCCGCCAGCCCGCTCAGCAACGCCATCACCTTCTCGATGGGCTCAAGCCCCCGGTCCAGCCGGCTGAGAAGGCTGCTGTCTGTCAGTACCGTGGATGCCCCGGCCATGTCTCACGTCCCCCCCGTTTGCGCCACGTTGCGGGCGCGGCCGGGCGGGGTTCACCCCGCCCG
>NZ_CANNES010000022.1 GCF_947503705.1 uncultured Tateyamaria sp. | reverse complement strand
TCTATGCACAGCGCGACGTGCTCGATATGGTCGCGTGAAATGAAGCTATAGGTCTCCGGTAAACCCGGAGCGGTTCAAAGTGGCGCAGAGACAAACAAGAAAACCGCTCCTCAAGGGCGCCCTTTCAGTTGTGCCAAAAAATGCCTTAAAGGGTCTGAAGTCTAGGTTGGTTCGTTGATATCTGGGCCAATGGATGCGGTCAGCTACTGATTTCACGCGAACCGAGTTAGGATGTAAATGGAACCGGCAGTAAGCCATGATTTAACTGCCACTGAGTTGACAGAGATTGTCGCGGACAATCGGAACTGCCGTTAAGGTGGATCGCATATCTGCACGCCTTCGAGGCAGGTTTAAAAATGCGCGCAGGGATCGGAACATGGTTTGGCCTATTACAGCTCCGAATGCCCGCATTCGACGCACTGAGTATTGACCCCCGATCGGGCATTAGCAAGCAAAACACAACCACTGAGATTAGCTGGCTAGATCAAACCATGATCCACCTTTAACCGGCTGCAAACTGGTCTAAAATCTAGCATCACCACTGACCGGTCACCATATCAAAACCTGTGTTGAATTGAACTCATACTGGAAGGCCGAGAAAGACTATCTTTTCTTTAAGCTGACCGTTTCTTGTGGCGTGTTGCGGATTTAGTCGAATCACCGTTCGGTGGTATAGGGTGACGTTAACCTTGGCTCTCCATATTTTCTGCACTCAATGAAGAGGACGGAAAATTGATACACTTTCTTTATGGTGATGCGCTGGCGTCTAAACCGGTTTTGGCCCATTCAATGTTCATGGACCGCGCGGAACAATTCAAAAAAAGGCTAGGTTGGGATGTGAGGGTAGATCAGTTTGGCGAAGAACGAGACGAGTATGATTTGCTCAACCCGCTATATGTGATCGTAACCGATGAAAAAGGTTTGCACGAAGCCTCAATGCGGTTGTTGCCGACCGTAGGTAAAACCATGGTAAACGACCATTTCCTTGAAATCACTCACGGTGCGTCCGTCGAGAGTACGTTGATCTGGGAGTGCACGCGCTTTTGCACATCGCCAAATGCACAACCATATTCGGCGACTAAGCTGATGGCCGCTGGTGGAAAGGTTATGCAGGAGTTTTGCATCGATCATTTTGTGGGCGTCTTTGATCGAAAAATGCTGTCGGTGTATCGCTTGATCGGATCAGTCCCTACCATTATCGGTTGGACACAAAGCGACACCAGAAATATTGGGGTAGGTCTTTGGGAGTACTGTGCTGACGAATATAGGCACTTGTTGCGAGTATGCGGCCTATCCGACGTTGAGATGGAATTGTTTTTCGCAAATTCTGATTTGTCCGAAGTGAAACTTCAGGCAAAAAAATTATCGCCGCTTGATCTGCGGTCCGAATGCTGAGTTCTGGCCAACCTATCGTGTACTAACCCCCAAATGCAGTGACACAACACATGTATTGGGAGGGGAAACTAACAGTGAGCTAGCCCCATTTGTTGGACAGGTTCTGTCATAAATTAAGTTACTGTTTGCTCCTGCTCATCGGGTTGCTTGTCTTCTTTCTCTGCCCAGTAAACCAAGGCGGGAGGTATGTCGTAACCTGCCCTCCTGAAATATCCGGCGGAACGAGCATCTGTTCGACAGCCTGCACCATGCCCGCAATTTTTTGGCGGCATGGCGCATCGACTTCAACCACCACCGCCCACACTCCAGCCGTTCGCCGCGTGATCTAGCCCCCATTTCAGCGGACACCTAAGCGGTTTCAGTTTTTGGCCCTGATGAACTTGTGAGCCGATTTCTATTTTAGGCCGCTGTATGGGTGATTGTCTTTATAGTCTTGGAACTAGTCGCCTATCAATCTTAGAACGGTTTCGGCATCTGGCAGCGGATTGACGCGGACTTAGGGTCAGGACCCATTGATTTCCGTCTCACTGCGTGATTCACATCTCCTAAAATGGAGCGGTAAGATGAGCGATCTTTACTGGCTTAACGACGCACAGATGGCACGTCTTGAGCCCTATTTTCCGAAGTCCCACGGCAGGCCACGGGTCGATGACAGGCGTGTGCTGAGCGGGATTATCTTCATCAATCGCAATGGCTTACGGTGGCGCGATGCACCCAAGGAATACGGCCCGCACAAGACGCTTTATAACCGCTGGAAGCGATGGAGCGAGAAAGGCATCTTCGCACAGATGATGATGGGGTTGGCGGCTGAGCACGGCGAAGAAAAGACAATCATGATCGACGCTACCTATCTGAAGGCCCACCGAACAGCGACCAGCATGGGCGTCAAAAAGGGGGGCGTGGCCGTCTGATTGGCCGCACCAAAGGCGGCATGAACACGAAGCTGCACGCTATCTGTGACAGCCAAGGCCGACCGCTGAACCTCTTTGTGACCGCTGGGCAGGTCAGCGACTACATCGGCGCGCGGGTGCTGCTGAGCGGTCTGCCGAAAGTCGATTGGTTACTCGGGGATCGCGGCTATGATGCCGACTGGTTCAGAGAAGCGTTGAAAGACAAAGGAATACGCGCCTGCATCCCTGGTCGGAAGCAACGCAAGAAACCGGTAAAGTACGACAGGCGCCGCTACAAACGACGCAACCGCATCGAGATCATGTTCGGTCTGACCTGAGACCCGTTTCCACCTCCAATTTGAGGTAGAGTTCGTCCCAACGAAGGAGACGAACACAATGAAGAGATCACGGTTCAGCGAAGAGCTTTGAATCGCTCCGGGTTTGTCGGAGACCATCAACTTAAGTAAGGATGATGGTTATGACAAAAAGCAAAATGG
>NZ_CANNES010000021.1 GCF_947503705.1 uncultured Tateyamaria sp. | reverse complement strand
CCAACTCCGCCAACTTCTCAACATGCTCCGTAAAAGCACGACGCTTACCCCAAACAGAAACATTCCACTCAGTGGCCATGGCTTCTGTGGCAAAGGCGGTTGCAAGCGCGGCAATGGCCGCACGGTTCAGGTGCTTTTTCATTTTAGATTTCCTCCCAGAAATTTCTGGGGGCAGTTAAGCGCACTTCGGCCCGGCACACACATGAAGAAAACTGCGCGGGCCTTGCGCGGTGCCCTGCGGATTTCCGCAAGGCTACAACAGCGCGTCTTTATCCAGGCCCAGCTTGACGATTTTTTCATTCAGGGTGCGCCTGCCGATGCCCAAGGCCGCAGCGGTGTCGTCCATGCGCCCGTCATGGGTCTGGATCGCCTTGCCGATCATCTGCCGCTCGAATGCGGCCACGGCCTCGCGGAGACCGGGTCGGTTCGCCGGATCAAGCCCGGCCCCCGAAATCGCATCCTGCATCGTGCCCAGCCCCTGCTTGGCCATCATCACGCAGCGTTCGGCCACCTGGCGCAATTCGCGCACATTTCCAGGCCAGTCATGGGCGATCAGGGCGGCCATATCAGCCTCGGAGAGCTCTGGCACCGCTGTGTCGTATAGCGTTGCGAATTCCTGCAAAAACCGCATAGCCAGCAAAGTCACATCGTCAGGCCGCGCCCGCAACGGGGACAAGGCCAGGCTGAAGCCACTGAGGCGGAACATCAGATCCTGGCGCAACCTGCCAGAGGCGACCGCCGCTTGCGGGTCTTCGTTGGTGGCCGCAACAATGCGCAAATCCACGCGTTCGGGCGCGCCCTGCCCTGCCTCCAGCACGTCGCCCGCATCAATCAACCGCAAGAGCACCGGCTGCAGGTCAGCGGGGCACGCGCAAATCTCGTCCAGAAACAGGGTGCCGCCCGTCGCACTGCGGGCCACATGGGGAAGGTTCTCGGCACCGACCTGGGCCGCGTTCACCGCGATAAACGGCCCGTCGCAGCGCCCCGACAAATCGTGAACGGCCCGCGCCACCAGATCCTTGCCGGTGCCCGTTTCACCCTGCACCAGTACCGATGCCTGACCGCCCGCCACCATCGCAATGGTTTCGCGCAAGCGATGCATATCAGGGGTCTGGCCCAGTAAAACACGGTCCAGCCCGGACAATTGCTGCAACCGTTCCTTCAAGCGCCGGTTGCTTTGGCGCATCTGGTGTTGGTCCGCTGCATGAGACAGGATCAACAGCAACCGCTTGGGATCATAAGGCTTTTCGACAAAGCTATAGGCCCCATGGTTCATCGCCGCGACAGCCGTGGGAATATCACCATGGGCAGAGATCAAGACCACAGGCGGGGCTGATTGCAAGCTTTGTAACAGCTCAAGGCCCGACATCTCGGGCATGCGCACATCGGACAGGATCACATCTGGCTGGAACTGTGCGATCCAGCGGGACGCATCCGTCGCCCGGGCCAGCGCCTTGGCGACCCAGCCCGACGCCTCGATCAGATCGACCAGGGAATTGCGCATCAAACGGTCGTCATCGATGATCAAGACGCGGGTCATACTACTGCTCCGTTGCGGGGCAACGACACTTCGAACACGGCCCCCCCACCCGGTGCGTCATGGGCCGCGATCGACCCGTTGTGATCCGACACGATGCCCGCCGATATGGTCAGGCCCAGGCCCATCCCCTGCCCGCTTTCGCGGGTGGTGGCAAAGGGTTCGCGCAAATCCTCCAATGATCTGTGACCCAGACCATGGCCCGTATCGGTCACCACGAACCAGACCGCATCATCCGAGCCACCCATGGTCAGGGTCACCTGACGGTCAGCCGCCCCCTCAACCGCATCCAGGGCATTGCGCACAATATTGGTGATCACCTGCTCGATCCTCAGCTTGTTGGCGTTCAGCATCAGCGCACCCCGCGCCATCTGCACGTCGATCCGCGCATCGCGGGCCTGCACGCTCGCCTCCAGCAGGCCAATGGCATCGCGCACTGCGTCCCGCAAATCAAAATCCTCGAAACTGTCCCGGCCCTTGCGGGAAAAGAATTTGAGCTGGCGGGTGATGTTCTCCATGCGCGCCACGAGGCTTTGCATCTTGTGATTGAGCGTGGTTGGCCCCTCTCGCATTTCGGAGGCGGCCAATTGGTTGCGCATGGCCGCAATAGGTTGGCCCAACTCATGCGTGACGGAAGAGGCCAATTGCCCAAGGGCCGCAAGCCGCCCGGCCTGCTCCAATTCCGATTGGGTCTTTTGCAGCCGGGCCTCGGCGGTGCGCCGTTCGTCGATTTCGACGGCAAGGCGCTCATTGGCCAGACGCAAGGCGGCCTCCTCGCGCTCGGACGCGACAAGGGCCGTGCGCACCCGGCGCAAGCGGTTAACCTGAAGGGCACTGAAACTCAGCAACACAAGGGCGAGGAAGGTGCCGGTCGTCAGCCAGGCGCGGGTGGTCGCGGGATCACCCGGCACGAAGAAGTGCAACGACCAGTTGTTGGGCAGGTCCGCCGTGCTCAGGTACAAAAGCTGCGCGTCTCCGACGCGGGCGGTCTGGTTGTCCGCATCCACCGTCCAGTCCAACGGATCCAGCGCTTCACCGCCGAACTGGCGCGAGGTCACGATCCGATCCCGTTGCGCATCCGTCAAAGGGCCCAACGTCCGGTAGCGCCACGCCGGGTCCGACGCCAGAAGGGTGACGCCATCCGCATTGGCCAGAATGATCCGCTCGCCCGAAGCTTGCCAATCATCCTGCAGGCGAGACAGATCAATCTTGATCGCGACGACGCCGCGGTCCTCGCTCTGAGGGGGCTGAACTGCGAGGGCATAGAAATAGCCGGGAATTCCGGTGGTCGCCCCGATCCCGTAAAACTCTCCCAATTCGCCCTGCTGGGCCGCCTGGAAATAGGGCCGGTAGCCATAGGTCTGACCCTTGAAGCTGCCCGGGCTTTGGGCGTTGGAGGCCGCGATCGTCAGCCCGGTGTCATCCATCAGATAGATCGCATCGAGGCCCGCACTTTGCGCGATCCGCGCCAGCCGCGCATCCAGCACAGCGGGCGGCCCGCCAGCGGTGGCATTCGCCACAACCGGATCAAGAGACAAAAGGAACGGCAGATGCGCAAAATGGCGCAGCTCGGTCTCCAACGTACTGCGATAGAGGGTCAAACGGGCTGCGGCCTTGGCGATTTCCTGCGATTTGAAATAGGCAAACGACGCCATGTGCAGTCCGGCCGCAAGGGCCAGAATGGCCGCCAAAGGGATCAGATATATCGCGCGCATGCCCCTGACCTGACCGGTGAGCAGGCAAAAATCAACCAAAAGCGCGCCGGTGGCGGAAAGTGCAGCGACCCTGCAAGAAACGCAGCGGGCCACATGGGCACGCGGCGCGACCGGAAGGAAGATACCGCATCCTGTGCCTATGCCAGAGGCTTGGAAACAAATTTTGGAAGTGGTGCGGGTGAAGCGCGTTGAAGCGCTATTCCACAGTGTCCCGCCTCACCCCAAAACCAATTTAAAATAATGGCTTACGCAAAATTCTTTATCCCATCATATTGCATGTCGCCTTGCTAAGTCCCATACGTAAGGGTGGGTAAAAAGGTGGGTTAAATGGGCCATTCTTTGCACAAGCTTTCTGCCGCTTTCGTCAAGACCGCGCCTGCAGGCAAATATAGCGACGGTGGTGGCCTGTGGCTACACGCTCGCGACGATGGTGGTGCCCAATGGTTCCTGCGCGTCACAGTACATGGACGGCGGCGCGAAATGGGATTGGGTTCTATTCGTGACGTTTCCCTAAAGGAAGCAAGGGATGCTGCCACAAAATGGCGAACGCTTGCCAAACAGGGCGTTGATCCGATCAAAGAGCGCGAGAAAGAGCGGCGCTTGGCAGAGCGCCATCTGCACATCTTTGGGGATATTGCGAGAGACTGCTTCGAGAGCCGAAAAGCCGAACTCAAGGGGGACGGTAAGGCTGGTCGCTGGTTCTCTCCTTTGGAACTTCACGTTTTGCCAAAGCTCGGGAAAGTTCCTATCGCAGAAATTGACCAGATCGACATCCGCAACACACTTTCTCCGATCTGGCACAGCAAAGCCGCAACAGCAAAGAAAGCGATAGATCGGCTCTCTATTTGCATGCAGCATGGTGCCGCGCTCGGGTTGGATGTCGACATGCAAGCGGTGGCGAAGGCAAAGGCTCTGCTCGGGGCCCAGCGCCACAAGGTTCAACATACGCCCTTCATGCCATGGCAAGATGTCCCTGCCTTCTACGGGTCCCTCAACGAGGGGACAATAACCCAGTTGGCTCTCAGGCTTCTGATCCTCACAATCGGGACACGATCTGCCCCCCTGCGCCATATTCGCCTTGATCAAATCGACGGTGATGTCTGGACGGTTCCCTCAGAGGCCATGAAAGGCCGCAATGGAACCGGCATGGATTTCCGCGTCCCGCTCTCCCGCCAAGCCGTCGAGGTCATCGAACAAGCCCGCCCCTACGAGCGCGACGGATATTTGTTTCCAAATGTCCGCAAGGGCGTGATCTCGGACGCCACGATGTCCCGTTTGATGGAGCGTAGAAAGCTGGACGCTCGTCCACACGGTTTTCGCTCAAGTTTCCGTGTTTGGTGCTCCGAAGAGGCGAATCCGCCTTGGGAGGTCGCCGAAGCCTGCCTCGCACACACCGTAGGGGGAAAGGTGGAACGCTCATACAATCGCACCGATTTCCTAGAACAACGGCGTGAACTCATGCAGCGCTGGGCTGACTTTGTGGGGTATCCGAGTTGAGACTGACAAGCACGCTTGACGTAACGGAAGAGAAAATTTCAAAAATCAAACAAGATTTAAAGGGCGCGAAGCCAAGTGAAATTAGCGAACATGTAGAACGAACTATAGGAATGAGCGAAAGCTACGCAAAGGCGTTTAACCTCAGCGACGATCAAGAAGTAGTTGAGCTTTTCGACGAACTGGATGCAGAAGATGCGTTCGAAGTGTGCAAAGCCAACAAGGCTCTATGGGGCGCACTGTCAGGCCAAGTTAGAAGTCATATCTTTAGACTCAAAATTTGCCCGCCACCGCCCGCTTTTAAAGAACCAGAAGTCCAATCTAAAGCGTTACCATTCGATGCTCTCATCTATCTGTTTGCAAAAGACTATTTATCCAAGAATCCCGGATTTAGGCGTTCTGAGCATACACGAAACAAGGTGCAACGGCGCAACGGACGCATAGCTCATTTTCTCGAATTGTATAGCAAGGCGCTCCCAGAAATTGGCGTTGGCAGTAGCAAGAAATATAGAAATGAAGAGGCGTTGATCCCCATCTTTGCCAATGCCCTAAAGATGAGCCATGCGACTATCGCAAGGAAATGGGATGAGCGATCCAAACTCAGTACCAAAAAACGAACCTGATTTTTTTAGGACCCCGTAGTGTGAATCGCTCCGGGTTTGTCGGAGACCATCAACTTAAGTAAGGATGATGGTTATGACAAAAAGCAAAATGGCAAATC
>NZ_CANNES010000020.1 GCF_947503705.1 uncultured Tateyamaria sp. | reverse complement strand
CGAGGGTGGGGCTTCGTTTGGGGGAGAAACCCCAAGAGCTGATTTTCAAGGGTGGCGATAGACCCTTGAAGCCATGGTTCGGTGCAGGTGGAGAGGGCACTCTCCAAGCCCTGCGAGTGGTTTGCGGTGATACGCATTTCGTTTGTTGAACGCCCTGAATGGGCAGAAACGAACGACGCGACAAAGCAAATCGCAGATGTGCCATTGTCGCTCGCCACCGGGGCGAAACCCGGCGCACGCAAACTCGAAGCCCGTAGGGTGGCCGCAGGCCAAGTTTGCATAAGTGCGCACTTCGCGAAACTCCCGCTCTTCAATCTATCGTCGTTCTTCCACTTCATATTTCGTTTCTTCACATTTGTATTTTACCAGAAAATTTGCCATAATATCAAAAGGATGGATGACTATGGCACGTAAGACAGACGAACAGCGGCTTACAGAGCTGCAACAGGCGAAGGACAAGCTCGCGGCACGTGAGAAAGCCATCAAAGCTCGGCTTGCTTCCAAGGAACGCAAAATCAGGAACCGTCGCATCTCGATCATCGGTGCCGTGGTCGAAGCCCATGCGGAACGCGATGAACAGTTCCATGACTATCTCTGGACCATCCTCAAGAACCGCGTGATACGCGATGCCGACCGCGAATTTCTTGGTCTGCCGCCCTTGCCGAAATCGGACGGGTAGGGGTGCGCTTCAAGCTCACCAGCAAGACAAGCAAATGCCCGCCTCTCCTCCTCCACAATTACATTGCCCCTGCCTGGGTAAGGGCAACGTAATGGCGGCTCCGGCGAGACAGGCATCTGATTGACCATCTCTACCCCCAAGGGGTCTACGGTGTTTCAACCTGATCCTGGGAACGGGTTCGAGAGCGGGTGACGCGATGTTGCTCTGCCTCCTTGCGCACTAGCTCGAAGTCCACTGCCAGAGGTTTGCGCATGGCCTGCTGTACATTGTCTCCAAGATCATTGGACGCGTTCTCTAAGATGCGATGCCCACGATTGACTGCGTACTGTCGCGCGGCTTCCACGGTGGCGTGAACCTGGGTCTCAACCGTGCCGCCGATGGTGTAGTCCAGTTCCGCCTTGTGATCGCCACGCGCCTGTTCAAAGACGGAAACCATTTCTCGTGTGACAGGGTTATGTTGGCCCTCACGAGGCCAATGGTTGGGACTAGGGCGTCTCATACCTCCTGGCCCTGTTCATGACTTTGACGCTGTGCCTGGCGCGCCCTGTGCGCCTGCGCGTCACGCCGGATCGTATCCATATCCTGGACAGGCCGCTTGTCGGGTTGTTCGCGCTGTTCTTGGGCCAGCTCTTGCATCCGATTGATGGCCTGCGGAAGGAGGGCGTTGAGTTTCAAAAGGTCGTTGCGGGTGAAACTGTTCGTCCGTTTGTATTCCTCGCCTTCCTTGTACGTCTTGCTCACCTGGGCGTTATGCCAAGTGCCGTTCTCGCTTTGGCGCTCAAACAATGCGATTTCGACGGGATAGTCTTGAAACTTATCGATTGGGCCGTTTCCATTGCTCATGGTTTTGTCCTTTCTGAGATGATGTGAAGGGAAGCCTGACGCCGCTGCGTTCATCACGCCAAAAGCGGGTCAGAGCTTCGATGGGATCAGCCCACGCTGCGCGCAACGTGGGCTGATCTGGGTCGCTAAGAGGATTCCACTTCGCTCGCTGAGAAAATGCTTAGAACCCGATAGGAACGATGCGTATCTTCCGGATCGGTAGCCGGTTCTTCGCAGTTTTCATCGGCGAAGTAGTCGATCTGCCAGACGACTTCCCCTGCCGATTTGTGCACCACAAGACCAAACGCATGCTCTCGATCATCAGGATCAAAGTCACGGTATTCACCCACCAAGGAATGAATGCCAGAAGCCGTAGCATCACCATGTTCCTCTAGGGCAGGGCTGAGAATTTTCATGCCAGGAATGCTGGCATCGCTCTCGGCTCGACGGAACGCATCATTGATTGATGCAAGCGCAGACGGTGCAACAGGATCGGGATTGTCAAATTCATGGACCGTCAGCTCCGGCGGTTCTTTGGCCTTCTTTCCACCATACTGACGTTCGATGCCCGAGAAACCGCGCGACACCTCATTGAGCAAGCTGTCAAGATTGAAGCTCATGTGCTTACCTCCTTACCGAATGTCCATTGATGCTTCTTCAGCGCCAGGGAAGAAAATCTCCCGCGCACGGCGCGCGGCGTTCATGGCAGCGATTGGAGCATAGGCGAGCGCATCTTGAATTTCTCTTTGGAGCGATCCTTCGATGCCTAAAAGCTCATAGTATTTCTCCGCACCAAGCTGCTTGCGAGCGACGCCGTTGCGTGTGAACCAGACCTCATAGTGCACATTAGGAACTGTGTTATGCACCTGTTTGAGATAGTTGTGCACGACCCCAACAACCTCGCGTGTGGAAGCATGGGTTTTCCCATCCTCCAGGTCAGCCACATCAAAATCACTTTTGATTTCTTGCTGAAGCTTGTGCTCTTTCCAATCGAGCTTAAAACGCACTGAAGTAACAGGTTCACCATCGCTGTAAGCAACCAATTGGAAGCCGGACAAAAGCTCATGCTTCACGATAGTGGGAAGCTTATTGATGAGCCATCTCGCATCCCCAGGAGCATAGTTCGCAAATTCTTCAAGGACGCTTTGCGCGGTATGTTGCAGAACCGCCTTACGGGTGAGCGTTTCCACATATGTACGAGGGATAGCCTTTTGTTTCACTTGGGACATTTCAATTCCTCCATTCACGGTTGTTAGGCGACAGATTTCAGGTGGTTTTTGCCGTCATCGGTCAGGCTCAAAGCCTGTGCCGCTGTGGCCAGTTCTTCGAAGCTTGCGCCTGTCGCTGCTGCTTCGAGATCACGGGCAAGACGCGCAAAATCTGGATTGAAAAGGCGGGTCTTTATCGACCGAGCAAAGCGCTTTGCATGGGTCTTCGCGACCGCCATTCCGAGGCTTCGGAAAAAGGCAATTGACGCATCCGGATAGGCTTCGACCAGCTTCTTGATGTCTGCGGGGTGTGTCCTTGGATACATCGCCTGCACGATGGCAACGGCGTCTTGGCCCCGTGGATCATGTTCCACATGAACCATGCGCATGTTGCGTCTCAGCGGCCCGTAGAGCTTGCTGAGATCATTGCACGTGATGAAAATGACCGGCGGACGTTCTAACGCAAGCGTCTCGGCTTCTTTCTCCGTTGGATCATCATGTGTTTTAAGTTCAAACGGGTTGTCAGCATACGCCATCAATGTGCCATTCAAGAGCGGCGAGCTGACGGTGTTGGACAAAGCGTCATCAACGCGCGCCTCGCTCATATCCAAGTCATCGATGAGAATGGCACTCATCCATTTTTCGGACTGGCTTGCTCGCTTTATGGTATCGCGCAGCGTGATCGATGACTGACCCGCATAGACGCCACCGAGAATGGAAGATGGCAGCACATCAAGATGCACATCGAGCCGAGCGCAAGTCTCCTTCACACCAGTGGTCTTACCCGATCCAGGTGGTCCGCCCAGTGCAAGCATCGGCGGCACGGGAAATATCGGATTCACCCGACGCGCAGCATTCATGAATAGGAAAGCCTGGACTTCCTCTGTCAGGTGATCAGGGATGTGATATCCAGTCATTAGAACCTCCTTTGGTTGGTTTTCGATTGTTGAATAAGGCGGCGGACTGCCGTCTTCGGTAATGCTCTTTGCTGAGCAACACGGGCGCGCTGCACCATCTGTGGTGAGGGCAGGGGAAGTGGGCGCGGGCGGCGCTCAATCTGCTTGGGAGGCTGTTTGGGGTGGCACCCAAGGAACGAACGGGTGAATGCACGCAAGGCGGATTCACCATGCGTCTTGCTCGGATTGATCATCCAGACAGGCAGGGTTTCATAGCTCTTGGCGATTTTGACAAACATGCTGCGTTTGCCGTTGCGCATCACCACAGCATTGTTGCGACCAGCCTCAAGGAACCGGCGCACCTGGTCAGGTGTGACGACTGGCTTCGTCCAGCTCGCCACCGTCCACAGGAACGGAATGAACCATTTCTTGCGCTTTACTGTGGTCTCGCCGAACGCCTTATAGGCAACATAGTCATAGGTTTCAGGGTCGTTAGTCGCCATGAAAACGACGTGCTGTGCATTGCCCAGAATGGACATGTAGTCGTCTGGGAAAGCTTTCTTGAAACCGCCCATGTCCTGGACAACCAGGGTGAGCTGCACGCCCATGCCAGCCATGAGAGCGGCGGTATCACCAAGGCCAGGAAGCGCTTGGCCTCCGATGGCCTGGGCTTCTTCGATCATAAACCTGGTCTTGGTTTTGAGATCGCCCTCGATCCACTCCATAACGGCCAAGGACAGGCTCACGATTGAACCAATCCATGGCCGCAACGTGGTGCGCATGTCACCGACGGGCGCGGCAATTGCGACGACGAGGTTTTTTTTTGCGTTCTTCAAATCGCAAAGATTGACGTCATTGCCCTGTGAAACGGCTTTGACATGTTCATGGTCCAAGAACGCGGTTTTGCTGCGAATGGTCGCCAGGACGCTCTCACGCGTGCGGTCATCCATGGACAGCATTTGTGAGCCGAATGACGACACATAGCCATCATAGGCGGCGCACTGCTCCATCGCCTTCCACAGCATCGTCATAGCCAGCTCAGCGTCACCGCCAGCTTCTTGTATAAACCCGTGCTGTAGGAGCCGCCGGGCATCGACCATGCTGGAATTACGGATCGTCAGCTTGGCAAAGCAATTGATCCGCGCCCAACCTTCACGGCCCATATTCTGGAAGAACTCTTTCTCGTTCGTACCAGGGGGAAAGAAAATGCTGGCGATCCGATCGAAGATCATCGTGGTCCGATCGTCGCCCAAGCGCTGATTGATGAAATCGATCTGTCGGTGGAAATTAATCCTCTGCGACGGTCGGCTTGTTGTCTTCAACGGATCGAGAACACACAGCTCGTGGCCACGCTCTTCGAGCTTATAGCCAACCTCTTCTGTGATTTCGCCTTTAGGGTCAGTAAAGAGCGCGCACGCATCATCTGGCATCAAAGCCAGCTCAGTTTTCAATTGCAGCGACTTGCCTGAACGCGTGCTGGCCACATAGATTTTATGGCGCTGTGACGGTTCCCCCACCAAGCTATAGTGCGGAATTCCCAGGGGCAGGCGGGTCTTGCCTATGAGGCTGTGTCCGACGCTGTAGGTGTAAGCCAGTTGAGCAAGCGCGCCGGCTTTTCCGGCTGAATGAACGCCGCTGCCGAAGTTCTCTTCCTTCCACTCTTTGAAGGCGGTCCAGGCGCGCCAAAACATGCGCCAGGGCAGGCGGGGCCACTTCTCGTCCCACCTCGGATCATAGGCACCGAAGTGCTTGAGAGTTGTGAAAACAACTGTGCGGAAAACAGCGTTTGCTGTTCCCACCATGACGATTGTCTTCACGACTGGAACGCCGATCTCGACAATCTGAGGCACGATCTGCGCCATATCTTTACCCCTTTAGGCTGGGGCGGAGCCATGCGCATGTCACCGCAATGGACGACTCGCCAACACTAGGCTGGCACGGCCATCTGATTACATTTTTGTATCCGAAGTCAAATACAAATTTGTAATCGCCTTAGCTTGGGATAGTGACTGAAGGGGGGTATCCAAGCTCCACAAGAATGGAGGACGTCTTGTCTATCGATGCCTTACCGTTTCGAGCGCGGTTCACATCCGTCTTACTAAAACTGGTACGGTCTGCAACTTTCTGCTCTGACAAACCCTCATGCGCCATGACAGCGTTCAATGCGTCAGCAAGAGCTTGACGATTGAGCTGCGCCTCAAAAATAGGCGCGAGTGATCTGCTTTCTAACTTACCTTCATTCTTCAAATTCAGTGAGGCTGTTAAACGCCCCGCAATAGTTTTTATATCTTCAAATAGGAAATTCCTAAGACCCGTGGCAGTATTGGCCGCAAAGTCATCTTCCCCCACATCATGGCTATTTTCTCTTAGAAAGCGTTCGAAAAGATAAAGCACAGGTGTAGGGCGCTGATTTATTTTTTCTCTATATATTATACTCTTAACTTCACACAATGCGCAAATTTTATCTAACTTCTTTATCGCCTCTGCTTGGAAAGCGGGTAACTCCCAATACTCCGGCGTTTCCGTAAGAAACAGCAATAGCTCCGCACTGTAGCGTGCCACAAGAGTGGCCTGATCCGTTGTTGGATGGGCATCTTCTTCGACGCAAAACCTCGCCAGTTCTTCAACCCTGTCAATGTGACGTAAGCGTTTGCTCCAATCTTGGACCAAAATGTAATCCTCACCCTTTCAATCGCACTATCGTGCTGTGCGAAACACCAAAGTCACGCCCGATCTCACGGGCGCTATCACCTGCCGCCAACCGTTCCAACGCTCGATTACGTTGATGCTCTGTCAACTTTGGCTTGCGGCCTGGCCTCACACCTTTGGAGCGTGCCAGAACAAGACCCTCTTTAGCTCGTCGCACGATGCGCTTGCGTTCATCACTGGCAATCGCTGAAAGTAGCCCCAAAAGAGCCTTCCCTAGGTCGGTTGTCAGATCAAAGTAATCGCGATCTAGAACACGAACTAACGCACCCCGCTCAGCAATCCGGGTTATGATCGTTATACCGTCAGCGTAAGAGCGCGTCGCTCGATCCCATTCGGCAACTACGAAGACAAAGTCAGTGCCCAGGGCATCAATGGCCTTCTCAAGTTGCGGTCGGCCTCTGACGGTTTTACCAGTCGCCTTGTCAGAGAATATCTTGTCGCAGCCTTCAGCCCGCAAGGCAGCGATCTGACGGTCTAAGTTCTGGCTGGGGTCACTGACCCGCGCGTATCCGATCTTCATACTGAAGAGGGTA
Organism: uncultured Tateyamaria sp.; assembly: GCF_947503705.1. GTDB lineage: Bacteria > Pseudomonadota > Alphaproteobacteria > Rhodobacterales > Rhodobacteraceae > Tateyamaria. Next base: position 18,460 of record NZ_CANNES010000020.1, on the reverse strand, counting down.
TCATATCATCATTTTAATTTGCACCGTAAAAACGCACCACGCAATCACCCTGGTTTTCTTAGCTTTGCGCTAATGGTGCAAAAAGCATGAGTTTTGCACCATTGGCGGGTATTCTGATTGAAGCGCTTATGCCTCAACACCCGCCATCATCTCTGCAATAGTGGCGAGCCAACCTCTAATCTCATTGTTTGGGTCCGTCTGTGCCAGCCTTGCAGTTGTCATTTGACGCACAGCCACACCATTGAGTTGCCGCTTTGCGCTGCTTTCCTTCTTCCGTCTTTTCTCGTCGTCGAGAGTGGCCCAAGGTGCACCGCCGCTCGCTACGTGGACGGCCTGAGCAACCATTGAAGGCACGTCATCGAAATCCGCAAACAGTCCGGGAAAGGTAATTGCGATCTGATTTTGCGCGTAGGCCTCGCAGATAGCTTCGTGGTGCAGATAACTCTCGAGTTCACGCTTTTGGGTTGCCACTGCTTGACAGACAGCTCGCGCATTTATGGCTTCAAGATGCGCTGCATACTTCGGGGCACTCGGTGGCTGATTGTCGCGATCACAGATATGAAACTCAGGCCTGTTGAATGGAGCAAGACGGGAAGCCCATAGCGCGAGATTACTACCGCCAAGGGGTACAAACACCAACTCGCCATCTAGTTCCAACTGTTCAAGGTCGGGTACGTTTTCGCCAGAGGCTATCAAGAGTTTGGCTATCCCCTTGAGGAAGGTGATGTCGTGAGGACCTTCCACCCCAATGAAAATTTTCACGTTGTGGTCCGGCAATACCCCAAGAGATTTTGCAATATTTTCAGATGTAGCCGGTGCCCCTTCAACGATGTCTCTGACCCCATCATCCCTTTGCTTTATGAAGCGCAGATCAGCCTCATCCAAGTATCTAGCGAGCATCGGCGTATGCGTGGTAACAATGACCTGCCTGCCTTCGCCTGCGGAAAGGTCGCGCAGGGCGTTGAGAAGCAGCCGTTGATTTCGAGGGTGCTGACTCGTCTCAGGTTCTTCAATCGCGTAGATGACCGAGCTGGAATTTTTTGCGGACGCATCCTTCTCGGCTTTTGCTCTAAAGAAATTTAGCAATATAAGGCGCTTAACGCCACTTCCTCGTTTGTTGAGTGGTATTCCTTCATCCCCTGTGATGCTCGTAGAGAAAAGAGTGTCCCACTTCTTTGTGGAAACGACCGGATTAAGGGTCTCAGCCACAGACGGGTCCATTTCGCGCAACTTCTCAACTGTCGCGGTCGCTATTTTAGAGACTTCCGCCTCCACAAAGTCTTGGACCTTCTGAAGGTCAGCTTCAACGGCCTTTACCGCTTCACGAATAGCTGCTTTTAATGGGTCCTGGGCCTCTGCATCTTGATCCGTACTAGCACGATCAGACTTGAACAGGGCAAATGTAGGCAGGTAGGGTTGCAAGGCTGTCCAGACCTGCTTTCCGCCTTCCGCGTCGAGCGGCACTGCGACTTCAGCTTTTTGCAGGTCAGCACATGAACCCCATATCGCGCCACGTACAAGGGCATTAATACGCCTGTCGATCCCAGCCAAGTCGACGCCAAGATCACCTGCTCGCCTGGCTAAATCAGCCTTTTTCAGCGATAATAAATCATTGTACCCGGTTGCCGTCGGATGCTCTGCAATAGCTGCGATAGACGTAACACTCGGCGTGCTTATGCTGCCGTTATACTTCTTTTGCACAACTAACGTGCCACCCGGACTTAGTAGGCTTTCTGCCAATAATGTTGTGGGAAAATCAGTATCTACCACCAATTCACTAGGAATATCTCCGAATTCGCAAGTTATGCGCATCTGCTTTGGATCGCCGAATTTACATGCATCGTCTTTGTCCGGCTTTCCAACCTCAAAGAAAATCGCAAGCGCGTCCATCAGCGTTGATTTTCCGACGTCATTTCTGCCGACCAACGCGGTCAAGTCTCCAAGTCGAACTGACGTAGGTGCTGCATAACAACGAAAATTCTCGACCGTCAAACCAATCAATTTCATGAATATCTCCAATACTCGCACTCAGGTTGCATAGGGGATGTTGTAACAGTCAATGGCGCAGTACGTGTATGGTTGCACGTGTTCCCGCCCATCCAGATTCAAACGTAGGCTGGTAAGGACCTTTTTTGTGAACTTTCATGGACCTAAAAACTCTTAACAATTTGATATTATGACATAATATCGACTATCAACTATAGGAACGCTTGAAGGCACATTCCGAAGCTTAGCATTTGGTCTTTGGGACGCCCGCAACTTTCGGCTGATAAATCAGGCTTCCCACGTTCGCTAGAATGGTATCTCTTCATCGAGAGAACTGACCGTCGCTCGCTTTGCCTCGTCTAACCTGTCTTTTGTTCTTGGGTCTTCACCCAGAAGTTTATCGATTTCTTCTGCTATTTCTTCGGCTGTCTTCCTTCCGCGAGACAACGCCTGTTGCTTTGAAATGAATCCTGTTGGGTCTTCACCCATCCGCAGGGAAATCACTTTGATGCCCTTCCCAACAGCAAAGCCTATTTCCTGCTGCGTCCAAAAGCTCTTTGAAAAACCAGCCGTATGTATCGAAACAAATGCATCCATCGTGTGCAACGCACGTTCGATCTCGGTTTGCCATTCCAAAGTTGGGTGAATGTCCTCGTGAGCAACAAAACCAGATATGCGGTACTGGGCTAGGCAATCCTTCAATCTGGTCGCCTTCACCTTTTCAGCCGCTACATGGCTGATGAACAGACGGAATTCTTGTGTGTTTTGCCAATTTCTTGGGGGTTCAACATGTTGGCCTGTGCTGGTGATATCAGGCATATCTAACTCGCCCGCAATCTTGATGATCAGTTCGTCATCTGATCCAGACAAAGCAGTTTTCGAGTATACCCATTTGCTGTTCCGCTCCGCGTTTTCCAGCGGGAAAATCTGAAATTCGGCAAGGAATGCGTCGATCTCATTAAACGTGAACCTGCTTTGCAGTTCACGTCCAATCTTGTCTATCAATGCTAACTTTTCCGATACGCGCATCTACATCCCTGTAACCGTCGCAATGCGGTTTATAACCTCACTTGCAAGTCTTGCTTGGCCTTCGCCGTTGTTCAAATAGGTAATGCATCGTAGCGCCTTTAAGTCGAATGGAACATCGTCCATCGACTGGGTGATCAATATGACTTCTTTGCCCAAAGTGTGGGCTATGCCAGCCTCATAAAATACATTGGGGTTCTTGCCAGATAAATCGCAAACGACGATTTGTGATGTGCAGATCAGCTCGATTATATCCTGCATAATATGGCTATGCTGCCAGAAATCGTCTGCACGTCGACACTCAAATCCAGCCGCCTCGATGGCGCCTCGAAGGGCTTGGTGCACACCGTCGAAGCCACCAAATGGCATCATCAATGAAATAAGTCGCGGATTTATTGGAGCTTCACTGAGCTGGAAAACGGTAGGCCGAGGTGCACTACCAAACCGATTTTTGAGAAGTACATATCCGAGATCAACATCCTTGATCGCCCAATGATTTCTTGAGAACTCAAAATCCGCCATTTGCAGTTCGTCGGCCAGATCATAGATTTCGCCATTTGTGATAGGTGGAATGTCGGCGTCAAATGCGTATTGAAACCGCAGTTCTCGTCCAACTTGTTGGACACGAGACAACCAACCAAGACGTGCGACTTCGTTTGCCGTCCCTTCCTCCATAAAAAAGGTAGGAAGGCTGCAGAGCCTGATGAAATCTATATTTCCATCGGGTCGAAACGCATCTCTAATCCAGTCATCTGTGTATTCGAATATGCGGCTGGCATCGAGCGTATCTTGGCGGTTGCTTCGCGTGCCACCAGCAACAATCAGGTTAAACATTCTGCCTCGTCCTCAAACTGGCGGCTACGCCATACATCAATTCTTCATTACGCCTCTGGCGGATACATCCGAGATGTATGAAGCACGCGGTCAATGTCGATGTGATACTCGTCCACGATGCTGTAAACAATTAAATAGGGAACTCTGGGCAAGCTCAGTTCGCGGGTGTCGCCCACCCTACCCTGTCGTCCCAAGAACGGGAAACTTTCAAGCTGGAAGGCTGATGTCAGGATTGCATCAATGACGCGCTGTGCCGCGCGCGGATTATCCTGCGCGATGTAGTCTTTGATGGCATGAAGGTCGGATCGAGCTTCGGCGGTAACTCTAACGTGCATTAAATCCGAGTTCGTCGGCCACATCGTCGAGAGTGTGATAGGTCATCTCGCCGCGAGCCTTCTTGTCCAAGGTCTGCTGGACTTGCCTGCGCACCCATGCGTCATGCCCATTTTCTGGCTGTTGGCCAGTTTCAGAGGTCATCTCGTTGGTGCCAATTTTGGTGTCAATTCTGCTCATAGGACCAGTATATCAGATTCAAGTTGCCGAGACCTAGTGTTTTCTAACCCCTGTGCCTACCCCAGATCATTGGGTAGTTAGTCCACCCTGCCCTTGCAGCGCGGAACCTATCAGAACTTGCAACAAGGGGGCTAAAGTTGCCCTGCTTCGTATGGTCGCCATCGTGAAGCTGAGTGCGACTTGGCATGGTTCTAGCCACAAGGGCAGAAGCGCAGCGTCCCTTGTGGGTACGGTTTTGCCAAGTTGACCGTAAGCTTAGATGGATGACCTTGAAGCCTGGCAAATGTATCCCTGCTTTGGTGGGAGTCTGAGGAAAAGGCTGTTCTGTCCCCTGCCCCGAGCGCCGGTTCCTGAAATCCTAGGCACCGTCCCAAGCCGCATGCCTTATTCTGAAGGCAATTGCGCTGTCCTTTCAGCAGGTGAGACGCTGATTTTTTAAGTGATCACTATCAGCTTGGTTTCTAACAAGTATTTGGCGGCGAGCTTGCTCGCTGATAGCCAAATTCCTTTTGAGTCATCGCCTTATGGCGATGTCAGTTTAAGGCGAGCGTTAAGCGAGCCTAGTGTTATTTAGTTTAAGGAATCTGTTAGTATAGTTACGGAGCAGATTTCGACCTGTAAATGTCTGTATTTAAAAGGAAAGTGCGAAATTCTGGTTCCCAGTGTCACGAATATTGGTTCCTGAAGTCATGAGTAAAGGGTTCCTGAAGTCACGAATTTCGGTTCCCAGAGACACGAGGGACAAAATGGAGTTATCCACAGGTCATGGTTCCTAGTTTCACGAATAAGGTTCCCAGTGTCACGAATTTAGTCATAATGCCTCTATGAGTCGTTTACTGCCAGATCGTCACCCGACGAAAGATTTCTTTGTCCTCGACGTGCGCGATGCATCCCCCAAGGATGATATCGCGTCGATGGAACACCCGATCTTCTCGCTATCGGTTAAGCCCGACATGCGGAACCTGGAGTATGAGAACAACGGAAGGAAGATCGTTATCCGTCCGAGCGCCATCGGCCTTGCGACGATCATGGACAAAGATATCATACTCTACTGCATAAGCAAACTTATTCACCTTCAAGATCAAGGCGTTAAGGTTGATCCGTGGATTGAAATCACGGCTCATGAAGTGATGGTTGCAACCAATTGGAACATTGGATCAAAGGACTATAAGCGCTTTGAAGACAGCCTTCTCCGGCTTCGTCAGACCACAATCATCACTAATATTGAGACAGGCAATGTAGAGCATATCGGCGGCTTTGGCATCATCGATGCGTTCGAAGTTGAACGGGTTGATGAGAAAGGAAAGAGAGGTTCCTTTGGCCGTATGTCCAAAGTACGCATCAAGCTGTCAGATTGGACGATGAATGCGGTTAAAGCCGGTGAAGTCCTGTCTATCAGCCCTCTTTACTTTCGCCTGCGTAGACCGCTTGAGCGGCGCATCTATGAGCTGGCTCGCAAGCACGTTGGAAACCAGAACATTGTCTGGGAATGTGGCCTGGAAAAGTTCCAAAAGAAGGTAGGATCGAGTGCTCCAAAGAAGAAATTTCGCTTCTTTATGAAGGAGATAATCGCAGACGGGAACATTCCAGACTACGAGTTTGAACTGGCGGGCGACAAAGTGCTTATCAAGAAGGTTCCTAAATTCCTCGCCGTAGGCAAGGTGCGCCTCAAGTCCGAAACCATCGACCGAGCGCAGGCAATGGCTCATGAGAAAGGTCTGGATTTCGCTGCCCTTGAAGCTGAGTGGCAGGATATGATCACCCGAATGGGCAAGCCAGACAGCCCGGACGGTGCTTTTATCGGTTATATTAAGAAGAAACCCTCTGCGAGACGGGGTGATCAGGGCGACCTGTTCTAGGAATAGGTTCCTAGTTTCACGAATCGGCAAGTTTTGCTCGGTTCCTAATTTCATGAGTGAGTCAAGGTTCCTAGAGTCACGAACCGATTGATATCCACACGAAGTTCAAAGGCTGACTAAGAGAAGCCTTTGACGAAGGCGATCTCTGCATTCCGGAAAAGGTCCGCTGTGAGCCCGACTCGGCCATTGTGATTTTGTGCTGCGTGCGCTCGCAGCGAGGAAAATGCGGCATGAGCGAAAAAACTCATGCTGTCGCGCGGCGAGAGAAACCGCCATTCGAGGATGACGCAGCATGGTTTAGGAGCCGAAATTATAGGTCGCGGGATATTGATCCCGTTTCAGATATGAATCCTAAGGTCTGCTTTGATTGCCGATTGCTAATTTCAAATCATCAACCAAAGCATCACGACGGCCATCCCAACCATCATCAGGTTCTCGGTGAGGCTGACAGACCCTAGCGGGACGTTGGAGTTTCCACCGACACAGGCGCATTTCAGTTCGCGTTTATCGATGTAGACGGCTTTGAAGACGCTGATGGCTCCGATACTCGCAACCAGGAGTGCTGCGGGGGCGGACACCCAAGTCAGGATCATGCCAGTCATGAGGATACCTGCGCCAGTCTCTACGAACGGATAGATATAGGCGTAAGGCACCCATTTCCGCGCGAGTAAATCGTAGTTGAGGAACATCGTCGTGAAGCTTTCGACATCGCGCAGTTTCTGCATGCCGAGAAGGATCATCGACACCGAGATGAACCAGCCAAGTGTCTGCCATGTGATTGCTCCGAGAAATCCAATGGAAAGTGCCACTGCGGTAAGCGCCGCAACAGCGAACAAATACAACACAGGTCGATAGGTTGTTGCTGTAGGATCCCAGCCGGTCAGTTTCTCGCGCAACTCTGTGTAGCCGCCAACGCGTTCGCCCTCGATCCAGGCCTGGGGTGTCGTATTGACGTCGTGCTTAGCCTTGAAGGCATCCACTTCGGCGCGGGTTCGGAACAGCCGGTCATCGACGTCATAGCCCTGGCGTTCAAGAAGCCAACGCGCCTTTTGCCCGGATGGGCATAGGTGATCTGGTAAGGCCATTCGGTAAAGCACAGCAGTTTTGCCGACCGCTTCTTCAGCCGGATTTGTTTCAATTTCAGCAACATCGCGTGCGTCTTTAGGCATTGGCTTCTCCGGTTCCGTGCTTCGTATGCGGGGGTGGTGCTTGCGTTTGAACTGCTTCGCTATATATACCCCCCTAGGGTATATAATCAAGACCGAGAGATTTGATCCCGTACTCTCTCGACTTTTTCTCTGCCACCATGCGAAAAGAAGGCCATGCACAACAATCGCGAAGCCACGCTAAAACGTCTCAATCGCCTTGAAGGGCAGGTCCGCGGGATCGCCCGAATGGTCGAAGAGGATCGTTATTGCGTTGATGTATTAACGCAGATTGCGGCAGTTCGCGCAGCACTCAAGGGCGTCGAGAAGCTCGTGATAGATGATCACGCGTCACACTGCATCGAAGATGCGCTTGCCTCGGGGGACCGAGAGGATCAGCGAGCCAAATTCACTGAATTGCTCGAATTGCTCGACAAGGCGCGCGGCTAAGTCGTTAGAGATTGACGGGCGGTGTCGTTACACTGGTGATCGTTGCAGTTGCCAACAGGATCAGGACCACAGCTAGCATTTCTATTGAAATAGACCGTCGAAGCGCATGTGTTGCGCCAGGCTTCTCGGCGCGCAACGCAGGAACGAGCCTAATCTTATTGAAGGCCGCAAAGCCCAGAAGTACCGCAACAATCGCGACTTTGAGCAAAAGCCCCAGGCCATAGGCTGTTCCAAATAGGGCAGTGACGGAGCCTGAAAGGAGCCAGGCGAGCGCTGTACCTGCAAAGATCAGGAAAGCCACTCCGAAAGCAGCGACATTGCCAAAGTGGTGCAACACGTCAACGCCCGAGGGAGTAAGCGCCGCGCGGCGCAAAGGCACAAGCGCACCGACCCAAAAAGCTGCGGCCAGAATGTGAAGAGCAAGCATGACAGCAAGAACCATCCTGGGATCACCCAGAGCGTGGCCCACCTGAGCAAAAGATATGGCCACGGCAAGGCTGCCCACCAAAGCAATCCATTGCCCAATACGAGGCACCAAAACCGCCAGTATTGCAATTTCGCCAACTCCACGCCAAATCGCAGCCGTGCCAAGTGGGCTTTCCCAAACAAACCCGAGCATCATCGGGTCCGTTGCGCCCTCAAAACCCATCCCGGATATGCGTGCCGCACGAATGCCAAAACGTATAGCCAACACAGCCAGGCCAACCAGTGCTGCACCGACCGCGAGCTGCCGAGCAAGGCGTAACACAGACGCCTCAGCGCGCTTCGCAAAGACGACGGAAAACAGAACGCCCCCAATCGCGAGCAGAGTCGCGCCATAGCCAATTGCTTTGGCCACAATGGCCAAAACGGCGAGACCGTCCATGGGGGCCAGTCCGATCACTCAGTGACCGTGAAGGAGAAGCTACCCTGCATTGGGTGACCATCTGAAGCCATTCCACGCCAGTCAAAGCGGTAGCTTCCGGGTGCAAGTTCTTCCAATGGCATTGCTCGGAATTCCGTTGCTGGTTCCATACCGGTCTCGCGTTCGATTTCGATGTCATCATCGGTTGCAGTCAGCGTGACTGAAATGATGCGCATCGGATCATCGAACCGCATCGAAAGCTCCGAAACTTCCGTGACAGTCGCACCATCAGCAGGTGTCGTTGCTTCGGACTTGGAATGCGCTGCAGCAACCACCGGAGCGGCTGCGACGGCCAAGCCAAGAAGAAATTGTTTGATCATCTGAATTTTCCTTTATTCGGACTGGGAATTGAGTCTGTCGTGATGCTCTCGAATATCACTGGGCCAGGTTGATTTAATGAAGGATAGCACGGCAATGATCTCTTCATCGCTGAGCACTTCTTCATAGACAGGCATACCGGATGGGGGTGCATTCTCCATCAGTCCGGCAAGCCCATATTTGGTCAGGGTGAAGAGCGTTTCATCGTCGTGGTGCCACGTGTGCCCGGTCGCGTCATGCGGCGGTGCTGGTAGCAAACCATCTTCGCCCCGCATCCGCCAGTTCGGTTGCCCTTCGAGGCGCGCCCCGTGGCACGCAGCACATTGAGCCACGTAGATGCCCTGACCAAGGACGACCACTTCGGTGTCATCTGGTGACAACAGACCGACCGCATCGGACGGTTGGGCCATGACAAAGGCGGCGGCGAAACCGGCGAGCGCGAGCCCGCCGGTCATAAGAACTGCCTTGCGACTTGCCTTCACGTGTCGAAGGGCTGTGCTGTACCAGCTCGGTAGTACACCGTTCCGGTGCCCGCCTCTCCGCCAAATGCAATGACGTCGTAACGGGCGGACGGATCATCTCCCATGCCGGGGGAACCCATCGGCATGCCCGGAACGGCAAGCCCGGTGACGTCTGGGCGATCCTGCAGGACTGCTTCCAATGCTTCAAACGGAACATGCCCTTCGAAGACATATCCATCCGCTTCAATGGTGTGACAGGATGCCAGTTCAAGCGGTATGCCGCGTTCTGACTTCTGCGCCTCGGGGTCGGTCAGCTCCGCGACAGTGACAGCGTAGCCGCGTGCGCGGGCCAAATCGGCCCATGCGTGACAGCATCCGCACCCGGGAGAGGCGAGAACGTGCATAGGCGTACCTGCGCGCGCAGGAAGAGCGGCCACGACAAAAGCCGCTGCGGAAAGATTAGTGAAGTGACGACGTGTGATCATGTCTGTCGGTCCTTTGATTTGAAAGTTGAATGGATTGCGGACAAGCGCCCGTTGCCGTTCAAACTTTCGGAGGACCGGTCGGAACAGCCCGTGTTAGGTTCGAGAACTCGAAATCAGCATAAAGTACACCAATGACCATTTCGCGTGAGGGACTAAATGGCAAAATCGCCGTCGTGACTACAAGATCACCAAAACAGGGCGTTGATCCCATGCCGCCCGTGGTATCACAGCAGTCCGCAAGCGCCTTCCCTGCATCAGCCACCAGATCGTTTTCCGTCATTTCGGCGTGGTGGTCAGCGTGATCCGATCCATAGTTCAAGCCATGCATAACAGACGCGGTGGACGCACCGGCAAATGCAACAACAAGAATGATCGACAGCACTAAGCGAAACATACCAAATACCTACTGGGGGTATATGGTTTTGACAAGTCACGAGGATGTGTCGCCGTTGGACAACCTAGTTGCACCCATTATGGTTGCGCCACATCTCCGGATCATGCCCGTCAGGAACGGCGTCACATGGATCATCTGAGTAGCCGCGCAGCACCGAATACTGGGTCACTTGAGTGTCAGTCAGCAATGGCAAAGTCAGCAGGTGCGCGTTGAGGTGAACCAGGCGCAAGTCTGCCCGCGCCTCACCTGCCTCCACGACGAGCCGTTCAAGTGTCCCTGCATCCGGCGCACCAAGTTGAAAAGCTTCGTCCAGCGATTGTTCCGCCGCGACGAACCGCTCCCCAGCAGTTATGGCGTCTGCCCGCATCTGCGCCCGGATCACCTCGATGTCGTCGCGCTGCTGTTCGGTCAGACCGATTTCATCGGCAAGCTCAAGGAGATGCGTTGGCCCGGGAACGCCATTTAGCTCGGCGGCGCGTGCAAGACCCCAACCGCCGCCACGTGCGATCTCTTCCAAGTCGTCCTCGGAAAGGGATTTGATAAGGCGCGTTTCTTGCCCTGCATAATCCGATGGGGCTGAGCCGTGGTTTTGAGCAAAGGCAAAGGTGGGCAAGAACAGCATGAGAAATGCGAAGCGCTTGGTTGTCATGTTTGATATCCTTGTTTGATCCGGTATTCGCGCAAAGACATTGCATATGATGTGCAATATGAAACATGATATAAATCATGTTAGATCATTGGCTCACATCATTCGAAGGCACATCTGTTCGAACACTAGACGCAGACGAGTATCTTTTTCGGCGTAACGACAAGGTTGAAATGGCCTTCCTCGTAAGAGAAGGCCATGTGCTCCTTCGCCGTGCTCTGAAAGATGGCGGGCTTCTCACATTACACACTGCCAACGCGGGCGATCTGGTCGCCGAAGCGTCCTTGTTTGCAGATCATTACCACTGCGATGCGGTGACGGATCGGCCGACAAAGGTCTCGGGCATACCCAAAGCGAAGATTCTGGAGAACTTTGGGAACGGTTCTTCGGGGAAACAACTTTCAGTGAGGGCATTGGAGCGAACGACCAGAGAACTTCAGGCACTGCGGACGCGCATTGAGATCATGCGGTTGCGAAAGGTAACAGATCGGCTGGATGCCTATCTCGAACTTAATGGACCTCCAAAAGAAGGTGGGTGGGTGCACGTCGCCGATTGGATTGGGGTGACGCCACCCGCTCTTTATCGCGAACTTGCGAAGCGTCGACGGGACGATCAGGCATGAACCTAGACGCAAATACCCATTTTCAGATAGCGGACTTTCGTTGCCCTGCAGCAACCAGGTAGGTAAAAACTATGAGTTGTTGCGAAGTTGGTTCTCCTTCCTAAAATGAACTGGAGAGGAAAGATTATGTTGCCTGAGCAGTTTTCCGGTGGGTGCGCGTGTGGAGCAGTCCGATACAAATCCGAAGGTGTTGCCCGCTACATGGGTAACTGCCATTGCCGCGATTGCCAGCAGGCCACTGGAAGTGCCTATTTTCCAGCTGTGCTAGTGAAACAGACTGATTTTAGGGTTGAGAAAGGTGAACCAAAGTGGTTCGAGCGCCAAGCTGATCGCGGCCATGCAATGCTTCGCGGTTTCTGCTCTGAATGTGGATCACCGCTGTTTCTGATCAACAAGGCAAGCGAAGGAGCAATGATCTTGTTCGCGGGTAGTTTGGATGATCCGAGTTGGTACCAGCCAAGCCGTGACATTTACGTGAAGAGCGCACAGCCTTGGGATCAAATGGACCCCAGTCTCCCGAAAGCTGATGGAATGCCTACCTAGCTTTTTAGCGTTGTTACATTTTTGGTGTCAGTCGCAATCCGACCTTGGCTCGTTGCGTACCTCAGAAGAACCTCCCCACACGTGTCGCGTACTGTTCAAACGCGCTTCCGTATTGATCCTTGAGCCAAGGTTCCTCAGAAAATGGTGCGGCAATAAGTACTGCTATTCCAGCCAATCCGACTACCATTGCCCAAGGCGCTGCTGACAAGATCATCCAGCCACTGACGATGCCAATATCAGCCATGTACTGCGGGTTCCGAGAGTAACGATACATGCCCTCAGTGCGCAGGGTGCCTTTGGCTCCACCAGTCTGCGGCACCCCAAAGTATGAGACTTCCATCCATACCACAATGTTGCCAAGGAGGATGAGAGGCAGGCCAACGCCAAACCGCACCCAACTTGGAATGGCCAGATCAGCCCAGCCCCAGACCCCAAGCAAGATGAGAACCCCAAACAGTGTGAATGTCGGCACCCAGACAAGGAACGGAGTAAGTGCCGTATAGCACTTGGGTGGCCATATCCGCGTCGCAGGAAAGGCAATCGACCAGAGGATTGCGGCTAGGGTCATAGCAGCAACCCCAAGACCCAGAGTAATCAGTAAACTCTGCATCATACCTCTACGTGGCCGTGGTCGATCACCTCCCGCCGTTCTGCGAGGGCTTGGCGCACGATCTGGAACGCTGACGACAGAAACAGTCCTGCCATGATTGTTGCCACGATCAGATCAGGCCAGCCTGTTGCAGTGCCCCAGACGCCCAAGGCAGCGAACATAACGGCGACGTTGCCGATGGCGTCATTGCGGGAGCATAGCCAGACTGAACGCACATTCGCGTCACCGTCCTTGTAGCGCACCAGTAAGAACACACTGGCAAGGTTGGTGAGCAATGCCAGAAAGCCAACAGCACCCATGATCTCGGCTGTAGGAACCCCGACATAAAATACGCGGTAGACAGTCGATCCAAAAACCCAAAGCCCCATCAACAAGAGGCTGAAACCCTTGAACAGCGCGGCATTGGTACGGGCGCGAAGTGAGGCACCAATGACTGCCAGAGAAATGCCGTAGGTCATTGCATCCCCCGCAAAGTCGAGCGCATCGGCTTGCAAAGCCTGTGACTGCGCCAAATGACCCGCAGTCATCTCAACCGCGAACATTATCGCGTTCAATGCAATGACGATCCAAAGTCTTCGTTTGTAGTCGTCAGATACGCCGTCAAATTTGGCGTCATGTCCGCAGCAGCCAGCCATCGGGGAATCCTCTTTCATCTCTAGTCGATGATAGTGTAATGTCTCTAGTGACTAGAGGTTCAAGAGGTTTGTTCATGTTTTCTATCGGCGAGCTTTCAAAGCGCACAAAGGTCAAAGTTCCGACCATCCGCTACTACGAAGAAATGGGTCTTCTGGCAGAAGCCGAACGCACGAGCGGCAATCAAAGACGCTACGACAAAGCTGGATTGGAGCGTTTGAGTTTTATTCGGCATGCCCGTGATCTGGGTTTTTCGATTGAAGCCATTTCTTCGCTTATTGAGCTGCAAGAACACCCAGACCGATCCTGCGAGACAGCAACCGACATTGCTGTTTCGCAGCTTGTAGACGTGCGTGAGAAGATCAAACGGCTCAAGCTATTGGAAAAGGAACTCACGCGAATTTCGAAGGGCTGTGATGGGCACGGCATATCCGAGGATTGCTATGTGCTGGCGTCATTGGCTGATCATAAGCTTTGCGGGCGCGAGCATTGATATGAACAACGCTCTTAGCAGCAGGATTTGCCTTCTTGGATAGGTGGACATGGGACAGTTGCGTAGGAACAATAAACACAACAGTCCCCCTCAAGCGGCTTCAAGACGGTCTGACATGACTTGCACTCATAGAACCACTGGCATGCGTCAGTCGGCATCGTCTCGGTTTCAACGTGTCCGCAAGATGGACAAGTGAGCGTCGATTCCAAGTCTATTTTTGCTGCTTCTGTCGCCATAGCGCGTACCCCGTCAGTATGAGAAATCCTGCCAATATCGGCAGCAAGACAGCATCGCTGTAGACGACACCAAGCAAGCCTGTCAGGCCAAGTGCTGTTAGCACGACCGGCAAGAGAGGCGTGAAGCAACAGAGGATCGCCAAAATCGTGCCGCCCACCCCGAACGCCAGTAGTTTGTTTTTCATCGTGTCGATCTCCACAAATCCCACATAAAACGCTGCGCTGACGCCTCCCAGAGCGACGAAGACAGCGCTATCAAAAAGGCAACGGTTGCGAGCGACGTCCAGGCAATTGCGGACCGCCTGCGCGTTGCGCATGGCCTGCGCCGCAGCACCCGATACCACGCCCAAACGAGGGCAATCGCGACACCCGCAAGAATGAACCCTCGGTACGCTATGAATGGGCCAAGCATGGTGAGCCATGCACCGCCTAGACCCAGTATCGAAAGGCCGATAGGCAAAACACAACACGACGCAGACAACAGCGCCAAAAGCGCTGCGAAGGGCATCAGTAGGTTGGCAGCCATGCCGGGGTCCGCCACGGGTTGTTGATTTGCGTTCATGTTCATTTTGCCTTTCTACTTCCTGTAGCCACTACAGGAGCAAGCTAAATGTTCACTATCGGCAAAGCGTCAGAACAAAGCGGCGTAAACATGGAAACGATCCGTTACTATGAACGTGAGGGGATCGTTCCAAAGCCAGGGCGCTCCGAAGGCGGGCGTCGGTTATACACGTCCGATGACATTGCAAAGCTCAGGTTCGTACGCCGATGCCGGGATTTAGGTTTTCCGATCTCGATCATACAGACCTTTTTATCGCTTACTGCACTGAATGATCGATCCTGTGGAGAGGTTAAAACCATGGCTGAAAACCATTTGGTCGAGATAAACGCCAAGATTGAAAACTTGGTACGCCTTCGAGAAGCACTCTTGAATCTGTCCAGCAACTGTGAGGAAGGCACAGCGGCCTGCCCCATGTTGGAAGCTCTCATGAAGGATGGCTTTGCGGACGGCCCGGCTGAACAATGCGGGCGTTTGTAAAAGCTTCGAGAACAGCAACATCGTCAGAACAGCGGAAATTCGAGCTTTGGAGACCTAGTTGATGCGGAAGGCAAGCAAGGTGCGCCCTACCTCGCCCTAGTCCACACCCTCAAAGTTATGATCTGTCCAAAAGGCATCATCCGGATTGGCGATTTTCTCAACAAGGGCATCCAATGCGTATTCCAAGAGCTGACCCTGCACCCAGTCTTGCTTGTCACAGATTGCGTTGACACGGGCCTTGTCCTCTTCCCTGCCCTTCATCGCAATCGCTGCTGATCTACCAGTCTTGTAGAACTGCGACCGGCGCATCGCCTTTTTCTTCGGTTTAGCACGCTTCTGAAAACCGCGTTTTTCCGCGACATCTTCAACTGCTTTTTCAACAACAGCGGATGGCTTGTCATCAACTGCAGGCTCAAGAGGCTTCGGTGAAAAGCTGGCGAGCAAGTCTTCGGCCTCACTGTCATCGCCAAAGGCGCTACGCATTCCGCTATTCTCTGACATCAGGCCACCTCTTTCGACTTGACGGCCTTGTCAGGCTTTACATTCTGTTCGATTGCTTTGAGCACGCGCAGCACTTCAAGCGCGTAGACCTTCGCGTTGAAGTAACCCTTGTCCGGTGCGTTCACCTTCGCCGGATCAAGATTGAACAACGTGGTGCAGTATCCAAAAATCGCGGCGAATGCATCACGGTTGATGAGTTGGCTCTCAAAGACCTCAATGCCATGTTCGCGCATGTCCTCTTCCGCTTGCTTGAGCGTCCGAGACCGTGCCACAGCCGGTTGCAAGGTCAACAGCACGCGGATCGGGATTTCCCGTCCAAGCCGCTTGCTGACGTCTTTCACGTACTTGATAGCCTTACCTGCATGACGTTGATCGAGCGGCTTGCCATTCGACGTCACGATGACCAAATCAGACACCGACGCGGCCCGCGCCACAGTCAAGTTAGCGCTGCCTTCGCTGTCAATGATGACGAATGTGCTTCGCATTGTCGCGTCATGGATGGCTTTGACGATCTCGTCTTCTTCAAGAGCGGTGACGATCTCAAATCCATGGTCCTGGCCCCCCTGCCCTAACCATTCGCTGAACGGCTTATTCTGGTCGGCCTCGATTACAGTTACGCTGTTACCCTTGGCAAGAATTTCGGCAAGCAGGAAAGCCGATGTGGTCTTCCCCGTCCCGCCTTTCGTCTGAAAGAACGTGATGACTGGCATGCTCTAGCCTCTATGTTATTTTGCTCCGCACTTTTGTGCGGTTACGAGAATCCTACCAGAGCGATTCTTGCGTGGTCAATGGTAAACCGTTTTCCGTGTGTATAACCGTTGCCTTAACGGATAACCGCTTACTTATAGGATATCCGTTTACCAGTCGGTTAACGGTTTACGTATTGGTTAACCGTTGTCGGTTATTTCATATCCTTTGCAACATCTTATCCACGCGCTTTGCACCAGTTCGTAGGATCGTCAGATTGTGCAATCCTGTGGAATCTTCGAGAGGGCAGGGCGGTTAAATATCATATCCGTCATCTTCATGAGACTGACCTCGCTCCATACGTCGCTCACGCGAGCGTTCCCGGTGGGCCTGTGCTTCGCGCCTGACCGCTTCGATATCCAAAGGCTGAACCTGATCGACACGGCCTTTACCGTCACCTTTCGTTAGATCAACCGGGCGACGATCAGAGCCACTGCGCTGCTTCTCGCCGTATGATCGGCGATCTCGAAGGTCTGGCTCACGTTCACGCCTGGTTTTTTCGCGTTGCTCCCGAAGCGCCTGAAGATCAGGCTTGATCTTCTGAGGAAGGGCAGGGGGCGGATTTTGCTGTTCCTGACGCTGCTGCGCCTCCTGAGCGGCTCTAACACCCTTCCCGGCCTTCATGGTCCACCCTTCACGTTCACGACGCTCCTCGGCCTTCTGAAGAGATTTTTCCAACAAGCGGGCTTTCTTCATTTCCTCCGTCGCCCGGATGTCGCGCTGCGACTGTTGTTGTTTTTCTTCAACCTCACGCCGCCTGTCTTCTTCTGCCTGCACACGCGCCTTTTCGTATTCAAGCCGTTCAAGCTCCTGCTTGTCCTTTCGGGTGGTGAGAGTGATGTCGCGGATGAACTTGCGCCAGCCGCGCACTTGAAGACGGGACGCCACCTGTTCGTGCGCCCTGGAAATACCCTGCTTGCTTTGACCTATCTCTGCATCGAGCGAAGCCTCGAAAGCAGTCATGTCCTGACTGAGCTGCACCTCGAACTGTTTCTCACGCTCTTCCTGATCCAACCGAAGCTGGCCGCGCTTCGCGTCCTGCCATACCGCCAGCTTGCGCTTTTCAAACGCAATCTTGGCATCCAGCACGTTTCCGGCCTGGGTGATGTCATTCATCAGGCCATTGCGGGCTTTGATGGCGCGGTTTTCATTGCCTCGGTGTGATGACCTACCGTCGCGCTCAATCTCGGTGGCAATCGGGCCAAGGTGCTTTTGCGGCTCACGCATGATGCCTTGATCTTCAAGGCTACGGTGATCCACACGCTCGGATGATCCAATGCGCTCAAGCTCTCGATTCTGGTGATCTGCCCAGGCTTCGCGCCATTCCTCGATCATCTCGGTTTCGTGCCAGTCGCGGTTTTTGCGTTTTGCCCAACCGTCGCCAACAAACTCGCGGGTGGTGAGCATAACATGCGCATGATGATTGCGTTGATCTGCTGCCGGATGGGAGGAGGGGGCATGGATCGCGATATCAGCGATCATGCCACGCGCGATGCATTGCTCCTCGACAAACCGCCGGACTAAATTCGCGTGCTGTTCGTGGTTCAGCTCATGCGGCAAGCTGAGCTGAATCTCACGGGCGAGCTGAGAATTCTTGCGGGTCTCAGCTTTGTGGACGGCGTTCCAAAGCTCGGTACGATCCCGCATCCAGTCCGGGGTGTTAGCGGGGGCAATGATTTCAGTGTGCATCACGCCGCGCTTAGCAGTGTAGTCGTGAACAAGGCCACTCTCGCGATCCTCAATCCGTTGACCGGCGCGATACGCCGCCGCTGCGGTTGCAGATCGTCCAGAGCTACGGCCAATCATGTTCACGCTAAGACGGTAATCAGCCATGCGCACCTCCGGCGCACCGCATCAAAGGACGCTCCTTTGCACGGCTCAATCTGGTGTCAGGTTGTCCTGGTAGAACGGGGAAACGGTCTGCGCATCCCATCCGGCGAGGGTGGGGCTTCGTTTGGGGGAGAAACCCCAAGAGCTGATTTTCAAGGGTGGCGATAGACCCTTGAAGCCATGG
>NZ_CANNES010000019.1 GCF_947503705.1 uncultured Tateyamaria sp. | reverse complement strand
GAGGCCAAAAACCGACGTGGTGCTGGCCTGGCTGTCGCAATCCACAACGCAAACGCGGTAACCGCGCAAGGCGAGGTATTGCGCAAAATGGCAGACCATCGTGGATTTGCCGACGCCGCCTTTGAAATTCTGGATCGCCATGACCATCGCGCGGTCACTGTCGGCGCGGTGGGGCAGGGTGCCGAACACCTGCCGCATGCGGTTCACATCGGCAAGGGAATAGCCGGTGCGCCGCCCCGTCGTCGGGTCCTTTTCGGGCATGGGCAAACGGCCATCGGCTTCGGCGTCGCGGATCAGCTTGTCACTGCGCCCGACCATGTCGGCGGCGCGGCGCACGTTGAACCGCAGATCAAGCTGCTTTTGGTGGCCCGGCGCATAAAGCCTGTCGCGCAGGCGATTGATCACGGTCGCGGCGCGGGTGGCCAATTTGTCCAACTCGTCGAGCGAGACGGGGGGAAGGGCGGACTGCTCCATCATATACCTCTATGGGGTGTTTTGCGCGAATCATGACGGGTGCGGGCCTGTGCCTCAAGTGTAAACTTTTGAGGAGGGGGCGGAAAAAAGCGGAAATCGGGGCAGGGGGCACCAATGGTTGGAAAACAGGGGCATCGCGTGAATTCGCGTCACTGTTTTCATCGAGTATGCGACAGGAGTCCCAGAATGTAAGCTTTCAGTTGTTGCGCATCCTATGCAGCTGACCCCCTGAAAAATACCAAAAACAAATCACCCCTCTTATTCAAATTTCTTAGTGTTCTATGTTCTCTAACAGTAAACTATTGAGAAATATAAGGGAATCGAACCTGACCCTTACATCATGGGGTGGCTTGGCTTACAGATTGGGGCGCTAAGCCTTACGTTCCGGGGCCTCAAACCTTACGTTTTGGGTGGTCGTCTATCCTTACGTTTTGGGTGCAGAAACCCTCTGCGTTAGGCCCTTGTTTTACAGGGATTTATCGAATCACCCACGAATCGACCCCTATCAGCCGCTTGCGTTAAACCTTACAAATCGGGTGCACCCTTTTCATGGACGCAGGACCCTCCGCCTGTTAATCTTACATCACATTGCCCATCAGAGGTAAGCGAAGAGCAGCATGGCAGAGCGCCCCAAAACAGCATACCGGACGATCGACGCCCGGCCAAATGCCCAGAGCCTGGTCAAGCCCGGCGAGCTGGTGGACCTTGTCGAGGTCACGCCGCTGACCCTGGCTGATCGGCGCATCTATAACCAACTGTTGGAAAATGCGTGGGATGCTATCGACAAGCCGGTCACACATGTCATCTCGAAATCCGATCTGCGCGGGTCGCATAATTCCAACGACCGGGTCGGCACCTCGATCGAACGGCTTATGTCTGCCATCGTCAAGGTCCGTGTCACCCACGAGGGCGAGGACGCGATTGAGCGGGTGCAACTGCTGGGCGGCAATATCGAGACCACCCGCCGGGATGGTGTGCTGGAATACGAGATCCCGCCGCGCTTGCGCAAGGTGATCAAGGACAGCACCGTTTTTGCCCGGCTCCAGCGCGAAGTGATGTTTGCGCTGAGTTCCAAATATGCGCTGACCCTGTACGAGATGATCCAGAAACGCGGCAACCTGCGCTATCGTTCGTCTGAAAAATTCACGCTGGAGGATCTGCGCGGGGTCTTGGGCGTGCCCAAGGGCAAGCTGACGTCCTGGTCGAACCTCAAGTTGCGCGCGATTGATCCGGCGGTGGCAGAGGTCAACATGCTGTCGGATTATGTGGTGGAGATTGCACCGGTCAAAACCGGTCGCCGCGTCACCCATATCGAGCTGAAATGGTGGCGCAAGGACGGGGCAGGGACGGTGGAGGCCGAGCGCGAGCTGACCTTTTCCAAGGTCGGTCGCAAGGCGCGGATGCAAAGCACCACCGAAGAGGTCCGTCCACGCCCCGCCTGGCTGGATCGGATGGGCGCAGCGCTGCGCACCGAAACCTATGAAACCGCGCGGCTGCGCCATCCGGGTTTTGACATCTATCAGATCGAAAAGGAGTGGCGCGCCTGGGCCAAGGGCAAAGAGGCGCCCCGCGACCCCGACCGCGCCTACCTTGCCTTCTTCCGCAGCTTTGCGGAAAACAACCCGCTTTGATAGCGTGATCGCATGAACTCCGTCCGCTTTCGCCTGATGATCCTGGCCCTCGCCCCCATGGTGCTGTTGATGCCGCTGATGCTGTTTCTGGGCATGACGCGCTGGACAGCGGATTACGATCAGGTTCTGATCGCCAATGTGGAAAGCGACCTGCGGATTGCGGAACAGTATCTGTCGCGTCTGATGGTCGAAACGGGCGAAGAATTGCAGGCGGTCGCGGGCTCTGTCGAGTTTGCCCAAGCCGCGCCCGAGGCATTTGACGCGTTCTTTGACGCCAAGCGCGCGGCCCTGGGCCTGGATTTCCTCTATTACCTGCCGCCCGATGCGGTCACTGAGATCGCGGGCACCTGGCCAGTCGTCGATATGGCCGCGGCGGGCACCAGCCGGACCGAGATCGACATTTTCGCAGCCTCTGACCTTGAGGCTATTTCCCCCGACCTTGCCGCCCGCGCCCGTCTGCCCCTGATCGAGACGGAGGCCGCCGTGCCCACTGACCGCACCGTCGAGGATCGCGGCATGGTCATTCATTCCGCCACGCCAGTCGCCTTGCCCGGGCGCGGCGGCGTGCTGGTGGGGGGCGTTCTGCTGAACCGCAACCTGGCTTTTATCGATACGATTAACGCGCTGGTCTATCTGGACGAGGGGACGGGCGCGCTCCGCCAGGGCACCGCGACGCTGTTTCTTGAAGATGTGCGGGTGTCGACCAATGTGCGCCTGTTTGAGGATGTGCGCGCCCTGGGCACACGCGTGTCGGCGGCAGTGCGGGGTGAAGTGCTGGGCAACGGGCGCACCTGGCTCGACCGGGCTTTCGTGGTGAATGACTGGTATATTTCAGGCTACCTGCCGCTGACCGACAGCTTTGGCGCATATGTCGGCATGATCTATGTGGGCTTTCTGGAAGAGCCGTTTACGACGGCCAAACGCAACGCCTTCCTGTGGATTTTGGGGGCCTTTGCTGCCGTGGTCCTCGTCTCGGCCCCTTTGTTCTTTCGGCTGGCCAAGGGCATCTTTGCCCCGCTTGAACGGATGACGCACACCATGTCTCTGGTTCAGCGTGGCAACCTGTCGGCCCGAAATGGCTTGGGTGATGCCCATGACGAGGTTGGCCAGGTGGCGGGCCACCTTGATGATCTGCTGGATCAGGTCCAGCAGCGTGACCGCGACCTGCGTAGCCTGAACCAGGATTTGAATGACCGGGTCGAGAAACGCACCGCCGAACTGAAGCAGACCAATGCCAAGCTGGAAGACACGTTTCGGCAGTTGGTCATGAGCGAAAAGCTGGCCTCGATTGGCGAGATCACGGCCGGCGTCGCGCACGAGATCAACAACCCCGTGGCCGTCATTCAGGGTAATGTCGACGTAATCCGCGAAAGCCTGGGCGAGAGGAGTGAGGCGATCAAGACCGAGCTGGGCCTGGTCGATCGGCAAGTCTCGCGTATCCAGACCATCGTGGGCAAATTGCTGCAATTTGCGCGACCGGGTGAATTTGCCGATCTGGAGCAGGCAGTGCCGGTGGCCCCCGTGATCAAGGACTGCCTTGTTCTGGTCAACCATGTACTGTCACAGGGCAATATCAAGGTGCAGACGCAGGCCGACACCGATCTACAAGTGCGCATTGATCCCGGTGAATTGCAGCAGGTGTTGATCAATCTGATCATGAATGCGGTGCAGGCGATGGACGGGCAGGGGGTGCTGACCCTGCGCGCCGAACCGATGGCGCGGGATGGCGTTAACGGCGTGGCGGTGTCTGTGCAGGACACCGGGCCGGGGATTGATCTGGCGCTGATCGACCAGGTCTTTGCCCCGTTTTACAGCACCAAACAGGCCGAAGGGACGGGCCTTGGCCTCTCGATTTCGCAAACGTTGATTCAGCGGGCAGGGGGGTTGATCCGGGCGCGCAATCTGGCCGAGGGCGGCGCATGTTTCGAGGTTTGGCTGCCGGTTTATGTGTCTGATCCATTGGCAACTTGATCGAAATTAACTTTGTAAATCTTCCACATCTGGAATAAATGCAAGGTTATGATCACCCGATCGCATTTCGACCGTATCACCCAGGCGTCGGAAGCGCAGGCCGGCGTTGTTCTGCTGGGCCCGCGCCAAGTGGGCAAGACGACCCTGGCACAGGACATCGCGGCCAGCCGCGATGCCGTCTATCTCGACCTTGAACGGTCCGCTGATCGGCAGATTTTGGAAGAGCCGGACCTTTACCTTGATGAACAGGTGGGCCGCCTCGTTGTCATTGACGAAGTGCAACTGGCGCCCGGCCTTTTCGGGGCCTTGCGGGGCCTTGCGGGGCCAGATTGATCGCCGTCGCAGGGCGGGCCATCGGACGGGGCAGTTCCTGCTGCTGGGTTCTGCCTCAAATACGCTCTTGCAACAAAGCGCGGAGTCGCTGGTCGGCCGCGTCAGTTACCATGAATTGACGCCCTTCACGCTGGATGAGATCGGGCAGGGCGCATTGCAAGCCCTGTGGCTGCGTGGCGGATTTCCCGAAAGCTTTCTGGCAACGGACAGCCGCACCAGTCTGACCTGGCGCGAGGATTTTATCCGCACCTATCTGGAGCGTGATATTCCCGCCTTTGGCTTGCGCATTCCGGCGGCGACCCTGCGCCGGTTCTGGACGATGCTGGCGCATGAGCAAGGGGGCCTTTTGAACGCCGCGCGGATCGCGGCGGGTCTGGGCGTGTCGGGGCAAAGCGTGGCGCGCTATCTGGACCTTCTGGTTGACCTGATGCTGGTGCGACGTCTGCCGCCCTGGCACGTCAATGCGGGCAAGCGTCTGGTCAAATCACCCAAGGTCTACATCCGCGATCCGGGTCTGACCCATGCGCTGCTCGGGTTGGAAACGCCCGAGGCGCTGTTGGGTCATCCTGTGGTTGGTGGGTCTTGGGAAGGGTTCTGTATAGAGAACCTGATTGCAGCCGCCCCGCGTGGGACCGAGGCCAGCTTTTATCGTTCGTCCGCGGGGGCCGAGATTGACCTGATCCTGAAATTGCCCTCGGGCGCGCTCTGGGCGATTGAGGTCAAGCGGACCACCAGCCCCAAGGTCACGCGCAGGTTCCACACGGCGGCCGGTGATCTGAACGTGGCCGAACGGCTGCTGGTCTATGCCAGCGACCGCAGCGTGCCGGGGCAGGGCGGTGTGCGCGCCGTGCCCCTACATGCCGCAATGGAGCTGCTGCGGGCGCAAGGCTGATCGCCGCCGATCACGATTTGCTGCTTAGGTGGACTTTTGGGCAAAGGTGGCTACCCTCTATGGCACCGGCTCACCGCAAGGAGACAGATGATGAACCGCATGACGGCACGGGATTTTGATCAGGAACTCCTTGATCTGTATGACTTTTACGCTCACGGCAAAATCACAAAACGTGAGTTTCTGGATCGTGCGGGCAAGTTCGCGGTGGGTGGTCTGACGGCCGCCGCGCTGCTTGGCATGCTTAGCCCCAATTATGCCATGGCCGAACAGGTGTCGTTCAACGACCCTGACATTCACGCCGATTACATCATGTATCCTTCGCCCAACGGGACGGGCGATGTGCGGGGCTATCTGGTGCGCCCTGCCACTGTCCAAGGGCCGCTTCCGGCCGTGCTGGTCATTCACGAAAACCGTGGCCTGAACCCTTATATCGAAGATGTGGCGCGCCGTCTGGCCAAGGCGGGTTTCATGGCGTTGGCCCCCGATGGTCTGACATCGGTGGGGGGGTATCCCGGCAACGATGCAGATGGGCGCGAATTGCAACGCACGGTGGACCGCGTCGCATTGATGAACGACTTTTTCGCCGGGTTTGAGCATCTATTGGCCCGTGATGACAGCACCGGGCGTGTTGGTGCTGTCGGGTTTTGCTATGGTGGCGGTGTGGTTGGCGCGATCTCGGTGGCGTACCCCGAGTTGGCTGCTGGTGTCCCGTTCTATGGCCGCCAACCCGCTGCCGAAGACGTGCCCCGGATCGAGGCGCCATTGCTGATCCAGATGGGCGAGTTGGACGAGCGTATCAACGCAGGCTGGCCCGATTTCGAGGCCGCGTTGATTGCCAATGATAAAATATATGAAGCGCATATTTACGAAGGCGCGAACCACGGTTTCCACAACGACAGCACGCCCCGCTATGACGAGGCGATGGCCAACCTCGCCTGGGATCGCACGATTGGATGGTTCAACACTTATCTGACGTAGGATTGCCTGTAATCAGATTTATGTTAAATTTGTAGGGTCTGCCAAAGAACTACTCCGACCATACCGCCAGTTTGCGGTCGATGGTTTTACGCGACACGCCCAGACGGCGCGCGGCCTCGGCGCGGTTGCCGTCGCAGCGGTCCAGCATCCGCAGGATGTGCCGTTGAGTGACCAGATCAAGGTTTTCGATCGCCTGTGCACCCGTCACTCCGCCATCGCCCGAAAACGCATCGGGAAATGCGCCCAGGATCACGGACCGTTCGATCAGGTTGCGCAATTCGCGCACATTGCCGGGCCAGTCATATCGGCGCAGTTTCAGCAGGGTTTCAGCGTCCAGTTCGAGTGAGGGCATCCCGAGGCTGGCGGAAAAGTGGTCCATGAAATGGGCAGCCAGCTCGACAATATCCTCCATCCGGTCGCGCAGGTGGGGCATGTCGATCTTGACCACGTGAATACGGTGATAAAGGTCCGCGCGGAACCGGTTTGCGGCCACCGCCGCCTCGATGTCGTCATTGGTGGCGAACAAAAACCGCAGGTTCAGCGGGATCTCGCGTTCTGCCCCTACGGGGCGCACCTTTTTATCCTCAAGCACCCGCAACAGGGCCGCCTGTACCGTCTCGGGCATCTGCGCCACCTCGTCCAGAAACAGCGTGCCCCCATCGGCCAGCAGCAACAGACCGGGTTTCAGGTGGTCCTCCCCCTCGACCGAGCCAAAGAGTTCTTCGGCAAAGCGGTCGGGATGCAAAGTCGCGCAATTGATCGGGACAAAAGGCGCATCGGCGCGGTCGGATGCCTCGTGCAAATGGCGGGCGGCAAGTTCCTTGCCCGTCCCGCTCGCCCCGGTAAAGAGCACCGGCGTCGGCAAAGGGGCGAGGCGATTCAACATGCTGCGCACCGCCTCCATCGGGTCGGAATTGCCCAGCAACTTGCCGCGTTGCGCACCGGTTGACAGCTCGCGGCGTAGAAGCGTGTTGTCCCGTTGCAGATATTTGCGGTCAAGCGTCCGGGCGACCGCGCTCAGGATCTGGTTTGCGCGGAACGGTTTCAGAACAAAGTCGCTGACGCCCGCGCGCAGCGCCGCAATGGCGGTTTCCAGATCGGCATAGGCGGTGATCATGATCACGTCGGCAAAAAAGCCTTTGCGCTGCTGCTCGCTCAGCCAATCCAGACCCGTGCCGCCGGGCATCAGATTGTCGATGATCACCAGATCATACTGCGCCTCGTCCAGCGCCTTGGACGCTTGTGCGGGCGACCCCACCGCATCGACCCGCTTGACCCGCGCTTGAAACGTCTTGGTCAGAAAGTGGCGCATGCCGACCTCGTCGTCGATCACCAGGATCGACGCACCGGCCAGCGAGGTGCCGTACATGTCGGGCGTGGCCCGCGCCGCCTCGGTCATGCGCTCAATCCAGACGCACCGCGTTGCCCGATCCGCGCGCCTCTGCGGAATAACCCACCTCCTGCAGCACGAAATACGATCCGACCGCAATCACGATCATCGCGGCAAAGCCCATAAACATGGCTCTCATGGTTCACTCCTTGTTGGTGGCCGTGCGCAGAAATGCGATCAGATCGGCCCGGTCTTGGGGTTGCGCGATCACCTGCATCGGCATCTTTGAGCCAGGAATATAGTGATCAGGGCCCTGGTCAAACAGGGCGTCGATGGTTGTGTCGGTCCAGATGATGTCTGATCCCTCCAGGATGGGGGAATACCGGTAGCCGGGCAATGCCCCGGCCGGCCTGTCAAAGACGCCGTGCAGGGTCGGCCCCGCTTTGCGCGAGGGGCCTGCCTCAAGGCTGTGACAGATCGAGCATTTGCGCATGAACTGCCGTTCCCCGTTGCTCATGGTGTTTGCGTCCCGCAGAAAGCTGCGCGTGTCGCCCCCGGCCGGGTCATAGGTATCCAGAAGGGCCACGGGCCAGGCATAGATCACATCATCGATACCCCCCGCATGGATCACGTCGCCCGCGCTGGAAAAGGCCAGCGCCCAGACTGGCCCTTGCCGCATGGCGCGGAAATCGCGGGTGATCCGCCAGTCATTGGTATCCACCATCATGATGTGCCCCTCGCCGTCCCCGATGGCCAATTGGCCTGTCGCTGCATGATGCGTCATGGCAAGGATCGGACGGCGGTCCAGGGTAAAGTCGGCAATCTGTGCACTACTTTCCGCATCAATCACCCGAGTGCCGCCATCGACAGCCCCATATGCAACCCACCCATCACCCACATGCAGCCGGTTGATCCCGAACCCATGCCGCACCATGGGCCGGGGCGTGTCGCGGGTTTCCATATCATAGCGCAGCAGATCGCCTTTGGACGTGGTCGCAAAGAGGGCCGCGCCATCGGCTGAATAGGCCACCGCATTCACCCCCGCCCCGGCATAGGGCAAAGTCACGGGTGCCCCCTGCCCCAGCGGCCAAAGGATGATGTCACCATCCCACGATCCGCTTGCAATTGCAGTGCCGTCCGGGGCGGCGGCGAGGGATGTTACCTTGCCTTTGTGTTGGCCAATCTTGCGCGGGGTGTCGCCCCAATGCCAGATGGCAAAGTCGTCGCCCCCGGTGATCAGCGAACCATCGACACCCTCGGCAATGGCCGTCACCGCCGCGTCATGCCCTTCGAGCCAGCGGGGCACCTGCCCCGTCCAGATGCCAACCGCGTTGTCGAAACTGGCCGAGGCCAACGTGCCATCGCGCGTCACAACCAGCCCCATGATCGGCCCGCCATGGCCTTTGTAGGTGGTGAACTCCTGTGCCCCGGCAGGCAGGGCGAGGCACAGCAACAGGCTACTCAGCAGGCGTCGCATCTTTGGGTGCTGCCTTGCCTTTGGCTTCCAACTCTTCGAGCCAGAGGGAATGGTGCTGCCGGGCCCAGGCCTCGTCCACTTCGCCCGATCCCATGGCGTCATAGGCCCCCTCCATACCGACCGAGCCGATATAGATGTGGGCAATGATGATCGCCATCAGGACAAAGGCGACGATGGCGTGCCAGGCTTGGGCGTATTGCATTTCCTCGTGCGGGGCGAGGCCGATGGGCAGCGGCCCGTAGATCGGCAGCGATTCAATGCCCACGCTGCGCATCAGGTCAAAGGTCTTCATGAACATCGGCAACTCGAAGGGGAAAAGCAGCGACACACCCGACAGCGAGATGGAACCGCCCAGCAGGATCACAGACCAAAAGATGATCTTTTGCCCGCCGTTGAACTTTTTCGCCGGCGGGTGTTTGGAGCCGACGATACCCCCCGCTTGCGCAAACCAGGTGATGTCCGTGCGGTTCGGAATGTTGTGCCAGACCCAAAGGAAGAACACGGCGACCAGCGCCACGATGAACGCCCAGGCGACGTTGTTGTGGATGTATTTCGAGGCCAGCAAAAGCGTGGCGTTGAACTCTTTGGAGATATAGGGCGCGATGAACATCCGCCCGAACAGGGTCAACAGCCCGGTGATGCCCAGCAGGATGAAAGAGCTTGCCAACAACCAGTGCGAGGCGCGTTCAAAGGTTTTGAACCGGGTCACGGTGCGGCCGGTTTTCTCGTAATCCAGCTTGACCCGCCCCCGCAGGATGAAAAACACGATCAGCAGGGCAATCGTGCCCAAGAGCAGATAGCCGCCATATTTGGCCAGCGGCCCCTCGCGGAATTCGAGCCAGGACATGCCACCGTCCTGGATCAGAACCGACGCCACCTCGCCACCCGAGGAGACGGTGATGTCCGCCGACCCAAAGCGCAGCGCGCGCCACAATTCAGGGTCTGACGAGCCGCCCAGCGTGCCCAGTTGCGAGGCCATGCCAGCGGCGCTGTCAGGGTCGCCCAGATTTTCGCGACGGAACGTCTGGTCGACCTCTTCGCCCCTTTGGCGGGCCAGAATGTCTTCGAGCGTTGTTGCGCCGCCGGTGGCGGAGCGGTCGGGTGCCGGGGCGGTGTCTTGTGCCATGGCCGGGAGGGCCAGAAACAGCGCAGTGATCACACTCAAAAGCGTTCGCATGATTGTCCTCGATCAGGTGCAGTGTCCGCTTTCTTCAAAGGAAAGCGGATCGGAAACTTTCAAAGTTTCCGGAGGCGGATTTTGTGAAACCTGCCCCCGGGGGTGGCCCAAGCGCGACGCATGATCGCGCTTGGGCTGTGCATGTGCGGGTTCAGCCGCCCTGGTTGCCGTAGGCAGAGCCCCAGCCCCAAGCGCCCGAGCCAAAGCCACGGGCCACGACGCGCTCGCGGTAGATGTTGGCGACAATGTCGCCATCCCCCGCCAGCAGTGCCTTGGTCGAACACATCTCGGCGCAGATGGGCAGTTTGCCCTCGGCGATCCGGTTGCGACCGTATTTGGCGAACTCGGCTGTGGAATGCGTCTCTTCCGGGCCACCGGCGCAGAATGTGCACTTGTCCATTTTGCCACGGCTGCCAAAGTTGCCTGCCTGCGGGAATTGCGGCGCGCCGAAGGGGCACGCGTAAAAGCAATAACCACACCCGATGCAGAGGTCCTTGGAGTGCAAAACCACCCCGTCCTCGCTTTGGTAAAAGCAGTCGACCGGGCAAACGGCCATGCAAGGCGCGTCAGAACAGTGCATGCAGGCCACAGAGATCGACCGTTCGCCGGGATCACCATCATTGATGGTCACCACGCGGCGGCGGTTGATGCCCCAGGGCACTTCATGCTCGTTCTTACAGGCTGTCACACAGGCGTTGCATTCAATGCAGCGCTCGGCGTCGCACAGGAACTTGGCTCTCGCCTGTCCTCCTAATGCCATGTCGTATCCTCCTTACGCTGTCCAGATTTTGCAAAGAGTGGCTTTCGTCTCTTGCATCTGGGTTACTGAATCATAGCCATAGGTCTGGGCTGTGTTGGTGGATTCACCAAGCACATAGGGGTCCGCCCCGTCGGGGTATTTGGACCTCTGGTCTTCGCCCTGGAAATGCCCACCAAAGTGGAACGGCATAAAGGCAACGCCCGCGCCGACCCGGTTGGTGACCATCGCCATAACCTTGACCTTGCCGCCTTCGGGCCCTTCGACCCAGACCTGCGCGCCATCACGCACACCAAGGTTGTTGGCGTCCCGCGTGTTGATCTCGACGAACATGTCCTGCTGCAGCTCGGCCAGCCACGGGTTCGACCGTGTCTCGTCGCCGCCGCCCTCATATTCGACCAAGCGGCCGGAGGTGAGGATAATCGGATAGTCCTTCGAGAAGTCCTGCTTTTGGATCGACGCATAGAGCGTCGGCAGGCGGTAGGCGTGACGGTCCTCGTAGGTGGGGTAATCCGCCACAAGGTCTCTGCGGTTTGTATACAGAGGCTCGCGGTGGACAGGCACCGGATCGGGGAAGGTCCACACAACGGTACGGGCCTTGGCATTGCCAAAGGGCGCACAGCCATGCTTGATCGCGACCCGCTGGATGCCGCCCGACAGATCGGTCTTCCAGTTGGTCTTGGGCCCTGCAACGGCATCAATGGCGGCGCGTTCGTCCGCCGTCAGATCACCGTCCCAACCCAGATCCATCAGCATCTGCATCGTGAATTCGGGATACCCATCCTGAATTTCCGACCCAACGCTATAGACCCCTTCGGCCAGCAGGTTTTCACCGTCCCGCTCAACGCCAAAGCGCGCACGGAAGGTCAGACCCCCCTCAGCCACGGGCTTGGACATGTCATAGAGGTTCGGCGTGCCCGGGTGGTTCATCTCGGGCGTGCCCCAGCTGGGCCATGGCAGACCGTAGTAATCGCCGTCAGCAGGGCCACCGATGGCCTGCAACGTGGTGCGATCAAACGTGTGCTGGTTCGCCATGTGCGTTTTGATGCGCTCAGGGCTTTGACCTGTATAGCCAACCGTCCACATGCCGCGATTGATCTCGCGCAGCGTGTCTTCCGGCTCGGGGGTCAGGCCGTCTTCTTCCAGTTTGATGTTGCGGAAGAGACGATCGTGGAACCCGAACTTCTGGGCCAGCAGGGCAATGATCTCTTCATCCCGTTTGGATTCAAACAGGGGATCAATGACCTTTTCACGCCACTGGATCGACCGGTTCGACGCCGTGACAGAGCCGCGCGTTTCGAACTGGGTACAGGCAGGCAGAAGATAGACACCATCGGTGCGATCATGCAGCACGGCAGAGACAGTGGGGAACGGGTCAATGACGACCAGCATGTCCAGCTCTTCCATGGCCTTCTTCATCTCGACCATACGGGTCTGAGAGTTTGGCGCGTGGCCCCAGAATACCATGGCCCGCACCTTGTTCGGGTTGTCCATGTTTGCCGGGTCCTCAAGGACGCCATCGATCCAGCGCGAGACGGGAATGCCCGACAGGTTCTGAAGCGATTTTTCCTTGCCGTCGGCACCTGTGGTCGTGGCGAACTGGCCGCCCAGCCATTCGGGGTCTTCGTCCCAGACGCGGGCCCAGTGGGCCCAGGCCCCACCCGACAGACCGTAATAGCCTGGCAGAGTGTGAGACAGAACACCCAGGTCCGTGGCGCCTTGCACGTTGTCGTGGCCGCGGAAAATGTTGGTGCCGCCACCTGCGGTGCCCATGTTGCCAAGGGCCAGTTGCAAAATGCAGTAGGCGCGGGTGTTGTTGTTGCCGTTGGTGTGCTGCGTGCCACCCATACACCAGATCACGGTGCCGGGGCGGTTGTTGGCCAGGGTACGGGCCACACGTTTCAGCTGCGAACCGGGAGCACCGGTCACACGTTCGACTTCTTCAGGGGTCCACTTGGCGACCTCTTCCTTGATCTGGTCCATGCCCCAGACACGGGTGCGGATGAACTCTTTGTCCTCCCAACCGTTTTCGAAGATGTGGTACAGAATACCCCAGACCAAAGCCACGTCGCTGCCAGGACGGAAGCGCACATACTCGTCCGCATGGGCGGCCGTGCGGGTAAAGCGCGGGTCACACACGATGACGGGGGCGTTGTTCTGTTCCTTGGCGCGGAGCAGGTGCAGCAGGGACACAGGGTGTGCCTCGGCCGGGTTGCCACCGATGATAAAGATCGCCTTGGAATTGTGGATGTCGTTGTACGAGTTCGTCATCGCACCATAGCCCCAGGTGTTTGCAACACCGGCAACCGTGGTCGAGTGACAGATCCGGGCCTGGTGATCCACGTTGTTCG
The DNA here is from genome assembly GCF_947503705.1 of uncultured Tateyamaria sp. Taxonomy (GTDB): domain Bacteria; phylum Pseudomonadota; class Alphaproteobacteria; order Rhodobacterales; family Rhodobacteraceae; genus Tateyamaria. Next base: position 12,451 of record NZ_CANNES010000019.1, on the reverse strand, counting down.
TGCCCCAATAGGCAGCGAACTTGCGGAACAGATAGGCCTGTTCGTTATTGTGCTTGGCCGAACCCAGCCAATAGACAGAATCCGGTCCGCTTTCTTCGCGGATGTTCATCATGCCGCCGCCGATCTCGTCGATGGCCTGCTCCCAGCTGACGCGCTTCCATTCCCCGTTTTCTTTCTTCATCGGGTACTTCAAGCGACGCTCGCCGTGGGCGTGTTCACGAACTGCGGCACCCTTGGCGCAGTGAGCACCCAGGTTAAAGGGGCTGTCCCAGCCGGGTTCCTGACCCGTCCAGACGCCATCCTGTACCTCGGCCACGACCGTACAGCCGACCGAGCAATGCGTGCACACTGTCTTTTTCAAATCTACCTGCCCCGCGACAGCCGTCGCAGCGCTGGCCTGTGTGACGGTTCCGCCTGTGGCAGCAATCGCTGACAGACCCCCGATCACCAGTCCCGATCCGCGCAAAAACGCGCGGCGGTCCACCGAGGCATTCGCAGCCTCAGACAGGATACTTGTCCGCTGGGGGCGTCTCGCAACCCCGTTGGTCTTTTTCCTAAGCATTTCTCTCTCCCTTGCTCGCATCCCCTTGCCGGGTTCGCTTGCTTGGCTTCATTCGGATCGCAGCAGTCGGGCGTCACGCAACCAGTCGCTGGGCTCCTGCCATGTCCGGGCTTATTCCCGGGCGCGGCCTCTCATGTGTCCGGCTCAGAACCGGGCGCTGTCAAAATACGCACGCGTGTGCGCGGTATCCTGCATCTTCTCCAGGCTCAGATCCGGCTCTGCCGCCTCTGCCCCGGTTGTTCCGGCTGCAACCGCCACCGCCGCAATCGGCGCCGTGGTTGTGGCCAGCTTCAGAAAGTCGCGGCGCGATGCACCCTCTTCTTTCTTGCTCATGCGAAAAGTCTCCTTTCGCTGGTGGGGGGCGGTTGCCCGCCCCATTTGACGCGGATCACTCCGCCCCGCTCATCCGAAAGGCTTCCGCCTCCACAGACATGAAAGTTTTACCGACCGTGCCCACGGGGCTGTAAAAGACCGAATTTTTGGCCTCTTCCAGATCGGTAAAGAAATGTGACGCCCAGGGGGCCACATGGGTGTTGAAGAACTGCTTTTGCGCCGCCACATCAGCGGGCCGATCAAAACGGCCCACGATCATCGCGCCCATCATCTCCATCAGGCTGGCAATGCTGTCTTCGGGTTCAAACACGGTGTCCGAGCGCTGCATGCCCTTGGCCGTCATCGCCTGACGCAGCGCAGCCAGCGGTTTTTCATTCAGGAATCCGGTCAGGTAATAGCTGGCAAAGGGCAGCAACTCGCCCCGGCCCAAGCCGATGAACAGCTTGTTGAATTCGCTCTCCGCCGCCTTGGGCTTGGTGACTTTCGCCAGCTTGGCCAATGTGCCGATGGCCTGGCCCAGTTCCGTGTCGTCTCCCGACAGGCCCGCCGTCTGGGTCAACAACATCTCGTCCGGCGGATTGGCCAGCAGCGCACCCAAAAAGTTGTAAAGGTCCGCACGGGCGCGATCCATGTCGCTGATCGTGGTATCGGGGGCGGCTGTCATTTCGGGGTCATCCATTATACAGTGTCAAAGGCAAAGCGCATCCGGCGCTGGGGCATGGCCACCGGCGCGGGTTCAGGCTCGGGAAGGGGGTCGGGAGTGGCCGCAACGGTCACGGGGGCCTCTTCCTCGGCCTCGATCGGGGCGTCTATCTCTTCTTCTTCGGGCGTCTCGTCCGTGATCTCGTCGTCTTCGTCATCCTCGACAAAGGCGGTCAGCATCCCCTTGCCCACCTGATACACGGTTTGCATGTTTTCGATGACCATGGCGGCATCGGTGAAATCCTCGCCGTAATCGACAAGGCCATCCAGATTGGCGAGCAACGGGTTCAACCGCCACAGCCGACGCAGCGCGCGGGTCTTGAGCCGCTGTGGCACGGCAGAATTCAGGAACTCCCGCACCTGATCAGGGCTTTCCAGCGCTTCAGGCTCTGCCAGGTCCAACTCGGCCAGGATCTCTTCGTCCGACCGCTCGGCCAGTTGCGCCTCTTGGGCATCGGCCACGCGGGCGGCATCAACGGCCTCTTCGACCTGGGCCTCGGCCTCAACTCCGGCCCGGCGGCGCGACCAGAAATCGCGGGGTTTGTGCTGCGCGCCGCTCAATTCATCCGCCTCCGCTGACGGGCGGGCGAGGCATAGATGTCGGCCGCCGACGCGATGCGCGGATCGCCAATGCCATCCTGCACAAGGTCCGTCCGTTTCTTGTCGCGCTTGCGCTTGATGAACACCTCGTCCTCGTGGAACGCGGTGACAAAATCCTGCACCCAGGCCAACAGCCCCTCGGGCATCGGCACCTTTTCCACGATCTCTTCGCCGCTGTCGGTATAGTCCTGCGCCTCGTAAGGGGACGCGGTGACCAGCAGAACGTCCAGCGGCTCAGCCCCCTCATCCTCGCTTTCGCGCATCACCACATAGATCGACGGCACCTCCGCGGACAGGCCATGCAGATAGGCCTCGGTTTCGGCCCCATGCAGGTCAAGGGTCAGGGTGGCGGCGTGGTACTCGACCGCCTCGCCTTCACGTCGCAGCTCTTGCCAGTTGGCCTGGCCCGCGCCGGGCAACACCGCAACCGCTTTCCAGGAGTGAGAGGCCCATCGCGTCACACCGGGCAGGCGCCGCAAAACGACGCCCAATGGCATGGTCCGATGCTGGTTTGGGTTGCGGATCACCCTATGTCCTCCCGTTAACGATTATTAAACTGCCGTATTTTTCATCCGAGAAGCGTTTTGTTGGCCGCGAACTGCCCTTGCGCCATGTTTTCGCAATTTGGCCAGCCTGTCCGGGGCCGCAGCGCGTCAAAGGACGAAATGTCTAACTCGACTGATTAAGTCGGGAATACCATCGCATACAGAAAAGCGAATCACTTGGCCGTCGCAGCGACGAATCGGCACCGGACCTGACCGGAAATCGATTTGTGAAGTGATGCGAATCATGTCTAGGCTGGCGCAAACAGGCGGGCGGAAACGGGGCAATTTTCGCCGCCGCCAAAGGGGAGAGTACAGTGGTCAAATCATTGATAACATGCGATTGTTTGGGCACCCAAACCATCGATGCATCCGCCCTGTCCGAGGCCACCGGCCTGGACGTTCGCCCCCCCTGTTCCGCACTCTGCACCACCCAATTGGACCGCGCTCAAGCCGCCCTTGAGGGGGGTGACGCAGTTTTTTGCTGCACCCAGGAGGCCCGCGTTTTCGAGGAACTGGCAGAGGGTCTTGACCGCCCTGCCCCGCCCACGCTCGACCTGCGCGACCGTGCGGGTTGGAGTGCGGATGACGTTCCAAAACTGCCCAAAATGTCCGCACTGATTGCCGAGGCGATGCTGCCCGAGGCCCCGGAAAAGACGGTTGATGTGATCAGTGAAGGGCTCTGCCTGATCCTCGGCCCTGCCGATGTGGCGTTGAACGCCGCCGAACAGCTCAAGGATCATCTGGGCGTCACAGTTCTGATCGACGACGCAAGCGCCATGCCCGACACCCGCGCCTTTGACGTGGTGGTGGGCAAGCTGCGCCGCGCCGCTGGCACATTTGGCGCGTTCGAGGTTGTCATCGACGCCCTGCAACAGGTGGAACCGGGCGGGCGCGGCGGCTTTGGCCTGACCGATCCGCGCGACGGGGCCGTATCGCAATGCGACATCATTCTGGACCTGCGCGGGCAAACCCCGCTCTTTCCCGCGCCGGACAAACGCGACGGATACCTGCGCGCCGATCCGACCCACGCGCCCGGTGTGGCCGCCGCCGTCATGGCCGCTTCGCATATGACCGGCACCTTTGAAAAGGTCCTCTATGTGCAGACGGCCCCCCTGCTCTGCGCCCATTCCCGCGCGGAACAGACCGGCTGCACCAATTGCCTGGATCTGTGCCCCACTGGGGCAATCACGTCCGCCGGCGATCACGTGGCGATTGACCCGATGGTCTGTGCCGGTTGCGGAGCGTGCTCTGCCGCCTGCCCGTCCGGTGCGATCACCTATGACGCGCCGCCCGTTGATCACACGATGCAGCGGGTCCAGACGCTGGCCAAGGCGTTCCTCGCCGCCGGCGGCACCGCGCCGCGCCTTCTGGTCCACGACGCCCATGGGGCCGAGATGATCCGCCTTTCGGCCCGTCACGGGCGCGGCCTGCCCGCCGATGTGATCCCGATGGAGATGTCGGCCATCGGTGCTTTCGGCCATGCCGAGGCGGTCGCGGGCCTTGGCGCTGGCTTTGCCTCCGTCACGTTCCTGCCCGGCCCCACCACAGATGTGTCTGCGTTAGAGACGCAGATTGCCCTGACCTCGGCCATTGCGGGCGCGGGCAAGGCCACCCTGCTTGACACCACAGACCCCGACGCGATGAGTGATGCGTTGTATGACGCAACCGTCCCTGCCCCCATCGCGCAGCCCGTCCGCCCCATGGGCACCCGCCGCCAGATCACGCGGCAAGCCGCCAAGGCATTGCACCCCGGCACCGATCAGCTGCCTCTGCCTGCGGGTGCGCCCTATGGGGCCGTCTTGATCGACACCGACGCCTGCACGCTTTGCCTGTCTTGCGTTTCGCTCTGCCCTTCTGGCGCACTGGGGGACAATTCCGACAAACCCCAGCTTAGGTTTCAGGAAGACGCCTGTTTGCAATGCGGCCTCTGCGCCAATATCTGCCCCGAAGACGCTATCACCTACGAGCCGCGCCTTGACCTGACTGACGCGGCGCTGCGCCAGGAGATCCTCAACGAGGAAGAGCCGTTCCCCTGCATCGAATGCGGCGCGCTCTTTGGCTCAAAATCGGCCATCGACCGGATCACCGACAAGCTGAAAGATCACGCGATGTTTGCGGGCGACAAGCTGCGGATGATCCAGATGTGCGACAACTGCCGAGTGAACGCGCAATTCCACGCCACAGACAACCCGTTCCAGGGTGGCGAAAAACCCCGCGTGCGCACGACCGAAGACTACCTGTCAAAGCGGCGCGATCACTGATGTTGCAGCGGCGCGCCCAGATCAGCGGGGTCAATGATGGCCACGTAGGCCAGGATTGCATCCAGGTCGTCCAGCGTCATTGTGATGGGCGAAATGGGCGAGGGGCGATCCAGCGGAAACGGGCCGGTCACGTCCTCGACCTGGGTAAAGGCGCCATGAGGGTTCAGCACATAGAAGGCGGCAAAGCGCGCCTCCCAATCTTCGAACCCGCGCATCACGAAAAAGCTGGGGGACGAGCCTATGCCAAAGATGCCCCTGCCCCGCTCGGTCACGTGACAGCGACTGCATTTGGCATAGGACACCTCTTTGCCCGCGATGGCCAGGGCCGTCACTTCGACAGCGACCGCTTGCGTGTCTTCCGCGGGCGGGGGCGCAAAAATCGGTGTGCCTTGGGGGGCAAAGCTCAGGATGGTGCGGGCACCGATATCAGAGCGCAACCAATCGGCAAAACGGTCGGCGCCCTTGGTGTCGCGCCGCTGGTCCAGATGCCAAACCGTATCCAGCCCGGAAAACAGCGCGCGGCCCTCCGCGCCCAAAATCAGATCGGCCGCCTCGGCGGTGTCGACAATATCGACCCTAACTTGGGTTTTCAGGGAAAAACGCGGCTTGATATGCTGCACCAGCCCACTTTCGATCAGGGCGGGCGCGGCATAAAGCGCGACCTGCCGGTCATCGGCCCTTGCAAGGCCGGGCAACAACACCACAATCAAAACAACAAGGATGCGCATGCCGCCAGATTAGGCACCGCGCGCGCAGTCCGTCAACGTCAAGGAGAGCCACACCCATGAGCGACGATTTCAACATGTCCATGCGAAAGTTCCTGAAACAGGTCGGCGTGACCTCGCAGCAGGCGATCGAAGAGGCGGTGCGCACCGGTGGCAGCAGCGGCAAAACCTATGCGGTCAAAGCCGTCATCACCATCGACGCGCTGGACATGACCCACGAGGTCACCGGCACCATTTCCGGGCAGGACTGACGCGTGAGCACAAGCAGGGAACAGGTCCTGGACGTCCTCAAGGGGATCGAGGCGCCGGGCGGCGACATCGTGGCCAGCGGCGTGATGCGCGCGCTGAACGTAGCGGACGGCACTGTGCGCTTTGTCATGGAAATCAACCCGGCCGACGCCGCCATCTATGAGGATATCAAGGGCAAGGCCGAGGCGGCCATTGGCGCGCTGGACGGCGTGGATCAGGTTTCGATCGTCCTGACCGGTCACACCGAAAAGGCCCCGCCGCCCGACCTTGGGCTGGCCAAGAAAGCCGAGCCCAAGGGCCCGCAAAAGATCCCCGGCATCGACCGCATTCTGGCGATTGCGTCCGGCAAGGGTGGCGTCGGCAAATCCACCGTCTCGGCCAACATCGCCTGCGCGCTGGCGCAACAAGGGCGGCGCGTCGGCCTTTTGGATGCGGACGTTTACGGCCCCTCGCAGCCCCGGATGCTCGGCGTATCCGGGCGGCCCGCCTCGCCCGATGGCAAGACGATCCTGCCCATGCGCAACCACGGTGTGACGATGATGTCCATCGGCCTGATGACGAACGAGGATCAGGCGGTGGTCTGGCGGGGGCCGATGCTGATGGGTGCCTTGCAACAGATGATGACGCAGGTGCAGTGGGGCGCGCTCGATGTGCTGATCGTTGACCTGCCGCCCGGCACCGGCGATGTGCAGATGACGCTGGCGCAAAAGGCCCCGGTGGATGGGGCGATAATTGTCTCTACACCGCAGGATGTGGCCCTGATTGATGCGCGCAAGGGGATCGACATGTTCAATCAGTTGAATGTGCCCATTGTCGGTATGATCGAGAACATGAGCACGCACATCTGCTCTAACTGCGGGCATGAGGAACATGTGTTTGGCCATGGTGGCGTCGCGGCTGAAGCGGCCAAACTGAACGTGCCGCTCCTGGCCGAGGTGCCGCTTGATCTGCAAATTCGCCTGGCCTCGGACGGGGGTGCGCCCATCACGGTCAGCCAACCGGACGGGACGCAAGCCAAGGCGTTTCAGGACGTGGCCGCAGCTTTGATCGCAAAGGGTGTTGCATGATCGCTGAAGCCGACATCACCTTTCCCCCGCTAATGTGGGGCGAGGTCGCGAATGACAGTGCTTTTGATCATGCTATGATGAAGGCGACACTGGGTTGTGACGCCGGGCTGATCGCTTACAAATTGGGTGCCGATGCGGTCGAAGCGGCGCTGGTTTTCGCCCCGGAAGTCCCCTTGCGCACCGCGATGGCCATGCTGCCGCTGTGCGGTGTGGGGTTGCAAAATGCACTGGGGGCCCTGGCCCCGCCCGAGGTCGCAGTGCACCTGGAATGGCAGGGCGGCATCCGCGTCAACGGCGCGCGCTGTGGCGCGTTTCGGGCAATGGCCTCTGACCCTGATCCCGAGGCTGTGCCCGATTGGCTGGTCGTGGGCTTTACCCTGCCGCTGGTGCCCGCACTTGAGGACACTGGGCTTACCCCGGATGAAACGGCCTTGTTCGCCGAGGGCTGCGCCGATGTTTCGCCCCCCCACCTGCTTGAGGCTTGGGCGCGGCATACCTTGAACTGGCTGAGCCGGTGGGAAGAAAGCGGGCCCGCCGCCCTGCATGCCGAATGGCGGGGGCTGGCCTATGGCATTGGCGAAGAGGCACAAAACCAGTCCCTAACCGGGACATTCCTGGGCATCGACGAGGAATTCGGGATGCTGCTGCGCGACGACACAACCACCCATCTGATCCACCTCACCACCGTACTGGAGACATCGTGATGAAACTGGCACGTGCGATCCATTTTGACGAAAGCGATATGAACGTCTTTGCCAGCCCGGCCCGTACGGGCGAATGGTGCATCTCGGGCGGTTTCGAGTTTTCCGACTGGGGCGAGGGCGACCTGACCGGCAAGGCGCGGCAGGCTTTTGCCAATGGTTGGTTCGGCTTGGAAACCGGCGGGCGCGTGACTTTTGTCGCGGTGACTCAGCTGGAACAGCCCGAGTTAGAGACGCTTACCGTCCTTTTGGCCCAGCATTTCGTAACCTATTACGGCGCGCCGTCGGTTGAGGCGGCCACGCCTGTTGCGGCCGAGGAATTGGCGCAAATGGTAGAACTGTGTGAAGATCACCTGGCCAACACCCTACTTACCGTTGCGCGGGAGTTGACAGAAGCGGGCGTGCGAGAGACCTATCGCACCATTGCACCGCAGGATGCGGGGCTGGATCAGTTCGCTATCCACGGCGATATGGATCACTAAACCCGCTATCGGAGCCTATTTCGCGTTGAAGACAAACAGCGTCTCGCCGTCGATGGTGTAGCCGTTGATCAACTCGGCGGCGCGAGGGGAGGTCAGCCAATCCTCAAGTTTGGTCACAAGCTCCGCTTTTACGTGCGGGTGCCGGGCGGGATCAACCGGCAGAAAAGCGTATTGGTTGAACAGCACCGGATCGCCAGAGAACAGCAACGCAAGCCCCCCCTTGTTCCCGAAGTTCAGCCAACTGGCACGGTCGGACATGATGTAGGCATCAAGGCCCGACGCGGTGTTCAACGCGGCCCCCATACCCGCACCCACAGCCCGGTACCAGCGCCCAAACCCGTCCGCATCAAGACCTGCGTTTTGCCACAAGCTCAGCTCTTTCTTATGGGTGCCACTGTCGTCACCACGGCTGACAAAGCTGGCCTCCGCCATCGCGATGGCGCTCAGGGCGTCGGTGACCTGCGTGGCGTCCTTGATCCCGGCGGGGTCATCCGCGGGGCCGATCAGGACGAAATCGTTATACATGATTTCGCGCCGATGGGTGCCGTACCCCTCGGCCACAAACGCCTCTTCGGCGGCGCGGGAATGGACCAGGATCGCGTCAACGTCCCCTGCCCGCCCAAGCTTGAGCGCCTGGCCTGTTCCGACCACCAAAAGCTGCACGTCCAACGCCAGATCCTTCTGGATTTCTGGCAGCAGCACTTTGGCCAGGCCCGAGTTGTGAAAGGAGGTCGTGACAGCCATGCGCAGCGTCTCGGCCTGCGCACTGACCGCCGCAAACAGCGCGAGGCTGCTGATGATCAAAAACTGTTTCATTCGACGATATCCCCGTTGATGAATGCCCTAGCCTCTGGCGTGGCGGCGTCTTCAAAGAATGCGGTGGCCGGCCCGGTTTCGTGCACCTTGCCTCCCAGCATGAAGACTACCTTATCGGCGACACGGCGGGCTTGACCCATATCATGTGTCGACAGAATAAGCCGCGTGCCGTTTGCTTTGGCGTGGCTCAAAATTCCTTCGATCTCGCGCGTGGCGCGCCCATCAAGCGAGGCAGTTGGCTCGTCCAGAAAGACAAGTGCAGGCTCCGTGATCAGTGCCCGCGCGATGGCAAGCTTTTGTTGCTCGCCGCCCGACAAGACGCCCGCCCTGTGGCACAGAAGATCAGACAGGCCAACCCGCTCCGCCCACTCCTGCGCCGACCTGCGCGCCACCGCCTTGGCCACCCGCCGCAGGCGCAGCGGATAGGTCAGGTTTTCCTCGACCGTGCGGCGTAACACGATGGGCCGTTGAAAGACAAAAGCCTGATGATGGCGCGCCTCCGCCGTGTCGCAGGCCCAATTGATGCGCCCAGCCGTCAATCGCGCCGTGCCGTGCATCAGCCGCAAGAGCGTCGTCTTGCCCGCCCCATTCGGCCCGATCACGACGCACAGGCCCTGCCCGTCCAGACTCAGATCGACAGGCCCAACCAGCCGTTTGCCGCGCCGCGACGTCTCGGCCCCCGCGAGGATCAGAGGGAACAACTCGGTCACCATCGGCTGTCCCGTTCCGTCTGGCCGACCCAGTGGATCAACAGGTTCACCCCAAGCGCCAGTGCGATCAGGATGAAGCCGAGGGCCAGCGCCAGAGCGAACTCCCCCTTGCCGGTTTCCAGCGCAATGGCAGTGGTCAGCACGCGGGTTGCGTTGTCGATATTGCCACCCACGATCATGATGGCGCCCACCTCGCCAATCCCACGGCCAAAGCCTGCGAGGGCGGCGGTCAAAAGGGCACGACGCGCATCCCACAGCAAGGTGCGCATTTTCTGAAATTGCGACACGTTGAGGGAGATCAGAAGGTCGTGATATTCGGCCCAGAGATCGCGCAAGGATTGGTGCGCGATAGACGCGATCAGCGGCACGATGATGATCACCTGCGCCACGATCATCGCCGTGGGCGTGAACAGCAGACCGAGCGCGCCCAAGGGGCCGGAACGGGACAGAAAGATATAGACGATCAGGCCCACGACCACCGGCGGCAAGCCCATGAGCGCGTTCAGGATGGCGATGACGCTGCGCCGCCAGCGGAACCGACGCACGGCCAAAAGAGCGGAAAGGGGTAGGGCGATGATGCAGGCGATCACCAACGCCGTCAGGGTCACACGCAACGAGCGCAGCGCGATCTCGGCCAGTTCGGCGTCGAACGTGACGACCAGCCAAAAGGCGTGGCGCAATCCCTCCCATAGATCGACGATGGCCGATCCTCCTTGTCGTATTTCGTTGCTGAAATTGACGGGTTTTGGGCAGGAGTGCCAGCCCTGTTTGCGGACACTGCCAGCTTGTCCCGGCGCTGGTTCCAGGCGGCAGGCTCAGGGGTCGTTTTGACCCACTGTCGGGAAATTGCCCATGGGCAACTTTTTGGTTGGGTCGGGAAAATTGCCCATGGGCAATTTACGATTTGCCACCCTCGAACCGGGCCTTGAGGTACGCGTCAAAAGCCGCCGAAAGCTGCGCACGTGTGGCGGCCGCCTCAAACTCCATCCGAACCTTGTGGCCCTTTTGAACCACAGAAATCCCTTTGTCGCCCGCGGCGCGGCGGTACACTGTCCCGTCCTGCGCGGGCTTGGCCTGCACTGGCTTGCCTGCTCGCACGAGGCGACGCATCACGGCCATCGCATCGACGAAAGACCCCCGACCGCTGCGCGCTTGCGCCTGCTCGCGACCTATGGCGGCGGCCTCTTCGAGCACCGCGCGGGCACTGTCAGGCTGCGCCAGGAGCGGTTTCAATTCCCGTGCATTACGTTCGCGGAGATCCCGAATGCTGGGAAAAGCGGTCACAATCGCCTCGGGCAGTTTCGCCAGTTGCAGATAGCGCGACAGCCAAGGTTGGCTGACTTCCAACCGTTCAGCCATCGCCTTTTGCTTGCCCCCGTAATAGCGCGCCACCGCGTCGGCATAATCCAAAGCGCGTTCGTAATCCGAGATATCCTCGCGGTCGCGATTCTCGATATCGGCGAGGCGAAACGCCTCTTCATCCGTCAGGATGCGCGGCTCGACCAGGTATTTGAATTGGGTGTAGTTATGCGCACGCAACCAGCTGATGGCAAAGTGGCGACGCGCGCCACAGATCACCTCGTAGTCGTAATTCACGTCATCCACAGGCCGCACAATCGCGGCAAATTCCTGTTGCCCCTGACTGCGAATGCCGTCGATCAGGTCGCGGCAATTGTCTTCGGTCAGCAGGGCGTAGTCGCGGTTGTGCCGCTCCCACATCCGACAGCGGGCCGGGTCGATCCAGCGCAGCGTCTTTTCCTCAACCTCGCCCGTCAGCCGATCGCTGATCGCGGTGGAGCGTTTGAGGAACCGCGCGCCTGCCCGGTCAGAACTGTCCGGGACCGCGTCCAGATCGCTCAGGACATCGTCGAAAATGGCATCATGTTTGCGGCTCATAGCAGCCCCTCCTTGCGCAGCCCAGCGTGGTGGCTGGGCCAGGTCTTGCGGATCAGCACCTCGATCTCGCGGCACGTGGCATCCAGGTAAGCGCGGCAGCGTTTGTGTGTCTCGGTCCGGGTCGCGGGGCCGGTAAGCTCATAGACGGTGGACAGATTCGCCGCCGCATTGTCGATCTCGGCGCTGTCCTTGAGCACCGATTGCAACATGTCGAGGGGAAAGACCGCGTCCATCATCCGTTTGATCGCCATATGCGCCGATTTGCTGTCGTTCATCTTGGTTGCCAGGATCTTAACAAATGCATAATCGCGCGTACCCCCGTGGCGGGCGAGCTCATTGAGCGTGGCCCCGAGCATCTTGAGGAAATGCGCGGTCGAGCCGAAATCAATGTTGTTGGGCGGGGCCGGGATGATCAGCGCATCCGCCGCGCGCAACACTGACAACGACAGCATGCCAAGCGCCGGGGGCGGATCGAGCAGAATGACGTCGAACCGGTCCTTGATCGTTTCCAACCCGTCGCGCAGCCGGTCGAGCACAAAGACCTGTTCGCGCGCCATACGGGCGGCGAATTCATATTCGGCGTCGTAAAGGCCCAGATTGGCAGGGATCAGCGCGATGTTGGGCCAATACGTGGCACGCAGGGCATAGCTGAGGTCCTGGGGGCCACCATGGCGAAAGAAGGGGTAGAGCGTGTCTTCCTCCTCGTCCACATCCACATCGGGGTTGAGGCCAAAAACCGACGTGGTGCTGGCCTGGCTGTCGCAATCCACAACGCAAACGCGGTAACCGCGCAAGGCGAGGT
>NZ_CANNES010000018.1 GCF_947503705.1 uncultured Tateyamaria sp. | reverse complement strand
AACAGGGCCTGCGCTTTGCGATCCGCGAAGGCGGCCGCACCGTCGGCGCCGGCGTCGTGTCGAAAATCACCGAGTAATTCGGTCGCGCGGGGCGCAGGGCTTGGTGACCCCTCTGGGCAAACCAACTGCACCCAAACCCGAAAGGCGGATCCAGATCCGCCGGACACGATAAACACATACGGGCCGCGTGCATCTGCAGGCGGCCCGTTTTTCTTGTCAGGCGATTCGCCGCCTGATACGCTTGTGAAAACAGTAAAAAACGAGAGCAGGCAAAACGTGACGCATCCCTATGAAGACATGGGGCCTGAGGCTTATTGGAAAACGGCCGTGGCCGCACCTGGTGCTCATGGTCTGACAGGTCTCTGGTCGCCGAAATTCGCCATCAAACCCAACCACCGGATCGTGACAGCAGGCTCGTGCTTTGCCCAGCATATCGGCAACGCACTGGCTGAACGCGGATACCTCTGGACCGATTGCGAACCGGCCCCGCCTTATCTGTTGGGTGACGAGGCCCGGACCTTTGGCTATGGAGTCTTCAGCTTTCGGACCGGCAACATCTACACGCCCTCAATGCTGCTGCAATGGTTGGAGTTGGCTTACGGCGCGCGCGACGAAGTACGTGAGGTCTGGCAAAAGGATGGCCGGTTCTTTGACCCGCTGCGTCCCGCGATTGAGCCAAATGGCTTTGCGAGCGAAGACGAACTGTGGGCAGCCCGTCAAAGCACCTATGCAGCCCTGCGTCGCGCCATCGAGACGGCCAATGTCTTTGTCTTTACCCTTGGCCTGACCGAACGTTGGCACAACCGCGAAACAGGTCTGGAATATGCGCTGTGCCCCGGCACGGTCGCGGGCGAGTTTGATGCCGAGCAACACGTTTTTACCAACACCAACACGCGCACGACCCAAAGGTCGCTGATGCGGGCCATCCGCTTTGCTCGCAGCAAGAACCCCAAGCTGAACGTGCTCTTGACAGTGTCGCCGGTGCCTTTGACTGCCACGGCGTCTGGTGCGCATGTTCTGACTGCAACGCAATATTCCAAATCGGTTTTGCGTGCTGTGGCGGGCATGGCCGCCGAAGGGTCCAAGCACGTGGATTACTTCCCTTCCTTCGAGATCATTACACACCCGATTTTCCGGGGCATGTTCTTTGCGCCCAATATGCGGTCGGTGGTACCCGAAGGCGTGACCACCGTTATGAAACACTTCTTTGCCGATCAGACCCGCGTCTTTGGTGCGCCGAGGATGGGCAAGACCCGCAAACGTATCGCGGCGGTGGTGCCCAAGGGCGAAGAAGACATCAAATGCGAAGAGGAGCTGCTCAATGCCTTCGCAGCCTGATCCGAACCGCATCTGCTTTTTTGGGGATAGCCAGATGGGCAGCCTGCGCCACGCCTTGCGCGACGGTCTGACAGAGGCGCCTACCGATGCTCATGTAGAGTTTTGGGGGGCCACTGGTCCGTCCTTCCGTCTGATTGAATGGCGCGACGGTGCCGTTCGAGCCAAGGATCGTGCCCTCGAAATGGCCCTGACCATTAATGGAAACGGGCGCGAGACGCTGGTGCCCGCCGACTTTGACACAGTTATATTCTATGGCGCGCGGTTTCGGGTGACTGAGTTCTTTGGCCCCTATTTGCATTGGATTGATGAAACGGGGCAGGTGCCCAGCTCTGCCGTTTTGCGGGCCTCGGCCCGGACATTCGTAGCGTTTACGCGCGCCTACCGGATCGCACGCGAATTGGCCAAGGCCGGGTGCAATGTGCTTTTTGTGCCGGCACCTTTTTACACCGACGGGATCACCGATATTGACCGGCAAGGGCGCTTTCTGGGTATTTACCCGGGAGCCGCACGCGCCACAGCGGATCACCGGGCGTTGCTCTGGGGGGCTTTGGCAGAGGCTGCTGCACAAGACGGGATTACCATCGTGCCACAGCCCGAAGATACCGTGACGCGCGGTGCCTTGACCCACAACGTCTTTGCCAGTGTCGAGGCGGCCGAGCAGGGCGACACGGGGCACAAATCCCCGGCCTTTGCGGCCCGATGGATGCAGGATGTGTGGCCCTTGACACAGGCGCGGGCCAAGGCCGCCTGAGCGCACATTTGGCCCATTTCGGGCCTTGCATTGTCCCTGATCCCCGCGTAATCACAGCCGCACCGTAGGGGTATAGCTCAGCTGGTAGAGCGACGGTCTCCAAAACCGTAGGTCCCGGGTTCGAGCCCTGGTGCCCCTGCCAAATCCTCGCAATCAAATGTCGTTTCTGTGGCGTTTTTCGTGCAGCGCCCCCGTCGCGTCGGCAGCCATTGTTGCCAGATGCGTTCCAGTTTTGGGAAAAGGTGCAGACTGTGCGGGCCCTGTTGACAGTGCCTTTAAGTCGCCACATTCGCGCCATGTCCCACCCACATTCTGGCCCGAACAAAGCCGTGTTCTGTGCTGCGCGGAACTGGTTGTGATTGTGACGACCCCATGTGGGGCAAGGATGCTGCTGATGACGTACACTCTGATCTCTGGCAAGACCCATGAGGCAAGCGAGGAAGAAACGCTTTCGATGATCCGGTCTGTGTTGACCGAAGAGGTGCCCGAGGCCCCTGCGCGCAAGTCCGTGGCCCAACGCATGACCAAGCGTGCCGCCCCCGAAGCGCTACCGGAACCCGCGCCTGCGCCGGAAGCGCCAGCACGTCGCGCCAGCATTTTGCCCGACATTGAGACCGAACAGCCTGTGCCCGTCAAACACAAACGCCCATTGTTCAAACTGCCCGCTTTGCGCGGCACAATCGCGAAGGTGCGCGCTTTCCGTCCGTCCACCCGGCATCTGGCGATTGTCAGCTTGCTGCTTTTGCTGGTGGTACGCCCCCATTGGTTCGTAATTGGCGCAGTGTTGATGATTGCTGCGGTCACCGGCGCCTTCATGACTTTGGGGGCTGATCGGATCTGGCACCGTGTCATGCGCCGCCTTGACAGGATCGAAGCCACGGATCCTGCCCGCGCCAATGGCCTGCGCGGCAAACTGGATGGCTTTGCCTATCGTTGGGATGGGTTTCTGGACCTGTTTCCAGATGGGATGGTCGACAGCCTTTACATGCCCGATTTCCAGTCGCTTGGGCAAAGTGAAGAGCGCCACACCTCCGTCATGAGCGAACGTTTGGCGCGGATGGGTCAAGAGGGCTGAACCCATCATCATCTGACCAGATCAGGGCGGGATGTTTTCCCGCCTTGAATTTGTCCAAACCTGCCGTTACATCCCACCCACGCGATCCAGCAGGGACAGATATCCGCCATGGCCACCACCAATCCGCTTCAGTTCATCCAGCAGGTCCGCTCGGAAGTGTCGAAAGTCGTTTGGCCAACCCGGCGCGAGGTGCTGTTGACGACCGTGATGGTGTTCATCATGGCTGCCCTGACCGCCGTGTTCTTTGCGATTGTCGACATCCTGATCCGGGGTGGCCTTGAGATGGTCCTGACGACATTTGGCTAGGTGACAAGGCGCTGCGGGCCTGCGCCCCCTTGCGCTTTGAAAACGTGCGGAGTATTCCGCAATTCTGACCTGACAAGAGGCGCGCGGCGATTCGAGCCCCGCGCCGATTTTTATTCAGGCGGCGAAAGCGCGAGCTTTTGAACTGACAAACACTTCGGGCGAGGGGCCAAGCACACAATGGCAAAACGGTGGTATTCGGTTAGCGTACTTTCCAACTTCGAAAAGAAGATCGCTGAGACCATCCGGACCTCGGTCGCTGAAAACGGCCTTGAGGACGAGATTGACGAAGTTCTGGTGCCGACCGAAGAGGTCATTGAGGTGCGCCGCGGAAAGAAAGTCACGACAGAGCGTCGTTTCATGCCCGGTTACGTGCTGGTCCACATGGAAATGTCGGACCAAGGCTATCACCTGATCAATTCGATCAACCGCGTCACCGGTTTCCTGGGCCCGCAAGGTCGCCCGATGCCGATGCGCGATGCCGAAGTGAACCAGATCCTGAACCGCGTCCAGGAAGGCGAGGATGCACCTCGCACCCTCATTCACTTTGAAGTGGGCGAAAAAGTCAAAGTCAACGAAGGTCCCTTCGAGGACTTCGACGGTATGGTCGAGGAAGTGGACGACGACAGCCAACGCCTCAAGGTTATGGTGTCGATCTTTGGCCGCGAAACCCCTGTAGAGTTGGAATTCACTCAAGTGACCAAACAAGGCTGATTTCGCAGGTCATTGGCCAGTCTTTAAAAACGCCGCATCGGGACGCCTCGACGCGGCGTTTTTTTGTTGCCTGGACGAAATTTCGGCGCGTAGGGCCGTATTTCACTGTGTTTCGCGCACCGAGCCCCCAGCGTTCTGGAGGCTAACCAACGATGCTTGCAGTTCCTGCTTAACCCCACCGTTTCTAATTGTTCCACGCTTCCAACGCGTTAGCGATGGGGTGATTCCCTGTCCCCAAAAACCTGCGCAAATATGCCCAAGAACGGTTGACGGGACCGGCATATTTACGCCTACTGTAACGTGCAAGCACAGGATATAGCTGTGCGATCAAATAGTAGTATATTGTCTTGGGGGATAATTATGAGCTGGAAATATGTCAGAGATAGCTTGCCTTGGTTGGTGCCATCGGCCGCTATCGCCTTTGCGGGATACGGGTTCATGGTCAACGGCAGCAGCCTGTTTGAACCGCGCGCCACGTCCGATCTTTCCACACCTGCACAGGCGCCTGCCAGCGTCGTACCGGAAAGCGCGCGGGCCTTCATGACGCCGGATGCCGCCGAAGCGCTTGAGGACGAAATCGTGGCCCGTCAGGCCAATGCGTCCGAGCCGCTCGCCGGGCTTGGCACCAGCATTACCGGCGCTACCGCTTTGGTCGAGCCAGAGCCGCTTGCCTCTGCTGTTCCGGCACCTGCACCTGCACCTGTTCAGACCCCTGCAGAGCGTCAGGCCGCCCTGACCACCACCGGCCCTGTCACCCAGATTTTCAACACCGGTCAAGCGGCGGCTCAGGCCAAGCAGCAATGCGTGGATGACCTGCGCAATATTATGGAGGAAGTGCGCGTTTACTTCCCAAGTGGTGGTTTGACGGCCGATGAAGGCGGCATTGAACGGGGCCAGTTGATCGGCCTTGTGGCCCAGGGCTGTCCCGGTGTGCGTATCCGTGTCGAAGGCCACTCTGACCCTTCCGGTGATCCGGCGGCCAACCTGCGCCTGAGCGAACGGCGCGCCCAGCACGTGATCCAGCGGATCGGCTCTGGCGGCATCGACACCAGCATGTTTGTCGCCCAGGGCTTTGGCGACCAACGCCCCTCGCAAGTGTTCGGTGATCGGCCCCGGTCGTATTATGATCGTCGCGTCGAGTTTTCGGTGATCGAGCAGGAAACGCGCGTTGCACTGCGCAGCACGGCCTCGCCCAAGCCTTGGGCCAACGCGGCCTGTGTGGCAGATCTTGAGCGTGCGGTACAAAGCACGGCGCTTTTCTATGGTCCCGGTGCGGTATCCGTGAACGCGCAAGACCTGGAAACGGCCCTGAGCCTGGCAAATCTGGCGGTGGCGTGCCCACATGCCCGTCTGCGGGTTGTGGGTCACCACACCAACGACATTCAGGCGCGTGAAAACATGCACACCGGGTTGTTGCGGGCCAAGGCGCTGATGGCGATGCTGGTGGCGCGCGGTGTCGCACCCGAACAAATCATCATCGCGGCCCCCTCGCGGGCCTTGGGCGGTGCGGGGCTGCCCGGCAGCCGTGTGAACTTCGACGTGATCCTCGAAGAGAGCTAAACCGCAACCCTACAGTTTCGGCTTGATAAATGAACAGGAGCGTTGTAACCGGCGCTCCTGTTTGCATGTGCAGACCACGTGGGAGACGAGGCCAACGCGTTGTCCGGATCCGACCACGTCAACCTGATCCCGACGGTCGCGTCCGTTCGGGTGTTGAAAAAGGAGATGGCCCATGGCCAAGAAACTCGTTGGCAGCATGAAGCTGCAAGTGCCCGCCGGGCAAGCAAACCCATCCCCGCCGGTTGGTCCGGCCCTGGGTCAGCGCGGCATCAACATCATGGAATTCTGCAAGGCGTTCAACGCCAAGACCGCAGACATGGAGCCCGGCGCACCATGCCCCACCGTGATCACCTATTATCAGGACAAGTCCTTTACCATGGACATCAAGACGCCGCCCGCGTCCTACTACCTGAAAAAGGCCGCCAAGCTGAAATCCGGCGCCAAGACCCCCAGCCGTGAGGTTGTCGGCACCGTGACCGCCGCACAGGTCAAGGAAATCGCCGAAGCGAAAATGAAAGATCTGAACGCTAACGACATTGACGGCGCCATGCAGATCATCCTGGGCTCCGCCCGCTCTATGGGCATCGAGGTGAAGTAAGATGGCAAAGCTTGGAAAACGCACAAAAGCGACCCGTGAAGCCTTTGCTGGCAAAAGCAACCTCAGCGTCGAAGACGCGGTGGCATTGGTCAAAGGCAACGCAAACGCCAAATTTGATGAAACCGTCGAAATCGCTGTGAACCTCGGCGTTGACCCCCGTCACGCGGACCAAATGGTCCGTGGTGTGGTTGGTCTGCCCAATGGCACAGGCAAAGACGTTCGCGTCGCTGTGTTCGCGCGCGGCCCCAAGGCCGAAGAAGCCCAAGCCGCTGGTGCGGACATCGTGGGCGCAGAGGACCTGATGGAAATCGTGCAAGGCGGCAAGATCGAATTTGATCGCTGCATCGCGACACCTGACATGATGCCCGTCGTGGGCCGGTTGGGTAAAGTCCTGGGCCCCCGCAACCTGATGCCAAACCCCAAGGTCGGCACCGTGACCATGGACGTTGAAGCCGCCGTCAAGGCCGCCAAAGGCGGCGAAGTGCAGTTCAAGGTCGAGAAGGCCGGCGTTCTGCATGCCGGCATAGGCAAAGCATCTTTTGACGCCGACAAGCTGGCCGAAAATGTCCGCGCTTTCCTGGGTGCCGTTGCCAAGGCCAAGCCCTCGGGTTCCAAAGGCACCTACATGAAAAAGGTGTCGCTGAGCTCGACCATGGGCCCGGGCGTCAGCATTGACGTCCAAAGCGCTACCAGCGAATAATAAAGATAAGACCCCGGGCCAAGGTCCGGGGTTTTTGCTTGGGGGGACATGATGGCCAATTTAACCGCATTCACGGCGAATTTGCCGTTCACCCCCTATGCAATCGGCCGCAGTGAAAAGAAGTGTCCGGTCTGCGGTACATCGGATCACCGTTTGGTGGCACAGACGGATCGGCGGTTGAAAAAGATCACCCATGTGGCCTGCGCCAAATGCAGCTTGATCCGCCAATATCCCCTCCCGACCGAAGAAGACCTGGCGACTTACTATCGTGACTTCTATCGCTCCGATTATCAAAAGACGGTCGAGCCCACCGAAAAACACGTCAAGAAACGGGAAAAGGAATCCGCATCGCGGCTGTCCGAATTGTCACCACTTCTGACGCCCGGTGCGACGATCATCGACTTTGGCTGTGGTTCTGGAGAATTTGTAGCGGCCTGTAATGCGGGTGGCTTTGTCGGCAAAGGGTTTGAGCCGGGCAAGGGCTATGCCGAATTTGCCCGAGACACAAAAGGGCTCGATGTGCGCAATACAGGCTGGCAAGACTACAGTGTGGATACGCCCGCTGATGCCGTCACCTCGTTTCACGTATTTGAGCATCTGGTTGACCCGGTGGCCGCCATCCGCAAGGCGCAGACCTGGATCAAGCCTGACGGGCTGATCTATATCGAGGTGCCGGACACACGCCACTTCATCGAGATGAAGGGCTTTGGCTGTCTGCATATGGCGCACACACTGGGCTATACGAATTTCACGATGGAGTATGTCGGGGCTGTGTGCGGCATGGCAGTGATCAAACGGGATATTCCGGGCGATTGCGGCTTGATTTTTCAGGCGGGTACGCCGCGCCCTCTGGCCGAGATTGAAGCTGATGCTAAGGCCCAATCCGAAGGGTGGACGAAGGCGCGAGTGCACCGCCAGTTCTGGTCCTACACTTTTGGCAAATTGCGCGGTGCCAAAGCGTAGGCGCGGCATGGTTCTGCGGTTTTGGGCCAGGCCGAGGCCACGTGCGGGTTTTGGCGCAAAAACCTGCTTGGAAATCCACCCGTAAAAGTCTAATGAAATCCCGGAGGGCCCCCGTGCGATTCGCGGCGGCCCTCTATTTCGTCCGAGACGGCGGGTGGTCAGGATACTCTGACCATAATTCCTGCCTGAGACGGGAAGAGACATTCCAGCCTGGTGTGTTCCAGGCTTAGGGCTGCGTCGACCCGCTTGGACCCGATTGCCGCGCTCGCGCGTGGTAAAAACGAGCCGGAGGGGTCCGCCCCTCCAATAACTGGAGTAAAACTGTGGATAGAGCCCAGAAAGAGAAGTTGGTCGAGGAACTCGGCCAGATCTTTGAAAGCTCTGGCGTCGTTGTGGTTTCCCACTACGCCGGTCTGACAGTTGCCGAAATGCAAGACCTGCGTGCGCGTGCACGCGAAAACGGGTCGAGCGTTCGTGTTGCCAAAAACAGGCTCGCCAAAATCGCCCTGGACGGGAAGCCCTGCGCAAGCATCGCTGACTATCTGACGGGTATGACCGTTCTGACCTATTCCGAAGATCCTGTGGCAGCCGCCAAAGTGTCCGAGGACTTTGCCAAGGGTAACGACAAGTTCGTGATCCTCGGTGGGGCGATGGGTGAGAACGCTCTGGACCGGGCCGGTGTCACGGCTGTGTCGAAAATGCCTTCGCGCGAGGAGCTTATCAGCACCATCGCGGGCATGCTTGGCGCACCTGCATCGAACATCGCCGGGGCCATTGGCGCACCTGCAAGCAACATTGCTTCCATTCTCTCGACCATCGAAGAGAAGGCGGCATAAGGCATCGTCTGAGCGGCGCGTGGTAAATCTATACGCGTTGGAACACACATATCGTAACGGAAAGAGCTGATAAAATGGCTGATCTGAAAGCACTCGCCGAAAGCATCGTGGGCTTGACCCTGCTGGAAGCACAAGAACTGAAAACAATCCTCAAGGACGAATATGGCATCGAGCCTGCAGCCGGTGGCGCAGTCATGATGGCAGGTCCTGCTGACGCCGGTGGCGCAGCCGAGGAAGAGAAGACAGAATTTGACGTCGTCCTGAAAAACGCAGGCGCTTCGAAAATCAACGTCATCAAGGAAGTCCGCGGCATCACAGGCCTGGGCCTGAAAGAAGCCAAAGACCTGGTCGAAGCTGGTGGCAAGATCAAAGAAGGCGTCGACAAAGCCGAAGCCGAAGACGTCAAAGCCAAGCTGGAAGCAGCTGGCGCCGAAGTCGAACTGGCCTAAAGCCGGTTGAAGCGGGGACGTTTTCCGATCATCGGAAAACGGCCGGAATTCGTGTCGAATTCCGCACCCTCTTGAAAACATTGGGCTGGATGCGCATATCGCGTGTCCGGCCCGACCCGTCTTGGTAAGGGCTTTCCAACAAAGCTTTTTCCAAGATGTGGTTCACAGGTCGGGAGGCCACCGGTGGGACGGTGGCTCAGAATTGACCTAAAACCCATCCTCTCGACGGGGCAGCGCACCGGGGCCCGACGGCGCGCAAACCCAGAGAAACGCTGAAAGGTGACTGATAGTATGGCGCAATCCTTCCTTGGCCAGAAACGTCTACGTAAATATTACGGCAAAATCCGCGAAGTCCTGGAGATGCCGAACCTCATTGAGGTGCAGAAATCCTCCTATGACCTGTTCCTGAATTCCGGCGATGCCGAAGTCCCAACTGATGGGGATGGCATTCAGGGCGTGTTCCAATCGGTCTTCCCGATCAAGGACTTCAACGAAACCTCCGTCCTGGAATACGTCAAATACGAGCTGGAAAAGCCGAAATACGATGTCGAGGAATGTCAACAACGCGACATGACCTACAGCGCGCCTCTCAAGGTGACGCTGCGCCTGATTGTGTTTGATGTCGACGAAGACACCGGCGCCAAGTCGGTCAAGGACATCAAGGAACAGGACGTGTTCATGGGCGACATGCCCCTGATGACGCCAAACGGCACCTTCATCGTGAACGGCACCGAACGTGTGATCGTCAGCCAGATGCACCGTTCGCCCGGTGTGTTCTTTGACCACGACAAGGGCAAAACCCATTCGTCGGGCAAGTTGCTGTTCGCCTGCCGCATCATCCCCTATCGCGGCAGCTGGCTCGACTTTGAATTCGATGCCAAGGATATCGTCTTTGCCCGTATCGACCGTCGCCGCAAACTGCCGGTGACGACGCTGCTCTACGCCCTTGGTCTCGACCAAGAAGCGATCATGGACGCCTATTACGAAACCGTCACCTACACGTTGAAGAAGAACAAAGGCTGGGTCACGCCGTTCTTCCCCGACCGAGTGCGCGGCACCCGTCCGACCTATGATCTGGTTGACGCCAAAACCGGCGAAATCATTGCCGAGGCCGGCAAAAAGGTCACGCCGCGGGCCGTCAAGAAGCTGATCGACGAAGGTGCGGTCAGCGATCTGCTGGTGCCCTTCGAGCATATCGTGGGCAAATTCATCGCCAAGGACATCATCAACGAAGAAAACGGCGCGATCTATGTCGAAGCCGGTGATGAACTGACCCTGGAATATGACAAGGACGGCACGTTGATTGGCGGCACAGCCAAAGAGCTGATCGACGCAGGCATCACCGAGATCCCTGTGCTCGACATCGACAATGTGAATGTCGGTCCGTACATGCGCAACACAATGTCGAATGACAAGAACATGAACCGCGAAACCGCGCTCATGGACATTTACCGCGTCATGCGTCCGGGCGAGCCGCCCACCGTCGAGGCCGCGTCGAACCTGTTCGACACACTGTTCTTTGACAGCGAGCGCTATGATCTGTCGGCCGTTGGCCGCGTTAAAATGAACATGCGCCTGGCACTCGATGCCGAAGACACGCAGCGCACCCTGCGCCGTGAAGACATCGTTGCCTGTATCAAGGCGCTGGTCGATCTGCGCGACGGCAAAGGCGACATCGACGATATCGACCACTTGGGCAACCGTCGTGTGCGCTCGGTCGGCGAGTTGATGGAAAACCAGTACCGCGTTGGCCTGCTCCGGATGGAGCGCGCGATCAAGGAGCGTATGTCGTCGGTCGAGATTGACACGGTCATGCCGCAGGACCTGATCAACGCGAAACCTGCTGCTGCGGCCGTGCGCGAGTTCTTTGGCTCGTCCCAGCTGTCGCAGTTCATGGACCAGACCAACCCGCTGTCCGAAGTGACGCACAAACGCCGCCTGTCGGCGCTTGGGCCTGGCGGTTTGACCCGTGAGCGTGCCGGTTTTGAGGTGCGCGACGTGCACCCGACCCACTATGGTCGGATGTGCCCGATTGAAACACCGGAAGGGCCAAACATTGGTCTGATCAACTCGCTGGCCACCTTTGCCCGCGTGAACAAGTACGGCTTTATCGAAACGCCTTACCGCGTCGTGAACGAAGGTCAGGTGACCGACGAAGTCCACTACATGTCCGCGACTGAGGAAATGCGTCACACTGTGGCGCAGGCCAACGCGACATTGGACGAAGGTGGCAAGTTCATCAACGAGATGGTCAACACTCGGAAATCAGGCGACTACACATTGTCCCCCGTGGACTCGGTGGACCTGATCGACGTGAGCCCGAAACAGTTGGTTTCGGTCGCCGCCTCGCTGATCCCGTTCCTTGAAAACGACGACGCCAACCGCGCCCTGATGGGATCGAACATGCAACGTCAGGCGGTTCCGCTGCTTCAAGCCGAGGCGCCGCTGGTCGGCACTGGGATTGAGGAAGTTGTGGCACGCGATTCCGGTGCGGCCATCATGGCCAAGCGCGCCGGTATCATCGATCAGGTGGATGCCACCCGGATCGTGATCCGCGCCACGTCCGACCTAGAGTTGGGCGATGCGGGCGTTGACATCTACCGCATGCGTAAGTTCCAGCGGTCCAACCAAAACACCTGCATCAACCAGCGTCCGCTGGTGAAGGTGGGTGACACGGTTCAGAAGGGTGAGGTCATTGCCGATGGTCCGTCCACGGATATGGGCGAACTGGCCTTGGGCAAAAACGTGGTCGTCGCGTTCATGCCGTGGAACGGCTACAACTACGAAGACTCGATCCTGATCTCTGAGCGCGTGTCGCGCGATGACGTCTTCACTTCGATCCACATCGAAGAATTCGAAGTCGCCGCCCGTGATACCAAGCTTGGGCCAGAAGAAATCACCCGCGACATCCCCAACGTCGGCGAGGAAGCTCTGCGCAACCTCGACGAGGCTGGCATCGTCTACATCGGCGCGGACGTTGAGCCGGGCGATATTCTGGTGGGCAAAATCACACCCAAGGGTGAAAGCCCGATGACGCCAGAGGAAAAGCTGCTGCGCGCCATCTTTGGTGAGAAAGCCTCGGACGTGCGCGACACCTCGCTGCGCGTCAAACCGGGTGACTTTGGCACGGTCGTTGAGGTGCGCGTCTTTAACCGCCACGGTGTGGAAAAGGACGAACGTGCCCTGCAGATCGAGCGTGAAGAAGTTGAACGCCTTGCCCGTGACCGCGACGACGAGTTGGCCATCCTTGACCGCAACATCTATGCTCGTCTGGGCGACATGCTGTTGGGCAAAGAGATTGCCAAAGGTCCTAAGGGCCTGAAAGCCGGGTCCAATGTCGATGCGGATATGCTCGAGGCCTATCCGCGTTCCGCATGGTGGCAGATCGCCCTGAAAGATGAGCAATCGGCACAGGTGGTCGAGGCCCTGAACGAGCAATACGAGGCGCAAAAGCGCACCTTGGACGCCCGTTTCGAGGACAAGGTCGAAAAGGTCCGCCGTGGCGACGATCTGCCCCCGGGCGTGATGAAAATGGTCAAAGTCTTCGTGGCGGTGAAGCGCAAGCTGCAACCGGGCGACAAGATGGCCGGTCGTCACGGCAACAAAGGTGTGATCTCGAAAGTGGTGCCGATGGAGGACATGCCGTTCCTCGCGGACGGGACTCCGGTCGATTTCTGTCTGAACCCGCTGGGCGTGCCATCGCGTATGAACGTGGGTCAGATCCTTGAGACGCACATGGGCTGGGCCGCACGCGGTCTGGGCGTGAACGTCGATGAGGCGCTGCAAGAGTACCGCCGCTCGGGCGATCTGACACCGGTGCGCGAGGCGATGAGCCTGGCCTACGGCGATGACGTCTACGAAGAGGGCTTGGCAGGCATGGACGAGGATCACCTCGTCGAGGCCGCAGGCAACGTCACACGCGGTGTTCCCATTGCCACGCCCGTCTTTGACGGTGCGAAAGAGGCGGATGTGAACAATGCGCTGGAGCGTGCCGGTTTCTCGACCTCGGGTCAGTCGGTGCTGTTCGACGGCCGCACGGGCGAGCAGTTTGCGCGCCCCGTGACTGTGGGCATCAAGTACCTGCTGAAACTGCACCACCTTGTGGACGATAAAATCCACGCCCGTTCGACCGGGCCTTACTCGCTTGTCACACAGCAGCCGCTGGGTGGTAAGGCGCAGTTCGGTGGTCAGCGCTTTGGTGAGATGGAGGTCTGGGCTCTGGAAGCTTACGGTGCCGCTTACACCTTGCAGGAAATGCTGACGGTGAAATCGGATGACGTGGCGGGCCGGACCAAGGTCTATGAGAG
This sequence comes from uncultured Tateyamaria sp., assembly GCF_947503705.1. Classification (GTDB taxonomy): domain Bacteria; phylum Pseudomonadota; class Alphaproteobacteria; order Rhodobacterales; family Rhodobacteraceae; genus Tateyamaria. The sequence goes on along the minus strand of NZ_CANNES010000018.1, from coordinate 13,458 downwards.
CATCGTCAAGGGTGAGGACAATTTCGAGGCCGGTGTGCCGGAATCGTTCAACGTTCTCGTCAAAGAGGTCCGTGGATTGGGCCTCAACATGGAACTCCTGGATGCGGAGGAGGACGAGTGAAGATAGTTCATGACTGGAAACGTGAACTCCCAGCTGTTCTTTCTTACAGCCAGCTTTCAGCTGCTGACGCTAGTCGGTGTAACGGCAATTCTGTGGTTCGTAATTCGGTACCAACGGAGTTTCGAACACCCCTTGCTTCAGGAAAGGTTGAAGTCTGCGATCTCCCCGGAACATCGTGGTCCCATTCTGCGGCGCGCGTTCGTCGTCGCCGCAATTCTCGGAATACTCGGAGCGGCAGCGATGTTTGTTGCCGTAACTCTGCTTTGAATAGACGCTCTGGAAGGAGCCTGACATGAACCAGGAACTGACCAACAACCCGTTTAACCCACTCACACCCCCCAAGGTGTTTGACGAAATCAAGGTATCGCTGGCCTCGCCCGAGCGGATCCTGAGCTGGTCTTTTGGTGAGATCAAGAAGCCCGAGACCATCAACTATCGGACCTTCAAGCCCGAGCGTGATGGCCTGTTCTGTGCCCGTATCTTTGGCCCGATCAAGGATTACGAATGCCTGTGCGGTAAATACAAACGCATGAAATATCGCGGCGTTGTCTGCGAGAAATGCGGTGTCGAAGTCACGCTGCAAAAGGTCCGCCGCGAGCGGATGGGCCACATTGAACTGGCCGCGCCCGTGGCCCATATCTGGTTCCTCAAGTCGCTGCCCTCCCGCATCGGCCTGATGCTAGACATGACGCTGCGCGATCTGGAGCGGGTTCTGTACTTTGAGAACTACGTTGTGATCGAACCCGGTCTGACGGACCTTAGCTATGGCCAGATGCTGAGCGAAGAAGAATACATGGACGCCCAGGACGCGTTCGGCATGGACGCCTTCACGGCCAATATCGGTGCCGAAGCGATCCGTGAAATGCTGTCCATGATCGACCTTGAAGCCGAAGCGGACCAGCTGCGTGCTGATCTGAAAGAGGCCACAGGCGAGCTGAAGCCCAAGAAGATCATCAAACGCCTCAAGGTGGTTGAAAGCTTCCTGGAATCCGGCAACCGGCCCGAATGGATGGTCCTGACCGTGATCCCCGTGATCCCGCCAGAACTGCGCCCGTTGGTGCCGCTGGATGGGGGCCGTTTCGCGACCTCCGACCTGAATGATCTGTACCGTCGGGTCATCAACCGGAACAACCGCCTCAAGCGTCTGATTGAACTGCGCGCGCCTGACATCATCGTGCGTAACGAAAAGCGGATGTTGCAGGAATCCGTTGACGCATTGTTCGACAATGGCCGCCGTGGCCGCGTGATCACGGGTGCCAACAAGCGTCCGCTGAAATCGCTGTCTGACATGCTGAAAGGCAAGCAGGGTCGCTTCCGTCAAAACCTTTTGGGCAAGCGCGTCGACTTCTCGGGCCGGTCTGTCATTGTGACAGGTCCCGAACTGAAGTTGCACCAATGCGGCCTGCCGAAGAAAATGGCGCTGGAGCTGTTTAAGCCGTTTATTTACAGCCGGTTGGAGGCCAAGGGCCTGTCCAGCACTGTGAAGCAGGCCAAGAAGCTGGTGGAAAAAGAGCGCCCCGAAGTTTGGGATATCCTCGACGAGGTCATCCGCGAACACCCTGTCATGCTGAACCGTGCGCCGACGCTGCACCGTCTTGGCATTCAGGCGTTTGAACCCGTTCTGATCGAAGGCAAAGCGATCCAGCTGCACCCGCTGGTCTGTTCGGCCTTTAACGCCGACTTTGACGGTGACCAGATGGCCGTGCACGTGCCGCTGAGCCTTGAGGCCCAGTTGGAAGCCCGCGTGTTGATGATGTCGACCAACAACGTGTTGTCGCCCGCCAACGGCGCGCCCATCATCGTGCCATCGCAGGATATGATCCTGGGTCTTTACTATGTGACCCTGGAACGTTCGGGCATGAAGGGCGAAGGCATGGTCTTTGGCTCGATCGAAGAAGTGCAGCACGCGCTGGATGCCGGTATCGTGCACCTGCATTCCAAGATCATCGCCCGTATTCCACAGATCAACGCCGAAGGGCTTGAGGTCATGGAACGCTTTGAAACGACCCCCGGTCGGGTCCGTCTGGGCGCTCTTTTGCCCTTGAACAACAAGGCGCCGTTTGACCTGGTCAACCGTTTGCTGCGCAAGAAAGAAGTACAGCAGATCATTGACACCGTGTACCGGTATTGCGGCCAGAAAGAGTCTGTCATTTTCTGTGACCAGATCATGACCATGGGCTTCAAGGAAGCGTTCCGCGCGGGTATTTCGTTCGGCAAAGACGACATGCTGATCCCCGACACCAAATGGCCGCTGGTTGATGAGACCCGCGAGCAGGTGAAGGACTTTGAGCAGCAGTATATGGACGGTCTGATCACCCAGGGTGAGAAGTACAACAAGGTGGTTGATGCCTGGTCGAAGTGTAACGACAAGGTCACCGACGCCATGATGGGCTCGATCTCGGCGGCGCAGACGGATGCGGATGGCTCTGAGCGTGAACCGAACTCGGTTTACATGATGGCCCACTCCGGTGCCCGTGGTTCGGTCACACAGATGAAGCAGCTGGGCGGGATGCGCGGCCTGATGGCGAAGCCGAATGGCGACATCATCGAGACGCCCATCATCTCGAACTTCAAGGAAGGTCTGACCGTTCTTGAATACTTCAACTCGACCCACGGCGCGCGGAAAGGTCTGTCGGACACCGCTCTGAAAACGGCGAACTCAGGCTACCTGACCCGTCGTCTGGTGGACGTGGCCCAGGACTGTATCGTTCGCGCTCGCGATTGCGGCACGGAGACCTCGATCACAGCAGAAGCCGCTGTAAACGATGGAGAAGTTGTGTCGTCGCTGGCCGAACGTGTGCTGGGCCGTGTCACGGCTGAGGACGTGCTGAAGCCTGGGACGGACGAGGTTCTGATCGCTCATGGGACGCTGATCGACGAACGGATGGCGGACTCGGTTGACGAGTTTGCCGTGCAGTCGATGCGCATCCGCAGCCCGCTGACCTGTGAGGCCGAAGAGGGCGTTTGCGCCATGTGTTATGGTCGTGACCTTGCACGCGGCACCATGGTCAACACTGGCGAAGCGGTTGGCATCATCGCCGCTCAATCCATCGGTGAACCTGGCACCCAGCTGACGATGCGGACGTTCCACATCGGCGGTGTGGCCCAGGGTGGTCAGCAGTCGTTCCTTGAGGCGAGCCAGGAAGGCACGATCGTCTTTGAGAACGCGCAAACCCTTGAAAACGCTTCTGGTCAGATGCTTGTCATGGGTCGGAACATGAAGCTGATCATTCAGGACGAGAACGGCGAAGAGCGGGCCAACCACAAGCTGGGCTATGGCACGACCTTGTTTGTCACCGAAGGCCAGAAAGTGGCGCGCGGCGACAAGCTGTTCGAGTGGGATCCCTACACCCTGCCGATCATCGCGGAGAAGGCCGGTACAGCCAAATATGTTGACCTTGTCAGCGGTCTGGCCGTGCGCGACGAAACCGACGATGCCACTGGTATGACACAGAAAATCGTGATCGACTGGCGCGCTGCCCCCAAAGGCAACGAGCTGAAGCCAGAGATCATTCTGGTCGACGCCGATGGCGAGCCGGTCCGCAACGACGCGGGCAACCCGGTGACCTATCCGATGTCGGTGGACGCGGTTCTGTCGGTTGAAGACGGTGACGCGGTCAAGGCGGGTGACGTCGTGGCGCGCATCCCGCGCGAGGGTGCCAAGACCAAGGACATCACCGGTGGTCTGCCGCGTGTGGCCGAGCTTTTCGAGGCGCGTCGTCCCAAGGACAACGCGATCATCGCAGAGATCGATGGCTACGTAAGGTTCGGAAAAGACTACAAAAACAAGCGTCGCATCGCGATCGAGCCTGCTGATGAAACCATGGAAAAAGTTGAGTACATGGTGCCCAAAGGCAAGCACATCCCGGTGGTCGAAGGCGACTTTGTCCAGAAGGGCGATTATATCATGGATGGCAACCCAGCCCCCCACGATATCCTTGCCATCATGGGTGTCGAGGCGCTGGCGGATTACATGATCAACGAGGTGCAAGAGGTCTATCGCCTGCAAGGTGTGAAGATCAACGACAAGCACATCGAGGTCATCGTGCGTCAGATGCTGCAGAAATGGGAGATCCAGGACTCGGGCGACACCACGCTGCTCAAGGGCGAGCATGTGGACAAGCAAGAGTTCGATCACGCCAACGAAAAGGCCCTGTCCAAAGGCGGTCGTCCCGCTCAAGGTGAGCCTATTCTGCTTGGGATTACAAAGGCTTCGCTGCAAACGCGTTCCTTTATCTCGGCGGCGTCCTTCCAGGAAACCACTCGCGTTCTCACCGAGGCTTCGGTGCAGGGCAAGAAGGACAAACTGGTCGGCCTCAAGGAAAACGTCATCGTGGGTCGCCTGATCCCGGCGGGGACCGGCGGGGCAACCCAGAACGTCCGCAAGATCGCCACGGATCGCGACAATGTCGTGATCGAAGCGCGCCGCGAGGAGGCCGAAGCGGCCGCAGCCCTGGCAGCACCAAGCGCTGACGACGTGGTGGGTGGCGACGTGTTCGACACGGTTATCGACCATTCCGAAGACAGCCGCGACTAAGCTGTCCAAAAGACTGAAACGGGAAACCCCTGCCGGAAACGGTGGGGGTTTTTCTTTGCCCATCTGAGCCCGTTAAGGGACCGTGCGGTGGTTAAAATCCGGTAAAACGTACAGTTTGCGCCTTGGGATGTACGTTCTGGCCGGCCCGAACCCTGCGGATTTCCGGGGTTTTTCGTAAAACGTACAGTTTGGGTCCGGATCTGTGCGTTTTGATCCGCGGCGCGCCGTTAATCCCTTGTTCAGACCCGGTGCAGGTTAATGTTTTGGCGGGCGCGATAACTTTTGGGAAAGGTTTGCGCTTGAAGCAAGGCCAAGACCATTTTCGGCCCTGACACATGGCGGGGTCGAACCCAAAGGCCCGATGTCCATGGCAAAGGTCTCTTTCCCCACAATTCAGGGACACTGATGCCGTGTCCGCGAGATCGCTACTCCATGGGCAGCACGGCGCCATTTTGACTGAATGCGGCCCTGAATTTTTCTGATGGTGGCGGCAGCTTTGGGATTTGCCTTGCCTGCCCAGCCATTTGATCCATACTCGACGGATTACCCCGACTTAAGTTGTTTCCCGGACGGAGCTGTTCATGCCTCAGATGTTGCAAATCGCAGCGATTGCCGTTGCCACTTTTGGTACAGGTGCGGCGACCCTTACCGTCATGAACGAAGACATTCCCGACCTTGCGGTGCCGACAGGCGATTGGACAGCTTCAGGTGCTTTGGATGGGGCTTCATTCCAGGTGTCGGGAACGGACCTGTCGACCGGTGCAGCGTTGGAAGACAAAATTCATTTTCGAGACGGCACGTTCCAATCGGCTGATTGCGAAGAATACTGCAACTTTGGCTGGTCCGACTATCAGACCAAGGAAATTGACGATGTGATCCACTTTACCGCCACGGCGGTCTGCCCGGATGCGCCTCACACCGTGGTCTGGTACGGAACGCTTGCCGGCGACGAAATGGCGATTGACCTGACCTGGACAACCCGGCGTTGGTACTGGACCAACCAAATCCAGATTCGGGGTGTTGGCGTGGCCGCCCCGCGAATAGCGGTCTCCGGCTGAGCCCCGGCGTGCAGCCACAGGGGTCAAGTTTGCGCGGCGTCCTTTTGAGGATTGGTATTCTGATCGGGGTTGTCGTGTTGGCCACGTGGGGCACGCACATGATCCGTGATGCGCTGGACCTTCAAATCCGGCCCGACAACGAGCAGCAGGTTCATCAGGCCATCATGATCGGTGCGGTGGCTTATATCGTGCTTCTTGCAATGCCCTTCGTGCCTGGGGCCGAAATCGGCATTGCCCTTCTTGCAGGTCTCGGCGCGGCGATTGCACCACTGGTTTACGTTTGTACTGTGACGGCCATGATGCTCGCCTTTATGGTCGGGCGGTTCATGCCCATCCGCACGCTGGAAGAGTTCTTGCGCGCCTTTCGGATGCGTCGTGCCGCTGATTTGGTGGCCCGCGCTGCACCTTTGTCGCAAGACGAGCGTGTCGCGATGCTGCTTGACGGACAGTCGACACGCGTCGTTCGCCTTGCCTTGCAATACCGGTACGTCGCGGTGGCCATCGCCATCAATACGCCCGGCAACTCCATCATCGGCGGGGGTGGAGGCATCATGATCATCGCGGGTCTGAGCGGGATATTTACGCCATTCGCGACGTTCCTGACTGTCGTTCTTGCTGTGTCGCCCGTGCCATTGGCTGTGATTTTTCTTGGCCTTCAAGTCTGAACGTTTTCCATCCGCGGCGGTTATGATCAGGCATTGAATCATCCGATTGAAGAGAGTGGTTGACTTGAGGCAGAAGTGGGCTTTGTCCCGAAAACCTTACATGGGCCCGCGCGACCACAGTGCTGACCATGACCGGTTGCGGATTGCGTTCGTGCCGCCAGTCGTTAGGCTTGCGTGCACCAAATGTCAGGATTTCAGCATGTTTTCTTTGCCTCTGCGGGTTTTGGTTTGCCTTTTTATGCTTGTCGGCGCTGCGCGTGCGCAAAGTGTGGTCGAGGTTGACCCGGGCTTTTTGCCCATGGATTTGCGCCAGACGGCAGTTGAGGAGTGCGGTGTGTCGGTCGCGGCCGATCCCACATGGCGTCGTGCACCTGTTCGCGAGGTCAGTGCGACGGGCAAGGACGTGCGCGGCGTCAAGTTCGAGGTGAACCGAGACTATTGGAAAGCGCAGGGCAAGGGCCCTTGGGACTTTATCGTCAATCCTTATTTTTCGGTGAGTGTGACCTGTTTTCCGTCCACCCTGACGGAAACCGGCAAGGTTGATGGATTGAAGAATTTTGCCGACCGCGTCCACGCCAGCGCCAAGGCGCGTCCCAACACAAAACCCAAGCGTCTGAAGACATTCAAGGCGGAGGGGCTGGGCACCGTTTATGAGATGCACACCGTTGTTACCGGCAAGACCGAGGCCCGGTGGGGTGCCATCGACGATTTGATCAATTTCTATACCCTGCATCGCGGGCAGTTGGTCACCATCCGCGTCTTTGTGCCCCGCAAGCCACCCGCGGCCTATGTTGTGGACCTGCGCAAGGGGGCGGAGGTGACCCGCACCTACAAGAGCGGTGAGGTTCTCACCTTTCGCCTGTCGGCCCCGGCGGTTCAGAACATTCTGGGCACCGAGATTGCGGCGGCCCGGTCGGCCCGGTCCAACGCGGCCCTGTTCAAGACCTTTGCCGCGTCGCTGCGCGGCTTCTAGCCCGAGATTTCTGTAGCGGCAGGGCCGGGGCGGTGCTACCGCTCGGCCCATGACTTTGTCCCCCAATATGCTCGGCGCGCTGTTGATGATGGCGTCGATGGCGTCCTTTACCCTCAACGATACGTTGATCAAGCTGACCGGCGGGGCGGTCCCCCTGGCGCAGTTGCTGTTTCTGCGCGGGGTGCTGTCGTCGGTTTTGATCCTGGCGCTGGCCCGCTGGTTGGGGGCGTTGCATTTTCGGATTGGCCGCCGTGATTGGGCGCTGATTGCGCTGCGCTCTGCCTCTGAGGTGGGGGCTGCCTATTTCTTTGTCACCGCTTTGCTGAACCTGCCTTTGGCCAATGTGACGGCCATTCTGCAAGTGCTTCCCCTGACTGTGGCGGTGGGTGCGGCGCTGTTTTTCAACGAGCCGTTGGGGTGGCGGCGGATGGCGGCAATCCTGCTGGGATTTGCGGGCATGTTGCTGATTGTGCGCCCGGGACCGGATGGCTTTAGCCTGTGGTCGTTTTATGCCTTATGTGCGGTGGGATGCGTGACCGTGCGTGATCTGGCCACCCGCAAGCTGACCCCCGGTGTGCCGTCGATGACCGTGACACTCGTGGCGTCGCTGACAGTGATGGTCTGTGCCGGACTGGCCTCGACCACGACCGAGTGGGTGGCGTTGACGCCGCGCGAGGCGGGATTGATCGCGGGGGCGTCGGTGATGATCATTGGCGGCTATTTCTTTAGCGTGCGGGTGATGCGCGTGGGTGAGATCACCTTTATCGCGCCGTTCCGCTATACCGGCCTGATCTGGGCGCTGGTGCTGGGTTGGTTCGTCTTTGGCGACTGGCCGGAGCCTCTGACGATGCTTGGGGCAGGGGTTGTTGTGGCCACCGGCCTTTTCACCCTTTACCGCGAGCGCAAGCTGTCAGCCCGCTGAAAACACCCGCTGCACGGTGTCGATGTCGACGGCGAACCGTTTGCGAAACAGCTTTTCCTGTTTGGTCGTCAAGGGTCCGACCGGCACGTCCTTGACCTTTTTCTGGCGGCTGTCGTTGTAGCCATTATGGGTCCGCACGAACATGTCGGCATCCGAGAACGTCACGCAGGGCATGAATTGCGGAATCCGTTCATGCATGAAGTTGTGGATCGTCATGGCGCAGCCGCCTTCGATATAGGTGCCGAGGGCGGCGACGTAGTAGGGGCGGTACATCTGGGTGGCGCTGATGCCTTGTGCGCCCACTTCGGCCACATAGCCCTGGTTCCAGTCAAAGCCGACCATGCGGTGTTTGCTGACGAGACCCTGGGTGTCGCGGACCGCCTGGCGCATCTTTTCCACGAAATCCACGGCTACGGCGTCGTCGTCGTCATGGCGGAACTGCATGCAGGGTTGGGACGGATCTCGGCGGGCCTGGTTCAAAAGCTGCTTGCTCATCTCGCGGCTGTTGCGCGGGGCCTCTGCCACGATCTGGACCTGAGGCATGTCGGCCGTCAGGTCGTGCAGCCGGTCGCGGTGATGTTTCGGGAATGCATCGCCGATCAGCAGGATCAGATCGAAATCGGGGTCTGTTTGGGCCCGCAGGCAGGGCAGGGCCATGGTCTCCAACAGCCGAAACCGTTCTTCCAGTCGGTCCTCGGCCCAGAGATAGGCCATCCGTTCTTCGGTGGTTTCATGGCCCACCTGGAACCCGCCGATGGCGGGGTAGGAGAAGCGGCACAGCCCGATCACTTGCATCATGTGGATCCTTGATTATTCGACGCCCTAGTCGACGGCGCGCCGCTGTTTTTCGACGGCCACCTTGTCATAGCTGCGCCCCATGCGCACTTCGTCAAAAAAGACCACTTGCGTGGGCATCGGTCCACCGTTGCGGGACACAAAAGAGCGGTAGATCCCGTATTTGAAATAATATTCCCTTGGGGCGTAGTTCTGGTTGTACGGGTGTGCGGCGACACGAGTGCCGTTCTTGTATACTTCAAGCGCACCTGGAGCGGTCTTGGTGTTCAGGCGGATCACGAAATCGGTCCAGCGCCCGCGGAGTTCAGAAATGCTGGCAAGGTTGTAATCCTTGATGTCATTGCGGACATTATCGAACGGGCCCGACAGCACGTGGACCCGCAGAAAGTAGCGGTTGCCCAGCATCTCCATCTGGAACACTCCGGGCTCGGACGGGAAACCCCCGGCAAAGCCGGTCGGCCCGCCCCGCATCTTGACCTGACCCACGGTGGCGCGCACGCGCGAGGAGGTTCGAAAATCCTCGGGCAGATAGATCGAGAAAGCGATCCACTGGTCGGTGCCGGGCCGCCAGTTCTTTTTTACGGTCAGCTCGGAGCGCTCCCGATCGTTGTCGCAATCGCTCCAACCGTCGTCCCAGCCGCAGTCGCCTGCGCGGACTTCAAAACGTTGGCTGCGCTTTCCGAGCCGGGCGACGTCCCTGACCTTGGCGAATCCGTGCTGAGTCGTGTTGTAGATCATGCTGCGCTCGACCGGCAGGCGTTGCGCCTGTGACATGTGGGGCAAAGTGGTGAGGAAGGCGGCGGCAATGAGGGGGATCAGAACGGTTAGAAATTTCATAATTATCTCAGTCTTGTGTCTATGCTGCACTCTGGTGCCAAGTGCCAAAACTGTCTAGAAAAACCGTTCTGCGACACAGCCGCGACAATTCGCGTATCAGGCTGGGTCGTGGCCCCCGCTGGGCTGTTGACACCCTGCGAGACTCCCCCTATACGCCCGCTATCTCGGACCGGGGGACATCCCCCTGACACCGAAATCAGAACCGAAGTGGACACGATCCGGCCTTTGCATTGGTCCGATCCTCTGGAAACCCACCGCGTCGCCCTTGCATACAGGAGCGATTGCGGTTTTTGCGCTTTTGTGGACGCACATGAGCGATTGAATTGAAACCGCGGGGCCGTGTCCCGCACGACATATGTTGATGAGACGGGGAACAGACCTGCAATGCCAACGATCCAACAGCTGATCCGCAAGCCGCGCCAGCCCAAAGTAAAACGCTCCAAGTCCCTCCACCTTGAGGGGAACCCGCAAAAGCGCGGCGTTTGCACACGCGTTTACACCACCACACCCAAGAAGCCGAACTCGGCCATGCGGAAGGTTGCCAAAGTGCGCCTGACAAACGGCTTTGAGGTCATCAGCTATATCCCGGGTGAAAGCCACAACCTTCAGGAACACTCTGTGGTTCTGATCCGCGGCGGTCGTGTCAAAGACCTTCCCGGTGTGCGTTACCACATCCTGCGCGGTGTTCTGGATACCCAGGGCGTCAAAGATCGTAAGCAACGCCGTTCGAAATACGGCGCCAAGCGTCCCAAATAAGGAGAGCAGCAGATGTCACGTCGTCACGCCGCCGAAAAACGCGAAGTCCTGCCCGACGCCAAATATGGCGACAAGGTTTTGACCAAGTTCATGAACAACCTGATGGTCGATGGTAAGAAATCGACTGCCGAAAGCATCGTCTACAATGCTTTTGACCGGGTTGAAGCCAAGATCAAGCGCGCCCCTGTGGAAGTTTTCCACGAAGCGCTTGAGAACATCCAACCTTCTGTCGAAGTGCGTTCGCGCCGCGTCGGTGGTGCCACCTATCAGGTGCCCGTCGAGGTTCGCCCCGAGCGTCGTCAGGCTCTGGCCATCCGCTGGTTGATCTCTGCCAGCCGCGGCCGGAACGAAAACACGATGGAAGAACGCCTGGCAGGCGAGCTGATGGACGCTGTTCAGTCCCGCGGCACCGCTGTCAAAAAGCGCGAAGACACACACAAGATGGCCGACGCCAACAAAGCGTTCAGCCATTACCGTTGGTAACCCACCAGATACCCTGAGGAAGCAGCCCCATGGCACGCGATTATCCGCTCGACCGCTACCGTAACTTTGGCATCATGGCACACATTGATGCCGGCAAAACCACATGTTCGGAACGCATCCTGTACTATACAGGAAAGTCCCACAACATCGGTGAGGTCCACGATGGGGCCGCCACGATGGACTGGATGGAGCAGGAACAAGAGCGTGGCATCACGATCACGTCCGCTGCGACCACAACGTTCTGGGAACGTACCGAAGACGGCGCGACCCCCGACACGCCCAAGCACCGCATGAACATCATCGACACGCCCGGCCACGTGGACTTCACCATTGAAGTTGAGCGTTCGCTGGCCGTTCTCGATGGTGCCGTGGCCGTTCTGGATGCCAACGCAGGTGTTGAGCCCCAGACGGAGACTGTGTGGCGTCAGGCTGACCGCTATAAGGTGCCGCGCATCGTTTTCGTCAACAAGATGGACAAGATCGGCGCTGACTTCTTCAACTGCGTGCACATGATCAAGGACCGTACCGGTGCGATCCCTTGCCCGATCCAGATCCCGATCGGCGCAGAGACCGAGCTGGAAGGTATGATCGACCTGGTCACCATGGAAGAGTGGGTCTGGGCCGGTGAAGACCTGGGCGCCTCCTGGGAAAAACGCCCCATTCGTGACAGCCTGAAGGATCAGGCCGAAGAGTGGCGCGCCAACATGATCGAAGTTGCCGTCGAAATGGACGATGACGTGATGGAGCAGTACCTGGAAGGCGAAGAGCCTGACGTGCCAACCCTGCGCCGTCTGATCCGCGAAGGCACCCTGGCCATCAAATTCATCCCTGTGCTCTGTGGTTCGGCCTTTAAGAACAAGGGTGTTCAGCCCCTGTTGAACGCTGTCATCGACTATCTGCCCAGCCCGCTGGACGTTGTCGATTACATGGGCTTCAAACCCGGTGACGAGACAGAGACCCGCGACATCGCCCGCCGTGCGGATGACAACATGGCGTTCTCTGCGCTGGCGTTCAAAATCATGAACGATCCCTTTGTCGGTACGTTGACCTTCACCCGCATCTATTCGGGTGTGTTGAACAAGGGTGATACCCTTCTGAACTCGACCAAAGAGCGTAAAGAGCGCGTTGGCCGGATGATGATGATGCACTCCAACGACCGTGAGGAAATCACCGAAGCCTTCGCGGGCGACATCATCGCCCTGGCCGGTCTGAAAGACACCACAACCGGTGACACGCTCTGTGCCGTCAACGATCCTGTGGTTCTGGAAACGATGACCTTCCCCGATCCTGTGATCGAGATCGCCGTTGAGCCCAAGACCAAAGCCGACCAAGAGAAAATGTCGACTGGTCTGGCCCGTCTGGCCGCAGAAGACCCGTCTTTCCGCGTGGAAACTGACCTGGAATCTGGCCAGACCATCATGAAGGGCATGGGCGAACTTCACCTCGACATTTTGGTGGATCGCCTCAAGCGCGAGTTCAAGGTCGAAGCCAACATCGGTGCCCCACAAGTGGCTTACCGCGAGACCATCGGTCACGAGGTCGAGCACACCTACACCCACAAGAAACAGTCGGGTGGGTCTGGTCAGTTCGCCGAGGTCAAGATGATCATCTCGCCGACAGAGCCCGGCGAAGGCTATTCCTTCGAGAGCCGGATCGTTGGTGGTTCGGTGCCCAAGGAATACATCCCCGGCGTCGAAAAAGGCATCAACTCGGTCATGGACAGCGGTCCGTTGGCGGGCTTCCCCGTCATCGACTTCAAAGTGGCCCTGATCGACGGCAAGTTCCACGATGTGGACTCCAGCGTTCTGGCCTTTGAAATCGCAGCCCGTATGTGCATGCGTGAAGGCATGCGCAAAGCCGGTGCGAAACTGCTTGAGCCGATCATGAAGGTCGAGGTTGTCACACCCGAAGAATATACCGGTGGTATCATCGGTGACCTGACATCGCGTCGCGGTCAGGTGCAGGGTCAGGACACACGCGGCAACGCGATTGCCATTGATGCACAGGTGCCGCTGGCCAACATGTTTGGCTACATCAACACCTTGCGGTCGATGTCGTCGGGTCGCGCGAACTTTACCATGCAGTTCGGTCACTACGAGGCGGTTCCGCAGAACATCTCAGACGAGATCCAAGCCAAATACGCATAACCGGGATGGCGGGGTGAACCCCGCCCTACCCAAACCGTAGGGCGGGGTTCACCCCGCCGCCCAACCTAAAAAAGAGGAGCCACCACAATGGCAAAGGCAAAGTTTGAACGTAACAAACCGCACGTAAACATTGGCACGATTGGTCACGTTGACCACGGCAAGAC
>NZ_CANNES010000017.1 GCF_947503705.1 uncultured Tateyamaria sp. | reverse complement strand
GACCAGACATGTTCACCACTCGTTTTTCGAACCGTGAATCACGCCGTCGCCCGGAAATCAATGGGTCCTGACCCTAGTGATTGCCAAGCTTGATCGGCTTAGCAGGAACGCGGCTTTTCTTCTGAACCTACAAGACTCCGGTGTCGATTTCGTAGCATGTGACAATGCAGGGGCAACGCCACTTACTATCGGAGTTTTGGCTCTCGTTGCACAAGAAGAAGCAAAAGCGATTTCCGCTCGCACGAAGGCGTCTCTCGCAGCATGCAAAGCCCGGGGCATGAAACTGGGAAATCCTAACGGTGCAGCAGCAATCCGAAGGGCTGAAAAGGGAAATTCGGCTGCCTGTCAAAAGCAGCGCGAACATGCTGACGAGAGAGCAAAGGACTTAAAAGAAGTTATAGACGATTTAAACTCATCCGGCTTTCTGACTTTGAGCGCTCAAGCCTTCGAACTGAACAAACGCGGCATCAAAACGGCGCGCGGCGGTGTGTGGCATGCATCGACTGTCGCTAACCTCAAAGCTAGGTTGGCCAATCTTGCCTGATGTTTTGCCGAGGTTGCCGCGTCATGTCCGTTTCCAAGCCAACGAAATGTGTCAAAACACTCGCAGGGTATGAGAAAAGTCTGGGGACCAGAGGCGCGGGTAGGCCTTAAGATTTCCATAGCGTCAGGTACCTGTAAGCGAACCGCAGGCGAAGTTGGGGTTCATCTTGACATGGGAACATTCTGTATGGTGACACAACGTTGCTCACTTGGTATGGTCGCCTGAATTATTGATGACGGTTGCTCATGTAATGCCATGCCTTTAACAACAAATGGTTCATACCCGCCTTCCCTGAATTTCATTGAAGCGATCACGTCTCGCGACCCTATCAAAGACTTTCCACTATTAACGCTAATCGAACACTTTGGCGCAGACTCTGGTTCATTTTGGTTGAGGGACGAGACGGAGCCCACAGAAATCGTTCTTATCGACACATTCAATCGCTCTGACTTGAAAAGCAAGGCACGCACGATTTCCATCGATTCAGCGGGTTCAACTTTTGAGCGCGCGATGCTTGCAAAGCGCTTGGATCATTTTCTCTATTTGGATTGTGGCGACCCAGCGCTTTCGGCATGGAGAAGCGAGCTTGAAAAAAACAAGCTGACACCTCAACGTGGAAAAATGTTATTTTTGCCGCTCCGCGAAAAAGGCAAGACCGAATTGATTGGTGCAGTCATTGTGCATTCGCAGAATGATTTCGACATAAAGTCAATGGAGGTAAATTGTCTAATTCATTTGCAGCGAGTGCTTTCGAACATTCTCTATATCGCGCTCGAAGGTAACAAAGAGATGCTTAGACAGCGGCACAAGATTGGCCACGAAGTCAGCAGACAAATCAACGACGCAGCAGGGCGAGTGAAACAGATTCAAGAGGCAATCTCTGGCCAGCGCCGAATGCTGTCAGGGCGTGCACTGGATATACTGAACGATGCTATTGCCGGGCTTTCATCCGCCCGAGATACTGTCGAGAGAGAAACTTTCTCGGAGGCGGTAGGAAAACGTGCGAAGACCTGTACATATATTGATTTAAACGAAGTTTTCCTAGAGTCCTCTCATCTAGCACTAGCAGACTACCCTCCCTCCCAAGTCGTTTTTAACGGCCTTATTGCACCTACAGAGATTGGCGTGAAAATACATGAGACCGACCTAGGTCTCTTGCTTTCAAACTTAATTTCAAACGCCGCAAAGTACTCCGTGCTGAAAGGCGATATCTCATGTAGATGGGAAGAAAGGGGTAAATTTTGCAGTTTGGTTGTATCCAACAATTCTATGGAATTGGAAGCGCATGACTTAGAAATGATGTGGCGCTTTGGGCACAGAGGGCCGAACGCGCCAGATATTTCGGGCAAAGGTATAGGTCTTTCCGTGGTGTCTGACATATGCGATGCGTACGGTCTTACGCCGCATGCTGATCAAAGTTATACAATCGCGGCAACAAGAACAAATGTTAGAATCGATTTTCCGGGGACGATGGTGAGGGTGGGATAATGTTAGACTTTGGAATGTATGACAATTTGGGTAGGAGTCCACTCGAACAGGTTGCGTATGCAATTGATGACAACTTGCCTGAACTCAAATCCATTGTTCGCCTTTGCTCGGCAAACAACATTTCTCCCAAAAAGTTCTCGGCGCTAAGCAAGGCTAAGCCGTACCTCAAGCAAGCGACCGAAGACGACATTCTGATTGTGGACAATAGGTTGGATGGCGTAAGAAACCTTGCCGCCTTGGGGCGTAGCGACATCGATACAGATAGCGGCAACCTTGCGGGTTTTCGAATTCTTACAAGCTTTTGCGACGATGCCGATGTGAAGGCAGGGCTTAGAATTCTTTGGAGCGGCTACGCGATTGAAGGCGTTCTCCGCCAGTGTGAACGACAAAGAGAGCGGGGGGTCAATCTGCACGCTTTTCGCAAGAACGATGACAATGACTTGGCGGATTGTGAGCAAGTGATCCATGATTTCCGGCTGGAACGTCACAGGTTGTTTGTTGGCCGCAAGCTTGAGTACGTCGAAGGCCTTTTCGACGAGTGGCAGTTGTCTGCGGAGCACAGAGCACTATTTTTTGGTTTCCCCGATGCATCTGACAGTGTGTGGAGGGAGATTCATGAAGGCACAGGTTCAATGGATGTTGAGCTTCGGTGTGACCTTATTCATGAGATTCAACTTACCCTTGATGCGATCTACGGAGAAAACGACCCTGCCGGACAAGCCGCGTGGTTTGACACTCCCATAGACGATTTGGGGAATAGAACTCCGAAGGAATTCTTAGGTGAAGGCCAAGTTTTGGCATTGATGCAGTTGGCCCGAGCTATGGAGGGGCCATAGTTGAAAAGCGTTTCAAAAAGACACCTAAGCAGGTTTGTTCAGCGAATTTCTCTGGACAAGAGACCACCAAAAGTTAGCCGCAGAGCGTCCTATCCCGGTGCAAATCCCCGATCCGGTCCTCTTCGAGCAACACCGGTTCAGGAAGCTCTTCGCAATTTCGTGGAAGTATGGAAAGCAGGCAGCTATTCTCGCTACACAGATGGCGCAAAGCCAGTAATGTATACTGCGCCTTTGAAAACGACTTGTTACGTTGAGGTCGGTTATCATTTCTACAACTGGTTTGTGAAAAACCATCCAACGAAGTCAGATTGGGAATCGGATTTCATTCTGTACAAAACCTCCGTAAAGGGTCCGGTCTTGGACTTTATGAGGTGCTTGGCCGACCACGCAAAAATGACCAAGACCAGCACATCCGGCTACTCGTTTTGCCAGTCGGTAGCCGATGACGCACGAAGCAAGGGAGCAGCAATGCTGCGGGTCCCGTCTGCAAGGGCGCTGGGTAAGGACTGCATTCCTGTGTTGATAAAGACCGCCTCAACTTCTCCAATATCCGCTTCGAAGATTAAGCTCGGTGTGGTTAAGAAAGACGCGAGCCGGATCATCGCGACGGTCGGACGCGCTAAGCGTTCATATCAATGCGCACGATAATGCCATCTCACACACATTATGTGTGATTGGTATAGATCTACTACATGACCTAGCACATCCTTTGGGTAGCTTGATCTTGCGAGTAAAGCTTGGGCTGTGCATGTTGTGCAACATTGCGTTTTTTGTATATTCTGGGTGCGTACTTCTGGATATCGACGTGCAAGTGGATGATTTTTTACCTTAAAAATATAGCAAACCTTTGTCTTCGGGAGACAGCGCTTTCTTACATCAGAATTATGTTAAGCTCTGCGCAATTTGTTCACCAATTTGGCCGAACTATCGCTGAGGACTAGGGTCCCAAGGCCAAGGTACGTCGTCGTAATCCGAATGCCCTCCGCTGCCGTGGGCGGTTAGTATGTCAAGCTCAAGGTTCGCAACGTACTCGGTACCTGTTATCAATGTTGCTTCCCTCGGAGCCAATCCGTATCGATCACCCAAATTTTTGAATTTTTCTTCTGGGGACCGAACTATGTATCATCGAATACGTCACCTCTCGCCCACTCCTCAACCTCCCGACGGGTCCGCGCGTTTCCGCGTTGCCCTGCTTCAATTGGTAAGTCCAAAGCTTCGACAGATTGTGCCCGCCGGGCATTTGTGTCCAAGACAGCTTGTGCTTTCGAAGTGACGAAGTCTGCCCACTTATTCATGACTTCACGGCGCGCGCCCAACATATCTGACCGATAATATGCGCGGGCAACCTTGTTACCTTTCGCGGTTTCGTGTTGGATACAGAGTTCTGCAAGCTTATCATCGCAAGTTTTGGTTTCGGCACACCAGTCTCGAAAGGTCGACCGCAGGCCATGAGAGGTGGTCGCCCATCCGCTTGACCTAAAATGCTTGTTCCAAGTGTTCTCGCTGACGACGCCCCTTTTCCGAGCGCTGTAAGATGGAAAAACAAGACCTTTACCACGCTTGCCGAGCAGAGAACGGACCTGCCATACTAGCGGAACCTGAAACGGCTTTGACGTTTTCATTCGTTCAGCCGGGATCGACCAAAGAGTCAGTTTTTTGTCGAATTCATCCCATTCGGCATAGGTAACATTGGAAACACGAACGACGGTCAGAATGTAAAATTTCAGGGCGGTATGCGTGGTCGATTGATCCAACGACAACCATAGTTCTGGAAGTTCCTGCCAAGGAAGCGCCTGGTGGTTTTTGACATCGTGCTTCACTTGACCCAAGCGGGCTTTAGCCTTTGGAACAACGGTAGTGTCGATGTCCCATTCATCGTCTTGACCAGCAGCGTACATCAATACTTGGTTAAGCCGATTCATCGCTCTGAGCGCCGTTGGATACTTGCTTTTCCAAATTGGCTCAAACGTTCGAATGAGATCATCTTTGGTGATTGCATCGACAGGTTTTTCACCTAATTTAGGAAGCACATGCTGGAACGGCGATAGCCATTGCCTTCCCAGCTTGAGCACGTCTTCCTTGGTTACGAAATATTCTTCAACGACATCTTTCAATTTTGCACCGCGTCTAAGTTGTCGTTCTCTTTCCTGACGTGGATCGATTTTTTGCTTAACGTGCACCTCGGCATTATCTCGCAACTGACGTGCCTGCTTGAGACCTACTGCCGGATAAGACCCAAGCCCCATGGACGTCCTTCGCTTGTTGATTTGGTATCTATAAACCCATTGCTTCGACCCACCTGCGTTGACACGCAGAACCAAACCTGCACCGTCTTGGTGATCTTTGACCTCTGCTACGGCCTTACAAAATGCATCGTTTAACTTGTATCGCGCCATAGCAACAATCAACCAACCTTTTTGGCATAATTATGGTCCATTTTGTGGTCCATTTATGACGCCCACCAGTACCAATGATCAAGCACATTGTTTGCAAATTCTTATAAAATATAGAAATATTCTGAACAAAGGACTGGAAGGTGTTGTCGGTACTCGCCTCCAACAACTTTACGACATTCTGGCCGAAACCAAAGGCTGAGCGGGTCCGACTAAAGTGTCAGTGTGCAAAGGGCACGTTCTACCATGCGCTCCACTCTGCGATTGGCCAAATGCTCGATTGGGCCAAGCAGATAGCACAACCAACAAGCTGCAATCGATCAATGCTCTGCTCACGCGGCCTTGGCAGATGATTGTCGTAGTCCATGTTCTTCTAGAACGTCGTGATATTCGGGATCATGCGTCGCCAAATGCAAAATCGCTCGCAGCATACCGGCTTTGGATCCGCAATCATAACGGTGACCGCTGAACCGAAAACCTGCCAGACCAACACGATCGATACCGCGCGAAATCGCATCTGTCAGTTGGATTTCGCCACCCGCACCAGGATCTTGATTGGCCAAGTCGTCAAAAATGGACGCATCAAGCACATAGCGACCAACCACGGCCTCACATGAGGGGGCGACGTCGGGGCTGGGTTTTTCGACGATCCCATCCGCTTTGATCATTTGGCCTGCCTGACGACCGGTCGTTGACAGGATGCCGTATTTTCGGGTGTCTTCCGGACGAACCTGCATCGCAGCAACCATATGACCAGCAGCGCACTCTTGGTACGCCGCGACCATTTCGGCAAGACAGCCCTGCCCGAGGATCAGGTCATCAGGCAAAAGCACGGCAACGGGGCCGGGCAAGACAAAGTCGCGTGCGCACAATACTGCGTGCCCCAATCCCAGCGGATCATGCTGCATCGTGAAAACGACATCGTCGGTTTGTGGACAGAAAGAAGCCTCTTGTAGATCACGTGCCAATTGCGGTTTGCCCCGCGCCTTCAGATCAGCGCGCAATTTTGCGTCATCCATCACGTGCCGTTCGATCGCTGACTTCGACGGGTGGCTGACAAAGATCATCCGCTCGATTCCTGCTTCTTGCGCCTCATCAATCGCGTATTGGATCAGCGGCGTGTCGATCACGGGCAGCAGCTCTTTTGGTGTGGCCTTGGTCGCGGGAAGGAACCGTGTCCCAAGCCCAGCGACGGGAAAGATTGCGGTACGAACGGGTGATATCATGGATTGGGATGCTCCCTGCTGTTGCTGCAGTGCAGAAGGTAGTGACGGCCTTCAGAATGTCAAAAAGCGACAATACCTCCCCGCACCATGTCGCTAAAAGCACATTAAGGTGCCTGAATGCCGGGCTGTTGCGCCTAATTTTTCACCACTTGCAACACGAAGAGGCAAAATGCGGCCACATCACCGCAATTTTTGAAACTATTTCGCACGTGCAGCGTTGATCTTCCTCACAGTGGGTACAGGTTTTGCGACATGCATGATCCAAAAACGACACATCCAACATCCGAGGCTCGCGGTGGGAACGTCGCCGACAGTGCTGACACAACATCCATAGACTTTCAGTGAGGCCCAGATGAAACACACACCCATCGCAGCGCACACACCCCCTCACCCGGCCCGGAAATACGAGCGCATCACCGTGATCGGCGCAGGCTCTTGGGGTACCGCATTGGCCGCGACCTTGGCGCGCGCTGGCGCGTCGGTCCGTTTGTGGGGGCGCAACCGGGCCGTCGTCAACGAGATCAACCGTAACAATACGCATGGCGAGCTTTTGCCTGATGTGACTTTGCCCAAAACCCTGATGGCGGTGCACGCGATGGCTGATGCCTTGTCTGACGCCGAAGCGGTCCTGATCGTCGTACCATCGCGCAGCATTCGATCAGTGTCCCGCCAGGTGGCAGAGCATATCCCCAAAGGCATCCCCATCGCCATCTGCGCGAAGGGGATCGAGGATGAAACCGGCCTCTTGATGTCGCAGGTCGCCGAAGAAGAGTTAAGCGGCCATCCAATCGGCTGCGTGTCGGGCCCGACCTTTGCCCGCGAAACGGCACTTGGGCATCCAACTTCCGCCACGGTGGCATTTCAGTTCACTTATGCCGACCGTCTCAAACCTCACCGCAGTCCCGCTGTGCGTCTTGCCATGTCGCTGACCACGGAAAGCTTTCGAGCCTATGTCTCTGACGATCTGATCGGCGTAGAGATCGGCGGGGCGGTCAAGAACGTCATCGCGATTGCTTGTGGCATGATGACGGGCGCAGGATTTGCCGAGAACACGCGCGCCGCCCTGATTACGCGCGGCGTGGACGAAATGAAAGCACTGGCCGAAGCTTTGGGTGGGCGTCGCGAAACCGTCACCGGACTGTCCGGCATCGGAGATCTGTCGCTGACCTGCTCTAGCGCCACGTCGCGCAACATGGCCTTGGGCCAGCAATTGGGCCAGGGTATCGCGCGCGCCAAGTGTTTTGAGGGGCAACCCATTGTGGTTGAGGGCGAAGTGAACGCCCGCTCGGTCACCGATCTGGCCAACCGGCTGAACGTCTCGATGCCGATTTGCGACACGGTTCGCAGCGTTTTGCACGAGGGCGCCGACCTGGGCGCGGCCTTTGCCGCCCTCTGGGCCCGACCGATTGAAGCAGAGCCGCGCGCGATGGACCTCGCCTTTAGTCACCCAGCCCCAGACCATGCAGTCGCGACACTTGCAGAGAGGATTTCATGACCCGTCACGAAACATTTCCGACCAAAACCATCGCCAAGAAAGACTTTGTTCTGGCCACCGACCTTGATGGCACTTTCCTCGGCGGGACCGAGCAAGAGCGGAGCAATTTCTACCATTGGATTGAAGCACATCGAGAGCGGGTTGGCCTGATCTTTGTCACTGGGCGCGATCCCGGCTTTATCCGCGAACTGACGACCAAGCGCGGTGTGCCTTGTCCTGATTATGTCGTGGGTGACGTGGG
Source organism: uncultured Tateyamaria sp. (assembly GCF_947503705.1). Classification (GTDB taxonomy): domain Bacteria; phylum Pseudomonadota; class Alphaproteobacteria; order Rhodobacterales; family Rhodobacteraceae; genus Tateyamaria. The sequence continues at coordinate 20,968 of NZ_CANNES010000017.1, read as the reverse complement.
CACCACAATCGCATCGGTCGATGCGGATGGTCTGATGTGCCCCATTTCACCGCTTGAGGCCGAAATTGAAGACGCCTGGGGCGATGCGGGCCTGCGCGTGCGCGCAGCATTGAAACATGTGCGCGGGTTAACGTTGCAATCTACCGGTTTTCGCTACCGCGTCAGTTTTGACCTGGACGCAGACACCTTTGATGCGCGGGCCCTGGATATCGTCGCGGATATGGGGTTGGACAGTCTGATCTCGGATGATCGGTATTTTGACGTGTTGCCGAAAGGGGTCAGCAAGGGGCCGTCGCTGATGCGCCTGCTGGCGCATCTGAGCATTGATCACAAACGCACACTCGTGGCGGGCGATACGATGAACGACCTCTCCATGCTCAACCTCGGGCTTCCGGCCGTCGCTGTTGGCGGCTCTGAACCGGCTCTGATCGACGCCTTGCGCGATGCCGATCACGTGCATCTGGCCAAGGGCATCGGCGCGTCTGGCATCGCCGAAGCCATCCTGAGCCACAGCCTTTTCCCCGCATCATAAGGAGCAGATCATGTCATCCGAACTTGTCATCGTCTATCATCGTCAACCTTATGAAGAGGTTGAGGAAAATGGTCAGATCGTCCTGCGGGAAAACAAAAGCCCGAATGGGATCGTCCCAACGCTCAAAAGCTTTTTCGGAAACGTGAACCACGGAGCATGGATTGCCTGGAAACTGGCTGATGACCCCGACAACCCCGATTTTGAGCAAAAAATCGAGATCGACGACGATTACGGTACTTATTCCGTGTCGCGCCTGCCCCTGACATCGGATCAGGTGCGCGAGTTCTATCACGTCACCTCAAAGGAGGCGTTTTGGCCGATCCTGCACTCGTTCAAGGACCGCTACAACTATGACCCGGTGAATTGGGCGAATTTCCGCGATGTAAATCGCCGCTTTGCCGAGGCCGCAGCGGCAGAGGCTGCCGAAGGCGCGTTGGTCTGGGTGCATGACTACAACCTTTGGCTTGTGCCGGGGTATCTGCGCGACATGCGCCCTGACGTGCGGATCGCCTTTTTCCACCACACGCCGTTCCCTGCCGCTGACATGTTCAACGTGCTGCCCTGGCGCAAGGAAATCGTCAAAAGCCTCCTGGCCTGTGATGATGTCGGATTTCACATTCCGCGCTATGCCGCGAATTTCGTGTCGGTCGCCAAGAGCCTCTTTGACGTGGATGAGGTTGCCCGGGAAAAAGTGCCGGAAAAATGGATCACCGAGGACACGGCCCTTGCTGAGCGGTCCGTGCCCAAGCGCATCATGTTCGAAGGGCACGAGATTTCGGTCAGCTATACGCCGCTGGGCGTTGACGGTGCCTTCATTGACGAGCGTGCGCGCGCACCTGAAACCACCGCGGCAGCCGCGGCCATTCGGGACGATCTGTGCGGTGCTCAGCTGATCCTCTCGGTTGGGCGCACTGATTACACCAAGGGCGGGGTTGAACAGCTCGCCAGCTTTGAGCGTGTACTGGAACACAATCCCGACCTCATGGGCAAAGTCCGCCTGATGCATGTGTCGGTGACTGCCAACCGGAACATGGCCAGTTACGAGGAAATCCAGAACGAGATCGAGCAGGTCGCGGGCCGCATCAATGGCCGTTTTGGCACCCTGGACTGGCAGCCCATCACCCTCATCTCGCGCGCGATCCCCTACACCGAGTTGATGGCCTATTATCAAGCCGCCGATGTGGCCTGGATCACCCCGCTGGCCGATGGGATGAACCTTGTGTGCAAGGAGTTCATCGCGTCACGGATCGATTGTGACGGCGTGCTGGTCCTGTCCGAGTTTGCGGGCGCTGCGGTAGAACTGGCCGATGCGGTCATCACCAACCCCTTTTCCGACCGCGCCATGGATCACGCCATCCTGCGTGCGTTGTCGATGGACAAAGACGACCGTGTCGAGCGCATGACCCGATTGCGCACTGCGGTGCGTACAAATGATGTGCGGGACTGGGGACCTGGCAGGCTCAAGGTGGCAGCGGACCTTCGTGTGATTGCCGCCGAATAGGCGGGCTGTCCGGGCAAAAGCGAACCGCACTTCGCGGATGAGCCAGCGGTAATCTCTGACTGGCTCGTCGTAGCCGATTACCACATCGATCGTCAGATCAGGACAAAGCTATCCGCGCTCAAGGCGTTGATGTCCGTATTCTCCAAAAGCAATGTTCCAAAGCTCAGTGTTATAACGACGTCCACACCTTCTTGATGCATATTAAGCGCGCCGAAGTGGGAAGTGACACCGCCGAGCTGAATGAGGTCCTCGCCGATCGTGAAATCGGTAATCACGTCCGCGCCTTGACTGGCGAAGAACACAAACACGTCCGCGTCGTCGCCACCGGTCAAAGTGTCATCACCATTGCCGCCAAGAATGCTATCGGCTCCGCGCCCGCCCAATAGAACGTCATCGCCTTGCGCGCCGATCAACGTGTCATCGCCATGTCCACCGAGTATCGTATCGTTTCCGCGTCCGCCATTGCCCAGATCGTGACCGCGTCCTAGCAAAAGCTCATCATCGCCGTTGTCGCCGAAAATCAAATCGTTATCTGTGCCTCCGCCCAGGAGATCATTGCCAGCGCCACCCCAAATGCTGTCGTTGCCGTTATTGGCCCAAACGGTATCGTTTCCGGCGTTCGCCCAAAGCTGATCGTTACCGCCGCCACCGCCCATCAGATCATCGCCGTTGCCGCCATAGACCTGGTCATTGTGGCGCCCACCCCACAATACGTCATTACCGTCTTGGCCGGTCAGCGTATCCTTCCCAGTCCCGCCCCCGACTGTGTCTGCGCCAGTGCCGGCCGACACCCCGTCCGCGCCGCTTCCCCCGAAAATCAGGTCAGAACCTTCCCCCCCGTGGATGTTATCATTGCCGCTTGATCCACCCAGCGTATCGTTGCCGAGCCCCCCAAAAATCAGGTCATGCCCACCGCCGGCCCAGACAACATCATCACCGCCCAAGGCACTGATCCTGTCCGCACCTGCACCACCAAATTTGACGTTGTGCCCGTTATTCAACATCTGGCCGATGGTCAGCTGGCCGAATGTGACAATCCCGGTCCCGTCGTCGAAATAGAGGTCTTCGATATCGGTTCCCGTGTTCGCGAAATGATGGTTCACGACAATCCGGTCTTGGTTCTCGTGCAGGATCACAAGGTGATCGCCCATTTGCCAAAATGTCAGGTCGCCCAAGGCGACGTTATCGGCAAAGGATATAAATTCCAAAGTCGTTGGATCACCGCCATCAACGGCCAATGACAAATGCCCTGTCGGCAAGTGAAACGTTTCGCCATTGTCGATTGTGTCGTCGCCCCAGCCCAAGGCAAATCCATAGATATCTGATCCAGTTCCACCGATCAGCGAGTCATGCCCGCTCCCGCCGACAAGAACGTCGTCCCCGACCCCGCCCCAAAGTGTGTCGTCACGCTCGAACCCCGCAATAAGGTCGTCACCGATGCCGCCGAATAACCAGTCATCTTTTTCTGACCCCAATATTTGATTGCCAGCGCCGTTGTCGCCGAGCGCTAGTCCTTCCCATGCCCAGGCCAGCTCCATGGCTTCGATGTCGCTTTGCGTCCATACGGTACCGTCGTGAAATCTAATCTCGAAAAAGCTGGACTGATCGTCGAACGAGGTTGTGGTGATCCGGTCTCCGTTGCGGTGGATAAGGATGAATTGACCAAACGAAAAGCTGGTTGTGAACTCCCAAGCGTAAATACCCTCGCCAAATTGGATGATATCGGCACCACGATTTGTGGACAGGTCGAGGTTCCAGATGACATCGTCACCCCAGCCAAGGTCAAAGAGGTAAGTATCGCTGCCTTGTCCCCCCTGCATCGTGTCATTGCCCAAATCGCTGACCAGCGTGTCATCGCCCGTCCCGCCATAAAGACGATCATGGCCGAAGCCGCCCTGGATCAAGTCATTGCCCGCATCGCCATACAGCCTGTCATTGCCAGTTCCACCGTCGATAGTGTCCGCTCCTCCGGCAGCTTTAATGGTGTCATTGCCCGCCTCGCCAAAGATTTTTTCGGCGCGGTCGTGACCGGTTAAACTGTCATGGCCAACCGTTCCGGCGGTCGTAAGATCCTCAAGGTCAGTTATGGACCAGACCGTACCATCCGCGAAGGTGACGCTTTCGATTGCATAAATCCGTCCGGCAAAGGTCGCGTTGCCCCATAGGGACAAAGAATAGTGATCCATGAGCAGGATCGTGGCACCGCCGGAATGAACCAAAGTCAGATCCGAGGACGTTCGGTAGGCGGTGAAGTCATCGGCCGACACACCCACCCCGAAACTGATGTGGTCGGGTCCGTCGTCGAAAACGTTGTCAATATGGCTAAAGCTATCGTCCCGGATGGTGTCGTTGCCCCACCCGAGTTCAAATAAATAAGTGTCGGCTCCAGGCCCGCCATAGAGTATATCGTCGCCGCTACCTCCCGAAAGGGTATCATCATCCAGCCCCCCGACCAGATAATCGTTCCCCCCCAGCCCTTCGATAAAATCGTTCCCCACGTCCCCATATAGGCTGTCATCACCCATTGTGGCAGGATTGACCAACAAGGTGATATCGGACTTGGTCCACACGGTTCCGTCGGCAAACCGGATTTCATCAATACGGTCATCACCGGAGTGAGGCCAATTGGCCGCATTCAGGACAATGATACTGTCGCCATTTGCGTGGGTCAGAACAACATGCGACCCGCTGCGCGACACGGTGATGTCGCTGGGCACAATTCCATCCTCGAATTGCAGGATGTCCATAGGTTCGCTCTGGATGCCCGTACCCGCATTGTTGATCGTATCGTGACCCCAACCCAGACCAAAGACATAAGTATCCCCACCAAATCCACCCGCCAGGCTGTCATCACCGATGCCACCGACAAGTGTGTCTTCTCCAGCCTGGCCGAGCAGGGTATCGTTTCCTTCCCCGCCCAAAAGCAAATCGTCGTCGGTTTCATCGAACAAGTATGTTTGACCTGCATTCAGAAAATCATTTCCTGCGCCCCCGACAAGCGTGTCATCCCCGTAATCGCCCAAGAGGCTGTCATTATCATCGCCGCCATCAAGGCTGTCGTTCCCATGCAGTCCCGCAAGCGTGTCATCACCGCCCAAACCATTCAACAAATCATCGCCCGCGTCGCCCGTAATCGAATCGTTCCCGTCCGACGGTTGGCTCGCCATTTCTTGCAGCTCTGCCCAGGTCCACACGCTGCCATCCGCGAAAGTGACTTGCCCTACCGAAAAAGGCGAGTAGGCCAAATGTCCCGACGGGACCTCAATGCTGTCGCCATTCACATGCATCAGCACAGTGGTTCCAGAGTAGTTGTGGACACTTATGTCGGCTGTGGAAATGCCGACCTCGAAGTTGATCGTATCCGTCGGGTCGGCACCATAGATCGTATCATGTCCCCATCCGACGCCAAAAACATAGACATCTGCCCCGCTGTTTCCTTCCAAGGCATCATCGCCCGCGTCACCGTACAGCGTGTCATCACCCAGCCCCCCGACGAGTGTATCGTGCCCGTCCATTCCGCTGATCAAGTCGTCGCCATCTGTCCCGGTAAGATAGTCTGCTAGAGGTGTCGCGATGTTGATAAACTGTTCGATATCGCCCAGCGTCCAAACCGTGCCATCGGCGAAATGGACCTCTTCGATGGAAAAGCCGGTACTTATATGATTGCCGTCAAAGAACTGATTGTAGACACGGATGCTGTCGCCATTGACGTGATCCAAGAACAGATCATCCCCTACGCGACGAACATGCAAGTCTCCGGGCGCTATCCCCGCGCCGAATGATACAACATCCGTCGTTGTAGCGTCGTCAGTTCCGTTATTGAAATCCCCGATCAGGTCTTGACCCCAACCAAGCTCAAAAAAGAACGTGTCGCTGCCACTGTTGCCATATATCTCGTCGTCACCGGCACCACCGACGAGCGTGTCGTCCCCGGCCCCACCAAATAGCAGATCGTTATCCGCCTCACCCGACAACAGGTCGTTCCCGCCGTTGCCGTAGATCGTGTCGTCGCCAATGCCGCCTTCCAGAGTTTCTGGAGCAGATGTGCCGTCGATTTTGGCATTTACAGGAACAGGCATGAACGCAATGGCTTCTGTTCTGACAACTGTATCAGAGGCGTCCGAGGTATGCGAAGAAAATGACGCGGCTGGTACGTTTGTCGACAACAGAATCTTCTTTCCAAAATGGGCGCGTGCACTTGGACTTTGGCCGACAGTGTCTATTCATTCAATGCAAAACAGATACATATTTGATGCAGGGGGCCGTCTAAAGGCTGCTTTTGTATTCCTTCGGTCTCCCATGACAATTCGGCTTAAGGATCGAAATACTACCATTTGCGCCCGCCCTCAGCCACAGAGTTGCTTCAAGCCTGTAGTTGACGCTGGTGCAATTAGGTTCACTCAGACGCAAACCGTTTCCCACCGATCTCGAATTCACATTGGAGTCAAATTGCGTTTGCATTGCCGATCCCGCGCCTGATTTAGTGCGATCACCAGCATTCAAAGGAAAAATGCAATACTACAACGACCGTAAGGATTGTCTGGTTTCCATTAGGAATGTGCGAAGCAACGGCGCTCCCGAAATACCTCATCCGTCAACACCGTAGCGGGAATGTGCGCGATCAGCACGTCGGATTGATCAGCCATCTTGAACAACGCAAGCTTAGCACCTCACCATCTGCATAAGATGCATCATGTCACGGATCAGGAGGTTACATGAGCCAAAAATTAAACTCCCTCAGTTATCATTTATGTTTTCCCCAGAAATAAAAATTTTTCATGGAATTACTCAGCGCAACGGCCAAAAGGCGTCTCGATCGTCAAATACTGATGTCCGCTGTTCATATGATTTGTGCAAACCGTAGGTTTCGATAGCATTCGTCGATCATTTCAATCGCATGCCGATTTGGCTCACACAAATTCCCCATATTGCCACAATAGAACTAAACCTTGCCGCTAAGATGCCCCAAGTCTTCGCGTTTGCCATTTCTATTTCTGACCACGCCGGCTTTCGTCGCCCACCCCATCACGCGAAATCCGCAAGGACCTACGGCAGATCAACTCGGATCATACGTCCAGCCATAACCGGGCGGGGTTGGGCCTTTGATCCGTGCCCCCTGCTGTGTCTGTTCCCAAGCATGCGCCAGCAAACCGACGCTGCGCGAAAGCCCGAAGAACCCGCGCGCGAGCGCGGGCGGGCAGCCCAGTTCTGCATAGATGACAGCCGTGGCACCGTCGATGTTCATCGGCACGGGCTTACCTTTCGCCTGCGCCAACTCCGCCTCAATCTGACGCGCAACGGCCGCATAGCGGCCCGTGACCGCCCCTTGTTCCACTGCTTCGTCCACCAGTGCCAGCAGACGCGGCGCGCGCGGGTCAATTGGTTGGTGAAAACGGTGACCAAAGCCCGGCAGGTACGCCCCACGTTCCGCCCGCCAGTTGTCAAGCATCTGCGCCGTTGTTCCGTCGAACCTGGTTGCGGCTTGGAACATCTCAACGGCTTGTTCACCTGCCCCGCCATGCACATCGCCCAGCATGTTGAGCCCCGTCGCCATCGCGCTTTGCAGGCCCACACCGCAGGTGGCAGCCATGCGGGCGGCGGCAATCGACGGGGCCTGGGGCCCATGATCTACAGCCGCGACCAAAGCCGCCTCGAACAATGCAGCGCGCGGACCGCTCAATTCCTGGCCCATCACCATGAGCCAGATCATCTGGGCAAAGCCGGTGGTGCCGATCAGATCCTGGATCGGACGGCCTCGAATGTCGATGCGCCCAGATTCCATGTCGATGATCGAGGTGCGCCACCAATCTGCAACGTCATCGGTCATATCACGCCCTTTTCCCTCAACTCTGTGACCTGCGCAGAGCCATACCCCAAATCCGCGAGGATGCTGTCCGTGTCCTGTCCAAGTGCAGGAGGCGGAGCGTCGACGGACGGTCGCACGCCGTCCACCATCGCCCCGATCCGTGCCAAGTCAATAGCGATATCAAGGCCCGGAACATCGGCAAAATGCGCAAGGAATTCACGATCTTTGATCTGTGGGTGGGCCAAAACGTCCTCCAGTCTTAGAACCGCGCCCGCGGGCACACCGATCGCATTCAGTTCAGCCGCCCAGGCCTCTGCCGTGCGGGTGGTCAGCACGGTTTCAAGCTCCGCCTTGAGGCGCAGGCGGTTGGCCTTGCGGTCCTCGCGGGTGGCATAGATCGGCGCTTCCAAAAGATCATCGCGGCCCAGGTGGCGGGCCAAGGCGACCCACTGTTCGTCCTTGTTTGCCGCGACATTCACCAATCCATCGGCGCATTGAAACGCGCCCGACGGGGCCGATGTCGGGTTTTCGTTACCATGACGCGCGGGCGCGGCCCCCCCAATCAAATGGTTCGACACCACCCAGCCCATGGTCGCCAACACCGCGTCAAGCATCGACACGTCGATGACGCATCCTCGCTCAGGCGCGTTCAGCGCTGCTGTGATCGCCATGGCCGCCGTGAGCCCCCCTACCGTATCGGCTAGCGGGTAGCCCACGCGGGTCGGTCCGCCCGCTGCCGTGCCAGTGACGGCCATCACACCCGAGGCCCCTTGGATGATCTGGTCATAGGCGGGGCGGTCAGCCCATGGGCCGGTTTGGCCAAAGCCCGAAATGGCGCAATAGATCAGGCGTGGATTGGCCCCACGCAAGACGTTAGGCCCAAGGCCAAGACGATCCATCACACCGGGGCGAAAATTTTCGACCAGCACGTCGGCGGTTTTGACCAGATCGGTCAGCACTGCCTTGCCTTCGGGCGCTTTGAGATTCAGCGTCATGGACGCCTTGCCCGCGTTCTGCGCGAGAAAGCTGATGCCCATCCCCTTGGCCGACAGGTCAGGCGAAGCCCCGAGACCGCGAGCCAGATCACCCCGGCCCACGGCCTCGACTTTGATCACTTCTGCGCCCAGATGGGCCAATTGGTGGCAGGCAAAGGGACCCGCCAGCACATTGGTCAGATCCAGAACCCGAACACCGGAAAGCGGATGATCAGTCCCCATCCGCCACGCCCTGCGCCCGCCTGCGCGCCCGGCGTGCGCGGTAGCTGGGCAGCACCACAAGCACCGCTGCCAAGAACAACAGGCCCGCCGTCATGGGTCGCTCGAAGATGAAATCGAGACCACGGTAGAGCTGCATCGCGCGGGCAAAGTTATCTTCGAGCATAGTGCCCAAGATGAACCCGATAAGGAGCGGAGCGAGGGGATAATCGGCAAAGCGGAAGATTGTCGCCATGACCCCTAGCCCCACAAGGATCAGCAATTCGGTCGCGTTGTTTTGTCCGATATAGGCCCCCATCAACGTAAAAAAGAGGATGAAGGGGATTAGGTAATTACGTGGAATCGCGAGGATTTTCGCGATATACGGTATCAGCGGCAGGTTCAGGATCAACAGCACCAGATTGCCAATGAACATCGAGATGATGACAGCCCAGAAAATCTCTGGGGTGTCGACCATCAGGCGCGGGCCCGGTGTCACGTTCAACGCAATCAACGCACCCAACAGGATCGCCGTGGTGCCCGACCCGGGGATGCCCAAAGTCAAAAGCGGCACAAATGACCCCGTACACGCCGCATTGTTCGCGGTCTCGGGTGCGGCCAATCCCTTGACCGAACCGTGACCGAACTCGGCCTGTTCGTCACCCTTGGCGATGTTACGCTCCACCGCGTAGCCGAGGAAGGACGCGATGGTCGCGCCCGCCCCCGGCAGAACGCCAATGAAAAAGCCTTGGAAAGACTGGCGCCCGATCACAGGCAGCATCGCTTTGCCTTCCTCGCGGGAAAAGCGCAGGTTTTCGATCTTCCCGCTGCCGCCCTGTCCTGCGCTGCGCGCAGGGTTCAGCACCAGAAACAGCGCCTCTGGCAAAGCAAACATCGCCATGGCCAGCGTAATGAACGAAATGCCCGACTGCAGGTCCATCATACCCATGGTAAAGCGGGGCATGTTGAAGAGTGCTCCTTCGCCCACCGTGGCCAGGATCAGGCCCAGAATGGTCATCATCAACGCCTTGGCCACCTGGCCTGTGCCCGCAAAGGCGGCAATGGCCGACAGGCCCACCACCATCAGCGCGAAATATTCCGCAGAGTGGAAAAGGAGGGCCACCGATGACAAGGCCGGCGCAAAGATCATCAGCAGGATCGCCCCGATAGTGCCACCCGCGAAACTCGCCACAGCGGCAATGGTCAGCGCTTTGCCCGCCTGCCCCTTTCGGGCCATCGGATAGCCGTCAAAGCTGGTTGCGACGGTACCCGCCACCCCTGGCGCATTCAGCAGGATCGACGAGGTCGAACCGCCAAAGATGGCGCCGTAATACACGCCTGCCAGCAGGATCAGGGCGGCCGCAGGATCACCCAAAGAGATAGCCACCGGGATCATGATGGCGATGATCGACATCGGCCCCAGTCCCGGCAACATGCCGATGAATGTCCCGATCAAGCAACCAGCGACAACCATGAGAATGTTCTGGATCGAAAACGCGGCCTCAAGGCCGATCAGTATTCCCTCAAGCATCGATTAGGTCCCCATGAAAAACGGAAAAGGGCGCAAGAAGATGCCCAGCACTTCTTGGACCAGATACCAGACGAAGCCGGTCGCGAGGACCGCCACGGGGATCATGATGTGGAATTTGCGTTCACCCAAAACCGTGCTGCCCGCCACCAGAAAGGCGGTTGTGGCCAGCAGAAAACCCGCAGGGCGCAGCAAGAGCGCATAGGCCACCATAAAGGCCAAAAGCAGCAGGGCCTGGCCCACTTTGTATTCGCCCAAATTTCGATAGTTGATGTCGGTGGCGCTCGGCCCCGCATCCTTGCCGCTTTTCTCGACGCCCAAAAGCACGATCAGCCCGACGATTCCGCCAAGAACCGCAAGGATCTTGGGAAAGGTCGACGGCCACACCGGGTTGCGTTGCATGAATGGGGGGAGAAGCTGATCCATCGTGAAAAAGGCCGCGTAGCCGTAAATACAGCAAAATGCCACGAATATCAGCGCGATCCAGCGATCCAGCGCCATGGTGTCCCCTCCCGAAATGTCTTGGAATTGTCGGCGCGGCCCCATCAGTTGCAGGGCCGCGCCACGTCGTCAGCTTTTAGAGAAAGCCAAGCGTTTTCATCAGGTCACCGATCACCTTTTCCTGATCTTCCAGGAAAGTCCGGAAATCGTCGCCCGAGTTGTGGATGTTGACCCATCCGTTGCGCGCGCGCACTTCTTCCCATTCGGGCGTGTCGTACATGCTGCTCAGCGCGCTTTGGAAGGCGGCAAGCTGTGCATCATCAATGCCAGGTGCGGCAAAGAACCCGCGCCAGTTCACGAACGTGGTGTCGAGGCCTTGCTCCATCATGGTGGGGGCATCCTCGAACGCGCCGACGCGGGCGTCTGCTGTTACGCCCAGAATACGGACCTCGCCTTGTGTGGCCAGTGCAACCGCTTCCGAGAAGCCGGTGGACAGCGCCTGGATTTCACCAGACAGCAGACCCGCCATCGCCTCACCACCTGCATCATAGGGGATGTAGTTGAAGGCTGTGGGATCTTCGCCTGCCGCCTGCATCACCATCGCGGCAACAAGGTGGTCCATGCCGCCCGGCACCGAACCGCCGCCAATGGCAAAGCTCAGGCCATCCGCGCGGTAGGCCGCCAACAGGTCATCCATGCTTTGCAGCGGGCTGTCGGTGTTCACGACGATAGCCGCATAGTCACCGATGGTACCCGCAACCAACGTCAGGTCACGGAAGCTTTGCGGAAAGACGCCCGTCAGCGACCGGATCACAATGGGCGTGGAGTTCACCATCATGGTGTTACCCATGGAATCGGCGTTCTCGATCAGGTGCGCAATCGCGACACCGCCGCCGCCACCGGACATGTTTTCATAGCTGGCAGAGCCAACAAGGCCCGCATTGGTCAGCGCCTCGCCCGTGCCACGGGCTGTCCCGTCCCAGCCGCCACCGGCACCGCCGGGGATCAGAAAGTGAATATCGTCCAGCACCTGGTGCCCGTCCGCTTGTGCCATACCGCCCAGAGCCAAGGTCGCAGTTGCAGCCGCCATCAACGTGCGGCGTGTCCACCCAAAGGTGTTCATGTTGGTTTCCTCCCATTTGACAAGGCGGCTTGTCGCCGCCCAGGTTGCGTCAGAAGACCACACCAAGCTGACACGGACCTGACAAGCGCGAAAACAGAGGTGGCCAAGAGCGATGATACAGCGCCATACTGCGTGGACAGGCCTACGAATACCGAGGAAAAACCGTGCGTTATCTGCTCGTTGAAGACAATCAGGAACTGGCCGAAGCCGTCGTCAACCGGATCGAGTTGGATGGACATGCGGTGGATCACGCGGGCTCGCTGGCAGAGGCAAGCGATTGTCTGGCGGCCGCGGACTATGATTTGATTCTGTTGGATGTAATGTTACCTGACGGCGATGGACGCGACTTTTTGGCCGCGCGCCGCGATGTATCCGAGACGCCGGTGATCGTTCTCACTGCGCGCAGCCAGATCAGCGACCGGGTGGGTGCGCTGGACCAGGGGGCCGATGATTACATCACCAAACCTTTCGATTTTTCCGAGCTTGAAGCACGCTGCCGCGCCGTTTTGCGTCGCCGGGGCGGTGCTGCGCGCAATGACGTCGCTGTGGGCCGTGCCACCTTTGACATGACCAACGGCACCCTCGCCATCGGCGACGAGATCATTGATTTGCGCAACCGCGAACTGCGCCTGCTGGAGGTCTTTGTGCGCAGCAAGGGTGGCATCCTGTCCAAGGCCGCCCTGATGGACCGGATGTTTTCATACGATGCCGAGATCACCGAGAATGCGATCGAGGTCTATGTGGGCCGTTTGCGCAAGAAACTGGGGCACGCCGGTGCGCGGATAGAAACGGTGCGCGGCGTGGGCTACCGGCTGCATATGTCATGAAAACCTCAGGCTCGATCAGCCGCCGGTTGACTGTGTTGCTGGCCTGCGTGGCGGCACTGTTGTCTGTCCTGTCGTGGTCCATGGTGACCAGCTTTGCCCGCCAGGCCGCTGAACGCACCCAGGATAACATCCTTGAGGCATCCGCAAGCATCATCGCCGAAGCCTTGCGCAGCGAGGACGGCGAAGTGCGGCTCGAATTGCCCTATTCCGCCTTTTCCATGTTGGGCGCGATCAGCGAGGACCGGGTGTTCTACCACGTGACCCAAGGGGGCGCGACGCTGACGGGCACGCCTGCGATCAGTGCGGACTTTGTCAGCCCCGCTCCTGGTCAAACCCGATTGAATACAACGACCTATCAGGACGAACCCTTGCGCGTGGCGGCCATCACCCGCGTGATCCTCGCGGGGGCTAACCGGGTCGCCGTTACGGTCTATGTGGGCCAGACCCGCTATGGCGTGAGCCTCATTGCCAACGATCTGTCGCGCACCGCCGCGCTTTTGAGCATCGCATTCTTCACGGTGGCGGTGGCCCTGTCAGCGGTTGTTGCGCGCACCTCGCTGCACCAGATCAACGTGATTGCCGAGGCGGTGGCGCGGCGTGGTCCCACGGATTTGCGCCCTTTGCGTCAAACCCCGCCGCAGGAACTGGCCCCATTGCTCCAATCGCTCAACCGCCTGATCGACCGGTTGTCGCGGTCACTGCGCCAGTCCGAGGATTTCATTGCAGAGGCCGCTCACCGCATCCGCACGCCGCTTGCCACAGTACGTGCGCAGGCCGAAGTGGCCCTGCATAGTGTAGATGACGTGACCGAGAAAAAGCGTATGCGCCAGATCATCCGCGCCGTCGACGAAAGCTCCCGCTCTGCAGGGCAGCTTTTGGATCACGCGACGGTTGCCTATCGGTCAGAAAACATTCCCGACACTGCTATTGATCTGGCCCAGATTGCAAGCACGGCCACCGCCGCCCTGCAACCCACCGCCGACATGAAAGACATCGACATTCATCTTGATGCGAATACGGCAATGGTGCGCGGCGATGATGTGCTCTTGGAAAGTGCGTTGCGCAATGTACTCGACAATGCGGTCAAATATTCGCCGCCCGAAACCAGTGTCACCGTGCGGGTGCGTACGGCCGGCGCATCGGGCGAAATCACAGTCTCGGACAGCGGTCCCGGCCTGGGCGACGAGCCCTTCGAGAAATATACCGAGCGGTTCCAACGGGGCAAGAATGCCGAAGGGACAGTGGGATCGGGCCTTGGCCTGACCATCGCGCGGGATGTGGTTCTGGCCCATCAGGGCCGCATCGAACTGACAAACAACGAAGGAAACGGGACATGCGTGTCATTCATTTTGCCGCGAGCCTGATCCTCGCGCTCTGGGCAAATGCAAGCGCCGCCCTTGAGGTAGAAGAGCAGCGCACCTATCCCGGCACCGGCCCTACGACGCTGCGCATTCTGTCGACTGCCGATCTGGACGTGTTTGAACCGTTTTTGCTGTCTTTTCAGGCCTCAGTTCCCGAGATCGGGATTGACTACACCGTATCCTCCAGTGCCGAGGTGTTTCGTGCCGTGGCGGCGGGCGAAGCCTTTGACGTCGTCATATCATCCGCAATGGACCTTCAATTTCGTCTCGCCAATGATGGCTTTGCCCAAAGCTTTGTGTCCGACGCCACAGAGGCATTGCCGGACTGGGCAAAGTGGCGCAATCTGATTTTTGCCTTCACCTCCGAGCCTGCGGTTGCCGTCATCTCCACCCGTGCCTTTGCGGGGTTGCCTGTGCCGCGCACGCGGCAAGACCTGATCTCGATCCTGCGCGAGAATCCGGAACGCTTTGCGGGCACGATCGGAACCTATGATGTGCGCAGCAGCGGTTTGGGCTATCTTTTTGCCACGCAAGAGGCACGGATTTCGGACGCCTATTGGCGGCTGTCCGAGGTGATGGGCCGCCTTGATCCGCAGCTCTATTGCTGTTCGGCTCAGATGATTGACGACGTGTCCAGCGGTCAGCTTGCCTTGGCCTATAACGTGCTGGGCAGCTATGCAGGTCAGCGCCTTGCCGGGCCCGAGGGTGAAGGGCTGCAGATCATCTTGTTTGAGGATTTTGACAACGTCATGTTGCGCACAGCCCTGATCCCGAACACCGCCACCGCAGTGACCGAGGCCGGCGCCTTTGTAGATGCGCTGCTAGAGGTCGGGAATCGCACGGAAAAAGGCGAGTGGGTGCTTCCACCCCTCGCCCCTTCCTCGGCGCAGGAACTCAGTTTTGGGCCCATTCGCCTTGGCCCGACACTTCTGGTCTATCTTGATCCGCTCAACCGACGCGCCTTTCTCGAAAGCTGGCAAAGCGCGATAGAGCAGACGCCGGATTAGGCCTCTTGCCCTGGTCCTGCCAGCGTGCTGCGCAGCCCCTTTGCAACAATGATTCCGGCGACAAGCGACGCAACAAAGATCACCACTTCGATTCGCCCTGTCCCAAGGGCCGGCAGCGCACCGCCGGGGCAGAACCCGGCAATTCCCCAACCAACGCCAAAGACAGCCGAACCACCGATCAGCGGCAGATCCAGATCCCGCCGCGTGGGCACCTGGAACACCTTTGCCATGATAGGCGCTGGACGTTTCAGAACAAAGCGGTAGCCGATGAAGGTCACGACAAGCGCACCGCCCATCACAAAGGCAAGGCTTGGGTCCCACGTTCCGGCCACATCGAAAAAGTTCAGCACCTTGGCCGGGTTCGCCATCCCAGAGATCGAGATGCCCAGACCAAAGACCAAGCCGATCAGGTAAACGGTTAACAGACGCATGTTTTATCCTCCGATCACGTGGCGGACCACAAAGACGGTGATGCCGGTTGTGAGCATAAAGGTGAGGGTCGCCACGATGGACCGGGGCGACAGTCGCGCCATCCCGCAAACACCGTGCCCAGAGGTACATCCGCCCCCAAAGGTGACACCAATGCCAACGATCAGCCCACCAACCACCAGCATCGGGGTGGAGATGGGCACTTGCACCGCAGGCATCTGACCGGTCAGTGCCATCATGGCCACCGGTCCAGTGATCATCCCCAGCAGCATCACGGCCCGCCATGTCCAATCCGCCTTGTCCACCGGGGTCAAAAGACCGGCCAGAATGCCAGTGGCCCCCATCACCCGGCCTACCGTGGCCATCAAAAGAACAGCCGCAAGGCCGATCAAAGCCCCACCGCCCAGCGATTGCAAAGGTGTAAACGCCGTCTCCATCATCACAGCTTGCACGTCCGGATGCCCAAAATGCGGTAGAGCGGGCAGAACTTCATCGCCGAAGTGGCGATCAAGACAAGCCCGACCAAAACGGCAATCCCTGTTGCAGCGCCCGATTGAAACAACGCTGCACCGCTCAGGAACGGGGCGCCCAAAAGGATTAGGCCCAACACAATACGCAGGCCGCGGTCCACGCTGCCCACATTGGTTGCGAATTTCGACGTCATATCAGCTCTCCTGCTTGATCATTTGCCTGTTGTCTAACCGATGCAGGTGTTTGCAGACGGTGACAATATCACCAAACCGGGCAGAAACTCATGAAATATGCCCTGCGAGTTGCGCCAGTTTGTCCCGCGCGATGATCCGTACGACACCCCGCCCCTGTTCGACCCAGCCACGACGCTGAAATTCCTGCAACTGGCGCGAGATGACCTCGCGGGCGGTGCCAAGCTCGACAGACAGTTTCTGGTGGGTGGTCGCGATGCTGTTTTGTCCCTCGGCCAGCCCAATCAGCTTGTGTGCCAGCCGCACGTCGATCCGTTGAAACGCGACCTCGTCCACAATCAGAAACAAATCCGTCAACCGCTTGGAAAAGGCGGCAAAGACAAAGTCGCGGAAGGATTTCGACTGTGCCACCAAATCGTCGAACACGTCCCGGGGCACGGCGGCCGCCTGCACCGGCGTTTCCGCGATCCCCTCGGCCGAGTAGTCATCATAGGCCAAAAGGCACGCGGTGGTCAGCACACAGCTTTGCCCGGCCTGCAACCGATAGAGCACGATTTCGTGCCCCGTTTCAGACACTTGCTGTACCCGCACCGAACCGTCCAACAGGAACAGCATGTGTTCAGGCGATTTGCCGGGGCCAAAGATCATTGTGCCTACCTCAACCTCGACAATGCGACTGCGTGATTGCAGCAGAGCGCGCGTCTCGGGTTTCAGACGGGCCAAACCGGGAAAGCGGTTCACCCAGTCCACGGTCATGTCGGTTGGTGTCATAGGGTCCCCTGTTTGCTCGCCAAGATGGGTATCGTCCGGCCGACTGTCCAGTCACGTGGCCGTGCCTCGCGCCTTGCTGTGCACAAAATCGACCTGGAACGCCGCAGGCGGCATTGCGTGACGGGTCGTAAACCGCCATCAAATACCGATGAGCCAGAGTTTCATGACATTGCCGCTTGAAGGCCCGGTACGCCTGATAAACCTGGAAGCGCCGGGGTGTTTTCTGGACCAGTCGGACGGTCCTGGCTCGCTGGAGCTGTTTTTGGCGGACGGCCGGATCGTGGCCCCGGATGCGACAGCACAGGTTGTGGACATGAAAGGTGCGATGGTCTTTCCCGCCTTTGTCGATATGCACACCCATCTGGACAAGGGCCATATCTGGCCCCGCACCCCCAATCCTGACGGGTCTTTTCACGGCGCCATTACCTCGGTCAGCGAGGACAAACCAGGCCGTTGGAATAACGAAGATCTGCGCGCCCGGATGGAGTTTTCCCTCAAATCCGCCTATGCGCATGGCACACGCGCCATTCGCACGCATCTGGATCAGTTTGACCCAAAGGAAGATGTCAGTTGGCCGCTTTTTTCTGAATTGCGAGCGGAGTGGGCAGGTCGCATTGATCTCCAGGCGGCATGCCTCAGCAACTGCGCCATGGCGGACGAGCCGGACTATTTCGCGTCTGTCGTCGATCTCGTCGCCCGTCATGGCGGCGTGCTGGGCGGCCTTACATTGCCCAGTGACACCCTGCCCCGCCAGCTTGAACGCTATATCGCCGCAGCGATGGATCGGGGCCTGCCGCTGGACTTTCACGTGGATGAGACGCTGAACCCGGAGGTGAACACGCTGCGCGACATTGCCCAGGCGGTGCTCGACCACCGATTTGATCTGCCAGTTGTCGTGGGCCATCTGTGTTCGCTGTCGACCATGGACGAGGCCACGGCCCTGAACACCCTCGATCTGGTGGCGCGTGCGGGATTGAACGTGGTCAGTTTGCCCATGTGCAATTTGTACTTGCAAGACCGCCACCCAGGTCGCACGCCACGCCTTCGGGGCATTACGCTTGTTCATGAAATGCAGGTGCGAGGGATCAATGTCAGTTTTGCCTCCGACAACACCCGCGACCCGTTTTTTGCCTATGGCGATATGGACATGATCGAAGTGATGCGCGAGGCTACGCGGATCGGGCATCTGGATCACACCACTTATGACTGGGCACGCGCCTTTCTGACCAACCCTGCGGCGGCCTGCGGTTTTGACGCCCCGTCGCTGGTCCCCGGCGCGCCCGCCGATCTAGTGATCTGCCGCGCGCGAAGCTGGACCGAGTTATTTGCGCGCCCCCAATCCGACAGGATCGTGCTGCGCGCAGGCCGCCAGATCGACACGCGTTTGCCTGACTATGCTGACCTTGACCATTTGATGAGGACTTTATGACCGCCCCAAATATTGCCGCCGCTATTGACGCTTTGGAACATCTGGACATCGACGTCAAACCTGCCTCGGTCAAGGCCAAGAGTCGCGATTTCTTTTGGTATTCGCCTGTGCTGAAGGACAGGCTAGAGGGGCTGGTCGCGGATTTTGTCGTCACCCCCCGCACCGAGGCCGAAGTGATCGAAGTTTTGCGCACCTGCTATGCCCACGACGTGCCGGTCACCACGCGCGGGGCGGGCACTGGCAACTATGGCCAGGCAGTGCCTCTGGCGGGAGGCTGTATCCTCCACCTGACCAAAATGGACGCGATCAAGGACATCCAGCCTGGACGCTTCATTGCTGAACCGGGCGCGCTGCTCAAGGACATTGACGCCGCCTGCATCGCCCATTCGGGCCAGGAATTGCGCATGTTTTCCTCGACCTGGGCCACGGCCACCATAGGCGGGTTCATCGCCGGTGGCTCAGGCGGCGTCGGGTCCATCCATTGGGGCAGCTTGCGTGATGTGGGCAATATCATCCGCCTCCGCGTCGTCACGATGGAGGCTGAACCGAACATCATCGAGATCACAGGAGACGACTTGCACCGGGTCAGCCACGCCTATGGCACCAACGGGATTATCACCGAGATCGAGATGCCGTTGGCTGCCGCCTATGACTGGGTGGACCTTTTTGTGACGTTCAAGGATTTCTCTGCCGCCCTTGCTTATGCCTCTGATCTTGCAGGCTGCGACGGCATACTGAGCAAACTTGCTACAGTGTTTGAACCCGGTATCGCATCGGATTATTTCCAGCGCGTCGCCCCTTATGTCCAAGCCGACGATGCGGTTGTCGCCCTGATGATTGCCCCACATTCGATGGCGGGGTTCGAGACATTTCATGCGGCCCATACGGGCGCGCATGTGATCTACCGCTCGGACGATCACGATTGGGCGCGCGCACCGGGGCGCATCTTTGAATATGGCTGGAACCACACGACGCTGCGCGCGCTCAAGGTCGATCCATCGATCACCTATCTGCAAGTGGACTACGGGACCGAAGACCCCATCCCATTGATCGACAAGATGCGCGAGATGTTCAGCCCCGAGGTTCTGCAACATATCGAAGTGTCGCGCCGCAATGGCCGGATTGGTCTGGGCGGGCTGAGCCTGGTCAAGTTCACGGACGAGGCCCGGCTTGACCAGATCGTCGCCCTGCACGAAGAACACGGCGCGGTCATCTACAATCCGCACCGCTACACGCTTGAGGAAGGCGGGCGGCAATCGACGGACCCCGCGCAACTGGCCTTCAAACGACAGGCCGATCCAAAGGGATTGTTGAACCCCGGCAAGATGATCGCCTGGGATGATCCAGATTTCGATTACGCAGAAATGTACGTCTATCCTGGCCTGCGCAAGGCGGATGCGGAATGAGCGGCGTCCGCGATTGGCAAGACTTCACGGCGTCTGACTTCGACGACATTGATCCGTTGTCCACAATCGCGATCCTGCCGACCGCCGCCGTGGAACAGCACGGGCCCCACCTGCCGCTGGGCACTGACGCAATGATCAACGACGGCTTGTTGTCACAGCTCAAAGCGACGGCCCCTGACGATCTGGATGTTCGCGTTCTGCCCCTACAGGCAGTCGGCAAATCCAACGAGCACCTGTGGGCTGCGGGCACACTCACGCTCGGCGCCGAAACCGCGATCCGCCTGTGGACAGAGATCGGCCTTTCCGTGGCGCGTGCGGGCGTGCGTAAGTTGCTGATCCTCAACAGCCATGGCGGCAATGCCGATGTGATCTCTATTGTTGCGCGCGAATTGCGGGTGCAGGTCGGCATGTATGTGGTGCGCGGGTCTTGGGGTGCCTCCGGCGCGCCAGATGGGCTGTTCAGCGCGCAGGAAATGACCCATGGCATTCATGGCGGCGATTACGAGACCTCGCTGATGCTACACCTGCGCCCTGACACGGTCGACATGGCCAAGGCGCAGGATTTCCGTTCTGCGGCCGAAGACGCCGTGATCCCGCCCACAGGGGCGATGGCTTTTGGCTGGATCGCGTCCGATCTGAACCCGCACGGCGCGGTAGGCGAGGCGCATTTGGCAACCGCCGAAAAAGGACGTCTGACGGCAAACAAGATGGTGTCTGACATGACGGGCATTTTGCAGACGATGCGCAATGTATCCCTGGATGGGTTTGCGCCGGTGGACGTGCCATTCTGACGTCAGCGCTTGGGGCGCCTGTCGGGTTTTTGCATATTTCTGGAACAATGAAGGGGGGCGGTTTGCAGCCTCCCCCCGTTTTTCTATCCTGCGAGTGATGGGAGCCACAGGACGATTGCGGGGAAGGCGACCAGGAGGGCGATGGTGACGCCGTCGGCGAT
>NZ_CANNES010000016.1 GCF_947503705.1 uncultured Tateyamaria sp. | reverse complement strand
TCAAGAAGGCTTCGGTCAACGCGGTTGTGCGGTCCATATAAAAATCCCAGTCGTTCGAGTCAGAAAAGCCGGACGCCTGCGCGCAGTCGTCCGGCTGGTTGTCATGGTGTGGTTCGGTCAGGAGCGGCCACGCAGAAAGCGCGCCACAACCGTGGCAAGAAACAGGATTAGGAACAGGACAAAGAGAACCTGCGCAACACCTGCGGAGGCCGAGGCGATGCCGCCAAATCCGAAGACTGCGGCAATCAAAGCAACGGCCAGAAATAAGATCGACCAATTCAGCATGTCGTTTCCTTTCTTTCGGCTTCGACAGGTCAACGCGCGGCTTCCCACGAAAGTTCCAATATCGGTTCGGGAACAATTCGAAGGCGCAGGCGTTGGTACAGTGACGAAAGACATAAAGGAGACGACCAATGGCACAGACACAGACCCATAGTGAAACGTCGACGAAAAACGGCTTGGACAAGACGTTGGACAACGCCCAGGCCAAAATGTCCGATCTGGCGGACAAAGCCCGTTCCGAGGCGGACGTGTTGCAAGAGACAATCAAGGACGTCGCTTGGAACAGCGCCCAACAGGTGCAAGACACCGCAGAGCGCGTTCAGGAACACGCCCAGACGGCGGGCAAGCAGGCCGCAGACGCCGTGCGCCGCAACCCAGGCCTGGCCGTGGCTGGCGCCTTGGGCATTGGCGTATTGCTGGGCCTTGCCGTGGCACGTCGCGGCTAAACCATCAGGCTCAGGCTGCGCAGCGCTTGATCCATATCCGTATCGATAAAGGGGCGGGCCAGGACAACAACCTGTCCTGCCTGTTGCACGGATGCGGCCCCGTCCACGATGACAACCGGGCTGCCCTCATCTGAACAAATGCGGACAAGGGTCATGGCAATCGGATCGCTCGTCGGCACCATCACCACGGTGAGGGAGAATGGCACGCCCCGCGTTTCCAGCAGGGCGATGGCCTCTTTCGCCGTTTTGACGGTAACGGGCTCGTTCCAGCCTCGGCTCAGGAGATGATCGGTCATATCCATGACTTCGATCGTGTGCGATCCGGCGATCAGAACATCGCGATGAATGCTGTCGCGCGAATTCATTTGTCTGTTGGGGTCCACATCAGCCGTTGATGACACATTCCCACAGAACACGAATTAAACTATGACATAGCGGATGGAGAAAATGTCGACCAATTGTTCAAACTGCCCTCTTCGCAAGCTCGATGCCTTTACGGACATGTCCGGGCCCGAAATCGCCTTTATGGAAAAGTTCAAAACCGGGGAGCTGGAAGCCCAGCCCGGGACTGAAATCATGGCACAGGGCCAGTCGTCGACACATCTGTTTACATGCCTGACCGGGATGGGCCTGCGCTACAAGACATTGGAGGATGGGCGCCGCCAGGTCATCGGCTTTGTTCTGCCGGGTGATTTTATCGGCCTGCAAGCGGGCGTGATGTCCGAGATGGAGCACTCGGTGGAGGCCTCGACCTCGATGCGTCTGTGCACATTCAATCGCTCTGACCTGTGGACGCTGTTCAGCAGCCACCCGACCCGCGCCTATGACCTCACCCGCATCGCGGCGTTGGAAGAGATCTTTCTGGGCGAAGCACTGGCCGTGGTCGGCCAACTGGATGCGCTGGCCAAAGTGTCCTGGGCGCTTCACCGGTTCTACACGCGTCTCGATTCCGTCAACATGGTGCGCGACGGTCATGCCCGCCTGCCCTATCGTCAACAGGATTTGGCAGATGCCTTGGGCCTGTCATTGGTCCACACAAACAAAACCTTGGCGCGTCTGCGCGAGGATCAGATTGCGACATGGTCAGATGAAAAGCTGACAATTCACGACATGACACGGTTGACAAGGCTGGCCCATGCCGAAAGCGATGGCTATGCCAAGCGGCCCCTCATCTAAGGTCCTGATAATAAACTATTATATGAGTTGTCAGCTGACAAATTGGTTTGGCGGAGCGCTCTTGTCACTGTCTCTAGTATGTTTGGCGTTTCAGCCAAGCGCCTAAAATAGGCAGCGGGTGCATCAATCCGGTCGATGACTTCCAAAGTGTAGAGGACAACTACCGATACGGCTAGGCGCCCATGCCTTTTGGTGCTGTTCTGAAGATCATGGGGTGCCAACCCGATCATCTTTGCAACGTCGGTTGCAGATTGCATGACGTCTGACCAATCGCGCATCGGTTGGGGAAAATAGGTCGCCCTCTCTTTGCAGAGACGTTGAAGCTCGTGAGGAGTGAGTGTGTCTGCGCCATTCGGTTCAACTGTATTTATTCTTTTTTGAGGTTCTATGTGCCGCTCATTTTGGCTGTCGCTGGCGTTCATTTTTTTTGTACGGATGACGGCTGACAATTTCTCTTGTACCACTGCGATCCACTGTTTCAGTTCGGCTATGGACAATTTGCGGCGGATGGCGCGGCCAAGATCCGCTAGGAATGTGCCGTGCCGTACCGGGTCGGTGACGCGCAACTCTTCACGCAGGGCAAGCAGGCGGGCGCGTTCCGCGGCTTGGGCTTCGGCCTGTGCCCGGTGTTCTTGGGCGGCACGCGTGATGGCTGCGGAACGCACAACCAACGGGGCGAGGTCGAGGCCAAAGGCCACCTCTTGTGCCCCCCTGCCCCGCCGAAACCGTTTCCCGTTGCTGCTGGTCCGGCGCGTAATCAGCCCTGCCCTGACTAACGCAGCGAGGTGACGGCGCAAGGTGCTATCGGGCATCCCACCCAGGCGATCACAGAGTGTGCGGTTCGAGGGATAAACAATCAGGCGATCGGCGGTGACCGCCCAAAACCGTTGTTGATGAAAGCTGATCAGGGCGCGCAAGACGCCAATCTGACGGTGGCCGATACCAAAGCTGGGCGCTGCATGGGTCAGCGCCTCCAGCAATTTCCATTTGTCGACAGTCGCAGGCCCGGCGGACGCACGCGTCCCGGCCTGCCCGAACGTTGTTTGGGCATGAATGGTCATCATATATGACGAGAGACAACAGTTTTCTGCCCCTGAACCGGCGGTCAGAGTTGACAGGATTGGGTGCTGCGGGCTACTTCAAAGGTGCAAGCTTATGAAGGGCCTTCCGAGACACCGTTTCGGGGGGCTTTTCTTTTTCTGCGGGTCCGCTCGTATCCTCCTTGTGCTGCTCTTATTGCTCTTGGTCTTCCGACTGGCTGACGGACCAGCGGTCGTGAAGCTCTGCGATCAGGGTGTCGGCCTGGGCATCAAGCCACTGGGCGAACCCGTCCTTGTCCGAAATGTTCAGGGTCACACCCTTGCGGCTGGGGCGGATATCGCCCAGCACCCTGCCGCTTGCAGTGCGCAATGCGCGGGGCGCAGTTTTGTCAGCCTGTGCTTTGGCGTTCGGGGCCTTGGCACGGGCAAAGATCGCTTCGAACCGGTTGTCCGAGGACAGCGTCGCGGCGTCGGGCGTGTCGAGAAAACCAAAGGCACGGCTGCGCGCGCCCTTGATGTCAAAAAGCTTAACCAAGGCCAGCCAGCGATCACGACCGATGCCAGGGGCAGGGCCGATCTTGCGCAGCACTTCCAGGGGCACGGCCTGCCCGACCCTCAGCATCCGGCTGACCATCGGTTGGTCAATGGACAGCGCCGCCGCAATGGTTTCACGGTCATAGCCTTCTGCCTCCAACTGCGCGGCAAAGCTTGCCTTCTCGACAAAGCTCAGATCGCGGCGCGCGGTGTTTTCCTGGCCTTGGGCCATGATCAGCTCATCGTCGCTCAGCTGGCGGACCATTGCCTTGACAGGTTGGCCGAGCTCTTTGAGGGCGCGCAACCGACGGCGGCCATAGACAATCTCGAACCGGCCGCGTTTGCTGGCGTGCGGGCGCAACAGAACCGGCACCTGCTGACCATAGGTCTTGAGGCTGTTCATCAGGGCCACGTGATCGGTGTGATCATGACCCAACCGATCCTCGACACCGGCATCGTCAATCTGCTTGGCGTCGATCTCCTGAACTGCGTTTTCCTGCAACTTGGACAGCGAGGATTGCAGCGCACCGACGGCGCCGCGCGGGGCAGGGGCCTTGGGCCTCTTCATATCACCCGAAGCGGGGGGCAGGGCCGTGTTCAATACGTTTTTGCGAACCATTCTATCGTCTCCATGCGTTATGAAGAAGCTGTTCTATCTCGTCATTCACTGCATTCAGTGACTCGAGCGCGCGGTCATAGGTCTGGCGGTTGAATTGGGACCGCTCGACTTCGTAAATCGTCTGCTGCGTCAGCCCCGCATCCGAGATGGCGGTGGATTTCAGCATCGAGGCGACCATGACCTCATCGGCAAAAAGGGTGCGTAAAAAGGACACCACCTGTTGCTGGGGGCCGTCATTGGGCTCGTATCGGTTGATCAGAAAGCGCATGAAATCAAATTCCATCGGCGCACCGGCCTCGGCCACCACATCCAGCAAATCGGCGCTCATTTGCAGGAACTGCGCCATCGACGCGACATCCAGCATGTTCGGCACAATCGTAATCATGACAGAGGTTGAGGCACACAAGGCCGCCATCGTCAGATAGCCCAGTTGCGGCGGGCAATCGAACAGAACCACGTCATATTGATCCTCAACCTCGCTGAGGACCGCGGCCATCCGCGCATAGAATGTCGGTTGCACATTCTCCAGCAGCGCGCGGGGCGTTTCATGTTCAAACTCTTGTAACATCAACCCGCCTGGGGCGAGGTCGATACCGGGAAAAAAGGTGTTCTGAATGACGGCTGACAAGGGCAGGGGATCGTCATAGCGGATCGCATCATAAAGCGTGCCCTGTTCCAGAAAATCATACTCGGGCCGGTAGCCAAATAGCACCGTCAGCGACGCCTGCGGATCAACATCGACGCATAGCACCCGGTAGCCTTTCAGCGCCAGTTGTTGCGCGGTGTGGATCGTGCTGGTGGTCTTGCCCGATCCGCCCTTGAAGTTCAGAAAAGACAGCACTTGCAGCTTTTCACCGTCCCTGCGCCCGGGCAGGTAAGCGCCCTCTTTACCCACATCGAGGATCCGCCGCAGAGCCATGATATCCTGTGCTGAATATTGGCGTCGCCCGCCCGCCGACATCTCGACCTCCGGCGCTTTTCCGTCAAAGTGGAGCTTGCGCAGAAAGCTGGTGGAAATGCCCAAAAGGTCGGCCGCCTCTCCTGCAGAAAAGCGGCGTAATTCCTTGCGCGCGTCTGGCGCGAAGGAGGCGAGCATATGCGCATCCAAAGCCGCACCAAGGGTGTCGGCCCGCGCGCGCACGCGCTGATTGATCAATAGGGGCTCTGCCACGTCCGCCTCTGTTTCTTGTGTAACGCTTTGTTTCGCCAAAGCACTGTTTAGCGTTACTTAATCCAAACAAGACGCGCTTGTCCACGATTCTGCGGATATCGGCAGGATATTGGTGCATACCACATCTTGTGGTGGGCTCGGAAACACAGCCTAATCATCAGTTAAATTACTGAAAGTAAATAAATTTTCACTTCCGGTCACAAATCGCCCGTTTCGTGTGTTCGTCTCTAACAAAGTGCAAAACGCCAATGCATATCCGCACCCATGCCCCGAATCGCCACAAAAAACCCGCCGCGGGACATGCGGCGGGTTTTAAGTCCCGGGCACGATGGGGATGGCACCCGGGGAGGGAACTTTGGCCAGCGGGGGTTATGCCGCTGCCGTTTTGCCGCGTGGGCCAGCCAGCAGCCACACGATAAAGCCGATAAGGGGCAGGATCAGGACAAACAGGCACCACAGCACCTTTTTCCCGGTCGACGCGCCCGAGCTGACGATGGACACCAGCGCCCAGATGTTCAGTACAAGAAGGATAAATCCGCCGATCCCGGCCACTTCGATACCCATGGGTAAATTCCTTTCAATCAAGGTTACGCAGCATCCAGTTCAGAGCCCCTTTTGAGAACGCGATCCCCGTCATCCTGTTCGATCAGGTAGGCAGGTTCAGCGTCAGTTGCATTTCGTGTGACCTCAGTGCCCTTGAAGGTTTTGGTCACCGTGTCGGTGTAGATCTGTTTGACCGTTCCGGTCGCGGTGCCAGAACCCCAGTTCCATGTCACGCTGTCGCCGATCTGGAGTTTTTTCTGGGTCATGGGTCGCTCTACCGTTTGGTTACAAATTCTTAACGCGGTCGACGGACATTGGTTCCGCGCTTAGTCAGAAAAACATTTCTGAAGGGGCGAAACGTCGTCAGCCGCCACAACAAACAGAACATGCGCCCCCGCTGTCAGCGTTGTATCAGCATCGGCCAGGGCCTCGCCGCTGTCGTCGATAAAGGCGACCGGGCGGGCGGTGTCAGGGATATTGAGATCGGCCAGGGTCTTGCCCTCCAGCCCCTCGGGCACCTCAACCCGTTTCAGGCGCAGCGCGCCGGACAGGTTCAGGTCTTCGGTCACTTCGGTGTCTTCCTCGAGCGCGCGGCACAGTGACCGGGCGACGGTCGCATGCGGCGTGATCGTGTCGTCCAATTCCAGCTCGGCACAGACTTCGAGCAGTTCGGGCGAGATGATCTGGGGGATCACACGGCCGAAGCCGACGGACCGTGCCACCAGGGCCGTCAGGATGTTGTCGTCGGACGCATTGGTCAGCGCGATCAGCACGTCATCTTCGCTGCCAAATGCCTCGCGCAGTACGGAAGGCGACGACCCGTCACCCTCGATCAGGCCGCAGTCAAGCGTGTCGCTGATCCATTCCAGCTTGGCCCGGTCCTTGTCGATCAGCACCACCTCGTGGCCTTTGTCGATCATCTGTTCCGCCGTTGCGACCCCGAACTTGGAGCCGCCCACAATCACGATCCGCATCGCTTATCCCTTCCATCTGAGGCGGCGGGTCCATGTTCCGGGCAGGAACAGAACAATCACCGCAATAAATTCAAGCCGCCCCAGCCACATCGCAAAGCTGAGCGCAATCTGGGCGCCCGGCGGCAGGTCGGGGCCGATGACGCCGGTGGACAAGCCCACGGTCGACAAGGCAGATACCGTGTCAAAGAGCGCAGGCAACGCCGGAAAGCCCAAAGACAGCAAGACCACCCACACAGCCCCCGCGCTGAGGATGTAGAGGATGATCAACCCCAAGAGCGCCACCAGAAAGCCGTCATCGACCGGGGTGCCGTTCTGGCGCAGCGGGCTGATGGCACGATCGGGCAGGCGGGGCAGGGTCAGGGCGTGGCGCGCGGCGCGCGCCGTGGTCCCCATCCGCGACAGCTTGAGCCCGCCCGCCGTTGATCCGCGATCGCCGCCCACGATCATCACCAGCACAAAGACGACGAGCAGGGCAGGGGCCGTGGGCATTGCCCCGGTTGAATAGCCCGCGGTTGTCAGGGCGCTGATCAGGTTGAGGATCGTGGGCACACTGTCGGCTTCCGTACCGGTCAGCCAGATTACGAGTGGCACTGCCGCGCTGCACGCCAGTGTGGCAAGGGTCACCCGCCGCACCGACGCGGACGCCCAAAGCGGTGTCCCGTTGCGGCGCAGCATCTGTGTGAACGCCAAAAGCGAAACCGCCCCACAAAGGCAGGCCAGTATCACCAGCGTCTGCGCGCCCAGGCCATAGCTGGCCAGACTGTCGGACCGTGGTGCAAAGCCGCCCGTTGATACGGCTGACAGCGCCAAAACGAACCCCTCGGCTGCATTGCCCAAGGCGAGCGAAATGGCCACCCCAAAGAACACCAACAAAAGCGCATATGCCCCAAGCAGTTCGCGGGCCTGGCTGCGCGCGGATTGGATGCGGTTGCGGTCGTCGATCCCTGCTTTGCCCATCATCTTGGCAGCGGGGCCGGGCCCCAACACAAGCGCCAGTACGGCGGTGGCCATGGCCAGCCCGCCGCACCACTGCATCCAGGACCGCAGCACATGAGCCGCAAAGGGCCAGCTATCAGGGTCAGGCGCGACGGAAAGGCCGGTGGTGGTGATCGCGCTCATCCCCTCGAACAAGGCGCTGGCCGGGCCAAGGCCCAGGGCCATGAACCCAGGTATAGACAGGACCGCCGCCAGCAGAAACAGCAGGGCGATGGCCACCATCGCTTCAACCCCGCGCAGATCGTCGGGCAGGGGGCGCCGGTGCGCTGCAAGTGCGGCCACCAGGCCCACAAGGATAGGCGCAGCCAAGGCAGCGGCAAGCGCATTGGCCCCCTCAATCAATGCCCAGATCAGCGGCGGCCCAAACAACAATGCCGCCAGGGCACCGTGTTTGGCGATGACAAGAGCCAATGTGCCCGGGCGCGCCCGCTGCATCAGGGTATCCGACCCACCACCTGCCCGAACTTTGGTCAACCTGTTACTCCGCCGCGTCTGGCACCGCCCGGACAGGCAGGGGGCCATTCACGGTGAGCGTGCGATAGGGGAAGGGAATCTCGATCCCGGCATTGCCGAGTGCGCTTTTGATTGCGGCGACAACCTTGTCGCGGCTGGCGCGGATGTCCACGGGGGCCGAGCCGGTCCACCATGCCACCTCAAAGTCTATGGAGCTGGCCCCGAACGCCTTGGCGAACACCTGAATATCACGTACGTCATCGCGCACCATGTCAACGGCACGCACCGCATCGGCGATCACATCGCGCGCGGCATCCACGTCCTCACCATAGGCGACGCCCACCGTGATCTCTGTCCGGCGAAATGCCTTGTCGGTGCGCACCGTTACAGGGTTGTGAAAGAGCTGCGCATTGGGCACGACGACCAGTTGCCCATCGGTTTTGCGGATATGCGTATCGCGGATGGTGATCGCCTCGATCTGGCCCTCGGCCCCTTCGCATTCGACATGATCGTCGATCTGAAACGGTTCGCGCAGCAGTATCAGGATGCCCGCGAGAAAATTTTCAAACGTGTCCTTGAAGGCAAAACCAATCGCAACCGATCCCAGGCCAAGCGTCGTCAGGGCGCGACCCGGCGTGATGCTTGGAAACACCACGGTTAGGGCGATCAGCGCCCCGGTCAGCCACAGCGCAGTGCCGGTCAGCAGACGCAGCACGTCGATCAGATTGCGGCGCAGCCGCGTCCGCGCGCCCACCCGACTGATCAACGCCTTCACACCCCAGGACAACAGCGCGGTCATCAACAGAATGAGAATGGCAAAGCCAAGGCGGGGCAGGGCGGCGATGCCCGCGTCAACCCAACCGGACAGTTGCGCGACAAGCGGGCCCACGACGGTGTCGGGGGTGATTTGCTGTATCAGATCCATGCGGCCCCAACGCGGACGCGCGACGTTTGTTCCGCCTGACACGGAACAATTGTCACCATGGCGCGTTGAGCTACCTGTTATTCAATACCAGGAGCCACCGCATGACCCTTCGCACCAAAGATCTGGAGCAAGACAACCTGATCGAACACCAAAGCGAGGATGACGCGGTTGAAGAAGCCGCGATGCTGTCGCCTAAGCTGCTCTTTGAATCCGTGCGCCGCAATGGCGAGGAAGAGTTGCTGCGCCCCAATCGGGCGCTTTTGTTTTCGGGCATTGCCGCCGGTATCCTGATTTCCTTCTCTGTGCTGGGCGAAGCGCTGCTGCGGACGTGGCTGCCGGATGCGGAATGGCGCTATATCGTCGAGAACATGGGATATACCTTTGGCTTTATGCTGGTCATCCTCGGCCGGATGCAGCTGTTTACCGAAAACACCATCACCACCGTGGCCCCCGTTCTGATCAACCGTTCGGGTGCCGCGTTTCAGCGAATGATCGCCCTTTGGACGCTGGTACTGGGGGCGAATGTCATTGGTGCCTTTATCGTCGCGGGCTTTTTCGTCTATGCGCCTGTGCTGTCCACCGATGTCGCAGCGGCCTTTACCGACCTCAGCCGTCACGCCACGGGCATGCCCGCGATGGAAGGGTTGATGCGTGGCATTCCGGCAGGCGTGCTGATCGCGGCGCTGGTGTGGATGCTGCCCACGGCCAAGGGCAATGAGGTGACGTTGATCTTTCTCTTTACCTGGTTGATTGCGCTTGGGGATTTCACCCATATCGTCGCCGGGTCGGTTGAAATGGCCTATCTGCTGGTGCAGGCGGATCTGGCGCTTGGTCAGGCAGTCTTTGGCTTTTTCCTGCCGGTGCTGGCAGGCAATGTGATTGGCGGCACCGTGATCTTTACGCTCCTGGTCTGGGCACAGATCCAGCCCGAAGTCGAAGACTGACGACTGACACTGAACACGAGACAAAAAAACCGCCGCAGCATGTGATGTACTGCGGCGGTTTTTTGTTATTGTGTTACCGGTCTGGGCCGTCCTTGGCCAGGGTAGATTTCGGCGCATCCGGGTCATTCATGCGTTGCTTGACCTTGGTGCGGCTGACCACGGCAAAACCGATCACGGCCCCCGCGGTCAACAAAAACAATACGGCGAGAAGTGGGATATCCATGACAGTCTCCTTACTCGCTTTGTGTCGTGGCTGTGGTGAGGGCGGGTGTTGCGTCATCCTCGGGGGCCATCTGGGCCGCAAGGATAAAGACGAAGACAGCGGCAGTTGCCACAGCGATCCCGATCAGGGCGGGATGGTGGCGGCGCGCTTGCTTTTCGATATTTGTGTCAGGTGCTGACATGTGCATGCTCCTTTCGCGGTCTGACGTTTCATCAGGTGAACGCACTCAAGGGGCAAAACGTTCCGGGCGGCCCGCTACATACGGTCAAGCCGTTGATCGTCATCCACCACGGCAAGGCCCTTCCATTCCCATAAAACAAGGTTGAGGTTGCCCGCGTCCGTCCCACGCGCAAAGCTGCGCACAAGCAGCCCGGAAAACCCCGCAGCAATGCAGGCCGCTGCCAAATCCTGTGTCGGCACGGCCCCTTGATCAAGCATTTGCGCCCGCCACGCCGGGTCGGCCAGATCGCGAGGCGTGACGCCCATCTGTTTCAGTGCATCGGGGTCGCGGGTGTCAAAGAGCGGGCCGATATCCGCCCGATACGCCACCAGAACGGTAGGTTGCAGATCACCGACCTGATTGGCCTCGCGCAACGCAGTGGTTGGATCAAGCGCCGTATAGAGCGCCGCCACGCCCACCGGGTTGAACCGACCCCCATAGCGCTCGGCCCCCGCACCAGATAGCGGCATACGGGCATATACGGGGTTGAGCGCGCGATATAGCAGCCCGCGATACCGCCCATCGGTCAGCGGCATCAGGCGTAAACGCCCGCATCCACCGCATCAATATAGTCCATCACCTGATGCGCCTTGCCATCGCGCACCAGTTGCATTGCAGTGCGTCCGTCAAAGCCCGCCAGAGGCTCGGACCGGAACCAGGCATAGGCAATCAGGTCAGAACCAAAGCGCGGCTGCACCTTGTTCAGAACCTCGACCAGTTCGCGCAGGCGGCGCTGTGTCTTGGCCGAAACAATGCGCGCGCGCCGTTGCACCGCGTCTTTGCTCAACCCGATGCTTTGCCCCACCTCTTCGGAGGAGGTGCGCAAGGTTGCGGCAATCGCGCGCGGTTCAAACAGGCCGTCCTGGGACATGCGGGCAAGCTGCATTTTTAGAAACTCCAGTCGTATGCACGTAATATAGCGTCATTTTTGCTGTGATACAAGGAAGAGTCTACCGATCCTTCGGCCCATCTGCCCAGAGCAGGGAACCTTATCGCGATGGGGGCGTTGGACATCCAACCGGCGCAAATGCCGCCACACCACTTGCCACAGGAGATCCGAGTGATGACCAATACATCCGCCAGCGCCTCGGTCGCGCAGACAGTCACAGATGCAGGGCAGCGTGCGGCTGCCGATTTGAATGATGCCGTGGACACGCAAGTATCAAAGGCGACCACAGAGGCCGCCCAACGGGTTGATACCGTCGCGCAAGCCACCGAAGCCGCCCGTGACGAGTTGCCTGCCGACAGCGCCGTGGACCCAATGCTGGGCCAGGCCGTTGATGTACTGGGCCAGGTCGCCGAGCATTTGCGCGGCGCTGACCTTAACGCGCTGGCGCACGAAGCCGGAGACCTGGCCAAGCGCCATCCCGTACTCGCCCTTGGTGGGGCCGCCCTTGTCGGTTTTGCCGCCGCACGCTTTCTCAAGGCCGGGTCCGGCCCGGATCGTGCCGCGCTGGCAGGCGACCCTTGGGCCACTAATGAGGGGCGCTCGTGATGCAGAGTTCAACGACAACTCCGCTCACCCATCTGAGCACGGCGACGGCGCATTTGCGCGGCCTGCTTGTCAGTGAATGGCGTCTGGCCAAGCTGGAGCTGGCCAGGAACCTGCGTGCCGCGCGGGTCGGCGTCATCCTCGCGGCCATTGGCCTTGGCGGTGCACTTTGCGCGATGTTTGCGCTGACCGGTGCGCTGTTTCTGGGGTTGGGGGCCTTGGGCCTCGCGCCCTGGCTGGCCGCGCTGGCAACGGCTGGTGCGCTCGGCCTGATTGCCGCCATTTGCCTGTGGCTCGGCCTGACGCGGCTGTCGCCCGAAGCGATCGCACCCACTGAAACGGTGGCCCATGCCGCCAAAACCCTACGCATTGTAACGGAGAACACTCATGTCTCGTGACACGACGCAAAACGAAATCGCAAATGCCAACGCCCATCGAGATGGTCTGACCCACGCGTTGAGCGCACTGCTCAGCACTCGTTTTCCCGGCGAGATGGGGCGCGCCGCCACCGGCCAGCTGTCTGATGTGGCCCGCACCGTGGTGGGGCAGGGGGTGCGCGGCGCGCGTGCCAATCCCGCAAGCCTCGCCCTTATTGGCACGGGCCTTGCCCTGCTGTTTGCCCCACGATCCAAGACGACCACGCCTGCGCCATCGCCCACGGCACCTCTTTCGGGCGAGGCGGATGCCCGCATCGAAAAGGCTGACGCGCGGATGAAACAGCAGGCCCGTATTCACGCCGACAGCGTCGATGTTGGCCCCGGTCGGGCGCAGGCGCTGCGCGTCAAGCTGGATGCAGGTCTGGACAAGCTGAGCCCTGATGCTCGCGCCCGTGTGCGCGCCGCGCGCCTCAAGGCCCTGTCAGCCCAGGAAGGGTTGGAACGCCATGCCGCGCGCCTGTCCGAAACGGTGCGCAAGACGCATCAGGAACGACCTTGGATGACTATCATCGCCGTGGCTGGCGCGGGTGCACTGTTGGGCGCGCTGTTGCCCGGCACCCGCCGCGAAACCGAGTTGATGGGCGCGAAACGGGATCAACTGATGCGCGAGGCCGAACTGACGCTGCGCGACGAAGTTGCGACGCTTGAGAGCCGTGGCAAGGCGGCTGTGCAGTCAGGCATGTCAGCAGTGCGCGATGAACTGGCTGCTGCCGTGAACGAGGACGGGATGCGCGCAGCATCGTGATCCTTTCATCCAACGATCAGGCCGGGGTGCGCGATACAGCGCCCCGGCCTGGCCATGTTCGCGGCGACGGATCAGACCGCCCCGTGACCTGTTAGGCGCAATCATGTCCCAGGAAAATTCATCCACACATCTGGCCGAAACCCGTACCGACTGGGCCGAAGATCGTACTCTGCTTGCCAATGAGCGGACATTTGCGGGCTGGATGCGCACGGGCGTGGCCTGTGTGGCGCTTGCCCTCGGGCTCAAGGCTGTGTTCGGCGACACCGATTACCCGATGGTTGCCAAGGCGGTGGCCGAGCTGTTCATCCTTGCCGCCATTCTGATCTTTTGGGCGGCCGTGGCGAAATGCCGACGTGCCGAACAGCGGATGCAGGATCACGACGTCGAGGCACAGTCGCATCGCCGCATGACGATCCTGGCCTCGATCCTGACCGTTGGCGCCATCGCCACGGGCGTGATCCTATGGCTGCTCTAACGCCCTGATCATCTGCATCAAAATCTCTGAGTTTCAGTGCCTAACAAGGGGAACTTGCGCCCACCATTCGGCGTTCTTCAGCTATACCGATCAGGAGGAAATGATGTCCAGAGGCCGCGACGCACAGTCACCGACAGGGATCACACCGCAAGGATGGCTGGATATCGGGTGGCGCATCTGGACCCGGGTGAGCAAACACAGCCTGGGCCTGATCGCGGCAGGCATCGCCTTTTACGGGCTGCTGTCCCTGTTTCCGGCGATCACCGCATCGGTCGCCCTCGTCGGGTTGATCTTTGACCCGACCCTGCTCTTGGAACATTCGCAATTCCTGCTGGCTGCCCTGCCAGAGGCCGCGGCCGAGATCATCAGCACGCAGTTGCGCCAGGTGGCAGGCGCGGGGGACGAGCCGCTGGGGTGGACGGCGCTGATCGCCACGGCGCTTGCGCTGTGGTCCGCGTCCAAGGCGGTGGGCAGTCTGATGCAGGGCCTCAACATCATCAATGACGAGACCGAGACCCGCGGCATCGTGCGCCTCAAAGCGGTGACTGTCGCGCTGACCTTGTCCCTGCTGCTTGTCTTGGTGTTGTCCGTGATCGTGGTTGCGGCGATCCCCACCGCCCTCGTCTTTGTCGGCGTGAGCCAACAGATTGCGGATCTGGCGCTTGTTCTACGCTGGCCGGTCATGTTTGCCATCGGCACCGTGTCGATTGCCGTGATGTACCGTTACGGGCCAAGCCGCCGCGCCGCGCAGTGGCGTTGGCTGTCGCTCGGGGCACTTCTGGCCTGTGCGCTTTGGGTGGCGGGCAGCTATGGCTTCAGCCTCTACGTTGAATCCTTTGGCGCGTATAACCGGACCTTTGGGGCGCTGGCGGGTGTTGTGATCGTGCTGACCTGGCTGTGGCTGTCTGCCTTTGTCGTATTGCTGGGCGCGTTGCTTGACGCCGAGCTTGAGGCACAGACGAAACACGACACCACGGTGGGGCCTGCCCGACCCATGGGCGCGCGCGGCGCCTACAAGGCCGACACATTGGGCGAGACATTTCGCGAAAACCCGCAAACGCAGGGAACGATCAACGATCTGCCGCGTTGACTGTTGAAGCCTATCACCTGACAAGGAATATCCATCATGGACATCGTCCGCATCATTATCGCCGTCATTTTGCCGCCCCTGGGCGTGTTCCTTCAGGTTGGAGTGGGCAAGCATTTCTGGCTGAACATTCTACTTACCCTACTGGGCTACGTCCCGGGGATCGTCCATGCCGTCTATATCATCGCACGCCGCTGATCGGTGCCGCCGCGTTGCACGCTTGCAGCGACTGGCGGATACGCTGGACAGCCGGTTTCGCATCTTTGGGATTCCGATCGGATGGGATTCGGTCCTCGGGCTGATCCCGGGCATTGGTGCGCTTGTCACCCTGATCCCCGGCACCGCAATGGTGCTGGAGGGGGCGCGAATGGGCGCGCGCAAACGTGTGCTGAGCCGCATGGCATTGAACACGGGCGCGGATGTCGTCATCGGGGCGATCCCGATCCTCGGCGACGTGTTCGACATCTTCTTTCGCTCGCATCAGCGCAGCGTTGCCATGCTGCAGCGCGAGGCAGAGCGGTTGGAGCAAGCCGAACAGCAATCACCCTAGTCACAGGCTGAGCACAAACGAAAACGCCCCCGGAAGATCAGGCCAAAGCGGCCAGTTCTTCCGGGGGCGTTTTGCGTGGCAACGGTGCGCCGCGTCAGCTTCGCAAGATACGCATCAGCAGCGAACCAAGGAACAGCACCAGGAACACGACAAAGAGCAGTTGTGCAATGCCGGTCGCCGCACCTGCGATGCCGCCAAATCCAAGTACGGCAGCGATCAACGCGACAATAAGAAATGTAACGGCCCAACCAAGCATGGGGTTTCCTCCGGTTATGTGGGGTGCGGTGCGATGGTCTGCGCCGCTTGTGTTTTATAAACGCTTCTGCCGCTGTTTGGTTCCGTCAAGAACAGCACCTCCGCACGGGAAACGGGGCAACACAGGCGCACAGAAAAGGGCGCTTCCACTGTCTGGACGCGCCCCTTTGTTTCAAGTCTGGCTGATATCAGCTTTCTTCAGCGGCCTCTTCCTCAGGGCTCTGCACGTCAATGGTCGGCACATTGACTGTCACCTCTTCGGTGCCCACGTCGATATCGCCCACATCGGCGTCGAACTCGGGCATGTTGCCACCTTCAACCGACAGATCAACCGTCGGCAGGCTTGCCTCTTCGGTCTGGTCGATGTCGATCATGTATGCGCCAAACCCAATGGCTGCGACGGCGACGATGGCACCAATAATTGCTCCGGTTTTCATGACGTTACTCCTTGTTAGTGTCTAATATTGCAACGTCTGGACATCGAAATGGTTGCATATGTTTTTCAGAATTTAAGAGGATGCGCACTGACCTGATCAACCAAAGATGGCCGAGTAGGCAAAGGCCGGGATCATGCTTGCGCCGCCCAGAACAAAAAGGCCCATCACCGCAACCAGCCCATCCCGCGCCAAAAGGCCCGTTGCGATAAACGCAACCGACAAACCAACCAGCGAGGACGACAGTGGCACCAGCTCAAGCATGGGCAGGCACAGCCCGCTGAACGCGCAAATGCCATAGAGCACACGCGACGCGGGCGGCGATACCAGCGCCTCCCACCGGGAGGTTGTGCCCCGATCCAGCCATACGGCAAGGCGCCGCCCGCTCTCCAGCATCCTGTCGGAACGTTTCGTGTTCAATTGCCAGGTCGCCAAGCGGCGCGGCATCCATATCTGGCGGCGGCCGAACATGCCCTGGCTCGCCACGAGAAAGATGGCCATACCCACAGCGCTGGAGAACAGCGGCACACCGCTAAGCGGTGAGATCAACAGGACCGACAGCGCCAGCAGGACTGGCGGAAAAGAGGCCGTGCCAAACTCTGACACGATATCCTTCAGGCAGACGCGCTCTACTTCGGTGGCGTCCTCCAACGTCTCGACCACGGCCTTGACGGGTTCGTCATCGGTGGCCGGTGCCTGTGCGGTATCTGGTGATGCGTTTAACAAAGGGTCACCGGCGTTGGGTTTTGGGGCTTCAACCCTCTCAACGCGCGACACGGCGTTTGGTTTCCTCGACGGGGCGAGAACTTGGCCAACTGATGGGCGGGCCAGTCATTTAAATTACATAATCAAACTTATAGAGTAAGGTTGGCGCGCTAAAGTTGCTCACCACCAGAGCGCGGCAAAGCACAGCGCCACACCGCCCGCGACAAAGCCGCAGCGCACGGGCCAAGCCGCTTGCCCGATCAGACCGCGCGACACACCTGACAGGCCCAGCCCCACGATGGCAAAGGCGAGCACGGCGGCGCCGGGCGTCTCTCTCAACCCGATCAGCGCAGGGTTTGCGATCATCGCAAGCGGAATGACATACAAGCCCACGCCAAGCGCCATGGCCGTGAGCGCAACACGCAGCCAGTTTTCCTGGACCATGCCCGCCGCGATGAACACTGCACCGCACACAGGCGGCGTGATCGTGGACAACAAGGCAAACCAGAACACAAAGAGATGCGCCTGAAGCGGTTCAAGCCCCAGCTCTGTCAGCGCGGGCCCTGCGACCGAGATGCAGATGACATAAGCCGCCGTGGTTGGCACCTCCATCCCCAGCAAAAGGCAGGCCAGCGCCGTGAGCAGCAGCGCAGGCCACAAAGCCCCGCCCGACCCCGACAGGATGACAGAGGTGATCTTGACCCCCAATCCGGTGATGCCCAGCACCCCGATGATGATCGAGGCGCAGATGATAATCGACCCGATCATCGCGACCTGCCGCCCTGTGTTCAGCATCGCATCTGCGAGCCGTGACAGCCCCTGCCCAAGGTTCGGGCGCAGCGAGACATCGACAAACAGCAGCGCAAGCCCGGCAAAGATCGCCAGAGCGGCGGCATATTGCGGGGTATAACCCACCGCAAACATCGCAATCAGCAGGGTGGCAAAGGGAATGGCGAAAAAGCCGGACGTGATCAGGACCTGGCGGCGCGCGGGCCGATCCTCTGCCGGGATGGGTTGCAGATCATAACGCCCGGCAAACGCGTTCAACCCCTGCCAGACCGTCAGAAAATAAAGGATCGCAGGCAGCAACGCAGCCAGCATGATCTCGGAATAGGGGACGCCCGTAAGCTCGACCATGACAAAGGCCCCTGCCCCCATCAGCGGCGGCATGATCTGCCCACCGGACGAGGCCACCGCCTCGGTCGCGGCAGCCAGCCGTTTGGGGTATCCCAACCGCGTCATGGCGGGCAAAGTGATCGCACCGGTCGAGGCGACATTGGCCGAGGCCGAGCCGGAGATTGACCCAAAGAGCGCCGAGGACAGCACCGACACCTTGGCCGCCCCACCCCTGAGGCGCCCTGCGGCAGCGGCGGCAACATTCATGAACCCCTGCCCCGCCTCGCCTGCGTTCAGCACCGCACCAAAGATCACGAACACCGAAACCACACCAACGGAAACGCCTGTCAAACTGCCCCAAAGCCCCCCTTCAGCAATGACCAGAGTGCCCAGAAAGCTGCGCAGGGGCGTGCCAGCGTGCCCGAATTCACCCGGAATATGCTGCCCATAAAGGCCATAAAGCAGCGCCAAAAGCGCCACCAGCGGCAAAGGCCAACCAATGGCGCGCCGCGCGCCCTCCATCGTGATGAGCAGGAGGGCGACAGCCAAAGCCTCCTGGAAACCGTTTTCCAGAAAGCCGTACTGATTGCGCAGCATCTGGTGGTTGAACGCGATCCACAAACAACCCGCGATTCCGACGCCCGCCAGCACGGCGCCGCTGAACAGGGCAATGCGACCATGGGCGGCATAAACAAAGACCCAAGGCAGGATCAGCGCCATGTGCAGGGGCCGCGCCGCCAGATTCGGCACCAGCCCGTAAAAGATCAGCCCCAGATGAAAGGCACCGGTCAGCGCGCCAAGCGCCACCCAGACCCACCGCGCCGAGACCGGCGCACCCGTGATGTCCATACCATTCCCGCCCCGAGGCTGATCGCCGTGGCTTAACCGTGCGCGTCAGTCAAAGGCGCGCCGATTTCCTCGTAATACCGCCGTGCGCCGGGATGGATGGCGGAGGTGATGTTGGACAGCATATCGACGGATACACCATCCCACCATTTCGCTTCACCGGCCATTTGGGCCTTGGTCTCCCAATAGGTTTTTGTCAGCTGATAGGCGGTGTCGTCATCCATTTTACTTGTGGTATAGGCCACTACGGGCAGCGACGTTGTCGTGATGTCGCTGTCCTGTCCGGCATAGGTTCCTGCCGGGATGGTCAACTCGGTCCGCTTGGTCTGGGCCACCTGATCCGGCGACAACGACAGAACGGTCACGCCAGTCGAGGCGGCCGCCTCGATCACGTTGGGCGCGGGGTACGAACCGGCAGTGACAAAGCCATCAATCTGGCCGTTCTTCAGGGCACTGACGGCGTTGGACAATTCAACATCAGCGATCGTGACCTTGTCGGTCAGGCCAAACATGTCGATATATTTCGCCCCTTCGCGTGCGCCAAAGGACCCGCTGCCCAACAGGATCGTCTTGCCTTCCATATCGGCAAAGCTGGTGACGCCGCTGCTGTCGGACATCACAAAATGCATGGTCAGCGACGGGATCGGGAACAGCGCGCGGATCTCGTCAAAGGCGGGATCGCCCTTGCCCTCGAACATGGCGCGGCCCCCTTGGGCCAGACCGACCAGGGCAGGCGGCGTTGTGAACACGTAGTCCCCGCCCCGCGCGCGGACCTCCATCACATTCTGGACTGAACCTTGGCTTTCTTCGACCGTGACAGAGATTGCACCGTCAGACCCGGCTTTCATTGCCTCGGAAATCTGTACCGCCATCTGAAAATAGGACGAACCCGCCTTGGCGGATTTGTAGGTGATGCGCGTATCGGCCCAGGCCGAAGCGCCCAGCAATGAGGCCGCAGCCGCAGCAAGGCCAAGTGTCTTCAAAAACGTCATAGGGTCCTCCCAATCCATAGATTGAGCAGAGTTTTGCGCGCGCCTCTTGGGGATGCAAGGTCAAAGACTGCAGGCCGCTGATCCCATGCACCCAAATGCAAAAAGGCGGGCCAACCGGCCCGTCTTTTTCCCCACTCGCGTGATGCGTGGATTATTGCAGCTTGGCTGCAACGTTGTCTGCAAACCCTTCAATCATCGCCTGATAAAAGACTTCGCTGTCCACGCGCGGCACCTCGGTGCCACCGGTTTCGGGCAAATATGTCCGAATTTCGTCCGACGATACGGTCAGCGTGTAGTTCTCGTTGTTGAAGAGGCCCGGAATGCGCAGGCTCACGTCGCCTTGCAGCACGGCATCTTCAAAACCGTAGGCTTGTTCAAAGTTGTTGGCCAGCGACACCTCGTCGATGTCGATGATGATGCGGGCACCGTCGTCATCCAGCTGCGACACCAGACGCTTGGCGATGGCCGTTTCCAGATCGGTGGAAACATCCCGCCATACCTCTACGGCCTTGGCGTTTTCGATTGCATCCAGATCCACATCAACGTCAATTTTCTTGACGGATGTGCTGGCCAACGCGGTGCTGGCCATCAGTGTCAGGGCGGCGGTGGCGGTCGTAAATGTGCGGGTCATTTTGTATTCTCCTTCGTTTGGAAGTGTAGAAATTGGTGTGGCGTCAGAGCTTAACTGTTGGCTGCGCTCTGAATGGCTTCACCGGTGTTTTCGACATCTCTGCCCACGCCTTCGACGGTTTCACAAACCGCAAAAGTGGTGCCGAGGATGATCATCAATGCGATACGTTTCGTCGCTTCTTCCTTTTGCCTTCTGGAACTCAAACGACGCAAACATGCATTGGGTTCCAAATTTTTTGTTTTCTTTTCAATCCTCTAACAGACATGCTTTTCGGCGCGGCGGGACCACGTGAATTAGCTTTGTCATGTCAGGAAGGTGGAGATGCGCCGCCAAGGTCCCTATCGCGGGGAACGCGGCGGCGCAGTGGTCTCAGGCCCTATCAGACCTTTTCGAGGATGCGGTCAACGGCGGCGCGCGCCTCGTCTTTGGTCTTGCCGAGCTTTTGCTGCATCATGCCCTCAAGCTGATCGCGATCGCCCTTGGCCTGTTCAATCTCGTCTTCGGTAAGGTCCCCATACGCTTCGCGGATGTGGCCTTTGATTTCGGTCCATTTGCCGACGATACGGTCCTTGTCCATGACGGGTCTCCTGTTTTGAGTTTATCTGGTTTATCAACGCGTCGCGGTGGCGAAGGTTCCACGCATCGCCGAATATAGTTTAGACCATGTCGTCCGTGACCAGCGGCAAAGCCTGGCTGTGGGTGGCGTGCACCTCAACGTCATGCGAGATCAGGAAACCGGCCCGTGCCTCGGGCAGGCACACGTCATTGCGCGCGATCTGCGCCTGCCACAGGGCCTGCATCCGGGCCGGATTGGTCCAGTCGCCCGACAGATCCTTGCGCCACCAATGGCGGTGCAGCGCGTAGCGCAGCGTGTCGATGCGGCCCGTATCGGTAAGGGCCACGCCCGCTTCGGTATCCCAGCGCAGTGACCGGCCGTTCAGGTTGGCGGACCCCACAAGCGCAAAGTCGCGATCCTGCACCAGGACCTTGTTGTGCACATAGATGATGGGCGATCCGGCCCGCGTGCTCCGGCTGCTGCGGGCGGCCATGACGGGCTGAACCGGGGTGGCGATTGTGGCGCGTTCCCCAAAACCGTCGCGGATAATGGCCAGCGCCTCCAACTCCAGCGCCAGACCATAGCGGGTCTCAAGCCCGATCTCGGGCGCGGGGTCGAACGCGGCCTCTTCGGGCACGGCGGGCAGGATCATGATCAACGACAGGTCGGGCCGCGCACGGGCCGCATCCGCCATCGCATCCGCAATCACTCGCGACCGCATGAACTGCGTCTCGATATAGATCAGGTGTTGCGCCGCGCCGATGGCATCCAGATAGGCCTGCTCAAGCTCCGACGCCAGCGTGCGCGGCGACAGGAATGGCAGCTTTAGCCGCCGGTCTGCCGACAGGGTGCGCCGCAGGTGCGTCATGGTGGGCGGCGACACCTTACCATGCACCACCGCGTCAAAGCTCGCTAGATGCGCCTTGGCCTCGGCCACGGCGGGATCATTGCGCAGGATCACCTGCACATCCGACCAGGTTTCTGCCGCGGGGCGGTCGTGATCAGGCGTGTCAAAGCGGCGGTCATTCAGGTCAAGCCCACCGATATAAAGCGTGTCGTCGTCGATCACCGCAAGTTTTTGGTGGTGGGTGACGGTGTGCAGATTGGGCAGGCTGCTGTCGAGGCCCGGCGCCTCTAGTCGCGCCGCGTCGCTGAGCGCGGCACGCTGGATGCGGGCGCGGCGCAGGCTTTCGGGCAAAAAGGCAAGCCAGGGCAAGGTGCCCGGCGTCGCTGGATGCAGCGCTGCACGAACCTGCACGCGGTCCGCCGGCACGCCCGCCTCCTCAACCAGGGCCGCCGCCTGTTTCAGCGTTGACCACGTACCCTGATGCAGGGATGTCGCGTAAACGGGATCAAAATCGCTGATCGTGAGGTCAAGCGTCACACCACGGCGCAGCACATGCACCAGCAGATCAAACCACGTGTCCCCGACCGCGCAGGCTGCGTCGCTAACCAACCGGGTGCGCATGTCGAAAATGCGAAAGCCCCCCGTGATCGAGGTACGCGCGTCCAGCACGGCCGTCTCAAAGCCTGCAAAGGCCTCGCTTGCGGCGACAAAAACCTCAAAATCAGGGCGCGGCATTGGCGTTCTCCGAGTCATCATCCGTATCGCCGACATATCCCTGAACGTCAAAGGTCAGGCTATTGGTAAATGTCCCGTCCGCCTCGCGAATGTCTGCCTTGGCCTCAAGCTGCCGACAAAACGCGTTCATCAGTTTGGTGCCCAAACCGGTGCTTTCCACATCGTTCATCGGCCCATCGACCAGGGGGGAGCCCACGCTGTTTTCAATGGTCAGCTCTAGCTGCCCTGCCCCGTCATGGCTCAATGTCACCGCGATAAAGGGCGTATCGACCCCATTGCGCCCGACATATTTGACCGCATTGGTCAGCGCCTCGGACGCCCACATCGACAAGGGCACCGCCTGATCGGGGTACAGCATGGCCGAGGCCAGTTCGGTCCGGATCTGCAAATCAGTGCCGGGCAGGACGGCAGAGGATTCCGACACAACCGCACCCAACAGGTCCTGTGCATCCACTTGCGACGTCTCGGGCTGGGTATAAAGCGACCGGTGCAACGTCGCCAGACCGCGCACCCGGCGTTGCAATCCGCCCAGAACCTCGCGGGCCTCGTCGGTACGCGCGCTGCGCGATTGCAGGTTCATGATGGAGGCGATCATCTGAAGGTTGTTCTTGACCCGGTGATGCACTTCGCGCAACAGCACCTCTTTGTCGTGCAGATCGGTCAACTGACGCGCCTCTGCCTCGGTGATCAGCAACGTCATGCGGTTAAAGGCCCGTTGCGCGTCCAGGAACTCATCCGGCGCGTCCTCAAGCTTCAGACCATCCATTTTACGCTCGCCCAGGGCGAACTGACGCATGGCAGACCGCAATTCCTTCAGATGGCGCAGCACGAGACGGTCGAGGCCGAAATAGGCCACCAACATGCTGGCGCCCCACATCAGCACGGCAAACAGCGCGGGCAAGGCCGCCTGGGCCCACAAATGGCGTTGCATCAGATCGGTTTGGGGCCAACTGCCCAGAATGACATAGCCGTCCTCGACCGCGTCCGTCACGGAAAACACCCGCCGTTCCCCCGAATTGGCCACACCAACAAAGGTGGTGCCGGCCCGGGCAAACAGATCCACCGCAGGCACGTCCTGAGGCATGATGGCCGCCACATCCTCAAGCGTGTCAGACAGCGCAAAAGCGATGCCGCCCGAACTGATGGCGATCAGGGTCGGACCGTCCACAACACTTGGATCATCAGATGTCAGCAAGGTTCGTTGCGGCAGCGAGAGCGAAACAAACCCTTGAAGCGCGCCGTCCTGTCGCAGAGGCACATTGACGATCACCACGGGCATACCGCTGACCGCACCCGCATCGTTGACCTCAACGAAAACAGACCCACGTTCAACCGCAGCGGCAAACGACGGATAGCCGGAAAAATCCACCACCGCGTCACCGGCGCTGCTGCACGCCATCACG
Source organism: uncultured Tateyamaria sp. (assembly GCF_947503705.1). Lineage (GTDB taxonomy): Bacteria > Pseudomonadota > Alphaproteobacteria > Rhodobacterales > Rhodobacteraceae > Tateyamaria. The sequence continues at coordinate 5,603 of NZ_CANNES010000016.1, read as the reverse complement.
CCGCTAACCGGGATATAACCGGCAAAGGCGAACATGTCATTTTCGGCCAGGAAATTGACCATGCCGGCGCGGCAGGCGTCCAGATCCGTGGCCATAACCAGCGCACCCAAACCAGCCCCCGCGCCCACGGCCCGCTGCACCAGGTTGCGTTGGTCGTCGGCGGCAGCGGTCGTCATGTCCACGAGGATCCGCTTGTTGAGGATGCGGGATTCCTCGACCACGCGAAATGTTTGCCACATCGCGATCAGACCAAGTGGAAACAGAGCCAGCAGCATCAAAAGAAGCAGCCGGACCCGCAGCCCGCCAAAGCTCGGCAGTTTCATTACGCGATGCTCTGGTTCATGGTCACGATCCCCTGGGTCACGGCGTCGGTCACCTCTAGCGTGTCGTCTTCCGAAATGTCCATCAGCGCGATGAGACGGGCCCGCCCACGGTTCACGCGGCTCTTGATGGTGCCCACAGCAACGCCACAGGTCTCGGCCGCTTCCTCATAGGAGAAGCCGCCCGCGCCTACCAATACAAGCGCTTCGCGCTGCTCTTCGGGCAGTTCGCCAAAGGCGGTGTTGAAGTCGCGCATCTGCAGACGCCCGTCGTGATCGGGTTTCTGCGCCAGCCCGGCAGACATCTCGCCCTCGGTGTCCTCAACCTCGCGTTTGCGTTTGCGGTGATGCGAATAATAGGTGTTGCGCAGGATCGTGAACAACCAAGCCCGCATGTTGGTGCCTGGCTGGAAAGAGCCGATATTGCTCCACGCTTTGACAAGCGCGTCCTGCACAATGTCATCCGCCAAGGCCGCATTGCGCGTCAAACTCATCGCAAAGGCGCGCATGGCCCCCAGATGAGTGACGAGTTCGTCCTTTGGATCAGCTGTCATTTTCACCGTCCTTTTGCGTCGCCGCGGCGTCCTTGGCGCGCAACTGTTCCAAAAGGTCGGTGAAGCGAGACGGTAATTCCTGATTGGCCACGTCCTCGTAAACGCGCTTGAGATTTTGATCTATCTCTTGCTCCGTTCTTGATGTCCGGTCTGGTCGGCTCATGTTTGTACCTGCCACGATAAATTTGAATGCACTACGGAACAAAATGCACTCGAGGCGCATTTGTTCCACAGTTTGTGAAAAAAAATGGGAGTGACAGGAAATGTCGCACACAACCGAAACCTCTTTGGCGGACAAGATTGGCCCCAATCTGCCCTATCTGCGCCGCTATGCGCGGGCCCTGACAGGCAGCCAGGACCGCGGCGATGCCTACGCCGCCACAACACTCGAAGCGATCCTGGCCGATACCTCGCTGTTCACCGATGGCATCGCGCCCAAGGCGGCCCTGTTCAAGGTGTTCCACTCGATCTGGATCAGCAGCGGTGCAACATTCACCCCCGACGAAGCCGGTGCCGCCGCCCAGGCGCAGCGCCATCTGGCCACCCTGACCGACGACACCCGCGAAGTGCTGCTGTTGCGCACCCTCGAAGAGTTCAGCGCCCAGGATGTGGCCCATATCATGGACAAGCAGGCCGAAGAGGTCGAAGCGCTGTTGCAGATCGCCTATGACGAGATGGCGAAATCCGTCAGCGGCAATGTGATGATCATCGAAGATGAGGCAATCATCGCGGTTGATCTGGAAAACATCGCCGCCGAGATGGGCCACCGGATCACCGGCGTTGCCCGGACCGAAGCCGCCGCCGTGTCGCTCTTTGGGCAGCAGCGCCCCGATCTGATCCTGTCCGACATTCAGCTGGCCGATGGGTCCAGCGGCATTGACGCCGTCAACAAGATCACGGCCGAAGCGGGCGATATTCCGGTGATCTTCATCACCGCCTATCCGGAACGCCTGTTGACCGGTGAAGGGCCTGAACCGGCCTTCCTGATCTCCAAACCCTACACTGAGGATCAGGTGCGTTCGGCCATCAGCCAGGCGATGTTCTTTGCCTCCTCTGCCATTCTCAAGACCTGACAGAAAAATCCCCGCGCCCAACTATGGGCGCGGGGCTACTCATTACCCGTCTTATTCGTTAACCATCAGCTATTCTTGACCAGAGCGCGCAGCATCCAGGCAGCTTTTTCGTGAAAGGCGCTGCGGGCGGTTGCCATGTCTTCGGTCACCGGGTCCTTGCGGCCCTCCACCATCTCGATCAGCGCGTGAAAACGATGCGCCATACGCTCGTGATCCTTGGCCAGGTCAGACACCATGTCTTCGGTGGTCAGTTTGCCGCTTTTGTCCTCGATCGTGGAACGGCCCACGATGTCGGCCATCGCCGTTGGCGCGAGATGGCCCAAGGCGCGAATACGCTCGGCCAGATCGTCAGCGGCCTGGAACATATCCTCGTAATGCTCTTCGGTCAGGTTATGGACCGAGTAGAACAACGGACCTTCGACGTTCCAGTGATAGGCGTGCGACTTGAACACCAGACGGTAAGTGTCGGCCAGCATGTCGGACAAACCTTCGGCAATCGCGTCGGTATCGCGGACACCTGTGGCAACATCATCAGTGCTTGGTACAACGTTCAGTGCATTGGACATATCAATCTCTCCTCTTCGTCATTGGCTCTTGCTGTACTAACGGTTCAGGCCGCCGCATGGTTCCCCGAAATTTCAGTTTCCCGTCTGGGCATGTGGCCAACCGCATTGTAATCGACAGGCACGCTGAGCAATGTGGGCCCTTCGGCGGAATGCGCCGCGCGCAGCAGTTCGGGCAGCGCGCCCAGACCGTCAACGGCGGCGTGCGTCCAGCCAAATGCGCGCGCGAGCCTGTCCCATTCCGGGTTGCCAAAGGGAAAGTTCGGCCCCTCCGCGCCCTGATGTTCGTCAATCAGGCCAAGGCCCCCATCCACCCACACCATCACCGTCAGGCGCAGGCCCAGGCGGGTGATCGTCTCCATCTCTTGCACGTTCATCATCACGTCGCCGTCGCCACAGATGGCCAGAACACGACCTTCCTGTTGCAAGCGCGCCGCGGCCAGCGCACCGGGCAGGGCCAAACCCATACCCGCCAGCCCGTTGGGCACGATCAGCTGACCCGCGCGATGCGGCTGCACGTGGCGCGCGATCCACAGCTTGTGCATGCCCACGCCGGACAACACCGTATCTTCGGGACGCAATGTCTTGGTCACTTCGCGGCAAATATCGGTCGGGGCGATGGGGCCAGTGTCGGCATCCGTCAACCGGCGCGCCAACGCTTTGCGCATCCCATCACGCGCAGCGACAAAGGCGGGGCCATCCGCCCATTTCCGCCCCTTCAGGCGGACCCGCAGGTCAGTCAGCGTGTGGCCAATATCGCCAATCGCCTGCGCCCCGATCGTCAGGCCGGTATCGGCGCGTGGCGCTTCGGCATCCACGACACATACACGCGGTGTGCCCTCGGCCACGAGGGCCAGCGGCGGATATTCCACAGCATCAAAGCCAACCATCAGCACCAGATCCGCAGCACGCAAAGCCAGGTCGACCCAGTCCTCCTCGCTTTGGCCGACGGTGAACAGCGTGTTGGGATGATCCTGCGGCAGCACGCCCTTGGCCATGAAGGTCGTGGCCACCGGAATGCCCGTCGTCTCAGAGAACATGCGCACCGCTTCGGTCGCGCCTTCGCGCACCACCCCTGCACCGGCAATGAGCACGGGGCGGGTCGCTTCGATCACTTGATCGGCGAGGGCCTGCAAATCATCCTGCCCTGCCCTGATCTGGGGCTGCTGGCGGACGGGTAAAGGTGCGGCACGGGTATCGGCCGCCGCGACATCCTCGGGCAGGCACAGGTGCACGGCACCGGGGCGACCCGCCAGCGACAGGCGCATCGCCTCCGCAAAGGTGGCGGGAATATCATCGGGCATGAGGATTGTCCGGCTCAGCTTGGTCACCGGCGCAAACAGCGCCTCAAGGTCGATCATCTGGTGGCTCATGCGCCCCAGCCGGTCACGCCCGCCCTGCCCCGTGATAGCGATCAGCGGCACGTGATCGAGCTGTGCATCGGCAACGCCGGTGACAAGGTTCGTGGCCCCAGGCCCCAGCGTCGCCAGACAGACGCCCGGCCGCCCGGTCAACCGCCCATGCACCGACGCCATAAAGGCGGCGCCTTGCTCATTCCGGCACAGAACAAAGTCGATATCAGAAGCGGTCAGGGCCACCATCAGATCGGTGGTTTCTTCGCCCGGGACACCAAAAACAGTGTCTATTCCGGCCTCAACCATGCAATTCACGAGGCTCTGCGCGCCCGTCACAGGTTTCGTATCCGTCATTTACAGCACCCCCTGAGCCGTGATGGCGTGGGCAAGGCGGCGGTATCCGGCCACGTTGGCGCCCCGCGCATAATTGATCTGGCCGCTATCCTGCCCCTCGTCCGCCACACGGTCGTGAATGTCGGACATGAGGGTTTTGAGGGCTGCGTCGACTTCGTCTGCCGACATGAACCGGCGGTGGCTCATCTGGCTCATCTCGAGGCCGCTGACCGCCACACCGCCGGCGTTCGCAGCTTTGCCCGGGGCGTATTGAACACCGCCCTTGCGCAGGATGGCCAAGGCATCGGCCATCACCGGCATGTTGGCCCCCTCGGCCAGCACGGCATAGCCACCATCGACAATGGCTTGGGCCGCATTGGCGTCGATTTCGTTCTGTGTGGCACAGGGCAACGCGATGTCAGCCGCCTGCGTCCAGGGTTGTTCGCCCGCGCGGAACTGTGCCGCAAATTTCGATGGGGGATCAGACAGGTCCTGCCCCGCCGCCTTGCGCGCCGCGACCCATTTAATCTCATCAGGCGTCAACCCGTCGGCGGCGTAAAGCGTGCCAGAGGTGTCGGACAAAGTGATCACGTCTGCCCCCTGCTGCTGCGCCTTTTGGGCAGCATGAATGGCAACATTGCCCTTGCCTGAAACGGCGACACGCTTGCCCGCGATCTCGTCGCCTTGCCGTGCCAACATGGCCTGCACGAAATACATAAGACCGTAACCGGTCGCCTCGATCCGCACCTCGGAGCCGCCATAAGACAGGCCCTTGCCGGTCAGCGCGCCCCCGTAGATGCCCGCGTGGTTCGACCAAGCGCCAAACAGATACCCGATCTCGCGCGCTCCCACGTTCATGTCACCCGCAGGCACGTCGCGATCAGGCCCGATATGGGGGGCAAGCTGCGCCATGAACGCCTGACAAAAGCGCATGACTTCCGCCTCTGACTTGCCCTTGGGATCAAAATCAGCGCCGCCTTTGCCGCCACCCAGGGGCAGGCCTGTCAGCGCGTTCTTGAAACACTGCTCAAAGGCCAGAAAACGCAGGTCATCCAGCGTCACATCGGGGTGAAACCGCAGTCCACCCTTATACGGCCCAATGGCGTTTGAGGCCTGAACCCGCCAGCCCCGGTTGACCTGCACTTGCCCCGCATCGTCCATCCACGTCACTCGAAAGCTGATGACGCGATCCGGTTCGGCCAACCGGTGCAGAACGCGGGCGGCCGACCAGTTCGGATCGTTCTTTTCTACGGTGATGACGTCTTGGGCCACCTCGCGCACGGCTTGCTGAAAATTCTCCAGCTCTGCATCGGCGGATGGCAAGTTGTTCAAGAAGGCTTCGGTCAACGCGGTTGTGCGGTCCATATAAAAATCCCAGTCGTTCGAGTCAGAAAAGCCGGACGCC
>NZ_CANNES010000015.1 GCF_947503705.1 uncultured Tateyamaria sp. | reverse complement strand
AAGCGACCCGGGCGTGCGGGCCTTCCTTGGTTGGATAAAGGAAGAAGCGGCGCTGCTTTCGACAATCAATGCCTTGCACAGCGCCTTTCAGTGATCGTTCAGTCATTCAAGAACTGCGCCAGTGCCTGAATTTCTGTCTGGCGAAGCTCATGCCCCCCATCATGCGTTTCAACCGTTACACGCGCGTTCTGGTCTTCGAACCAACTGATCAGGCTGGTTGTCTTGTGCCACGGGGTAATCGGGTCATGTTCACCCGCCGTTACAAGAACCCGCTTACCCGCCAAGCCTGGCACTCTGCCCGGGTCCCATGTGATCAAGGGATGCAGCAGGGCCGCTTTGTCAAAGAGATCCGGACGGACCATCAAGACCGATGCCAATATGTTGGCGCCGTTCGAATACCCAAAGCCAAATACTGGCGCATCAGGATGCTGGGCCTTGTGGGCCTCAACATAGGCGATCATCTTGCTCGTGCGGGCCGCGAGATCATCCATGTCATAGACACCTTCCCCGGTTCTGCGAAAGAACCGGGATGCACCCATTTCGGACACATCTCCTCTTGGTGATACAACGCCCCCGCCCGGCATCAACTGCTGGGCGAGTGAAAAGAATTGATGCTCGTCCCCGCCCGTTCCGTGAAAGGCGAAAACGAGGGGTCGGCCGACCTGAGGTTCGACCGACATTGCGTGATAGTGAGTGGTGGCCATGGCACAAAATCCTCAGGCTGCCAGGGGTGGGAGCAATTGCTCAATCTGAGCGCGGTGGGCCTCGTAACGCGATGGCAGCTTGAGCGCCTCGCCGAGATGTGCCGTGTCTTCATCACGGTCAAAGCCCGGTTCATTGGTGGCAACTTCGAAAAGAATACCCCCAGGCGTCCGGAAGTAGATTGCCCAGAAATAGTCGCGGTCAATCACGGGCGTGACCTGGTATCCGGTATCCATCAGCGCCTGGCGGACGCGCAATTGTGCGGCCCGATCATTGACGGCGAACGCAATGTGATGCACGGACCCTGCGCCCTGATCGGCAACTGGGGCGGCGGATGCGAGTTGCTCGATGTCAATCGTATCAGCAGCGTTACCGCCTTCGATCAGATAGCGTGTGATGTCACCTTCCGTCTCTGCCTTTTGGTATCCCATAAAGGTCAGGAGTTCGCCGGTTGCCGCCGCATCACGGACACGGAATCGCGCACCATTAAAGCCAAGCACGCCCGCATTTTGGGAGATACCGCCGCCGGTCCAGGCCTCACGGTCGCGTACCTCACTTTCGACAAGTGCAAAGCTGTCGCCATCCGGACCGTCAAAGTTCAAACGGTTTTGGCCAAAGACTGTCTCGGTCTTCAGACCGGATACACCTTTCCCAGCCAGATGGTTCTGCCAAAACTCCAGGCTGCCATCTGGCACGGCAAATTCCGTAATGCCCACTTCACCCGCACCGCGACGGCCTTTGGGCATGTTGCCGAAGGGGAAATAGGTCATGATCGAACCGGGCGTTCCGACCTCGTCACCATAATACAGGTGATAGACCTCGGGCGCATCGAAGTTCACGGTTTTCTTTACCCGGCGCAGGCCCAAGGTTTCGGTAAAAAAGCTGTTGTTCTGGTTTGCATCCGCCGCCATCGACGTGACGTGATGCAGGCCCTTGATGTCTTTGATCATCTCGAAATCCTTCTGTTCGTTTTGTTGATGGAAAAATAAGCGAAGCCGCTATGTTCGAGAATAGAAACAATTGTGCATTTACTATTGCGGCCAGCGTAACAATAATCACCCAATGACAGACCTGAAATCGATCCGTGTCTTCCTTGAAGTCGCTGCCAAGCTGAACTTTGCCGCAGCCGCCAGGTCGCTTCAGATGACCCCGGCCTCCGTCACTCGGATCGTGTCCAAGCTTGAGGACGACATGGGGCAGCAGTTGTTCGTCCGCACCACTCGTCAGGTCTCCATGACAACGGCGGGGGCCATCGCGGCCACCCGCTACCGACCGATTGTCGAAGAACTCGACAGAACAACCGCAGACATTACCAAAGCATCCAGACCGGACATGGGCCGTCTGCGCATCAACGCTCCGATGTCTTTGGGCGTGCGCGTGATGCCGCAACTGGTCGAAAGCTTTCGCCTCGCTTACCCGAGGATCGAGTTGGAGGTCTTTCTGACAGATACGCTGGTCGACATCATCGAGGGGGAGTGTGACCTCGCTGTTCGGGTCTCGGAACCTCCAACGGACAAATCGACGATCTGGCGAAAAATCTGTCAGGTTCCGCGCCATGTGATCGCCGCTCCGTCGCTGTTTCAACGCGTTCCAAAGCCGCTTTCTCCTGATGACCTGAAACAGGACACATTGCTGGGTTACAGCGACCAAGGTCGCGCAGAAATCTGGAAACTGCGCAACGGCGGTCAACGGCGCGATGTAAAAACCTCGACCAAGGTGATCTCCAACAGCGGGGATTTCCTGTATTCCGTTGCAGCAGCAGGTGGCGGTATCTGCGTCCTCCCGGACTTTATCGTCCGGCAGGGCCTTGAGACCGGGGAAGTGGAAAAGCTGTTGCCGGACTGGGAAGCCTCGCCCCTTTGGTTGACTTTGTTTTATCCGCCTTATGAACAATTCCCGCCATTGGTCGCGACCTTCACGGATTTCTTTGAGGCCTATATGCGCGAATACAAAGGCATGATTTTTTGACATTGAGGTGTCGGGTGATCCGTCCCAATTCTCAGCAAATCCGGGGAAGCTGCTCTCCGACCAGCGTGTCGACCAATCGCTGACCACCAAAGAGCGTCTTCATCGTCACGCGTCCGGGGTGTCCGGCCTTGGCGCGCCCGATGATCTGGGCACCTTGCCCTTCACGCGTTGCACGCATTGCGGCAAGGGCAGCTTCGGATTCCGCCTGTGGCACAAAAATGACCAAAGTCCCTTCATTGGCGAGATAGAGTGGGTCCAGGCCCAGCACTTCACAGACGCCTCTGACTTCGGCCCTGAGGGGCAATGACGTCTCGTCAATTTCGATACTGACGCCTGCCGCCTCTGCCATTTCATTAAGGCACGAGGCAACGCCGCCGCGGGTTGCGTCACGGGCCGCGCGGGCGTTGGGTGCGGCGTTCAATACCGCCTCGATCAAACCGTTCAGGCTCTGGCAATCCGATTGGATGTCCGTGCTCAGCGCCATGTCACCGCGTGCGGCCAGAATCGCCGCACCGTGATCCCCCAAGACGCCATTCACGATGGCCACATCGCCCGGTTCGATGGTGTCCGCTGCCAGATGACGCTGTGCAGGGATGACGCCGACGCCTGAGGTGGTCACAAACACCTGGTCAGCCGACCCGCGCTCCACCACCTTGGTGTCGCCGGTGACAATTCGCACGCCTGCCTTCTCGGCCTCGGCCTGCATGGACGCGACAACGCGGCGCAACAGTGCAAATTCGCACCCTTCCTCAATGATGAATGCTGCCGAAAGCCAGAGCGGTTTAGCACCTCCTACTGCCAGATCATTGACCGTTCCGCACACGGCGATCTTGCCGATATCGCCACCCGGGAACTCGGGCGGGGTGACCACAAAACTATCAGTTGTAAAGGCGAGTTGCGCGCCCGGTGCGCGCAGCGCCTCGGCTGTCAAACGTGCCTGATCCTCTGATCCCGGTGGTTGAAAGACGTCCGTAAAAACCTCTTCGATCAGATCGCGCATGGCTTTGCCGCCACCGCCATGGGCCATGGTCACGCGGTCACCGCGCAGTCGAGAGGCTTTGATCGGTGTTGCCATATTCATTCCGCCGCCTCCATCACGTCATCATTGGCGCTGTACTGAAAATAAGCCGCACAGGCCCCTTCAGAGCTGACCATAAGCGCCCCCAAGGGCATTTCCGGTGTGCAGCCTTGGCCGTATTGAGGGCATTGGGGCGGTTTGATCCGCCCTGTCATCACCTGACCGCAGGCACAGCCATCGGGTTCGCTGACAATGCGCGGTCCGGCGCCATAGCCCACGCGAAACTTTTCTTCGGCGTCATAGGCGCGATAGGCGTGGCGGATGCGCAAACCGCTTGCGTCGATCTCGCCCAAACCGCGCCATTCGAAGGTCGGGCGGGGCTCATAGACGTCTTCGATGGCTGCAATGGACACCGGGTTCCCATGCTCTGGCACCACACGGGCGTACTGGTTTTCAACCTCTGCGCGGCCATCGCGGATCTGATGCAGAACCATCAAAACCGATTGCAGCAAATCAAGCGGTTCAAATCCCGCAACCACGATGGGCTTGCCATAATCCTTGGCGATGAAATCATAAGGATGCGTGCCAATCACCATCGACACGTGACCAGGCCCTACAAAACCATCGAGGACCATATAGGGGTCATCAAGCAGCGCCTTGATCGGGGGCGGGACAGTGATGTGATTGCAGAATACGCTGAAATTTCTCAGAGCTTCACGGGAGGCCTGTTGGATCGACAGCGCTGTTGACGGCGTCGTCGTCTCGAACCCCAATCCAAAGAACACTACCTCGCGGTCAGGGTTGCGGCGCGCCAGTTCCAGCGCATCCAGCGGGGAATAGACCATGCGGATATCGGCCCCATCCGCTTTGGCCTGCATCAGCGACTTGCGCGACCCGGGCACCCGCATCGCATCGCCGAAGGTGGCAAAAATCACTTCGGGACGTTCGGCAATTTCCACGCATTCGTCGATCCGGCTCATCGGTAGAACGCAGACCGGGCAGCCGGGACCATGAATGAACTCGATGCCTTCGGGCGTCAGCCGGTCCAGGCCATAACGAAAGATCGCATGGGTGTGGCCGCCACAGATTTCCATGATGTGGATCGGCTTTTCCTTTGTCGCCCCGATTTCGGCTGTGACGTCCTTGATTGCGCGCAAAACGTCCCTGGCAGCGGACGGATCGCGAAATTCCTCGACATATCTCATGATGCTACTCTCTCTGCCGGTGTATGCAGGGCTGCGTCACCCTGGGCCATGGCTTCGAGCGTTTCTTGTGCCTCGCCCAGTCCGCGCAACGCTTCGAGTGTTTTCTCGGCTTCGCCCTCGTCAATCACACTCATGGCAAAGCCCACGTGAATAAGCGCCCATTCCCCGATCAGGTCAGAGAGGTCCGGTGTGGCGACGCAAGCGACAGACACCTCCCGTCGCACACCAGAGATATCTGCAATCGCCATCAATCGGGTGGCATCGGTGATCTCGACGATCTGTCCCGGTATTCCCAGACACATGCCTCAGTCCTCCTGCGTGTTGTCGTGTTTGCTTGGTTGTTCGACACCGTAGCGGTCAAGTTTGGAGCGTAGTCCAACACGGCTCAGGCCCAGTTCCTCGGCGGCGCGGCTCTTGTTCCACTTCAGCCGGGTCAGCGTTTCGCGCAGGATCCGGGCTTCCATCACTTCGATACGGTCTTTGAGCGTCCCTTCGGACGACATGACATCGGCGGCCACGGGGTCGGGTCGCGCGCTGACGGATGGGTCGGCCTGCAGGATGTGCCTGGAAATCAGTTCTGGCCCCAGGCGCACGTCCTGCGTGCGGATCAAAAGGCGCGTCAACTCGTTGGACAGTTCCGGCAAATTGCCGGGCCAGTCATAATTGGCCAGAAACTCAAGGGCCAGATCGGTTAACCCCTCGACAGGTTTGCGATGTTGTTCGGCCAGTTCACCCAACATGTTCTGCGCGAGAATTGGCAAGTCTTCGACACGGGCGCGCAACGCATGCAGGGTCAATTCGGTGGCGGCGAGCGCATAATAGAGGTCCTTGCGAAACGTGCCTCGGGCAACAGCAGCGGCCAGATCGCTATGGCTTCCGGTCAGAAGCCGCGCGTCAGTTGTCAGCGTTTCGGTGCCGCCAACAGGTTCAAAGCTGCCCTCGGTTGCCACCCGCAATAAAGTCAGCTGCATTTGCGGGCTGAGCGCGTCGATCCCGTTCAGAAATACCGTCCCGCGCGACGCCTTTTGCAAAAGCCCGATTTTATTGTTGGGGGTGCCGGGAAGCGCGCCTTTCTTGGCCCCCAAGAGTTCTACCCGCAAAAGATCATCGGGCAGCCCGGCGCAATTGATCTCGTAAAACGCATGTTCAGATCGCAGTGACGCATAGTGCATCGCCCGGGCCATCGTGTCCTTGCCCGTTCCCGCCTCGCCAGAGATCAGGACCGGGACGTCAAAACTTGCGAACTGACGAGCCAGCTCGACCGTCGCATTCATCGGAGAGTTCGCCACGCGCAGGATTTTCTCAAACCCAAATCCTTCGCGCAGTGTGCGGCGTCGTGCTTCGACCTTGTTCTCGGCCGTCTTGCCCATAAAGCGCATTTCAAGGGACAGGCGGTCGTGATCCCGGCTCAGTTGGAATAGTTGTGCTGCATTCTTGGCGGCAATCATCAGTTGATCAGGATGCCAGGGCTTGGTCAGAAACTGGTAGATCCCCGCATCATTGATCGCGGCAATCATATCATTGGTCTCGGTGTAGCCGGTGATGATGATGCGCACCGTTTCCGGCCAGCGGTCGCGCACATCGGACAGAAATTCCACGCCCGTACGACCCGGCATCCGATGGTCGCAAAAGATGGCCTGGACGTAGTTCTCCTCCATGAGCGTCATCGCCTCATCCGCGTTCAGTGCGGTAAGGCAGTCAAAGTCGTCCTCCAGGGCCATGCGCATCGCCGAAAGAGAATGCGCTTCGTCATCGACCAAAAGAAGTGTCGGCAGCCCGCTCATTGCGCAGCCTTTGGCACTGCCTTGTCAGCAAGGTTGTTGCGCAACCAGGTAACCCAAGCCGCCATTCCCTCGCCCGTACGCGCGGACATGTGGAGGATTTCGATGCCCGGGTTCACGCGTCGCAGGTTCGCTTCGTAAAGCGACAGGTCGACATCGCAATGTGGCGCAAGATCAGTCTTGTTCAGGATCGCAAGCCGCGCGGCGGTGAACATGTCGGGATATTTTAGTGGCTTATCCTCGCCCTCGGTGACCGACAGGATCGCTACCTTGCAATCCTCGCCCAGGTCAAAGGCGGCCGGGCAGACAAGGTTCCCGACGTTTTCAATAAAGAGCAGTGCGTTTTCCGGCAGGTTCAGATGCTCCATCGCGTGGCCAACCATATGGCCATCAAGATGGCAGCCTTTGCCGGTGTTGACCTGAACGGCAGGGGCGCCGGTGGCGCGGATGCGGTCGGCGTCGTTTTCGGTCTGCTGATCGCCTTCGATCACCCCAAGGGATACGCTATCCAATGCTTCGATTGTCTTGCACAGCAGTGTCGTCTTGCCGGAACCGGGAGAGGATACAAGGTTGACCGCGAAGGCCCCGTTTTCGGCCAGCCGTTTGCGATTGGCACGCGCATAAAGATCGTTCTTGCTCAGGATATCCGTCTCGATCTCGATCAGCCGTTCCTGAGACATTCCTGGCACCTCGACCCCGGCAGGGCCGTGACCGTAGTGATGATGGTCGTGGGTGTGGTGGTGATGGTGGTCGGCGTGCCCGTGGCTATGGTCGTGCCCATGCACCTTGGTTTCACCTTCGCTGCATCCGCATACAGTACACATCTTATGCAACCTCCAAGTCTTTGATTTTCATTTCATCCCCGCCTTGCGGCATCAGCTTGCCACCGCCGCAGAGCGGACAAGGGTCCAACCGCTCGACGATTTCCACTTCTTTCATGCAGTCATAGCACAGCGCGCGGCCTGGTAGTTCCAGCGTGACCAGTTCGGCCCCTTCGGCCACAGAGCCGCGCATGACCACGTCAAAGGCAAAGTGCAGTGCACTGGTCTCAACCCCGGCAAAGCGCCCGATCTCGACCCGGACCCGCGAAATTTTCGAGACGTTGTGCACCCGCGCTTGATCCTCGATCACGCCGCGCATGCCTTCGCAAAGGGACATCTCATGCATGGGTCACCTCCTCGACCTGATCCCGTTCAAGCCTGATTGGAAAGCACGGATCGAGAATAGACAAGACCACCGGTGCGAGGGCATTTGCGCGGGCCGGTTCCAGTGTCGCGAGGCTGTGTTCCAACATGCCGCCGCGCATCACCAGATGATCCGTTGGTGTGATCCTTTGAAACTGCGTGATCCGGCCATTGGTAAGCTGGGCACAAATTCCGTAAAGGCCGCGGGCCGCAGGTACGACGCTGCGCCCTTGGCGCAGGTCGGCGGTAGGAAGTTTACCTTCCAGGCAGTCCGCAAGATCACAGGTGAGCCCGGTTGCAGACCAAAGTGGCCCACGCCCCCATCGCGTTTCGATTGCGATCATGACGGAATGGACTGCGTGACGCCCGGCGACCGAGTTCTCTTGTGCCATGCGGTCAAAGATGCTGTTCGATGTGGTTAGCGGCAAATCTGCGCGCACGGCGGAAGCAGGTGGAATAACTTGAGCGATGGCCTTTAGAACCGGCCCAATACCTGTGCCGCTGTCGAGAAAGGCCATGAATGCGTCGATAGAGGTCGGCATCCGCTGACCCGGGCCAAAGAGTGCGTCCCGAAGCGCGGGTGCGTCCTGCATCCACCCGATTGGCAGGGCCAGCGGAGGCACAGACAATTGGCCTGGCCATTTTAGGCAAAGCTTCAGAACATGCTCCTTTAGGATTTCGTATCGCAATGCTTGCCGCCAGCCCGGCTCTTGCGGCAACCCGAATGCCGCCCGCGCCGCAACACCTTGTGCAACCCGGCACAGATTAAACAGGCGTGGCAACAGCTCGGCCGCCTCTTCTACCGGCTTGCCCAGAACAAGTTCTGCAATGGGCAAAGGCACTGGCGGTCTGGCCCGCAATCTGGGTGATATGGGTTGCAGCAGCATCGGGTCAGCCCTGCTCTGCCATGCCTGCGGTGATGACGGCGCGGCGCGATGGTGCGTCCCGCAGCATGGGCGGGTCATCACGTTCGGGCGCAAGTTCGGCCTCTCGCGCCGCGCGGATGTCCGCCGCGCGATCAGTTTCGGCGCGGTTGCCTGCATCAAAAAGCGCAACCATCACTGCGGCGGCGACCTCTTGCGCCTGCATCTGGGATTTGAATTCCCCCATTGGTGAGAAGAGCGAACATGCCTTGTATCCGCCGATCTGTTCGCGGGTGTTGTGGATGAACTCGTATTCCCCCGATGGAAAGGCGACCAATTCCTTTTCGCCGGCAACAAGATCGGTCCAATCCTCATCTTCACCCGGCAGTTGGATCAGGTTCATGAACCAAGGCGAGATGAGAACACCCAAGGGGCGGCCGTCCACGATCCGAAACCCGACGGCCTCGACAGTGAGCAACTTGTTGACCATCGGCACGTCGCGCATCTTGGAGTGCCATATTTCGCGAAAATCGGCGACCAGCCGGGCGGTCACGCCATCAAGCTGTGCCGCCTCGGTTGCGGCTTCTGATCCGGGGTCTTCAAGGACCATGAATTGTTCCTTGGGCGCACTGCAATTGGGGCAGGACCAATCATCCGGCAAGTCGGTAAATGCCGTACCGGGTTCGACCTGGCGATAGTCATCCCCCTCCGCCGGATCATAGGGCGACCAACAGACTTTGCATTCCATGATGGCTTGTGCGCTGATCTTGTCGTTGGCCCCTAGAAAGCTGCCTTCGAAGCGGTTGGAAAACTCATTCACTGGATTGCCTCCAACACGCTCAGCAACCGCTTGGCGCTGTCGGCCAGATCTTCGCAGGCGGCCAATGCGACTTCGGGCACGGTTGTGACCTCGAATGTGTCGAGGATTAGGGTGTCCATCGAATTAAAGAACTGCACACGCCAGACATGCGGGAGGGCCGTCGCTGTGACCCGGCAATTGCCGTAGCCGCGCGACAGAATTGTCACCGCCCCTTCGCCCAGGGCCTGATCCAGCCAGACGAGGTCTTCCTCGGTATGTGGCAAAAGGGACAAGTTGATGACATGCATGGGCGCGTCCGGGTCAAAGGCCGCTGATTTGTCACTCAACTCAATCAACATGGGTGGGGCGTTGATGACCCCACTGACCAAGGGGGCGGTGTCGCCCATGGCCGGCCGTTTGGGTGCGAACGGGGCGTGGATGACGCAGGCAGGGATTTCAGCCACTTCGATCACGTCCCCCGCAGTCGACGTGAGCGTCCAGATCCCGGCAAAAACGCTTTCCTGAACAGCGATGGCAGGTATGTTGCGGATTTTAGCGGCCACCTCGCCACTCCCCAAAGTCTCGGCAATCAGATCGCGGTTTGTCTTGTCGAGGCCAGAGAGGGCAAACTGCTGCGTACCGCCGGTCTTTGCGATCCGGTCCGCGGCGGCGGCCACCTCACGCAAGAGCGCTATGGCCGGGGCAATATCGGCAAGATCAAGATCGTCCACTTCGGGCAGGCTGGGCGCATAGGTGCGCATGTCCTGTGGCAGCGGCATGTACTCAAGCTTGTCATCATTGCTGTCCAACGGTTGAGACCCCGGCCCAAAGCCTGTCGGCGGCATCATGAAAGGGTTTGTCATGGGCGTATTTCCTTATTCAGCAGCCATCGGAAGAGCGAGAATTTGGGTGATGCGTTCGATGTATTCCGACCAGTCCCGCACCTTGGGCAGGCCGCCGATCATCTGGTCTTCGCGGTAGAATATAACACTTGGCGTTTTGCGTACCTTGGTCGCCTCGCGCAGCTCGCTTTCGACGCTGTCGGCGGCGACTGCACAATCGAACCGGCCTTGAAACGCCTGACGCAACTCAGGGAGGATGACAGCCACATCAGGCGTCTCAAGATTTCGGGTCACGTCGCCGGGCACGAAAATCGCATGAAAGCCGGGCCTTTCCGTAAAGGTGGCAACATCTGCCATCGTTTCCAGCACCGGATAGTCGAACTCGGTCGTAAGCCGGGTGATCAGGGGATGTGTCATTCTGTATCCTCAACCTGTTGTCGCACCGGCATCCAATGCCGCCTGCAAATGAGCGGGCAATTGCGGCCCATCGTTTTCAAGATCAGCAAAGGCATTGCCCAGCGTTCCGCTCTCCATCAGAGATTGGAGACCTGCGAGGGCCGCCCCGATTTTCTGCGCCTCATCGGCTGTTATGATTTCGCGGGCCGCGCCCAGAAATGTCAGTAGCCAATCGCCGACCACAGCATCCGGCGTCAAAGACAGATCAATAAGCTCGCTGTGATGCCCGTTGGTAGTTGTTGCCGCAATTCCGTCGATCGCGGTGATCTGCATGGGGATGCCGACGCACATCGTTCTATTCCGCTACGGGGAAGAAACGGTCGTCACCAATGCGACAGGCGTCGTGTTCCGACGGGCGCCCCGCCTCATAGGCCTGATGCATGATGGACGCATCGGCAAGAAGATCGCTTTTGGTTTCGCCCGGTTCGGCGACAATCCCCATTTGTGCCAGTTTGGTCAGCGCGACCTCGATGGCGGGTTCGATTTGCGCAGCGACTACATCGCGCAGACCGCCGCCGTAATCCTCCAGTTCTTCCGGCTGGCACCCAATGAGCAGCAGCGTCTTGGGGCAGTATCCCATCAACTGCGCAGTCGCGATCACATCCTGAAAACCGGTCTGGTGTAGCGACATCTTCTTGGCCCCCATAAAGCGGGGCACCTCATCGCCTTCGACAATCTTCAGGGTGCCGGGCGCAAGGCCATAGTCCACAGCGTCGAACACAACGAGGGTGTCGGCCTCTTCCAGGAATGGCAGCAGGTAAAGCCCCTGCGTTCCGCCATCCAGAATTTTCACGGCCGGCGGCAATTTCCAGGATTGTGCCATCCGCTCGACACATCGGACGCCAAAGCCTTCATCGGCCCAAAGGACGTTCCCAATCCCCAGGATCAGTACGTTGTCTGTCATTCGTAGTCTCCTCCACACAGATCGGTTAATTGGTTTCCAATCTGCCGTTGAAGCGAGGCTAGCTTGCCATCTCATCTGAGGTCAAAAAAATGAATGAAATTTCAAGCATCTTACTATCCCTATGAATTTAAAGAGATTAACGGAATACCAGTGTATACAATGGAACTTATTGTGTAATAGTATCTTCCGAATTTGATAGAAACTGATCACTAGTCTTCCAAACGAAAAAAGCGGACGACTCGCGCCCGCCCTTTTGTGTTTTTCGGACCAAAGGTCAGTTGGGATCGTCGTCCTTGAATGTGCGTGTCCCCGAAATCATCGTCGACACCATGGTCTGCCGTGACATGATATCTTCGCGCACGGCGGCGTAGATGTGGATGATGATGAATACCACAATGGCCCACATGCCCAGATGGTGGATCTGGTGCATCATCTGGCTGCCGCCCACCAAGTCGAGCAGAGGGCCAAAGACTGTGTCCAGGATGCCGTCCCGCCCGACCCCTTCGGAATATAGTGCAAAACCTGTCACGATCATGAACGTCATGCCCACCGTCATGAAAAAGAACATCGCGATCTGGGCCAGCGGGTTGTGGCCCACGTATTTCTTGGGCTTCTTCTCTAGAAACATGTACCACCGCGCTTCGCCCCAAACTTCGGCCCACCACTTGCCATTGAACAGCGGCAGCTTGAACATCTGCCGGGCATGCGAATTGCCGACAAACGCCCAGTAGATACGCCCGAAAAAGCCGACGGTCATGATCATTCCGGCGGCGAAATGCGCAAACCGGATGTAGCCAAAGACGAACTGATAAGTTGCCTCGGCGATGATCATCGTCGGCGGTGGTGACCCGATCAGGTAGCCCGTGACACACAGCACAAGGATCGCAAGCGCGTTGATCCAGTGCCAAAGCCGAACAGGCGCTTCGTAGACATAGACCGAGGAATTGCGCGTGATGGTGGCCAGGTCCGCATCGGTCGCATCTCCCGTCAGGGCGATGCCGCTTCCTCTGTCAGTATCAACCGAACTCATGATTTCCACCGCTGATACGCCAGCACAGCAATCGTGCCGATGATCAATGTGGCCCCCAAAACCGGGCCTGTATGACTGACGTTGTGCACAGTGTCCGGAAGCGGTGCGTGACCACCATGGGCAAAAGACATGCCTGGGACCAGTGCGAGAAGTGTTGCGAATTTTTTCATGTCAGGTGCTCCCTCAGCGGACTTTGACGGTTGTAAGCTCATCGCCGTCTGGCGACATCACATGGGTCGAACAGGCCAGGCAGGGGTCGAAACTGTGCAATGTGCGCAGGATTTCCACCGGCTCTTCCGGTCGCTCCATCTTGGTGTTCATCAAGGAGGCTTCGAATGCGCCGATGTTGCCCTGACTGTCCCGAGGCGACCCGTTCCAGGTTGTCGGCACGACGCATTGATAGTTCTCGATCCGTCCGTCCTTGATCTTCACCCAGTGCCCCAGTGCGCCGCGCGGTGCCTCG
Organism: uncultured Tateyamaria sp.; assembly: GCF_947503705.1. Taxonomy (GTDB): domain Bacteria; phylum Pseudomonadota; class Alphaproteobacteria; order Rhodobacterales; family Rhodobacteraceae; genus Tateyamaria. The sequence goes on along the minus strand of NZ_CANNES010000015.1, from coordinate 48,095 downwards.
GTCATGCCGACGCCTTTCGCTTCCGTGGGCCACGTCTTGGGGTCCCACTTGGCCACGTTTGCAGTGCTTTCGTCGCCGTTCTTGATGTTGGTGATCAGCTTGTCGAAGAAGTGTTTTTGCAGCCGTCCGCAGTATTCGGATTCCAACGCGCGCGCTGCCGTGCGGCCCAGGGTCGAGAACAGCGCCTCAACCGGCAGGTCCATCGTCCGCAACAGGCCGTTCACCTGATCGCTGATGTCCTCATGACCCTTGGCATAGCCGACGATATAGCGCGCCAGCGGCCCCACTTCCATTGCATGACCTTTCCAGCGCGGTGCTTTGATCCAGCTATACTTGGCACCTTCGTCGATCTGCTTGATATTGGTGCGGGTGCCCTTGAGGTTCGGACCCAACTCGAACTTCGCCTCAGTCTCTCCGTCCCAGGGATGCAGGCCTTTGCCCTTTTCTGCATATTCATACCAGGAGTGATCCACGAATTCCTGAATTTGCTCGGGATCACGCACATCGACGTCATGCACCGTTGTCAGGTCACCGTTGATGATTGCGCCACGCGGCAGATAAAGTTGCTCTGGCGAAAAGTCGTTCGGGTGTTCGGGTATATCGCCGTAGGCAAGGCAGGCCTGCGAGGAAAGGCCACCGCCATAAAGCCAGTTCTTGTAGAACCCGCCAATCGCAACGACGTCGGGCAGATAGACATTCTGGTTGAACTCGCGGCATTTGTCGATGATCGACGACACAAGGTTCAACCGCTCCATGTTGATGGCCCCGACGGCACCAGTGGAATGCACGTTGATCGGACAGGGCACGCCACCCACTAGCCAATTGGGGTGTGGGTTCTTGCCGCCAAAGATTGTGTGAACCTTGACGACCTCTTTCTGCAAATCAAGCGCTTCAAGGTAGTGGGTGGTCGCCATCAAATCCGCTTCCGGCGGCAGCAGATAGGCGGGATTGTCCCAGTAGCCGTTCTTGAACAGGCCCAATTGACCGCTTTCTACGAATTGTTTGAGCCGGTTTTGCACGTCCCTGAAATAACCGGGGCTGGAGAGCGGGTGGCTGGGTGACACGGCCTGCTGCAATTCGGACGTGGCCTTGGGATCGGCCCGCAATGCGTTGATCGGATTGACCCAGTCCAGCGCATGCAGGTGATAGAAATGTACAATATGATCATGAATCTGCAGGTTTAACTGCATGATATTGCGGATTGAGTTGGCGTTGTCCGGGATCGTGATCCCTAGCGCATCCTCGACCGCACGCACGGAAGTCAGCGCATGGGTGCCGGTGCACACACCGCAGATGCGTTCTGTAAAGGCCCAGGCGTCCCGAGGGTCACGCCCCTTGAGGATCACCTCAAGACCGCGCCACATCGTACCGGTGGACACCGCGTTGCGGATATAGCCTTCGTCATCGACGTTCACTTCACAGCGCATGTGGCCTTCAATCCGGGTCACCGGGTCCACGACGATGCGCTGGCCGGTGTCATCCAGATTGAAGCCGTTAGGTGTTTGGACAACCATGATCAGGCCTCCTCATTCGTGGGGGTTGGGGTCTTTTGTGCTTTGTTCTGAGCAGATTTGAGCGCCGAGATGGCCGCATGGGCTGCCACGCCCGCGCCAACGACGCCCGCGGCTGCAAATCCGATCTGATCGGCATTTGCCTCAACGCCGAACTGGGTGAGGTCCGTCACACGGTCATAGAAGGTGCCTTGATCCCAGAAACCGTCTTCGGAACAGCCGATACAGCCATGGCCGGATTGGATCGGGAAACTGACGCCTTCGTTCCAGCGGATGGTCGAACAGGCGTTGTACGTGGTCGGCCCTTTGCAGCCCATCTTGTAAAGGCAGTAGCCCTTGCGCGCGCCGTCATCATCCCATTCCTCGACAAACTGGCCCGCATCAAAGTGCGGACGTCGGTAGCATTTGTCGTGAATGCGCTGGCCGTAGAACATCGCCGGACGGCCTTGGCGGTCAAGCTCGGGCAGGCGATCAAAAGTCAGCATGTAGGTGATCACGCCGGTCATGACTTCGGCGATGGGCGGGCAGCCGGGCACTTTGATGATCGGCTTGTCGGTGATGACTTTGTGCACCGGGGTGGCCTGTGTCGGGTTTGGTTTGGCCGCCTGCACACAGCCGTAAGAGGCGCATGCCCCCCAGCTGATCACCGCCTTGGCGTCCTTCGCTGCCAGTTTGAGCTTTTCGACAAAGGGTTTGCCGCCACTGATGCAAAACATCCCGTCTTCGTTCAAAGGCGGGTTGCCCTCCACCGCGAGAATATACTGCCCTTTGTATTTCTCGATGGTCTCCATCATCGCCGCTTCGGCGGCGTGGCCTGCGGCGGCCATCAACGTGTCGTCATAATCAAGGCTGATCATCGACAGGATCACATCCTTGGCCAGCGGATGGGCCGAGCGGATGAAACTTTCAGAGCAGCACGTGCATTCAAGCCCATGAACCCAGATCACCGGAGTGCGCGGCTTGGTCTCCATCGCATGGGCAATTTGCGGCACAAATGCCGGGCCCAGGCCCAAGGCGGATGCCGTAAGCGAGCAGTACTTCATAAAGCTACGCCGGGTGATCCCCTGACTGCGCATGACGTCGTAAAATGTTTCTGTATTGGCCAAGGCTGGCTCCCTTCTTGCCCGTGTCGTACACGGCCGCAGCCATACGACGGAGGATGTCCCCGGCAGTATGCGAAGGCATGCGATGCGATTTCCAAGAATTCCGGCGAAAAGTCTAAGAAGGTATTTTTAATTATAATTACAATAACTTACGATATTTTTTTACTTCGGCATAGTTCAGGTAGGTGACTGGCGATTGACCGATAAAGCGGGGCGCTGGCCAATCGCTTACCGGTCACAAACCGCCTGCGCCGCCGCAATCGCCGCCTGCCCCAAGGCCAGGCCACCATCGTTTGCAGGCACTTTATGATGCAGCAAGACCGGGACATCCCCCAGCGCCTGAATGGTCAGATCCAGCAAGAGGGCGTTCTGATAACACCCGCCTGAAAGCGCCACGGCCTTGGCTTTCCCGGTTTCGACCAATCGGCGGGCCCGCCGGGCAAAGCTGACAGCCAACCCCGCATGAAACCGCCACGCCATGACCGCTGGTGCGGCCCCCTGGACGTAGTCCTTGTGCCACGCAGACCAGAGCGGCGCATCATCCAGAGCGCCGCCCATCGCATCGAGACCAAAGGTGTAAGCTGCATCAATGCTTTCAGACGGAGCGCACAGCGCCAACGCCTCCAGCCACATCGCCGCCTCTCCTTCGAAGGTTTGGGCGGCTTCAAATCCCAAGGCTGTCGCGAAGGCATCAAACAAGCGTCCCGCAGAGGAAGACAGGGGCGCATTCATCTGTGCCGCAATTGATTGCCGCATGAGGGCGTGGGGCGCATGCGGCAGCAGCATTTCAGCCACGTCAGGCATTCCCGCGCGATCGAGCCGTGCCAGCAGATTGCGCCAGGGTTCACGATTGGCCGCATCACCACCCGGCAAGGGCGCGGGCGCCAGATGGGCCACCCTCTCAAATCCGGCATAGTCGCCCAGCAAAAGCTCCCCACCCCAGATCGTACCGTCTGACCCCAGCCCCAGACCGTCCAGAACGATCCCGGCCACTGGTCCTGCATCCACGGCCCAACCGTTTTCCACCATACATGCCGCCAGATGCGCATGATGATGCTGAATGTCGATCAGCCGACTACCCTGTGCGCGCACGCGCGCATGCTGAGACGATCGGTACTCAGGATGCAGATCACAGGCAAAGATGCTGGGCACGTGGTCAAAAAGGTCTGCATAGTCAGTGTCCGCCCTGACGAACTCGTCCCAGGTCAGCGCATCGTCCAGATCCCCCAGATGGTGAGAAAGGAGCGCTTGCCCGTTTTTGATCAGACAGATGGCCGATTTTAGATGCGCCCCGAAGGCCACGACCTGCGGCGCGTCGTCAAAACCGTCAGGGAGCGGTAGAGTTTCAGGCACCTGCCCTCTTGCCCGACGCAGGATCATCGGACCGTATGCCGTGTTGCGCAGCACACTGTCATCCAGCCTGCGGGCGATATCGCGGTCATGCATAAGATAGCCATCGACCAATTGGTTCAGCTTTTCGCGCGCTTCGTCGTTGCCGATCACCTGCGGTTCCCCCGAAAGGTTCCCGGACGTCATCACAAGCGGGCGTTCCACCGCCCCCAGCAGGAGGTGATGCAACGGAGTATAGGGTAACATCCAGCCAAGGCGCGGCTGGTTCGGCGCGACTTCGTCCGGGAGCGCAGTTTCCTTATGCAGCAACACGATGGGCGCGGAGGGATCACGCAAGGCTCGCCAATCGACATCGGTTGCATCCGCATAACGCGCGATCTCTTGAACACGGCCCATCAGGGCAAAGGGTTTGCCGGGCCGGTGTTTGCGCCTGCGCAGCTCTGCCACCGCTACCGGATTGGTAGCGTCACAGCACAGATGAAAACCACCCAACCCCTTGACCGCAAGGATCGCACCCCGCCCCAAGCGTTCTGCTGCAGTGGCAATGCCGTCAGGCACGCGCCCCGCCCCATCTTCGAACCACACGGATGGTCCACAGTCGGAACAAGCCACCGGCTGCGCATGAAAACGACGATCCGCCGGGTCTGCATATTCGCGCGCGCAGGCCGGGCACATCTTGAAAGGTGCCATGGTGGTTCTGGCCCGGTCATACGGCAAGCTATGAAGGATCGTGAACCGCGGCCCGCAATGGGTGCAATTGGTAAACGCATATCCGCGCCGGCGCGGATCATCGCCCTCGATATCCGCGATGCAGGCCGCACAGGTTGCAGCGTCCGGTGTCACCCGCGTCTCCGCCCCGCTGCCTTCGCTTTGAACGATGTCGAACCGGGTTGGCGGTTCCCGAAAGGCAAAGTGCTCCACCTCGACCGCATCGACGCGCGACAAGGGCGGAGCGTCATCGTCAAGGGCCGCTATGAAGGCGTCGGGTGTGTCGGTGCACGCGTGTATCAGGACCCCCTCGGGGTCGTTCAACACATTCCCCGTAACTCCGAACCGGCGGGCAAGTTGCCAGACAAACGGGCGAAAGCCGACGCCCTGCACCTGACCGCGCACGCGGATGCGCAGCCCGTCGGTCAATGGACCGTGCACACCATGCAGGGATCAAAGCTGCGCACGATATGCTGGACACTCAATGGCGTGTCCTCGCTGTCGCCTACGGCTGCCCCGACCAAAGCGGCCTCAACCGGGCCTGGCGTTCCGTTCGCGTCGCGCGGGCTGAAGTTCCAGGTGGTTGGCGCGATGATCTGGTATCCGGCGATCTTGCCAGCTTCGATCCTGATCCAATGCCCCAAAGCACCACGTGCGGCTTCGACCAACCCCTCTCCTTCCCCCTCTTGGGGGACGGCGACATCGTCCATGAACCGTGATTCCGGTTTCAGGGCGGCCACCCATTTCTCCAGCAGCATTTGGGTTCTGGCGATTTCCAGCAGGCGGCCAATCACCCGCGCCTGAACATTTGACCCCGCCAAAGCGAGCGCCAAGGCACCTGCATGCCCGCCCACCACCTGGCGGGCAAAGGCACCGGTTTCAACCGTGCGCCCGGCGAGGCGTGGGGCCTTGCACCAGCTGTATCCGGGGTCGCGCATATCCTCATCCGGTACGGTCTGCCCCTGCGAAGGATGCGCGCCCTCACCCAACATCCAGGCATGGCTCAGGTCTTCTCGGATTGTGTCCGTGTCGATCGGCGACAGCACACCATTTTCCCAAAGCCCCGGACCAAAGCTGCGGCCCTCGGGCAGCGGATAGGCTCCAAAGGACATGTAGCGGCCCGGCCCTGCCCCCATCGCGCCGAGGTCCAGATCGGCCGCGATCTCGTTGAACAGACCGGCATCGCCATGGGCCCAACCGCGCAACGCATCCGCCGTGCCCAGATGTGCGAAATCCTCGACGGCTGCGCCAAACAGAACTGTTTCAAGGTAACGGCGGAAGGCCGCAAGCGTTGACATCATTCGAATGCGGTCACGCGCCGTGGGTGCACGTGTGACTCCACCCGGCTGTATCGCCAGCGTATGGGGCCACTTGCCGCCCAGCAGCCCGACAATATGGAGGATTTGTGCTCGCGCATCGACGCTCGCCCGCACAGCAGAGCCTTCCATCGCGGTAAACCGCTCGGTCGCACGGCTGTGCCAGCCTCGGCCAGCATAGGCGGGGCGTGCAAAATCGGCACAGAAGAACAGGTTGAAATGCGTCAGGTGATCGCAAATGTTCTCGATCCCATGCAGGATCGCGGCCACCAGCGCGCCCTGTGGCGCCGGAGGTTTGCCTGCTGCGGCCCCCAATGCGGCGGCCGCGGCCGCAGACTGGCTGATCGAGCAGATGCCGCAGATGCGCGGCGTGATTGTGAGCGCGTCAATCGGGACTTTGCCCAGCATCATCTGCTCAAACCCGCGAAACATTGGAGAGTTGGCATAAGCGTTGGTGACGCGCCCCTCTGCCACCTCAAGCCGGATCTCAAGATCACCTTCCACCCGGTTGAAGGGTCCTACAAGTAGGCTCCGCTGGCTCATTTCTTGCCCGATGTCAGATTTGGCACGACCTTGACCCGGTCTGCGGTTGCGTTCTCGGCCAACCTCTTTGGTGTCGCGGCTTTTGACAGCGATGCAAGCGCCATGAACCAGGCCTTGGGCATGTCTGAAGGCAGACCAACGGGGATGCCCGCAAATTTCGGGGTCTGTGTGAAGGGGTGGCGCGGTTCTTCGAACTCTGGCGCTGTGCAATTGATACAGGGGTATCCCGCGCGCGTGCATGATCCGCCGCCATTCCAGCCTCTGATATTGCAATCACCCGAGGCTTGCGTGCCGACACATCCCAGATGCTCCATCATGCACCCCATCTGGCTCAGTTCCTCGGCGCTGGCCTTGTATTCATAAAACTCATTCTTGGGACAAGCGTGGTGCACGAGGTTTTCGGCATAGAACAGGGGCCGTGCCAATTCGTCCAGATCCGCCGCCGACAGCGCGCCCGCCTTCAACAACAACAGTGTTTCGGTCACCCAATCGGGGTGCGTGGGGCAGCCCGCAACATTGATCACCGGCAGCCCGGATTTGGAGCGGAACGCGACCGGCAAGGCCCCACCGGGCTGGTCGCCATCGTATTGCAATCCAATGGCACCCGCAGGATTACCGCCTGCCGAGGTGACGCCGCCAAAGGTTGCACATGTGCCCACGGCGACCACGTGATGCGCCAGCGGTGCCAGGCTTTGCACCCAATCAAGCATCGACCGCCCTGTCCCCGACAGTATCTGGAACATCCCGGTGCCTTTGGGGCCAGTCAGGATTGACCCTTCGACGCACAGCACGTCCAGGGGACGTTCACCCGTTTCAACCTGTGCCAGAAGGGTGCGGACTTCACCCCCGGATTGCTCGGAAAGTGCGGGATGCCAGAGAAAGCTGATCCCGGCACCGCCCAGCAGGTCAAAGACACCGGGCCCTTCAGCGCAAAGCAAGGACATCGTGCAACCGCCGCACCCTGCTGATTGTAGCCACAAGACATTCATGCCTCACCCTCCGCAGGTAGTCGCAACTCAAAGCATGTCCCTTCCGGGCCGGTCTCAAACAGCGTCAAAGACCCGCCATGCTCTTCCGCGATCTTGTGTGAGATCGACAGGCCCAGACCTGTGCCTTTGCCGACGGATTTGGTGGTAAAGAATGGATCAAAAACCGAATGCGCGGCAGCCTCAGGCACGCCAGGCCCGTTGTCCAAAAGGTGCAATACTATCGCGTTGTCTCGTTCAAAAATCCTCAGGTGTATGGACGGCGCACCAGTGTCCTCAAGCGCATCGACAGCATTCTGCACAAGGTTCATGACAATCTGCTGAACGTGACCAGGGTTGCCCATCGCCGGACGCTGCGTTTGCGCGTCAAAGGTCACCTTCACAGGCGTCTTTGTCCCCCGGATGACCCAATCGGCGGCGGTGCGCGCCGTTGTCATCAAATCAAAGCTCACCACCTCGCCCGAGCCATCGGCGCTGAGCCTGCGCAAGTCTTCAACGATGTCGCGCACCCTTTCGGCACCGTCCTTGGCGCCATCTATAGCGCTGCGCAGGTTCTTGAGCGTCCGGTCAAGATGCAATTCCTGGCGCAGGCCAACAAGCGTGGCCCGGTCGGCGCCGGATTGAACCGCCTCGAAATAAGTCTCAAAGCGTTGCGTGTACTTCTCCAATGCATGGGTATTGGCATAGACAAAGCTGATCGGGTTGTTCAACTCATGCGCAACGCCCGCCACCAGCCGCCCCAGCGAGGCGAGCTTTTCGTTGCGGACCAGATGGCTCTGCGCCTCTTTTAGAGCGATGTGGCTTGTCTCCAGATCAGAATAGGCGCTGCGCAATTCCCCAACCGGGCGTCCTACCAAGACCGACCCACGGCTCCGCCCGCGCTCATCCAGCCGGGGGCCAACACTCAGTTCCAGCGGTGTGGGTCCGCTGTCTGTCGCGACTTCGATCTCAAGCGTTGTCGCCTTGCGCCGCATAATCACGTCATCAATGACCTGCCGCAGCTTTTCACGCTGCTCAGGCACCACCATATCATCGACCAGCGCACCAATGCGTGCCGGGTGATCCTCTCCCAACACCTGCACAACTGAACCGCCTGTACGCTCGATCATGTGATTGCGATCAACAACCAGCAAAACGTCGGACACCGAAGACAGAACCGACGCCATGAAACGCCGCAAATCATCAAGCTCGTTGTTTTGCGCTTCCAGCCGTTCCTGATAGGCCACAAGTTCGGAATAGGTGCGGTCAACGGCGCTGATGACGTCGCTCCACGCGGCGTCACTGAACGTTTCGGTCTGATCACGCGGTGCAGGTGCCATTGATCCCCAATCCTTGGGTTGATCGTATGCGCAATTGCGCGGCAAGGGCAATCACCCCGCGATGTTGCTGTCGTCGTTGGGCAAGGTCGACACGCGTGGCCCGGAAAGGTTGTCCTGTCGGATGATGACCGCATCGACCACAAAGGTTTCCCAAACGTCTGCCCGCTTCAGTGGATCCTTGTTAAAAAGGGCAAGCACGCTCTCCCGATCCGGCGCCTCCAGCAGGAAGAATGACCCGATCATCCCCGTACCCTCATCCTCGATCAAGGGCCCGGACAGCAGCACCTGGACCCCAAACGCGGCGGGCGCTTTGTCCAGATATGCGCGATGTCCCTCCAACGCGGCCATGCGACGCGTGAGCGCATCGGTTTTGTCCTTGGCGTGAACCACAAACCGCATGCCTCCTCCTACTCAAAGACCAGGCTAAGGGCGGGAACCAGGGTCAATATCAGCGTCACGATCGTCATCATGATCACGAACGGAAAAGTGCCGATAAAGATGTCGCCGAGGCTTGTCGACCGGTCCGATATCGTTGCCTTCACCACATAGACCGTCAGCCCGAATGGCGGCGTCAGCAGGCCAATCTCGACCGCGATGACGGTCACGATCCCAAACCAGATCAGATCGCCGCCAAGCCCGCTGACCACAGGCAGGGCCAAGGGCAACAGGATCAGCATGATTGACGTGGAATCGAGGAACATTCCCATGATCACCACCAAAACGAGATAGATCATCATAAAGCCCATCAGCCCGAACCCGGCCTGTGCAAAGAACATCGTGGCTTCTTGAGGGATCGTCGACAGAGACAGCATGCGCGAATACATTGATGCCGCGATGATCAGCAGCAGGATCGAGACCGAGACCAGCCCTGTGTCCACCAGAACCCGCCATAGCCGCGACCACGTCAGGCTCCCTTTCAGCAACGCCACGACGATCGCGGCTGCCGCACCGGCTGCACCCGCTTCGGTTGGTGTGAAAACACCCGAATAGATGCCGCCCAGGACGATGACGACCAGCGCGGTGATGGGCGTGAGTTTGATCAACGCGCTTTGCCATGTCTCACCCTCAATCACGGTGGGTTTGTCGGACTGCATCACCATCTTGGGCCGTAACCGGGCCATCAGATAGATGCCGGTGCCAAAGACAAAGGCCAGCAGTGCACCGGGGACAATCGCCGCGAGGAACAAGGCGCCGACCGATTGCTCGGCCAGAACACCATAGATGATCAGCAGCAGGCTTGGCGGGATCAACATGCCCAACACGGACGACCCCGCAACAACCCCAAGCGCAAAGCGGTTGTTATATCCGTTCGCCACCATCTGAGGCACCGCCACGCGCGAGAAGACCGCAGCTGAGGCAATCGAAATCCCGGTGATCGAAGCAAAAACGGCATTCGCAGCAACCGTCGCGATGCCAAGCCCGCCGCGAATGCGTTGCAGCATCCACGCCGCGACCCGGTACGCATCGCGCCCGATATCGGCAATATCGACGACAAGCCCCATCAAAACGAACAAAGGTACGACACCGAACAGATAGCGGTTGATCGCCCCGTCTGCCGCCAACGCAAGCGAGCGCACCGCAACCGTCGGGTTGTCGCGAATGAGCCAAATGCCGAGAAAGCTGAGCAGGATCAGAACGACTGCAATATGCGCGCCTGACAGGATCAACACGAGCATGAATGCAATTGCGGCAAGGCCAACGCCGATGCGGTCCAATTCCGCAAAGACCAGCGCATAGCCGACCGCGAGAACCGCCGCGAACACAATCAGCACCGGCCATCCCCGCGGCGTCGTCAATACAGTGTGCCGGACGCGCAATGGCGCGGCACGGTTATGTGCAAGTAGCTCTTTGAGATCGACAAGGGCTTGCGTGGCAAAGGCCAGACAAGTCAGCAGCGATCCACCAAACAGACAGGCCTTTATCGGCCAGACGGGTGCCGTGAAAACGCCTTGAGCACCGAAAAATTCGTTTTCGACCCAAGCATCAACCAGCTTTGGCCATGTGCCCTGCGCGATGAGGGCAAAGACAACGATGCCCGCGATATGAAAGACAAGACGCATGACCGCTGCCGCAAAGGGCCTGTGTGCCTCAAGCGGTCCGATCAGAATGTCGGTCCGCGTCATGCGCCCACTCATCAGAGTGTGTGCGGCCTGAAGAAAGACAATTGCGACGATAGAATTTGCGACCATCTCAGACACGCCCTGGATCGGCGCGTTGAACAACGTCCGCCCCAGAATATCGCCGCATATCAGCAGCATCAGGCAGAATATCCAGATCGAAGCCGCGCCGCTGATAACGCCGGTGAGCGCGGAAACCCCGCTCACCGTTTGGTCTACACCTCGCCGAAAAAGCTGGTTGGACACATTCATGATGGCCCCCTACTCGCGCGCTGACCAGTCAATGCGGGTCTCAAGGTTCGCGGCTTTGACTTTGTCCATATACGCGTTCAGCACAGCCCCTGCACCGTCGGCGGCGTTTGCATCAACCCAGTCTTGCGCGAGGTTTGGCAAACCATCGACCCAGGCCTGGATGTCGGCAGCGGGCAGCTCTGATACCGTGGCCCCAACCTCGGGCAATTTTGCCAGGAAGTTGTCGTAGCGCGCCATGACCTCTTCGGCATGTGCAACGGTGTACTCTTCGCCCAGTTCGGTCAGAACGGCGCGGACATCATCGGACAGCCCATCCCAGACATCCTTGTTGATCCCAAGGCCACCCGTCATCTGAGCGCCCAACCCAACAAGCGTCACGTAAGGTGCGACCTCATAATGCTTGTTCGGAAATGCCCCGGTGATGATCACCACAACACCATCAGCCACGCCTGTCTGGATCTGGTTATAATACGTCGGCAAAGCGCCATTTACGGGCACCGCCCCCACTGATTTGATCCAATTGGCCGAGGGCCCAGGCGCAATGATCTTGCGCCCATCCAGATCGGCCAGCGAATTGACCGGAAAGTTCGTGAAGAGGTGATAGGTTTCGACCCCGCTGGCCCCCAGAAAGACAACATTCTGATCTTCCCACGCCGCCTGAAGTTCAGGCATCTCGCGGTGCAGAGTGTTCATGATCTTGAGCGTTTCGACCAGGTCATCGGACACGAAAGGCGTGAAGTAGGTGATGTTCTGCAACGGCATCTTTGAGCCTTCCCAGAGCGTGCCTACCCAGCCCGCATCGGTCAGCCCATCGCCCACCGCCTCAAGCGTATCCTTAAATCCGTAAAGCGCCCCGCCATAGGTTTCAGTCCACTCGATACGGTCCGCCGAACCCATCGCCTCAAGGCGTTCGTTGGATTTGGCCACGACCGTGGTCGACAATTGCCCGACCCACGGCAAAACTGTCGGGTGGCTGGACGCCATGGTCAGATTATAGGTTTCAGACATCGCCGGCGTGGCGATCATCAGGCCCAGGGCCGCTGCAGACAGCAGACCTTTGCAGAATGTTTGCTTTTTGACTGTGGTATTGGTCATTTTTGGTTCTCCTCCCAGTTCAAATGATGTGCTTTGGCACAACAGTGGATTTTCAGTGCTTCAAAGCGTTTCGCAGACTTCGTCAAAGGTCATGCGGGGCAGTCGCCGGAAAATCTTGGACGTGTCGGCGTAGCCAAGGTTCACAAGGAAATTCGATTTGATCGACGTGCCGTGGAAAAACTCTTCGTCGAGTTTCGCGTTGTCAAAGCCTGACATTGCCCCGACATCCAGACCCACCGCTCGGGCCGCCAGCATGAAATATGCACCCTGAAGCGTGCTATTGCGGAATCCATTGATCTGCGCGGCCGTCGCGTTGTTCTTGAAGATATCCTGTGCGGCCGGATTGGGTGGAAACAGGCGCGGCAGTTCCTCCCAGAAATTCAGATCATAGGCGATGATGGCCGTTACGGGGGCTTGGCGCATCTTGGCCCGGTTACCTTCCAACAGCGCGGGTTCGAGGCGGTCCTTGGCGGTTTCAGAGCGAATGAAAATCACGCGCATAGGCTGCTGGTTCATGGACGTCGGACCCATGCGCGCAATCTCGAACAGCTCTTTGAGAGTGTCTTCTGAGACATCTTTGTCCTGCCACCCGTAATGGGTGCGCGCCTCGCCAAAGAGAAGGCGCAATGTGTTTTCATCCGCTGTCAGCGCCTCGGCCTGAAAGGCTGCGGCGGCTGCGCGCGCTGCGTCGTCAGCAACAAGGTTGGGATCGGTCATATGTTGTCCTCCTTCTTTCGTCACAGGCCCAGGATTTCGCGGGCCTGCGCAACTGTTGCCACAGGGCGCTCATGTTGCGCGCAGATCTCGGTGACGCGTTGGACAAGGGCGGCGTTGGACGGTGCCAGGCTGTCCTTGGACAGTCTCACGTTGTCTTCCAGACCTGTGCGCGCATGTCCGCCCGCGCCGACAGACCATTCGTTCAGCACGATCTGTGCCGGGCCAATTCCAGCTGCGCACCACGGTGCGTCATCTCCGAAAAACCGTTTCACGGTTTCGACGTAAAAGTCGAAAACCTGCCTGTCCGCGGGCATCGCGTTTTTGACCCCCATGACGAACTGCACATAAGGCACCCCGTTCAACTGCCCTTTTTTGTGCATCTCGGCGCATTTCAGAATGTGAGACAGGTCAAAGGCCTCGATTTCAGGTTTGACGCCATAGGTTTGCATTTCGGACGCCAGCCAATCCACAAGATCGGGCGGGTTCTCGTACACCCGTGTCGGAAAATTGTTCGATCCCACTGACAAGGACGCCATGTCAGGACGCAGCGGCAGCATTCCGCCCCGTGTCTTGCCCGCGCCTGATCTGCCTCCGGTCGAAAACTGGATGATCATTCCGGGGCAATGCGCCTCGATCCCTTCCTTGAGGGCCGCAAACTTATCGGGATCGCTCGAAGGGCTTTCATCATCGTTACGCACATGGGCATGGACGATTGTTGCCCCCGCTTCGAACGCCTCCTGCGTGCTTTCGATTTGTTCCGCGACCGTGATCGGTACAGCCGGGTTATTGGCCTTGCGCGGCAAGCTGCCGGTGATGGCCACACAGATGATGCAGGGCTTTGTCATGATGCAGGCGCCAAGACAAAGTCGTGCACCACTTCATAGAACGGCCCCTCTGCCCCTTCTGCTGCGATACGGTCGGGATCATCAATCAGGTCGAACTTGGCCAGAAGGCTTTCCTTGACGCCAAAGACCGCATCGGAATGGATATATTTGTCGTCTGGGTCAAAGATGTGGGTAACGAGGGTCTCGTAGCCGTCGGCCTCAAGAATGTAGTGCAGGTGCGCGGGCCGGTATGGGTGGCGACCCAGGTTGCCCAACAACTTGCCGACCGGACCGTCATCGGGGATCGGGTAAAACCGCGGTTTTGCCCCCCAGAATGTATAGTTTCCGTCGGGCCCCGTCCGAAACACGCCGCGCAGGTTGAAATCAGGCTGGATTCCCTTTTGCTGCACGTCATAGAACCCGTCATCATTGGTTTGCCACACGTCGATCTTGACGTTGTCGATGGGTGCGCCTTTGGTATTCAGGATGCGCCCTTTGATCAGCATGGGATGGCCTTTGCCATCGAGACAGATGTTGGAGCCCATCGGAGATTCCGGCACATCAGGCACATGGAACGGACCCAGCACAGTGGATTCTGACGCTCCGCTGGGTTTGCGGTTGTTGATCGCGTCCACCAGCATCGAGACGCCAAAGATGTCACTAAGCAGGATGTATTCCTGGCGCCAATCGTCTGACATGTGGCCGGTTTCCGTCAGGAATTTGATCGCGGTCAGCCATTCCTCCTGAGTGGGTTCAATCTCTTTCACCGCTGCATGCAGGTGCCGGGTGATCACCCCGATGACCTCGGCCAGGCGCGGGTCAGTTGTGTCGGCAATCCGGCTGATAACAACCTCGGCCGAGTTCTCTTCGGTAAAGTAGCCTTGTTCGTGATTTGTCATGATCGCCTCCTAGCGTGCCAAGATGGATGTCAAAACGCGGGTCAGTTCCGCACGGGGATCATCGGCGAGTGCATCGTTGCGCCAGCACACGTGCTGGTCGGGGCGGGTCAGGATGCAGCCTGCATCACCGACTTCACGGGCGCGGGCCCAGTCACCGGTATGATCCACGTATTCCTGCCGTGGGCCGATCACGTGCGCCTCTAGTTTAATGCCCAGATCGGCGGCCACTTGTGTCGCGGCCTCGGCCCAGGCTTGACCGCCAAGGCCCGTGAACAGAGTAAAGGCGCCGCCGCCTGCCAGATCGAGGGTCGAGTGTTTTTCGCCCGCCGCATCAAAAAGCCAGGCATGCGGAATACGCGCGCCGGGCCAGGTGGTTGGCTGGTAATGCAGATCGGCGTCCAGGGTGAAAGCGGGCTCAACCTGGCCATCGGTCACCGTCGCATCCGACCGGTAACGTTGGTTCATTTCGACGCCGTGGGCATCGAACTCGTATTTCTTGAACGCGATTGCCGCATTCAGGGCCGCCCGTTGCGCCTCGGCCTCTGGTGTGGTGCCACAGCGGGCGTCCATGTTGGCCTTGATTTGCGCAATATCCGAACCGCCGGTCATGCCGAGCGCTTCAAAGATCGGGCCGAATTCGCCGATGGATTGGTTGGCACGGGTCACGATCTGTTTGGCGACCGGCGCGCGTTCTTCGGAATAGGTGTCTAGCAGGGCCTCGCCCGCCTGCCCCTTGACCACAGCAGCGATTTTCCAGGCCAGATTGAATGCGTCCTGGATCGACGTATTCGACCCCAACCCGTTGGAGGGCGGGTGCCGATGCGCCGCGTCGCCCATGATGTGAACACGGCCCTTGGACATTTGCGTGGCGTAGCAATCGTTGACCGTCCAGGTGTTGGCGCTGATCAGGTCGATCTCAAGCTCGGGGTCGCCCACCAGCTGCCGCGCCACATCCGTGGCCATCGCCTCGTCCACCACGGGGGCCGCTTCATTGATGTCATAGCCCCAGACGATCAACCACTCGTTCCACGGCCGAATGCAGCGGACAAGCCCCATGCCAATCCCGCCCACATTGGCGCCCGGCTGCATCACCCAATAAAGTACCGAAGGACGGTGAGCGACGTATTTGGACAGATCCGCCCGGAAATAGATGTTCATCGAACCGCCGACACCCATCTTTCCCTCGAACGGCAGGTCCTCGTTTTCAGCCACGAGGGAATTACCGCCATCCGCCCCGATCAGGTACTTGGACCGGATCGTGATCTCTTTGCCTGTCATCCGGTCCAGACAGGTGGTTGTGACACCATCTGCATCCTGAACGTGGGACTTGTATTCTGTACTCATCCGGGCGCGAGTGCCGCGTTTGCAGGCGGTCTTGAAGAGGATGGGCTCCATAAAGGTTTGCGGCAGATCGTTCATCAAACTGGGCGAGGACAGAAGATGTTCGGCCTTGGACAGCGGATGCGTGCCCCAGGATTTCATGCGGCCGATCTCTTCGCCCGCGAGGCTTTCGCAAAAGACGTTTTCGCCCATCAGGCTTTGGTCCATCGCGTTGAGATACACCTCGTCCTCGACTTCCCGGCCCAAATCGCGCAGCACCTCCATCGTGCGTTGGTTGGTGATGTGGGCGCGGGGCGTGTTGGCCAGCCAGTGATAGCGGTTGATGACGATGTTCTCGACGCCATAGCTGGACAGCAGGGCCGCACTTGTGGAACCTGCAGGCCCGGTTCCGATGATCAGCACGTCAGTTGTAATATCCGCCATGTTTAGTCCTCCGATGATGTCAGTTTGCCGCCCGACAAGGTGCGGCGAATGGGGAAAAGGTGCAGGCCGGTCCGCTCTGACACGAGGCCCCAGAGACCGCGTGGGGCGACCAGCATGATGACGATGGCCAGCACACCAAGCGTCATCAGGTACCAGCTGCCAAAGTCGGCCAGCAGCGATTGCAGGGCAAAGAAGACAAGCACGCCCAGGATGGGCCCTTCGATGGTGCCGATGCCGCCGATCACGACGATAAAGATCACGTAGGCTGTCCAGTCGGTGACGCTGAAGGCGGCATCGGGGCTGATCCGCGCCTTTTGCATATAGATCAGCGCACCGGCGAGCCCGGTGCCAAAGGCGGAAGTGAGAAACACGATCCACTTCATCCGGCCCGCATCTACCCCAACGGATTTCGCGGCTTCGGTGTTGTCGCGCACCGCCGCGAGCGCCAAGCCCCGCCGCGTGCGTAGCAACCAATAGATGCCGCCGATTGTGGCGAGTGCAAGGATCAACGCCAGCCAATAGGCCAGGATATCGCGCGCCGCAGCCGAGCGGACGCCCAGCATGTCCTGGATCAACTCGACAAACCACATGTCGCGCGTTGCATCACGGGGTAATGATGTACCGGTGCCGCCTCCCAGTGTTTTCCATTGGGCAACCAACAGGCGCACCACTTCGGCGATGACCCAAGTGCCGATGGCGAAATAAGCCCCGTTCAGGCGAAAGGCGAAAAAGGCTGTGGGCACGGCAACGATCAGCGCAGCAACGCCACCGAGCAGGATTGAGGGCACGGGGTCAAAACCCATGAGGATCACCACGCCGAACATCGCATAAGCGCCCATGCCCACAAAAGCCTGCTGCCCGATGCTGACCAGACCGCCATAGCCGGCCAGCAGGTTCCAGAATTGCGCCAGCACCAGCATCGTCAGAATAAAAAACATGTCTTGGATCGTGCCGCGCCCGGCAAAGAAAGGCAGGGCAATGAGAACGACGATCCCGATGGCGCCGGCGATGGCCGCAACGCGCGAGGCAGAGGTTTGGGTTGTGACGGTATAGGACATCAGTCATTCGCTCTCGGAAACAGGCCGCGTGGGCGGACTAGCAGGACAATCAGGAAGGCGACATGGCCCGCCAGGATCTGCCATTCGGGGTTGATTGCGGCCCCCACGGTCTGGGCGACACCAATAATGATCCCGCCCAACAACGTCCCCCAAAGAGAGCCGAGGCCGCCGATGATCACCGCCTCAAAGGCGTAGATCAGGCGCGCAGGGCCGATGTTGGGATCAAAATTCGCCCGCAAACCCAGATAGAGCGCAGCGATAGTGACGATAACCAGCGCGATGCCTGTGGCCGTGGCAAAGATATTGGCGGGTTTGATTCCCATCAGGCTCGCCGTGGTCGCATCATCCGACGTGGCGCGAAAGGCGCGGCCCAATTCGGTGCGGTAAAACAACTGGTTGAGGCCCACGATCACGAGAACGGCGGAGGCGAAGGTCAGCAACGGCATAACGCCAAGAGCAATCGGCCCCACATCGACCGAGGCCGTGGTCAGCGCGTTGGTTGGAAGCCGCTGACTGTCCGCAGAGAACCCTTCGAGCAGCGCGTTTTGCAGCGCAATGGACAGACCAAAGGTCACCAGCAGCGGCGGCAGGATGTCGTCCTCCAACGTCCGGTTCAGAAGGAACTTTTGCAGCCCCCAGCCAATCCCGAACATCACCGGCATTGCGGTCAGGACGGCGACGAAGGGCGACAGACCCAGCAAGGTCACAAGCACCAGGATCAGGTACGCGGCCATCACGATCAGATCGCCATGGGCCAGGTTCACCAGCCGCATGATCCCGAAAACGAGGCTGAGCCCCGAGGCAAAGAGCGCATATAGGCCACCCAGAAGGATGCCTTGCAGCAGCGTGTCGACCCAGATCAATGGCTTGCTCCGAAATAGGCGTTGTGAATGTCGTCGCGGCTGAGCGTGTCGGGGGTGCCAGACAGGGTGACCCGCCCCTCCATCATGCAATAGACGCGGTCGGCGACGGCCATGGCCTGGGCGATGTCCTGTTCCACCACGATCATCGAGGCGCCTGCCGCCTTGATCTGTGGAATGGCCTTATAGATGTCCTTGATCACGACAGGGGCGAGGCCAAGGCTGATCTCGTCACAGAGCAGGACGCGTGGATTGCTCATCAGCGCCCGGCCAATGGCCACCATCTGCTGTTGCCCGCCCGACAGGGCCGTGCCCGGATTGTGCCGCCGCTCGCCCAAGATGGGAAAGAGGTCATAGACGGTGTTGAGGTTCCAGTGCCCCTCGACCTTGCGGCCATAGGTGCCGATCAGCAGGTTTTCCTCGACGCTGAGCGAGGGGAAAAGCTTGCGCCCCTCGGGCACCATCGCAACGCCTTGGGCCATGATCTCGTCGGCGGGGTGCGCCCCGATGGGCGTGCCGTCATATGTCACCGCTTGGGCCGCGTTGCGCAATACGCCCGCGATGGATCGCATGAGCGTCGTTTTTCCCGCGCCATTGGCCCCGATGATCGCGACGGTTTCAGCCTCGTTCAGAGCGATATCCACACCAAAGAGCGCCTGAAAGTCACCATAATGGGCGACAAGACCTTGGGTTTGCAGCAGTGCCATCAGACTTCGATCCCCAAATAAATCTCCTGCACCTCGCGGCTGGCCATGATCTCGTCCGGTTCGCCAAGGCCAATGACCTTGCCAAAGTCGAGGACCAAGAGCCGTTCCACCACCGAGGTCAGAGCGTGCAGCACATGTTCGATCCAGATGATCGTGACGCCTTGGGCGTGAATGTCTTTGATGGTGCGGATCAGTGCCTGGCATTCCCCTTCGGTCAACCCCCCCGCGATTTCATCGAGAAGCAGCAGCTTGGGCTGGGTCGCCATGGCGCGGGCCAGTTCCAGCCGCTTGCGTTCAAGCAGTGACAATTGTCCGGCGGGCGTGTTGGCACGGCGCAACAGCTCGGTGCGCTCCAGCACGTCAGCGCAATCGTCGCGCACCGCGCGTTCCGACAGGTTCCGCCCATGGGTCGCAGCAACAAGAAGGTTTTCGTAAACGGTCAGTTTTTCAAAAGGTTGCGGGATCTGGAAAGACCGCCCAATGCCGGTCAGGCACCGCTCCATCGCTGACACTCTGGTCACATCTCGGCCTTCAAAATGAATGCTGCCCGCATCTGATCGAAGGTTGCCGGTGATCAGGTTGAACAGGGTCGACTTGCCCGCCCCGTTAGGTCCGATGATCCCCAGCGCCTGACCTTGGGGTACATCGAAACTGGCGTCATCAGTCACGGTCAGGGCACCGAAACTTTTGGACACAGATTGCAACGAGAGGATCGACATGACGGTTTCCTTGGCCCGACTGCGCAGACCGTAAAGAGAGGGAGCGCGCACCCCGCAACCAGTGCGGGGTGCGAAGGGTGGGTCAGGAAATTTCTTCCATCGTGCCACCCGTCGGGATGTTCGGATGGTCAGAATTGTCCACGATCACCAGGTCATAGCCGCCACCGTCCTTGAGCCGCCATTGCCCGCCGACCAGCGGCGTTTTGGCTACGTTGGCCGCCGCAAAGGGCGGCAGCCCCGCGCCGTCAAAGGCGATGCGGCCGACCATGCTGTCGAGCTGTGTCGCCGCGATGGCTGATGTGACTTCGTCGGGGTCACGGCTGTCTTCGACCCGGGCCATAACGTTCGCGGCCATCTCAAAGAGGGCGTGAGCAAAGCCGATGGGTTGGGTCCACTGCTTGCCTGTCGCGGCGGTATAGCCCGAGGCCAGTTCAGCCGCGGATTGTCCCGTGAGCGAAGAGGCAAAGGGATGGCTGGGCGACCACCAGACCTCGGAGCTGAGATTGTGGCCTTGATCACCCAACGCCTCGACGGCTTGGGGAAAGAGGATGGCCTTGCCGATGCTCGCGGCCTTGGGCGTAAACCCCTGCTGCTTGGCCTGGGTCCAGAACGTGGTGAAATCGGGGGGGATCGGCACGCCGGTCACGATCTCACAATTGGCCGCCTTGAAGGCGTTGATCTGCGCGCTGAAATCATCCGTCAGGTTCTGATAGCGGCCCGTATCGGTCAGCGTATAACCCTGGGCATCCAGAACAGGCGGGAAGCCCACGTTCGGATCGCCCCACGCGTTGCCATCCCCATCATTTGGGAAGATCGCACCGACGGATTTGTTGGTATCCAGCTGATTCCACATGGCCGTAAAGGTTGAAATGACGTCTTCCAAGCCCCAGAAAAAGTGAAAGCTGAAATCGAAGGGGCGCCAACTGGCAGGATCGCCGGGGTTGCCTTGCTGGCCGATAAAGTAAGGCTGCCAAGGGGCAACAGTCGAGATCACGGGGATCTCTTCGGCCTCGCAGGTGGTGGCGACGGGGTTTGTGGTTTCGGGGGTCGAGGCCACAAGCATCATGTCGATTTCATCGTCGATGATGAGTTCCTTGGCGACTTCGGCGGCCCGGTTGGGGTTGGACTGGCTGTCCTTGACGATGACTTCGAAATTTGCACCGACCTCGGATTGCAGGAACCCGTCGATGATGTACTGATCCGCGTCTGAGAATGCCGCCAGCGGCCCTGATTGTGGGCTGACATAACCGAGGCGGATTTTGGCACCTTGTGCCAAAGCAGGCGCGGCAAGGCCCCCAGCCGCCAGTGTCAGTCCCGTTGCGGCGGTCGATTTAAGTAGTGTGCGGCGTGTGATCATGATGTCCTCCCTGACCTCAATCAATCCTTGGTGTTTGGTGGTTTCTCAGTGATGCGGCGCGTACCCTGCCCACGCAGCCTGAAGCAGCGCGCGGATGTCATCGCGGGTCACCGGTTGCGGGTTTGGATACGGTTTGGTGGTCGCCAATTCGGCGGCTCGATCCAGATCGCTTTCCTGCAAGCCGAAATCGCGCAGTGCGAGCGGTGCATTCATGCGTTGGGCAAACTTGTGCAAGGCTGCGCCCGCATTGGCGCCGCCCAGCAGATCGCAGATTGGTTGCAGTTCCGTCGCGGCTGCACGCGCGTTGTAAGCGATAGCATGTGGCAACACGACGGCGTGGGTCTGCGCGTGGGGCAGGTCAAACGTACCACCCAGCGTGTGACAAAGCTTGTGATGCAGGGCCATGCCCACTTGGCCTAGAACGGTTCCGCAGGCCCAAGCGCCGCGCAGCGTCGCCTCGCGGGCCGCCAAGTCTTCGGGCGACGCGACCACACCGGGAAGCCCATCGACCATCGCACGCAGCCCCTCCATGGCAAGGGCATCGGTCTCGGCTGTTCTGTCGGTGGCATAAAGCGCCTCGGCGGCATGCGCCATTGCATTGAGTGCCGACGTCACCGTCATCTCGACCGGCAGACTTACCACCAGTTCCGGATCATAAAGAATGACCTCGGGTAGAACCTTGGGGTCTGTCAGGGTTGTCTTGATGGCATTCTCGGTCTGCCCGAGGATTGGAGTGGCCTCACTACCGGCGTAAGTCGTTGGGATGACGATCTGGGGAAGGTCGGTGCGATATGCGATAGCCTTGCCAAGCCCGGTGGTTGACCCACCCCCGATGGAGACGATGCAATCCGCCTGCACGTCTTTTGCGTGCGCGACGGCTTCTTCCGTTACCTCGACGGGCGTGTGCATGGCAGCCCTGCAAAAGACACCCGCGGCATATGTCCCAAGGGTCTCCGCCATTTCCATCGCCGCGTCCGACTGTTGCGGGGTCGAAAGGACAAGCGCCCTTGCGCATCCCAACCGGTCAACTTCGTCACGAACCGAATGCCGGATCGACGCGCCGAACAGGGTTCGAACTGTACTGGCTTCAATTGTCGCGACGTTCACCATAAGGCCCCTCCCACAGGTCGTTGAGCCTTTGATAACCTTCCAAAATCGATCAGTTGATCGAATCTACAACAGTCAATATAACTTTGGGTTATGAAGATTGATCCAAACCACCTGCAACTGCTTGCCGCAATCGTCGATGCGGGCGGCCTGAGTGACGGCGCGAGGATTGTCGGCAAATCGCAGCCCAGTGTGTCGCGGACCATCATGATGATGGAAGCGCGTTTGGGATCGCGGTTATTCGAGAAGGGTAAGCGCCCCTTGCGCCCGACAGAGCTTTGCCTCTCGCTTGCCCTGCAAGGCCGGGTCATTGCAGAGGCCGCGCAAAGGGCGGAAACGGCTGCCGATCTTTACAATGGCGGCAAGTCAGGAACTGCACGGCTCGCCGGCACGCCGATCTTTATGGATGGCGTTATCGCCAGCATGATTGCCTCATTCCAGACCGCTTTTCCCGAAGTCGCCATTCACCAATCCTATGGATATCTTGCGGATCTGACAGAGCAGCTGAATGTCGGAAATATTGATATCGCGATCTGCCCCGTGCGCCGCGACAATGTTCCACCCGGCCTGAATTTCAAACCCATCCTCAAGGGCAGAAACGTGATTGCCTGCGCGCCCTCCCACCCGTTGGCGCGCAAGTCTTCGCTGAAGCTGGCCGAAATCGCGGACTTTCCCTGGATCGCCCCGCCAGCCGACAGCCCGCTTTACGAGGACCTGCTGCTGGCGCTCCGATCTATCGGTATCAAAGACTTCAAAGTAAGTTTCACGGGTGGGTCACTGGCATCAATCGTCAGTATTCTAGGCGGGTCTGACGCACTGACGGTACTGCCTTTTTCGGTTGTCTTCATGCAAAGGCACAGCAAGGCGGTGGCATCCCTGCCGATCAAGATCGAACATCCCGACCGGGAATTGGGCCTGCTTTGGCGCGAGGACCGACAGCCACGGCCCGCCGTCAAACGATTCAGCAATTACATAGAATCCGAATTCTCCGGCCTCGGGCAGCACATCAGCCAAAGCGGGCGAGATGAGGTTTGGCGGGCGTAAACCCGTCGCAGTTGCTGAACTGTGACAGCACGCGAGACAGTGTGATTGCGGCTCGCCGTCACACGGCCCTCAACTTGCCTTTTCAATCAGAGTGTCGCCCAAAATCACAGCGTCCAGGCCGCTGGTCGCGAACACGGCAAGCGCGTCTTCCACCGTATGAACAATGGGCTTTCCCATGACATTGAAGCTGGTATTCAGCACGACCGGCACCCCAGTGCGTTCCCCCACAGCACTGACCACATCATGCATCCACGGCGCGCTCTTGGGGGTAACAGTCTGTAACCTGCCGGTCCCATCCTCGTGCACGGTCGCTGGCACCTGCGCGCGTTTGTCGGCACGCCAGGGCAGGGTCATCGACATGTACGGCGATGCTTGGGGTCGTTCGAACCATTGGCTGATGTCGTCCATGCGAATAACCGGCGCGAATGGTCTGTAAGCCTCGCGCCCTTTCACGTCGCGGTTTATCCGGTCTTTCATGTCAGCGGCACATGGGCTGGCAAGGATCGAACGATGTCCAAGCGCGCGCGGCCCCCATTCTGCGCGGCCCCGCATCACGCCAATGATCCGCCCCGCAGCAAGCAAATCCGCCACAGCGTCGGCCCCCCGACCGGTGATATCCGTGACCCGGCAACCAAGACGCGATCCATTGAGGCCCTTGACGCTTTGCAGGTTCGGCTGGCTCCCAAGATATGGTGACCCGTCGTGCTGTGGAATTTTGGTGCTTCCGGTTTCCTCCATCCAGGACAGCAAAGCGGCCCCGATCGCATTGCCGTCATCCCCAGGCGCCGGAGGGACAAAAACAGGGTCGAAGGTCAGACGATTTGCGATTGTCCCGTTATACGCCGAGTTCAGCGCACATCCGCCCGTCAGGATCAGTGGCGTCGGTTCATCGCGTATCTGAGCGGCCGCGAGGACTTGATCCGCAAGCTGCGCAAAGGCAGCTTGGCCACTGGCCGCAAGATCGGCAGCCGTCATCACGGGGTCATGCGGATCACGCGCATGCACCGCCAGCCTTGATTTCGCCGATGCCAGAACGGTGTGGTCAGCCAGTTCCAATCGACCTTTGTTGATGCGCAACACACGCGCAATCGTATCCCGCAGGTCCGGTTGAACCGTGCCATAAGCCGCCAGGCCCATGACTTTCCATTCTTCACCAGCCACCCAGTCAAACCCGCACAGTTCGGTAATCCATGCGTACAAAACGCCGAGGCTACCCGGACCCCAGGACCGCGACCGAAAAGAAAGCGTGCGATCCGTCAGGGCAAAAGTGGAAACCGCACCCACCTCCCCTGCCCCGTCCAACACGACACAGGCCGCGTCTGAAACAGGCGCAAAGGCGCAAGCGGCGACGGCATGGCACAAATGATGATCAAAGCGGCGCGGCTCGGGCGTGCTGTCGGTCAGACCCAAACGCATCAGGGCGACACCTGCACCTTGCTGCAGGCCTGCATGGATCACAGACAACCACGCCGCTCCGCCAGCCTCCAGAAAACTGGCCCCCAGAAAGGCGTTTGTCGTCAGATCAGACTTGTCCGACCGCGAAGACGGCTTTGCAGCGGCGGTACGACGCCAGGTCGTCGCAACGCGCAACTCATCGTGCACCGCATCAAATCCGGAAGCGGCCAAAGCGTGTCGGACGTGCCCAAGGTGATCCGGCGGCGCGCCCCACGCTCTTTTGTCCTGCAAGACACGCTCTGTTGCTTCGGCAAACAAAATTGTCCCATCCGGGCCCACAACCGCAAGTGCCGGATCGTGACCCGAGGTAGACAAGCCGAGGTGAAAGACAGGCATGAGCGATGTTTATCCTATCTCATTGCCACGACCGGATGCGATGGCGGCGAGGGCCTCCCGAATACTTTCGAATTCAAGGAAAATCTCGGGCGATACAGGTTGGCCAAGAGCTTCTTCAACCTCAAACGCAAGCGACACCATGTCGACGGAATCGACGCCAAGTTCATCATAGCGTCGATCAAGATCTGCGGGCGTTACAGGGCGTTTCAGGTAAGCGGCCAAACGGTCAAGCGCGAGCGCGGTAAGGTCAATGGTAGTCATGGTTCAGGAACGATCCTTATCGGGAGGTGTTCATAGCGGTGCACGGTCAGACATGCGGCCAATTGGCGTCCGGGGCGGGCCTCGATCCGGCCTATCGTGGCGAGATGGCGAAAGGTGATGGCGAGCGTTTTGCGGACAAGGGGCATGGCAGTACACAAATGACGCGCGCCCCCAAAGGCCACATGCCCACGGCGTCCATCTTTGAGCATATGCGGACATGGGAACGCCTTGGGATCGAAATTTGCGGCCTGAAAGGACAGCGTAACATTCTCTCCCTTGGCAATCGCATGGCCGCAAATCATCGTATCCTCGGTTGCATAGCGCGCTGAATTCTTGACGGGGGACGCAATGCGCAACACCTCGTCCACCAGGCTTTGCCCCTTCGGCAGCCCATTGTCAGCCGCATCCAGGCAAAGCGCACCATCGCAGGCGTCGAGCATACTTGCCAAACCCACGGTAAGTGCACCGGCCTGTGTGTCGTCCCCAAGCACAATCAGGGCCACGATGCATTCGCTGCGGGAGGTTGGCGTATCTTCAAGGCCCGTTTGGCGAAGCGCATCACCCACCTTTTCCAGAAAGGGTGATGATTGCCCTGACGATATCAATGCATGCACAGTTTCAAGGATAGCGGCCAACTGCGTGTTCGCATCCCGGATTTCTCGGACCGATGCGTTGTTTAAGATAAACCCATCCAGTGCAGTGTGGCAGGCCAGCTTTTGGCGCTCGGACGGCGGAACGCCTATGAAACGCCCCACGATTTCCAGATGGAGGCGGTCGGCATAGCCCGTGGCAAAGTCACCCTGTTCCGCAACGCGCATTTTTTCGAGAAGCTCTGAAGACACATCTTCGTAGGCTTTCAGATAATCGGCGGTTATACTGGTCAGCAATCTGCCAAAAGCTTCCCTGAGATCACTGTGCCGCGCGCCGTCATGCGAAAAGGGAATCCAGTTCAAGACGCTAGACAAAGCCGCAAGGTTCAAGCCAACCTGATCCTCAAGCCGAAGTGCCATGTCGCGCCGTTTCAGAACCTGTAGGCTCGAATTGCGCAGTGTTTCCATCGCCGCCGGTTGAGACAGGACAAGCCAGCGATTTAGCTTGGGCAGCCAAACAACGTCACCGTATTCTCGGAACGGATCGAGCAGTGCCTGCGGCGTTTCGCTTACGGCACGATGATTATAATCCAAAGTGACCGGAGTGCCCCAAAGCGTCATCCCTTGGTACTCATCTATTGCTGCGCCATTTTCAGAAACAGATCCCGCGACGCTCCGCGACGGATCTTGCCACTGGTGGTGCGCACAAGCGACCCACGCGGCACGACCTGAACCTTTTCACATTTGATATCAAGCTGTGCGCCCAACTGTGCAAAAAAGGCCCGTTCGTCGAAGGGCTGCGTGTCGGCTTTGCGCTCGACCAGAACATACAAGACTTCGGTCCCGTTCTGGGGCACACCAAAGGCTGCGACACTTTCCGCCGCTGTCTGCTCGGGTTGGGACGCATAGACGATCGCCTCGACATCCTCGGCCAGAATGTTGCGTCCGCGCAGAATGATGCGGTCGGAATCCCGGCCAGCGATATAGAGTTCGCCGTCGGACATCATGCCCCAGTCACCCGTCCTGATTTCGCCCTTGTCGCGTGCATCACG
Organism: uncultured Tateyamaria sp.; assembly: GCF_947503705.1. Lineage (GTDB taxonomy): Bacteria > Pseudomonadota > Alphaproteobacteria > Rhodobacterales > Rhodobacteraceae > Tateyamaria. Next base: position 21,045 of record NZ_CANNES010000015.1, on the reverse strand, counting down.
CCAGGATGCACCGTGTGGAATAACGCGCCCGCACCCCGGGCCATTGATCCAGACCTCGCCAAAGACGCCGTCCTGAACGGGTGCGCCTGATTGCGGATCTCTCACTTCGACCTCGATGCCGCCGCCGGGCACACCGAGACACGCCAGCGCGTTGCCGGACTCGCCCTTTCGAAATACAGGGCCATCTGCCTTCTGCCCCGATGAAATCATCAAAACCGCCTCGGCCATACCATAGGACGGCGCGATGGCTGCCTTTGACAACCTATGGCGGCCAAGCCTGTCTGCGAGACGCTCCATCGTCTCTTGCCGCACCGGTTCGCCCCCACACACGATGGTGCGCAGGTTGCTCAAATCCCAACTCACATCCTGCCGGGCATCGACCTTGTTCAACAGCGTCTCAAACGCAAAATTTGGACTGCTGGTCAGAGTTGCACGCCACCGATCCATATGGTTCAGCCATTCAAGCGGGGCCTGGATAAAGACGCTTGGCCGAAGCAATACCGACGGCTGGCCGGCATAAAGATGCGTCAGGACGCTGCCGATCAGACCCATATCGTGGTACAGTGGCAGCCAATGGACGCTCGTACCTGTGCGGTCGATCCCATACGTGTCGCAGCTGTGTTGAGCATTGCGCACAATATCTTCTTGCGTCAGCAAAACCGCCTTGGCCGCGTTGGTAGAACCCGAGGTAAACTGGAGTAATTGGCCGACGTTCAAATTATGGATATCGACGTCAAACGGGTCTTGGTGCGGGGCCGTTCCAATATTTGAAATGTCCAAAGTCCGGGCATTCCGGGCAAGGCTTTTCAGCTCTGTCGCACGCGCCTCGTTCAGGTCGTGCAGAATGACATCTGGTTGCGCTGTGGCGATTACATGGCGGTTGCGCTCGGCGAGGCCCGCCGTCATGCCACCCGTTGCCGGGATCACTGTCGCTCCCCGCATCCAGACTGCCATCATAGCCGTGATAAAAAGGCGCGCTTCGCGGCAAAACAGCATGACACCGGTCTGTGCCGTATAGTCGATGTCAGGCAAGGCCCCCGCCAGAACGCTGGCATCCTGCCACAATTGGCTGACGCTGAGGCTCTCACCCTCATCTTCCGGACGGCGCACAAAATGAAAGGCCATGTGGTTGGGGTCTGCCTTTATATGGACGTGTAACGCCTCAAGTACTGAGTGTGCTTCCATGCTCATTGGCCGCCCCCCTGCCCTACCTTGCCAATGGCACCAATGATAACTTTCGCAAGGCTGTCAATTCCCGGTGCCCGGAAAAACTGTCCATGGGCTCCAGGGATTTCGTGATGGGCATGACTTGCGAACTGCAGGTTCCAGATCGGCAAGGGATCTTTGCCCTGCAAGAATGGGTTGTAGAGTTCGCTTTGTGCCCCGAACACGATATCAATATGGCCCGGAAACGCGAAACGCGGCGTGTATTCCAACACGACCAAAGGCTGAGCGGAAAGCGTTCGCACCATTATGTCTTGCGCAACAATTTCCATGACCCCTGCGCCCTGGCAATTGCCACCTAGCACGAACCCTTTGTCACCGATTCTCTCAAGTATGCCGTCGCGGTAAATGTCGATGATCGAATGAAAATAGGTCTCTTTGCCCTCAAAGGCGTCGATTACTTTTTCAAGAGAATGCATGGCGACCACCGGTTGATCAGGCCCCAAAACACGTGCAAGCGCTATGGCCTCGACCCAGCTATTAAAGCACCAAAACAACGGGGGGTTCTGCCCGTCTTCGTTAAAGTGAACAAAAACATCATCGGCGCGCCATTGCCACGGCGGCAAGGTTTCAATATTCGCCCTCAGCCGTGCATCAAGATCGTGGGACAGACCGGCCCTTGCAGCAAGCGCGTCTTCGAGCTTTTGCTTTACGCTCATATCCAGACACTCCTTGTGGTCGTCCGTCGGGCACAATGCCAGATGTTTATCATGGCGTCGGTTCCGTGGTTGGTGGATAGGCCCTTTCAAACGGGCCGACAACAGAATTGAACAGTTCCTTTACCCAGAGGCAATCGGGCGCAGATCTTGCGTCACTTGGTGTTCGCGCATTGATCTATTTTCTCTACGTTTTTGCAAAGAACTCTCAAAATTCGGGCACATTTGTGTCTGATAGCATCCAGACCGCAACATATTGAAAAAATCGGTACATCGGGAACGCCAAACTCGGTATAACGGGAACATGAGAGATTCGGTACATTAGGAACAAACGTGGCAGGCAAACAGGTAGATCTTTTCTTGGACCAGCTCGCCGACGCCCCTGTCAAAGACGAGCGTGCTTTGATGGAGTTCCCGTTTTTCTCCCTTCAAAAGCGGCCCCGCATGACGCCTTTCATCTTTGATGACGGAACCGTCAAGATCGAGATCCAGCCGGGGCACAAGGGGATCGCGACAATCTGGGATAAAGACATCCTTATCTATCTGACCTCCTTGGTGAATGAGCGGATCGAACGGGGCCAATTTGACGCCGAAACATCCAGCACGATCCAGGATCGCACGATCACCTTCTCTGCCTATGATTTCCTGAAGGTGACGGGGCGCAGTTCAGGCAAACGTGCATACGAGCTTTTTCTCGACGCCCTGGACCGTTTACGCTCAACAAATATCCTGACCAACATCACTGCCGGAGACGAGCGCGAGCGTCGCGGCTTTGGCTGGATCGAGGACTGGCGCGTCATTGAGCGCACCAACCGCAACGGCAAGCGGGTCATGGGTGCCGTCGAAGTGACGATGAACCGATGGATGTTCAATGCGATTGTAAAAGACCGCCGCGTCCTCACGATCAACAGAGACTATTTTCGCCTCTCAAAAGGGTTGGAACGTCGGCTTTACGAGCTTGCCCGCAAGCACGTCGGTCGACAGCCGGAATGGTACATCGGGATCAAGCGCCTGGCAGAAAAATGCGGGTCCATTGATACGGAGCGCAAATTCAAGTTTCGGATCAACGAGATCTGCGAAGCCGGGACAATCCCTGATTATCACGTCGAGATCGTTGATCCGACCGAAGTGTCAACACCCTTTAAAACAAAGGGAAAGCAAGCACTTGTCAGGTTTCAACCAAAATTCGGCGACCTCATTGTTCCTGATGTACCGAATCTGCCGGAACTTGACGTCGCACACTCTGTTCTTGTCGAGGTCAAACACGCAAATCCCGAATATGATGTGAACTACATCCTCGAAGCTTGGCGCGACTGGGCCATCAAGAAGGACGAACCGATAAAAAACACCAATGCAGCCTTCCGCGCGTTTGCGAAAAAATACATCGAAGCCAACCCTATCTGGTGACTCGGTACATCGGGAACAAAAGCTCGGTACATCAGGAACATCGTCCTCGGTACAATGGGAACAGTTTTTCGGTACATCGGGAACGCCAATTCGGTACAACGGGAACAGCATTTGGTGTTAAGACAATGATTTTCTGAGGAAATTACTAAAGCCTAACATTCTAACAAACTTAACCATATTTCTAACAGAAATAACTCGTAGGGTCCCAAAATTCTCTGGCATGACACCATAGAGCAAGCCACTCATTGGCTTAGAAAAGCTGGCGCTCAGTGCATCAGATGTTCCTGATATACCGAAGATGTACCTATTCTGATGGTAAGTCCTAAGCCTATGCAGGGTCTGGACGGTACATCGAACATGCTACTCTATGACAAGGTACTTGGGCACCATCAGCAAGAGACGATTCGAAGTCGCAAGACCAAAAACGGGAGATCGCAATGAAACAGACCTTGGTTGCACTGATGGCTTTTGGCCTGATGACAACAGTTGCGTTTGCCCATTCGAAAACGGAACAGACCACGCCCGCGAACAACGCAACAGTTGAAGCGGTAAAGATTTTGGAAATGCGGTTTGATGACCCGATGCGGGTAACCGCGATTTCCATGACAGGCCCGGACGGGGCGGTCGATATCGAACGGCAAACGGGTATGGATGCAGTGACCGAATTCCGCGCTCTGCCACCCGCCGATCTGACCCATGGCCACTATACGGTAGATTGGCGCGGTTTGTCGGCAGACGGGCACCCCATGCAAGGAAGCTTTGGCTTTACCTTGTCAAACTAAGCGGATGGATGGCCTGGCACCCATAGATGGTTGGGCAATAGCGGCCGTTTTTGCCAAAGCTGCGGGATACGGGGCCGCACTTCTCGCGATAGGTGGCCCGCTTTTTATCGCGGCACTCCCGATCGCGTCACGCGGCGTTTGCAGGCTTGCCATGAAGGTCGCTGCAATCGCCGCTTTGGCAACCATCGCCGTACTGGCTTTACAGTTCGGCATCCGGGCAGCCCGCATCTCTGGAATGGGAGTGTCGGGGGCTTTTGACCCGATCATGCTTGGTTTCGTCTGGGACAGCCCGCTTGGGACGGCAGCGGTGTTTCGTGTTTCCGGGGCACTGATGGTCATCGCCGCGCTTTTTGGCGGGATGCTTGGGCGAGGCGCAGGATTGGTCGGAGCGGTGCTGATTGCAGTGTCGTACAGCTTTGTCGGTCATTCGCTAGGTGACCCGCGGTGGCTCTTGGCTTCTTTGTTGACGCTACACCTCCTTACGGCCGCATTCTGGGTGGGGGCGCTCATCCCTTTGCGACATGCGGCGGATAAACCCGATGGCACAGCAGTTCTTCACCGGTTTGGGCAATGCGCCAGCTTTTCGGTTGCTATGCTGGTGGTTGTGGGTGTCATCCTCGCCGCTTTGATGTCCGGCTCACTTACTGCGCTGATGACGACGGCCTATGGCTGGACGCTGCTTGCCAAGCTGGGCGTTGTGTCCGGTTTGATGGGCCTTGCCGCGCTCAATAAATGGCGCCTTGTCCCTGCTCTTGCTTCCGGCACTCCGTCAGCCGCACAACATCTGCACCGTTCAATTCAGGTCGAAATCTTCGCCGTCGTGCTTATCCTCTTGGCAACTGCTACGCTTACCTCAGTCACCACGCCCCCTGTGAATATTTGAAAGGACACCGCTCATGTCACTTCTGTCCAGACGATCCGCTTTGAAGGGAGCCGCCGCGATGGGCGGGTCGGTTCTTTTGGCGCGTTCTGGATTGGCCGAGGCAGACCTGCCGACACTCCGAGCGGCACCAGCATCCGCCCAACTTGCGCCTGCGGGATACCCTGCAACTCCGGTCTGGGCTTACGCGGCAGAGGGCGCGGGCATTGTCCCAGGGCCGGAAATCAGACTGCGGGCGGGTGAACGTATACGGCGCAGATTGGTGAACGCCTTGCCGCAAGCGACCGCAGTTCATTGGCACGGCATTCGAATTGAAAACTCCATGGATGGTGCGGCACCGCTGACGCAAGCACCTGTGCCGCCCGGCGCAGAATTCGACTATGATTTTGTCGTGCCTGATCCCGGCACCTATTGGTACCATTCTCACAACCGCAGTACAGAACAGGTGGCCCGAGGCCTCGCGGGCCCATTGATTGTCGAAGATCGGGAGCCTTGGTTGGGACAGAGTGGGGCCGCGACACGGGAACTGGTTCTTGTTCTGGATGATTGGTTGCTGAACGGCGATGCCACCATCGTTGAGGACAGGTGGGATGACCTGCACGCGGCGTCACATGCCGGGCGCATGGGAAACACTGTCACGGTGAATGGATCGGCCTATCCGGAGTTGCCTATACGACCCGGTGAGCGTGTCCGCTTGCGGATCATCAACACCGCTACGGACCGGATTATGCAGTTGGCCCTGCCGGACCTCGGGGCGCAGGTGATTGCGTTGGATGGTCACCCGATTTTGCCCCGAACGATTGAGACCATCGTGATGGCCCCTGCCCAGCGAGCCGACGTGGTGATTGACGGTGGTCAAAACAGGGGCGCGCGTGCTGGTTTGATGCTTGACCCCGGAAACGGGGAATGGGTCGAGATTGCAAGCTTTGTCCATGCGGGCGAACCGGTCAGCTCCCCCGATGGTGACTTGCGGCCATTGCCGGCATGGAACACGCTGCCACCGCTTGATTTGTCAAACCCGCAACGCGAAAGCCTGCTGATGGAAGGCGGGGCCATGCGCGGCATGAGTGAGGCGCGCTTCAATGGCGAAGTGATGGGGTTCCGCGAACTTGTTTCCAACGGCATGGTTTGGGCGTTTAACGGTGTCGCCAATGGCATGAATGCACCGATGTTCCGGTCGCCCACGGGGCGGACGGTTTATCTGGAAATGACCAACCGGACGGCGTTCGCGCATGCTGTCCACCTGCATGGTCATCACTTTACCATCCAGTCCCAAAGCGGGTCGGCCAATAGACCGGGCGACGTGCGTGACACCGTCCTGATAGGAGCGGGCGAGAGCATTCAGATCGCATTTGTGGCGGACAACCCCGGCGCTTGGATGATTCATTGCCATATGCTGTCACATCAAAAGTCAGGCATGATGGGATGGTTTGAAGTGGTCTGAACGCCGATCCGAACAGGATTGGGTTGACCTCGCGGCACGTTCAACGCCTGGCCCCTGCCCTGTCCCGGGTTTCTTGCCAGGACACTGCCAAGATTGCGTCTGTTGTCCGGCTCAGGAATACTTTTTGCGCAGTTCTTTAATCAGGCTTGTGAGTTCTGACCAGAATATAGGCTCCAACTGACCCTGGATAACAGCCGCGTCCGAGCGAAGCCGGAGGGGATCGGCCTGATCGCGGAGCTTGTCGAGGACATGGGCATCAAGAGTCTTCATGGTGCGAAAGCTCATATTGCTCGGAAGGCGTTCCGCGTCCGCCGGGGCCACGTATTTCGGGGACAAGTCGAATTTCTCAATGGCGCGCTTGCCTGCAAGGCGGATCACATCCGACGCTGGCAGGCCCGCAGTTTCGAGTATGTCAAGGCCGGGCCCATGTTCTTTTTTGGGTGCCGCGCGAACGTGCACGGCACGTGTTTTGGGCTTTTTGGGTGTCTTGGGTTGCGGATCGGTTTTGGGCTCCGGCGCTTTTGAAGTGACCGGTTTGTTTGAGGTCTTCTTTGGCGGTGCATCCGGGGCCGCCTGGGCTTTGGGTGCTGCAGTCGCGGCTTCAACAGCTTTCTCCTGTGGCGAAGGTTCTTCCACCTTGGCCGGAGCTGCTGGTTTCGGCGTTTCGCCGAACTGCTTGCTATAGACCGGATCGTCGCCGAGCAGGGAGGTAATCTTTTTGCGCGCCATTATTCAGCCTCCAGCACCAGTGCGAGAATTTCGCGAGCCTCGTCTAACGCCTCGTCATACAACCGGGCGTGCGTACGCATCAGCGGGTTGGCATTTTCGACCCGCCATTTTGAGATTTGATGAAAAAGACCTTCCCGATCCACATCGGCGTGCTGTTTGCGGTCCATGAACAGTTCTTCGATCACGGGGAACTTTGCGTTGGCTTCGCGGGCCATCGCACGCATGGCGTTCGATGGGCTTTTATCCACGCGTGATAGAACCACCGAGAGTTTCGGTAGGGCAGTTGGGTCCTGGGCACGCTCGAACAGGCCCTGGTACCAATCGTAAGTGTCAGTGGCGATCCGCATGTCGGTGTCCGATAGCATCATGGGCAATACGATGTGGTCGCTGTGAATGGCCAGGTCGTCCGCCCACTGGCCCCCTGCCCCCATGGTGTCGATGATCACAAAATCTGCCGTGTCATTCTCATAGGCGGTCTCGATAATGGTCTCTAGTTCGGATGGGCTTTCGATGCCGATCACGTTTAGCCCGGGAGCCGTCGATGCGACCTCTGGATTTTCGGTGGTGACGCTATCCCACCAGCGAAACAAGGCCTGCTGCGGGTCGGCGTCAATTGCGATGCACCGTTTCCCATCTGCGATGATGGCGCTCATGAGGGCGCGCGCGAGTGCCGTTTTTCCCGCACCCCCTTTGCGCGTCATGATAGCGATGACTTTCAACTGCTCATTCGGCATGATCCTGTATCCTCAGGTCTTAAGCTGTGATTGTGGATGTACCATACGACAGAACAGATTTGTCAGCAAGCATGACAGATAGGGGATGATGTATTTGCCATAAGGCATAATGCATAACTGAGAAGGGATTTATGAAAAACGATATGAAATTTTGGATTTATGAGATGGCAGGGAGCCGAGAGGCGCTCGGGCAGGGCGCAGTCCTGAGTTTATATGATTTTCGCATGCTGAGGGTTGCCGATGTAGGATAGCAGATAATGCATTTGCCATAAAACATATTCAATACCTCAAAGATGATACTGCAATTGTGAGGAATCCGGGAAGAAAAGCCTGAGCCCGTGTCAAGCGGGCAAGTGTCCTGTGACGGAATGCGGCTACGAGCGGCGCAGAGGGGCCTTGCAGCCCGTTAAGCTAAATCATTGAGGTTGTAGTGGTCAGCGCCGCAAAACGCTTCTCAGCGGCCATTTTGGAAACACGAAGAATCTAGGCGCCTCACAAAGAACATACAAAAAATCAGCTGAGAAGACATGCGACCTGTACTTCGATCGTTTTCAATCCAACTTATCAGTCTGCTGGAAGACAGACATCGAGATTTGGATAGAAGGGCAGGGGGCCTCACATCTGAGAGGGGAAATCCGGGAAACTTAAGTTCGTATACGGGTCTTGTTTGAACAATGGCCTAGCCTTCAACGGTGGTCGGCGACAAGAACAAACGCTCTTGCGCGCTCGACATGACCAAACATTATTACCGATTGAATTCCAGATAAGAGGGCAGGGGGGATGCGCGACTAGCAGACAAAGCTAAGTCAGTTGCCCGTTGATCTCAGCCTCCAGCGCCGCAATCCCGCTCAACACGTCGTCGAAATGGGGCGCGTCGCCGATGATCATTTCCCGCATGCCAAAGTAATCACGCCGCAGCATTGCCTCAAGCTTGGCGTTCGGAGCAAGTCGCAAAGAGCCTGGCTTGGCGTCTTCGTACCGTGCCCATGCCGCTTTGAAGAATACAGATTTGTGGTGCCCGACCTCGCCCAACAGATCGAGGTTGCTCAATGCCTGGTCCTTGGCATCATGCGCGATCAGTTGCGCCATGTCGTAATAGTGGCGGGACATCCTGTCACCAAGCGGTTTGGCCGTGTCCTGATGGTAGAGCATGTGAAGGATCGTGGCCTTCTCCCAGAACGTGCGGGCGACCCCAAGCGTTCGGACGTCGACATGGTTTAATCCTGCGAGGGTGGGGAAGGCTTGCTGGACATAGGTATGGACCCGTCGTTGCTCTGCCGGGAGTTGTGCGCCCCTAGCCCCAAATTCGAAACGAATGATGGGTTTGATGTAACTGGAGTAGTTTTTGTCCATCGAGGGGTAGGCAAACAGCAACGTCTGCGGATCGTCGGGGTCAATGACGAGTGAGTAGGGCTGTTCCAGATTTGCAGAGAAAGCGGCATTGACCTCGTCAAGCAGAGACCCCGCCACGGTTCTCACGGCTTCCTCCTGAAGCTCATGCAGCAGGGACTTGCGTTTGCCGCCACTGAGGGCTGGATTCTCAGGGTCGCGATCTTCGCCAAAGCCAAGGTGCGCGCGGTCCAGCGACAGATCAACATCTTCGGAGAAGCGGTTGATGACGTTGTAGGCCTTGGACAGCGACGTGCCGCCCTTGAAAATCATGTGACTGCCAAAAGAGGGCAGGGCGAACAAACGTTGCAGCGACCAGCACACCCAAAAGTCTTTTTCCACAATTGCCTTGGCAAACCCCAACTGAGCGGCGGCTTGCTGAAAGGCTTCGTCACGGTTTTCCGGTGTGTCGTTAGCGAACAGATCCATTCTCAGGCGTGCGCCGCAATTTGTCGGATGACGGGATGCATCCACGCCGGGATATGCTTGCTTTGTTTGACGAGTTGCGCGCGATCCTTTGCATCAAGTGCCCGAGCGATCTTGTCGATCACCTGATCGTCCACGCTGTCCTTGCCGACATAACGCAGCGCCTGAAAAACCGTGCCAGCCATCTGACCCGCCCCAACCAGTGTTTTTGGCGACGCGTTCCGAAACTGGATAACCTGCTGCCCGATCTGTTTTGTGCGCGTAGGACCGTCTGTCATATAGGTGGGATTGGATGGCACTTGGGTGGACAAACCCAACTGATTGGCGGCCATGGCAGGGGAGGGTTGCAGAACCTGATTGTCCTTTCGCGCAACAGCCCGCGCAATGTCGTCCGCGGATGGCGTCAGTGGTCCGAAACGTGCACTTTGCTTGGGATAGTCATAAAGCCCACGCATCAAACGCCGGATCACGCCCTGATCCGCCAATCGCGACAGGGCCTGATCCACGCTTGCGCGTGTTCCGATATCCAGGAAGTCTGACGGCGCAAATATAGCGCCTCGACCTTTACCCGCAATGCGTTGCTTAATCTTGGACGTGATCATACCCTATCTCCTTGTCAGAAAATATGGTATGTTTTTCTGATAGTCAATGTTGCAGGTATTACCGTGGGTCTTTTATGGTGGATGCACTGACCGGGTCACCGCTGAAACGGACGGAAACCTCCTTAAAGCCCGGCCTTGATGCTGCCCATCGACAGACTGCCGAAATGGGCGCCAAGGATTTGCAATGCAGTTTGCTTGACACCATTCCTTTGTAGGGCAGGGATGTCCCACAGCCCTATACAGGTCTCGTTCTCAATTTGTGGCGTGGGTAATCTGTATTATGTAATTATTCGCCGGGTTCCGCCGACACAAAGTGACGCACGACTGGACCGGATGCGCGCATATCAAAGGTACGCAATTCAGCCTGCAAATCGGCGTCATCCTTGGTCACGCGTTCATGCTGCTCAAGGTGCTCGGACCAACTTGGCAGATGAAAGGTTTCCAACCACGTCCCTGGGGCTTCAACGCTTTCGTGAACGAACCAGCGCGTCGCGCCATCGCGAAACCTTTCCTTGGCAAATGCATGAAGCTTGGCCAGGAATGCGTCGCGGTGCTGTTCCGCGACTTGGTATTCGATCGTCACCATAGCCTTTTGATGTGTGGCCTGACTGGTGCTCAGGCTTGGCGCTTCCGGCCAAACCGATGCTGGGGTCAGGTTTGACGTTTCACCTTTGCCCACCTTGAACTTTCGGGTGACGACAATACCAAGGCCCAGGCCTGCCGTCGCAATCAACAACGCAACCTGGACTGATGACGCGTTGGCCACCTGTCCCCAAATGATGGACCCCAACGCCATCGAACCGAAGAACACCATCAGAAAGACGGCCAGCCCGCGCGCGCGCACCCAATCGGGCAGTGCCATCTGGGCCGATACGTTGAACGAAGTCAAAACCGCTATCCAGGAAAATCCACCCAGGAATGCCGCGATCATCAAAGCGGGCGGTGTAGCCGAGATTGCCATCGCACACAGCGCAATCATGGTGCCTACCGTTCCCAGGCGAACAGTCATGTCCGACGATATTGTCTTTCCAAAGCGAGGTAGGAGCAGCGCGCCTGTCACTGCTCCGGTCCCGATCAGCGCCATCAAGATGCCGTAGAGTTCGGAACCGCCCCCTTCGGCTTGCCGCGCGATCAAAGGCAGCAAGGACCAATAGGCAGACGCAAAGATGAAAAACGCCATTGACCGATACGCCGTTTCCTTCAGCGCATCATTGTATCGCACATGTCGCAAGCCGGTTGCCATGTCGCTGAGGATCGGGCCGTGATAGCTCTTTTTCTTGGCGACCGGCGGTTTCCACAGAACGAGCGCCAGGATGATCACAACGTGGCTGGCGGCATTGAGGGCAAAGGGCGCTGCCAAGCCGACGCTGGCGATCAGAACGCCTGCAAGTGCGGGGCCGATGGCGCGGCTGATGTTGATCCCCATCGAATTCAGCGCAATGGCAGGTTTCAGTTTTTCGCGGGGTACCAGTTGCGGGACAACCGCCTGCCAGGCTGGCGCCATGAACGCGGCACCCGTCCCCATTGCAAATGTGAACAGGATCAGCAGGACGGGCGTCATCACTTCTTGCCACACCATCACGGTCAGCAAGACAGCGACGCCAGTCACAATGACATTGATCGTGATCAGCATGCGCCGCTTGTCCAATCTGTCCGCCAAAGTCCCCGCAAAAAGTGCAAAGAGGAAGACGGGCAAAGTTGTCGCCGCCTGAACAAGTGTTACCACCGCAGGGCTGGAATTGAGCGTGGTCATCAACCAGCCCGCGCCGACGTCGTGCATCCAGGTGCCCACATTCGAAATCAGCGTCGCAGTCCAGAGCAGGGCAAAAGCCACATGCCCGAACGGTGAAAAAGCGCCTGGGGCAGACGACGTTGCCGCGGGATTTTCAGATGTATGTGGCATGTTCCGTAACTCTCTTGGGTTGATCGAAGTTCAAAGACTGGCCGCGACGCACAGGGCGGTCGCAGCCAATCGGCCATCGTTAACGCAGTCGCTGTGTTCAGCTGTTCAATGCGTCAAGGACGCGATCCCGGGTAAAGGGCATGTGCCGCAACCTTTTGCCTGTGACGGCATGGAACGCGTTGGCAATTGCCGGAGGCACAAAGGGCAGGCCCAACTCGCCAACGCCTGTGGGATGTTCGTTCACCTGCGCCATGTAGATTTCAATTGGCGGCACCTGATACGCGCGAGTAATGTCATAGTCCCAGAAGTTGTTCTGCATGACCTCACCCGCCTCGATATCGATCCGTTCGGACAGGGCGCAGGAAATTCCGAATACAGCCGCCCCCTCGATCTGGTTGTGGGCGTTGTCTGGCGACACGATCAACCCTGCATCAGCAGCGATCCACATATTCTCCAGCGCGATTTCACCGCTATCCTGATCCAGGTTGATTTCAACAACGCCAGCGGCCATCGACGAATGGTATCCCGCAAAGGCAAGGCCCATGGCTCGATCACCGCGATTACGCCAGCCGGACATCTCGGCTACTTTTTCCAACAGATGACGTCCGCGTGGATTGCCCTCGACCAGGTCCAGCCGAAAATCCAGAGGGTCGCGGCCAGCCGCCTCGGCCAGCTCGTCCATAAAGGCTTCGGCGGCGAAACCAGTATAGGCGGCACCAATGCCCCGATAGGGTGACAGCCGGGCCTGCCGTTGTGTGATCACGTGATCGGCCAAAAAGTCAGGGATCGCGTAAAACTTGCTTTCTGCCCCACGCATCGAGATCACATCATTTGGCTTTACTGCATTCCAGCGCCCCGGATTGAAGAACCCGATGACAGTTGGCGTGGCGACCCGATGATGAAAACCCGTCAGCTTACCATCAGAAGACACTCCGCCAGACATCCGTTGCACGGCCAGCGGCCGGAATACGCCGTTCTTAACGTCATCCTCTCGGGTCCAGATCACCTTGACGGGCTTGCCCACCGACTTTGAACACAACAGCGCATCACGGACATAATCCTGCACAAAAGCGGTGCGCCGCCCAAAACCACCGCCCATCGTCATCATGTTCAGCCTGACCCGATCCTGGGTTGTATCCAGCACCTCCATGACCGTGTTCGTCGTCCAGGATTGGGTCTGCGTTCCTGCCCAAACCTCGGCCCCTTTGCCGTCGGCATCCACATGGGCAACGGCGGCCATCGGCTCAATCTGGGCGTGATAGGCATAATCTGAAAGATAGGCGTGCGTCAGGTTTGTATCGGCTTGGGAAATCGCGGCCAACGCGTCACCGTTTTCGGCCCAAACCGCTGGGGTCTGCGACGGGCTTTCCGCCTCTCTGGCATACAGGTTCATTGTGTTTTCGCTGCTGTAGGCTCGAAACGGCGACGTTTCCGACCATGTGATGTCCAGCGTGCCGCGCGCTATCAGCGCGGTCCAATAGGTTTCCGCAACTACCGCAACCGCATCGGGCAAGAGAACAACGTCGAGCACACCGGGCATCGCGCGCACTTCGGCGTCGTTCACCGAAACGGGGCTTTCGCCTTCGACCGGCGCGCGCTGGATGCAGGCAAAGGCCATGCCAGGCAGGGTCACGTCAATTGCATAGACGGCCTTGCCGGTACTTTTACCCGGAACATCACGACGCGGGATGTCGTGGCCGATGATCCGAAAGGCGTCGAAGGATTTCAATGGTACATCGTCGGCCTTGGGAATTTGAACGCCGTCGGTGCCCGCGGTGGCCAAAGCGCCATAGCTGATGCGGGTGCCATCGGGCGCCACCACGGCGCTGGGTTCGGTGATCAGCGTTTCCTTATCAACACCCATCTCGCGCGCCGCAATCTGCAACAGTACATCGCGCGCCTGTGCGCCCGCCTTGCGCATAGGGTCGAAATATCCCTCAACACCGGTGCTGCCGGCGGTATAAAGGACACCGCCAAACGCCGGGTTGCCAAAGGTGCGGTCATCTTCGTTCAGCTGTTCGATGATGACGTCGCCCCAGTCTGCATCCAATTCTTCGGCCAGGATCTGGGGGAGGGTGGAATAGCTGCTTTGCCCCATCTCGGTTGATGGAAAAATGATGGAGATCGTGCCATCGGCGCGGATCGTCATCCAGGGGTTCACATCCAGAGCAGGTGAACCGGCGGCTTGCGTTTCAATGGCAATGAGCCCACCCGCACCCACCATAAAGGACAGCCCGACTGATGCCTTCAAGAACCCACGGCGGGAAAGTTTTGCATGTGTCTTTTGGGGGGTCATGTCACACCTCCTGCGCGGCCCGTTCGACCGCCTTGAAAATCCGGTTGTAGGTGCCGCAGCGGCACAGATTAGCGCTCATGTAGTCGACGATTTCTTCGCGCGACGGTTTGGGATTTTCCGACAGCAGCGCCGCAGCCCGCATGATCTGCCCCGATTGGCAATAGCCGCACTGCGGCACCTGTTCCGCCACCCAGGCTTTCTGAAGCGGGTGGCTCCCGTCTTCGGACAACCCTTCGATTGTGGTGATGTCCGCGCCTTCCACATCCCCAACAGACAGCTGGCAGGCGAAACTTGCCTCGCCATCCACGTGGACGGTGCATGCGCCGCACATGGCAGCGCCGCAGCCATATTTGGTGCCCTTCAGGCCGATCCCGTCGCGAATGACAAGCAGCAGCAGTTCTTCGGGCGGGTTGTCCACTTCTACGGGTTGGCCATTCAACGTGAATTTTGTCATGTTCGGTTCCTCTCGTTCGGCAGGTTTCAGGTCGGAAAAGGCAGTTCAGGCGGCGCCAACGCCGATGGATTTCGCATCAGAAACGCCACCTTGCGCCCAAAAGGGTTGCGTCGATGTCTTGAAAGTTTTCGGCGTCTCCGGCCAAGGCAAAGGTCCGGTGAGCCAGGAAAAGGTCCATGTTCCACGGATCGATTTTCTGCACTACGCCGATGGACATTGCCTTGGAGGCGGAACCAACAAAGGCGATATTGCGACCATCATAATAATCAACCGAAACGGCGGTAGATCCGACCGCAAAAATGTCGCGGATAATGCCCAGTTTGAGATAAGCATATCGCCCCGGTCCTATCTGTTCACGACCTGTGGCAAATGCGGCGTTAAGCCCCGTTGGTTTGTGCAGAACAGCCGCTGAGAACACGAGGTTTTCCTCAATCGAGCCGACCCACTCGTAAGTGAGTTTTGCTTCTGCAGTGAAAGGCTCGGTATCACCGGAATAGCTGAAAGCAACGTCGTAGTAGTCGTTGTCGTTTCCGCGGCGCAGCACTTCCTGGCCGTAGGCCGCACTGGCCTGGAACCCGTTCAATATCGGGCTGTCATATCGAACCCGAAACCGCCGCAGTCCGTCCAGAGCCGAAAAAGCGTCATCAATCGTCGTGCCCGAAGGCGTCCCATTGGTCCGCAAGAGCGCGGTGCCGCCCCCGGTGTCAGCCACGGCCACCTGATGCGCGAGGCCCGTGCCTGACAGATCTGCGCCAGCAGATCCGTCAGAGGCCATGCTACCTTGTCCAAGTGACAAACGACCGGCGGCGGGCATATCGACAATCATTTCGAATTTCCGGAGCGCTCGTCGCGAAATTTCAACATCCAGACTTTTGTCATGCTTGGAAAAACCGCTGGACCCGGTCATCCCGAACCCGGCTTCAAGGTTAAAACTGAGCTGCGCACCGGCATCAACGGGCGTTCTGAACCAAACCCCGATCCGGCCGGGTACATTGCTGTTCTCACCCAAGAAGGCATCGGTTGATGCTCCATCGGCGACTGATAAGGCTCCAAGATTGATCTGCCCGTAGGTATCCCACTGTCCTACGCTCTGCGCGCAGGCGGGCATCGCAACCAGGGCAGACATGGCGATGCCCATCAGGTTACCACTGAATGACATCGCTCAACTCGTCTTTGTGTTTCTCGGAATATGCCCGAACGAACGGGCACAAAGGCACAATGCGCTGTTTCTTCTCCCGCGCATCCGCGATCAGACGCTGGATCAGCGCCATGGCCGAACCCTTGCCCCGCAAGGTCTCTGGCACAAAGGTGTGGTCGGCGATGATCAGCTGCGGTGTGGCTTTGGAAATGGTAAGCTCGGCTTCGCCCGGTACGCCCTCGATCTCCGATGAATATCGGCCTTTGGTATCGCTTTCGACGTATCGTATCGTGAGGTCGGTCACCACATGTGCCTCCAATCAAGCCATGAAACAGGAACAGCCCAAAGCGCCCCAGAAGGCCGTCTTGTCGCGCACGGGAACTGGGTTGGCCCAGGCGATCTGGTGGTTGTGACCATGCATGCCGCATCCAGAGGCACAGCCATCTGCACAGGCCCGCATCTGCATCGGAGCAGGGGCCTGCGGCACGTCACGCATGGCCGGTGTCGCAAAGGTCGCGGTACTGCCCCAATCCGGGCTGGCCGGGGGAAGTGGTGGCGAAAGGTCGGCATAGTCGCCCGCGCCATGGACTACCTTGCCATCCACCATGGTCAGAACCGAGGTAATCCCGCGGATTTTATCTTCGGTGACGCTCATCAGATCGTCCGACAAGACGGCAAGATCGGCATACATGCCACTGGCCAAGGTGCCTTTTACATCGGCCTCGCCTGAGAACCAGGCTGATCCCGTCGTCCAGATTGATACCGCCTCTTCGCGGGTCAGGAGGTTGTCATCGCCATAAAGCTGTAGACCACCCATCGTCTTGCCGGTGGTTAGCCAGTATATCGCCACCCATGGGTCATAGCTGGCCACGCGGGTCGCATCGGTCCCGCCCCCCACGGGCAGGCCGGTTTTCAGCATGTCGCGCAGCGGTGGCGTGGCTTTAGCGGCATCTGCGCCGTAGCGATCGGCAAAGTATTCGCCTTGAAATGCCATGCGGTGCTGCGTGGCAATCCCGCCCCCCAGCGCCTTGATCCGGTCAATGTTTTTCTGGCTGATCGTTTCTGCGTGGTCGATGATGAAGCGGGTCTTGAACGGCGTGCGGCCATTCACACGCTCGAACACGTTCAGGAACCGATCAATTGTCTCGTCATAAGTGGCGTGGATGCGGAACGGCCATTCGCGGTCCGCCAGCAGCTCCACTATCTTTTCCAGTTCTGCTTCCATGACCGGTGCGAGATCAGGACGCGGTTCCAGGAAATTTTCGAAATCGGCCGCTGACCAGGTCAGGTTTTCACCGGCCCCGTTCATCCGCAGCATTGCGTCACCTGCGCCTGGTTCAGTGATCTCGACCCATTTTTCATAATCGCTGAGTTCTGAACCCGCTTTCTGGGCAAAGAGGTTGTAGGCGATGCGGACAGTCAGGTGGCCATCCTCATTCAGCTTGGACACGACGTCGTAATCATCCGGGTAATTCTGGCCGCCGCCGCCAGCGTCAATCACCGAAGTTACGCCAAGCCGGTTCAGCTCGCGCATGAAATGGCGTGTCGAATTGATCTGATCTTCGGGCGGTAGTTTGGGGCCTTGCGACAGGGTCGAATAGAGGATCAAGGCGGACGGTTTGGCCACCAACATACCCGTCGGATTGCCTTTGGCGTCCCGTTCGATGACGCCGCCCGGAGGGTTCGGCGTTTCCCTGGTCATGCCGATTGCTTTCAGCGCGGCGCGGTTCAGCAGGGCCGACCCGTAAAGATGCAGTATGAAGACCGGCGTATCGGGTGCCGCGTCATTGATTTCGTCAAGCGTCGGCATCCGACGCTCGGCGAACTGGAATTCGCTCCAGCCACCTACGACACGAACCCATTGCGGCGCAGGCGTCACAGCAGCCTGCTTGCGCAGCATCGCAAGTGCATCCGAAACCGACGGCACGTTTTCCCAACGCAGCTCCATGTTAAAGCTCAGCCCGCCGCGGATCAGGTGCGTGTGGCTGTCATTCAGGCCCGGAATGACACGGCGACCGCCAAGGTCGATCACCTGAGTATCGCTGTCTTTCAGCATCTGGATTTCGCGATCGGATCCGGCCCGCAGGACTTTGCCATCTGCAATTGCGATGGCCGTCGCGTCCGGGGTGTTGGGATCCAACGTGGTGATTTTACCGTTAAAGAGGATGGTGTCGGTCATTCGAGCCTCGGGTGGTTTGTTCAGCGTGATTTGGCTTCCCCGGTTTTGGGATCGGGAAGTGACGGGGAAGCCGTTGCTTAGCGCGCGCGCAATCAGCCTTTGGCAGGCACTGGATCGAGGGTTTGGCCCGTATGGGCGCTGCGCGACGGAGCGTCGTGGACCATGGTATAGGCGTAGTCGACACCCATGCCGTATGCGCCGGAATGGTCTTTGACCAAGGCCATGACGGCGTCGTACGTATCGCGGTGCGCCCAGTCGCGTTGCCATTCCAGCAGAACCTGTTGCCAGGTCATAGGCACGACACCCGCTTGCACCATTCGATCCATCGAATAGTCATGCGCCTCTTTCGAAGTACCGCCCGAAGCATCAGCGACCATGTAAATCTCATAGTCCGTGTCGTTCATGCAGGAGAGCGCAAATGTCGTGTTGCACACCTCGGTCCAAAGCCCGGCCACCACAACTTTCTTGCGTCCGTCCGCCGCGTTCTGAGCCAGCGCATCGCGTACTTTCTGGTCATCCCAGGAATTCATCGACGAACGTTCCAGTAGAGGTGCGTCGGGGAAGACATCCAGTATCTCCGGATACGTATGGCCCGAGAACGCCTTGGTCTCGACAGTCGTGATTGTTGTAGGAACATCGAAGATTTTGGCGGCTTTGGTCAGGCCAACAACGTTGTTCTTCAGTGACTGTCGGTCCATCGACTGAACGCCAAAAGCCATCTGCGGCTGGTGATCAATGATGATCAACTGGCTGTTTCCCGGTGTGAGAACTTCTGTTTTCGACATGTTGATAGTCTCCTTGTTTATGTCGCTCAGGATGATTTGTCAGAGGTGTGTGTCTCGGCCTCAGTCACAGCGAAGGACTTGAGATGCAGTGCGTGGGCAACGACATCGGAATGGCCGCGGAACCACTGGACAGTGGCCTCTCCGGCCAGCATTCCAAGCAGGCCAATCAAGGCGATGATGGGTGGTGCGGGGCTGCGGACGGCGATCAGGCCATAGATGACGCCAACGCCAATTCCGGCAGCCAAAGACAACAGGTAGGGTGTCCAACTCATGCCTGGGGTTCCTTTCTTGTAAGAGGCATTTCAAAAAGCAGTGCCGCGCCTTTTGAGGTCCACGACATCTCGATGCCTTCGGCGGCTGGGATCTGAAGGGCATCACCGGCACTGAGCGTTTCGCCTTCTGCACGGGCCATCCCGTCCACCAAGTGCAGGAACTTCAGCGTGCCGGGGTCGCTTGGGATTGCGAGCACATCGCCATCTTCAAACCGCAAATGCGTGACGGAACTGCCTGACCGAAGCGGAACAAGCCCGCCCTGAGTCGCTGCGAGGACGGTTCGCTGTCCCAAGGGAATGGACGCCTGGGCATAGGTCGGCTGACCGCCGAATACGTCAGGGATTAGCCATATCTGCAAGAACCGGGCCGAATGCGCAGGGGACGCATTGAACTCGGAATGGCGCACGCCAGTGCCCGCTGACATCAATTGGATTTCACCAACGCCGATACGGGATTGGTTGCCCTGATCATCCTTATGTTCCAGCGCTCCGCTCAACACGATGGTCAGGATGTCCATGTCGCGATGGTCGTGAGGTGCAAAACCGGACCCCGGCGCAATCGTATCTTCATTCAGGACGCGCAGGTTTCCGAAACCCATTCTTGTAGGATCATTGAACGACCCAAAGGAAAACGTGTGAAAGCTGTTCAACCAGCCCGTCTTCGTCCGGCCTCGGGTCGCCTTTTCATGCAGTTTGATCATTCTGATCCGTTCCAAGCAGAGCGTGTCTGTTGGGTTTGGAGATGATCTCAACTCCCTCATCGACAAACGATAAGTTCTCTTCTAAAGAGATAGGTGAGCTAAACTATCAAGATGCTTAAATGGCGCGTACCCGTCTTCCCTCACCCAAAGCACTTGTTGCTTTCGAGGCAGCCGCAAGGTTGTTGTCCTTCAAGCAGGCAGCGGATGAATTGGCAGTTACGCCGGGGGCAATCAGCCAGCAAATTCGGGCACTTGAGGAAATTCTGGGCACTGCCTTGTTTCATCGCAAGGCACGATCTGTCACGCTCACGCAAAGCGGCGAGACGCTAAGCAAGAGCGTATCAGAAAGCTTTCGAAGTATTCAGGAAACGCTGGGCGCGATCACCGCACAGGCGGACACACGGCTTTGCATAAACACCAACCCATCCATCGTCGCAAAGTTTTTGCTCCCCCGTATCAACACGTTTTCTGATCGTTTTCCGAGCATTGATATTGATATCGATACGCAGATTGGCCTGAACCCGATGGAAATTGACGGACCGGACGTCGTGATCCGAACGACGAATGCACCGCCACCCCATCTGCATCACGTGCTTTTGCACCGAGAGTTGCTGTTGCCTGTGGCGAGCCCCGATTTCATTAAGCGGCACAATCTGGTTGCGCCGGGCGACGCCGCTCAGACCCCGCTGCTGCGTGATATGAGTCTGGCAAAGTTCAACGGCACCCCTGATTGGAGCGATTGGTTCAAGAAAGCCGGTTTGACTTGCGCAATGCCGTCAGAGCGTGTGCGTTTCGCCAACAGCGGTGCCGATTTTCTGGTGGATATGGCGATTTCCGGCGATGGCTTGCTGCTCGGTCGCTCATCGCTGGTTTACACCGCCCTGTCAGCCGGACAATTGTCCTGTCCGTTTGGCCCGATCTTGCAGACCGACGTCAGCATCTATGCGATGTGTCGACAGGAAAAAAGAAGCGACCCGGGCGTGCGGGCCTTCCTTGGTTGGATAAAGGAAGAAGCGGCGCTGCTTTCGACAATCAATGCCTTGC
>NZ_CANNES010000014.1 GCF_947503705.1 uncultured Tateyamaria sp. | reverse complement strand
GGCGCACGGCCTCGGGGCCGATGCGCACGAAACTGGGCCACATGAACGCGTTGCGCCGACCCGACCGGCTGGCATAGCGGTCATCGCCAAAGCGCACATCGGCAAATTCGACCCGGCTGGGGAAAAGGCCGGAATAGTGGAACTCGGGGCGGCTGAGGTCGCGGATTTCCAGGGGAAAGGATCGCGCCAGATCGACCCGGGTTTCGCCGGGGAACTGTTCGATGAGGATGCCACAGGTGCGGCTGTTGCCCACGTCGAGCACCAGGTCCACGTTCACGGGGGTCACCGCATCGCGCTGGCTGACGGTGTTCACGAAATGCACCGTTGGCGGTGTCACGGCGGTCTGCACCATATGCAGATAGGTCAGATAACGGGCCCAGTGCTCGAAGCGATGGGGCAGGTCTTCTTCGGCAAAGCGGCGGCCGGGGCGTTCGGCACGCTTGAAGGTGATGAACAACTCCTTGAGCCAGTCCGACACCCAGCGTTGGTGATCTAATACATTGCCGTCCTCGTCCGCCTCGGGTCGGCGCAGGAACCAGCCCATGTCATTGGGTTCCGACACAAGGCGGAAATCGCGGGATTTCTCGGCATCCGATGTCTCGGGCACGACATAGTTGGTGTCTTGCTGCTGCTCGATCAGGGCCGTGTCGAGGGCAATCTGAATGCGGTGGGTGTGGCCGCTGATGGGGTCAGGCTCGGCCAGTTCCACCGTGCGCATCCGCGCCCAGCTGGACGGGCCAGGGTCATATTGCAACTCGCCTGCCGGGCCCCGCTGGCTTTTGACCCGCAGAAACGGCACCGGCACCCATTTTTCCAGGAATGGCTCCAGCGCGGCCACGGGACGCACCGAATATTCGTCATCATCATCGCGGCGCGCGTCCAGCACATCAGCATCGCGCACATCGTCACCGGACAGGGGAAACAGCGTCAGGATGTTTTCGCCGTCCTGCTCTTTGGTGACGCGTTCGATATAGCGCATCGGGCGCAGATCCAGCGCATTGAGGTCAAAGCCAAAGTCGAGCATCTGAATGCCGCTGAACGGCACCAGCGTGATCTCACTGCGCAGTTTGGCCAGCGTTCTGATCTGTGTCTTGCGCTCGCTCAGCATCAATTGCCCCTTCCATAGGTGATCTTCTGTGTCCAGGTCTTGCTGTTTTGGTCAACGCGGCCAGAAAAGTTTTCGACCTTGTCGCCCTGCCGCACCCGGACGCGAAAGTTTTGCGGACCAGACTGGTTGTGCCGGGAGTAGAGGTTGACCAGAATCGAATAGGGGCCGCCCTGGGGCGTGTCAAAATATATGTTCTCGACCGGATCAGCCACGGCTGTACGTTGGTTCAGGTTGCTGTCCACGTCCAGCTTACCACCGCACCCGGCTGTATTCTTGTAGTTGATCGTCGCACCGCCGGGGCAGGTAACATGCAGATCAAGATCGGCGGGCGTGTCCCAGAACAGGGAAATCGTCAGCTCCCCCTCGCGCGCGCCGCGATCCGCCAACCGGGCATCGTCGGCATCCGGCAAAAGGCTGGCCTGAGCCTGGGGCTGGCAGGCGCGGTCGGCGATGGCAATCTGGCGTTCGACCGTGGCGATCCTGTCGCGCAGGAACATCGTGTCGCGTTCGCTTGCGGATGCGACCGGGCCGGGGGGTGGGCAATTGCCGGGCACACCGGGCAAGCGCAAGGCACAGGCTTCGATCATCAGATAGAGGATCGCAGCAATCAGGATAAGAAGCAGCAACCACCCCAACCACAAGAGCCACCACAAGCTGAAGGGGCTGCGCCGTTCGTCGCGCGCCGGGGCTTCGGCCGGCATCGGTGGTGGCGGAACGGGTGCGGCGGCGGCAACTCTGGCGGCAGTGGCTGCCTTGCGGGCGCGGGTGGCGCCCTGGGTCGTGCTGAGGTCTGCCGTCACAGCCGCCTGGCTGTCCGAGGTCCACGCCCAATTCAACAGGACCGGCTGGGTGATCTCGCCGTCGTTCAGGACATAGACGCAGTCCGATCCGGGATAGCGCACCGCATTGATCAAGGCCTCGCCAAGCCGCTGTTCATCCGGGTTCGAATGATCAAGATAGGTCTGACCCAGCTCAAGGATGTCGGCGATCAACCCGGCCAGGTCCGCCTTGACGGCCTCTTTCTCGGTCTCATCCAGAGTGTCCAGCCCGCGCGGTTTGCCCGCAACCACCGCATACCAGTCAAAGCGGTCGCCATATTGCGTGGCCACTGGTTCAGCAAACAGCGCCGCGTGCCGGTCACCCAACTGGTCGCGTACCGTGCCCGAGATCAGCTCGAAAGACCGCTGCGGTGCTGTGCCCAGCGGCGACAGCCCTTGGGTCGAGGTGTTGGTGAGGAATGCTTCGGACATGCTGCGGCTCACTCAGACTTTGGCTGGAGCGCGGGCAGTCTGGGCAATTCCGGCGCAGGCGCGCCCGGTTCGGGTTGCAGGGCCGCAGAGGCCTCTGGCGCAATTGGCCGCTGGATCTGTGGCGAACAGTTCTGGGTCACCACCTGCGGCAATGCACCCGTATCGGCCAGAAAGCGGGTGAGGTCGCCGCTGGACAGGGCAAAATTCAGGCTGCGCATCGCACCCGTTTTCACAAATGTGTTCACACCCACAAGGCGGCCACACATATCAATCAGCGGGCCACCCGAATTGCCCGTCGAAATGGGCGCAGAATGCACCACAACACGGGCGCGATCATCATAGTTTTGTTCCGCCGATACAGTGCCATCTGTGACGGCAAGTTCGGGAATGGCCGCCATGTCGCCCTGGCGCAAACGCTGAAATTGCGCATCACTTTGCAGGATGTCGCCCGGATATCCGGCGGCAATGACCGACTGCAACCGCAAGCTTTCCGCAGGCTCAAGCAGAGTAAAGGCCGGTTGATCGGCACCCGGCACCCGCAGCAGGGCAAAATCGCCGCCCGTGCTGTCGAAAGGCCCCATGGTCTTGAGCACCGTGGCCTCTTTGACACCGCCAAGCGTGGCATTGGTAACGTAAATCCCCTCGGAACCGGGTGCGGAAATCACATGGAAATTTGTGACCAGCAAGTCAGGCCCGACAAAAAACCCGGTGCCAAGGCTAAGGCCGTCGGGATTGGGGGACAGAACGATGGCCGTCCGCGCCTCGATATGGGCCAGCAGGCTGCTGGTTTCCTGGGCCGTGGTGCTGTCGGGGACCTGCACCCGCTCAGGATCGGGTGGCAAGATCGCTGTCCGCGTGGCGGGGCGAACAGCGCCGGGAATGTCAGATGCGTCACGCGGATCGGGTGGCGTCAGACCCTCGATCGTGCGCCCGTCAGGCATCATGAGCGTGCCGTCATCGACACAGACCGCGCCCTCCAACGCGTTTTCGAGCGTGGCCAACCGCTCTTCGAGCGCGCGGTTCACGTCGGTCACGGTGGCAAGGGCCGCCTCGTCGGTGATCACGCGGTCGGCAGCCATATCGGGAAAGATGCGGTTGCCCGGGATCAACAGCCAGATCAGTGTGCCCCCCGCGATAAGCAGCAACAGCACCAGCGGCAGCCAAGCCCAAAGCGGCACACGCCGGTTGTCGGCAGGCGGCGGAGTGGTGGTGTGGGGAATGTCAGCGTCAGCGGTCGAGGTGTCCGAGGCCACAGCAGCACCTGCCGCCACACCGGCCACGCCAGCACCGGCGGCAACGCCTGCGGCTGTGCCGACACCTGGCCCGGATGCGGCCTCTTGCGGCTCAGACCGGGCCGCAGTGGCCTGTCGGTTGCGCCAAGCGGTGCGTTCCGCCTCGCTCACCGGTGGGGCGGAGGCGAGCGGCAAAAACCGACCCAGGGTTCTGGCATAATGCTGACTGCGGGCCGTGGCATCACGCGGCAGATCCGTGGGCAGCATCCCCCAATTGATGATGACGGGCACGCCCTCGACCGACCAGACATCGTTGGGATCGGAAATGTTCAGCGCATTGGCCACAAGCGCACCATCATCCGCATGATCCAGCATCTCGCGCACGGGGCGCAGAAGGCGGCTCAATTCGGCGGACAGCGCGGCCTGCTGTGCCTCGTCCAGACGGCCAAAGGGTTGGGCCGTCCCCTGCACTTCGGTGTACCAGGACACTGACGGGGGGGCCTGATCATTGCCCCGGCTCAGCAGTGGTTCGGCAAAAAGCTGTGCCGCCTCTTCGCCCGCGTGGCTGCGCAGAGCCTCAAGCAAGGCGGGATACGCCTCGATCGTCAGAACGCCACCGGTTTCAAGACATTGGCGCAGGTCAATCTGGGTCTTGGTCAGAAAATGCTCGGCCATTAGTTCTCTCTCGCTGATCGGCGGAATTCAACGGTTGTGCGCCCGCCGACCTCCGGTTGGGACACGACACAACTGGCGTTTCCGTCGTCTTTCAGGGTGCAGCGGCTGCTGAGGCGGTAAATATAGCCGCCATCGCTGCATTGCAGGTCGCCTGGCTCTTCGATGGACAAGGCTCCATCGCCCTCGAACCCCGCTTGAACGGCACCGCTGCACGTGTTGCCATTGTTGGCACGCATCTCTTCACGGCCACGTCCGTCGGCATCAAAACACATTGTCCATTGGGTATATGTCGATTGCTCGCCGGTGCTCTGGTTTGTGGTGGCAAATCTGGAATCCAGATCCCAGCACCCTTCAAGCAGGCTCACGCGTCCGGAATCCCAGGCGTCGCGATCAATCTCTTCGGGGGTATTCTGGGCCAATTCGGGGATCTCGCATTGTTTTTGCGCCAATTCACGCTCGCGTTGCAGGATGGCGCGTTCCAACGTCCGGTTCTTTTCTGCCAGCACTGCAATCTGTGCATCCAACGCTGCGCTTTTGTTCACGGGACACCAGTCGATCCAGCGGGCGGCAATGCTGTTGCCGACACCGCAGGCGGGCAACAAGGCCGCTGCGGCCCAAAGTACGACACCCACCAAAAGGGCACTGCCGCCATATGTGAAAAGTCCACGCATGATACGCTGAATATCCTCAATTGCAGTGGAGTAAACGTCACCTTGTTGAGGGGGTCAACGTTAAAGTCGGCAATCGCCAATTATAGAAGTTGTCATTCAGAGCGCTTTACAAAATCTGTCATTTCAAGGCTTTGCGCGCTTTCTCTAGGCTTTGGGAAAGTCACTTTCCAAAGGAATACCGCGATGCTTGATTTCGAAAACACACGAATGATGAACACCCGCCTTTTATCGGTTTCGGGGGGCGGCCTATTGGGTGTGATCCCCGCCGCCATATTGATGCGCTACGAGGCCTTGGGCCGCACGGCATACGGTGCCGATTACCGGCTTTGTGACAGCTTCGATGCCGTGGCAGGCAGCAGCACGGGCGCCGTGATCGCGGCAGGCATTGCCCTTGGCTTGCCCGCGCAAGACATCGCCAATTTCTACCTGCGCGACGTGCCCAGAGGGTTCAAACGCAAGCGGTTGGCCCTGCCTTTGATCCACGACATTTTTGACGGCGACCTGATGGAACGTTTTTTCGAGGCCCGCACCAGAGGCTGCCTGATGGAGCGGCGCGCACTGGAATGCGACTTGACCATCATGGTCAAGGATTTGGGCCGCGGCACGCCGCTGGCCTTTACCACCCGGAAATCGCCCATCTCAAACCTGCTGGGCGCTGAAATCTGCACAGAGGCGCAGCCGCTGGCGCGGGTCCTGCGCGCCAGCACCGCCGCACCGGGCCTGTTTTCACCGGTCGAGATGGCGTTGGATAGGGTTGGCCCGACGCTATTGGCAGATGGCGGTTTTAGCCTGTTCAACGATCCCTCTTACCTGGCCAGTCGCTTGGCCATGGCCCAGGGCGCAACCGGGATCGACCTGACCGTTCTTGGCACCGGCAGCGCCCGCCCGCCGCACAAGGCACGGATCAAGCGTCGTGGCCCGTCGATCGGACGCGCATTGCATGCCCTCTTTGGCTTGATCGGTGAGGGCGAGATCCTGAGCGAGGCCCTGGTCACGCAGTTAGGCGGCCTGCCGGGGTTCGACATGTCTGTGCGCCGCCATGATATGCGGCTGACGGCCGAGACCTTTGAAACCATCGGCGCGCCCGCCACCCGCAGCGAACTGCGGGACATGCGCCGCTTTGCCGATTTCAAAGGCAAGGTGCAGCTCTATGAGGCCGCAACCCTTTTGGCCAAGCAAACCATTCACGCCCCGCTCCCCCTCAAGGCAAATAGGCAGATGCCAAATACGCACATGATTGACACCTCAGAGCTGATCAGCGCCAATTGACCCAAAGAGGAGCCAACGTTCCAATGACGGATTTCGATGTGACCTATCTTGGCGGCGACCCCATGACGCGCGCAGCCCGAATTGCAGTTCTGAACAACCATGGCCTGCATGTCAGTGACGACAGCGGCGCACCGGTTGTGGTGCTGGACGCCCAAGAGATGAGCGATGCCGAAGCCGATGGACTGTTGGCTGACATCGCAGGGCCGGACACACAGGTCCTTGTGCTATTTGCACTCTCTCACGGGATCAGCTTTCGGGCCCGACGCGATGCGCTGATGGCCCAGGGGGCCGCCGACGTGATGGAAACGACAGCCAATGCCGAGGAATTCCTGACCCGCGTTCAGACCCTGAAACAGGCAGCCCATCCGCCCCGTATTCTTGTGGTCGAGGACGAGGACGAGATCGGCGATTGGGCCGTTGCGGTGCTGAAAGACGCAAGGATGGATGCCCAGCGGGTCAGTACCCTGGCCGAAGCCCATGCCCGCTTCGAGGCCGGACCGATTGACGCGCTGGTGGTTGACCGGGGCCTGCCCGATGGGGACGGGCTCAGCTTTATTGCGCAACTGCGCGATCTGGGGATCAGCACACCGGCCCTGTTGTTCACCGCCCTCGATTCCATCGAAGAGCGCATTCGCGGGCTGCAAACCGCGCGTGCCGACGACTATATCTGCAAACCCGTACACGAGGACGAGTTGCGCGCCCGGGTTCAGGTGCTTCTGCGGCCCTTCGTGGTGGCCGAAACCATGGTCTTTGGCCCGCTTGAGATCAGTCGCAAGGATCGGCTGGTGCGCTGGCGCGGCACCCGCATCGACCTGCGCCCCAAGGAATGTGACATGCTGATCTATCTGGCGGAACGCGCTGATCTGATGATCCCCAAGCGGATGATTTACCTCGATGTCTGGCAAAAAACCTTCATGGATGTGGGCTCAAACCCTGTCACCGCTGCACGGCACCGGCTGGTCCGTGACCTCAAGGCCGCGCTGAAAGAACGGGGCGAAGACTACGTTGATTTCCTCGGCACCCACGGCGATGCCTATGTGTTTCGCCCCGAACTGCTGCTGCGCTTACCTGCCGCCCGGGATGCGCGCGCGTGACATCCGCCTTTGCAACAAAGGTCAGGCGCGGCCTTTCGGGGCAGATGCTGTTTTACGTGACACTCGCCGCGGCCCTGATCCTGACAACCGCCTTTTGCCTGTCGGTCTATGTGGCGGCGCAACGGGCCGACCGGCAAATGGTCCAGACCATCGAAGCGCAATTGCTCCGGGTGCTGGAAGAAGACGGGATCAGCGGGCTGGCGGCCGCCTTTGATACCGCGCGCACCGTGGTTCAGCCGGGGGCCGACCGGCTGGACGTGGCTCTCTGGCAAAAGCGCGGCGACACGGAACGCTTGCTGCTGGAAACTGCGCCCGGCATTGCCGCTGCCTTTCAAGCCGGGACCGACCGTATCCGGCACGACGACATCGGCTATCGCCTGCAGATCGTGGACGTGGCCACGGCGGCGCGCGACTGGCCTTTGCCCATGAGTGATGTGGCCCTGACCTTTGGCCTTGAGGCCCCAACCCTAGAAATGCGCCGGGCCTATCGCACCATCGCGATCATCGTGGCGCTTTCGCTGTCGGTCTGTGCGTTCATGGCGTTCTTGCAAGGCCTGCATTGGCAGCATTACCGGCGCAGTGTCGCGCGGATCAACGCCCTGCTTGATCGTTATTCCCGAGGTGAAACCGGCATAAGGTTCGAGGATGAAACGCCCAGCCCCGAATTGCGCGAACTGGGTGGCCATCTGAACGTGGTCCTGCCGCGCCTTGATGCGCTATTCGAGGATTTGCGGGCCTTGTCCGCCCATCTGGCCCACGAATTGCGCACGCCTTTGCAAACCATCCGCAGCGGCGTGCGCAAAGTGGTCCGCGAATCTGACTCCGACGCCCGCGCCGATCTGGCCCGCAGCATCGACCAGAACATCGACGGCGCGGATGCGCGGCTGCAAACCGTGATGCAGCTCTTTCGCCTCCAGGCTGATGCCGAAGTTACGATGACACCTGGCGTGGCCCTTGGCGCGGTCCTCGAAGACCTGTGTTACGATTTCGAACATGACATCGAACAGCAAGAGCGCCGCCTCGTCATGGATATTGATCCCGCACCCCAAATCACCGGCAACACGCATCTGCTGGAACTCATGATTTCGAACCTTCTGTCCAATGCCGCGAAATATGCCAGCCCGCGGTCTGACGTGCACGTTCATCTGAGCGCACAAGACGGGCGGTTCGAGCTGCGCGTGACCAACACCGCGACCCTGTCACATGGTTTTGGCGAAACGGCCTTTGACCGTTATGCCCAGGGGCAGGGGCATGGCAGCCTCACGGGGCATGGGCTGGGTCTGGCCCTTGTGCAGGCGATTGCCGACAAACACGGGCTGGATGCAAGTTTTGGCCCCGACCCCACCGATCCGTCACAGGTCACCGCGACACTTGCCGGAAAAATCGAGATGACCGCATGATAAAAAGTACCGCGATTGCCCTGACGCTGATCTTCGCCCTGACGCTTCCGGCGGTGGCCGAACGTGCCGCCCGCGATGTGGCGGCGGCCCTGACAATGGCAGAGGCCGGGCTGCAAAACCAACACCCCGCCATGATCATCGCAGCGCTGGAGGCCATGGCAAGCTATGATTTGATCGGCTCGCACAGTGCCACCGCACGCGCCGATTTCTTGGCTGAAGCGCGTTTCTTTCTGCGCGGCAACGAAGCCTTGGGCGCGCGGCTCGCCGCTATCGAAACCGCCTCAGAACCCGATACGCCCCAGGTCTGGATTGCACCGTTTCAACCCCGTATCCGCCTGCCGGACACCCGCACGATCCGAGTGCTGGCAACAAGCGGTGTGCTGCTGAGGGCCGCATCGGGCGGGCCGGACAAACCCTGTACGCCACGGGGAATGGCCCAGATCTGCGGCTTTGTACCTGACGATGAGGTGCTGCGTCTTGACGGCACAGCATCAGGTTCGGGATGGGTCGTCATTGAACTGGCGCCTGCCGCTCCATGAGGGGCGTCCTGTACCTTGTGATGCTCTGTCTGCTCTGGCCGGGCGTCAGCCGGGCCGAACACCGGGCTTTGCTGATCGGTGTCACGGATTACGCACCCGAAGTGACCGCCCTGGCCGGTCCGCTGGCAGGGCCCGTCCATGACGTGGCCTTGATGGTTGATATCTTTGCAGGGGCGGGCGTAGCCGCGCAAAACATGACAGTGCTCAGCGACGGGCAGGATGCGCAAAACAGGCCAACCCGCGCAAACATCCTGCGTGCACTCGACGAACTGGCCCGCACCGCAACACCCGACGATCATATCACCCTTTATCTCGCGGGGCACGGTGCGCAGGTGCCGGTGGCCATAGACACAACCGAACCGGACGGGCTGGATGAGGTTTTCCTGCCCACCGACTTTGAAATCCTGCCGGGGGGCGGGTTCCGCAACATGATCCGCGATGACGAAATCGGGGCGCGGGTCGATCAGATGATTGCCGCCGGTGCCGATGTCTGGCTGATTGCGGACACCTGCCATTCCGGCAGCTTGCGACGCAGCGTCGGCAATAGGGCCGTGCCCCGCTTTGTCGCATTGGTTCCAACTGTGACCGCAGGGGCCGATCCACCCATCGACATTCAGACCAACAGCACCACCCGCGCCGGACAGTTTATCGGTTTTTATGCCGCCGCCCCCGGTGCGCTGGCCTATGAAACGACCCCTGCCGGGGCCGATACCGCGCATGGCCTGATGACGTGGAGCCTCGCACATGCCCTGCGCACAGGGCGTGCACAGACCTATGCCGATCTGGCACGACTGATGACCGCGCAGCTTTGGCAAACAGGGGGCGGGCTGTCAGAGCCTGCTTTTGACGGTGCCGTCGGGGCGCCTCACGTTTTTGCCGGGACAGCGCAAACAGACCGCACTTTTGGCCTCGAAGTGGCGGAGGGTATCACGGTGAAGGCCGGGCATGTTGACGGTCTGCGCCCCGGGGCCGTGATCGAGATCAAGGATCAGGCAGGCAATCCACTGTTCGACGTGACCGTGACACAGGTTTCTTTGACACAGGCCCAAGCGCCCTTGCCCACAGGCCAGGCCCCCGCCCTCGACGCCCTGCTGAGGGCCGAGCAGTTGGACCCGGCGCGTTTCCGCAGCCGGTGGCTGGCCGACCGTGCGCCCACGCTGGTGGGGCGTGTGGTGTCGATGCCGCTGGATACAACGCTGTCTGTCGGCCTGAACCTGGGGGCCGAGGATGACGGGCTGAGGCCCGCGATCGAGGCCATGATCAAAACCCTCGCCCCGGCAGTGCGGCACGATGACGACACACCCGACGTTCAGATCGCCAGCACAGGCGGCACACTTGGTCTGCGCCCGGTTGATCCAGGGGCCGCGCAGGTGCTTGACCTGCCGGCCCGCCCCGATGCCATCCCCGCCCTCGCGGACACCTTGCGGCGCATGATCAAAACACGGGCCTTGCTGGCCGCCGCCGTTACGTTGAACGACAGCGCATTGGCCCAAGCGCTCGATGTGGACCTCTCCGTGCAACCGGGCATCGACGACGGAACAGGCGGGTGCAAGCCGGTTGGCCCCGCAAAGCGCATCGACATAGCGGCTCTGCACCCGCCCACCATCGAGCATTGTGATACCGTTGCGCTGACCCTGCGCAACGACAATCCCTGGCCCATCGACGTGTCGGTCTTTTACCTCGCTTCGGATTTTCAGGTCTATTTCCTCACCGGCTTTGACGGATCGGAGAAAGGGGGCTGGCGCATCCCGGCGGGGGGTACCCGCACGCTCCGCTATACCGAAGCGACGCGCGCACCCGACGGCCAAACCGTGGCCACCGGGCAGATGCATCTGGCGCTCTTTGCGCAGCGGGGCAAGCCGGGGCAAACACCTTTTGACCTGCGTTACCTTCAACAGCTGCGACCCCCGCCCGAGACACGCAGCGCACCCGTCAAAACTCTGTCATCCGTGCTGGCGCAGGCCGGATTTGGTCTGGCCAACCGCCGGTCGATTGACCAGACTATCCGGGAACAAAGCGGCGGGTGGACCCTGCCGCTGTTGACCAGACCCGACACAGACGGAGGTGCCCTTGCCGATCCCCAGAAATAGCCTGTGGTTTGGGATGCTGGCATTGACCCTGATGTGCGGCGCATTGGACAGCCGCGCAAGCGAGCTGCGTCACAGCGCATGGACCCTTGCGCATTGGGCGTTGGAGGCGGGGAATGCGGCGGCCCTGTCGGACAACCTGATCGTCTATGTGCAAGAGGGTGGCACTCTGGTGGCGGACGACCCGTTTTCCGCTTTGCCTCTGATCGCCGGTCTGCGGGCCTTGCCGGGTGGTGAACGACTGGCGGATCAGGTGCTGGCGACCCGCGCCCGGGGCCAGTTCGGCGGCACCCCACGCGTTGATCTGACCTTGGGGCCCGGCCAGACCCACCAGGCCCCTTTGCGACTGGTTGCCGATGAAATCACCTGGATCGAGGCACGGCTTTGGCGGGGTGCGGACGGGGCCGATATCGACATCACTCTGCGCGCACAGGATGGCACGGTTCTGGCCCAGGACAGCGACCCCGGCACCGGAACCGAAGGGGCCGGGGCCTTGATCCAGTTTGCGCCCCAATCCTGTCTTGATGTGACGTTGCAGGTCATCAATGCGGGGACGGGCGCGGGCCGTGTGGCGATTATGATCCCACAATCCCTGCGAACCACATGCGACGGTCAATGACACGGTTTTTCACGCTTTTGGCGCTGATGGTCCCCTTGGGTTGGGGGGCCATGTCAACTGCACAGCAAGACCTGCCAAGCGCCGCCTTCAACGCAGAAATCGACGCGATCTTTGCCCTCAACCAGATGGAGGTTCGGGCCGCCCGGTTGCTTGAGGCAGGTCAGATCGACGCCTATGACGACGCGCTCTTTGCGGCTTTGGGCCATATCGCGGAAAATCCGGTCATTCCGCAGGTGCGTGCCGGTTTGCTGCTGGTCACCATCGCCGATTTCTATTCCACTTACCGGGCCGATTTCCCGACGATCCACTGGGCGCTAAGCGCCGCCATTCCGATCCTGGAGCGGGATTTGGGGCCCGATCATTTCCAGACCCTTTTTGCCAAATCCATCTGGATTTACTCCAAGCGCAGCGAGATTGCCGCCGAAGCCACTTGGGCACCCTTTGGCGATACACCCGTCTTTTGGGACGGGACCGAAGCCGACAAGACCCCCAGCGCCGAAGATGTCGAGGTTTTGCGCAAGCTGGCAAACCATGCCCGCAGGCACATGTCGCCGCTGAACGCTGTGACGGGGATGACCGAATATGTCGATATCCTCACGCGCGCCAACCGGCACCCCGAGGCCCTCGCCGTTCTGCGCACCATTCTGGAAGAACAGGCGGCCCTGCGCGATGCCGGTCGGCCGCTGAACCCCGAGATCAACTATCTGATCCTGGAACAGTTGGGGTCCTACTTCATCAGTGCAGGGCAGTACGAGCAGGCATTGGGCGTGTTTCAGAACGGCGTGGACGAAGTGCTTGCGCTGATCGAACGCACCCACTGGCAATCCGCCTTGCAAGGGCAGGGGGCCACGTCAGTCGAGGGGCGGATTTACGGCCAGAAATACGCCATGGCCGTTTGGCAAGCTGCCCGTGCCCTGCCAATATCACAGCAAAACGCCTATGCTCCTGCCGCTTTTGAGGCCTTGCAAATGTCAAGCTATGGGCCCGCGTCGGCCGCCGTTGCACGGGCCACCCTGCGCAAACGGGTGCAGGCCTCGCCGCTCGGGCCGCTCTTTGATCGGTGGATCAACGCCGTACCTGGCACCCGAGAAGAGATCGCCTTGGGCGAAGCGCTTGACGCGCGACTACCCGCTTTTCTTAGCGGTCAGATGCCCGTGCCCCTGCCGCTCGAACAGGTGCAAGATACGATGATCCATGCCGATGAGGCGTTGATCATGATCCTGCCCTCCACCCTGTTTGACAGCACGGGGGACGACGCCTTTCACGGTCTGGTGTTGGCGATCACCCAGGACGGCGCGGCCCTCGCGGGATTGGACTTGCCCACTTTTGCGCTCAGCCAAGGGATCGGGTTTCTGCACCATTTCCTCGATCCGCCCGATAGTGCCGGTGGCGCAACGCGCGCGCCCTTGGCCAATGTCCAGAACACGGGGCCTGCGGCGACGGCCCGGCTGACCGCCGCCTTTGCCTTTGAAGAGGCCAAGGCGCTGCACGACGCCTTTTTCGGCGCGCCGCAGATTGCGCACCTGATCCAGGACAAGCCCGAATGGACCCTCATCCCGATGGGCAACACCCTCAGCTTGCCGTTTCCGGCGCTGATCGTGGATGACCCCGGCGACCCTACCCAACGGATGCGCAGTGCCGACGACCTACGTGCCGTGCGCTGGTTGGGACACGAACGGGCCCTGACGGTTGTGCCATCGGTGGCGGGTCTGGCCGACTTGCGCCAACGGCAACAGCAACGACGCACGAATACGGCGCGGCTCAGCTATGTGGGGTTTGGCGATCCGGCTTTTGCGGGCGCGCAGGGCGGGAGCCTGCCCCCGGTCGGGACGCTCTTGCGCAGCAGCGGGGCGGACCGGGCCAGTGCCTTGCGTGCCTTGCCCCGACTGCCCGGCACCCGGCGTGAAGTGCAGGCCATGTCGCAGGTTTTTGACACCCATAACAGCCTGATGTTTCTGGACGCGGATGCGACCGAAACACGGTTGCGCTACCTCAGCGCGCGAGGCGCATTCGACAATATCGACGTGCTGCATTTCGCCACCCACGGCCTGCTTGGCGGGGCCTTTGACGGGCTGTCGGAACCGGCCCTTGCCTTTACGCCCGAACCGGGGACGGACACCCCCTTGCGCGATGGGCTTTTGACCGCGACCGAGGCTGCACAACTGAACCTGAATGCCGAATGGGTGATCCTGTCTGCCTGTGACACGGCCGGTGACGAGGGGTTTGGCGGCGACGGTGTCGGCGGGCTGGCGCAAGGGTTCCTGGCGGCAGGCGCGCGCAACCTTCTGGTGTCGCACTGGCGGGTTGACGATCTGGCCGCCGAGCGGCTTGTGACCGAAACAGTGATCGCGTCGCAAACGGGTGGGGCCAGCAAGGCCGAAGCGCTCAGGGCCGCCATGGCCAAACTGGCCCAGGATACATCGCGGGACGGCGCGGCATTGCCCCATGCGCACCCGTCGATGTGGGCACCGTTTCTGCTGATCGGGGGCGGTTAAGGTCCTGACACCGGACCAGGGCCAAACGAAAACGGGCGACCCCAAGGGCCGCCCGTTGTTGTTCAGATAGAACTGACGAGACGCTTATTGCTGGACCGGCTGCAACGCAGGCAGTGTTGCCGACGTTTTGATCAGATTGGGCAACTGGCCGGTGTTGCCAGCCCGCTGGGCATCCAGCTGCAATGCTGCACGAATGACCTGGATCCGCTCCGACGTGGTGCTGGGCACAAATGCAGGGGTTGCTCCTTGCTCAAGGGCGGCCATGGACGACTGATAGTAAGGGACAGCCGCCGACGAAGACGCCGTTACACCAAAACCTTCACGCAGGTGATGGCCGACCATTTCACCATAGGGCGCCTGATCCGCCGCCAGCATCGCCATGACACCCGACAGGGCCATCTCGGCGTTATCCAGACGGTAGCCGATGCCCATGCAGATCTGGCCATAAGCGGCCGTTGTCGCAGGATCGGTCAGACCCAGGCCCGCAGCAGTGGTCTTGGCCGTGGCAATCGCCTGAGGCTGTGGCGTATCGGCGAGGCTGGCCAGAACGGGCTCGAACCCGGTCTTGATCTGTGCGCAAAGCGCTTCCAGCTCGGTCTCCGACACTTGGAACTGAGATGCGACAGACCCGCCCTGCGTGATCGCAAAACCGCGTGCTTCGCAGAACTTTTCGCTCAGCGCCTGGTTGCTGTCTGTCATGTTCGACGCCTGAATGACGCCACCCTGAATGCGGGTTGTCTGATCCACCAGCTCACAACGGGATGCCGCCGACACGATGACCTGACCAATGGGCTTCAGCGGTGCCAGTTTGGGCAGTGCGCCCAATTGAGGCTGTGGCGTCGGGTTGGCACGGGGCAGGGGTTGGATCGGCTGCGGTTGCGGCTGAGGCTGCACGCCGGCATTGTTGAATTGCTGGCCGTTCTGCCAGGTGCCGGTGTTGCCCTGATTGTTCGCATAGCCATTGCCGTAATTGCGCTGAACCGGATCGCCAAATTGCGACGGGAAGTTCGGGTCACGCTGGATGTTCAGCAGGCCCCGCGGACCAACGGCCGCCATCGTGCGGGGGTAGGCATTGCCGGCACCCGCATTCAACTGCTGCCAACCGCCCACAAGCATGTTGCGCTCTGCTTCGGTCAGCTGACCGGTGCGGGCATATCCCATGTACCCTTGATAGTCGCGGATCGCGGCGCGGCTGCGCTTGCCCAAAGAGCCGTCAACAGCCCCCACAGGAAACCCGAATGCATTGAGAGAGCTTTGAACGTCGCGGTTTTGCTGACGTTGGGCCTGGCTGATGCCCGACGACCGTGGGGCCGTGCTGCGGGACTTGGATCGGTTGCCTTTGCAATTCAGTGCGCCGGTCGCACAGCCAAGGATCGCCGCGCCACCTAGAACGCCAAGCGCCTTGCCCAGGTCCGCTTCGGCACGTTGCGTGCCCGATGTCATCGCAAGAGCCGCAATCATTCCAACAATGATGGGTTGTGTCACAAGTTGACGCTTCATCTTAAAAATCTCCGTACATATCCCGCCGTCTTATCAAAAAACCTAGCAGGAGTCTTTACACGATGCACGTTACAAAATTTGTGATTTCATTCTTTGGCTCGGTCTTTGGCCATGTGAAATTGTAGATATTAAGCTATTTCCACGCCGCACCCCTATTTCAGGAAGCCAGTGAATTGAATGATCCACCCAAGTGCGAATCAATTCGGGCGGCCACAAAGACCGCCCGTTTCAGATGGTCCGCCGCTTAATGCTGAACCGGTGCGAGGGGCGTCAATGTCGCGTTGACAGGGGCCAACGTGGCGGGCCGCACACCTCCGGTTGCCGCGCGCTGTGCGCTCAGTTGCAGGGCCGCACGAATGACTTGAACCCGTTCCGGCGTCGTGCTGGGTTCAAAGGCCGCGGTCGCCCCCTCCTGCAACGCCGTGATGGCAGAGGTGTAGTAGTGGACCGCAGCGGCCGGGGCTGCGGGCACTCCAAACCCTTCGCGCAGGTGATGGCCCACCACTTCGGCATAGGGCTCAGCCCCCGTGCCCATCATCACAAGGGCACCAGCCAACGCCATCTCCGCATTGTCCAACCGATAGCCGAGGCCCAAGCAAATCTGACCATAGGTCATCGTCATTGTCTGATCGCTCAGCCCCCGACTTGCGCCAGCCGTTTGGGCCATGCGCGCAACTTGCGCAGGCTGGGTGTCAGGCAGGGCCGCCACAACGGACTGAAGGCCGGTGGTAATGCTTTGGCAATGAACCTCCAGCTCCGCGTCAGACACCTGAAAGCCTGCTGCAACTGAACCGCTTTGCGTAATCGCAAAGCTGCGGGCGTCACAGAATTTTTCGCTCAGCGCCTGATCGGGGTTGGTCATGTTGACGGCGGGCACAACGCCACCCTGAATGCGCGTTGTCTGAACCACCAGCTCGCACCGGGCCGCAGCAGAAGTCGAGGCCTGATCACGGGCCTGCAAATCAGGGATCAAACCGTCCGCCTGACGTTCCGGTTGAGGTAAAAACGGCTCATTGTCCCATGTGCCATCAAGGTCATAGCTCCCGCCCGCCCGATCGCCAAAGCGCGCGGGAAAGCCCGGGTCACGCTGGGCGTTGAGCATCCCGCGCGGACCAACAGCGGCCATCATCGCAGGATAGGCACTGCCCTCGCCCCGTTGAAACGCCTGCCATCCACCGATGAGCATATTGCGTTCGGCCTCTGTCAACTGACCAGTGCGGGCATAGCCCATATAGGCCTGGTAGTCGCCAATGGCAGCACGGCTGCGCTTGCCCAGAACACCATCTGCGACGCCGACGGGAAAGGCAAAGGCGTTCAGCGCATGTTGCACATCACGGTTCTGCTGGCGCTGTACAGCGCTCATACCAGGCTTGTAGCCAGGTTTCGGCCGCGGCTTTCCCCGCGAAATCTCGTTGAGCATCAACAGGCCAAGGGCGCCAAGGGCAGCTTCAGCCCCACCTGCGGTTGCGCGCTCAACACTGGTGGTCACCATGAGGGTCGCGATGATCGCGCTACTGACCGATTTTGCTACGAAATGCTGTGCCATGTTCTGTCTCTCCGATGCCAAGGGTTGCTTGCCATTGGGGTACGCGGGTCGGGTATTCAGTGCACGTGACAAAAAATGTGAGCGAGAATTGGAGAAAAAATTCGGGGCGCTTCAATTCTAATTGATGGCCTGCGCCAATAGATCGCCTTTGCTCATATCGGGGGTTTCCACATAAACCAGCAAATCCGCCCAAAACCGATTGAGCATGGTCAGCAATTGGGTCTGTTCGGCCTGGGCCAAATCCTGAACAAGGCTGGTATAGGCCTCTTCGCGCATGGTCTCTTCAACGTCAGAGGCGAGCGTTTCCAGTGTTGCACGATAAGACAACAAATACGTGTCGACGCTGTCACGCAGGGCAGTCAATCGGTCCACGTTCAGGACAAGCGTCTGCATCATCTGTTCGCGCTGCGAGCCTTGCAACAGGGCCAGCCTGTCGCGCAGCGCCAGGCTGTCGCGTGTCAGGCGTTGCACCTCAAGATTGCCGTCCTGCAATGTCTCGACAAAGGCGGCACCACTTAGCAACGTCGATTTCGCCGCCTGAAACAACGATTCCGCCGCGGCTTCCCGGGCCACCCGAAACTCCAGTTGCAACCCGCTCAGCGCATCGCGTCTTCGGGGGTCAACCTCTTCTTCCAGCAAGGCGGCCAGTGCGGCCAGGGGATCGGCTTCGGCATCCGACGGGCGATCCGCCTCTTCGGCCCAGTTCTCGCGAATACGCTCATAGCGGTCTTCCGACACAACCACAGCAGTCAGAACCAGACGCATCCCGAAATACTCGCCCGCGAGGGCCTGGCCGGAAAAGCTGGAGAACAGCGGGTATTCGCTGCGTTTGGCCGTGTAGATCTGCGCATCTTCAAGGTCCGCCGACCCGCCACGGGTGACCAGACCGCCAGTCTGGCCATGGCTGCGACCAATGGCATTGAGGCGAAAAGGTTCCAACATCAGCTCTTCGGCATTGCCGTAAATGTCCATCAAACCCAAGGGGTTGGGCGCGCGACGCCCGCCCATGACGGTCAGCCCGCCGCCGCCGCTGCCTGGCGCACGAAACGCGGCATAGTCAGGCAGGCTGCCGTCCGCGAAAAAGCGGCGCGCGGCAAAAGTGGCCCCATCTGCGCGGGCGCCGCCACGGGCGGCATATTCCCATTCGGGTTCGGTGGGCAGGCGCAGAAATCCGATCCGGTCACCCGCCGCCGGCAGCGTATCGCGCGCATTCACCATCAACCATTCGGTATAGCGACGCGACACATCCACCGCATCAAACCAGGTCAAACCGCCTTTGGCCCGCGCCTCGATAGGCTTGAACGGCGCATCACAGTCGCCCCTCACCGCGCGGTACTGCGCCTCGTTCAGCTCGTAACGGGCGATGTAATAATAGCTGACGCCGGCCTCCAGATCGTCAAACGCACCGCGCAGATAGGTGGGTTTGAGGTAGTCGGAAAAGGCGGTTGTGGCATCGGATTGGCCCATCCGAAAAGGGCGGTCGGCCAGTGGGCTGTTCACGTCGACCGGCACATCGACCCGCTGAAAGGC
The DNA here is from genome assembly GCF_947503705.1 of uncultured Tateyamaria sp. Classification (GTDB taxonomy): domain Bacteria; phylum Pseudomonadota; class Alphaproteobacteria; order Rhodobacterales; family Rhodobacteraceae; genus Tateyamaria. The sequence goes on along the minus strand of NZ_CANNES010000014.1, from coordinate 92,546 downwards.
CATCGCACCGCCGCAGCCCATGGGCAGGATCAGATCAGCATCCCCATGCAGCCGCGCCGACGGGTCAATCAGGATATCGGGCCAAGGCGCGTCCTGGGCAAGAACGGGGGTCACGGTCAGGCTCATGACCGCCGCAACGAGTATATTGTATATCTTGAACCTGGCGCACATCCTCTATTTGGTAGGTGAGAAATGCAGGCTTGGCAACGGCCCGCGCGGCGGCGATGGCCTGTTGCTATCCACCACAATCCAAGGGGCGCATTCTGGATGCTGAACGGTTTTCACCACGTGGCCCTCATCGTCAGCGATTATGACCGGTCCAAGCAGTTTTACACCGAGATCCTTGGCCTCAAGATCATTGCCGAAACCCACCGGGCGGCCCGGCACTCCATGAAGCTGGACTTGCAAATCCCCGGCGGTGGTCAGTTGGAACTGTTCAGCTTCCCCGACCCGCCCGCACGCCCGTCCACGCCCGAAGCCTGCGGGTTGCGCCATCTGGCCTTCCGGGTCACGGACATTGACGCGACAATCCATGCGCTCGCGGCCAAAGGCGTCGCGGTTGAGGCCATTCGCGTCGATCCCAACACCGGATCACGCTTTACCTTTTTCGCAGACCCGGACGGCTTGCCAATCGAACTATATGAAGTCAGTCGGATAGCTGACCCCGACAGTCATTAAATTACATAATCCTGATTACAGCCGCAGCGGCATCACACTGCCTGCGTCGCCGCAACCGCCCGTTGCCAGCGTCCATAAAGCGCGTCGCGGTCGCTTGCCGACATCACCGGATCAAACCGCGCGTCCCGCGCCCAAGTTGCCGCGAACCCGTCCATGTCGGGATAGACCCCCGCAAACATGCCCGCCAACCATGCCGCTCCCAGGGCCGTCGTCTCAAGACCCGCAGGCCGATCCACCGGCGCGCCCAGCATGTCCGACAGGAACTGCATCGCCCAGTCATTTGCGCTCAGCCCGCCATCGACGCGTAGCACCGCGTCGCCACCATCGGGCCAATCAGCGCGCATCGCCTCCCACAGGTCGCGGGTCTGAAAGCCGATGCTTTCCAGCGCGGCCCGGGCCATGTCGGCGGGGTTCGTGTCGCGGGTCAGGCCGTAAACAGCCCCCCGGCAATCGGGGTTCCAATAAGGCGCGCCAAGACCGGTAAAGGCAGGTACCAGGGTCACATCACCCCGGCCCTCTTCGGCCAGGGCCTGCGTCTGTGACGCCGTCTCGATGACACCCAGCCCATCGCGCAACCACTGCACCACAGCCCCCGCGACAAAGATCGATCCCTCCAGCGCATAGGTCGGTTTGCCGTCCAGTTGATAGGCTACGGTGGTCAGCAATCGGTTTTGCGACCGCGTTGGCGTGTCGCCGGTGTTGAGCAGGGCAAAACAACCCGTCCCATAGGTGGACTTCAACATGCCGGGCTGAAAACAGGCCTGTCCGATAGTCGCCGCCTGCTGGTCCCCCGCCACGCCCAAGATACGGGTCTGACCACCCAAAAGGTCGGTGGTGCCAAATTCGGCAGCACAATCCAGCACTTCGGGCAGCATCTTCATCGGGATGTCGAGCATGGCACACATTTCAGTGCTCCACGCTCCTTTGTGAATGTCATACAGCATCGTGCGGGCCGCATTCGTGGCATCCGTCACATGGCGTTTGCCCCCGGTCATGTGCCAGATCAGGAAACTGTCGACCGTCCCGAAAAGCAGTTTGCCCGCCGCCGCCCGCGCCCGCGATCCTTCGTTCTGATCAAGGATCCATTTGACCTTGGTCGCGCTGAAATAGGGATCAAGCAGCAGGCCCGTCACAGCCGTCACCGTCTCACCATGACCGTCGGCGCGCAGGCCTTCACACATCTCGGCGGTGCGACGGTCTTGCCAGACGATGGCGTTGTGCAGGGGCGCGCCGGTCTCTGCGTCCCAGATCACAGTGGTTTCGCGCTGGTTCGTGATGCCGATGGCGGCAATGTCGCCCGCACCAAGACCGGCCTTGTCCAGCGCCGCCTTGCAGGTCGATTGCACCGTCGCCCAAAGGTCAGCCGGGTCATGTTCCACCCATCCGCTGGCCGGGAAATGCTGTTCAAACTCTTCCTGCGCAGAGGCAATCGGTTTCATATCGCCGTCAAACACAATGGCGCGCGAGGACGTGGTGCCCTGATCAATGGCCAGAATATGGGTCATGCGGCGTTTTCCTTCATCCAGTCGTTCACGGCGGCGCGCTGATCTTCGGTCAGACGCAAGCCCAGCTTAGTGCGCCGCCACAGCGCATCATCCCCCGCCAGCGCGTATTCGCGCGATATCATCCATTTCAACTCGGCCCCCGTCAATGTGGCGCCAAAGTCGGGGCCCAGATCGGCGGCCGTCTTGGCCCCGCCCATCACATCGCGGGCTTCGGTTCCATAGGCACGGATCAGGCGGGCGGCCCATTTCTCGTCCAGAAACGGATACTCCGCCATCAGCTGATCGCGCAGCTTGCCCACATCCTTCACCGCAAAATCGCCCCCCGGCAGGGCCACGCCCGCGGTCCAGGGTTGCCCCAACTCCATCTTGGCCAGCGCCTGTTCGGCCAGCTTGCGATAGGTGGTGATCTTGCCGCCAAAGACGCTCAGCAGCGGCGCGCCATTGGTATCCAGCGCCAGCACATAATCCCGCGTCGCCGCCGTGGCCGACGCCGCGCCATCGTCGTACAACGGGCGCACACCCGAATAGGTCCAGACCACATCGTCGGGCGTCACCGGCTGTTTGAAATACTCGGTCGCAAAGGCACAAAGATAGTCACGCTCTGCATCACTGATCGTGGGCTTGGTATCCGGATCATCATGATCCGCATCGGTGGTCCCGATCAGGGTAAAGTCCTGCTCATATGGAATGGAAAAGATGATGCGCCCATCGGTGCCCTGAAAGAAATACGCCTTGTCGTGGTCATACAGCCGCTTGGTCACGATATGGCTGCCCCGCACCAACCGGATCGCGTGTTGGGTGTTCTGGCGCATCACGCCGGTCAGGATGTCAGCGACCCAGGGGCCGCCCGCATTGACCAGCGCCTTGGCGCGGAACGTGCCCTTTTCGGTCTCAATCTTCCACAGATCGCCATCGCGCTCGGCACTTGTGACGGGGCAACGGGTCAGGATCGTGGCGCCGCGCGCCTCGGCGTCGCGCGCGTTCAGCATGACCAGTCGCGAATCCTCGACCCAGCAGTCACTATATTCATAGGCCATCTTGAAGCGGTCCTTGAGGGGCGCGCCCTCGGGGGCCGATCTCAGATCCAGGGTCTTGGTTCCCGGCAAAATCTCGCGCCCGCCCAGATTGTCATAAAGGAACAGACCCAGGCGGATCAGCCATGCGGGCCTTCGCCCTTTCATCCAGGGCATGACCCACCCCAAAAGGCGCGACGTCGGCGTTTCGCTGTCGAACCGCATGTCCTTGGCATAGGGCAGAACAAAGCGCATGGGCCAGCTGATATGAGGCATCGCCTTGAGCAGGACTTCGCGTTCTTTGAGCGAGGACTTCACCAGCCCGAACTCGAAAAACTCAAGGTAACGCAGGCCGCCGTGAAACAGCTTGGTCGACGCCGAAGAGGTTGCACCGCCCAGATCGCCCGCTTCGGCCAGACCCACATTCAGGCCACGGCCGGCCGCATCCCGGGCAATGCCGCAGCCATTGATCCCGCCACCAATGATGAAAAGGTCGAAAACCTTGTCGTCCGCCACGCCGTGCCCTCCCCTGAGTTCTTGGGGACGTTGTAGGCCGAACTTCCCAGGGCTTCAATCGTTAGCGCTAGCGCGTCTCTTGCGGAATGTCCCGAATACGGCAACTGTCGCACAACAGAGCAGGTGGGGGTCATAATGGACATCATGTGTTTGAACGGATGGGGCGGCAAGCTGCATAACCGGCTGTTGCCCTATGTCGCAACAACCGTCCCCGACATCTTGTGCCTGCAAGAGGTGGTGCACAGCCCTGCCTCGGACAAGGATTGGCTGACCTACAAAGACGGCGATCACATCCTGCCACAGCGGGCGAATTTCTTTCGTGACGTATGTCGCGCCCTGCCCGATCACATGGCCTTTTTCTGCCCCGCCGCGCAGGGCGTGTTGTGGGACGCGGATCAATCCGTGCCGTCACAATGGGGCCTCGCAACCTTTGTGCACAAATCGCTGCCCATCGTCGGTCAGGTACAGGGGTTCGTGCACAAATCCTATTCCCCCGACGGCTACGGCGATCACCCCCGCTCGCGCAGCGCGCATGGGGTGCGGGTCTATGACGACATCGCGCGGCGGTTTGTCAGCGTAACCCATATGCACGGACTACGGGATCTGATGGGCAAGATGGACACGCCCGCGCGGGCCGCGCAGGCAAAGCGGCTTTTGCAGATGGTCGAACAGGTGTCGGAACCCGGTGACGTGCAAGTGGTCTGCGGCGATTTCAACGTCGAACCCGACAGTGAAACGCTCGCAATTTTGTCACAGGCCGGTTTGTCCGAACTGGTCCTTGGGTGCGGATTTACAAGCACCCGCAATGCCCAGTACAAGAAACCGGGGCGATTTGCCGATTATATGCTGATCAATGAAACAGATGCCGTGCGCAACTTCGATGTGGTCTACGACCCCGAGGTCTCAGATCACTGCCCCCTCGTGCTGACGATCTAACCCAGGCTCAGGCCTGTACCAAATCCGCGCCAAAGATCGTGGCCACATGCTCGGTCATGTATATGCGCAGCCAGGGGGTAAAGCGTTCGGGGTAACCCGCAATCGCCGCTTGCAGATCGGTATATTCAACCCATTCGGTGGCCATGACCTCATCCGGATTGGGCACCATCACCATGTCGTCCGGCGCATGACCGACATAGACTTCGACAACCTCATGCTCGATCAACCCGCCCCCCACATCGGCGCGGTATTCCAGGTGGTGGCGATGCTCCAGCGGCAGGCCCTTGATCCCCAGCTCATCATCCAGGCGGCGCACGGCGCAATCATCCGGCGCCTCATCCCAGTCGGGATGGGTGCAACACGTGTTCGCCCACAACCCCGGCGTATGGTATTTCTCCATCGCGCGCTGTTGCAGCAGCACTTTCGTGCCCCGGATCACGAACACCGATACCGCCTTGTGCTTAAGGCCCCGCTGATGGGCTTCAAGCTTTTCAACAGGCACCAGCGTGCCGTCAATCCAGGCGGGGATCATGATGCTCATACGTGGTTCGCTTTCACCAATCCGGTCAGGTGGCACATGTTCTTGATGCCGATCTTGATATGGGCCATGGGGCGCGCGCGCACCAGTTTCTTGTTCATATAGGCCTCAAAGGTGAGGCGCTGCACATCCACATCATGGCAGAGCGAGACAAAACGCTCGCGGCGGTCGTCGCTGCGGTAATAAGCGTTCTGCATCGAGGCGAGAACCCGGAACACCATCTTGTGCTCACGCATGAACAGCTTGCGGGCCAGCCGCAAATCCTTTGCCCGGCCCGAGGCCAAAGTCGCCGCACAGGCGGTCGCGGCCACCCGGCCCCCCACCATCGCATAGTAAATCCCCTCGCCCGAGGATGGGGCGACCACGCCAGCGGCATCACCGGCCAGCACAACATCCTTGCCATTGTCCCAGCGGTCCATGGGCTTTAGCGGAATGGGCGCACCCTCGCGGCGCAACGTCTCGCAATCGGTCAGGCCAGAGGCGGCGCGCAGGTCGGCCGTCGCCTGCTTGAGGTTCACGGAACTCAATTCCGACCCCATGCCGACACTCGCACTGTCCCCATGGGGAAAGACCCAGCCATAAAAGTCGGGTGAAATCGCACCGTCATAAATCACGTCACAGCGGACGGGATCGTACACTTCGGTCTTGGCCGGGGCCTTGATGATCTCGTGATAGGCAAAGACCAGCGGCACCTTGTCGGCATCCTTGACCTCGGCCAGACCCACACGGGATTTGGCCCCATCGGCCCCGATCACCAGCTTACATGGCAGTTCACGCGTTTCTTGGGTTTCCTTGTCGCGGTAGATCACGACCGGCGTGCCATTGGGGCGTTCGATTTTCACAAAAGTGCCGGTGAAATACTCGGCCCCCGCCTCTGCCGCGCGCTGACGTAGAAAAGGGTCGAAATCCTTGCGATCGACCATGCCCACAAAACCGTTTTCGATCGGAATATCCACATGCCGCCCGGTGGGCGAAATCATGCGCGCCGTATTCACCTTGGCCACAAGCTGTTCGTCACCGATGTGAAAGTCCTGCATCAGGCGCGGCGGAATGGCCCCGCCACAGGGCTTGATCCGCCCCTCGCGGTCCAGCAAAGCGACCGAATGGCCCGAGCGCACCAGATCTTCGGCAGCGGTGGCCCCGCTTGGGCCTCCGCCCACAACGACTACATCATACATGTCTCTATTCCCCCGGAACCAAGGTTACATCAGTCATTTCATGGGCCTCGCGCATCACGCGGGCCGCCACAAAGGCCGCCGCCAGAAACAGCGCCGCCTCAAGTGTGAACACCGCTGCATAGGCGGCCGCATCGGTCATGATCAGGCGGGTCAGGTCCAGCGTACTGGTCGCCAAAAGCCCGGCAAGCCCCGCCGCAATCGCTTGTGCTGCGCCAAAGACACCCATGCGGGTGCCCGCCGCCTCGGCCCGCGCGGCGGCCAGTTGCATCATCGACCCAACCGCGCCAACGACAAAGAGGCCATTGCCGAGGCCCAGCACAACCGTGCTCGGCACCAGCGGCAGCCCGGTGGCGAAACCCATCAGGCCCGCTGCGGACAAGACGCAACCCGTCACCGCCCAGAACCGCAAGCTGCCAATGGCGAAATGCGACAGCATCCCGGCGGCGATCATTCCCAACAGGGCCGCACCGTCCTTGCCCCCGGACAGCTTGGTGCTGTCCTCGGGGCTGAGGCCATGGATATGGCCCGCAAACGGTTCGAAAATCAGTTCCGACAGGAAAAAGGCGAGGATCGACAGGAAGACAAAGCCGGTAAACTTGCGCGCCACCGGATCGGCCCAGGTGCTGCGCAGCCCCTCCATCAAAGGGATGTCATCGACAACAGGTGCTGCGGGCAATCCACGCTCAACCCGCCAGGTCGCAATCACACACATTAAACAGGCAATCAGGCTCACAACGCTCACGACGCCCACAAGGCGTTCCGCACTGTAAGGCTCCAGCGCGATGCCCGTCCCGACAGAAGCAAAAATCGCACCGGCAATCAAAAACAGCCAAGCAAGGGTGGCCGACGCGCCTTTACGCGGCCCCGTCACGCTGGCCAGCAGCGCCAGAAAGGACGTGCCCGCCGCGCCAATACCCAACCCAATCGCCGCGTAGGCGACAAACCAAACCGCAAAGGCCCAGACCATCGACGTGTCGGCCAGTTGAATACCCCAGGCCGCACCCACAACGCCAAGCGCCACAACAGCAATCCCGCCCAGGATAAACGGCGTCCGCCCGCCCCTGATATCCGAACGGTGGCCCCAAACGGGCCGCGTCAGCTGCACACCATAATGCAAGGCCACCAGCAAACCGGGCAACAGCGCGGGCAAGGCCAGCTCGACCGTCATCAACCGGTTAAAGAGGTTCAAGGGCAATGCGGCGAGGCCCCCAATGGCGGCATTCACCAGACAAAGCCGGACCAGAGTCAACCACCCCACACTCATCCCAACCCCCTGAGCGCAAAGGCGGCGATCATCATGCCAGAGACATAAAGCAGCACGCCGGTGCCATTATACCAAGGGGCCTTGGCGCGCGGGTCCTTGAACATGACAGTCATGGCCCAGAATTGGACAAGCAGCACAGCGGCGACGCCAGCGGCATGAAACGGGCGATCCCACATAAAGAGCAAGCCGAGGACAACAGCCTGCGGCACCGACATCACCAGACACGCAACCTGTGCGGCACGGCGTGGGCCAAGGGTGACAGGCAATGAATTCACGCCCATCTGGCGGTCGCCCTCCAGCGCCTTGAAATCGTTGAGGGTCATGATGCCATGGGCACCGACACCGTAGAGTAATGCAATCAAAAGAACCTCGGCACGTGGCGCACCCGCCGACAAAACGGCAGCACCCGTAACCCAGGGCAAGGTTTCATAGCTGAGGCCCACAAGGCCCGGACCCCACCAGCCAGAGCGCTTCAGGCGGACAGGTTCCGCCGAATAGGCCCAGGCCGCCAGCACACCCACAACAGTCGCGCCAAAGCCCCACGGGCCAAGTTGCCAGCCGACAAAGAGGGAAAGGCAAGACATTGCCAAAGCGATCCACAGGCCCCATCGGCCAGGAATGCGGCCCGACGGGATCGGGCGGTCAGGTTCGTTGATGGCGTCCACATGGCGGTCGCACCAGTCATTCGCGGCCTGAGACATCCCACACACGATGGGACCGGCCAGCAGAATACCCAGCAACACCAGATGCCACTGCCCCGCAGGCGACGCGCCCGACGCAATCAGCCCGCACACATAGGCCCACATCGGCGGGAACCACGTGATCGGCTTGATCAAACGCAGCGCAGCCGCAGGTTCAGGGAAACGGCGCACGTGTAAGGATTGGCTAACATCCATAGTGTCAACTATGTCTGACACTTTGAGTCGGTGCAAGGGCTGTGTCAGGGGGCCTTAGTCTTTGGCCAGCAAACCGTATTTGCGCAGCTTGACGTAAAGCGACTGGCGCGACAGGCCCAACATCTCGGCCGCCGCAACGCGGTTGTTGTTGGTCAGGGTCACAGCCGTCTCGATGCACATCTTTTCAACGACATCGGTGGTTTCGGCCACAATATCCTTGAGGGTGGACGAGCCCACCAGATCCATCACGTTATGGCCCGGGTCTTGCAGGGCGGTGGCCCCGTCGGTGCGGCGAACGCCCTCCATACGGCTGACATCTCGCAGGATCAGGGCAATGACGGGGCTGTCCGGATCCTGCAGCAGGGTCGCCGAAAGCTCGACGGGCACACGAGAACCCAGATCATTAACCAGCTTGGTGGCATAGGCGCGCATCTGGCCCGCCTTGTCGGTGTTCTGCAAAATCACATCGAGGTCAATTTTGCCACGTGCGAAATAATCCGACAGGGTCACGCCGACGACATCGCTCATATGGGCCGATCCGACCAGATCAAGGAACGCCTCGTTGACTGAAAGAACAGTGCCACGGGTGTCGATAAAGACAACACTGTCGCTGGTCTGACGGAACAAGGCCGCCGCCTGGCCAGAGGTCGTATCGGGCAACTCCGAAGCGTCTGCATCGCCCAGAATGCGACACATCAATATGCGCTGCCCGCCCGCGCGGAACACGATGGGGTCAAGAGACAGGGATTGGCGGGTGCGGGTAGAGACAACTTTGACCGGGCCCGCATCCTCCGACAAGGTCGCGTTCATCATGCTCTCGATCAGCTCTGCACCCGATCGGTCCGAAAACAAGGTGGCAAAGGTCGCGCCATTCAACGTGTCAGGTTTCATGCCCAGCAAAGCGGCGGCACGATCGTTGGCATCCTCTACCCGCCCGGTCTGGGCAGAGACAAAAACAACCGCCTCCTGCACATTGGCCATCACAACGCGGTAACGGGCGTCAAACTCACGCCGCGCCTCGTAACCCTGTTCCAACGCGATCTGCGCCTGAACCAACTGCTGCTGCGTCTCGGCAATCGGGCGCAGGTCACGGCCCAACAGCAAAACGGCATCCTCATGGCCAAAGCGGTGGAAGGTATAGCGCACAGGATACTGCCAGACCGCATTGTCGGAATGGTTCAGCTCAAGAGGTTTTTTCGGACCCACACCAGACAGATAAGCGTCATGGGCGGTCAGAAACTTGCCAACGCTGTCCTCGGTCAGAAAGTCGACAACGGGGCGGCCCTCCCAATGGCGCAAATTGCCAAAGCTGTCGTCCTGAGTATTGATGACAACAGATAGAATGGTGGCCTCTGCCGATACGACCAATGCAATATCCGAGGCCGCACCAATGATGCTGCTCAAGAACTCGGGTTCGATCAAGGGAACGGACCCGCTGGTCCAGAAATTGCTGCCGCCAGTTGTCATCCCTGGCCCAGGGCTTTCTTGCGCTTGGCACAAAAACTGACCACATCTTTTGCGGTATTGGTCATAAGGTCTGCGCCCGCCTTCTCTCTCATTCCGTCCAAGTCGCCCCTGACAGGGCCACCCAGGGCGATAACTGGGGTTGGATGGGTATTTTCCCGTATCTTTTGAACAGTTCTGGCGATGGAATCAAGGGCCGCACTCCGGGCGCAGGTAAACAGAACCATATCGGGCTGATCACAGGTCACGCGGGCGGCAACAGTCTTGGGTGTTTCGCAAATGGACACCGCCGCTTCGCAGCCCAAACGACGCAATTGGGCGGCCACCACATTGGCGCCCAGCAAATGCTGTTCGGCCTCCGGTACCACCACAAGGGCATGCATGACATCATCCGTGTCTACAGACGGGCGATGATCGACCTCCACGCTGGCTTCGATCAGCAAGGATTGCAGGCGCAGCGACCCAATGGTCACTTCGGCGAAATCAATATCCGACTCCATCCACATTTCACCCAAACACACGGCGGACTGGGGAATATAGACGTCTATCACGGCATCCACGGTCAACCGATGGCCACGCAGCTCGTGCATCACCTGCACCGGATCAAAGCCGCGCTTGGCCAGGGCCGTGCGCACCAAATAGTCGACAATCACCTGACGCGCGCCCGCAGGGGTCACCGCCTGGCGCTCAGACAGCATCATGATCACTTTGGAGGCAAGCGGCTCCAGGTCCCGGTAGGGCCCTGGGTTCATCATCGTGCCACGTGTGTCGTCATGCGTCATGAATTACCCCAATCGGTAGAAACGCAGGTGACGACTCTGGCGCATCAGAGTCGCGTATTTCGCCGAAATTGTCTGCCCTGAGGCCCATGTTGTCAACCGAATTTGACAGTTTTTCCAAATCGCGCCGCCCAAGACAGCGCCTGAATCACCAAAGAACCGGTTTTTTCCATAATTTGTTGATGATTTCAACCCAAGGCACTGTCAATCACAGCAAACACGGAACCTTTTCCAGACTGTAAGTTTTAATTGACACTTTTCCCTGCACACCGATACTTTGGATCAATAGCCAAGCAAAGGGTTCCCCCATATGTCCGACAGGACGCACCACACCGCCGCATCGCAAGGGCTCTATACGCCCGAGCAGCGCGCGCGCCGTGACGCCACCATCTGGACCCCGGTTCAGGGGGTCTTGGCGCCATTGCAATTCGTGGTGTTTCTGATCTCGCTGGTGCTGGTAATCCGCTACCTGATGACCGGGGCGGGCTACGAGGTGGCCACCGTCTCCATCGTGATCAAGACCGGCGTGCTTTACGTGATCATGATCACCGGGGCAATCTGGGAAAAAATCGTTTTTGGCCAATATCTTCTGGCCCCCGCCTTCTTTTGGGAAGACGTTTTTTCCTTTCTCGTGATCGGCCTGCATACCGCCTATCTCTGGGCGCTCTTCACCGGCGCTTTAGCACCACAGGCGCTGATGTTCCTCGCGCTGGCGGCCTATGGCACTTACGTGATCAACGCGGCCCAGTTCATCCTCAAATTGCGCGCCGCCCGGCTCCAGGCCGCGACCCCGATCGAGGCCACCGCATGACCGAACTTCCCCGCCTTCCAGCGTCCGGCGGTTGCCGTGACACGCCGATTCTCAAACAGCGCGGCCAACGCGAAGTGTTCTGCGGTCTGACCGGAATCATCTGGCTGCACCGCAAGATGCAGGACGCGTTCTTCCTCGTCATCGGCTCGCGGACCTGCGCGCACCTGCTGCAATCAGCGGCCGGCGTGATGATCTTTGCCGAACCCCGCTTTGGCACTGCCATTCTTGAGGAAACCGATCTAGCGGGCCTCGCAGATGCGCAGGACGAACTCGACAAGGTGGTCGACGAACTGCTGGCGCGCCGCCCCGACATCAAACAGCTGTTCCTTGTGGGCTCCTGCCCGTCCGAAGTGATCAAGCTGGATCTGTCCAAAGCGGCGGAGCGGATGACGCAACGCCACGCGCCGTCGGTCCGCGTGCTGAACTTCTCCGGCTCCGGCATTGAAACAACATTCACCCAGGGCGAAGACGCCTGCCTTGCCTCCATGGTCCCCGTCCTGCCCAAAACCGACGAACGGCAGTTGCTGCTGGTCGGCGCACTGCCCGACGTGGTCGAGGAACAGGCCATCGGCCTTTTGGAGGCCATGGGCATCGGCCCGATCAAGGTGCTGCCCGCCCCCCGCGCCAGCGACGATCTGGGCGTCGGCACCGGCACCGTCTACGCGCTGACCCAACCTTTCCTGGGCGACACCCATGACGCGCTCACCCGGCGCGGCGCACGGCACCTGCCCGCCCCCTTCCCCTTTGGGGATGAGGGTACCACCGGCTGGCTCGCCGCCATCGCGACCGAGTTCAACGTCGATCCCGCCCTGTTTGAAAAAGTCACCGCAGCCCCCCGCGCCCGGGCGCGCAAGGCGATCAGTCAGGCGGCGGAAACGCTCAACGGCAAATCAGTCTTCTTCTTCCCCGACAGCCAGCTTGAAATCCCCCTTGCCCGCTTCCTCACCCGCGAGTGCGGGATGGACGCGATCGAGGTCAGCGCGCCCTTTATCCACAAGGGCATCATCGGCCCCGACCTCGACATGCTTGCCGAAGGGCCGACCATCTCCGAAGGGCAAGACGTCGACCTGCAACTTGACCGCGCCCGCGCCGCGCGGCCCGACCTCACGGTCTGCGGGCTCGGCCTTGCCAACCCGCTCGAAGCGGATGGGCTGGCGACAAAATGGGCCATCGAACTGGTCTTCACCCCGGTGCATTTCTACGAACAGGCTGGCGACCTCGCGGGCCTCTTCTCCCGCCCCCTGCGGCGCGCCGACCTCCTGAAACTGGAGGCGCCCTGATGCTTCTTCTCTTCAAAAATACTCAAATGGACCACGCACAATGAAGCTGACGGTCTGGACATATGAGGGCCCGCCCCATGTGGGGGCGATGCGCGTCGCCACCGGCATGACGGGTCTGCACTATGTGCTGCACGCCCCCCAGGGCGACACCTATGCCGACCTCTTGTTCACCATGATCGAGCGGCGCAACCACCGCCCGCCGGTGACCTACACCACCTTCCAGGCGCGCGATCTCGGCGCCGACACCGCCAACCTGTTCAAGACGGCGGCACAGGACGCCTATGACCGGTTCAAGCCCGAGGCGATCATCGTCGGGGCCTCCTGCACGGCCGAGCTGATCCAGGACGACCCCGGCGGCATGGCCGAAACCATGGGCCTGCCCGTGCCGGTGATCCCGCTGGAACTGCCCAGCTACCAGCGCAAGGAAAACTTTGGCGCGGACGAGACGTTCTTTCAGATCGTCAAGGCACTGGCCCGCCCGATGGAGCGGACCAAACAGATCACCGCCAACCTGATCGGCCCCACCGCCCTCGGCTTCCGCCACCGCGACGACATCCAAGAGGTCACCGCGCTCCTCTCCGACATGGGGATCAGCGTGAATGTGGTCGCGCCCATGACGTCCTCGCCCAGCGACATCGCCCGCATGGGGGCCGCGCATTTCAACGTGCTGATGTATCCCGAAACGGCAGAGACCGCCGCCCGCTGGATGGAACGCGAACTGGACCAACCTTATACCCGCGTCGTGCCCATCGGCGTCGGCGCCACTCGCGATTTCATCGCCGAAGTGGCCAAGATCACCGGCGTCGTCCCTTATATGGATGAGAGCCGCCTGCGCCTGCCCTGGTACTCCAAATCCGTGGACAGCACGTATCTGACCGGCAAACGCGTCTTCGTCTTTGGCGACGGCACCCACGTTCTGGCCGCCGCCCGCGTCGCCCGCGACGAGATGGGCTTCGAAGTGGTCGGCATGGGCTGCTACAACCGCGAAATGGCCCGCCCCGTGCGCGCCATGGCCAAGGATTTTGGCCTGACCGCCACCATCACCGACGACTACCTCGAGGTCGAGCGCACCATCGAAGCGCTCCAGCCCGAAATGATCCTTGGCACCCAGATGGAGCGGCACATCGGCAAACGCCTGGGCATCCCCTGCGCCGTCATCTCTGCCCCCGTCCACGTTCAGGACTTCCCGGCCCGCTATTCCCCCCAAATGGGGATCGAGGGGGCCAATGTCCTCTTTGACACCTGGGTTCATCCGCTGGTCATGGGGCTCGAAGAGCATCTGTTGCACATGTTCAGGGATGACTTTGAGTTTCACGATGCCGCCGGTGCCTCGCATCACGGCGGACATACAAAACCTGCGCCTCAAGAAGTAGCAGATGCTGGGGGGCCAGCCCCCCAGACCCCCGGGAGTATTTCTGAAGAAAAGAAGAACACATCCTTTGGCGTGATCTGGCTTGATGATGCAGAGCGGGAGTTGAAGAAGATCCCGTTCTTTGTCCGTGGCAAGGCGCGGCGCAATACCGAGACCTTTGCGACCGAACGCGGCGTGGCCGAGATTTCCGTCGACACCCTCTACGAAGCCAAGGCCCATTATGCGCGATGAGACCGGCATAACAGGGCGCATGCCCGGTTACCGCGTGGTGGTCATCACGCTGGACAGCCATGCCGCGGGCCCGGCCCGCCGGGCCATGGATGTGCTGGAGCGGGACTATCCCGGCCTTGATCTGCAAATACATGCCGCCGCCGAATGGGGCGAGACCCCCGGCGCTTTCGAGGCCGCCGAAGAGGCGGTGCGCCACGGTGATATCATCATCTCGAACCTCCTCTTTCTTGAGGAGCATGTGGCCCGCATCCTGCCTGCCTTGCAGGCCCGCCGCGATCACTGTGACGCCATGGTCGGCATCGTAGCCGATGCCGAGATCGTCAAGCTGACCCGCATGGGCACCCTGGATATGTCTGCCCCGCCCTCGACCATGGGCAAGCTGATGAAGCGGCTGCGCGGATCGTCCAAGCCCTCGACCGAAAGCGGCGCGAAAAAGATGGCGATGCTGCGCCGCCTTCCGAAAATCCTCAAGTTCCTGCCCGGCAAGGCGCAGGATCTGCGCGCCTGGTTCCTTGTCATGCAATACTGGTTGGGCGGGTCCGACGACAACGTCCGCGCCATGATCCAGTTCCTGCTGAACCGCTACGCCAGCGACACCGGCTGGGCCGATGCGCCAGAGGCAGCAGCGCCCATCGACTACCCCGACACGGGCCTTTATCACCCCGACCTTATTCACCGGATCACCGTGGACCCCGCCGATGTTCCCGGCCCCAAGGGCGCCAAGATGACCGTCGGCGTAGTCATGTTGCGGTCCTATGTCCTTAGCGGCGACACCGCGCATTATGACGGCGTCATCCGCAGCCTCGAGGCGCGCGGCATCCGGGTTCTGCCCGCCTTTGCCGGCGGCCTTGATGCCCGCCCCGCCATCGACACCTATTTCACCGGCAAGATCGCCGCGTTGGTTTCGCTGACCGGGTTTTCGCTGGTGGGTGGGCCTGCCTACAACGACAACGTGGCAGCGATCAAAGTGCTCTCCGACCTCGATGTCCCTTACCTCGCGGCCCATTCGCTGGAATTCCAGACCCTGGGTCAGTGGGCCGAGAATGCGGGCGGCCTTGGCCCGATTGAGACCACAATGCTAGTGGCCCTGCCCGAGTTGGACGGGGCGACGGCCCCCACCGTTTTTGGCGGTCGTTTGGGGCCAGAGGGCTGCGCCGGTTGCGCCCATGAATGCGCCGCAGGTGCCGAGGCCAAAGCGATGGTCCCCTGCCCGGAGCGTGTCGAAAAGCTGGCCGAGAAAGTGGAGCGGATGGGCCGTCTGCGCCGTGCCAAGAACGCCGACAAAAAGATCGCCATCGCCCTTTTCGGATTTCCTCCCAATGCTGGGGCCGTCGGCACCGCCGCTTACCTTTCTGTATTCGAGAGCCTTTTCAATACGTTGACCGAGATGAAGGCGCGCGGTTATACTGTTGATCTGCCTGCATCCGTCGACGATTTGCGCGCAAAAGTCCTGCAAGGCAACGCCGCCCAATACGGGCAAGAGGCCAACGTGGCCGCCCATATCAGCGCCGACGACATCGTGCGAGGCACGCCATATCTGGCCGAGATCGAGGCCGTTTGGGGGCCTGCCCCCGGGCGCGTGCAATCGGACGGGCGCGGGGTGTTCATCCTGGGCGCAGAGTTGGGCAATATCTTTGTCGGGGTGCAGCCCGCCTTTGGCTACGAGGGCGATCCGATGCGGTTGCTCTTTGAAACAGGGTTCGCGCCAACCCATGCCTTTGCCACCTTCTATCTCTGGCTGCGCAATACCTACCGTGCCGATGCGGTGCTGCATTTCGGGATGCACGGCGCGCTGGAATTCATGCCGGGCAAACAGGCGGGCGCCAGTGGGCGCGATTGGCCGGATCGCCTGATCGGCGAAATGCCCAATGTCTACCTTTATGCCGCCAACAATCCGTCCGAGGCGTCGCTGGCCAAGCGGCGTTCCAACGCCGTTACGATCACGCATCTTACGCCGCCTTTGGCGCAATCGGGCCTCTACAAGGGGCTGGCGGAACTCAAGGACAGCCTGACGCGCTGGCGCGGCATGGATGCCGCCGACCCGGTGCGCGGCGAGTTGGAAGAGTTGATCGCAGAGCAGGCCGAGGCCGTAGACATGGGCGGCACCGCCCCCGAAACACTCTGGCTCAAGCTGCTGGAAACCGAGGACGCGCTGATCCCCGACGGCCTGCACGTGGTGGGCAAGCCGATCAGCGATGCGGCGCGCGAGGAATATCTCGACCTGATGCCGCACGCAGATGCCGAGGCCCGCGCCCGCGTCGATACGCTTTTGCAGAACGAGACAGAGCTGGGCGCACTCATGGACGCGCTGGACGCGAAATACATCGCCCCCGTGCCCGGCGGTGACCTGATCCGGTCGACCGACATTCTGCCCACGGGCCGCAACATCCATGCCTTTGACCCCTTCCGTATGCCCACGGCCTTTGCCTGCCGCGACGGAATGAAACAGGCGCAGCTTTTGCTCGACACACACCCGACGCTGCCCCGCTCCATCGCGCTGGTGCTTTGGGGGTCGGACAATATCAAATCCGACGGCGGGCCGATTGCCCAGGCGCTGGCGTTGATGGGCTGCACGCCGCGCTTTGACAGCTTTGGACGGCTCTGCGGGGCCGACCTGATCCCGCTTGAGGACCTTGGTCGCCCTCGCATCGACGTGATCATGACGCTTTCAGGTATCTTCCGCGATCTGCTGCCCTTGCAGTCGCGTATGCTGGCTGAGGCGGCGTTGAAATGCGCGCAAGCCGACGAGCCGCTGGACCAGAATTTTATCCGCGCCCACGCGCTGGCCTATGCCGAGGCGCAGGGTTGCGACATTGAGACGGCCAGCTTGCGTGTCTTTTCCAACGCCGAAGGGGCGTACGGATCCAACGTGAACCAACTGGTCGACAGCTCCGCATTCGGGGACGAGGACGAGTTGGCGGATGCCTATGAGAACCGCAAAAGCTTTGCCTACGGCGTTGACGGCAAATCGGCGGCAAACCCTGCGCTGCTGCAACGGGCGCTGGCGGATGTTGAGGTCGCCTATCAAAACCTCGAATCGGTCGAACTGGGCGTGACCACGGTGGATCACTATTTCGACACGCTCGGCGGCATTGCCCGGGCCGTGAAACGGGCACGCGGGTCTGATGCGGCAGTCTACATTGGCGACCAGACACGCGGAGCGGGCAAGGTCCGCACGCTCAAGGATCAGGTGGCGCTTGAAACGCGCTCGCGGTCGTTGAACCCGAAATTCTTTGAGGGGCTGCTCAAGCACGGTGCCGAGGGCGTGCGCCAGATCGAGGCCCACGTGACCAACACCGTGGGCTGGTCGGCTACCACCGGCCAGGTGGACGATTGGGTCTACCAGCGAATTTCCGAGACCTTTGTGCTGGACGAAGAGATGCGTCAGCGCCTGGCCGACCTGAACCCCACCGCCTCCTCGCGCATGGCCAACCGGCTGCTTGAGGCGTCGGACCGCAATTATTGGCAGCCCGACGCCGAAACGCTGGCCGCCCTTCAGGACGCGGCCGACGCGCTTGAGGACAAGCTTGAAGGGATCGCAGCCGAATGATCGTAGCACCCCGACATATGATGGGAGCCTCCGGCGGGAGTATTTTCCAAGAGAAGAAGCACGGGCAGCGCGCCCCGTTGAACAGGAGCCTCTCATGAGCCCACTCGACAGAAATCCACCAAACCTTCGCGGCCAAGACGGCGAAGGATCGGTGCAGGTCCACCAGGATGCCGACGCCAAGATCGAAGGCGCCAAGGTGTTCTCGGTCTATGGCAAGGGCGGCATCGGCAAATCGACCACCTCGTCGAACCTGTCGGCGGCCTTTTCGATGCTGGGCAAACGGGTGCTGCAAATCGGCTGCGACCCCAAGCATGACAGCACCTTTACGCTGACAGGCATGTTGCAGCCCACGGTGATCGACATCCTGAAAGAGGTGGACTTCCACCCCGAGGAACTGCGCCCGGAGGATTTCGTATCCGAAGGGTTCAATGGCGTAAAATGCGTTGAGGCGGGCGGGCCACCCGCAGGCACCGGCTGTGGTGGCTATGTGGTGGGCCAGACGGTCAAGCTGCTGAAACAGCACCACCTGCTCGAAGAGACCGATGTGGTGATCTTTGACGTGCTGGGCGATGTGGTCTGTGGTGGCTTTGCCGCCCCCCTCCAGCATGCCGACCGCGCCCTGATCGTGACGGCCAATGACTTCGACAGCATCTATGCAATGAACCGGATCATCGCGGCGGTCCAGGCCAAGTCCAAAAATTACAAGGTCCGCCTTGCGGGCTGCGTCGCCAACCGGTCCAAGGAAACCAACGAGGTCGACCGCTATTGCGACACCGTGGGCTTCAACCGCATCGCGCATATGCCCGATGTGGATGCGATCCGGCGGAGCCGCCTCAAGAAAAAGACCCTCTTCGAGATGGACGACGACGAGGACATCGTGCGCTGCCGCGCCGAATACATGCGTCTGGCCGCCCTGCTCTATGACGGAACCGAAGGGTTGGCCCCCGCCCCGATGGAAGACCGCGACATCTTTGAGCTGCTTGGATTCGATTGATGCCCTACGACCAAACCCGTGCCCGGGTCGAAACCTATTTCGACCGCACCGCGACCAAGACATGGGAGCGTCTGACCTCGGACGCGCCCGTGTCGCGTATTCGCGAAACGGTACGGGCCGGGCGGGACCGGATGCGCAAACTGATGCTCAGCCGCCTGCCCGATGACCTGCGCGGCGCGCGGATCCTTGATGCCGGATGTGGCGCGGGCCCCGCCACGATCGAAATGGCTGAGCGGGGCGCGCAAGTCGTAGCCGTCGATATCTCGCCCCAGCTGATCGACATCGCCCAGCTGCGCCTGCCCGAGGGGCTGCGCCGTCAGGTAACGTTCCATGCAGGCGACATGTTCGACCCCAAGCTGGGCAAATTTGACGCCATGATCGCCATGGACAGCCTGATCTATTACACGGCCGATGACATCGGGATGCATCTGGCCGCGCTGGAAAAACGCGTGAACGGCCCGATCATCTTTACTGTCGCCCCGCGCACGCCCGCGCTGATGGCGATGTGGTATGCAGGCAAGGCCTTCCCCCGCTCCGACCGCTCGCCCGTCATGATCCCGCACGCGCATTCCAAACTGGCCCAGGCCGCCAAGGCCCAGGGCGTGCGCCGCATGTTGCGCCCTGTCGACCGGATCACATCGGGTTTCTACATTTCCGAAGCGATGGAGCTGCGCCCATGAGCCAGTTGCGCCAGTTCACCACACGGGTTCTGCCCTTTGCCGATGCGGCCTCTGACGGTCTGCCATTGGGGGAATTGCTGCGCCTGTCGCTGTTCCAGGTGTCGGTGGGCATGGCCTCGGTGATGCTTTTGGGCACGCTGAACCGGGTGATGATCGTGGAGCTGAGCCTCGCCGCCAGCATCGTGGCCTTCATGATCGCGCTGCCGGTGCTGATTGCGCCCTTCCGCGCGCTTTTGGGCTTCCGCTCCGACACTCACAAATCCGCCATTGGCTGGAAACGGGTGCCCTATATCTGGTTTGGCTCGCTCTGGCAGTTTGGCGGGCTGGCGATCATGCCCTTTGCCCTGCTGGTGCTGGGCGGCGACGTTTACCACGAAATTCCCTTTGCCGGCGAGGTGCTGGCTGCCCTTGCCTTCCTCATGACCGGCCTTGGTCTGCACATGACGCAAACCGCCGGTCTGGCGCTGGCCAGTGACCGGGCGACCGACGAAACCCGGCCCCGGGTTGTCGCGCTGCTGTATGTCATGTTCCTTGTGGGCATGGGTATTTCGGCCCTCATCATCGGTGGACTTCTCAGTAATTACAGTGACTTGCGCCTGATCCGCGTGGTACAGGGGGCCGCCGTTGCAGGCGTCATCCTCAACCTTATCGCGCTTTGGAAGCAAGAGGCCGTGCGCCCCAGCACCAAGGCAGAGCGTGAAACACCCCGCCCGCTGTTCCGCGATGCCTGGAACGATTACGCCAGCGGCGGGCAGGCCGGACGGCTCTTGGCCTGCGTCTTTGTGGGCACCATCGCCTTCAACATGCAGGACGTGCTGCTGGAACCCTACGGCGGCGAAATCCTGGGGCTGTCGGTCTCGGCCACGACGCTGCTGACGGCACTTTGGGCCGCAGGCGCGCTCATTGGCTTTGCCTGGGCCGGGCAACGGCTCTCAAAAGGCTCGAACGCTTACCGGCTCGCAGGCATGGGCATCCTTGCAGGCATCTGGGCCTTCAGCCTGGTGATCTTTGCCGCACCCATGCAGGCCAACATCCTTTTCTACGCCGGGGCCACCCTGATCGGGTTCGGCAGCGGGCTGTTCGCCGTCTCTACGCTGACGGCCGCCATGACGATGCCCGCACGCGGCAACGCGGGCCGGGGTCTGGCGCTCGGCGCCTGGGGGGCCGCACAGGCGACCGCTGCGGGCCTTGCCATCGCGATGGGCGGCACGCTCAGGGACTGGATCGGGGCCATCGCCCAATCCGGCGCCTGGGGCGAGGCGCTCAACACGCCGGCCACCGGCTACTCCTTCGTTTACCATGCAGAGATTGGCTTGCTCTTTGTCACTCTCGTCATCCTGGGACCGCTCGTGCGCACTTCGGGTCCCCTCACCCAAGCGGAGAAGCCGCAGCCTCTGGGCCTCGCGGACTTCCCCACATGACCTTGTCCAGGAAAGGAAACTGACATGACTGGAACATTCTTTGGCGAATTCGACCTTGCGTCGCTGTCGCTCTGGCTTTTCTACATCTTCTTTGCCGCGCTGATCATCTACATCCAGCGCGAAAACATGCGCGAGGGCTATCCGCTGGAGGATGACGAGGGCAACCGATCATCCAACCCCAGCATGTGGCCCGTGCCCGAGGACAAGACGTTCAAACTGCCTCATGGGCGGGGCGAAGTGACCGTGCCATCGGGCCAGGCCCCTGAACGGGCGGATATTGCGCTGAAACGGGTGGGGCCCGGCAACGGCTATCCACTGGAACCCACAGGTGACCCGATGATCGACGGGGTGGGGCCTGCGTCCTGGGCACCGCGCCGCGATGTGCCCGAACTTGACGGCCACGGCCATCCCAAGATCATCCCGATGTCGGGCAATGAGGCGTTCAGACATGCCGCTGGCACCGATCCACGTGGCCTGCCCGTGATGTCCGCCGATGGCGAGGTCGTGGGCCGTGTGGTCGACATGTGGATCGACGAACCCGAGCAGCTGGTCCGCTATCTCGAATTTACGCTCGATCCCAAATGGGGCACCGGCAACCGCCTTGTCCCCCTGACGCTGGCTCGCATCTGGCGCGATCAGGTCAAGATCAAGAGCCTCTACGGCAAGCATTTCGCCACCATCCCGTCGCTGGCCAGCGCGACCCAGGTGACACTGCTCGAAGAGGATAAAATCTGTGGCTACTACGGCGGCGGCACCATGTACGCCGACACCGCACGCCAAGACCCACAGATCTAAGCCATCACCGCCCCGCGGCGCAGGTCGCGGGGCATGACAGCAAAACCGAAAAGGGGAATGTGCGCCATGTCCCATGATGATTTTGAGATTGAGCCGATCGAAGGGCTGCCTGAACAGCCCCCCGAAGGCGAAGAGATCCTGTGGCGGGGCAAGCCGTCCACAATGGCTCTGGCCCGCGAGGCACTGAACCTGAACTGGGTGATCGGGTATTTCGTGCTGCTCATGGGTTGGCGCTTTGTCACTGTCGTCGATGTGCTGCCTCTGGGCCAGGCCATCGGTGCCACGGTGCCTTTCCTGATGCTGGCCATCGTGGTCTGCGTGCTGCTGATTGCAGTGGCGAAAATTCAGGCGGCCAACACCGTCTACACCATTACCTCGGCGCGTATTGTGATGCGGATCGGGGCGGCCCTGACGCTGACGCTGAACTTGCCCTACCGCGAGGTGGGCAATGCGGCCCTCAGCCTGCGCAAGGACGGCACCGGCACCATCGCGCTTGAGACAATGGGTGAAACCCGGCTCAGCCATCTGGTGCTCTGGCCCCATGCACGGCCCTGGACGTTCAGCCCCTCGCAACCGGCGCTGCGCTGCATCCCCGATGCGGCTCACGTGGCCCAAATCCTCGCCCGCGCGGCAGAGGCACGGGTGAACATGCCCCAGGTCAAGCGAGATACGCCTGATTTCAACGCAGTCGCGGCGGAGTAAGGACCATGTCTGACACCTCCTCCCCCGCCCGCATCCACGCCAAGGAAGACGAGCTGGTGCCGCGCATCCTGGTGCGCGCCGTCATGGCGCTGATCCTTGCGATCCTTGCGCTGGTCACCATCGCCTCGGTCACCGACCGGCCGCTGGAAAGCGCACCGGCCGACGGCAAGATCCTGACCGAACGCACGATCTTTATCTCGGGCGAAGCCTCTGGCGCGGCCCGCGTGCTGGGCGGCAACGGCGCGCTTCTGGCTGACTTTGACACGGAAAGCGGCGGCTTTGTCGCGGGCATCGACCGCGTGATTATCCGCGAACGCAACAAGCTGGGTGCCGATCTGACCGCCCCCGTCATCCTGCGACTGCGCGAGGGCAACCGCCTCTCGCTTTATGACCCCGAAACCAACTGGTCCGCCGAGCTTATGGGCTTTGGCGCCACAAATCTCCGCACCTTCGCCAGGTTGCTGAGCACACCCTAACCATTGGAGGAAGCCACCATGGGACTACTGACAAAGGAGATCGAACGGGCCCCCTGTACCGTCGAGATCAGCCACAAGTTCGAAAGCCTTCACGCGCATGTGCGCCTCAACAACGGTGCCGTGATCTATCCCGGCGATGAAGTGCAAGTCCAAGGCCCCGAGATCATGGCCCCCTTCGGCGAGATCGTGACCGAGGATCGCGAGGCGATCATCTACCGTGCCTCCGCCGTTGAACGGCTCTGGACCCGCCTGACCGGCGACTTCGAGGTCATGGAACTGTGCGAATTTTCCTTCTCGGAAGAGGTGACACTATGAACGCTCCACTCAAACATACCGCCGACGCCACCACGGTCGAAGAGGGCCTCGCCATCGCCGAAGCCCAGGACCAGCAATATACCAGCGAAATGGCCACCGAGACGGCGATGCAGAACACGCTGCTCACGCCGCGCTTCTACACCACCGATTTCGACGAATTGGACAGCATCGACGTCACCCCGGTGCGCGCTGATTGGGATAACCTGATCGCGCAGATGGAAGCCGACCCAAATCGCGGCCATTTCAAGAAAAACGAGAATTGGGACAAAGTGGATTGGGACGGGATGGAGCCCGAGCTGAAAAAGGAATTTATCGATTTCCTGATCAGCTCCTGCACCGCCGAGTTTTCGGGCTGTGTCCTCTACAAGGAAATGAAGCGGCGCGGTAACAACCCCGACATCACGCAACTGTTTCAGCTGATGGCGCGGGACGAGGCACGCCACGCGGGTTTCATCAATGACGCGCTGCGCGAAGCGGGTCTGCGCGTGAACCTCGGGTTCCTGACGCAGAAAAAGAAATACACGTATTTCCGGCCCAAGTTCATCTACTACGCCACCTATCTGTCGGAAAAGATCGGCTACGCACGCTACATCACGATCTTCCGCCATCTTGAGGCGCACCCGGAACACCGCTTTCACCCGATCTTCAAATGGTTTGAGGAATGGTGCAATGACGAGTTCAGCCACGGTGAGGCCTTTGCTCTGCTGATGAAGACGGACCCGAAGCTGACCAAAGGCATGAACGTCTATTGGATCAAGTTTTTCCTCACGGCGGTCTATTCCACGATGTATGTGCGCGACCACCAACGGCCAGCCTTCCACAAGGCCCTTGGCGTCGATCCCGACTGGTATGCCCACGAGGTGTTCACCAAGACCTCCAAGCTCTCGGAACAGATCTTCCCGATCACGCTGGACATCGACCACCCCCGCTGGCAGCGCGGGTTGGAACGGATGCAAAAGGCCAATGCCGATATGGCCGAAGCCAAAGGGCTGAAGAAGCTGGGCGCGCAGATCCGGGCCGTGTCGGCATTCATTTCGCTGATCGCGATCCCCGCGAAAAAGCACAGCACGCCAGCCTCCGTCCGACTGGAACCTGTCTATTGAGCCAAGCCGCCAAATACGCTTTTTCCGACACGGAAAAAGGCAGGAAAACGGCGCGTTTTCCAGCGCACTCGCGGACAGGTGCGCAACTGTTTTCCGCGTCGGAAAACAGCCGGAAACCGCGTCGGTTTCCGGCCACAGGGGGTCAAAAATGACCCCTTGGATCGCAGCCCTCATTGCTTTGTTCATCTGGTGGTTCTCCACCGGCACAATCTTGATGGCCGTGAAATATGCCGACCGCGCGGGCCCGCGTGCGCGGATAAACACCACCCTCATCGGCTTGCCGCTCCTGGCCATCGGTGCCTATGGCGCGCACTGGTCCATGACCCAAACCGACATCCTGGGCACTTATGTGGCGTTCCTGTCGGCGCTGTCGCTCTGGGGATGGATCGAACTGGCCTTCCTCACCGGCATCATCACCGGTCCCAACCGAAGCCCCCTGCCCGATCACACCCCCGAATGGGAACGCTTCATTCGCGCCTGGGGCACCGTCGCCTATCACGAGATGCTGCTGACGGCGACGCTCATCGCGCTCGGCCTCCTGCTCTGGCACGCCCCCAACGCCTTTGCATTGTGGACTTTCGCGGTGCTCTTTTTCGCCCGCATATCGGCCAAGCTGAACCTTTTTCTCGGCGTGCCTCGCACCCATGTCGAATTCCTGCCAAACGTGCTTGCACACCTGTCCAGCCATTTCCGCAACGCGCGGATGAACTGGCTCTTTCCTGTCTCGGTCACCGCATTGACCTTTGCCACAGCCTGCTGGCTCGAACGGCTCTATGCGGCCCAAACCATGGGCGAGATCACGGGCTTTGCCCTGCTCACCGCCCTCACGGCCCTTGCGGCCCTCGAACATTGGGTGATGGTCCTTCCCATCCCCGACGAACGGCTTTGGCGCTGGATGCTGCCAACGCCCAAACCAACACCAGAACAACAGACAAACCAAGGGGGGCATCATGGACTTTGATGTTTTGTTCCAAAACCAACTCGACACGCTCAAGGAGGAGGGGAACTACCGCGTATTCGCGGAGCTGGAACGCCAATCCGGGGCCTTTCCCCGCGCCCGTTGCCATGATGACGAGGCCCCCGACGAGGTGACCGTCTGGTGTTCGAACGATTATCTGGGCATGGGCCAGCACCCCGCCGTGACCCAAGCGATGAAGGACACGATCGACAGCTGCGGCGCCGGTGCGGGCGGCACGCGCAACATCTCGGGCACCAACCACGCGCACAAGCAGCTTGAGGCCGAGCTGGCCGACCTGCATGGCAAGCAAGACGCGCTGCTCTTTACTTCCGGCTATGTCTCCAACTGGGCGGCGCTTTCCACCCTGGGCGCGCGGCTGCCCGACGCCGTGATCCTCAGCGACGAGCTGAACCACGCAAGCATGATCGAAGGCATCCGGCACAGCCGCGCCAAAAAGGTCATCTGGAAACACAACGACCCCGAAGATCTGGATCGCAAGCTGGCCGCCCTGCCCGCCAACGCGCCCAAGATCGTCGCATTCGAGAGCGTCTATTCCATGGACGGCGACATTTGCCCCATGCGGGAAATTGTCGAAGTGGCCGAGAAACACGGTGCCATGACCTACCTCGACGAAGTACACGCCGTTGGCCTCTACGGCCCCCGCGGCGGCGGCATCAGCGAACAAGAAGGACTGGCCGACCGGATCACCCTGATCGAAGGAACGCTTGGCAAAGCCTATGGCGTTGTCGGCGGCTATATCACCGGCTCCGAGGCGATGTGCGATTTCATCCGGTCCTTCTCCTCCGGCTTCATCTTCACAACCGCCCTGCCACCCGCCGTGGCGGCGGCGGCACAGGCCTCGATCAGCCACCTCAAACAGTCCAACGCCGAACGGACGCTGCAACGCGAACGAGTCGCCTATCTGCGCAAGCGTCTGGACCAGGAAGGCATCCCGCATCTGGAAAACCCCAGCCACATCATCCCCGTGATGATCAAGGACCCGGTGAAAACCCGGATGTTGTCGGACTACCTGATGCAGCGCTACGGGATCTATGTGCAGCCGATCAACTACCCCACCGTGCCCAAAGGCACCGAGCGGTTGCGGTTCACACCCTCGCCCCTGCACAGCATCGACGACATCGAACACCTGGTGCTGGCACTCAAGGATCTATGGAAGCAATGCGCCATCAGCCACGCGGTGGCCTGACGGGGAAAGCAGACAAAATTTCACCTGCACAGCGCTTCAAGGCAATGTTACTGTTGACTTGGCGCTGATCCATCTACGTTGTCACCCAACACCGATGTGCCAAAAGAAAAACTGAGGAGACACCCATGTTCCGATCCATTGCACTCGCCGCCGCCACCGCTGCTTTTGCCCTGCCCGCTTTCGCAGATGGCCACGCGGTCGACCTGACAGCAACAGGCGACGCCGCCGCTGGTGAAAAAGCGTTCCGGGGATGCGTGGCCTGCCACGTGGTCGTGAACGAGGCGGGCGAAACGCTGGCCGGCAAACGCGGCCAGCAAGGCCCGAACCTCTATGGTGTCGTGGGCCGTCTTGCAGGCGCTGTCGAAGACTTCCGGTATTCCGACATCATGGGCGTTGCGGGCGAACAAGGTATCGTCTGGGACGAAGCCAATTTTGTGGGCTACGTGCAGGACCCCACCGGCTGGCTGCGTGAAACCACCGGCAACAACGGCCGGGGTAACATGACCTACAAGGTCCGCAAAGAGGCAGACGCCGTGAACCTCTATGCCTATTTCGCCTCGCTGGCCCCCGCGCCAGAGGCTGACGCGACCAACTAAGCCCTGGTCACAGCACAGATCAAAAACGCCGTCAGGGTCCGCCTTGACGGCGTTTTGCATTTATCGGTATGCGCCCCAGCCGATAAATCCTATCAATACCCCTATGACATTCGACCAGATCAAAACCTTCCTCTGGGTCGCCCGGCTGGGCGGGTTCCGCAAGGCAGCCGAGCGGTTGAACCTGTCGCAACCCGCCGTCTCCACCCGCATCTCCAACCTCGAACAGGAATTGCGCGTGCCGCTGTTTGAACGGGGGCCCGGGGAATTGGTGCTGACCAAACACGGCACGCTGCTTCTGTCCTATGCCGAACAAATGCTGTTCGTGGAGGAAGAGATCAAACAGCGCGTCGCCAACCCGTCAGAGGCCGAAGGGCTGTTTCGCGTCGGGGCGTCCGAAACCATCGCCCAGGCCTGGCTGCCGGATTTCCTCAAGGCGTTCAGCGAACGCTACCCCCGCGTCAACGTCGACCTGACGGTCGATATCTCGCTCACCCTGCGCACCGACCTGCTGGACCGCAAACTTGATTTGGCTCTGCTCATGGGCCCCGTTTCCGAATTTTCGGTCGAAAACGTGGTGCTGCCCTCCTTCGATCTGCATTGGTACCGGGCAACCGCGAATCCCCTAACGGACCTCAGCAAAATCCCGGTCATTTCCTATTCCAGCAAAACCCGGCCCTACCGCGAGCTGATGTCGGAACTGTCGCGGCGGATCGGGCCCAAGCTGCGGGTCTATGCCTCCGCCTCGCTCTCGGCCAGCCTCAAGATGATTGCGGCAGGCATCGCCGTCGGACCCTATCCGCGCGCGCTGGCCAATGAATACCTGGCCTCGGGGCAAATCACTGAATTTGATCCCGGTTTCCGGCCCAAGCCGCTGTCTTTCACCGCCTCCTACCTGTCAGAGCCGCGCAGCTTTCTGGTCGAAACCAGCGCCGACATGGCCCGGCATGTGGCCGAAACGTGGGACAGGACGCACCCGAAATAGTTTCAAGAAATCTATCGCGTTTGATCTAAAATGATAATTTGATTGAACGACGGCCCTCATGTGATGCTGGATCAGACAGCCTTGGGGGGCCACGTGACCGCAACCACCGTTTCACATTCCGATCTGATCGGCGCATCCGCCACGGATGTGCGCGCCGCCATTCGCAGCGGCGCCTATACCGGCCACACCGCCGGGCTGGCGGCAGGCAAGCTGCAATGCAACCTCGCCATCTTGCCCGAAAACGTCGCCCTCGACTTTCTGCGGTTCTGCCAGCGCAATCCCAAACCCTGCCCCCTCGTCGGCGTCAGCGACAGCGGCGATCCGGCCCTGCCAACGCTGGGCCATGACATCGACATTCGCAGCGACGTGGCCCGTTACCGGGTGTTTCGCAACGGCACGCTCACCGACGAAGTGACCGACATAACCGACGTTTGGGCTGATGATCTGGTCACCGTCGCTTTGGGCTGTTCCTTCACCTTCGAGAACGCCCTGCTCAGCAACGGCATCCCGGTCCGCCATATCGAGACGGGCAGGAACGTCCCGATGTTTCGCAGCAATATTGATCTGGTGCCCGCAGGCCCCTTTGGCGGACAGATGGTCGTGACCATGCGGCCCATCCCCAAACATCAGGTCGATCAGGCCCGCGAGATCAGCCGCCGTTACCCTCAGGCCCATGGCGCACCCATCGCGGTGGGCGACCCGGCCCAGATCGGGATCAGCGACCTCGGCCAACCCGATTGGGGCGATGCGGTCGACATCCACCCGGGCGAAATGCCGGTCTACTGGGCCTGTGGCGTCACGCCCCAAAATGTCCTGCTGAACGCGGGCCTGCCGCTCTGCATCACCCACGCCCCCGGCCACATGCTGATCGCCGACGTGGCCGAAGACGCCGAAACAACAATCCTCACATAATTCCAACAACGGAGACTTCTGAAATGAAAAAACTGCTTCCCATCCTCGCCGCCACCACGGCCCTTGCGACACCTGCGCTGGCCGAAAACCTGTCTGTCGTGGGCAGCTGGTCCAGCCTGCCGCTGCACAAGCAATACGAGGCGCCGTTCTGGTCCACGACCCTGCCCGAGGCATCGGGTGGCTCCATCACCGTGGAACTGACCACGCACAACCAGATGAGCCTTGGCTTGGGCGACATCTACCCCCTGCTCGGCCAGGGCGTCTATGACGTGGCCATGACCGTCGCGGACTATGCCGTCGCAGACGCGCCAGAGCTTGAAGGGCTGGACGTGCCCCTGCTGGCCCTCACCGCTGACGAGGCGCGCGCCATGGTGGACGCGGCCCGGCCCATGGTGTCCGACATCTACCGCGACCGGTTCAACAGCCACGTGCTGGCCATCGCCCCCTACCCGCCTCAGGTCGTTTTCTGCAATCACGAGATTGCCAATCTGGCCGACCTCGAAGGCCTCAAGGTCCGCGCGTCGGGCCGCATGACCGCCAAATTGCTTGAGGCGCTTGGGGCCGAGGGCGTGAACGTCTCTTTCTCCGAAGTACCCGGCGCGCTGCAAAACGGTGTGGTTGATTGCGCCGTGACTGGGGCCGGTTCCGGCTACAGCGCCGGCTGGTGGGAGGTCTCCACGCACCTGCTGCCCATCCCGCTCGGCGGCTGGGATTCCGTTGTGACGGCGATCAACCTCGACAAATGGAACAGCCTTGATGGGGACACCCAGGCGCTGATCACCGCACAGGCCGCCACCGGGTTCGAGGATCCCGCATGGGCCAGCGCCCAAACGGCTCTGGTTGATGACATCGCCTGCCTGACCGGCAATGGCGAATGCCCCGCCGGTGACGCGCGCGACATGACCCTGGTCGAGGTCAGCGATGCCGATTTTGACCGCGCCCGCGACATCCTCACCAGCGAAGTGCTGCCCGAATGGGCAGAGCGCGCAGGCGGCGATTGGGCCGCTCGCTGGAATGACAGCGTCGGCAAAGTTGTCGGCGTCACCATCAACTAAAGCGTCTTGGGGCGGTCCACGCCGCCCCAAACACCACTCCAAAGAGGCCAGAGGCATATGGAACGCAAGATGATCGAGGGCCTGCGGACCCTGAACAAAGGGGTCGCGATGATCGTGGGCTTTGGCCTGCTGGCCTGCGCCGCCTTCGTGCTGGCCGACATCATCCTGCGCCGCTTCGGCACGTCCTTTGGCGGGACAGAGGAAATCGCAGGCTACGCTATGGCGCTGGCCACCTCCTGGGGCATGTCCTACGCGCTGCTCGAACTTGGCCACGTGCGCATTGACCTGCTGCGCAGCCGGTTTCAAAGCTTCGCGCGCGCCCTCTTCGACGTCTTTTCCATGATCGTCATGTCCGGCGTCGTGATCACCATCGCGGTCAAGGCCTGGCCGGTGGTCGAACGCTCCCTCACCAACGGCTCACGCGCCAATACACCGCTGGAAACGCCGCTGGCCTGGGTGCAACTGCCGTGGTTCGCCGGATGGGTCTGGTTCGCCATCATGTCCACGCTCACAACCCTTGCCGCACTCAGCCTACTCCTGAAAAAACGGCATGAAGAAACCGAAAACTTCGTCGGCGCCTTCGCCGAGCAGGAGACACTGCAATGATCGGTTTCGTCTCTGTCGCCCTTCTGGGGCTGCTCGCCCTCTCCATCCCTGTCGGCATCGTCCTCTTCCTGCTGGGCTTCGGGGTCGACACGTTCTTCTCCAGCTTCCCGCTCACGCGCGGGCTTGGCAACATGGTCTGGTCGTCGTCCAACTCGGCCACGCTGATCGCGATCCCCCTCTTTGTGCTCTTGGGCGAGATTCTCGTGCGCAGCGGTGTGGCCACCCGCACCTATGCCGCCCTCGACCGCTGGGTGTCCTGGCTGCCCGGTGGGCTGGTGCACGCCAATGTCGCCACCGCCACCATGTTCTCCGCCACCTCCGGCTCCTCCGTCGCGACCGCCGCAACCGTGGCAACCGTCGCCATGCCCCAGGCGGAAAAGCTCGGCTATGACCCCAAGCTGTTCTCTGGCGCCATCGCCGCAGGCGGCACGCTGGGCATCATGATCCCGCCCTCGATCAACCTGATCGTCTACGGCTTTCTCACCCAATCCTCGATCCCACAGCTTTTCCTCGCGGGGCTGATCCCCGGCCTCGCGCTGGCCATCGCCTTTATGGCCGTTACGGCGGTGATCTGCCTCATCCGCCCCGATCTGGGCGGCGTCCGGCGCACCTTCCCCTTCCCGCAAATGCTGCGGGCGCTGATCGACCTGATCCCGATCCTGATCCTCTTCGGGCTTATCGTCGGCTCAATCTATCGCGGCTGGGCCACCCCGACCGAGGCGGCCGCCGTCGGCGTCGCAGGCGCGCTGCTCATCGCGCTGGCCTTCGGTGGCGTCTCGTGGTCCATGCTGGCGCAAAGCCTCACAGGCACGGTCAAGATCACATCAATGATCATGCTCATCGTTATCGGCGCATCCTTCCTCAACTTTACGCTGGCCTCTGCCGGGCTGGGGCGCGAGCTGACGGAATTCATGACGGGCCTCGGCCTCACCCCGCTCAAGACGATCCTGGTGGTTGTGGTGCTCTACATCGTGCTGGGCTTCTTCATCGAAACGCTCTCGCTCATGGTTGTCACCATCCCGATCATCGTGCCGCTGGTGGTGGCCCAAGGGTACGACGTGATCTGGTTCGGCATCCTGATGATCGTGCTGATCGAAATGGCGCTGATCACCCCGCCCGTGGGGCTCAATCTCTACGTGGTGCAAGGCGCGCGCAAATCGGGCAGCCTGAACGAAGTTATGCTGGGCGCCCTGCCCTATTGCCTGACCATGCTCGCCATGGCCTTTGCACTGATCGCCTTCCCCAGCATCGCCCTCTTCCTGCCCACGCTCCTGCAATAGCCATGACACCGCACTGCACAGCCATCGCCGACCACGCCCTGCTGGTCAGCTTTGGCACCGACTTCAGCCAAGGCGCCCATGACGCCGTTCTGGCGCTCGACCGCGCCTTGGCCGCCGATATGCCCCCCGGTGCAATTGAAACCGTGCCGGCCATCGTGAACCTGCTGGTGTCCTTCGATCCGCTGGTCACGGATCACGGCCAGATCGAAACCCACGTGCGTGCACGGCTGGAAACCGCCCGATCGACCCAAATACAGGGCAAAACGCACCGGGTGCCCGTCTGCTATGACGCGCCCTTTGCCCCCGACCTCACCGCTGTGGCCACCGCCACCGGGCTCTCCCCCGAGGCGATCATTAACGCCCATCTCGCGGGGCAGTTCAGCGTGCTGATGTACGGGTTCGCCCCCGGCTACGCCTACCTGTCAGGCGTCCCCGCCCCCATCCAAGTCCCGCGCAAGCCCAGCCCCATCCGCGACGTCCCAGCAGGCAGCGTGATCATCGCAGGCGGCCAATGCCTGATCACAACGCTCACCATGCCCACCGGCTGGTCGATCATCGGGCGCTCGCCCACGGCCATCCTGACCGGCGATGACACACGGCCCTTCCTCTTTGATGTGGGCGACACAGTCACCTTCGAACGGATCAGCGCCGACAGCTTCGCCAGGCAGACAGCCGCCCATGTCTGACGCCACCTTCACCGTCACCTTCGCAGGGCCATTGGTCACCTACCAGGACGCGGGCCGCCCCGGCCACATGCGCTTTGGCGTGCCCGCCTCCGGCCCGATGGACAGGCTCGCCTTTGACGCTGCCAACGCTGCCCTTGGCAATGTTTCGGGCACAACAGCGATCGAGATCTCGCTTGGCGGCCTCATCCTCACCAGCACCAAAGGAGCAGTGACGATGGCGATCACAGGGGGCGATTTCACCATCCAGCATCAGGGGCAAAAGACCAGTGGCTGGACGATTCTGACAGTGCAAAAAGGCGAACGGCTCGCCCTCAGCGCGGGCAAGTCCGGCAGTTGGGCCTATCTCGCTTTCGCGGGTCAACTCACCGCGCCGCAATGGCTCAACAGCCAGGCAACCCATTCCAACTCCGGCTTTGGCGGTGGCGCGCTGAAATCTGGCGACACGGTCACGGTCACCAACGCCGCCATCCGCGAGGATCGGCTTGGCACCATCCCCCAACCCGAATTCGAGGACAACGGCCCGATCCACGTCGTCACCGGCCCCCAGGATCAACATTTCGCCGAGGGCGCACTTGATCTGTTCACCAGCCAGCCTTTCAAGGTTTCCGACGCCTATGACCGCATGGGGATGCGCCTCAACGGGGCCAAACTCGCCCTCAACAGCGCCTTGTCGATCCCTTCGGAACCCATCGTGCGCGGATCAGTGCAGGTCGCGGGCGACGGCATTCCGACCGTCCTTCTGGCCGATCATCAAACCACCGGCGGCTATCCCAAAATCGCTACGGTGATCAGTTGCGACACCGACAGGCTGGCGCAATTCCGCTCCGGTCAAACCTTGCGGTTCAAACCCGTATCAGCGACACAAGCCATTGAAATCACAAGGCGATACACCACCGCCAAAGCCGCCTACCTGGCCGAGGTCAGCACCCCACGCGGCACCCTCGCCCAACGGCTCATGCGCGAAAACCTGATCCACGGCTGCATCCTCGACGAGGCTCAGGCCACAATCGGCAGCACCTCAACCGCATAAGACAGCGTCATGCTGCGCCCCGTTCGCGGGTCCACCGCCTCCATCCGGTAGGCCCCTGCCGGACGCACGCCGCCCTTGGCCCCGAACGTCCCGCAGAGCATCGCCATGCCGTCGCCAAACCCGGCCCCCGCACACAGTTCCGCCAGCGGTCGAATGCCCGCGAGCGTCCCCTCCTGATACAGCACCTCGGCCCCGTCCTCGACGATCCAACAGCGCAGGGTGATCTCTTCCAGATGTCCCTCGATCTCGGCCATGTCCCAAAGCATCGCCGCAACCGGCTTGGCGCAGGCCTGCTTTGAGGCGGCGACCGAATGGGTCTCAAGATCCCGGTCCGTATGGTCCGACGCGAGTCCAAAATACGTGCGCCCATCCGTACAGATCAGCAAGGGTTCCACCTCACCCGAGGTGCCCGCGCCCAGCACCTGAATACGGTCGCCTTGGGTCAACAACCCCTCCGACACCCGGTAGTACAGCGGCACAGTGCTCGGCCCCGGCACACCCACGGCGGCCAGCTCGTCAATGTGATGCTGCACCGCAGCAATATCGCGCCCCGTCCAGCCCGCAACCACCACTTGGTCAATCTTCAACGGCAACGCCGCCCCGTCACACTCAAATGTCAGTTCCATGGCAACGCTCCTTCACACCACAATCCGTATTTCCGTCACATCCCCGTCGACTTCACGGCAGGCGGCCAGCACGCGACGCTCCAGATGGGTCTGCACATAGGCCCCGTGAAAGCGCGACGGCGCACGCAGGGTCAACCGCCCCCCAGCCCGCTCAACCCGCGTCAGTCCCGCGATCCAACTGGCATACATTCCCGGATCTTCACCATGCAGCACCGCTTGCGCCAAAGCCCATTCGGTGCCCTTGCTGATATCGGGCGCGCGGACCACGCCTTTGACCGGCAACGGCACCACGGTCGCATCCGGCACATCCCCCTGCCCCATCCGCAGCTCAAAGTCCGGGCCAACGGCGGCCCATTGCACAGACGTGTCATGCAGCATCCGCTCCAGTCCCAGCCCGTATTGCGTGACGCGCCCGCGCGCGCCCTGCCGTTTGACGACCAGCCAGCCGCGCGCCCGCAACAGCGCCATCTCGCGCTTGACGGTGCGTTCATCCACCGACCACAGCCGCGCAATCTCGCGCTGCCCCACGGCCAATTCGTCGCGTGCCCAATTGTACCGCGCCGTCACCAGCGTCATCAGGCGCAAGACCCGCCGCTGGTCATGTTTGCCCTGCGCCAGCGCATAGGCCCCCAAAGCTGTCAGAATGTCGTATTTGCGCGCAGAGGCGCCCTGGCCCACCGGCCGTAGCGTTTGCATGACTGCCCTCGATTTTCGTAAATGCCGGGACGGGCCCGGTTCACACCTGCTGACGGCGGTATATCGTCCCAACGGTTCTAGCCGCTTTTCCGTCTCCTGCCTTGATTTGCGTCCCCAACGGCGATTCTGTCAAGCATTGATCGAACCCAGTCCCTGCCCTGATCCTATTTTCAAAGAAAAATCAGGTAGTCTTGGTATTGGGGGACATACACAATGTCCCCTATTCAGCGCCTTTTGTCACCCTATAGGTTGGGGCACTGAAAAACCTGTCCCCAATATTATCCGCTGATCCCTAGGAACCAGTCCCAGCGCCACCCAAACGCGAATCGCCCTTGTCCCCATGGGTAAAGCCAACGCGCGCTCCCTTCATTTGATGATAATCCCCTTTTGCATTTTTCGCAAAACCAGCGTAAATCAGAAACAGAGCATCAAGAGCGTCCGAAAAACGCTGTCCCCGCGGGGACAAACCATCTGTCCCCGCGGGGACACCACTGACAGGCAGCGCATGTTTACCCATTCCGACCTCGCCAAACTCCAGGCCCAATCGCTTAAAATGCAGGGCTTCATCCGCCAGCAGACCTTTTCGCCACAGAACGAAAAGACGCTGCGCCGTTTCTCCAGTTGGGAGGTGGCCGAGCTGATCTTCAAGGCCAACCAATCCACCCTGCGGGGACGGCTCGCCGCTGATCCCTCCCTGCCCCAGGGCATCGTCGAAGAGGACGGCCGCCAACGCTGGTACACGCTTGAGGAAATCAACGAGCTGCGCCGCCGGATCAAGGTGAACCGCAAGTCGCTCATGCCTTATCGCCCGGCGAACAAGCGTGCCATCCGCGCCGCCATCGCCAACTTCAAAGGGGGGGCGGGCAAGTCCACCACCGCGCTCCATTTCGCCCATGCCGCCGCCCTCGACGGCTACCGCGTGCTGTGCGTCGACTTCGATCCGCAGGCCACGCTCAGCCACTCCATGGGCCTCTCCGACGTGGCCGAGGAATATACCGTCTGGGGCATCATGGCTCGCGATCTGGCGCATGAGACCGACCGGATGAACTCCGCCGTGCAGGGGGCCGAAACCGGCACCGCCCTGCCTCAGCGCAAGCTGCCCAACGCAATCACCGAAATGGGCCTGACCGACCTACGCGCCAGCGACTTCATCAAGCCGACAAACTGGCCCACCATCGACATCGTGCCCTCTTGCGCCAACGCGGCCTTTGTCGAATTTGCCTCTGCGCAGTATCGGCACATCAATCCCGAATGGTCCTTCTTCGCTGCGGTCTCACGTTTCCTCGATCAGCTGGCCCCCGACGCCTATGACCTGATCATTTTCGACTGCCCGCCCGCCATCGGCTACCAGTCCATGAACGCGGTCTTTGCCGCCGACGTGCTCTATATCCCGTCCGGGCCCGGCTATTGGGAATACGATTCCACGACCTCTTTCATCGGCCAATTGTCCGAAGCATTGGAGGATCTCAGCCGCTTCAACGGGCTTGTCCCCGCGGGGACAATGACACTGCCCAAATCCTTCCTCGACCTGCGCTTCCTTCTGACGCGGTTCGAGCCGGGCAATGAACTGCACCGCGCGATGCAGGGCGCGTTCGAAAAAGTGTTCGGCGACCGGGTTTGCGAACACCCGATCGAGATGACGCGCGCCGTCGAACAGTCGGGCCGCTTTCTCAGCAGCATCTACGAAATCGACTACCGCGACATGACCCGGGAAACCTGGCGACGGGCTCGCGCCTCCTTTGATCGGGCCTATGACGAATTCAAAACAAACCTGGGCCAAGCCTGGGACCAGCTGGAGGATGAGGCATGAGCAAGCGCCGCGTATTCGACATCGACTTCGACCTGAACGACGACACCGACGCCCCTGCCCCGGACGCCCCCGAAACGGAAGTGTCCCGGCGGGGACCGATGGCAACCGCCATCTCGGAAAACGCCGCCGCCCTCACCGACCGTCAATCGGCCGAGGCTGCGATCCGCGCCGAAAATGATCGGCTCGCCCATGAATATGTCTCGCTGAAACGGGACGGCGCCATCGTGGCCAAGGTGGCCATTGACGATGTCAAAATGACCAAGCTCACCCGCGACCGGGGCAAAGGCGAAGACCCCGAGTTCAACGAGCTGAAAACCTCGATCCTCGAACTGGGTCTGTCCAACCCGATCCAGGTCGAGGACACCGGCGAGGGGTACGAATTGATCCAGGGTTTTCGCCGGCTCTCCGCCTACCGTGCACTCGCCAAAGAGACGAACGAGGACCGGTTCAAAACCATCCCCGCCGTTCTGATTGCCAAGGGCGAGGCGCTCGAAAAACTCTATCGCCGGATGGTCGACGAAAACCTGGTGCGGCGCGACATTTCATTCGCCGAAATGGGGCAACTTGCGTCCTCATATGCGCAGCAGGTGGGCGTGTCGGTCAGTGATGCCATCGACTTGCTCTATGCGTCTGCGGGCCGTCAGAAACGCAGTTACATCGCCCATTTCAGCGCCCTGATGTCGGTGCTTGGGGACAAGATCAATTACCCCGAGGCGATCCCGCGATCCCTGGGCCTCAAGCTGGTCAAGGCGATGCAGGATCATCCCCGTTTGCGCGGCCAGATCGAAGTGGCGTTGGATCAATTCAAACCCGATACAGCCGCCGCTGAAATGACGGTGCTGAACAGCGCGCTGGCCCCCAAACGCCCCGACGGGACGCCGCGCCCGTCGACGTCGTCCAAGACCACGATCAAACTGAACCGGCATTCCGGCACGGTCAAAGTGACCGGCGCTCAGGGCCGGATTGATCTGCAGATGGACAAGGATTTCGGGGCCATCGACGCGCGCAAGCTGGAGGCCGCGGTGCGGGTAATGCTCGACAGTTTGGGTCTCTAAACCCCGGTTTCGTCAATGATGTGCATGATCAGGCCCGCCACCTCGGCGGGCCTTTCTTCATGGGCCAAGTGCCCAAGGTCTGCGATGCGATGTACCTGCGCCCCGGCGATCAACTTGGCCGCGTCCGCTGAAACCTGCGGGGACACGGTTTTGTCCTGGTCCCCGACGATGAAATGAACCGGCCCTTGGTGGTCTTTCAACCGCGCCAACAGCGGGTTCAACCGCCATTGCGCCATCATGATCAGGGTGCCGTCCACGTGGTCCCTGTCCGATACCAGCCGCCGATAAAGCGCCAAGCCTTCAGCATCCAGAACAGAGCCTGTGCTGTCGATCAGAGCCTTGATCCGGGCCGGATTGGCCGACGCCCCCGAGAACAGTCTGGCGGTAAACGGCACCGCCGCCAGCGCCTTGGCCATCGCCGGAAACAAGAGGCCTGCAACGCCCTTGAACTCGCTGAGGGCGGCATTGATTCCAATGACCAAAGGCGTTTGTCCCCGCGGGGACAAATCCCCTTGCGCCAGTCGCAGCGCAACCGCACTACCTGCCGAATGCCCAATGATGATGTCCGGTCTCCACCCTTCCTGTGCGCACAACGCGGCGATGTCCTGAGCCGTGTCGTCTAACCCACTGCGATGCCGGGCACCCAGTTGCGTGAATCCATGCCCAGGAAGGTCGAGTGCAATCACGTGAAAACGGCCCGCGAGCAGTGGACTGACATCGCGAAAACTGTGGGTCGAGCCGCCCGCGCCATGCAGCAGGAGGATGGTTTTTCCGCTGCCCGTTTCCTGAATATGCCAGCGATGCACGGGGCCGTGTCCCCGCCGGGACAAATGCGCATTTGGCCAGCCTTTGATGCCCGCCCAGTCCATCGCTTAACCGTCCAGCGCGGCGGTCACAGCGTTCGTCAAGCGCTCCGCATTTGCGCGCGGCAGGGGGACGTAAGGTGCGTTCAGGGTTGCGCCCAAAGCCTGCAAGGCGGGCTGGGGCCGGGTCGACATGTCAAGTACCAGACTTGCGATGCCAGCGCTGCGCAGGGCAGCCGCCATTTGCGTCGCATCCGTCGCAGCCTGAGCGCGATTTGCAGAGCCGTCGAGGGCAATATTGGCGCGCCCGTCGGTGATCAGAATGACCGTGGGTGTCAGCCCCTTGGAGCGGGATTGCTGGGCCAGCAGCAGAGCGTTCTGTAACCCGGATGCCAGCGGCGTACCGCCCCCGCCCGGCAGGGCAGACAAGCGCCGTTTTGTTTGCACCAACGAGCGTGTGGGGGGCAAAAGGATTTCAGCATCGGTGCCCCGGAACGCGATCAGCGACACGTGATCGCGGCTGGCATACGCGTCGGCTAGTAGGAGTTCGATTGCGCCTTTCGCCTCGCCCAGGCGGGACATGGCGGCAGAGCCTGACGCGTCGACGCAGAAGATCAACAGGCGGTCGGATTGCTCGGCATACCGTTTGAGGCGGATGTCGGAAGGGCGGATCAAGAGGCCCACGCGATTGGGCTGTTGTTGGCGGCGCAAGGGTTGCCAGGGGGCGGCGGCGCGCAAGGTCGCGACGAGGTCGATGCGTGCGCTGCTATCGAGGCGTCCGGGGCGCGAGGGCAGGGGGCGTCCGCGGCGGTTACCAGTGCGTGTTTGGCCCGCCCCAGCGCCGCCCGAATTCCGGTTTGTCCCCGCGGGGACAAGTCCGTGGAGCAGGCCGGGAGGCAGCAGTGCTTTGACAGCCTCGATGAGCATATCGGCGTCGGGCAAGGTGAGGTCGTCGGACTGGTCCTGGCCCTCGGGTTCGTCTTGCGCCTGGTCTTCTGGCGGGGGCGGATCGGCGGGAGCGTCCTCTTGCGGGACCAGCGTTGCGCGGTGGGGGTAGACAAGGGACGCGGCGGCGGTGATGTCGGGTTCGGTGAGCGTGGTGCGGCCATGAAAAAGAGCGTGCGCGCGGGCGGCGCGCAGGGCGAGGGTGGGCGCGCGGAGAGAGTGGATTCCGAAGCTTGCAGCGAGTGTCGTGAGTTGGATCAGCGCGTCGGAAATGGGCACGGTTTTTGTGTCTGTCCCCGCGGGGACAGATGTTGTTTTGGAGTTTGTCCCCGCGGGGACAACGTTCCAATCGGGTGGCCTGCGGCCTTCGGGTTCGATGTGGAAAGCGAGACGTTCAGCGAGGGCAGGGGGGACGGCCTCGTCGGGTTCGGCGCCTTCGTCGAGGGCCAAAATCCCCTGAGGCAGAGACTGATCCATGAGATTGCAAAGCTTGGCGGCAAGGGTGGGAGTGCAGCGTTCGGCCATGGGGATCAACGCCACGCAGGGAGTTGAAAAGAACCCTTTATTTTCAATAACTTGTGACGAAGCAAGGGTCGCCGACAAGTCTATTCCGCCCAAAAGCTGTTCGTCACTGATCGTGGGGGGCATTTTGCGCAGGGGCAGGGGGCTGTCAAAGGCAGCAATCACGGCGTCCCGGTCGGGACTGGCGCGCATGCGGATGACGGCCCCGCCGAGCCCCGCAGGGTCAATGGCCAAAAGACGCAAGGCCAAGGCCGCCATATGCCAGCTTGCCGCGCTCACAGCGTCACAGCATGCCCACGAAACGCAAGGGTTCACGCATCCCCGTAAGGCGGATCTTGATCCGCCATTGTGCCGGATGCCGCCGGCGCATCATCCGAGCACTTCGGCGACGGTGCGGGCCACGCGGGTGCTGCTGCCTGCTTCGTCCAGAGGGTCGCGGCGCAGGCGGTGGCTGAGCGCGATGGGGGCAATGTCGCGCAGGTGGGCGCGGGTCAGGGTGCCGTGTTTTTTGTAGGCGGCCAAGGCGCGGGCCGCCCGCAGCAAGGTCAGCTCGCCCCGCAGACCGTCACTGCCCAACGCGATGCACAGCTCGGCGCAGTCGTGCAGGATGGTGTCGGGCGTCTCGATGCCCGGCAGGGCCTTGCGCGCGGCGAGGATCTTGCGGCGGATGGTGGCGTCTTTTTTCGAATAGGTGGTCATGAAGGCGTCAAAATCGGACTCAAAGGCATCGCGGCGTTTGATGACCTCGATGCGTTGGGCGATGTCATTGGGGCTGCGGACCTCGACCGACAGGCCGAAACGGTCAAGCAACTGGGGCCGCAATTCGCCTTCCTCCGGGTTGCCGGAGCCAACGAGGACAAAGCGCGCCGGGTGCCGGATCGACAGCCCCTCGCGTTCGACCACGTTTTCACCCGATTGGGCCACGTCGAGCAAGAGGTCGACGATGTGATCCTCAAGCAGGTTGACCTCGTCGATATAAAGATAGCCCCGGTTCGCACGGGCCAGGAGGCCCGGTTCAAACGCTTTTTCCCCCCGTGTCAGCGCCCGTTCGATATCAAGCGCACCGACCACGCGATCCTCGGTCGCGCCGAGGGGCAGGTCGATCACGGGGGTGGGGATATTGGCGGTTTTCCCGGTCTCAATATTGGCCCACTCGGGGCAGGCGTCATGGCTGGCGGCGTTGATCGGGCAACCCACCACAGCCTTGATCGGAGGCAAGAGGGCCGCGAGCGCCCGTACGGCGGTGGATTTGCCCGTGCCCCGGTCGCCAAAGACCAGAACGCCGCCGATGCCCGGATCAATCGCCGTCAGAATCATTGCCTGTTTCATATCGTCCTGACCGACGATGGCAGAGAACGGAAAGGGGGTCTTGGTCATGTGAGTTTCAGTCCTTGCAGGGGGCTGGTGCCGCCCCATGTGCCTGTGTCACCCAGAATGGCGAAGCGGGCATAAAGCTCTTCTTTGAACCACGCGCCGTCGCGCACCGCCCGGATGGCGCTGGCATGTGGCCCGTTTTCACGAGCGAATTGCGCCATTTCGTGGGCGCCGGGCCAGATGGAAAAGGTGATCTGGTGCAACAGCGGCACTTCGCCGATCCCGATCTTGAAGGCCACGTTCTTGTCGCTGCCGATCATGGCGGAAATGTCGGGCACGCGGCCCCAGAATTTCAGGGCGATGCGCGGTTTGACAGTGGCGCGGGTAAGGGCGGCGATAGCGCCCGATTGCGGCTCTGACACAGGCGAAAAGGGGGTTTGCCCGCTCCACTCCCCGCGCGCGGAGGTGGGGGCGAGAAACACGGTCCAATCTTCGACTGCGCGGGCGCGGTAGCGTTGGAAGATGCGCGTTTCGGACAGTCGTGCCCGTGCCGTCGCCTCGTCCGGCCAGGTGCACAATATCGCATAGACGGCGGTGTTGGGGATGGGCGTGAACCCCTCGCCCGTACCGGACCCGCAGAGCTTCCAAAATCCCAGGTCCGGTATGCGTGCCATGGCCAGTCGTGCACCGCCCATCATGGTCAGCGCCCACGCCCGGTCTTGCCACCGCTCAAAGCGGAAGAAGGAAAGTGTCGTCGTCTGGTTCATCTCATCGCACTGTTTTTGCACCGGTATGGCGCTTGATTAAGCCTATCGGTCGAAAACAAATTGTCAACTAAACTAGACACATCTATTGTCGCAGTAACATGACACGTCTTGATCAGATCGAATCGTCGGAAAGCGCCACGGGCAACCGTGCCATCGTGGTGGGTGCCGGTTTGGGCGGCCTGGCCGCTGCCATGCGATTGGGTGCCAAGGGCTACAAGGTCACCGTCATCGACAAGCTGGATGTGCCGGGGGGGCGCGGCTCTGCCATTTGGCAGGATGGCCACCGTTTTGATCTGGGCCCGACCATTGTGACCGTGCCGCAGTTGTACAAAGAGCTGTGGGCGGCCTGTGGTCGTGATTTCGCCTCTGAGGTGGAGTTGAAGCCCCTTGATCCGTTCTATGAAATCCGCTGGCCCGACGGCACCAAGTTTGTCGCCCAGCAGGACACCGATAAGATGCGCGCCGAGGTGGCCAAGATCGAGCCCCGCGATGTGGCCGGTTTTGACAAGTTCCTGAAGGACAGTGAAAAGCGCTATTGGTTCGGGTTTGAAGACCTTGGCCGCCGGTCGATGCACAAGCTGTGGGACCTGATCGAGGTGTTGCCGACCTTTGGTCTGCTGCGTGCCGATCGGTCGGTTTATGCCCATGCGTCCAAGCGGTTCCGCAATGACAAGCTCCGCATGGCCTTTTCCTTTCACCCCCTCTTTATCGGCGGTGATCCGTGCAACGTGACCTCGATGTATATCCTTGTCAGCTACCTCGAAAAGGAGTTCGGGGTGCATTATGCGATGGGCGGTCTGGCCGGCATGGCCGAGCGCATGGCCGATGTCATCATGAGCCAGGGCGGCACGTTGCTGATGCAGACAGAGGTGGACCAGATTGTCGTCCGTGAGGGCAAGGCCCGTGGCGTGCGCCTATCCTCTGGTCTGGAGATGGGGGCCGACGTGGTCGTCAGCAATGCCGATAGCGGCCACACCTACAACCATCTGATGCGCGATGCGCCCAAGAAGCGGTGGACGCCCAAGCGGCTCAGGCGCACCCGCTATTCCATGAGCCTCTTCGTGTGGTATTTCGGGACCAAGGGCACGCGCGGCGATTGGGCCGATGTGGGTCATCACACCATTCTGAACAGCCCCCGCTACACCGGCTTGCTTCATGATATTTTCATGAAGGGGAAGCTGTCGGATGACATGAGCCTTTATATTCACCGTCCTTCGGTAACTGATCCGTCGGTGGCGCCTGAGGGGGATGATACCTTTTATGTTCTGTCCCCTGTCCCCCATCTTGGCCATGGCGGCGTGGATTGGGAGACGGAGGCCGAGGTCTATAAGGCCAAGATGCTCAAGGTGCTGGAAGAGCAGCTTTTGCCCGGGTTAGAGTCGAAAATCGTGACCGAGCAGGTGTTCACGCCGGAGACCTTTCGTGATCGGTACCTGTCGCCGCATGGCGCCGGGTTTTCGATTGAGCCGCGCATTCTGCAATCGGCCTGGTTCCGCCCCCATAACGTGTCGGAGGAGGCCGAGGGGCTGTATCTGGTCGGGGCGGGCACCCATCCGGGCGCCGGTGTGCCGGGGGTGATTTCCACCGCCGAAGTCCTCAGCCAGCTTGTGCCGGATCCGGTCACATGATGGACCCGCGCGACCTGCACGCCTGTACAGAAGCCATTCGCCACGGGTCGTTGTCGTTCCATGCGGCGTCCAAGCTGTTGCCTAAAAAGGTTCGCGATCCGGCGCTGGCGCTTTATGCGTTTTGCAGGCTGGCCGATGATGAGGTTGACCTGAAAGCCGAAAAGGTCGAGGCGGTGCTGCGGCTGCGCGACAGGCTTGACCGGGTCTATGCGGGCCGTCCCGAGAATGCGGCCCCGGACCGGGCCTTTACCGCCGTGGTGGAGCAGTTCGACATGCCCCGCACGCTGCCTGATGCGCTGCTGGAGGGGCTGGCGTGGGACGCGGATGCACGGACCTATGCGAGCCTGAGCGAGGTGCGGGATTATTCGGCGCGGGTGGCGTCGGCCGTGGGTGCGATGATGTGCGTGCTGATGGGCGTGCGGGATGCGGATGCGTTGGCGCGGGCGTGCGATCTGGGCGTGGCGATGCAGCTGACGAACATTGCCCGCGACGTGGGCGAGGATGCGCTGGAAGGGCGGCTTTACTTGCCGACCGACTGGCTGGACGAGGCAGGCATCGACCGTCAGGCGTTCTTTGCCGACCCGCGCCCGACCAAGGCGGTGCGGGGCATGGTCAAACGCCTGGTGATGGAGGCGAACAGGCTCTATTACCGCGCAGAGCCGGGGATCGCAGCCCTGCCAAAATCCTGCCGTCCCGGCATTTACGGGGCGCGGTTCATCTATGCGGGGATTGCGGGCAAGCTGACCACGATGGGCTACGATTCGATCACGGCGCGGGCGCGGACGTCCAAGGCGCAAAAGATCGGG
Source organism: uncultured Tateyamaria sp. (assembly GCF_947503705.1). Taxonomy (GTDB): domain Bacteria; phylum Pseudomonadota; class Alphaproteobacteria; order Rhodobacterales; family Rhodobacteraceae; genus Tateyamaria. The sequence continues at coordinate 47,765 of NZ_CANNES010000014.1, read as the reverse complement.
TGGCTGGGCCAGTCGGTGCTGCAAAGCGGGATCAGTATGGTGATGCCGCAATCTGCCGTGCTTTATGCCAAGCCACTGCCAGAAGTGGCATTCCTGGTGGATGCGGCGGCCCGCAACACGCGGCCCGCGCGCAGTGACAGCCTGTTTGAGGCGCTTGCCGCCCTTGAAGAACGTCGCCAATCTGATCGGGCCACTATGATCGGTGGCCAGGTTGGGCTACGCTAGTCCAATGTTCTGGCTTCTCTTCTGTTTATTTCTGGTGGCCTGCCTTGGGGCAGGGATGACCGGTGGGCTGTTTTCGCCGGGGCCATGGTACAAATCGCTGAACAAGCCGTCCTGGACGCCGCCTGACTGGGTGTTTCCGGTCACGTGGATGGTCCTCTACCTCTGTATGGCAGGGGCGGGGGCACGGGCCGGTGTGGCCGAAGGCAACGGCGTGGCGATGGCGCTCTGGTCGATCCAGATTGCGTTCAACGCCGTGTGGACGCCAGTGTTTTTCGGCCTCAAACATATTCGCCTGGGGATGCTGGTGCTTGTGGCGCTGTGGCTGTCTGTCTTTGGCGCGATGCTGGCCCTTTGGCAGGTGGATACGATCGCGGGCATGTTGTTCATCCCCTACCTGATTTGGGTGACCATTGCCGGTGCGCTGAACGCATCGGTCTGGAACCTCAATCGCGAAGAAGCCGCGAAGGCCACTGTTCAGCCGGGCTGACCTTTCCCTTCATTGTTCTGAAAGTATTGCCCGCCGGAGGCTCCAACGCGCGAAACTGGCGATGTCGGTTCTGGTTGCATGTGCGGGATGAGGGGCCGGCCCCTCAAACTCCCCGGCAGTATTTATGGAACAATGAAGGGAAAGGTCAGGCAAACGTCCATTTGGCGCGGCGGGGAACCCGGACGGCCAGCATGGGTTTGATCAGGGGGGAGCGGAACCGCGTGAGGTCGAGCGCCTCGTGCACGCCGGTTACTGTTTCGCCGTTCAGCGTCGTTTCGACGGCCGAGCGTGAATAGAACGGCGCGTCCAGCATGCCCTGGACTTGTTTTGCCCGTGTGCCGATGTCCCCGCGCGTTTCGCGTTTGACCGCCCAGAGCGAGCGTCGCATGGGCGCCTTTGGGGGCAGGGGGATCGTTTGCGCGGTACCGTCATTGTCAAAGCTGAAGGCAGCCGCCAATTCCGACCCATCCAGTCGCGTGGCGTCATAGAAGCATGTGGCCCCTTGTGACGTGGGATAGCGCCCCCAGGTCCAGTAGCTGAAGTCTTCCTCAAGCGCCCGGGTGCCGAAATTGGCATCGAAATACCCTTCGCCGTTCCATTGCCAGCCGGGCCGGTCGATATCGACCGTGATCCGCGAGCGGGGCGCGAAGGGCCGCCAGATATGTGCGTCGTCCGGTGTCAGCGGCAGTTCCACGTTTGTGATGGCCGAGGGTGTGACCCGAATTTGCCCTTTGATCCGGCTGATCAATGGGGGCGAGGAGACCTCGTCGATGTCGATCACCAGATCGTTGCCGTCCCAGTGCATGGCGGATGGCCCGACCTCGAACCGGTCCTCGGACTGCCGCAGTGCGGAGATGCCCCGGTCGGTCATCGTGAACCGGCCCCCCGGCCCATAGGTCGCCACGTTGATGCAGACGTGGTTTTGCGGGTTTTTCCGCCCCGACCAGCGGTACCACGGCGAAAAGACCGAGCCGATGAACCCGATCACCGACACCGCCCGTGTGCCGCAATCGCTCAGGCCGTCGACATACCACCAGGCATAGCCATTTGGCCCGACAGGGATGTCGAAATTCGGTCTGCTGCGATCGCCTCGGCCGCATGCCATGCGGAGAGCGTCGCCATCGGGACGCCCCCCCCGGGATGCGTTCCCCCGCCCACCAGGTAGAGGTTGGGGATCTGTGTCCGGGCTGTGGGTCGGTTGAGGGCTGCCGTCAGCCCGTGGGGACTTTGCCCGTAAAGCGCGCCTTGGCTGGCGGGGAACATCCGCCCGAACGCTTGGGCCGTTGTCACTGTATCCGTGGTCGGTGTCGGGCTGAAAGTCATGCCGTGTGTCGCCATCTGCTGCGTGATCTGATGAAGCCATTTTGCGATGTCCTCGGGGTCTGTTGTGTCTGCGGTTGCGGGCGCGTTGGTGTCGCCCGTGGCGGGCGCATTTGTGATGATCTCGAACCGTTCGAGATCGGGGGGTGTGGTGCCTTGCCCCCTGTCCAGCGCGCAGATGTAGAAGCTGGGATTTTGCGGGATTTTGCCCGCCATGAGGTCGTTGAACTCGTCCTCTGGCTGGCTGCTGAAAAAGACGTTGTGGTGCGCCAGTGCCGGCCCCTGCGGCGTGGCCGCAAAGCTGAGCACGCGGGCCGAGAAGCTGCGCTTGGCCGTCGCCGTTTGTTTGGCGATGTGTTTGGTTTGTGCCCCGAGTGCCCCCGTGGCCAATGCCCTTGGGTCGCCTGCGTGCACAAGGATATCGCAGGGAATATGCGTGCCGTTTTCCAGTGTGACCCCTGTGGCGCGGCCCTCATGCGTCTCTATTCCGGCCACATGGGCGTTTGTCTGGATATCCACCCCCTGGCTTTGCAGCACCGATTGCAGTGCTTGCGTCAGCTTGTGCATCCCCCCTTTGACCACCCAGACGCCCGACGCCTCGGCTTGCCAGATCAGCGACAGGATGGCGGGTGCGTGTGTCGGGCTGCCCCCCACGTAGGTGGCGTATCGTCCAAAGAGTTGCCGCAGTCGCGCATCGTCAAAGGAGGATTTGAGCAGGGACTTGAGCGTAGAGAGCGGGGCCATGGCCGGGATGAGCTTTGGGTGTTTCAGCACGTGTGCCGTGAGCGCGCCGAGCCTGGGTTCGGGCGCTTGCATCATGGGCCCGTCAAAGGCCTGGAACAGCGCCCGGGTCCGGGCGCAGAACCTGGTGAATTCGCGTGCCGCCTTGGCCCCGGCAAAGTCGTTGATCGCCGTCGTGCTGAGCGCCTCGTCGGAATAGAGGTCAAGCGTGCTGCCATCGGGCCAGAAGTGCCGGGCCAGCGTGTCCTGCCGGATCAGCGTGACGTGATCGTCCAGCCGTTGCCCGGCGCAGGCAAAGAGGTCGTCAAAGACGTGCCGCATCGTCAGCACCGTTGGCCCTGCGTCGATCGGCCCGGCGGTGGAGGGCACTGTTCTGATCTTGCCCCCGACTGTCCCGTGCCGTTCCAGCACCGTCACCTGCATCCCCGCCGCGCGCAGCCGGACCGCGCAGGCCAGCCCGGCGATGCCCGCGCCGATGATTACGGCGCGTGTGGGGGTTGAGGGGTCGTGGGCTGTCACGGTGCTCTTTCTATGCGGCGCTGGTGTTTGCGATTGTTGACTCGTCTCGGCAAAGTGTCCAGTATGATTTACACTTTAGTGTCGTGCGTGCATTACACTTCATCCCGCTGCAGGAGGCACCTCATGGGTCTGAACACACGGATCGAAGCCGCAATTGCCAAGGCTGTGGCCGTCGGGCAGGGACGCGGATCGACGCCGCCCAAGCTGGCCAGTGCCTTGCATTACGCGACCGCCCCCGGCGGGGCCCGCATCCGCCCGACCATCCTGATGTCGGTGGCAATGGCCTGCGGCGATGACCGCCCTGCCATTTCCGATGCCGCCGCTTCGGCGTTGGAGCTGATCCACTGTGCCAGCCTCGTGCACGACGACCTGCCTTGTTTTGACGACGCGGATGTGCGCCGGGGCAAGCCGTCGGTTCACAAGGCCTATTCGGAGCCTTTGGCGGTGCTGGCGGGCGACAGCCTGATTGTGCTCGCCTTTGAGATCTTGGCGCGCCAATCCGGGCAATCGCCTGAGCGTGTGGCGCAGTTGATCATGACGCTGGCCCAACGCACGGGCATGCCCGGTGGCATCTGTGCGGGCCAGGGTTGGGAGAGCGAGAGCGAGATTGACCTGAGCGCTTACCATCAGGCCAAGACCGGGGCGCTGTTTATCGCCGCGACGCAGATGGGGGCCGTGGCCGCGGGCCAGGAGGCGGAGCCGTGGTTTGAGCTGGGCGCGCGCATTGGCGAGGCGTTTCAGGTGGCCGACGATTTGCGCGATGCGCTTTATGATGCCGAGACGCTGGGCAAGCCTGCGGGTCAGGACGACTTGCATGGGCGGCCCAATGCGGTGACCCTGCTGGGTGTGAATGGGGCCATTAGTCGCCTCAAGGATATTCTGGGCGGGGCCATCGCCTCGATCCCGGCTTGCCCGGGCGAGGCGCAACTGGCCGAGATGGTGCGTATGTATGCGGAGCGTTTGACGCCCGTGGTGACACCGACCCACGTGCCCGGCGAATGATCACCGAGACCCAAGACGGCCCCGCCTGGCGCGGTGGCTGGCTGAACCGCCTGATCGCGCGGCCCGGTTTTCAAAGCTGGGCGGCCCGCTTTCCCTTGACGCGGGGACGGGCGCGCGCCGATGGGGCGGTGCTGTTTGATATTGTGCAGGGATTTGTGCAGAGCCAGGTCTTGCTGGCCCTGATCGAATTGCAGGTGTTTCGGCGGCTCAAGGCGGGGCCGCAGAGTGCGGATGATTTGGGCCATGCCCTGGATATTCCGGCCGACCGGATGCAGATCGCCTTGCAGGCGGGGGCGGCCCTTGGCCTGCTCAAGCGCAAGCGTGATGGGCGCTTTGCCCTGGCCCGCAAGGGGGCCGCCTTGATGGGCGTGCCGGGGCTGGAGGCGATGATTCGCCATCATGGCGCATTTTATGATGACCTGCGTGATCCGGTGGCTTTGCTGCGGGGGCCGGAGGAGACGCAACTGTCGAAGTTTTGGCCTTATGTCTTTGGCGGCGATGTGCCCGAGGCGGAGGCGCATATCTATTCCGATCTGATGGCCCAATCCCAAAGGTTGGTGGCCGAGGACACGTTGCGCACGGTGTCACTCAAGGATGTGTCACATCTGTTGGACATTGGCGGCGGCACCGGTGCCTTTCTTGAGGCGGCGGGGCGTGCGGCGCCCAAGATGCAGATGACCCTGTTTGATCTGCCGCCCGTGGTGCCCGATGCCCAAGCGCGGTTCGATGCGGCGGCCATGGCGGATCGGGTGCGCATTGTGCCGGGGTCGTTTCGCACCGATCCATTGCCCGAAGGGATGGATGCCATATCGTTGATCCGTGTCCTTTATGACCATTCGGACGATACCGTTCGCGCCCTTTTGGCCAAGGTTCGAGACGCTTTGCCTGCCGGCGGCCGCCTGATCGTCTCGGAGCCGATGGGCGGTGGCGCGCGGCCTGACAAGGCGGGCGACGTCTATTTCGCATTCTACACGATGGCGATGCAGACGGGCCGTGCCCGATCGGCGGCGGAGATTTCGGCCCTGTTGGCCGAGGCGGGGTTTGACCAGATCAAGGTTTACAAACCCAGCCGGTCCTATGTGACCCAAGCGGTCACGGCGGTGCGTGCCGAATGATTGCGCCTGAATGTGTCTAATCTAATTGACACATTGAAATGTCTAACTAGAATGACACTATAGGAAATCCGCTCGCGTCTGAGTCTTTGACCGCGTGGGCCACCCTGAGGGAGATCACATTGGAAACCGCTGCCGTCCTTTTGAAAGGTCCCAAGGATCTGGACCTGGACACCCTGCCGCTGACTGCGCCGGGGCCTGCGGATCTGGTTGTGAGCGTCACCCATTCGGGCATTTCCACCGGCACCGAAAAACTGTTCTGGAGCGGTGAGATGCCGCCCTTTCCTGGCATGGGCTACCCGCTTGTCCCCGGTTACGAGGCGGCGGGTGAGGTTGTCGAGGCGGGGCCGCTGACGGGGTTCAAACCCGGCGACCGTGTGTTTGTGCCCGGTGCCAATTGCTATGACGGTGCCTTTGGCTTGTTTGGTGGGGCCGCTGCCACTGTCGTTACGGACAGCGAGCGCGTGACGCGAATCGATGCGGGCCTTGGCGCCGAGGGTGCCTTGCTGGCGCTTGCCGCGACCGCCCGCCATGCGATGGCTGGCATGAACAAGGCGGTGCCCGACCTGATCGTGGGTCACGGGGTGCTGGGCCGTTTGCTGGCCCGTCTGACCATTGCCGCCGGTGCGCCGGCCCCGATGGTCTGGGAAATTGATCCGGCCCGTCGCGATGGTGCCCAAGGCTATCAGGTCATGGACCCTGCTGACGATCCGCGCCGCGACTATACGTCGATCTATGATGCGTCGGGGCAGGGTGCCCTGCTGAACGATCTGGTTGGCCGTATCGCCAAGGGTGGCGAGATTGTGTTGGCCGGGTTTTATTCCGCGCCTTTGTCCTTTGCCTTTCCGCCCGCCTTTATGAAAGAGGCGCGCTTTCGCGTGGCCGCTGAATGGACCCGCGAGGACCTGGCCGCGACCCGCGCCCTGGTCGAATGCGGCGCACTGAGCTTGAGCGGTTTGATCACACACACCAAGCCCGCCGCGACGGCGCGTGCGGCATATGAGCAGGCGTTTACCGACGCGTCCTGCCTGAAAATGATTTTGGATTGGGAGCACTGAGCCGTGAAAGATGAAGTACCAAATTTGAAAGACTTCGATCAGCGGCTGCGCGATGAGGCCCATGAGGACCTTGCAGATATCGTGGCGGAAGAACCTACCTCCAAGACCCAGATCATTGCCATCTATGGCAAGGGCGGCATCGGCAAGTCGTTCACCCTTGCCAACCTCAGCCACATGATGGCCGAGCAAGGCAAGCGCGTTTTGCTGATTGGCTGTGATCCGAAATCCGATACCACATCTTTGTTGTTCGGCGGCAAGGCGTGCCCGACCATCATCGAGACCTCGACCAAGAAGAAGCTGGCCGGCGAAGAGGTGCAGATCGGGGATGTGTGCTTCAAGCGCGGCGGCGTGTTCGCGATGGAGTTGGGCGGCCCGGAAGTGGGCCGTGGTTGCGGCGGTCGTGGCATCATCCATGGTTTCGAGCTGCTGGAAAAGCTGGGCTTTCACGATTGGGATTTTGACTACGTCCTGCTCGATTTCCTGGGCGACGTGGTCTGCGGTGGCTTTGGCCTGCCCATTGCCCGCGACATGGCCCAGAAGGTGATCCTGGTCGCATCGAACGATTTGCAGTCCCTGTATGTCGCCAACAACGTCTGTTCGGCGGTGGAGTATTTCCGCAAGCTGGGCGGTAATGTTGGTGTCGCAGGTCTGGTCATCAACAAGGATGACGGGTCGGGCGAGGCGCAGGCCTTTGCCGAGGCGGTCGACATTCCGGTGCTGGCGGCGATCCCGCAGAATGATGATCTGCGCAAGAAATCGGCCAACTATCAGATTGTCGGCACGGCCGATTCCGAATGGGGCGCGCTCTTTGCTGCTCTGGGCGAGAACGTGGCGGTGGCCCCGCCGGTGCGCCCGGCCCCTCTGGATCAGGACGGGTTGTTGGGCCTGTTCGATGCGTCCGAGACCGGTGGCGATGTGGTTCTGGAACCGGCCACCGACATGGACATGCGCGGCAAGAATGCCGAGCCGAAGGCGTCGCTGGAGGTGATCTATGACGACGCTTGATTTGAGCGCGGTCATTGCGACTGTGACCCAGAGCAAGATTGCTGTCCGCACCTCGCGAGAGATGTGTGACACCAGCCAGGAATGCCTGGTGCAGGGACATCGCGCCCTGGCTGCGACACGTGCCAATCTGGCCCAGATGCAGGCGGCCTTGGCAGCCTTTCGGCGGGATCTGCCTTGAGCAAGGCCGTGACATATGACGCCACCGATGAGGTGGAGGTGACCACCGGTCATCCGCGCGAGGCCGAGTTGCCTGCCGTGGAGGCGGGCGTAGATAGTCTTGGCTGTCATTCGGGTTCCGAGATGGAGAAGGCCGCGCGCATGGCCGGCAATTCCGAGATGCTCGACACGTTCGCCGCAGACTATCCGCAGGGCCCCCATGACAAGCCGCAGTCGATGTGCCCCGCCTTTGGGTCATTGCGTGTGGGATTGCGGATGCGCCGCACCGCCACCGTTTTGAGTGGCTCGGCCTGCTGTGTTTATGGCCTGACCTTTGTGAGCCATTTTTACGGGGCGCGTCGGAGCGTGGGCTATGTGCCCTTCAATTCCGAGACGCTGGTGACCGGCAAGCTGTTCGAGGACATTCGCGAGTCTGTCCACGATCTGGCCGATCCCGAGAAATACGATTCCATTGTGGTGACCAACCTGTGTGTGCCCACTGCGTCTGGCGTGCCCCTGCGGTTGCTGCCAAACGAGATCAACGGTGTGCGCATCGTGGGCATTGATGTGCCCGGTTTTGGCATCCCGACCCATGCGGAAGCCAAGGACGTGTTGGCCGGTGCGATGCTGAAATACGCTCGCGAAGAGGTTGAGGCTGGCCCCGTGGCCGCGCCCACCGGTGGCAAGTCGGACCGTCCGACCGTGGCCATGCTGGGCGAGATGTTTCCGGCCGATCCGATGATGATCGGGCAAATGCTGGCCCCTCTGGGTTTGGCTGCGGGCCCGGTTGTGCCGTGCCGCGAATGGCGCGAGCTTTACGCCGCTCTGGACAGTTCTGTCGTGGCGGCGATCCATCCGTTTTACACCGCCTCTGTGCGCGAGTTCGAGGCCGCGGGTCGGCCCATCGTCGGCTCAGCCCCTGTGGGCCGCGATGGCACCGCGTCCTGGCTGGCGGCGATTGGGCGTGCCCATGGCTGTTCCGCCGAACAGATCGCTGCGGCTCAGAATGCTGTGCTGCCTGCCATCACCGGGGCGCTGGCGGCGACGCCGATTTTGGGGACGATCACCTTGTCGGGCTATGAAGGGTCCGAACTGCTGGTTGCCCGTCTGCTGATCGAGAGCGGGGCGGATGTGCCTTATGTGGGCACCGCGTGCCCCCGGACGCCGTGGAATGCGGACGATCAGGAGTGGCTGGAAGCGCGCGGCGTCAAGGTGCAGTTCCGCGCCTCGCTGGAAGATGATTGTGCCGCCATGGAAGCGGTGCAGCCCGATCTGGCCATTGGCACGACGCCGGTGGTGCAGAAGGCCAAAGAGCTGGGTATTCCCGGCCTCTATTTCACCAACCTGATTTCGGCGCGCCCCTTAATGGGTGTGGCGGGCGCCGGGTCGTTGGCCACGGTCATCAACGCGGCTATCGGCAACAAATCCCGCATGGATCATATGAAGGCGTTCTTTGAGGGCGTTGGCACCGGCGACACGGCGGGTGTCTGGGAAGGCACGCCGAATGTGCGTGAGGATTTCCGGGCGCAGAACCAGAAGAAGCTTGAGCGTCAGGCCAAGGCGGCGAAGGCCGCTGAGATGATATGATGGCGCGGGCTTCATATGTTCGGAGTGGGGGCCAGCCCCCACACCCCCGGAGTATTTTTGAAGAAAAGAAGCTGGGGGTTTCCTCATGCTGATTATGGATCATGACCGGGCTGGCGGGTATTGGGGGGCTGTTTATGCGTTCTGTGCCGTCAAGGGCCTGCAATGTGTGATTGACGGCCCTGTGGGCTGTGAAAACCTGCCGGTGACGTCCGTGTTGCATTACACCGATGCGCTGCCACCCCATGAGTTGCCCATCGTGACCACCGGTCTGGGCGAGGAAGAGCTTGGCCGTGACGGGACCGAGGGCGCGATGAAGCGGGCCTGGGGCACGCTGGACCCCGCGCTGCCTGCCGTTGTTGTGACCGGTTCCATTGCCGAGATGATCGGCGGGGGTGTCACCCCCATGGGCACCAACATTCAGAGATTCCTGCCGCGCACCATTGATGAGGATCAGTGGGAAGCGGCGGATCGGGCGATGACCTGGATCTTTACCGAGTTCGGTATGACCAAGGGTCGGATGCCGCCCGAGAAGAAACGCGAGGAAGGTGCGCGTCCTCGCGTTAATATCCTCGGTCCGATGTATGGCACGTTCAACATGCCATCTGATCTGGCCGAGATCCGCAGGCTGGTCGAAGGGATCGGCTGCGAGGTCAACATGGTGCATCCGCTGGGTGCCCACGTGGCCGAAATGCGAAATCTGGTAAATGCGGATGTGAACATCTGCATGTACCGCGAGTTCGGGCGCGGGTTGTGCGAGCTTCTTGCCAAGCCGTATCTACAAGCCCCGATAGGGGTCGAGAGTACCACCAAGTTCCTGCGCGCACTGGGGACCTTGGTGGGCCTCGACCCCGAACCTTTTATCGAGCGCGAAAAACATTCGACGCTCAAACCTGTGTGGGACCTGTGGCGGTCCGTGACGCAGGATTTCTTTGCCACTGCGTCCTTTGCCATCGTGGCGAACGAGACCTACACCCGGGGCATTCGTCAGTTCCTGGAGGATGACATGGGCTTGCCCTGCGCCTTTGCGGTGGCCCGGGTGGCAGGCAAGAAGACCAACAACGAAGAGGTGCGGGCCTGGATGGGCCAAAAGCGGCCTTTGGTTGTCTTTGGCTCCATCAACGAAAAAATGTACCTGGCGGAGCTGAAGGCGGGCTTTGGACCGGCGCCTGCCTTTATCCCCGCGTCGTTCCCCGGCGCCGCGATTCGCCGTCATACCGGCACGCCGATGATGGGCTATGCCGGTGCCACCTATCTTATTCAGGAAGTGTGCAACGGGCTTTTTGATGCCCTGTTCCACATCCTGCCTCTGGCCTCCGACATGGACAGTGCCGAGGCGACCCCGACGACCCTGCGCCGCGACTTCCCCTGGGATGCCGATGCGCAGGCGATGCTCGACAAGATTGTCGAGAAGCACCCCATCCTGACCCGAATTTCCGCGGCAAAAACCTTGCGCGATGCGGCTGAGCAAGCAGCCCTGAGCGCCGGTGCGGACCGGGTTGTGATCGAAACTGTGCGCGCATTGGACCCTGCCCTGGCCGGGTCGTCAGAACCTGTTTCCGAGGAGGAGCAACAATGACTGACATGACATCTGATCTGGTCACCACCGAGGCCGCGCCGAAAAAGCGCAACGGCCAAAAGACCGAGTTCATGGTCTATTTCGCGATCATCTTTGTGGCGACGCTGCCGCTGGCCTGCCTGACCTGGGCGTTGGCCGCGATCAAATCGCGGTCGTTCACGGACAAGGGCCCGATGGCCCGGGCCTGGACCCAAGCGCGGATCATCACGCCGATGATCTTCAACGCTTGAAGGCCCACCCGACATATTTCGAATTTCCCAGCATGTGTGCGCCTGCCGGGATGCGAGACTGGCCGCCTGGCAACAGGTGGACAGAGCCCGGAGGGGGCGACCCCAATGGACCCGGCCGCGGGGTGCGCGGCATCAGCATCTTATTCCGGAGGAATACTTATGGCTGAAAACCTGTCCTTTACAGGTCTCACAGACGAGCAGGCGCAAGAATTGCACACTGTCTATATGAGCGGGCTCTGGCTTTTTACAGCCGTTGCCGTTGTCGCTCACTTGGCAGTGTTCATCTGGCGTCCGTGGTTCTAAGGAGGGATTTAAGCAATGGCAAAGTTCTACAAGATCTGGCTCATCTTTGATCCCCGTCGTGTGTTTGTCGCACAGGGCGTTTTCCTGTTCCTGCTGGCGGCGATGATTCACCTCGTCCTGCTGAGCACGGACCACTTCAACTGGTTCGAACTGGCCGCCCAAAGCGCCCAGTAAGACCGGTTCGCAAGCGGATCAAAAGCAAAGTTGCGGGCGGGGCCGACAGTGCGCCCTGGCCTGCCCGCAACAAACCATAACGACATTCAAGACGGTCGCTGTCCTATGGTGGGCTGCACCGCCAACTGCGGAGTTTGAGAGATGGCCTTGCTATCCTTCGAGAGAAAGTATCGCGTCCGAGGCGGGACGCTGATCGGCGGTGATCTGTTCGACTTTTGGGTCGGCCCCTTCTACGTGGGCTTTTTCGGGGTCACGACTGCCTTTTTCACCCTATTGGGCACCGTCCTCATTTTCTGGGGCGCGTCCCAGCAGGGCACCTTTAACCCCTGGCTGATCAACATCGCCCCCCCTGATCTGAGTTACGGTCTGGGCATGGCCCCCTTGATGGAGGGCGGCCTTTGGCAGATTGTCACCTTCTGCGCCACGGGCGCCTTTATCAGCTGGGCCCTGCGCGAGGTCGAGATTTGCCGCAAGCTGGGCATGGGATACCATGTGCCCATCGGCTTCTCCTTTGCGATCCTGGCCTATGTCACCTTGGTCATCTTCCGCCCCTTGTTGATGGGTGCGTGGGGCCATGGGTTCCCTTACGGGATCTTCAGCCACCTCGATTGGGTGAGCAACACGGGCTATGCCTATCTGCACTTCCATTACAATCCGGCCCACATGCTGGCGGTGACCTTGTTCTTTACCACCACCATTGCCCTTGCGCTTCATGGCGGTCTGATCCTGTCGGCGGCCAACCCGGAAAAGGGCGAGCTGGCCAAGACGCCGGATCACGAAGACACGTTTTTCCGCGACTACATCGGCTATTCCGTCGGCACATTGGGCATCCACCGGGTCGGTTACCTGCTGGCGCTGAACGCTGTCTTCTTCTCGGCTGTGTGCATCATCATCTCTGGTCCCGTCTGGACAGCCGGTTGGCCCGAATGGTGGAACTGGTGGCTTGAGTTGCCGATCTGGGGCGCGAACCCGATGCCCGTGGGAGGAGTATAACCATGATTGAGTATCAAAATATCTTCACCCAGGTCCAAGTGCAGGGCAAAACCGAATGGGGCATGGATGACAGCGGTGAGCTGAGCGCAGAGCGCGCGGGCAAGCCCTTCTTCTCCAAGCTGATGGGCCTGTTTGGCAACGCGCAAATTGGTCCGATCAACATCGGCTCTTACGGTGTGATCTCGTGTATCTGTTTCATGATCTGGTTCAACATCGTGGGCTTTTCCATGCTGGCCCAAGTTGGCTGGTCGGTGCCCGAGTTCATCCGCCAATTGTTCTGGCTGGCGCTGGAACCCCCCGGGCCTGAATACGGGTTGAGCATGCCGCCCCTCAATGACGGTGGCGCGTTCATCATCGCGGGCATGTTCTTTTTGGGCGGTTGCGTGACCTGGTGGCTGCGCACCTACCAATTGGCGCAGCAGCACAAGATGGGCAAGCACCTGGCCTGGGCCTTTGCCGCCCTTCTGTGGCTGGTGCTGGTTCTGGGTCTGATCCGGCCTGTCCTGATGGGCAGCTGGTCAGAGGCTGTGCCCTACGGCATCTTTGCCCACCTGGATTGGACGACCGCCTTTTCGATCCGTTATGGCAACCTGTACTACAACCCATTCCACTGTCTGAGCATCGTGTTCCTGTATGGTTCGGTTCTGCTGTTTGCCATGCATGGCGGCACCATCCTGGCGGTTACTCGTTATGGCGGCGACCGCGAGCTTGAGCAGATCTTTGATCGCGGAACAGCGACGGAACGTGCGGCCCTTTTCTGGCGCTGGACCATGGGGTTCAACGCCACGATGGAAGGCATTCACCGCTGGGCCTGGTGGTTCGCGGTTCTGACCCCCATCACGGGCGGCATCGGGATCCTGCTGACCGGTACAGTTGTCGACAACTGGTTCATCTGGGCGCAAGAGCACAACTTTGCTCCCATGTATGACGGTGCCTACGGCTACGAAGATTACGGCTCTTATGAAGCCTTCATTGGGAAGGAGAACTGATATGTTTCCCAAGTGGTTTGATAAATGGAACAAGGACAACCCGACCAACATCTTTGGTCCGGCGATCCTGGTCGGTGTGGCAGGCAGCGCGATCTTTGCGGCCGCCCTGATCGTGACCTGGGGCAATCCGGCGCAGACCGCGTCATTGCAGACCGGCCCACGGGGCACGGGCATGTCGGTGCCCGAGTTCAACGTGGCCCGTGTGGCCCCTGATCCCACGATCGAGGACTACTACACCGAAGAGCCTTATGTGCCCGAGGGCGGTGAGCCGCTGGCCAAGGACGTGTACGAAAACGTTCAGGTGCTGGGCGATCTGACCGAGGACAATTTCAACCGTGTGATGCTGGCCATGACCCAGTGGGTCAGCCCGGACGAGGGGTGCACCTATTGCCACGGTGATGCGGATGTGTCGGAATACGGGGCCGATGACCTTTATACCAAGGTCGTCAGCCGCCGCATGATCCAGATGACTCAGGCCATCAATGATGACTGGTACGGGCATGTGAATGCCGCCGACGAGGTGGGTGTGAACTGTTACACCTGTCACCGGGGCGAACATGTGCCCAGCGATATCTGGTTCCGCATCAGCCCGGTCAACGAGAATGTCGAAGGCTGGTCTGCCAACCAGAACCGCGCCACCTCGCTGAGCCAATCGACGTCTTTGCCGTCGGATGCGCTAGCCAAGTATCTTGAGGAAGGTGAGGTCATCGCCGTTCACTCGCTGGACAGCCGCGAGGCGGGCGTGCCCGGTGTCGATGGCTATGCCAGCATTCAGGACACCGAGCGGACCTATTCGCTGATGAACTACTTTGCCAACAGCCTCGGCGTGAACTGTGTGTTCTGTCACAACAGCCGCGCGTTCTATGACGGGGGCCAGAACACGCCCCAGTGGTCGACCGCCAGCCTTGGCATCGCAATGGTTCTGGACCTGAACGAGACCTATCTGATCCCGCTCAAGGATACCTATCCTGCGGAGCGCCTCGGCCCCATCTATGCCGACGCGCCCAAGGTGGCCTGCCGGACCTGTCACAAAGGCTATCAGCGCCCCTTGCAGGGCATGAACATGACCGCCGACTGGCCTGAACTGGCCGCCCCCGGCGCGCCTGTCTACGAGTAACCGTGGCGGCGGGGTCACCCCCCCGCCCTACGCCCAAGATGACATGGGGCGGTTTGCGGATTGCCCTGTGACGCCAGGCACGGACCATTGGCTTCCTTGGTCCGGGTGCGGGGTTTCTGACCCCGGTTCCCTTCCTGTTGGCTACAGGAACCTGGCGTCGCACTTGTTCCCTCAGGTGCGGCGCCTTTTTGCCTCAGTCAACCGCGGGCAAGGCGGTGAGGCGTTGAAAAAAGGATGTGCGTGATGTCTCAGACCCCATTGTTGGACCGCGTGGCGGGTCCTGCCGATCTGAAACGGTTTTCCGATAGCGAGCTGACCCAGGTCGCCCGTGAGTTGCGTGGCGATGTGATCGAGGCGGTGAGCCGCACGGGCGGTCACCTTGGATCGTCATTGGGCGTGGTTGAGTTGACCGTGGCCATTCATGCGGTGTTCGACACTCCCCGCGACAAGCTGATCTGGGATGTGGGCCACCAGTGTTACCCCCACAAGATCCTGACGGGCCGCCGCCACCGCATGGGCACTCTGCGCCAGAAGGACGGGCTGAGCGGCTTTACCAAGCGCTCCGAGAGTGACTTTGACCCCTTTGGGGCGGCGCATTCCTCGACCTCCATTTCCGCAGCCTTGGGCTTTACCGTGGGTCGCGACATGGGGATGCCGACGGGCGATGCGGTGGCCGTGATCGGCGATGGGTCGATTTCTGCCGGCATGGCCTATGAGGCGTTGAACAATGCGGGCCATGAGGGTCGCCGGCTGTTTGTGATCCTGAACGACAACGAGATGTCCATCGCGCCACCCACCGGCGCGATGAGCACCTATCTGTCCAATCTGTCCCGCAATTCACCCTTTGCCCCGTTCCAGGCTTTGGCCGAAGGGATGGAGCAGGCCCTGCCCAAACCCGTTCGCGATGGCGCGCGCCGCGCCCGCGAGATGGTCACGGGCGTCGAGAGCAAGGGGACGTTTTTTGAAGAGTTGGGCTTTGACTATATCGGCCCGATTGATGGGCATGACATGGGGCAGGTTCTGTCCGTGCTGCGTGCGGCCCGTGCCCGGTCCACCGGCCCCGTTCTGATCCATGCCTGTACGGTGAAGGGCAAGGGCTATGCCCCCGCCGAGGGGTCGGCCGACAAGTATCACGGGGTGTCCAAGTTCGATGTGGAGACCGGCGCGCAGTCCAAGGGCAAGAGCAACGCGCCAAGCTATACATCGGTGTTCGGGGCCACTTTGGCCAATCTGGCCGCTGAGGACCCTACCATTGTGGCTGTGACCGCAGCGATGCCGGGCGGCACCGGTGTGGACAAGATGGCGGACCGCTTTCCGGCGCGTGTCTTTGACGTTGGTATTGCGGAACAACACGGGGTGACCTTTGCGGCCGGTATGGCGGCGTCGGGGCTGAAACCTTTCTGCGCGATCTATTCGACGTTTTTGCAGCGCGGCTATGACCAGGTGGTCCATGATGTGGCCTTGCAGGGTCTGCCCGTGCGCTTTGCCATTGATCGCGCCGGTCTCGTGGGCGCGGATGGGGCCACCCATGCGGGATCTTTCGACATCGGCTATCTGGCGGCTCTGCCCGGGATGGTGGTCATGGCCGCCTCGGACGAGGCGGAACTGATGCATATGGTGACCACGGCGGCGGCCCATGACAGCGGCCCGATTGCCTTTCGATATCCGCGCGGCAATGGGCGCGGGGTCGAGATGCCCGAGCGCGGCGAGGTGCTGGCGATCGGCAAGGGCCGGATGATCCAGGAGGGGTCGGATGTGGCGCTCTTGTCGCTGGGCACGCATCTGGATGAGTGTGAAAAGGCGGCTGCCGTGCTGGAGGGTCAGGGGCTGTCGGTGAGCATCGCGGATGCTCGTTTTGCCAAGCCGCTGGACATGGGTCTGATCCGCGATCTGGCGGCGCGTCATGCGGTGCTGGTCACGGTGGAACAGGGGGCGATGGGCGGCTTTGGCGCGATGGTGCTGCAAGCCATGGCGGCGGATGGGCTGCTGGATCACGGCCTGAAGGTGCGCAGCATGCACTTGCCGGATGTGTTCATCGACCAGGCGGGCCCGGACGAGATGTATGCCGCCGCAGGGCTGAACGCGGACGGGATTGCCCGGACGGTGCGTGCGGCCTTGGATCAGGCATCCAGCAATGTGGTGGATATTCAAAGCGGAACCTGACGTTTCTTCTCTGTTCTAAAAAATTCCCGGCCCACTGCCCGGCAGGTGGCTTTGCCGCCGCGAGGGGAAGCTCAGGTCCGTGCAAGCGACGCTGGTTCGGAATTGACGCGCATACGCGCGACACGATTTTTTTCAGAAGGGCCTTTTCAGACCCTTCTGACATGTCCCTCCGGGGGGATATTTTCAGCCAAAAGAAGCGATGCGTGCGCGGGCCTTGTTCGCCTGATCGGGGAGGCCCGATTTGTCGTAGATCTCGGCCAGCATCGTGTTCAGCGGGACGCCGTCGGGGTCATAGGTTCGTCGCATTTCCAGCACTTGCTGGGCGCGGCTGCTATGGCCTGCCTGGATCAGCGCGTCGAGGTGGATCTGCTCGAAGAGGTCCCGTTGCGCGTGGCTGCCGCCTGCTTCGGCGAGGCGGGGGAGTGCTTTGCTGAGGAAGCGGATCGTGTCGTCATAGTCGCCTGCGGCGTGGGACGCGATCCCGTGGGCGGCCCAGATCACCACGTCGCGCCAGGTGGCGTGGTCGTGTCGGGTCTCGTCTTCGGCGCGCTCTTCGATGGCGCTGAGTAGCGTTTCCGCCTCTGGCCTGCCGGTCCGCCCGAGCGCGTAGAGGTATTGCAGTGTCAGGAAAGGGCTGGTGGTGTCGGCGCCCCGTTTGGCGACGTGGTCAGCCACGTCCGCCCAACGGTCGCCCACATGGACACCTGCGAACTCCATCCGTGCCAGCAGGGACACTGCGCCGACCTGGTCTTGAGAATAGTCCTTGGACAGCCCCCAGACATGGGTGTCATAGGCCTTGAGCAGGTCGTCCGTCCGCCCTGCGGAGATGTAGAACAGCGCCAGGTGCCACCAGTTGTGGCTGTGCATGAAACTGTTGAGGTCGGCCCAGTGATGCGCGACGCTTTCCAGAAATGTCGTCCCCTCGGCGACCTGACCGCGCGTGAGGTAGATGTGGGCCAGTGCATGATGCGCCCAAGGCTCGCTTTGATCCAGGGACAGCGCGTGCCGCGCGGCGCATTCTGCCTCGTCCAGCAGGTGGCACTCTTCGTAGCCGAAGGCCAGCATACCATGCGCGTAGGCAATATCGGCCGCCCCTGGCTGTGCCTTTTGGGCGATCCGCAGCATGGCAGGGAAGTCGCCAATGTTGAACGTGTGATATTGGCCAAGCTTCAGCATGAGCATGTCACGGGGATAGGCGGTTACCGTCGCTTCGCAAAGCTGGATCAGCTTGGGAATTTGGCTCGTTGCAAAGAGATGCGCCGCCTCGACCGCCGCCGCCTCGCGCGGGGTGATGTCGGTGGCTTTTTGCGCGTTTTCCAGAAAGGGTGCGGCGAGTTTTGGGGCCACGGGCGCTTCGAGCAGCATATAGAGGATTGCGGCGTAGGCGTTGGCCAGCCCGTTGCCGGGGTCAGCCTTGGCCGCTTTGAGGATATTCGCCGCCTTGGTCCGAAAGCTGATGAACCCGTGGATGAAATCGTCGATCCCCTGCCGGGTTTCGTCGCTGTCGCAAGTGATCTGTAGCCCGTAGAGGTCGTGCATGGCGTGTCCTTAGATCGGGTGTTGCAGCGCAAAGGCGGTCAGGTGCCGCGCCACCGCGTCGGGCGCATCCCAGTGGATCGAATGTCCGGCCCCTTCAATGATATGGTGCGGCAGGTGGTTCAGCACCGACAGGATATGATCGGGCGGATTGATCAGGTCAACACCCCCGATCAGGGCCTGCGCCGGGCAGGCCGGATGGGCGAGGGCCGCCCCGTTGTAATCGCGCAGGGCTGTCAGTTGATGCGCCATCGCATCCGCGCTTTGACCGTAGGGGTAGGCGAGCGCGTCGGCGATGGCCGCATCCAAGGCTTTTGGGTCGTCAAAGACCTGAGGGTTGAACAGCCAGGGGAACAGCGCCCGCAGCCATGTGCCGGGCGGCGCATTGCTCTGCCGGATCGCGATGAGGTTGGCAAAAAGGGCGGTGTTGCGCGGGAGCCTGACGGGAGCGGAGGCGGCGATGGTGGCCGAGGCAATCTGGTCCGGGATATGTTGGGCCATGTGCAGCGCAATGATCCCGCCCATGGAGTGCCCGATCAGGTGGAACCTCTCATGCCCGAGCTGATCCATCAGCGCCATGGCGTCGGTTGCCATGTGGTCAATGGAGACGGGCGCGTTCCATGGTGTGCTTTGCCCCGTGGTGCGGTTGTCGGGTGCGATGCAGGTGAACCGCTCTGACAGGAGGGGGATCAGCGGTGTCCAACTGGCGTGATCCGACATGAATCCCGCAAGCATCAGGAGCGGCGGGCCGGTGCCTGTGACCGTGTAGTGCAGGGTCAGATCGGGGCGTTCAAGCGTCGGCATTCAGCATGCTCCAGGTTGGCAGCAGATCGTTCGGGGCGGGCGTGGCCGCGTGCACGCCTCTTGCGATGGCGCGGCTGAGGCAGAGCGCGCCCGCGTGCCCGATCAGGGCCAGATCCCGTTCGTTTGTCAGGGCGATGTCGCCGGTGGCGGCGGCAAAGACCAGATCGCCGTCGCCGGGGCTGTGCGCCGGAACACAGGCCCGTCCGATCCCGTCGTGGGCGGCCCAGGCGACCCGCTGGCATTGCGCCTTGTCCAGTGTTGCATTGGTGGCGATGATCGCGATGGTCGTATTGGTCCGCTCGATCATTGCGGTCAGTTTGCGGCTGTCGAGGCTGCGCCCGAGGCCTGCATTGGCGTCGGGGCCGAGCCCGCCAAACTCGCCATCAATCTCGAACGGGGCGGCCCAGAAATGCTTGTCGCCGGGGGTTGTGACGCTGCCCATGGGGTTGGCGGCCACCAGCGCCCCCACGATGATCCCGTTGTCGAGCGTGAGAGAGGCCGTGCCAAGCCCGCCTTTCATCATGGCCGTCATGGCCCCGGTACCCGCGCCGACGGTGCCGATGTCTGTCCTGTCTGTAGCGGCGTCAAAGGCGGCGCGACCCAAGGCCGGGTAGGGGGTGTCTGACCAGCTTTGATCGCCGCCTGACAAGAGGTCGAAGATGATTGCGCCGGGCACAAGCGGGATGATGGCCTTGCCCACCTTGAAACCGCGCCCTTGCGCCCGCAGCCCCGCCACCACGCCAGAGCAGGCATCGAGCCCATAGGCCGAGCCCCCCGAGAGCACCAGCGCGTCCACTTTTGCGACGGATTTGTCAGGGGCCAAGAGGTCGGTTTCACGGGTGCCGGGCGCGCCGCCCATCACGGCCACCGAGGCGGTAAAGGGCGCATCAGCCGTGAGCACCGTCACACCGGATTTCAGGCTGTCATCCTGGGCATTGCCGACCCTGAGACCAGGGACATCCGTGATTGCGTTTTGGGGGCCTGGGATCATTTTTGCCTCCGGCGGGAGTATTTTGGGAACAATGAAGGGTCAGATGCGCGGTTTTTTGGCCGCTGTTGCGGGGTCGCCGGTGTTGGGTTCGCCTTTTGGCTCGATCAGCAAGACCTTGCATTCGTGTTCGGCGCGGGGCCGATGTGTGACCCCTTTGGGCACGATAAAGAGTTCGCCGGTTTTGACCGGGTGGCTTTGGTTTTCGAGGTCCATCGTCATTTCCCCTTCGAGCACGAGGAAGAAATCGTCAGTGTCCTCGTGCAGGTGGAAGGGAAATTCGCCCTGGAATTTGACCACCATGACGTCGTTGCCGTTGTAGTCGGCCACCACGTGGGGGTCCCAGTGGGTGTTGAACTGAGCGAGCTTGGCGGTGAGGTTGATGGGCTGCATGGGGCCTCCGGCTTTGGGTTTTTGCATCATGCCCGAATGGTGCGCGGCGGCAAGGGGGCCTGGCACCTAGAGGTTGGCGTGGTGGCAGACCGCTTCGATGTTGTGCCCGTCGGGATCGCGCACGAAGGCGGCGTAGTAATCCGCGTGGTAGTGCGGGCGCAGACCAGGGGCCCCGTTATCGGTGCCGCCCGCTTGCAGGGCCGCGGCGTGGAAGGCATCGACCTGAGCGTGGCTTTGGGCCTGAAAGGCGACGTGCATCAGGCCGGTTGTGGCCCTTTCCCCGGCCAGCCAGAACCAGGGCCGGTCATCGCCGTAGCCGGTGACCTGGACCCCGTCGCTGTGTTCAAGCGGCACGTCAAAGAGGCGGCGGACCCCCAGTGGGGCAAAGACCTTGTCATAAAAGGCGATTGAGCGGGCAAAATCAGTGACGCCCAGCGTCATGTGATCAATCATCGCGGCTGTCCTGTCTGTGCGCCTTGGCCCGCGTCAAATGCAGCGCCCGCCGTCGACTTCCATCGCCACGCCGGTGATCATGGAGGCCGCGTCGGAGCACAGGAATGTGGCTGCTGCCCCCATGTCTTCGGGCGTGGAGAATCGCCCCAACGGGATGGTGGAGAGGAATTTGGCGCGGATTTCGGGTGTGTCCTCGCCCATGAACGATTTGAGCAGGGGCGTTTCGCCCGCCACCGGGTTGATCGCGTTGACGCGGACCCCATTTGGCGCGAGTTCAACTGCCATCGCCTTGGTCGCGGTGATCATCCAGCCTTTGGAGGCGTTGTACCAGTTGAGCCGGGGCCGGGGCGACACTCCGGCGGTCGAGGCCACGTTGAGGATCGCGCCTTGCCCGCGTTCCTTCATATGGGGCACGATGCTGCGCGCGGTGAGGTAGACGGATTTGGCGTTTACCGCCAGCACGCGGTCGAAATCCTCTTCGCTCACGTCCTCTAGGGCGGTGGGCAGATGCGTGATACCTGCGTTGTTCACCAGAATGTCGATATGCCCCATGAGGGCCAGCGCCATGTCGGTCATCGCCTGCACCGAGGCCCCGTTGGCCACGTCCACGTGGGCTGCGAAACCGTCGACTTCGGCGGCGGTGGCGGCGGCCCCTTCGGCATTGAGATCGGCCACCAGCACCCGCGCCCCAGCGGCGGCAAAGGCCTTGGCGATCCCCTCGCCAAAGCCGCTGGCGGCTCCGGTCACGATGGCGGTCTTGCCGTCAAGTTGCATGGGAACTCTCCGTTATGAACTGGCGCATATGCGCGAAAAAGGCGTCGTGGGCATCATGTTCCAGCAGGTGGCCCGCGTTTTCAAGCACGTGATAGCCCGCATGGGGCAGGTGCGCGGCAATCACGTCGGAAAAGGCACGCGGCATGATCGGGTCGCGGTCGCCCACCAGTACCATGGCGGGACAGGCGAGCGTGCCGAGGCCGTCGCGGAAGTCAAACCGCCCCTGTTCGTTTTTGGGACCGTTGAAATGCATGGCCACCGGATTTTTGAAGATCAGCCGGGCCATGACGTCGGGATTTTGGGGTTTGACGGAATAGATCGGGAAGCAAGTGTCGAGGTAGGCTTGCCTGCGCGCAGGCGTGGGGTCGGACCAATAGTGGCGCGCGATCTGGCCGACCTCGACCCCGCCAAGGTCGGTGAAGGCGTCATAGATCTGATCGAAATCCACGTGCGCCGATGTGCTGGCCAAAATCAGCGAACCGATCCGGTCGGGGTGCCGTGTGGCAAAGGACTGCGCCACATATCCGCCAAAGGATGCGCCGTAGATGATGGGTTTTTCAATCTCGAGCGCGTCACACAGTGCCGCAATATCGTCGCCCCATTGCGCAAGGGTCCAGGTGGTCGGGTCACCGTCATCAGACCGCCCATTGCCCCGGTGATCGATATAGACGATCTGACAGATGTCACTGAGCTGGCTGAAGCCCGGTTTATAGATCGAGTGATCCGCCCCCGGCCCCCCATGCAACACGATCAGCGTCGGTTTGGCGCGCATGACAGGGCCATCAGGCACCAGCCCGGCCCCTTCGATGTCGATGAAAAGCCGGACGCCGTTGACTGCAATCCGCATTACGCCGTGGCCCGCCCGCCCGATTGGTCAAAGCAGAAACCGGTGCTGAAGCTGGCCTCGTCGCTGGCCAGCCAGCAGGCCATGGCGGCGATTTCCGCGACCGTGCCGAACCGGCCCATGGGGATTTTGGATTGCATGAAGTCGATGTGTTCCTGGGTCATCTGGTCAAAGATCGCCGTGCGCACGGCTGCGGGGGCGATAGCATTGCAGGTGACGCCGGAGGTTGCCAGCTCCTTGCCGAGCGATTTCGTCAGGCCGATCACGGCGGCCTTTGACGCAGAATAGGCAGGCGCGTTCGGGTTGCCCTCCTTTCCCGCGATGGAGGCGATGTTGACGATCCGGCCCCAGCCTTTGGTCTGCATGATCGGAGCGGCGGCGCGGCAGCAGTAGAACACGGCATTCAGGTTGAGGTTATGGACGGCGAGCCAGTCGTCGACTGGATAGTCCCAGGTGGTGGTGTTCGGCCCGGTGATCCCTGCCGAACATACAAGGATATCGGGGTTGGCGTCGGCCATCGCGCGGGCGACGGCGGCGTGGTCGGTCACGTCGATCTGGCGGGTGGCGTGGGTTTTGGTGGCGGCGAGCGCATCGGCGTTGATATCCCAGACCTCGACGCTGCCCCCTTCGGCGGCGATCCGGTCAGCGATGCCTTGCCCCAGCCCTGCGGCCCCGCCGGTAACGACGGCGTGCCGCCCCTGAAATCGGTTTTCAAAGATCATGTGGTTTCCCTTTCAGAAGGCCAGGCGGTGGACATGGCGCAGATTGCCATCCCCGGCGGAGGTGGATTTTTCGTGGATGAAGCCGAGCCGTTCCCAGAATATGCGCGCGCGGGGGTTGGCGTCGAGTACCGCGATCCTGAGGCAGGTCGCGTTGTCGTTGCGTGCTTGGGTGATGACGTGGTTTGCCATTTGTGTTCCAAGGCTCTGCCCCCGTGCGGCAGGATCGAGCAGGAGCAGCCCGAGATACCAGTCGCTGGGGCCATAGAACCCTTTGAGGCAGGTGGCGATCCCGTTCAGCATCCCGTCGTTGCGGGTGTGCCCCCAGCACCAGATGTGATCGGGCGGCACGCCGGGGGGCGCGTCTGTCATCGTCTCGTGCACGTAATCGGCGTCGGGGCCTTTGCCGGTTTCCAGCTCGATGTAGTCTCGGGCGCGCAGGCAGAGGTGCAAGACGGCATCGGCATCCTTTGGGAATGTCAGCCGGGTGATGTCACCCATGATGCGCCGCGACCGTTTTGAGGGTCGAGAAGCCATAGAGCGCCTCGAACCCTTTTTCCCGCCCGTGGCCCGATTTGCCGATGCCGCCAAAGGGCAGTTCGACCCCGCCCCCGGCCCCGTAATTGTTGATGAAGATCTGGCCCGAGCGCAGCGCCTTGGCCAGTCGCATCTGTCGCGCGCCATGGGCCGTCCAGATGCTGGCGACGAGGCCGTAATCGGTGCTGTTGGCGATTTCGATGGCTTCGGCTTCGGTGTCGAAGGGGATCAGCACCTGGACGGGGCCAAAGATTTCATCCCGCGCCAGCGAGTGGTCGGGCGGGACGTTGTCAAAAAGAGTGGGCAGGACATAGGCCCCGTTGTCGGGGGCGTTTTGCAGGTGCCCTTGGGCGGCGATGGAGAGGTCCGTGCCCTGGGTCAGAAAGCCGGTCACGATCTCCTTTTGCCTTTGGGAAATCAATGGCCCGACGCGCAGGTCGTCCATGGCGGGGCCGACGGTGAGTTCGGTATAGGCGGCGGCCATGCGGTCGCGGACTTCGTCGTAAACGCCCCGTTGCACGAGGATACGCGAAGAGGCGGAGCAGGTTTGCCCGGCGTTCTGGATACCCGCATTCACGAGAAAGGGCAGCGCCGCGTCGAGATCGGCGTCGTCAAAGACGAGTTGCGGGGATTTGCCGCCGAGTTCGAGCGTGACGGGCACGACATTTGCGCCCGCCGCCTGTTGGACAAGCGCGCCCGTGCGCACGGAACCGGTGAAGCTGATGTGCTGCACATGTGGGTGCCCGGCCAGCGCCGCGCCCGCCTCTGCCCCCAGCCCCGGCACCACATTCAGGGCGCCAGCGGGCAGCCCCGCCTCGGCGCAGATGCGCGCAAAGGCCAGGGCTGTCAAACAGGCCTCTTCTGCCGGTTTCAACACGCAAGCGTTGCCCATGGCCAGCGCGGCCCCGACCGAACGGCCGATGATCTGCATGGGGTAATTCCACGGCACGATGTGCCCGGTGACCCCATGCGGTTCGCGCAAGGTGTAGACGGTGTAGCCGTCGAGATAGGGAATTGTTTCGCCCATGATCTTGTCCGCCGCGCCACCGTAGAACTCCATATAGCGGGCCAGTGCCACCGCATCGGCGCGGGCCTGGGTCAGGGGTTTGCCAACGTCATGGGCCTCGATCTCGGCCAGTGCGTCCACGCAGGTCAGGACCAGTTGCCCGATGCGGGTCAGGATGCGGCCCCTTTCGGTGGCGGTCATCCGGCCCCAATCGCCTGCGCGTGCGGCGTGCGCGGCGGTGACTGCGGCGTCAATGTCGGGGGCCTGGCCGCGCGCGATGTCGGCCAGGGGGCTGCCGTCCGACGGGTTGATGAGCGGCAAGGTTTCCGCGGCCTGTTTCCAGGTGCCGCCAATCAGCATTTCGGTAGGGTCGAACCAGAGGGCATCACACATGTTCGGTCCTTTCGGGCAAGGTCGGGGCGGCGTCGATCAGGGTGCGAGTGTAGGGGTGTTGGGGCGCGGTAAACACGGCTTCGGTGTCGCCCTGTTCCACGATTTGCCCCGCTTTCATTACCAGCACGCGGTCGGTGATCGTTCGCACCACGCTGAGGTCGTGGGAGATGAAGAGGTAAGTCAGGTCGTATTGGGTGCAGAGATCGGCGATCAGGTCGAGGATCTGGGCGCGGACCGAGACGTCGAGCGCGCTCACCGCCTCGTCGAACACGATCAGGTCAGGGCGGATGATCAGGGCGCGGGCTATAGCAATACGCTGCCGCTGGCCGCCTGAGAATTGGTGGGGGTATTTTTCAGCGTCTTCGGGGGAGAGGCCCACGGCGGTGAGCGCTTCTGTGATCCGCATCTTGCGCTCGGTGGCGGTCGGTTGCGTTTCCAGCAGGTGGAACGGCTCTGTGATCAAGCGGGCCACTTTGTGGCGGGGGTTGAAGCTGCCGTAGGGGTCCTGGAACACGACTTGCATGCGGCGGCGGACGGCGAGGTTGGGTTTTCCTGCGCTGAACACCGGGTCGCCGCCCAATGTGATGCGGCCTGATTGCACCGGCTCCAGCCCGAGGATGGCGCGGGTGAGGGTGGATTTTCCGCACCCGCTTTCGCCCACCAGCCCGATCCGGCCCCCGCGCGGGATGTCAAAGCTGACATCGTTGACGGCGCGCATGTGGCCGGGGCTCTGGAAGAGTTTTGTGCGGGGCAGGGGGTAGTCACGGATGACGTTTTCGACGCGGAGCAAGGGGGCACTTGTGTCGGTGTCCGGCAGCGTGACGTGATGGGTGGAGGCGGCGAGCAGGGCCTTGGAATAGGGGTGTTGCGGGTTGGCCAGCAGCGTGGCGGTGTCGCCGGTTTCGACTACCGCCCCGTGCTGCATGACCACGATCCGGTGTGCCATTTCGGCGACGACAGCGAGGTCATGGGTGATCATCATCAGGCCCATCCCGTCTTCGGCTGCGAGTTGGCGTAGCAGGTCGAGGATCTGGGCCTGGGTGGTCACATCAAGCGCCGTTGTTGGCTCATCCGCGATCAGCAGTTTGGGGCCGCAGGCGATGGCGATGGCGATCACGACGCGTTGCCTTTGACCACCCGAAAGGGCGTGGGGGTAGCGGGTCAGGGGGACTTGGTCGGGGGGTAGGCCGACGCGGGTAAGGACCTCTGCCGCCCGGCCCATCGGGTCCAGATCGGGGCGGTGCAACCGGACCGTTTCGGCCACTTGCGCGCCGATTGTCTGGACCGGGTTGAGGGCCGTCATGGGTTCCTGGAACACCATGCCGACCGTGTCGCCGCGCAGGGCGCACATCTGGGCCTCGGTCAAGTTGTTGATGTCTTGGCCGTCTAGCGTGATCTGACCCGTCGTGTCGCTGCCTTCGGGGAGCAGTTGCATCACCGCCAGCGCCGTCATGGACTTGCCCGAACCGCTTTCGCCGGTGATCGCGACGACCTCGCCGGGGGCGATGTCGAGGGACACGTCATGCAGGATGAGCGTGTCGTTGATGCGCAGGCTCAGGTTTTGGATCGACAGAAGGTTCATGTCCGCGCCACCCGCAGCCGTGGATCAAGTGCGTCGCGTAATCCGTCGCCCAAGAGGTTCAGGCCCAACACTGTCAGGATGATCGCAAAGCCCGGAACCAGCGCCATGTGTGGCGCGATGCTGACCAGCGTTTGGGCGTCGGCGAGCATGCGGCCCCAGCTTGGCGTGGGGGGCTGTGCGCCGAGCCCCACATAGGACAGCGCCGCCTCGGCCAGGATGCCGAGGCTGAACTGGATTGTCGCCTGGACGATCAGCAGGTTGGCGAGGTTGGGCAGGATGTGTTCCACGCTGATCCGTGCCGCGCCCTTGCCTGCGACGCGGGCCGCTAGAATGAACTCGCGCGCCCAGAGCGGCAGGGCGCCGCCCCGCGTGACGCGGGCGAAAACGGGGATGTTGAAGATGCCGATGGCGATGATGGCGTTGACGGCGCCCGCGCCGAAAATGGCGGTGATCAGGATGGCGATCACGAGGCTGGGGAAGGCAAAGATGAGGTCGTTGCCGCGCATGATGACCTCGTCCACCCAGCCGCCCTGGCGCGCGGCAGCCCAAAGGCCGAGCGGCACGCCAAGTCCCACGCCGATGCCCACGGCCACTACGGCCACGGCGATCGAGGTCCGCGCGCCGACCATGATCATGGAAAAGATGTCGCGCCCGAAATGATCGGTGCCCAGCCAATGGGTGAAGTTTGGGGATTGCAGCTTGTTCGGGATGTCCATGGCCGTGTGTTCAAACGGCGTCCAGACAAAGGAGACCAGCGCCGCCAGCACCATGAGCGCGGAAAGCGCACCGCCAATGATCAGGTTGCGCCTCATGTTCTTGCCCTCAGGCGCGGGTCAACGGCGGCATAGGCCAGATCGACGGCGAAATTGACCAGGATGACGGCAAAGACCAGCAGCATGGTGACCGATTCCACGACGATGAGGTCGCGGGCAGAGATGGATTGGAAGATCAACCGCCCGAGGCCGGGGAGGTAAAAGACCTGTTCGATAATGATCCCGCCCGCGAGCAGGAAGGAGAATTGCAAGCCCAGGATCGTCAGCACCGGGATCATCGCGTTGCGTAGCCCGTGACGGCGCAGGGCCTGGCCGCGGGTGAGGCCCTTGGCCCGTGCGGTGCGCATGAAATCCTCGCCGAGCACGTCCAGAAGGGCCGAGCGCATAACGCGCGCAAGGATTGCCGCCTGGGGCAGAGCGAGGGCGATGGCCGGCAGGGTGAGGGATTTGAGCGCGGCGAAAAACCCCTTGTCCCAGCCTGCGAAGCCGCCCGCCGAGAACCAGCGCAGGTTGATCGCAAAGATCAGCACCAGCATCATGGCGAACCAGAAGTTGGGGATGGCGACGCCCAGTTGGGTGGCCCCCATGACGCCCATATCGCCGGGCTTGCCGCGTCTGGCGGCGGCGTAGATGCCTGCGGGGAAGGCGATGAGGGTGGACAGGGTCAGCGCATAAAGCGCCAGTGGCAGAGACACCCAAAGCCGGTCGCCGATCATCTCGGCCACCGGGGTGCGGTATTGATAGGACATGCCGAAATCGCCCTGCACCATGCCCCCGACCCAGGAGACGTAACGCTGCCATTTCGGTTGATCGAGGCCCAGTTCGGCGCGCAGGGCGGCGAGCGTATCCTCTTGCGCGTTGATCCCCAGCATGAAGGAGGCCGGATCGCCTGGCGCCACCTCGATCACGACGAAGATGACCAGCGAGGCGATGGCCAGACTGACCAGCAGGGACAAGAGCCGTTTGAGGGTGTAGCGCAGCATTGCGCTGACGTTAGGCGGGCGGGTCGGGACAGGCAAGCACGTCTGTGAGCGCGCCCACATCCTGGGCCAGGGCGGCCAGTGCCAGCCCTCGCACAGTGTCGAGGTAACAGGTCTGGGACCAGCCGCAGGTTTGCGTCAGGTTCTCCCAGGTGCGGACGGACAGGATCGTCCAGAGCAGATCGGTGGCCTGTTCTGGATCGGTGCCGGGGGGCAACGTGCCATCGTCTTCGAGCGCCCTTATCGCGGCACGGCAGCCTTCGCGCATGTCCTGCATACGGGTGTTCCAGGCGGCAGCCGCCTCTGGATCGGTGTCGGTGACGGCCAGGATGGCGCGGGCCACCCCATAGATTTTCGGGATGTAATTGCCCCATGCGGTGACAAAAGCGTCGAGCCGTTCGGCCCCTGACCGCGCGTTGCGGCTGGCGGCCAGTGCCGCATCCACATCGTTTTGCGTGTCCTGATAGCGGGTTGCGGCCACCAGCAGGTCAGTGCGGCTGGGGTAGTGCAGATAGACGGCTTGCCTGCTGACGCCGGAGGCGCGGGCAATGTCGGACATCGTGGGCAGCTTGGCTCCCGGCGCTTCCAACAGCGTGAGGGTGGCTTGCAAAATTCTGGTCGGGGTGGGCAATGAATCACTTGACATGATGTAAAGTACCTCCTACTTGACAGGCTGTCAATTGACACGGTGTCAAGTTGATTAACCTTGAAAGGAGAGCCTCATGGCCAAGCGCATTTTCATTTGGGTCGCGCACCCGAAACACGGATCATTGAACGCGGCACTGGCCGCACGCTATGCCGATGGGGCCCGCACCCAGGGGGCAGAAGTGCGCGAAATGGCACTGGCAGACATGCAGTTCAGCGAAGCCTTTGAGGGCTATGATCCGAACAAGGAAGGATCGGCCCCGGCGCTTGCCCCCGATCTGCAAGCTTGGCAGGACAACATGCAGTGGGCCGATCATGTGCTGATCGTGCATCCCTATTGGTGGGGTGCCATGCCGTCCCGCGCCAAGGCGGTGCTGGATATGGCGCTGCTGCCCGGTTTTGCCTTCAAGTACCACAAGCGTGGGGTCAAATGGGACAAGCTGTTGTCGGGTCGGACGGGCGATGCGATCATCACCTCGGATACGCCGCCCTGGCTTGATACCCTGCTTTACCTGCGCCCCGGACGCCGGGTGATCCGTAATCAGGTTCTGAAATTTTGCGGCATCGCGCCGCGCAAGATCGTGCAATTGGGCTCGGTCAAGCTGGCCAAGGATGGGCAGGTGGGCAAATGGCTGGACCGGGCGCAGCGCATGGGTGCGCGGGCCGCTATGGCGGGGGGTGCGTGATGCTGGGCGTGATGATTGCGATGTCCCTTGCCAGTGGTCTGGTCGCGGGCGTGTTTTACGGTTTTTCTGACTTCATCATGCGGTCGCTCAGGGCTGTGCCCGAAGGGGCCGCAGCCATGGTGTCAATCAACCGGGTGATCCTGCGATCCAGCTTTGTGCCCTTGCTGATCGGGTTGGGGCCTTTGGCCCTTGCGTTGGCGGCCTGGGCGTATTGGGCGGGCGGCAGCCTGTGGGCTGTCGCGGCAGGCGTCATCTATGCCTTTGGTGTGGTGGGCGTCACGATTGTCGGCAATGTGCCCCTGAACAACCGCCTCGATCGGGCCGCTGATCCGGCCACGGTCTGGGCCGACTATCTGGCCCGCTGGACCCCTTTGAACACGCTGCGGACGGTGGCTGCGGCTGCGGCTTCGCTTTGTTATCTGCAAGCAGCCCTCGCCATTGCGGGTCAGGCCGTTACATAGGATTTTATGCGGCGCCCCCTTTTCATCGGATCAGAGATCTATCGTGGATCGACATATGGCACGTGGCATCCCTTGCGGGTGCCGCGTGTGTCGACCGTTATGGACCTGAGCCGGGCCATGGGCTGGTTGCCGCCCGAAATCTATGTGCCCAGCCCGCGGGTCAAGCCCGGGGCGCTGACCCATTGGCATACTCCTGAATATGTGGCCGCCCTGCATGCGGCGGAGGCGGCGCAAGCGGTGAGCGAAGACGTGCGGGCGCGCCATGCCCTGGGCACGCCGTCCAACCCGGTTTTCCCCGAGATGTATCGCCGCCCGGCCACTGCGGCGGGGGGATCATTGCTGGCGGGAGAGCTGCTGGCCGATGGTGGCGTCGTCTACCACCCGGCGGGCGGCACGCATCACGGTATGCCGGATCGGGCAGGCGGCTTTTGCTATTTAAACGATCCGGTGCTGGCGATCCTGTCCTTGCGCCGCAATGGCGCGCGACGGGTCGCTTATGTGGATATTGATGC
Source organism: uncultured Tateyamaria sp. (assembly GCF_947503705.1). Lineage (GTDB taxonomy): Bacteria > Pseudomonadota > Alphaproteobacteria > Rhodobacterales > Rhodobacteraceae > Tateyamaria. Next base: position 16,922 of record NZ_CANNES010000014.1, on the reverse strand, counting down.
GCATCATCCCGATGGGGTCGAGGTCGCCTTTTCCGAAGACACTGACGTGTTGATGATTTCGGTACATGAGGACGGGCTGTGGCCGCGCACCGGTGCCACGGGCGTGCGGGCCGCAGGCAGCACGGTCAATGTGGCGGTGCCGCGCGGGTTGAATGATGACGAAATGGCGTTGATCCGAGACGAGGTGATCCTGCCCCGGGTCGAGTCCTTTGCCCCGGACGCGGTGGTGTTGCAATGCGGCGCGGATGGGGTCGAAGAGGACCCGCAGGCGCATCTATCCCTGTCGAACCAAGCCCATTGGGGTGTTGTGCGCGCGCTGATGGGACTGGCGCCGCGCCTGCTGGTCTTGGGCGGTGGCGGGTATAATCCGTGGTCCGTTGGGCGGCTTTGGACCGGGGTTTGGGGCGCGCTGAACGGCTTCGAAGTGCCGGATCGCTTGGGGTCAGAAGCGGAGGAAGTGCTGCGCGCCTTGCGTTTTGACGGGAACCGGCGGGGGCGCAATCCGCCCGAGCATTGGTTCACCACTTTGGCAGATGCCCCGCGCTGCGGTCCGATCCGGCCCGCGCTGCGCGCGATGGTTCACGCGCTGTAATCGGTGTCGCTGACCAGTTCGAGCCAGGTTGCCGCGCTGCCGTCCTGGACCTCTTGCATCGCAATATGGGTCATGTGGGTGTCGGGACCGGCGCCGTGCCAATGCTCGATCCCCGCGGGAATCCAGACCGTGTCGCCGGCCGTGATGGCACTTGGTTTTTCGCCGCGCAGACAGATCAGCCCGGCCCCTTGCGTCACATGCAACGTCTGACCCAGCGGATGGGTGTGCCATGCGGTGCGGGCGCCGGGCTCAAAATGGACCGTGAGCGCGTGCAGGCGCGCAGGGTCTGGCGCCATGATGATGGGGTCTTGCCAGACTGTGCCGGTGAAATACTCCGTGTTGGCGCGTTGCGAGGGGCGGCTGCCTGGCTTGTGGATCTGCATCGATACGCTCCGGAGTGAGGGGGGTGGCGCACCAATAGCTGCGCCTTACGGGGATTTAGTCAAACCTTTGGGTGCGGGTGGTTTGCCGCCCGTCTTTGAGTATTTTTGAAGAAGAGAAAAGGCGGACGGAGTGCGCCCGCCTTTGTCTGTTTTCACTCTGCCCAGCTGACGCCTGTGAGGTCGGTGGCCTGGGTCGGCGCGTTGGTCCAGAGCCCTTGAACGCCTGCCTTGGCGACCGAAAGCTGTGCCAGTTGGAAGAGGTAGCCGTTGACCGCGTCGCCCGCGATGATCTCTTGCGCCTGAGCCATGAGTGCTGTCCGCGCATCGGGGTCGGTGGTGGCGTTCAGTGTAGCCATCAGCGTTTGGAAATCGGCATTGTCATATTGGAAGTAGTAGTCGGGGTTGGCGTATATCCCGATATCCATCGGCTCGGTGTGGCTGACGATCGTCAGGCCGAAATCCTTGCCACGAAATACGGTTTCCAGCCATTGGGCCCATTCCACGTTGATGATTTCCGCCGTGATACCCACCTCTGCCAGTTGGGCGGCGATGATCTCGCCGCCGCGACGGGCGTAAGAGGGGGGCGGCAGGTGCAGCGTCGTTTCGAACCCGTCAGGAAGGCCCGCCTCGGCCAGCAGCGCGCGCGCCTTGGCCGGGTCAAAGGCAGAACTGCCGGTGAAGTCAACATAGGCCGGGTTGTGCGGGGCGAAATGCGTGCCGATCGGCGTGCCATAGCCGAACATGGCCCCATCGATGATCGCCTGGCGGTCGATGGCGTGGGCCAGGGCCTGACGCACGCGCAGGTCGTCAAAGGGGGCCTGCTTGTTGTTTGTGGACAGGATCGTTTCGCCCTCGGTGGAGCCGACAAGGACCTGGAAACGGGGATCGGCTTCGAACTGGGGCAGGTTTTCAGGAGCGGGGAAGCCGCTGAATACATCCACATCCTCGGCCATCACGGCGGCAAAGGCGGCGGTGGGGTCAGAGATGAACTTGAACGTGGCCTTGTCGAGGGCGGGGGCGTTGCCCCAATAGCCGTCATAGCTGCTCATCTCGATCCGGTCGCCCTGGTTCCAGAGGTCAAATTTGAAAGGGCCGGTGCCGATGGGGGTCTGTTTGATGTCCTCGATGCTTTCGGGGGCCACGATCACGGCGTCACCCCAGGCGAGGTTAAAGAGCATGTTGCCGTTGGGCTCGGACAGGGTGATCGTGACGGTCTGAGGGTCGTTCACTGTGACACCGCTGATGGCGGCATAGAGCGCCTTTTGGGCGTTGGCGCTGTCCTCGGCGAGGATGCGGTCGAGGCTGAACTTCACGTCATCGGCGTCCATCGTGGTGCCGTCATGAAATGTGACGCCGCTGCGCAAGGTGAACGTATAGGTCAGACCATCGTCAGAGATTTCCCAGCTTTCAGCGAGACCGGGCACGATGGCGCCGTCACCGGTGAACCGGGTCAGCCCCTCGAACACGTTTGAATAGAGCACGGAATCAATGGCACCGGCGGCCGCAGAGGTCGGATCAAGGTGCGGCGGCTCCAGCTGCAACGCGACGGTGATGTCGGTCTTGGCCCAGAGGGTGGTGGCGCTGAGGGCCAGCACAGCGGCAGTCGTGGTCAGGTGTTTGAGCATCGTGATCTCTCCATCGGTGCAATTTGGGCACTAACTTTCACTTAAAAGGGGCGCTCTGCAAGGGCGGTCTGTGCCATCGGCGGTGCTTGTCCTTTGGTCATGTGCGGCGCGGTGGTCCGTTTTCCGTGTCGGAAAACGCCCCCCTCAGGGCCGGGTGAGCAGGGTTTGCAGGGCGTGACCCATGACTTTGGCGCTGTCGAGCATATCCGTGATGCCGACCCATTCGTCGGGCTTGTGCGCCAGTTCCAGCTCTCCGGGTCCATAGGCGATGCAGTTGCGCAGCTTGCCGATCCGGTCGATGTGCTTTTGATCATAGGATCCGGGGGAGGCCACATAGGCGGGCTCCACTCCCAGCACGTCTTCGATGGCGGCATGGATCGTTTCGACCACCGGGGCGGATTTGTCGGTCATGGAGGGCAGAACAACATTCAGTTCGCGCATCTCGTAGTCAAACCGGGCGCGCGAAGCTTTGAGCCCTTCAAGCAAGGCCACAACCTCGCCTTTCACGTCGTCCACATTTTCCTCAACCAGAAAACGCCGGTCGATCACGATTCGGCAGCTGTCCGGCACGCAATGGGCGGGCAGGCCGTTGTAGTCGGCGGCCTGTTCGGGTTGGCCGCCATGGACCGAGTTGATGTTCATCGTGGATTGGCGCGCGCCTTCGGGGACCACGGGCATATCAGTAAAGCGGGCGGCCATGGCGGGGAAAAGCTCGGTCTCGAACCGATCCAGCACCGCCCCCATATGGCGTACGGCGCAATCGCCGAGGAAAGGCATGGAGCCGTGGGCGATCTCGCCCTTGGTCTCGATCTCGGCCCACCAGCCGCCACGGTGGCCGAGGCAAATCCGGTCTTTGTTCAGCGGTTCGGGGATAATCACGTGCTGCACGCGAGTAGGCTCAAAGAAACCCTGTTCGGCCAGATAGGCGACACCGCCATAGCCGCCGGATTCCTCGTCTGCCGTGGCGCTGATCTCGACCGCGCCCTGAAAATCGGGGTGCTCTTCGACAAACGCCTCGGCAGCGATGATGGAACTGGCCAACCCGCCCTTCATGTCACAAGCGCCCCGCCCATAGATCTTGTCGCCATCGACATCGCCGCCGAACGGGTCACGGGTCCAGCCGTGGCCGACCTCGACCACGTCGTGGTGGCTGTTGAAATGGACGCAGTCGCCAGTTTTTGGCCCCTCCCGCCGCGCCACGAGGTTCCAGCGCGGGTATTTGTCGCTGTCGCCTGGCGTGCCTTGGGCGCGGATCATTTGCGTCTGAAACCCGTGTGCCTTGAGCCGCGTGTCGAGCAGCGCGCAAATATCGTGATAATACGTGCCGGGCGGGTTCAGCGTCGGGATGCGGATCAGGGCCTGGGTCAGCGCGATCAGGTCGTCGCGCTTGGCGTCAATACGGGTGCTGAGGGTCATGGGCGCGAGTGTTGGCCCAAGTGCCTCGATTGGCAAGGGCATAACAGGTTGGGCGCGACCCTCCGGGTGGCATATTTGGCGGCACAATGAAGGGTCAGAGTTTGCCCAAAGGCACTTTGAGCGCCATGTCGCCTGCGTCGTCGCGGGGGATTTCGCCGGCCCGCATGTTCACTTGCAGGGCGGGGATGATCAGGCTGGGCATGGCCAGTTGTGCGTCGCGTTCGGTCCTGAACTTGATGAAATCGTCACGGGTCTTGCCGCCGCCCACATGGATATTCTTTTCCCGCTCTTCGGCCACGGTGGTTTCCCAGGCGATGGCCCGTCCACCGGGACCGTAGTCGTGGCAGATAAAGAGGCGCATGGCGTCTGGCAGGGCCAGAACCCGCATGATGCTGTCATACAGCTCGCCCGCGTCGCCCCCCGGAAAATCCGCGCGGGCCGAGCCGCCATCGGGCATGAAAAGCGTATCGCCTACAAAGGCCGCGTCCCCCATCACATGTACCATGCAGGCGGGCGTGTGCCCGGGCGTATGCATGGCAAAGCATTGCATCGCGCCGATCTGATAGGTGTCATTGTCCTCAAATAGCGCATCGAATTGCGAGCCGTCCCGCTGAAACTCGGTGCCCTCGTTGAAGACTTTGCCAAAAGTGTCCTGCACTTCGGTGATCTTGGCGCCGATCCCGATTTTGCCGCCTAGCTTGTCCTGAATATAAGGCGCGCCCGACAGGTGATCGGCGTGGACGTGGGTTTCGATGATCCATTCGAGCGTGAGGTTATTTTCGGTGATATGGGCGATGATCGCATCGGCCCCGTCGAAATTGAGCGCGCCGGCGGCGTAGTTGATGTCCATCACCGCGTCGATCACGGCACAGGTCGGGCCATCCGGTTCCTGCACCACATAGGATATCGTGTTGGAGCGGTCATCGAAGAACGGGGTGACGGTGGGGTGTTTGGTCATATCCGGTGTCATGTCTTGCCCTCGCTGTCGGGATGGTCCACCGGGCCGCCCTGTTTCACCCAATCGCCAAACCCATCGCGCAGGTGCGCGGCCTCGAACCCCATGTCCTGGAGGGTGGCCACGGTGATGGCAGACCGCCAGCCCGAGGCACAGTGAAAGAGGTAATTCTTGCCCGGCTGGGCAAAGACTTCCTTGTGATAGGGGCTGTCGGGGTCGACCCAAAATTCGATCATGCCGCGGGGCGCGTGGACTGACCCGGGGATGTACCCGCTGCGCTGGCGTTCGCGCACATCGCGGATGTCCACGATCACAGTGTCGGGGTCATCCACAAGGGCGATGGCGTCCGCGGTCGCGACCTCTTTGATCCGGGCGCGGGCGTTGGCGACAAGTGTTGCAGCAGAGATTTTGAGCGCCATGACAGTCCATCCTGTATTCGGTTGGACAGAGTGTGCCACCACGACCTTAACGGAGCAAGAAAGATTGAGCCTAGCTGGGTGCGCGGGCAAACCCGACCTGGGCCTTGCCGCTTGTTTCCGGCTGGAGCGTGTCGCACGTGGCCCGGCCTTGGGGGGCGGGGACGCATGAAATCTGCCGCTGGTGGATGTACCCACCGTCATCGCAGGCCAGATTGCCCGGCTCGATCAAGCTGAGGCCCTCGCCCTGAAATGCGCCGCGCACCGTACCTTCGCAGAGTGTGCCGTCGTCGGCCCGCATGGTTTGCGTCCCGTTTCCTTCGAGGTCAAAACACATCTGCCAATCTGCGTAGGTGCGGATGGTGCCGGTGTCCACGTCACGGGTGCGGTATGTACTGTCGAGGTCCCAACAGCCATAAAGCATTGCCAGATCGCGGTTGTCCCACCCCTCGGGCGTGAGGGGCGCATTGGGATCAGGGGGTGCCTTGACGCATTGCAGGGCGGCCAACTCGCGCTCAAGCTCGAAGATCCTCCGTTGCAGGTCGGTGTTGCGCAGCGTGGACACCTGAAGTGTTTCGGCTGTGCTGATCGCCTGGGGTGTACGGCAGGACGAGACCCGATCTTGCAAAATTGGCAATGCGCAGGCCTGCAGGATCAAATATGCCGAAATCCCGACCAATCCCATCAGGGCAAGCGCGCCCAGCAAAGTTGGAAAAAGAAAACGAGAAGACATATCAAATAGCGCCGCGACTTAGGGTAATTGCAGTTTGCCGATTATCCATTGGCGGTCAATGCGGTGACGAACAACTCCGGATGATAGTTTTCATCATTTTACAGTCGTGTATTTCCAATTAAGCTTGAAACATCACGAGATGGAGATTTTGACAGTGCCGATTTTCAAATTTGCCTGGGCCATGATTTTGGCTTTTGTGATGCTTGTGGCCGACGCCGCGCCCGGTTTTGCCCAAAAAGATCCGCGCCGGGTGTTGTGGTTCAGTGCCATGCCGGATGTGGGGCGCGAGTTCACAACTGGTCATCGCAAGAAGATGGCCGATTACGTGAACAATTACGCGGGCGGGACGGCCTTCAATGTCACCTACCGGCGCAACACGTCGCGCGGTGGACTGTCCAAAGAGTTATCCGCAGGCCAGTTCGATATCCTGATCCTGGATATGACGGGCAAGGCGAACCCCATGGGCCCGGCTGATGTAGCCTCGCTTCAGCAGTTTTACGGGTCGGGGCGGCGGGCCCTGATGCTGGATGGTTCTTTTGCGATCCGCAATCTGACCCATAATCCCACAACAAAATTTCCCGGCGTCAATGGGTCAAGCGCAGGCCTATTGATGAACCAGATCTATGCCTTGTCCGAACAGGGCGGCGGCATCCTGATTGGAACGGATCATGATATCTGGCAGCCTATGGCCAATGCGGCCCTGCGCGCCCTCGTCCCCAACGCCACGTTTCGGGGCACCACGAACCCTTCTACCAATGGCGACTTTATCGGCACGACCTTGCTTGCGTCCCGGGTCGTCGTGACTGCGCGTGACGTGTTGAAGCATTGGGAATCGGTGCCCAACCAAGGCGAGGCCCCAGTGGGTCAGTTTGCCGATTTCATGGGCCAGCCCATTGTTTTGCATTCGCTGGTCGAGACGGCGGACAAACCGGGCGGCGGACGCAAGCGCCCCTATATTTCAGCGAGCTTTTCACCGGGGGACCAGCGCATTCCCATCGACAGTGCCGATGAGATGTTTGGCGATATGCCCACCCACAAAAGCAGTCCCTGAACCGGGTCAGGTCGCCCCTTCGCGCAGCACATCCGCCGGGTCGACCTGCGCAGCGCTGCGGGCGGCAAAAAAGGACGCGGCGGCCACGAAACCCAAGGTGACGGCGGTGATTGCCAGCCCTTGCAGGACTGTCAGCACCACAAGACCCCCTTCGGCGGTCAGCGCGCTGTTGAACATCTGTTCGGCGATGGCCCCGGCGACGAAGAAAAGCATAAAGCTGACCACCAGCCCGATAACGCCCGACACCAGAGCCTGAAGCACGGGGAAGACCCACAACCGTTCCGGCCCGATCCCCAGCAATGCCAATGCGGCCAGCGTTTGCCGTTTGCGCGCCACCTCGCCCCAGAACCCAAAGAGCAGGGCGGCCGACAACCCGAGGCTGGCCACCCCCGCCGTGAGCAACAGCGCGAGGTTGAGGTTCTGGCCCAGGTTCAGTATGCCGCTGACCTCGCCGGTGCGCGCCTCTGTTTGGACCCCGAACCGGGTTTCCAACCGCGATTGCAGCGCGGCCAAAGTGGTCAGTTCTCGGGCAAAAATGCGCATCCCTTCGAACTCGGGCGACCGGGTGGCGATGTCGCGCCCTTCGGTGATGCCATGATCGGGCAGGGCGTATTCGTCGTAAAACGCCTCGACCAGATCCAGTACCGCGATATCAGCGAGGATCGACCGCCCCGACAGCCGCGCGTCTGGCAGCACCGCAACCACCGTGAGAGGCAGCATCAATTGCCTTGGCCGTTCTGTGGCCTGTGTAAAGATCTGGATGTCGTTGCCTTCGGAAATATCAAGCTGGCGGGCAAGATTGGCGCTGACGACGGCCTCTTGGGGGCCAAGCGCCAGGTCTTTGGGCAGGGTCGGATCGCCCGTGCCTGAGGGCACAAGGATCGCGTCGCGTTTCTTGTTCACCCCCGCCAGCCGCACATTGACAAAATCAAAGACGCTGCGGGTCTTGGCCGTGGCAAACCCGGTTTCGGCCCAACCGCGCACCTCGTCCACATCGGCTTGGGTAAAAGCGCTGTTGCCTGTGGTTTCGATCCGCAATGTACCCGGATCATTGATCAACTCGCCGATCAGGGCATCATAGACGCCGTTCTTGACGCCAAAGACCACCATGAGCGGCACCAGCACGCCTGCCAGGATGGCCACGTTGCAAATCAGGTGAATGCGTTGGCGCCAGAGGTCGCGCATGGCCAGATCAAAGAGAAGGGTCATGGGGCCTCCTGTTCCGCCAGGCGGCTCAGGGCGTCGGGCGCGCCCGGTGCGCTGATCAGGCTGAGTGCGACGCGGCGCAGCGCGAATTGGTTGAGCAATGTCAGGTCGTGGGACGAGATGATCACGCCGCTGCCCCCCGTCACGGCATTGTCGATCAACAGACCCATGGCCGTGGCTGCCACATCGGGGTCAAGGGCGGCGGTGGGTTCGTCCGCAATCACAAAGGCGGGTTTGTGGGCCAGTGCCCGGGCGATGGCCACGCGCTGGCGCTGGCCAATGGACAGTGCCGGGGGATGCAGCCGTTGCACATCGCCCAGGCCCAGTTGGTCAATGAGCGTCGCTTGCCACTCGGGATGGCTACGCCCCGCGATCCGCCCCGACAGGGCGATATTCTCGGCCACATTCAAAAAGGGCAGCAAGCCACCGCTTTGCGGAACAAAACCGAAAAGCTGCGCGCGCACCTCAGCGGGCGAGGTATCGGCGCGTGTCCAGACTTCAGCGAGGTTCATCTCGCCGTCCTCCGAGGTGACCTGAAAGGTGTCCGCCGCACTGGGCCTGCGCAACAGCCCAAGCAATTCCAACAGCAGCGTCTTGCCCGTCCCGCTGGGCCCGGTGAGGCCGATGGCCTCGCCCGAGGCGATGCTCAGCTCCGGCACGTCGAGGGTAAAGCGCCTTTCGCGATCGGCAAGCCAGACCTGGACCTGTTGCAGGGATAGCTGCAGGCCCATGGCTTAGGGCAGCACGTCAAAGGGCATGGCAAACACATATTCGCCGTCGGGTGACCCCTCGTAGAGTTCGGTCCAGACCGAGCTGTCGAACAGCCATTTGCGGTATTGCGTCAGTTTCTGGCGCATCCCGTCGATCAGGCTGCGCCGCATCATTGCGCTTTCGGCCCAGCGTTGTTCTGACATGTCGAGGATCTGACTTTGGTAGGGCAGGCGATCAAGGAACTCCATCGCGCCGCCCAGCGTATCGGCATTGGCGTTGATCAGAAGGTCAGGGTTTTGCGCCATATCCGCGATCAGCCCCCGCACTTGTCCAAAGAAATCAAGCGATTGCTGCGAAGATTGCGCCGTTTCCCCGATGCGGACCAGATTGTCGAGGAACTCGGCCATGCTGGCCATCTCGTTCTTGGTCACCAACAGGCGCGGCTCAATGGCCAGGCGGCTTGGATCCTCGACTGCCTTGTTCGAAAGCCAGCCCTTGATCACATCGGGGGCCTGGGTGCCGCGTTGCGACCCCAGCCAGGCCAGTTGCATGGCCCGGCCCAGTTCGACCAGATCGTCGCCCGCTTCTTCGGGGTTGAGCAGGGTCGCCTCGCCCCGTGCGGTGCGCACATGGTCTGTCAAAGCAGTGACAAGGCGGGTTACAACTCCTTCGAATGCGGGTTCAGAACCACCCTCGATGGGGAAATAGAACTCGCGCCCTGCAAAGCGGGACAATTGCCGATATTTGCCCGCTGCATAGGCATGGTTGCCGGCCCCATTGGGCGTCTTTAGGTGCAGCGTCATCACAACGATGTTGCGCCCCTCGGCGTCTTGCTGAAGCTCAACAGCGCCAATTTCGGAACGGGCGTTGGGGTCGCGCGGATCCTTGGGGCCCGCATCGGTCACCAGGATCACATAGCGGGCGTCGATCTTGTCACCGTCGCCCTGCAATTGATCCCAGTCGATGGTGTCGATGGCATCTTCGACGCCGGCAAGGCTGTCTTCGTTAAAGCCGGGGGAGTTCACGTCGGCCACGTTCACTGCATTGCCAAGTGCGGTGATCACAGGGGTCTGGTCTTGACGTCGTTCCAGCCCGATCAGGGTTTTGGTACGGTATTCCAGGCCGGGGGCCGCATCCACATTGTCGCGAAATCCGATTGCGCCGAAGTTCACCAACTCGCCAATTTCGGTGTTCTGGATCTGACGCACGGTGCCTTGCAACACGCGTTGGGTCAGGGCGATGTAATTTTCCATGGATTGGGTTGTGTCGAGGACCAGCACGATGCCCACGTCAAACGGGTCGGTCTCGTCACTGTCCAGGGTCTGCGCTTGGGCTGCCTGTTTCGGAACTGACGCCACCTGCATCATCAGGATCTCGTCATAGGTGAGCGGATGCAGCCCTTCGGTAAATTCGAGGATCGGCATCAGGTAGAGGTCATCGCGGATGTTCACAAACTCGGCAGGCTCGACAGACACGGTGCCCCGTTCGCCGCCGATCACGCCTGCGCTGGCCTCGGCAACCATGCGTTCCTGCACATCGCGCACCGCCTCGTGATTCATCAGCCATTCCAGGTTGCCTTGGGTGTCAAAAAGCAACTGGCGGCTGCGCCCGGCGGAATTGGTGAAGGCACCCACGATGTTCTGTTTCCACTGCACGGTGCCGGGCTCCTTGACCCACCCTTCGGGCGGGGCATTGGGGCTGGGGCCAACCTCGATCCAGTCATTCTGGCGCGCAAAGACATAAAGTGGTTGGAATGCGGGATACGTTCCGGTGGCGGCGCCGTCGGGGGCGCTGTGCTGTACGGCCCCTGGGCGGGTCAGGACCCGTTCGTAGATGGACGAGGTGTTTTCCAGCAGCAAGGGCCGCCGCTGTTGCGCCACAAGCGCCGTGGCGCAGATGATCAGCATCGTGGTCAGGGCAATCAGGGGCCGGGTCAATGCGAATGTCATGGGGCGCGCTTTCTCAGGTTAGGAGCAGTGTTCGTCGCGGGCACTTTGTGACAGCGTGTCGGATTTCAGCAGCAGCCTGCGGCACACGGCCTGCAAACGGGCAGGCGCATCGGTGGATCCTGCCGCGACGGCGCGCGCATAATAGTCGGCCGCCCGTGCAGGGTTGTCGGAAAAGGTCAGCCCGATGGTCCCTTCGATCGCCTCATCCGTGACGGTGCTGTCATAAAGCACGCCAAAAAGGTCGAGGGCCGCAGGGTCGTTGGCCGCTGTTGCCTGTTCCACAAGGCTGAGCGCGTTATCCGCCGACAAATCGCCGCCACAGCCACGGATTTTATCCGCCAGCGCGCCGAAGCCGTCACCTTGCGCGGCGCTGAGCGTGTCCATGCCGCAGGTGCCCTGGGCCACGACCGGCGCAGGGGCAGGGGGCGTGGGTGCAGGGGCAGGTGTCGCCACCTCTTCCGCGGGTTTGAGCAGGAAAAAGAACAGGGCCACCGCGATAATTGCGAGCAGGACAAGACCGCCAAGGAGTTCGGGCAGGCGCGATTTGCGGCGCGGCTCTTCCTCGTACTCGTCTTCGCCGTCAATGATCTCGTCGAGGTCGTCCTCCGGCATGTCCTCTTCGAGGGTGGTTGCGGACCCTGTGTCCTCTTCCTCCTCTTCGATCGGATCGGGATCGAGTTCCTTGACGACCGTCGGCTTTTTGACGTCAGGGGCCAGGCCGGTGCCGCCGATCTCGCCCACAACCGCCTCGTCTGGGCCCGCGTTGATGTCATCGGGCCAATAGGTGTCCCAGCCCTCGCCGCCCATTTCGATACGGATGGGTGTGTCTTCTTCGATCTGGTTGACGATGTCGGGGCCGAGAATAAGGACAAGTGTGCCGCCCTCTTGCCGCGCACTGCGGGCTGCCAGATCGGCCTTGCCAGGTTGCCAGCCTTCGGGGCCGAGCCACTTTTGCTGATAGCTGTTGTAGATCGAAAGGGTAACCGGATCGCCGCTGGCCTGCGCGCCGTCAATCTTGAGCTCGGCAAAACCACCGCGTGGGCGCTTTGGATCTGGCGTGATAGAGAGCACGTCGTATTACCCCGTTGTTGGCGACAGCTCACCCAGGACGCTACCCAGCCGGATGTTCTGTTCGATGTTAACCGTTCCTGCCTCACCATCCTTGGCGTTCTCGACAAAGAGCGTGTCGAGCGCAAAAACCCAATCCGTCCATGTATCCGCCGCCGCAGGGCGGGGCATTTCGGGCAGGCTTGCCGCACTGTCGGCCCCTTGCCGATGTTCAAACGCAGCGCGGCTTTCGCCATTGCCAAGGTCGATCATCAGTGGGGTCCCGTTAACCATCTCGCGGGCGCCAAGTGTAGTGACAAAATTATTAATCCGCTCCGAACACACGATAGCCGCAGAGGGGGCCTGTTTGTCGACCGTCAGCCCGTAAGAAATGCCGGTGAGCATCTCCATGATGCTTTCGCGCACGTCCACGCGTGTGAACCCATGCACGATCTCGTTGACCAGCGTGCCCCCGGTTTCACCGTTCAGCTGGAAGATCGCCAGGCGATCCTCATCGGCGCGGAATCGTTCAAGCCCTTCAATCCAAACGGAAATAGCGGTATCAGCCTGAAAAGCCTCAGGCGTCATGGTGCGGATCGACTTTGCCGCAGGGCTTTGCACTTCGGCCTCTTGCTTGGGCTCGGGTGCTGCTGCCGCAGCGGCAGTTGGCCGTGCGGGCCTGCCCGGGCGCAAGGGCGCGCCGGGGCGTGCCGGGCCCGGCGTTGTGGCCGCCGCAGATGGCTTTGGCACCTCCTTGGCGACGGCATTTGTAATTCTGACTGACGAGGGCACCCGCGAAATCCGGTCCTGAATGGCGTCCTGATCCACCGACAGTGCATTCATGAACGCACCAAAGCGGTGATGGGACAGGGTCACTTCCAGCCCGTCGATGATTTCACCCGCAGCCAGGCGCTTTTCCTCGATCCGCTTTTCCACATCGTCCGAGACATAGAACTGCCCCATCTCCTGGTGGAGCTTGTGGGCAACCGCCTCGATCTGGGTGCTGATCTGGCGCAGCTTGCTTTCGGGTTTGCAGACTTTGGTGAGCTCTTCGATCAGATAGCTCACACCGCCATCATTCAGGCCAAGGGCCGCCTCCCAGGCGCGCTCCGGGTCTTTAAAATGGCGTTGCACCGGTTCGGCGGTCAGACAGCTTTCCTTCAGCTCGGCCACGCGCTGCACCTTGTCGGGCAACACCTCGGTTTCACGCTCGTTCTCGTATTTGATCAGTGCCTCGATCGGGTAATAGGGGTTGCGCAACCAATAGCAGTTTTTGAACGGCTCACTGCCTGCCCATTTGTGCACCCAGGATGTCGCGACTTTGCCAAAGCCCTTGATCAGGGACGCGTCCATGCGCCGTTCAAACCGTTCGGTGTCGACGCCGCCGGTCTGGCCAGCGCTGTCGATCAGGTGTTTGTCGAATTTCGTCATGACAAAGAACAGGATGCAGTCGTTCTTGGCCCGCTCTTCAGGGGTGGAGCCGTGAGTCAGGTCGATCCACTGTTCCACCAACCCAGGCAGGCTGAGCGTTTCCATGTTGCTGTCCGGCACACAAAGCAGCATGGACGTGATTTCCTGGTTCGACACGTAGCGGTCAAAGAGATAGGCCACCTTGCCGCGCAAAAGCATGTTGGTCACGGCCTCTTCGGGGTTGCGCAGCGTGACGCTGAGCGGGGCCTCGAACCGGTTGCGCGCACCGGGGAAATCCAACAGGTCGGTTTCATGGAAAAAGTCCGAGGGCGCTTCCTCCATCGGGAACACAAGTTCGGCTGCCAGCGCGGTCACCACGGCGCGGTTCAGCTGCCCCTTTTGGCCCGCTGCCGTCTGAAGCTGCAGCATATCCTCGTTCTCGGGCCCAAAAAGGCCGTCGAGCGTGTTCACGTCGATGATCGAGGTTTCGCGCGGTTGCAAGCTGTCGAGAGCGGTATAGATCACCTCGGCATGAGATATGGAAGCCAGCGCTTTGGACAGTTTAATGTAGAGGTCGGTGAGCGGCTCGTAGCCGCCCCAAAGGATCGACAGGAACTGGCCACGATCCTCTGGCGTCATGCGCGGGGCAAGTTCGGCCGCCTCGTCCCAGAAGCCCGCAAGGTTGAAGGCATAAGATGACTTGGTCACCCATTTCTGGACGTAATCGGCAATCTCAAAGACCTCTTCATAGTCCAGCCCCCCGGTTTCGGTTGCCTGTGCCTTGCCCGAATGCGCCGCGAAATGGGCGGTCAGTGTTTCAGGCGAGGGGGGTTCTTCGGACAGGTCGCCATCTTCGTAAAAGCTGTTGATCAGGGTCCGCGCGATATCGGCCTCTGTCAGAAGGTTCAACTGGATGGGAAAGCCCTCGGGCGTCTTGTTCCGGCTCATCGTGAACCGGGTCACGAGACCGGTGGATTCGCCGTCGCCTGCCGGGTTGACCTGGCTGATGTAATCCAGCTTGCCACCGGGGCCGTTGAAATCGGCCACAAGACGTCCCTCGCTGGGACGCGCCAACACCGACACGAGGAAAGACTTGCCCGCCTGCGAAGGACCGAAGACGCTGATGCTCATCTTGGTCTTTGCCGCGCGGCCCAAGCGCTCTGCGCGTCGCGCGCTTTTGCGCAGCATTTTGGGCAGGTGACCTGCACGCCCCGACACGGTCTGTTCATTCTCCGGGTCGTTGATCCAATCCAAAGCGGCCCGCGACAGGCGTGCCACGTCGCTGCAGCGACCCGATAATGTGTCTTCCTGGCTCATTTACATCCCCACGTCATCAGATCTGAAACACCCCGGTGTCGATCCAGTATTCATCCTCAAAGCCAAGCGTGTGCAGCTTGAGCACAACATCGCTTGATTTCATGGCCCCGCCTTCGCCGTCCTCGACCTGGTCGATCTCAAAGGCCTCGCGCATGGATTCGCGGCGCAGCTTGTCTTCGCTGGTCTCACCGTCGCTGTCGTCGAAATCGGTCTTGCGCAGTTCGACCTTGATCGGCAGCGGACGCGAACGATTGCCGCTGTCGGCAAAATCCAGACGGAACAGCGGCGTGGTTGTCCAGCGTTCCAGCGGCAATTGCCGCGATCCGATATAGACCGGCGAATAAAGGTTCACGAGGGCCGTATCATTGCCAGTGTTGCCCGCATCCAGATCAACGTCAGAGAACAGAATCCGTTCGTCCGGGATTTGACCGTTTATGTCCATTTCGCCCACAAACCGCGCCGTTGACCGCATTTGGAAGGCGCCGGTTGTTACCTTGAAATTCGGGATACGGTTTTCCGAAAGGGCAATCAGCATACCGCCAACCGCCACCGTGGATTTCGGATCGCCGATTTTTTGCGTCACCGGATCGCGGAATGGATACCAGCGCCCCGTTTTGTAGTTGTGCATTGAGATCAGGCGATGCGGCGGCACCACGAGCATTTCCTCGACGATCGAGCGGATCGCCGGCAGGCGCGAGGGCCGCCCCGTCAGCAAGACAACATCAACACCCAGATGGTCGATGACCTCGGACATGTTGCCCAGCACCCGTTGGAACACTTCGCGGCTGATCGCATCCACATCCTCGCGCGAGGCGGCCAGCACCAGATCGGTCATCTGCCAGTTTTCAGCACCGAGCGCACGCGCCGCATCTTCCACATAGGACAGGATTTCGGCCCCGATTTGCGGTGCGGTTTCATCCGCCGTGGGCGTGGTCGCCTCTTCGCCATCCTCGGATGGCTCAACCGGCTCGGGCAGACCCAGAATACGCGCCACCGGCAGCTCAAACCGGTCAAATTCCTCAGAGGTTTCGCAATGGGCCAGCGTCGCTTCGGCTAGGGGCATCAGGACGCGCAACGAGAATTGCCGACGCCGTTGCACCGCCTGCTGATCCTGTCCGCCGATATCGCCGCCAAAAAGCTCGCGCAGCTTTTCACCAACATAAACACCGCCTGCCGCCTCGATGGATTCCTGAATGCGGGGGATCACGATGGCGCTGACCACCCGCTGCATCAGGTCGTCACCTGCCACGCGGAACCCTTCGCGGAAGGTCTGTTCGGGGTGCAGGACCCGGTTGGCCTCACTGCGATAGGTGGTGATCATGAGGTCGGTTGTGCCGCCCCCCACGTCGATGCTCGCCAGCCGCAGCGACGGTTCATCCGCGCCCGATGGGCCAGGCCGCGGCCGCCCCTTGAGGGTCAGGAATGTGTCGATGCGCCCGTCAAATTTCTGGGTCAGCTCGCTGTAGAGATAGACCAGCTGAGTGCACGATGCCTCGTCCCAGTCGACCATCACATCGGGCTTGATCGAGTAGGGTTTTTGCGCCTTTTCCAGCCCCAACTGTTCCCAGATCAGGCCAAGCGCGCCTTGGGTGCGCGACCGGATGATCGCCTGTTCCTTGATCGGGGTCGCCGTGGGCAGGCTGAGAATGATGCGGTTGAGCCGCCGAGGCAGGTCGGATTGCGCGCGCCGCGAGCGGGATTCGGGGTCATTGATCTGAATAAGGGCGTGGGCGATAATCTCGCCCATCATGAACCCGAACATGGACGACCGCGAGAACCGGGGCCGGATGGCTGGCGTACTCGGCGTCTCACCGCGTTTGCGCAGGCGCTGCTCTTCCTCGTACCGGACCTGTTTCATCACATCGCCGGCCTCGTTGAGGTGGCGCATGGCCGAGCGCACGGGCTTGGGCAGGTTGTTGGGGTCCATATGGTTGTGGAAACGCCAATCCTGTTGCACCGCAACGCTGTCCCAAAGATAGCGTTTGGGCGAGGACAGGCCCGACACGGTTTCTGTCCCTTCTTCCCCTTGCACAAGGCGCACGGCCTCGGGGCCGATGCGCACGAAACTGGGCCACATGAACGCGTTGCGCCGACCCGACCGGCTGGCATAG
>NZ_CANNES010000013.1 GCF_947503705.1 uncultured Tateyamaria sp. | reverse complement strand
GATTTGCCATTTTGCTTTTTGTCATAACCATCATCCTTACTTAAGTTGATGGTCTCCGACAAACCCGGAGCGATTCAAAGCTCCGGTATCCGCTATCCTTCGGATTCTCTATGTAGTCCGTCTTACGGCGAACATTGCCTCCAGTCTCTTCACTTTGGTACTTGCTCAAGACCTCCCTGAGGTCGTCCATCGTTGGTAAGATGGCACGGCAACCAACAAGATCCTGCATTTGATGTAGTTCAACGGTGCTGCGCGCAAGTTTCTTCCGGATTGATGAAATCCGCTTCACCCGTCCTGATGTGAAACCCCCAACTCCTTTAGCCAATTTGTTGAGCTTGGCGCGCTCTCGAACCATTGGGTAGGCATGATGAAAGCGCCAGTTGTGCATGACCCGAAACGCGGCTTCAACATCCGGGGATCGCTGCACTCTTGCGCTCAATAGGTGTCCGGCGCGCTTGACTTGGCCCTTAGAGTATTCTCGATCAATACTTAACTGATGCATTTGCGCAAAAGAACATATCACTTGTTGGATGGGAATGCCGTTACGCAGCGCGCAACAAACAATCTAAGCGAGGACTGGTGCGTAATTCATGATATATGTACCAGATGCGTCCGGCCTGACCGCCCCTATGATGCACTTTTTCATGGTAGCAGGTCATCGACGTGGTTGATCGTGTAGTCAGGGATGCGGGAGAGTGTGTCGGCGCGCCATGTTTGGGGATTAATGCCGTTCAGTTTGGCCTTGGTTAGCTAGGATCGTAGGACAGGATCATCTCTTGCGGACTGAAAACTCTTTGGGAGGGTTATTCGCATCAATAAACAGATCAGCTTTTGGATAGAATCCAGGATGTTTCGGCGGTGGTTGTATAGATAGAGGCGCGATTGGCAGCTGTTTCACATTTGCGGACGTGTTGGGGTAGTTATTGAAGATGCTTTGCGCTCCGTCATCTTGCATAAAGAATTCTACTGGCAAGCCCGATACGCGAGATAGGAGCTTAGAGCACTGCTTCAGAGTCAACTGGCGACCGAATTTATTAGCCAGTTTAGTATGTAACGAAAAGGTTGCCCTGTTTCGTTTTTCCTTTGGTTGACTGAACCGGCCGCCCTGGTTTTCGAAGCCCTTCAACCGCACCAAGATACCTCGCGAAGCTATCGGGTCTTGGGTGTAAGGCGCATAGTAAAACATTACGAGAGCTTGAGTAATTATGTCATCCAAAGCATGTGTCAGATGATGGCGCTCATCATATGATACAGTTAGGCACATTGTACCACCTGCGCAAACTACCTCCCCCTTCGCTCGCCTTTCTTCAAGGTAGCCAGTTACATGCACTTGGGAGTTTTGCTGATTGATGGCCCAACCTTTGCTGCTGATCCTATGATTAAGGTCATCAAGGCGCAGACATAGGCACCGAACTCCTCCAGTTTCATGAACATAAAATCTCACGAACGTTGGCATGGCGTAGCCCGGTACGTCTGCCGTGAAGAGCAGGTAGTCGCCGAGAAGTCGACAATTGCTCGCAACCGTTCGAGGAACACCGTAGCGAGAAAACCTTCTGTACAAGTGAGGCTGATATCCTGCATCTACACCCATAGTGTCCCGCCAAAGCTGACGTAGATCACTGTAAGAGCGTTTGTTAAAGGTTTTGAGGTTGACCATATGTTGCCGGATTGGATCAATGTATTTCGTCGATAGGCTGAACTTATCAATCGAACGGTAGTTGAACTCCGTGAACCGCCTTGCCGAAAAACGACGAGTGCTTTGGTCGGCACGCATCTTCTCTGTCAGTTCTGCAAGCAAAGGATCGAAACTGGCCGTTTGACTGTCAAAACTACCTAGGTAGCCAAATGCTCGCGCTGCTCGAAAAAACTTGTAAAGCTGCAAGCGACGGACAAGAACGCTTTCTCGACCTTGGTCCCTGATGAGCTTCTGAATCTCTGATTCTATCGAATCAACCTCGCCACTAGAATTCTCGCTCATTTCATAAGTGCTCCCTACCGCATAGGTAGTAACTATGAAGCGCTAGGAAGTGCTTTCAACACTAGGAAACGCTAGGAAATGCAGGCCGGACGCAGAGCTTTGAAATTAAAAGATTAAATCTTTTTGAGTTATCCACATCTTCTTGGGGAGAAAATTTCAACCGTACATACTCTTGTAAACGATTGGCACTGAATGCAGCGTTTATCCGGGCGATAGTTGTTCCGACTGAACCCGGCACTGCACTCAGCTGCTGCTCTTTAGGGCGCAGTTGCACGAGTTGCAATGCATCATCAACTAGAGAGGAGAAACAGAATGTATGCTAGTACGGTTAGTGAAGCCTTCGTTCCAGATGAAGTCGATTGGTTTGATATCATTTGGATCATTCGCTTGATCCATGAGCTTCTCGAAAGACTAAAGAGAAGAAAACGAAAACCAGGCTTCGACGCGCCGGTGAGCGCACACGCTAGCTTCCATGGTGACAGCAGCTTTTCCGGTCTCTGATTGGGCGTACAAATCGTGGGCAAGGGGATACCTCTTGCCCACAGTGCGTTTTGAAACCATTGTTTTGTAGATTTAATGTAAGCGTCCGGCCTGCCCCCCAATCGCTTCAAAAACCCAGCAAATTGTTTGATCGCCCTAATATGTGCTTTTTGAGCTTTGTCGCCCATCCCGTCGATACCCTGACAGCAACAAGAGTCGCGCTTCACGTATCGCTCACAAATCGAGCAATTGGGGGCCAAAAGGTGGGCCGAGATTTCAGAGATTGTTTAAGTATTTGATTTTGATATGAAAATGGTGGTATGCTGGCGCCGTGTGGGGGCACCATTAAACTTTCACTCAGTCCAGCAGACAGTGTTTTTCCTACGAACGGTGTATCATTTTCGCGGCTGACGTTTTGGACTGCGTTGGTTGTTGGGATCATACGGTCTGCACGCGCCTGAACTAAGCGCAGAGTAGCGTCGTGGACTGAATATTGTCGACGAATGTGAGCGGATGCGACAGTCAGATACACCGTCAAATCGCTGTCTAATCCAGAAACAAGCCACGCTGAAACAGTTCAGGTGGAGTACTTTCAACACGCGCGGCGTAGGTAATCCACGGCCACCGACGTGTCCGCCGATGGCCGCTTCAGATCACCCATAGAGCACAAAACAGGCGTCGCCGTACCATTCGGCAGCGCGGTCGAGGTGGTTTCCGTGGCTGCGCAAGCGCCAATGATTCTTGCTTGATGGTTTGAGGCTGCCTGCGTTGTAGGCCGCCGCGACCAGCAGCGGATTGCCATCGGTAGAGGCCATCTGGTGCTTGATGTAACTTGTGCCCACATCGATACATGTCGCAGGATCATAGAGGCCGACATCTGCAGGGACTTTGCTGGGCTTGTTCTTGAAAAACTTGAAGGTGGTGTCGTTGTCATAGCCCAGGGATTTGGTGTTGTTCATCCAACGTGCCGTGTCACTCAGAACTTGCATTGGACCTGCGCTGTAGTCGCCCTTTTCCTTACCATCCAACGCAGGATTGCCGGTTGCGCCGACGGTATAACTTTGCTCCCAACGGAACGTTCTTGTGCCGGTAAAACCGACCTTGCGGTAGGCGGCCGTTTCGGTGGCGATGGTCATTATAATCAGTTCAGGCGGCACGCCGTACTTGGCGGAAGACGCGCTGATCTGCGTCCCAAGCTTGGCCATAACCTCTTGGACCGTGATGGGCGCGCCGGGCGTCCGCCAGCTCTTGAGCTTTCCAGTATGGTCGCGTGTGTAAAACCCTTGTTTGTCATAGGCCCAGGCGTCGCCGCCAAATCTGGATGTCCAGTTCAGCGCCCCGCCAAACCCCGTCGCCGGTCTCCCGCCTGATGTCCCAATCAAAGGGGACGCCATCGTAGGACGTTCTGCGCTTGTGGGCACGGGTGGACGGAAACTGCCGGACCAACCCGAAACCGCATCCCCCATGGCCTGGACCCAGCTTTCGTCGCCGCCATCCGGGTAAAGACCGTTACGCAGTTCGGTCAGCTCAACATCTACGATCTGGACATGCGGCATCTCCCAACTGAGCGGTTCGAGACCGTTCTTCAGGGCAATTTCGTGAAACCGTTTCCACTCTGCCCGCTGTTGCGATGTGCGAGTATTCCAGTTCCACTTGCCGTCCTCAAAACGTACGAAGTCTGCGGCCATACCGTATTGGTGATAGGATTCAAAAGCCTTCGCATTCGTGACCTTTGAGCCAGCAGTCGTCCGTCCCTTGTTATAAAGCATCTGCTGGCGCTGGGGCGAGCGGAACGCTTCGAAGACACGCATTGGAATGCCTTCCTCGTCAAGCTGTTCCTGGATCGCTTGAACGCCCTTGCGCACAATAGGGTGAAGGTGGCCGAGATCGGTAAAGCGTTTATCGGGTGACGCTGTCGAAATCTCTCCTGGCGTTCCTGCAAAGGACGCTCCTGGGATTGTAGTCGATTTGGCGCTTGCGGCCTCGCTGGTGGCGCGCGTTCGGGCGGCGGTTGCCGGGCTGTCTTTCAGGTCGCGCATGCACACGGTCGTAAAGGTGCCGTCCCAGTTTTCGGTCTCCAGGAGCGTTCCGTCTTCGAGTGAGCAGTTGTTGCGAAGCGCGGGCAGCATTTCAGACCCCGCATTCGTGATTGTCCAAAGCACTTCATTGGTCATGACAAAAATCCTTATAGGTTGAGGAGTTCAGCAATTTTTGCGTTCACGGTCGCATTGGCCGGGTTGCTGATCATATCCAGCGCGCGTGCCACGGGTGTCTCGCCCGCTCGGGGCGTCAGCCCGCCTTCTTCGGCAAGGTTCAAATACCGTTGCGTGTTTTCCAGCGACTGGCCCGTGAACGTAAAGAGTTTGGTGTCCAGCGCGCGTTTATCGACATCGGTTGAAAGAGTAATCACGGGGGCGTTGGTGACCGCGCGCACGACCTCTGGTTTGCCCGCAATGGCGCGCGCGGCACCTCCTGAGGCAAATGAGGTGCTGATGCGAACCGTTGCGCCGAACTCGCCCGTGCCGCCCGGCGTTCGTTCCAGGCCAAAGCGCGACACCATGTTGACGGCGTCTCCTGTAGGCCGACCGTCGGCGTCGCGGCTGGTGGGGGGGATCGAACCCACCACACGCCGTTGCAAGCCAGCGTTGACTTCGAGGGGGGCGGAATTTGCGGGATCTGCGCGGACCGCAAGATTGAATCCGGTGCGTTCCCCATAAACGAGGCCACGATCACACGCGGACAAAGCCAATACGGCAAAGGTGAGACCTGCAATTATTGTGCGTTTCATCAGTTCATTCCCCCGCTTGGCCAATTGCGTTGCAGTCAAAGACATCGCTGCCGGAATTCAGTTGTTCCCCAAATGCCGTGGCGGCTGCGCCGCTGATTGTGATGTCAGTGTATTTGGAGAGATAAATGCTCTGCACTTCGAGGTCGGTGCAGCTGATCAACGCCATGGCGTCACGATCACCGTTCGCGGCCTCGACGCTGGTCGGAACGATGGTGACGAAATCCCGATCATAGCCAACGACCAATTGTCCCTGTTGGCGATCTGCACTCACTTTGGCATTCACGCCAACAACGGTGTCATGTGCCACATACAGGTTTTGTGGCGCGCAGGCGCCTACAAGCCCTGCAACGACGATCCATTTGCTTTTCCTCATCAAAAACGCCTTCCACAGTTATGTTCTTCGTTGGTTTCAAATTTGGTTTGGTTGGGATTTTCTGGCGCAAATGCGATCTTCCGAAAGCCAGAGGTCTGGCCGTCAATTGGACGCAGACGAAACCGCTCCGAAATTCCAAGTGCGAATTCCAGCTCGGTCGCGTTGGCGAACATACCAACCCCATGCAGCGTGCGAAAATTGAGTTCGGGAGGCAGATCGCGCAAGGATGGCGCCTGACCCAGGCAGTCCTTTTCAAAGATCCGGGTACTTGCATACCAACCAAAGGACAGGCTGAATGTGTCCCGCTGGGTATCAAGATGGAAGCCTGCGGCTTCCAACCGTTCGATTATCGCGCCGTCGCTTTCGTATACGTCGTAATCTACGGTTCCAAATCCGTTGACGGAGCAGCCAGACAAAAGCAGCGCAGACGCAGAAATTTTCATGAAAGCCCCCGTTTTCATCTTGGTCCATCACCTCAAGTCACCCGTCCTCGATACGGTGGACGGGTTATGGGCTGGCGTTAAATTCCAGTTAAAAAGTTGGAGAGTGCTGGAGAGATAATAGGGGCGTGCTGGTGTTCTGCGCTGTCGGCGCGTTCAATTCCTCTGCGGCCGGCACCCAAGTGCAGGGCGCGCCTGTTTGCGGCAGGTGCCGTTTTTATCGGGAAATTACAACGCTTGGTGGGTCCGGGCGCAAACGCCCACACCCAAAACCTGTTATCTTGATCGTGTCCCCGCCAATCGCTTGGGCAAGCCGCCAATGCCGGTCCGCGTTCCATCCCCTTGGTTTGGCAGCGGTGCACGCGTTGCGGCTTGCATCAGGCACTGAACTGCTTCGGCATGCGTCGCCGTGTTATTGGCGCTCAAGTGATTGACCAACCACCGGCTGACTAGGGGCGCCGCCACACTGGTGCCGGACATGGCCTTGTCCCTGCCGTTTTGAGACGCCGAAATGGCACCTGGCCCAAGCAGCCCAGGAGTTCCGGCGTTGCGGTCGGCCGGCGCGTGAAGGTCGACACCAGCAATGGCGACAGCCCCCCCCAGGGGCACAATCGGACCGGAGGAGGAATAAGGCGCCATTTCGTCGTCGTCGACGTAAGAGGCACCAACCACAACGGCCGCAGCGCTTTTGGCGATGGCGTTCAGCGTGTAGTCTTGGGTGATCCGGCAGGTGGGGTGATCACCGTCCTTTCTGTCCAGCAATCGCGCAGTCTGACGGGCATTGTCGCCCACAGGATCGTCGTTGCGCAGAATACGGACAGTAATGTTGGCTTGTGTCGCCCCAAAATTGTGAAGTGTTGCAGTCCATTTGCCATGAACACCGAGGGGCCTGCCGCCGTCTGATGGCCTGTTGGGTGGCAAGGCGAGGGTAATGATCTCGCGCCCGGTGGCTGCGCCCATGCTGGTGCCGTGCATCGGCCCATCCAGATGGAAGCCGTAATAAACACCTGCCGTAATCTGGGACTTGTCATCTTCCAGGTAAAAGGAACTGCGCAAACGCGCACGTCCTGCCGGAGCCGCGCGCACGACGCCCTGCTCGCTGGAGCGAAGTTCGAGACGCACGTCCGAAGCCGCAGAGAGCGATTTGGTGTTTTCGACGACAAACTCGACAAATGTGGACGTCTCGTTTGTGTAATCAATTTCGAACTCAGCGGTGCCGGTCGAGTTGGGCGGCACGGTCAGCGTGCCAACAAGGTCGTCCTGAAAGTTGTTGCCGGCAGGCAAAACGACGATCAGGGTCTTGCCGCGCAATTGCCATGCCTCGACCGCTTGGTCGATATATTGTGCAATCAGGTTGGCCCCACCCATCCCGCTGCCGAGCAAGGCAAAGCTTAGGTTGATCACAACCGGAACTGGCCTGTCACCACTGATGGCGTCTGCCGTTTCGAGGATATGCTGCAATCCCAGGATCACGGCGGTGGCCATGAAACTGCCCGAGGTGTCGCTGACGATGGAGGTCGGCAAATTTACTGCTACGATGGGGAATTTCTCAGGACTTTCGGTAATGCAATCTACCGTGCCGGGGCTTTGGGCGACTGTACCGGCGGCCAGCCCGGCGACGTGAACGCCGTGTGTGGCATTGTTTCGGAACGATCCGGGGGCACGACCGCCCATGCCAAGATCCTGATCACGGTAAAACTTTACCTCGTCAATCCGCCCCGCAACTGTTGCGTCTTCGAGCGCTTGGTTGATCTTGTCCTTGCGCAAAATCCGGCCAAAGGGCTGATTGGCGCTGGTCTTGGCGCATTTGGCGTCTTGCTGCCACAAGGACACGACGCGCGTCTTGTGCGCGCCGCCCTCTTCAACGCGAAAAACACTGTTCGCGATGGCAATACCATCGTCGATGATGCCGACAATGACACTGACGTCTTCTTCCTCTGCGAGTTCAACGGTGTCGTGCCCGGTTGTCGGGTCGCATTGGGCAGGGCCTGGCAAAATGGGAACTATAAGGTCTTCGTTGCCCGTCAACACCTCCAGCAACTGGTCTATCTCAGCCACTCCCGAGCTCGGGCCATCCTCAGCTGCTGGCGCAGAAAGGGTACTCAGAAAGGCGCGGTTTGCACCGCCAGTCAAAGCCACCTGCGCTGCATCAGGGCCAAAACCCTGAAACAAGGTCGTTACTTCGTCAAAGGCGTCAAACTCCTTAAAGTCGGACAAGCTGGCAGCGGACAGCAGCAGGCCTGTGGCATCGCCCGCGACAGAACGGCCCGGGCTTTGCGTATCCAGCAGCCACCACCAATGCGCTTGCGGGAAATCGGACAGAGCCAGGGTGTCAACGGGCGGGGGCGCATTTTCTCTCCACGCCATTTCAGCCATCGTCTTCTGTATATTGGCTGTGCTGCAGCTCGGTCACGCATTTTCCCCAAAGCCAATTCAATTGCGGATTGAGCGCAAGCGGATGCTCGGCAATACCAGTGACGCCTTCTGCCGGTTGAACGTCTGACAGGATCGGGCCGCAACTGTCCAAGGGCTGTCGCTGGGCCGCGAGTTCCACATAATCGGCATAATCAAACCGCGCTCCACCGTATTTGCGGGTGTCGCACTTTTGGTTCTTGAGCTGGCTTTCGTCAGTTCCGTTGGCAGAAAACCGTGCAAGCACGTAATTGGCCAGCGCCGTACCCAAGACCGCACCAGCAGCGCTGTCCACAGGGAAATGGACGCCAGCAACGGTTCTGTTGTGCGCGATGCGCACCGCCATTTCGTTACAAAACCCTGCATGCTTGTCTGCGTCTCCCGCACCAGAGGTGCTGTAGAAATGCTTGAACAAGGTTGCGAGAAAGAACGCCTCGGTCGCGTGTCCGCTGGGCAATGTGCTGTGCGACGGCGTCTGAATGATCGGCATGACGGATGAGGAAAAGGCGACCGGGCGCGGGCGGGTGAAGGCGTGTTTGATGCGAAACTCCACCAGAACGCAAAAGCGCAGCGCCGAGCGGACAAATTCCATCACATGGGGTTGGCGGGCGGGGTGGATAAAGGTCAATCCGGTGTAGAAGCTCAACAGGTCGGCCAGTTGTATGTTGATTTCGTCAAAGCGTTCTTCACGCTCGCCCGCGGCGTCGCCCACATGCACCAGTTGCTTTGCGAATACGTCGCGGCCAGGCGCTATCAACTCAAGGAACGGCATTGTCGTCCCATCAGTTGTGCGGTGGCTGAGAATGACGCGATCCCCTTCTTGGTCGGGATCCGCATTGAGATGTGTTGCCAGGTCCAGACCCGACAACAGCTCCCAATCCACAACAGCCGAGCGGGGATACATGTCGAGGTGTTCCAGGCTTGAGCTGTTGGGCTCGGCGGTGGGGAACTTGTCACCGTCGACCTCGGTGCGCCCGTCGCGGATGATGGCACCACGCGCGACGCGCAACGCATTCGACAGCATTGGACTGTGTGGCGCGCTGGCAAAGTTATAGCCGAATTCACCAATCTGAGCGGGGTTTGTACCCGACAGAGGACTTGCCGGCCCTGAAAAACCACCGTGACCACCATGGCCGCCATGGCCCACATAAGCTGCTAACGACATGTGTTACTCCCTATTGTTGCTGAACTGCGTGTGTCAGAGTCCTGCGCCCGTGCGGCGTTAGAAATTAGTTAAATCCAAAGTTTCTTCATCTTTGTCAGGCCAGCGGCGCGAAGAGAATTGGTTGGGTATTCCGGGTCCGAAAAATGTCGTTCGTCGAAATCGGGCTCAAGCTGCATCAGCTTGTGCTTGGCCTCTTCGAATGCTCGATGGTCGTTGGCTTGATAAGACAGCAAAACCATGAACCGCAGCGGTGGCTTGAACGCAGGGGCTAGGAAATGGGCGATCCGCGCATGCTCCAATGCGACGGCAAAGTCACCACGGGCGACGGCGGCAACGCAGGAATTCATTTCCCACCAATGTCGGTTTTTTGAAAAACGCGAAATTTCCAACGCGCGCGCGGCTGCATCAGCGGCCTCTTGCAGACGCCCCTCGGCAATATTCGCATTTGCCAAGGTGGACCAGGCCAATGGGTTTGACGGGTTCAGATCAATCGCCTCGCGTGCGTACGCGCCACCTGTGCGCGTGTCCCCCGCCAAGGCCACAACAGTGTTTGAGCACAGCGCCCGCACAAGGCCGTTTTCCGGCTCAAGTGCGAGCGCACGGCGCACGCAGTCAAGCGCCTCTGCCTTGGCCGCGTCCAAATCCGTCGTTGTGCGCTCGTATATCTGGTTTGTGCGCAGCAACCCCTTGAGGGCCAGGAGGGCTGCCCCCGGTTCCATTTCATAAGCAAGGTCGAGCATCTGCTCGGCCTCCGCTACCCGCACCGGGTCCATCGAAAACACGTCGCGCAGCGCCTGAAAAGCAAGCACAAGGGCAGAGACCTTGTGGTTTGCACCAACAAGATCGACTAGTGCGTCCTCGGCGGCTTCTTGGGCGCGGTAGGCCAATTGAAAGAATTTTGTGCGCGTCTCTTCTCCTGTGTCACCCGAGGCCCCGAGATCTGAGAGCAGTTGATGCCAGTTCGCCGACCAGCGCAGCCGGTCCTGGGGCTGTTCAATCAGTGCAAGCCGCAGGGATGTGCCGGATGTACTATGCAGTTGTGAGATCGAGAACTTGAGGAACCGGTCATCATCGGCCTGTGATGTATCGTCTACGGTTTCAACGCGCCCAAAGTCTTTGAGGCCCTTGGCGATCAGATCTGAGACGACAAGCCCCGATTGGCGATCACTGTTGCTTTCGTTGGTTCTGGAAAAGGCGACCTTCGGCACAAAACCAGGCGTGCCACCCGAAATGTTGGGGGCGCGCCAATTCTCTCTGACATCCTTTACCCATTGGCCAAGAGCGCCCGGCGGCGCAACACCTTCCAGCAGCTCCTGACCAGCATCACTTTCATCGAACGGGTCATTTGCAATACAGGCCGGGTTCAACCGCAATCGAGAGGCTTCGGTAATGATGAACGTGTCGCTCAGCGTCTTTCGCAAGTTCCGCAATTCCTGCCGCAGGCTGAGAGACGCGTTTTCGCGGGGCCGGTCTGGCCAAAGCAGGTTTTGCAGCCACATACGGTCGCGCGACAAATCTGGCGACAACAAGAGCGCAACAATAAGACATTTCGAGCGTTTGCTCGAAATGAGTAGGGTTTCCCCATTTGCGTCAACAAACCGAAACGCGCCAAAAACTCTTATTTGGTACGGAGGGTTCAACCCATTTCCCCATTCATCCCAGGCGGGAGCCTAGCACCAGAAACCCAAATTAAAAAACACTGCTTTTAACCTAGGATTGAGTTGGGTTTCGAACGCCTACGCGCGGGAATGTCAGCTTTAGATGCAATACGCACAGATATTCCCGCCTGGATTGTATTTTGGGTTTCAACGGCTTGGCCTGATGCTCTATCCCGGCACGCACCTCGGGTTCTCTCGATCCGGCACCGTATGGATGACGGAAACATTGAAAGCATTCCGACCGTTGCGGCCCGCTTGGGCCGCCTCGATCTTGGAACATTTTTGTTACGGGTTTTGTTCGGTTTCCCCTAAGATACCTGCATAAAGCCAAAAGAGAATTTGATCCATGCGCGCCACCAACACGACCTCTTCCCCCTTTGATCCGATTCAGCGAGAAGAAGATGCTGATATCTTTGGCCCGGTTTTGCCCGATCATGCGACCATCCTTGAAGACGGCGACACCGCCAATGCCATCTTTGACAATCTGGTGATTGCGCCGGGCGATTTCTTTATTGGGACGATTGCAAGCCCGTCGGACGCTGACTTGATCGCCGTCGAACTGACAGCAGGCGTATCGTATACTATCGACCTTTTTGGTGTGGACAGCGGTGGTGGTCTAGGCACATTAGCTGACCCATTTCTTGAGCTTCTTGATGCATCGGGAGACCTGATGACTTTCAACGGCAGCCTGACATCCAGCGACAACGACGGGATCGGCCGCGACAGCTTAGTGGTCTTCACGCCCACCACAACGGGTACTTACTACATCGCAGTAACCTCCGCGGATGGCGGTACCGGACGCTATACGGTTCAGGTGAGCGATGACCTGCCACCGCCGCCGCCGACATTGGGGACCTTGCAGGACATGGTGACCCAATTGCAGTCGGGCTACACCGGCGGGACGGAATACACCTTCGACACCTCATCCTCGAACGTGATCACGGTGAACATCAGCGCGCTCACAGCCGAGGGACAAAAGCTTGCCCTCTGGGCGATGGAAACGTGGGAGATGGTTGCGGACCTCGAATTTCAGACCGTCACGTCGGGCGAGATGATCACGATCGATGACGAACAAAACGGGGCCTATGCCAGTTTTCCGGGGATAGGTGCCAGTCAGTTTGCAGGAGGGGTGGAGGTCAACGTGTCCAGCGCTCTGGTCAGTGTCTTTGGCGCGTCGCTGGGTAGCCTGCCGTTCCAGACCTATGTGCAGCAGTTCGGGCAAGCACTTGGCCTTGGGTATCTGGGCAACTACGTTGGTACAGGGTCCTATCCAGAGGATGCGATCTTTACCAATGACAGCTGGCAGTTGTCAGTCATGTCGTCCTTTGCGCAAAACGTGAACCCGACGGTGGATGCATCCTATGGCTTTGTAACCACCGCGATGATGGTGGACATCCTCGCGATCCAGGATTTTTACGGCGCAGCAGGGGCCGGATCGGCAACGGCGGGGAACACGGTTTATGGCTTGGGGTCGAACCTTGGCAACTATCTGGATGATATTTTTGCATCCATGGTCGCAGACACCGCGATAGGGAACGCGAGCGGCAATCCGGTGGCCTTGACGCTGTATGACAGTGACGGCACCGATCTGTTGGATCTGAGCTATTTGGGGATTGGCGTGGATGCCCGGATCGACCTGAATGGCGGGACGTTCTCGGATATTGGCGAGAGCATCGGCCTCCTCGGGATTGCGTTGGGCACGGTTATTGAGAACCTGATAACCGGTGAGGGCAACGACACCGTTACCGGCAATTCGGCCAATAACACGCTGACCACGGGCGCGGGCGATGATTTGATCCTGTCAGGGGCAGGCAACGACACCAGCATGGGCGGGTCGGGCAACGACACGATTTATGGTGGCGGCGGGAATGACAGTCTTTCGGCGACCAGCGGTTTTAACGAAATGTTTGGCGGCGCGGGCAGCGACGCCATTACAGGCGGCAAAAACAGCGATCTGTTGGGTGGCGGATCGGGCAACGACACCATCAACGGGGGGGGTGGCAACGACACCATGTGGGGGTCATCGGGCAACGACGCCATCTCTGGCGGCAATGGCAACGATTTTTCTGGTGCTGGTGCCAACCGCGATACTGTGAACGGTGGCGGGGGTATTGACACGCTTTATGGCGGTGGAGGCCAGGACACTGTCATGGGCGATGCCAATGATGATCTGTTGGGTGGCGGCACCGGGGCAGACCTAGTGCAAGGCGGAACGGGAAGTGACACGCTGTGGGGCCAAGCCGGGGCCGACACGCTTGAGGGTGGGCAGGGCAACGACGATATTGCGGGTGGATCGCAAGGTGATCTGCTCTTGGGTGAGGCCGGCGACGACACCTTGTCGGGCGGCTTTGGCAACGACACCCTGTCTGGTGGGGCAGACGATGACGTGCTGAATGGCAATTTCGGCAATGACGTTTTGACCGGCGGCCTGGGGGCTGATGTGTTCATCATGGAAAACAGTGGGGGCAAGATCATCACCGATTTCAACGGCGCAGAGGGCGATACTCTGCAACTTGACGATGCGCTTTGGGGGGGTGGTCTCACAACGGCGCAGGTGGTTGCCGCTTTTGCCAGCGAAAGCTCGGGCGATATCGTTTTTGACTTTGGCGGCGGCAGCTTTGTTGTCCTCGAAGGAGTGACGACAACCGTAGGCCTCAGCGACGATATCGAACTGTTTTAGAAAACCTCCCGTTCCAGACAGGGCCGTACCCAAACGCGCCTAAACACTGGCCCGAAAACCATCGGGTTGCACGCCTCAGGCACGTGCAGCCATGGCTTAGTCTTGTGCGGCGCTTGCGTTCACTGATATGGCATCAGCGGCTTTGTCTGACAGGGCGTCAACGCGGTTTGGTGTCGGTGGTTCAATCGGGCTACCAACTTTCGGAGTGCGCGCTGCATCCGTTCCCTTGAGCAGCAACAGTTTTTCCGAATTGACTGGCATGCGTATCCCTTTCAAACATGGCGGCACGTTGCGGTTACGCCAAGCTATGAGACCACTCGCCCCATGTCCAGCATCGACCCCTTGATCCCACAGAAAAGGTTGATGTTCTCGTGGGCTGGCCGCCCAATCGATGAGCAGGGAATTCTGCGTGTCCTGAATGAGGACGGAGCGCGATCACCTTTGCTATGGATTTTCAACGCCTCGCACGAAGCAACCGATCTTGCGAGAATACTGGGCCCGGACCAACCGGTTATCTTTTCCCGCTCGTCCCACCTTATCGTCCCAGAGGGCGAGGACCTTAGCGCGGTTCGGTTACAGTTGACGCAATACCTCAGCACTCAGATCCGCGCGGCATTCCCAAATCGGCAGTTCGACATTGGCGCAAGCTGCCAAGGGGCAGGGATGGCGATGCAACTCAGCACGCTCTTGCCCGGCAATGGTATCCGAGTGGGGCACCTTTGCCTTATCAATTGCATGTTGCCTGACATTGCCACCGGGCGACCGGCGCTGTTGTTCTATGGCGAAGATGATCCGTTGAATGATCCGTTGAATGATCCGTTTCGCCGAGACGCCGTGGCGGGTCAAAACCGCGCGATCCAACTGTTCTCCCACTACCGTCGTGAGGTTTTGCACACTGGCCACGGGCAGTACTACAGCGATGAGGTATGTGCAGAGTTGTTTGGTCAGTTTGATGCGTTCAGATCGGTGCGCTGGGCCGACATTCCCCCGATGGCGGCGGCAAAGTCTTCGACCGTTGGGTGGTAGAGCAGGCTTGCGGGGGCCACGTCGATCCTCAATTCACCTTCCAGATCAGTGCATAAGCTGATCAACGCCAGAGAGTCGCCGCCCAGATCAAAGAAATCGCTTTGCCCTGAAATGTGGGCATCGGGGAAGGCGCGCCGGAACGCGCGGATCACCGCCTGCAAAACATGATCAGAAGTCGACAAAGCGTTGTTCCTTTCCTTCGGCGATCGCCCGCAAGACACGCAATGAAAGCTTGTTCGAGGCATTGCGCGCAAGCGATGGGCTGATCAGGATTTTGTCGGGTCTGCGTTGCGGTGATATCGCCCGTTTCAGCTCTGATTTCATCGCGTCTGTACTTCCTCGCGCCTCAATGGCCAGATATATCGCATCGTCCGGCCCGTGACCGTTTGTCAGGGCAAAGGCAATGCAATCACGCACCCAGTCCAGGCTTTTCACGTCTTGCTCGAGATCACGCAGATTGATGTTGATCGCATTGCGGCATGCGACCTGGCCCGCACGCCCCGCGACGAAAAGATAACCGTCGGCGTCAATCCAGCCCATGTCATCGGTGCGCACAGGCTGCGCGTCGGTCATCCAGTCGGCGGTTGCGACAAGGTGGCCGACCTGCCCATGCGGCAGGGGGTGCCCCGCATCATCTTCAACCCGAACCGTGACACCTGTAAGCGGTTTTCCGACGGACTTCGATTTCGTCAGGATGTCCGACCCCTCCAGAACAGACACCGCGCCAACGCCGGACATCGAATAGATGTTCATGACGCCGGGGGTCAGCATCTGAAACGCGCGCACCAGATCGTTCGGCGCAATCGGCCCGCCCACCGATCCCATCCGGCGGATATGCGGGTAAACGGGGCCGTCTGCGAGGTGACGGTCCTTGTGAAAGGCCAAGAGGTCCCGGATGACAACGGGTGGCAGGCCGATTGCCTCGAACTCCACCCGCGACAACGCGTTATGCAAGTCGATCGGACGATAGAGCAAAGGCAGGCTGAGAATGGGAACACCGTGGATCAAAAGCTTGATCCAGTGCATCAAAACCGCGCCAAAGCTGAGGCTTCCTACACTGATGTGGGGCAGGGGAGCGTTGATGTTCAGAATGCGGTTCGAGGTCGCGATTCCGTTGAGGATCGCGGTATGGGACTGGCGACGAAACCGGGGCACTCCCGTGGTGCCGGAAGAGGAGAGGATCAATGCATCCCGGTGCTCTGATCCGGGTGAAAAGGAAAGGGATCCGCGGTTGTCGCAACAAGCAGTGGGTTCGGGGAAGATTTGCACATCCGTTCGTTTCGCCATGCTGGGCGCATCCGAATAGATGGCATCCAAGCCTGCGGCCATGCGTGCCGTATCCAACTCTTGCCCGGTTTGGCGCGGATCGAGAAACAACACCGCCGCGTCCACCGACCACAGGGCGATCATGGCCTGAATGCACCTCAGCCGGTTGACCGGAACCAGACCGATGGCAGCACCATGCGAAATGCCTTGATCATGAAAATACTGGGCCAGGCCGGTCGCACCCTCAAAGATGTCAGCGCGGGAATGACGGTGGCCATCCTGCTCAACCGCGAAGGCCGTTGGGTCGTCGCAAGCCAGGCTTGCGATAAGCTCGCCTATGTTTCGGGGCTCAAACGGCATCAACGGCGTCTCGCGCATCCTGGAACAATTTCGCTCCCAAAGCCGTCAGATCCGCGTGCTCTGCCACCGTTTTTTCGCAGTCGCGAAAGCTCTGCAACGCGGCGACCTGATGAGAACGCAAGGCGCTGGCCCAAGTCGGTCGGTGCGGCGATTTCAGCACTGCATCGGCTGCCACCGTCATCCGGGCAGAGACCCAGAGCGCGTGAAAAACCCCCTCCATTGGGCGCGGTTCTGCCCGCAGCGGAGACGTAAACACCGCAGCCGCATCGTTCTTCAGAACCGGATCGTCGAGGTGAAAGAGAAACATGTGCTGATGGGACGCTTCGTGGATCAAGGCCATGAGAACGGTGGACGGATCGTGCCATCCGTCGGGATTCATCAATACCGCTCCAAAGGCGTCAAAGACAGCAGCCCCGCCAAAGGCGCGATCAGTTGGGGAGGCGGGCTTTGCAAGCAAGACTTGCCTGGACAACAGCGGCAGCTCTGCGCTCCAGTCGGGAGCGGTGCGTTCCAATACTGCAAGCGCTTCGGCCATCAGCGCCTCGGACCGGCTTACGCTTTCGGCGGATGGTCCCACCAGTGTCGTCGTCACTCCGACATCGTCCGCAAAGGTGGCCTGGAGCAGATAGGTATCGTCAGCATGAAGGGCCGCATCGGACAACGCAGCTAAGGCAATTGTCTCGGGTTCTCGTGTGTCACGGTCGAGTAACCTGCCCAGAATGCCGAGCAGACGGGGCACTACAGACATGTCGTCCTTCAACGCGGCTCTGACCATCGCCCCGTGCAACGCAAACACCACAGCGCTTGGAAACCCTTCCTCGTTCAGGACCAGATCGGTTAATTCCACCCTTGTAACAGGCGAAGGCGTATCGGGCGCGAAAACGTCAAACACCAAATGAAGAAGCGATACCGACAGTCTCTCGCGAACCGTGTCCCGCAGGCGCGCAATGGCGGCAGCATTCGGAAAAACCAGGTTACTCATGATGTCGGTTTGCCCTGCCCGTATGGTCGTATTGCACGTGGCTTAAGCCAGGGGCGCATGCGCAAGTGACGCTATTCGTGATCGCCGCCTGTGAGGCTAGCGTATGTGTTCATGGGGGTTCAAGCGACAAGCCGCTGCTCTTTGCACACTCCTACGAAATGGCGGATGGGCAAAGCCCTGAAACCAGGGTTGCAACACCAATGTCGTCGGCTTTGCGTGCGTGATCCTCGACGTCCCTCGCAACGGGCAAAAATGTGCTGACGGCGTGAATGGTGCCGAGAATGTAGTGTTTTGGTTCTGCCATTTCGCTGAAAAGTGGTCGTAGAGAAGCCGCATTAATCCTGCCAAAATAAGAACCACATTGAAGGCAGATGGAAAAACCGATGGTGGAAGACTTACAAAAAACTGACATGTCGCGCTTGCGCAGATATCACGAGCGTGGCGCGTTCGACAGGCCGACGGTCTACGGCATTCTCGATGCCCAGCCCATGTGCAGCGTTGCCTACACAATTGATGGCAAACCGCTCGTGACCCCAACCCTGCAATGGCGCGAAGGCGATCATGTCTACTGGCATGGGTCTGCCGCCAGCCGCACGTTGCGTAACTCCACCCGTGCGGCTGTCTGCATGTCTGTCGCGATATTGGACGGTTTCGTGCTTGCCCGCTCGGGCCTGCATCACTCGGTCAATTCGAGGTCCGTGACACTTTTTGGGACCGCTTCAAAGGTGGAGGACCCGACAGAAAAACTGGAGAAACTGCGTCACTTTGTGAATGGTCTGTTCCCGGGGCGGTATGACGAACTAAGGCCGGACGGCCCACAGGATATCAAGGCAACAACGGTCTTGTGCATGCCCATTTCAGAAGGCAGCGCAAAGGTCCGTACTGGTGGGCCTGTGGACGATGAGCAGGACTATGACCTACCCATCTGGGCGGGCGTCATCCCGGTCACGACCCAAGTGGGCGCACCCATCGCTGATCCGCGCAACCTGAGCCATGTGGGCGTCCCCGATCACGTGCGCACCTTCACATATGGCGGTCAATCACGTACCGACCCGAACCAAGGCGGCTGAGGCCGATCAACGGCTGAGCTTTTCCTCGGACAGCGCGCGATTTGTGGGTCTAGCCAATGGCGTCCTTGATCAACCGGTAGAACGCATCCCGGGCATGCACCTCCTGCCAAGGTTTGTGTCCACAATTGGCCAGCAGGTGGAATGTGGCATTCGGCAAAACACGGAGCAACGGGGCCGAAACTCCTTCGGCCGGACGCGGATCATAATCGCCATGAATTGCGGTGACGGGGCAGCGGATGGTTCCAACAGCCTTCAGCAAAGCACCGCTTTGGCGCAAGGCTTTGGCATCCTGCCAGACCGCGGCGTGAATACGTTCGTCGAAATGAACAACCGGGGGCGGGGATTGGTCCCTGGCATAGGTATCCGCGACATCTGACAGTTCAATGAACCGTGCGACATGGGTTGGATTGCCCCGTTCGAGGCGCAGGGTGCCCAGTTCTGCTTGCATCTCGGCTGTTAGCCGCGCGGCTTTGGTATGCCTGATTGCTTCGGCATGGCGTGCCTCAAACGGCCCCGACCCTACAAGGATCAGGGTTTGCACGGCATCAGGATGCCGCGCGGCAAACAAACATCCCAGCCAGGCGCCCCAGGACCACTCGATCAGTGTGACAGGCGCCGTGCAATACGCCGAAATCTGGCTGTGGAGTTCTGCAACTTGCGCATCCACGGACATGGCTGCCTGAAAGGGTTCCAGAACGTCGTGTCCTAAACCGGCCAGCGCCTCGGCGAAGGGTGCAACCTCGCCCGCGCCGCCCGGACCACCATGAAGCACAACGACTGTGGACGGGGCCGTGCCATATTGTCGGCGATTTTGTGTCATGGCGTGGCGGCGTTTGTGGTTTGCATGTCAAATGTCAACGATCTCACGATAGAGTTGCAATTCCGGCAGGTGACGTCCAGCCCGATCACTAGGCGGCGTTTGGAAGGTGCCGCGGGTCAGGTAAATATGACTACCTTGACGGTGACACGGGATCTAAGTCGGCAGATAAACCTCGGCCTTCATAAAGGTCACGCAATTGCCTTCTAGGGTCACGCGGTCACCGGTCAGGCTGCACGCAAGATCGCCCCCACGGCGCGAGGCTTGATGCGCGGAAAGGGAAGTTTTGCCCAGGCGGTCCGCCCAATACGGCACGAGCGTTGCATGGGTTGACCCTGTCACCGGATCCTCCGGTATGCCAGCGCCCGGTGCAAAGTATCGCGACAGAAAGTCCGGACCGTCCCCGGGGCTGGTGACACAGAGCCCAAACGGAAAGAGGCTTTCGATTTTGGCAAGGTCCGGGGCGAGGGTGCGCAGTGTGTTCGCGTCCGGCAGCACCGCAAAATAGTTCTCGAAATTGCGGAATGTGGCCACCAGTGGTTGTGTCAAAAGCAGTGCCAAATCCGGATCACTAGCCCCCAACCGGTCCGGAGGGAATACAGGCAGATCAAGGGCATAGCAACGATCGTTGCGACGCACATTTAGGCGCCCGACCCGTGTGTCAAACGACAGATCGCCGGTCGCGCCATAATGCGCGAACAGGACATGTGCGGTTGCCAATGTAGCATGCCCGCAAAATTCAACCTCGTGCACCGGGGTGAACCAGCGCAGACCAAAACCGTCACCTGTTGGCTTGGCAAAGGCAGTTTCGGCCAAGTTGTTTTCTTGCGCGATGGCCAGCATTGCTTGGTCGTCTAGCCAGTCGTCGATGATCAGAACAGCAGCAGGATTGCCCGCAAAAACCCGAGTGGTGAAAGCATCCACCTGGAACATTGTGAGGCTCATGTCATCAGGCTCCTTTCTCGTTTCATGTCAATCAAGCCGTTGACGATAAACGACAAAGCCAGTGTCTTGTGCCACCGTGTCATACAGCGATCGTGCGCGGGCATTGCTTGCGTGTGTGTGCCAATACATATCCTTGATCCCGTTTTTTCGGCAGAAGGTTTGGATGGCCGCCATAAGGGCGCGGCTGATGCGCTGCCCTCTTGCGGCATCGTCAACATAAAGGTCTTGCAGATAACAGGTCTGCTCCAATTGGATCAGATTGCTGTGCAAGACGAAATGAGCAAGGCCAACAGGGCAGTCGTTCACGATTGCCACCAGCCCATGGACTGGCGTGTCGGAGCATAGCAAACGCTGCCACGTCACGTCGATGACCTCGTCGGGCAGGGCAGTCGGGCCGGATCGGCCGTAAAACGCATTATACTTGCCCCAAAGGATCTCCCATGCCTCGCGATCCTCGGCACGAAGGGGGCGGGTGACCGCCATCACGACAACTTGCCCAACGCATCACGGATGGCACGCGCCAAGTGCTGCGAAGTCTTGGGGTTGGCGCGCGAAAAACCCATGACCAACCCGCGCGCATGGCTTTGGATACACAAGGTGGATAGGGCCAACACGTGGATACCACGCGCCCAAAGTTCATCTTTGACGGCCAAGTCGTCAACGTGATCATCGAACTTGACGGTCACTTGCAATCCTCCATCGGGTCGGGAAACGTACATTTCGTCGCCCAAACTGTCATGTAACGCATCGGTCAGACAGATCATTCGTTCCTGATAGACGCGGGCTGCTGTCCGCACATGCCGCGCAAAATGGCCTGAGGTGATGAACTCAGCCATCGCGGCCTGGACATGTGCATTCACACCAAAACCGAGGGTGCGATGCGCCCGTCTGACAGGATCAACCAGGTTCGGTGGCACGATCAGCCACCCCAACCGCATTGCTGGGATCAAGCTTTTGGAGGCGGTGCCCAAAAGGGCAACGGTGGACGCCTTGTCGAGCGAGAACAGCGGCGGCACATCGGCCCCGCGCCACACGAAGTCTCCGTCATAATCGTCTTCAAAAATGAGGGCATTGTTGGCCTCGGCAAACGCAAGGATATCCAGTCTGCGGGCCAGTTTCATCCGGGTGCCCATGGGATATTGGGTGGATGGCGTCACATAGATCAGCTTGGCCAGATTGGGGGACGCCGCTGTGGTCAAGTCATCGCAAAGCGGTGTAGTCTCAAGGCCTTGTGCGTGAAACAGTGCCTTGCCACCGGCATAACACGGATCCTCCATCATGACCCGATCACCGGGATCGGTCACAAGCTCCGACATCAGGGCAAGGGCGCTTTGCGTACATGGCAGAATGAACACCTGTTCCGGAGAGACAGACACGCCACGGGCCCGTTTGAGGTGCAGTGCCAATGCCTTGCGCAAGATGGACAGCCCCTGAAACTCGTCATAAAGGTCCCGAGGGCCGCGACTGTGGCGCGCGGCACGTCGCAAACACACCGCCCAATTATCGAGCGAAAACAAGGACGGATCGGGCAATCCCGGGGCAAAAGCGTCTACATTTCCAGTAATGTACCCTTTGCGGTGATCATCACTGAGGATTTTTCCGCGTTTCGACAGGGCAATCGCGGTTTGCCGTTGGCCCCGCTTGGGCTGCAAGTCGGGCAAGTCACACACCCGGGGGCGCGCGCCGCGACGTGTTTCGATGACGCCCTCGGCCTGCAGCCCTTCGTAGGCTTCGATCACGGAATTTCGCGCCATCTGCAGCGCAGCGGCCGCCCTGCGCGTCGAAGGCAGCTCATCCTGCGCTTGAAGGATCGCTTCGGTCACCCCGCGCCGAATTGCAAGACGCAGTGCCGTGGCCTTGCCGACGTGGGAGGGCGCAAACTTTTGCATCAATGCTGCAAGTTGCAGTGGTTCTATCAATGGCTCAGCTTCTTGTCATTTTGCAGGGCCAGATTGGAGCCAAACCACTCATCAGGCAATAGGAAAGGCCAACCCTTCCGTCCTGACGCCGGGCGGTTATTTCGCGTATTAAGGCGCTGCCGGGTCTTTTGCATCCATCATCACTGCATGGCAGATGATTGGCCCGCATTATCTGGCGGCACCACCCTAAGTCACAGCCGCCCGCAGCTAATCGAACTGATGACGCCAAGTCGCCACGCGCGCCGCGTCGCGTGCTTCATATGCCTGCAATGCTTGCGCAGGGGTCAGATCGAATTGTTCTTCGGCGTCCTGACCAAGGGCGGTCAATCGCATTGAATACCACGCGGTCATGCCACCCGGTGGTGGGGTGTCGAATGTGGGGCGTGCGAGCATGCACGCATCACCGTTAAGCCACGCATTGGGCAATTCAGGCGACAAGGCCAAGGCGCGGGCGATGCCAACTGCGTCCGCGTCGGCGTTTTGCAAAGCGGCTGCCGCCTGCTCGCGCTCCATAAATCCGCCCGTCACCATAACCGGAACGGTTGTGGCGCGTTTTGCGAGGTGTGCAAAGTCAGTGAAATAGGGGCCGGATGCGCGCGTGCCATCCGAACTGGACACCGCGCCGGGAAAATAGGTGCCGCCACTGACGTCGATCAGATCGACCGAGGTTTGATCCAGCATTTTGACCACCTCAAGGGCGTCGACAGTGGTTAGCCCCCCGTCCAGCCGATCGGTGGCGTTGATCTTTATCCCGATGGGATAGGATGGTCCAACAGCATCGCGGACAGCGGCGATCACATCTCTGATGATGCGGAACCGGACGGCAACAGTGCCGCCATAAGCGTCGCAGCGATGATTGAACAAGGGTGACAAAAACTGGCTTAGCAGAAATCCATGCCCCGCGTGGATTTGCACGCCGCCAAACCCTGCGCTCTTGGCGCACAAGGCTGCCTGCGTATAGGCGGTGGGCAGGGCCTGAATTTCTGACAGAGCCATACCTCCACATCTTAAACCTTCTACGTTCAAAGCAGAGGGGCCTTTGGGCGTGCTGATCGGGGCATGCGCCAATGCGCCCGCATGACCAAGCTGCGGCCAGATCTGTGCGCCGTTTCGTGATCCGCGTTGCGCCAAGTGCTGCAAGCCAGCCAGATCAGACAAGGGGCCCAGAACAAGGTTGCCGGGCTTTTCGGGATAGTGTGGGCTGACTTGCACCTCGCCGATCAACGACAGAGCAGCGCCACCTTCGGCCCAGCGTTCATACAAACGCATCTGTGCTTGGGTCGGATTGCCTGCGCCATCCCCAAGCGAATCCGACATCGCCGCCTTGAACAGCCGGTTTTTGAGCTGAACACCGCAAGGCAGGTCCAACGGGTCATTCATCATCGTGTGCATTTCGACCTCATTTGCATAGATATATCGCGATATTTAGATGCATTCGCATAGCCCTGTTGTGTTTGCAGATTTGCGCAGTTTTAGCGCTTGCTCAGTTCATCGTTGAAGGCGGCCAGAAACGCTTGAATCTTCGCTTCGTCGCGGCGGTAGAAGGTCCACTGCCCGTGTCGTTCCGCGACAACGAAACCGACTTGTTTCAGAAGGCCCATGTAGTTTGAAATGGTGGACTGGGACAGCTGCGCCTTGTCCTGGATATAGCCGACGCACACGCCCTCGATCCCTTCGTGTCCCGGCAAAGGGGGCGGGAAATTTGATCGATCCTTGAGCCATCCAAGGATGTCGCGGCGAACCGGGTTGTTCAAAGCAGCGATGGGTTTTTCCAAGTCCATAAATCGAGATATCTCGATATGCTGGCGAGTGTCAATGGTCGGTTCACGCCGTAGTGTTCCAATTGAACGCGGGGGACAGCAACAATTGCCAAACGGCTTTTTGATCGGCCGAGACTTCAATCGGATTTGACAAACTGCCTGGGCGTCTCGCCCGTGACCAGTCGGAAGGCATGGATAAAAGCGCTTGGCGTTTCAAACCCGACATCCAGTGCCACGCTGGTCACCGCCTGTCCGTTAACCAGCCGCTCCATTGCGACCATGATGCGGGTCTGGCGGCGCAACTCACGAAATGTCATTCCGGTTTCTTCCTGAATGCGGCGGATCAGGTTGCGTTCGGAAAATCCTAAATCTGCCGCCCAGTCAGTCAGCGTTTTTCCAGATGCAGGATCCGCCCGTAATGCCTCGGCAAGCCTTGCAATCCTTGTATGGCGAGGCAAT
Source organism: uncultured Tateyamaria sp. (assembly GCF_947503705.1). Classification (GTDB taxonomy): domain Bacteria; phylum Pseudomonadota; class Alphaproteobacteria; order Rhodobacterales; family Rhodobacteraceae; genus Tateyamaria. The sequence goes on along the minus strand of NZ_CANNES010000013.1, from coordinate 89,062 downwards.
GGGATGACGAAGGCCTTGACCGGGCTGTTGTTGATTTCATGGACTAGAACGTCATTCAAAGCTGGTTTTAATCCTGCCTCATTGACCTCCGCCAGACGCACCAGCACCTCCCGCGCAAGCGGGGACACTACGATCACATGGACATCGCGCGGCAACTCAGCGAAATGTGGGCTGACATAGGCGGTGCGCATCCGAACTGCACCGGCACACTCAATTGCGTGGTCAATAGTGGCCGGTATCCAGAGGGCTCGACCCACCGGCAGCACACACAGTTTGTCGCGCAACGATACCCGCATTGCACCGGAAATCGCATGAATAAGCTGATGGGCCTCATGGGCGTGCCAATCAATATAGGTACCGGACGGATAGGTCGAGGCGAACCCTACGATGTCGGGTTGTGTCAGGTTTGGCATTTTCGGGGTATTGATTGGCATTATGTCGACAGACAGTAAGCGAAGGCGCATGCACAATCAAAGCTGAAATCAGATCAGGATGTCAGCCCTTGTCGCGCAACGAAGCCCTTCAATTCATCAATGTGGCCCACTTTTTCGACCATTACTTTCTGCTTGTGTTTCCCACGGCGGCACTGGCTATCGCGCCTGCGTGGGACATGGATTACGCCGACGTCCTTTTTCTTGGGTCACCGGTCTATATCCTGTTTGCCCTCGGCACATTGCCCGCCGGGTGGTTGGGCGACCGGATGGATCGAATGACCTTGATCGGGGTCTTTTTCCTGGGCTGCGGCATGTCCAGCATTTGTGTCGCCTTGGCGGGCAGCACGCTGGCCATGTCGATCGCATTGGGATCAATGGGCCTTTTTGCAGCGATCTACCATCCCGTGGGCCTTGCCCTTGTGACGCAGATTGGCGTGCGCAAGGGGCGGGCGCTGGCTGTCAACGGTGTCTACGGCAATTTGGGGCTCGCTGGGGCGGCGGTGGTGACGGGCATTCTGGCGTCTCAACTCGGTTGGCAGGCGGCCTTCTATTGCCCTGGCGGTCTCTCGGTTCTGATCGGGTTGGTGGTGTTCTGGCGCAATCGCGGGAGTCACGTTTCGCCACAAGAGATGGCCACTGTGACGACAGCAGTACAGCCAAGCGGCAGCCGAAAAACACAGATACGGATCGCAGTGATTGTTGGCGTCTCGGCCCTGTTTGGCGGGCTGATCTTTAACGCAGTGACGATTTCACTGCCCAAGTTCTTCGACGAACGTCTGGTGGGGCCGAGTGACGATCTGGCTTGGGTAGGGGCCTCGGCCGGTCTGGTTTTTGCAGTTGCGGCCTTTGCTTAATTGCCTGTGGGGGAGTGTTTGGACCGGATTGGCGCACGACCGGTGTTGGTGTTCTTGCTCGGCGCGCAAGTGATCTGCATGCTGTTTCTCGCGACGGCGACGGGAGCGGCCGCAATGTTCCTGGCCCTGTCCCTCGTTGCGATGGTGTTTGCAGAAATTCCAATTACGACATGGCTCTTGGGTCACTATTTGGAGCCCGGCATTCGGTCGCGTGCGGTGTCTTTTGAATATACCCTGTCGCTTGGCGTGGGATCGGTTGCGGTGCCCGTTATCGCCACATTGCATTCAAATGGAATCGGGTTTGATCAGCAATTTCTGCTACTCGCGGGTGCGGCTATTGCGGTCTTTGTGGCGGCACTTTTTCTGCCAAAACAGTCTTGAGCTGATGTTGCTCTCTGGCTGATCGGTTCAATGCTGCGTGGCGCAGGAAGTGGGGGCACACCAAAGCCTCAGCTTACGCCGGTGAGGAGGAATGGCGGCTTCGCGTCAGACCGGGCAAGGCGCACGCGGTTACCGAACTGGCAAACGTACATTTCGACATAGATTTTGCACAGTTGGGGTAGCCGCTTGGGCAGTAAGCGGGCACGATAGCACGGCTGCCGCATATCGAAATGGAGTTGCCCACATGGATCCGGTTTTGTTCATCGCGTTTTTCACAACCACTGCCGTTTTTCTGCTTGTTCCGGGCCCATCCGTCGCCTTTGCCACAGCCCAGGCCCTGCGGCATGGACCGCGTGCGGCGTATGTTGCGGTTGCGGGGGATGCGCTGGGCACGATGGTGCATATCTCGGTCGCGGTGATCGGGCTGACGGCGCTGGTGGCATTGTCCGAGGTTGTGTTGCCATTTCTGCAAATTCTGGGCGGGCTTTTTATTCTTTGGATGGCCGTCAAAGCCTTTGGAAATATCGGAAAACCGGCGCAGGCTGTCGTGGCTCAATCGGATGGGACAACGTTTTGGGCGGGCTTTTTTGCCTGTGTCACAAACCCGAAGGCCATTGTGTTTTTTGTGGCCCTTTTTCCGGTCTTCATCTCACCCGAACACAGCGTTTTGCTGCAAGGGGCGGTCTATGGCGCCATCTTTATCGTGTTCGATGCCATCTCGATCCTTGCCTATGCTCTGTTGACCACGGCGGCGGTCAACCGTACCAAATCGCGTTGGATCAACGCCGACGTTCTCAGCGGAATTGGGCTGGGCGGTGTAGGCATTGCGATGTTGATCAAGGGATACCGGGCACTGCCATCAAGCTAGGGAGATGGCCCACCGGGCACGGACCGGCACGCTAGATATCCAGCGTATTGTCCTTTTCCCACTGGGAAAAATGCGAAGTGAAGTCGTGCCATTCTTGCGTCTTCATCTTGATGTAAGCGTTTGAAAACGCATCACCCATCATGGATTTCAGCGTGGTATCAGCGTCATAGGCCCGCACCGCGTCCAGCATGTTCAACGGTAGTTTGGGCGCGTCAGTGATGGTGTGCCCTTCGGCGTACATGTCGATGTCGTGACGCTTGCCCGGATCGGCCTTGGACCGGATACCGCTGAGGCCTGCAGCGATGATCACCGCCTGCAAAAGGTAGGGGTTTGCCGCCCCGTCGGGCAGGCGCAGTTCAAACCGGCCGGGGCCGGGAACACGCACCATGTGCGTGCGGTTGTTGCCTGTCCAGGTGACCGTGTTGGGCGCCCAGGTGGCCCCGGACATCGTACGCGGTGCGTTGATGCGTTTGTAGCTGTTGACAGTTGGATTGGTGATCGCCGCAAGGGCACTGGCATGGGTCATGATCCCGCCCAGGAAATGTCCGCCTTGATCTGACAGGCCCAATTCGGCGGTCTGGCTGTCGCCCTTAGCGCCTGCAAACACGTTGGTTTTGGCCGCATCGCCGGGCGCATCCCAGACCGAGATATGGGCGTGACAGCCATTGCCCGTCAGCCCTTCGATGGGCTTGGGCATGAAGGTGGCGCGCAACCCGTGCTTTTCCGCCACCGACTTCACCATAAACTTGAAAAAGCTATGTTTGTCAGCGGTTTGGAGCGCGTCGTCAAATTCCCAATTCATCTCGAACTGGCCATTGGCGTCCTCGTGGTCGTTCTGGTACGGCCCCCAGCCCAGATCGAGCATGTAGTCACAAATCTCGCGTACCACGTCATAACGGCGCATGACGGCCTGTTGGTCATAACAGGGCTTGGCGGCGGTATCGAAGGGGTCGCTGATCTGGTCACCTTCGGGGGTGAGCAAAAAGAATTCTGCCTCGACCCCCGTTTTCACATGCAGTCCCTCGCCGGCTGCCTCATCCACCAGACGGCGCAGCACGTTGCGGGGGGCCTGGGCGACGTCCTCACCCTCCATCACGCAATTGGCGGCGACCCAGGCGACCTCTGGCTTCCAGGGCAGTTGGATGACGGACGCGGGGTCCGGCACGGCCAGCATATCGGGATGAGCGGGCGTCATATCGAGCCATGTTGCAAAGCCCGCGAAACCCGCCCCCTCGACCTGCATTTCGGCGATGGCCTGGGCGGGCACCAGTTTGGCGCGCTGCCCGCCAAAGAGGTCGGTGAAAGAGATCATGAAATATTTCACGCCGTTCTCGGCGGCAAAGGTGGCGAGGTCGGTGGTCATGTCATTTTCCCTTTCGGTATCACGTCGGTATTGCGTCGGTATCACGTCGGTGCGTGATCAGTATCCCGTGCCCGGCTTGCCGGGGTACCAATCGGTGCCCGCCAGCGGTATTTTGGCCATGGCCGCAGCTTCCATCGTCAGGGCGCAAAGGTCTTCGGGTTCGAGGTTGTGCAGGTGGTTCTTGCCGCAGGCGCGCGCGATGGTCTGCGCCTCAAGCGTCATTACCTTGAGGTAGTTGTTGAGGCGGCGGCCGCCTTCGATCGGATCCAGGCGCGCCATCAGGTCGGGGTCTTGGGTGGTGATGCCCGCCGGGTCGCGGCCCTCGTGCCAGTCATCATACGCGCCCGCCGTGGTGCCAAGGGCGTTATACTCGGCCTCGTATTTCGGGTCATTGTCGCCCAGGGCGATCAGGGCCGCCGTGCCGATGGCCACCGCATCCGCACCAAGTGCCATGCATTTGGCCACATCCGCGCCGTGACGAATGCCGCCCGAGACGATCAGTTGCACCTCGCGGTGCATGCCGAGGTCTTCAAGGGCGCGCACGGCCTCGCGGATACAGGCCAAGATCGGCTGGCCCACATGTTCGATGAACACGTCCTGGGTCGCTGCCGTGCCGCCCTGCATCCCGTCCAGAACAACCACATCCGCGCCCGCCTTGACCGCAAGCGTCGTGTCGAAATAGGGCCGCGCGCCGCCAACCTTGATGTAGATTGGCACTTTCCAACCGGTGATTTCGCGCAGTTCCAGGATCTTGATTTCCAGATCATCGGGGCCAGTCCAATCGGGGTGACGGCAGGCGCTGCGTTGGTCGATCCCTTTTGGCAGGTTGCGCATCTCGGCCACCCGGTCGGAAATCTTTTGCCCCAAGAGCATGCCGCCACCGCCGGGTTTGGCCCCTTGACCGACCACGATTTCAATGGCGTCAGCGCGGCGCAGGTCGTCTGGGTTCATGCCATAACGCGAAGGCAGGTACTGATAGACCAGCTTGTTGGAATGCCCGCGTTCTTCGGGCGTCATGCCGCCGTCGCCGGTGGTGGTCGATGTGCCCGCCAGCGTGGCGCCGCGCCCCAGTGCCTCTTTGGCGGGGCCGGAAAGTGCGCCGAAGGACATGCCCGCGATGGTCACAGGGATATCGAGCTGAATAGGATTTTTCGCAAAACGCGTCCCGAGGGTGACAGAGGTTTCGCATTTCTCGCGATACCCTTCGAGCGGATAGCGCGACATGGAGGCCCCAAGGAACAGCAGGTCGTCGAAATGGGGCACCTTGCGTTTGGCCCCACCCCCTCTGATGTCGTAAATCCCAGTGGCGGCGGCCCGCCGGATTTCTGCGTTGACGGGATTGGAGAAGGTCGCCGATTGGATCGGGGCCGTGCGCGGGGCTTGGGGTTGGTCGGTCATGGCGCCCTCAATATGCGTTGTCGATGTTGAAATGATAAAGCTGTCGGGCAGAGCCGTAGCGCTTGAACTCGGACGCCTTCGCGTCACACCCACCGCGTTCCAGCAACTCTTCGAGGATGGTGAGATGTTCCGGCCGCATCTCTTTTTCCACGCAATCTGCGCCCAGCGATTTGACCGATCCGCGCACGAAGAGCCGCGCCTCGTAGAGGGAGTCGCCCAAGGCTTCGCCCGCGTCGCCACACACGACCAGGTTACCCGATTGCGCCATGAAGGCGCTCATGTGGCCGATGTTGCCATGCACGATGATGTCGATGCCTTTCATCGAGATGCCACAGCGGGAGGATGCATTGCCCTTGATGATCAGCGTGCCGCCATTGCCGGTGGCACCGGCATATTGCGAGGCGTCCCCTTCGATCAGGACCGTCCCGCTTATCATATTCTCGGCCACGCCTGGGCCGACAGAGCCGTGCACATGCACCGTTGCTTGCTTGTTCATGCCGCCGCAATAGTAGCCGGTGGACCCTTTGACGTTGACCTCGATGGGCGCGTCCAGACCGACGGCGATGGCGTGCGCGCCCTTGGGGTTCACGATTTCCCAAGCGGTCTGGTTCGTCGTCTCGGCTTGGGCGTGCAGCGTGCTGTTCAGGGCGCGCAGGCCTTGTGCTTCCAGATCAAAGGTTTGCATGTCAGGCGGCCTGTGCTGTGGGCGTTTGCCCGTGGGACCAGAAATAGACGGTGGCGGGTTCGGGTTCCCACACGCGGGCATGATCAATTCCGGGCAGGTTCACCAGCGCGCGGTATTCGGAACCGAAGGCCACGTATTGATCCGTTTCGGCCATGACCGCAGGCTTGCAAGCGATGGGGTCGCGGACCACGCCGAACCCGTCCTTTGTGCCGACAACAAAGGTGAAGAACCCGTCGAGATCATCGAGGCTGGATTGCAGCGCCTCGCCTAACGTCGATCCCGTCTGCATTTTCCAGGTGAGATAAGCTGCGCCTACCTCGGTGTCGTTTTCGGTTTCTATGTGAACGCCCAGACGTCGCAGCTTGCGCCGCATGGCGTTGTGGTTGGACAGCGACCCGTTGTGCACAAGGCATTGATCGGGGCCGGTATTGAAAGGATGCGCGCCCATGGTTGTCACGGCGGATTCGGTGGCCATGCGGGTGTGGCCGATCCCGTGGGTGCCTGCCATCTGGCGCAGAGCAAAACGGTCGGCGACGGCTCGGGGCAGGCCAACCTCTTTGTAGATTTCCAATGTGCTGCCGTGGCTCATGACGCGGATGTCTGGGTGGTTCTCGGCCAGAAAGGTGCGGGCGGCGCCGATCTGATCGGTCTGAAACTCCAGAACGGCATGGGTGTCTTTGACCGTCATGGCCACCTTGCCTTTGATTGCCTTTCGCAAATGGTTGTCGAGTTTGGCAAAGCTGTCCTCGGGCGTGTCTGACTGGACCGTCAGTTTGGCCCCCGCGCCGTCACCGCCATAAATTGCGATGCCCGCGCTGTCGGGGCCGCGGTCGGTCATGGTGATGAGCATATCTGTCAGCATGTCGCCCAATGCTGATTGAAGCCCAGGGTCCTTGAGAAATAGTCCGACGATCCCGCACATGGCCGTTCCTTCCTTTGGTGACGTGGAGACACGCTAACAGGGAATCAGCAACTGCTCAACGGTCAGGAAATAAATATTCCCATCAAGAAAATTGAGCCGCCCAAATTTCAGGCAAAAGTTGCCCTATTTGGTCTGGGGGTAGCTGATGATCGACAGATAGCGGGCGGGCAGGGTGATTAGGGTCTCGGGCCCGTGCGGCGCATCGGCATCAAAGAACAGCGTATCGCCCGCCTCAAGCCGGTAAGACGCGTCGCCATAGCGGTAGTCCACGACCCCTTCGAGCATGTAGATCGTCTCAATCCCATCGTGTTGAAAGGTGGGAAAGGTGTCAGAGGCCTCAGTCAGGGTGATCAAATAGGGCTCCACAATCACTCCAGAGGTATTGGCACCGATATGGCCCAGAAGGTTGTATTGATGGTTGGCGCGCGTGCCTGCGCGCTCGGTCTCGACCCCTTGGCCCGATTTGGTGTGCACGGCGGCGCGCTGTTCTTCGAACCGGCGGAAAAAGCTGGTGAGAGGGACACTGAGCGCATTGGCCAGCGTTTGAAGCGTGGTGAGAGAAGGGGAGGTGTTGCCGTTCTCGATCTTGGACAGCATGCCGATAGACAACCCCGCCAGAGCGGCCAGTTCGGCCACCGTCATCGCTTGTTGCCGCCGAAAGGCGCGGACCTCGCGCCCAATGGCCAGTTCCAACACCTTTTCGCGCTCGCCTGCGCCGCCGGCATGCGGGTCTTGGGTCAGTCGATTGGCCATGAGCGTGCCCCGGTTGTGAGAGAACTCGATACATCTTATCCGAGTATTTTCCTGATAGTAAAACAGTTATCCCTGGGTTTGAAATGCTCGGCGCGGTTTCGCGGATGCGTCGTGCCGCCTGTCACATCTGATGTGCGTCGATCAAAGGGTTGACCGACAGGGCCAACCCGGCAACCTTGGATCAAGACCGATTTGATCACTGCATTTGAACCGAGGACCTTCATGCGACACTTGATTTTGTGCCTGTTTTTATGCGCTCCCACAGCCTTGCTGGCGCAGGCTAAATGCCTGGCCACGCCGCTTGTTGCGGACAACACCCGCCTGGCGCAAATCTCGGACATCTGGTTTGGCGACAGTTCTTTCCGCTATGCGATTTTGCTGGCCACGAATGTGCGCACAAGTGATCCGCGCTTTAATTACATATCTGATATCAACAACTTGCCAAAAGGTGGCAGCGTTTGTGTGCCACAGATCGACGAGGCGCTGCGCTTCAAGACCCGCTATGACCGCTATATCAAAGCGGTGCAGGATATGGCCGTCGCCCATGATTTCGAAGTGGTCCAAGACCTTGTTCCACTGCCCAGTGCAGGCACGTATCAAGTGGCGACCTGGGTGCGGCCCAGCGAGGTGAGCGGCTATCCCGAGGGCCAGGAGGTTACTCTGGGCAAGGACGTCTGGGTCACGCTGTCACCCCATTTGCAGACCTTTTGCACGGATTATGCCAAGACGGTTGCGGGTGATCCTCGTGCCCTTAGCCTGCGGGTGGAACAGCGTTTGGGTCTGCCGCCGGGGACAACCAAAACCCACTTTGTCACCTTTGACATTGATGCCAACACGGCTGGGCGCGACATCTTTCGCCCTTGCGCGGTGTCGGCCACCCATACAACCACATGCCCGGCAGGCGCGCCAAAAGTGTGCAGCCCGGGCGATACGGCTTGCCACGCGCATCGCGATTTCTTTTTCCAGCAGTACTATACCGCCTTTGGCACCGAGCATCCGATTGAGTACCCTTGGACGTCGCTGGGATATACATTTGACTGGGCCCCTGCGCCCATCGGTTTTTCGAACGAGATCGGGTATATCCGCACCGGCGAAAGCGAATATGTGATCCCGTCGGGCACATCCGTGACCGTGGCGTCAGTGACCCCGACAGGGCAATATTGCGGTAAATAACAGGCCGGCGCGCCACGGCGCGACAAATGCGCAACCTTTACCAGCACGCGTCACTTTAGCGCTAACAATTCCTGTTTTTATTGGATATGCAGCCCTCGCGCGGGCTGGAGGCAGCCTGTTGCAGGGTATATAGACCGGTGACCCGACCACCCGAGGCCAAGAGAGAGCGCTATGCTGGACCAAAACCAAATCATTTTGACGGCAGATGATCTGCGCGCAGATATTTCGCGCCACCTCAAATTGTCGCTTGGCAAAGACCCTGAACATGCCAGCACCTATGATTGGCGCATGTCACTGTCTCTGGCGTTGCGTGATCGGGTGGTAGAGCCTTGGTTCGCCTCGACCCGCAAGACATATGAGGGCAAGCACAAGCGCGTCTATTACCTGTCGATGGAATTTCTGATAGGCCGCCTGATCGAGGACGTGACGATCAACCTGGGCGTTGAGGAAATGGCGCGCGCGGCTATGGCGGGCCTGGGCCAAGACTATGACACCGTTGTGGCGGATGAACCTGACGCGGCGCTGGGCAATGGCGGCTTGGGCCGTTTGGCCGCCTGTTTCATGGACAGTCTGTCGACCCTGGCGATCCCGGCCTATGGCTATGGCATCCGGTATGAACACGGATTGTTCGAGCAGCATTTTCAAGACGGCCAGCAGATCGAGACAGCCGAAGGTTGGCTCGCGCAACGCCACGCTTGGGAATTTGAGCGGCCAGAGGCGTCTTATGAGATCCACTTTGGCGGCTATGTGAGCGAAAGCGATGGCAAGGCCGTCTGGCACCCCGCCGAAACGGTTCTGGCCTCGGCCTACGACACACCTGTCGTGGGATGGCAGGGCAAATGGGCCAATACGCTGCGTCTGTGGGCGGCCAAACCTATCAAGCTTTTCGATCTCGAAAGCTTTAACCGGGGTGATTATGTCGGTGCCAACGCGCCCGAGCGACTGGCCCGCACAATCTCGCGCGTGCTTTATCCTGACGACACAACGGATGTGGGCAAGGAATTGCGCCTCAAACAGGAATATTTCTTTACCGCCGCTTCGATCAAGGACTTGCTGCGCCGCTTTCAAACCGAAGGATATGAACTGTCTGAGCTGGCCGATCACGTGGCGATCCAGCTCAATGACACGCATCCCGCCATCGCAGGCCCCGAACTGGTCCGCATTCTGGTGGACGAGCACGGGTTCGAGATGGGCACCGCCATCGAAATGGCGCGCTCGTGCTTGGGCTACACCAACCACACCCTGCTGCCCGAGGCGCTGGAACGCTGGCCCGAGGATCTGTTTGCCCGCATCCTGCCCCGTCACCACCGCATCATCGAGATGATCCAGGATCATCATATAGCGGCGACCGGCAGCGGCGTGCGCATCATCGACCATGGCAACGTGAACATGGGCGAGTTGTCTTTTATCATGGCCCATAGCGTGAATGGTGTGTCTGCGTTGCACTCCGAGTTGGTCAAGGAAACCGTCTTTGCCGATCTGCATCAAGTGTATCCAAAACGCATTCTGAACCAGACCAATGGCGTGACCCCGCGCCGATGGCTGCATTCGTGCAACCCTGCGCTGCGCGACCTGATCACCGACACGATCGGGACGGGCTGGCAGGCTGATCTGGAAAAACTGGCCGAACTGAACGTACATCTGGATGATGCAGGTTTCCAGGATGCTTTCCGCGCTGCCAAGACTGCAAACAAGGATCGTCTGGCCAGCTGGTTGAAAGGTGTCAATGGCGTCTCGCTGGACCCCAATGCGATGTTCGACATCCAGATCAAGCGCATTCACGAATACAAGCGCCAGCATATGAACATTCTGGAAACCATCGCCCTCTGGAACGAGATCCGCGACAATCCGAATGCTGACTGGACGCCCCGCGTCAAAATCTTTGGTGGCAAGGCGGCACCGGGCTATGCGCTGGCGAAATCCATCATCCACCTGATCAATGACGTGGCGGCGACCATCAACAATGACCCGGTCACGCGCGACTATTTGCAGGTGGTGTACCCGGAGAACTACAACGTCTCTATGGCGGAGATTCTGATCCCGGCGTCTGACCTGTCAGAACAGATTTCGACAGCAGGCAAAGAAGCGTCCGGCACCGGCAACATGAAGCTGTCGTTGAACGGGAGCCCCACAATCGGCACCCTGGACGGGGCCAACGTGGAAATTCTGGAGCATGTGGGGGCGGACAACTTCTTCCTCTTTGGTCTGACTGCAGCCGAGGCACAGGCCAAGCGGGGCGAACACGGATTTGCACGTCGCGCCATCGAAAACAGCCCGCGCTTGCAGCGTGTCCTGGGGCAGATTGCCCAAGGCGTATTTTCGGGCGGGGATCGCTATCGGTACTCCGACATTTTGCACAATCTTTGGGAACATGACTATTTCCTCGTCAGCTGTGACTTTGATGGCTACTTTGATACGCAGCGTGAGGTCGACAGTGTTTACCGCGATACCACCCGCTGGACGCGGATCGCAGCGGCAAACACCGCGAATATGGGATGGTTCTCGTCTGATCGGACGATCCGTGGCTATGCTGATGATATTTGGCATGCAAAATCCGTGGTTTGATCCCCGGACTTGAAGTGAAGGATGAAGTGACGTGACCCTGATGGACGACGCCGACAAGATCGCCGCAGGTACGCATGGCGACCCTTTTTCTGTCCTTGGACTGCACATCGTGGACGGCAAGGTGACAGTGAGGGTGTTCCAGCCCGAGGCCGATACCATCGATGTGTTGGACGCCAAGACGGGCCGCAAGGTTCTGTCGCTCGACGCAATTGTGCCGGGCGTTTTTGCGGGCACAGCGGCGCGGCGCAAGAACCCGTTTGCCTACCGATTGCGCATCACCAAAGGCCCCCATGTGTGGGAAGCGGACGACCCTTACAGATTTGGCCCCGTGCTGGGCGAATTGGACGAACACCTGATTGCCGAAGGCGCGCATCTGGATCTGTGGCGCGTATTGGGTGCCCATGTGATGACCCACGAAAAGGTGGACGGAACACATTTTGCCGTCTGGGCGCCGAACGCTTCCCGCGTGTCGGTCATAGGTGATTTCAACGCATGGGATGGGCGGCGCAACCCGATGCGCCAGCGCGGCCAAACGGGCGTCTGGGAAATTTTTATGCCAGGTCTGGGTGAGGGCGAGGCTTATAAATACGAGTTGCTCGACAAGAACGGCCACCTTTTACCGCAAAAGGCGGACCCGTTTGGGTTTGGCGCGGAACATCCACCCAAGACTGCTTCGGTGGTGCGCAGGCTGGATGGCCATAAATGGGCCGACAAGGGTTGGATGTCCAAGCGTGAAGCGCTGCACCGCATCGACCAGCCCATTTCGGTCTATGAGGTCCATTTGGGGTCCTGGCGGCGTGTGCCCGAGGATGGCAATCGCCCACTATCATATCATGAACATGCCGAACAATTGGTGAGCTATGCAAAGGACATGGGGTTCACGCATATCGAACTGATGCCGGTTTCGGAGTTCCCCTTTGACGGGTCCTGGGGCTATCAGCCCATCGGGCTTTATGCGCCAACGATCCGCCACGGTACGCTTGAGGAATTCCGCGCCTTTGTTGAGGCCTGCCATGCCGCTAACATAGGCCTGATCCTGGATTGGGTGCCGGGCCACTTCCCCGAAGACCAACACGGGCTTGGCCAATTCGACGGCACGCCGCTTTATGAACATGCCGACCGCAAGGAAGGGTTTCACCCGGACTGGAACACACTGGTCTACAATTACGGGCGTGCCGAGGTGTCGAACTACCTTGTGGCTAACGCACTTTATTGGCTGCGCGAGCACCATATCGACGGGTTGCGCGTGGATGCGGTGGCCTCGATGCTCTACCGCGATTATTCGCGCAAAGACGGTGAGTGGGTACCGAATAAGGACGGTGGCCGGGAAAATTATGAGGCCATCAGCTTCTTGCAACGTACCAACACCGTTGCCTATGGCGAAGTTCCCGGCGTGGTGACCATCGCCGAGGAATCCACTGCCTTTCCCGGCGTCAGCGCGCCGGTGGATCACAGCGGCCTCGGCTTTGGCTTCAAGTGGAACATGGGCTGGATGAACGACACGCTGTCCTACATGGCCGAAGATCCGATTAACCGCAAATACCACCATCACAAGATGACGTTTGGGCTGCACTACGCGTTCTCCGAGAACTTTGTGCTGCCGATCAGCCATGATGAGGTGGTGCACGGCAAAGGCTCGATGATCGACAAGATGCCGGGGCAGGGCGACGACAAATTCGCCAACCTGCGCGCCTATTACGGATTTATGTGGGGGCATCCGGGCAAAAAGCTGCTCTTTATGGGCTGTGAATTTGCCCAAGGGGCGGAGTGGAACCATAACACGAGCCTCGATTGGCACCTGCTGGATCATCCGCAACACAAGGGCATGCAGAACCTCGTGCGCGATCTGAACACCCTGTTCCGCAACACGCCTGCGCTCCACCAGCTTGATTGCAAGCCCGAAGGGTTTGAGTGGATCGAAGAAGGGGCGGCCGAGGAAAGCATCCTTGCATGGGTCCGCAAGGGCAAGGACGGGACACCGCCCGTTCTGGTCGTCAGCAACTTCACCCCGGTCGAGCGTCAAGGCCGCCGCGTGGGTGTGCCGGAACCAGGCCGCTGGGTCGAGCGTTTCAACTCTGATGCGGGCTGTTACGGAGGGGGAGATCGCGGCAATCTGGGCTTTGCGGCGAGTGAACATGTGGCCGCTTCAGGGCGCGCGCACTCTGTGTCGCTCACCATCCCGCCGCTGACGACACTGTTTTTTGAACTACAACAAGACGAGGGCTCCTGACACCCCAAGCAACGATCAGGCCAAGCAAAGACGAAGACTGGGAGGACGATCTATGGACACGGAATCACAACGGCTCGCGCAGCAGACAATGGCGTTTGTGCTGGCGGGAGGGCGCGGCAGCAGGCTTTATGAGCTGACCGACAGGCGGGCAAAACCGGCCATGTATTTCGGTGGCAAAAGCCGGATTATTGATTTTGCCCTGTCCAACGCCGTCAATTCGGGCATCCGCCGTATTGGCGTGGCCACTCAGTACAAGGCCCATTCGCTGATCCGCCACCTGCAACGCGGTTGGAGCTTTTTCCGGGCTGAGCGCAACGAAAGCCTCGATATCCTCCCGGCCTCTCAGCAGCTCGATAACGAGAACTGGTACAAGGGCACCGCTGATGCTGTCACCCAGAACATCGACATCATTCGCGGCTACGGCCCGAAATACATCATCATTCTGGCGGGCGACCACATCTACAAGCAGGACTATTCCCTGATGATCCAGCACCACGTTGAAAGTGGCGCGGATGTGACCGTGGGCTGTATCGAAGTACCCCGTATGGAAGCACGCGCTTTTGGTGTGATGAAAGTGGACGAGACCGACCGCATTCTGGATTTCGTGGAAAAGCCCGCCGATCCGCCTGCAATGCCGGGCCATCCGGACATGGCACTGGCCAGCATGGGCATTTACGTGTTCGAGACGGAATACCTGTGCGGCCTGCTTGAGGCCGCCGAAAGTAAGCCCGGCTACAACCACGACTTTGGCGGCGATATCATTCCCGACATCGTAGCCTCTGGCAAAGCGATGGCGCACCCCTTTAGCCGGTCCTGCGTGCGTGGGGGGCTGGAGGAAGAGCCCTATTGGCGTGATGTTGGCACGGTTGATGCGTTCTGGCAGGCCAATGTGGACCTGACCGACTTTAACCCGGAACTGGACCTTTACGACACGACTTGGCCCATCTGGACCTATTCGGAACTGACGGCCCCGGCCAAGTTCATCCACAACGAGGAAGGACGCCGCGGCCATGCGGTGTCGTCCATGGTGTCGGGGGGCTGCATCATTTCCGGCTCGACCCTGGATCGGTGTTTTCTGTTCACCGGCGTGCGCACGCATTCCTATTCCCAACTCGAAGGGGTTGTGGCGATGCCCTATGTCGAGATCAATCGCAATGCGCGCCTCAAAAACGTGGTCATAGATCGTGGTGTGATCATCCCCGAAGGCATGGTTGTCGGCGAGGATGCAGAGGCGGATGCCGCGCGGTTCCGCCGGACCGACAACGGTATCTGCCTGATCACCCAAAGCATGATCGACAAGTTGGATAGCTAAAATGAACGTCCTTTTCGTCGCCTCGGAATGCGCGCCGTTTATCAAGACCGGTGGTCTGGCGGACGTGATCGGTGCCGTGCCAAAGGCATTGGCGGCGGAGGATGTGAGTGTACGCGTCCTGATCCCGGCCTATCCCGCATTGGCGGAACTGGCCGGGTCAGGCGCCGAGGTGATGGCAATTGCCGACCTGTTTGGCGGGCCTGCGCGTGTTTTGACCGTGCAGGCCGAGGGCCTTGATGTGCTGCTGCTGGAGGCGGGCCATCTGTTTGACCGGCCGGGCAGCATTTACCTCGGACCTGACGGGCAGGATTGGGGCGACAACGATCTGCGCTTTGCCGCGCTGTCTTTTGTGGGCGCACAGATTGCCATGAACGGCGTGGGTGGTTGGTCTCCAGATGTGGTCAATGCACATGACTGGCAAGCAGGCCTTGTGCCCGCCTATCTGCGCCAGTCTGGGGATCAAACACCAGTCGTCATGACGATCCACAACATCGCCTTTCAGGGTCTGTTTGATGCAACGCGCCTGGGCGCTTTGGGCCTCGATGCGTCGCTCTTTACCCCTGATGGCATCGAGTATTTCGGCAAGATCAGCTTTCTCAAGGCGGGTCTGGCCCTCGCCAACAAGATAACAACCGTCAGCCCCACCTATGCTGCCGAGATTATGACGCTTGAGTTCGGCATGGGGCTTGATGGCCTGTTACGCGCGCGACAGGCTGATGTTTCTGGTATCCTCAATGGGATCGACGTGGATGTCTGGTCGCCCGAAGCTGATCCGGAACTTGTCGCGCCCTATTCGGCGCGCAGCCTGAAGGGCAAGGCGAAGAACAAGGCAGAAGTGATGTCCCGCTTTGGTCTGGAGCCTGGGGCGGGGCCGCTGTTTTGTGTTGTCAGCCGCCTGACCTCGCAAAAGGGGTTGGACCTGCTCTTGGAGTGTTTGCCTGTGTTGGAAGCGCAGGATGCGCGTCTGGCGCTGCTTGGTTCGGGCGAGCCGGGTCTGGAGCAAGCCTTTGTCGATGCCTCGCGCCGGTCGACAGGCCGTGTAGGCACGATCATTGGTTATGACGAAGGGCTGTCGCATCTGATGCAAGGCGGCAGTGACGCGATCCTGATCCCGTCGCGGTTCGAGCCATGCGGGCTGACCCAGCTTTATGGTCTGCGTTATGGTACGCTGCCGGTTGTGGCTCGCACTGGTGGGCTGGCCGATACCATCATTGACGCCAATGCGGCGGCGGAGCTTGCAGGCTGCGCCACCGGTTTTCAATTCGCACCGATCAACGCCACGATGCTGGGCCATGCGATCACCCGCGCCTGCACCGCCTATCGTCAGCCCAAAACATGGGCCGCCATGATGCGCCGCGCCATGCGCCATCCGGTCGGATGGGACCTATCAGCGGCGGCCTATTTTGACGTTTACCGATCTGCGCAATCAAGCTGAGCACCGCCATGACCGACTTTTCCCTGAGCAGCGGTAGCCCGACGCGGCTGGGCGCCCATCACGATGGCGCTGGCGTGAACTTTGCTGTCTTTTCCGAAAATGCGGACAAGGTCGAGTTGTGCCTGTTCTCAAGCGATGGGACGCGCGAGGTTGCTCGGATCGCGTTGCCCGAACGCACGGGGCCCGTTTGGCACGGCCATATTGAGGGGCTTCCCGTCGGTACGCTTTATGGATACCGCGCCCATGGGCAATACGCGCCGGAACATGGCCACCGGTTCAACCCCAACAAGTTGCTTATGGATCCATACACCCGCGAGATGCACGGCAGTTTTGTGACCCATCCCGCCACGCTTGGATATGACGGGGCGTCCTCGGCGGCGGACTTGTCTTTTGATGCGCGCGATTCCGCACCCTTTGTGCCCAAGTCGGTTGTGTCTGATCCAGCGCTTTTTGACGGTTTACAGGCAGGTCAGCATCGGCCGAGCGATCGTGACCTGATCTACGAGGCACATCCAAAAGGCCTGACCAAAGTGCATCCGAAAGTGCCAGAAGAGGTGCAAGGCACATATGACGGTCTGGCCAGTGACACCATGCTGGATCATCTGACAAAACTGGGCGTGCAAGCGATTGAACTGCTGCCCATCCATGCCTTTGTGGACGACAAATTTCTGGTTGAGCGGGGACTGCGCAATTATTGGGGCTATAACTCCATCGGGTTCTTCACACCCGAACCGCGCTATTTTGGCCCCGATGGCATGATGGGCTTTCGCCGCATGGTGGATCGGTTCCATGCGGCTGGGATCGAAGTCATTCTTGACGTGGTCTACAACCACACCGCCGAAGGCGATCAGCGTGGTCCAACTCTTTGCTTCAGGGGCCTCGACAATGCCTCTTACTATCGTCTTTCGGCAGGCCAACCGCGATATTACGTGAATGACACGGGGTGCGGCAACACGCTGAACGTGGCGCACCCTTACGTGTTGCGCATGGTGATGGACAGCCTGCGGTATTGGGTGGAATGCATGGGGGTCGATGGCTTCCGCTTTGATCTGGCCACGACATTGGGGCGCGAGGATCACGGGTTTGATCCCAAGGGCGGGTTCTTTGACGCGCTGCGTCAAGATCCGGTGTTGGCAGGCGTTCGGATGATCGCGGAGCCTTGGGACATTGGCCCTGGCGGCTACCGTTTGGGGCAATACCCTCATGAATTTGCCGAGTGGAATGACAGCTACCGCGATACGGTGCGCCGGTATTGGCGGGGCGACGCGCACAGTGCGCAGGAACTGGGTGCGCGGCTTTTGGGCTCGGCAGACTTGTTTGACAGGGCCGGGCGATGCAGTACGGCGTCGTTGAATTTCATTGCCTCGCATGACGGGTTTACGCTGGCTGACACGACCCGCTATGCCCGCCGCCACAACGAGGCCAATACCGAAAACAACCGCGACGGCCACCATTCGAATTACAGCGATAATTGCGGCGTCGAGGGCGAAACCGACGAGCCCGCCATTCAGGCCAAACGTGACCGCCGCCAGCGCAATATGCTGGCCACAATGTTCGTGTCGCAAGGCACACCCATGCTGCTGGCGGGGGACGAGTTTGGCAATTCGCAGGCAGGCAACAACAACGCCTATTGCCAGGATAACGAGATTGGCTGGGTAAACTGGGACAAGGCGGATGCAGAGTTGCAGCGTTTTGTCCAAAAGCTGTCCGCCTTTCGTCAAGCTCATCCTGCCTTGCGCCAAAGCCGGTTTTTGCACGCCGCCATTCGGCCCCGTGATGGGCACCCGGACGTGCGATGGACCGATTTCAAGGGCGAAGCTTTGGAATGGCGTGATCCGGGGTTGGCGAACTTGTGCGTGACGCTGCGCTGCTCAGCCGAGGCACCGGGCTACGCGCCTGACGATGACGTGGTTTTTGTTGTGTTCAACCGCAGTGACGTAGATGACGTGGTAATCCTTCCCGATCCGCCGGAGGGGCAAGGCTGGCAACGCGGCATCGACACAAGCGGCTTGGCCTGCGCGCCCATGCAGGGCACCGCCGAGGTCGCCGCCCAATCGGTCAGCGCCTTTGTTCTTACCCCCCAAGAGGTGCCGCAATGAGCATCACCGACAATTTGAACGAGCTGGCCGACATCTGTGGCATCCTGCCTCATTTCTATGATCTGCAAGGCCACGAACGCCCCACATCGCAGGCCACACAGCGTGCGATCCTGGCGGCCAATGGCATTGATGTGTCCAGCGACGACGCGATCCGCGACGAGTTGGCGACGCGAGCCTACTTTCGCGATGCGCGTTGGTTTCCGGAAGAGATCATCATCGAAAGTGGCACAACTGCGCCATTGCAGTTCGGCCTTGGGGCTACCTGGACCTTGTACGACGATCAGGACGATGCAGTTGTTGCCGAAGGGGCGCCTGCCGACCACATCACCCTGCCGCCGTTGCCTTCGGGTATTTATGTGCTGACGGCCCACGCCTCTGGCCGGACCGAGGAAGTGACCGTGATTGCCGCCCCCGCGCGCCTGCCGTCGATTGAGGAAGTGGCGGGCAAGGGACGCCTTTGGGGGCTGAACTTTGCCCTTTATGGCCTGCGTTCGGAGCGCGGCTCTGGACTGGGCGATTTTGAGGATATGGCGCAGACGGCCGAGGTCGCCGCGGCGCATGGTGCGGATTTTGTGGGCGTGAACCCTGTCCACGCCATGGGCTATGCCAATCGCGCGGCCATCAGCCCTTATTCGCCTTCCCATCGCGGATTTCTGAACACAAGCTATATCGCCCTCGACCGTATTCCCGGTCTGAAGACTGGGCGAAAGACTGCGGGATTTGCCGCAACCCGCAAGAGCGAGACGATCCAATATGCGACCCACAAGGATGCGCACAACAAGGCGCTTGAGGCGGTATTTGTCCGGTTTCAGAGCAAAGCAACCAACGCGGCCAAGTTAGATTTTGCGGCATTCGTCGATCATGGCGGCGCTGAGTTGCAAGAGTTTGCGTCCTTTGAGGCGTTGAGCGACGTACACGGGCCGGATTGGCCCACGTGGCCTGCGGATCGCGGCGCGCCTGACCCGGTGCGCGTCACTTTTCACAGTTGGCTGCAATGGGTGGCCGATGCGCAAGTGGGTGCTGCACAGGCCCGGGCGCAAGAGGCGGGCATGGCGCTGGGGCTGTATCTTGATCTGGCGGTCGGCCCGCGTCGTGACGGTGCCGAAAGCCGCTGCGAACAAGATGCCATTGCGCAGGGCGTGTCCCTTGGTGCGCCCCCTGATCACCTCAGCCCCGGTGGCCAGAACTGGGATTTGGCCGCGTTTTCGCCTCTCAAGCTCAGGGCGCAGCGATATGCCCCTCTGCGCCGCATCATTGCGCGCACGATGCAGCATGCAGGCGTTATTCGGATTGACCACGTTCTGGGCCTTAATCGCAGTTTTTGGCTGCCCGATGATGGCAGCCCGGGTGGTTATATCCGACAACCCTTTGAGGCGCTGATCGCCGTGATCAAGATCGAGGCCGAGCGGAACAATTGCGCCGTGATCGGCGAGGATCTGGGCCTTGTGCCCGATGGATTCCGCGAGACGATGCAGGCCCATGGGTTCTATGGCTATTCTGTGCTGCAATATGAACAAGATCATACCGGCGCTTTTCCGGCGCCCGAAAACAGCGCCCATCAGGTGCTGTCGTGCTTTGCAACCCATGATACGCCGACTGTCATGGGCTTTGAAACCGGGCGCGACATTGATTGGTGGCGAACTCTGGAATGGGTCGATGAAACGGCAGCAACAGCGCTTCGCCAAAAGCGGACGGAAGACGTGGCAGCACTCGGCCAGGGCGCTGATTTTGCGACGCAGGTTCACGGCCGTCTCGCCCGCTCGAATGCCAGCATGGTCGCCGTCCAACTGGACGACATGCTGAGCAATGTCGAGGCGCAGAACCTGCCTGGCACAATTGACGAACACCCCAACTGGCGACGCAAATACCGCGTTGCCGTTGGTGATCTGGGACAGGATGCCCGCCTGCGCGCCACGGCTCAGATCATGAAAGACGCCGGACGCTCCGGCCAAGGGAAGGGAACCGCAGATGCAGATTGAGACCATTGAGACGACCCCGATCGAGGGCCAGATGCCCGGCACGTCCGGCCTGCGCAAAAAAACGCGGGTGTTCATGGAGCCCCGTTTCCTCGAAAATTTCATTCAGGCGACCTTTGACGCCATCGGCGGCGGGGACGGCAAGACCCTGATCGTGGGAGGTGACGGGCGCTATTTCAACAAGGATGCGATCCAGACGATTTTGCGCATGAGCGCGGGCAACGGCGTGGCGCAGGTCATCGTCGGGCAGAACGGCATTCTGTCGACGCCTGCCGCCTCGCATCTGATCCGGCTGAATGGCGCAGACGGCGGTTTCATCCTGTCGGCCAGCCACAATCCCGGTGGCATTGACGAGGATTTCGGCGTCAAGTTCAACGCGGCTAATGGCGGGCCTGCGCCCGAAGGGCTGACGGCCAAGATGTTCGAAGCAACCCAGAGCATCAGCGCCTACAAGACTGTGACAGCGCCGGATGTGGACCTTGGCACCGTTGGTGATGTGACATTGGGCGAGATGGCGATCCGGGTCGTTGATCCGGTTGAGAGCTATCAGGCCCTCATGGCGGAGTTGTTTGATTTCGACGCGATCCGCGCGCTTTTCGCCGGTGGGTTTACCATGTGCTTTGACGCTATGCATGCAGTCACGGGCCCCTATGCCAAGGCGATCCTGGAGGGGACGTTGGGCGCGGCCAAGGGCACAGTCGTCAACGGTGTCCCCTTGGAGGATTTCGGCAAAGGCCATCCTGATCCCAATCCGATCTGGGCCAAGGAACTGATGGATCTGATGATGTCGGACAAGGCCCCTGATCTTGGGGCCGCCTCCGACGGGGACGGGGACCGCAACATGATTGTGGGGCGTGGTGCCTATGTCACGCCGTCCGACAGCCTTGCCATTCTGGCGGCAAACGCGCATCTGGCGCCGGCCTATCGCGATGGGTTGGCGGGCATTGCGCGGTCCATGCCCACAAGTCCGGCCAGCGACCGGGTCGCCGCGAAGCTTGGCATTGGCAGCTTTGAAACGCCCACGGGCTGGAAATTCTTTGGCAATCTGCTGGATGCTGGCAAGGTCACGATCTGTGGCGAGGAAAGCGCCGGAACCGGGTCGGACCACGTGCGGGAGAAAGACGGGCTTTGGGCTGTTCTGCTCTGGCTGAATATCTTGGCGGCGCGCAAACGATCGGTGGCCGACATCGTGGCCCAACACTGGCAGGATTACGGGCGCGACTACTACTCGCGTTATGATTACGAGGCTGTGCCGACCGACGCGGCCAATACGCTGATGGCACATCTGCGTGGGCAATTTGATGATCTTCTGGGGCAAAGCTTCGGCAATATGACGGTCGCTGCGGCGGACGAGTTTTCCTATCACGACCCGGTGGATGGGTCAGTCAGCCAGAATCAGGGCGTACGCATCCGTTTTGAAGGTGGCGGACGGGCTGTGTTCCGTTTGTCGGGCACTGGCACCCAAGGCGCGACGCTACGCCTGTATCTCGAACAATATTCCGGCATGGATGGCGCGCGCGATCTCGACACCCAAGTGGCACTCGCTGATGTTCGCGCAGCGGCGCAGGCGATCTGTGATATGGAGGCCAAGATTGGCCGCACGACGCCGGACGTGATCACCTAAAACTTCTTGCGCGCGGGACTTGCCGTTTTAAAGTGACGGAGCAAGGGCGCGGATAGGCGTTCGATGATGCGTTTCAGAGGCCGTCATGACCAAAGCTGCATTGCCGCAGATTGATATTACACCCCTCTTTGCAGGGCCGTCTGCCGCGCGCGATGCCGTTGATGCAGCGATCATGTCAGCGGCCAGCGATTTCGGGTTTCTGACCATCACCGGTTTGCCGGACAACTGCCTTGATCCCGATCTGCGCAAGCGGATGTTGTCAATCTTTGATCTGGAGGATGGAGCAAAACGTGCGTTGACGCGGCAGAGTTTTGCGCCTGAGAACAGCAACGTTTATCGCGGGTGGTTTCCGCTACAGGATGGTCATCCGACCTATAAGGAAGGGATCGACATAGGTGCGGACCTGAACGACCCGAGCCGCCCGGTTGACCCCACAGATCCGCTGACCGAACATACGCCGCTGCCGGACCTTCCCGAATGGCGCGCGGCAGTGCGCACTTATTATGGTGCAATGTCGCGCACCGGTCAGGCATTGATGCGATCTTTTGCGCGTGGTCTGGACTTGCCTGAAAACCAGTTTGATGCCGCCTTCGCACAGGAAAGCTCGACCTTGCGGTTGATCCATTATCCGCCGCGCACGCCCGAAAGCTTTGGCGCGGACCGCGCATCGCTTGAGGTGCAATATGCGGGCGAGACGCGATATTTGCTGGGCAAGGCCCATGTGGACAGTGGTTTTGTTACCTTGTTGGCCCAAGACGGCGTCGAGGGGTTGCAGGCGCAGGTGGGAGAGGATTGGGCCATGGTCCCGCCCCACGAGGGCGCGTTGGCCGTCAATTTTGGCAAACTGCTGCATCGCTGGACCGGTGGCGCGATCAAGGCGACGGTGCACCGCGTGATCGGTCAAGGTACGCGCCGCTTTTCGATCCCTTTTTTCTATGAGCCCGGCGTTGATGCGGTGATTGCGCCGCTGCCCGGGGTGGGCGGTGATTTTGAGCCTGTGTCCTATGGCGATCACCTTTGGGAGGCGACGACAAGTTTTGTCGAGCAGAAGGGCATTGCGCATCTGCGAGCGCCGCGCGGACTGTCGTAGTCGCACCTGCACTCTGGCGGCGACGGAAGTCCGGCGTCGCACCCTGAGACATTTTTGGCCAAAAGAAATACTCACTATTGGGTAGGACCGCCCCGGAGTGCGACCAGATGCCCCTGAAAAAAGCGCACTGGACCCCGGACACGCTGCCGCGTACCCTTGGAAATGTGCGAATACTCGACTAAATCAGTCGAAATTACTTGAGCTTTTTCGGCTGCGGCGCAGTTACAGGATCAGCACTTAACTATCGGATCAGGAGCGCCCGTGTCCCTCTTCTTTATCGTTGCCCTTCCGTTCTTTGGCGCGTTGTTGCCCGGATTGATGAATGCCGCCGGCCGGTCCGCCACTGCGGGGATCACCTTCACCGTGTCGCTTGCGGCCTTTATCGGGTTGCTGACCAACTTGCCCACAGTTTTAGCGGGTGACGTTGTCATGGCGCGCGTCGATTGGATGCCGGTGCTGGGATTGAATTTTACTCTGATGCTGGACGGGCTGGGCTTTTTCTTTGCGTTGCTGATCCTCGGGATCGGGTTGTTGATCATCGCTTATGGGCGTCACTACCTGAGCCGCGAAGACAATATGGGGCAGTTCTTTACCTATCTGCTGCTGTTCCAAGGCGCGATGGTCGGGATCGTTCTGTCCGATAATATATTGCTTTTGTTGATCTTCTGGGAACTGACCTCGCTATCCTCTTTCCTGTTGATTGGCTATTGGAAGCATCTGCCCGAAGGCCGCCAAGGCGCCCGGATGGCCCTGACCGTGACCGGGATGGGGGGCCTCGCGATGATCGGCGGCATGCTGATCCTGGGCCAGATCGTGGGCAGCTATGACCTAAGCGTCATCCTGCAGAACCGCGACCTTATCCAGGCCGATCCGCTTTACGTGCCCGCCCTGATCCTCATCCTGCTGGGCTGCTTTACCAAGTCGGCGCAGTTCCCGTTCCATTTCTGGCTGCCCCACGCGATGGCGGCCCCCACGCCTGTGTCGGCCTATCTGCACTCTGCCACCATGGTGAAGGCGGGCATTTTTCTGATGGCGCGTATGTGGCCTGTGTTGTCGGGCACCACCGAATGGGTTGTGATCGTGACCACGGCGGGGCTGATCACGATGGTCATTGGGGCAGTCATTGCGCTCTATAAACACGACCTCAAGGCGCTCTTGGCCTTTTCGACCGTCAGTCACTTGGGCCTGATCACAATGCTCTTGGGCACCGGCACCGCCTTTGGCGCAATGGCCGCGATGTTCCACATCCTCAATCACGCGACGTTCAAGGCCGCCTTGTTTATGTCCGCAGGCATCATTGATCACGAGGCGCACACGCGTGACATCCGACGCTTGGGCGGATTGCGTAAGCTGATGCCGATCACTTTTGTGATTGCGACGATCGCGGCCCTGTCGATGGCCGGTATCCCCTTCCTCAACGGTTTCTTGTCGAAGGAAATGATGCTGGAGGAGGCGACGCACACGACCCTCTTTGGAATTCCATGGCTGGTGCCTGCGCTCGCAACCTTTGGGTCGCTGTTCTCGGCGGCCTACTGTTTCCGCTTGATCGGTCACGTGTTCTTTGGCCCCGTGCGCGGTGATTACCCGGCCAAGCCGCATGACCCGCCTGCCGGGCTGTGGTTGCCGCCCTCGATCCTGGTGGTGTTGGTCGTTGTGATCGGTGTTGCCCCGTTTCTGGCCGAGCCATTTGTGAAACTCGTCACCGCCTCGGTGCTGGGGGATGTGGCAGACGTGCCCAAGGCCTATTTCAAGATCTGGCATGGTCTGGTGCCGGCGCTTTTCATGTCGGTTGCGGCAGTGATTGGCGGGCTGGTGTTGCTGGCCGTGTTCAACCCGGCGCTGCGCCTGTGGGACGCGGCACCGCGGCCTGATGCGAAGGTGATCTTTGAAGCAATTGTCGAGTCGGTGGCAAAAGCGGCCCAAGCTGTGATCCTGCCGCTGCACAATGGTGCGTTCTCGCGCTATGCGGCGATCGGAGCCGTTGCGATCATTGCTGCCGGTTATCATGCTTGGAGCACGGGCACCGTCGGCCCCGCCACGCGCGAGATGCAGGCGGCGGGACCCGTGGCTATTGCCGGTTGGGCGATGCTGGCGGCGGCCACGGTTGGGTTGGTGTTCATGCATCGCAACCGCCTGTTGTCACTGATCCTGATTGGGATTGTGGGCCTGATGGTTTCCATCGGTTTTGTGTTCTTCAGCGCACCTGACCTTGCCATGACCCAATTCACGGTTGAAGTGGTCACGATTATCCTGCTGCTTTTGGCGCTGAACTTCCTGCCCAAAACGACGCCCGTGGAAAGCACTGTCTTGCGGCGTGTCCGCGACACGGCCGTGGCCATTGCCGGGGGCCTTGCCACCTTTGGGCTGGCCTATCACTATTTGCTGCGCGACGCGGTCACGACGCCGATCTCAGAATTCCATCTGGCCAATTCCTACAAGGGTGGGGGCGGCACCAATGTCGTCAACGTGATCCTTGTGGATTTCCGGGGCTTTGACACCTACGGCGAAATCATCGTGTTGGGTATTGCGGCCCTGCTGATCTATGCGCTGACCGAAACATTGCTGAGCGGGCCGGTGCGGGCGCGTCTGTTAAACCGTTTGCCGGATCAGCCGCGTGCCGGCGATATGCACCCGATGATGATGGTGGTGCTGACGCGTGTGATCATGCCTGTGGTTCTGATGGTTGGTTTCTACATCTTCCTGCGCGGCCACAATGAGCCGGGCGGCGGGTTCATTGCGGGCCTCATCGTGTCCATCGGCGTTGTGATGCAGTACATGGCCAGCGGTTTTTCCTGGGCCTCTGCGCGTCTCAAATATCCCTATCACGGGGTGATTGGTGCGGGCGTTCTGGTGGCGGG
This sequence comes from uncultured Tateyamaria sp., assembly GCF_947503705.1. GTDB lineage: Bacteria > Pseudomonadota > Alphaproteobacteria > Rhodobacterales > Rhodobacteraceae > Tateyamaria. Next base: position 63,042 of record NZ_CANNES010000013.1, on the reverse strand, counting down.
TTTGACCGGTATCGGGTCGTGGTTCGTGGGCAAGCCCTTCCTGACCTCTGACTTTACATATGTGCGCATCCCGCCCTTCGAGAAGTTTGAGCTGGCCACCGCGGCGCTCTTTGACGTTGGCGTGTTCCTGGCTGTTGTGGGCGCTGTGATGTTGTCGCTGGAAAGCTTTTCGCGGCTGGCGCGTCGGGCCCACACGCCCGACACCGACCACCCTATGGATATTGACCCATCCAGAGACTTAGCGCCCGAAGGGGCCGGATCCGCAAAGGAGGGCGTGTGACATGGAATTGCTTGTTGCATCTGCCATTGGCATCCTGACTGCGGGCGGCCTGTATCTGGTTCTGCGTCTGCGCACGTTCCCGGTGATAATGGGTATCTCGCTGCTGACCTATGCGGTGAACGTATTCCTCTTTGCCTCGGGGCGTTTGACCGTAGGCGCGCCGCCAGTGCTGCGCGACAGTATGGAAAGTTACGCCGACCCACTGCCGCAGGCTCTGGTGCTGACGGCCATCGTGATTTCCTTTGGGATGACAGCGGTAGTCGTGATGATCGCACTTGGGGCCTACCTTGGTTCGGACGACGATCACGTGGATGACCAGCCCCAAGACGATACGCAGGCGGAGGGCCGGTCATGACCCATTGGATCGTTGCCCCCGTTATTCTGCCGGCCTTGCTGGCCCCCTTCATCGTGCTGGCGGCACGCTATCACATCGGCATCCAGCGGGTGTTTTCGGTTGTCGGCGTTCTGGCGCTGATCGCGACGGCGGCTGGACTGGCCTGGCAGACCTCTGACGGCACTGTGCTGCTTTATCAATTGGGCGATTGGGCGGCCCCCTTTGGCATCGTGCTGGTGGGGGACCGGTTGTCGACCATGATGGTGCTGCTCACGGCGGTGTTGGCGCTCTTTGTGCTGCTTTACGCCATTGGCTCAGGCTGGGATGACCGCGGGCGGCACTTCCATGCACTGTTCCAGTTCCAGCTGATGGGGATCATGGGGGCGTTTCTGACGGGCGACCTTTTCAACCTCTTTGTGTTCTTCGAAGTACTGTTGATCGCGTCCTATGGGTTGATGATCCATGCGGGCGGTGATGCGCGGCTCAGGGCAGGGGTGCAATATGTGCTCTTTAACCTGATCGGCTCGACCCTGTTCCTGTTTGCGCTTGGATCGATCTATGCCGAGGCGGGGACGCTGAATATGGCGGATCTGGCCAACCGGGTCGACCTGATCGGACCGGACGCAACTGTTGGTATCCGTGTGGCGGCTGTGCTGCTGCTCTTGGTCTTTGCTATCAAGGCTGCATTGGTGCCATTGCACTTCTGGCTGCCCAGCAGCTATGCCGAGGCGCCTGCGCCAGTCGCGGCCCTCTTTGCGATCATGACCAAGGTGGGCGCGTATGCGATCATCCGGGTGTATACGATGATCTTCCCACCGGATGTTGAAGTCACGGCAGGCCTTCATGACGTTTGGCTGTTGCCCGCAGCCTTGGTGTCGCTTGCTATCGGCATGATTGGCGTGTTGGCCGCGAAAAAGCTGGACAGGTTGATTACCTTTTCGGTCATTGGGTCGATGGGGATGGTGATGGTGTCCATCTCGCTCTTTACGCCCGCAAGTATTGCTGCGGCGCTATACTATATCGTGCATTCGACCCTGGCGGGTGCTGCGCTCTTTTTGATCTCTGATCTGGTGCGCACCGGGCGGGGGAACCTGCATCTGACAGCCCAAGCGCCTGCGGCGGGGGCCGCATTGACGGCAGCCCTGTTTTTCGTGGGCGCCATCGCCATGGCGGGTTTGCCGCCCCTGTCGGGCTTTATCGGCAAGCTGCTGGTGTTGGAGGCTGCCTATGACAGCAGCGCGATGGCCTGGATCTGGGTGATTGTGTTGGGCTCAAGCCTGATCAGCATTCTGGGGTTTGCGCGCGCAGGCAGCATTCTGTTCTGGAAGGCTCATGGCGTGACGGTGGACGAGGATGCGCCGCAGCTCGATCGCCCTTCGGTCATGTCCTATGTGGCGGTTGGGGGCCTTGTGGCCCTTCTGGCGGCACACACCGTCTTTGCCGGTGTCGTGCATGGCTACACCACGACCATGGCGGCGCAACTTTTCGCGCCGGAACCCTATATCGAAACTGTGGTCGGCACCCCTGGTAAGCTGAGTACACCAAAGGAGGGGTACTGACATGGAACGCGCATTTCGCTGGCTTTTGCCGCACCCGTTTCTGACCATCCTGCTCGCCATCGTCTGGACGATGCTCCAGAACGAAGTGTCGGCGGGCATGGTTGTCTTTGGCATAATCCTTGGCATCATCATCCCGTGGAGCACGTCGATCTGGTGGCCTGACACGCCGCAATCGTTCCACGTGTGGCGGATGGTCCGCTATAGCCTCATCGTGCTCTACGACATCATCCTGGCCAATATCGAAGTGGCGTGGATTGTGCTGACGGTGCCCAACGCCAAACTCAAACCGGCCTGGATCGTGGTGCCGCTTGAGCTGATCCAGCCCGAAGCGATCACCGTACTGGCGGGCACGATCACCCTGACGCCGGGCACTGTTTCGGCGGATTTGTCAGATGAGGGGCACAGCCTGTTGGTGCATGTGCTGCACACCGATGACCCGGACGCCGTGCGCGACGAGATCAAGACCCGCTATGAGGCCCGCCTGAAGGAGATCTTCGCATGACCGCTGCTACCGGCTTCCTCGATGTTGCGATGATCATCGCCTTTGTCGCCCTTGCGGCGGGTCAGATCCTGTCAATGGTGCGCCTCACCCTGGGGCCGACCACTGGCGACCGTATTCTTGCGCTGGACACGATGGTGATCAACGCGCTGGGGCTGGTTGTTCTGTTGGGCATTTACCAGGGCGTTCAGATTTATTTTGAGGTGTCGCTGTTGATTGCCATGCTGGGTTTTGTGTCCACCGTGGCGCTGGCGCGCTTTATACTGCGGGGGGACATCATCGAATGAGTGGTGAAATTATCGGAACCTATGCGGTCGCAATCTGCCTGTTGATCGGGGCGGGCTTTGTTACCGTGGGCGTTATCGGCCTGCTGAAATTCAACGACCCCATGACGCGCCTGCATGCCCCCACCAAGGTGGGCACCATCGGCATTGGCATGCTGTTGCTCGCCTCAATGATCCACTCGTTCACTTTTGGTCAGACATCTTTGCACGAGCTGTTGATCATGTCGTTCCTGTTTGTGACGGCGCCGATTTCGGCCAATTTCATTGCCAAGGTGAACATCCACCGCCGCGCGTGCGAAACCCCACCCGAACCACCGCGCGATGACACATGGTCGACGCTGAACTCGCCGGAAAACGGGCGGTCGACATCAGGTGACGATGCAGAGAAAGCAGCCTAGTCCAGGTCTGTCCAAGGCCAGGGTTTGACGTTGCTGGCGGCGGTCTGATAACGCGCCGCCTTGGCAATCCAGATGCCGAGGTCAGTGCCAAAATCGGCCAACCGCTCGTTCGGCTCCTTATTGTTGATCAACATGATAATGAACTGGATCACCGTGACCGCGCCCAGCACGGTTTGCGCCAACGAGATCATCACGGCAATCAACAGCATGAAGATCAACCGCATGAGCAGGTTGTCGGGCGATTCCGGTTCAAACTGTTCGCCGTGCAGGCGTCCTTCGATCTTGTCGTCGTCCTGTGCCACGCTGTGATCCTATCCTGTGACGGCTTTCATGCCTTTGTCTGCACCCTCCGGTCGCTTGTCCGGATCTCGGATGCTAACCTGCCATGCACGGACGCTGAGTTGCAAGATGAGGAGCGCATGATGAAGACCCGCAAAATCCGTCAGGACGGAAAAATGGTGTCAGAGGTTGGTTTGGGATGCTGGAGCTTTGGCGGATCCTACGGCCCCACGACCGAAGCCGAGGCGCACGAGACTTTGGCGGCTGCCCGCGACCTGGGCCTTGATTTCCTGGACACCGCGAATGTCTATGGGATGGGTGTGTCCGAAACCATCATTGGCACATTCCTGAACGGCAATGCGGGCGATTTCACTATTGCCACAAAGGCGGGCATCTGGCGCGACCCCGAAACGGGCAAACGCAGTTTCAACAATAAGGCGCCTTATTTGCGCGATGCGCTCGAAGCCTCGTTGTGTCGGCTGGGTCTGGATCACGTTGATCTTTATTACATGCATCGTCGCGACGCGGACCTGCCCATCGAGGAAGTGATGGAAACGCTGCTTGCCTTCAAGAAGGAGGGCAAGATCGGGGGTATCGGATTTTCGGAAATCTCGCCCGCGTCCTTGCGTCGGGCCGTGGCTGTTGGTCCCGTCGATGCGGTGCAAAGCGAGTACTCCTTGTGGACCCGCCAGCCTGATCTTGGCATGATCCAGGCCTGCGCCGAATTGGATGTGGCCTTTGTTCCGTTCTCGCCTTTGGGCAGGGGGATCTTTGCCCAGACACCACCCGATCCGACGCAGTTTGAGCCGGGCCATTTTCGCACCGGGACCCCACGCTTTACCGAGCCGAATTTCAGTTTGAACGTCGCTAAGGTGCAGGAGTTTCATGCCCTGGCCCGCGATTTGGGCACGACATCCATCGTGCTGTGTATCGCTTGGTGTCTGGCACGCGGGGCGCATCTGATCCCGATTCCCGGGACCCGGACCGCGGCACATTTGCGCGAATGTGTCGAGGGCAGCAGCTTTGCCATGACGGATCAGACCATGGCACAGATCGAGGCGGTGCTACCCGTCGGCTGGGCCCATGGCGACCGCTATACCCACGACCAGTGGGTCGGGGTTGAAGGCTACTGCTAGTTAATCTCGGGCTCTGGTACCGGGCCGCCAAATTCGGTGCGGAGAAAGTCAAAGTCGCAGCCTTTGTCGGCCTGCTCCACGTGTTTGGAAAACACCCAGCCATAGCCGCGTTGATAGCGTGGTTCTGGCGGGGTCCACGCGGCGCGGCGGGTGGCCAATTCAGCCTCTGGCAACTCAACTTCCAAACGGCGGTTCGGCACATCCAACACGATGATGTCGCCCGTCTCGATCAAGGCCAGCGGCCCGCCAATGAACGCCTCGGGTGCCACGTGCAGGATGCAGGCCCCGTAGCTCGTGCCGCTTATTCGCGCATCTGACAGACGAACCATGTCGCGATGCCCCTCGTTCAATAGCTTTTGTGGCATCGGGATCATCCCCCATTCGGGCATGCCGGGGCCGCCTTGGGGGCCTGCGTTGCGCAAGATCAGGACAGTGTCGGCCGTCACAGGCGCGTCGGGGTCATCAATGATCGCCTTGAGGGCGGCGTAGCTGTCGGCGACAAGGGCAGGGCCGCGATGGGTCATGAATTTCGGGTCCATGGCTGCAGGTTTGATCACTGCCCCATCAGGCGCCAGATTGCCCTTGAGCACGGCAAGCGACCCCTCGTGATAGACCGGGTTGGACAAGGGGCGAATGACGTCCGGGTTGTAGTTTGGCGCGCCCTTGATGCAATCGCCCAAGGGTTTGCCGGTCACCGTCACGGCGCTCAGATCCAGCTTGTTGCCCAACTCGTTCATCAAGGCAGGCAGGCCGCCGGCGTAAAAGAAATCTTCCATCAGATATTCAGACCCAGAGGGGCGGATATTGGCGATCACCGGTGTTGTGCGCCCGATGGCGTCCAGATCGGCCAACTCCAATGGCACCCTTGCGCGCCGGGCCATGGCTATGAGATGAATAATAGCGTTGGTCGAGCAGCCCGTGGCCATCGCGACCGTGACCGCATTGCGGGTGCTGGCAGGGGTGATGATTTGATCCGGTGTCAGATCTTCCCATACCATGTCGACAATGCGTCGCCCGCAGGTCGCACTCATCCTTTGGTGGCCCACATCGGGGGCCGGGATCGACGAGGCGCCGGGCAGGCACAGCCCGAACCCTTCGGCGATGGCCGTCATCGTGCTGGCTGTGCCCATGGTCATGCAGTGGCCATAGCTGCGGGCAATGCCGCCCTCGATCCCCTGCCACTCATCCGCCGATATTTCGCCTGCGCGCCGGGCATCCCAGTATTTCCAGGCATCCGCGCCCGAGCCTAGAACCTTGCCCGCGTAATTCCCGCGCAGCATCGGACCGGCAGGCAGAAAGATGAAAGGCAGGCCCATCGACACCGCCCCCATGACCAGAGCAGGCGTGGACTTGTCACAGCCGCCCATCAGAACGGCCCCATCCACCGGGTTGGAGCGCAGGACTTCCTCAACCTCCATCGCGACCATGTTGCGATAAAGCATGGCAGAGGGTTTCAAAAGCTGTTCGCCCAGCGAATGCACAGGGATTTCGACAGGCATCCCGCCAGCCTGTAAGATGCCCTTTTTAACGAATTCGACCCGATCCTTGAAATGCATATGGCAGGGTTGCAGTTCGGACCATGTGTTAAGGATGGCGATGATGGGCTTGCCTTCCCAATCCTGAGCATCCAACCCCATCTGCATTGCGCGCGACCGATGCCCAAAGGACCGCAGATCGTCAGGGGCGAACCAGCGGGCCGAACGCAGCTCTGATTTGTCCTTGCGGTGCATGATGGTGTTCCCCTTTTGCGGCGCGTTGGCATGGCGCCCGTCCGACGATGTGCCGTCACTCTCTCTCGTGCGACCGTTGTGCTCAACCACGAAATTGACCTGGGTTCAGGATGTCTGATCGGCGGAAAAATGTCGGGTTCTTGTTGTGGCCGAGGGCTGCCTTGCCTCGAATCGACGTAGGGACTACTTTAACGGGATAATCGTTTTCGCGTTTAAATAGAAATTAGTGCGGATATTTCTGAAATGAAACCGCGTCGCGGCATCGCTCTTGCATACGGGGATAGCAAGGGTTGCATGCACGGCATACCGGTTGCGGTCGGCCTCTAAAACCGACTGAATTAAAGGGAGCATACTGTCGGGTCATGGACCAATCCCCGTTCGGCACTGAAACAGCGGCTTTGCCGCATGTGTTCGTCGCAAGCAATGTGGACCTGGTGTCCGAAGGCTTGCATCTGCAACTCTCGCGCTGTGATCAGGTTGAGATCATCGGGCGCGGGCGGTTGAATGATCAATCCACCAGAAAAATTGTCGAAGGCCGGGCCAATGTCGTGGTTCTCGATATCGCCTCTGCCGGGGCGAGCGATTTTGCGGCTGCCCTGAGGGGTGTCTGTCCATGCAGCAAGCTGGTCGGCATCGCCATTGGCAGCACCAGTCTCGACGTTGCCGACTGGGCGCAGTTGGGGGTGGCGGGATTTGTCGATGACAATGGCAGCATCGAGGATGTCGTTGCCGCCATCCGCAGTGTGGCCCGGGGTGAGTTTTCCAGCACGCCCCGCACCACCGCCGCCTTGGTCACGGCCCTGATCGACCGTGTGGAGCAGTGCCGCCCCATGGAGGTCACGCGCCGTTTGACACCGCGCGAGACGCAGATTCTGTCGGACCTGGAGCGCGGCGCCACCAACAAGGAAATCGCCCGCCGCCTTGGCATCAGCGCCGCCACGGTCAAGAACCATGTGCACAATGTGCTGGAAAAACTGGAAGTCACGCGCAGGCAGGAAGCAGGCGCAATGGCCCGGGCGGGCCGGTTCTAGGCGACGACTCTCAAACCAACCAGCGTGATGGGGGCCCCCGGTATGAACTGCGGGCCCCGTCTCGTTGTCTGCAGAAACGTCCTCAACCTCCCCAAAATCCCCACGATATGGCCTGCGGCTCCGCGGGCCCTTTGATGTTCCGGCGAGCGGTCCGGGCCATATGGTCCAGACCGCGGGCAAGGATGGTCTAGGCCATCCGCCTACATCCGGTTCAGGGCCGAATTTGGGCGGCTTTGGTCCATGGTCCAACATGTGATCGTTGATGCAGCATCGTGTCAGATGGAGGACGCGAATGGGCGCTGCACCGCTGAAAATTCTGGCCGACCAGGTGGCAACGATGCATTGGATGCTGGTGAGCGAGGCGATCGCGCGCTGTGCGAATGCCGAAGTCGTGGCCCACAATGTGCCCACTGAAAACCTCGAAGCGGCGATTGCGACCCATACGCCCGAAGTGCTGATCCTCGGGGCCGCCGATACCGTGCGCCGCCCCGATATCCTTGAAAAGTGGATGCAAAGCGGCGGACCCGATCGCCGGATCATCACCTTGTTCAACGGCCCCGCACAAATCCAGTTGCGCGAATGGCGTCAAGAGGTTGCGACCCTCAATGACATCTCCGTCGGATCGCTCTGCGCCGCTATTGAGGGGGGGGCATAACATGGCCGGGTCCGCCGCCATTAGCCAGGTCAGCCAGTCGTTGCAAGCCTTGTTGCGCTCTGTTTTTACCCATGCTGGTCCGTTCCTGGGAACGACCGTTGATCTACGTTCACCTCGCGAGATTGGCACGCCAGCCGCAGGGGCCAATATCGTGTCGCTTTGGTTATTTCGCGTTCAACGCTATGGCGAGTTGGACAATGCGCTGCCCACTTTGCGCCCGGATGGCCGGATGATGCCTGCGCCGTTGTCGCTCACGCTCCATTACCTCGTTACCCCGCTCAGTGCGGATGAAGTCACAACTCAGCGGCTACTGGGCCACGCGATGCAGGCCTTTGACGCCAATGCGCGCCTTGGCCCTGAGTTCACAAATGAGGGGCTGCAAGGTTCCGACGATGCACCGCTGCGCATCCACATTGAAAAGCAGGGGTTCGAGAACAGCCTGCGCATCTGGCAGGCCATGAACGAACCCTACCGGCTGAGCGTGCCGTATCTGGTGGAATACGCCTCAATCGCCTCGACCCGCAGCTTTGAGCGCGCTCCAGCCGTCACTGACCGCCAGACGGAATATAGCCAGATTGTAGATGCAGGATGAGGGGGACTGCCGTCATAAGCGGAGGTCGGACCTATCATGTGGTGCCGGATGTCGTTGGCCGCGACCGTATCTTTATCACGGGTCAGGTCAGCGATGATGCGGACGGGCGCGCCATGGCCCGCGAGGTGCAGGTCACCAGCCCCGAGCCGCTGCTTTTTGCCGCCCGGTCAGACAGTGACATCGGTCTGGCGGGAAATGCCGCCACGGTTTTTTCCGATCGGTCCGTTCCCCATGCGACGACGGTTACACTGAGCGCCGAAGGCTACCGGGCGCGCGTGCAAAACATCACCATTCCCGCGTTCGCCCCGCTGCCGCTTCGCGTCGACTTTGCCATGCGGGCCGCGCCCTTTGCCATTGGTGGCCGCGTCTATGGGCGCACGGTTGGGCCGACCCCGACCTATGAGCCTGTGCCGGGCGCGACCTTGTCCATTTCGCCGCTGCCTGCGCCGGGCGGCGAACTGCCCTTGCTGCTGCGCCAACCTTTGCGGGCGGCACCCGGGGCGGGGGCCACCCTGCGCCGCCGGGCCATTGCGCCGCAAGCGGATGTGGTGGTGTTCGAGGACGCGCAAGCGGGCCAAGCTTTTGTCGCCATGACGGATGGGACGGGGGTTAGTGCAGGTCAGCTGTTGCGCACAGGTCCGGAACACCGACGGATTTATGCCCAGATTTCACAGGTTCTGGCCCATCCCGATCAACCCGCCCCTGCCGCCCTTGCGCGGCTCAGCGAACCGTTGATTGGCACCATTGCGACCGGCACGACCATGAACCGGTTCACTCTTGGCGGCTTTAGCGGTGCCAATGCAGCGCTGGTCGGCGAGAGTTTTGCCGGTGAGGCGGTTCTGTGGCTGGAAGCCTTGCCGGCCTCGGGCGGTGTTCTGGTTCTGCGGGCTGCAGGCCAGCCCGACCGGTATCACGATGCTCAGATCGTGACCGGCCCGGCGGGTGATTACCGGGTCCCGGGTTTCGCCCGCATCGGCGTACCTACGCTGGAGGTATCTGCCCCCGGTCTCACGACCGACAGCGCCGCCCTCGCGGTGGCCACGCTGCGGGCTGGGCCCGTCGATTGGTATCTTGTCCCATGAATTTGCCCTCAAACATAAGGAACTCTTGCCATGGCTGAGTATCGCGCTCCGGGCGTCTATATCGAAGAAAAAGACCTCAAGCCGCCCTCCATCGAGGCGGTCAGCACCAGCACGACCGGCATGGTTGGCCATGCCGTGCGAGGCCCGGTGTCGGGCACGCCGGTTCTCGTGACAAACATGCTGCAATTCCGCCAACGCTTTGGCGGTGCGTTGCCTGCCGCGGCGGGTACGGCTGGAGAATTATTCTATGCCGCCCAAGGTTTTTTCGCCAATGGCGGTCGTCGGCTTTATGTCATGCGCGCGGCAGGCAACACGGCGGCTGCCACGGCCTTTGCCACTCAAGGGGGCGTCATTGCCCGTCTGGCCCCAGGCGCGGACGCTGCCGTTGGCGGACCTACAGCCCGCCTGACCAGCACGCTCGGGCTGCGTGAAGGCACAGCCCTGACCTTCACCTATATCGAAGACGGGATCACCTATACATCGTCAGCCATGGCGATTGCGGCGGCGGGCGTGGATAGCGCCACAGGCGACGTGACGCTGACTGCGAACCTCGACATCACGCCTGCGGGCCCGACAGCCTTTCGCGCCACGGCCTCGACCGTGACCAGCGGGTTGGGTGGGCTGGATGCGGATGGTGTGCCGCAAGTCGCGGCACGACCCGCAAGCCTCACTCTGACAGCGGCAGAGCCCGGCAGCTGGGGTGACGAAATCGAGATCACGACCCAGCGGATCACAGCTGCGCGCGGCGTGGCAATCGGGTTCGTCGGCGCGCCTGCGGTCGACGACACCAATGTCCGCCTCGCATCCTCGGCCGGGTTTTACGTGAATGCCTGGGTCCAGATTGATCGCGGCCCGGATACGGACAAGATACTGCGCCAGGTGACGGCGGTGAACGGTACGATTGTCACCCTTGCAGGGCCTGCCGTGGCCTCAGTCGCGCCTGTGGCGCCCGCGACTGAAACGGTTCTGACGGTGCAGGAGTTTTCGCTTACCGCCAGTTACGATGCGGTCACCGAGGTGTATTCCGGCCTGACCATGGCCGACGTGCCGGGCAAATATGTCGTGGATCAGATCAACCAACGCTCGGCCCTGTTGCGGATTGATGCAGCATCCATGCCCGCCGACACCGACCCGATGGTGTATCCCGTGGGCGACGATGGTATCAGCCTGCCTGCGACGACCGCAGGTATTGATGACGCGCCCAATGCCGCCGAAATCCGCGGCGTGGATGGCGGGGCGGGGGCACGGACAGGCTTGCGCGCACTTGAGGTGATTGACGATATTTCAATCATCTGTGCCCCCGGATGGGGGGATGCAGGCGTGCAGGGCGCCATGATCGAGCAATGCGAACGCTTGCGCTACCGCGTGGCGCTGCTTGATCCCGAAGCGACGGGGTCTGCGATCCCATCGCTGACGGGTATTCAGGCCCAACGGCTGCGCTTCGACAGCAAATATGCGGCGATCTACTATCCCCGCATCATCATCCGCGATGTTGAGGATCAACCGCGCGCCATTGGCCCGGCGGGCCACATGGCGGGTTTGTGCGCCCGCGTTGACAATGAGAGAGGTGTGTTCAAATCCCCCGCCAATGAAGTCATGCGCAATGTGACGGATGTTGAGGTGATGATCACCAAGGGTGAGCACGAGATCCTCAACCCGATGCCCAACAACATCAACGCGATCCTCGACAAGCGCGCTGATGGCATGGGCATCCGGATCTACGGCGCGCGCTGCATCACCAGCCTGTCGGATTGGAAATACCTCGCCGTGCGCCGCCTCTTCGTGCAGATCGAGCGCTCGCTCGAGATCGGGACGCAATGGGCTGTGCTTGAACCCAATGACCCGCGTCTGTGGGATCGCTTGATCGGCTCGGTCGATGCGTTTTTGACCCAGCAATGGCGACGCGGTGCCCTGCTCGGAACAAAGAAGGAAGAAGCGTTCTTTATCCGCTGCGGCACCAGCACGATGACCCAACTCGATATCGATAACGGCCAATTGCGGATGCAGATTGGGATCGCTCCGGTCAAACCGGCCGAATTCATCATCCTGGAAATCAGCCAGACCCAAAGCGCGATGTTCGCCAGCGAAGCCTGAGAAAGGACAGACCATGCCAGACAGAGATCCAAACGTCCCCTACAAGGGCTTTAACTTTCGGGTGGAATTCGAGGGGATCAGCGGGTTTTCCTGCAGCGAATTCTCGGGCCTTTCCTTTGAGACGGACGCGGTCGAGTACCGTGAAGGCGACGAGGCCTACCTGCACGTGCGCAAACTCTATGGGTTGCGCAAGTTCACAAACCTGCAGGCCAAGCGTGGCATCACCACCGATCTGCAACTGTGGAACTGGTACCTGGAAATCATGAACGGTGCCGCCCCTTTACGCGACGGGGCCATCATCCTGACGGATGAGTTGCAGGTGGACCGGCTGCGCTGGTCTTTCCGCAACGGGTTCATCACCAAGTGGGAGGGACCGAGTTTCAATGCGACCTCCAATGACGTGGCCATCGAGATGATCGAGATCGCCGTGGACCGCGTCGAACTGACCCTGGCGGCTGCCTGATGTTCCAACCCACCCATCCCGGCGTTCATGTCGCCCGCGCAACCCGCGTCCCGTCTGTGCCTGAGCGCATGGATGTCGCGGGTTTTGTGGGCATCGCGGCGCGTGGCCCGTTGGGACAGGTGGTTATCATTGACGGGTGGCCGGATTTTGTCGCGGCCTTTGGCGATTTTCAGGACAACGCCTATCTTGCCTATGCCGTCCGTGGCTTTTTCGACAATGGCGGGACGCGGTGCCACGTGTTGCGGGTGGCGGCCCCTGCGCTCAATTCGCAGACGTCAGGTGCGCAGCCCTTGGATGGTGCCAGCAGCCTGTTGGCCGACACGGCACGTATCCGCCCCGGTGCTGTCGCAACCCTTGTGCAAAGCAGTGAGGCCCTGACCGACGGCGCGCAACCGGCCGAGCGCTTGGCCTCGATTGTGAGCACCGTGTCAGGCTTCATGCCGGGCAACCACGCCATCCTCAAGCAGAGCGGCGCCCGGCCTGTCGAACGTCTGATCGCGGCTGTCGATCTTGCGACCCGTACTCTGAGTTGGGACCAGCCGGTGGCGGCTGATTTCGACCTGACCCGTCCCATCGCCATTGCCTCGACGGCGATGGATGAACGGCTTGTGGCCTCCGTCGCCGGGGCCGTTGTCACGTGGGCGCGCCCCTTGGATGCCCGATTTGACCTGACCAAGACCATTCGTGTCGGGTTGGGCGCGGGCGCGGCTGCGACCCTTGTGCCGGATCAGAACGGTGAACCGCTGCTGAGCATATCGGCGCGCAATCCGGGGCGTTGGGGCAATGGGCTGAGCGTGCGGGTGACCACCGGTTTTGCAGGCGACTATCTGAGCCGTGTACGTCCGGTGCCTGATCCCACGGATGTGCTCAGTCTTGACCGCGTCGATGGCCTGGCGGCTGGCAGCTTTGTCTTGCTCTCGCAGGACGGTGCCGCCGATATGCGGACAATTGTGCGCGGTGTTGATGCGGCCACGCTGTCGGTTCAATTCAACGATTCCATGGCGGGTTTTGATATGGCGCTGGCGGCGGACGGCACACGGCCAATCCTGTTGCGTCGGCACGTATTTGCCCTGTCTGTCAGTGAAAATGGCCGGTTGGTCGAAACACACGAAAACCTTGATCTGCCGCCGCCAGATGCTCCGACCCAAAGCTCGGTCAACACCGCTTCGCGCCTGATCGAAGTTGCGTTGATGCCTGGACTGACCGACCGCTGGATTGATGCCCAAGGGCCCAGCCTTGCACGCGGCGTGGCCGTTTTGGCGGGCGGGCGCGACGGAACGGCGATGCTGCGGCCTGTTGATTTCACCGGGTCCGAGGATATGGCCCGCAGCGGTTTGCGCCTATTTGAAAACCATGATGAACCTGCCGCGCTTGCCATGCCCGACATCACGCTTTTGGCCCAGCCTGCGCGCGCAACTCTAACCCCTGAGGAGCAAGAGCCGGATCCTTGCGCCCTGTGCCCCGATCCGTTGGACATGCCACCACCTGCCACGCCGGATGTCCTTGTCGAGGCCACGCCGGGCTTTGCCCAGCCGGATATCGAGGCCATTCAGCAGCGCTTGGTTGAACACTGTGCGGTGCGAGGCGATCGGGTTGCCGTACTGGACATGCCCCTGTCAGAGGCGGGCGAGTGCCTCGACTGGCCCGACATGATCCGCTGGCGGCAACGCTTTGACAGCAGCTATGCCGTCACATACTTTCCGTGGATCGACGTGGCCGACCCCTTGGATCAGGGCGGACGCCTATTGAGGCGCGTGCCGCCGTCGGGCCACGTGCTTGGCCAATTTGCGCGGGTTGACGACGACCCTGGCCGCGCCGCCCCGGCAAACCAACCGCTGGACTGGACGGCGGCCACCGCCTGCACGGTGGACGACACGCGCCACGCGATGCTGAACGAACAGGGCATTAACGCCATCACGCTCCGCCCCGGGCGGGGCATTCGCATCATGGGGGCCCGCACCCTGTCGCGCCATCCCGACTGGGTGCAATTGACAGTCCGCCGCCTGTTCATCCGCCTCAAACGCACCTTCCGGAGCGAGCTGGCCTGGGCCGTTTTCGAGCCTGCCAACCGGGCCTTTGAACAGCGGATCATCGCCACCCTCGAAGGATTGTTGGAACTGGAATGGCAAGCAGTTCGACTGCGCGGCGAGAGCGCTGACGAGGCCTTTCAGGTGGTCATCAACCGCGATGCGGCCGCCGTGGACAATGGGGAATTCGTGGTGCTGATCGGGATTGCACCTGCGATGCCCGCCGAATTTGTCCTGCTGCGCCTGACCTTCACGCTTGATGCAATGGATTTGGCGGAACTGACCGGCGCAGGGGGGTGGCCCGCATGAGCAAAGGCAACCCCGCGCTGGGCCACAACTTTACCATCACCTTTTCCAAGAGCGGTAGCGTCGGCGCGCTGATCACGCTGTCGGTCGGGACCCCGCCCGAGGGTGGATTTGCCGAATGCTCGGGGCTGGAGGTCGGCATTCCTGCCGAAAGCTATGCCGAGGGTGGCAACAACGGTACCACCCTCAAGTTTGTCGGGCGACCCAATTGGACGAATATCAAACTGCGCCGGGGGGTCGTCACCTCCGCCGATCTGTGGCGCTGGCATCAGGACTTTATCGAGGGCAAGGGCAAGCGCCGTGATGGCGTCATCAGCCTGCTGGATGATCAGGGTGAAACGGTGCGGGTATGGCGCTTTGTGCGCGGTCTGCCTGTGCGCTGGACCGGCCCGACGATGCACGCCTCACAATCGCAAGTCGCGGTCGAAGAAATCGAAATTGCCCACGAGGGGTTGCGCCAGACGGGTGCGGGCAGCGGGTCGGTCGTCGACACTGTGGCCAATCTGTTCAGCTAAAGGAGACGCACAAGATGGACATTGATATTGAAGAGATGACTGGCGAGGCGCTGAGCCTCGACGTGCAGGGCTTCAAGGCCGAAATTGTGGCTGAGGTCGTGCAGAAACTGACGGAAGCGCGCCGCCTTGGCGCCCGCCTCGACGAAGAACGCGCGCTGCGTAGTACAGCACGGAACCGCTCGCGGGACCTCGTGTGATGCAGTGGTTGGCCAAAGCCCAGATGCAGCGGCTAAAGGCCGATGGATCGCCCGTGGGCGCGCCACTTGAAGTGCTTTACAACCCTAGCGAATACACGCTGACCAAGGGTGCGCAACTGGCCGAAGTGCCGGTTCCGGGTCTGAGCAGCCCGATGCTCCAGTTCATTCGGGGTCAGGTCGAGACCCTGACGATGGATCTCTTTTTTGACAGCACCGACAAGGGTGGCACCGGCGCCAAGGCGGATCCTGTGACGACCAAGACCGATCCGTTTTACCAACTGATCCAGATTGACCCAGCCACCCGCGCCTTGCCCGTGGTGCTGTTTACGTGGGGCCTCGACAGTTTTCCGGGTGGGCGCAGCTATTCGACGCTGGCCGCGAACCGCCATGGGTTCAAGGGGGTGGTCGAGACGGTTCGCCAACGCTTCACCATGTTCTCGTCGCTGGGCAAGCCGTTGCGGGCGACGATCTCGCTGTCTCTGAAGGAATACAAGACGCTTTCCGAAATGGTGGCCGAACAGGGTGGCGATGGCCCCGGCCGCCCGCACACCCGTGTCGTTGAGGAGGGCGAAACCATAACGGATGTGGCCGAAGCTGATGGTGGCGACGGGTCGCAATGGCGCGACACGGCTGCAAGCAACGGCCTCGACAATCCCGAAGACCTGGAACCCGGTCAGGTCATTGAGATGGAACCGATGCACATCACGGGGAGCGCGCCATGACCGCTGACGTTATCCGTCTTGCCACCGATCAGCGCGACTTCTTTGTGCCGGACTTTCAGGTATTCATGCTGGGCACCATCCCGCCCGATACGGCCGATCCCAACAGCACGCAGTACCCGTCGGGCGCTGTGCGCGACATCATTGAGGTCAAATATGAGGATGGGTTGGAGCAGGTCGATGGCTTTACCCTGATCGTCAACAACTGGGACGCTGAGCGCAATCAACCCATCTATTTTGGCCATGATACGGAGGTTGCCAGCAACGAGCATCCTGATGTGTTTGAGCCGGGCCAGGAGCTGTTGGTGTCCATGGGTTATGTCGGCAATCTCAACCACATGGTGCTGGGCATGGTTACCTCGGTGGATGTGCAATTTTCCGAAGACGGCCATTCAAAGCTGGTCGTAAGCGGGCTGAACGTCCTCGATCAGTTGCGCGACCGCCAATACACCTGGTCCTGGCCCGAGGACGGCGCGCCCAGCATCCGCGACAGCGACATGGCCGAAAGCCTTTCGCGGCCCGCCGAGCCGGGAAACAACAAGCCGGGCTTTGGCATTCCGGTCATCATCGACCCTGAGGCGCGCAACCGCGAAACGCCGCACGAGCATATCTTTATGAACGGGCAATACCCGATCGTCTTTCTGATGCAGCGCGCGCGCCCGCTTGGATACCGCGTCGCGCTGGAGGAAGACTACGACGACAACGGTGATCCCATCAACACGATCCGCTTTGGCCCGCCCAGCGAGGGCCGCGCCGTCAGCTATGTGCTGGAATGGGGCAAGTCGCTGGTGTCTTTCCACCCCACCTATTCGAATTCACGGATGCTGTGGTCGGCCAAGGTCTGCGGTTGGGATCGCAATGCCAAGGAACGGATCGAGGTCACCAAGACCATCGAAGATATTCCCATTGCCGACCGCCCCAATGCTGATCTGATCGGTGTGGCGCGTGCCGCTAACCGCCAGGAGGTGATCACCGAGCCGCCCGTGCGCACTCAACAAGAGGCCGAAGCGCTGGCGATCCAGACCCTTACCGCAAATTGCCTGAACCTGGTGACGGCCACCGGCACTTGCATCGGCCTACAGGACATGCGGGCGGGGCAAACGGTGCACATTCTGGGCGTCGGGCGGCATTTCAATGGCGCTTACCACATTCTGACCACCAGCCACGTGATCAACGATCAGGGCTATCGCACCAGCTTCACCGCGCAGCGGATCAATCCCGTCGAGGACGCTGCTGGCACGCAAGACACAACAGGAGGGCAGGGCACATGAACCCGCGCGAGGGCCTTGTCACCGCCTTGGTGATAGATGTCGATGACACCGACAATCTTGGCCGGATCAAAGTCGAACTACCGGGCGCGCCCGGGCGCTCCAACACCGCATGGGCGCCTGTGGCCGCCCCGATGGCGGGCAATGACCGGGGCTTCTTCTTTGCGCCGGAACTCGAGGACGAGGTGGTCGTGGGGTTTCTCAGCGGTGACCCCGAACAGCCGGTGATCCTGGGCTACACCTGGAACGGACAGGATGCGCCGCCCACCAGCCACCCGCGCGAGCGGATCATCCGCTCCAAGAACGGTCATACGATCCGCATGATTGATGCGACGCCGGGGGCAGAGGGGGCGGGATCGATCGTGATCGAGGATGCCAATGGCAACAAGATCGTCATGTCCAACGGCAAGATCCTAATGCAGGCGCAGGCGATCATCGAATTGGATGCGCCCATCGTCAAGATCACCGGCCCCGGGCGCGACCGACAGTTCAATTATGGCACGGCGGTGATCTAGGGCGATGTTGCACACCGATACCATACCTGTCCCCGAGGATCTGAAGCGGTTGATGGCGCTGCCTGCCTGTGCCGATCTGTCCTTTCCTCAGGTGGGCGACATGGGGCTGAGCCTGCCCAATGGCGGCCGGATCGAGGCGATTGCCGATTTGACCAATGGCATTCCCAGCGACTGTTCGCTGGCGACCAATGTTCTTGTGCAACTTCAGCCCTTTTTGGTCAGTATCGAGTGTGTTCTGAAAATCCTCGGCCTGTTGCAGCCGCTGATTGATATCATCGGCGGTCTGACTTCCCCGACGGACCCGTCGGCGGTCGAAAAGATGGCCAAGGCCGCGCCCAAATTCGCCAATGCGGCGGCGGACCTCTTGCCCTGTTTCGGAATGCTTGTGCCGGGGGCCGGCATCTTCAACTTTGTGCGCGATTTGCTGCGCTTGATCATCGCGGTTCTGAAATGCGTGATCGGTAGCCTGAAAACGGTTCTGGGCGTCATGAAGGGCATCAGCCTGCGCCTTGAAGCGGCAGAAGCCGCTGGCAACACCCAATTGATGGCCGTGCTGGAATGCGCTCAGGAAAACGCAGCCAATTCGGCCGCTCATGCGCAGGCGTCACTTGGCCCGGTGGTGAACATCATGCCGATGGTCACCACATTCCTCGAAATGGCTGGGATTTCGTTCGAACTGCCCGAACTGGGCGACCCCGAAGACGCCGAAGCGCTGGAAAAGACCGTCAAGAAGCTTGAGGACACCGTGACAGTTCTCGAACAGTTGATCGAGGCGGTGCCATGAGGACGTCGCGCGCATTTCTGGGCCAAGGGTTTGCCTTTCCACTTCGGGTCACGCCCAACGGGGCCATTGCGACGGCCAATGAAGAACAGTTGGTCCAGCAATCCATTTGGCTGATCCTGGCCACCTCCAAGGGCGAGCTAAAGCGCAACCCGACCTTTGGTTGTGGCATCCACGACTACGTCTTTTCCGACATTACGCCCGCAAACATGGCCCAGATTGCCCATCAGGTCCGCGACGCCTTACTGCGTTGGGAGCGTCGGATCGACATTGTCGACATCTCGGTGACCGAAGGCGATGCGCCCAACCAGCTCATGATCGGGATCGACTACCGCCTGCGCGCAACCCATGCCGCCGGGAACCTGGTGTTCCCTTTCTATCTACTCGACGAGGGAGGTGCCGGCCGTGCCACTTGAAGCCCCGAACCTGGACGATCGCCGCTATGAAGATATCGTGGCCGAGATCGTGCGCCTCAAGCCTCGATTTCTGCCGGAATGGACAGATACGAATGACAGCGATCCCGGTATGGCGCTCGCCAAGCTTTTTGCCTGGATGACGGACATGACCCTCTATCGGCTCAATCGTGTGCCGGACCGGGTCTATGTCAAAATGCTGCAAATGTTGGGGATCGAACGGATTCAGGCCAGCCCCGCGGGCACTGTCGTGCAATTCACCGCGGCCCGCGTTGATGTGTCTGAGATTGTGATTGCGGCCGGCACCCAGATTGCGGCGGGTGGCGACGCGGACGGCCCTGTCGTATTCGAGACGACAGAGGCCTTGCCGGTTTTAGGCACGCGGCTCAGTGCAGTGCAATTGTGGGATGGCTTCTCTTTTTCGCAAGCGACAGTCGCGGCCGAGGCGGATGGGCAGTCTTTTACCCCCTTCGGTCCGCGCACGCGGGCCGGTGCTGCCTTGATGCTGGGTTTTGCCGGGTCTGCGGGAATGACGAACGGCCCCATCCACCTTTATCTCCGCACTTCGCGGCTGGAGGAGGCGCCGCTGCGCGAAAGTCGTACGGATCCAGCCAAAATCTACGACTTGCCGCCCCCGGCAGAGCTGGTGTGGGAGTATTTCGACGCAGCCCATTGGCAACCCATGACTGTGCTGCGGGACGAAACCACCGCTTTTACCCAAGACGGTTACATCGTCCTGCGCGGCCCAGGGGTCAGCGCCAAAAAAGCGCGGCGCGGCGATGTGGGCGATCCGCTCTATTGGATACGCTGCCGTGTCGTCGATGCCAGTTGGGAAAAGGCCCCGCGACTGGACGCCATCCTGTCCAATTGCGTGCAGGCCCGCCAGCATATCTCTTTGCGGGCAGAGAACGTAGGGCGGAGCCTGGGCGTGCCGAACCAGACCTTTACGCTGGCCCGAACGCCCGTGCTGCCGCGCGATGAACCCGAGTTGCACGTGACGGCAACGGGTGATGTGGTGACGATCCCATCCGTGCGGCTTGAGGTAGACGAGGGCGAAGGGTTTCAGCCGTGGCAGGAGGTCGAGGATTTCCATGCCTCCGGCCCCGAAGATCGCCATTTCACCCTCAACCATGCCACGGGTCGGATTACCTTTGGTTCAGGGGAAAAAGGTTTGATCCCAGCGGTTTACGCGCCTGCTACGGGCGTGGGCAATATCCAGGCAGCAGATTACAAGTCCGGCGGTGGGCGTCGCGGAAATCTGCCGGGCGGTACGATCACCACGATCCAGAGCCACTTGCCCGGGGTGCAAGCAGTCACCAATCCGTTCCCGGCCACCGGCGGGGCAAATGAGGAAAGCGTGAACGCGGCCAAGGCCCGCGCCGCTTCGGAAATTGCGGCCAACGGGCGCGCTGTCACGGCCATTGATTTTGAAACGCTGGCCTTGCAGGCTGGCGTGCGCCGCGCCCATGCGATGGCTCTGGCCCATCCGCGCTATCCCGGCATCGAAATTCCAGGTTCGGTGACTGTGATCGTGGTGCCTGATGGCGATGCGCCCAACCCGATCCCCAGCGCGCATACGCTGGCCAAAGTGGCGACGCATCTCGACAAGGTGCGCCTTGTATCGACCGAACTGCATGTCGTTGCGCCGACTTATAACGAGGTCAGTATCGAAGCCGATATCGTTGTGGGGCGCACAGCCAATCCCGAAATGGTGCGCGAGGATCTCGAAGCGCGGTTGAATGCTTTTTTGCACCCGCTCACCGGAGGCCAAAACGGGCTCGGTTGGCCGTTTGGCGGTGACATCTACTATTCCGACATTTACCGCCTCGTGATCGAGACACGCGACATTCTGCGGCTGGCCGATGGGCAACTGGCAATCCGCGTGAATGGCGAGCTTGCTCCATTCTGTCGAGATATCCCCATCTGCCCGGGCGAGCTGGTGTTTGCCCGTGATCACACCCTGACGCTCTTTCCGGAAGGACGTGGATGATGGCCGTTCAACCCAGTTTCCGTCTTGACCCGCTGACCGGATGGCGCGCGGCAACCAGCACCGGGTTGGTGTGGAATGCGGATGGCTTACGGCTCGCGCAGCGGCCCGGGACCTTGCGAGCTCTGAACGATCCCAGTGGCGATTTGGGCGGTCGCGCCATGCCGCGCAAAGCGGCGACCGGACCGGGTGGGCAGATCTATCTGATCACCGCACGCGGCAAGCTGGTTTGGTACGACCCGTGCGTCGAACGTTTCGCGCCGATCCCTTGCAGGCAGGGCAAACGGCTAGGTCTTTTGGAACCCCGTGCCCTGACTGTCACCCGGTCAGGCGAACTTCTGGTTCTCGACAAACGTACGCGTATGGTCTCAGCCATATGTCTTCTGGATTGGCGGATCAAGCGGCAGTGGGGGCCTTTTGCAGTGGCCGATGGTGCACTCCAACCGCTTAAGCCAAACCAGGGCATTGACCCAACAAGCGGGCAACCGGACGGCACGCTGGACTTGCCCGACAATGTCTGGAATCCGGTCGATATCGCCGCATTGCCGGGCGGGCGGATCGCAGTCAGCGAGACTACGACTGGTACGATCGCCTATTTTGATTGGCGCGGTTGCCTGATGCGGACAAGTGATGGGGCAAGCGGCCACTTTGCACCGCTGCAAGGCCCCGATGCCTTAGCTGTTGGGTCAGATGGGGCGCTCTTTGTGCTCGAAACTGGCTGTCCATCGGTGGCACGTTTGGATGAAGAGGGTCAGATTATCGCACGGAGCGCGGACCCCGAAATGCTGCCCGACCCGATTGAGGCGGGCGCGCTTGCCGTGGACCGTGATGGAACGATCTGGGTCTCGTCGCGCTTGCAGGGGGCGGCCCGGCCACACTGCTGTGCCCCCTCGGGTCGGATCGACACGGTGTCACAAGATCGCCTGATCCCGGTGGACTGCGATGTTCTTGCCTTTGACAGCGACGGTCGCGCCCTTGTCGGCTCGCGTCTGACCCCCTGTTTGCAACGTTCGGAGCAGGTGGCGCGGCTTGAGGGCGGCGTTGCCCGGTTCGAGCGATTGGACGGTGGACGAGCAGGCACCGTTTGGGACCGCGCGCGATTGGCGGCAACGATCCCTGAAGGCACGGCGTTGCACTTGCTGGCTTATTCCAGCGATGCGGCTCTGGACGACGTGACACTTTCTGCGCTGCCCGACAGCGCGTGGGTTCAAACCCCGCTGAACGCACTTAATGGCGAGGCTGTGGCCGCGATCCGCACGCCGCCCGGACGGTATTTGTGGCTACAACTTGAACTGGCGGGCGACGGCGTGCAGACCCCCGAGGTCAGTGCGATGACGGTGACCTATCCGCGCCGATCGTCCGCGCGGCACCTGCCTGCCATCTGGTCGTCCGAGCCGCAAAGCGCAGATTTCCTCCAACGGTTCATGATGCTCTTTGACGAGGTGCGCGCAGATACGCTGGAGCCGCTTGATAAACTGGCTGCATACCTTGATCCGATGGCGACGCCTGCGGCCGAGGCCGACACCCACGGCGACGATTTCCTTGGCTGGTTGGGCGGCTGGATCGGCCTCGCGCTCGATCGCAAATGGTCTGTCGCGCGGCGGCGCAAATTGGTCGCCGAGGCCCCGAAACTCTTTCGGATCAAGGGCACCCTCGACGGACTGCGTCGCCATGTTGAAATCTATACCGGCATCGCGACCAAGATCGTGGAACACTACAAACTGCGCCGCTGGATGACCCTGGACGAAAGCGTGTTGGACGGGGCTGGCACCCTATGGGGCCCTGATCTGGTGCGGCGGCTGGAGTTGGATGGCTATTCCGAGATTGGGCGGTTCACGCTGGTCGATGGGGGCGATCCGCTGACCGATCCTATCGCGGCCTTTGCGCATCGTGCCAGCGTCTATGTGCCCGTCACAGACGCATTTACAGACACCGATCTGGCACAGCTAGAGGCTGTGGTGGAGGCCGCGCGGCCCGCCCACGTAGCCGTGGATATTCGGGTCATGCGGCCGCAATTTGTCATGGGCTGCGACACTCTGTTGGGCGTGAACACGATTTTGAGCACACCGCCCGAAACCGCAACTGCCGACCACTCCATTTTGGGTGACGACATCCGCCTTGCCGGACCGCCCCATGCATTTTCACTAACCCCAGGCACCCGTCTGGGGATCGACACAACCCTCAAGTGACCAGGAGCCTGCCATGACGCACGGATGCAAACCGGTCGAGTGCCCAAGCTGTGATCCTCCACAGCTGGCCCGAAACACGCTGTTTGACGGAAAACCGATGAGCGCCAAGGACTTCCTTGACGAACAGACCTATTTTCTGGGCAAGGACAGGCGCCACAACCAGTACCTGCATGGGTGGGGAACGGCCTGTGGTCTAAAGGTACACGAGCATCCCAATCCCGCCTGCCGCGAACAGTTTGTGGTGGTCGAGCCGGGGTACGCCATTGATTGTTGTGGCCGCGAGATTCTGGTGCGCGAGCCGGCGATGATCGACCTGAGGGCGCTGTTTCTGGACATGTGGCGTGCACGGAATGGGTCTTCGGAGATGCAGGATGACGCGCCCCATCGGGTCAGCCTGATCCTGCGCTATGCCGAGTGCCCTACCGAACCTGTGCCTGCGGTGTTCAACGGTTGTGGTGATGATCAGGCCTGTTTGCCAGGCAAACTGGTGGATGGCTATCAATTCGAGATTGCCTTGGACCGTCCGGTTCAGGATCTATCTTACGGCCTTGAGACCATCGACTGGTCTTCGACAAACAACATTGACCGGGCCACGGCAGTTGCCGTCGATGATGCACGGTCCCGCGTTTACGTTTTGACGGGCGAGGCCCCTTCGGAGCTTTTGGTGCTGGACAGCACAACCGACGCCATCGTTGGCAGCGCTGGGTTTTCCGGCTGGCAGGGGCGTGACGTGGCCTTGTCTGCGGATGGTACGCGTCTGATGGTGATGCTGGTGCCCGAAGGCGGTGGGGATGCTGGGATCGCGGTGCTGGACACTGCTGACATCGCGGCGGTCCCGATCCGCACTCTCGCGGCGGCAGGAATCGGCGAAACGGCATTCATGTCGGTCCTCGCAGGTGACCGCCTTGCCTTGGCCTCGGCTGACGACGCGACGCTGCGGGTTTGGGAGGACGATGTGGGCGCTGCCGCCGATCCGTCGGCCCCGGCCGAGATTGCCCTGCCGCATGCTGTGGCAGGTCTGGTCTCTGGAGCAGGGGGCGCCTTCGCCTATCTTCACTATGGGGATGCGGGGTTGATGAGCGCGCTGCGCCTGTCTGATCTGTCCCTGATTGATATGCCCTTGGCGGATGCGGGCAGTCGGATCGCCATGGCCGCAGGATCAAGTCGCGACGGCACTGACATGCTGGCCCTGGCCGACACGGCCAATGATCGGATGCTGCTGGTCTCTGTCACGCCGGATGCCGCAGCGGCGAGTGACCGATTGACAGCGCTTGGCGCGCCGGTCACCGGTTTGTCGGGTGTGCCTGTGGACGGTGTTTTCTCCGCCGGGGGCAATTGGCTTTACCTGCTCTACCGCAATGCGGCGGATGAGGCGCAATTGCGCTTGCTCTCTGTCGCGCGACTGGTGCTGGGTACAAGCCCGGTGCTGAGCGGGCCGATCAAGGCACCGCAGGACGCCCGGTCTGTGGCCCTGACCCATGACAAGCGCTTGTTGGTGGCCTTTGCTGGCGATGCCGTGGATGCCGATCCACGGGTACCGGGCGGTTTGGCCGAGTACATGATCAGCGCCGAACGCTGCATTGATCGGCTTGATGATGTGCTGGACCCGTGTCCCACTTGCGAGGCGGATGATGCCCTCGTTCTGGCCACGATAGAGGCGTACCGCTGGGAAGATCCCTTTACCGATGGCGTCATCGACAATCGGGCGGAGCGGCGCTTGTTACCCTCCACGAGCCTGATCGCTGAAGTGCTGGCCTGTATTGCCGAAAACGGGGGCGGCGCGGCAGGCGAGCAGGGGCCGCCCGGCCTGCCCGGTGCAGATGGCACCGACGGTGCGGATGGCGCCGATGGCCAGGATGGTCAAGACGGCACGAATGGAGCCGATGGTGCAGACGGCGTCGGTCTACGCGAGGACCTGCCGCATATCGTTGGCATCAACTGGACCCATAACAGGCGCGCCCCCCTTAGCCGGGATGAGGTCAGCCGGATCGAACGGGACGGGCTGGTCATTGCCTTCAACATGGACCGCCCCGTTCTGGCTGAAACCCTGCATGAACAGTCAGTGCAACTGCTTCTGCGCAGTGGGCCGCACCGCGAGGAAACACGGCTGCGCACCTATTGCTATTGCAATGTCGATGTCGTGATCGAGCCTGTGATCGTGGAGGCCGAGTGCGGAGCGGGCTTTGATGTGCCCCGCGAGGCGTCAAGCGACACGGCCGTGACCGGCGTCCGTATGCGCCCACTTGGCCCCAACAACGAACCTGTCCGGCTCCCTCCCGGGGATTACCGCGTGGTGCTGGAAGGGGATCACATCCTGGGTGCCAAGGAGATCGAGGTGCCTGATCTGGGCAATCCGGGGGCCACAGTCGTTGTGAACCCGGCCCTGGACGCCAACCATTTCGCCCCCGGCCTTCCGAACCGTTGCCCCACCGGTGACGGCGTCGAGGGGGGCCGTTTCCTCAGCTGGTTTACCGTCGGTGACGGTTCCGACCGCGGCTAGACCAAAAGGAGCAGGAAAGATGTCGATGACAAACTGTAATTGCGACACCCACGACCCGTGCTGCTGTGCGGCCTGTGTCGGACTTGAGACGGCGGAGCGCCCGCTTTTTGGCACCGGGCAGACCCTGACGGCGGCGGACTTGACGGCCTTGCAGGACTATGTGCAGACCAAGAACCGGCTCCACAACCGTTACCAGCATGGCTGGGGCGTCGTCTGTGGGCTTGAGGTGCTATGCCATGACTGCGAGGGGTCGGTGACGATCCGCCCAGGCTATGCCATTGACCCGTGCGGGGACGACATCGTGGTGGCTGATGCCGTCCGCTATGACGTGATCGAAGCGATCCGGGATTGCACCCGGGTGGCCCGCAAACGGCCCAGAGATTGCGACCCGTGGGTGCCGCCTCGGGACGACGGCTGCGGAGACGCACTCAGCCATTGGTGCATCGCGCTGGAATATCGCGAGGTCCAGACGGCAGTGGGCCAACGCCTGACGACAGGTGGATACGCATGCGACACCATTGGCAAAGGTGGCGGTGTGTCTTGTGGTTGCGATGGCGATTGCGGTGGCGGCGGGTCTTGTGGGTGCGGCAGTACAACCCGCACCAAACCTGTGACCAATTACAAACCAAGCACGCTTGCAGCCAGCAATGCTTGCGCCCCGCGCCGGGTCCGTGAATGTTTTGACGTGACGCTGATCCCGCGCAAGGAACCCTGCGCGCCCAGTTTTACCGGTCAGGGTCGTGATACAATCGGAGTTGCCGACAGGCAGCCTCTGGGCCTCATCGGAACACTCATTCCCGAAAAGTCGCTTTTGCGAAATATCCTTAACTGCGTGATCAATGATGTGCAGACGGTAACCAACCGGCTGACCAAACAGGACACCGTCGTACTATCGCAGCTGTCGGGCGGGACGCCCAGCCAACTGGCAGCGAGCGATCTGAACCTGGACGACGTGCATCTGGCGTTGTGCCATGTACGGGCCGCGGTGCTGGAGGTGCTACAGGACGACCATGGCTCTACCCGTTGTCAGCTTTTGCGGGCCACGGCCGAGGTCAAGTTGGCGCCGCCCGCCACCCAGACCAATACGGCCGAAGGCGAAAACCGCGCGGATTACATCGCGCGAGCACAACAGATGTCTGCCGACCTCGTGGCGGCGTGGGTGCAGGCAATCCTTGACTGTATCTGCCGGGCCTTCTTGCCCAAATGCCCCGACGATCCCTGTGACGCGCGGGTGGAACTGGCCTGTATCAGCGTCAAGAACGGCAAGATCCTTTCGATCTGCAATCATAGCTGTCGCAAATATGCGGGTGCCTTCCCGTCAACCTTCTACTGGATGTCGTTGATCCCGCTCATCCCGCTGTTTGCCCGGGCGCTGGCATCACTGTGTTGTCGGCCTGACCTGCTGCGCCGGAACTCGCCCTTGGTGAACGATTTGATGCCTTTGCTGGACCAGGTGGACCCCTCGGGCAAGCTGCGCCGCGAGATCACCAAAGACGATTTTGCCCTTCCGCGCCGTTATGTGGCGATGGCGGCCAAATTCTCGGACACGCCAATCCTGCCCACGATCTCGGCGCAGTTTGAAAAGGCCGCGGCAACCGTCGTGGCCCCCAAGAAGCCGGACACAGAGGTCATGACCCCTAAGGTCGAGGACGTGCGCAAAGAGATCGAGGCGCTGCGCAAGGAAGTCACAGCGATGCGCGCGGAAATGGCACCGATCACCAAGCAACAGCCCCGAACAACGACCGCAACCACTACCAAGCGCCGCACCCCAACCAAGGGCGCCACCAAGGCGACCAAACCCCGCAAGGGCTGACCCCAACCGACACAGGAGCACCCGATGAGCAAGGACAGCATCGAACGGATGAACTATTTCCAGTTCCAGCAGGTGGGTGCCGAGGATTTCCGGCTGGAGCAGCAATACCACCGCGATGCCCGCGCCCGGCACGATCTGGGGCCGCACACATGGGGCATCGTGCAGGGCTGCGAGATTGTCGAGACCCCGCGCGAAGGCGATGATGGTTTTGTCGATATCAAGGTGCAGCCGGGGCTGATCGTGGATGGTTTCGGTCGGCGGATCACGCTGCTTGATCCCGTGGCGGTTCCGCCCGAACTGTTTGCCGTTTTCAATTCCGAACGATTGTTGGAGTTGTGGATCCACTATGACGAAAACGCCCGCCGCGACGTGGATGATGTACGCACGACCATCTGCATCGGCGATACGGCCTATAGTCGGGTGGTTGAAACCTATCGCTTTATCGTAGGCACTTTGACGACCGAACATGACCCGCTGATCGTGGGCGGGCTGGAGGCGAAACCGGCTCTGGCCGACGGCTCACCGGACGGGGGGGCACCGGTGCTGCCCTGGGACAAATCCCTACCTGCACAGGACTTTCCCGATCCGCGATCATCAGGCTTTTGGCCCATCCGGTTGGGCAGCGTGCGTTGGGATGGGACCGTGGGCAAGTTTCGCCCTGTCGTTTTCCCGGTTGACCTGACCACGGGGCGCGTGAACGCGGGCTTTATCGGTGGGTCGCTGTTGTCTGATCACGGCACTTTGCGCGTTGCGCCGCGCACACCCCATTTGAGCGGCCCGGACGCTGAAGACTTCGCCACGGTAGAAGGGCGGGTAACGATCGAGGGCCGCGTGATCGGCAAGGCGGACGCCTATCTGCATGGCGGCATGCTCAGCTTTCAGTCGGTGGGTGGGAGCGACGAAACCGTGCCTCTGACACTGCGCCGGGTGCCCGATGCCGTGGGCAGTGGGGCGGATTTGCGTGCCCAGATCGGCGAGGACGACGCAGCGCTGAATGCGCGACTGACCGTTGGCACGGGGCTTGAGCCCTATGACACCGATCCGGCGGCTATTGTCGTGTCCATGCGCGCCGACGGGATGGTCGACATTCCAAATGGGCGGTTGCGGTTCACCGACAGCGCGCGCCAAGCGATTGATCTGGGTGTGCCCAGCGATCCTGAACCCAGTCAAAAAGGGATCGGTTGGCAAGGGCCCAGTTTCTACTCCCGGACCGGCAACAGTTTCTACTGGTATCACCGAGGCGCACATGAGCCAGGCGTGGGTGATCCGGGCACGGATGGGGAACAGCTGATGCGGCTGACCAGCCAGGGTGCCCTGGAGTTCGGTCAGGATTACCGGCAGGTCCTCAATTTCGAGATGTCGGGACAGGAAAGCGGGATCGGCGTGCAGAACAACACGCTTTACGCTCGGTCGCGTCGGAATTTTGCCTGGTATCGCGGCGGCGGCCATGATGATGGCGCCCTGTCCAACGGCGGGGGCGCCACAGCGATGACCCTGGACAATGCCAGCAGGCTTACGGTCGAAGGCGGGGTGCGGTCTCGCGGCCGGATCGAGACCCATGGTCAAAGGGTCGCCTTTCTGGACACCAATGGAAACGAGGACGGCGATCCTCTCGAGATTTACCGCCACCGCTCAGGAAATGAGGCGCACCATCTGCGGGTGCGCATTGGCAATGATTCTGGTGGCCTCGACCGATTTGTTGTCGGACCGGAGGCTGCGGGATTTACCGAACAATTCTGGGTCGACAATCAGGGCGATGGTTTTTTCGGGCGTGATGTCGAAGTCACCGGGGGGCTGACCTCGCGCGGGCAAGACGTCCTGGTCGACGTGATCACGGGCGAGGTCAATCTGAACGAAAGTGGCGCAGGCTCTGGCATCCATTCGCTGGAGGTCGTCACTTCGCGGATCACCAATGTGGGTTCGGCCCAGCTTATGGTGGGTTTGTCAGACATCAGCAACGCGGGCCCCGCCATCAATGCGCGCTGGCGCGTGCACTACACGAACGGCACCCATTCGGTGTCGAATGGTAACCGCGTGACCTTTCCGGTCCATTGGCGGATCGAAGATTCCGACGGCCGCCTGAACAGGTTCTCTTATGTCGCGGTTCTGATGCCATGACGGGTGCGGCGCGCCTGACTGCGTCTGAAGACGCGCGGGCCAGTTTGAGAGTGGGTGCACTCGAGCTGAAGCTTTTTCATCATGGGTCGGGCTTGCCGCCAGCCTTGCCAGAAAAAGCGGATATTGCCACGGCTCTGCAAAAGGTCCTGGACAACTGCCTTGACCCCAACGACCCCAGCTATTGGGTGGTACGACGGATGACGGTGCGCTTTCAGGCAGAGGCGGGGCAGGGCGTGCCTCATCTGGTGGCAGGCTTTGCAGCGCAACTGCGCGATCAGATTGCGGGCCTGCTGGCCGGTGAAGTCATTGAGGGCGTGCGTAGGTATGACACCCGCGCGGCTTGGCTTGCTGCGTGCCTGTGGGCGCAAGCGGACGGAACCGCAGCACATCAGTGGCAATTTGCACGCTATCGCCATCATGCGGCTCTGCCGCCCGCAGACGCCGTACGCCTGACCCTTGCAGCCGAGCCCGACGTCGCGCTGCCCGCGCTCGCCCTGATCGCCCGCGAAGACCGCATGCGCCTTTTCTGCACGCGCATTGGCGACGTGGGGTGTCGCGCAATTTTGCGCGTGCTTCTGCCTGCCGTGCGCGGGCAGCGGCCAACGCTGTCACCCACGCTGATGGCACGTTTGGTGCACGAACGCACCGCGACGCCGAAACGCTCTTTTGGCGCGGCTTTGACGGCCTTGGTCGATGTTGCATCCACAGAACCCCATGCGCCTATGCCAAGCTTTGCCGTGGTCGAACGTGCCATCCGTCTTGCAAGCGAGGCGGAGAATGCGGGCGCCGTGACGTACGTTGAACCGGTGCCCAGCGACAGTGCACCAATGCCAAAAACAGACACAGAACCTGCGCAGGCACACTCCGTCAAACCAGAAACACGGCCCCAAAGGATATCGAGCGCCAGCCCGCAAGGCGCACCCGAACTATCCGCTGGCATCGAAACTGGCTTTGCCGGTGTCTTTGTCCTTTGGCGGTCCGTCATGGAACTCAAGCTGGTAGACCTTTTACCAGCGGGCGATGCGGCAGGTCCGGCGCGGCTGGCCCTGGCCGCCGCCTTGGCGGGCCGTGCCTATCACGAGGCGTGGAACGATCCCGCGTTGCACTGGTTGTGTGATCACGTTCCCAAGGACTATGCTATGCCCGATCCGCCGCCCGACCTGGCGGCCCGCTTTGCCGTCCATTTTGCCGCGCGCCGCCACCCATTTCCGGTTGTCCCCACCGTGACGCGGGTCGGACGCCTGAGCATCGTTCAAGACCGCCACACGCAAGACTGGCTGTGGCTCGGGGACGGACGCCGCGCGGACCGCTTGATCCGACGCATGGGCGCAGGCCCCCAACTACCCGCCCCCGATGCGCGTGATCCGGCCGTCGATTTGGCCTGGTTCGACATACGGCACCGCGCCGCGCGACGGCCTTGGGTTCTGTTGGCGCGGGCAGCTTATGGCGATTTTGCGCGCCGTTTGCATGGTCTTCAGGGGGCGAGTGCAGCTTGGAGTTGGGACAGGCTTTTGGCGGGCTGGGGCAGGCTTGAACCCGGGGGGCCGGCCAGTATTCGCCTGCCGTCAGTGCCGTTGGATCTGGTCCTGCGCATGGGTGGGATGGGTGGCACATTGGTCGAAACAGCGAGCGGCCCGGTCATGCTGCAATTGCCGAGGGCGGTATGATGCGGTTGGACACAGTGCGCACCCAACCCTTTGCCTCTGCCGCGGAACATATCGAGGCCGAATTTCAATGGCTCAATGCCCGCATTGCCGACTATCTGCGACGTCTGGAGGATGAAAAACGCTTCGACGACAGCACTTTGCGCGGGCTGAAGCTGGACACAGACTACGTCATCGCGGGCCTCACGCCTACAGATATTCCAACGCGGTCCGAGGACCCGCTGCGCGAGATCATCGACGCGCGCGCTTCCTTCGCGCCAACACCGCCGCTTTACCAAATTGCAGCGACGTTTGGCTTGGATCCGTTCGAACGAACCGCTCTGATGGTGGCCGCTGCCCCCGCTCTCGACAGCCGTTACCGGTCAGCCTTGGCCATGGCGCAAAACGATGTGACGCGCCATTGCGCCAGTCCCAACCTTATCATAGACATGCTTGCGCCAGATGCGCGTTTCGATGCGCTGGGTGCATTTGCCGACGATGCCCCATTGCTGCGCCACCGACTGTTGGTGCCACTGGCGCCCGGTGTGCAAACGGGCCTGGCGGATCGTGCGCTCGGGGTGGATGCGCGGGTTGCCATGGCGCTTTTGGGACAGGTGGCAGGTGTGCCAGCCGCTCTTTCGCATGCGCTTACGCCGCTTGATCCCGAAGCCGAGGATTGGGCCCCCGATCTTTTGACGATGCTCATCGGCGCGAAACCCGTCACTGTATTTGAAACCCGGCGTGACAGCGGACAACAAGCACTTGCCGCCAGACGCGCAATGCAGCACGGGCAGAGCCTCTTGCGCCTTGATCTGAGCCGTCTGCCCGCCAATGCAGAGGCTGAAAACCTGATCATCTTGGCCGCGCGCGAGGCCATGCTGCGGGGTGCATTTCTATACATCGTTGCGGACGACCTGGCGCGGGACGCCTCTGCCATTTCAGGTGTGACGCAGCTCTTGTCACATGGCGTCCCCTTTGCGCTGTCGGCAGGCACCGACCTTGCCCACCGGATCACCACGGCGGCCCCGACCCGAGTCGAACGGATCGCGCTCAAACCCTTGGAGGCGACCGATAGGTTGGTTTGGTTGCGGCGCACAGACGGTGGGCTAAACGAGGCGGCGCTGACCCGGATTGCCTGGGGCACGCGTTTGGGCCCTGCGGGCATTGCGCGGCTGAACTGGGGGGCCGAGGCACATGACCGCGCGCCGTTGCCATCGCTTTTGCGCCCCGTTCAAGCCCGCTGGACCCGCGATGACCTCGTTCTGTCTGAAACCCTTGCACGCCAGTTGGACGAATTGACCGCCTTTGTCACCAATTGGCCGACGGTTCTGGGCGACTGGGATTTTGTGCATTCCAACCCACAGGCGCGCCACTGCCTTGCTCTGTTCTCCGGCCCCTCCGGCACGGGTAAAACAATGGCGGCCAGCGTGGTGGCGCGCGCAGCGCAGGTGCCGCTTTATCGTGCATCACTGGCCAGTATCTTTGATAAATATCTGGGCGAAACCGAGAAACAGATTGACCGGCTGTTCGAGGCTGCCGCCGAAGCGGGCGTTGCGATCCTGTGTGACGAGGCGGACGCCCTCTTCGGTGCGCGGACCGAGCAAAATGACGCTCATGCCCGTTATGCCAACCTCACCGTCTCGCATCTGTTGCAGCGTATTGAAGAGCATGAAGGGCTGGTGATCCTGACCAGCAACCTACCACGCAATATGGACGATGCCTTTGCCCGCCGGATCGGCCACGCGCTGGCCTTTACGCTGCCGGATGCAACTGGGCGACGCACGCTGTGGCAACGGGCATTTCCCGCGCAGGCCCCGCTGGCCGACACCGTTGATCTGAGCGCCATTGCCGAGACGTTCGAGTTGTCCGGTGGCGACATCCGAAACGCTGCGCTCGCGGCGGCCTATCTGGCCGCAGCCATGGGTACCCCCATCGGCATGCCCCACCTTTTGCGCGCCATCGAACGGGAGTTGTCCAAGGCGGGCCGCACACCCATTGCCGCCGATTTCGGGCGGCTTGACGCCGCGCGGTAGCGGCGATGGTGATCCGCCCTGATCCGGTCAGAGAACAGGCCGCCGCCACGACTTCCACAGACCGGCGGAGCGACTATGTCCGCGGAGCGGACGAGGCGACACAGCGTTATTTGGCGCAGCTCTTGGGCACGCAGGGCGTTGCGCCTTCGCATGACATGGCCTTGGCGGCGCAGCAAAGCATCGGCAACCAGGCGACTGCCGCGCTGCTGTCCGAGCCGGAGGAAACAGCCGACCCGCCAGAACCTGTGGAAGTGGACGCGGATCAGACCACCGAAGACAACGAGGAAGAGGAAGAAGCGGCGCAGACAGAGGCGGGTCGCCCAGCACCCGCTGACCCTGCCGAACCGCTTGCGGTGGAGGATGAAGCCCCAAATGCCAGCGACGCTCCACCACCCAATGACGCGGCGACTGGTGAAGTGGTTGCGCCGCCCACCCCTGCACCGGCGGGTGCCGCACCACGCGGTGGCGGCGTGGTTGTACCCTCTGGGGGCGGCGCGGCCGCTGTGGCACAAGCGGCGCGCGAAACGGCTTCGTCGATACCCGGGCCGCCGCTGGGTGGCGGGGGCGCCACGGCCCGCCCGACGCGGCGGCCACGGCGCAGGCCCACGCGCCGACAAATCGCGGGTCCGCCGCCCGTGCCCCTGGCCGATCCTGAATTTGCCAATGTGCCTGATCCGGTCCAACCCGCCACCGCCGCGATCGAGGTCATCGCCGCGCGCGCCTTGCCCGCCCAAACCATGCCCGACGTGCCCGCAAGTCCGGGCAACAATACCGTTCAAGTGCCCCGCCAGGCTTTGTCACCCGAAGAACAGCGCGCCGTTCGCCGGGGTGCAAGTGCAATGGACGATCTGGAACTGTCGCGCCCCGGTGGCACCCCGACGGCCGAAGAAGCGCAGCGCGGTGAGGCGGCAGGTGCAACGCGTGCGAGACTCATGGCAGTGCGCGAAAGCCTTCTGAACCCCCAAGCGGCTCAGGCAGAAACCGAAACCCCCACAGCGCCAGCCACGCCTGATCCGACCGAAACAGCCGCAGCGCCACAACCGACACCCGCCGAAGGGGCGGAACAGGCCGATGCTCAAGCTGTGGCACCTGACGCCTTCACGGTCGCCTCAGACCCTTTGCCTCCCGCAACCATTACGGTAGCGGAACAAGAGATGTTCACCGCTGTAATTGCCAACCTCAAAGCAGGTGGGCGGGATGCCGCGCAATCCGTGCTGGATCAGATCAAGGGGGGCATGAAAGAATACCCCGGCAATGTGTTGACCCGGGAAAACCCTTCTGAATTGGGGCAATTGGGCAAGGGTCTCGTGCCGGATCTGGTGGCCGATATGGATGGCCGGGTCGAGGGCGTGGCGGGTCTGCTCGGGTCCGCTGGAGCCACGCTGGACGCGGCTGTGGCAGAGCGTCGTCGTGCCCTGGACCGCGAGGCGCAGGCGCGCACGACGTCGCTGCATGCGTCGGCGACAGGTGACCTGCTGACCGTTGAGGACACCGCGCAGGCCCGGCTGGATGATGCTGCCGCCTCGCAGGCGCAGGCGGCTGCCGCCCGACAACAGGCCCGCGACGTCCGACGTGGCAGGGCCCCTGCCATGGGGTTTCGGGAAACAGCCGAGGGGGTCATTCGCACCATTCAGGCCAAGGTCAGCCAGGCCATCGCAGGATTTGAGTTCGAAAAACAGGAGCGGCACGACAAGCTTGATGCGGCCAAGGCCCGGTGGCTCACTGCGGTTGAATTGGCGGCCATGGCCGATCAGTTCGACGCGGAACGCGCACGCGGCCTCACTCCCGGAGCCACCCATCCCCCCGATCTCAGCTGGTCGGCCCGCCGCGCGATCAACCGGATCGTCAGCGCGGCCGAGACGTGGAAAACCGCCCAAAAAACGTTAATCGAAACGCAGATTCGTCAGATGAAAGGGCGCGTGGACGCCACAATCGCCCTCAATATCCGTGATGTTCAGAATGCCGGCGCGGACGCCTTTCGGGCCCTGCGAGATTGGGGCAACACGCAAGACGGGGCGGTCGAAGGCTGGTGGCAAAGCAAGGTCCGGGACCTCGATACCTGGGCCGAAAATGCGACCGATACCGCCAACACATGGGCGCAAACCGAGGCGCGGCTCGCCCGGTTGCAGATGCAGCGCGCCGCCCAACGGGTGCGCCAACGCATCGAAGGGCAGATCGCTCAGAACGCCGACGAATTGACCGCCTATCAGGCATTGACCGAAGGACAGCGGCGCAACTTCGTCGCCCGCAACATCCAGAATTCGACGCAACTGATGCGCCAGATCGGCGCGCCGATCCGGCGCAGCCAAATGGACGCCCAAAAAGCCGGGATCGAACGCCGCGTCGAGGCCGAGCTTTTTGCATTGCCCCGCACCGCGTGGCGCGCGCTCGACAGTGCGGCCAAGGCCAAGAACGGGACGTTCAGCGCAGTCACACGCGCCAACAAAATTCTGGCCGCGGGCTATGACGACAATCTGGGCACCGAAGAGGATGTCATCTTTCGCCAGCTTTCGGGTCTGCGCAAGATTGAACGCCTGGCCCTCACGGCGGCCTATAATCAATTCGCCTATGCAGACGGGCGCGGGGAAAATGCGCTCTACCGTGATCTGGATGGCGAGTTGTCGGGGGATGAGTGGCGCCGGGCCAAAGCGTTGATGCGCGGGGATGAAGGCGAGGCGGCAGCAGAGGCCATTCACGACGCCGTTTACGGGGCAGGCACCAGCGAGGGGCAGATTTTCGAGGCCCTTGAGACTGTGAACAGGTTACCCGAACCTGATCGCACCCGGGCCTTGAAACGAGCCGATCAAGTGTACCGCGAACGCTATGGTCAAAGCCTGGCAAGCCGCATCCGCGAGGACATGAGCGGCTCCGAAGGAGCACGTGCGTTGGCCATGGTTGCGGGCAACATGCGCGAGGCCGAAGCGCATGAAATGCAGATGGCGCTTGGGTCCAGTGATGCAAATGCGGCAGCCGCCGTC
This sequence comes from uncultured Tateyamaria sp., assembly GCF_947503705.1. Lineage (GTDB taxonomy): Bacteria > Pseudomonadota > Alphaproteobacteria > Rhodobacterales > Rhodobacteraceae > Tateyamaria. Next base: position 26,624 of record NZ_CANNES010000013.1, on the reverse strand, counting down.
TATGCCCGCATCCGTAGTGAGGAAATGACCCGGGCGCGGCGCGAGGGATGGACCCCTGCGCAGTTCGAGGCCGCTGTCTATCGCCGCAACCAGCAAATGAGTGACGCCTTTCAAACGCAATATGCAGGACGGTCCAATTACAATTGGGGGTCTGGCACGGCGCTTGAAAACGCGGTGGGCTATCAGTTTGCCTTTGATGAGGGCAATCGCCACCGGATTCGGGCCTTTCAGGCAGGCGATATGGTCGGGGTGTCGGCGGGCCGGATGCAGGGCGAACGACGCAGTTTTTACGCCGATGACGAGGCGATGGGCAGCGTCGTGACCGCACAATACACCGCCGCCGCCGATATGGTGGCGCTGGAACGCGGCCCCGAACTGCGCCGGGGCGTACAGCGCCGCGTATCCCAGGAGGTCCGCCGCCGTGATGACGCGGGCACCCCCATGACCGCCGAACAGATCGAGAATTACCGCATGGGCCTTGATCGCCAGATGACGGCAACCATGGCGGACGCGGCCTTTGACCGGGCGCGTGGCAATGTGAATGCTCTCGATACCCGGCTCAAGGACCGCTACGGCATCTCGCTCGACACCATGATCAACAACACGATGTCGGACAATGTCTTTGGGCCGGGCGGCGATCTCTCCAATGCCCGTGCCCGGATCGAGATCATGCGCCGCGATGCAAACAGTCCGGGCCGCCCCGAGGATCGGAGGCTGGACTGGGCCTATACCCGCGTGCGCCACAGCATTGAGGGCGCGGGCACCGACATGGCCGAGCTGCGCGGCGGAATGTCCGGCCTCACCCGCGCTGAAATCCAGCGCCTCAATGCCCGATGGTCGCGCGAACACGGGGGCGAAACGCTGCGCTCTGCAATCCAGTCAGATACCAGTGGACGAGACGAAGATGACCTTGTCGATCTTTACGATCACGGCGCGCCCACAACTGTCGCCGAGCAAGTGGACGAATTGCGCCGCCGGTTACAGCGCGACGAGGCCAGCGTCGGGTTGCTGGGCGCCTGGGCGTCAGAATCTGAATCGTCGCGGTCCCGCGAGGAATTGGCCGCGCTGGAGGCGATGGCCCGCCGCATGCGCGACCCCAGCCTGACGCCGCAGCAACGCGAAAACATCACGGCCAGCTTCAACGACCAAAAGGGGCGGGTCAGCACGTCCATACAGGCCCAGAGGGACCGGGTGGATTCCTATGCCGACACCTTCACTACCGTGCTGGGCTATGTGGTCAGCGCCGTGGTCATCGTGGTGGCCGCCGTGGCGACAGTGCTCTCGGGGGGGACCTTGTCGCCTGCGTTGGGGGCAGCCATCGCGCTGAGCGGCTCAATCGTCGGCACGGTTAGCGGTATCGCGGCCAAGGCAGCGATCAAGGGCGGCGCTTACGGCATGGAAGAACTGGGCACCGATATCGCCGTGGGCCTTGTCGATCTGGCGGTGACGATGGCAACGGCCGGCTTGCTCAAGGGTGGTGCGCTTTTACAGAATGCGCGCGTGATGTTGTCGGGGGTGATGCAAGAGGTCAGCGCCATCAGCCGCCAATCCATACGTGTTGGTTTGCGGGCAGCGGCGCAGCAAACCGCAAGGGCCAGTGCTCGGGAGGGGCTAAGCGAAAGCGTCTCGCAGCGGCTGCATGGGGCCGGGCGGCAATATGCTCGGTCGCAAGCCATAGATGCGGCTTCGGCCATCCCCACCACGATGACGGCCAACCTGCTGAACGAACAGAATTGGCGGCATGGCAATGTCGGGGTCAACATCATGCGCGGCACGTTGGAGGCATCGCTGACAAATCTGCGCGACGGCGTGATCATGGGGGCCGCTGGCAATCTTGCTAATCGTGGGGTGCGCCGGATGGTCCACACCGACCCATTCACGCCAACGCAGGTGCATGAACGGAACCTGCGCCACTGGCGCCACGCCAATCCGGGCGCCTCGCCCGGCGACTTTGCCCGCTATGTGGAAAGCTATGCTGCCGCCAACAGCGACCACGCCGATGTGATCCGCAGCGCGCAGCGGCATGCGCGTCGCGCTCTGCTGTCCGAGATCCCGCCACGCGAACGGGGCGCGGTGGCTGATGTGCCGATCATCCATGTGAACGGGGCGGAGTTCAGACGCTACAACGGTGGCAACTTTGGCGATGCCTTTGTCCACGTGCACGAAGGACAGGCGGTGATCATCATCCGCGAAGGGGCGCCGGCCTCTGCCATCGCGGGCATTGGGCCGTCCTTGCGCGACATCGTGGCCCCTGGCACGCGCGGGCGGACCGTCAACCCGGCCGAGGCGTTGCCACAGCGGCTGCGCAACCGCGTCGAGGTATCGGTGGTCAACGATCCCACCTTTGGGGTGGACGAGGTGCGCGCCGTGCCTCAGAGGGACCGCGAAGGCAACATAACGGGGGTGGCCTTGCAGGTGGGCCCGAATGCGCGGGCCATCGACATCCAGTTGCACGTGGGCACGGTCGACGCCATGCGCCGCTATGCGGGCCTGTCGGGTCGTGTTCGCATGTTCATGAACCGCATCGCGCGCCATATGAACCGAACCGTTGTCGATCCCAGCGACATGGGCGCGTGGGAGGCCAACCTGGAGGTCGCCAAACTGCCGCGCATCATCGAAGAACGCATGACGCGCCTGTCCGAACATGGATTAGACCCGCGCCGCCGGGCGCTTGTGCTGGAACAGATTGCGAGCCTTGAGGCGCAGTTCATGCGCGAAGTGGCTCGGGCCGATTTGGGCAGTGCGGCAGAGGCGCGCGGCTATGTGGCGGCAACACCGAAAAGAAAAGCGACCGTCCGCGGCACGGCAGAGGATCCCGTCGCAAAGGCCAAACGGATGCAGGCCATGCAGGAGGCGGCGCAAGTACGCGCGGACCTCGACGAGGCGGTGGAACTGCGTGATCTGCTTCAAGCCGAGATTGACCATATTGATGGCCCGACCGAAAACCTCAAGGAAGTGCTGGATGCGATGGCGGATAACGAAGGGCTACGCGCAGAGATGCGTGGCACCGCCGAGCGTGCGCTCGATCTCCTTATGGATGGCCGCCGTCAGCAAGCGTTTCGCCTGTTGCAAACGCGGTTCGACCGGCCAGCCTATCGCAATCTGACCGGCGATGCGCCTGTCCCATCCTTGATGCGCGCACTTGACGCGACGCTCAGGATGGAGCCGGAATATCAACGTTGGATCGCAGGGCTGGATGAACGACGCCAGATCATTGACGAATCCATCGCCAACCTCATGGACCGCTGGCGAAAAAGCAGCACCTTTGACCACGCAAAGCCCCATAATCTGGGCGATCCGGTGCGCATTCCGTGCTTTGAACTGGGTACGCCGGTTTCGGTTTCCCGTGGGGCAGTCATTGCCATTGAGGACGCCGTGCCCGGCGCCGAAGTTGACGGCTATGAGGGCGTCTTGAACACCGTCCGAGAAGTCATTCGGGGCGAGGCTCCGGTCTGTGTCGAGGTCACGCTTGAGACCGGGGAAGTTTTGGTCGCCACCCGCAGTCACCCCTTTGCGGTCGGACCTGGCAAAGATCACTGGCGCCCGGCCGCCTTGCTCTATCCCGGATTGAAACTGTGCGGCGCCAAAGCGCCGGTAGAGGTCAGCGCCGTCCGCCTATGTGCCAGGCGCATCACAACAGCGAACCTGATCGTCACGCCCGATCATGTGTACCGTGTGGGGCAGGCGGGCATCCTCGTGCACAACGGTTCGGGCGATGCGACCACCTCAAACTGGAAGAGCACGTCCCGGCAGGTTCAACGGATCTATGCCGTGGTCAGAATAGACGACCCGACTGTGATCCTTTATGTCGGCAAAACGAACAAACCGACCGTCCAGGGCCGGTTTGCCGAACACTTGCGGTCAGAGTCTAAGCAGCTTCAAGATGTGCCCTGGACGGCCGAAACACATGAGGTCCGCGAACTTGCGAGCGGCACATGGTCAGATTACGAAACCGCAATCTGGGAAGAGCATTTCATTCGGCAGAATGGGGGCTTGCAGAAAGAACATCCGCGCAGCACCCTGATCAATGACATCCATGCGATCAGCGATGACCAAATCAAACGGCACGCCGATTTGCACAATCCTTGCAGGTGACAGATGGGCTGGTGGCGCGAAAAATCGGGTGACTTGATTGGGGATGGACCGGCGGATCGCATCGCTGATCTGCTGTCCGGGGATTTCGGGGAAACAACTTTGTCCCTCGCCACTATTTTGGCGTCTCTCGATAGCGCGCTGCGGCGCAACCCCGCACAATTCGTGACCGATCCGCAAAACGTCGGGGGCGAATTGGCCGCTCATGATGCGAGTTCGGATGCGGTCATCTGGCAGGCGCACGATGCCCCCTATGCTCTGGTGGAGCGGTGCCATGAGACGCTCGAAGCGATTGCGATGGATTATCTGGACAACAGTCTTGAGGCCCTTCCGACGTGTTCCGAAGTGCTGAGCAACGTCCGCTTTGCTCTGGTCACGCACATCCCGACCACGGTTACAGCACCGCCCGGTTTTGACCTGCACCGGATTGCCTACATGCCCGGCACGCGGTGCCTCGTCAGGGATGTTACGCTGGCGTGTGTCAAACGAATTGCTGGCGACTTTGGCCTAACCCAAGATCGCGATGCCGTGGCGCAAATCGATCCGCCCGCATTTGCATCCTGGACCCGCCACCCCGATCTGGGTCTTGAGGTGGATTGGCATGCAGATGCTGCAGGCGTTCCGCACGTCGAGATTCGCGGGCATAGCGCGCCACGCCTTGCCCATGCCCTGCAAAAGGCCTGCGGTGGCCGTATCGTCCAGGACCCCGAAGCTGCCTTGACCGAGTTGCTGACTGTGCCGCCCCGGGCTGCGCCAGCCAACGCAAGTGCTGCGCAACTTCGTTGGGAGGCGCTGTGTGCTGCCATCACCAGCGATGGCATTTCGGACGACATGGCCGCCCGAGCGCTTGTCTCTGCCAGTTTGGCAGACAGCGATTGGCGGATACGGATCGCGGCCCTTTGGGCCGTCGGACATCACCGGATGAAAGATCTCGGACCCAAGGCGCAAGGGGCGGCCCTGCCGACACTGGACTACGCGGGGCTTGGTCAAGAGGACCGGAGGGTATTGTTGTGTCTGCGCGATCTGGCCACGGCCCGCAGCGCGGGTTTATCGGAGCCTCTGAAAAAAGGGGCTGATCGGGGCTTTGTGACCATGGTGGGCACATTGCTCAATGACGTGCCGCAGCAGATGAACAACCGCGCGGCGGCGCTGGTCTGCGCCGTGCTGCGCCAACCGCTCCCAGCCGGTTTCGGGGCGCCGCCCACGCAATGGCAGGCATGGATGGCGACGCGCTGAGCGTCAAAGCATCCTCAGGCCACAGAATTGCGCTTTAATTCGCGTGACACCCCCTATACGCTTGACCGCAGAAAAGCGGGGCGCGCACTTGGACTTACTCAAATCGGCGCGTCACCTTGTTGCGTGATCCGGTCCGGGGCGCGCTCAAAATCCAAGTGGGAGACACATAAATGAACCTTCGCAACAGCCTTTCCGTTCTGGCCATCGCCGCCGCGGGCCCAGCCCTCGCCGATTGCGGTACCGTTACATTCTCGGATGTGGGTTGGACAGACATCACCGCCACCACCGCCGCCACGACCGTGGTGCTTGAGGCGCTGGGCTATGACACTGAAATCGAAGTGCTGTCGGTGCCTGTCACATATATCTCGCTGGCCAAAGGTGATGTGGACGTGTTCCTTGGCAACTGGATGCCCACGATGGAGGCCGACATCGCCCCCTACCGTGAGGCAGGCACGGTCGAAACAGTGCGCGTAAACTTGGAAGGCGCGAAATACACGCTGGCCACGAATGCCGCTGGTGCAGCGTTGGGCATCGACAGCTTTGATGCCATCGCCGCCAATGCGGATGCGTTGGACACTCAGATTTTCGGCATTGAAGCAGGTAATGACGGCAACCGTTTGATCCTCGACATGATCGAGGCGGACGCCTTTGGCCTCAAAGGGTTTGAGCTGGTTGAAAGCTCCGAACAGGGGATGCTGGCGCAGGTCGAGCGGTTGAGCAAACGTGACAAGCCGATCATCTTCCTCGGCTGGGAACCGCACCCGATGAACGCCAATTTCGACATGACGTACCTTGAGGGCGGCGATGACTGGTTCGGCCCAAACCTGGGCGGGGCCGAAGTGGCGACAAACGTGCGCGCCGGTTACGTGGCCGAGTGTCCGAATGTGGGCAAGCTCTTGCAAAACCTGGAGTTCTCGCTGGGCATGGAAAACGAGATCATGGGCGCGATCCTCAATGACGGGGCGGAGCCTGCGGATGCGGCAACCGCTTGGCTGTCCGCCAACCCCGGCGCTCTGGATGGCTGGCTTGACGGTGTGACAACTGTCGACGGTGGCGACGCGATGGCCGCTGCCAAGTCTGCATTGGGCCTGTAAGGCGCCTGAAATCGGGGCAGGCCTGTGTACGGGCCTGCCTTTTCGCATTTTGACAAAGGTATAGACTGATGGAATCCTTCCTCAGCCTCGAATGGATTTCCGCCTATAAAATCCCTGTCGATGACGCCGCCGAGGCCGCATTTGACTGGCTGGAAACCAACATGATCTGGTTCTTTGACGGGCTGGCCATGTTGCTGGAGGCAATGACCGACAGCATCCTGTGGACGTTCGAGACGATCCCGGCCCTGATCCTGATTGCCCTGTTCGTTGCCGTCACCTGGGTGCTGCAACGCAATTGGAAAATCTGTGCCTTCATCGCGGTGGGTTTCCTCTTCATCCTGAATCAGGGTTATTGGGAAGAGACGATCGAAACGCTGACACTGGTGTTGTCGGCCTGCCTGTTGTGCATGGCCATCGGGGTGCCGATCGGCATCGCCATGGCGCACCGCGCGCGGCTTTATTCCTTTGTGTTGCCGGTGCTGGACATCATGCAGACCTTGCCGACATTTGTGTACCTGATCCCGGCCATCGTGTTCTTTGGTTTGGGCGAGGTGCCCGGTCTCGTGGCCACTGTGATCTTTGTCTTGCCTGCGCCCATCCGACTGACGCATCTTGGTGTGTCCAAAACGCCCACGCCGCTGATCGAGGCGGCTGAGGCATTCGGGGCCACGAAACGGCAGCTTTTGTGGAAAGTCGAACTGCCATCTGCCTTTCCACAGATCATGGCAGGTTTGAACCAGACGATCATGCTGTCGTTGTCGATGGTGGTGATTTCGGCCCTTGTGGGGGCCAACGGTTTGGGCAAACCGGTTGTGAACGCACTGAACCGCGTGGACAAGGGATTGGGCTTTGAAAGCGGGCTGGTGATTGTCGTTGTGGCCATCATCCTTGATCGCATGTTGCGGGTGAACCGGTCATGAGCGCGGTGATTTTCGACAACGTCTCCATCGTGTTTGGCGACAAACCGCAGGATGCGCTGCCGCTGATGGATGCGGGCCAGGAACGTGCAGAGATCAACGCAGCCACGGGTCAGGTTCTTGGCGTGCACAATTGCTCGCTTGAGGTTGAAGAAGGCGAGATCCTGGTGCTGATGGGCCTGTCGGGATCGGGCAAGTCCACGCTGTTGCGATCGGTCAACGGCCTGAATGCGGTTGTGCGAGGCGATGTGCGCGTCGCGGGGCCAAATGGCATGACGTCGGTGACGGCGGCGAATGCAAAGACCCTGCGGGCCATCCGCCTTAGCCAGGTCGCGATGGTGTTTCAACAGTTCGGCCTGCTGCCCTGGCGCACCGTACGCGACAATGTGGGGCTGGGTTTGGAATTGGGCGGCATGGGCGTCAAGGAACGGCATGCGCGCGTAGAAGAAGAACTGTCCCTGGTCGGACTGGCCGACCGGGCCGATGCCTTGGTGGGCGAGTTGTCCGGCGGCATGCAACAGCGTGTGGGTTTGGCCCGCGCCTTTGCCACCGATGCGCCGATCTTGTTGATGGACGAGCCGTTTTCGGCGCTCGACCCGCTGATCCGCGCCCGGCTTCAGGATGAGTTGCTGGAGCTTCAGGCCGAGCGTAACCGGACGATCATCTTTGTCAGCCACGACCTCGACGAGGCCTTCAAGATCGGCAATCGCATTGCGATTATGGAAGGGGGGCGTATCGTGCAATGCGGCACACCACGCGACATTTTCACCAATCCGGTCAACGACTATGTCACTGATTTCGTGGCCCATATGAACCCGCTGGGCGTCCTGACTGCGCGCGATGTGATGGTGGCGGGGACAACGGATGGCCCACGGATTGACGTTGAACTGCCGGTCAAGACGATCCTTGAACAGATGCAGGATGTGGATGTTTTGCAGGTGGTCGAGGACGGCGCACCGGTCGGCATCGTGTCGCGCACCAGCGTGCTGAACCGGATCGCGCAATAGCGTCAGTGGGTGGGCTGCTCGTTCAGTGGCAGGGTGATGCGGATGCAAGCACCTTGTGAATTGTCCAGGATCTCAAGCCCGCCGCCGTGGTTCTCCATGACCCTGAGCGCGATGGGCAGACCCAAGCCGCTGCCGGGCCCGCCACCGGCCTGACTGAAACGGCTGATGGCCTCGACATGTTTGTCGGGCGCAATACCCATCCCGTCGTCCTGCACCGTCAGGATTGCGGTGCCGCGTGTCTTGGTCAGGGTCACAGCGATTTCTGACAGTTCCGGGCCACCATGGATCACAGCATTGCTCATCAGGTTCAACACCGCCTCTTGCAGCATGACGGCGTCGCCGCGGATCATCACGGGCGTGTCGGGCAAGCGCATTGTGACGATGACGCCGCGATCAGTGTTTTGCTGGCTGAACGTCTCGCGCACCTGAGCGATGAGCGCCTTGAGATCGAGCCGTGTCCCCGAGTTCAGCAAATCGGTGCCACTGGCCCTTTCAAAGGACAACAGCTTGTTCGTCAGATTGCTCGCCTCGCGCGCGGCGTCGACCAACTCGGCACTGCGCGCCTTGGCGGCAGACGCGTTGGGCGCGTTTTGCACCGCCTCGGCCAGGGCTAACACGCCGGCGACAGGGTTGCGCAGCTGGTGCGCGGCGTTCGAGATGAACTCGTCCTTGGAACTGATCCGCCGCGACACCCGGTTCAGCAGATCGTTGAGGGTGGTCACCAGCCCTTGGGCCTCTGCGGGCACACGGCGGCGGATCGGCTCAAGCTCGCTTGGGGTACGCTTGGCGATGGCCTGTTCAAGGTCCAGCAAAGGGCGCAAGCCCAACCGTACCCCGAACCAAACGACTACGGCTACACACAGCACCAAAAGGATGATCACCCCAAAGGACCGCGACAGTACCTCGCGGACGAAGCTGCGACGCACATCGGCGCTCTGCCAGACGGTGATGTTGAAAATGCCTGCCACGCCGCTGACGACGGTGACATCCTGAAAGCGAAGCACACGCACGTCCTGACCCTGATAGCGACCATCGTAATAGAATGGTTCGGTCAGGGGGGCGGGCGCGTTTTGCGGTAGGACAGGGGGCGTCGAATAGCCGGTGACAAACACGCCATCGGGGGCATAGACATGATAAAATAATTCACCCCCAGAGGTGTCATTGACCAACCGCCGCGTGGCGGGGCTAAGCGCATCGCCATCCGACACCGCCACATCGCGCGAGATGGCAAGGGCGGCGGATAGTAGCCCGCGATCAAAGATGCTTTCTGCCCGGATTGTGGTGCCCCGGAACTGCCAGACTGCGGCCACCAGAGCGATCAGCAACAAAGGCGGCAGAATGATCAGGATCAGTCGCGAGCGCAGCGAATTTGGCCTCATTCCGTGTCCTCGACCAACAGTTGGTAACCCAGACCACGGCGTGTTCGGATCGTGAGGCCGTAAGGTTTCAGGCGGCTGCGCAGGCGCGAAATATAGACCTCGACCACCGTTTCCTCGATATCAGCACCCACGCCGTAAACATGATCCAGCACTGCGGTTTTCGACACCAGACGGCCGCCTGCATCCAGCAGACATTCAAAAACTGACATTTCGCGGCGGGGCAGGTCGATCTCGGCCTCTTCGGCAAAAAGCTGGCGGGCACTGGCGTCATACTGCAACTGACCCACCGGGCGCAGCTGCGGTTGTGGGACTTGACGGCGACGCAATAGGGCACGGACACGGGCCTCAAGCTCTGCCATCTCGAAGGGTTTGATGAGGTAATCATCAGCGCCCGCATCCAGACCGATCACCCGATCCTGCGTTTCCGCCCGCGCCGTGAGCAGGATAACGGGGCGCAAATCCCCCCGTTTGCGCATGTCCGACAGCAAGGTCAGACCGTCGACCCCGGGCAAGTTGATGTCCAGAATGACCAGGTCGGCCCCGTCCGTTTTCAGGTAATCCGCCGCCTCTGTCCCATCGCCAAGCGCATCCACAGCATGGCCCGCATCCTCAAGGCGATACGTTATCCCCTTGGAAAGGCTTGTATTATCTTCAACCAAAGTGATGCGCATCGCCTAAATTCTATCCATGCAAGTCTGATGCAAGGTTCGCAGGTCAAAGATGAGACATCAACCGGGGGCGGACACCCCCGGCGATTCGATCACGGCCCCTTTGGGAGAAGGGACCAAAAAACCGGGAGGAACATATGTCCACTTTCAAAACCACGCGTCGCGTGGCCACTGGCCTTGTGGCCGCGGCAACCGCAACATTTGCCATGCAAGCCAATGCAGGCGGCCACGGTATCGATCTGGCCGGCAAAACTGTCGAATGGATCATCCCATTTTCCGAAACCGGCGGGTCGGCCAAATGGGCCAACTTCTACGCGCCGCTTTTGTCTGAGGCACTGCCAGGCGAGCCTACAGTCGTTGTGAAATTCATGCCCGGTGCCGGTTCGACCAAAGGCGCGAACTTTTTCCAGGAACAATCCTATGACGATGGCACGCTGATCTTCGGCTCGTCAGGGTCCACTCAATTCCCGTTCTTGCTGGGCGATCCACGAGTGAAATACGACTACGCGGACTGGAACGTCGTTCTGGCCTCCGGCACAGGCGGCGTCGCCTATCTGCCGCCAGAGTTGGCAGCAAAGATGGACGGCATGGATGCCACGCCACTGCAAGGCGAGGATTTCATCTATGGCAACCAGGGCGCCACGCGCCTTGACCTCGTGCCGACACTGGCCTGGGAAATGCTGGGCTTGAACGTCGAAAGCGTCATGGGCATCAAGGGTCGCGGCGATGGCCGTCTGATGTTTGAGCGCGGCGAAGCAAACATCGACTACCAAACCTCGTCCTCCTACCTGTCGGGCGTGACACCGCTGGTCGAAGCAGGCGCAGCCGTGCCAATGATGACCTGGGGCGCGCTGGATGATGCAGGCAACATCGTCCGTGACCCAACATTCCCTGACATCCCGACCTTCAAGGAAGTGTGCGAGGCGACACCCGCTTGCGAAACATCAGGCGAAAAATGGGACGCTTGGAAAGCCTTCTTTATCGCGGGTTTCCCTGCGCAAAAGATGGTGTTCTTGCCCAACGGTGCCAGCAACGACGCGATCGTGACTTACACAGCCGCGTTTGAGGCTGTCAAAGCGCGTGCGGACTTCGCCGAAATCTCGGGCAAGCGTCTGGGCAAATATCCCCAGATGACCGGCGAGGCGGCTGAAACCGCCAAGGCCAGCGCCACAAACGTATCCCCCGAAGCCAAGGCATTCATCGTCAACTGGCTGCAGGAAAAATACGGCGTGTCGCTGAACTAAGCCTTCGCTTTTTGAACGCCCCGCCTGACAGGTCGGGGCGTTTTCACAAGTGAAGGGGAGGAGTGATTTCATGGAAGTCATCATGGAGGCACTGCCGGCATTGGGCGACGCGTGGGCGTTGATCTTGCAACCAGTTGTTCTGGGCTATCTGGTGTTGGGCGTGGTAATGGGCCTGTGCATCGGCGTCTTTCCCGGTCTGGGCGGCATTGCGGGGCTGTCTCTCTTGCTGCCCTTCATGTTCGGGATGGATCCGATCCTAGGGCTCGCGCTCATGGTGGGCATGGTGGCCGTTGTCCCAACCTCTGACACCTTCGCTTCTGTCTTGATGGGGATCCCTGGGTCGTCGGCCTCACAAGCCACCGTGCTGGATGGCTTTCCCATGTCGAAAAAAGGCTTGGCTGCGCGCGCACTGTCAGCGGCCTTTGCTTCGTCACTCTTTGGTGGTCTTGTAGGGGCCACCTTCCTCACTGTCTTTATCCTGATTGCGCGTCCCATCGTGCTGGAGTTCCGCACGCCAGAGCTGTTGATGATCACCATCTTCGGCCTGTCGATGGTGGGGATCCTTGCGGGGCGCGTCGCAATCAAAGGGATCGTCGCGGCGGGCCTTGGCATGTTGATCGGCACCATAGGCGAGGGTGCGTCCTCGGGTGATCTGCGCATGTCGTCCTATGATTTTCCCTATCTGACCGACGGTCTGAAACTGGTTATCGTGGGCCTGGGCATCTTTGCCATCCCCGAGATCATATCGCTCTTGCGTCAGGACCGCGCCATCAGCCGCGAGGCGCAACTGGGCGGCGGCTGGCTGGACGGCGTGCGCGACTGGTTCGCCAATATCTGGCTGTCGGTGCGCTGTTCAATCATCGGAGTTGTCGTCGGAGTGATCCCCGGTCTGGGCGGATCGGTTGTGGACTGGATCGCCTATGGACACGCGGTGCAAACCACCAAGGACAAGTCAAATTTCGGCAAGGGCGAAGTGCGCGGCGTGATCGGGCCGGAAAGCTCGAACAACGCCAAGGAAGGCGGCGGGCTGGTGCCTACGCTGCTCTTTGGCATCCCTGGCTCCGGCTCCATGGCGATTTTCATCGGGGCAATTGCGCTCCTAGGCTCTGGCCAGATCGAAGTCGGCCCGGCGATGCTCAAAAACAACCTCGACATAACATACTCTATCGTATGGTTGTTGGCCTTGGCCAACGTGGTGGGGACGATCATCTGCATCGCGGCCAGCGGCGGCATTGCCAAGCTGACCACAATCCGTTTTGCGCTGCTCGCCCCGTTCCTCTTCATGATCATCAGCTTTGCGGCCTTCCAATCGGGTCAGAACCTGATGGATCTTGTGGCGCTTTTTGCCATTGGTTTCCTGGGTCTCTTGATGCGCCGCTTCGACTGGTCGCGGCCTGCTTTCCTGATTGGCTTCGTGCTGGCTACCCCGGCAGAAAACTATGCCAACCAGGCGGTGCAAATCGCCAGTTCGCGGTTCCGTCGCGGGTTCGAGGAAGGGATCGACTACATCTTTTCGCCCATCGTGATCGTTCTCTTGATCATCACCGTATTGTCGGTGGTTCTGGGCCTGCGTCAGGCGAAAAACATCATGGCTGAGGGCGACGTGCAGTCCGGCTCAAAACGTGCGCCACTGGTATTCCTGCTCGTCATCACAGGCTACATCGCTTACGCGTTCTACGACGCTGCCTCGATCCCCAGCTACAGCCGCGACCGGGTCTTCCCGATGTTCGTGGCCAGCGTCTGCCTCGTCGGCTGTGCCTTCCTGATCATACGAATGATGCTGAAGCCCGAGACGGACACGATCTTCGCCGACCGGGAACGCAATGGTGAGGATGCAAATGCCAAACACGGGCTTTGGCCGACACTGGCGTGGTTTGCCGGGCTGCTGATCCTGACGTCACTCTTGGGCTTCATCCTGGCGTTGGTTATCTTCCTCTTTACCTTCATGCGCTTTCGAGCGGGCGTGAGCCTGGTGTTTGCCACGATCTACACCGTGGCCGGGCTGGCATTCATGTGTGGCATGGCGTGGCTCTTGAACCGTGACTTTCCGCCGGGCCTTTTGCAGGAATACGTCGATCTGCCCTGGCCGCTGACATGAGCCAGACCGCCATTCCCTTTCTATTCATGCGTGGCGGAACCTCGCGGGGGCCGTACCTGAACCGCGCCGATCTGCCCGAGGATTTGCAGAAATTGGCCGAAGTGCTGATCGCCATGGTAGGCTCTGGCCATCCGCTGAACATCGACGGGATTGGCGGAGGGGCGGCGGTCACGACCAAGGTCGCGATGCTGTCACGCTCGGCCGACGGCTGGGCCGATGTCGACTATTTCTTTGCGCAGGTGAGCGTCGAGGATCGCCTCGTCGATTTCAAACCTACATGCGGCAATATCCTGTCCGGCGTGGGCCCCGCGGCCATCGAAATGGGGCTGGTGCCGGTCCAGGACGGCGAGACGCCTGTCAACATCCGCGCGGTGAACACCGAGGCGCGGGTCGCCGCGATGGTCCAGACGCCCGGCGGGCAGGTGAGCTATGAGGGCGACACCAGAATTGACGGCGTGCCAGGCACATCGGCCCCTGTGGCGCTGCAATTCATGGAAACCGTGGGCGGGGTGACGGGCGCATTTTTGCCCACCGGCAAGCTGGTTGATGTGATCGATGGGGTTGAGGTGACGTGCATGGATGTGGCCATGCCCATGATCATCGCCCGGGCCGAGAGCCTGGGTCTGACCGGCTATGAGAGCGCAGCTGAGCTTGACGAAAACGCGGACTTCTTTGCGCGGATGGAGGCGCTGAGGATCAAGGCAGGTGCGCTCATGGGGATGGGGGATGTGTCGTCTTCGGTCACGCCAAAGTTTGGCGTGCTGGCCCCTGCGACCAAAGGGGGCACCATTGCCACACGCTATTTCATGCCATGGAAAACGCATCCGACCATGGCGGTGACGGGCGCGCAGTGTCTTGCGGCCTGCGTTTTGACGCCGGGCACCGTGGCTGACGGGCTGGCGGCCAAACCGAACGTGACCCCCGCACCGATCACGTTGGAACATGCATCGGGCACAATCGACGTGTTGGTGGACTATGCACAGGCAGAGAACGGGTTCACGATCAAATCGGCCGGGTTGGTACGGACCGCGCGGAAACTGGCGCAAGGATCAGTCTTTGTCCCCGCGGGGACATGGGGTGGGCATTGACCGTGGTTCATTTTGGTATACCGTGGTATACTAACCCCGGAGGTGCCATCATGATTGACGATTTTGAAGATTGCATTCTTGCTGCCAGAACCGAATTGCACATGGCAAAACAGATACTGAATGCTGAAATCAGCAGCTATCCGACGCCCATCGCGGGCTGCGATGTGCAGTTCAATCACCTGCTGGCCGAACGGCAAAAGGTGCAGGCGGCGCTGGAAGGGTTGAATGCCTTTGTTTTTGTGCCCACTCCGCGCAGCCCAACACCAACCGCAGGGGTTGAAAGCCGATGAAGGTTCACATTCTGGACGATTGGTTTGACACGCTTCGCGGCTTGCCCTGCTTTGCCAAACTGGCGGGGCATGATGTGACTGTCTGGACCGATCACGAGCCTGATCCAGTGGCCCTCGCTGAACGCGTTCAGGATGCCGAGGCGCTGGTGCTGTTTCGCGAACGGACCAAGATCGGTGAGGCGCTGTTGACCCGCTTGCCCAACCTCAAACTGATCTCGCAGCGCAGCGTATACCCCCATATAGATGTTGATGCCTGCACCGCGCAAAACGTTCTGCTGTGTTCAAACATGCATGGCGGCGCGCCATCTTATGCGGCGGCAGAACATACGCTGGCCTTGATCCTGGCCAGCTATCGCCAGATCACCGAACAGGCGGCGTCGCTCAAAGCGGGAAACTGGCAGTCCGGTGTCGGGCGCACGCTGCGGGGGCGGACGCTGGGCCTTTATGGCTATGGTCGGATCGCCGGCGCGGTTGCTGGCTATGCCAAGGCGATGGGGATCAATGTGCAGTGGTGGGCGTCCGAGGCGGGCCGCGCGCGGGCCATTGCGGATGGCGAAACTGTGGCTGCCTCGCGCGAAGCGTTCTTTAACGGCTCTGACGTCGTGAGTGTGCATGTGCGCCTCAAGCCCGAAACGCGGGGATTGATCACGGCTGACGATTTGGCCGCGATGGCGCCGCGTGCGCTTTTTGTGAACACTTCCCGCTCGGGCCTTGTCGCACCCGGCGCGTTAGAGGCCGAGGTCGCGCGCGGGCGCATCCACGCGGCGGTCGACGTGTTCGACCAAGAGCCATTGACGGACACGAACAACATCCTGCTGACCCAACCCAACGTGCTGGCCACGCCCCATATCGGCTATGTGACCGAGGATGAGTTCGACCTGCAATTCTCTGACATCTTTGACCAGATCAACGCATATGCAGAAGGTGTGCCGATCCACATGATCAACCCTCAGGTGTTTGAACAGCCTGCCTGACAAACCCGTCGGCTATAGCGCGGGCCACAAAATCGTCGAGAGCGGTGATGCGGGGATCATTCCGATGGGGCAACACCATCGCCTGATGTACCGCCGTCAACACACCGGGCAGAATGCGAATGTCTGGGTCGCTACCAAAAGCTCCTTCCAACGAGGCGCGCACACCCGCAACCGCATCGCAGCGCCCTGCGCGAAATGCTGCAAAGCTGTCAGGCGGAGTGCCAAGACGTTCCAGCGTGGCGCGCTGCAAGGTCTTTGAGAGGTGCATGTCATAGGCCGAACCCTTTGCGGTCAGCACGCGGACACCTTCAGTGTCCACATCCGCCACATCCACCAGACGTGAGGCGGCGCGCACTGCATATGTCGCCTCGATCGTAATGTAGGGATCGGTGAAGGCAATTTTTCGGGCGCGCATCGCATCTATCGCGAGAAAACCGACATCCCAACTGTCTTTATCGGCATCGGCAAAGACTTTGCCCGCGCCGTCATAAATCACCGGCCGCATCTCGGCCCCGACCTCTGCGGCGAGGCGACGGGCGAGGGCAGGGCTTACGCCTGTCAATGTGCCTTTGTTGGTCTGCACCAGAGCGCGGTTGCCGGTGTTGATAGCGACGCGCAAGATGCCGTCCCGAGCCAGGGTCTTGAGGGTGTTTGTCATTGGTGACCTCCGATGCTGTCCCTAATCGTCGTGGAGTATTGCGCCAAGTGTCTTGCCTTTTGAAAAAGCCGCCCTTAGGGAAGACTCAAATTGTATCCAAGCGGATACATAAAACCAAGAGGAAGACCTATGCCCAAATTCGTGATCGTCGTTGGAACCGGGAACGCCGCCCTTTGTGCCGCTATTGCCGCGCTCGAAACGGGTGCTGATGTCTTGTTGCTGGAGAAAGCGGATGCGGCGCTTGCGGGGGGTAATACGAAATACACCGCCGGTGCGATGCGCTTTGCCTATGACGGGGCCTCGGATCTGATCCCGCTCTTGCGCGACCCGGAGGATGCCCGCCTGCCCAACACGGATTTTGGCAGCTACACGACCGAGAAATTCAGTCAGGACCTATTAGGGTTCAACGACGGTCGCGCGCTTTCTGACGAACAGCAGGTGCTGGTGAAAACCTCTGGCGCGACGATGCGTTGGTTGGCCTCTCATGACGTCAAGTTCGAGCCGATCTACAGCCGCCAAAGCTTTGAGAAAGAGGGCCGTCATGTGTTTTGGGGCGGGTTGACCCTGGCGGCGGAGAATGAGGGCGTGGGCCTGTTCGACATGGAACTGGCCGCAGTGGAACGTATGGGCGGTACAGTGCGCTATGACAGTGCGGTGACAGGCCTGATCATGGACGGCGATGCCGTGGTCGGTGTGCGCGTGGGGGACGAGGAAATCAGGGCCGATGCGGTTATTCTCGCCTCAGGTGGGTTTGAGGCCAATGCCGACATGCGGGTCACACATATGGGCCCCAACTGGGAGGCGGCCAAAGTGCGCGGCACGCCGCACAATACTGGCGACGGCTTGGTCATGGCCCGCGCCGCCGGAGCGATGGATTACGGTCTTTTTGCCGGGTGCCATGCGACGCCGATGGACTTGCACATGGCGGAATTCGGTGGGCTGCACCTCCCCCCCGGGGAGCGCAAGAATTACCGCAAGATTTCGTATTTCTTGGGTGTGATGCTGAACGCAGAGGGCGCGCGTTTTGTCGATGAAGGCGCGAACTTCCGTAACTATACCTATGCGCAATATGGGGCGGCGATCCTCGAACAGCCGGGCCAATTTGCATGGCAGGTCTTCGACAGCAAGGTGTTTGATCTGCTTTATGGCGAATACCGGTTCCACGACGCGCATTTTGTCGAGGCAGATACGCTCGAGGAGTTGGTAGCGCTGATGGAGGGTGTGGATGGCTCTGCGGCGCTGGCCACGCTGCACGCCTTCAATGCCGCTGTTGACGACAGCACGCTCTTTGATCCCACTGCCCTCGACGGCAAAAGTGCCAAAGGGCTAACGCCGCCAAAGTCCCACTGGGCGCAAAAAATTGAGACCGGCCCCTTCCGCGCCTTTCCCGTGACGGGCGGGATTACATTTACCTATGGTGGGCTGAAGGTGAACGATGCAGGCAGCGTCATGACCGAGGCGGGCAGCCCCATTCCGGGCCTCTTTGCCTGCGGTGAGTTGGTGGGCGGGGTCTTTTTTGGGGGCTATCCCGGCGGCTCTGGACTGACCTCTGGTGCTGTCTTTGGTCGGCGCGCGGGCTATGGTGCCGCGCAGGGGTAGGTTTGCGTTTGTCGGACAGGCCCCAGGTCCGACTGAGAGACTTGAGTTGAGCGGCGCAGCGGGTGTCCGCACGCGCCGCTTAAATTTTGCGCGCAGTATGAGGTGACCAGGGCGAACCGGGGCACAGCCCCATTGACAGATCGCGGGCACATATGCCCAAGTTCGCCGCAACAGACCCGTGCACGGCAGCGACGATGACCCAGATCCTTCCCAATCCAACGCTGCGCCGCGCGACCGGATGTGATCTGGTTGTCTGACAGGGACTTTTGACGGGCGGACCTCACCGCCGCGCGAACCTCATCCCTGACCCTTCTTAACATCTGGCACCTTCATGAACACAGCGAGCGGCGTGCGCCTGGCCATTGATATTGGCGGCACTTTTACCGACACCGTTTTGATGGACAGCGCGTCCCGCGTTCTGGCTACGACCAAAACACCGACCACCCCGGATGCGCCCGCGCGGGCGGCGCTTGAAGGCGCGCAGCAGGTGCTGGGGCGGGCAGGATGCGGATGGGGCCAGGTGAGCGCTTTCATCCATGGTACTACCCTGGCCACCAATGCGCTGATCGAGCGGCGCGGGGCCCGGGTTGCGACCATCACGACGGCGGGCTTTCGGGATATTCTGGAAATCGCTTATGAGCGTCGCTACAGCCAATATGCCACCAATATCGAAAAGCCGGACCTGATCGTGCCCCGCAAACATGCGCTGACCATCGGGGGGCGTATGGACGCACAGGGCCGCGAGATTGCGCCGCTGGACGAGAGCGCTGTGGCAAGCCTTGTCGATACGCTGCGACATGAAGGGATTGAGGCGGTGGCGATTTGTCTGCTGCATTCCTATGCCAACCCGGCGCATGAGCTGCGATTGGCTGACCTGCTGCGGGCGGCCATGCCCGAGCTTGTTCTCTCGCTTAGCCATGATGTGAGCCCCGAGGCGCGCGAGTTTGATCGCCTCTGCACAACCATCGCAAACGCCTACATTCAGCCGCTTATGTCGGTCTATCTGGCCGACATCCAGACGCGATTCGCAGCCCAAGGGTTGCAGTGTCCCGTCCTGATGATGACTGCCGGGGGCGGTATGACGACGCTTGAAACGGCGTCGCGGTTGCCGATCCGGCTGGTGGAATCCGGCCCTGCCGGTGGCGCCATTCTGGCCGCGCGCCTCGCGGCTGAAAGCGATGTGGCCGAGGTGTTGTCCTTCGACATGGGGGGGACGACCGCAAAACTGGCGCTGATCGACGATTTTCGTCCTCAGATGTCCCGCAAGTTCGAGATTTCGCGCGCTGCCCGCTTTGTCAAAGGGTCAGGGATGCCGGTGCGCATTCCCGTCATCGAAATGATCGAGATCGGGGCAGGGGGCGGTTCGATCGCCTCTGTCGACAGCTTGGGCCGGGTGGCCGTGGGTCCGCATAGTGCGGGCTCTGTTCCAGGCCCTGTGGGGTTTGGCAAGGGGGGAACAGAGGCCACCGTCACGGATGCCGACATCGCGTTGGGCTATATCGACCCCGACCGCTTTGCCGAAGGACGGCTGCGGATTGACCGGTCAGCATCAGAGGCGGCTTTGGCCACGCGCATTGGGTCGACGCTTGATCTGGATGCGGGTGGGGCCGCGACGGCGGTGACCGAGATCGTGGACGAGTCGATGGCCAGCGCAGCGCGCATGCACGCAGTGGAATCGGGCAAGAACCTTTTAGATCGGGTGATGATTGCCTTTGGTGGTAACGGCCCCTTGCATGCCACCCGCTTGGCGCGCCGCGCGGGGGTCGGGCGCATCCTGGTCCCGCGCGATCCGGGCGTGGGATCTGCCGTTGGATTTTTGTTTGCGCCTGTGTCTTTTGAGATCATTAGATCCCACTACACCACGCTTGACGGGTTGGATGTGGCGGCATTGAACACGCTCTTGGCGACGATGCTGGACGAAGCGACTGCGGTGGTCCGAGCTGGGGCGCCCGATGGTCAATTGCACGAGCGGCGCGTTGCGTTCATGCGTTACAAAGGGCAGGGGCACGAGATCGAGATAGCCTTGGCTAATGCCCCTGTTGAACCCAGCGATATCGCGGCGCTGAAAGCCGCGTTTGAGGCGGAATACAGCCGCCAGTTCGGGCGGCGCGTGCCCGGCATGACCATCGAAGTACTCAATTGGGGGCTGTCGGTGTCGTCGGACGCGCCTGCGGTGTCAGCGCCTGCAAGCAAGCCCGCCCGCCGTGTCGTGACGGCCCCGCAAACCCGCAGCATCTGGTGCAATGTCACCGACCGCTGGTGCGATGCGGGCCTGTTCATGCGCGAGGCGCTGAAACCGGGAGATCAGCTGACCGGCCCCGCGCTTATCATCGAGCCGCAAACCACCACACTCGTGACTGCCGATTTTGGGGCCGAGATAGACATGCAAGGCAACATATGGCTGCACCAGATCGCGGCGGAGGACATGAGATGACCCCATCCAAAACCAAACTACAGGTAATGTGGAACAGGCTCTTGGCCGTGGTGGAAGAGCAGGGCCAGGCTCTGATCCGCGCTGCTTTCAGCCCTATTGTGCGCGAATGCGGCGACATCTCGGCAGGGATATTTGACGCCGAGGGCCGCATGCTCGCCCAGGCCGTCACAGGCACGCCGGGCCATATCAACACCATGGCCGAAGCGGTCAGGACGATGGTCGCGACCTTTGCGGCTGAGGATATGAAACCCGGCGACATCTACCTGACCAACGACCCTTGGATTGCGTCCGGGCATCTCAACGATTTCCTGCTGATGATGCCGGTTTTTCTGAATGGCCGGGTCATTGGATACACCTCTTGCACATCGCATCTTGTCGATCTGGGGGGCTTGGGCATGGGGCCGGACGGCGCGGATATCTATGACGAAGGGTTGCTCATCCCCCCCTGCAAACTCATGAGTGAGGGCCGGATAAACACTTTGTTGATGGAGATTGTGAAAGCCAATTCCCGCGAACCTGTCGCCAACGAAGGCGATATTTACGCCCTGATCGCCTGTTGTGAGGCAGGGGCCACGCGGCTCGCGCAGATGATGGGCGAGTTCGGGATTTCCGATCTGGACGCGCTGGCCGACTATATCATCGAAACGTCGCGTTCAGGCACGCTTGCCGCGATTTCGGCTCTTCCCAAGGGCACCTGGCGCAACAGGCTGGTTGTGGACGGCTATGACGCCGAGATCACTTTGCAGGCGGCCCTGACCATTGCCGAAGATCATCTGAGTGTCGATTTTGCTGGCACCGATCCGTGTTGCAGCAAGGGGATCAACGTGCCGCTGAACTACGCAACGGCCTATACCGTGTTTGCGCTGCGATGCATCATTGGGCCTGAAATTCCCAATAATGCTGGGTCGTTGGAGCCGTTTCGCGTGACAGGCCCAGCGGGCTGCATCCTGAATGCACAGGCGCCCGCGCCGGTGGCGATGCGTCACACCTTGGGGCAGATGACGCCCGATTTGGTCTATGGTTGCTTGTCTCAAGCGTTGCCGGATCAGGTTCCGGCCGAAGGGGCATCGTGCATGTATGACCTACCTTTGCGCCACGCAGCGGACGCGGATGCCAACGGCGCGCCGCATTTCGCTATTGAGCTGGTCTTCAACGGCGGCACCGGGGCCCGGCCCACGCTGGACGGCCTGTCGGCGACCGCCTTTCCCAGCGGCGTCTGGGGCTCGCAGATCGAGACGACGGAGGCGGCCGCACCGGTGATTTTTCACAGCCGCAGCCTGCGCCCCGATTCCGGTGGGGCCGGGCAATTTCGCGGCGGCCTCGGCCAACATATCGAGGTGCGCGCTGCCCATGATCACGACATCATGTTGTTCCTCTCTGTCGAGCGGGTCGGCAACCCGGCCAAGGGACGCCATGGCGGAATGGACGGGGCAAAGGGGCGCATTCGCTTGGGCGCCGATGGCGCGGATCTGCCCAGCAAGGGCACGTTCAGGATCGAGGCGGGCAAGACGTTGATCTTTGAAACGCCGGGTGGCGGCGGTTTTGGCCCGCCCGAGACGCGCGATACCGCGGCCTTGCAAGATGATGTTGATGCGGGACGGGTCAGCGCAGAAGCGGCTGCAACACTTTACCGGAGCCAGCCATGACCCAACCGCATTCCCATATCGCGACCATGGCCCCCTATGCCCTGGCTCAGATGGCACCGCCGCCGGGCAAAGCTCTGGTGTCATTGGCTCAGAATGAGAGCCTGCGCCCGCCCAGCCCGCTTGTGATTAAGGCGGCGGCAGAAGCCTTGGCAGACGGGGCCGCCTATCCTGATCCGGATTGGACGGCGCTGCGCCACGCGCTGGCGGATCTGCATGGCATCGCTGCCGATCAAATCCTGTGCGGAAACGGCTCCCTCGATCTGATCGGGTGTTTGATGCGGGTTTATGCGGGGCCTCAGCGATCTGTGTTGATGCCAGCGCACAGCTACCCATTCTTTCGCACGGCGTCCGAGATGGCGGGGGCCGCCGTCGTTACCGCGCCAGAGCAAGAAGAGACGGTTTGCGTTGATACGCTCTTGGCGGCGGTCGCGCCAGAGACGAGCCTTGTGTGCGTCGCCAATCCGGGCAATCCCACAGGGACCCGCATTCCGAAATCCGAGTTGTTGCGCCTGCGGGCGGGACTGCGTGACGACGTGTTGCTGATCATTGACGAGGCCTATGGCGAATACTGTGATGACGACAAGACACGCTGCTGGGATATGGTCGAAGATGGCGGCTGCGTCGTCCTGCGGACCTTTTCAAAAGCCTATGGTATGGCGGGTTTTCGTGTGGGATGGGGGCTGTTTCCCGCTGCTGTTGCCGCCCAGCTGCGCAAGGTGATGAACCCGAATAATGTACCGCACGCGTCGCAGGTTGCAGCGGCCGCAGCGCTAGGCGATCAGGCTTATATGCGCGAAACCTGCCAGATTACCGGCACCCTGCGGGACGCGGCACACGGTACGCTGCAAAGGGCGGGTTTCGATGTGGTCCCAAGTCACACGAATTTCCTGCTGATCCGCTTTGACAGCGCGGAACTGGCCCAAGAGGTCGAAGCCGCGCTGATAGCCGAGGGCATCTTCCTGCGCCGCCAACAAGGCGCGGGCCTGCCCCATGCGCTGCGCATGACGATGGGGCCTGAAACAGCTACCCGAGCGGCCATCGCCCGGCTGATCCAATGGAAAACCGGAGGGGTGGTATGACAACTTCACGCGGGCGCGCGCGCCTTGGGGTCCTGGTGCCCTTCACCAACGGAAATCTTGAGCCTGATCTGGTATTGATGCGCCCCGACGGTGTGTCGCTCCACAGCGCGCGCATGGGCGGATATGACGAGGATGAAGTGCCCGATGCCGCACAAATGCAGGGGTTGGGGGCGGCCGACCTTGATGGTCCCCTGTCGCTGCTTTTGGGCGTCAAACCGGATGTGGTGATCTATGGATGTACGTCGGCGACGTTGACCCACGGGCCAGCGTTCGATCGTGCGCTGGCCGACCGGATCGCGGCGGCCAGCGGGGCCAAGACGGTCACGGCGGCAGGTGCTTTGGTTCATGCGCTCACCGCCCTCAATGTCAAAAAGATCGGTTTCGCCTCGCCATATGTGCCCGCGATCAACGACATGGCGGTCGGCTTTTTGGGCGACCTGGGCTTTGAGACCGTATCGCGGGCCGAGGTCGACGCCACTTTGGGAAATCACGAACAAGGCGCGCTGGACCCTGATGCGGTCTATGCACTGGGCCTGAGGGCCAATAGCGTTGCAGCAGAGGCGATAGTTCTGTCTTGCACCGAGATGCGCAGTGTTGAGGTGATCGACAGGCTCGAACAGCGCCTCGGCAAACCGGTGGTCACCTCGAACCAGGCGATCATGTTCGAGACGCTGGGAGCGCTGGGAATAGGCGGCGGAATGCAGGGCTTTGGCCAATTGTTGGAAAAGGGCGGGCGATGATATTTGACGAGATTGCAGCGTTCGCGCTGGGCCCGGGTGCGGTGCCGGAACCCGCGCTAGAGATGGCGTCGACCTTGCTGATCGACACGTTGGGCGTTGCGGCGGGTGCGACAACGATGGCGCCAGCACGGATCGCCCGCAACCATGCGGCGCGGTTCATGCTTGCTGGTGACGCTTCGGACCGCGCGCATATGCTTTTTGACGGGCGGGCCGCGTCGATCCCCGGGGCGGCCTTTGCCGCTGCGACCCAGATCGACAATCTGGACGCCCATGATGGCTATAACCCGACCAAAGGGCACATTGGCTGTGCCGTTGTGCCCGCGCTTTGCGCCTTTGGGGAGCATTTACCGGAGCTGAGTGGGCGGGGCGCCCTGGCGGCCCTCGCCATGTCTTATGAGGTATCGGCACGTGCTGCCATCGCCCTGCACAATACGGTTGAGGATTACCACACTTCCGGGGCCTGGAACGCGCTGGGTGTTGCTGCTATCGGGGCGCGAATGCGTGGGCACGATGCAGGCACGCTGCGCGAAGCGTTGGGTATTTCAGAGTATCACGGACCTCGCAGTCAAATGATGCGCGAGATCGCCAATCCCACGATGCTGCATGACGGCTCTGGTATGGGGGCTTTGGTGGGCGCGATGGCGGTGTTGCTGGCTGAGGACGGGTTCGAAGGTGCACCGGCGATTACCGTCGAAGCGCCTGAAGTGGCGGCCTATTGGCAGGATCTGGACCAGGTTTGGACAATTACCGAGAACTACATCAAACCCTATCCGATTTGTCGCTGGGCCCATGCGGCGTTGGACGCCTTGGGGCTGGTGATGCAGCGTCATGACCTGGCGGATACCGATATTGCCCGCGTCGAAGTGCAGACCTTTGCCCAGGCTGCAGCACTGTATCGCGGCGTGCCCGACACAACATCACAGGCGCAGTACTCCCTGGCCTTTGCGCTGGCTGTGCGGCTGGTGCACGGCGCGGTCGG
The DNA here is from genome assembly GCF_947503705.1 of uncultured Tateyamaria sp. Lineage (GTDB taxonomy): Bacteria > Pseudomonadota > Alphaproteobacteria > Rhodobacterales > Rhodobacteraceae > Tateyamaria. The sequence goes on along the minus strand of NZ_CANNES010000013.1, from coordinate 1,402 downwards.
CCCGGATCATATCACGGGCGCAGGTTTGAAGGACGCGCGTGTTAACGCAGCCCTCGACCGGATCACCCTGGCCGATGTGGCGCGCCATTCGGAGAGGTTTCCCGACGGACGCTGGTCTGATGTGACTGTGCACACCACCGATGGGCGCAGGCTGCATTCAGGCGATGTGCACGCCCGCGGAGGCCCCGAAGCGCCCATGGACTTGACAGAGGTAGAGGCAAAATTTCACCTGATGGCGGCCCCATTGGACGATGCGCGCCGCGCCGCGCTTTGGTCTATGCGCACGCGGCTGCTGGAACCTGATGCGCAGTTTTGCGAACTTCTCGGATTGGTGTTGCCCGGGATTGAGGCAACCGATGATTGAAGCCCCGCGTATTCTGATCCACAACGATGACACGGCGACATTGATGCGACGGCTGAAAGCGGCCTGTCCCGACGCGCGCGTCGAAGGCTGCGAAACCTATGCCGACATGCCGGATCGCCTTGCCAGTTTCCGCCCCGACATCGTCTATAGTGTGCGGTTTGCGGGCACAACGGGATATCCCCGCGCCGCCCTATTTGGCGAGAACGGCCCTCACTGGATCGCCAATGGCGGGGCAGGGACCGATCATTTCGGCCAATGGGATCCGGCCCGGGTCACTGTGACCAATGCCGCGGGGGTCGCCGCGGACATGATGGCGGAATATGTGATGGGCGGATTTCTGCACTTCACCCTTGATGTACCGGGCCTCAATGCGGACAAGCGCGCGCGGCAATGGGCGGCCCGTACCGTGCGCCCGCTGAAGGGGCAAACCCTATTGATCATAGGCTTGGGCCACACCGGGCAAGCCATTGCCGCACGTGCCAAAGCCTTTGGGATGCGTGTTGTGGGCACGCGCGCGCGGCCCGAGCAGATGGAGAATGTCGACGAGGTTCATACGGCGGAGGCGCTGCCAACGGTCTTGCCCGAAGCGGATTTCATTGCCGTCTCAACCCCCCTGATTGCGCAGACGCGGGGCATGCTCGGCCTAGACGCATTTGCCGCTATGAAGCGGGGCGTGGTGTTGGCGGATGTATCACGAGGCGGTGTGATTGACCCGGCGGCCCTCTTGGCTGCGATGCAGGATGGTACGGTTGCGGGGGCAGTCCTGGATGTTTTTGAGACTGAACCGCTCCCGTCAGAGAGCCCGTTCTGGACATTGGAAAATGCAATTATCTCGCCGCATTGCTCGTCGGTTTTTGACGGCTGGGCAGATGCGTCTTTTGACTTGTTCTTGACCAATCTCGCGCGATGGCGGACCGGTCAAGAACTGTTCAATGTGGTCGATCCGGCACGCGGATACTGACCCCCTGGTTTTTTTTATTTTTTATTTTGTGACTGCGTTCATGAATCTGTGTTTGATGACGACGGGGTCCATTGTTA
>NZ_CANNES010000012.1 GCF_947503705.1 uncultured Tateyamaria sp. | reverse complement strand
CAGGCCCCCGCCGCCCGTCATCTGGCCCCCCGCAGCCCCCGAGATCAGGATGTCGTCGCCGGCCCCGCCCGACAGCGTATCGGCCCCGATATCAGAGCCCACAAGCATATCCTGGCCCGCACCCCCCGACAGGACCTGTGCACCGTTCTCGGCCAGGATGGGCGCATCCACCTGGCTCAGGTCGATATTGAACTGGGTCAGCCCGGGTGCTGTGCCACTGCTGGCAAAGACCTGAATGTGATTGCCCGTCACGCTGGCCGTCAGCTGATTGACGTTCTCCAGGCCCGCCCCGGTGGTATGGGGGATCGTCTGCAGATGCAGCAGCCGCCCGTCCGGGGCCAGGGTAAAGACGCTGACGCCGTCATCGCTGCCCCCCGCAATGACAAAGACCCGATCGCCCTCCTGGGCCACGGCCAGGGTGGTCACCCCGGCAAAGCGGGTAGAAAGCGTGTCGATGATATGATCCACCGGCGTCAGCCCGCCATCGGCCTCCAGCCGCATCACGCTGATCGAGGACGACCCGGCACTGCCCAGCACCACCCAGTTTTCGCCAAAGGCCGACACCGTTTCCAGCGCCGTGGGCGCGTTGACCCCCAGGCCCATTGCCGCCCCTGTTGAGCCTGTTTGGGTCAGCGCGCCGGTGCTGTTGGAAATCTGGTAACTGGTGATCGTGTCGCTTTGCTGATCTGCGGCCAGCAAAAAGGATGTCCCCCCCACCGACACGGTTTCGATCTGGGTGTTGGCGCTGAAGGTGATGGCCGTGCTTTGGGCGACAGGTGCCGCGGCCCCGGCCGGCCCCCCGATCTGGCCCCCGCTTTGCGGCAGGCTGTGCATCATGAGCGTGCCAGTGCCCGCATCGATCGTGTAAATCAGCGTGCCGCCCCCGGTATTGGCCACCGCCATGGCCGACATCTGACCCGTAGCGCCAGAGGCAGGCACAAGGCTGGTCACCCCGCCGATATTGCCCTGCCCCGACAGGCTATAGCCGACCAGCCCGTCGCCCGGCGCGCTGCCAAAGACAAGGTGCGTCTGGCCACCCATCTCGACCACTTCGACAACACCGCCTGCAACCGCACTGGTCTGCCCGTTAAAGAACTGCTGATCCACCAGTTGCGCCATGGTGCCCTGTGCGTTCAGCTCATAGACGGCCACGCCGCCATTCACGCCGGTGGAAGTATACAGATAGGTGCTGTTGCCGATGGTCGCGATGGTGGCATCGCGCAGGTCCACATCCAGCGCCTCCTGCCCCGTCGAAAGATAGCCCTGCCATTGCAGATACATGAACCACACCCTTTTGAACCCAAGGGCAGACATGGGGAGGCCCTGCGGTGAAAGAGGTGCGGAAAAAGGGCAGAATTGGCGCGTTTACAGCAGGTTTTCAGCGGTTTTTAGACAAATGACACCGCATGTCCGCGACCAGGGCGCAGGCCCCGCGCAACACCCACCGAACGCTGGTTTCTCGCTTTGATAACCAATTCTTTACATCTTGCCGCTGTCCCGGCCCGATCTGGGGCTGGTCCCGGTTTTGTCCACAATCAAGGAAGTTTTGGCGATGCAAGATGTCTCTGCCCGGCTGTCGTTGCCCTATATCATGCCCAATCAGGCACAAAAGCACGTGCCTCATAACGAAGGCATCGCTCATCTTGATGTGCTGGTGCAGATGGTGCTCGAAGAGACGGGGGCGGCCACCCCGCCCGCGGTGCCGGCCGAAGGGCTGATCTGGGCACTGGGAGCGGCCCCTACGGGGGCCTGGGCGGGCCAGGCCGATCACCTGGCCACATGGCAAAATGGCGGCTGGGTGTTTGTGGCCCCGCAACCGGGCTGGCGGGCGGTGGTCCGGGGCGAAAACGCCCTGCGGCTTTGGACGGGCAGCGCATGGGCCCTGCCCAACCTGGGCGATCTGAACCAGCTTGCCGGCGTGGGCATCGGCACCGATTTTGACGCGGCCAACGCGCTGTCCGTGGCCGCCGACGCCACGCTTCTCAGCCACACCGGCGGCGGCCATCAGCTCAAGATCAACAAGGCGGCCCCCACCGACACCGCAAGCCTGCTGTTCCAGACCGCCTGGGGCGGCCGGGCCGAAATGGGCACCGCGGGGTCAGACGACTTTGAGGTCAAGGTCAGTGCCGATGGCAGCACCTGGTTCACGGGGCTGCGGGTGGATGCAGGCAACGGGCAGCTTGAGGCCCCGACAGGGTTGCAGGGGGCCGTCAATCTGGCCCTTCTGACCGATGTCGATGTCACGCTGACGCCGACGGGGGCCCATGCCACGGCCAGTGCGACGGTGGGCACATTGCCCCCCGGCAATCCCAACGGGCTGTTGCAGCATTGGTCCAAGGCCCCCCAGACCGCCTATCAGACCTGGCAAAGCGTGCTGGGCAATGACCTCTATCACCGCCGGGCCCGTGTCGGGGTATGGCAGGGCTGGAGCAAGTTTTACGACACCGGCAACACCACCGTGGATGCCAACGGGTTTGTCAAAGCAGCCTCGCCCATCGTGCGCCTGGCCCAGGATGGCACCCAGGAACCGGTGGAGGCGGTGGGCGCCGTCTTTACCCGCAAGGGCGTGGGCCATTACACCCTGTCCGATGTGCCGCCCCTGGCCACCTCCGGCTGGCAGATCGAGGTGCCCCAGGATCATAATGGCAATCGCCTGGTCTTTGTCACCACATCCTACAACACCGCCAAGCAGGTGCTGACCATCAAGACGCGGACCGTCACATGGGACAGCAAAAAGGGGCTCTGGGCCGGGGCTTTAGCCCTTGGCCCCCTGCCCGCGGGAATAGACGTCCTCATAGCGCACGATGTCGTCTTCGCCCAGATAGCTGCCCGTCTGGACCTCGATGAGGACCATGGGCAGCTTGCCGGGGTTTTCCATCCGGTGAACCGCCCCCAGGGGGATGTAGACGGATTGGTTTTCTGTCACCAGTTTGACATCCTCGTCGATGGTGACACGCGCGGTGCCTTCAACCACGATCCAGTGCTCCGCCCGGTGATGATGGCTTTGCAGTGACAGGGCCGCGCCGGGATTGACCACGATCCGCTTGACCTGAAAACGGCCCCCCACCACGAGGCTTTCGAACCAGCCCCAGGGGCGGTAGTCGCGTGGAATGGTGGTGGCCTGGATGGCCCCTTTTTCCTTGAGGGCGGCGACGGCTTTCTTGACCTCCTGGGCGCGGTCCTTGTGGGCCACCAGAACCGCGTCGGGCATCGCCACAGCGATGATGTCGGTGAGGCCGATACCCACCAGTTCCTGCTGGGGGTCTTCGGCCCGCAAGAGCGTATCCTGACAGGCCAGCGCCGTGGCCGGGCCACTGGTGACAACGCCTGCCGCATCCGGGCCTGCCTCGCGCCAGACCGCGTCCCAACCGCCCAGATCGGACCAATGCCCGTTATAGGGCATCACCGACAGGTTGTCGGCTTTTTCCATCACCGCATAGTCGATCGAGATATCCTCGAGCCGAGCCCAGGGTTCGGGGGCCAGACGGGTAAAGGCCAGATCCTGTTCGGCCCCCGCCACGGCTTTGCGGACCTCGGCCAGCATCGCTGGTGCGTGGGTTTCAAAGGCGGCAATCAGCGTGGCGGCGGAAAACAGGAAAATGCCTGCATTCCACAGATGACGCCCACCCGAGAGCATCTCTTGGGCGGCCTGTGCGCCGGGCTTTTCCACGAAAGCCTGCAACGGGTGCAGGGTCGGCGGGGCTGCCGGGTCCAGCGCCGCCCCCAGTTCAAGCCAGCCATAGCCGGTCTCGGCGCGGTCGGGGGCAATGCCAAAAGTAACGATGCGCCCGTCCAGCGCCGCAGGCACGGCCGCCGTCACGGTGGCCTGAAACCCATCCGTGTCCGGGATCACATGATCGGATGGTACCACCAGCATCAGTGCCTCGGGGTCGGTCTCGGCCAGATGCAGGGCGCCGGCCAGAATGGCGGGGGCCGTGTTGCGCGCCTCGGGCTCGATCAGAACCGCGCCGGGCATGCGTTCAAGGGCGGCCATCTGCTCCAGCACGACAAAGCGGAAATCCGACCCCGTCACCACAATCGGATCGCCAAAGCCCGGGCCTGTCAGGCGCTGGGTCGAGGCCTGAAACAGGCTTTCGGCCCCGGTCAGTTCGACGAACTGCTTGGGATAGGATTTACGGGACAGAGGCCAGAGCCGGGTGCCGGATCCTCCACATAACAGCAGAGGGTGGACAACAGATGACATGGCAAACAACCTTGTTGTGAAATAGTTGCCGGGGTCATATCTCTTTTCGAAACGGAAACGAACCGATTTTCCGGGGTCTTAGCCCGCCGCGGCATTGCAGCGCGGCGCAAGACTTGCAAAAACACTTGCCGGAACCGAGCAAACACGAACGCGCCGCGTGAAAGGCAATGATATATGACAGGCCCGCCGATACATGTGGTCATCATCAGCTGGCAGGGTCAGGCTCAAAACGCCCAAAAAATAGCCCATGCGCTCGAAGGACAGGATTGCGCGATCAGCGTGGTCTATTCCAATGCGGCAGGCGCGCCCGAATCCGGGCCGGGCTATTGGCTGCAGGTGCCGCAAAGCTGGTATTATGGGCGTAAATTCGCCCATGCCCTGACTTGCCTGCAACCCGAAGAGGTCATGCTCCAGATCCAGGCCGATGCGGCCTATGACAACTGGCCCGGGCTGCTGAACGATTGCCGGGCCAGCTTTGCCCGGCACGGGCTGATGGGGATCTGGGCGGCCGAACTGGACTGGACCCCCTGGCCCACGCCCCGGGTCAAAAACGCGCCCCCCCTGGACAGTGGCCTGCAACCCGTTGCGCAAAGCGACGGGATCGTCTGGGCGCTACATCCGCAGATCTGGCAACGCATGAGCCAGTTCAACTATGACGTGGCCAATCTGGGCTGGGGGATCGACTGGATCGCCGGGCTTTTTGCGCGGCGGCAAGGCAGGCACTGCGTGCGCGATCCCCGCCACGTGGTGCATCACCCGCCGGGCCGGGGCTATTCGGGGGCCGTGGCCACCCAACACATGAAGAACCTGCTGGCCCAGTTGCCGGCCATGGACCGGGCCGATATTCTTGCATTGCATCACACGTTGCATGCAGAGTCAGGGCATGAAAAAACGCCCGCAACCGAGACGCTTTCGCCCCCCCCTATTATTTCAGGAATGATTCCCACAATGCTGCGTTCTGCTTCTGCCTCAACCCCCAAAGCCACACCTTTCGTGCGGGCCAGCGTGTATGATGGCCATGTATATGTAGCCACCCACGATCCGGTCGCAGACATGGTGCTGGGATGCGGCGACTGGCAGGTGGGCTTTGAAAAGATGGATGCGGCCCCCCCCATTCACATCAGCCCCGTGACGGTGCCCCTGCGCACCGCCGCCGTGGCAAATGTCCAGTTGCAGGAAAACGGGCTTGAGGAATGGCAAGTGACGGGCTGGCCCACCCTTCGGGTGATCTCGACCCCGGATCAGGGGGCCACCCCGATCCCTGTGGGTCAACCGGTCCAGCTGGAGGCATGCCCCGACCGGATGGTGGTGCAGGTGGCCCTGGCCCGGCACCGGGCCGAGGGGCTGATCCAGGCGCGGCTGACCGATGCGCAGACAGGCACCGAACGGGTGGTTCCCGTCCCTTTCCAGAGCGGCTTTGAAGGGGGCGCCTATCCGGTTGGGTACCAGATGGCACATCTCAACCTTGGCGTCCTCAAGACGGCCACCTCTCTTCAGCTTGAGCTGGTACACCAAAGCACCGACAGTGGCGCAACCGAGCCGCCGATCTTCTTCGTGGCCCGGCCCGTGATCACCGTGGCCCAGACCGGCACGCCCTTGTCGTCCCACGTCATCCCGCTGGGCACGGCCACCGAGAACACCTGGTACAAGGCCGTTCTCGATCCGGCCATCCGCCACAGCACGGCCCCGCTGACCCTGGAAGGGGGCGGCATGGACTATGTGCTTCTGGATGGGCACTCGGCCGAGTTGAACTGCACCCAGGACTGGGGCGACGCATTCGAATTCAAAAGCAGCGCCGCCCTTGCCGCCGTGGTCTATATCAACGGGGTGCCTGCCTTCGAGACGACGATGAATGCGGGCACCACATATCTGCACCTGCCTGCCCCGCAACTGACGGGCCGGCATGCGTGGATGGAAATCCGGGACCCATCGGGGTCGCGGGTGCACTGGGCCAACTGGATCCTGCCCCGCTGGCAGGCCACCCCTGCCGAAGTGCTGCAGGCCGAGGGCAAGGGCCCCTACCCCGCCGAGCTCTTTCACCAATCCCCCTACCGTTTTCAGGCCCTGCGCCAACAAATCGCGGACGGGGTATCGTCCAAGGTTCTGGCGCAACTGCCTGCCGCCATCACCGCCCTTGAGGCAGGCCATGACCGGCTCAAGATGACGCCGCTGGCCTTTCCCAAGGTCAAGGCACCGGACGTGTCGATCGTCATTCCCGCCCATAACAAGGTCAAGGTGACCTATGCCTGTCTCGCCTCACTGCTCCTGGCACCCAACCAGGCCAGCTTTGAGGTGATCCTGGTCGATGACGCCTCGACCGATGCCACCGCCGAGATCGAAGAGCTGGTGACCGGCATCACCGTGGTGCGCAACGCCGAAAGCCAGCGGTTCATCCGGGCCTGCAACGCGGGCGTGGCCGCCTCCAAGGGCAGCTATGTGGTGCTCTTGAACAACGACACCGAAGTGACGCCCGGCTGGCTCGATGCGCTGGTGGATGCCTTTGGGCGCTTCGACAATGTGGGGCTTGTGGGCTCCAAACTGCTCTATCCCGACGGCAAGTTGCAGGATGCGGGCGGCGTGATCTGGGGCACGGGCGATCCGTGGAACTATGGCAACGGGCAAAATGCCTGGGATCCGCGCTATGCCTATGCCCGCCAGGCCGACTACCTGTCGGGGGCGGCCATGATGACGACCCGCAAGATCTGGGACGATCTGGAGGGGCTGTCGTCCTACCTTGAGCCGATGTATTTCGAGGATACCGATTTTGCCTTCAAGGTGCGCGAGGCGGGCTACACCACGTGGTTCGTACCCAGCTCCATTGTCTATCACTATGAGGGGATGACCTCGGGCACCGACACCTCAAAGGGGTTCAAGCGGTTCCAGGAGGTCAACAGACCCAAGTTCAAACGCCGCTGGGCCCGCGATTTCGCCAAGTTCACCAAGAAGGCGAGCATGGATCAGGTGGATCTGGAGAAGGACCGCGGCATCGTGGGTCGGGTCCTGTTCATCGACTACACCACACCCACACCGGACATGGACGCAGGCAGCTATGCGGCGCTTCAGGAAATCAAGCTGGTGCAGTCGCTGGGCTACAAGGTCACCTTCCTGCCGGAAAACCTGGCCTATTTCGCAGGCTATACCCAAGAGCTGAACAAGATGGGGGTCGAGGTGATCCACGCGCCCTTCTACACCAGCCTCGATCAGTTCCTGCAGGCGCGGGGGCGCGAATTCGACGCCTTCTATATCACCCGCTATCACGTGGCCAATGCCAACGTGCCCCGGATCCGGGCGGTCAACCCGGATGCGCGCATCATCATGAACAATGCCGACCTGCATTACCTGCGGATGCTGCGCAAGGCCGTGGCCGAGAATGACGAGGCCCAAAAGGAAGACGCCCGCGCGGTGCAGACCGAAGAGTTCCGCGCCATGCAAAGCGTCGATCTGGTCCTGTCCTACAATGACAAGGAACACGCCATCATCGAGGCCCAGTCCGAAGGCGAGATCAAGGTCATGCAATGTCCCTGGGTGCTGGAATGCCCCGACAGCGTACCGCCTCTCGAAGGACGCGCGGGCATCTCCTTCCTGGGTGGCTTTCGGCACCACCCCAATGTGGAAGGGGTCCAGTGGTTTGCCCAGAATGTGATGAGCCGCCTGGAAACCGAACATCCCGAGATCGTGCTGTCGATCTATGGCTCGCGCATGGGCGACGAGGTCAAAAAACTGGCCTCGCCCGTTATCGAGCCCATTGGCTTTGTCGCGGATATTTCGGACGCCTATGACCGGCACCGGGTCTTTGTGGCGCCGCTGCTGTCGGGGGCGGGGATCAAGGGCAAGGTGCTGTCAGCGCTGGCGCATGGCATTCCATGCGTGCTCAGCCCCATGGCCGCCGAAGGGATCGGGCTGCGCCACGGTCAGGACTGCATGATCGCCGATACCCCGTCGGAATGGTCCGAGGCAATTGCCGCCCTTTATGGGAACGACGCGCTGTGGGAAGAAATGTCCCAGGCGGGCCGCAAGCTGGCCACGGTCCAGTTCTCCTTTGACCATGGCCGCAACCAGATGCGCAAAGCCTTCGAGGCCGTTGAGCTTTTTGCACACTTCAAATAATAGGCATAACGCCTCGCGCTATACTGGCATCGGATAAAACTGGACCTCTGGCATGACCACACGCACTGTCGTTCTGCACTACCACCTGTTCAAGAACGCAGGCACATCGGTGGATCATATGCTCAAGGCCCATTTCGGACCGGCCTGGGTGACGGCCGAATTTGCCATGGCGGGCAATGACAACACCAAGGGGGTGCAGGACTGGATCGCGGACAACCCCGAGGCACAGGCCTTTTCCAGCCACACGATGGTCGGGCCCCTGCCCCAGGTCGAGGGCGTCGACATCATCCCGGTGATCATGCTGCGCAACCCGCTGGCGCGGATCGCCTCGGCCTACCGCTTTGAACGCAAGCAGGAGGCCGACACCTGGGGCGCGGAACTGGCCAAGAAACATGATTTCGAAGGCTATGTGCAGACCCGGCTGGCGCGGGCGGGCGACCGGCAATGCCGCAACTTCCAGGTCTCGCGGCTGGCGACGCTGTGCCCAGGCCCAGACAGCGAATTCGAGCGGGCCAAGGCGGGGCTCAAGCTTTTGCACAAACGCGGCGTGATCGGGCGGATCGAACATTTCAACGCCTTTACCGAGGCGTTCATCGCGCGGCTGACCCCAGCCTTTCCCGACTTTGCCCCGGCCCCGGCCAAGGCCAACACGACCAGTTCCAAGGGCGGGAAAAAGACCCCCTTCCAGCTGGCCACCCAACTGACCGAAGCCAATGCCGAAGACATCGCCTTGCTGGTGCGGGCCAATGCGCTGCTGGGATTGCCACCGGGGTTGACGTAATGCGCCTGACTTGGAACAAAAGCGGCTCTGAAAGCCCGCTCGCTCATGCTTAGAACTGCATCTCAGACGGTGTGAGAAGACCATTACTGTTCTAATTAACTAGTGTCCTGACGATGATAATGAGTTTTTGGGCAACAGCAGTGATAATGACCTTGTGAAGTTAACCGGCGGTGCGCATCAAATTTGCAAAAAACTGCAATATTAGGTTATGATCACTGCGTGTAACAGGACAATACGTAACATGCGACCTTCGCCGCTGATGAGTGGATAGATCACTATACACGCATAGCCCCACCGGCTTGTACAACGGGCACGGGTCCCATAAGCGCGATGGATTGCTCTCCAGTGATCTGGCCGAGTTCAGACATCTCAACGATCAGTGTGGTACTGGCGACGGTACTACCACTGGAAACGAATAGCAGAATGTCAGCCGTCGCAGCGAGATCTATGTCCGAGGTAGTTGTCTTTATATCTCTACTTTCAACAGGGCGGTCTGAGGTGCCCGTAGATTTGTAGAAGCTTTGCTTGGTAATTTTGGAACCAAGGAGAGACGGATGTGAGCAAGGGAATTCGATTTACGGAAGCGTTCAAACAGGACGCAGTGGCCCAGGCCACTTACAGGGTAATCAAAAACTGAGATGTTGAAGAGTCTGTGTTCAGGGCTCGCACCCTGCGTCAAGAGACCGATGGAGCATTGATTATGCACAATCAGGCGTTACGCGTATTTCCAAATATCGGATATGAACGCAGCCCCGAAACGGTCCGCACAGGCCCGATAGGTGACATCGTAATGGGCCCGGACGGCCGCGACTTTTTCAGGGGCAATGTCGCCCCCTGCGGGCGAGGCATTGGCCAGGTTCCCGAAATCCGCCGGGTGATGGCGCAGGCCCAGAAAGCCCAGCAGATCAGTCAGCGTCTCGTTGGAAAAGAACGTCTCGTAAAAGCCCACCGACACCTGTTCCGGCGCAAAGGCAGCGTCCAGCCTGTCCAGGATCAGGTCATAGCGGGTGCGCTGTTCGACCCAATCGGCCACGCCCTGGCTGTCAAAGCGCTCTGCCGCAGGCAGGTTCACCGGCTTGCCCGAAGCGCGGCGGTTGCGATCCGCCATGCGCAGCGCCGAATAGACCCGGTCCAGCGGATCGCGCATCAGGAACACCACCTTGAGGTCATAGCCCGCCCCTTCGATCATGGCGCGCACCTGGCGCAGCTGATCTGTGGACAGCATGCAATATTCAGGCGTGATGTCGCCCGTCAGATGCGCCTCCGGATTGGCCTCCAGCAGCCGCTCAAAGGTCCGCATGTAATAGGACAGGTCGAACTCGCCACCCACATTGTCCATCAGGGCCAACAGCCGCGCCTGGGCATCTGCGTCCAGGGGGGTGTCGGGCGGGGTGTTCTTGGCCCCCTGCAGGGCCGCGATCAATGCGTTGGCCTTGTCGCCAAAGCGACCCGAAGGCCCGCCCTGGGCCAGGGCCACTTGCAGAACCGCATGTTCCTTGATCATTCCCATCGCACAATCGGGATGGCCGCGCAGATATTGGTAAAGCCAGGTGGTTCCGGCCTTTTGCGCCCCAACCCCCAAGAGGAATGTCTTTTTCATTCGTGCACCACCCGTGCGTCATTGATCACCACCGCCGGGGATAGCCCAGACACGCGCCCAGTGCCAGCCACACAATACGTGGTTGGCGCCACGGCTGATGTCATCAGATTGCGGGTCTCGGGGTCGGCCCGGCGGTCAGGAATACCGCCGGGCCGGGCCCTTCAGAAGTTGATGTCGAGCGCGCCTTCCAGGCCCGTCACGGTGCTGACACCATTGAGGGTGATCGACATGGTGCCAAAGTCAAAGATGACGGTGCCCGAACTGTCATCGGCATAGGTGTCGATGACATCCTGCGTCGTCGACACTCCGCTCATCAGATAGGATCCATCGATCAGCAGCAAATCACCGTCCGCGATGTTGAAGTCGTTCACCGTCTTGGACCCGTTGGCATCAAAGACAAAGGTATCGGCCCCCAGACCACCGGTCAGGACGTCATTGCCAAAGTTGCCGTTCAGCATGTCGTCATCAGCCCCACCCGACAGGGTATCGTTGCCAAAGCCGCCATTGAGGGTGTCTTCGCCCTGCTGACCAAAGAGCAGGTCACCCTGGCCGCCGCCCGCAATGTCGTCATTGCCGTTGCCGCCATACAAGGTGTCATCGCCGGCCTGACCCCACAGGGTGTCATTGCCGCCGTCGCCATTGACCAGGTCGCGCCCGGCGCCGCCACCCAAGAGGTCATCGTTGTTGCCGCCATTCACGACGTCGCGGTTGCCACCGCCATAAAGCGTGTCATTGCCGTTGCCGCCATTGACCAGGTCATTGTTGGACCCGGCACCGGCAAAGTCGTCACCCTCGCCGCCTTCGATCGTGTCATTGCCGGAGGAGCCGAACATGGTGTCGTTGCCATTGCCCCCATTCAGGATGTCAAAGCCGCCGCCGCCGCCCATCAGGTCGCCGTCCACACCACCTTCGATCGTGTCGTTGCCCGACCCGCCGAACATCTCGTTGGCCCCGCTGGTCGCCGACAGATGGTCATCGTTGCCGCCGCCATACATGGTGTCGTTGCCCGACCCACCTTCGGCCACGTCATTGCCCGAGCCAGACAGGAAGATGTCGTGGCCTTCGCCACCAATCAGGGTGTCGTCGCCGCCACCGCCCACAAGGCTGTCATCGCCGCCGCGCCCATCCAGCATCTCGTTGGCATCCGACCCGATCAGGGTGTCATTGCCCTCGCGCGATCCGCGGACCCATTCGATAGAGGTCAGATCATGGGTAAAGCCGTTGCCGTTCCATGTGCCGGTGGCCACGCCGGTGGACAGATCCACCATCACCGCATCAACCCCCGACCGGTCATAGCGGAGCCGGTCAAAGCCGTCGCCGCCATCCAGCGTGTCATTGCCCTCGCGCAGGATAAAGCTGTCGTTGAAATCGCTGCCGGTGATGTCGTCGGCAAAGTCGGTGCCCCGTATCTCGAGACGTCCGCCGGTGTTGGTATAGGTGATGGTATCAGAGCTGCCAAAGCCATCATTGGTGATCGTGCCGGCCGCAATGTCCATGACCACGCCGGTGAACGGATCGTTGAACGCACCAAAGCGGAAGTCGAGGCGCAGGGTGCTGAAGTCACCCAGGGAGACGTTGAACGTGTCCGCCCCTTCGCCGCCTGTAACGGTCATGAACTGGAAATTGTTGTCATTCGGCCCGCCCAGGGTGATGTTGAACGTGTCGTTCAGGTTGCTGCCCCCGACGCCAAAGCCATCTGCCGCCAGGATCACGCCCAGGCCCAGGATGGTGTCGGTAAAGCTGGCTGTGCCGATGGTGCCGGTGCCCGCCACGCCGTTGATATTGGCGGTGATCGCCTGGGGCGTGGAATAGTCCTGATCATAATCCAGGAATGCGAACGCGTTCGAACTGGCCCCGGTGAAATCAAAGGTGTCGTTGCCCAGCGTGGCCTCGATATTGATGCTGTTGAAATCGTTCTGCGTGCCGACCTGATAGGTGTCGTTGAAATCGGTGCCACCGACATCCTCGTCAAAGGGGCTGTCGATATAGGTATAACCGGCGTTCAGCAGCTCAAGGATGCCTTCCAGGTCCCCTTCGGAATTCAGCGGTCCGGTCGCGCCCGAGGCATCGACCGTCAGGGGGCCCGCGCTGTTGATCAGGGCCGCGATCGCCGCCTCGTTGCCATTGTCCAGCGCATCCAGAGCAAGGTTAAAGGCCACAAGGCCCCAGTTGATGCCGGAAATGGTGCCAATCGTCGTGCTGCCATCGCTGACCGAAACGCCGGTGACCACGCCGCCGGTCGGGTCGGTGCCTGCAAAGGTAAAGCCGGAGCCGCTCAGCGTGGTGATGGCGCCGGTGGCGGAGTTGCTGATCACAACCGATGTGGACGTGGCGGACACCAGTTCGATGTTCAGGTTCTCGAACTGATCAAAAAGGGCAAATCCCAGAAAGTCCGGGTCCGTTCCTGTAATCGCATAAATCATTCTTTTTCCCTCCAATACTTTGAGTGTTTGGAGGCGAGAATAATCAAAAAAACGTCAATAGCAATGCAGGGTTTAAATGGAAAAGGCAGGGATTTTGCCCCTGCCTTTTCCGTGTTTCTCGCATAGGTTGGGATGGACCGCTGCGCGGCGGTCAGCCCCCTCAGATGATCTCGATATGATCGGACAGACCCACGGTGGTGGACACGCCCGTCAGGGTGATCGTGTTGCCGCTGCCAAAGTCAAAGACGACCGAACCGCCCACCACGCTGGCAAAGGCGGTCACTGTGTTGGAGGGCGACAGGGTCGCGCCGAACCAGAGCCCATCGTCGATTTGCAGCATGTCACCCTCGGCCCCATTGAAATCGCTGACCGTCTTGGCCCCGCCCTCGTCAAAGACAAAGGTATCCGCCCCCAGACCACCGACAAGGATATCCGTGCCAAAGTTGCCGTTCAGCACGTCATCGTTCGCGCCCCCGAACAGGGTGTCATTGCCAAAACCGCCATTGAGGGTGTCATTGCCCTGCTGCCCTTGCAGCAGGTCGCCCTGACCACCGCCCGCAATGTCGTCATCGCCGTTGCCACCTGACAGGGTGTCATTGCCGGCCTGACCCCACAGGGTGTCATTGCCGCCGTCCCCGTTCACCACGTCTGCGCCGGCACCGCCGCCCACGACGTCATTTTCCGTGCCGCCCTGCACGGTGTCCTGGCCGCCGCCGCCATAAAGCGTGTCATTGCCGCTTTCGCCAAAGATCTGGTCCTTGTTGGTGCCGCCCCCGACCAGGTCATTGTCGGTGCCACCATAGATGAGGTCATTGCCCGACGAGCCCCAGAGCGTGTCGTTGTTGGCCCCGCCATAGAGGGTGTCGTTGTTGGCCCCACCGCCCAGCAGGTCAAAGCCAGACGAGCCGCTCAGGAAGTCGTTGCCGTTGCCGCCAAAGGCTTCGTCATTGCCGTTGCCGGCCGAGATGGAATCGTTGCCGCCCCCGCCATAGAGGGTGTCATTGCCGATCCCGCCATTGGTGGTGTCATTGCCCGTGCCCGACAGGACCAGGTCATTGCCGTCGCCCGCGTTCAGGATGTTGTTCAGCTCGTTGCCGGTCAGGGTGTCATTGCCCGCCCCGGTGGTGAGGTTCTCGATCATGGTGCCCACGGCAATGCCCAGCACATCAATGCCCGTCCCGATATCCGAGAACGTGCCATCGTTGAGGTTGATATTGGCCGGATCAGACGCGGTCAGAAAGCTCAGGTCGATGGTGTCGGTGCCGCCCTGATCATAAAGCGTATAGGCCATGTCATTGCCCGACACATTGGCCGAGGTCGAATTGGTGGCCAGGGCCGTGAACAGCTCGTCCAGATAGTTGCCGATGTTGGAATTCAGGCCAAAGGTGGTGTTGCCTGCGGTCACACCGCTGGACCCCGGCGCGCCATAGAAATCCTGGATCGCAATGATATCGGCGATCATGGGCCCGGCCAGATAGCCAAAAGAGGCGTTGGTCGATGTGTTCTCGACTTGGTCGAAATAGGACATGACCGACATCTGCCAGCTGTCATTGGTGAAATAGGCATCATTGGCATAGGTGATCGACTGGCCGGGGGTAAAGTTGTAGTCGCCCAAGTGGTTCAGCCCCAGCGCATGCCCAAACTCGTGCACGTAAGTCTGGAAGGAATAGCTGTCGAGCGTGGTGCCGCTGTTGACCAGCCATTGCTTGGACACGTTCAGCTCGACCCCATTGGTGTTGTCGCCGCCCGCAATGCTGGTGGAGCCGGTATTGGGGTAATAGGCAAAGGCGCCGCTGTCTTCGTCGTCGACAGTGATCATTTCACCCGAGGTGACAATCTGAAAGTCGATGTTGGCGACCATTTCCCAGGCGTCCATGGCCCAGAGCGCCAGCTGCTGGCCCGCAGCCGTCAGGCCCGAAATATTGACCGTGATCACGTTTGAGGACGAGGTGTCGAATGTATATTCGACGCCATTGTTGGTGCCGCTCTTGAGGAACTCGGCCAACTCTTCATAGGTGCCGGTGGTGCCGGGGGGCGGCAGGGCCACGGTTTCCTCGATCGACAGGGTATAGGTGCCGGTATCTGTGCTGTAGTAGCCATCCACCATGATATAGAAGGTGCCCGTGGTCGTGGCCGTATAGGTGATCTGGGCGTCCAGACCCGCCCCTTCGAAGTCGTCATATTCGATGAAGCCGCCCGAGCTGTTGAACAGGTGCAGATCGGTTTCGTTGATCGTGCCACCGCCGCTCGGAGAACCAAAGCCGTCGATCTTGTAGGTCTTGCCGGCCTCGAAGGTGACGGAAAAGAAATCCTGCTCGCCCGAGGTCGAAATCGTGCCGGTGACCGAGCTGTCCACCATGACGGACACGCTGCTGTTGATCTCGGAACTGGTGAGGTTGTTGGTATCGGATTGATCAAGCGGGTCGCCCACCACACCGTCAAAGATGCTTCCGCCATCGGTGTGGCGGGTGGGGTCAAAGGTCTGGGTCATCATGCAAATGGTACACATGGGATAATCCTTTCGGTGGAAATGGCAGCTACAAAGCGTGTTTCAGGGCGCGGGGCAGCCCGGGGCTGGCCGCGACGATATGACGGGCAAATTCGGCCTCGGTCCGGCCCTGGCGGGCAACAGGGTCACCGTTGCCCGATGGCCAGGCCAGATGGGCCGCCCCCGTGGCATCGGTTTCCAGACGCAGGTCAAAGGCCTGCGGCGGTTTGGGGTCAGGGTTGATCCGGTAAAGATGGCCGCGCGGCCCCGTTTGCATCAGCACCTGCACCAGGGCGCGGCACAGACGCAGATCGGCGTCGCAGGTCAGGGCGACAACCGCATATTGGCGCTGATTGGCAGAGGCGGCCGGGGTCATGGCCACAAGCCCGACATATCCAATAGCGGCACACAGGCACAGCGCCCGCAGGGCAACCGCCCACCGTCCGTGGCACATCCCGCTTTCTGCATCGTCCTTGCCGACGATTTCGAACCGCATCGTCTCACTCTCGTACCCAATTCACCCTATGGTGCCACTTTAAGTGTCTATGCGCCCTTATGCTAGGCACCCCTGCGGCGGGTTTTGGGCGAAAAGATGGATTTTCAGGCAAACTTGCAAGGATGCCACAAGCCTGAAGGGCCAGCAGGGCAGGCAGATGGCGACGATTTTGCACAATGCTGCACAGGCCAGGCGCCGCCTCTGCGCAATAGCTCACAAAGGCAGGAATCCGCCCGAACCTTCAACCTATGCTGGCATCCCCTGCCGCGGCCCACCGCCAGGAGACCCCCCGGGGTGATTCTGCGGCCCCACCCCACCCAGTTGCGTGGGCACGGCACGCATGTCACACAGCAGGGCAGACGCGTTTCGCGTGACCCAGGCAAAACGGTGCGGCAAAAGATATGAAACTGCTCTTGGTAGGGGCCGGCCTGTCCGGTGCGGTGATCGGGCGGCACCTGGCCGAGGCCGGGCACCAGATCACCATCCTTGAGGCGCGCGATCATGTGGCGGGCAATTGCCACACCGCGCGCGATGCCGACACCGGCGTCATGGTCCATGTTTATGGCCCCCATATCTTTCACACCGATGATGCCCAGGTCTGGGACTATGTGAACGGCTTTGCCCGCTTTGTCCCGTTCAAGAACCGGGTCAAGACAACCGCCCGGGGGCAGGTGTTTTCGCTGCCCATCAACCTGCACACGATCAACCAGTTCTATGGCCAGACCCTGCGCCCCGATGCCGCCCGCGCCTTTATCGAGGCACAGGCCGACACCAGCATCACCGACCCCCAGACCTTCGAGGAACAGGCGCTGCGCTTTGTGGGCCCCGACCTCTACGAGGCGTTCTTCAAAGGCTATACGATCAAGCAATGGGGGCTGCACCCCAGCGCCCTGCCGGCCGCGATCCTCAAACGGCTGCCGGTGCGGTTCAATTACGATGACAACTATTTCGCCCACCGGTTCCAGGGCATGCCCGAGCACGGCTATACCGCCATGGTCACGGCGATCCTGGATCACCCCGGCATCACCGTGCACCTCAACACCCGCTTTACCCGCGACCAGGCGGACGCCTATGACCACGTGTTCTATGCCGGGCCGCTGGACGGCTGGTTCGATTACGAGCTGGGTCGCCTTGGCTATCGCACCCTGGATTTCGAACCGTTCCGCTATGAGGGCGATTACCAGGGCTGTGCGGTGATGAATTACGGCGAAGAGGACGTGCCCTATACCCGCATCACCGAGCACAAGCATTTCTCCCCCTGGGAAGAGCACGCAGGCTCGATCCTCTACCGCGAATATTCGCGGGCCTGCGGGGCGGATGACATCCCCTATTACCCGATCCGGCAAGTGCGCGAAAAAGCCCTGCTCAGAGACTATGTCGCCCTGGCCGAGCAGACGCAGGGCGTGACCTTCGTGGGACGGCTGGGCACCTACCGCTATCTCGACATGGACGTGACGATCCGCGAGGCACTGGACACGGCGGATGCGTTTTTGCGCGATGGGTCCGCGCCTGCATTTGTGCACGCACCGCTCTAAGGTTCGGGGCTAGGGTTTGCTGCGGGTTTTGACCCAGCCCAGAAATGCCTTGTCTGCGGATGTCAGGCGCGGGCGGCCCGTCTCGACCCAGAAGGCGCGCCAGTCCGCCTCCAGCGCATAGACATCGAGGCCCGGCGCCAGGGCGCGGGCGGCCTCCAGCGCGTCGGCACTGGGGCGGGGCGCGTCCTGTTCGATGACCCGCTGGCGGCGCACGATCAGCATGTCGCCCGGGCCTTCCTCAAGGTCATAATCGGGCAGATGGTTGGCCGCGATCATCGCGCGGATGGCGGCGCGGAACACGCGAACAGGGGCGGCACTGCCCGCCTTCTTGTGCAGGGTCGGGATGCCGATGCGCCATTCGGGCTGCCGGCCGCAATGTTTGCGCGCCAGCTCATAGACCCGCCGCTCCAGCGGTTTGCGCAGGCGGAAATAATCGCGGCTCAGCGTCAGCACCGCCCGTGCCTCGACCGCGCGAAACAGCCATTCGGACAAGAGCACCGTCACCGACACCATCCGCCCGCCCTTGGAGCGGCGCTGGATCTCCCAGCTCTCGATCAGGCCAAAGCCGCTTGTGGTCTCAAGGCCCCCGGTCTCGAGGTTGGTGGTGATGCGGGTGCCCGCCAGCCGTTCAAACGCATCGCGCAGGCGCACATAGCTGTCGCCGCCCGTGTCGCGATTGGTGGCCACCAGCAGGTCATGGGCCTTCAGGCTCACCCGCCGCGACACCGTGCGCCCGGCATTGAGGGCAGCGACCAACTGGCTGATGCAATAGATCAGGATGTCCTTGTCATGGATCGTGGCGCGCCCCCGGACACTTGGGGTAACCGTCACCTGGGTGCCGTTATGCGCATAGCTCAGCACCCGACGATCCGGCCGGGTGGAAAGCGAAAAGATCGGATGCTCCATCGACCCCAGGTCGTCCTTGGGGGCGGCCCCAAAGAGATCACAGACGAAAAAATCGCCCATGGGATGGCGGTCCGGCAAAAGCCCGGAAGGTCCTGTCATTGTTCTGCTCGTTTTATGTCCCCGATTCCTTTCGGGGTTTCAGTGACACCCAGCCTAGAGTTATCCACAGGTTCGGTCCAGCGCGCAGGTGGCGGGCAACGGCGGATCAGAGTCGCAAGAGCGGGGGTTCAGAGTCGGTCTATCGGCGGATCAGAGTCGCCTAAAATAAAGAAGAGGGCAGAAAATCGCTTTATATCATAGACTTATGCAAATACCGAAAACCCCTTAACATATAAATAACATAGATTAACTCAGAAGAATTTTTGCGCCATCCATAAGACAACGCACCGAAATCCTCGAAATTACCCCAACAAGCCGTTGATTTTCTTAGAAAAAGAAAGGGGCGTTATCTCTTTGCTTCCATGTGCGCCCTTTTTTGATACTATGGGGAAAAGGGCGTACATGAAGAGCCCATAAAGCAGAGCAGAGACATGGCCACAAAGACAGTTTCACCCGATCTTCCCCCCTATTTCAACATTGATCCCGTCACGGCCCAGGCCCAGTTGGGCCCGCCCACCACCACCAACCGCTTTGCCGAGATTGCCCAGGCCTGCACCGGGGGGCGCGATGATCTGGCCTCGCGCGGGATTGATGCAGGCGCTGCGCGACAGCTCCGCCGCTTTTCCACCTGGGAAATCACCCGCTATCTCATCCCTGTGGCCACAGGCCATTTCCGCCGCGTGCTCAAGCAGAACCCCGACCTGCCCCAGGGCACCTCAGAGACGGAAGGCGGCGCCAAATGGTTCACCTTTGACGAGGTGCTGCGCCTCAAGGCGCATTTCGGTCAGGAAGGCTCCAAGACCAAGGAATACATGCCCTACCGTCCCAAGGGACAGCCCGCCAAGATGGTGGCCGTGGCCAACTTCAAGGGCGGCGTGGGCAAGACCAGCACGGCGGCCCATCTGGCCATGTCCGCGGCGCTGGATGGCTACAAGGTGCTGGTGATTGATCTGGACAGCCAAGGGTCGATGACCTCGATCTTTGGCGGCACCGTCAGCGATGAATGGCAAACCGTCTTTCCCCTGATGGCCCGCCATTATGCCCGCCACCTGCGCCACGAGAACCAGCGGCGCATGGACCGGGGCGAGGGCCCCACTCCGCTGGATGACACGCTGACCGAGGCGCTGGATGTGACCGCGCAATCGCTGATCCAATCGACCCACTGGCCCAATATCGACCTGATCGGCGCGCAGCTGAACCTTTATTGGGCCGAATTCCAGATCCCCGTCTGGCGGATGAGCGCGCGGGGCTGGAAGCTGTGGGATGCGCTGACCGACACGCTGGAAGCCGACGGCATCCTGGACGCCTATGACATCGTCTTTCTCGACACGCCCCCGGCCCTTGGCTACCTCACGATCAACGGGCTGTCGGCGGCCGATATCCTGCTGGTGCCGTTGGGTGCGTCTTTCCTCGAATTTGACAGCACGGGGCGGTTTTTCGATATGCTGCACGCAACTTTTGGCTCGATCGAAGAGGCCGAAAACACCGCCGCCCGGGCGCTTGGTCGTGAGGGTCTGCAATTTGAATGGGACGCGGTGCGCGCGGTCATCACCCGCTATGACGGCACGCAGCAGGCAGAGCTGGCCGCGTTGATGCAGGCCTATCTGGGCCCCACCCTGTCGCCGCACCGCCAGGATTTCACGGCCCTGATCGGGCAGGCAGGCGAGCAGGTGCAAGGCATCTACGAGGCCGATTACCGCGACTTCAACCGCGAGACATATGTGCGGGGCCGCGAAACATTTGATGCCACCTATGCGGCGTTTAAACAGCTTCTGGTGGGGGCCTGGGCGCGCGATGCCGAAGCGGCGCACGCTGCAGAAAAGACTGGTTAACCAGACCACCCGAAAAGGAAGGCAAAGGAGACCCAAATGGCCAAACGCAAACGCCTGAGCCCCGCCAACCCGGACGTGTTCGGTGCCGCCCCTGAAACCAAATCCATGCTGGCCCGCGCGCCTATTGCCGATGTGGCGTCCGATGCGGCCACCACCGCCGCGCTGCATGATGTCAGTCGTGAACTCAGCGAGGCGCGCGCGACGGGCCGCATGGTCCTGTCCCTGCCCGTCTCGGCCATCACGCTGGATCATATCGTGCGCGACCGGGTCGCGGTGGATGATGCAGAGATGGAGGCGCTGATGGCGTCCATTGCGGCGCGCGGCCAGCAAAGCCCGATCGAAGTCCTGGAGACAGGTTCGGGCCAATACGGCCTGATTTCCGGCTGGCGGCGCTGTCAGGCGATTGTGCAACTCGCCGCGCGCGGCGACCATGACGGCACGGTTCTGGCGCTTTTGCGTCGGCCCTCGGACGCGTCGGAAACCTATCAGGCCATGGTCGAGGAAAACGAGATCCGCGTCGGGCTGAGCTATTACGAGCGGGCGCGGATTGCGGCGCGTGCCGTCGAACAGGGCGTGTTCGAGACGCAAAAGGCGGCGCTTCTGACCCTTTTTGCCACCGCGTCGCGGCCCAAGCGGTCAAAAATCCGATCCTTCCTGCCGCTGGTGGCGGCACTGGACGGGCATCTGCGCTTTCCCCACGCCATTGGCGAACGGTTGGGGCTGAAGATTTCCGCCGCGTTAGAGACGCATAAGGGCATGGGGGAGCAGATGCGGACGGCGCTGGCCAAGGATGCGCCCGATAGCCCGGAGGCGGAGCAGGCCCTGCTGGCGCAGCTGCTGACCCAGACTGCCCCGCCCTCTGAAATCCCGTCCAAGCCCCGCGTGGTACATCAGAACCTGGCGAAAAACCTGCAAATCAGCTGGGACGAGGATGGCGATTGGCTGCGCCTGTCGGGGCCGGATATGACCCCTGCCCTGCGCGACCAGATCATCGCGCAGATCCGCAAGCTGGGCCGCAGATAAACACCCGTTTGTTTCGCGCGCGAAACGTCCCTAGTCGAGCAGGCCTTTGAGGTAGGTGCCGTAATGGGTCTTGGCAAAGAGCTTGGCCCGCGTGGCCAGTTCCGCCGCATTGATCCAACCTTGTTCAAAGGCGATCTCTTCGGGGCAGCCGACCTGCTGGCCCTGCCGGTCCGACAGGGTGCGCACGAAATTACCCGCATCCAGCAAGGAGGCGTGCGTGCCGGTATCAAGCCAGGCATAGCCGCGACCCATCTGCTGCACGTTGAGCTGACCATCGTCCAGATACATCTCGAGAAGCGAGGTGATCTCCAACTCGCCCCGCGGCGAGGGTTGGACCTGGGCCGCGCGCTCGGGTGCTGTGCCGTCGAGGAAATAAAGCCCCGTGACCGCATAGTTCGACGGGGGCACAGGCGGCTTTTCCACGATGGTCTTCACGGTGCCGTCGGGGGCGAAATCCACCACGCCATAGCGCTCGGGATCCGCCACGCGGTAGCCGAACACGGTGCCGCCGACCTCGACCGCATCGGCGGCCGCCAGGCGATCAGGCAGGCCATGCCCGAAAAAGATGTTGTCGCCCAGCACCATGGCCGACGGCGCCCCATCCAGAAAATCAGCCGCCAGCAGATAGGCCTGCGCCAGCCCATCAGGCGAGGGCTGTTCGATATAGGTCAGGCTCAGGCCCCATTGGCTGCCATCGCCCAGAGTGCGCTGAAACTGATCCTGATCCTGGGGCGTGGTGATCACGCAAATCTCGCGAATGCCCGCCAGCATCAGCACCGACAGAGGGTAAAAGATCATCGGCTTGTCATAGATCGGCAAAAGCTGTTTCGACACGCCCATGGTGATCGGATAAAGCCGCGTGCCCGAGCCGCCGGCCAGAATGATGCCTTTACGTTGTGTCATAGCAATACCTTGAGAATACGGGCCAGATCCTCGGACCAGGGGGGGGGCATAATGCCGAAATCAGTCTCTAAAGAGGAACAATCGAGCCTGGAATTGAGCGGCCGTGTGGCCGGTGTGGGAAAGTCTGTTGTGGGGGTGCCGGTCACGGTGACATCGCGACCGGCCTGGGCAAATGTTTCGCGCGCGAAACCTGCCCAGGACGTGTCGGGGGCGCCGCCATAGTGATAGGTGCCCCCGCCCTGCCCCGCTTGCAGGGCATCGGCCATGGTCAAAAGCGCCATGGCAATCCCGCGTGCGGGCGTCGGCCCGCCGATCTGATCATCGACCACGTTCAGCGCATCGCGCGTCTCGCTCAGGCGCAGCATGGTTTTGACAAAGTTGTTGCCATATTCCGAAAACACCCAGGAGGTGCGCAGGATCGCATGAACCCCGCCCGCGGCGCGCACCGCCGCCTCGCCCGCCAGCTTGGTGCGGCCATAGGCGTTTTGCGGATCCACCGGATCGCCGGGGGCATGGCGCGCGGTGCCTGTGCCTGCAAAGACGTAATCGGTCGACACATGCAGAAACGGCACGCCCAGATCAGCGCAGGCGCGCGCCATCGCACCGGGGGCGTCGCCATTGACGGTCAGGGCCAGCGCCTCTTCGTCCTCGGCGCGGTCCACGGCCGTATAGGCGGCGGCGTTGATGACCACGGCGGGGCGGTGCGCGCGGATCCGGGCGGCGCAGGCCTCGGGGTCAGACAGGTCCGCCTGGGTGCGCGACAGCTGGGTCATGGCGCGGTCGCCTGCCACATCCGTCAGCGCGCGGGCCACCTGGCCGGTGGTGCCAAAAACAAGGATCATGTGTCGTCCTGCATATCGTTCGGGTCCACGGGATAGCCAAAGCGCTCGAAATCAGCGGCATAGAGGTCTGCAATGGTGTCGAGCACGGGCGGCGTCAGCTTGATCGGTTCCACCGGCGTTTTGACCCGGGCCTGAAGCACGTTGAAAGTGCCGATCTTGCGCGGGCTGCCTTTGGTGCCGGTCAGATCGTCAAGCCAGCTCACCACCGGCGCGAGCCCGTTTTCGACGCGAAAGGTCACCGCGTGTTTGGGCACGAAATCCGTCATCGGACGCAGATGGCCATGCAGCGCATAAGGGTCCAGCGACTGAGTGCGGGGCAGGGTGTCGATCCACTGCTCAAAGGGCAGGTTGGAGGGCAGGGCCTTTTCCACCTCGCGCTGAAACAGAAAGGCCGAGCGCAGCCGCGTCGCCGGGTGGCGCAGCGTGGCAAAGAGCGCATCAAAGAGCGTGTCGGGCAGCAATTCGCGGCGCACGGCCTCGGGCATGTGCTGGGGCGGCGACAGCGACCAGGCCTCGGCGGCGCTGCGCTTGGCAAAGCTGGTGTCGCGCATCCCAAGTGTGCCGAACCGGGTGTCGAGATAATGTTCGACCGAGGTGCCCGCGCATTTGGGCACATGGGCGAAATAGACCCATTTGTCATGTGCGCGACAGACCGGCATGTCAGCCTGTGCCCAGGCGCGTGCCGACGCCGTCCCGGTCTTGCAGGGCCCGCCACCAGGCTTCGTTGTTCAGATACCACTCCACCGTCCGCTCCAGCCCTTCTTCGACGGTGACGGACGGATGCCAGCCCAGTTCGTCCCGCATCCGCGTGGGATCAATGGCATAGCGCGCGTCATGACCGGGCCGGTCGGTCACAAAGGTGATCTGATCCGCATAAGTCCCCGCCGCCTTGGGCCGTTTTGCATCCAGAATGGTACAGAGCGTCTGCACCAGTTCCAGGTTGGTCCGCTCGTTCTCGCCCCCGATGTTATAGCTTTCGCCCAAGGCGCCCTTGTCCAGCACGCATAGCAACGCATCGGCGTGATCCTCGACATACAGCCAATCGCGCACGTTCGACCCGTCGCCATAAATCGCCAGGTCCTTGCCCGCCAGCGCGTTGAGGATGATCACCGGGATCAGCTTTTCAGGGAAATGATAGGGCCCGTAATTGTTCGAACAATTGGTCAGCACCACGGGCAACCCGTATGTGTGCTGCCAGGCGCGCACCAGGTGGTCGCTGGCCGCCTTGGAGGCCGAATAGGGGCTGCGCGGGTCGTAGGGGGTGGTTTCGGTGAACATCCCCGTCGTGCCGAGCGAGCCAAAGACCTCATCGGTCGAGATATGGTGAAAGCGGAACGCCTCGGGCCGACCCTGCCCCTCCCAATAGGCGCGCGCGGCCTCCAGCAAGGTGTAGGTGCCCATGACGTTGGTGTCGATGAACGCGCCCGGTCCGTCGATGGACCGGTCCACATGGGATTCCGCGGCCAAGTGCATGATGGCGTCGGGGGTGTGGGTGGCCAGCGCCGCATCCATGGCGGCGCGGTCGCGGATATCGGCCTGCACAAAGGCATAGTTAGGGTTGTCTGCGACAGAGGCCACATTGTCGAGACAGGCCGCATAGGTCAGCGCATCGAGGTTCACGACCTCATGGCCGCGCCCAATCGCCAGCCGCACCACCGCCGAGCCGATAAAGCCGGCCCCGCCGGTCACCAGGATCTTCATGATGCGGCCTCCGGGCCAAAGGGGGATGTGAACGCAGCGAACGGTTGCGCATCCGCGTCTTTGCCGGACAGGATCGGATCGCCCTCCAGCGGCCAGTCGATGCCGCAGCTGTCCCAGCGCACGGCCCCGTCGCTCGCAGAGGCATAGAAATCGGTGCACTTGTAGGTGATTTCTACATCATCCGTCAGCGTCACGAACCCGTGCAGGAATCCAGCGGGAATCATCAGCTGTTTGCCGTTCTCAAAGCTGAGCTCAAGCCCGAACCACTGCCCATAGGTGGGCGAGCCCGTACGCGCATCCACTACCACATCCCACAGCCGCCCACGGCTGCAGCGTACCAGCTTGGCCTGGGCATTGGGGGGCGATTGATAGTGCAATCCACGCAAGGTGCCCCGCTTGTCCGACAACGAATGGTTGTCCTGCACAAACTCATAGTCCAGCCCGGCCTCTTTCATCCGCTTGGCATTCCAGCTTTCGGAGAAGAACCCCCGATCATCGCCGAAACGAGCAGGAGTCAAAATCTTGAGCCCGCCGAGAGGTGTATCTTCGATCTGCATGTGTTCGTCTTCTAAGGTCTGCTGACATATTTGTGTAATGCCATCCTGGGTCCAGAATAACCACGCTAAAACGGGATGCAAATTTGACAAAGGCCGAATTTGCGTGCAGGGCGTCGCAAATGTCCGCCCCAGATACTCTTTCTATGGCTTCTGATGGCCTTGTGGCGGTGGTGGTGACCTATAACCGGCTTGATCCGCTGAAGGTGACCCTGGCCCGTCTGCTTGCGGCGGATGCGGCGGATTTGCCCCGGATCGTGGTGATCGACAATGCCAGCACCGATGGTACGGGTGCTTGGCTAGCGAGCCTCGACAACCCGCGCCTGGATGTGGTGCACAGCCCTGAAAATGTGGGCGGGGCCGGCGGGTTCGAGGCGGGGATGCGCCACGCGGCGGCGCGCTATGATCCCGACTGGATGGTGCTGATGGACGATGATGCACGCCCCTATCCCGATGCTTTGGCCGCCTTTCATGCCCAGGATCGCAGTGGGGCCGAGGCCTGGGCGGCAGCTGTCTATCATCCCGATGGGCGGATCTGTGACATGAACCGGCCGTCGCGCAATCCGTTCTGGCGACCCGAGGTGCTGCGCCGGACGTTGTTGGGCGGGGGGCGTGACGGGTTCCATATGGGGGCGGCAGACTATGCGGCGGACCACCCTACCGACATTGATGGGACCTCTTTCGTGGGTTTTTTCATCTCGCGGGCGGGACGGGTGCGGGCGGGCTTTCCTGATGGGGGGCTGTTCATCTATGGCGATGATGTTCTCTATACGCTGGGGCTGACGGCCAAGGGGGGGACGATCCTCTTTGATCCGGGTTTGCGCTTTGAACACGCGTTCACCACCAGCGCCGAGGGCGATCTGCGGATGCGCCCCTTGTGGAAATGCTATTACCACTACCGCAATCTGCTGATGGTTTACCGGCTCTGTGCGGGGGGATGGTTTGTGCTGGCGGGGCCTGCGGCGGCGCTGAAATGGCTGGCCAAGACGCGCCACTACAAGGGGGAACGGCGGGTGTTTGTGGGCCTTGTGATGCGCGCGCTGCGCGACGGGTTGCTGCGGCGCACGGATGTGTCTTTTGACCAGGTGCGGGCCTGGGCCGGTGAGGCCCAAAACAAATAGCGCCCGGTGAGGCCCAAAATAAATAGCACCTGGTGAGACGCCCAAGGGCGCGCGCCCGGCAATGACCGACCCTAGCGGTTCAGAATCTCGCGGTGAAACCGGCCCAGCAGCAAGAGCCCCAGAAAGATCAGTGGCATCGCGCAACACACCACATAAAGCGGAGAGGCAAACTCGGCGTCATAGGTCGGATAGAACCCCGCCCGCATCAGGCTGGTGATGTGCATCAGGGGGTTGTACCACAAATACCCCTGCAGGTGTGGCGGCATGGACTCGTACATGAACAGCACGCCGGAGATGAAGAACATGGGCCGGTTCAGGATCCCCCAGATGTTCATCCAGACGGGAAAGAACCCGAATAGCACGCAATTGACCAACCCAACCCCCAGGCCCAGCAGGGCCGCTAGGCTGACCGCGGTGATGATCAGACCAACCTCAAGAAACAGGGTGACGTCTGATATCGAGACAAAGAGAATGAATAGCAGCAGCATCACCAGAATGTCTGTCAGCAGGTTTAGCGCAAAGCGTGCAGTGACCGCATCGACCCAGGTGACGGCCGGGTAAAACAACAATGAGCGTGAAAAGTTCAACGCCCGCGCCACATAATTGCTGAGCGCACCATAAAGCTGGAAAGGCAAAACTCCGGTGGCAAAGAACAGGATGAAATTGTTGCCCAGCGGCGGGGTGCGCACCAGCGCGGAAAAAGCAACGGCCAGGATCAGGATCATGGCCATGGGTTCAACGATGGCCCAGATATAGCCCCCCGGTGAGCGGCCATAGCGCGTGGCCATTTCCCGCAGGATCAGCGCCATGACCGAGCGCAGCGTTGCAAACGACCTGTTGACGCCTCCCGCCTGCTTGGGTGCGATCTGGGCCTCGGGATTGTGTGGCGAAGGGATGTCGGACATGACAACAGGCTCGTGACTGGTATGAGATGCCAAGCATATGTTACATCGGCAGAAAAGGAACCCTTGCTGTGGGCAATCCTTTGGGTGATCAAGGGCGTGAACGCGATATGAGTGATGAGACTGCCGACAAGGCCAAGGCAAAGCCGCCGCTTTTCGTGCGTCCTGCCGAAGGGAATGCAGACCAGCTCTTGAAACAGCTTGAGGCCCTGGACCAGACAGCCCAGCCATCCATCGTGATCCGGCCACAGCAAGTGCCTGCCGAGACGGGCAAACCGCCCGCCGCAAGCGCGGCTGATTCAGTGCCACCCGCCCGGATGCGCCGCCGCCACTGGGGGCTGATCCTGTCCTTTGTGATCGTGGTGATCGTGCCCGCCCTGGTGACGGCCTGGTATCTGTGGGCAGTGGCCGAGGATCAGTACAGTTCGACCACGGCCTTTACCGTGCGCCAGGACGAAGGGCAGGGGGCGTCCGAGCTGTTGGGTGGTCTGGCCGCCCTGGCGGGGGGCAGTGCCGCGGGCGACAGCGATATCTTGTATGAGTTCATCCAGTCCCAGGCTCTGATCCGCCAGATCGACGAAGATCTGGACATTCGGACCCATTACAGCGCGCGCTGGGACAGCGACCCTGTCTTTGCGCTGGAACCCGGCGCCTCGATCGAAGATCTTGAGGACTATTGGACGCGCATTGTGCGGGTCTCGCATGATCAGGGGGCGGGCCTTTTGGAGGTGCAGGTGCGGGCCTTTGATCGCGAGATGGCCCAGGCCATCACCACCGAGATCGTGATGCACAGCCAGAACATGATCAACGACCTCAACGCCCAGGCCCGCGAGGATGCGATGCGCTTTGCTCGCAGTGACCTGGAGGAATCGGTGCGCCGCCTGTCTGCGGCCCGCAGCGAGCTGACCTCGTTCCGCTCGCGGACCCAGATCGTGGATCCGGCAGCCGATATTCAGGGCCGCATGGGCGTGATGAACAACCTCCAGCAGCAGCTGGCCCAGGCGCTGATCGATCTGGACCTGCTGGGCGAAACCACAGCCACGGGCGATCCGCGCCTGGCCCAGGCCCAACGCCGCATCGAGGTGATCCGTGACCGGTTGGCCCGCGAACGGGTGGCCGTGGCCCGCGGCGAGGAGGGCAGCGTTGCAGGACAGGATTACCCCTCGCTGATCGCCGAGTTCGAGGGGCTGATCGTGGAGCGTGAGTTTGCCGAGGAAAACTATCGCGCCTCCCTGGCGGCGATGGATCTGGCCCGGGACAATGTGGTGCGCCAGAGCCGCTATCTGGCAACCTATATTCGGCCCACCCTGGCCGAGACCTCGCAATATCCCCAGCGCGATGTGATCCTGGGACTTGTGGCGCTTTTTGCCCTGCTCAGCTGGGCGGTGGCCTGCCTGATCTTCTATTCGATCCGTGATCGTGGTTGATCGGGACAGCACAGGACGGGCGTCATGATCCGGTTTGAAAACCTCACCAAGAGCTTTTGGGTGCAAGGCAAGCGCAAGATCGTGATCGACAACCTCAACACGACCTTGCCCTCGGGCCGGTCGCTGGGCCTGCTGGGGCTGAACGGGGCGGGCAAATCCACGCTGATGCAGATCATCGCGGGCACCATGCATTCCGACAGCGGGCGGGTGATCTCGGATGGGTCGATCTCGTGGCCGGTGGGCTTTGCCGGGTCGTTTCACGGCGATCTGACAGGGGCCCAGAACGTGCGCTTTATCGCCCGGATCTATGGGGTGGACACCGAGGCTCTGGTGGATTTTGTCGAGGATTTCGCCGAGTTAGGGACGCATTTCAACGCCCCTGTGCGCACCTATTCGTCGGGGATGAAGTCGCGGCTGACCTTTGGCACCTCGATGGGGGTGCAGTTTGACACCTATCTGATCGACGAGGTCACGGCCGTGGGCGACGCGGCCTTTCGCAAGAAAAGCCAAGAGGTGTTTCTGGCCCGGATGGAACATGCCAGCGCCATTCTGGTCAGCCACGAGATGGGCCAGATGCGCAATTTTTGCGATGCGGGCATCGTGCTGCATCAGGGGCGCCTGAGTTTCTTTGAGGACGTTAATGATGCTATTGAGGCCCATCTTGAGAACATTAAACGCATGTCCAAAAAATGAGCGGCACACCTCGGGTTGTCTTGGGGGCCGTGCCCGGCAATAACGCGCCCGTGGCCCGCGGGTGGGCCACCAGTGCAGTCAGGCCGAGGGCAGGGGGATATGAATGGCACGTGTAGGTGATCTGTTGGCAAAGCTGCCCTTGCCCGGCGCATCGGGTCTGGCCGCTGACCGCCCCCCCATGGGCCGCTTTGTGCTGATGGGGTTGCCCCGGTCCGGCACCACCTATCTGATGTCGCTCTTGCACTCGCATCCGGAAATCTTTTGCACCGGCGAACAGTTCAACCCCCACGCCGTTGTGGGCCTGAACGGAGAGGACCGCAGCCCCGAGGCCGTGCTGACCCGCGATGGCGATCCGGTGGCCCATATGCACCGCGTCTTTGCCGAGGCCGCCGCCAGCGGTGCGGCCCAGGGCGGGTTCAAGTTCATGCTGGGTCACAACATCGAGGTCTTCAAGGCGCTGGCCGAGGACCCGGAACTGCGCATCATCCATGTGTGGCGCGAAAATCGCCTGGCGCAGGTGGCCTCCATGCTCAAGGCTGTCCAATCCAAGCGCTGGACCCAGACCCGCAAGGATGCCGCCTATGTGGCTCAGACCATCGAGGGCCGCCCCCGCCAGATTTCCCAGCGCTGGCACGAATGGGCCACCATTGATCATCTGACCGCCCAATTGCTGCAAAACCTGCCCCAACAGGTGCTGACGCTGGAATACACCACCCTCTTTGCGCCGGACGTGCCGACCAGGCTGTGCGAGTTTCTGGGCGTCGCCCCCTCGCCCCGCATGAAAAGCCGTCTGCTCAAGCAAGGGGTGAACCGGGTGGTTGACCGCTTTACCACGCCCGGCCCCATCGTCCATTATTTCACGCAGATCGGTCGAGAAGACTGGCTGGGCGAAGAGATCTGAGCCCCGGGTGCGTGTCCTTTACGTCAATTGGGTCGACTACCTCGACACGCAGGGCCGTGGCGGCGGTGTGAGCCTGTATCAGCGCAACCTGATGGCGGCCCGGCCCGGCGATGACACCCTGTTTCTGGCCAGTGGCACTTCCTATGACATGCGCCCCGGCCCACCCCGCTGGGAGCCGATGCGCCACGGCCCCGCCGCGGATCGTGCCCGCCGGTTCGAGATCGTCAATTCCGGGGTGATGGCCCCGGGCCATGTCAGCTTTGGCGATCCGGCCCAGGTCGATCATCCTGCAACCGAAGCGGTGTTTTTCGATTTTCTGGAGAGCCATGGCCCCTTTGATGTGGTCCATTTCAACAACCTTGAAGGGCTGCCAGCGGGTGTGCTGCGCCTGGCCGATCGGTGCCCCGGCACCCGCGTCGTGATGTCCTTGCACAACTACTATCTGCTCTGTCCGCAGGTGAACCTGTGGCAGCGCGAGCGCGCCCATTGCACCGACTTTGAGGGCGGCCGGGCCTGCGAGACCTGTCTGCCGGTGCCCCCCGCCCCCCGGGCAGGCCGGATGGCGGCGGGGTTGGATTACAGGCTCAAATCCGCGGGGTTAGAGCCTGGTTCGCGGCGTTACGATGCGATCTTTGCCCTGGTGCTGGCCTTGGGCCGACGGGCGCTGGGGCTGGTGCGGGCGATCCGCCGGGCGCGCCGGTCTGCGCCGGTGCCCACCGCTGCGGCGCCTGCCTTGGCCTCTCCCTTTGGGCTGCGCCGCACGGCGATGGTGGAGGCGATCAATCAGGGCTGTGACGTGGTGCTGTGTGTGTCGGATGCGGTGCGCGATATTGCCGTTTCCCACGGGATAGAGCCTGATATTGCGCGCACTTGCTATATCGGAACCACGCAGGCCGCCGCCTGGGACGTGACTGCCCCGCGTCCTTTGCCTGCGCCCGGGGATGTGCCGCTGACGCTGGCCTATCTGGGCTATATGCGCCGCGACAAGGGGTTCTATTTCCTGCTTGATGCGCTTGAGAGCGCCCCTGATGACCTGCTGGCGCGCCTGCGCCTTGTGGTGGCGGCGCGCGCGGGTGATGCGCTGACCATGGCCCGCCTGCGCGCCCTTGGCCCGCGTCTGGCCGCCCTCGACTGGCATGACGGCTATACCCATGCGGGCCTTGAGGCTCTGCTGGAGGGGGTCGATGTGGGCCTGGTGCCGCCGCTTTGGGCCGACAACCTGCCCCAGGTCGCCATCGAGATGCACAGCCGGCACATCCCGCTGCTGTGCTCTGACATGGGCGGCGCGCAGGAGCTATCGGGCTCTGCCGCGATGACCTTTGCCGCAGGCGACGCGGAGGCCTTTCAGGATCGGTTGGCCGCCCTGGTCGCGGGCGAGATCGACATGGACGCCTATTGGCGAAACGCGCAGGCCCCGGTGACGATAGGCCAGCATCTCACAGAGCTTGAAAGGCACTACACCCAATGAAGCATATGCTTGATCCTGCCGCCTATATCCTGCCGCCTGACCTTGATGCCACGCTGGCTGGGCTGTGGACGGATGGGCATTATGCCGTGGATGGCAGCGATCTGTCCTTGCTGAACATGTGCATGGCCACCGCCCGCCCCGATCTGGTGATCGAGATCGGCACGGCCACGGGCCTGTCGACGGCGGCTTTGGCGGTGTTGCAGGACCATCACGGGATTGCGGGCCACGTGCGGTCCTATGATCTGCGTGATGTGCTGTGGTTCGACGAAAGCCGCGCAGTGGGCGATCTGGTGCCGCAGGTGGCGGGGCCACTGGCCGAGCGGGTGCACATCCGCACCGGCGTGACCGCCCTGGATGTGGCGGGCGACGTTGAGGCGGGCACGGCCGGCCTGGCCTTTATTGATGCCAGTCACCAACATCCCTGGCCGCTGCTCGATACGTTGCTGATCCTGCCGCTTATGGCCCCGCGCGCGCCCATCGTGCACCACGATCTGCAGCTCTATCGCAATGCCGAGAACATGGTGGGGGTGGGGCCAAAGGTCTTGTTTGACCAATTGACGCCGGGCGAGCGCTTTGTCGCCTCGGATATGGGGTTGGGCCACGCCACCGTGCAGATGCCCAACCGGGCTGTGGCGGACAATGTCTTTGGTCTGTGGCGCCGCGATGCGCTTGGCGGTCAAGCGCGACAGCTGTCGCAGGGCCTGTTGCTGCCCTGGAGCCTGAGCGCGCCGTTGGACGACGCCCTGGCGGGGCAGATCGCGGCCCGTCTGCGCGCGGTCTATCCCGGTGAGGTAGCCCATAATTTCGAGATCGGTCATGCCCGGTTCAAGACGACCCAGGGATGGGCGATCGGCCAGACGGGTGCGCCCCTGTCGGGTCCGCGACGACTGTTAAACGGCCTGCGCAGGCGGTTGGGCCTAAGGAGCTAGGCGATCCTTTACAAAGGGCACCTCGGCCCAGGGCAGCGACAGGTCGGGATCATAGATCACCGCCCGTCCCTCTGAGGCGAGGGCCAGATATTTGCGGTATTCCTCGGCATTGTTGAAATGCTGCTTGCGCCCCACTTCTGCCTGGGCCTTGCGGTAGAAATCGGCGTTGTACTTGAAGTGCCCAAAGAAGAGATCCTGATCGGCCCGCTGCCCGCCCGTCACAAAGTGCAGCCCTGCCGACAGTCGCATCCAGGGCTGGTATTTCAACAGCGCGATCTTTTGCGCGGCAAAAAGATCAGGCCGGGTGCCGGGGATCAGCCGGTGGCGCAGGGCGGAAGTCCACAGGCTTTGATCCGAAAACGGCCCCCGCGTCAGCGGGTTTTCGGCAAAAGGCACCCGGTCTGCAAAACCGGCCTGGGCAAAGGGGCTGGCGCCCTCGAAGGTTGCCTGTTCCAGCGGCCCCTGGGGGTACATGTCGAGCATGAAGATCCGCGCGGCCTCGGCCCCTTTGAACCGGGGGCTTTGCAGCAGATCAGGCAATGTTTGGGTCTGTTTTGCCTGCCAGACCAGCAATTCATCGGCATCGGCCACCAGCGACCAGCGCCCGACCCGAAAGGCGGACATCATCGCCTGCTGCCAGGCCACGCCATATTGCGACAGGTTGTAATCGGTATCGACCGAGAACAGCGCCACGTCGGCCTGTTCCAGCAGATATTCGCGGGTGCCGTCATCCGACACGTTGTCGGCAATCAGAAAGCTGGTGACGCCTAAGCGGCGGTAATGGGCCAGGAACTGGGGCAGCATGAACATCTCGTTGCGCATGACGGCGACGACGGTCACCTCGGCGCTGCGCGCCCGGTCCACGGTGTCGGTGCTGCTGATCAGTTCCAGCGCGTTGGATTGATAGCCCAGGCGCGGGGGCTGAAAACTGGGCCAGATTTTTGCCGGGGCCAGTTCGGTGGTGTTTCGCAGCGCGCGCACCTCTGCGTGCCCCAGATGGGTGTCCAGATGTACCTGTTGCGTGGGGGCCGCCCGCGACGGATGAAAACCTGCATTCCAGAACGCCACCGGCGTGGCCGCTCCAAAGGTGCGCCGCCGGATCGAGGTCATATAGCCCGGCGTGGACAGGTAAATATCGCTGAGCTGCAAGAGATCACCCAGCAGCTTGTCCTCCATGAAGGACGCGTGCAGCAGGGCGCGCCCCTCGGGGCTGGCGGCGGCGCGACAGGCGGCCTCCATCGCGTCGCGGGACAACAGATACCCCGATCCGCCATCGGCATAGGTCGAGGGTTCGGGGGACTTGTCCAGCTCCAGCTTGCCGCGGGGCGAGGACGCCTTGGCCTGATGCCAGATCCGGTCCATCTGTCCCGGTGCGCGGTGCAGACGGCGGCCCATATAGTCACAGGTCCGGTAGGCCAGCGCGCCAAAGAGGTTTTGCGCATCCACCAGGCAATCATCGTCGATCTTGAACATATGGGCGTGGGCGGTGTTGCGCCGGACCCAGTCGATGGTGGCCAGCGTCTTGGCGGGCAGCCCTTCGTAATCGTCGGGCGCATCCACATGCAGGATATCACCGCGCAGCGTGCCATCGCCATTGCCCACCACAAAGACATACGGGATGCCCATCGCCTCAAGGTCGGCCAGCCAGCTTTGGCGCAGGGCGGGCACCCGACTGTCAAGGTAAGGTTCGCAGGACAGGACGGTGACGATCACATCATTGAGCGGATGAGGGGCGGGCAGGGCCGTGGTGGTGCCCATGATTTCGGGCAGGGGGGGCAGGTGCCGCTTGGCGGCATCGGCGTCGGTGGTGCCGGGGGGCATCCGGGTATAGCGGGCGAGGATGGCGGCAACCTCGGGCCGAACGTCGGCTTCGGACCGAACATCGGCTTCGAGCCCCGCGCTGGCCCCCAACCGCATCAGCCCCATGCGCACCGCCGGCGCGCGGCGGCGCCAATAGGCGACCTCCTGGGTTGGATCGTTGGGGTCATCTGGGTCCTGGGCCAGCAGCCAGTCGGCCAGCCCTTGTCGCAGGGCAGCCCCGGGCAAGGCGGCCAGCAGACTCATGGCCAGGCCGATCCCAAGATACCGCGCGCTTTCGGCGTTGAGCAGGCTCAGATCGGCCAAAAGCGGCTCTAACAAAGCGCTTTTCGTGTCTTCGGGTTGTGCCAGCAGGTCCGTGATCTGGTCGTGCACAGCCCGTTGCAGGGCGGCAAAGGCGCCTTCATCCTGTTCGGCTGTCATGCGGCGCAGAGTGGCGGCAACCATATCTGCCGTTGCATCCGTGGCGGGCGTGGCCCCGGGGGCCGCCATATGGCGCAGCGCGGCCGCGCCCATGGCATCATCGTCCAGCCCCGCAACGGGCAAGAGGTCAGCGGGATCAAGGGCGGCACCGGGCGCCACATCCACCCCGGCGGGGCCCAGATATTCGACCCGCGCCCGGGCGATGCCATGCACGCCCATCCGTTGCAGTTGCGTCAGGGCCGTGGCCCTGCCTTGGGGCGTGGTGGCCCGCTGCAGGTCCACAAAGGCGCCTTGGGCCAGGGCCAGGCGCGGCGGCAGGGCCTCGTCCGTGACCTTGGCCCAGAATGCGGGGCTCAACCCATAGGTGGCGATCAGCGTGGTGATGGCGCGGTTGTCCAGGGGGGCAGGCAGGCGGTCCAGGTCGGGCACCAGACCGGCGGCCCAGTCAGTCAGGGCGGCACAGGCGCTGCGGCCCCAGTAATTCTGTCCCTCACGGTTCAGCCAGCCCAGCAGCATGTCGAGCGTGGCAGCGCGCCCCTCGGGGCTGAGCGCGGGATCGCCCGCCTGGGCGCGTGCGCCGATCCAGGCCAGGGCCGGGGTCACCCGCCAGCCCGTGCGATCCTCGGTGATCCAGCGCAGGCTGCGCAGCACATCCGCCTCGCGCCCCTGTAACCACAAAAAGGGCAGGCTGGCCGAGAGCGTCCAGACGTCGTCTTGTGCGTCTATGGGCAGGGGGAGCAGGTCTGCGGCCTCGGCCGCTTTGCACAGTGCCTCCATCTGGCCCGCGGCCAAGGCCGATTCCACCAACGCCCGGGCGGCCTGTTGCCCTGCGGCGGCGTCGCGGGGCAGATCGGCAAAGGGCAACCCCTCGGCCCCGGCGCGCCGGGCGCGGCCCACAAGATCGCTCATGATCGCGCCAAACGGATCGGCCTGGTGGCGCGGCGCACGCACCAGACCGGGCAGCAGATCCTCAAGGCCAAAGCGTTGGGTCAGCCGGGCCAGTTCCGCCTGGGCACCCGCATCCAGATGCGGGGTCAGCCCGGCCAGTGTCACCTGTTCGATGATCGTCAGGATCAGGTCGGCGTCGCCCACCGACAGCCCCTGATGCACGAGCGTGGCGATGCGCGCGGCCAGATCGGCCCGGGTCAGGGGCAAGGTCTGATCGGGTTGCCCATGGGCTGAATAGCGCAGGGTTAGAGCCTGATCCGGCCCGACTTCGGCCCAGGCGCGGGCGGGCAGATGCGCCCGCTGGCCCGGGGTGCCGGGGGCCAGTTCCATGGCCAGACAGTCCAGCGGTGCGTCACTGCCATCAATGCGCAACGTGGCCTCGGCCGTGAGCGCACCGGGCAGGCGCAGGTTCAGCCGCCCGTCCAGCATCAGACCCGTGGGGGCGGGATCAGGGCGCAGGTCCAGCGGTGTGACGGCGCCCCTCAGGGCCAGATGGGTGATCTGGTCCAGCCGGGCCACCCCGCCCCGCTGGCCCAGGCGACGGGGGGCCAGCGTCCAGGCCAGCGTCCCGTTCAGCCACAGCCGCACGGCGGTCTGGCTGGCATGGGCGGCGATCTCGATCGTCAGTTCGACCTCGGTCCGGGGCAAGGGGTGCGGATGGTGCCGCGCCTGCCGCCACAGCCCATCGGTGCGCGTGTCGTTGCAGATGATCAGGCCCGCCTCGGGGTTCAGGCTGATCTGCAGGGGCACGGTTTTGCCGTCCCCGGCGTAAAAGTCGATATCGACCGATAGCGCGCCATCAAAGCGGACCTGAAACCGGGCCAGTCCCGCGCCGCGCCCTGTCAGCGCAAAGGCATGGATGGGCCGGGGGGGATAAAGGTCGCGCAGATCAAGGGGGGCGGCCTGCACCTCACCGGGCAGCTTGCCCCCGGCGGCCAGCCGTGCCCGTTCGCGGGGGCGCACCAGCCGCGCGAGGCCTGCGGTATCAAAAAGCCGGGCAAATTTCGGGCCCACCTGCGGGTCGAACCCGGCGGGCCAGAATTGCCCGGCGCGCCCCATGCCCCGGCGGGCGATGAGGGCCGCGGCGGAGAGCTGTGCCAGCGCCTGCCCTGCGCGGCCCCGGTCGGGCCCGTCCAGCAGCCAGAGCCGCAAGGCGCGGGCCAGCAAGCGCCGTTCCCACCCCTGGGGCAGCGCCTGGGCTGCAGCAGCGGGCAGAGCGGCACAGATGTTCGTGTGATCGCGCGCCAATTTGGACAGCGGATAGGGCTGCATCAGCGCGGCAGGTCCGTCACCTTGCGGGTGCAGCACCACATCGGGTTGCGGCAGATAGACGGCGCGGGGCGCCAGCACCAGCGCGCCCAGCACCAGCGGCCAGCCCCCGTGACGTCCGCAGGCGGCAGGGCGCAGCTCGTGGTCATGCAGGAAGGCCCGGTCAAAGACGACCCCCGACAGCGACAGGTCCGCGGCCAGCGCCTGGCGCGGTGTGGCGGCAAAGGGGGTGGGGGCGCTGGTATTGGCCGGCACGTAATCCGGCTCGAACCCCGCATGGGCGGCCCGATCGGGGCCCACGTGCCGGGCCGAGAGGCTGAGTACGGCGTCCTGAGCCAAGAGCGCCTCGATCCGGTCATAAAGCGCCCAGGGGGCGGGCACATCTCCCGCTTCGATCCAGGCGACAAAGCGGCCCTTTGCCGTGGCAAGCCCGGAGCCGGGGGGCAGCACCGTGATGGCCTGTCCTGCGGTGCGCGGCTTGGCCTTGGATGGTCCCTCGACCATCAGCTCGAAGCCGGGGCCGCGCTGGCGGGCCAGAGCGTCCAGAGTGGTGTCCAGCGCGTCCGCGTCCCGCCCGTCCCAGGGGATGATCACGCTTAGCGGCAGGTGGCCCGCAAGCTCGAGCCCCCAACTGGCCGCGATGCCCTGATCCGGGTCAGGCGCATAGGGGATCTGGTGCTTTTCGAGGGTGGCGCGCGCAGCGGCGGCAAAACGTGCGCGGCGGGTGGGATCGTGGATCGTGGTGCTGCGCTCGCTCAGCAACCGGCAGGTGAGGGTGGCTGCGGCGGCAGGCCCGTCGGGCAGGTCGCTGCCCGTCAGCAGGGGCAGGATGTCCTCCAGCACCGAGAGCTGTTCAAAGACCCGGTCGCTGTCGGTTTCGGTGATCTGGCCCACCCGCCCCCGGGTCTGTTCATAGAGCGGATCGGCCACATGCAGCATGGCGCCTGCCCGCAGGGCCAGCGTCAGGAAAAAGGCGTGATCCTCGAACCAGGTCCCTTCGGGAAAGCGCAGATCCGCGATGAAATCGCGCCGGTAGAGCTTGTTCCAGGCGGAGGGGTAATGGCGGATGATGTCGGGGGCGCTGCGAAAGCCAAAGACCTGGCAGCCGGGGGCCAGCACCGGGTCAGGCGCGTCATAGATCGCGGAATGCAGATTGCTGGTCTGATCGGCAAAGCGGTTGCGGATGGCACAGGCCGCCCAGGGCACGTCGGGGTGGTCGTTCAGCGCGGCCAGCAGCGTGGCCAGAAAATCGGGGCAGACCCGGTCATCACTGTCTACAAAGGCGATATAGGTGCCTGTGGCGGTCTCAAGCCCGCGATTGCGCGCCGCCGACAGCCCCGCATTGGGCTGCGAGATCAGGGTAAAGCGGGGGTCGTCGCCCGCCGCGGCGCGTGCGCGCGCGGCACTGTCATCGCGGCTGCCATCGTCGATCATCAGCACTTGAAGCGCGCTGTGGGTTTGCGCCCGCAGGCTGGCGATGCAGGCCCCCACATGATCGGCCACGTCATAGATCGGGACGATGACCGAAATCACGGGGGCCGATATGGTTTGGCCCGTCATGGGGCTATCGTCCGAGACGGCAGTGGATGTCGTGCCAGCCTGGGTTCTTGCCCATGGCGCGGGCCTCTTCGCGGTTCGCCTGAACGATGTTGACGTGCTTGATGAAGTCGTCGAGGTCCATCCAGTCTTCGGGGGGCAGTTCACGGCCGAAACAGCCGCTCATGGCGGCGGTGAACCGCATCGGCACATAAAGCCCCTCGCGGGCGGGATTGGGCGGCGGGTCAAGGTGCTTGGCCCCCTGGCGCACGATCTGGAACTGGCCATAGCCCAGCTCGGCCAGATGCTGGACGATGCGTTCCCAGGTGGCATTGACCTGAAAGGACAGATTGGGCGGCAGGCCATGTGCGCCGGTGATCCCGGTGGCGATGTCATGTTCGCCGCCCGGGGCTTCGATCTTGACGTAATGGGGGACGCCGTATTTTTCGGTGATCTGGTCGACCAGGGGGTTGGGCGCGCCGGTGGGCGACAGGTCGGTCTGCTGCACCAGGAGCGCGCCTGTGGCGATGGCGTCGGACAGGCGGACCTCGATGGTGTCCGCCTCTTCGGCCTCGTGGGGGACGGACAGTACCGAAAACCCCTTGGCCAGATAGAATGCCGTGTCATCGCCCATCCCGGCCCCCACATCCACGATCAGCCCGCTT
The DNA here is from genome assembly GCF_947503705.1 of uncultured Tateyamaria sp. Taxonomy (GTDB): domain Bacteria; phylum Pseudomonadota; class Alphaproteobacteria; order Rhodobacterales; family Rhodobacteraceae; genus Tateyamaria. Next base: position 78,460 of record NZ_CANNES010000012.1, on the reverse strand, counting down.
GTCGCCGCAGGGGCGGGAACCGGCATGCCGGAGGCATCAGTGGCCGTGTTGGCGGTGGGCATGTGGCTGCGCGTGGCCATCTCATAGCGGAACCCCTCGCTGGCATAGCAGTCTTCGAGTGCTGTGCGCAGGGCGTCCATATTGGGGACGGCATCGGCGATGCTGCGCGAGTTCTGCGACTTTTCGGTCAGCGCCTCGATCAGCAGCTTTTCATAATCGGGATGGGCCCCGGGGGTGATGTCGAGGCATTTCAGCAGCTCTTCGATGGTGTGGCGGCCCGCTTCGAAGTCGCCATAGATTTCTTCGAAATAGACCAGAAGGGGCGTGCGTTGCGCAGTATCGAACTGGCTGGTGAGCCACCGCCGCTGGCTGGCGCAGGCCATCATGTGATCGCAAGCCTGGCTCACGTCAATGGGATCAAGGGTCTTGGCCCCATTGGCGATATCGGCATAGATTTCTGCGGCCGCATCGGCCCCCCAGGCCCCGGTCACCTTGGCCAGCTCAAGCGAGATGATCCGGTCAACCTCGGCCTCGCGGTCCAGCACGATATGGCGGTAGCCGCGTTCCGAGGTAGCCTTGATCAGGGCCAGATTGATCATTTCCGGCATCAGCTCGTAGCAATGTTTGATCAGGGGGCGGTCTGCCAGGACCTTGTCCAGCCCATCCATCAGCTGGGCGGGATCCTTGGTGTCGATCCAGCCTTGGGTCACATGGCCGAACTTGCGGTCGGGGTTGAAGGGCTCGTGCTGGGTGCCGGGGTGATCGGAAAGCGTGGTCAGCAGGCTGGTGAACGTTGTTCCGCCGGTGCGGCGCATGGTCCAGATAACAAAAGGATCACTCACCCCAAGTCTCCGATATTTTGCAATAAAAGCTCTTTGACGGACGCTCTAGCATCCCGGGGTATAGGCAACAAGGGCGGGGGGGCTGCACTATTTCTGCCATCGGATCGCGTTGAAAATCCGCTGCGCGTCGGCGGGCGCATAGTGCCGGTTCAGCACCCCGGTCAGATAGTCGGCATCCTGGCGGATCCAGCTGCGCGACCTGGGGCCGAGAATGCGCGCCTCGAAGGTGGCCTTGTCCATCACCGGGTGCAGGATGCCGGGGGGCAGGTGGGGCATGTCCACATCCATCACCGAGCGGCGCCAGGAAAAGAGCGGCGGATTGTTGGTGAAAAACCCGGGCGCCAGGGCGCGAAAGGCCTCAAAGCGCAGCCCCGCGGTGGCGGCGATGGCGGTGGCCACAAAGGCCTCGTCATTGGCGTAAAGTGTCTTGTGCAGCCCCTGGGCCTGCCAATGCTGTGCCAGGGCGATGCGCTGCGGCAAGAGGGCGGCAATGGCCCGGGCGCTGAGCCGGGTGATCGGGAAAAAGCATTGATGTGCCTTTGGGAACATCGTCAGGACCGACGCGGCATGGGGCCAGTTCTTGTTGGCGGGCCCGGAGGCCGAGGCCAGGAAATCGGCGTCACTGGCATCGGTGGCGGCCAGAAAATCACTGGTCGTGACCTGGTTGAAGGCCACATCCGGTTCAAAGAGCCAGTAGTGGTCGTAATCGGGATAGGCCCGCGCCGCCGCGTAATGGCAAAAATCACCACAGCGCCAGGCCCAGTCCTCGGGAAAGATCAGCCCCATTTCCTTGAGCAGGGCCGGGGTCATCGCCACCGTCTTGGGGAACCCGGGCGGCGGCGGGCCGTTTTGCGCGTCAAAGCACAGTACGATGTCATCGCCAAAGCCCGCGCGCAGCGTCTTGATCAGCCGGTCTTCGGCGGGACCCATCTGGTGGGTCCGTACGAGGGCAACCTGCCGGGCCATGCCGGGGCCTAGCCCTGCAACCCGCAGAGGCGCCGATCCTCAGCCGACAGGTGGTCGCCCAACCGGTCGGCCATATCCTGCAAGAGCGGCCCGTAGCGCTGCCATTTGGCCACCGACGTGGCATAGATCGGTGCGCGCACCTGGCTGACCGAGGCGGTGTTGACCGGGCGCAGCGATGCGGCGTGATCCAGCATCGCCTCCTCAAAGGGCAGGCCGACAAAATCCATCACGTCGCGCATCTGCCCTTCGGGGTCGGCCACAACCGCCTCGTACTCGACAAAGCGGACCTGTTCGGGCAGCACCGCCAGGCTGTGCCGCGCGCTCTGGTCGAACTGTTTATAGACGTCCACCAGCGTGTCGATCCGGGTTGAAAAGGGCTGATTAGAGCCGAAATTCTGCATGAAGTTGGACAGCAGGCAATCCATCGGGTGTCGCCGCATGATCAGCACCTTGGCCCGGGGAAAGGCCAGCGCCAGCATCCCGGCATAGAGGTAGTTGCCGGGCATCTTGTCCGACACATATTCGGATTTCAGGCCCTCATTGTGCAGGTAGGTCTGATAATGCTCGGCAAGTGTGGTCAGCATGTCGTCGGTGACCGTGTCGTCGGGGGCCTCGCGCTCCAGCACCTTGCGCAGATCGGGGCTTTGGCCAAAGGCATAGCTCGTGGCGCGCAATTCGCCGCCCGCCTGCACCGCGGAATGGCGCGAGAACATCTGGTCCATCAGCGTCGTGCCCGAGCGGGGCATGCCGCAGATAAAGATGGGGGCCAGATCGTGCAGGCCCGCATCCCGGTGGCGCGCCACAAAGGCGGGCGTGACCAGATCGCGTATCCGGTCGTGGCGGGTGTCGTGATTGTCCTGCTGAAAGGGATGCAACTGGGCAGAGATCGCGTTGCCCTTGCGGAAATGATCGATGGCCGTGGCCGGGTCATTCATGCTGTCCGCTGCGGCGCCCATGGCAAAATGCAGGGTCTGGCGCGCGGGATCGGGCATGTTGTCCAGCTGTTCCATATATTTCTGCAGCAGCTTGTATTCGGGGCTGTCGGCGGTGGTCTTGCGCAGGGTGATCAACCGGTTGAGCGCGCCCAGCCCGATCCGCGGATTGGCCGCAATCGGCAGCAGCACTTCGGCGGCGGCCTCGATCCGGCCCATGGCCGCCAGGATATTGCCCAGATGGAACTTGGCCCCGACCGCGTTCGGATCCAGTTCAAGCGCGCGGCGGGCGTGATGTTCCCCCGCCTCGTGCCGTTCGGCCCGGAACAGCGCCAGGGCCAGGTTTTCATGCGCCGCCACCGATTGCGGGTCCAGTGCCAGGGCCCGAAACAGCGGATTGACCGCCTGGGCATGGCGGTTGCTGCGGATATAGGCCTGGGCCAGGTTCAGATGCGCATCCAGCAGGTCGCTGTTCAGGTCGATGGCCTTGTTCAGCGCCTCGATGGCGGGCCCATATCGTTCCTTGACCAGAAGGGCCGCGCCCAGATTGGCCTGGGCCAGGGCATGGTTGGGCGCAATTTCCACGGCAAGCTGGAATTTGGGGATCGCATCGTCCAGCTTGCCCGCCCGGGCCAGAAAGCTGCCCAGATCCACAAGGGCCAGCACATTATCGGGGTCGTCACTGACCACCAGTTCCAGCAGGGCCAGGCCCTGGTCCGTCTGACCGGTATAGATCAGGTTCAGCCCCTTGAGGTGCACCAGTTGCGGATGATCTGGATAGGTGGCCAGCAGCGTCCCGATCGCCTGGCCCGCCGCGTCATAGCGGCCCGCCTTCTGGTGGCGCTGAATGCGCTCCAACTCTTGGTTGACTTGGCTCAGGGTGTCTGGATCAGAGCTGAGGGTGGAGGAGGTCATAAAGGCGTGTCCACGGGCGTTGAAATGCAAGGATATATGGGTTGATCGCATATTGCGGCAAGGCAGGCAGGCCAGCAACCCGGATAAAGAAAAAGGCCAGCGGATGCCGGCCTTTTGAAGGTGCTGTCATGCGTTGGCGCGGGTCAGGCGACGCGGGCGTGACCCGTCAGGCCCAGGGCGTCGGCGCGGGCGGCCAGCGCCTCGGTCACGTCGCTGGGTACCATGCGCTTGGCCACGATGCGCGGCAGCGCCATTTCGGTGATGATCGGCGCATCGGCAGCCTCGTGACCGTTGATGAACGCCTCGCGTCCCACCGCATCCAGATAGGTCTCTGAGGCGGCCCCTTCGGCCAGGATCAATTCATGGCTGCCGGTGTCGATGTGGTAATAGGTGAACCCGTCCTTGGGCATCTGGCCCACCTGATAGATCGAGGTGCCGTTCACCAGCGCGGTGGCGTTGTACAGGATGCCGCCCAGGTCCATCGCATGGTCAGGCGACACAAAGAGGTCGCGCGCAGGCACATTCGGCGCCAGCGATCCGGCCACAAAGCAGATCGGGTAAGCCTTGGCCGGGGTGGCGGTGGTGGTGTCGACAGGTTGGACACCCAGCCAGTTGACGGTGGTGGTGCCGCCCGTTGCGGTCAGGATCTCGTCGCCCGGTTGCAGGTCTTGGACGGCGATGGACCCTGTGGGGGTCGCGATGGCCGTGCCGGTCAGATAGCAGGTGATGGCCGCTGTCAGGCTGAGGATTTCAACGACATAGCCGTTGGATGACCCAGAGGTAAATATGATCTGGCTGTATTCGTTGCCCCCGGCCGCAAATTGGATTTGGGTGCCGCTACTGATGTTGAACGTCTGGTTGGGGCCGGTTCCTGCATTTACAAATGTGACATTAAACGAGCTGATGACGTTTTCGTAATTCAGTGTGATGTTGCCAGCCGTGCCTGTACCGGCAAAGTTGCCTGCGGCCGCGCCGCTGCTGACGTCAAAGGTGATTGTACCAACATCCGTGTCGGTAATGATCAGTTCGCCCGTACCACCATTCCCGTTCGGGCTATATCTGATCTGATTGGGAAACCCGAAACCGCCCGTATTGTCGTTTCCCGTGGTGCTGATCGTGAAGTTCACGCCATTGTCGGTAAAATCCAGGTCAATGGTCGACCCTGTACCCCCGATCTGCGCGGTACCTGTATCAAACTCAAAAACGGGCATGGTGTGTCCCCCTGATCCAAATTAATTTTGTACACGTTTAAGGTTTAGTTAACCTATGTGCCAATGAAAAACGTGTGTTTTGCTTTCTAGGGTGCATTTTGCCAAGAAATCGCTAATCAAGTGGTTCAATCTGTGCGACTTTTCGCGACATCAGCCAAGATGGGGGGCCTTTCGTGACACTGACTGCTGACCTTGTTGAACCCCATGTGGGGTCGGAGGTGACCGTGCATCTGAATGATGACACGACATTTGCCCTGACGCTGACCAAGGTGATCGCCTCGGCGGTGCCGGAGGATGCGGAGGAGGGCGCGCTGGTTCAGGCGGGCGGTTTTTCGATGACCTTGCGCGGCCCGCACAGCCCGGTGCTGCCCAATGTGACCTATCCCGTCACCTTTCCGGGGATGGAGCCGGTGCACCTGTTCATCAATCCGCATTTTCAGGACGCGGATAAAACGCTTTACAATATCGTGGTGAATTAGGCGGCGGGGCCGGACCACAGCATGGTTGCATGCGGGGGCGTTCGCCCCGTCACCTCGAACCCCATCCGGCTATAGAGCCGTTGGGCCGGTTGGCCCTCGATCACCGAAATCGACACATCCGTGCCATAGGCCCGGGCAGTGTTGCACATGGCCTGCAATACGGCTGTGCCGATGCCCTTTGACTGCCAGTCCGGCAGGATGGCGATGTCGACCCCGTGGATGGGCCTGCGGGTCAAATCGATCATCAGCCGCCCGATGGCGGTGCCGTTTCGGCGAATGATCAGATCGGTCGCTTGGGGAAAGCTCTGGCGGTAGGTGGCCATCCGGCTGTCATGCTGCTGGTCCAGCATCTGGATCAGCGGGGGCAGGGCCACGGGCATGGCGGCGGTCTCGATCTCGACAAAGAGGCGGCGCAGGAAATCGGCCTCTGCTGGCGTGGCCAGGGTCAGGGTGCAGCCCTTGGGGTGTAAGTCCTGTGGTATCGTCATGATCGTGGGTCCCGAAATACAATGGGCACCTCGCATGGAGGTGCCCAAAGGATCGGTTTTGCGCAAATGCGCGCTGTCATCAGCTGCGCGAGGGGAAGAGGCCCTGAAGCGCGATGATGTAGTTGATGGCCAGGAACGGCTGGCGGTTTTCGTGATCCAGGTTGTTGCCCGCATTGCCGACCGTCACGGACACATCCGTGTTCACCGACACCGCGGCGGGGTCCATGGCCACATCATTGGCGCGGGCGTTGTCGAGATAGATGTTGGTGCCAGACCCCAGTATTTTACCGGCGGGATCCGGGCTGGAGCCGGCCCCACTTTCGGCCATCATCGTGGCGGTGCTGGTGGCTGTGGCTGTGGCGGGGTGCGTGTGCCCCGGAATCTGGGTGATGTTGAGGATGACATCCTCGACACCGCCGCGCTGGCCCAGACGGTAATCCGACAGGCCTGGCCCGTGCCGTGGCCCCATTGGCACCCGGCCGCGCAGGTCGGGCAGGGCAAAGGTGGTGCGACCGTCGCCGCCATAGATTGTACCCAGGATCGAGAACAGGGCGCTGTTGGACGCAATCGCCAAAAGCTGTCCGTCACAAAAGGCCCATCCGCGGGGCGCAAAGTTACCCCCGAAAATCACAACTTGTCCGAGAAATGGCTCTGACATAAGAAATACTCCCTTCGAAAATTATTAGTCCACGCGCAACGTTACTGAGCATAATGTTCCCCTGTAAAGTGTTATTCTCGTTTTCCGACAACGCCTTGCGCTTTTGATGGATGTCCCGCAGGAGCATGTGTGCGCCAGGTGCTGTGCCGTTGACCTTGGCGCAGGACATGACATCTTGATCTGGACACTCTGCATAGGCCCGGTATGACCTCAACGCCCCCCCCTGCAGTGCTTATGGCGGAACTGCGTCGTCTGCATGCGGCAGGCGACATGCAGGCCGCCATGGCGCAGCTGGACGATATTCTGTCGGCCCATCCCGACTTTATGCCTGCCCACCGCTGGCGGTTGGATCAGCTGTTGGCCCAGGGCGCGCTGGACGAGGCCCTGACCCTGGCGCGCGGCCTGCGCTTTGAGTTTCCCGACATGCGGGCCATGGCCACGGTCAAACAGGCCACCGCCCTGGATCGGTTGGGCCAGGTGGGGGCCGCGCGGCGGGTGCTGTTTGAGCTGTTTGAGGACGGGGCGGCGGATGTGCCGGCATATGCGCTGCTGGGGATGCTGCTGTTGCGCGACGGGTCCCTGAACCGGGCGGCGCAGATGTTTCAGGCGGCCCTTGATGCGGCCCCCGCCCATCCCGGCGCGTTGCGCGGGCTGATCGATGTGGCCCTGAAACGGGGCCGCCCCCAGGAGGCGCTGGATCTGTGTGATCGCGCCGCGGATCTTGAGGCGCTGCCCCATGACGTGGTCCAGAGCCGCAGGGCCCAGGGCCTGGAGCAGATGGGCCGCGTGGCTGAGGCCATTGACGTGCTGGCCGCGCTGGTCAGCGCCGGGCAGGCGACAGAGCAGAACCGGATGGCCCTGGCCTGGCTGCACCGCAAGGTGGGGGATCTTGAGGCTGCGGGCATGGGCTTTGCCGCTGTGCTGGCCCAGAGCCCCGATCGCATTCCGGCGGTGCAGGGCCATGTGGCCGTGCTGCGCCAGCAAGGCGCGATGGAGGCGGCCCTGGCCGTGTGCGATACTGCCATTGCCCATGCTTCTCCGGCCCCGGATGTCTTTCATCTGTTGCGCACCCAGGTGCAGATGGCGGCGGGCCGCCCGGGCCAGGCGGCGGCCGATCTGGAACAGGTGCTGATCTACCGCGCGGGGTCGGGTCCGCTCTATCTTGAGCTGGGCCGCGCCTATGTGCAGGCGGGTGCCCTGGACAAGGCCTTTACCGCGCTGGACACCTGTATGGGCTATGACGATGTGCGCATCCCCGCCCTGCTGGAACAGGCCGAAATCACCCGCCGCCAAGGTGCCCATGCCAAAGGTGTGGCCCTGTTGCAGGGGGCTGTCGACGCCTCTCAAGATCCCGATCCCCGCCTTGTGCTGGCCCTGTGCGAGGCCCTGATCCGGGCGGAGGATACCAGGCCCGTTGCCGCCCTGTTGCAAGGGCTGATTGACCGGGAGGCGGCCCTGAGTGACGCCCAGGTCGAGCAGATGATGGTGCTGGCCGAACGCCAGACCCTGCCCGACATCACCAGCCATCTGATTGCCGGTCTCGCGGCGCGCCCCAGCCTGTCTCAGGCCCTGGCCCACCGGGTGCTGCGTCTGGCCCATATCACGGCGGATCCCGTGGCCCTGCGTCCGATCATCGACGCGCTTTGTGCCAAGCTGACCCTGTCAGAGCGCGATGTGTTCCGGGCGGCGGCCACGGCCCTGATCGAGGGGCCGGATGCTGCTGTGGCCCAGGTCCGCGGCCTGCCCAATATCGACCAGACCCCGACCAAGGCCCGCACCATTGGTCGCTATCTGGTGGATGGGGGCCGCGCCGGTCTGGCCCTGCGCTATGTGCGCCGGGCCTTGCGCCGCTGGTCCGAAGACCGCGCGTTGATCATGATCTATGTCCATGCCTGCAGCGTGTCGCAGAACCACGCGGCGGGTCACGCCCATCTGGACCGTCTGGTGGCCGCGGCCCCCGATATGGATCTGGAGCGTGAGCGCCTGATGCTGATGTATGGTCAGGGCGCGGACACGGCCGTGTTCGAGCGGGCCACCGCCCGCCACGATGCGGGCCTGCCGGGTCTGCATCCGCAGCAATATCTGCTGCTGTGTCTGGCCTGCGGTGATCTGGACCGCGCCCTGAGCGCCCAGCACAGCATGCGCAGCGATCCGGGCAGCACCAGCCGCATGGCCGCCCATTTTACCACCGGTCTGCATGGCCGGATGATGACCGATCTGCAGGTGTACCGCAGTCTTGAGGCCCGTGCGTTGGCCACCGGTGCCTCTGCCGAGGCCACCCAGGCCAAGCTGGCCGAACAGTATTATTACCCCGCCAAGGCCTGTGTTGATCGCTGGGCAGCCCAAGCCTGCGACGCGCCCCCGCAGACCGAGCGCGCCGTGCCCCGCCGCATCTTTCAGTATTGGGACAATGACACGGTGCCCGCCGACGTGGCCGCCCTGATTGCGGGCTGGCAGGGTGTGCCGGGGTTCGAACATGTGCTGATGACCCGCGCCCGCGCCCTGCAAATGCTGCGCCGCCAGTTCAGCCCCCGCCTCGTCACCGCCTTTCAGCGTGCCCGCCACGTGACCGAGGAAAGCGATCTGCTGCGCCTGTGCCTGATCTACAAGTTCGGCGGGATCTATAGCGATGCCGATGACAAGGTGGTGGGCGACATCGCCACCCTGGCGGGGCTGGGGTCGGGCCTTGTTGTCACCCGCGAGCCCATCGGGGCCATCGCCAACAACACCCTGATCGCACCACCCGGCAACCCGGTGCTGCGCATTGCGTTGAACATGACGGTGCGCGCCTTGCTCGCGCGCGATGCCGATGGGGCCTGGTTCAAATCCGGGCCCGGCATGCTGACCCGGGCCGCTGCCGTTTATCTGCGGGACGCGGACCCCGACGAGGCCCGGGCCCATCTGACCCTGCTTGAGGGCGACACCCTGCGCCAGTTCATCGAGCCGCATATCCGCCTGCCCTACAAGACCACGGCCAAATACTGGAATGCCAAGGACAAGGACATCAGCCAGCGGGTGCTGGACAGTCTGGCCGGCCTGACCGCAAAGGTGGGTGGGGCCGCTGCGGCCCGCGCGTCATGACGGTTGGTCCGCCCCTCCCTTGACGGCCATGCCCGCTGCGGGGTCTATGTGAGCGCCACAGGCAGATGCAAGATCAGGACACATGACCCAAAATTCCCCCCCGGCCTCTGATCCGATTGCCCGCACCCGCAGGCTGTGTGACGCTCTGCGCCCCGCCCGGCTGACCCGGCTGGTGGATATCGGGGCCAATCCGATCAATCCGGCCCCCTATGATGCGCTGCTGGAGCATGGTCTGTTGGATGTGGTGGCCTTTGAACCGCATCCGCAGGCCTTTGAAGAGATCCAGGCCCATCCCAAGAAAAACCAGACCGTGTATCCTTATGCCATTGGCGATGGCACGCGGCAGACGTTGAACGTGCACCGCTATAGCGGCTTTACCTCGCTTTTGCCGTTCAACCCCGAGGTTGTCACCCTGTTGGGCTGTTGGGACGCGCTGTTGGAGCCCATCGACACCCCAAAGATCGACACCCATCGCCTTGATGACCTGCCCGATATCGGCCCGATCGACATGCTCAAGATCGATATTCAGGGCGCCGAACAGCAGGTGTTTCAGCACGGTGCGCAGATCCTGGGTCAGGCGCAGGTGGTGATGAGCGAGGTGGCGGCCATTCCGCTTTATGTCGGTCAGCCTCTGCTGGACGACCAGATGCGCAGCTTGCGCCAGATCGGCTTTGACCTGCACAAGTTCGTGCATTTTCAGACCATGCCCATTGGCTCGGAGGCGCTTGGCGCGCTGGCCAAATGGCGCAGCAGGAACCAGCTGACGGATGGGGATGCCGTCTTTGTCAACGGGCTGCTGGCCCTGGCAGCCAAGGACAGCGAGGCGTTGAAACATCTGGCCCTGCTGGCCGATGCGGTGTTTGACAGCCCCGACCTGACGCTGCGCATTCTGCAGATTCTGGCCGCGCGCGCCGACGTGGCGCCGGATGTGGCCGCCGACTATGCGCAGATACTGGGTTAGAGCCTGATAGCGGCTCTAATCCCGCGCAATCACGTGATGCAGACCCGGGGCGAATGTGCTCTCGATCACCGTGCGGGCCCCATCGGCCCAGGCGATATCGAGCCGGGTGCCCGGCTGGCCGAAATGCACCCGCGGCGCGTCATAGGACATGAAGCCGCCGCCCAATTGCACCTCGCGCATCTGGGTGTTGCCTGCCCCGTCCGTCAGGGTCAGCACCGCGCCGATCCCGTCGTGATTGCCGCGCCTGTCGGCCAGTGACACCACCACGCCGGGGGTTTGCGTTGCGTTGCGAAACACCGTGACCGGCCCGTTCACGGGATGGGTGATCATGTCCAGATCGCCGTCATTGTCCATGTCGAACCGGGTGGCGGCGGCCGTCATCAGGTAATCCTCCAGCCCGAAGGGGCCGGAGGCCTCTGTGAACGTGCCGTCGCCCTGATTGTGGAAAAACAGGTTCGAGGGCGTGACCTCGTTCGGGACCCAGGTGCCGTTGACGATATAGACGTCCTGCCAGCCGTCATGGTCGAAATCCGCGATCTTGGTGTCCCAGCTCCAGCCGCCCACATCAAGGCCCACCGCCTCGGCCCGGTCGGCATAGCGCGTCCCCTCCCAGTCCAAGAGCACGTTGGAGCGCAGAACCTGCGGGTGCGTCAGTGCGATCTCGGCTTCGGTTGCGCTGCGGATGGGGGCGAAATGCAGGTCGCAATAGGCCCGCGGGATGGGGTGACCCGCCGGGATCAGGGCACAGACCGCAGGGTCGCGCCGCTGGATCGCCAGATCCTTGACCAGCATGGCCCGGCATTCGCCCGCCAGCGCCCCGTCCATCTCCTGGCAGCGGCTGGCATAAGAGGCGTCAAAGCTGTTGCCCGAGCGATACCAGGTCTTGATCTGCATATTGCGGGCACAGGTGGCCTTGGCCGTCGGGTTCTGGATGGCGTCGCAATAGGCCTCGATGGGCTGCATCTTGAGCCGGTCTGACACGCCCGAGGACCGCCCCGCGATCTGGGCCAGATAGATATCAGGGCTGCCGTCATTGAAGAGGTCCGCCGTCTTGATCGCCATGGTCGTGGTGGTGGTGTGCGGGATCAACCCGCTGTCGTGGTCGATCATCTGGAACCCGCCCGCCCCGTCGCCGCGATAGACGTAATCGGGGATGTCGAAATCATTGCCCACAAGCAGGTCGGTCGCCCCGTCCCGGTCAATATCGGAAAACAGGATCGACAGGGTTTCGCCCGGGATGCCGGGCAGGTCGGTAAAGGCGGCCCCCGTCATGGCCCCATCGTCGTTCCAGATGACCCGGTTGCGCGCTTCTGGCCCCGGAATGCGCCGGTACCAGCCCGCCGCCCAGTGCCCCATGGCCAGGTCAAGATCCCCGTCCCGGTCGGCATCTGCAAAGCTTAGCGCCATGGCCATGACCGCATCGTCGCGGGTGGCCACGGGGCGGGCCGGCCCGAACGTGCCTTGCTGGTTGGGCAGGATGAAATTGCCCGCCCGGTAAGTCGCCAGAAACAGGTCCTGCCAGCCATCATTGTCGATGTCCACGAGGACGGCATGAAAGACGGGCAGGTCCGCAACAGGCCCTAATTCGACCCTGACAGGGGAAAATTGGCCCGTCCCGTCATTTGCATAAAGGTACATCCCCGCATGGGTGGAGGCGATGGCCAGGTCGATATCGCCGTCCCGGTCATAGTCGCCCGAGGACAGGCTGCGCCCTTCCCAGAAAGGGGGCCACATGTCTTGCATGGAAAATTCGACGGGTGCGTCGATGCCGATCTGATCCGCCTCGAACCGGGTGAATACGGTGTCGGCGGCGGGCGAGGGGGGATTGAGAGGCGTCGTTGTCAGCGTGATGCTGGCCCCGTCACTGCTGGTGATTTGGGGCTCCAGCGTGGCGGCCTGGGCCGCCCAAAGCATCTGGCGCGGGGCGGCGTTGCCCTGCAACAGCATCTCGAGCGCGCGGTTGGAGGACCAGGTGTAATAGCTTTGCGCGCCCAGCCCCCCCAGGATGCCCAAGGCTGCCACAGCGCCGGCCATCAGCCAGGCTGCCCGCTGGCCCACCGACTGCCAGACGATGAAGAAGGAATAGATCGAAAAGGTGCCCAGGGTGACCAGCAGCATCAGCACATAGCCATGCGCCAGCCCCGCCGTCAGCAGGGCTGCCGTTACCACCACGTCAAAGGCGATGGGCACCGGCAGAAACAGCGCCACAACGGCAATCACCACCAGTGCCATGATCCCAAAGCTGAGCCCGGCAATCAGGTCATTGGGCAAGAGCGTCGCCACCACCGCCCCCAGGGCGCCTGCCAGCAACATCAGCGGCACGGTCATGCGGATGATGTACCACAGGTTCGACAGATAGCTGAGGATGACAGCCCGAAATGCGCCGAAAATCCCCTCGGGCGGGGCATTGGGGGCCACCGGATCGGGCAGGGGGCAGATCACCTCGTCTGGCGGCAATTCCACTGCTGGCAGCATCCGGCAGATGAGCGGCACCACCAGGAGGATCATCACCAGGCTGATCCCGATCTTGGCCGCGGCCAGATAGAAGGGGAACAGCGAAAACGCCATGGTCAGCACCACCACATTCAGCGTGGGCGAGGCGATCATCGCGGCCAGCGTCGTCTCGGCCCGCATGCCTGCCGAATACATCCCCCGCGCAATCGGCGCGGCACAGTTCACGCAGACCCCCAGGGGCGTGCCGATCACCATGCCGAGGGCCGCATTGGCAAAGCCCCCGCGAAAGCTGCGGCGGCGCAGATAGGGGGCGATGGTCAGGAAAGCGGCGGCAAAAAGGACGCCGAATGTCATCCCCTTCTTGTTGGTGTTCACCCAGTTGACGGTGCTGCGGAACATCCGTTCCAGAAGGCCCTGATCGGGCGAAAGCGGCAAAAGGGCCTCAAAGCCCAGCGGATCCTCAAGCTGGATCGACCCGGACATGATCGCCTTTTCATCCAGCGCCGGATAGCGCGAGCCGGTCCAGAACAGGACGGCCAGCGTCAGGATCAACAACGCGCCTAGTATAAACCGTGTTCTATTTTCCGGAATAATGAAGCGGGACATCAGTTGATCCGTACCGTCCAGTTGCATATTGCATGCGCAATAATGGCATAACCCTGATCAAAGGAAAATGGAGTTTTTGGTGAGAACTCGGGTATACCTTGGGTGGTTTGTGCCAGAATACGTGGGAGTATTTGAGTGGCGGACTTGATCAATTTTGTCGTTGCCGGTGCCCAGAAATCCGGAACCACGGCGTTGCGCTTTTTTCTGTCACAGCATCCTGAAATTGGTTTGGTGCGCGGCGGCGGGGAAACACATTTCTTCAACCGTCATGTCGATGCGGCCCAACGCAGCGACTACACAGAGTATCACGCCATGTACACGGATCAGGCGTTGGCTGCCTGTACGGGTGATGTCACTCCCTATTACCTTTATGGAGAGCCCTGCATCCCAAGCATTCAGCGCTACAATCCTGATATGAAGATCATCGTTCTGCTGAGAAACCCCATTCTTCGTGCCTACTCTCAGTGGATCATGGAAAGAGAGATGGGTCGCGAGACTCGCTCGTTCATGGTGGCCCTCCTACACGAGGCGCGCTATTTCTCGACCCACGGTCAACACCCCGTTTTCTCCTATGTTCAAAGAGGGTTCTACGACGCCCAGATTGCCCGGCTTTACAAACATTTCCCTCGGGAGAACTGCTTTATTCTGCGGACAAGCGATCTTTGGCAAAACCATTCAACGGTTATGTCGCAGATTTTCAAATTTCTAGGCGTCAGCGATCAGTTGCATATCCAAAGGCAGCGAAAGCATACGCGGAACTATAGTCCTATGCCGGACGTCTCCCGCCGATTGCTTTACTGCGTGTTTTGCAATGATATCGCCCGGCTTGAGAACCGGTTGCAGTGGGATCTGTCTAGCTGGCGCTAGCGCCCCCTATTCCGGCATTCCTTCGGGATAGAAGAATGTGATAAGAGGTTGCAACGGGCGCAACGCAAACCTCAAAGCATCAAGGTCGATATCTGGATAGCGTTTGGATATGGGATGATGCGTGAGCGGCATGTGCACCCAATCTGCATTCTCGAACCACGTTCGGAGGAGCGTGGTCTGATCTTGTACGATATCCTCATATCTTAGGACATTTTGCCGTGGAAACTGTGCATATATGCGCAGGAACCACTCAAGAATGACAATCTGCCGGTCCAGAGTGATTTGCGTTTGCGCCAGACGTGCCTGTAACACCTGATCGTTGCGTTCGCCGACCGGCAACTGCCCCTTGTTGACCGGCAGTGCAACAGTTTGCCAAGAGGCCAGCACCGCGAGAGGTGAGCGTATGTTGGCAAACAACGAATACCGCGCTGACAGATCGCGCCAATGGGCGGTGAACAAGGCTGGATGTTTGATGAACAGCCGAAAATCGGGCGTGAGAGGTTTTCGAATTGCGAGGCTCCGCCGCTTGCTCAGGCTTTCCCGGAGCGTGCCGCCGGGTGCATGATCCCCAAAAAAGTTGGTCGTCTGCTCTCCAAGTTCCTTTTGTGTGATGGAAGGGCCCTGACCCATCCTGAGAATATCGACGCGGGTCTCGTGCAAGAATCGTGTGGTTTCGGCAACCAGCCGTGCTGGATCTGTTGCAAGATGGGCCACTTGCATGGGCTCGGCCAGGGCAACGGTATTGTGTTGGGCGTGCAGCAGGGCCGTCAGCATAGTCGTGCCTGAACGGGGCAAGCCCGTAATCAGGATATTGTTTTCAGAGCGCATGTAGATGTTGGCTGAGGGCCGCGTGATATTTGTGGCGCTCCTGTGCCAGCCCATGTTGCTGAGATTTGCGCAATGCTTGTGCGCGCATATGCGTCCCTTTTCTGGGGTCGGACAGAAGGTTGGCCGCTGCCTCAGCCAGAGCGCGGGCCTCACGCTTGGGAACCAGACAGGTTTCGCCATCACGACAGAAGCTGCGGTTGCCAATGCAGTCGGGCACAACCACGCTGACTTGCATGGCCATTGCTTCAAGTGGGGGCAGGTAAAAACCTTCTTCCTTCAGCGGTATGCAGACTACCACATCATAATGTGAGACCAGCGCTAGGTATGCAGCTCGGGGCATTTTCGCCACGAGGATGTCATGCGGAATATGCAACCGCTCAAGGTGGTCTGAAATTCCCTGTGCCAGAGCTTTGTCCTTGAGGCCGATAACCAGAACACGGCCATTTCGGCTCTGTTTGCTCAAAGAGGAAAGCTGGTCCAGATCAATGCCGTTTTCTATCGTGACAATGGGGCCGTGTACCTGACCTGAAGCCACAAGTGCCTCAGTGACCTCAGGACTGACGCAAATCCGCAGCGCAGGCCGCGACAGAAAAGAATAGAGCGGCACAGCCGGATCGGCATGACGCATCCCTTGGATGAAATTGATCACTGGCGTCGTCTTGGTACTCTGACCCGCTTTGTCTGCGATGGCCCAATCCATGCCTGCCAGAAACAGGATATCCGTTTCACAGGGCAGTGAGGTGCGGGACAGGTTCGGCGGCAGAAGGGCTTCCAGAGCCGTCTTATCGCTGTCTTCCGTCACATGCAGGACGGGGGCAAAACGCGGATCAGCCTGTGTGTGCGATATATAGTCTGCATGTTTAAGATGGCCGCCGGTTAATGCATGGAACTGGCGTACAAAAAGTACTTTTTTCATGGGTCCGTTCACCAAAAAAACCTGTTTGATATCAAGATGCCAAACAGGTTTTCAATAATATTTCAAAGGTGCTTGGACGCCGATATTATTGCTCGGAGACCATTTCTTCCAATGTTGCGATGCGCTCGTTCAACTGCGCGATGTAGATATGAGCATGCTCCAGCTCGTTGAGGATGCCACCTACCTTTTCGCTGAGATTGAAGGGTCCGTTCTCCGGGGTCGCACCGACGTTTGGCAGGTACTTGTTAGCAAACATCAACTCGGCGCGCTCTTCAATGCTCATCAGATCATAATCATCTTCGAACACAAGGTCACAGCCGCCCGCGCAAGAGCCGGACGTGGTGATCGTGCCAGTGATGACCAGATTGCCGGTTGTGCCATTGAGGTCGAAATGCTTGGTTTTGGCCGCATCAGTTGATCCCAAAGCGCCGGCTTTCATGATGAAGTTTGTGCCACCACCGACGGACCATTCCCGGCTTGTACCCGAGTTGGCCATTACGATGTCGGGACGACCATTGTTCTTCAACTGGAGGACAGTGCGGGCTCCAGTGCTGGCGGTGGTGTTTTCCACAAAGGCCGCACCATCAGCGCCGGTGATATGCAGCTTGGACGAAGGCACGTCGGTGCCCATACCGATATTGCCGGTGCCGCCATCCATGAACAGGGCGTTTGTGAGCGTGTCGCTTTCAACGCGCAGGTCATAGTTCGCACCGGTTTCGTTGATGGTCAGGCCCGTGGTGCGCATGAACATGGTCTGATCCGGCGTGTTGGGCTGAACGCGCAGGGGCAGTTTCGAACCGTTGGTCACGTCGCGCAGGAAGAAGTTGGTTTCGTTGCCGGCCAGATCCCAGGTCTGGGGCGTAAAGCCGCTTGAGCCGTCCTGTTCGAGGCGGAAGGTGGGCGAGTTGCCGTCAACCGCGTGCACTTCGACGACCGGGGTGGATGTGCCGACGCCGATGTCACCTGACGAGTCCACATAAAGCGCGTTGTTGATGGAGCCCGCCTCAATGGTGAAAGGCGTCCGGTTGTTGTCGATATCGTCGACCGAGAATTTGTTGGCCCCGCCATTGGAGCTGTCGTTGAAGGTGATCTGCCAGTCAACAGTGGGGAAGGAGGCCGAGGCGGAGGTATCCTGCGCCTTGATCCGCAGGTTGTTTTCCTTGAGCCGGATCGTGTCAAAGCCAAAGCTTTCGCCGTTGGAGCAGTCGATGCCGATACAGGCCGAGCCCTGCACGATCAGGTCATCTGCGAAAACCTGGTCGGCCATCGCTGTGCCCGTCATCAGCAGCAGCGCGCTGGTCAGCGCGCTTGTGCGTTTAAGCGCGTTTGTGAAAATCGTCATTGTCCCACCTTTCCAAGTTGGTTTGCAGCAGCCCGGTATTCCGGGTCCGCGTATATCATTCTTCTTTCAAATCCTCGGGCGTCACGATGACCCCCCGAGATACGGTAAAATGGCCATTCATATAGAAGGGCACAGCCACCTCGTCCTTGGCCGCGCTGCCGCGCCCATTGTTCAGCCCGCCCGAAACCTTTTCGGTCTTGTCCGTGGCGGCCGTCAACTCATAGCGATAGATCCCATCGACCACTTCGGTGCCCGTCAGCTGAAACACCGGCGTGCCAGTGGCGGCAAAGACCGTCGCCAGTTCCCCATCGGGTTTCGAGATGACCATCGATGTGTTGCTCAGACCGGTCCAGTTTTCAAACCAGACCGCGTTCGAGTTGTGCTGTTGGACAGGTTTGGGGCTGTCGGAGGCCCAGACGGCTGATGCCCCGAGCAGTGCTGCAAACACCAGTCCGGTTGTCATCATCTTCATAGCAGGGTCCTTTGTTTTGCATCCGGCCAGGGGGCCGATCAGCAATATAATGCGTCAAAAAGTAATCAAATGTTAACCGTCTGCATAGCACGTTTTTCCGATTCACCAAATGGCTAAATCTCTGCGGGCCATGTTCCCCTTATGGTTGTCTGCGCGCCTGCGCCCAGGATTGGGCCCGGGCCTGGGCTGCGTTGATCTGGTCCGGGGTGGCCTTGCTTTGCAGCGCCTCAAGGGCCGGGCGGGCCGGGTCGAAACCGGTGCTGGCCGCCAAAGTCAGCCACATGAAGCCCAGCATGTAATCCTGCGGCACACCGCGCCCGGCCACATAAAGCTGGCCCAGATTGTGCATCGAGGGCCCGTGCCCCATCTCGGCCAGCGCCTTGAGATGCAGCGCCCCCTGCCGGTCATCGGCGGCCGTCGTCTCGATCTTGTGTAGCAAGAGCCAGCCCAGTTGGAACCGCGCCACCGGATCGCCGGTCGCCGCCGCCTGTTGCAGCGCCTCAAGTGCCGCCCCCTGGGTGGGGGCGGGCACCAGCCGGGGGTCATAGGCCAGTCCGTAGGGATCCTGAGGGGCGTCCGGCGCGGCCTCGGCCCCCGCCGCCATGCGGTAGAGGGTGGCGGCGCGCGCCTCGTCCAGCGGCACCCCAAACCCGTTTTCGTAAAGCACCCCCAGATTGGTCATCGCCTGGGTCACTCCCAATTCGGCGGCGGCGGCAAAGAGCTGGGCGGCATAGCCGTAATCCTGTGCGACCCCGCTGCCCCGCACATAGAGCAGCCCCAGATTGTTCAGCGCCCGCCCGTTGCCGTTCTGTGCGGGCCCTTCATAAAGCTGCCGTGCCCGGTCCAGATCCTGCGCGACCCCTTTGCCCTCCTGATAGAGCACCCCGAGGCTGACCATGGCGGGGCCATAGCCTTCGGCCACGGCCTGTTGGTAAAGGCTTACGGTGCGGGGCAATGTGGCGGGGTTTGTCTCTAGCACCTGGGCCAGCGCATAGGCATGGGCCGGATCCCCCTGTGCGGCGGCGGCCTCAAGCCAGTGCAGGGCCTGGGCCAGGTTCTGCGCCACCCCCAGCCCGGTATAATAATAGCCCCCCAGATGGGCCTGTGCGCCGGGATGCCCGGCCTGGGCCGCCTGTTCCATCAGCGCGGCGGCGCGGGCATAATCCTGCACCACCCCTTGCCCCTCGTGATAGCGCAGCCCTTCGTCATAGAGCGCTTGGCCCTGTACTTGGGCTTGGGCCGTGCCGGTCCAGACCGCCAGCGCGCATATCAGCAACAGCGCCCGCATCAGTTGTCCTGCGCGCCCAGGGGACCTGCCCTTTCGGCCTCAAAGAAGGCGCGGGTGGCGTCCTGGGCCTCGGCCAGCTGATCGGGCGTCATCAGGTCGGTGATCAGGTCGCGGGTGGTGATCGCCTGTTCATGGCCGCTGGTCGCGGCGATGTTCAGCCAGGTGTGTGCCGCCACATAGTCCAGCGCGATCCCGTCCCCGGTGGTCAGGGCCCGGCCCAGGCTAAATTGCGAGGGCACGTGGCCTGCGCGCGCGGCCAGCTCTATCAGCGCATAGCCTTCGGCGGCGCGGGCTGGCTGGCTGGCATACCATTTCCCAAGGGCGGCCTGGGCCGGTCGCACGCCGGCCTCGGCCTGGGCCTGCATCCAGGGCAGGGCGGCGTCATTCTGGTCGATCTGGGCCATCAC
Organism: uncultured Tateyamaria sp.; assembly: GCF_947503705.1. Taxonomy (GTDB): domain Bacteria; phylum Pseudomonadota; class Alphaproteobacteria; order Rhodobacterales; family Rhodobacteraceae; genus Tateyamaria. The sequence goes on along the minus strand of NZ_CANNES010000012.1, from coordinate 58,747 downwards.
CCAGTCAACCGCGTCATGGGGGGCCACCACATCGTCCAGCGTGCCCGCCAGTGTCAGGGTCCCCAGCCGGGCCATGGCCTGCTGGGATCCTTGGGTTGCGGCCAACCGGTAGGTCGCGACCGCCTTGTCCAGATTGGCAGGCGTGCCGCGCCCGGCCTCATACATCCGCCCCAGCACAAAGCTGGCCTGCGCTAGCCCCTCATCCGATGCCGTGAGCAGCCATTCAAAGGCTTGCGCGTCGTCCTGCGGCAGCACGGTGCCCGTCCCATAGGCCACGCCCAGATTGTTCATCGCCCGCACGTCGCCCGCATCCGCCGCCGCCGTCAGCCACTGCACCGCGAGCGTGGCATCCGGGTCCACCCCCTCGGCCCCTGTCAGGTACAGGGTGCCAAGTGTGCGCTGCGCCAGCACATGGCCCTGCTGGCCTGCCTTGGCATACCAGTCGAGAGCGTCCGGTGTGGCCTGGCCCTGCACCAGCCCCTGGGCCAGCATTTCGGCCCATTGGAACTGTGCCTCGGCGATGTTGCGCGCGGCGGCCTCCTGCATCCAATATGCGGCCTGGCCCGGGTTCGGGGCCGTGCCGACGCCCGAGATGTAAAGCTTGGCCAGCTCCAGCTGGGCGGGGCCGTATTGCCCTTCGCTGGCGGCCAAAAGCCAGTTGAAGGCGGCCTGCGGGTCTTTGGCCACGCCCGTCCCGTTCAGGTGCAAGAGCCCCAGATAATACTGCGCCTCACTGGTGCCGCGTGCGGCGGCGTTCGACAAAAGCGCTGCGGCCCGTTCGGGGTTGCGGGCCGGTCCGGGGCTGAGCAGGACACGCGCCTGCAACACCTGGGCCGGCACATAGCCCTGGGCAATCGCCTGATCCAGCAAGCTCATGCCCTGCGCCGGGTCCCGTGGCCCGCCAATCCCGTCGATCAGCATCCGGGCATAGCGAAACTGCACCAGCGGGTCGGTGGTTGTGGCGGCAAGGGCGGCAAGGCCTGCGCGCGCGGCTTCGAAGTCCCTGGCCTGCCAGGCCGCCTCGATCTGGGCCATGGTCGGGGGGCTGTCGGGGGATTGCGTCTGCTGGGCCCAAAGCGGGCTGCAAGACAGCGCCGCAATCAAAGGCAGGGCAAAGCGGGCAAGGGAGCGGTGCGAGGACATATGGGGCCTGATCGGTTAATATCGGTTAAGAATAAGGTGGGCACAGTTGACAGGCTGGGGCCGTCAATGACAACCGAAATGCGCCTAAGCCAGCCCCACCAGCCAAAGCGCAAAGGCCGCAGCACACAGCGCCGTGCCAAAGGGCAAGGGTCGCGTGGCGTCATAGCGCCCCTGCCGCCAGGCCCCCGCCAGCGCCACGGCAATGGCCGTGACCGCCCCCAACAGCACCAGCAGCGGCAGATGGGTCAGCCCGACAAAGGCCCCCAGCCCCGCCATCAACTTCACGTCGCCCAAACCCAGCCCCTCGCGCTTGCGCATGATCCGGTATCCCCGGCGCAGCGCGGCAAAGGCCATCACCCCCAGCCCCGCCCCCAGAAAAGCCGCGCGCGGGTCGGGTGCCATTGCCAGCGCCACAAGCGCCAGCCCCCCCGTCAGCAGATCGGGCAGCCGAAACCACATCAGGTCTGACACCGCCAGCGCCAGCAGCAGCCACAAGATCACCGCCGTGCCGATCATGTGGCCGGGCGTGTCGCCTTCCAGCACCGCCAGCAGAGCCAGGCCCGTGGCCGCAATCTCCATATAGAACAGCCAGGGCGGGATCGGGGCCGCGCAATGTCCGCAGCGCCCCCGCCGCCAGATGAAGGAGGCCAGCGGCACCAGATCGCCCACCCCCAGGGCGGTGCCGCAACTGCGACAGGCCGAGGGCCGCCGCACCACGTCTTCCCCCCGGGGCAACCGATCAACGAGGACAGCCAGAAAGGAGCCGATGGCCGGGCTGATCAGAATGAGAAAGAGAGACAGGGGCCAGGCGCTGAGCATTGTGGTGCGACCCTAGGGGCGGGGTGGACCAAGATCAAACAGGGGCGTGGTTCGAGGAAACTGCGCATGGACAATCGCGCGAAACGCTCCCTATCATGGGCCTATATTTGAGAGGTCCATAATGCCAGACACAGCCACATCAGATACGGACATGCGCGACCGGCGCGACGCGGGCTTTTCCCTGCTCGAGTTGATGGTGGTGGTGGTCATCCTGTCGATCCTGGCGCTGGTCATTGTCCCCCGTGTCATCGACCGCCCCGATCAGGCACGTGCGGCACGCGCACAATCGGATGTGGCGGCAATCTCGAGCGCGGTGCAGCTCTACCGCCTCGACAATTTTCGCTATCCCACCACCGAACAGGGGCTGGCGGCCCTTGTGACCCGGCCCACAACAGATCCTGTTCCCGCCAATTGGGCCACTTCCGGTTACATGGACCGGGTGCCGGTCGACCCCTGGGGCGCGCCGTACCAATATCTTGAACCGGGGGTACATGGCGAATTCGACGTCTTTTCCTATGGGGCGGATGGCGTGGCGGGGGGCACCGGCGCAGACGCGGATGTGGGATCGTGGGCGGTGAACTGACCCCGGATCGCCGCTGCGTCGGTGTCATCCCAAAGCACCGCGATGCCGGCGTTACCCTGATTGAACTGCTGGTGGTGGTGGCGGTGCTGGCCGTGCTGGCCGTTGGCGTCACCATCACGGCAGTGCGCGGGCAGGGGGCGGCCACGGCGGCGGATGCCCAAAGTTTTGCCCGCGCCTTTGATCTGGCCCGCCATCTGGCCGTGCACAGCCGTCAGAGCCAGGGGTTGCAGATCACGCCCACCGAATGGCGCCTGATGCGCCGCACCGCCCAAGGCTGGGTCGAGGCGGCCCCGGCACGGGCCTGGCGGGGCCGTGCGACCCTAAGCACAGACCACACCGTTTTCGACCCTGATACGCCTGAAATCGTGGTTTTGGCGACGGGGCAGAGCAGCGCCTTTGATCTGGTCTTTTCCACGCGCGGCGATGTGGCCCGCTGTGCCAGCGATGGTTGGGACGGTGTGACATGCAGCGGCTCATGAGCCGCCGGGATAGCGGTCTGACCCTGCTGGAACTGGCGGTGGCCATTCTGGTCCTGTCCATCGGCAGCATCGCCGCGACCCGCGCCACGGATCAGGCGCGCCTGGCCACGGCGGGCATTCACGATCGCACTCTGGCCCAGATTGCCGCGCGCAACCGGGCCGAAGAATTACGCCTGCTGGGTCTGGGGGGCACCTTGCCCGCGCAGGTCACTTTGGGCGGCCAAAGCTTTGATCTGACAACCGCACAGGAGGTGACGGCGGCGGGGCTGGTCGAGGTCACCGTGACTGCGCGGGCAGCCCAAGGGGCAGGGGCGCAATATGTCGTTTATCTGCTGCCGGGGGGGCGCCCGTGACGGATGGGGGACAGGACAAGGATCAGGGCCTCACCCTGATCGAGCTGGTGGCGGCCATGGCCATCTTTGCCCTTATTGCCGTTATGGGTCTGCAAAGCCTGACGGCCACCTTGCGCACCCGCGACCGGCTGGCCGAGATGAGCGCCGAAGGGGCGGCGCTCTCGCGCCCCCTTGCGCTGTTGCGCGGCGATCTGAGCGGTACGGTGCCGATGCTGTTCTATCCGCCCGGCGGGGCCGCTCCCCATTCGGCCCTGCGGCTGGCCGGGGCAGAGGCGGGCGGCGAAGTGCTGGCCTTTTCCGTGGCGGGGCAACCGGCGCTGGACCAGGGCGGCAGGGCCGTCACAGCAGGCTTTCACCGGGTGGAATGGCGGTTGGCGGATGGCATGCTTTATCGCCGCGTCTGGACGGTGCTGGACCCGGCGGGTGACGCGCGCAGCCCCGAAGTCGTCGTGATGGAGGGGGTGAGTGGTATGGATCTGCGCAGCTATTGGCCCCAGATCGGCTGGCAGGCAGGCGTGCGTGGACCAACGGGCGCAACCATCGACCCCGGCGCACTGGATGCGGACCTGGCGGGCGGCGCGGCCGAGGTGTTTTCCGACACGCTGCCTTTGGCCATCGAAGTCACGCTGGAGATTGACGGCCAGGGCACAATCCCCTTGTTAGAGACGTTACGATGAAGGATCGCGGCTTTGTCCTGGTCAATGCGCTGGTGCTGGTGGCGGCCCTTGCAGCGGCAGCCGTCTTTGTGCTGGCCCGGGCCGAGGAAGGGCGCGCGCGCCTTGTGGCGGCCCAGGGGGCGGGGCAGTTGGACTATTATCTGGACGCGTTCGAGGCCTATGCCCGCGCGGTCCTGGACCGCGATGGTGGCCGGGGCGGCATGGATCATGCAGGCGAGGATTGGGCGCAGGCGGCACCGCCCTTTGATCTGGATCGCGGCATGGCCCAGGGGCAGATCACGGATGCGCAGGCGCTGTTCAACATCAACTGGCTGGGCGACAGCACCAACACCGTCGCCCGCCCGGCGCTGGACGCGCTGTTGCAGGCGCGTGGGCTGGCCCCGCGCGTGGCCGAAACGCTGGCCGAGGCGGTGCGCCCGGCCAATGCGGCCAGCCGCAGGGCCCATGCGGGCCTGGACCCGCCCCGTGATCCGGTGGGTGGGGCGCTCTTCATGCCGCGCCAGTTGGCCGATATTCCGGGGCTCAGCGCCCAGGATATGAGCCGTTTGCGCGGCCTTGTGACCGTTTTGCCCGGGGACAGCCGCCTGAACCTGAACGCGGCCCCGCCCGAACTGGTGGCGGGGTTCTTTCCCGATGTCTCACCGGATGTGATCCGCACCCAGTTGAGCCGCCGGGTCAGGACCCCCTTTATCTCGGTTGACGCGTTCATCACGGCGGTCGAGGCGGGTCAGGGTGCGGCCCTGCCCGAGGATTTCGACGCGGGCCGGCTGTCGGTGGGGTCCGACTGGTTCGATGTGACCATCACCGCGACGCTGGACGGGCGCAGTGCGGCGCGGCGCGCGATGCTGTATCGTCAATCACTGCCCACGGGCACAACCACCCGTTGGCGGATTACGACCCGCCCATGATTTCATTGAACAATCGGGCAGTGCACGGCATCTTGCCCCTCAAAGCTGCGGCAGGAGCCAGAAACACAGCGTGAGCGATCCCCAGACCCCCCATCAAACCCCAGACAGGCCCGATTACGGCCCGGCCTTTGGTCCTGCGGCGCAGGCGGTGGGGGCTGTGACGGGGCCGCGCGATATCGCGCTGGTGCCGGGGGCGGCGGTGGCGGTGCTGGATCTGGACCTGCCTGCCGGGGTGCGGGGGACCGCATTGGAGCAGGTGGCGCGGCGGCAATTGCAAGACCGCGTGGGCCTGAACCCGACAGCGATAGACATGCGCCCCTTTTCCATTGGCGTGCCCAAGGGGCAGGATGGCTGGCGGCGGGTACAAGTCACCGCAACCAGCGATGTAGCGGCCTGGCGCAAGGCTGCGGGGCGCTGTCAGGCGATCCTGCCCGATTACCTGGCCCTGCCTGCGGCCCCTGACATCTGGGTCATTGCCGCCACACCCCACGGTATTGCCGCGCGTCTTGGCCCCCATGACGGGTTCGGGGCCAGCGCGACCTTGGCCCTTGCCACGCTGACGCAGCACTTGTGCAAGGCCAAGCCCAAGGTCATCGTGAATGTGGATGACGCGCTGCCCGGGCTGGCCGATCTGGCGCGCGCCCATGACATTTCTTGTGTGACAGCACTGGCGGAGGCAAAGGGCCTGGTGGCCTTAGGCCATGATGAGCTGTCCTGTGATCTGCGCCGTGACCCGCAACTGTCGCAGGCCAAACTGGCCGCGCAATTGCGCGCCTGGCGCTGGCCGGTCTTGTTCGGGGGCACGGCGGCGGCGCTTTGGGCGGCGGCGCTTTGGATCGAAACGGCACGGATAGAGACTGAAACAGCCGCCATTCGTGCCCAGACCCAAGCCATGGTGCGCACGCATTTCATCCCCACAGGGCCGATCCTGGATGTTCGCAGCCAGGTCAGCCGCGCACTGGCCGCTGCCCGCGCGCAAAGCGATCCCGGTGCTGTGCCCCTGACCCCGTTCGAGATGTTTGCCCGCGCAGGGCCGGTGATCGAGACCGAAGGGGTCGCCCCCCAGACCGTGCGTGCGGTGCAGGGGGACGCCCTGACGCTGGTGCTGCAAGTGGCGGATTTTGCCGCGGCAGACGCGGTGACGGCGGCGGTGGCGGCCACGGGCTTGCAGGTGGATCAGGTGGAATCGGTGGTTTCCGAAGGGGACGCAGGCGTGCGGACCCAGATGCGCCTGCGCGCGCCGGAGGGGCAGCCATGACCGCCCTTGCCGCTTTTCTGGCCGAGCGGAGCGGGCGCGAGCGGATGCTCTTTGCCCTCTTGGTACTGGTTGTCCTGCCGCTGGGCGTCGCGTTTGGCCTGGTGCTGCCGATGCACGAGGCGCGCGCAACAGCCCAGGCAGAGCGAGCCGAGGCGCAAGCGATACAGGCCTGGGTGGCCGCCCGGGTCGTGGAAAACCGGTCCCTTGTCACGGCACCCGAGGTGCAGCGTCCGCCGCCCATGGGCTCGGCCCAGGTGGAACAGAGCCTGATCGAGGCAGGCCTGCGCGCCGACGTCTCGCAACTGGGTGAGGGGGACGGGGGCGTGGTGACGCTGCAATTTGACGAGGTGACGTTTACCCGGCTGGCCAACTGGATTTCGGCTGAGGAGCCGCGCTGGGGATACGGGCTGGGCAGCTTTGCCTTCGAGGCGACGGACCGATCGGGTAAGGTGCGGGCGCGGCTGACGCTGACCCCGCTGGAACCTTAGGGCCGGGGCGCATACCGAGGGCGTTGGAATGTTTGCGCCAAGCTGGTGGAGATTGATCGGGATAGGGGGGATGGCTTTGCAGACGCGAACCTGCCGTTCAGCCCGAGCATAAAATTTGCTAAATTCTATGGTTCGTCGTGTTTTGCGACAACATCCCTTGGCAGCATTTCGGCTGCAAATTCCGCTCCTTTCGCAATCCGTTCGTAGTAGTCGTGGGATATCTGCTGATATTCAGCTAAGGTGTTGCTCTCCCTATGCATAAGAAACCTTAGGTCACTAAGAACCAGGTAGATTTCTTTCAATTTTTCTTGATCACTTAGCTTGCTCATTTGGTTGCCTTTGGCCTGGGTCGTTAAGATTAAATCGGGCCATAACTCGGAACGAGTATCAACGAACCATCGCATTCAGATTTCTGTAAGTATGGGCGCAAAAGCAGGCATCAGAGCAACTACAATGCATACGCATGACTTCGCCCTGCCCCTCTTAAAGGGCGCGCAGGCGGACGGCTATGCTGGCGCGGCGGGCGGCCAGTGCGCCCAGTGGGTCGAGATCGGGATAGGTTGTGACCACCTGCTTCATCGCCGTATCGGCCTGGCGCAGGAAGGCCCCGCCTTTGGCGCTGTCGCCTGCGGCCAGGGCCGCCAGTCCCAATTCGTGATCTGCGGTGGCTTGCACCGACAGGGCCGCCCCTTGGGCAGCGCCGCTTTGGCTGCTGGCCACGCGCCGCGCCTCTTGGGCGGCTTGGGCAAATTTGCCGGCCCGCAGATAGCTGTGGGCCAGTTCCAGCCGCAGGCGGGGTTCAAGGGGTCCCGCCTCTGACAAGAGCCGGGTATAGCCCGAAATCGCCCGATCATAGCGGCCCGCCTCAAGGGCGGTGCGCGCCGTGCCGTATTGGGCCTGAAACGAGGTCGCGCCAAATTGTGCGCCGGGGGCGCAGCTGATCAAAAACACGGAAACAAGGCCAAGTAACCCGGCCCGGGCTTTGGAGACTGCCTGCATAATGATGCTCATATCGTTTCTTTTTTGTTGCCTGTCCCTATCACGGGGCGCGCATTTCGTCCACAAATGGTCAGGGTTGGACGCATCATGGGGGCCGATTTGCGCGCGATTGCGGCTGTTATAACACTGGTGGCGCTGGCGGGGCTCGGTTTTGCGGGCCACCGCCTCTATCAGGTTGTGCTGGCCGAGCCGGGGCAGGCCGTGACCGCGCCCGTTCTGGACGCCTCCGACCCCCAGCCACCGCAAAGCGCGCCTGAGGATCTGCCCACCCGCATCTGGCCTGCGGTGTTTGGCGCCCTTGAGCCGCCCGCACCGCCACCGCCGCCCCCCGCGCCTGCACCCGAGCCGCAACCGCCCACCCCGGTGGTGGTCGAAGAACCCCAGCCCCCCAAACCGCCCGCCCCCCCCATCGAAAGCCTGGGCTATACGCTGAGTGGTGTGGTGCGCGCAGGTGATGCGGTCTGGGGCATGGTTTCGCATCCCACCGGCAGCCGCATCGTGCGAGTGGGCGATGCGCTGGCCGAGAATGTCACCGTCACCCGCATCGACGAGGCGGGGCTGTGGGTCGACAATGGCGGGGACGCCCCGGTGCTCTTGGGCTTTACCGACCCGTAGAGCCGCAAAATCAAAGGCTGTGCACAGGGCCAAAATCAAGGTAGAGTGCCCCCATTATACATGACAACGTCCCGAAGGACCGGCGCAAGACCGGCCCACGGACCGAGGCAGAGAGTGGTCATGACACACATATTTTCCCTCAGGGCGGCGTTGCTGTCCCTTTGCATTGTCTGTGCACAATTGGGTGCAGGCACGCGCATGGCGCAGGCTCAGGATATCGAGCTGAACCTGCGCGATGCCGATCTGCGCAGCTTTATCGAGATCGTGTCAGAGGCCACCGGCCGCAGCTTTGTCCTGGATCCGGGTGTGCGGGGCACCGTCACGGTCTTGGCCCCTGATCCCTTGTCCGCTGACGAGCTGTACGAAGTGTTCGTGACGGTGCTGGAGCTGAACCGCCTGACCCTGATCGAGGGGGGCACCGTCACCCGTGTGGTGCCCATGAACGTGGCCCGCGAGCAATCCAGCGGCCCCATCGACATCACCCGCGCCGGCTTCGAGACCCGGGTGATCGAAGTGGAAAACGCGCCTCTGAGCGAAATCATCGAAGTGATCCGCCCCTTGCTGCCTGCCGAGGCGGTGCTGACGCCCGTGCCCCGGTCGCGGCTGCTTCTTTTGTCGGATCGCCGTCAGAACCTGAACCGGATCGAGGCGCTGGTCGAGCGGCTGGACCAGCGGCTGGACCAGCAACCCATCGAATTGATCCGCCTGCGCAATGCCAGTGCCGCCGAGGTGGCCCAGGTCATCGAAAGCATGGGCATCGTGCCCGAAGGGTCCGCCGTGACGGTGGACCGGCGGTCCAACGCGCTGGTGGTGTCGGGCGATGACGACCTGCGTCGGCAGCTGCGCGTGCTGGCGGGCCGCCTGGATACCCAACGCGACAGCGTCGTGTCCCATGCCATCGAGCTGAATTATGCCGATGCTGCCGCCATGGCCGATGTGGTGCTGCGCACGATCAACACCACCGATACAGGCCCCGGCCAGGCCCAGGTGCGCATCGTGCCCGAAAGCCAGACCAATTCCCTGCTGATCTCGGCCCCCGAGGACCAGTTGGGCGACATCATCCAGATGGTCCGCTTTCTCGATCGTCGCCCCAGCCAGGTGCTGGTCGAAGCCGTCATCTTCGAGATGTCGGTGCAGGGCTTTTCCGACCTGAGCGCTCAGTTCGGGGCCGTGCTGAACAACGCTCTGGTGGGCGGGGTGGAATTCACCCTTGGGGATCGCCCCAGCCTGTCGAGCTTGGTGTCGGCCATCAGCAGCGATGCCAGTTCGGTCTCGGCGGGGGCGGGCGGTGTCATTGGCGGGGTGGCGGGCAACAGTGAGGACGGGATTGCGGGGCTCTTGACGGCCATCGCCTCGACCTCGTCCACGCGGCTGTTGTCGACGCCCTCGATCATGACCCTCAACAACGAAGAGGCCGAGATCGTCGTGGCGCAAAACGTGCCCTTTGTCACAGGCTCTTTCAGCCAGGTGGGCGAAAGCAACCAGCCTGACAACCCGTTCCAGACCATCGAGCGTCAGGATGTCGGCCTGACCCTGAACGTGACGCCCCAGATCAATGCCGACCGCACCGTGCGCATGGTGATTGATCAGGAAGTGTCGAACCTGACCAGCACCAACGCCGCCGCGGGCGGCGAGATTACGGCCCGGCGCGCCCTGTCCACCACCGTGTTGGTGCGTGACGGCAATGTCATCATGCTGGGCGGTCTGCTGGAAGACGGCAACGGGTCGGTGTCCCAGCGGGTGCCGGGCATCAGCAAGCTGCCCATCGTGGGGGGGCTCTTTCGCGGCAAGAATGCCAGCCAGGACCAGCGCGTGTTGCTGGTCATGCTGCGCCCCCGCGTGGTCAAGACCGACGCCGAGGCCCAGAAGCTGAGCCGCCAACTGGCCCGCAAGGCCCAGACCGCAAGCCTTGCCATCCAGCCCCTGGATGATGGAGTGTATCCAAGAACCCCGCCCGGCGGGCTGCCCTTTGACGGGGCCGATTTGGATCAACCCTTTGACGCGGGTTTCGTGGATGACTTTGCCCAAAGCCGAAATTACCCACCCCTCCCCAGCCGCATCCGCTTTGGCAACTGAAGGCGCACGCAGCGCGCGCCTGCCCTTTGCCTTTGCCCGCGATCATCAGGTGATCTGGGACGGGACGGGGGTGCGCTATGGGCCGGGCGTGACCCAGATGGGCCTGCGCGAGGCCGGGCGACGGGCCGCCGCTGCGGGCCTCTTTGACGTCGAGACCACGGCCCTGGCCGCAGATGCCTTTGAGAGCACCCTGGGCCGCATCTATGAGGACGGCGCCGATGAGGACGCGGGCGAGGCGCCCTTGTCCTTTGAGCTGGAAGACGAGGGCATTGGGGGCACCACCACCCGCCAGCGCGATCTGTTGGAACAGACGGGCGAGGCCCCGGTGATCCAACTGGTCAATCAGCTCTTGCGCCAGGCCGTGTCGGCGGGGGCCTCGGACCTGCATATCGAACCTTACGAGGACGGGTTGCGCGCGCGTATCCGCATCGACGGATTCCTGCAAAAGATTATGGACCGCAGTGACGTGCCCACCCGCCGCGTGGTGTCCCGCCTCAAGGTGATGGCGGGGCTGGATATTGCCGAAACCCGCTTGCCCCAGGACGGGCGCATTCCGCTCAGCCTCGGGGGGCGGATGATCGACACCCGCGTCAGTTCCCTGCCGGGCCATTACGGCGAACGGATCGTGCTGCGGATCCTGGACCGGTCGGCGGGGTTGATGCCTCTAGAGGGGCTGGGCCTGTCGCCCGCCCAGGTGGCCCTGCTGGAACGGATGTCGGCCATGCCCAATGGCATCATTCTGGCCACGGGTCCCACCGGGGCAGGCAAGACCACGACGCTTTATTCCCTGCTGCAACTGGCCAACCGGGACGAGCGTAACATCGTCACCGTCGAGGATCCCATCGAATATGATCTGCCCGGCATCAGCCAAAGCCAGATCAACGCCGAGATCGGCATGACCTTTGCCAATGGTTTGCGCGCCACCCTGCGCCAGGATCCCGACGTGATCCTGGTGGGCGAGATCCGCGACGGCGAAACCGCCAGCGTGGCGGCCCAGGCGGCCCTGACCGGGCATCTGGTGTTTTCCTCGCTCCATGCCAATGGATCGGTGGGGGCGGTGGTGCGGCTGCGCGATCTGGGGCTGGACGACTTTTTGATCGCCGCCACCTTGCGCGGTGTGATTGCCCAGCGGCTCTTGCGCCGCCTGTGTGCAGACTGCTGCGCACCCCATGCGCCGACACCCAGCGAGGCCGCGCATTTTACCCGCTATGGGCTGGAAGTGCCCACCGCAGTTTGTGTGGCCACGGGCTGCGACAGTTGCGGTGGATCGGGCTATGCGGGCCGGATCGGTGTGTTCGAGATGATCGAGGTGGGCGCCGCGCTGCGCGCCGCCATCGACAGCGGGGCGAATGAGGCGGCCATGCAGGCCCTGGCGGTGTCCGAGGCTGAAACCCTCTTTGGCCAGGGGCTGGCCGAAGTGGCCGCAGGGCGCACCAGCCTGGCCGAGACCCTGCGCGTGGTGGGGGATGTGGCGTGAGGGCCTATGCCTATGTCGCCTTCACCGCCGAGGGCAAGAAGCGCAGCGGGTCCGTCGTGGCCGAAACCGAAACCGATGCCGCCGATCAGTTGAGGGGGCAGGGGCTTTATGTTTCCGAACTCAGCGTGCGGAGCACGGCCAGGCTGCCCGGATTATCCCGTGGACGTGCCACGCTGAACGCGGATTTGCAGGCGGTGTTCACCCGGCAGATGGCCGTGCTTTTGGGGGCCGACATGCAGGTGGATGCGGCATTAGAGGCGGTGCGTCAGGGCGGCCATGCGGCCCTGGATGCCGCCGCGGCCCGCGCGCGCGCGCAACTGATGGACGGGGCCACATTGTCGGCGGCGCTGGCCGGATCAGGGGCAGGCTTTGCCGCTTATTACATCGCGTCCGTGCGCGCGGGCGAGACGGCGGGCGATCTGGGCGGTGTCTTTGCCGAATTGGCCGATCATCTGGAACGGCAGGGCCAGGACCGGGCCCAGATTTCCACAGCGCTGGTGTACCCGGCCTTCGTGGCGGCGGTATCCTTGCTGGTTTGCGGCATCCTGATGGTCAATGTCGCGCCCGAGATCGTGGCGATGTTTGCCCTGTCAGGGCGGCCCTTGCCGCAGATCACCCAGGTGGTTCTGACGATCTCGGATGCGATCCAGGCCAATATCATCCCCATCGGCGTGGGCCTCGCGGCCCTTGTGGCGCTGTCGATTGCAGCGGCCCGCGTGCCCCGCCTGCGGGCGGTGCGGGATCGGTGGTTTCTGCGCCTGCCTTTGGTGGGCCGCTTCATGCGCCTGTCGGCGGCGGTCCAATATCTGCGGACGCTCGCACTGGTGCTGGCCAGCCGCAACACGGTGCCCAACGCGGTCGAGAACGCCACCGAGGTGCTGAGCGTGGCGAAATTTCGCACCCAAGGCCTGGCCGTATCGGACGCGGTGCGGCGGGGCGAGACCCTGTCGCGGGCCCTGAAATCCCTGCCGCTGATCCCACCCGTGGCGCTGCAACTGATCCAGGCGGGCGAGGCTTCGGCCCGATTGGCGCCCATGACGGACCGGGCGGCGCAGATGGTGGAAAATGGCCTGTCCACCGAACAAAAGCGCATTGCGGCCTTGTTAGAGCCTGCACTGATGATGCTGGTAGGGGCCTTTGTGCTGATCATCGTGCTGGCAGTGCTGCTGCCGATCTTTGACCTGCAATCGGTTGTGAGCCCAGGATGACACGCCTTCCATCACGACCTGATATATTCTGGGCTGTCGTCAGGCGCTTTTTGCCAAGGCTGTTTGTTTTTTTATTGCTTCACGTCCATCTCGAGAAAGTATCGTATCCAGTGCGACGCATCAGAAAGCTGAACTGCGGGTGGTTTCTAAGCGGCAGTAACTCTTTGGAACCAAGCCGTTTCTTCACATTGTGCACAAAGGGTAATAGTGAGCCCAATGGATAAAGGTATAGGGGATTTCAAGCTCAGAACAGTTTGTGCAATAATACCGGCAAGGAATTGATACGAGGATGCCACAATATGTGTTTTTGTTCCATTCTCGCGCGGTGTGAGCAAAGATCGGGCGGGTAGGTGACACAATGAATTCGGCAACGAAACGTATCTTGATCTGGGGAGGGCGTGCTCAATCACGTCTGCTGCACCAGATGATAGAAGAGGCCGATGTCGGTGTGATCGCGGTAGTGTTCGATCCGTCGTTGCAGGTGCCAACCTATGACAGTGCAGCCGAGATATTGTTTCTGGCCACAGACCTTGCCGCACATATGGCAGATTTTGACAGTTTCGCTGTGGCTGTCGGTGCTGAATACGGATTTGCACGCTGGCGTATCGCACAGGAGTTACAGTCTTACGGGCTTGCCCCTCTTTCGCTGAGACACGCTCGCGCATTTTGTGAACCCAGTGCAAAAATAGGTGCGGGGCTTGTCATGATGCCGTCAAGTGTAGTCCACAAATTCTCCCGTCTGGGAGAGCAATGCATACTCAACACAGGTGCTGTCCTTGATCATGAATGTGTGCTTGGTAACGGTGTGCATCTGATGGGTGGTTGTGCTGTGGCCGGACAGGTTAATATAGGAGATTTTGCCACCATTGGCACTAATGCGACCGTCTTGCCGGGCCTCCGTATCGGGGTCGGTGCCTATGTGGGCGCAGGGGCCGTTGTGACACGGGACATCCCTGACTATGCTGTAGCTGTTGGTAATCCGGCCCGTGTGATCCGCACCCAGACCCTGCGCCTTGACGAAGATAGCCTGACAGAGTTGAAACAGGCCATGGCAGGTTGAAAACAGGTCAAAGGTCTCTGTTTGCCACCGCCATGCGACAGGCATCAAGCAACCTGTCTGCACTGGATTGCACGGCGCTCTGGAAACGTTTTCTGTTTTGTGCTCCGGTCAGGGCACGCATGTCGGCATCACCGATCAAATCTGCAAGGGCGTTGAAATACTCTGTATCCGTCGATGCGATAAAATCAGCCCCCAGATAAGGCCTGGCATCATTATTATGATAGCAGACTGCGGCTTGGCCGAGGCTCAAACACATTACTGTCGCACGTCCGCCACCGCTCATCGGGGGTACGACACAGATATCGCCCTTTGCCACAACTTCGGCTAGCGGGTTTGCATATGCGATAAACTCAATCCGGCCTTTGTCACGCAGCGTTGCTAGTTCCGGGAAGGTCTTTAGGAAGTTTGCAAGGCGGAAGTCTTTAATGCCGACACAGGTCCAGATCGTATCACGCGCTGCTTCCAGCGTCTTAGCCATGCCAGCAACAAACGCTTCCAGCCCACTTGGACAACGGATGTCCCAATCAACGCCCAGTGTGATCAGATTGATCTTTGATGGGTCCTCATTCTGGGCATTAGCCACCACGTCCGTAGAGTCGGGTAGGATAAGCAATTGCCCCACATCAAACCAATCACGGACATTGGTGCGCAGTTTCTTTTGCTCATCGTCGTCATAATAACAGGCTACATCTATAGGATAGATTGGATAGCTTCCAAGCTGGATTGGCAAATATACCACTGGTATGAATTCATTGAGCGCGCCAATACTGACCCACCGCAATAGGGTAGTAGTTATCACGCAGTCATAGTCGGCGTCGATAATGGACTGTATTGCACCTACAATCGATGTCTTGGCTATTTCTTTTGGGGTATTTACAACCTTGATACGATCTAGCACATCTGCTGGCACGTTGTAATTGTACTTCGGCAGCAATTTTTTTTTGTCGATAGGATGATAAACGGGGTAGCCTAGACACCGATTAATGCCACCGGCATTGAACTCTCCTACAGAAACGATATCGATTTCGATATCCTTGTACATCTCGAGTAGCGTTACGGCATAATCGAAAAATATCTTAGTTTCCGTATTGGTCGCCAGTGCAACAATGTCAGGAGCCAAAAAGGCAATTCGAAACACACTATCCGGTTTGGCTTTGGTGGGAGCTGGGATGAGTTCTTGTAAGATACGCTTATTAGTAAGGTGCATCAGATCTCTGAACTGGTGATCTACCAAATGTGGGTCAATTGTTCCGGTAATCCCAAAGATGGGGCGTCGACTACGGGCGTTATGAGTCATGAAAATAACGCAGTACAGGCCGCAAATGGCGTCATTCAAGCTGGCTGTACTCACAAATTCTTCTGTGAGTTCGAACAGATCTTTGGGACGTCGCATCATGATCAGCAAGGACGCACAGATATGGTAATTCCGCAGCGTCAGACGCCCCTTCCACCAGATCCTTCGATCCAGATCTACTTCAGCAGGCACATCCGCTTTTGCGAATAAAGAAACCATGACCGTAGTGCTGACTTGATAGTTGAACCGATCAGCCTCCGAGAAGACGGACAGAACGGTCACTACATCCCGAAAGAACGGATTATCACATAAAGAGGAATTCTCGAGGCCCACCGGATCAATATTTTCGGGAGCGCGCTTCCTGTCTTCATGTGCAAATAGCAAAGCGCAGGAAAATACATCGTTAGCATCAGGAGAAGGGACGGCCACCAGCTCCTTGAGCTGCTCGAACAGTTCCTTATGCAACCCCTCCATTTTATAGAGCTTTCTTCTCGGCTTCAAAAAAATCTGTCACATAGTTACAGATCGTATCTACCTGATCCATTTGTAGGCTAGGATATAGTGGCAAACGCAGCAATTGGCCGGCTTTTTCCTCTGTTACTGGCAGGGACCGTTCCGCGACAGAATGGCTTTTTCCATAGGGGGATTGGTGCAGCGGAACATAGTGGAATACCGACATGATATCGCGCTCTTTGAGGTAGGCGATCAAGCGCTGGCGCTGGGGAGTGTCATGCAGGGTAATGTAGAAGATATGGCCGTTGCACTCATTGTAGTCGGGTACGATCGAGATCCCCAGATCGAACTCAGCCATATTGACCAAATGATCGAGATTTTCCTTATAGCGGTAGAACAAAGCACGGCGGTGTGTCGTTATGTCCTCAATCTGCTCGAGCTGTGCCAACAGGAACGCCGAAAGAATATCGGACAAGATATAAGAAGACCCCAGATCAACCCACGAGTATTTGTCAATCTCACCACGGAAAAACTTGGAACGGTCCGTACCCTTTTCGCGAATAATCTCGGCTCGCTCGATATAGTTTTCGTTGCGGACGGCCAGCGCACCGCCCTCACCGCAGATGATATTCTTGGTCTCGTGAAAGCTGAAGCTGGCTATGTCGCCAAAAGTGCCCAATGGGCGGCCTTTGTATTTTGATCCGATCGACTGAGCCGCATCTTCGCATACAGCGATATCATGGGCTTGAGCAAGATCTAGAAGCGCATCCATATCGCATGAGATACCAGCGTAATTTACCGGCACGATCGCCTTGGTTGCCGGTGTGATCGCCCTTGCAATGGCATCCACCGAGATATTCATGGTGTCGGCTTCCACATCGACAAAGCTTAGCTTAGCGCCGCGTAATGCAAATGCGTTTGCTGTAGAAACAAAGGTATATGATGGTAGGATAATCTCGTCACCGGGGCCGACGTTGAGCAGCAAAGCAGAGGTTTCGAGGGCGGATGTGCAAGACGTTGTTAGCTGGACGTCCACCAGGTTTTCCAAATTTTTCTCAAGCGCGACTTCCGCGTGGCGCGAAAACGTCCCGTTACCCGAAGAGTGCCCGTTCATAATTGCCTGAGCGATGTAATATAGCTCGCGGCCAACAATTTCCGGCTTGTTGAAGGGTATTTTACTCATCGCTTGCAAGGGCCTCGTGCAAATATTGGTGCGGACTTCTGTATCCAGCGTGCTGTCGCCGCTTTGTATGTGGTACAGAAGTGGTTGAAAACCACAATCACCAAATTCGATCGTCTTCCATAGGATTGACGTGGTCCCAGCATTTCGGACAGGTTTGCAGCGTTTCTAAGCTGTATCGGGTTTAGGTTTCATGCTGCTTTCTGCTCTTCCAAGCCTTCCCAATATGCGTCGTCTGGCGTTCGCCGATCAAGCGCGGAATGGGGCCGCTCCGTGTTGTAGAATGCCATCCAGTTTTTGGCGACTCTTCTGGCCTGGAAGCTGTTACTGATCTCTTCGAGATAGATCACCTCCTGCTTCAGCGAACGCCGTAGCCTTTCGATGAAGATGTTGTTGAGGTAACGGCCTCGTCCGTCCATCGAGATGCGCTCGCCTGCCTCGGTCAGCGTCTTGATCCACGCCGATCCGGTGAACTGGCTGCTCTGAGCCGTGTTCATGATCTCAGGCAGTCTGTATTTGGCGATGGCTTCGTTCAGCGAATCGACGCAAAAGTGCGGCGTGCATCGTGTTTGAAAACCGCTAGCTCAGGATCTTGCGCGAGGCCCAATTTATGATCGCCATGAGGTAGAGGAACCTGTTGCGCACCGGCACGAAGGTGATGTCAGCGCTCCATACCTGGTTGGGCTGATCTATTTGCATCTTTCTCAGCAAGTACGGATAAATCGGGTGCTGAGGAAACGGCTGGCTGGTTCTGGGCCTTTTGTAGATCGCTTCCAAACCCATCTTTGCGATCAGCCGCCCGACGGCGGTGCCTTCTCTTCGCAGATAGGCCGTGATCTGGCGGCTACCGAAGAACGGATATTTGGTGAACACCCGGTCAATCTCTTTCATCATCGCCAAGGTGTCAGTATCTATCCCGACGGGTGTGTAGTAGAACGCCGAACGGCTTAATCGCACCAACTTGCACTGCTGAATAATGCTCAGCTCGGGATGTTCCCGCTTTATGATGACGCGTTTCCTATCTCGGCTCATCGCTTCAGCCCTTCGGACAAAAATCATCCTCGACAGCCAGCCTTCCGATCTTGGCATGCAGGTCTTTGACTTCTGCACCCGTCGGGCCGCTCTGTTTGCCGCTGGAAAACACATTGGCCATCCCGTCAATGGCTTGTCGCTTCCATGTCTTGACCTGATTTGGGCGCAACTGATGCTTCGCTGCGATCTCTTGCACGGTCTTGTCGCCGCGCAGCGCTTCCAACGCCGCCTTGGCCTTAAACTGATCTGTAAAGTTCCGGCGCTTCGCCATTCTCGCATCCCTTCAAAGATTTGGGAAACACCTTAGCTGACTGTCCAGTTTTCTGGGACTACTTAACCTCCCAGGAAATTCGCGCTTTGCTGACCGCGCAAATCTGTTCAACAGGTGATCATCAACATCGAACTCTCGATGAGGGGAGTTCTCCGGAACTTCGGCCCGAAGCTCGGACACGTCACCCGGGTCAGGTACGACGCCCGGGTGAGGGAACTGGTTCCCCAAAACGACATCCTATCCGCTTCGGCGTTGTCGCTTTTACGTGCCCGGGAGCAGCTGCGGGCCGAGCTGGCAAGCCTGGATGAAAAGGTCGTGGGACTGGCAGAGCATGACGGTGTTGGCTGCCTGATTATGACTATGCCGGGTGTCGGCCCAATTGTTGCTCTCACTGTAATATCCGCGATCGACGATCCGACCTGCTTTGCGCGATCAAAAGATGTTGGTCCGTGGGTGGTGCTGACGCCGAGGCGCACTCAATCCGGAGAAATGGACATCGTTGGGTAGATTACACGAGCGGGTGAATGAGGATTGCAATCGGCGTTGTATCAGGCCCCGGCGATCTTGATGCACCGTGCAGCACCGAATTAGTTGCAGGCCTGGGCACTTAGAGTGGCACATAGGCACGGAAAGAAGCGAGTCTTGATTGCGCTCGCGCGACGTATTGGCGTCATTGTACACCGGATGTGGGTGGATGGTTCGCCTTTTCGCTTCGCGCAGAGTCCAAGCTCGATGACCTAAGCGGCACGCTTCAAGGATCATCGTAACGGAGGCATGAACTGCAACTAACAACAGGTACGCAGAGGTCCCTTTTCGGAAAGAGATTCCCGGAGGTGCCGTAAGGACACTGGCTATCAACAACTGTTGAATGCGCGTGAAAGATGGGCGCCTAGGACCAGATTCGAACCAAGCATAGCATGGCAGCTTTGAGGCTGACTGCGGACGTAAGAGCGAAGCCCGGGCAGGGGTAGCCCTCAGTCCTTTAGTGCGTTTGCAGTGAAAAAGAAAAAGTCTGCTTTTGGTTTAGTGTCTTAAATCCGGTGAAGAAGGAGATATTCGCCGGAATTCTTGGCGTGTCCGAAACCCTTGACAGTGATCCGCCCCATTACAGAAGTTGCCTTCCTGTTTTGGGACTGACGGAAGAGGACTTTCAGGGATTTCTCTGACGGGCCTGGGTTGGGTTCCGGTCTGACATTTCAGGTCGAGACTTTCCCATGCAAACTGGAATTTTGCGTGTGCTGCGCGCAACCACTACCTCGTTGTGGCGGCACAAAAAGCTGCCTCGGATGGACGATTGTGTCGACCTACGCGCCGGTCGAGCGTTTTTCATTGGCACCGCTTGCCGTTGCGCTTGGCACGCCCTGCATCGACATACTGCCGGTCACGGACGTCGTGGCCTTCGCGAAACTTCCACGCGTCTTGCGAGGGCAGCCTAATGAACTGGCCCATACAACGAAGACCCAGCAGCGGCTCAACCGCTCTTATGGCGATACCCGGTTTGGGAACACGTCCTATGCGCGCGAAGAAATCGTCGCCGAACTCGCGTCGTGTTTCTTGGGGCAGGAACTTGGCTTCTCGGCCCATACGCTCGAGATGAGTGCCGCCTATCTCGACAACTGGCTGCGCGTCCTACGCTCGGACAAGACCGCAATCTTCAAACATGCCGCGGATGCGCAGCACGCCTGCGATTGGCTCATCGCCGCGTCGACCGCCGGTCACAACGCCGCGACCGATGAAGCTGCGTGATCGCACTAGGGAAGGAGTGAGCCATGAGCCTACAAGAACCGAAAACCTTGCGTGTCGCCTGCTGGCCGGATGGTAGGCGCACAATCATCATGTTCCGTCGCGGCGCATATTGGTGGAGCCGATCGGAAGGGTCCCACCCACTGTCCGCTGCGATCCAAGCTGTCGAGGAACGCGGCGGCTGGATCGCGCGCATACCCAATCCGAACTGGCGTCCGCAGTCGCTGTTCGATTTTTGATCCTGCGATCGCGCGCCGGAAAAGGGAAAGCGGGCTTTGGGTCTGGTGGTTTCAACGCTTCCCGAAAGGACTGACCCATGAACCCATCAACCTCCATCGCGCCAGAATGCCCAGATCCGGCGGTCATCGCCGCGCAGAACGACGCCTTCCGCAGGTTCGCCTGTCTTGGCGAAACACCCACCGAGCCCATTCAGGGTCGCATGGTAATGACGCAATCTCTCTGCGCGGCCGGAGACGGCTTCGTGACCGAGGCTGTGCAAGCCGTAGGTACGTTTGACACTTTCGAGCCGGAAAATGATCCGGCAGGCTGGCATGACTTCGGATCGGTGACGATCCGTGGCGAGTCGGTGTTTTGGAAACTCGACCTTTATGAGGCCGACAGCGACTTCCGCTTCGGCGCGGAAGCACCGGACAATCTCGCAACGACCATACGCGTGCTGACCATCATGATGGCGCGTGACTGGTAGGGCAGGGCTCTCCAGACCTGTCCGCATTGGGCCTGCTGACCCTTTCAGAGGGAAAGCGGGCCCATTGTCTGTGTGGTTCCCGACATCGGGGATTGGTTCCGGTCAAGAAGACCGGGGCCTGAACACTAATCACAAGGACAGACCATGACCCAAGCCTTCAAACCCGTCTCTATTGCCATCGGCAATCTTGTGCCCCATCCCGCGAATGTGCGCGCCAAATCGCCCGAAACCTATGCCTCCGAGAACATCACCCATCTTAAGGCCAGCATCGCCGTTCTTGGCTTGCTGCAGCCGCTGCTCGTCCAGAAGATCGGCGGAAAGTTCGGAGTTCTCGCCGGTGGTCGCCGACACGCGGCGCTGCAGGAGCTTGTCGCGGACAAATCGGCCAAGGGCTTCACCAAGAACACGAAGATCGACTGCCGTCTCGTGCCCGACGATTGCGATGTGATCACGGCGCTCTCGCTGGCGGAAAACATCACTCAGGAACCGATGAACGCCATCGACGAGTTCGAGGCATTCGCGCGCATGATGGAGGTCGACGGGCAGACGCCCGAGACCATCGCCAAGACGTTCGGCACGACGATTGCGGCCGTCAAAGGCCGCCTGCGCTATGGCCTCATCCATCCGGACATCCGCGATGCGGCGCGGGCGAAGACCATCACGCTCGATACGATGAAGGCGTTCGCGGATCACCCAAGCCAACAGGTTCAGAAGCAAATCTTCGAAGCTCTGACAAAGGAGGACAGCTATCTGCAGGCCTACACCGTGCGGCAGGCGCTCAAATCCCGCGGTGTGCAGGTGAGTGACGATATCGGGGCCTTCGTGCGTGAAGAGTATGAGGCCCGGGGCGGACCCATTGCTGCCGATCTTCTGGAAGAACACTCGGTGCTGGAAGATGCCGAACTGGTCGAAACCATCCTCCTCGAGAAACTCACCACTGCTGCCGAGGACACCTGTGCACAAATGGGCTTTTCCTGGGCCGAGGCGGTCGTGCGCTACGACTACGCGGCGATGGCGGACTATGGCCGTGTCTACCCCGGACCCATCGAACCCGATGAGGTCGGTCAAAAGCGCCTGGATGTGATCAGCGAGGAACTCGAGAAGCTTCAGCTGGAGATGGAAGACGAGAGCCTCGAGGAGGCCGCCTACGATGCGCTCTACAACAATTTGGATGCGCTGGAAGCCGAAGCGCGCGATCTGCAAGAAGCCTACAGCGCCGAGGATCTTGCCCGATCCGGCGTGATCGCATCCTGGTCGAACGGCCAGGTCACCCTCCATATCGGTCTCGTGCGTCCTGAAGATCAACAGGAGACAACCGGCAAAGCGTCGAGTTCTTCTGCCAAAAATGACGGCCTCGACAGCGACGAGATCGTCTATCCGGCCTCGCTGACGGAAGACCTCAAGACCGAGCGCGCCATGGCTCTTGGGGCGGCCCTGACCATGCATCCGAAAGCCACGCTCGACCTGACGCTGTTCAAGCTGGTGAGCGATGTTGTCGGCACCGGCATGAGCGTCACGCAAGCCATCAAGGTCGATGCCCGCAAGGAGTATCGTACGCACGCGAAGATGGACGAGATCGACAGCACCTCGCTTGAGCAGGTAGCCGAGGCCCATGACGCGCTGAACCTCTCGTGGAACGATGAGGCGATCTCGCCTGCTGAGCGCTTCGCCCGGTTCCGCGAGCTGAAGCCCACGGAGAAGGCCAAGCTCGTCGCTTTTGCGACCGCCGCAACCACGCAATCCTGCTTCGCGCGGGATCGGCAACGCGACAGCCTGATGCATGATTTCGAGATCGAGGTGATGCCGGATATTCGGGCGCACTGGACGCCCAATGCCGCGCTCTTCAACCGCTTCACGAAGGCCTGGCTCCTCAAGATCCTCGGCGAGGAGCTGGGGCTCGCGCAGGAAGCCATCACGCTGGCCTCGTCGAGCAAGAAGGAGATCGTCGCCTTCTGCGACAAGCTCTTTGCCGAGCCCTTCGCGACACTCACGGATGCACAACGCGAGGCGGTCGCCACCTGGTGTCCGCCAATGATGCAAACGGCCGGCATTGAGGCTGCAGAACCGAGCATGACTGAAGACTCACCCGACGAAGCCGATGTGGCGAAAGCCGCCTGATCCTCTAGCGATCCACCGCGGGTCTCACCGGAGGTGGATCGCTTCTCCTCCTCCTCAATCGAAAGCAAAGCCCATGTCTCTTCTCAGCTGCCCCGCGACAGCTGTCGCGGGGCAAATAGCCCACGCGCGCTCCTGTTCAACCTTCCTTCCGAACTGGAACGGACCTGTCGGCAAGTCGGCCCTGATTCTCATCGTCGGCACGACCACACGCATCGTGACGACGGCGCAAGCCGATCCGTCCTTCGCCTTTGCCGATGGTCTCAACCCGTTTCGTAATCCAGATTGGATGGTGGCACGCCAAGCGGCCTTCCGCGATCTCACGGGGCAACTCTACACCGACATCTTTGAGGACGTCGAAATGCTCATTGACCGCGGTCATGACACGATCCGCCTTTCAACAGACGGGCATTCGATCCGGGTCTTTCTACGACGCGCGGCGGACTACTTGATTGGGGGCGCCTATGACGTCCCCTCCGGCCTAGGTGGCACGTTTCGCGTCATCCTCAAGGATGCGACCGAGACGCATGCTCTCGTGCAGAGCGACGGCAATTGCGAAGACTTCGACGAGATGCTGCCCTATCGCGTCCCGCTTGATGCTCTCATGGAAATCGATGAACGGAGGGCGGCTTGACGCGCCCTTTCTAAATTTGCATCGCCAATACCCTGCCGCGCTACGCGCTCTCGGGACATTGGCGACCATGAAATCTTCTTAAGAGAAAGGACTCTGAAATGGGTTGGCTCTTCTACACCGATCGCCGGGTCAAGACTTACGCGGATGAGAAGGCAGAGATCACCCGCCTTTGCACGTTTGACAGTGACGTCCGTAGAACGGAATTGCTCAAAGCCTGCAAGGTTGGATCGACCTGGTATGCGGCGGTCAAGGTCACGAACCTCGACGGCACGGCGGTTGAAGATCGCACCTACACGCCTGATGACGATGGCTCGATCACACTCGCGGCGGTATTTCTGACGCGCTACGAAGATGGCCGCTGGGGCTACAAAGATATGGAGGAAAGCGCGGGCCCGGTGGAATCTCGTGTCCCACTCAGCATCCTGAACCTGCTCTCCGAGATCAAGGACCCAGATAGCTACGCCCATGCCTGGCGGCAGCGGTGCCGCGATTGGGCCGCCATCCCGGACTACGAAGATGGCGACAAGATCAGGCTTGCAAAGCCCGTCACGTTCAACGATGGCAGCACGTGCCAGATCGTGACAGCCACATATTATCGCCGCGGTCGCCAAAAGCGGCGCTGCTACCGCATCGAGGAAACTGGTGATCTCATACGGCTTTCGAAAGCCTCGCTCGCGGGGTCGACCCTGCTGAGTACGAGTAAGGCGGAGGCGAGCCCCGTACTCGCAGAGTTCTTCGCCGGGGCGGGCTCTGAAATACTCTGAATGGCCAGCTTAATCGTTATTTACTCACGCCCACGCTGCCTCCTCAAAAGCGCAGAGTGGGCGTTTTGTCCTGTCAGACCTTCAATCTGACATGAGAGGACGAGCCGATGGATGGTGCAGCCGCACGCAAAACACATTCTATTCCGACGAAGCGGGAACTGAAGGATGCCCTCGCCCACATCGGTGCGACGATCCGGCAAGAACCGCTGAAGAGCTCGACGCTTGCGCGGTTCATGCGAGAGAGCTTCGGCCGCAGTGATGCGAGCGGTGTGTGGGATTGGCGCATGGCTTACGACATGATGCAGGCCGCTGCGGTGGCAGAGGTTTGCCGCGAACATCACGTGGATGACGCGACCCTTACCGCAACACTCGCGTCGCGTCTTCTTTCTGAGACACGCCGGTCCGAGCAGCAAATCCGTCTACAACAGTTTTCGACACCGCTGTCCTATGCGGCCTTGGCGGTCCAGGCAGCAGGTATCCGCAAGGGCGAGCTTGTCCTCGAGCCATCGGCCGGCACCGGGGCGCTCGCCGCTTTTGCAGCCCGAGCAGGCGCGAAGCTTTTCCTCAATGAAGTCGATCCCTTTCGCAGAGCACTTCTGGAAATCGTCTTCGAGACAACGACCACCGAGCATGACGCAGAACATATCGACGATCTGCTGCCGCCTACTCTTTCTCCATCGCTCATCGTGATGAACCCGCCTTTCGCGTCATCGGTTGATCGGTCGAACGACAAACATATCGCGGCGAAGCATCTGATCGCGGCGGCCAAACGGCTGGCGCCGGGCGGGCGTTTGGTTGCCGTCATGCCAACCAGCTTCACACCCGGACGCGATAACGCCCATTGGACGCGCGCAACGCGGATCGTCACGCCGCGTCTCGCACTCACGATTCCAGGTCATATCTATCGAAAGCTCGGGACTAGCGTCGACACACAGCTCATGGTTTTCGACAAAGTCGCTGACGAGGTCGAGATGATCCGAACTTCGGTCGAGACGCTCGAGGAGGGCCAGCGATACGTCGACGAGATCGCAATAAACCGTCCGGTCCTGATTGCGCAACAACAGCTCCGACACGTCATTCCTCAAAAAAATGCCCAAGCGAGCGCACAGCCGCTGAAGCAGCGGCAGTCCCCCGCGAAACAGCGCCCGACCACCCGACCCACTCACGCAGTGCGGCCGCTCACTTTCACCCAACTTGCGGCTCCGCGTGACAACGTGCCCGTGTCAGACATCTACGCACGCTACCGCCCGCAGCGGATCGAAATCGCAGGCGCGCAGGAACATCCCACTCCGCTGGTCGAGAGCATCGCCATGGCCTCGGTCGCACCGCCACTGCCCTCGGCCGCCAATGCCGATGCCTTGCGCTTGCCCGCGCGCCTGATCGAGGAGGGGCACCTTTCCGAGGCGCAGCTCGAAACGATCATCATGGCGAACGACGCCCATGCGCGCGATCTACCTGGTCGCTTCACCGTTGATGAGGACCAGTCCAAGCTCACGCGCGCAGACGAGGACCCGGAGGCGCAACCCTACCGACTTGGCTATTTCCTCGGAGACGGGACCGGATGCGGCAAGGGCCGGGAATGCGCGGGGCTCATTCTCGTGAACTGGCTCGCGGGTCGTCGAAAAGCGGTCTGGATCTCGAAATGCGCCACGCTCATCGAGGACGCGGTCCGCGACTGGACCTATCTCGGCGGCTCACCCGCCGACATCCAGCCGCTCTCCAAGTGGAAACCTGATCAGCCCATCGGCATGGGTGACGGTATCCTCTTCGTCACCTACGCAACGCTGCGCTCCGCAGGCAAATGCGGCACCACGCGCCTCAGCCAAATCCTTGGCTGGATGGGCGGCGCGTTTGACGGCGTCCTCGCCTTCGACGAGGCCCATGCGATGCAGAACGCCGCGGGGTCCGAGGCGGGCCGGGGTGCCAAACCCTCGCAGCAGGGCCTTGCCGGGTTGCGCCTGCAACTCGCATCACCACGGGCGCGGGTTTTCTACATCTCGGCGACAGGAGCCACGAGCGTGCACAACCTGGCCTATGCTTCGCGCCTCGGTCTTTGGGGGCAGGGACCCGAGTATCCCTTCCCGAGCCGGGAGAGCTTTGTCTCCGCCATGGAAGCCGGTGGCGTCGCAGCGATGGAGGTGGTCGCCCGCGATCTGAAGACGCTCGGTCTCTACACCGCCCGCGCGCTCAGCTTCGACGGCGTAGAATACGATGTGCTCGAACATGCGCTGACACCGGCACAGATCGAGATCTACGATGCGTATGCAGGCGCGTTCCGCACGATCCACCAGAACCTTGAAGCCGCGCTCACCGCGACCAGCGTCAATGATACCGCTGGCGAGACGAATGCCTCAGCCGCAAAGGCCTCAGCCAAGTCGCGGTTCGAAAGCACAAAACAACGCTTCTTCAATCACCTTCTGATGGGGATGAAAGCGCCAAGTGTGATCGACGCGATGCGCGCCGATCGTGCAGCGGGCCATGCCTGCGTTGTCCAGGTAGTCTCCACGGGCGAGAGCCTTCTGAAACGCCGCCTAGAGGCGATGGACCCCGAGGACGCGCTGGTCGAAGGAGCGCTGACGCCGCGAGACTATGTGCTGAGCTATCTGGAACAGGCTTTCCCGATCCACGCCCAGAAGCTCGTCGAGATCGACGGCAACATCGTGGCCGAACCGCTGCGCGATGCCGATGGGCAGTTGGTGGTCTCGCGCGAAGCATTTCAGCTGCGCGAAGAAGCGATGGTGGAGTTGATGTCCCTCGCGCCGATCCTCTCGGCGCTCGATCAGATCATCTGGGCCTTTGGCGACGAAGCCGTGGCCGAAGTTACCGGGCGCTCGATCCGTCCGCTCAAGTCCTCCGACGGTGCCCTCTACATCGAAAAGCGCGCCGCCAGCAGCAACTCTTCCGAAACAGCAGCCTTCATGGACGGCGAGAAGAACATCCTGATTTTCTCCGATGCGGGCGGAACGGGCCGGTCCTACCACGCGGCGGAAACTGCGAAGAACCAGAAGCGGCGGCGCCACTATTTGCTCGAGCCGGGCTGGCGCGCCGATGCGGCGATCCAGGGGCTCGGGCGGACGCACCGCTCGGCGCAGGTGTCGGCCCCGTTCTTCCGTGTCTGCACGTCGGATGTTCATGGCGAGAAGCGCTTCACCTCGACGATCGCGCGGCGGCTGGACCAGCTCGGGGCGCTCACCAAGGGACAACGCGAGACTGGTGCGCAGGGCATGTTCCGCGCGGAGGATAATCTCGAAAGTCCGATCGCGCGGGCGGCGCTCCGAGGTTACTACGCCGATCTCGCCGCGGGTCGCGCCGCAGCGATGGATTACGAGACCTTCACGGACTGGACGGCGCTGCGTCTGATCGACAAGGATGGCGTGCTGCTCGAGGACCTGCCGCCGATCCAGCGCTTCCTGAACCGCGTCCTTGCCTTGCCGATCCACATGCAGAACGCGCTCTTCGAAGAATTCACGGCGCGCATCAGCGATCAGACCGAACGCGCCCGCGCCGCCGGCACGCTCGATCTGGGCGTCGAAACCTTGCGCGGCGAGCGGATCGAACAGGTCTCGGCCGAAGATCTCTGGACCTGCCCGAAATCTGGCGCGGTCACGCGGATCATCGGACTGGATGTCACCGATCCCGTGCATATTCTGAGCGCGGATGCCGCTCTGGAGCGCCATGCCAGCAAGGTGCCCATGGTCAACCGGGCATCCGGGCGGGCCGCGCTTCTGTCAGCCCGGCCCATGCAGTTCCACGACGAGGATATCGTCACGCTGATGCGGAAACTCGTGCGGCCGGCAGGCTCCTCCTATCTCGAAGAAACGAAGTTTGAAGCGTCAGCGTGGGAAGTAATTGGCAAGCGTGAGTTTCGTCGCCTGTGGGACGGTGAAGCCGACAGCCTGCCGAAGACGATCACCACGCGGCTGTACCTCCTCACGGGTCTTCTTCTGCCGATCTGGAAGGACATTCCGTCGGGCAATGAGCGCATCTATCGGGTCACGCCGGAAGGCTATCCGAGCATGATCGGGCGCACGGTCAGTGAGGATGGCGCGGCGGCGCTCCGCGCGCGGTTCATGGTCGGGGCGCCGAAGTCGGTCGAGGACATGCTGACAGCGGTGCGGGGGTCCACACAGCCGGTCGATCTGGGTCGTGGGCTGTCGCTTGTCCGCCATCGGGTCGCGGGAGATGTGCGCTTCGAGATCGAAGGGGCCGATCGCGGGGCCATCGATGCCCTGAAGGCCGCAGGGTGCTTCACCGAGATCATCGCCTTCCAGCTGCGGGTGTTCCTGCCCCATGGGGACGGTGTCGACAGCGCCGGGATCCTCAGACGGATCACCGGCGCGTCTCCCGAAGAGGCGGATCGCGCCGCCTGAAAGGGAAAGTGGGCTTCGGGTCAGGGTGCGTGGGAGAGCGGTTTGCTGTCCCGCGTATCAAACCCTCTTGAGAAGGACCTGACCGATGACAAATCCCCAGATTGACTATGCGGAGATGATGGAGAAATGGCGTATGGAGCGCGAGGCGGCTCTCAAAGCCGCGCGCGCCGAACTCATCGTTGCACTTCGTGTCCTTGGTGTCGCGCAAGTGATCGCAGAATATGAAGGCTACGGCGACTCCGGCAATGTCGAAGACATCACCCTGCAGCCAAACGAGATGACGCTGGACGAAGACCTCAATCGCAAACTCGAGGACTTCGCCTGGTCCGTTGCCTACAACCAGCATCCCGGCTTCGAGAACAACGAAGGGGGCTATGGCACGCTCACCTGGGACATCATCGCCGACAGCATCACGCTCGATCATGCGGACCGCTATGTCGAATGCTCGCACAGCTATGACGAAGGACTCTGACATGGCCCATCCCTTCCATCACGCCGAAAGCTCCGCCCGTAAGTTCGGCGGTGACCCGTCTGACTATCAAGGCATTCACGATTGGATGGACGCCTCCAAAGAGCATCTCGCCCTCTTCACGCACCGCGCCCTGCGGCATCACACCCAAGGCATTTTCGAAGCCGAACGGGTCTTCGGCCAGACACTCACGAACTCCGCGGGCCGGGTGATCCCAGTTCGCTGGATCGGCGAGCAGCATGTCAAGGAAGACTGCCAGGGCCGCATCCCGAGCCTGGCCGACTGGTTCATGCGCATCGTGCCTGAACCGTGGATGGCCAATGGACGTATTGATCGGACATCCAGTGAACCCTGCGGCGATCCACGGGAGGCGTGGATCGCAGCCGTGTCCTCCGGTCGTACCATTCTGGGATCGCGGGACTGGATGGCCTCACGTGGGCAGAAGGAAGAGATCCTTGCTCGGGAGCCAGCATCGCACATCTCCACCAACGCCAGTGCAAGCTGCGATAGCAGAGCGGAAAGGAAAGAGGGCTTTGGGAAAGTGTGATCCCACGAGGGGTCGAAAAGCAAACCACCGGGCACTGATCGGAAGATAGGGCCCGGGCAATCCAGAGAAGGAACATCCTATGTTCGCAGGAACGCTCACCAAAACCACAGACACCGCAAATGCCGTTTACACCGGCATGATCCATTCCAGCCGCTTCGACATCGCGATCCAGTTGGAGACCCGCCCGAAGATGTCCGAGCGCAGCCCGGACTTCGACGTGACCGCCGTCAACAAGTCGGGCCGCAAAGTGCGTATCGGCACCGCATGGAACGAGACTGGCAATACCACGGGCAACCCCTACATCTCCATGCAGCTCGACGTTGGCCTTGGACCATTCCGCGTCAATGCGGTGCAGTCGAAAGAAGCCCGCGAGGCGCAGAGCGGGCAGTTCGAGATCATCCCGCTCGTCTCCACCGGCACCATGAAGTCCGGGTCGATCTCCGGCGAGTTGACGGCCATGGACGCCGACAACGCCTTTTCCGGCTACATCGCCAACATGATGTTCGATCTTGAGTTCATGCTCATCGAGAACGACTACAAGACCGAGCAGACCCACCCCGACTACCGGATCGAGGTCAGCTCGCCCAAAGGCACG
The DNA here is from genome assembly GCF_947503705.1 of uncultured Tateyamaria sp. Taxonomy (GTDB): domain Bacteria; phylum Pseudomonadota; class Alphaproteobacteria; order Rhodobacterales; family Rhodobacteraceae; genus Tateyamaria. Next base: position 28,431 of record NZ_CANNES010000012.1, on the reverse strand, counting down.
CCCATCCGCGTCGGGTCGGCCTGGATGGCCAAGAGCGTGCGGACCGGGAACGAGTATGTCTCGCTCCTGATCAACACGCCTGATGGCGATCTGCGGGTCAATGCCGTGCAGAACGAAGAGCAGCGCGGCGGTCAGACCTTCTCGATTATCCCGTTTGTGGACAATGGCGAGCGGGAGCAAAGCGAAGGTGCCGGATTGTCGCTGGTCGCCTGATCACCGACCGAAAGTCACGACATATCGAGCAGGACGGTTGGGCCTCAGACCAACCGAGCAGGGAGTCGCGGAAACGTGGCTCCCTTTTGCTGTTTCGGCAGGACTGACGGGTAATGTCGCGAACGGCGACCATCAATGCTTTGACGCGTAGGGCGCGATCAGCGTTACCTGCGGCTGTCGCCCTGACTGGCCGACCCGTCGCTATTCCTGAAACTGTTTTCGCGCCGAAGCCAGTTTCACCCAGTCACGCCCACCAAAGGCAACGAGCGCGAGATAGATGATACCAACTGCGACATCTGGTTTGAACACGATGGTCAGGCGTTGGCCGGACCCACCGTGGCGCACGAGCCAACCATTGAGCTTCCCCGACAGTCGCACACCAGAGGTTGGATTGGACGCGATCGAATCCAACAATACATCCACTTCATCAAGGCGACGCTCTGCTGCCGCAAAATCCCCATCTGTCACGTCGACAATGTGATCCACCATGCCGATGAGATCCCGCTCGAAGAACGGGTGTCGGACGAAGTGCATCAGATTCTTTGCGTCAAAGCAGCCAGATGTTCTCGGGCACTTCCAGTCACCTTCGTCGCTTCGCCAACCGGTTCCCACTGGTCGAGTGGCAGTGACAGACGCCGTTCCAGTTCTGCCTCGAGAACGGACCTTTCCCGCTCACGCTCTGCTTTGACCTTCGCCAATTCTCCAGAGACCGCCGCGCTCATGTTCGGATACTCCCCGGCCTCGACCAGTTCTTTCGCGAAGGCGTAGGCGGTATCCGTAAAACTGACGGTCTGTTTCTGAACGCTCATGTCGGCTCCTTTGGTATTCCAATAGACTACCGTGACGGAAGTCGGTTGGCAATGGCGTTCAGGTTCAGGCCAGCGCAGGGACAGATAGGCTGACGGCCTCCCATGTTCGGCTTCGCGTGTCACATGGGAGAACAGGCCCTTGGCCTGTCGCGCATTCGGCCATGCGGCCTCACCGCGGCGTTTCGCTTGGCATCCCGGTTTGCCCGCCTCGCGAGCACGTCCCTCCCCGGCCGCTCCGCCGGATTGCGCTCTGGTCTGTTTTGGCCGAGGCCAAAACGATCCCGCCGCTCCATCCGCCTCCCGCGTCCGGTCGGTCCGTTTGCCTGCTCGGGTCCGGCAAACCTACCGACACACCACACACACATGAGCGCGGAAGCATATCCTCCGGATGGCCCCCAAATCAGCCCGCCTCAAGGATCGCAAAACTTTCCGGCGAGAGCGGGGGCTATGGCGTGGTGCGGTCCTGTGCGTGAGGCAGCGCATGTGTCGGGTGTCGCGCGCAGAAAACTTTTGCGCCCGGCAAGCCGGCGGCTGCGCCGTCCCTGACACGGGCAGATTCGGAAACCAGACGTACGGCCATGCCACCACACTCCCGTGGTGGTCGGACAAACATCTGGAGAACCGACATGGCTTACGATCAAGCAAACACCTACGAGACCATTGAACTCTTTGGGCTGACCGAAAAGGATGCCCACCTGCCGATCCCCGAGGATCACATCCTGACCGACAGCATCATCCGGGAAACCTTCGAGACCCTGCTCGGCCAGTTGCGGAACACTGGGCTGGAGGCCGAGATCGAACCGCTGGCCCACGGGCTCGCGACGGTCCTGCAGCGCCGCAAGATCGCAATCGGCAAAGAGCTGGATCGCACTGCCGACAAGATCGGCGCGCTGGCGAAGACCCATGACGGCTCGGAGATCGCCGAGACCGCACTCGAAGAGGCGCAGGCGCGGTTTCTGTACTTGCGCGAGATCGTCGGCGCCATCGAAGCGATGAGCGAAGCGGCGGCCGAGTGCTACGAATTCGAGACCGGACATGCCTTCATCCCGGCGGCAGGATCGCGGGCGAGCGCGAAAGCTCAGGAGACGGGAGCCGTCTTCGAAGCGAAACAACTCCTGGAGCAGCACGACCGCGAGACGGCCGCGAGGTCGAAAGTCGAGGGCGTTCCCCTGATCGTCTCGGGTGCGACCGACTGGACCGATATCGACGTCATCTTCTCGACGCTCGACAAGGTCCGGGAGCGGATCAAGCAAAACCGCAATCAAGCGATTTTCCTCTGCCATAAGGGGGGCAAGCACGGTGCCGAGATGATCGCGGCCCGGTGGGCGCGGGCACGGGGTGTCGCGCAGGCGCGGTTCGATCCGCGCTGGTCTGCGCATGGCCGGGCGGCACCGTTCAAGTGCAATGACGAGATGCTGGACGACAAATTCGCCGCGACCGGGGTTGTGCTCTTCGGCGGCAACGGGGTTGCACTGAACCTCGGGCAGAAGGCCGAGGCGAAGGGACTGACGGTCATGCGGGTTGCGGACCCGGCGAAAAAGACAGCGGATACCTAAGATCGAGAGGGTCGCCTTCGGGCGGCCCTTTTGTCGTTCTCACGGGAGTTGGATCACCCGTCGGGGGCAATATGAGCGCTGCGTCTCCAGTTTCGATCCGATGGCGCGCTCCAGCCGCGGCCATCCGATGAGCGGCAGCCTATCCGCTGCTGAGAACCAACAGTGAAGCATCGCTTGCTCCTGAACCGGGTCGGCCGGACAGCCACGCATGAGGCTGAAGACGACGCTATCGGTCCTGTGTCGCGGATCCTCATACCGACGCAAAGCGGCAGCGTGTTGTCTATCGCTCAACGTATCGATGATCCGGCAACAGGTCGAAGCATCAAAGCCGCCCGCTCATCCGCGTCTCTCCTTCTTGCTATGCATGTGGATCGCACGGGGTCGGCCGGGTCGTACCTTCCGCTGACGCTTCGGCAAGCACAAAGGCGGCTTCCACGGGCGGGCCCGCGGACCCTCCGCATTTGCGCTTGCACCCTGTCCTGATGCCCTCGTGCTGGGTGATCCCCATCGCAAAAAAGGAGAGACCCAAATGACCAACCACTATGTCGCAACCGTTCCCGTCAAGTTCACCGACAACGACGGCCAGGAACGGACCCGCTTCCAGCGCGTCGGCGCGATGTTCCGCAACACCCGCAACGGCGACGGTTCGGAGTTTTTCAGCCTCAAGCTCGACTTCCCCCTCGCGGTCCAGGAGCTGGTGATGTTCCCGCCGAGCGCGAAAGAACCCGAGGCGTGATCCACCTCGCGAAGGGCCGCCTTAGGGCGGCCCAATCTCGTTACCGGGGTCCCTGCGCGAGAGAAGGAGAGCCGGGCCGGTGGCCCGGCTCAAGTTATTTTTGTGGGGACCACAAGCGGTCCCAGGGGAAGAACTGAGATGGTGAGTGACAGGGCGATCCAACGGCCTCAAGGGGGCCATCCGGAATAACCCTCCGGCTCCGCCGTTCGGGTTTTTCCGGCAGAGATTTGGCGGCCCAAATCTGGCCACCCTTGACCCCGGTGGACCGCCCCATCGGAGAGGGTTTGCGCCGCCCCCTCGCTTCCGTCCGAACACGGGGCGTGTTCGGTCAAAAGCTCTGGCGCGGGCGTAAGTGAAACCGGGCGGAAGTCTTGACGTGAGGGTAGCCGCGAGGCGCACATCGGGCGGCATGGAACTCGGCGTTTCGATGGCCGCCCATCCCCACGGGTGCCCGGCAAAAATCGGCCCAGAAACAGAAATCCTGTTGAGCATTCAATAATGCAGTATTGACACAAACCGTTTGCTTTGTGATTGTGGAGAGGTCGCTGCTGAAGGTGGCAGGAAATAGGGGGGCTTTCTTCGCGTGTCCCAGACGAAACGACTAACCGCCAACCAGAAGATGGAGATCGTGCGTGAGGCCGCGGAAGGCGTCTCGACGGCGGTTCTCTCCGAGCGGTTTGGGGTATCCCAGAGGGCGATCCAATACACGCTCAAAGCCGATGCGGAGCGGCAGAAGGACACCGCCGTGGCGACAGCAGCGGTGACCGTGAAGCTGACACCTGATGAGCTCGAGGCGCTGGATGCGGTGTTTTCCGCGGCGGGGATCGAGACCCGCACAGAGGGGCTGAGACGGCTCATCCAGGCCGCCGGCGGAACCTTCGTTCCGGACACTCAACTGGCGGCTCAAATGGCGCGCTACCGGACTTCCTTGCAAGAGGTCGGGAACGGAGTTGCGCAACTCACGAAACGTATGGCCGAGGCCAACCGCACGGGGCAGGGGGCGGCGGAGTTTTCCGATCTGCGACTCGCCCAGATGCGCGGCCTCGCGCGTTTCATTCTCGATTCCGCCGACGAAATCGACCTGCTGGTTCGGCGGCGTCGCGACGCGATGCAACTGGAGGCCACGGCCGCCTTGAGGGAGTTCGCCCATGCGGCTGAATGATGCTGTCAACGACGTGACCGGCGAGGTCTTCCGGGAGGGCTGGAGCCGGATCCGGGGCTCGATGCATGGGCTGCATGTTGCCAAGCAGCGGCAGCTGATCCGGGCGGCGGCAGGGCATCGTGCAGCCGTCTTCAAAGCGATCCGGGGCGGGGGCACACATTCCAAATCCGAGCTCTCGAACCAGCTCGGTTACCTCACCACCAAGTCCACTCATATTGTCGACAGTTCCGGGTTCCTCGATGGCAAGGCAAAGCTCGACAACAAAGAGATCAAAAAGCTGACGGCGCGCTTCGCAAAGCGTTGGAGTGCGGGGTTCAAACCGAAACTCGGACAGACGACCCATATGCTTCTGTCCTACCCGATCGGCACACGGGGCGAGGACGTCCGCGACATCACGGCGAATGTCGCCGAGCGGTTCTTCCAGACCGACGAGGGGCACTTCGACTACATCATCGCGGTCCACGAGGACCGCGCGCACCCCCATGCCCATATCGTCCTGAACCGCCGGTCCCAGGAGGGCGAGTTCTTCTTCCTCGGGCGCGATCACCGCTTCAACTATGACGACTTCCGCCTCGCCATGGTGGAGGAGGCCGAGAGGTTCGGGGTGCGTCTGGAAGCGACCCGACGCCTGGACCGGGGGGTGGTGCATTACCCAGCCAGAACGCGCGAAGTCTATGCGGCGAAAGAGGCGGGCCGGGTGGCGAAACCGCGGCCCCGGGTCGGGGCTGATCTGGAGCGTGCGCTTGCCGAGATCGCGAACACCGGGACTGTCTATCACGCGCTGGCGTCGGAAGCCTCGCGAGAGGCCCGAGAAGAGTTATCCGACGCCCTGTTCCGGGCCGGGGAGCTTCTGGCGCAGGGCGGCAAACTGAACCTACAAGGAGACGTTTATATGGCCGAGGAGCAATCATTCGATGAGTTGAGAACCCGCTATGCCGATCAGGTCGCGCGCGTCCAGGGCATGATCGCCGCGAAGCAAGAGACGGAGCGCCCGCGGCTGGAACGGAGCCTCAACGAAATCCAGGCACGTCTCGCCCATATGCAACCTCTGGGGCTGAGGTCCGTAACCTTGACTGAGCGGCCGTCCGACGGCGGGGTGTATTCCGAGGCAAACATCGACCGGGACCAATTGGTGCGGCTGCAGGAACCCGACGTCCGGGCGCAGATCGACACTGCGCTCAGAGGCACGGGGATCCGGTCCTCGGTCGTCATTGCGCGGATGGAGACCGGGGCGCAGAACGCCGCCCTCGAGCGGCAGTGGATCGCCGATGATCTGGCGCGGGTGGCAGAGACCGACGGGCTCAACCTCGAGCGTCGCGCCGATCTTGAGACCGCGCGCGAGGCGCTGAACCGGGCGCATGTCCAGCTCGGCATCACGCTCGAACGAAACGAGGTGCTGCGCAAGGACGGCGTAATCGAAGAGGAGCGCGACACACCATTGAGGGATAGCGTTTTCTCGGAAACCGAGGTGCGCGCAGCGACAGAAACCGTCCGCGCGCCGACCCTCGATCCTGATCTGCGGCGGGTTCTCGACCATGAACGGGCCGGCGAGATGACCGCCCCCTTCGTGGACCTGGAGCAGCGGCTGGCCTATCGCGAGGCCGTCGAGCGGGAACTCGATGCGGAGCAGATCGAGCGGCTGCAAGACGGCGACACGGACGTCCTCCGGGAGCAGATCTCGGATCGTCTCGACCGGCTCTACGCCGCCAAGGTCTACCTTCAGTCCGACGAGGCGCCCGCGAACAGCGAGGCGGCGCGGGCCGTCGTCGAGGAAATAGCTGACCGGGAGTACGAGCTTCAACGAGCCGATCTCACCGACGGCGAAAAAGAGCGCGGGGAGACTCACTGATGGGCGGCATGGGGAGAGGGAGGCTCGCCGTCGGCGTGGTGCTGGTGAGCCTCGTTGCCATCGCGATTGGCTACGTGATCGCGTCCGCCGTCCTGACCTTCCGCGATCTGGGGTTTCAGGCGGATCCCGATTTTACCTTCATCGTTGAAAACTACCTGTGGCTGCGAGAAGCCCGGCCGGACGACTTCCGACTGATCAACCTGATCATGTGCGGGGCAGGGATCCTGGGTCTCCTGATGAGCCTCGCGATGTCAGGTTCAGCGCTCACCCGCTTCGGCTACACCCACTGGCAGACTCGCCGGGAGATGAAGCGGAACGGGTTTTTCGGTGACCCCGGCACGGGCTTTGTGATCGGCAAGCTCGGCAAGCCCACCTCGCGCGCGCCATTCCTCTGTTCAAAGACTTTCCCCCACGCACTGATCGTGGCGCCCACCGGGCGCGGCAAGACCACCGGCTTCGTCATCCCGAACCTGCTTACTTGGCAGGGTTCGGCCGTCGTCCTCGACGTGAAGGGCGAATGCTATGAGGCGTCGGCCCGTCACCGCGCCGCGGCGGGCGACGAAGTCTACCGCTTCTCGCCGACCGACTGGGAAAACAAGCGCACCCATCGCTACAACCCGCTCCTGCGCATCTACGAGTTGAAAGACCCGGCACGCCAGCAGATGGAGCTGTTGCTCCTCGCCACGCTGTTCCTTCAGAACGATAACGACCGTGTGCAGGGGCTTCTCAAGGGCGGGATCGATCTCTTCGTCGCCGCGGGGCTGTTGGCCTTCCAGCGGCAGCGGCCAACGTTGGGCGAGATTTACCGCATCGCCGCCTCGGGCGGACACAAGCAGAAGGAATATCTCGCCCGCGCTCACGAAGTCTGGAACCCGGCCGCACGGCTGATCTTCACCCGGCTCGCGTCGACCAACAACGACACGCTGACCTCCTACGTCTCGCTCCTGATGACGTCCGGGCTCGATCAATGGCAGAACCCGGCGATTGATGAGGCCACGTCGGTGTCGGATTTCGACTTCCGGACGATCCGCAAGAAGCCGTTCAGCGTATATCTCGTGGTCCAGCCGCTCATGGTAAAGCCCTTGGCGCCCCTGATCCGCCTCTTCTTCTCGGACCTGCTCTCGGCGATGCAGGACAAGGAACCGGGTCCGGACGAGCCCTGGCCGGTCATGATCCTGCTCGACGAGTTCAATCGCCTCGGCAAGATGCCCATCGTGGCCGAGAGCATCGAGATCCTGCGCCAGTATCGCGGGCATCTCGCGATCGTCACACAAACGATCCCCGCCATTGACGAAATCTACGGCGAGAACACGCGGCGCGCGCTGCAGGGCAATGCCGGCATCAAGCTCTATCTCACCCCCTCCGACGAGAAGACCGTCGAGGAGCTGAGCAAGGCTGTTGGCAAGACGACGAAGACCGTGGTCACGCGCTCCCGAGCAATCGGCAAAAACCCCTTCGAGGGGCGCAGCCAGTCCGAGCGGACTGAAGAGGTCTCGCTCTTGCCAGAGGACGAGGCGCGGCGCCTGTCGCTCGACGAGATCGTCGTCGTGGTCGATGCGCAGATGCCGGTCCGGGCCAAGCGCGTGGTGTATTTCGAGGACCCATTCTTCAAGAGCATTCATGCCGCGCAGGAAGGTGATCTGCCGTTTCCGGAAGGACCGGTCCCGCCGATGGGGGAGTTGCCGCTGAGTGTTCGGGCGATGCCGACGGCGCCGCGGGGTTCAGGTTTGACAGAGAAGGATTTCGAGGCGCGAATGGGCATTGGCGAACGGGGTGCGGACGCGCCATCCTACCCCGAACCAACTCCGGATGGGCGGCGTGCGCGCGCCGCAGTAATCGCGGACGATCAGCGGCAGTTCGAGATGGATTTCGAGGGTCAGGTCGAGCTCGATGTCGAGGCCGCGAGCGAAGATGACCTGGCCGTTGTTCAGGATGCGCTGAGTGAGTTGGATCGGCTCGAAGAGGAGATTGCGGGTGCTTCGGAGCGGGCGGGCAGGGTTGTGGCGCGCTGAGCAATAACGCCGCTTTGGAGAGCTTACAGCATTGCTTCCACTGACTTCCGCCAAGCTTGGCGACATTAATTGCGATCAAGCCGTTTGTTCCTCTCAAGCTGAGCTTGATACCGTGCTGCGGCACCGGTGTCTGCCGGGTTTTGGGGAGTGTTGGCAATCGGTTGGTTTGGTGCGGCCCCGAAGTACCTGCGCTCCGGCATGGGAGCGATGCCCATCAAGGCGCGGGCACGTAGCGCGGCATATTCAGATCCTGTCGCGCCTCCCATTAGGTATCTGTTCTGTGCTTGTTGCGAGCCAAATGCAGCGCGACCAAATGCATAGGCTCCACCGACACCGCCGGAGATAGCCGGCATCATGATATTGCCGGAAACGGCGCGCACGATTAATGGTGTCGCGATGATGAAGCCCTTCGCCATGAGCACCATCATGAAAAAGGGAACGAGGGCACCAATGTTGGGGGCCGCGGTTGGATCGCCAAGCTCGCCTAGGAGAGCTGTTGAAACGCCAGTGATGGTTGAGAACACGCCAGCAATGATGATCGGATACATAGCAAAAGAAACGACAGCGGATAGCCACCGGGCGAAATAGTCTTTTGTGACTTCAAAGAGCGTCAGGAAGATCATGATCGGCGCGAGACCGAGCAAGAGTGCGATCATAAGGCGCGACGCGACCATGAGGAATGCGGCAAGTGCTCCGAGGAGCGAGAGTAGGAAGACACCAAGGTTAGACAGAATTGCACCCGCCATCCAATTGAGTTCCTCTCCGGCTGCATTCAAATAATCTCCGAAGCGGGCAATCATTCGATCGAATTCTTCGGCGTATGTTCCAGATGGGCCTGGTGCGCCGCCGCCCACTGCAGCAATCAGCGATCCGGCAATACTGTCGATACCGCTCAAGATCGCTGCGGAGAGCGCATTAAATTGTGTCCAGTTTTGCGCGAAAATGCCGATCAGAACGATCTTCACTGCGAGCCAGAAAGCTGTTCGACTATCCATGGCGCGATACTGGAAGACCATATTGATGCAGACCAAGATGAGAACGAGCGTTACACCCAAGGTGGTGATCGTGCCGACTGTGGCCGCAACGGCACCAAACTGGGTTTCTGCCGCATCATCAAGAAACCCCTGAGCTTCGTCGACGATGTAGGACACAACGCTCATGTCTCTCCCCCTATTTCACCAATTTCCCGCAGCTTCGCAGATCTGCCTTGCGGCTGATCGAAGCTCGTTGAACCGGGTCAAATAGCGATCTTCCGCGTCTCGCATCGTGTTCCGATCCGCGCCTAGGTACCGGTCGTTGAAGTGCTGAACCGCGGCGTCCCAGGATGGGAAGCGCGTCGCACAGGAGCACTCGCCAGCTTCGATCACTCGCTCGAGGCCCTGTGCGCGATAGATTGTTTGAATAACCAAGCGTTTATAGTTCTCCCGCGATGGCAAGCTGCCCATCCATTCAGGCTCCGGCGGGCGGTCTTGGCAGAATTCGAACTGTTGATCCATTGTCGGAACCAAGCCCTGCGCGAAAGCCATGGAAGGAGCTGAAGCCAACGCAAAGATGAGAACTGCTTTGAAGCAGCTCATGCTCGTTTCTCCATAATCTGCTTGTACTCGTCTTCTGAGATTTCCCGTTGCAAAACGACTGTCAGGATTGGTTGCAATCCCTGCATCTGCGTAGCGGAGATGATCTCCCAGCCTTCAATCGTATAGGTGAAAAGGATGTCTTCTGCATTTTCCATCGAACCCTTTTCAGACGGGGAGAAAGTCAGGATTTTCGGCTCATAACGCTTCATTTTGGGCTCTCCTCAAAAGATGTGCCTGGAAGGTAAAACTCCGTGATCCCCCGTTTTCCGTCTTCGCGGCCCGCTTGAATGATCACGTCGATGGAGCTTTCGATGTATTCTATCATGTCGCGATAAAGGATCGGGACCTCGGTCTTAAGGGCTGCGATCGCTAGGCGCTGAACCGCCAATTGGGGGGTTTCGGCGTGTAGCGTTGTCATCGAGCCACCGTGGCCGGTGTTGATGGCTTCGAGGAAGGTCATGGCCTCTTTCCCGCGGACTTCGCCCAGGATGATACGGTCAGGCCGCATACGGAGGGTGGCGGTGAGCAACACGTCAGCCGTCTGGTTCATGGCATCTCGGTTTGAGATAAGGGTAACGGCATTAGGTTGTTTCGGCAGAAGCTCGGCGGCTTCTTCGATCGTCACGATCCGCTCGTCATCATCAACATAAGACAGGATCTTTCGCGCAGCGACGGTCTTGCCGGTGGAGGTGCCGCCCGAGACGATCATATTGAGCTTGTTCTCGACGCAATGTGAAATCGCTGCATCGATATCACCGCTGACGACCACCTCGCGGAGTTCGCGGTTCTTCTCCTGACGCAGCTCCTCCAACCTCCGCTCTTTGCCATAGAGGAAGCCCAATTCGATGGACGCGAGCGGCAGGCTGGAAAAGAACCGTAGGCTGATCGACATACCCCGGCTGACGGCGGGCGGAGTGATGACCTGGGCACGGATCGGCCGATCGCGATATGCGATCGAGACGGATACGATGGGCCGGTCCTTCGAAAGCGGCGTGGAAGCATCCGAGGCGATCTGGTTTCCGAGATCCTTGATCTGATCTTCGGTGAAGGTCTGACCCAGACGATGCATGAAATGGTCCCCTTGGAACTCGCCCCAGCAGGACCCGTCCGGATTGATGCAGATCTCGATGACATCCTCGCGCTTGGCATCTTCCAGCTTGTCGATGGAGGCCTGGAGATAGCTGAGTGACATCGTCAGAAGATCTCCAGATCCCGGTCCACCATGACGGTGATCCGCGCGCCCTGGTCCACGTAGATCACGGGGCCAATCGAGAGGTATTCACCGATCACGCTGTCGGTTGCGTCGGCCAGATCGTCGCCGATGTCTTCGAGGACGTCTTCGGCGAGTTCATCTTCCGTTTCACTTGCCGCCACGGTGGGTGCCGCGGAGATCAGCGAAATGAGCGCGGCCGAGCCGAAGCGCTCTGCGAACCGTGTGTCGACAAAGCCCGTGGTGCCGGAGCGGCCAAGCTCGTCGGCCCCGAAAGCGCTGATCTGGATCGTCTGGTCGTTGGGCAGGATGATCCGATCCCAAGCGATTGTGAGCCGCCTTTGGGCGATATCCGCGCCTGAGCGATACCGCCCGATCAGCCGGGATCCGGCGGGGATCAGAAGGCGCGTGCCGTCGTAGCTGTAGACATTCTCGGAGGTGATGGCGCGGACCTGGCCGGCCAATTCACTTGTGATAGCGGTTTCCAGAGCGGCTTGTATGACTGTGCCCTGGATCACGGTGTTCGCCGGGTTCGCAATAATTTCGGATTGGGTGACAGGGCTCGGGAAGGCCCCGTTCAGGACGAAGTCGGTGACTTCGCCGAAGGTACGTTCTGCCAGTTCGGTACCATCTGTGCCACCGGTCGCGCCGCCGAAGGCGATAACGGGAGAGAGGATGCGGCGTTCCTGAAAGGCGCGCTCTTCCTCGGCGCGGCGTTGCAACTCTGCAAGACGGCGCGCTTCTTCTTGCCGCCGCCGTTCCTCCTCCATTCTCCGAAGTTCTTCGCCGACCGGACCCGCCGGAGCAGGGGTGGGATGTTGTGCTTCAAGGCGGGCCAGATCGAGGTCCATGCGCAGTTGTTGCAGCTCGCGATCTCTCGCTTCTAATTCTTCGGCGAATTGCTGCTGCGCGGCCTCCGAGGCGGTCTGCAGTTCTGCCAGTTGGGCGGTCAGCGCGTTGATGGCGTCCGCGGCTGCCGTGTCTTCTTCGACCACCGGATCCGGGGCGTTCCGAAGCTCTTCGATCTGCGCTTGGAGCGCTGCGATCTGGGCGAGCAGTTCGGCATTCGGTTCCGGTGCCGGGGCAGGGACTTCCACGACTTCCGGTTCCGGCGGGGCAGGCGGCACGAAGGGCTCGATAGTCCCGAAGCCATCGCCTTCCGGCTGGAACTCGTCTGGTGTGGCCGTGGGCAGGGCTATTTCCTCTTCGGGCTGGTTCAACAGGTAAAGGACGGTGCCGCCGAGACCGACGAGCGCGACGACAAGAAGGGCCGTCAGAGGCGAGCGGCGGGTTGTGGTCCCCGGGCTGCCCGAGGCGCTCGCCTCAAGCCGGGCGAGGCGTTCGGACATGTCAGATTGGTTCGGCTTGTCGCTCATCACGTGCCTCCCGTCAGCGAATTGGCTTGAATGCAGACGACGGTATCGCCGAGGCGCAGCACCCACTGGGCATTCACACCCGAGACCCGGATCACGCCAGGCTCCGTCGCCTGGGTGTTGACGGTGCGCTCGAGTCCACTCGAATACCGGAAGATCGCCGGGACGGGAGCGTTCCGCGAAAACTGGAAGTAGGTGAACGTGCCGTCATCCCAAACACGCGCGGGTGTGATTTCCGTGCGGTCGCTGGCCCCATAGTTGTAGTTCGGGGCCTGAGCCGCGACGGCATTCTGGGGGCGACGCTCCTCATCCGGATAGTGGAACTGCACCACGTAGAATGTGGGTGTCGGGACCTCCTGAACGTTGAAATAGTAGCTGCGCCGGTTGGTATAGACGGTGACGTTGGTGTGGACACCGCGCGCGAGCGGTTTGATCGCGAAGGCCTGACCGCCGGGCACGCCGTCGAGCTCGAACCCTTCGGTGTCGCCCGCAAGGATCGAGCGGATGGTTTCGCCGGTCCCGAACTCGATGGTGGTCACATGGGTGAGCGAGACGTTCAGGCGAAAGACCTGGCCCTCCTGATAGGTGGCGATCCGGACCCGTGCGTCATTGGGTCCGCGCCGCGGAGTCGCCTCGGCAAGTGCGGTGGAGGCCGTCAATATGAGGATGAGAAGGCCAAGTCCGAAGCGCCGCATATCAGTTCTCCAATCTGTCGGACCGGATCGCGTACTCGATCACCGTGAAGCCGAAGGGGTTGGTCCAGACCTGATCGATCGTGCGTGCGGTCTCGGGTCGGAATTCGAAGAGGAGCGTTGCGGTGAAGAGCCCTGCCTGGATGCCTTGTATTGAGGTAAGCCGTTTGCGCAGACGCACGGTCGCGCGGTTCTCCCCGATCAGGTTGATGCTCAGAACTTCGACATCGAGGGTGGAATCCTCGCCGTAGACCGTAGGTGGATATTGCTGGTTCGCGCTGTTCCATTGTGCCCGGACAGAGGCTTCGGCCCGGCCATCGGATCGTTGCAGAACGCTGCGGATCCGCAGATCATTGTCGAGCTGGTTGTAGACTTCTCGGTCGGTCACATAGCGGAAGATCTCCGCCTCGATTACAGCCTGGTTGCCGGTCACTTGCGTGGCCCCGACCGAGGCTTCGGGCAGGGCAAATCCGGTCTCGGGATCGTAGGGCACAATAACAGGCGGCGGATCGACGTCGAGAATGGCGACCATCACTGCGCCGAGGCAACCGGCCAGCCCGAACATGATCCCGAGCAGGCCCAAGCGCTGCCAGAGCCGTTCGCGACGCAGCGCGCCGTAGACCAGTTCCTCCTCGATGATTTCGCGTTCGCTGTTCAAAGTCTCGTGCCTCGATAGTCAGTCGCCCAGATCCGGAATGGTGAACTCCATGAAGTTCTGTTCCTCGGCGATGGTGGCGGCATCGATGACGCCGCCGGTGCCGTCGCCCACGGTCTGCACGGCCTCGAGCTGCCACATGGCAACAAGCGCGATGGCGAGTTCGGCGGTGACGCGGGTGTTGAGATCGACACTTTCCTTGAGCTCGTCCATGTCGTCGATCAGGCCGACGAGCCGATCTACGCGTTCGAGCGATTGGCCCGCATCGTCGTAGCTGTTCTGGGCAGCGGCGGAGACGAGCGCGCCGGTGGTCGCTTGTGTGGCGATCCGCTCGGCCCCGGCATTGCCGCTCGTGGCCATCTCCCGGAGCGTATCGTCGTCGAAACCAAGCTCTGCCAGGACGCGGTCCATCTGGGTTTCGATCTCGGCGGCACCCGAGCCACTGAGCCCCGAGAAGTCGCCTGTGCGAATGGCCTGGATCGTGGCTTGTATGTCGCCAAATTCCTGATCGAGGATGCCATTGAGTTCGGCCTCCATTTCAGTGGCGATAACTTCGGGGAGTTCCGCGAGGCGGGTCAGCGCCTCATAGGTACGCTGAAGCTCGGCCAGTTGATCGGTGAGTGTGGTGAGTTGTTCGCGCAGCTGCAGGAGCTGCTCGTTCTGCAAGAGCTCGTCCTCGATCATCTGGCGCAGTTGCTGGATGTTTTGTGCGATGTTCTGGGCGTCGACGACCGGGACGCCTTGTGCCATCCCGGTTGAAGGTATCAGTGTAAGTGGAGTGACGATGCCACCTAGTGGCAGCAAAGCTGTCAAAGTGAGTATACTTATAGTCTTAAGACGGGTTTGGGCGGGCATCAGTCCAGCTCCTCAATGATGAAGGTCATGAAGTCTTGTTCCTGCATGCGGGCGGCAGCGAGCCGCATCTGCTCGGCACTAAGAGGCTGCGTGCGCGCAGCTTGGAGACGCGTCAGGGCAGCGATGAGTCTGACCAGTTCGGCCCGTGCGTAGGTGTTGAGCGCCATGGACTCATGCACGTCGGCAGTGCTGCCGATCCGGGTCACGATATCGCGCACGCGAAGGGCGGCCTGTCGGATCGCGGTTGGGGAGTTGCTGCCATAGAAGGCGGCACCTGCACCGGTGAGGGAGAGGTTCGAGTTGGCGAGCAGGGCCGGGTCGATGGTTCCGAGCGCTTCGATTCCGCCGATCCGCGCGAGATAAGCGTTGTATTGTTGCGGGATGACGGTGACGTAGTGTTGGGTTTCCCGGAACGGTGGCACGCCACCATATTCGATCACGCGACCCGGGCCTGCATTGTAGGCCGCAAGCCCGAAGAAGATGTTACCAGCAAAGCGCGCGAGCTGGTCTGAGAGATACCGCGCACCGCCGTTGACCTGCAGATAAGGGCTCGTGCGGTATTCCGGGTTGATCCCGAGATCGCTGGCGGTCCCAGGCATGATTTGGGTCAGCCCGTATGCGCCCACAGGGCTTTCCGCGCGGATCACGAAGCGGCTCTCCTGCCAGATCAGCGCCTGGAGAAGCGCGCGCCACTGGACAACCGAGAGACCCGCGGCAGAGACCCCGGGTCGGCCGTGGGTTTCCTGGGCAACCCGGATGATCAGCTGCTCGATATTCTCCGCTGCGTCGCCGAACATCTGTTCACCGGCGGGATTGGGGTCGATCTCGGACGTCCCATAGACAGCTGCGGCTGATCGGTCGGCATCTCCACTTCCGCTTTCGAGGTCCGTGACCACACCGGTGATCGATGCGCTGTCGAAACTGGTCTGTGCGTCAAGGATTGCATCGAGCACCGCAAGCTGTTCGCGTTCGATCGCCGTGATCTGTTCCTGGACAGTCAGCGTCTCGCGCTGCACCGCCAGATCAGCTTCGCGGTCCGCCGTCTCGATCAGATCGCGTGCGGTGAGCCCGCTATCGTTGACCGGCACGCCTTGAGCCAGCGCGACAGACGTCGCGCCGATCAGAAGCAGCGTGGCAACGGCGCGCTTACTCATTGGCAACGTCCTCGGGATCAGGACCACGAAGCGCCTCGAAGTGGCAGTCAAGTGGGGCAGGGCCTTGGGAAACGAAGGCAAAGCAGTTCGCCTGCGGCTCACGGTAGTTGGAGCAGGCTGCAGCGGCACAGAGTAGCAAGGCGAGAGAGATTGTCTTCATGGCTGGAGCCTCCAAAAATCAGGACGGTCGCGGTAATCGGGTCCGACGAGTTTTTCGCCGGCCTCCATGCCGCCAAGGATGGTGAGGTTGGGCCCGAGGGCGCTCAGGTCAGCATCGACGACCACCGAGCCCTGATCATCGCGGATGAGCGCGAGCCGGGAATTCGTGCCGGTGTTCAGCAGCGTATCTAGCTCTTTCTGGTAGAGATTGAGCATCTGATAGTCCGACGCGTTTGCGCGGATATTTGGTAGCAGGACCTGCGTCGGGACGGCCTCGACGATGGTCTTGCCTGTGCGCGTGCGTTCGAGCTGGCTCGCGTACTGGGTCATCATCACAGCAACAGTGTTTTGTTTCCGGGCCGTGACGAGCCATTGCGATAGCCGCTCGGCAAAATACGCGTTGTCGAGCGCCTTCCAGGCTTCGTCGATGATGATGATCGTGGGCTTACGATCCTCGATCTTCCGCTCGATCCGGCGGAAGAGGTAGCTCAGGACCGCCATCCGTTCCTTGTCGCTTTCGCTGTCGAGGATGCCTGTTAGATCGAAGCCGACCATGTCGCCATCGAGAGAAAAGGTGTCTTCGAGACTATGGCCGAAGATCCAGCCGAAGCGGCCTTTCTCGGCCCATTCGAGGACGCGCTGGTTCAGATCCCCCTCATCATCCATGGACATGAAGAGCGAGGCGAAGTTCTGCCAGTCGCGAAGGCCGGGATAGGTGGCCTGTGCGTTCTGGCGTACGCACTCCATGATCCGGTTGGTTTGGGCCGGCGTCAGTGGCTTGTCTTCGCGATAGAGGAGCGTGCAGAACCAGTCCGCGAGCCAGGCAATGCCGCGGCTGTCGGTCTCGGTCCAGAGGGGATTGAGCCCCGTGGGCATGCCGCCCTGGATCGTGGTGTAGCGCCCGCCATTGGCGCGCACAGCCATCTCCATGCCCCGCCGGTAGTCGAAGACGAAGACCCGCGCCCCGGCACGCTTTCCTTGAGTCATCAGAAAGGCGGCCAAGACCGATTTGCCAGAACCGGGACGGCCCATGATGAGCGTGTGACCGCTGGTGGGTTCTTTCTCAGGCGATCCTGCCTCATGGAAAGAAAAGCGATAGGCGCTCCTTTCCGGGGTAGGGAAGAGCGAGATCACCTTGCCCCAGGGCACCCCGTCGCCATGCTTGCCAAGCTGCGTCCGGTGGAAGGCCGCGAAATCCGCGAAGTTGCGGTTGGTGATCGTGCTTGGCCGCAAGCGCTTGGGCTGATTGCCCGGATGCTGGCTGAAGTAATGTGTGTTGGCCCCGAAGCGGTCACTCACCATCGTGACGCCTTCGGAAGCCGCAGCATTCACGATCTCGGCGCCGAGGGGTTCCAGGGCGTCGAGTGTTTCGGCAAAGACCGTGACCACCATATGGTGATCGCCCATGCTGGCGCGTTTGGCTTCGAGATCATCGGCAAGGAAGGAGAGGTTTTCGCGCAGTGACACCGCGGCATCATCGGCGGCATGCATCTGCTTCATCTGCCGCTTGATCCGCGAGATCGTCATGTTCGTGTTCACGGGTGCGAAGGAGTGTGTGACGATCATATCGACGGGCAGGTTGAGCGTGTCGAACATCGTGCAGTTCGTCTGCTCGGAGTAATCCTTGATGGAGTAGCTCTTGCCGAAACGGCGGCCGGCGACGCCCTCGCTCAGCTCGAAATGACCCCCGAAGAAGGTCACGCGGGTATTCGCGGCCGAGGAGGCCAGAAAGCCGAACTGCGAGCTATGATAGAGCGGGCGTTCTTGGCCGGTGTTCAGGGCACCGAGGAAGCCCACGAGATCCCCGGTCTCGGCCGAGAGCACCGAGGGCTTCAGCTCCGTCAGACCAGATGTGAAGATCCCGACGGCTTCATTCAACCGACGCAGCCGCTTCGCTGTCTCGTCTTTGAGCCGTTCGGGGGAGGGGCTCCGCATGAAGCTGAGGAAGCTCTTGTTCGGCGGGCGGTGGATGACGGTGAGCGTGAGCGTCTTGTCCCGAAGCCCGCTGCTTTCCATCTTGCCACGCCATTGTGCGTCGACAATCGCGGCGAATGTGTCGCCCTCAATCGGCTCAAGATCGACATGAATACCCTTCGAGACCTTGTGGACGTAGTAGGAGAATTCTTCGCCGAGCTGCGCGACGATCCGGGCAAAGAGGGCGCGGACTTTGTCGAGGTAGTCGTCATCTTTCGTGTAGCTGTTGACCCCCGTGATCCGGACGCATTGGAAGAGCTCGTTGACCCGGGTGCGGACCGTGTGATCATCGACGAGACTCACGTATGGCAGCATATGTGCGAGGTGTCGTTCGTGCTGAAACCATTTTGGCATCAGCGTGCGCTCATCACGCTCGCCGCGTCCGCTGACGTCATCACGGGGCATAGCTGTCTCCCCCATGGATTTTGCGGTTTCGGGTGGGCGGGGTTTCCTGAAGCGTGGTCATCGCGACATCGATGAAGCGCGGATCCCAGTCCGCGGCCTTCCAGATAAGGGGATAGAGAACGGCTGCGATACCAAGGACGGCGAAACTCTGAATCCAGACGAAGAGCAGGACGGAGCCGAAGAGCCAGACCACGGCATACATGATCGGCAGACCGAAGAGTTTCGGCGGGCGTACGAGGCCAAGGAAGAGGGGGGATCGTTCCGCCACGCCAATCTCGTCAGCTGAAGACCGCGGCCACGATCGTGGGCGCAGCGGCGACACCTGCGATGCCGACCAGAACCCAAAGGGCCTGGCGCAGATCGATGATGTTGAAAAACCAGCTCAGGAAGACACCGATCACGGCGAGCGTGGCGATGACGACGCCGAGGGCGCCGGTAAGGGCGTCTACGATGCCCTGCAGAAGATCCTGGATCGGCGACAGGTCAATCGATTGCGCCATCGCTGGTTCGGCCACAAAGGCGAAGACCGTCAGAACGGTCAGAAGTAGGGGTAACGGCCTCATGGGGTTTCTCCTTCCAGCCTGTTGAACACGGCCAGCACCCGCTGAACGTGGTTTTGCGTTTCTCGATAGGGGGGAATGCCATCATGCGCGCGGACAGCGTCGGGTCCGGCGTTGTAGGCCGCCAACGCCAGTCGCGTGTCCCGGAAGGTCTCGAGCTGTGCGGCCAGATACCGTGCGGAGCCATCGAGATTGGCGCGCCAGTCAGAGGAATCGACGCCGAGAATCTCTGCGGTTCCCGGCATGAGCTGGCCAAGGCCGATAGCGCCGACCCGCGACCGCGCGTTCGGATTGTAGGCACTTTCGATTTCGATGTTGGCGCGAAAGAGGAGGCGCCACTCTGTCACCGAAAGGCCAGATGTACGCAAACCTGAGTGGCTGGCATAGCGAAGCGCCGTCTCGTCTATGGCGGCGAGGATGTCCGGGCGCGGGACCGCGAAGCGTGGGGCGACCGCTGCGATGCGGAAGGTGCCATTGTCCGGCTCAAGCTTGGTCTCGGCGCTGTCTCCAAAGATATGCAGCGGCGCGTCGGGATCGCCCTGGCCCACGCCGTCATTGTAATTGCGTGCGAAACTGTTTTGGGCGTTTGAGTGGGAAAGCGATCCGTCGCTTTCCATCGTGAAGACCATTTGCGCCGGTGCGGCATGTGCCGCGAGCAGCAGAAGAACGGCGCTAGCCGTCGCTGTCGTCGTCGGGCGTATCTGCCAAGGTGTAGGTCCAGCGCTGTCCTTCGTAAACCGGGAAGGCCACCACCGAGAAACCGAGATCGATGAGGAAGGAGGTGAGGCCAGTGACGGTCTTGAAGACCCTGAGTTGGATAAAGTCGCCATCGGGGCGCGCCCGGGCGGTGACGAGTTCCTTCTCGACCCCGTCTTCGTTGACGGCGCGCAAGAGCCATACGCCATGCCACACGGAGTTCTTCCGGTAGGCATCCTGCTTGCACACGACTTCGACACTGTATCCGGATTCAACGAGCATCTTGAATCCCGCTTCTGTAACCACATTCGGCGCTTCTTTTTGTAAATCTATCGCCACGGCGCGCTCTTCCTGTCTTTGGGCGCACCGGAGCAATTGGTTCCGATGAGCCATTATTACAATAATACTGTTTTGATTGCAAGATGCGGTTTTGTCTTGCGTAAGCTTTCGCTCGACGCCAGTATTACGCATGGCGAGCCGCTTTCCTCAAGCATCGAGGGCCTGATCCCATGCGCAAACAGATCACCTGTATCTGCTATATCGCTGTATTATTGTCTCTTTGGCTTCCGGAGGTCGCGATGGCACAAACTTGCTACGCGCCGGAACGGCCATTCGTGCCAACCGACGCCAAAGACATTCGCGCGTATGCGGACCTGATTCGGTCTGACTTTGATCTCTATATCGAGGATATCCAGGCGTATTTCCGCTGCCTCGACGAGGAGCGCGCGCGGGCCTTCGAGGAGGCACGGGAGGTGAGCGAAGACTACGGACGGTTTCTGCAAGTCGTCGGTCAATGACGCACAAGCGGCTTTTTCGGCAAACAACTGCGTGGAGATGATCAATGGATGGCAAGCTGCGGAACGAGCGCTTGGTTCCGGCCTCCGGTTTTCTCGTGGGACGGATTACTATGAACGTTTTGCTGATCATCGTGATCTTCAATTTTGAGGCTGGGTCTGAAGTGGAGACGCGCGTGGATTTCGAGGACGAAGCAGCCTGCCATGCGGCTGCGTTGGACGCCTTCCTGACGGTGGACAAGAACGCTGAAATCCGCGCGATGGATGTTCCGGACGAGCAGGAAATGCTGGAAGGTACGATGATCGTCTACGGCGAAACAGGTGGCGAGATTGGTATGTATGCCTGCAACGTGTTGCGTGCGACTTTGCAGAGACAAGACGGGTAGGGGACCTCGATACATTCAGGAGCCAGAATAGCGCGCGCAGGCGGCTGGTCCGATGGGGAGGAAGCTTGTGCACTTTGCGCAAGCACGCGGAACGCCTTGCTGCCTAGTAGTTCACCTGCTCGAAACCGTAGTTGCCTTCGTAGTCGCGCCACTCCACGAAAACCGAACGATGCCAGATACCCGGGCAGTGATCGCCATAGCGCTCGACTCCGATATGGGCGTCGGGAAGGGCACCTATGCTGCTCCCAGTCCAACCGTAGCCGCCCTGCGGGCCGTAGCTGCCGAGTCGCACACTCGCATATCGATTGCAGTCGCCACCGTCCTCTCCGCCACTTTCCCATTGACGTGCCTGAGTCTGAAAGACTCGGATCGAGCGAACGAAGTTGAATTCCGGACCGCTGATGTCGATATCGGCGCGATCCTGCACGAGCTGCAGCGCAGACCCTTCCGGCAACAGCGTCGCGTCGTTACCCGTGACATGGAGGACAGCAGGGTGTGGTTTCGGAAATGTGGGGGCAGGGGCGCCTGCAAGGCTTCCGTCTATGTCTGCGACTGGGAAAGACTGAAGCGGGGCGGACTGATCGAGCTCGAAGATGATCTCGTAGATCCGCTCGCTGGTGAGAAAATCCGGATCGGCCTTGTATGCTGCACCCATTGGGCAGCGCCAGATCTGCAGGGGTGGTTCCACGGGCCAGGGTGTGATGCGCCGGATGAACTCGGCACGCGCGTGGGCGCAAGGGACCGACGCTGGCCAACCGCCCGACAGGCAGAGAAGGATTGCGCAGTCGATCTGATAGGATTGGGCTTCGGTTCGACCCGGTGTCATGACAAACGCAAGAGCCGCCAACGTTGCCACGGCCGAGACTGTCGCTCTGAGGGTAACCAACATGAAATCTCCTCGGTGCAAAGCTAGTCATGGCGATTCAATAATTTATTATTGACATTATAATACTGTTTTGACAAGTACCTTGCCCTGTATCCTTGCTGCCGTCTTCGCGTAGCGGGGCAGGCTCAGATGCGTTGGAGCGGGTGACTCAGCTTGCGATCAGCATGAAATGGCCGATCCCGCAACGGGCTATTTCTTGAGAGCTATGTTTCAGGGGATGAAAAAAGCAGATTGTGAGGTTCTGATGATTTCACAAAAAACGAAGAGCACGATAAGGCTTGCCGCGTTACTCTCAGTTGCTTCCTCAATGGCGACTGCCGGCGGGATCGAGCGGCGCGGCGACCCATCGCAGATCCTATTCGAAGAGGGACGGAACTATCTCGAGTTTTCCGTAGGAACGGTGAGGCCAACGGTGTCGGGCGTTCCTCTGTCTGGTATTCCGGCAGGGCCGACGGGCAACATCGCCAACAGCTACCAGGCATATGCGTTCGGGTACAAACGCGATCTGAGCGATCGAGTGACGCTGGCGTTTGTTGTCGATGAGCCGGTGGGCGCGTCGTTGGACTATTCAAATGCGCTCGCCTTCTTTGGCGGCTCCAGCGCAGACGTGACGTCCATTGCCTACACCGTAATCGCTAGATACGAGATCAGCGACAGGGTTAGCGTCTACGGTGGTCTGTGGCTCATTGGTGTCGATGGAACCATCACTGTCATTTCGCCTGCATCAACACCGAGCCCCTACGATCTGAGCGTCAGCAAAGACTACCAGCTGGGATACCTTGCAGGCATCGCATACGAGATACCGGACATAGCCTTTCGGATTGCCGCTACCTACAAGTCGCGGACAAGGCACGATTTTCGGAACAACGGCGGGTCACCATTCGAGGTCGAAATCCCACAGGCCGTCACTGTCCACGCCCAAACCGGGATAGCGGCTGATACGCTTGTCTTCGGATCGGTCCGTTGGCGCGAGTGGTCTGAGTTCAGGGTACAGCCCGCCGATTTCTTTTCTCTGGTTCCTGGCGTCGGCCCGGTCAATACGCCGATCGCCAGTGGGACTAGCGATATCTGGACCTATGAGCTTGGGATAGGACGCCAGTTCACCGAGAACTGGAGCGGGGCCTTGGCCATTGGCTATGAGCGGGATCTTGGCGACACCGTCGGAAATTTCTCGGGTACTGATGGCTTTGTCAGCTATAGCTTAGCCGTGTCCTATCAGGTAGAGAGCTGGGAGGTGACAACCGGTCTCACATATTTCGAACTTGGCAGTGCGGACTCCTAAGTCACGGCTTTTTCTGGGAATGATGGCGTCTCGGCGGGCCTGAAGGTCAGCTACACATTCTAGTCGGATGACGAGCGACCCCTGAGGAACCTACGCAATCGAAGTCCTGCGCAGAGGATGTGTGGCGGTAGGGCCAGCGAGTAGTGGCCGCAGTTGAGCTCCAGCACGTCGGGATGAGCGCCCGAGGCTAGCAACCTCTGAACGAACGTGTGTGACAGTTCCGGGACAACAACTGTATCCCGTTTCGCCAATACAAGCTGCAGGCCTAGCCCGGACCGGGCGAGTTGTCGGGCATAATTCTCCTGGTTGATCGGACTCCATGCCCTTCTCAGGTCTGCGAGGTCCATGCTGGGCTCAAGGCTTTGCCGGATCGCCTCTGTTGCACGTCCGGTCCAGACCATATCCGCAAGGCTGCCGGCCGTCAGAAAAAGCGAAGCTTTCGAGACGTTTTCATCATAGGCCGCAACCAGACCCGCCACCCATGAGCCAAGGCTCATGCCGAGCACGGAAATCTCCCCATATCCTTCGCTTTTTAGCCAGGTGATGAGTTTTCGGCCATCGAGAACAGCTTGCCTTACCGACTGGATGGTTCGACCGATATTGGCGCTGAGCATGTAGTTCGCATAGACGGAACCCGGCCGACGGCGCTCGAAGTGATAGGGCATTGCCATCTCGACGACGGTGATACCGCGTTTCGAGAAGTGGTTCTCGAGGTGGCGCTGATGCTTTTGGGCATTCCAGTGATGAAAGACGATCAACGCTTGCTCAAGCCGCCCGCTTTCCGTCACCCGAGTCCAAACAACGTTGTTCTCGTCGATGTCGGTTTGAACGTCTGACGGAAACATCAGACGATCTTCCACGCGCTGGACATCGACAAACGGCGCTTCCGGGCGTTCAAAGAATAACGGATCGTGGGAGGCCTGTTCCGCAAGGGTACAGAAGTCCGCGAGCGTGACATCCTGCTCCGGCACTCGGAAAGCCAGGTCGGCGTCTAGGACAAGTTCAGTTTGTGCTTTCAGCGCATTTCCCTGTTGGACGCGCCTCTCATCCCACCGATCCAACCAACTCAGATACACTCTAGCTTCTCCGCTTTTCGTTCGTGCTCTTTTGTCCGAAATCCGGATCACAGAGAGCGTAGGTTGCAAGTAACACGGCAGCCAACAGCAAGACCGAGAAACCCGCAAACGCGCCAATCAGCAAATAGGCTGTGCTCAAAAGTCCGATGGTCACCACCATCATCCCAAATCGGTTATTTGCACGAACCCCACCAGTCACCCGTGACGCGCCGTGAAGGAAAACAAATATCGACGACAGAACGATCAATAGGCTCGTGAAGTGATTGGGCGCGCTGTAGTTCCCCAGGCTCTGCGGCCTGTCGCCTGAAGAGAAAACCGCCCGCATGTCGATCATCAACCAACGGAGGATATTTTTGCCACTCGAGGTCAGATAGGCACTTTGCAGTTTCATACAGACCGCGATGAGTATTGCCAGCACAACGCAACGAAAGATCGCCCGCATCACTCTGGCCCCGATCACCCTGATTACATCGTCGTTGACCGCATCTCTGTTGCCTGGATCGTTCGACCGGATGTTTCCGAAGTCCTGAGCAACGCAGTAAAGCAGAATGAGTGCCGCGAAGAAAAGGTAGAAGGAAATACACATGTAGAGATAAGCGAAACCCGTGAAGGCCATCGCTTCCGGCACCGAAATGATCTCCGGACTTACGATCGCCAGCGACCCCCAATCGATCGCGAAGTCCCCTCCGCCGCGCAACAGCGGGAGCAGCCGGACGCTGATCCACTGAAAGACTCCCGCGAACAGAAGGCATATGAGAAAAACAGCCCAAAAGGTGTAAGATGAGGCGTCCAGATTGCGCGACCAGTCACGATGGTTCTCAAAAAGAGATACCTCGTTCGCGACCTTAGGTCGGCCCGTCTCTTTCCAGAATGACAGCAACTCAGCGGTAGCCGCGAAAAATATGGGCATGAATGCGAGAAACAGAAACGTCCAATTGGGGGCCCAAAGGAATCCGACCTGCTTGGTTAGGCCGTCGGGGGCTTCGAAAGTCACTTCGTGGATACCAAGGAAGTAGGAGGTGAACTGAAGCGCTACGGCACCCGCGAAGACCGAAGCCGGCAGGTTCAGTGGTGAACGGCTAAACACCGCCTCAGTTGCCTGCACAAGCCACGAACGTTGTGTTGGTTGGGCGGCCGCATCCGGCTTCGTCGCTAAAGATAGTTCGTTCTCTGGCTTGCTTTCGCAAACGGGGCTACTCATGTCCAAATCTGGAGCGCGCGTGGCTGTCGTTTCCTTCGCTCCCCGCTTTTTGCGCCGTTTGGCGTCCAGCTTGGATCGAGCTGCGCTTAGCTCAGTCTGCCACTCGCTCGCCGCCTTTGGATCATCACATCCGAAGATCCGTGCAAGCCATCTGAGATTCTCGTTGCTGATCCCGTTGTCATTGTCCTGAAACCAGACCTGGACGGTACGGAGTTCAATGCCGTTACTATTGACCTCGATCGACGAAATTGCGTCAGCCAAAGTTTCTGGCGTCCACGGTCCGTCGGGGAACCCGTGAGGATCAACCCGTTTACCAGCACCTGCTGACGCTAGACGAGCAAAAAGTTGCTTAAAATCCTCGTCCGTTTTCTGCGGTGCAACAAAGTATTTTCCATTCCGTGTCAATGTCTTGCGCGCCGGTTTTTCGTTCTTTTGCGCCCTGTTTCGTACTGTATCGTGATCGCGCCAGACAGGTAAGCTCAACTATTCCGAGTAGTGGAATTCGGCTGAAACTGGCCGTTAGAGCAGGGCTGGCTCGGTCTCGAAATTCACGTGTACTCGTCGTCATGAACCGGAGGGTAAGACGTGACTTCTGTCGTCAAGATCGAAACAAGGCCGATTATTTCCCTTCGCATGGTTAAGAAGTGCACCTGCGAAGAACGTCTTCATGCTCATGCGGTCAAACGCATCTATGACCGCAAAACCGGTGAGCATGTTGGCTGGCTCTATGAATGGAACACCGGAGAGCTTGTTCCTAGGTGGTCAACAGCACCACACAGTGATGTTGTTTATCGCTGATTATGGCGTCAACCAATGCTCTGCCGGTCTCATTGCCATCTAAAACCGAACAGCGACGCAGGTGTGAGCGATACCTGAACTGCGACTCCTATTCCTTTCGAGGGTACGGGCGTTGACCCATTTCTTCCATCATCTTTTCGCGGAAGACTTCGGCGGGGGTCTTCCATCCGAGGCATTTTCGGGGTGTTGCGTTGAGGCGGTCACAGATCATCTTCAATTCATGATCTGAGACTGCCGTGATGTCGCGCTTCCTCGGCAGCCATCTTCGGGCGCGTCGGTTGGTGTTTTCCACTGTGCCTTTCTGCCAAGGCGAAGAGGGGTCACAGAACCACGTCTGCGTCCCGATCTCAGCCTGCAGGTACGGCCAGCTGACGAACTCGGTGCCGCGATCGAAGGTGATTGAGCGGCGGGCAATGTGGGGCAGGTCGCGGACAGCCTTCATGATCTTGCCCATCACTGGCTTTGTGCGTTTGTTGGGGTTCTTCAGCAGCACGGTGAACCGGCTGACGCGCTCGACAAGCGATGTAACGTTTGATTGTCCGAAGCGTTGTTTGAACAAGACAAGATCGGCCTCCCAATGTCCAAATTGGCGGCGGTGTGCAACATCATCCGGGCGGAACAAGATGCTGACATCACGGTCGAACTTGGGCTTCTGACGCTTTCTGGCGCGGCGTGTCCTGCGGGCTTTGCGATGCTCGGGCAGGTACCACCACAGCTCCTGGTCCATGCCTTCCTTAGAATAGATGTAACGGTAGATCGTCTCCTGGCAGACGCGCAGCGCAGCGCCTTCGTAGATCATCCGGTTTCCGATCTGCTCGGGAGTCCAACCAAGCTTGATCTTGGCTATGACCGACTTGCAGAGATCTGGATGTTGGATCAGCTTGCGCTGCACGGAACGGCGCTTGTTTGTCTGCAGCTGAGCCGCATGACCAAAGTAGCCCGCATACTTCTTGTGGAACGCATCATCGGCCCAGAAATTGCGTTTGATCTCTCGAAAGATCGTCGATTTGTGGCGCCTCAGAACACGCGCCATCTCTCTGACGGGCACTTTGGCATGCCACCAGTTCTCGATTTTGCGACGTTCTTGCAGTGATAGTTGCGTGTAAACGGCTCCCATGCCATGATCTCCTATTAGATAACTCATTGTTTTCTAATAGGAGTCGCACTTCAGGGTAGCGCGCTCCTTGATAAACCGATTCGACTTGTAATTGGAATTATGTAAAATTTCCTCCTATATACCTCATCCAGTGGTCTTTCAAAGAAACACGAAATCGTCCGCATCAAGGCCACCGATAGTCACGTCTTCGAGGCGGATGATGCCGGTTCCCAGCGTGATGAGGACGTCATTGCCCTGTTGGCTCATCGACAGATCCCCAAAACTGTTTGCGCCGCTGCCGATCAAGATGCTGTCCTCGTTCAGGGTAAAGTCGCGGATCACATCCGTGCCCTGGCTGGCATAAAACACAAAGCTGTCGGCGCCGCCCTCGCCGATCAGCACATCATTGCCTGTGCCGCCCACGATCTCGTCATCGTCGGCCCCGGCCCAGAGCGTGTCATTGCCGGCCCCGCCGCCCAGCGTGTCGCGGCCACCGCCGCCCAGCAGCACGTCATTGTCGTCCTCGCCCTCCAGCACATCCGCGCCACTGCCCCCCTCCAGCACGTCATTGCCCGCCCCGCCAAAGAGCGCGTCATTGCCATTGACCCCGAACAGCGTGTCGGCCCCATTGCCGCCATAGCCCGTGTCATTGCCTTGCCCCAGGCGCAGCTCGTCATTGCCCGCCTCGCCGATCACCAGATCGTCGCCGGCCCCGCCCCAGACCTGATCGTTGCCCGCCCCGCCATCCAGCGTGTCATCGCCATTGCCCCCAAAGATCACGTCATGATCGTCCCCGCCTTCGGCCAGGTCGTTGCCATCCTCGCCCGTGATCGTGTCGCGCCCGTCCAGACCCTGGATCGTGTCGTTGTTTTCGGTGCCCTCAAGCGTGTTGTTTCCATCTGTGCCCATGATCACGTCGCCCGCATCGGGCAACAGCACCAAGACCCGGTCCGGCCCGATCAGCCCCCCGGCAAAGAGGTCGCTGGCATCCATCGGCCCGCCCCCTGCCGAATAGACGTCGATGGTGGCATCGCGAAAGGTGATCCGGGCGCCCCAGGCGGTGGGCTGGATCGTCAATTGGCCCACCCAGCGCAGCATGGGGAAGTCCGACATGTCCAGCTGATCAACCCCGGGGGTGAAATCGGTGATTACGGTCAGGGGGGCATCGGCATGGATCACGAACCGGTCCAGGCCCCCGCCGCCCGTCATCTGGCCCCCCGCAGCCCCCGAGATCAGGATGTCGTCGCCGGCCCCGCCCGACAGCG
>NZ_CANNES010000011.1 GCF_947503705.1 uncultured Tateyamaria sp. | reverse complement strand
AACAGAACTTCTATGCACAGCGCGACGTGCTCGATATGGTCGCGTGAAATGAAGCTATAGGTCTCCGGTAAACCCGGAGCGGTTCACATCGCCTTTCGTGCGGTATCGGCTTTTTCATGCCAGATCGGGTCGAGCGTCTTCTTAAGTACATGCTGATCAACGTCCTCGACCGCCATCGTTCCAATTTTCGGAATGACATGCACCGAAAGGGGAGAGAGCCACCGGCCCGCTTGCCCGTCATTCTTGAGCTCGGCCTGGCGTGCGACAAAGCACTGCTCAATCGCGTCGGCTACCGTCAGCCGTTGCTCCCGGCGCATCGTAACCTGCCGCGCCTGTATCGGATCAATCCCATCGCGTAATTTCCGACGCGCATCAGATGCGCGTTCCCGCGCTTCGGAAAGTGGTACATCGGGCCAACGACCCAGACCCATTTCCCGCCGCTTTCCCGCAACAGTCAGGCGCAACATCCACTTCCCAGTCTCTTTCCGGCTCTTCACCAGCATCAAACCTTGGCCGTCAAAGTGCTTGCCGGGGCCAAGGTTTTTCACCTTGAGTTGGGTTAACGCGTTCAAAAGTGTCATAGCCCACCTTTCAGCACCTACCTTTAGCCCACCCTTTGGGCCACCTCAGCATTAGGAAAAACAGTGAGGTGATGTGATGCGGTATGGTTAGATCGAAACAAAAAATAACTATAAATCAAAGGTATTTGGATGCGATCTGGTTGTCTATGAAAAAGAATGATGGTGCCCCCACACGGACTCGAACCGCG
Organism: uncultured Tateyamaria sp.; assembly: GCF_947503705.1. Taxonomy (GTDB): domain Bacteria; phylum Pseudomonadota; class Alphaproteobacteria; order Rhodobacterales; family Rhodobacteraceae; genus Tateyamaria. The sequence goes on along the minus strand of NZ_CANNES010000011.1, from coordinate 121,601 downwards.
GACCTACTGATTACAAATCAGTTGCTCTACCAGCTGAGCTATAGGGGCACTGGCAGGCCTCGTAATGCCCTTCGCGCCTACGTGCAAGACTGTTTTTGCATCCAGCAGGGTAGTTTTATCCGGCGAAAACTTCGATATACCTCGCAACAACGCAAAACCAACCGCAGGTCACGGATCACCGATGCAACTTGTTCTTCACGCAGGCGCACATTTCACCGAAGAAGAGCGGCTGGTTAGGTGTTTGCTGCGCAACAAGGAAGACTTTTCCAAGCGCGGGATTGCCGTGCCCGGGCCCAGTAAATATCGAACCTTGCTGCGCGAAACTTTGGCCGCCATGCAAGACAACGCCCCTGCCCCGGATGCACGTGATGTGTTGCTGGATATGATTCTGGACGATGAAAATGCCGACCGGATGATCTTGTCACACATGTTTCTTTTTGGTGCACCGCGGGCCTGTGTGCGCAACGGAATGATCTATGAAGGTGCGCCGCAGCGTATGGCGCAGCTTGCTGCGCTCTTTCCGCATGACGAGATCGAGCTTTTTCTGGCCTTGCGCAATCCAGGCACCTTTTTGCCAGCGTTGTTCGAGGCTGCCCCGCAGGATGACATGTCGGCCTTTTTGCGCGGTGCAGACCCCTTTGCAATTAGCTGGTCCGATACGTTGAGCGCGATCCGCGCGGCGGCACCGCAGGTCAACATCACCGCTTGGTGCTTTGAGGATATGCCGATGCTTTGGGCGCAGATCATTCGCGAAATGGCGGGGCTGGAGCATGGAGAGAAAATTGTCGGTGGGTTTGACCTGTTGTCCGACATCATGACGAAGGACGGGATGCAGCGGTTTCGGGCCTATCTCAAATCCCACCCCACCATGACCGAGATGCAGAAACGGCGGGTCATTGCCGCTTTCCTCGACAAATTCGCCATTGAGGACGAGATCGAAGAAGAGCTGAACGCGCCCGGCTGGAACGAAGACACGATCGACACCATGACCGACCTTTACGAAGAAGACATGACGGCCGTCGCTCGGATCCCGGGTGTGACGTTTATCGCGCCGTAAACCGGCAGGGGCATCCACGTCTCAGGCACGGTTAGGGATATCATCAAACACAGGAATTCCATCCGGCACCATGTGGAAAGGCTGCGCTTGCGCATAACAGATTGCAAAACGAGGCGCGAAGTCGCTTGGATCATCCAGCGTTCCGACTTTGAGAACCCAGGCGCTTTGATCCGGCCGACGGGTCGCGATGTGCGTGCCGCAATCGGGACAAAAATACCGGGTGACCGCGTCTTCCAAATCAGGCTTCTTGAAAGTGGCGCAGCCTTTGCCTGACCAATGCAATCCATCTTTTGGGACCAACAAAAAATACTGTGGGGCGCCGCCCGCGATATGCTGGCAGGCACGACAATGACATTGCCCTTGGCCAATGGCAGGCTCCACCACTTCAAAACGCACAGCGCCGCAATAACATCCGCCTGCTAAAGGGTCGTTTTGGGTGGTCTGATCGGACATGTCGCGATACCAATGGGGGAACATTGATGACATTAACGGCCTAGGTTCATTTGTCAAACTCAGAAAACGCCATACCCCGCAAAAGCCCCGTCCCCGTGGAACACTGTGGGGCAGCGCAGGCCCTTGACGTGCTGCCGGACAGGTGGACCTGGTTGATCCTGCGCGAGATGTTTTACGGGGTCTCGAGATTCTCGGACATTCAGGCCGATATCGGCATTCCGAAATCCGTACTCTCGGGGCGGCTTGCCGCAATCGTCGACAATGGGCTTGCCAAGAAAGAAGCTTATCGCGATGGCTCGGCGCGCACGCGGTACGAATACCGGCTAACGAGTAAGGGGCGCGACCTGATCCCGGTGATCCTGACGCTAATGCAATGGGGCGACAAGCACCTGAAGGATGGCAAATCCGCGCTGGCCCTAACCGACAAGCGCAGCGGTCAAGCGGTGCGAATGGGGCTCTTGACCGAAGGGGAAATGCCCTTGCGCCGACTGAAATACACGCCGGTCTGGGAAGAAGACTGAGCGCGGAGCTCAGCCCATGCCCAGCGCTTCTTTATACATTTCCAGCACGGCCTCTTCCTCGGCAATATCGTCTTTGTCACGTTTACGCAAAGCGATGACTTTGCGGATCACCTTGGTGTCGTAACCGCGTCCCTTGGCTTCGGCCATGACTTCCTTTTGTTGGTCTGCAATGTCCTTCTTTTCCATATCCAGTCGCTCGATCCGTTCGATGAACTGGCGCAGCTCATCAGCGGTGACGCGGTAGCTTTCGGCGTTGGTGGCGGTGTCGGACATCGGGCTCTCCTGGAACTTGGGTTGGGCTGTTGGATACCGATGCCACCGCACCCCTGCAAGGGGTCACGCGCGCTTGCCCTGCGGGCAGGCTTGGGATAGGTCGGCGCCATGGAAACGACATCGACATTCACCCTTTTTGACGGCCTGATCTGGGGCGGTGCAGCCATTTCATTATTGGGGCTCTTTGGCCTGATGTGGTGTGTGGTTGTGGTATGGCGCGCACGGCGCGCCAAACTGGCCGATGACGAGATGCGCGCAGTGCTGCAAAAGGTGTTGCCGCGCAACCTGGGAGCGCTGTTTTTGTCCGTCATTGGCTTGATGCTGGTCATCATCGGCATTTTCCTGGCCTAACGCGCCCGCACCGCTGGACAGAGCAACAGGCACCGCATATCTCTGCTTCCTATGGATATGCGTCAAATTACCCCGACTTATTTCGTTTCCCCACAGGTTGACCCCTCTGACATGGCCGAAGCCGCCCGTTTGGGTATCACCACCGTGATCTGCAATCGACCCGACATCGAAGTGCCCCCGCCTTTGCAGGCCGATGCGGTCGAAGCGGCCGCCAAGGCAGCAGGATTGGCCTTTATTCGCTTGCCTTTGACCCACACCACGATGACCCCCGAGGTTGCAGCCTCGCAGGCGCAATTTGTCGCCGAAAGCGCAGGCCCCGTGCTGGCTTATTGCGCTTCTGGCACACGGTGCACGGTTGTGTGGGCCTTGGGTCAGGCGGGCAAGCTTCCTACGGATGAAATATTGGCGGCTGCCCGGGCGGGCGGGTACGACCTTGAGAATTTGCGTCCCACCCTTGATGCGATTGCTGCGCGCGCCTGAACCGCGCAGCATCCGTTTGCCCGCATCGGCACTGCTTTCTGACCCATGCACGAATTGCGCCTTGAAATCGCTGGTTTGAAGACCCGCCTTTCAGTCATGGACCTAGCTCGCCTTCGAAAGTTCTTCCAAGTCCGGCAGGTCCGCGAGATCGGGTAAATCCGCTAGATCAGGCAAGTCGTCTAACGGCGGCAACTCCATGTCGATGTTCGGAACCGCCACGGGCAAGTTTTCTGGCACTTCAGGGGCATCGACCGCCTCGGCCAGCGCGTCAAGATCCGGCAAATCTGGCAAGTCCACCGCCTCCTCCGCACCATCGGCTTGCGTCACGGGAGCAGGGCGCGACGGCACCGAATCTTTTTCGCGTCTCGCAGTTGCGCGTGGATCGCTGCCGATCTCTTCCACATCTGGCATATCGACCAACTCTTGATCTGACGCCCGACGCAATGGCTGCGTCGCATGGAGCGGTTTGCGTTTGGGTTTGACCGCGCGCACCCCATCCACATGGCCGACAGTGCCCTTGCCCACGATCTTGCCGGTGCCAGTGCTGATCTGCACGTTGGGAAATTGGCCCGCCGGAATTTTGAGAACGTCACCTACCTGCAATCCTTGAAGCGACCTCAAAGAGAGGTTGAGACGGCACAAGATCATGTTGAGGTCGGCGTTGAGCTCCATAACCACCTTGGACATTACAGGTGGGGCTTTGACCCCCTCCGCTGGTGCATTATCGGGATCACCCATTGCTTTGCGCGGCTCAGGTTTCGGCAGGATCAGCACCAGTTCCCCCTGTCGCGTACCACGCGCCAAATCAAGGGTCAGGCGAAAAACCGAGTATTCCTGGGCATCCAGCATCATCGCAAGCGATCGGGCGTCATCCGCCTTGGCACCAAAGCGAACGCCATCGACCAGCCGAGCATCCTCCGGCGCGTCCAAAATGGCATGCACGCGTGCAAACATGTCGTCCAGCACAGGTGCACAAATGGCCGCGTCGGTCCGCGTCATCGGGCGGGACGTTCCCGCGTCGGGGCGCACCGTTCCAATCGTTTGTTGCTGAATCAACCCGCCAACCAGAACCGGATCAATCAGCGCAGCCCCCCGCGCCGAGGTTGGCCCATCCAGCAACAAGAGCAGGGCCGCATCATCCAAGAGCGCCTCAACCGCGTCGCCCTGCACCTTTTGAACCACAGCACCAATCACCGACAAAGCAAGGTCCATCTGGGCATCGGCCACTTTGGCAAGTGTCACGCGCATGGCCTTTTGCAAGGTCATGGCGCGCGCCTGATGATCCTCGCGCCCTGCCGTCGCAATGCGCCCCAGAACTGACTGTGACCTGGTTTCGCCCATACCCTCTGATGACCTTCTGGTCCCTTGATGCTGGGCAAGGATTAGCCGCGATTGGTTACCAACCACTTTATTTCTGCGCCGATTGGGTCGGTTTACTGTGCGGCAAGAGCCTCTGGCGCAGGCAGATCAACGACAAATGCGTTGCCCGTCGCGGCAGGCTCATAGCGAATATCGCCGCCCAAACGTGTCATGATCTCGCGACAAATTGCGAGCCCAAGGCCCGCGCCGGACCCTTCGCTATCGTCGATCCGGGCAAATTTTTCAAAGATCACGGCCCGCGACTGAACCGCAATCGGCGTGCCGTTATCCGCAAACACGACAGAGACTGCGCCATTCACATTGCGCACATCAATGGTAAGTTCCGGCGCGGACGCGTCACAGTATTTCTGGGCATTTGTGATCAGATTGATGAAAACCTGGCTGAGCCGGTCAAGATCGGTCGTCAAAAGGATCGCCTCGTCCAGGTGCCGCCGCTTGATGGCCACCGGACCTGTGGCAGCCGCCTGAGCGGTGACAACGGCTTGCTCCAACACGTCGCTTAACCGACCTGTTTCCACATTCAGGTTGACCTGGCCGTTTTCAAGCACGCTCAGGTCCAGCAGATCATCCAGAAGCCGCGTCAGACGGATCGTCTCGCCATGGATGATCGTGGCGTATTTGTTTTTTTCCACATGACCCAAACCTTCAGTGTCGCGCAGAATTTCGGTGAACGAGCGAATGGATGTCATCGGCGTCCGTAATTCGTGACTGATCTGGCTGAGGAAGGCATCTTTTTGCACGGACAGTGCCGTAAGCTTTTCGTTTGCCTCACGCAGTTTCAGAGCGGTGCGGCTCAACTCTGCGGACTTGGCTTCAAGCCGGTTGGAATATTCCAGGATTTGCGCAGATTCGTCCGCCACCGCCATAAGGTCCTGGACCGAAACGGACGCTCCGCCAACCAGTTGGCTGATCATCGCGTGCGCCGTAGCAGATCCGACCGAGGCGGCCAGCTCCCGCTCCAATTGCTGGAGAAATGCCTGGGTCGGCTCGGGCAGATGTCCACGCACCCCTTGCCTGCGCGCCTCAGCTCGAAAGAGGTTTTGGGCCTCTTCCGAGCCAAGGATGCGTTGCGACATGATCATCAGATCCTCAGAGGTGGCAAAGGCCGCGTCCCAGCCCCGGGTCTGGGTCGAATGATCAAACACGTTGACGAATTGCGCGCCCTGCAACCGCTCAAGCGGGCCGGGAAAGGACAACAGCGATACAACGAGGAAGGCAAAAGTGTTCAGCGTCAAGGACCACACAACCGCATGCACGGTCGGATCAAGGCCCGCGATACCAAAAAGCGCTTCGGGACGCAGGCTGGCGATCCCCCAAGGACCGTTTTCAAACATCGACAGGCTGTAGATCGACCCGGGCCCAAAACTGGGCAAGAGCGAGCAATAAACCCATACGGCAAAGCCCACGATCAATCCGGTCAGTGCTCCGGACCGCGTGGCACCGCGCCAAAAGATACCGCCCAGCATAGAGGGCAGGAATTGGGCCACCCCCACGAAAGAGATCAGACCGATCGCTGCCAGTGCCGCGCCGCCCCCCGAAAACCGGTAATAGAGATAGCCGAGACCAATGATCACAAGGATCGAGGCGCGTCGGGCCAGGATCACAACATCGCGTACATCGCCGGAAACGGTTGCCCCCTCTTCGCGCATGCTCAGCCACAGGGGCATCACAACGTGATTTGACACCATGGTCGCCAAGGCGAGGGTCGCCACGATCACCATGGACGTGGCCGAAGAAAATCCACCCAGAAAGCTGAGAGTTGCAAGGCCCACGCGCCCCTCGGCCAGCGGTACGGTGAGCACGAACAGATCAGGGTTTGCGCCCGCCGGCATCAGATCAAGGCCGATGACCGCGATGGGCACCACAAACAGGCTCATCAACAACAGGTAAAGCGGGAAGGCCCAACTGGCGATTTGCAAGTGCCGCTCGTCCTGGTTTTCGACCACCATGACCTGAAACATCCGGGGCAAACACAGAAACGCCGCCGCCGACAAGGCTGTGAGGGCGATCCAACGGCTGCGGTCGATGTTCCATTCACCGATAGGCGAGGCGTCGATCCGTTCCATCATCGGGCCAATACCCCCGGCGATACCCCAAACGACGAAGATGCCAACAGCCATCAGGGCCACAAGCTTGACCACCGCCTCGACCGCAATGGCGATGACGACCCCATCATGTCGTTCGTTTGCATTGAGATTGCGGGTGCCAAAGAGCACAGTGAACAGCGCCAAACCAACCGCAATCCAAAATGCGGCACCGGGTTGGTTAAAGCTGTTTTCGCCCACAGGGCCAGAAAAGACCGACAGCGACAGGGTCACTGATTGCAATTGCAGGGCAATATATGGGGTCACGCCGATCACCGCCATGACGGTGACAACAACGGCCAACAGATTGGATTTGCCGTAGCGGGCGGAAATGAGGTCAGCAACCGATGTGGCCCGCTGGGCCCGGCCGATCCTGACGAGCTTGCGCAAAATCCACCACCAGCCGATCATAACCAGGCTCGGCCCCAGATAGATCGTAACGAACTCCATCCCCGAGCGGGCCGCGTAACCCACGGCACCATAAAACGTCCAAGCGGTGCAATAGATCGACAGCGACAGAGTGTAGACCATGGGTGAGCCAAGCCAGCCGCGCCGCCCGCGCACTGCGGCCCTTTCGGCAAAAAAGGCCACAGCAAAAAGGAACACAACATAGCCGAGGCTGACGCCGATCAGTTGGTTGACGGACGCCATCAGCGCGCCTCGCTCGCGTCTGCCTCGCCCAGATCCGCAGCCTGCTGTTCAAAGGTCGGGCGCAGAATGTGGCGTAGCGCGAACGACGACGCAATCAGCACAAACCAAACGACAAACACATAGATGACGGCCGCAGACATCGGGATTGGCGCGGCCTGTGCCGTTTCATCCTGCGTGGCAGGCCAGAACAAGGGGAACATCCACAATAAAACCCCGAAGATCGGTAAAAGACGCAAGGCGTCCATCAACCGGCGTTGGCGATAGCTGCGCCGCTCCAGGAAAACCGGGGGCTGCTGAGGCGTGGTCATCGCGCCAACTGCACCAGATCGCGCACCGCCGTGACAACTTCTGTGTTGGAAAACGGCTTGGTCATAAAACGGCTCACTCCAGCCTTTTCGGCCATCTCGCGGTCGCGACTTTGGCCGCGTGCGGTCAACATCAGCACCGGTAGCTCTAAAAAATCACCGTCTTCACGCAATTCGGTCAGGATATCGAGGCCGTTTTTGCCCGGCAGCATATAATCAAGGATCACCAGATTGGGGCGCATTTGCCGGATGGCATCTACCGCCGTCAAACCATCGGAATGGGTATCCACTTGCCAGCCTTCTCGGCTCAGCAAAAAGCGAATGGCCTCGATGATATTCATCTCGTCCTCGATCAGCAGAACATGCTTGTCCATGCCCCGGTCTCCTCCCCTGACGCGCCTGGCCTTCGGCCGTGTTCAGCGCCTGACAACTATGTGCAGTTTTTGAGACATCTGTCAAAACCCTCAAAACCCTTCGCTCAGGATTGAAGGCTCGCGGCGGCCACTGCATCCGCGCCGCGAACAGATCCGACACGAAGCACCCATTTCAGCAGGTGTCGCACCGGCAAGCTGTTCCGGGCCGGGCACCGGCACGATCAGCATCGTGGCTTCAATCAATGGCGGTTCGTTTACGGTTAGCGGGCCCGTCGCCTCGGCGGCTGCAAAGCAATCGAACACCGCCTCCGTGCGACCAGGCACCTGCACACGCTGACACAGCAGATGCCCCTGCTGACCCATGACCTGGAACAGTGGCCAGAGCGGGCACGCCGCCCCAAAACGCGGGATCGTAAAGCCCACAGCCCCTTTACGAAACAACAGTGCCCCGGACCGATCCGCCACAACCAGTCCCAATCCCAACCCGGGAACGGAGGCTAGGCGACGCATGATTGTGATCACCGGCAGATCAAAGTGCCGCGACAGCGCAACGGGATCTGGACCGAGTTTAGGCAAAACCGCGACAAGATTGCTCATCGCGAGGCGGCGACTGTCTGCAACCGTACGTTCAAGAACGTCGCGTGCGACGTGCCGGGCTGCGTTGGACGACAGTTCAATTGCACCATCAACAAGATCGGCGGGCTGCACATTTCCGGCTTCGAGTTCGGCAAAGTTGAACTCGTGCGCAGCCAGAAACGCCTCCACCTCTTCTTGGGGTGTGCTTGAAACCGCAGCCTCCCCTGTTTCGGCATCAAGGAAACCCACAAGGGTCTTGGAACTGGCCGCAAGGCGGCGACTGTCCTCGTTGATATTGGCATGAAAGCGTTCCCGCCATGAGGCGTCGAGGTCCTTGTCCTCGGCAAGAATGGAGGCCGTCGACCTAATGGCAGCGGCCGTCGACAGCACCTCATGGACCGATGCAGCCAGCTCCGGGTTGTGCGCCAGTCGGTCACTAAGGGTTTCAACCGCACGTTCCAGGCTGCTGGTCTTGCGATGGGATGCGGCGAGCGCATCAGCCCAGCCGGGAAAACGGCCTGCAAACTCTTCGGCCCGATCCATCTCGGCTTCGGGCACGCCGGTTCCATGAGCCGCATCGCGCAAAGCAGCAATAAGGGCCGCCTCCGCCCCTTCGGTCAAAGCGGACGCCTCTACTCCCAGCGCACCGGCGATGTCGAGCAGCAGTTTGCCGCCGATTCTGCGCCGATTGTGTTCAATCAGGTTGAGGTAGGATGCCGAAATGCCGATCCTGCGGGCAAGATCGGCCTGTTTGAGACCCGCAATGATGCGCCGCTCGCGGATGCGACTGCCGGTGAGAGCTTCGCGTGCCATTGTATACACCTAGCCTTTGTGAGTTATTTCAATGCGTTTCTGCGCTGCAACATAAGTGAATTTACAAAACCGCCGCCAACCTTGTGGATATATTTACAAAATAGTTGTGAAAAACAAAGGGTTTATTGCGTCATTTTCGGTAACCGGGTGATAAAACCTTTGCACTAATAGGTGCCGCACAGCCGTGGAAGAGGAGCCCGGCTGCGCATTTCAACAATTGGGAGGATATTTATGTCCAAGATGAACCTGACGCGTCGCGGCGTTCTGCAAACCGGCGCTGTTGCCGGTGCAGGCCTTGCGCTGCCTACATATCTGTCGGCGGCCAGCCACGCAGGCTTTACCAACGCGCCAACAGGCGGAACCGTTACACTGGGCTTCAACGTGCCACAGTCGGGCCCCTATGCGGATGAAGGCGCCGACGAACTGCGCGCCTATGAACTGGCGGTCGAGCACCTGAACGGTGAAGGCGACGGCGGTCTGCTGAACACATTCTCGTCCAAGGCGCTGAAAGGTAACGGCATTCTGGGCAAGAAGGTCGAATACGTCACAGGCGATACACAGACCAAATCGGACGCGGCCCGTGCCTCGGCCCGGTCGATGATCGAAAAAGACGGCGCCATCATGGTCACCGGCGGTTCATCCTCGGGTGTGGCTGTGGCTGTGCAAGCGCTCTGCCAAGAGGCAGGCGTTATCTTCATGGCGGGTCTGACCCACTCCAACGACACCACCGGTAAGGACAAGAAGGCCAACGGTTTCCGTCACTTCTTCAACTCCTACATGACCGGTGCGGCCCTCGCGCCCGTGCTTGCCAACAACTACGGCACAGACCGCAAGGCCTACCACCTGACGGCGGACTACAACTGGGGTTACACCACCGAAGAAGCGGTGCGGACCTCGACCGAAGCCATGGGTTGGGAAACAGTCGGCACCGTTCTGACGCCACTGACACAGACCGACTTCTCGTCCTACATCACGCCTGTTCTGCAGTCGGATGCGGACGTTCTGGTTCTGAACCACTACGGCGGCAACATGGTGAACTCGCTGACCAACGCGGTTCAGTTTGGCCTGCGCGATCGGATCGCAAACGGCAAGAACTTCGAGATCGTTGTTCCGCTCTACTCCCGCCTGATGGCGAAGGGTGCGGGTGCCAACGTGAAGGGGATCTTTGGTTCGACAAACTGGCACTGGTCGCTGACCGACGAAGGTTCCAAACAGTTCGTGCAGTCGTTTGGTACGAAATACGGCTTCCCACCCTCCCAAGCGGCGCACACGTGCTACGTTCAGGCCCTGCTTTATGCGGATGCCGTGGAGCGGGCCGGTTCGTTCAACCCCTGTGCGGTCGGCGAAGCGCTCAAGGACTTCGAATTCGACGGCATGGGCAACGGCCCAACGCTCTATCGTGGCGAAGATCACCAGTGCTTCAAGGACGTGCTGGTCGTGAAGGGGAAAGAGAACCCGACGTCCGAGTTCGACCTTCTCGAAATCGTGGAAGTCACACCTGTCAGCCAGGTCACCTACGACGCATCCATCTTTGGCGGCGATCTGGGTACCTGCAACCCCGGCGCGTAACTCTCGTTACGCAAGCTTCAGGATGGGCGTTCGCGCCCATCCTTCCCCGCCCCACAGTTTTAAGCACTGCCCTGCGCGTTCCGCGCCCTGGGACAGGTGTGCAAACGTTCCAAGGCAAAGGTCAGACCGATGGAAGCGATAATCCTCCAAATTCTCAACGGGCTCGACAAGGGCTCGGCCTATGCGCTCATTGCGCTTGGGCTCACCCTCATTTTTGGCACGCTTGGGGTGGTCAACTTCGCCCACGGGGCACTGTTCATGATCGGCGCATTCTGCGCGGTGACGCTCAGCCGGATCATCTCGCTCAGCCACACGGTCATTGATGACACGCAGACCGACTTCCTCGGCAACCCTCTCAAGGTTGAGGTGCCTTACGTCTATGACTGGTTCGGACAAGCCACGGGCGATGCGATTATCGACTGGGCCGTCCCGCTTTCGATCCTTTTCGCGATCCCGGTCATGATCGGGATCGGTGTCATAATGGAGCGTGGGCTGATCAAACACTTCTATCATCGCCCCCATGCGGACCAGATCCTCGTGACCTTTGGCCTGGCCATCGTCCTGCAAGAGATCATCAAGTATTACTACGGTGCCAACCCGATCCCCACCCCCGCCCCGTCGGCCTTTACCGGCTCGTTCGATTTTGGCGCTCTCATGGGCTTCGACGCAGGGCAGATCATCTATCCTTACTGGCGGATCATTTACTTCATGTTCGCGGCTCTGATCATCGGTGGTGTCTTTGCCTTCCTGCAGTTCACCACCTTTGGGATGGTTGTTCGTGCCGGTATGGCCGATCGGGAAACAGTGCAGCTCTTGGGTATCAACATTGACCGCCGCTTTACCCTGATGTTCGGAATCGCAGCCGCAGTCGCCGGACTGGCAGGCGTCATGTACACACCCATCAACTCGCCGAACTATCACATGGGCATGGATTTCCTTGTGCTGAGTTTTGTCGTGGTCGTCGTCGGCGGCATGGGTTCGCTGCCCGGGGCTGTGCTCGCGGGCTTCCTGCTCGGCATCGTGGAAAGCTTTGCGTCGATGCGCGAGGTTCTCGATATCCTGCCCGGCATCAACCAGATCATCATCTATCTGGTCGCAATCATCATTCTACTCACCCGCCCTAGGGGCCTTATGGGCCGCAAAGGCGTGATGGAGGACTAATCAGCCATGCTCGGACTTAACAAAAAAGACACCTATCTGCTGCTTCTTGTTGCAGGGCTGGTCATTTTCGCGCCCTTCTTGCTGAACCCCTTCCCTGAAGGATCAGCGATGGCACAGTTCAACGCGGGCTATCCCGACCTGATGCAACGCTTTGTCATCTTTGGGGTCTTTGCCATCGGGTTCAACATCCTGTTCGGTCTGACCGGCTATCTAAGCTTTGGCCACGCCGCTTTTCTGGGTGTGGGTTCCTATGCCGCGATGTGGATGTTTAAACTCTTTGGGATGAACGTATTGCCCGCTCTGGGCCTGTCGATCCTGACGTCCGGCCTCTTTGCAGTGCTGATCGGCTATATCAGCCTGCGGCGCTCGGGTATCTACTTCTCGATCCTTACCCTCGCCTTTGCCATGATGTCCTATTCGCTGGCGTACTCCGTTCTGGCCACTGACATGGACGGCCCGGATCGCCAGGGCTTGCTGCAAAAGGGTCTGACTGGCGGCGAAACCGGCTTGCAACTCACCCTCGAAGATCCGCGCATCTTTGGTCAGCAAACCGCAGGCGAGGGCAACATCCCCGTGCCAAACATCTTTGGCCTTGAGATGCGCAGCGCTGTCGAGATGAATGTGGGCGACTGGGTCTTCACTTTCTCGGTCGGCTACTACTTTGCCGCTCTGGTGATGCTTCTGTCCTTCTACCTGTCGATCCGCATCTTCCGCTCACCCTTTGGGATGATGCTGCGCGCGATCAAGTCGAACCAGCACAGGCTGAATTACACCGGGCTGAATGCCAAACCCTATATGCTGGCGGCCTTTGTGGTGTCGGGCATGTATGCCGGGCTTGCCGGTGGTTTGATGGCCTCGATGGACCCTCTTGCAGGCCCCGAGCGTATGTTCTGGACCGCCTCTGGCGAGGTTGTTCTGATGACGATCCTCGGGGGCGTCGGCACGCTGATCGGGCCCGTCCTGGGTGCCGGTGCGATCAAGTACATGGAAAACATCCTGTCCAAGATCAACTCCGACATTCTGCACACCTGGTTTGCCTTCCTGCCCGACGGGTTAGAAGATTTCGTCATCACGCTGATCTACCCGTTCATTGGCAAAGGCTGGCACCTGACACTTGGCCTGATCTTCATGGCGGTTGTCATCTTCCTGCCTGGTGGCCTGGTTGAAGGTGGACAGCGGATTGCGCGTCTTTTCAAGCGCAAGAAGCCAAGCACCAAAACGCCTGACGGCAAAACCACACCTGCGGAATAAGGAGAGACCAATGGGCATTCTCGAAGTCAAAAACGTAGGGAAACGGTTTGGCGGGCTGCAAGCGCTCGGCGATGTGAACCTGAGCGTTGCGGAAAATTCCGTCCATGCAATCATCGGACCGAACGGGGCGGGCAAGTCCACGCTGCTGAACGTGCTGGTGGGCAAGCTGATCCCCGACACCGGTTCGGTCATGTTCGACGGACAATCCGTGCTTGGACGCAAACCGTTTGAGATCAATCAGATGGGCATCAGCCGCGTGTTCCAAACGCCCGAGATCTTTGGCGATCTGAGCGTTTTGGAAAACATGATGATCCCCTGCTTTGCCAAACGCGACGGGTCGTTCACGGCCAATGCGATCATTAACATGATGAAGGACAAGGAGATTGTCGAACGGGCCGAACAGATGCTCGAAGAGATGAACATGGCTGATGCGCGCGATGACAATGCCGCTACCATGTCGCGCGGCAACAAACGGCGGCTGGAGATTGGCATGTGTCTGGCCCAAGAACCGCGCCTGTTGCTTCTCGATGAACCCACCGCCGGCATGGCGCGCGCAGACACCAACAACACGATCGACCTGCTCAAGCAGATCAAGGAAGAGCGCGACATCACCATCTCGATCATCGAACACGACATGCATGTGGTGTTCTCGTTGGCCGAGCGGATCACCGTGCTGGCCCAGGGCACCCCGCTGGTCGAGGACACGCCCGACAATATCAAGGGCCACCCCAAAGTGCGCGAAGCTTATCTGGGTGAATCCCAGGATGCGGCATAAGGAGCTGAACAGATGAACGTCAAACCCGACTTCTCAAAGGGCATCAACCACGCCCAAACCGCGCCCGCATTTCTCAGCGTTTGGGACATGCACGCCTATTACGGCGAAAGCTATATCGTGCAGGGCATCAGCTTTAACGTACACGAGGGCGAGATCCTCGCCCTGTTGGGCCGCAACGGGGCGGGCAAAACCTCGACACTGCGGTCCATCGCGCGCATTGGCGATCCGCAGGTCACCCATGGCGAGATCTGGCTCGACCACAAACCGCTGCACAACATGTCCAGCCACGAAGCCAGCCAGGCCGGTCTGGGCCTTGTGCCCGAGGACCGTCGGATCATTCCCGGCCTCACGGTAGAGGAAAACCTGAAACTGGCGCAGATTGCACCGCCCATCGGATGGTCCATCGAACGGCTCTATGACCTCTTCCCGCGCCTGGGCGAACGGCGAACCCAAGAGGGCACGACCCTGTCGGGCGGCGAACAGCAAATGCTTGCCATCGCCCGCGCACTTGCCCGCGACATCAAGGTGCTGTTGCTGGACGAACCCTATGAGGGCCTGGCGCCCGTGATCGTGGACGAGATTGAAAAGACCCTCGCCATCATCAAAGAGCAGGGCATCACCACCGTCATCGTCGAACAGAATGCGGTGCGTGCATTGCAACTGGCTGACCGGGCCGTGATTCTGGATACCGGCGGAATTGTCTTTGACGGATCGGCCTCTGAAGTCCTCGAAAACGAAGAATTGAGGGCCGAATACCTGGCAATCTGACCCGCTCAGGCCCATGCAAAACCTTAGAAAAGCGAGGCTTCGGTCTCGTTTTTTGTTCGATACGGTCGCAACTGGCCCCTGCCCTGCCCCAAGGTCATCAAGGGCGCTTTCCACCGTGGCTGTCCCCCGTTATAACCCGAACGGAGCAAGACAAGGCGCGCCCCGTTTCGGGTCCCGCGACCAAAGCCAACCGGTTGAGGACAAGAATGACAAAAACCAAACATGACTCAGATGTGGCCTTTATCCGGGCCCTGGCAGAACTGCTGCGCGAAAATGACCTGACAGAATTGCAGGTCAAACGCGAATATGGCGAGGATGACAGCCTGAATGTGCGCGTCTCGCGTCAGATCATCCAGCAAGCAGCCGCACCGATTGCAGTCGCCGCACCTGCCGCCGCCCCAACACAGGCCGCTGCTGCACCGGCACCAACCGCGGCCGCAACGGATCCCGCCGAAGATCCTGGCGCGGTGACCTCGCCGATGGTCGGCACAGTATATATGCAGGCCGAACCCGGCGCGCCCTCGTTCATCAAAGTGGGCCAACAGGTCTCTGAAGGGGACACGCTGTTGATTGTGGAAGCCATGAAAACCATGAACCACATCCCCTCGCCCCGGGCTGGCACTGTGAAACGCATCCTGGTGGACGATGGGGCCGCCGTCGAATTTGGCGCACCGCTCGTCATCCTCGAATAAGGGGCGGAGCATGTTCAAGAAAATCCTGATTGCAAACCGGGGCGAAATTGCGCTGCGGGTCATTCGCGCCGCGCGCGAAATGGGCATTGCCACCGTGGCCGTCCATTCCACCGCAGATGCAGACGCCATGCATGTACGTATGGCCGACGAAAGCGTCTGCATCGGCCCGCCTTCGTCCACGCAATCCTATCTCAGCTTTCCAGCCATCATTTCGGCCTGCGAAATCACCGGCGCCGAGGCGATCCACCCCGGTTATGGTTTCCTGTCTGAAAACGCACAATTCGTGCAGATCGTCGAAGATCACGGCCTGACCTTTATCGGCCCCACGGCGGAACATATCCGCGTCATGGGCGACAAGATCACTGCCAAGGACACGATGAAGGCCCTTGGCGTGCCCTGCGTTCCTGGATCGGACGGGGGTGTAGCGACGTTGGAAGACGCCAAGGCAATTGGCGAGGAGTTCGGATATCCCGTCATCATCAAGGCGACAGCCGGTGGCGGTGGGCGCGGCATGAAGGTGGCGCAATCCGCTGCTGACATGGAAAGCGCGTTTATGACTGCGCGGGCCGAGGGCAAAGCCGCCTTTGGCAACGACGAAGTCTATATCGAGAAATACCTGACCACACCGCGCCACATCGAAATCCAGGTCTTTGGCGACGGCAAGGGCCGCGCCGTACACTTGGGCGAGCGGGATTGCTCGCTGCAACGTCGCCACCAGAAGGTGTTTGAAGAAGCCCCCGGCCCCGCGATCAGTGCCGAAGAACGCGCTGCCATTGGAAAGGTCTGCGCAGATGCGGTGGCCAATATCAATTACACCGGTGCGGGCACGATCGAGTTTCTCTATGAGAACGGCGAGTTCTATTTCATCGAGATGAACACGCGCCTGCAGGTCGAACATCCCGTGACCGAGGCCATCTTTGGCGTCGATCTGGTACGTGAGCAAATCCTTGTGGCCGCAGGCAAGGACCTGTCGTTCCAGCAAGAGGATCTGGCAATCAACGGCCACGCCATTGAGGTCCGTCTGAATGCAGAAAAGCTGCCGAATTTCTCACCTTCTCCGGGTCGGATCACGCAATACCATGCGCCCGGCGGGCTTGGCGTCCGGATGGATTCGGCGCTTTATGACGGCTATGTCATTCCACCCTACTACGACAGTCTGATCGGAAAACTGATCGTACATGGGCGTGACCGGCCCGAAGCATTGGCGCGACTGAACCGGGCGCTTGGCGAACTGATCATTGACGGGATCGACACCACAGTGCCCTTGTTTCACGCATTGCTTGCGGAACAGGACATCCACACAGGCCAGTACAACATTCATTGGCTCGAACACTGGCTTGAACAGTACAACGGCTAGAACGGGCGGTTCCGTCACGGCGCGGATGGCGATAGGCTAAGGCGTCACCGTCCGGCAACCTTGGGCGGGCGCATTTTGCGGAACGCCGATGAAAGACTTTGTAATCACGCCGGAACTTCTGCTTCAGGGCTATGCCAATGGCATTTTCCCGATGGCGGAAAGCCGTGATGATCCAGAAGTGTTTTGGGTTGATCCGCGCATGCGGGGCGTCCTGCCGCTGGACAGTTTTCACATCTCACGCAGTTTGGCCCGGGCAATGCGCAAAAGCACCTGGGACATCCGCATCAATGCCGATTTCGAGGAAGTCGTGGACGGCTGCGCCGACCGCTCAGACACGTGGATCAATCCCGAGATCAGACGTCTTTACTCTGCATTGTTTCGCAGCGGCCATGCGCATTCCGTCGAAATCTGGGAAGGCTCGCAGCTGGTCGGAGGGGTCTACGGCGTTGTGCTGGGGGCTGCTTTCTTTGGCGAGAGTATGTTTTCGCGGCGCACAAACGCATCCAAAATGGCGTTGGCCGTGTGTGTAGACCGTTTGCGGCAAGGCGGTTTTCAGCTCTTTGACACGCAATTTCTGACAGATCACCTCGCCTCTTTGGGCGCGGTCGAAATTACACGCGGACGCTATCGCCAGCTGCTTTTTTCAGCACTGGAACAACCAGCAGAGTTTGAGGCTGCTCCGTCGACCACGCTTTATGAGGTCACGCAACGCATGACCCAAACATCATAGCGTGCATGTTCCATTGCATTAAGTGCCGGGGACGAGGCGACCATCCAACCAGAAAAGACCGCGCCTTCGCGGCCAACTTCAGTGATTTGCAGCCCTGCATAGGCATTGCCCGACGGGTTTCCCACGGGATACCGACATTCCGTCAAGGTAATGTTCAAACGTTCGAATTGCACGGTGCGACCGGCGGGCAATTCGATGTCCACAACTGCGCCACTGAATTTGTCCAATCCGCGCAGCACAGCGCCCGACGCCGTTTGTGTCTGTTCCTGCGCTGAAGCGGCCGTCCCGGTCAGCAGCAAGCCAAGAACGAGCGCGGCGGCGCGCATCACTGGCCCTCGCCGCCAGACACGAATTTCAGAAGCAGCGAGATCAGGCTAACTGCCCCTTGGGTGTCCGTAATCTCTGCCCCAGGTTCAAAATTGAAGGGCGATCCCCCCGGAACGATTTCGACAAAATTGCCGCCCAACAGCCCTTCGGAACTGATGACGATGGCGCTGTCGTCCGGGATCGCGGTGTCGCTGCGCAAAGCAACCGTCGTGTCGGCACGAAATGTGGTGTTGTTGAGTTCCACATCTGTCACGGTGCCAATCTTCACGCCCGCCAATCGGACATCAGTGCCGACGCTCACCCCCTCAAGGCTGCGAAAGCTGGCTGTTAGCGGGTAAGTCGCCCCGCCCCCGGTGCTCAACCCGCCAATTTGGGCGCCGTACACTGCGATGGCGATCGCTGCGGCAAGCACAGCGCCTCCCACGACAACTTCGGTGGTGTTCTCTGACATTGCGGCGGCCTATTCCGGTGTCCAGGCTTCGTAATCTGCACGGTCGGCCGGGTCGGCCCTACGAATCGAACCGGCAGGCGCATAGGCCATGGCCGTACCAGTCAGGTTGGGCTGATGCGGCTTTTCCCAAGTTTTGCGAACCAAGGGCTTGTCCGTTGGAGGTTCATTCCAAGTATGATGCAACCAACCATGCCATTCAGGGTCTACGCGGCTCGCCTCGGCCTCGCCATTGTAGATAACCCAGCGGCGGATGTCGTCGGCATCGCGGTAAAAGACGTTGCCTTGGCTGTCTTCGCCAACTTTGGTGCCTTTGCGCCACGTGAACAACTGTGTGTTCAGCGTCTGGCCGTTCCACCAAGTGACACTGCGCAAAAGTGTATTGAGAATGCCCATCTCTTGCCTCCGACGGTTTCCCCTCTTCTATGCCGCAAGCGTCGTGCGGCGTCCAGAGGACTTGGTGCCTCAGGCGGGCAACAGCGCTGTCACTTCGATCTCGATCCGGTATTTGGGGTCAATCAAACCACATTCGATCATGGTCGCCGCGGGCGGATGATCACCAAAGGTCGCGGCAAGGATCGGCCAACAGGGCTCGAACTCGGTCCGGTCAGGCAACATGTAGGTGACGCGCACCACATCCTGCCAATCGGCACCCGCCTGCCTCAGAGCCCCGTGGATGATACGCAATGCGTCACGGCACTGTTCGACGACAGTATCGCCTTGCCCAACTGTTCCTGCAATATGCACCCAACCGCCCGCAACAACCGCGCGGCAGTAGCCGACTTTGCCCTCAAATTCGCCACCGGTTGAGATACGTTTCACTGTTCATGCATCCTTTGAATACAGATCCAACGCAGGTACGACTTACCGGCACGTGTCATGCGGCGCGCACTTGTTACGATGCTTTCCACGACGGACTGCGGCTCTCCATAAGGCGCAGTTTTTGGTACGCCATTAGGTCAACCCGCGCTTGCCGGCTCTTTCTCCGCTTCAGCGTGGATCATAAGCGGTGCAGCATCGGAGTTCACCGCTTCTTCGTTCACAACCACTTCGGTCACTGATTCAAGACCCGGCAGTTCAAACATCGTATCCAACAAAATGTCTTCAAGGATCGAACGAAGGCCCCGCGCCCCTGTCTTACGCTCAATCGCACGCTTGGCGATTGCGCTCAGCGCATCATCGGTGAAGGTCAATTCCGTATCTTCAAGTTCGAACAGGCGTTGATACTGTTTGACGAGCGCGTTCTTGGGCTGGGTCAGGATGGTAACAAGCGCATCTTCATCCAGATCTTCAAGCGTCGCAAGAACTGGCAAACGACCGACGAATTCGGGGATCAGACCGAATTTCAGAAGATCCTCAGGCTCAAGATCGGTAAAGACTTCGCCGACGCCGCGTTCATCGTTGTCGCGTACATCCGCGCCAAAACCCATGGCCGAACCCTTGCCGCGCGCGGCGATGATCTTGTCGAGGCCCGCAAAGGCACCGCCGCAGATGAACAGGATGTTGGTCGTATCCACTTGCAGGAATTCCTGCTGAGGGTGCTTGCGCCCGCCTTGCGGTGGGACAGAGGCGACCGTGCCTTCCATCAACTTGAGCAGCGCCTGTTGCACGCCCTCGCCCGACACATCTCGGGTGATCGAAGGGTTTTCAGACTTGCGCGTGATCTTGTCGACCTCGTCGATATAGACGATGCCGCGCTGCGCACGTTCGACATTGTATTCCGAAGATTGGAGCAATTTGAGGATGATGTTTTCCACGTCCTCACCCACATAACCCGCCTCGGTCAGCGTCGTGGCATCAGCCATCGTGAAGGGTACATCCAGAATGCGCGCCAGCGTTTGGGCCAGAAGTGTCTTGCCGCAACCCGTCGGACCGATCAGCAGGATATTCGATTTCGCCAACTCGATATCCCCACCCTTCTGGGCGTGATTAAGGCGTTTGTAGTGGTTGTGCACGGCAACCGACAAGACCCGCTTGGCCATCGCTTGACCGATCACATAATCGTCAAGGACCTCGCAGATGTCCTTGGGTGTCGGCACACCGTCGGTGGATTTCAAGCCCGATGCTTTTGTTTCCTCGCGGATGATGTCCATGCAAAGCTCGACGCATTCGTCGCAGATAAAGACCGTCGGGCCTGCGATCAGCTTGCGGACCTCGTGCTGGCTCTTGCCGCAAAAGCTGCAATAGAGAGTGTTTTTGCTGTCGCCGCCAGAATTCGTGGCCATGTCGCGTCCTTCCCGGCAGTCGCCGCCATTTCAGGTGCCGGTTTGACCCGGCGCGCCCCGCGTTGACTGCCAGCTTAGGACAGCCCCGCGGGGTCCACAATCGTCTTTTTGCCAGTTTGCCACGTCCCTTTGTGCAGCACCGAAAATGCATGCATTCCGGGCAGAGGCACAACCGGCATTTATGCTTCGTCGTCGCCTTTGGCGCGGTTTTCGACGATCTCGTCGATATGGCCCCATGCCTTGGCTTCATCCGGTGTCATCCATGTGTCACGGTCCAGAGCTTTCTGAACAGTGTCATAGTCCTGGCCCGAGTGTTTGACATACATTTGATACATGCGTTCGCGGGTCCGCTCGATGTGGCGAGCGGAGATCAGGATGTCAGCCGCCATGCCTTGCGAGCCACCCGAGGGCTGGTGCACCATCACTTCGGAGTTTGGCAGGGCAAAGCGCATGCCCGGCTCACCACCGATGGCAATGGCCGACCCCATGGATGCCGCCATGCCACAAATGAGCGTGGACACTTTCGGTTTGATGTATTGCATCGTGTCATAGATCGAGAAACCGGCTGTTACCTCGCCACCGGGCGAATTCACATACATGCTGATTTCCTTCGAGGGATTTTCCGCCTCAAGGTGCAGCAGCTGGGCCACGACCAGATGGCTCATTCCTGAATGGATCGGACCGTTGATGAAAATGATCCGTTCTTTGAGCAGGCGGGAAAAGATGTCATAGGCCCGTTCGCCCCGGCTGGTCTGTTCGACAACCATGGGCACGAGATTGTTGGTGAAATGGGAATATTGTTCGATGGGGTCGCGCATATTTCTGCCTCGTCACACTTTGCGAGACCATACCCGCAAATAAGTTACTTGAGTCTTAGTATCGGTCATTCGGACCTGCAAGGGGCGGCAAGGCGCTTGAACCGGTACCGCATCCCGCTAGCTCAGCTTTCATGCAAGATGCCCTGACCCGATTTCCCCCGACCCGCCGCGCCGCCCTTGAACGGCTGAGCGCCTTTGTTCCGCATGCAGGGCGCGATTACGCCGCGCGCCGCAATTACGACCTGGGCCGGGATGGGCATGTGGGCGTTTCGACGCTATCGCCCTATTTGCGTGCACGGCTCATGACCGAAGCTGAGGTCGTGGAGGCCGTATTGGGCCGCCACAGCCCGCAAGCTGCCGAAAAGTTCATTCAGGAAGTGTTTTGGCGCACTTATTGGAAAGGTTGGCTGGAATTGCGGCCTGCGGTCTGGATCCAGTACAAATCGGCCCTCAAGGGTCAGATGAATGCCGTGCAAACCCAATCCGGCCTGCGCGACCGTTGGACAGCCGCCTGCACAGGGCAGACCGAAATCGAATGCTTCAATGCCTGGGCCAATGAACTAGTCGAAACAGGGTATTTGCACAATCACGCGCGTATGTGGTTCGCCTCCATCTGGATTTTCACACTGCGCCTGCCCTGGGAATTGGGAGCGGACTTTTTCCTGCGTCACTTGCTGGATGGCGATCCGGCGTCCAACACTTTGGGCTGGCGGTGGGTTGCCGGTATTCAGACCCCGGGGAAAACCTATCTGGCACGCACGTCCAATATCTCCAAATATACCGAAGGGCGCTATGCCCCGAAATGGCAGTTAGCAGGCGAGGCCGCTGCCATTCCCGGGCCGCCTGTGCCTGAGCGGTCTGCCTTGCCAGAAAGTGATACCTTTGAGGTCACGAAACGAACCGGCCTGTTGCTTCATGACGACGACTTGAGCCCGGGTTACATTCTGGATACGGGCCTTGCCCCGCGGGCCAGTGCAATCGTTACCACGCGCAAAAACCTGTCGCCGCTTGCCATCACACCGCACGTCGACGCCTTCGCGACGGCTGCCGCTGACGATGCAGCGGGGCGCTACGGCGAAAGACTGGGGGAAATGTCACATCTAACGGCGAGCGTTTCGGCCATTGTCGATTGGGCGGCTCAAAATGACCTGCAGCAAATTGTGACACCTTATGCGCCGGTCGGCCCTAACGCCGACCTCATCGCCCGTTTGAGAAGGGCCGAGGGTGCACCGCCAGTCAAAGCCGTCAGGCGCGCCTATGATAGTGCCGCCTGGCCACATGCCACGCACGGGTTTTTCCGGTTCAAGGACAAAATCCCGTCGCTGATTGGACAGATGCGGGGCCTGAGCCCCGCAACCTAGTGTTTAGCTCAGGCACTCAGCCAAGGCGCTGCCCATATTGCGCAGCAGATCAGGGTAGAGTGTCGGACCCGGCTCAAGCTTGGCGCCCAGCGGGTCGATCTCGCCCAGTTTTACTGGACCAAGGGCTGTCAGAAGACCCGGATTGAACTGCGGCTCTGTCAAGGCACATACGGCCCCGGTGGCCATGACAGCCTCTTGAAGTTCGGACATGCGACCCGCGCTGGGAGCCGCGGCATCCCCGGTCGAAACAGACCCGAGCGCTTCGATGTCAAAGCGATGTTCGAAATAGTGATAGGCGTCGTGAAAGACCACAAAGGGACGGCCGCGATAAGGATCGACCATCGCTTCGATTTCGGCCTCCAGCGCTTTCAAATCATTGATAAATTCAGCGGCATTGGCTTTGTAGATTGCTGCATTTGAGGGATCATGTTCCGCCAGCTCTTCTGCAATCACACCGGCCCAGAAAGCTGCGTTTGCAGGGGCGAGCCAGACATGTGGGTCTGTTGAACCATGTGCCGCGTGACCAGCATGATCATCGTGACCTGCATGTTCGTCATGGGCCTCTGCGTGCTGCCCATGCGCATGTTCGACTTCATGTCCATGCTCCTCATGTTCATGCTCATCTTCTTGCGCGTGCTCTTCATGACCGTTGTCAGCGTGGGCATGTTCTTCGTCAGCATGCCCGTCGTGACCATCTTCTTCATGCGCATCTTTTTTGTCGTGGGCATGCTCTTGGTGATCACCATGTCCTGCCTCTTTCGGCTCCTCATGACCATGATCGTGATTGTGCGCACCAAAGGCCGCGCCCTCACGCACATCCAACAGTTCCGTGCCGTCCAGGTCTATCAACTCGATAACATGAGCTCCTTCGGCGAGGGTCCCGACCGGACCTTCCAACCACGGTGTCAATGCGTGACCTACCCATACCACGATGTCCGCCTGATCCAGCGCGCGCGCCTCGGAGGGGCGCATCTGATGACTGTGCGGCGAGGCCGTCGGGGGGGTGATCAGGTCAGGCGAACCCACATCACCCATGATCGCGGCAACGATTGAATGGATAGGGGCAATATCCGCAGCAACGCGTGGCACCTCGGCTTGCGCGGCACCCGCACCAATACCCACAATCATCGCAGCCATAGCATAACGCATCTTGAACTCCATTGTTATATCATAACATCAACGACACCTTGCTATCGGTTATACTATAACATATCAAGCGACAAAATAGCCGAGAGTATACGGAGCATCCCATGGCCGCCATCGGCTTTGATCCACATGACCATTCCGCTTGCATCAGCAGCACGCTGAGGCAGGCAGAAACCTATTGCGCCGAACACAAGTTGAAGCTGACGCCGATCCGACGCCGCGCGCTTGAAATCCTGCTGGCCGAGCATCGCGCCTTGGGTGCTTATGATCTGCTGAGCCACTTTGCCGCCGAGGGCCTAGGCTCCGCCCCACCAGTGGCCTACCGAGCATTGGATTTCCTGACCTCAGCAGGCTTTGCCCATAAGATCGAAGGGTTGAACGCCTATATTGCTTGCGCCCATCTGGGATCAGATCATGCCCCAGCTTTCCTGATTTGCACCGCATGTAAATCCGTGGCCGAGGCCGAGACCGAAGCATCAGATGGTCGACTAGGCGCTGCCGCACGCGCGGCAGGGTTTCAAATCGACCGGATTGTCGTCGAGGCCCTGGGCCTGTGCCCCACCTGTCAGGACGCTGCATGAGCTTGATCACCGCCGAGAAGCTGACCTTGTCACAGGGTGGCAAGACCGTGCTGCGCAACGTGGATTTCTGTATCGACCGTGGTGAGATTGTCACGCTGGTTGGCCCCAACGGCTCAGGAAAATCGACACTGGTAAAGGGGCTCATCGGCGCGCTGACACCCACCAGCGGGTCTGTCATCCGCGCCCGCGGAATCAGCATCGGTTACGTTCCACAAACCCTTCAGTTGGATGGGTTTTTGCCCCTGACGGCGGCACGGTTCCTCAGCCTGCCTCAACGCCAAAACAGCGCCGATATCGAGGCCGCTCTGAGCGAGGCTGGCGTGCCAGGCCTCGCCCGTTCGCAGCTGCGCGCACTCTCTGGAGGGCAATTTCAACGGGTTCTTCTGGCGCGAGCACTCCTGCTGAAGCCCGACATCCTGATCCTTGATGAGGCCACACAGGGCCTGGACCAACCGGGTGCAGCCGCCTTTTACCGCCAGATTGCGGATGTTCGCGAACGGCTGAACTGCGCTGTTTTGATGGTCAGCCATGATTTACACGTTGTGATGGCCGCATCTGATCGGGTGATGTGCCTTAATGGTCATGTGTGCTGTGAAGGCACGCCCGATGTCGTGCAGGACGCGCCTGAATACCGCGCACTCTTCGGCACAGGAACGCAGGGAGCATTCGCGCTTTACCGACACCAACATGACCACGATCACGACCATGCTTGATGATTTTCTGATGCGCGCCGCCTTGGCTGGTGTTGGCACGGCTCTGGCCGCCGCACCCCTAGGCTGTTTCGTGGTCTGGCGTCGGATGGCCTATTTCGGTGATGCCACCGCCCATGCGGCACTGATGGGTGTTGCCTTGTCTCTGGCCTTTCAGGGGCCAATCATGCTCGGGGTTCTGGCTACGGCCATGATGATGGCCCTTTTGGTCCAATCACTATCCGGGCGCGGCCTGGCCGAAGATACGTTGCTCGGGGTTCTGGCGCATAGCGCCTTGGCCATCGGTCTCGTCGCTGTTTCGTTCCTGTCTGGGGTCCGTGTCGATCTGATGGGCTACCTCTTTGGTGATATCCTCGCGGTATCCAAGACAGATCTTGCGCTGATCTGGGCGGGGGCCGCGGCAGTTATCAGCCTGATGGTTTGGCGGTGGCAGCGGATGCTGGCAGCGACGCTGAATGCGGATCTTGCACAATCGAGCGGTATTTCGCCCCGTGCTGAACAACTGGTTCTGACGTTGGCACTGGCTCTTACAGTTGCGGTGGCGATCAAGGCGGTGGGTGCCCTGCTGATCGGGGCGCTGCTGGTGATCCCGCCCGCCGCGGCGCGGCCTTTGGCAGGCACGCCCGAGATGATGGCGCTTGTGACGGCGGTGATTGGCGTTATGGCGGCCATCGGCGGGCTTGGAGCGTCCTTCCACCTCGACACGCCCACGGGACCCACAATGGTTTGCGTGGCGGCGGGACTGTTCGTCCTGACCAGCCTCGTGGCACGGATGGTGCGGCGCGGCTAAGGGACGGTGGGCAGGGCGTCTTTGCCAAAGGCAAAGAGCGTCCGACCCCGTCCCTCACACACCCAAATATCGATCCGCCACTTCCGCGTTCAGTACATCCATCGTGCCCGTCCAAACGGATTTCCCACGCTCCAAGATCACCGCCCTGTCTGAGACGCGGGACAATTCCGCCAGTGATTTATCGACAACAATCAGCGCAAGACCGGTCTCCGCCTTGAGGCGCGCAAGTGCGGCCCATATCTCTTGCCGCACCACCGGCGCCAAACCTTCCGTCGCCTCGTCCAGGATCAACAAGCGGGGATTGGTCATCAGCGCCCGACCAATGGCTAACATCTGCTGTTCGCCCCCCGACAGGCTCGACGCCATTTGATCACGCCGCTCGGCTAGACGCGGAAACAGCTCCGTCACAGCCGCAAAACTCCATACACCCGCACGCGCCGCCGCAATCAGGTTTTCATATACCGTCAAATTCGGAAAACAGCGGCGGCCCTCAGGCACAAGGCCGAGGCCCGCTCGGGCGGCAACATGGGGTGGCATCCCCCCCAAATCCATCCCGGCAAATTGCACCTGCCCGGAAGCATGTTTCAACAAACGGCACATCACCTTGACGGTCGACGATTTACCCATCCCATTGCGCCCCATGAGCGCAAGGACCTCACCTTCACCCACTTGCAGATCGACACCAAACAAAGCCTGGGTTTGACCGTAGGAGGCTTGCACATTCTCCATACGTAACAAAGTCATATCACGATCTCTTCACCCAGGTAAGCGGAGCGCACCTCAGGATTTGCACGGATTTCATCCGCGGTGCCAGTGGCGATGATCTTGCCATAGACCAACACAGAAATTCGGTCGGCGAGCGCAAACACGGCATCCATGTCATGCTCCACCAACAAGATTGGTGCCCTGCTGCGCAGGTCATCCAGAAACCCGGTCATGCGGCGCGATCCATCAGCCCCCAAGCCCGCCATAGGTTCGTCCATCAAGAACACGTCAGGTTCTAACGTCAGCGCGACCGCGACTTCCAATAAACGGCGTTGCCCGTGGCTTAGCTCAGAGGTGCGCACCAAGGCCTGCTCCATCAAACCCACCCGCGCCAAAGCCCGTTCGGCAGTGCCGCGCAACGCTTTGTCCCGCATCACATTTCCCAGAAAACGCCACACGGAGCCCCGCGCGCCCAAAGCGCCCAGAACAGCGTTTTGAAGCACCGTGTATTCCATCGCCAGCGAACTGATCTGAAATGTCCGGCCTAACCCGGCCCGTGCCCTTGCGGCGGTGGGCAATTTCGTCACATCGCGACCGTTCAACCAAACCGTGCCCGCATCAGGCACAAGTGCCCCCGCAACCTGTTTGATCAGCGTCGATTTGCCTGCCCCATTTGGGCCGATCAACGCATGAATTTCACCAGGCTTCAGCGAAAGCGTCACATCATCTGTGGCTTTCAACGCACCGAAAGATTTGGACAATCCTTCGATATGCAGTAGGGGATCAGTCATGGGCCACTGCGCGTCCCGCAAGCGTCCCGATCAAACCGCCTCGGGCAAAGAGCACCACCAAAAGCAAGATTGCGCCGACATAGATCAGCCAGAACTCGCTGACCCCGCTCAACATATGTTCCAACACTACAAACAGGCACGCCCCCGCCACGGGGCCAAAAAGGCGTCCGATCCCGCCCAATACGATAAAGACGATGAACTCGCCCGACATTTGCCAACTGAACATCGACGGCGAGACAAAGCGGTTGAGATCGGCAAAGAGCGCCCCCGCAAGCCCCGTAATTGCACCCGAGATCACAAAGGCAACAAGGCGGAGTCGAAACGGGGTCAGACCCACTGTCTCAACCCGCTCTGCGTTCTGACGGGCGGCGTTCAGAGCCAGACCAAAAGGTGATGCCGCCAAGCGGCCCATTGCCCAGAGCACAAGCGCCAGAATGGTAAAAACCAAGCCAAAGAACTGGATTGGGACCAAGGTATTCAAGCCCGGAAAATCGTTGCGAACATAGATGCTCAGCCCGTCTTCACCGCCGTAGGCAGGCCAAGAGATTGCAAAATAGTAAAACATCTGACCGAAGGCGAGCGTGATCATGATGAAGTACACACCCGAAGTACGCAGGCTGAGCGCGCCAATTGCCAAGGCCGCGAAGGCGGAAGCGATCACCGCTACCAGCCAGATCACCGGCATCGATTTCGTCCCCTCAATCACAATCCACGTGTCAATCAAAGGCACATAGGACTGCGCATGGCTGGCCAATATCCCCATTGCATAGCCGCCAATTCCGAAAAACGCGGCGTGACCCAGGCTGACCAGCCCGCCCAATCCGAGGGCAAGGTTCAGACCGACCGCCGCCAGCGCAAGGATGGCCGCGCGCGTGGCCAGTGTGATGGTGAACGGCTCGTCCAGCAGCAATGCGGCACCTGCGACTGCCGGAAGGCTGAGGAAGATCAGCGTGTTGATGATGCCCTCGCGTCGTATCATACCGTTCCGAAAAGGCCCGTGGGCCGGTAGAGCAGCACGATGGCCATCAGGATATAAATCGACATAGACGCGAGCGCAGAGCCGACTGCCGTAGCCGTCGATGCATCCATGAAAACGCCAAAGGCAAGCGGCAGCAACACGCCCCCAAGCGTATCAGTCAGACCAACCAGAAGCGCCCCGACAAGCGCCCCCTTGATCGAGCCGATGCCGCCGATCACAATGACCACAAAAGCAAGGATTAACACGGGCTCGCCCATTCCGACCTGGACCGATTGGATGGCCCCAACCAATGCACCCGCCAGCCCAGCAAGGGCCGCGCCCAAGGCAAAGACGATTGTATAGAGCCGTGAGATATCAACGCCCAAGGCCCCGATCATCTCGCGGTCACTTTCCCCCGCACGGATCTGAATGCCGATCCGCGTGCGTGCAATCAGCAAAAACAGCCCGGCAGCGATCGCAAGACCCACGACAATGATCAGCAAACGATAGGCCGGATATAGTATTCCTCCCGGTAATGTCACCGGCCCCGCCAAGGCCGCAGGCACGTCAAGGTAAAGCGGGAAGGATCCAAAGACCCACCGCGTGCCTTCGGAAAAGATCAGGATCAGCGCGAAGGTGGCAAGGACCTGATCAAGGTGATCGCGGTCATAAAGCCGCCGGATCACCACCATCTCGATCACCGCGCCCGCTGCCGCAGCCGCGATTAAGGAGGCCATCAGCGCCAGCACAAAAGACCCCGTCGCACCGGCAACCGCCGCCGCCGCAAAGGCACCCACCATATAAAGCGAGCCATGCGCCAGATTGATCAATCCCATGACCCCAAAGATCAAAGTCAGACCAGCCGCCATCAGGAACAGCATGATCCCCGATTGCAACCCGTTCAGCACCTGTTCGATCAAAAGAAGGGTCGTCATAGCCCTACCCAATCCGGCAAGATCACCGGACAAGTCATTGAGAAAAATGGGTAAGCCCCGGCCGTGACCGGGGCTGTTGCGTTACATCTCGCAATCGGCGCCGTAGACATCCGAATGGTCAGACAGGGCCACACCCACCAATTTGTTGGTTACGACATCACCCTCCTTGACGACCTCGCGCATGTAAACATTCTGGATCGGGTGGTGATTGTCTGCAAAGGCGAAATCACCCCGAACCGACTGGAAATCGGCCTCTTTCAACGCGGAGCGGAAAGCATCCGCATCCTTCACATCCGCCTTACCCATCGCCGAGATCAAGAGCAGAGCGGTGTCGTAACCCTGCGCGGCATAAAGCGACGGCAAACGCCCATACTCGGCTTGAAACGCGCTGACAAATTCGGCGTTTCCCGGCACGTCGAGATCCTTGGACCAATGGGCAGTGTTCTTGACCCCCAAGGCGGCTTCGCCGATCGCACCAAGTATGCCCTGATCAAAGCTGAAAGCGGGGCCCATCACCGTCTTGTCGACGCCAGAGCCGGAATATTGCTTCATGAACGAAATGCCCATGCCGCCGGGCAGGAAGAAATAAACCGTGTCGGCATCCGAAGCGCGGATTTGCGCGATCTCGGCGGCGTAATCGGTCTGGCCCAGCTTGGTGTAAACCTCGTTCACGACCTCGCCTTTGAATGTCCGTTTGAACCCTGTCATACCGTCCTTGCCTGCCGGATAGTTGGGCGCAATGAGAAAGACCTTTTCGATCCCGTTCTCGGACGCCCATGCGCCACCCGCCTCGTAAAACGCGTCATTTTGCCAGCTAACGTTGAAGTAGTTCTGATGACATCCACGTCCTGCAAGGGCCGAAGGGCCGGCATTTGGCGACAGGTAAAACGCGCCCTGCGCCGTCGCTGCGGGCACGACGGCCATGGCCAGGTTGGACCAGATGATGCCGGTCATGACGTCGACTTTTTCCGATTGGATCATCTTGTCAGCCAATTGCACGGCAATGTCGGGCTTGCGCTGGTCATCCTCGATTACGAACTCAAGGCTGTCATTGCCCTTTGCCGCCAACAAAAACCCGTCACGCACGTCAATGCCGAGGCCTGCACCGCCGCCGGACAGGGTCGTGATCATACCAACCTTGACCTTGCCGCCATGCCCATCTGCGAGCGCTGCCGTGCCCAAGGCCGCCACACATGCGGCTGCCATCATAGTCTTCAACGTCATAAATCTTTTCCCATGAATGCGGGCTCTATCGGCCCTCTTATTGTGGATCATCAGACCCTTATGAGGCTGTGTTCTGTCAAGCCCTGATATGCGTTACGTGACCCTTTGGCGGGTCAGATATTGCGGGTCGTCCCATATCCGGTCACGCATGACCACTTCAATATGATCAACCGCAGCAATCACATCTGCCTCGTCGATGTAAAGCGGAGTAAAACCAAAGCGCATGATGTCGGGCGCACGGAAATCTCCTATGACGCCGCGCGCAATCAGGGCCTGCATCGCGGCGTAACCGTTCTCGAATGCGAACGAGACCTGGCTGCCGCGCTGTGCACTGTCACGTGGACTGGCGAGCGCCAACTGCGGAACGCGTGCCTCAACGTGATGGATAAAGGTTTCCTGCAAAGCGATTGATGCAGAACGTAATTCTGACATATCCACAGCCTCCCAAACCTCAAGTGCGGCCTCCAGTGCGGCCAGTTGGATGACAGGTGGCGTGCCCACGCGCATGCGCTCGATCCCAGGTGCGGGCCGATATTCGAGGTCAAAGTCAAAGGGCGCGTCATGGCCCAACCATCCGGCCAACGCCGGTTCAATCGTATCCGCCAGATCGGGACGCACATAGATAAAGGCAGGCGCGCCGGGACCGCCATTGAGGTATTTGTAAGTGCAGCCCACCGCAAGCTCGCAACCACATCCGGCCAGATCAACCGGAATGGCGCCGGCGCTGTGGGCCAGATCCCAGATCATTATCGCACCGGCGGCATGCGCACGCTTTGTCAAATCACCCATATTGTGCAATCGACCTGTGCGATAGTCGACCTCGGTCAGCATCACCGCGGCCACACTGTCATCAATTGCCTCGGTAACCTCGTCAGGGGCAACAACCCGCAATTCGTATCCTTGATCAAGCGCACGGATCAGCCCTTGAACCATATAAAGGTCGGTCGGGAAGTTGCCGGAATCGCTCAGAATAACACGTCGCTCAGGCCGCATCCTGATGGCAGCTGCCACTGCTTGATAAACCTTGATTGATAACGTATCGCCCATCACAACAGAGCCGGTGGGCGCTCCGATCAACCGACCAACCGCATCGCCGATCCGCGAAGGTTGCGCCATCCAACCGGCACTGTTCCAGCCCTTGATCAATTGCGCGCCCCATTCGTCCTGCATCATGGCAGCGACACGGGCTTTGGCTGTATTGGGCAGCGGACCCAAAGAGTTTCCATCAAGGTAAATCATCCCTGTGGGTAAGTCGAAAAAGTCTTTTTGCAGAACCATCTACAGGTCTCCTCTCACGTGCCAAAGCTCTGGAAACAGCTCAACTTCGAGCATCTTGCGCAAATAGGCCACCCCCGCGGTACCACCAGTGCCGCGCTTGAATCCGATGATCCGTTCAACCGTGGTCACATGATTGAAACGCCATCGGCGGAAATAGTCTTCAAGGTCCACCAGCTTTTCCGCCAACTCATATAGTTCCCAATGGGTTGCGGGGTCTTCGTAAACATGTTGCCACATGTCTTGGATCGGTTGCTGTGCTACCCATGACGCCTGTGCTGGCAGGCCCGCAGGGTCAGAAAGGTCCAACCCTCGCGCCGTCAGCGACAAGGCCACCTGATACAGGCTCGGTCGTTGAAGTTCATCCATCAGCACGCCATGTGCTTCGGCCTTATGTGCGTGCACTTTCGTCAGGGCCGTTTGGCGATTGCCCAGAATGAATTCAATCATCCGGTACTGATGCGATTGAAAGCCCGAGGAATTGCCCAAAGCCGGGCGAAAATCTGTGTACTCGCTGGGCGTCATGGTGCGCAGAACGTCCCACGCGCCGTTCAATTGCTCAAAAATCCGGGTCACCCGGGCCAGCATCTTGAAAGCAGGGCGCAGGTCGTTGGCCAGAATTGCATTACGCGCAGCATGCAATTCGTGGATCGCCAGACGCATCCAAAGCTCGGATGTTTGGTGCTGGATGATAAACAGCATCTCGTCATGGGCCTCAGAGCGCGGATGCTGAGCGTAAAGCAGCGCGTCCAGCCCCAGATAATCGCCATAGGACATGTCCTTGGCGAAATCGAGCTTGGCCCCGTGATGATCGGTCATGCTCCCTCCTGTGACGCGAGACTTTTGCCCGGAAAAACCCGAACAGCATTGATCGGACTGTCGCTTGTAACGCCCAGGCGCGCAACCGTCGAGATCGGCAGCAAGCTGCGCAGATATCCAGCCCATGCACTCAGTAAAGCGTTCCCCTAGCCTCTCAAATCACCTACAATTCTCAGGAAAGACAATAGGTTGGCAGGTAAAACCTGATCAACCGCACTCTGCACTGGGAGGAGCCGGAGATGAAGGACCAAAGCGAAGCGTTTGGTGGTTATTATGCCGCTGACGACTGCGAGATCGGCGACTTCCATGCGCTGATCCGACAAAGCGCTGATGCAGCCGCGATGCCACAGGCGGATGAACTTCGACACAACATTCCGATCTACGATATGGCCCGATTGCGCCCGGAATTGGACGCGCCTGAAACACGCCAGAGCCTCATGACGGAATGGGCAAATGTGTTTCTGAACGGCCCCGGCGTGCTGGCCCTGCGAGGCGTGTATGCCGACACTCGTCCACTGGATGCAGCAACAACCCTGTTCGAGAAGATCATCACAGAGGAAAAAAAGGCCAGTGGTGGCAGTGGGGATCATTTTGCAGCCTCTGGCGCCAATGACCGCATTTGGAACGCGTGCCAGAAACTGTGCCTGCGCGCGCCGGAGGTGTTTTTGCAGTATTTCGGCAATGCCGCCATCGACGCTGTGGCCGAAGCTTGGTTGGGTCCAAATTATCAGATGACCGCACAAGTCAACCTGGTCCATCCCGGCGGAGCGGCACAGCAGGCACATCGCGACTACCATCTGGGTTTTCAAACGGCACAGGTCAGCGGGCGCTATCCCGCGCACGTACACGATCTTTCCGCGAGCCTAACCTTGCAAGGTGCGATTGCCCATTGTGACATGCCGGTGGAAAGTGGACCGACGAAGCTTTTACCTTTTTCACAGCTCTACCGCCCCGGCTATGCCGCCTGGCGGCTGCCCGAGTTTCGGGCCTGTTTTGAAGAAAACTACGTGCAACTGCCGCTTTCCAAGGGTGACGCAGTGTTCTTTAACCCTGCCCTGTTCCATGCGGCCGGTGCCAACACCAGTGCCGACATTCACCGCATGGCAAACCTGCTGCAAGTGTCCTCTGCCTTTGGGCGCGCGATGGAGACTCTGGACCGGGCCGCAATGTGCAAAGTGCTTTACCCACACGCTCAGGCCGAAGGCACGCAAAGCGAAGCGAACCGACATGCTGCAATTGCGGCTTGTGCCGAGGGATATTCCTTTCCGACCAACCTTGACCGCGATCCCCCGGTGGGCGGCTTGGCCCCTGAAACGCAAGCAGCCCTGTTTCACCGCGCCCTTGCCGAAGGCATGGAACCGGATGAGTTCAGCGCCGCGCTGGATCGGATCACGGAGCGTCAGCGGCCATAAGGAAACCGCCACTCCGAAGGGTGCGGCGGTTTCCTTGGCGAGGCCTGCGCTTAAACGGTGCCGCCCAAGCTCCCTTCGAGCGTCGCAAGTTCTTGGCCGCCCGCCATTAGGTCTTGCAATTCGTCAGGCGTGATCTCGCCCCTTTTGGCGGTGCCCAAGGTTTTGCCCCGGTTCAAGACCGTAAACCGATCACCCACGGCCATGGCGTGCCGCACGTTATGGGTAATGAAAACGACGGCGATGCCTTTCTTGCGTACGCGGTCGACCGTGGCCAAGACATTCGAGGTTTGGCGCACCCCAAGGGCAGACGTCGGCTCATCAAGAATGAGCACTTTGGCCCCGAAATAAACCGCACGCGCAATGGCCACCGTCTGACGTTCGCCACCTGACAAAGTGCCGACCGCCTGGTCAGGCCCACGCAGGTTAATGCCCATCTTTTTCATTTCGGCCATCGTCACGTCATTGGCCTGTTCGTGGTCAAAGACGGTGACGGGGCCGATCCGCTTCGTGGGCTCGTTGCCCATGAAGAAATTGCGTGACACCGACATCAGCGGGATCATCGCGAGATCCTGATAGACCGTGGCAATGCCTGCGTTGATGGCGTCGCGGGGCCGCTCAAAGTTCATGGGCTGACCTTCGAAATAGATCTCGCCCTTGGTCGGTTTGTGGACGCCGGACATGGTCTTGATGAATGTCGACTTGCCCGCTCCGTTGTCGCCCAAAAGGCAGTGACATTCACCAGGATGCACCTCAAGCGATACACCCGCCAAAGCGATCACAGAGCCAAAGTGCTTCTCGATATTCTTCATCTCGACAAGTGGAGTACTCATATCATTTCTCCCCCGTGATCATGCGTCGGATATAGGTGTTCAGGATCACCGCAAGGAGCAGGATCACACCAAGGAACACCCGGAAGAGCGAACTTTCGACGCCAGCAAAGAAGAGGCCCTGTTGCACCACGCCAAAGATCAGCGCGCCCAAGGCGGCCCCGATCACCGAGCCATATCCGCCGGTCAAAAGCGCGCCGCCGATGACCACCGAGATGATCGCCTCAAACTCCTTCAGTAGGCCGCGGTCAGCCCCGGCCGATCCAAACTCCATCACCTGGCAGGTGGCAAAGACAGTCGCGCAAAAAGCGGTGAACATGAACATCAAGATTTTGACGCGGTTGACGGGAACACCCGTATAGCGAGCCGACTGCGCATCGCCGCCGGATGCGAAAATCCAGTTGCCGAACTTGGTGCGGGTGAGAAGAAAGTGGCCAAAAATGACCAGCGCGATGGCCCAAACGATCAGCATCGGGATGCCATCCACGACCGGTTGACCCTCTCGGGTTCCGCGCGAAAATGTCTCGATCCAGCCCGCGTCGCCCATCCACTGGAAGACGCCAGTGAGGACCTTACCGCCGAAAAGCGAGGCCAGCCAATCGCCCTCGGCTTGTTCGCGCACCCCTCCGATGATGGTTTTGCGAGTGGTTGCAATGGCGGCAAAGATCGTCAGACCGCGCAGGATATAGAGGAATGCCAGCGTAACAATGAAGCTGGGCAGCCCGGTCTTGATCACAAGCCAGCCGTTGACGCCGCCCAGGGCCACACAAATGATGAAGGTTGCGATGATCGCCATCCACATGGGCCAGCCCAGATGGACCGACAGGATCGCGATGCTGATCCCGGCAAAGCCGATCATGGACCCGACGGACAGGTCAAATTCGCCCGCAATCATCAACAAGCACGCGCCGACCGCGATGATGGCAAATTGGGCCGAAACGATCGACCAGTTCATGACGCCTGCCGGGCCAAACATACCGCTGTCACGAGCGGTCAGCAGGAAAAAGATGAAGACGAGAATAATGCCCGCGATGCCGCCCAATTCGGGCCGGATCAGAGCTTCGCGAAAGCGCGAGCGGGCCAGGACCCGTTCATCGGCGTCATTGGGGTTGGAGCCATCGGTCATTCGGACACGTCCTTCGTCAGAGAGAAAAAGGGCGGCCAGTTTGTTCTGGCCGCCCCGTCATTTCGTGAATTAACGGAACTCGCCCGCGAACTCTTCGACCTTTTCAAGGCCGTCAGCAGTCACAAAACCGGGGCCCGAGTTGATGTTGTTGCCGGGCAGAACGCCGTAGCGATCATAATTGGCAAGGATCACGACAGGCAGATACGCCTGAAGGAAGGGCTGCTGATCAATGCCCCACTCGATGATGCCAGACTTGATGCCTTTGACGATGTTTTCACCCAGGTCAAACGTGCCGAAATAAATGTCGCCCGCCAGGCCCATTTCCTCAAGCGCGAGGATCGTTGGGTCGGCCGAGGTCGGCCCAAGCGTCAGAACCGCGTCCAGATCGGGGTTGGCGTTCAAGTGCGCGATCACCCGGTTTTTGATCTCGGCAGGGTCTTGGCCCGCGTCAATCATCGAATCGCCCAGTTCGATGCCCAGGCCGTCCGCAAACCCGCGACAGCGTTCGGCCACTACGGTGTTCGAAATGACGTGGTTCACACAAACGAACGACCCGACGCCGTCGCCTTTCGCACGCAGACCGGCTGCATAGCCTGCGTCATATTCGGGCTGGCCCACGAACATCAAAGCGCCCACTTCGCGCGTTTGCTCGGCCGTGCCAGAGTTCATGATGATAACGTTGATGCCTTGATCAACGGCGGCCTTGATCGGCCCGCTCAACACGTCGAAGTCGGCCAATGTCGTGATGATGCCATTGGGGCCGGATGCGGCTGCCTGGTCGATGATCCGGGCCATGTCCGCCAGATCGCCTGTGGGTGGATTGCGATACTCAACCTCGACACCCATCTGATCGCCGGCAAGCGCGATGCCGTTCTTGATGGTGTTCCACCAGCTGTCGCTGTCCGGTGCGTGGCTGACCAGAATGTATTTCTCGCCTTCCGCCTGCGCGGTTGTCGCGACCATGAATGGTGCGGCCACCATGGCTGTGGCGAGCGCGACACTCTTGAATAGTGATTTCATAACTTCCTCCCTGAATTGCCAAACAACTGGCGCAAGCGCGGACTGATCCGCGCTTTCGACTCGAACTAAGCACATCGCTATTATTTTTGCAATCGGTTGCAAAGAAAGTTCTAAAATTGCATGCTCTCCCCCTGACTTTGTATGCAGTGGGCGGGTATGGTTTGGGTAATCGGTGCCTGAGTGCAGCCAGATCGGAGCGAGACGAGTTATGCCAACCACGTTGAAGGATGTTGCCGAACGCGCGGGGGTGTCCCGGTCGGCGGTGTCTCGCACCTTTACCGATGGCGCATCCGTTTCTGCTAAGATGCGCCAACGTGTGGAAAAAGCGGCCAAAGAGCTCGGCTATAGCCCCAATGCGCTGGCCTCCAGCCTGACGACAGGGCGCACCCGGTTGATTGGTCTGGTCTCCAACAACTTTCACAACCCGATCTTCCTGGAAGTTTTCGACCTGTTCACACGTGGGCTTCAGGACAAGGGGTTGCGGCCCTTGCTAGTCAACCTGACAGACGAAACCGATCCCGCAAATTCTGTCAAAATGATGCGCCAATATTCAGCGGATGGGGTGATAGTCGCCTCCTCCACCCTGCCCGCGGGCTTTGCCAAGGCGTTTCGTGACGCGGGCATCCCCGTAGTACGCGCCTTTGGCCGCCCCACCCGCGCGCCACAAGCCCATGTCGTGGGCATCGACAATGTCGAGGCGGGGCGCATGGCCGCGACAACTTTGGTCGCGCGTGGTTATACCCGTCTCGGCTTTATGGGCGGGCCGCAGGATGCGACTTCAACCCAAGACCGGATGCACGGATTTCTGGACGAGTTGGCACGTCATCCACACGTGACCGTCACACACAGTTTTGCTGACGCCTATTCGTTCGACGCCGGCCGACAAGAGATGCTGCGCCTTTTGCAAAGCAGTCCGGCACAAGCTTATTTCGGCGGTGATGACGTCCTGTCCATCGGCGCGCTTTCCGCCATCGCGGATCATGGGCTGCGCGTGCCCGACGACATCGGAATCATCGGCCTCAATGACATGACCATGGCCGGATGGGAAAACATAAACCTCACCACCATCCGTCAGCCCATACAGCAAATCGTGACCTCTTGCATCGAGTTGATCACAGGCATGCTGGATGACCCCGACCGCTATCCAGAGCACCGCATCTTTGCCTGCAAGATCATTGAACGGGGCACATTACGCCACGAAATCCACATATTATCAAGTAGTTAGGTTCGGAACATCGGTGGGCGCGCGTCCAGCCATGCGCCGTTTTCCTTAGCCGAAGCGACAGCCGTATGCACCGCCGCCATGGACCGGACGCCGTCACCCGCATTTGGCAAACCGTCGCGAACCTCGCCCCTGATGGCGTCGGCCAGGTCGCAATAGATATTGGCAACGGCCAAGGGGAACCCTTCAGGATGCGCAATTGACACCCGAGACAGGCGCGTTGCGTCCTCATAAAGCCCGCTTTCGCCTTTTTCGATGATCTGAGTACGCCCACCAACGGGAGTATAGATGAGCTGGTTGGGCTGTTCCGACGCCCACCGCACACCGCCCGTTTCGCCAAAGACCTGGATGTCGAACCCGTGCTGACGGCCAATGGCCACGGACGACGTCCAGAGCCTGCCAACTGTGCCGCCGCCTAGCCGGAAATTGATCATCGCATCATCCTCCAATTCCCGGCTGGGAATGGTCGAGGCAAAGTCGGCGGACAGCGTTTCGACCTGATCGTCACAGATAAAACTGGCCATGTGCAGCGCGTGAATGCCGCAATCGGCAAACTGCCCCGAAACCCCCGCCATTGCCGGATCATAGCGCCAGCGCACGCGTGGATTGTCCGCGTCCGTGGCGTCGCCATGATGACCATGGCTAAAGTTTGTGACGACCAGACGGACCTTGCCCAACTCGCCCGCGCGCACCATCGCGCGGGCTTGCCGGACCATCGGATAGGCAGAATAGCAGTAGTTGACGGCGCATATCTTGCCAGTCGCGGCGGCGATGCGCACGATCTCTTCGCCTTCGTCCACCTGCATCGTCATCGGCTTTTCGCACAGCACGTTGAACCCGGCCTCAAGAAAGGCTTTGGTGATCTCGAAATGAGTCGCGTTGGGCGTGGCAACGGTGACCAGATCAACACGGTCGGCACGGTCCTTTTCGCCTGCCAGCATCTCCTGCCAGTCGCCATAGGCGCGGTCTTTGGAGATGCCCAGACGCTGGGCATATTCGCGCCCAACATCCGCACGATGATCCAGTGCGCCCGCGGCGAATTCGAACAACCCATCGGCTCGCGCACCCAAGCGGTGCGCTGGCCCGATCTGGCTGCCTTCACCGCCACCGATCATCCCCCATCTCAACTTTGCCATGACGTATCTTTCTGTTAAAAGCCAATGGATTGCAGATATTCACGGTTGGCCCGCGCGTCTTCCAGTGGAGTGCCTGGCATGGATGGGTCACAGTCTTGTTCAACCGTGCACCAGCCAACAAAACCGGCATCCATCAGACGTTTCCGTACCGCTGGAAAGTCCACATCCCCCCGCCCCAGATTGCAAAAAATCCCCTGACCGCAGGCAGTGTAGAAATCGGTTCGTTTTGCGACCACATCGGCCTTCACCACCGGGTCGATATCCTTGAAATGCATGTAGGAAATACGGCTCATGTAGCGGTCCATAAACGCCACGGGATCAAAGCCTGCATAGCTGTGGTGCCCGGTGTCGAAACATATCTTCAGGATGCTTTCATCCACCTCGCTCAAAAGTCGCTCCAGCTCCGGCTCAAAGTCCATGAAACCTGCCGCGTGGGCGTGAATGCCCACAGTTAACCCGTATTCCTCCGCCCCCATCCTGGCTATGGTTGCGATGCGGTCGCGGTAGGCTGTCCATTCAGCCTTGTCCATTTGCTCGGCCTCGTCTGCCCGACCAGCGGTCGGGGCGCGGCGTGGCGAAATGCTGTCAATCAAAACAAGATGCCGCGCGCCATGGGCAACCAGCGCTTTGCAGGTACGCACGCTCGCATCCATTACGTCATCCCACATGGACACGTCGTGAAAGGCGCGAAATACCACGCCGCCAATGATTTCGAGATCGCGCTCGGCCAGAGCAGGCGCAAGGATCGCGGGGTCTTCGGGCATGTAACCGATGGGCCCAAGTTCGATCCCTTTGTAACCTGCCCCCGCGCACTGATCCAAAACGGATTGCCAGGATGGATAAGACGGATCACTGGGAAATTCGATACCCCATGAACAGGGGGCGTTGCCGATCTTGATGGTCATAAGCGTGGTCTTTCGGGGTCTTAGAACGTGGAAACGTCCTGCCAGGTTTTGGATGCTGAGGATGCGAGGGCGGCGGCCACAATCTGGTTGACCTGCATCCCGTCGCGAAAGGTGGGCCAGGCGGATTGCCCGGAGTGAATGGCCGTCAGGAAATCCTTGGCCTCGATGATGATTTGATCCTGATAACCGGTGCCATGCCCCGGCCCCTGGCAAAAGGGCTCATAGTCGGGATGGGCGGGGCCGGTCAGAATTTTGGCAAAGCCACGCGTGGCTTCTGCCCCGTCCATCTTGTAAAGCCAAAGGGCGTTCTGATCCTCCTGGTCAAAGCGGATCGCCCCTTTTGTTCCATTGATTTCATAGGAATAGCCCATTTTTCGGCCCGTCGCCACACGGCTGAAAAACATCTGGCCCATCGCGCCACTGGCGAACCGGCACATGATCTGTGCCTGGTCGTCATTGTCGACGGTGCCGCCGGGACGCGTTGCGTGAACGGTTTCAACCTCGGCAATCAGGCTTTTGATGGGGCCGACCAGCGCAAGTGCCCCATTGATCATATGCGGCGCCAGATCACCCATCGTGCCATTGGCCATGCCGGTGGTGCGCCATGTGGCGGGGGCCTTTGGGTCGGCATAGAAATCCTCGGTATGCTCGCCCCGAAACCAGGTGACTTCGCCAATCTCGCCTGCGGCGATTAGCTGGCGGGCGAACTGGCTAGCGGGCGTGCGGATATAGTTAAACCCGACCATATTCACGCAACCGCTGGCCTCTGCTGCCGCCATCATGGCGCGGCTGTCCGTAAGCGAAACGCCCAACGGCTTTTCGCAAAACACCGGCTTGCCCAGGGCAAATGCGGCCTCGGCCACAGGGCGGTGTGTGGATTGAGGGGTAGCAATGACAATGGCCTCGACTGCCGGGTCATTGACCAACACCTGCCAGTCCTCTGTCGCGCGGGCAAAGCCATAGGCCGCACGATAGCGTTCCGCCGAACCTGTCGAACTGGCACAGACCATTTCAAGGCGCGGGCGCAGCGCCGTGTTGAACACGGCCCCTACGGAGGCCATCGCCACGGCATGAGCCTTGCCCATATATCCGCCGCCGAGAATGCCAATCCCTATCTCAGTCATATGCCGTCCAACTCTGGGTGAAATTTTCTTTGCAACCGGTTGCGAAACTTGTATCTAGGAAAACGGACGCTCGCAAGCGCCTACACAGCCCGGCCCGAGATTTTCCAAAGGACCCGCCATCATGAGCATCGCAGACAAAACGATCCGTCTGACCACGGCGCAAGCGATCATTCGCTGGTTGTCCAACCAGTTCATTGAGATTGATGGTCAAGAATGGCGGCTGTGCGGCGGCGGCTTTGGCATTTTTGGTCATGGGAATGTGACCTGTCTGGGTGAGGCCCTTTATGATGCG
Organism: uncultured Tateyamaria sp.; assembly: GCF_947503705.1. Classification (GTDB taxonomy): domain Bacteria; phylum Pseudomonadota; class Alphaproteobacteria; order Rhodobacterales; family Rhodobacteraceae; genus Tateyamaria. The sequence continues at coordinate 79,803 of NZ_CANNES010000011.1, read as the reverse complement.
CGCGATGCCCTGCCGCTTTATCGCGGTCAGAACGAACAAAGCATGGGCTTTGCCGCCGCCGGCTATGCCAAGCAGTGGCTGCGCCAGAGGTTTATGTTTTGCACCGCAAGTGCGGGCCCCGGTACGTCGAACTTGCTGACCAGCGCGGCCCTGGCCCATGCCAACCGTTTACCAATGCTGATGCTATGCGGCGACGCCTATGTGACCCGTCTGCCCGATCCCGTCTTGCAACAGATGGAGAATTTCGGTGATCCGACCCTCGGCGTGAACGACGCCTTCAAGCCCGTTGTGCGGTACTGGGACCGGATCACACATCCGGCCCAGATCATCCAATCTCTACCCAATGCCATTGCCACGATGCTGGATCCGGCCGATTGCGGACCTGCCTTTATCGGTTTGCCGCAGGATGTGCAGGGCTGGGCCTATGACTACCCTGCGATCTGGTTCGAGAAAAAGGTGCATCGCATCCGCCGCCAGACACCCGATGCGGCTGAGGTGGCCGATGCGGTTGCTTTGCTGAAAACCGCACAAAAACCGATGATCATCGCGGGCGGCGGCGTGCAATATTCGCGTGCGGTCGCTGAATTGACCACTTTTGCCGAAGTGCACCAGATCCCGGTCGTCGAAACCATTGCAGGACGCGCCAATATGCTGGCCACCCATCCGCTGAACATCGGCCCCATCGGCGTCACCGGCTCGGACAGCGCCAATGCCATAGCAGCGGAGGCCGATGTGATCGTCGCCGTAGGCACGCGGTTGCAGGACTTCACAACCGGGTCATGGACGGCGTTTTCAAAAGAGGCGCGATTTGTATCTGTCAACGCGGGCCGCCATGACGCAGGCAAGCATATGTCGCTGCCCGTTGTGGGTGACGCCAAACTGACGCTTGAGGCGTTGACCAATAAGATGTCGGGATACAAAGCCCCCGCAGACTGGGTAGCATCCGCCCAAGACCACCGCACCAAATGGGATGCCTACGTGGCCGACAATGTGGCCCCGGGCAACCGCCCCAACTCTTACGCCATGGCCATCGGAGCCGTGAACGCACTTTGCGACAAGCGCGACCGGGTGGTGGCCGCCGCCGGGGGCCTTCCCGCCGAAGTGACGGCCAACTGGCGCACCCTCGAACAAGGCACCGTAGACGTAGAATTCGGCTTTTCCTGCATGGGCTATGAAATCTCTGGCGCATGGGGTGCCCGCATCGCGCAGGCAGAGCTGGAACCAGATCAGGACACTATCGTTTTTATCGGTGACGGATCCTACATGATGATGAATTCCGACATCTATTCCTCGGTCCTCAGCCAGAAAAAGCTGATCATTCTGGTGCTCGACAACGGTGGTTTTGCCGTGATCAACAAGTTGCAAAACAACACCGGGAACGAAAGCTTCAACAACTTGATCGCGGATAGCCCCACGATCCCAGAGCCGTTTGCAGTCGATTTCGAGACACATGCACGCGCCCAAGGCGCAATCTCGGAAACCGTGTCGAACCCCGCCGAATTGGCCGAAGCGTTCAGACGGGCCAAGGCAGCTGACAAGACATCCGTGATCTGCATGCAGGTCGACGCCTATGAAGGGTGGACCACCGAAGGCCACACTTGGTGGGAGTGCGGCACGCCCGAAGTGTCAGAGCGCGCGAGCGTCCGCGACGCACACGCCGAATGGGAATCTGCGCGGCCCAAACAGCGAAAGGGCGTGTGATGAGCGCCCTTCTGGACGGTATCCGCAAGAACAGCTTTGTCGTTTTCGGGCGCGCAGGGATGGACATGTTTGCCGACCCTGTCGGCACCAAAGCCGAAGAGGCGGAAACCTTCCGCTCTGATCTGGGCGGCTCTTCAGCCAATATTTGCGCAGGCCTGTCCAAATTGGGGGCGACATCTGCGCTGGTGACGTCCGTATCGGAAGACGCGGTGGGGCGATTCTGTGTGAACCGCTTGAAACATTACGGCGTCGACACCCAATACCTGCGCACCTTGGGCGGCGAGTATCGCATTTCTCTGGCCGTCTATGAAAGCGTGATCGACGATTTCCAATTGGTCATCTACCGCAACAATGCGGTGGACTTTCAGGTCACGGATGATGATGTGGACCGGGTCGATTACAGCGACTTTGGTGCTCTGATTACCGCAGGCACTGTGTTCGCCTCCGAGCCATCACGCGGTTCCACCTTCCGCGCGTTCGAAAATGCACGCGCTGCGGGCATCCCTGTCATATTTGACATCGACTACCGCCCCTATTCCTGGCCCTCGCCCGAGGTTGCCGCCGATGTGCTCTCGCGTGCGGGCGAGCAATCCGACCTGATCGTGGGAAATGACGAAGAGTTCGGGTTCATGGCCGGTGGCCTTGAAAAAGGCATGGATAAGGCCCGCGAATTGGCCGCCAAACCGGGTCGCATCGTCATCTACAAAATGGGCGAAGGCGGGGCCGTGACTTTTGCCGACGGTCAGGAAATCCGCACCGGCATCTATCCGGTCACGGCCCTCAAACCCAACGGGGCCGGCGACAGCTTCATGGCGGGCCTGCTCGCAGGCATCGCCGAAAGGCGCCCCCTGCGGGAGGCGGTCTTGCGCGGCTCTGCCTGTGCGTCGATCGTTGTGGCCCAGCCTGGTTGCGCCCCCGCAATGCCTACGCCCGCCGAGCTTGAGGCCTTTCTCGCTTCGCATCCCGGCCCCACGGAACCTTGAAAGGACCGACCCCATGCATATCGCCCCACATGACAATCAGAACAAACCTATCGTGGACGCGGATGACGCGCTGGTGCCGTTGAACTATTTCAACATCGTCAAGTTGAAGAAGGGCGAGGCATTTGAGTACCAGGTTCCGGGCTACGAGACGTGCATCGTGCCAGCCACGGGCACCGTGGACGTCGAGGTCGAAGGGGTGAAGTTCGCCAGTCTGGGCAAGCGGACCGAAGATGTTTGGGACGGCGAACCCGAAGGTGTATATGTGCCTGTCGGGGCCAAGGTTACGATGGTCTGCACCACGGATGAGACGGAAACCTTCATCGCGGGCGCCAAATACGACAAGGTGCTAGAGCCGTTTGACGTGCGCGTGGCCGAGCTGGACAAGGTGCAATACGGGTCCGACGACACCAAAACCCACCGCAAGATCAAACACATCCTGGGCACAAAGTATCACGATAAGGTCGGCCGCCTGCTCGTGTCCGAGCTGTTTACGGTTGGCCAAGGTGGCTGGTCCGGCTTTCCAAGCCACAAGCACGACACCGACCGCCAGGACAGCGATGGCAATATCATCGAGACGCGCCACGACGAAACCTATAATTTCCGGTTCAAGCCCAATTACGGCTCGGGCGTGCAGATGCTGCAACGCGAAGACAACGCACCGGGTGACGCCTATCACATCATGGACGGGTCCACGATTGTCCTCGACAAGGGCTACCACCCTTGTTCGGTACTGCCGGGCTACGAGATGTATTATTTCACTATTCTGGGCGGCCTCAGCCAACGTTCATTGGTGCAGTATTTCCAGCCCACACACGCGGCCCAATTGGAGACCATTCCGGGCATCAAGGACATGATCGCGAAGTTCAAATGACATTGGTAACCCTTGCGGAGGTCCTGCAACCGGCATTGAAACAGGGACACGCGGTGGCGGGTCTGGTCACGCTGGGCTGGGAGGATATGCGCGCCTATGTGGCCGCCGCCGAGGCGGAAGGCGTGCCTGTGATCTTGCAGGCTGGACCGTCCTGCCGTGCGCACACTCCGCTGCCAATCCTGGGCAAGATGTACCGCCACCTGGCCGAAGGGGCATCGGTGCCCGTCGTCGCGCATCTGGACCATGGCTATACGTTTGAGGAATGCCGCGAGGCGCTGGATGCAGGCTTCACCTCGCTCATGTTTGATGGGTCGCGCAAACCGCTCCAGCAAAACATCGACGAGACAGCGGCGATTGCCGAAATGGCCCACGCGGCGGGCATTTCATGTGAGGGAGAGATCGGTTTTGTGGGTTATGCAGGCGGCGAGAATTCTGCTGGCACCGACCCCGACGAAGCGGCGCAATTCGCGACAGAAACGGGCGTAGACGCTATGGCCATCTCTGTCGGCAACGTGCATCTGCAAGAAGACAAGGAAGGCGGGCTTGATGAGCCGCGCATCCGCGCAATCGAGGCGGTGACAGACGTGCCGCTGGTGATCCACGGTGGCTCAGGCGTGCCGATGGCGCAGCGCACGTCACTGGCGCGCACAAGCAGCATCTGCAAGTTCAACATCGGGACGGAGCTGCGCATGGCCTTCGGGGCAGCACTTCGGGAGGCCGTCAACGCCGACCCTGCCCGCTTTGATCGGGTCGGCATCCTCAAGGAAACCCACGACCCTCTCGTTACCGCAACACGTCGCGTCCTGTCCGCTTTCAAGGGAGAATAACATGCTGAAGATCGGGCTTTTGGGTTGTGGCCGCATCGGACAGGTCCACGCCGCCTCTATCGCGCATCTGGACGGCGTCGCGTTGACCGCTGTGGCCGACGCATTCCCCGAGGCAGCGCAAGCGCTGGCCGATAAAAGCGGTGCGAAGGTGATGGATGCGGATGCTGTCATCACAAGTGCGGACGTCGATGCAATCATTATCGCCACCCCCACCGACACGCACTATGGCCTGATCCACGCAGCTGCCCGCGCGGGCAAAGCGATTTTTTGCGAAAAGCCGGTGGACATGTCAGCCGATCGCATCCGCAATTGCATCAAGGTGGTCGAGGACACCGGCGTGCCATTTCTGACGGCCTTTAACCGCCGCTTTGATCCAAACTTTGCCAGCTTGCAGGCGCGGCTGGCGGAGGGAGAGATTGGCACCGTCGAGTTGGTCACGATCCTGTCGCGTGACCCAGCCCCCCCACCGGTCAGCTATATCGAACGCTCTGGCGGGATTTTCCGCGACATGATGATCCATGATTTTGATATGGCGCGGTTCCTGCTGGGCGAGGACCCGGTTCAGGTGTTCGCTGTAGGCTCCGCGTTGGTTGATCCGGCCATCGGGGCCGTCGGTGACGTGGACACAGCCGCCGTGACGTTGACCACAGCCAGCGGTGCCATCTGCCAGATCACGAACTCGCGCCGCGCCGCCTATGGCTATGACCAGCGGGTCGAGGTGCACGGGTCTGGCGGCATGCTGCGCGCGGGCAACATGATGGAACATACTGTCGAAGTCGCCAACGCGGCGGGGTTCCGTACGGCCCCCACCCAACACTTTTTCCTTGAACGCTATGCCCAGGCCTATCGGATCGAACTGGCGCAATTCGCGCAGACTATTGCGAAGGGAACAGCGATGACGCCGGGCATCGTCGACGGGCTCAAGGCGCAAATGCTGGCCGATGCGGCGGCGCAATCGTTGGAAACCGGGCTGCCGGTGGCGGTGGCGGCGGGCTAGGCCACGCAGTCTGTGCGGTTCGTCAAATAGCTTTGCAACATCTCGGCCACAGGCACCCTCGCCCGCAGCTTGGCGGCCAAGAGAAACACTCCGCCGAATTTGCGCTGTAAAAACAGCACGTCGATGGGCAAAGGCGGCGGGACGAACCCATCTTCGGCCAACGCCATCCCTTTGACCTGCATCTGCCGTGGCACATCGGTCGCAGCAAAGTCATAGGTCGGCGCACCGCGCAAATCGGCAAAGCCCATTTCCATCATCTTCAAAATTTGGTCGCGATGCGCCGTGTCAGTATCCGGCGCCAGCACGCCCAATTCCATCAAGATATCGGCATAAGCCCCTTGGTCCTGCGCCATCCCGGCGGAAAATAGTCTGCTGTAAAGCGCAACAACACCGGGATCAATTTGCCGCGTCGCGCCGAAATCCAGCAACACAATCCGCCCAGTTTCAGGGTCATAGCGGTAATTTGCAAAATTTGGATCGGTCTGCATCACGCCAAATTCAAAAAGCTCGCGCAGCAGCAAATCAATGAGGCTGCGCGCCACGTGATCCCGCGTTTCTTGCGGCAACTCCGCCACATCCTCTATCGGCGCGCCGGGAACATAGGTCATCGACAGAATGTCGGGCGTCGTCAAATCATCGCGGACCTGTGGCAGGCCAAATCGGTCATCCCCCGCCAACAGCAGGCGAAATTGTGTCAAATACCGCGCCTCACGCAGATAATCCGTCTCTTCATGCAATTGTTTGCGCGCCTCTTCCAGATAGGGTGCCAAGTCGAACCCGCGCGGCAAAAGCCCCGACATGCGAACCAGCGCGCCCACATTCGAAACGTCACTGTCGATGCTCCGGGCCACACCCGGATATTGCACCTTGATCGCCAGATCAGTGCCGTCCTTGAGCCGCGCGCGGTGCACCTGACCGATGGAGGCAGCCGCAATCGGGCGTACATCGAATTTGTCAAAGCGGCGCAGCCACCCCTCGCCCCATTCTGCCTTAAGCACTTTCTTCAATTGCGCGGGCGGCATGAAATGCGCGTCCGAACGCAGGCGCGCCATGATCTCGGTCAGTTCAGCAGGCAGCACATCGCCTGTGTCCATCGACACCAACTGCCCCACTTTCATGGCAGCTCCGCGCATCTGCGCCAATTGGTCGGTCACACGGCGGACATTTGCGGGGGTCAACAGCAGGTCGCGCATCGTGGGTCGCTTGCCCTGCCCCAATTGGCCAAGGCCCCGCGCCGCCATGTTGCCCGCCACCCCTGCGGTCATTGTGCTCAAACGGCCAAGCCGCGCGATCCGGCTTGCAGGCACGGGGCGCGCCTGTCCCTTCGAGGTGTCGTCTGTCATGGCTCTGACCCGCTTGGCTTGGTTCCAAGTGGGTCAGATAGGACGCTTTGCTAGCAAAGACAGGTGGCCTATTGCAGGGCCGCTGACGCGCTGCTGGTTTTCAGCTTCCAGTTTTCGATGATCGTGCCCTTGGTCTCGAGGCGGCTGGCGAGGTAATAAAGCCGCTGGGTGGCGGGGCCATCTGGTGCCGTCTCGAACCGTTGCTTGAGGTAATAGGGCGGCGTTGCCTGCGAATAGAGCGTCGCGGTGACCGTCACATCACCGGGGGCCACACCAGCGGGCAAGGTGATGCGATACTCCAGTTGGTCGCTGCCGGGGACAAAGTCAGGATCACTTTTGGCCAGTCCCTCTGGCATCGTCGCCTTCATGAAAGCGGCCGTGACTTCGCTGTCGCCAAACTTTTCGTTGAACGCAGCCGAGCCCGGCGTCAGCGTACCCAACGGTGTCAGGCGATTGTCCTTGGGATGGTGGACACGGTGCACAAAGCTGGAGGTGAATTCGCCCTTGGCGTTCTGTGTCAGCTCCTCGTATATCTGCACCTGCGACTGATCCGTGATCACGCGGTAATGCGGCTGATAAAGCGCCTCGTCCGCGCCAGGTGGCACCACATCAAGGAACTCAGTGTTCAGCGGAACGCCCATCGCGTCCACGATCACGCCTGCCGCATTGGTGCAGCCCGAACACCAGACGGTGTCTCCTGTCTTGTCCACGGCCTTGACCTCAAGAAAAGCACGGCGGAATCCGACACCCGACGGCAAGCGGTGCCCTGTTTTGTTGGTCACGCCAACCTTGGCCACGACACCGCCATAGCCCGCCGACAGATCAACGGTCACATCTGTTGTCTCGTGACGGGCCTGTAATTCGATCGTATCCAGGGCCAGTTGCGCCCCATTCGTGGCATAGGTCATAGGATCGGTCCGGCTCATCCCCATCTCAGCGCTGAATTGGCGGATCATCTCGATCATGTAGGCGTTGAGGCCGACAAAGTTGTGGCGCGCGTAATCCTCGCGGAAGGGCACGTCGACGTCCTCGACAGGCAGCAGGTTTTCCACCTCTGACAAATTCGCATCCTGAATCGATGCGATCTGGGTCGTGATGGCAGGGACAGAAAGGCTGCCATCGACCGCTTGAAAGCTGTTTTTCATATGGCAATCCTGGCAGGACTGCCCGGTTGCATCCTCACTATAGATACTGTTGACCCATTCGATATATGTCGCCTGTTCGACCGAGTGTTGAAATTCGGTCAAGGGCCCGCGGAAGGTCACACCATATTCCTCAAAGAGAAGTTCCGCGGCATTCAGTGCAGACTGGTTAAACACGTCCTGATCCGCTGCGGTATAGCCCGGTAGGGGCTGATCCGTTGGTGCATCCACATTTGGCAGATTGATGGTGTGGCAAGCGCCGCAAAGCTCGCTATCTTTGATGTAGTCATTGCCGACAGGCGTGATGCCCATCGCATTCTGCATCGGTTTCACGCGCACGTCATTGTAGGGACCAATCAATTCGTCCGCTTGGGTCATACGGAACACACCGGTGGTCCCGTTCATCAGATACGTGTCCAGCTTGTTATACTCCGGCTGGCCCGCCGCACGTTCCGGCGGCGCGATGTGGTGACACACGGCACAGGAAATCCCCTCGCGAGCGAGGTTGCCGTATTCGTGATAAGGATAGGTGCCATCGGCCTCCTGAGCGGCCTTCTCTGCCTCGGTCAGAGGATCGTGCAGCAGCGTGTAAGCCACTTTGAAATCATTGGCATCGAGGCCCAGGTCGGGATTGTTGTGCGCGTCAATCTCAAGCTGGCGCTGGCCCATCGCACCGTGGCACGACAGGCACGTGGTGCCCAGGTTCGACGAAAGATCACCAGACCCGGCCGCTTCAAGCAGGGCAAATTCGCTTTCCAGCTGCGCATAGAATATCGGGTCGCGCCCCGCCAGCCCCATGGGGGACCAGCGCCACTCGCCATATTCCGAGATGTTGTAGCCATCGCCATATTGCGGACCGGTCTGCAGGAACATGGTAGTGCCCGAGGGTGGGCCACCAAGGCCACCGTGGCAGCCAATACAGTTGTCCGAGGTCAGGAAATGCTGGGTATCGTTGGGGCGCGCAGGCACGTGATCCAACCATTCGCTGGGCAAGGTCTGTACGTCGCCGGGGCGTACGAAAATCCCGTCCGTGGGCGGGAACATCGCGGCAAAGGTGGGGTTGATCATCGTGGGCGATGCGGTCGCCTTGGCGTTGGATGCCTGCAACGCCCCTTCATTGTGGAAATAATCCTCGATCAACTGCGCCTCGCTTTCGCCCATGGCGGGGCGCTGCACGGCAGGCAGGTTAAAGGGACCGGGCGGAAAGGTATCCAGATCACGCCAGCTTTCGTCGACACGGAAAATCAGGGGCTCACCGGGATAGCCTTCGATATTGTCGAGGCTGGAAAAGATCAACTCTTCGGCGGCAGAGGCGTGGCAGCGCATGCACATCCCGTCACCCGCTGACCCGCTTGGGGGCGTGAACGGGGCGTCAAACGTATCAATGGTGGCCTTCTGGCCGACAGAGGCAAAGAACCAGCCACCATGGGAAATCGTTTCGTCCTTGACCATAACGGTCCAGTTCAATCCGCCATCCTTGCGCAGGTAATCCAGCATCATCTCTTCGACCTTGGCGGGGTCATCAGGATGCATGTAGGTCAGCATATCGCGATATTCGTTATAGCGCGCGGAGGGGGGCGACACCATTTCCTTGACCACCATCGCGCCACTGGGAATGGTGCCTGTTCGGCCCCCTTCGAGCCAGGTGATTACTTCGGGGGAATAGTAAATCCGTACAGCGGGGTGCGTGCCATAGCTGGTGTCCAGAACGAAGGGGCCCGTATCGCGCCAGCTTTTGTCGCGGACCCAACCGGCCTTGGCATAATCGCGATTGGCGATGTAGGGATATAGGACCGACTGATAATCCAGAAGCGGCAACTCGGACGGCAGGGGCAGTGCCACATCGACGTTTTGAGCCTGAGCTGTCAGCCCTCCGCCCAATGAAATGAAAAGACTTAAAGCAATTGACCAAAAGCGCGACATAATGTGTTCCTCTGACTATTCAAGAACCCTGCACGCAGAAGTTGCCGCGATCAACAGGTTTCTAACCGCTAAACGGGTGTATTCGCGTCAAGGCTGTGTGCTCTGGTTCAACTGCACTGGCCCGGGTACCTCTTGCCCACTCGGGAATTATGCGACGCACGCCCGAAAACCGCCCAAGGATATGCCGTTTTCATCGCGATTTGCCCGATAATTAGGCAACTCGGCCAAATGTATGCGCCGTCCCCTGCTACATAACAGCATCGTTGTTTCCCAAGCCCACCGGTTTGCAACACATCATCCCCATGAACACCAATCTCAGAATCGCGGTTGTCGAGGCCGACCGCGCCCGTGCCCTGCAAATTGTCGATGCTCTCAAGGATGACGGCTGGGACGACATCTTTGTCATTGGGGATGACCACGGGCTGGCGCGCAAGCTGGGCGATCTGAATCCCGATCTGGTGTTGATTGATCTGGCCCATCCCAATCGCGACGCCCTGGAACAGGTGAGCATCGCGAGCCAGGCCGAGCATCGCCCCGTGGCCATGTTCGTGGATCAATCCGATGACGAGATGACAACCGCCGCCATGACCGCAGGCCTAAGCGCCTATGTTGTTGGAGCACCGGAGCCGGAACGCATCCGCTCGGTCTTGCGCACGGCCATTGCCCGGTTTCAGGTGATGAGCCAGATGCGCCGCGAGCTTGAGATCGCCAAACAGGCCCTCGTCGACCGCAAGACCATCGACCGCGCCAAGGGCATTCTAATGCGGGCCAAAGCCATTACCGAGGACGAGGCCTATTCGCTGATGCGTAAAACGGCCATGTCGCAAAACCGCAAGGTCATCGACGTGGCCCACGCCCTTTTGACCGCGGCGGACCTGTTGGAATGATGAGCCGCCCATTGAATTGCGGTTATGTGCCCTTGGTGGACAGCGCGCCGCTGATTATCGCCAAAGAGCTCGGCTTTGCCGCCGATGAGGGGATCCAGCTGAACCTGCTGCGCCAACCGTCCTGGGCGGCCCTGCGCGATCTGCTGGCCCTCAAACATCTCGACGTCGCCCACATGCTGTCGCCCATGCCCGTGGCGATGTCACTTGGGCTAAGCGGGCCTCCGGTACAGATCGACGCGCCTTTGGTCCTGTCCGCGAACGGAACGGTTGTCGGCGTGTCACGTGCCATTGGCGACAATATGCGCGCCCGTGGTTGGGTGCCCCAGTTTTCCGACCCCAGGGCAACCATCGAATGCCTGCTGGCATGCCGCGATCAGCCTTTGCGCGTGGGCGTGCCCTTTCCCTATTCCATGCACAGGTTGTTGTTTGAGTATCTGGTTGAAGGTGCCCAAGGCGCACGGTCTGACCTGATTTCGATTGTGACGACCCCGCCACCGCTGATGGCCGATGCAGTGGCGCGCGGCGATCTGGATCTGTTCTGCGTGGGCGAGCCTTGGGGCACGGTTGCAGTCAGCACGGAACAGGCCGAACTGATCTTGCCCGGCGCATCTATATGGGCACATGCCCCAGAAAAGGTGCTGGGGATGCGCCGTGACTGGGCCGCCGAGAATGACGAGGCTTGTGGTGTGTTGTTGCGCGCGGTCTACCGGGCCGCGCGCTGGCTAGGCCAGGCCGAGAACCAGCCTTTGGCCAGTGAAATCCTGGCACGCAGCGAACATCTCGACTTGCCGGACCATGCCATTGACCCTGCCCTGACCGGGCACATCCTGTGTCGGCATGGTGACGCGCCGGTCCACATCCCGAACTTCCTGAAGTTCCATCAAGGGGCCACAAACTTCCCCTGGCGCAGCCAAGGTGCTTGGATCGGTGCGCAGATCAGCCGCCTCGCGGGCCTTGATGAGGCGCGCACCGTGCAAACCGCCGCCGATTGTCTGCGCCCCGATCTTTACCGCCGACACCTCGCGACCAGCGACGCGGATATGCCGGGCGCCTCGGCCAAAGTCGAAGGCGCACTGGCCCACCCTACTGCCGTCGCCTCGACACGCGGCGAGATGATTCTTGGACCGGACGCTTATTTTGATGGCAGAACCTTTGATTTCGGGCCGCTTTAATGGCGCAAAATTAGGCAGTTTCTGCATTGCGGCATTTTTTCGACAGCAACCACACCACAATCCTTGAGCAGTGCCGATCCTCAGCTAGTGTCATTCCCAACGAAGCATCGAAGCTTCTGCCGACCCCAGCGCATGGGGTTTTACTTCAAGAGCAAAGCCGCTCGACCCGGTCTCCGCACTCCTCCCGTGCGCCCGGCTCGAGCGGCTTTTTTTGTTTAACGCATCCGAAAGGAACCTGCCTCATGCAACGACTTCTGACCGCCGCCACCGTCATGGCCAGCCTCATGGGCACCACCGCCATGGCCGAATCTCTCGATTTGGAAAAAGACGAACTGAAGTTCGGCTTTATCAAGCTGACCGACATGGCCCCGCTCGCCATCGCCTATGAAAACGGGTACTTTGAGGACGAGGGCCTGTTCGTCACGCTGGAGGCACAAGCCAACTGGAAAGTGCTGCTGGACGGTGTAATCGACGGCCAATTGGACGGCGCCCACATGCTGGCAGGCCAACCTTTGGCTGCCACAATCGGTTACGGCACCGAGGCGCATATCATCACGCCGTTCTCCATGGATCTGAACGGCAACGGCATCACCGTTTCCAATGAGATTTGGGAGGAAATGAAGCCCCACGTGCCCTTGATGGACGATGGCCGCCCACAGCATCCAATCAGCGCCGCCTCCCTTGCGCCGGTTGTCGAGGATTACAAAGATCAGGGCATTCCGTTCAACATGGGCATGGTTTTCCCCGTCTCGACCCACAACTATGAACTGCGCTACTGGCTGGCCGCAGGCGGCTTGCAACCGGGCTATTACAGCCCCGAAAATATCAGCGGTCAGATCGGTGCCGATGTACTGCTGAGCGTGACCCCACCCCCGCAAATGCCTGCCACAATGGAAGCAGGCACCATTTTTGGCTATGCGGTTGGTGAGCCGTGGAACCAGCAAGCGGTGTTCAAAGGCATCGGCGTGCCGGTCATCACCGACTATGACATGTGGAAGAACAACCCCGAGAAGGTCTTTGGCATCACGGCCGAGTTCGCCGAGGAAAACCCCAATACAACGCTGGCGCTGACGAAGGCGCTGATCCGTGCCGCGATCTGGCTTGACGAGAACGAGAACGCCAACCGTCCCGAAGCAGTCGAAATCCTCAGCCGCTCGGAATATGTCGGGGCTGACTATGACGTGATCGCCAACTCGATGACTGGTTTCTTTGAGTTTGAGAAGGGCGACCGCCGCCCTGCGCCAGACTTCAACGTGTTTTTCCGTTACAACGCAACCTACCCGTTCTATTCGGACGCGATCTGGTACCTGACCCAGATGCGCCGTTGGGGCCAGATTGCCGAGGCCAAGCCTGACAGCTGGTATGTGGACATGGCCAAAGAGGTCTATAAGCCCGAGATTTATCTGGCTGCTGCCCGCCTGTTGGTAGACGAGGGCTTGGCCAATGAAGCCGACTTCCCTTGGGACAGCGACGGCTTCAAGGCACCGACCCCTGCCGCCGATATCATTGACGGCATCGGTTATGACGGCACAGCCCCCAACGCCTATATCGACAGCCTGCCCATCGGCCTGAAAGGCGACCAGACGGTCGTGGGCAATGAAGTCCAAGGCTAATCACCAGGACACCGGCGGATCGCGCTGCATCACAGCATGATCCGCCAGCACCACCCTCAACTGCCTAAAACCTCATCGCTGAAGCCGCACACAAACGACCTCGAGTTCAAACGTCCGCGATGAACGCAACCGGTGCATTGAAACTGCGCCGACGCCACGGCCAAAGGCCAAAAACCGAACACTCGGGGCGCAAATACCGCGCCCGCACCCGAGCCAGGAGAGACCTGACATGACCGCCATCGACCCCTCGGAACTGGACAGCACTGCCGAAGAGCGTGAAGCGCGCCGCCAGCGCGTCTTTACCCGCATCAACACCGCCGACAAGTGGTTTCAGGTGCTGGGTCTGGCGTGGTTGACCCCCATCCTCAAGGCCGCAGCAGGCGACAACCCAAAGGCCCAGGGCCGCGAGATTTGGCGTTTGTTGGGTGTACCGCTGTTGGCGATTGCGCTGTTTTTGGCCGCGTGGTCCACGCTGGCCCCGACCGTGCAAACGTCGCTGGGTGCGATCCCCGGACCCGCACAGGTGTGGGAACAGGTCGGCAACCTGCACGCAGACGCCCAGCGCGAGGCCGATAAGGAAGTTGCGTTTTACGAACGCCAGGACGCGCGAAACGCCAAGCTGATCGCGGATGGTCAGGAGGACCGGGTCAAAGAGCGCGTCTATACCGGCAAACCCACTTATTACGACCAAATCTGGACCTCTGTGAAAACGGTGTTTTTTGGCTTTTTCCTGGCCTCGATCATCGCCATCCCGCTTGGCATTGCCGCGGGCCTGAGCGCGACTGTCAACGCCGCCATCAACCCGCTGATCCAGATTTTCAAACCTGTCTCGCCGCTGGCCTGGCTGCCCATCGTGACCATGATCGTGTCGGCCACCTATGCCTCTGACGGGTTCTTTGCCAAATCCTTTCTGACCTCTGCTATCACCGTGACGCTCTGTTCGCTGTGGCCCACTTTGATCAACACGGCATTGGGTGTAGCGAGCATCGACAAGGATCTGGTCAGCGTGTCCAAGGTGCTGAAAATGAACACCTGGACCAAGATTACCAAGCTGGTTTTGCCCTCGTCTCTGCCCCTGATCTTTACCGGGTTGCGCCTGTCGCTGGGTGTCGGCTGGATGGTTCTGATCGCCGCCGAAATGTTGGCGCAGAACCCGGGCCTGGGCAAATTCGTGTGGGATGAGTTCCAGAACGGGTCGTCGCAGTCGCTGGCCAAGATCATGGTGGCCGTGTTCACCATCGGTATCATCGGCTTCCTGCTCGACCGCCTGATGTACGCGATCCAGTCCATGTTCACCTTCTCGAACAATCGGTGATTGATATGAGCTTTCTCAAACTCGACAATGTCTCCAAGAGCTTTGGCACCGGCACCCATCGGGCCGATGTGTTGAAGGGGATCACCCTTGATGTGCAGGAGGGCGAGTTCCTTGTCCTTCTGGGCTTTTCCGGGACGGGCAAGACGACCCTGATCAACCTTCTCGCGGGCCTCGATATGCCGACCACAGGTACGGCATCCTTCAAGGGCGCGCCGATCGTCGGCCCGGGCCCTGAGCGTGGCGTGATCTTTCAGAGCTATTCATTGATGCCGTGGCTGACTGTGCAAGGGAATGTGGGGCTGGCCGTCGATACGGTGTTCCCCAAGCTGTCAAAGGCCGAGCGCGCCGAAAAGGTCGCCCATTATGTAGGTATGGTTGGCTTGTCTCATGCCGCCACCCGCCGGCCTGCCGAGTTGTCGGGCGGAATGCGCCAGCGGGTCAATGTGGCCCGGGCCCTTGCGATGAACCCGGAGGTTTTGCTGCTGGACGAACCTTTGTCGGCTCTGGACGCCCTGACCCGCGCCAATCTGGCAGATGAGATCGAGAGCATTTGGGACGCCGACAAAAAGACCTGTGTGCTCATCACCAATGACGTGGACGAGGCCATCATTCTCGCCGACCGCATCATTGCGTTGAACCCCGACGGCACCTTGGGCGAAGAGTTCAAGGTGACCATCCCTCGTCCCCGTGATCGCATCGAAATGAACAACAATGACGCGTTCAAGCGGTTGCGGGCCGATGTGACCAAATACCTGATGGATGTGGGCATCGAAGCCAAGGTGGAGGGCACCCGCCAGTTGCCGGATGTGACCCCGATCCACGGTGTGCCGTCAGTTGTGGCCGACGCCCAGAAGGGGATGATCGAGAACCGCTTCCTCGACTTTTCCATGCTCCACAAAGTGTATCCGACGCCCAAGGGGCCCCTGACCGTGGTCGAAGATTTTGATCTGAAGATCAACAAAGGCGAGTTCATTTCGCTGATTGGTCATTCGGGGTGCGGCAAGTCGACGGTTTTGACGATGGCCGCAGGGTTGAACGAGATTTCCAAGGGGGCGATCAAGCTGGATGGGCGGCATGTCGAGGGGGCTGACCCTGAACGGGCCGTGGTGTTCCAATCACCAAATCTATTCCCCTGGCTCACCGCCAAGGAGAACGTGGCCATTGGCGTTGATAAGGTCTACCCGCGTGCAAGCCGGGCCGAGCGGCAAGACGTGGTCGAATACTACCTCGAACGTGTTGGCCTGGCTGATGCAATGGACAAGGGGGCGGCAAGCCTCTCCAACGGGATGAAGCAGCGGGTGGGCATCGCGCGCGCTTTTGCTTTGTCGCCCAAGCTTTTGCTGCTGGACGAGCCCTTTGGGATGCTCGACAGCTTGACCCGGTGGGAGTTGCAAGAGGTCCTGATGGAGGTGTGGAGCCGCACCAAGGTCACCGCCATTTGCGTCACCCATGACGTGGACGAAGCGATCCTTTTGGCGGACCGCGTGGTCATGATGACAAATGGTCCGCAGGCAACCATCGGTAAGATCGTCGATGTGGATCTACCGCGCCCGCGCACCCGCAAGGCATTGCTGGAGCATCCCGATTATTATGCCTACCGTCAGGACGTGCTTGATTTCCTTGAGGAATATGAGCACGGGGCAAAACCCAAAACACCCCAAACCCCGACATCCGAAACCCAGGACGGCCCCAGTGCCGCCCCTGAAACCATCGCGGCGGAGTGACCTCATGACCCAGAACATCATCGTCATCGGGGCCGGCATGGCCACAGGCCGCGCACTGGAACACCTGTTTGATGCAGGTGCCGATGTGAACGTGACGCTGTTCAACGCAGAGCCGCGCGGTAACTACAATCGCATCATGCTGTCCCCTGTGTTGGCCGGCGACAAAACATATGAAGAGATCGTGACTCACGACGCCGACTGGTACGGGACCAATGGGGTCACCTGCCGCTTTGGTGAACGAGTGACGACGATTAACCGGGCGGCCAAGACGGTGACGGCGGAAAATGGCGATGTGCTGCCTTACGACAAGCTGATCTTTGGCACAGGGTCTGACCCGTTCATGATCCCCCTGCCCGGCCATGATCTGGAAGGCGTAATTGCCTACCGCGATCTGGAAGATACCGAGCGGATGATGTCCCTTGGCCCCGACAACAAGGTTGTCGTGATCGGCGGAGGCCTCTTGGGCCTTGAGGCTGCCGCTGGCATGGCCGCACGCGGTGTTGATGTCACCGTTGTCCATATCATGGGCCACCTGATGGAACGCCAACTGGACGAGGCAGCAGGATACCTGCTGCGCAAGGCTTTGGTCGACAAGGGCATCACCGTTATGTGCCAAGCCAACTCCAAGGAGATCTTGGGCGAGGATGGTAAAGTGCGGGCCCTGAAACTCGACGACGGCACCGAGTTGCCTTGCGATCTTTTGGTCATGGCCGTGGGCATCCGCCCCAATGTGGCGCTGGCCAAAGCGGCCGGGCTGGCCGTGGGCCGGGGCATCCATGTGGATGACCAGATGATCACTTCTGACGAAAACATTCTGGCAGTGGGCGAGTGCGTGGAACATGACGGGGCAGTCTTTGGCCTGGTGGCCCCGCTATACGATCAAGCCAAGGTCGTGGCGCAGACCCTGATGGGCGAGGACGCTGCCTTTGTCCAAAAAGAACTCAGCACCAAGCTGAAAGTGACCGGCTGCGATCTGTTCTCGGCCGGTGACTTTGCCGATGGCGAGGGCCGCGAGGATATCGTGTTTCGCGATCCCGGGCGCGGCGTCTATCGCCGTCTGGTGATTGAGGGCGACAAAGTCATTGGGGCCGTGATGTATGGCGATACCGCCGACAGCAACTGGTTCTTTGGCCTGATCCGCGACAAGACCGACATCGCCGAGATGCGCGAAACGCTGATCTTTGGCCCCGCTTACCAGGGGGGCACCCCCATGGACCCGCTCGCAGCCGTTGCAGCCTTACCGCGTGACGCGGAAATCTGTGGCTGCAACGGCATTTGTAAAGGGACCATTCAAGACGCGATTGCGGACGGGGCCACCGATCTGGGGGCGGTCCGCGCGGTGACCAAAGCGTCGGGGTCCTGCGGGACCTGCACCGGGTTGGTCGAGCAGGTTTTGGCCGTGACCTTGGGCGATGATTTTGTGCTGCCCACGGCGCAACCGATCTGTGGGTGTACCGATCTGACGCATGAAGACGTGCGCCGGATGATCAAATCGCAGGAACTAAAGTCAATGGCCGCCGTCTGGCAGGAATGCGCGTGGAAGACCGTCGATGGTTGCCACGTCTGCCGCCCTGCCCTGAACTATTATCTGATTGCGGATTGGCCGTTGGAATATCTGGACGACCCGCAAAGCCGTTTTATCAACGAGCGCAAGCACGCGAACATCCAAAAAGATGGCACGTTTTCTGTGGTGCCCCGCATGTGGGGTGGCATCACCAATGCGAACGAGTTGCGCGCGATTGCCGACGCCGCTGACAAGTACAACGTGCCGACCGTCAAGGTCACCGGAGGTCAGCGCATCGACCTGTTGGGTGTGCGGGGTGAGGACTTGCCGAGCATCTGGGCCGATCTGAATGCCGCCGGCATGGTATCGGGCCACGCTTACTCCAAAGGGCTGCGCACGGTGAAGACTTGTGTCGGCACGGATCATTGCCGCTTTGGCACTCAAGACAGCACCGGCCTTGGCATTCGTCTTGAAAAGGCGTTGTGGGGGTCCTGGACCCCGCACAAGGTCAAGCTGGGCGTATCGGGATGCCCGCGCAATTGTGCCGAGGCGACGTGTAAGGACGTGGGCATTGTTTGCGTGGACAGCGGGTTTCAGGTCGGCATCGGCGGGGCCGCAGGCATGGACCTCAAGGAGATTGAACCGCTGGCACAAGTGCCCTCCGAAGCCGAAGCGGTGGAACTGACCATCGCGGTCATCCAACTTTACCGCGAAAACGCCAAGTATCTGGACCGTATCTATAAGTTTATGGCCAAGGTGGGCCTCGACTGGATCCGCGAACAGGTTTTTGACAATGTGGAAAACCGCAAGGCTCTCATCGCCCGCTTTGATCTGAGCCAGTCGGTCTATCAAAAAGACCCTTGGGCCGAACATGCGCAAGAGCAGGCAGACACCTATCAGCCGGTCGCCAACCTGACATTGGAGGCCGCAGAATGAGCGCCTGGATCGATATCGCCGCCCTCGAGGACATTCCGCTGCGCGGGGCCCGAGTGGTCAAGACGCGGGCGGGCTGTGTCGCGGTGTTTCGCACGGCGGCAGATGACGTTTTTGCCCTCGACAATGCCTGCCCTCACAAGCAAGGGCCGCTGGCCGAAGGGATCGTGCACGGCAGCGCCGTGACCTGCCCGCTGCATAATTGGGTGATTTCCCTGGAAACGGGCCTCGTGCAGGGCGCGGATGAGGGTCAGGTGACGACCTACCCGGCGCGGATTGAAGACGGCCGGATACTACTGGATGCGGCCTTTCTTGCGGCGCGCAAAGTCGCATGAAAACGCGCACCACATGTCCCTATTGCGGGGTGGGTTGCGGGGTTTTGGCCTCGGCTGATGGGACGGTGACCGGCGATCCTGATCATCCGGCCAACTTTGGGCGCTTGTGTTCTAAAGGGGCCGCACTGGGAGAGACTATTGAGTTGTCGGGCCGGTTGCTGGCACCAATTGTTGGTGGGCAAGAGACGGATTGGGAGACTGCGCTGGACCTTGTTGCGGCACAGTTTCAGGCGGCCATACGCGAACACGGCCCTGACAGCGTGGCGTTTTACGTGTCAGGTCAACTGTTGACCGAAGATTACTATGTGGCCAACAAGCTGATGAAAGGCTTTATCGGTTCAGCCAATATTGACACGAATTCAAGGCTTTGTATGGCGTCATCAGTTGCCGGTCATAAACGTGCCTTTGGCACCGATACCGTCCCGGGCACTTATGAGGACCTTGAAGAAGCAGACTTGATCGTGGTTGTCGGCTCCAACCTTGCCTGGTGCCATCCGGTGCTGCATCAGCGCATCGCAGCAGCCAAGGCGGCACGTCCCGGGATGCGGGTTGTGAATATTGATCCCCGACGCACGGCAACAACCGAATTGGCCGATCTGCATCTACAGATTGCGCCGGACGGGGATGTGGCCCTGTTCAATGGCTTGCTCGCACATCTCTCAGATGCCGGGCACGTAAATCGATCTTACGTGAATGCACATGTGGCCGGGTTCGAAAGCGCACTTTTTGCGGCCGCCGCCACTGACGCGACGCAGACCGGTCTGTCCGCACATGATCTGGCCCAATTCTATACGATGTGGGCCGGCACGCAAAAGGTTGTGACCGTCTACTCGCAGGGCGTGAACCAATCCACATCGGGTGCGGACAAGGTCAATGCGATCCTGAATTGTCATCTGGCCACGGGCCGGATCGGCAAGCCCGGCTGCGGCCCCTTCTCCGTCACCGGCCAGCCCAATGCGATGGGTGGCCGCGAAGTGGGCGGCCTCGCCAATATGTTGGCCAATCACCTCGACATCGAGAATGCGGATCACCGCGATGCGGTCCAAGGTTTTTGGGACAGCCCCACAATCTGCACCACGGCAGGCCTCAAAGCTGTTGACCTCTTCGAGGCTTGTGCGAATGGAAAGATCAAGGCGCTGTGGGTCATGTCCACCAATCCGGCGGTCAGCCTGCCAGGGGCCAACAAGGTGGCCGACGCCATCACCGCCGTACCCTTTACAGTCGTGTCCGACATCATGGCACGCACGGATACCGGCGATCTGGCCGACGTGCTGTTGCCCGCCACAGGATGGGGCGAAAAGGACGGAACCGTCACCAACTCAGAGCGTCGGATTTCGCGGCAACGCGCCTTTTTACCCGCGCCCGGCCAAGCGCGACCAGATTGGAAAATCATCAGCGATGTGGCTGCGCGAATGGGCTGGGCCGACGCGTTTGCCTTTGACGGCCCTGCCGAGATATTTGCGGAATATGTGGCCCTGTCGACGGCTACTGCGGGCTTTGGCCGTGACCTCGACCTCAGCATCTTTGCCGACGCGGATTATGCCGCTCTGATCCCGACGCAATGGCCGCGGAACAGCACACGTTTTTTCGCAAATGGCGGGTTCTTTCACCCCGATGGCAAGGCGCGGATGCTCGCAGTCCATGCACCAGAGGTCACCGAAACAACCGGTTTCCGCCTCAACACAGGTCGCATTCGCGATCAGTGGCACACCATGACCCGCACGGGCAAAGCCCCACGCCTCGGCAATCACCTGGCCGAGCCTTACGTCGAAATTCATCCTCGGGACGCTGAGCCGTTGGGGGTGACCGAAGCCATGTTGATCCGCCTGAGTGCAGGTGAGGATCACGGAGTTTTCCGTGCCCTGCTCTCGACCAAATTGGCCCGTGGCCAGCTCTTTGCCCCGATGCACTGGACGCGGCAGCGCAGTGCGTCGGGTTGGGTAAATGGGGTTGTGCACACCGGCACCGATCCCGTGTCTGGGCAACCTGCGCTCAAGGCCGCAACCGTCACGGCTGCCCGGTTTGATGCAAAATGGTATGGGTTTCTGGCCTCCCGTTCTGAGATCATGCCCGAAGGCGCATATTGTGCCGTTGCACGCACAAGCACTGGCTGGCAGGCCGAATTGGCCGGTGACACAAAGGCTGACGCGCCCGAAGACATGCTGCGCGCGTTGATTGGACCCTTTGAAGGCGATGTTACGCAGTTAGATGATCCGATGACGGGCCTGCGCCGTCTCGCGCTGCGCACAAACGGCGTTCAAAGCGCGTTGCTGTTTATCGCACCTGACCCGGTCGCGGTGTCGCGCACCCACGTTATTTCCCAAATCGGAACACCGGGCCAGGGGATCATCGACTTGTCAGGCCTGCCCGAACCCGGCCGCCCAGATCCCGGTGCCACCGTCTGTTCCTGCATGTCCGTGGGCATCAATACGCTGCGTACCGCCATCGCCGAAGGGGTCGCCACACTGGACGAGTTGGCCACCTGCACCGGGGCCGGCACAAATTGCGGGTCGTGCAAACCCGAACTGGCGGCACTCTTGGCAACCAGCCCCCAAGCCCTCGCCGCTGAATAACGGAGACCGCTGATGAAAACCTTTCCCATGTTCCTGACCATGACCGACCGCCGCGTCGTCATCGTTGGCGGCGGCGAACAGGCCGCGCAAAAGTGTCGCCTGATCCTCAAAACCGATGCTCAGGTCGAAGTTCTCGCCCAAAGCCTTGACGCGGAGTTGCAGGACTTGGCCGATCGGGGTCGCATCACCTGGACCGCCACCTCCATCACAGCCGCCCATTTCGCGGACACCGCTCTCGTCTTTGTCGCAACAGGTTGCCCGGGGATGGATGCGGCCCTACACGCCCTCGCCAAATGCGCAGGTGCCACTGTCAACGTGGTGGATCAGCCGGAGCTGTGTGATGCGATCACCCCATCCATTGTAGACCGTGATCCAGTGGTCGTGGCTATCGGCACTGAAGGGACGGCCCCGGTCTTGGCCCGCCAAATCAAGACCAAGGTCGAAGATATGCTGGAGCCGCGCCTGGGCGATCTGGCCGCTCTCGCGGGCCGCTTACGCAGCTTTGCCGCGCAACGGCTCAGCCCGCGCATGCGCCGCGATCTGTGGCGGTGGGTGTTCAATGGCCCTGTGCGGGCGCAACATCAGGCCGGTGCGGAACAGCATGCAGCGCGGATGCTGAAAGACGCGATTGCGACGGGCGAATTTTCCGAGGCCGCCCCCGCCCCCGTGGCCCTTGTGGGTGCCGGACCGGGGAGCAGCGACTTGATCACCCTGCGCGGCGTTAAACGCCTGCAAGAGGCGGATGTGATATTCTATGACCGGCTGATTGATCCGCAAGTGCTGGAACTGGCGCGCCGCGATGCGCGCCGGGTCTACGTGGGCAAAGCGCCTGGTTGTCACAGTTGGCCACAGGACAAAATCAACGCCGTCTTGGTGGCGGCGGCCCTCGCGGGCGAACGTGTCGTGCGCCTGAAATGCGGTGATCCGGGGATCTTTGCGCGCGGCGCCGAAGAGGCGGATGCGTTGAAGGCTGTGGGCGTAACCTATGAGATTGTGCCCGGGGTTACGGCGGCCAGCGGGGCCGCGGCGGCCACAGGCGGCTTTTTGACGGAACGGGGACGCAACGACACGCTTGTGCTGACCACGGGCCAGACGGCGGAGGATAATGCCACCCCTGACTGGATGCATTTTCTGCAAAAGCGCAGCCGCGTTGTTGTCTATATGGGCGTGTCCGCAGCCCCCCAGATCGAGGCGCGTCTGCGTGCCGATGGTTTGGCCGCCTTAGTGGATGTGCAGATCGTGGCCAACGCCCAACGCCCAGATCAAAAGATCGAGACATGCCGGGCCGACGAACTGACCGCTTCGCTGGAACGCGCCGGGATCACCAGCCCTGCCATCCTCACCCTCATGCTGCGGGATGAACCTGTGTCAATGCGCGGGCATTTGCAGGCGGTCTAGGCTTTGGACTGGATCAAAGCGTCGCAAACCAGTTTGATATGCGAGGCCTTGAACGCGTCAACCTCAAGCGGTTCAACCTGCGCAAAGACCCGCATCCAGATCGCTACAAAAATTGCGGGAGACACCAGCAGCCGAACATCATAGCTGCGCGCCTCTTCGGCAAGCTCACCTGCCGCAATGCCCCGTTCGATCAGGGCGCGGATTGTGCTTTCACCTTTGCTCAGAATCTCGTGCCGATAAAGCGCCACCAGGCTTTGCATTTCGTGCCCTTCGGCAACCAGAACCCGCAGCAAGACAGACGCATCCCCCGTTACCAGGCGCGCATAAATCATATCCACCACATGGGAAAAGACAGTGCGAAAGTCCCCATGAGCCTGCTGAACAACCATGGCAGCCGCGTCGATGGTCTGTTCGACAGAGCCTCGCATTGCGGCCTCGAATATCGCTTCCTTGGTGTCGAAATAAAGGTAGATTGTGGTGCGCGAAATCCCGGCCCGCGCGGCTATGCTGCCAAGTGTCGTGCCACCAAATCCCTTGTCTTCAAACTCGCCGAAGGCGGCCGCGATGATCTCGCTGGGGCGGGCGTCTTTGCGACGGCGGCGTTTGTTGATGTCTTTTGTCATCGGGTCCAATAGTGCCCCGCCTTTGCAGACAAAAGTGTCGGTGGTTCTCGGGGTGCCACATCAATATGACCGAACCTGACCCGACAGCCAACGGCCTACCGAGGCGTGTATGCGCCGAAAACTCCCGTCTTTAGATCGCTAAGTCCAGCCGAGGTTTCCAGAAAGGGCGAAAAAGCTCGATCTTGGGACAGCGGTTCATCACAACTTTCAGCCCCGCATCCTCGGCCAACTTGGCGGCGGCATCATCGTAGACCCCGATTTGACCCCAAAGCACCTTGGCCCCGATGGCAATGGCTTGTTCGGTGATGGCATAGAGTTCCTCTTTGGGTCGGAAAACCTCGACCATGTCGACGGGACGATCAATGGCGTGTAAGGAATGATAGGCCGGGATGCCCCGGATCTCCTTGAGCGCAGGGTTCGGGTTTACCGGGATCATATCGTAACCCGTCTCATGCAGGACCCGCAGCACCCCATAACTGAACTTGGTCTTATCCGCACTGGCCCCGACCATGGCGATCGTCTTGACCGATTTCAGGATGTCGGCCAGGTATGCCGGGTCGTAGTCATAGAGATCATCCAATGCAGTTGCGGGCATGGCTCAGGCCTCCTTCGGAGTGGCGATATCGGCTTTCAATTCGTGCGGTTCCAATGGGTCGAGGAAAGGGTTGCGATAGAGTTTGTCATGGCTTTCGACACCGATCTCCAGCGTGCAATCGGTGATCGCCCGGGCCACGCATAACAAGACGTACCCGGTACTGATTTGCCGATTGTTCAGCGCAACCTGACGGCGTTGATCAACCGTACCTTGGGTCAGTTTTGCAGCACAAGTGATGCAGCCGCCGTACTTGCAGCCATAGGGCAGATCAACCCCCTGTTCGCGCAAGCTATCCAGCAAGGGACGGCGCGCATCTACCACGTGGGTCGCCCCATCGCGGTTGGCAAGGGTTATGATCCGCGTCTCGGTCACAGCCAGATGTCGCTGGTGCAGTCACCGCCGGGATAGCGAGTTTCGTGGCAACGGCTAGGTCCGTTGGGTTCCTGGCCAAAGTCGACGATGAAATCCTTATTGATGCTCATCCCGCCATTTTCCACGTCGCAGTCAATCATCAGCATAACGCCGCCTTGGGTCCGAATTTCGGGATAAAACTGATTGTCCCAAGTCGAAAAGAGCGAGGTCGTGACATAGAGCCGTTTGCCATCAAGGCTCAGCTGGTACATCTGCGGTCCACCAGCAACCTTGACACCGTTGACCTCCGGCGCCTTGCCCAAAAGCCCCCCCATCCAGACCTGCCCCGTCAGCACCGGATTGTGCGGATCCTCGATGTTGTATTGGCGCATGTCACCGTGCAGCCAGTTGTTGAGGTAGAGGTATTTGTCGTCCATGGAAACAAGGATCGCAGACATGACGCCCGGGACAGGGATGGGCCATTCGGGATGCGGCTCGTTCTCGATGTCGATGATCTTTTCCCACTCCCATTTGCCCGCCTCGGACTTCCAGAAGTGGATCACATTGGCGCTAAGCGCTGCGCCACAAAAGCCGTGGCTGCTGTCGGGATCGTGCAGGAATTTCACCTCAAGTGGGATCAACCCATCCTCGCCGAGGTACATCGTCTCAACCGGTTTACGTGCCTCGAAATCCCAGATGTGCAGGCGGCGGCCATATTTCAGGTGCCCCACTTCCTCAAGGTCAAAACCTGGCATGAACGTATTGGGCGCCGCCCATTCTGAACTGACCATGACGTTGTGGCGTGGCTGATACCAGAAATCATAGCTGAACGGGATGTCGCCCATGGTCTCTTCCCAACGGCCGACTATCTCGAAATCCTTGTTTAAGTGCAGATAACCGCCCGGCGCCTCGCCCCGCGCATCTCCCAGAAAGGAAATGATGATCTCGGAGCCGAGGCAGTGCACCGTGTGCGGCCCGCTAAGGTTGGTTTTGGATTTGATCTCGGCCCCGTCGATCACTTTGTGCAGGCGCGGCGCAAAAGGGTCGGTGGCCGTATCGATCACGTGGATATTGTTGGACCGCACGCCGGGCACCAGCAAGTATTTCCGGCTCATCCCTGCATCATCGTGACAAGACGAACAGGCGTTCCAACCCATATGGTGCAACTCATCCCCGATGCCGGGCATTTCCAGCCGGTGGATTACTTGGGAATAGGTCGGGCTGTCGGGATCGGCATCGACCGTGGCCAGATAGTCGGGTTTTTGAATCCCGGTGCCCGTGTAGATGGCAATGGTATAAAGCAGCTTTTCGCGGGGGGCCTTGATGGCTTCGGCCGGGCTGGCATAGCCCGGGCCACAACATGCGCCGTCCATCATCACCGATCCTCCCTTGCGATCATATTCCTATTCTCGTAATTTGATATTCAGATTCTCACAAGGTAAAAATATGCACCTCGAACGGCTCACCCATATCCTTGAAGTGGTCGGGCAGAAGGGCATGGCGACTGTGGCCGAAATCTGTGCCCATTCGGACCTGCCCAAACCATCTGCCTATCGATTGGTTCAGGACCTGGTCGGCGCGGGCTTGCTTGAGCCTGTGGGGCGTGGCCAGTTCACCATCGGTGCGCGTCTGCGGCGCATCACGCAAAGCAACCAGTCCGATGAAGCCCTGCTCGAGGTCATTGCGCCCGCACTGAAACAGGCCGCTGCCATACATGGCACCGCGTTTTTCCTGTCGCGGATGCGCGGCAAATCGGTCGAAATCATTCATGTCGAAACGCCGGAGACAGGGGTTTCCTATCTTCATCCCGGCTTGGGCAAACGACCGCTTCATGCCTGTTCATGTTCCAAGGCTGTCGCCGCATTTGCTCCCGATGGGTTTCTGACGCGCGACCTGGCGGGCCAGCTGCGCGCCTATACCGAACATACGCTCACGTCTGTTAAGGACTTGGAAGTTGAGCTTGCAAATATCCGCGCCCGCGGCTTCGCGGAATGCGTGGAAGAGATCGAGCGCGGCATGTGTTCGGTGGCAGCCCCACTTGCGCCAAATGGCCCGGGCGCCACGATGTCGATCGGTGCAACCGGATCGGTACGGGTGTTTACACCTGCCTTTCGTGCCAAGATTGGGCCACAAATTGCCTGGATCGCACATGGCCTGGCCACTGACCTGGGATGGAACGCGCCCACCGCCACAGGCAAAACGGGTTAACCCGGGTTTCCGCCCCGCGAAATTCTCGTAAAACGTGTTTGCTCGTCGTTGACGTGAGGGTAAGGTTTGATTCTGTTGCAGCGAGACAGAGAAAATTTGATCCCAAATGCCATTTAAGGAGAACCATTATGCGTGCCGATGAGATTGAAAGTGTTGCTATTCACCCCGCTATCGGCGTAGCCCGTGTCGGGAACGCAGAAGGGGCCGATGAGTATTTCCTGGCCCCCGAAGTCATCGGCGAAACGCCCCAAGACAGTGACGGATACCGCAACAAGAAAGGTCATATAAAGCGCCAGGTGGCCCGCTTTCGCATCTATGCGAC
The DNA here is from genome assembly GCF_947503705.1 of uncultured Tateyamaria sp. Taxonomy (GTDB): domain Bacteria; phylum Pseudomonadota; class Alphaproteobacteria; order Rhodobacterales; family Rhodobacteraceae; genus Tateyamaria. Next base: position 52,463 of record NZ_CANNES010000011.1, on the reverse strand, counting down.
CCTGAAATCCGGCGAAGTTCGCGAGATCACTGGCCACGAAGCGCAAATCAACTGGCGCGTCGAAGTCGCCAACCTCAAGGCCGGATGGTATGAATTTCTGCACGCAATGGACCTGCCTGCCGGTCAGGTTTTTGCCCCGCCGCGGCGCAACGCGGACGTCCAGGGTGCCGACCGTGAGGCGTTGAGCATCAGACCTACCGGCCGCCAGATCACAGGCCGCAACATGACGGTCGAGCCTTTTAACGATGGTCTGTATTACGGCAATCCGGTGTACTTGGGTGAACTGCGCACAGATGAAGATGGTCGTTTGCTGTTCTTTGGTGGCCACGGCTTGTCCCAGCCCAAGGACAAGGAGGCCAAACCCACTACCTTTGCCAACAATGATGGCTGGCATGATGACACTTGCGATGGCCCTGTGCGCGCCTCGGTCAGCATTGACGGCGAGACCTTTGAGGCGACGCCTGCCCATGTGATCGTCGCCCCGCCTAACTTTGGCCCGGGCCTCTTTGGCATGATCACCATGGACGATGTCGTACGCGACCTGTTTGGGCGGCAAGGGACGCTTGATCTGCCCAAGGACACCAGCTTTACCCGTGACATCTGGCCCATGTTTGACCGGATGACAGGGCACCAATGGGTCAATGAGGGTATCATGATGTTGGCCGGGCAAGGCACGCCATTGGATGCCCGCGACCCTGCAGTGATCGCGCTGATGAACGATCCGACGCCCGAAGGAGAGGCCTACCGCCACGCGGTTTTCAAGCTTTTCCGTGACAGCAACACCCAAGCGCTTGATCCTGCCGCCCTGCCCCCGTTTTACGGTGACACCTATGGCGATCAGTACCCCGACGGCACCTATGTAAACCGCGCCCGCGAGGATCTGTTCCTGACCAAGACCCAATTTGATCACCTTGAAAACTGGGCCCATGGCCGCTTTGAACCCGATTGGGTAGGTTTTCCCGACATTCCCAGTTTCGACGATATCCCCGTGGCCGATCAGCCCCGCGAGCTGGACCGTGCGGCGCTGCACGAATGTCTGGGTGGTCCTTTCCATCCGGGGATCGAGCTGACCTGGCCCATGCGTCTGGCGTCCTTGTGGAACCCGGACGTGCCCTACCGCTTGCGCCCTCTGCCCGAGGGCGAGGCGGTGCGCCAGGATTATGGCCCCTACCTCAGCCGCGAAGATGCGCTGGCCTATGACGGTCCGTGGGGCGAGACTGGTGCCGGCAGTCTGACCCGCTGGATGGGGGTGCCCTGGCAAACCGATGAGGCCTCGTGCAATTCAGGCCTCGTATACGAGCCGAGCCTTTACCTCAGCTCTCCCAGTTTCTGGGGCGCGCGTGTACCCAATCAGGTCCTCCCGATCGAGGCCTACCGCATTGCGACCACACCGGGGCTCGCCCCTCTGCAAGCGCAGCGCCATTTCAGCAACCGCCGTTTTTGGCTGCGCGATTTGCAAAGCACAGGCTATGCCGCCCGGATCGACAATATGGTGCACAAGTGGTGGATGACGGGTCTGGTCGAGGCCCATACACCTCCCGAAGAGTCGGGCCTGCCTGATCCATGTTTTGTGGAAACGGGCCGGTCGCGGAAGTTTACCAAGGGCGACCCAACCCTGAAGCTGGCCCATGATATCGTGGCGCTTTCCCTCGAAGAACTGGCTCTGCTGCATGCCGCCGAACATGAGCCTGATGACGAGGCGATCCTTGAGCGTGACTATCCCCGCATGGACCGCGGCGAGGTCTGATGCCGGACGTCGTGATCGCGGGCGGTGGGCCTGCCGGGCTCGCCGCCGCCATTGCTTTGGCCGAACGCGGGTTAAGCGCAACGGTTGTCGATGCAGCGGGAGGTTCTAGCGCGCCACGCGCCGAGTTGTTGCCACAGGGTGCTGCCGCCATTCTTGAGCGGTTGGGCCTGAGTACTGTGCTGGTCGATGCAGTGCGGATCACGGATGTGATCAGTGCCTGGGGGCGCGCCGCCCTGCAATCGCACGGGGCGCATCCGGGTCTGGGTTTGCATGGTTGGGGCGTGAACCGACAAGAGCTTTCCGCCGTAATGCGGCAACGGGCACGGGATGCCGGCGTCACGCTGGTCACGGCCCGGATAACATCGCATGACAGGGCCAACGGTGCCTGGCAGGTCGGCCTCAGCGGTCAATCCAGCATTACCGCCGGGTTCCTCATTGATGCAACTGGGCGGCCTGCCGCGATTGCGCGCAAGCATGGGGCAAGAATGCTGCGCGACGCCGATCTGGTGGCAGTGACCTGGCAATCAAGCGGAACAGGCGAGACCCGTATGCTGGCCCAGGCTGCACCCGACGGCTGGTGGTATGCCGTACCGCACAACACGGGCGGCACGTTCGGGTTCATGACAACGGCCCAGCGCGCAAAAGACATCGCTCGCACACCTGGCGCTTTTCTGGCAGAGGCCTGCACGGAGACCAAGCTGATGACGTTGGATACCGCCCATGCACCGCGCCTAATGGATGGCTGCAACGCTGTGCTGGACCGCATGTGCGGCGACGGATGGCTGGCCACAGGCGACGCGGCGGCCGCCTTTGACCCCATCGCCTCACAAGGGCTGTTCAACGCGCTGTCGGGCGGTTTCTTTGCCGGAAACGCGGCAGCAGATGCCATCGCGGGAGACCCAGATGCGCCAATGGTCTACGAGGCACTTTCGTCCCGAACGGCCGAGCGGACCTTTGGCATGACACACCTTCAATATGCGGCTCTCCCTTACGAAACGGATTTCTGGAAAACGCGTGCAGGTTTTCCTGCGTCTGGGCACAAATCGTCTGATGCGCAGTGCAGAACGGTCGCTGCGCAATAGCTTGGAGGTGGAGCAATCGGTGGTTTTCCCGGTTGGATGCCAAGCCATCCGCCTACGCCGCCCTACAAAATCGGAGAAAGAAAAGCCAACAATCCCTCAGCGCCCAAGTATCCGTTTCAGTTTTACGGTCTCGTAAGGTTTTGCACTGGCCAGCCGGGCCGCAGCAATGGGCTTGGTAAGCCTGGCAACGTCGCGTCTGACCTGGCGATACGTAAAGTCCTCCGAAAACCGCGCATAAAAGCACAGGAAGGCTTCAATATAGAGTTTGCGCAGCAACATGACGACAATGACCGGCGGATTGCCCGGGTCCTGCAATATCCGATCCACCCGGTTCATAACAACGGTTTGGGTGATGTCGAGCATCGGATGCCCCTGCTTTGCAGCGCCCCAATCTATGACTTGAATACCCTTGTCATCTACCATGACGTTTTCGGGATGAAAGTCGAAGTGGCACAAACGCGGCATTGACGCCATGGCTGTCAGTGCCGCCAGTAGCCCCCCTTGAACCCTGCTCGGAATTTCGTCGTTACTCTGAATTTGTGCGGCAATCTGATCTTGCAAGCTTTTGGCGCCAAACGCATTGGCATCCACCCGGTGGATGCGGGCAAAAAGACGCGCCATTTCACGCGCGGCCCAAAAGACTGTCCAGGGTTTGTCTTTGACAACATTCACAAGGGTCGGGCCGTCGATCTTGTCAAAGGTCAGGGTCCCGCCCTCGGGATCGGCCGCGCGAATTGCGGGCGTGGGTATGCCTGCGTCACACGCATGTGAGGACATCATCGCTTCGTAGCGGACCGCGTCCGCCGAAGTTCTATCCTTGAAACGTTTCAACACCTGGGACGCGCCGATGTCATAAACAACGGCAAAGCTTCCTTCGGCGATCTTGGTTGTGCGTGACATGCGTCAGGACGCTTCGCTCGGGGCCAGATGCGCCAGCATGACGACAACCGCCCCGAGATCAGGAATTTGGATTGCTAAACGGCGCAAATGTCGGGTTCAGGCGCAATATGCGCCCCATCTGGGACGAATCTGTGTTCAATACGAACACCCCGACACCCGTCGGCTGTGCCGATACGGGCCCAAATTGGTCGGTTGAGGATTGCACCGGCGCAAGCGCGAGACCCGTCGACGTGGAATAGGTATAAAGGGCAGCTGAGCCGCTGGGGCCTGAGCCTGAGACAAAGAGGTATTTGCCATCAACGGAGAACGTGAGCCCGGGGAGGATGAAACCGTTCTTGAAGCTGATCGGTGTGTCAATCGACAGCGTTTCAAGGGTTATGTTGTTGGTATCCACAAAAAACACCTTGCCTCCCGACGTGCGCCCTTGTGGCAATGCCATGATGGCCAGGCGTGACCCGTCTGGCGACAGGCTCATCGGACCAGACTCGTACGCGATGCCACCCACATTCAGAGTCAAAGTCTTGGAGGATGTGGCGATTGTTGGCGTCAGACCGATATATCCCAGCCCGCCGGTATCGCTATGAAATATCGCCTCTGAAGTCACGGCCAGCCCGCGGTTTTTCATGGTGGCGACGTTCACCGTTGGCGGCGTGTAACTCGTCCAGGATGACTCGCAATCAAGATACATCACACGCGGCGAGCCTGATCCCGGCGTGTAACTGCTATAGGCAAGATGCTTGCTGTCCGACGAAACGACCAGTGATCCGCCGTCAGTCATGATCCCGCCGGGCAGACCGGTAAATGTGTTGGCAACGGCCAGACTGCCCGCTGTCAATTGGACGATCTGTGACGCCTGATATTGCTGATTTTTGAGGACGACATAAACATTTTTAGCATCAGGCGACGGTGCCACGTTGACGGCAGACAGGTTGTTATCAAAGGCTTTCTTGGTGCTGACCGACAGATCGCTCGTATTGAAGACATAAAGCGGTGTGCCGACATCCGCGCCCTGTCCGGGCATGTAGATCAACCCACCATCCGGAGAGGTGGCGACAGTGGTCGTGTTCCCGAACATCTCTGTCCCGACAGCGGGGTTGATCGCCCAGGTGGCAGATATCTTTCCGTTGCCGGATGCATTCGATTGTGGACTGCGTCCTGCGTTATAGGACGTCAGCGTGTATTCGCACAAAACCGGTGCATCGACAGAGATGGGCACTGTCAGAGGCCCAGATGGGTCCAGCGCCGCGCCTACACCTTGAACGGCACTGTTGCTTTGGACACCGGTGATCTCGACGGTCGTCGTGTTTTGGGTCAGCCAATCCAATTGCAGACTGGGCGTGGCGGATGGGTTTTGTATCGCGGCACTGAATGACTTGGTCTTTTGGACCGGGTCCTTTTCGATCAGGTGCACGGTCATTTGATCGTTGAAGCCTGGAAAATCCAGGCTTTGGACAAACACCGCAGTTTGCGGTGTGGGCGGAAAAATATCGAGGGTTGTGCAGATGTTACTCAGATAGATATTCAGGGTCGGGCCCGGCCCGCCACCGATATGGTCAATGGAGGTCAGAAAATGCTGGTTTGCACCGGTCGGCTCAACCGTCCATACCGGGGCTGTGGCGTCATCGCTTACATCCGGCGGCAGGATCGTCCACCAGGTGTTTTTCATCACACCCTTTACCGTCGAACTCAGAGAAATGTCGATATTGCGCCCACTTGTCGGGCTCAAATAGCCATCGTCGGATCTTTTGGAATTGTCGGTCAGGGTATAGATCTGATCAATCTGAGCCGCTGCATTCGAATAGGGAAAACGGATTGTAAAGCGCGGCGCTGAAGTGCCCTGTTTCTCGATAAGTTCTGTGGACGGCGTGTACCCCTTTGTCGGCTTTGCCTTGTTGTTTTCGCCGTGAAACGCGAACATCAGTGTGACGCGGTTTTCAACAATGCTGGTTTCCTTGATGCGGCCGTTGATCGGTTTCACGCTCGGTTCGATCTTGTTCGTTTTGTGGGTGCCACCCGAATTGCCTTCAACTTCGACATCAACGGAAACGGCATAGATCGGCCCCAAGAGCGTTTGATTGTCTGGCTTGGGCAAAGCGTTGCACGTCAGCGTGGCAGTCGAGATCATTGTGCCCAAGGCAAACGGATAGCTGAGTTTGAGGGGGCCGTTTCCCGCCTTTGTCGGCAGTATTTCCGCCAGCGTAATCGTTATCTTGGCGTTCACGTCAAAGGTAATCGTACTGACAGGGGTCAGCGTGATACTATAAGGGTTGCTCGTCCCTTCTTTGATCGGGTCTGGTGCCGTGATCTTCCAGGCGGCATCCACCGTCAATTTCTTGATATTGTCGTAGGAAATGATGGTGCTTGGAAAATCCAGTATCAGCGGTTTGTCAGGGGTAAATTTCTGCTGAAACCCCGACTTGTTCTGAACCGTCAGTTCCAATGAATTGGGTTTGCCGTCACCGGTGAAAACGACAGCCTTGTCTCCCTTGGTGATGGCGGGGTTCGTGAGAATAAGGGGGTATGTTGCCATCGGGTCTGACCTGCTGAAATGATCGTGGGCTTCGGTTGAGCCGGGCGCCAATTCGGATCTGGCGCCCAACCACTTTGTTTATTGACGCTTAAGCTTGAGCCAACCGTCAACCAGGCTTTGCGGCGTTTCGGGGAACTTGGCCTGTTGGAAGTTCTGGGTTCCCTCGATTGGGTACTCAGCCATTGTGTTCACCCAGCCCCAATCAAAGCCCTGCTCTTTCGGGATCGGCAATTCAGGCACATCACCACGCGTCAGCACAGGCGCGGTCAGGAAGGTAATCTCGATCTGACGCAGAACGTCGTTGAACTGGTCTTCGGGGATTTTGATGCCAAGGGCCGGAAGGATACCGGTGGTCGCATGCACCGAGGCGCGCGGGTCCATGATGAATGTCACTGTCTCTACATCGCCATTCGGCGTGATCTGCACCGGGTAGATGCTGTCGCTACTGGCAAGAGACTTAATCTTGCTCGTGGCGTTCATCTCAACAGGCGTGAAAAGCGTACCAAAGTCACCCCCGACGAAGTACCCTACGACCCCATCGTCGAAATAGGGGAATGATTTGCCGCTGGGCAGTTTCACCTGGGCCGTGCCGATGCGTGTGGGCACCTTTAGGTCAGAAATGCCGCCGTCATTAAAATTATCCTGTTGGTAGGGGATGTAGGAGGCATCGCTGATGGTGAATTGTGGCCCGTTCTTGTTCCAGGTCGGGAACGTGCTCAAATCACCCGCCCGGTTGAGCGTACCTTTGGACTCCAGACCGATTTGCGCCTGTGCCACGACCAACGGGCGGCCGACAAACAGGCTCAGGTCTTGGTCAACCTGAAGTGAATTGGTGACGATAAAGCTTTGAGATTCCTCAAGTAAAATAAGGACTTCGGCGAAATTCTGCCCCGTTGACTTGGTTTCGTCGCTGAACAGGAAATCAGACAGAACATCGATAAAGACGCTGTTGACACTCTTGTCCTTCAAATAGGCGGCCATTTGGTCTCGGTTCGAAACACCGACGCTGGTTGTTTCGCCGGGAACGGGGAACCAATGAACGACAGGACCGTCATCGCGATTTGTTGTGTCCTGCAACCCAAGCGAGCCGACAGGTATGCCACGCGCATCATAAAGCGCCAGCGTATTGTCCAGATGGTTGGGCCATATCCAGCCACAAATCGGCGAAACCGCAGGCTGGGCGCTGCCCGGTTCGACAAAGCTGCCTGTAACCGCAGAGGTTTCGGCGGCAACCCAGTCCATGTTCACGCGCGTGGGCTGGGTCAGACGGGGCGGCAGATAGATTTCCTTGGCAAGTTCGGGGTCAATCATGGTGTCAGAGACATAAGCCGGATTGGGCTCCGCCAAGTCGATATAGCGCCCGAAAGCATCCACCAATTGGATCTTGTCGATCTTCATCACCCCCGCCCGCAGCGGGTTGAAATCGACATAGCTGTCATTTGTCTTCAGCGCGCTGGGGTTCGGGGCCTCGTTGTTCCAATTCACCGGCCAGCCTTGGGATTGGTTGTGCAGGAATTGTGTTTGCCAGAAACTGGAAAGCGGATAGCCTTCATCAGTCCAGGAGGTCGGAATGTTCACCGGCAACTGCATTTCCTGAACGCGCTGGATCATGCTGGGATTGAACCCGCTCAGACCCTGGCTGAGCATCCGCATGCTTTTGTATTTCATATAGGACGTGTGAAAGAGCAGCTTTACATCATAATCCGGGTCATTCGGTTCCTGTACCGGCGCAACCTTTGGGTCATAGTTGAGGTAGGTGGCGCAGTACTTCGCGATTTGGTCGCACAGAACGTAAGTCGGGTTTGACGACATCGCGATGACGCCCTGCAGGCCAAAATGATTGCTCTGACCGCTGGTGCTAGAGAAATTCCCCGCCGCCGAAGACTTGAGGTGCATTTCAACTTGGTACTGGCCCAATTCAAACTGATCCAGGAAGTCCGGCCCAACTTTTTTGTCCGCAAAATCAAATGCGTTCGAAAAGGTGTAGGTGGCTGTCCACCAGATAAACAGTGGCATGAACGGGTCTTTGTCATCGCGCCAATTATAGGCGACGTAGTAGGGCAACTTGCCCGTCAGCCCGGTTGGGGCATCGTTCAACTCTACATGTTTCAACTTGTCCATGTGCAGCGTTTCGTTGGCGTTTGCCGCCGCCTTCAAATCCGCGGCGGAAACAGGCGAGGACAACTCCGGCGTCAACAGCACACCTTCTTCTGCCAATTGCTGGAACACGGTGCTCATCCCAGCCTGGGCCGGAACAATGGACGTCGCAATGGAGGTGATCGAGGGCGGAAAGGTCGGCGGCGTGGCCGCAGCCACCAATTCGTTGGGCAGTCGGCAAGGGATAACCTCGGCGCGCCCGTTGCGCGTAAAAGGCTCAAGCACCGTTTCCTCGGTCGCATCCTGCGCCATCAGGATCACAGGCTCGTTGGGAGAGGCAAACATTTGCCCGGGCGCGGATACAAGTTCAAATTGCTTGCCGACCTTGCCGTAGAGACACTGATTAAGGATGCCTACGATTTGTTCCGCAGGCATCCGCGCAAAGGCAATCGCCTTTGCGGCCCGCATATCTTCCAGAACATTCAACCAGTTCTGACCGCTCAGATCCGACAGATCGCTTGGCAAACCGGAATTCTGGATTTCCAACAGCTCTGTGACCTTGGCCAAAGCGTCCGCAAGGCGGGGTGTCTCGGCCTCAAGATCGGACTGGATTGATGGCAAAGTGCCTGTGGCAATGGTGTTGAGATCGGTGATTGCGTCGCTGATCGTGCTGAGGGTCAGGGCCGTTTTCGCAGCCTTCAGTTTCGTCACCATTTCCTCGGCGTCGCTATAGGCCTCGTTCAACTCCTGAAGGCAAAACTGAAGGTAATAGGCGCAGGTCACAATGAAAGGCACCAGCGACTGGATCGCATAGATATGCGCGCAGGCCATGTAATATGCGGCCTTGCTCGTATCGATGACAAAGGCAGACTGGCCGCTATAGCCGTTATAGCTGTCGAGCAGGGTTTCCACCCCGGGAAAGCCCTTGTCGTCAGCTGTATAGTTGAAGAGGGTCAGAACATCCTCGGCCTGCACTTTGTCAGTAAAGGCTTTGCCCCCCGCCAAGGGCAATGCCTCTGGCACGTCATGGACAGAAAAGTACCCTTTGAAATCCGTGATCAGCGCGGCGATGCCGTTTTGCGCAGTGGTCGCCTGCGCAATCAAACTGTCAATCCCGGCCTCGCTGTCGACCAGCGCATTGCCATAGGTCGACGCCTTTTCGATTGCCATGCTGGCCGTGTCCAAGCTGACCAGCGCCTGTTTCACCAAGTCAGCGATCTGCGACTGTGCCGTTGGGCTGCCCGCCGGCACGAGGCTTGCCAATTCCACCAGGGCCGCGACCTCTTTCAGGCTGGCGATGCCCAGCGGCAGTAACTCTTCGGTGATGGCGTCGGCATCCACCAGCATCTCCTGAAGCGCTGTTCCAAAGGTCTGGGCGGCAGGGTTCAATTGTTCCAGAAACGTGTAGCTGGCAATGTCGCTGGCCCGGTCGGGATGGGCATCCGCAGGCAGGGCGATCTTGAAACTATCCAGTTTTGCCGCGTATGGCGCTACAGGTTTGGTAAAGCTATTGTAGCTGCCGCTGTCCAAAAGCGACGGGAAATAGTGCAGCAGACCATCAACCAGGAACGCGCCGGTCACATCGGTGTTCAGGTTCTCATTGGCGGACCCAAACACATTGGTCTGCAACTGGCCTGCATGATAAGACCAGTCAAGAAACAGCTGCTTGCGCTCGTTGGCAATTTTGTCTTTGCCAGTATCAAGCTCGATCTGTGCACCGTTCAATTCGGCCAGAAGTTTGCCAAGATAGGCGGGCAGCGTAACTTCGTTGTTGTTCCCCTGCCCTTGCGATTGGGTCTTGTCCTTGTCTTGCCGCACGGACCAGACGTTCCCCCCCGGAAAGCCGGCAAAGGTGGTAGTGTGCAGAAACTCCTGTAATTGGCCGACCCCTTTGGTGCCTGCGTCCAGCTTTGGCAGTTGGTCAAACTGCAAGGCATTGAGCAACCATTCGACCTGATGATCCACCTCGGGCGCGTCCGGATTGAAGAACGGATCGGCCACCGTACCGTTCAGATAGGCCGACAACGCATCGGCGGTGTTGCTGCCGACGCTGACCTTGATGTCCTGATTTTTGGGCGGGGCTGTGGGATAGGTCACTCCCGATTGTGACGAGGTATTCCAGGTAATACCCGACACAATCCCGTTCATGATCGCTTGGGTCTGGGGGATAGACGCTGCGGTCAGCGAGGAATAATCCGACAACGACCATTTCAGATCCTCGCCCATCACCTGTTCGATGTATTCCGCGAGGGTCGGTTTGTCCCGTTCCGGCAACGCACCATAGGCGGTCAGCGCATTGTTGAGAATGATATGGCAGGCGTCCGATGATATGTCGTTGACCCAGCCCATAACGGTATAAGACACCGACAAATCCGCATCGACCGTCCAATTGGGCAGGTTCTGGAAATAGTCATCCAGCTTGTCATAAATGCCCAGAATATTGCCCGAACTGGGCATATAAGCGGTGAACGTCTCGCCAGAGCCATAGGGTGCCTGAAAAAGCTTGCCCAGATAACCGTGATTTCCATCCCCGACTTTGGCCGCAAGGGTATGCATCTGGCCGTTCGGCTCATGCCACCCATTTGTGGCATCCAATTTGCGTCCAAGCACATTGCCCTGAAGGCCCTGCAAGGCCCCCGCATTGTCCATCCACGGCGCGACAGATTTCTCAAGCGTCTTTTCGCCATCATCTAGCGAATGCGCGTCGCTCTCCAACACCCACATATGCGTATCGGTGGCAGGCAGCGACCCCGGTTTGTTGTTTTTCAATGTGCGGATAACGATCCAGCGGTTGGGTACAACGGGGTATTTGAGCGCGCCGGTTTCTTGATCCTGAAGGCCCTTGGTATAGGCACGCGGGATGGACCAATGCAGGTGAATGCCGGGTTGGTTCCGCAAATAGGTTTGCGAGGTCGCAAAGTTTTCTGCAGCGATCATCCCGCTGTCGGCTGAGGTTGCAACCTTGCCCAGCTTGTCAAACTGGTAAAGCGCGGTTTTGGATTGCTGCGCCGTGTTGGTTGTCACGCGCAGCGCTTCGACGTGAATGGGAACAATGATGTTCATTTCGACTCTTCCGGCGCTTGGGCATTTATGAAACTGACGAGGCCGACGCCCTCAACCATTTCCAAGCCAAAGTCCGAGGAAACGAGGTGGTTCTTGTAGGTGTCAGATGAGGGCGACGCTTGATAATAGCCCGGTGCCGCCTTGTTTTTGGCGAGCGATGCGCCGATGGACTGGCTGATGGCCATCATGTCCAGAACGCGCGCGTCGCTGTCGTGAAACGGATTGGTGATAGGTTCGTCGTTGATGTACTCATAAGGCGACGTCGCAGCATCCCAACCCTCTGTCGGGTATCTCAGATCCTTCGCGACCTGTGCTGTTCCCCCTGAATAGGTAACGTTGTCGAACCCGAAATGGATCGCTTCGGCTGGTTGGTGGAATACCAGTTCGAACAACTCGCCCTGAAACAGGCCAAAGAGGACCTCGTCAGACAGCCGGACCAAGCGGATGACCTTGAGCGGGACAACCTTTACCGACGGGTTTTTGCTGTTGTCATAGGGCGACGCGCCTTTGGGGTAGCCGGCGACATCCATGCTGGGCCAGCCTTTGACCACCTGCGAGCGCAAGATGAAACCGGTCAAGGGCGTGTCGGCCACATCCAGTGGGGCGGCCAGCCCCCGGGCCATCAGCTTTTCCTGAGTTTTTTGCCGCCCCAGGACGTGCAGTTCCTTTTTCGGCAACTTCGACAGCTGCGCCTCGCGCACCATCTGTTTCATTTCCATGGTTTGAGACCGCGCCGCCAAGGTATTGGCATGTTCCGACACCTGGTTCACGGTAGAGGTCTGCTTCCCCTCAAAGTGGCGCCCGATGCTCATTGCGCCATCCACCAGAGCATTCACCCAATTGGGGTCGATATGGAATTGACGAATGCTCTCGGGGGGCAGCATCGCGTTCTGCGGCACCAGGTAATTGAACGGAACCCCGACAAGATTTTCCAGATTGGTCAGCCACGTTGCCAGATCCTCGGGGATTTCGGCGCTGGCAGTTTCCTGGGCCAGTGTGGTCATGCGGTCGATCGAATTGAGCATGTTATTCTCCCTCTACTGACATCTGGACAAAGAAATTCACGGCCGACCTGAACAAGGCGTTGTCGGGCGCGCCAGATTTGCTCTGGGACTGGATCAGGTTCTGAGAGGCTGCTTTGAGGTCCGCGAAATCATCGCCCACCAGGGCGTTCTCGATCGACATTCGGAAAGCAAAGGCACGACTGCGTTGCCATTGGTAGTATGGCACCGAAAAACTCTTGTCTTGCAGGGCCAGCAAGCGGCCAAGCTGCCAAGCGGCGGCATAGCTGGTGTCGTACATGCCAACCGTGGGGTCAAAGCGCAGCAGCTTGTCGGCGGAATAAACCATTTTGGACAAATCGCTTCCCACAGCCCCGCCACCCAGCGGGCCATTGTGATCGGGCTCGACCGCGAAAGGGGCGAGCGGCCCGCGATACCAGGACACGGTTTGAATGGGCTCTTTGGGCTCAACGCTGACATCGGGTTTGCGCGTGAGGTGGTTCATGGGCACATAGCCCAAAGACAACATGTGCTCTGCCACTTTCTGTGCCTCGGTCGGGCTTGTAAAGTGGGGCGGGTTCGGCAACCGCATGTGCGGGTTGTCCTGCGAGCCTTCACTGGGGTGTTTTGGATCAACCGTGCGGTCGTTCAAGCTTCCCAGGATGAGTTTGAATTCAAAACTTGTGTCGTCGTACGAGGTAAAGCTCCATTGGTTCAAAACCACGAGCCGCACATGGCCGTTGGCGTTGTCAACTATGTTCTCGCTGAAATAGCTGGGCTTTGCATACCCCCTCAGCGCGCATTCCATTTTTTCGAGGGACACAACAAAAACGTCATTGGTCCCCGGTGCGGGTTTTCCAGGCACCGGCGGCACGGCTTGCGCCGCAGGCAGGGATTGCGGCAACCGGTTGCCCATGACCACGGCATATTCGCCTTCCGCGTCAATGACTTTGCCGTCAGCCAGCGCCTTGTTGTCCAGCTTGACCGAGCGCACATGCGCCATGAGTTGCAAGTCTTGCATCGACGGGGCCAGTGTCTGGAACAACGCGATGGGGATATCAATGAATTTGATGGCGTCGGTGCCATCGTGGCCAATGCCGGGGTCCAATTCACTGCCCGCCGGTTTCTTGGTTTTTTTGCCATCCTCAAAGACATAAGAGAATATCGAATACATGTCCTTGGCAGGCATTCTGCCCGGAATCGGCGTGGAGGACGTGTTGCTGCGCACCGTCATCGTATCCGGGATCAAGTCCGCCACCGTCCCTGTCCGGACAAGACCACGCGGGGAGACGCCTTCAAAATCGGTGGTATTCAGCGACATCACAAACAGCCACGTCGCCTTGTCGTCGTCATATTCCTGCGGCTTGCCGTCCACATCATAGGTATGCGTCTGGATGACGGGTTCGTCGCGATAATAGGGCGACCTGATCCATGGCAACTTGGTCGCATCCTGAAAGATGATCTGCGGCAGACTGGTCGAAAACTCGCCCTGTACTTCGTTCGGTGGATATCTGCTGTGCACGGAGGCTTGTGAGATCGTGTACTTTTCCCCCTCGACCCCGAACACTTGCTCGACCACTGGCAAAGGGCCATCCGTTGCGGATGTTTTGTCCGCGTGGTCAAGCTGTTGCTGGGCAGTGATCGTATATTTGCCAGCCTCAAGCCCTGGCAGACTGTGCTGGACGAAAGACGCACGCACCTGGAACAAAGGCGAGTCGTCGGTGGTCACCGGGGCTTTGTTTTCTTTCATGCTCTCAATCGCTTTCAATATTCATGCAAAACCCTGACACACAGGATCAGGCCGCCGTCATGTGCATCAGCTCGGCCGATTGCACGTAATCCTGGGTGCTCAGCGCGCCGGAGTTCTTTGGCGCCAAGTCGTCAAAGCCCAGCGTGCCGAGGACATCAACGACGTCGGTGCGGGCGGTTTCAGTGCTGGAAAACGCTGTGCCATCCTTCATGCTGTCAATGATTTTCCCGGGGTCGGGATAAGCGCCGGTATCGATGCTGGGGGCCACTTCTTGGGCGATAAAAACGTCGTTGGGCGAGAACACCAGGTAGTAATACTGAATGTAAGACGTGCGTTTGGGGAAATAGATGTTGGGCAGCATCTCAATCCCGACCACAGCGCCCGCCATCAGCCCGCTGTCGGACGTGGATGTATCGCCATCAGAACCCCAGAGCGCCGAGGCGACACCGGATTTCACCAATTGGAGCATCACTGCCTGGTCATCACCCGCCTCATTCTTAAGGGTGATGATCTGGGTCGAGGTCAGGTCGGTCAGATTGCTGGGTTTGACGCCAACCTCAAGATCGTACCAAATCGGCGCACCTTCGGGCGGTTTGGGATCGATGATATAAGGCAACTTGCCGATGAGTTCGGGACGCTCTTCGAATTGCTGTCTGAGGTTGCCGGGCAGCAAATAACGCGCAGTGTCTTGTGGCAGCGGTTCGTTGTTGAAGTTGATCGCATTGGACGGCGCGCTGGCATGGGTACGGATCGCAAAATCATTGCCGTTCACCACCCACGCGACGCCGGATGCATCGGCAGCAGCTTGATCCTTGGCAAGCTTGCCACGCGCCACTTCGACCGAAATCAACGTTTTGGGGCCAGTGTCCGCTGCCGGGGCAGCGACGGCTACATTCGGCTCTTCCATCAGCGCGAATGCCATCATCGGTGCCATGCGCAAGGGGGCCGCTTTTTCCTTTTCCTTCTGGGTCTTGCTGGGCAGGAAATCGATGAATTCTGACCAGGTCAGAACAGGGGCCTCTTGCTTTTGTTTGCCAAAGTCGATGGCAAAGGACACGATTGACAAGTCGACCATGGCCCGGCCACCGAATTCAGGCCCCCAGATGTCGAGCCCGACACCCACATGGATCGTGATGCGGATCGTGACAAATCCGATATCAAGCGTCAGCGACGCGCCCAGCGCGATGCCGATCTGAATGTGGTAGGTAAAGGGTTTCCAGCCGATAAAGAAATCCGCGCTGGCGTGGAACCAGGCTGAAATGGGACCAAGGTCTGCCGTTGCCTTCACGTCGATCCCTGCCATCAGCGCACTTGGCACGAGGGCAAAATAACTTTCACCCTTCATCGACAGGATACCAATACTGGCAGACAGGCTCATCCGCGGCACGTCAGGATACAGTGCCGGTTTGTTGTAAAATGGGCTGTACCCGCCGATGGTTAGGACGAAATCACCCGAATTGGGCCCATCAAGCCAGAGATAGAAGGCAAAGCCGCCAGACAGCTTGATCTCTTTCGTCAGAATAAACGACGAGGGCGTGATGACGCCGATCACAGACACAAGACTGTTGGAGGACGAATAGGAAACCAGGAAATTGATCTGGATATAGGCCATCGGATCGGTGCCGACATTGACGGGCAAGGACATGCCTGCACTGCCAATCACGGCGACCTGAAGGTCTTTGCCAAAGGATACCGACAAGATGACCGAGACCTTGATCATCTCGAAAGACGTGATGTCGAGACCGGCCGCCACCCAATACTGGCCTTCCTTTACGGGGAAATATTTGGCCAGGCTCAACAGCGCGGTTTGCATCGTCTTGAGCTTGTCAGCCGCCGATTTTCCACCCATATCCGCGGCAGTCGGGATTGCGGGGCTTTGCGGCAGCAACGGATAGTTGCCCAACTGATCAAACGTCGGCAGGACAAAATCGCGGTTCAGCCCGAACCCACCTGAAACACCATCCACAAAGAAGAACGGTGGACCGCCCAAAGGCGCCGTCAGATGCAGGAAGATAAACACAGACGGGTCCGACAAATCACCCGCAAAACCGCCGTAAGCGTCCAGGCCAAACGGGCCGGCATCCACCGTCAATTGCCCGATCATATCTGGCGTATCGCCCGGGATCTTGATGAAGCCTCCGGCAATCTTGAACCCCGGCTCTTCAAGATCGAGGAACAGACCGTTCAAATGGAAATCGATTTGGGAAATGGGATCTTTGATTGAACCGCCAGGTTTGGGCAGCGGGAAGGTGATACCAAGCCCGTCCAGCGCCATCGAAAAACTGGCAATTGACAGCCCACCATTGAGGTACACACCAAAGATGCCAAGCTCGCCGTCTTCGCCCTTTGGTGGTGCAGAATAGCTGAGCCCGACCTTTTCAAGCGATACCGGGCCAATGGATTTATTCAGTGCAAGCCACGCAATCGGCGCGTCGGTCGATGACTGCGTCTTGGCAAAGCCGGGTTGATCCGCCGTCGCGTCTGGAGTCGGTGTGCCGAGGCTCATGCTCCCGTCGCTGTCCCCGCTGGCACTGCTGGCCTCGGGCATGTCCGGCGCCGCCAGCGCCGCCTTGTCACCCCCGCCCCCTTTGGCGTCTTTTGCGAACAGGGCCAACAGGTTGAATTTCGGCTTGTCCAACTGCGCCTTGCTATATCCGGCTTTGCCTGTCCCCACGCTATCCAGATCAGGAATGGTAAAGTTCAGTTTGGCTTTGTCATCCTTGAACGCGGCGTTGGTATAATAGAACCCCAACTTGTCGATGTTGTAGGCATCGATGCCGGGGATCGAGCCAACCAAGGGCAAGTCCGTCAGGTTCATCGGCCCACTCAGCGCGATACCAAAGACATAAGGCGCGGCTTCGGGTGTCGGGTCAGCCTCGGGGGCGCTCTTTTCCGCGTCATCACTTGTGTAGACCGTCAGCTTGCCCGCGCTTTCCTTATCGCCGCCGTCCTCGAAACTGGTCTCGTTGGTATAGGAGAAGAACAGGCTCCAATCGGTGTTGCCGTCGATCTTGAGATCGAATTGCCCGGCGGCCTCGATGGTTTGCGGCTTTGTACCGACTTGCTTGCCCTCGATGATCATCCTGGACAGCGTGGCGTCCCAATTGACCGCCTGCGGGAAATCGACATCAAGCTTCAGGGTTTTGCCCATGAAGATCAGGAAGGTCGCAAGGCTTGGCGGATTGTCCCCGCCCCAGACCGCGCGGGTGTTCGATGTTTTCACGCCCTTGGCCTCTGAGGTCGTAAAGGCTAGCGAGAACAGCAGATCAACGTCGTCGTCCTTGTAGGTCAGTTTCGTTGTGATGACTTTGGTCCAGTCCTTGTCCTTGTGCGTCATTTCGATGGACAGGGCGATGATCAGTCCTGGCGCGTCATTGTCCGATAGTTGGATGGCAAAGCTGAAGTCTTTCGTCTTGGAATTATACGTGACGGCAATGTCGGACAGGGTCAGCTCCGTGACCCAATGCGGCAATTCTACAGGCCCAAAGAACGAGGCAAAATCCTGCAGCCAATTTCCAAAGGGGATCTTCTGGTCGCCGGTGCTGCCTTCAAAATCAATGCCGCTGTCAGGCGTTTTGTTCAGCACGGCACTCAACGAAACCGCGACCCCACCAATCGTCAAGGTACCTGAAATCTGTCCCGAATAGGTATAGGTCGTTGGGGAGGGCGGATCGGCCTTGTCCGGCGCGTCAGCCTTTGCTTCAAACTGGCTCGCTTCGCCCGCTTTCTTCTTTTCCGGCTTTCTTGAAAAATCAATGGACAGCGTTTCGATCGCCAGCTTGCCTGTAATAATGTCCCAGGCGTCGTCCGACCCTGCGCTGATTTCAAAGGTCTTCTTCTCCGGCACGACTTCAAGGTTTGCCTTGTCAAAGGCAATCTGCGGTGCATCCTTCGGGATCGTCAATTCGCCATTGAACAGGGATGCGGCAATGGCGGTAAAGTTCAGTTTGCTACCTTTGACCAAACCGCCGGTAATGACCCAATCCTGATCCTTTTTCGTGTTTTTGATCTGGCAAAAGAACGGAACGTCGCCAATGTCGAACCCGGCATAGGCCTCGCCCACCACCTTGCGGTCTTTGGGCGTGTTGACGTCGGTGATGTCGAAATCCAGCTTGACCTTTGTCAGCTCGAAATAGCCGGGCAGCACTTGCCAGGTTGAGGCCGTCTGCACCTTGAAACTGACCTCGTTGATCAGCTTTTTCGACGGTTGGAAAATAACGAACAAGCGGTCAATCTCGATACTGGGCAGGGTCGAGATTTGCGCCGGCAAACTGTCGACAAAAGCCTGATCGCCGCCCAGCAACAGAACGTCCTTGAGTGAAGGGATCGTTACAGTCTTGCCCGCCTGAACACCGAACTCCCACGTCGCAACATCGTTGAACGCTGCGGCCAGGATCAGCGGAACGTCGACCCCGCCCAGTTTGAGCGTACCGGTGACCTGTGCTGCGATATTCTTGTCGCTTGTTGCGGCAACATCTTGGGCCGTTGCGCCCAGTTTCGGCAGCTCGATCTTTTTCTCGGACAGGGTAAAGGACAGGCCCATTCCCGGCTCAAGAGACAGATCAGAGGTGATGTCCCAGCCTTCGACAACTTCAAACCCGACATTGAAGTACGATAGGAAATGGGTCTTGGAATTGAACGAAGCGTCGATGCTGGAGACTGCGAACGTATCCAGTTCCTTTTCCAGGCTTTCAGGCAGCAGACTGCTGAGCGCCTCGCCGCCCAAAATTGCGGCAACCTGACTGCCGCTGATATTTGTCTTTTCATCCTTGGCAATGCCCAGGTCCCAATTACCGGCCGATTGATAGTCGATGGCAACCGGGGCCGATGCGTCATTGCCCAGGTCAAGCCCACCGGCAAAACCGAAAGTAGGCAGCCCTTTGGTCTCGGTCATGGTTCCTGCAAAACTCAGTCCGGTTGTCGTAATCCAGAACAGAACCGGCAGTTGGATATTGGCGGTTTTGCCCAGATCGCTTGTGATCTTGGCCACAACCAGCGCGTCCTTTACCTCAAAGCTCAACGTACAGGGCACGGCGTCGTAGCCGTAAACACTTGTCGTTCCCTTGAGGGTTGCGGACGTTTCGCCAGTCACCGTCACAGTTGTCGTTTTGAAGGTCAGCGTGTCTTGCAACAGCAAGAACTCAAATACATCGTTGGTGAAATCCAGATCAAATGTCTTTGCATTCAGGGCAATCTCGCTGCCGTCTGTCGGAAACGCCTTGAAGGCTTTGATGATGGTTTCAATCGTGCTCATCAGCTGCCGTCCTTACCTTGTGCGACCACGGTCGTCGGATCAAAATCCGACGTCAGGCCCAGGCTTGTGAAAATGCTGGCCCGGACTTTTGCGGTCCAGATATCCCCCGCAGCCGTCCCGATCGTTTCAACCTGCGGCCCAAACACTCGCGCGGCACTTGGCGCTTGGTCGAAATAGGTTGTTCGGTCGGGCATGCCTTTGGCGCCCTTGACCTTGAGCGTGCCCGCCTTTGTCGGCGTTTCGGGGTCGGGATAGGTGGTAATCGTCGCTGGGATCGCAAGCGCCGTGCCATCAGTGCCCAGCAGGTCCGATGTGCCGATCTGATGAAAAAACGTCGGATCGTCCAGGTTCGCCAACGCCTTGCCAGCCAGCAAAGGGGACAGCGCGATAAAGGCAGGATCCGCCTTTGGATCACCTGCGGCGGTGTAAGCAGCAGCGGCAGTCGCCAGACTGGCACTGACGGTCGTGTTGCACGCCTGCTCAAGGGTCAAAGCCGAGCGCTGCGCAGGGAGCGTTGTGAACACCGCGGTTTTCAGGTCTTGCGTTGCAGAGGCTGAGACAGCCGCGATTTTGACGACGACCTTGTCCGTACGTGTGATGAAATCGGTGATGCCGGACTTGCTGTCACCGGTGTAAACCGCCTTGAGAATTGCGATACCGGCATCAAAGCCCTTTATCAGCAATTCCGCCGGGACAGGCGTGGATGCACCCGTGGGTTTCAGCGCTACCACGGCGGCGGTGCCGCTTTTTCCTGATTGCCACAGCCTGTTGGGGTCGCGGTAATCTCGGATCACTGTCTCCAGCCCAGATTGATCAGCGTTGATCGACAGCACAGGAATGGCAGATGCCTGGCCGTCAATGCCACCTGACCCATCAGCCACAAGCCCGTCTGTGACAATCGTCTCTGTGCTTATTACAAAGGCGGCGTTTGTATTGGTTGCCGTTGGAATCCGTTCGGCTGAAATGATGTTCGAGCTTGTGAGCCCAGTGATGGAAAATGTCGCGCTCAGCGCCGTCATGGCCCCAAGTGTCAGATAGAAATCCGAAATGATCGTGGCCGCGTCATCGTCCGGGCCAATCAAGGCATCTGCTGTCAGGGTTCTGGGTTCTGCCCGCGCGGCCAAGGACTGCCACGGCGTGTTCAGACTTTGGCGATAGCCGTACGAGCCAACCAGGGGTTTTGCGGCCTTGGATGATGGGTTCACCGGCAGGATCAGCAGCGTCGGTAGCGGTTTGAGCGACTTGGCCAGAACCGGATCTTTGTTGTCGGTCACGCCCTTGTTGTAAATCTCGAACAGCGACTGCACGATGAAATCGTCGCCCAGCACGCTGTTGGCCGCTGCCGATATGCCGCAAATCAGGCAATCAGCTTCCATATCACGCGGCTCGTAAACGATGGAAATCGTGCTACCGAACAGGTCCGACTTGAAGATCGACTTGGCAGACGGGCTGCCTGCAACGACCAATTCCATCTCCAACGCCTGTTGCCCGCCGTTGTAGAATGGCTGCATACCGGTGTTGATGGATTTGAGCTCTTGGATCGCAAAACCATCGTCAAACTGATCCGCATAGAGCGATTTGAGGTTTGCAACATCTGCGTAAAGCCGACCGCAAGCCGTTTTGATGTTCACAGTGAAGTTGCTGAAAGCTTTGTCCAGCGCCGTCTTGGTCAGGCCCTGTGCCGCAAAAAATTTGGCAACATTGGCATCGAATTCCGCTTGGGTGATGCTCTTGCCGGAAGCAGCCGTGGGCAAGATCGTCGTGTCAAAAAAAGTCTCATAGTAACCCTTGGGGGGATCCGCATTCCCGGCCAACTGCCCCTGAACGGCGGGTGCCACAAGACCGTCCAAAAGCGCAGCGAGCTGATCCAGAAGTGGGGCGGCATTCACCGCTTCGGATACGAAAGCGTAACACGCGTCACCCAACCCACCATTGTCCGGCTCTTTTGCGAGGGTCATGGCGAAGTAGGTTTCGGCGTTTTGGAGGTAGGTCAGATACAGAGCCGCACGATAGAGGTCGGGCGCAGAGACACCAATGGCATCCAGACTGTCCTGAATGGTATCGTAATTCATAAAGTATCCCCACATAGTGAGGGCTTTGCGCAGAGTGCTTAAACAGAAACGTCAAAAATATATTTGCGCGAAACCCGCATTATGGGGTCACGGTTGCATGGGCGGCTGGCTGCTGGCAAGAAAAAAATACCCTTATTTCGCGAAGCGCGCGCCGCTTCGGCGGCCTTGCTCCCACGTCGAGCAGTCTAAAACACTGATAAAAATACGGGCCTTTGGCCCACAGACATTGGCTTCGGCGACCGCTTTGAACGGCCCCAAAACCGCGATCCCGCACATGCGTCCGACACGGCTTGCGGGAATCCATTCTTGAAATGTGGCCGATTTGATGTAGCGTCAAGACGCGTTCGCGGTCGCTTATTTGGTGAATTACGCGCTCGATTTAGGGGGAACCATGATTTTAGACAATCCTTTATTTTCCAATGATTTCAACGAACTGAATGCCCGGGTCAATCTTGGTCCGACGCAGTTCACAGCATCAGAATCCCCGACAATCGTTATTGAGGAAGGAGAGCATAAAATCGTCTCTCTGGACGAGAATTCGCACTTTGTGTTGCAGCAGGTGCAAGTGGATTCGATCGAACACTTCGCCTACATCGCCAACGGTGATTTGCACAATCCATCCTCCGATCTGGAGCGGCGGTGTGCGGCCCATCCTCGCCTCGCGCCAGAGTTGCACACCAAAGATCTGGCGGCCCACCAAGTCGACGATTGGATGGCCCGCGCAGAGCAAGGCATCGAAGCATTTTCGGCGGAAGAGCAATTCATGCTCTACGAGGCGATGAGCGTGTTTCTGAACGGCCACGCCGACCAGATTCAACACTTGGCCGCAGCGGCCAACCGCCTGTTTTTCCCCGTTTCGATGGGTTTGTTCACGGCGGACCATCTGATCCTCAAAGATCATGCCCAGCTTAGCATCGTGGGGACTGCGCCGGTGTTTATGAACGTGGGCAAACTGGAACTGCATGGCGCATCGACCATTCACGTGCACGCGCCGGTGATCGGCTTTGCTCAAACAACGGATTTGGTTGGGCGCGAACCGCACGCAAGCCTGATGTTGGCGGATACCCAACATGGCCTTTATCCCAGCCCTTCGTTCAACTACGTGCCCGCGCAGTTGCCCCAGGCACAAGACGGCGCAGACGGGCATCATGGTGATCAGCCCTCCAAAGCAACGCCCAATGGCAAGAGCCACAAGACGACAACGGGCAATTGCCCATATAAGTGCGACACAGAACCGGGCGCCGGCCAAAAGGGCGGAACGGGCGACGACGGAGACGACGGAACGCCGGGCAATAACGGAACTGATTATACCAACCCGAACACGATCAATCTTGGGAAGATCAGCGGCGTGCTGACGCTGAACTACGGCGGTGGAACAGGCCAGCAAGGTGGCAAAGGCGGTAACGGCGGTGAAGGTGGCGAGGGTGGCCAGCCCGGCGATAGCGCGACCGGTTGCACGACCAAAACTCAAGGCGATCAAGGGCAAGGTGGCGCTGGCGGACGTGGTGGCAATGGTGGGAAAGGCGGCACGTCCGTGACCACCAGACTGGTGTGGGAAGGGACCGCAACAGTCAATGTGGGTTACAACCTCGACAACGGCGGAGCGGCAGGCCCCGAAGGCGTGGGCGGCGCCGGCAAACCAACCGGTGGCAGCAAAGGGCCAGGGACACCTGGGGCTGCGACCCCACCTGGCAACCTGATACTACCAACCGTCTAAGGCTCCGCAATTGGCTGACCATTTAGCGCGGAATTGGACCCTTATTTTGACGCGAGGAACATTATGACCAACACTGATATCGAACACGAAATTGCTGAACGTTTTGCTGAAGTGAACAAGAATGTCGGACTGGGTGTGCATGATTTCACGGCTGGCAAGGAAGTTACTTTTGATGACCCGAATACCCCGATAGTCATTGTCAGTTGTGATGGGTCCGGCCCTCTCAAGGGACACGTATTCAAAACAAAGGGAATTGCCGAGCTGCGCAATATCTTGCTGAATGACAAGCCTCAGGACGGACCTGCCATTCGCGCGCTGCAAAAGCTGCAAGAAGATATGGGGGAGGTGACGCTGGGTGACATGCGCCCGGACCTCGTCGCTCAACCTGGCGATGTTGACGAGGCTCGTTTGCTCAAAGCCAGAATGGAAAAGCTGGCCTCCGTCTTTGCATTTGGGGGTTTGGGCGTACCAGAGCGGACACTGGAAGAAATCGACAGCGTGCTCTTTCCTTCTCAACTCACCGCCTATACCGGTAACAAGCTGGTTCTGGGGCCTGGCACAACACTTGTCATCGACGGGCTTGAGCCGATTGTGTTGAATTTCTCGTATGTGGAAATGGCCGCATCCGCCCGGATCGCAGTGTACAGCAAGGCGAGCCTGTTCTTTGGCCAAGTGACGATCACCGATCAGACATCCGGCAAAGACGCAA
The DNA here is from genome assembly GCF_947503705.1 of uncultured Tateyamaria sp. Classification (GTDB taxonomy): domain Bacteria; phylum Pseudomonadota; class Alphaproteobacteria; order Rhodobacterales; family Rhodobacteraceae; genus Tateyamaria. The sequence continues at coordinate 28,541 of NZ_CANNES010000011.1, read as the reverse complement.
AGGACGGCCCGCAAATCCTGATCGCCGGCGAGCCTTATTCCGCCCCCGAGGCACAGACAGGCGCCGTTGGTGCCACACCCGAACAGCCCAAGGATGCCGAAGCTGGCAAGAGCTTCTTTGACAAAGAAATCGGCAAATATATCTGTACGCGCAAACCCGAACACGGTCGGGAAGGCCTGCCGGGCGCGCAGGGTGGACAAGGTGCAGAGGGCGGCCCCGGGCGCAACCTGCAAGCGGCCAATGTGGACATCATTGCGACAGTGGGTCAGCCCTTGCATCTGATGGTAAAGGGCGGTTCTGGCCAAGATGGCGGTGACGGCGGCCAGGGCGGCACCGGGGGCCCCGGCGGCTTTCCCGGCTTCACCCCAACTGGATGCGCAAGTTCCCCGCAGGGGATTTCAGGGCCAGGCGGCAGGGGCGGCGCAGGCGGCAATGGCGGTGACGGCAGCCAAATTGTCGATCCTGTCCGAGTGGTCAAACGCGACACCGCACATATCGAGACCGAAGTGCTCGCGGGCCAAGGTGGTGCGGGCGGCTCCGGCGGTGCGGGCGGTCTCAGCCCCGACGGAAACGGCGACGGGGGCAGCGGGCCCGCCGGTGCCCCCGGCAAGCTCGGGGCCACCCCAAGCGTTATCCCGGCTCGGAGCCTGACCTAACAAGCCGTCCAAACTTTCGTGCAAGCCCGGCCTGTGGCCCGGTTTTGCACGCATTGGATGATCGCAACGGCACACGTGGCGGAATAGGACAAACAAGTGCGTTCATTTGAAACTCTGACCGACCTTTTGGACGATGACGGACCTGCCGCTTCGGATTCAAATGCCATGGTCTTTTTGGACAGTCGCGGGCGGCTCAAGTCCGAGATTTCGGTAAAGATGCTCAAGACCCGCAGCGACCGGCTGGCTGACGTTCTGGCAGAAACTGGTGTGCGACCCGGCGACGTTGCGTTGATGGCGATCAGCGATCAAGCACGCTTTGTCACCTGTTTCTTTGCGTTGATGCGGACGGGCGCAATCCCTGCACCGATCCCGCCGCTGCCGACACGGCGCAACCATGTCGGATTTGGCCGCGTTCTGCGGACATTGCGAGAAGACGATGTGCGCTGTCTTGTCCTTGAAAGTAATGCGCTGGAGACCACCAAACAGCTTTTGCAGGAGGCTGGGCTGAGCGACGTCCTTGTCTTGTCAATCGAAGACCTGATGATGGCGCGCGCGGTGTCCGAACCGGACAACCACCCCTATCCGGCTCCTTCCGACATTGCGTATATTCAATACACATCCGGTTCGACCGCGCGTCCCAAAGGCATCGCGCTGACGCATGAGAACGTCCTGGCAAATTTGCGTTTTATGGACGCAGTATTTGATCGCTCCGCCCCGGTGCGCCTGGTCAGTTGGCTGCCACTTCACCACGATATGGGGCTGGTCGGACATTTGCTGACGGTACTCTACACGCGCGGGTTTGGTGCATTCATGACACCCAACACCTTCTTGCGTGACCCCGCCCTGTGGCTCGACGCCATCCACACCTACCGGGCCAATTCAGCTGCCACGCCGAATTTCGCCTTGCGGCTATGTGCCGACCGAGTTGCGCCCCAGCAACATTGGGACCTGTCGTGCTGGACACAAATCTTTATCGGTGCAGAGACGGTGAGTTTGGAAGATCTCGATGCATTTGCCAAAACGTTTTCGCCATGTGGCCTTGCGCCCAACGCACTACGCCCGGTCTACGGACTGGCCGAAGCAGGCCTTCTGGCCGCCGGGGGGCGCGCGGGTTTGACAGATCTGCGCGACCATGTGCTTTACAAAGAGACGGGCAGCAGCACCAAGCGTGCCCTTCTGCCCTATACAATTGAAACCGGTATATCAGTGACAATCCGCGATCCCGAAACCGGTGATTTCTGCGCCGAGGGCGATGAGGGTGAAATTCATCTGTCTGGCGACAGTCTGGCCCAAACCAGCAGCACCGGGCCGCTGTTGACCGACAACGGCGAGTTGCCGACCGGGGACTTGGGGCGTGTTTCGTCCGGGCGCATCTATATTTCAGGACGCTACAAAGACGTGGTGATCGTGCGCGGCAGGAATTTTCCAGCCGAAGACTTGGAACAATGCCTCGCCTCGCATCTGGCGGATGTACTGGACGGAATGGCCACCGTCGCTGTGTCCGAACACGGCACAAAGGAAGAAGACCTTTATATCTTTCAAGAGATGCACCGCCACAGCTCTGCCGCCGACGTGGCGCAGACCAAGAAACGGATAGCGGCCTGCCTGATCGAAAATTTCGGCATGGCACCGCACACCATTCTATGTGTTCCGAAAGGCAAGCTGCCGCGCACAACAAGCGCCAAACTCATGCGACGCGCCTGCCTGACGCAGTTTCTGGAAGGGTCGCTTCCCCAACTGGGTTCTCACAACCGGCTCAACCCAGCTGATACATCGCAAGATGCGGCACGCGCGGCCCCTGCCCGCTCGAACGTCAGGGATGAAGATGATCCGATTGTCATCGTTGGCATGGCTTGCCGTTTTCCCGGTGCCGACACGTTGGATCAATTCTGGCAGAACCTGTGCCAAGGCGTGGATTCGATCACTGAAGTGCCCAAGACCCGCTGGGACAACGACCTTTGTTATGACCCACGCCCCGGCATTCCCGGCAAGTCCAACACCAAATGGGCCGGCTTCATTGATGAGATCGAAAGCTTTGACGCTGATCTATTTGGTCTTTCCGCCATCGAAGCGCGCGAGACCGACCCACAGCATCGCTTGCTCTTGGAAACCTCCTGGCGTTTGCTTGAAAACACAGGGACCAGGAAATCCGACCTCGCGGGCACCAATACAGGCGTCTATGTCGGCATCAGCAATTCGGATTACCTGCACGCCAAGATCACGCTTAGCCCGAACATATCCAGCTATAATGCCTATACCGGCCTTGGCAACGCGGGCAGTATTGCTGCCAATCGGCTGTCATATTTCTATGATCTGCACGGCCCCAGCATGAGCGTGGACACGGCGTGTTCCTCGTCGCTGACCGCTTTTCATCTGGCCGTGCAGGCCCTGCGGTTAGGCGAGTGCGATCAGGCGATTGTGGGGGGCGTCAACGCAATCCTGTCGCCCGGCTCGACCATTGTTCTCAGCCAGTTCGGCATGATGTCCCCCGAAGGGCGCTGCAAGGTTTTTGATGCCAGCGCAGATGGCTACGTGCGCGCCGAAGGCTGTGGCCTGGTGATGATCAAACGGCGCTCTGCGGCGATTGCAAATGGCGACAGGATTCTGGCCGATATCAAGGCCAGCGCCGCAGCACAGGACGGCGCTGGATCACAGCACGCGGCTGGTATCACTTTTCCAAACGGTGCGGCCCAAAACAGCTTGATCGCGCGGGCCTTGCGCCAAGGCGGGCTGTCGGGCGACCAGATCTCCTACGTCGAGACCCACGGCACTGGCACTGCATCTGGCGATCCGATTGAGGTTGCACAGCTCAACACACATTATGGGCGGCACGCTGATGATGCGGACTCTGTGTGCTGGCTAGGCGCGGTCAAGGCGAATATCGGGCATCTGGAATCCGCCGCGGGGATTGCCGGGCTGATCAAGGCGGTGCTTGTTCTCCAAAACCAACAGATCCCGCCGCAAATCCACGTCAACACCCTGAACCCCGCCATCGACCTGTCGGCGGGACGCCTTGCTGTACCGAACCAGTTGGAAGACTGGGCACCACACGGTGACAAACCGCGTCTCGCGGCTATCAGTTCATTCGGGTTTGGGGGCGCGCTGGCCCACGTCATTCTGTCGCAACCTGATGACAATGGCCGGGACATGCCCGACCACCCACCAATGCATGGATATCAGTATTACCCGCTTGCACTCTCCGCGCCCACCCGCGACAGCCTGAAAGCCAACATGGCGGCCACATCGGCCTGGCTACACGGCGCACCTGGCATTCCGCTCGCTGATATCAGTTACTCCTTTGCCAAAGGTCGATCAGATCAAAAGCACCGGGTTTGCGTCAACGCGCTTCAGGGCCCTGATGCTGCGGATCAATTGGACAAGCTGCTTGCGCTGGATACGTGGGACAGCGCGGCAACCAAATCACATCAACCCTGTTTTCTGTTTTCGGGACAGGGCGAGCTTTACCATCAGATGGGCAAAGAGCTTTACCAACGATACAGCGTGTTTCGAAGGGAATTTGACCGCTGTGCCGCCGTTCTCAATCCGTTGGAGCCGGGGCTGAACCTGGCAGATGTGGCCTTTTCCGACGCGGATCATCACATTTCCCACGATCGCCACAGCTTGCCCATCCTCTTTGCGGTGCAACACGCGTTGACCGTACTTTTTGAAACGGTCGGGATCACGCCCGCGATCGTGCTGGGGCACAGCATGGGGGAATTTGCGGCCGCCAGCGCAGCCGGTGTGCTGTCGCCCACAGACGCCATGTGGCTACTCTATCACCGTAGCAAGTTGATGGAGGGGTTGGAGGTGCCCGGCTGCATGCTGGTGGTCAATGCGCCCGCTGACGAGGTCCAAGACAGGCTTGATCCCGAACGGGGGCAAATCGCGGCGTTCAATGCCGGTGGCAAGGTCACAATCTCGGGCGACATCAACCACATCATGGCCGTTCAGCAAGAGCTGGAGGCCGACGGAACGGAAACGCATCCGCTCAACACAAGGTTCGGTTTTCACAGCCCAATCGTCGAGCCGATCCTTGAAGACTACAGGCTGCTCTTGGAGCAGGTGACGTTCCACGCGCCGAACCGTCCTTGGGTGTCCAGCGTGACAGCCGATTACGTCGCTGACGCGCCATCGGTCAATCATTGGCTGGATCACCTCCGCCATCCCGTACAATACGCCCAAGCGCTTGAAACCATGCGCTCAGAACACTTGGATTTCGTTGAAATTGGCCCGGGCGGATCGTGCCTCGCCCTTGCCTTGGCCAATTTGCGCAAACGGGACGCGAAGTACCTGCGCACCCTGCTGTTCACCAGAAAATTCCGACAGGAGGACAGTTTTTTTATCGAAGCCATGACCACCTTTTACCAGCGTGGATTGGATGTGGATTGGTCCACGATCTACGAGGGTCATTTCTACCCGGAGCGGCTCCCGCCACAGGTCTTTGACCGCAGCCGCCATTGGATCAAGGCCATCAACGCCGAGGCTTTTGCCCGTCACCAGGCTCATTATCAAGGCAGCACAACCACCCCGATGCCGCAGTCAGCAGAGGGGGCCGATACGGCCCTGGTGCCGTCAGAAACCCCGCCCGTTCCCAAAAAGACAACCGATGATTGGCATTACACACTCGACTGGACAAAACTGACTACCGACCCTGACACAGGCGGGTTCAAGGATCGGCGGTTCAACTGGGTTGTGGTCGGCCCGGACGCGAGCCTGCTGGCCTCGCTGTGCAAAACCATCGACGGGCGTGGTGATTCCTGTTTCTGGATTGAGTATGGCACCCCACAACGCCAACAGGCGCAGTCCTATCCCAAGCTTGGTGCGCGTATCAAAATGCCCGATGCGCCCACGCAACAGGACTGGCACGAGGCCGTATGGGACATCTACCATATGCGGCGCACGGCCGAGAATATGCCGTGGAAAATCGTGTTTGTTTCGCACAACGCGCGAGTTCAAGAAGGCGACCTCGCGGCCCTCAACGCCCAGCAGACCCGCGATTTCACCGGGCTGATCTGGTTCTTGCATGCGCTCAAAGAACAGGTTGTCATCAGCCCGATCTGGCTGGTGACCAATAACACCCAAGCCGTGCCCATCGCGAAACGGACGCCTGATCTGACTGCCGCCGGCGCGCCGCTCTGGGGCTTTGGAAAGACTCTCTATCTTGAGCAGCCAGACACCCGCGGCGGGATGATCGACGTCGACCTGTGCGACGACCCTACCGCATCGGCAAGATTGATTGTGCACAAAGTCATCAACCCCGAGTTTGAACCATTCGTCGCCTTGCGCGACCAAAGCTTTTACGCCCAGCAACTCAAGCCCGATCCGTTGAAACTGGAACGGAGCGACAGACTGCGGTGTGACGGCGCCTATATCGTAACCGGCGGATTGGCAGGCCTTGGATTTGCGACGGCGAAATGGCTGGCGGCCAAGGGCGCAAATCACCTTGTTCTGCTGTCACGCAGGGCCCTGCCGCCAGAGGCATCCTGGACCGACATAGCGTCAGACGATGCCTGGCACCCCATCATTGACGGTATCAAGGAGATGCGCGCGACCGGCGTGACCGTCGAGACACGGCAGCTTGACGTCCGGGATGCGCCCGCCGTTCAGGCGCTGTTCCAGTCCTTTGACGACAGCGATGTGCCGATCAGGGGTGTCGTCCATGCTGCCGGAGAAAACTGGTTCGATCTGGTCGAAAACGTCGATGTCCGCCGGCTGCTGTCCACGCTGAAAACCAAGGTTCAGGCCAGCTGGCAATTGCATGAGTTGACCAAGGATCGCGACTTGGATTGCTTCGTCCTGTTCTCGACCGTGTCGTCCCTCTGGGGCTCTGCCAAGCTCAGCCATTATACCGCCGCCAATCACTTTCTAGATTGTTTGGCAGAGGTGCGGCGCGAGCAAGGGCTGCCGGTGACCAACGTCAATTGGGGGCCGTGGGACGAAGTGGGGATGAGTGCCGCGCCCAGTGAGAAACCGACACTGCAAAAGCTGGGTTTTGAATTGATGCCTGTAGCCGATGCCACGGCTGCCCTGGAAACCGCGATGGCCGCGGATCGCGCCACAAGCATGATTTGTGCAGTCGATTGGCAATCCTACTCGCATGTCATCAAATTTGCGCCGCAGCCTTCGTTCTTTGCTCATGTCCATCAGAGCGAAGACCGGCCTGTACGTTCGGATTCGGATCGCTTGACGGCTCTGCGCGATGTGGAACCCGACGTGGCCCTCGACATTATCCAGCGGGTCATTCGCAAAGAGTTGCAGGCCGTTACGTTGCTGGACACCGCCGACGAGATCAGCGGCGACATGCGGTTTAACATTCTGGGCATGGACTCGCTGATGGCACTGACCTTCGCGGCAAACCTCGAAAACTATTTCCAGTGCGAATTCCCCACCACCGTTGCCTATAATTATCCAACGATCAACGCGCTCTGCGAATTCATCTTTGATGTGGTTCAGGGCGGTGACGGAAGCGGCGATGCCCCGCGGCCCTTGGTCATCGACGGACAGGTCAATCACTCTGCCCCGCCCGCTCAGATCGCGGCAGAGCCTTTGGCACCAGCCTCTTGGCTACGCCCCCTCAACGCGCCTGTTCCGGATTGCCCCACGCTCGTCTGCCTGCCCTTTGCGGGATCGGGGGCGTTTGCCTATCAAAACCTCGCCAATGCACTCGACGGCACCCGCCACGTCGTTGCGGTACAAATTCCGGGCCGCGAGGATATGGGACATATGGCCCCGGTTCAGGATATTCATGCGCTGGTGGATCAGATCGCCCGGGATCTTGTTACGGTGGACAGTGATTATATCCTGTTTGGGCATTCCATGGGCGCTGTTTTGGCCTATGAGCTGACGATCAAGCTGACCCATACGGATGGTAGGTCGCCTCGTTTGGTGGTTTTGTCAGGCGCCAACAGGCCCCGCCCCAACGGCGCGACGCGGACCACCCATCTTTTGGATGACGACGCTTTTGTGACAGAGATCATGGAAGCTTACGGTGACACCGACGACTACGACGAACGCCGCATCGTCGTTGAAAAGCTCAAGGACGTACTGCGTGCCGACCTGACGCTTTTTGCGACGTACCAGCCATCCGACGTCGCGATGACACCGCCCGTATGCGTGCTCTATGGTCAAGAAGATACGCTCGTCACGCCGGACCGGGTCGAGGCATGGGCAGAGTTGTCGCAAAACGCGTTTCAGTGCACGCGCGTCGATGGCGATCACCAGGTGCTGTTGACCAACCCGGCAATGGTGGCGCAGGCCATTGATCGCGCCGAACGCATGCTGCTGGCAGAAAAGGAGAGCCTGACATGACAAAACCAGAGCCGTGGTATGCAATCTTCAGCGGTCGTTTTCGCGGCGATCAGCCCTTCTTCTATGACACTCAAGAGCTGGCTTGGGCCAAGGTATTCGAGGACAATTGGGAGGTCATCCGCGACGAACTCTTTGCCCTTTCCAAGGAAAACCCCGAGCGCGTGCAACCCTATTCATTCAACCACGCTATGGCCTTTCCGCCCCGGCACTGGAAAACCATGGGGATCATGTTCTGGGGTTTGCGCATGCACGAGAATTACAAAAAATGCCCCAAGACGGTTGAGATCATGAACGCTGTCCCCGGTGTGACCAGCCTATCGATGAGCATTCTGGAGCCCGGCTCCAACATCAACCCGCACCAGGGCGACACCGACGCCGTTTATCGGTGCCACCTGGGCATCAAAGTCCCCGCAGGCCTGCCAGATTGTGGTTTTCAAGTAGGCAACGAGATCAAGGGCTGGGACGAAGGCAAGCTGCTGGCCTTTTGCGATGCGCAAACGCACACGGCCTGGAACCAAACCGACGAACGGCGCATCGTGGTCATATTCGACGTCATGCGGCCCGAGTTTCAGGAACAAACCCGCAGCATATGCGCCCACGTGCTGGCTTCAATGCTGATCCAGCGACTTTACACCCAAAACGCTTGGCTGACCAAGCTGCAAGCTTGGGTCAAAAGATGGATGTATGAAGTCTTCCGCGTGGGTTTCCTGATCTACATCCCCTTGCAACAAAGGCTGAGGTTTCGGGTCTAGGATAGCTGGCCCATCACTCAGAAGGGTACAGCAGCGACGTACAGAGCAAGTGGCGGAGCATCGCGGAGCGTGTTCGAACCATTGGGACGAGTTTTTCACTGAGTTGGAGCGCTGGGAAGCACTATTGAGCACTCTGCCCGATTTTCCTGTGGATGGCGCGGTGCGCGACGCTGATCCGCCCGACTGACGCCCGCCATCACATTCACTTTCCAGTACAACCAGTATCACCCGCCCTCGTTTTTGAGCGGCGGGCTTTTCTTTTTCTGACCCTGAGACGCCATGCCTTCTAAACCTGACCACCGCCTGACGATCCGGTTCACGCCGGAAGAGTATGCGCAGTTGCAGGCTAAGGCGGGTGATCAGGCTCTAAGTGCTTTTGTGCGCACCGCTGCTTTGGCGGATGCTGCCACAAAGCGCGCCAAACCAACGCGCCGTCCAAAAACAGATCAGCGTGTTTTGGCGGCGATCCTCGCGCGGCTTTCTGTGCATCCTTTGGTCCAATCGTTCAAGGACGCTGAGCAGCATATCGACAAAGACACCACCGACGCTGCAACCTCCAAGACCCTGAGCGATTGCGCCGAGTTACTTGAGGACGTGCGCGCAATGCTGATGCAGGCGCTCGGCAAAGCGCCATGAACCTTAAAGGCAGCCAACGCGGCGGTGGCAGGGCTTTGGCACTGCACCTTTTGAACACGCAAGACAACGACCATATCACGGTGCACCAGTTACGTGGCTTCCTGAGTGATGATCTGGCAGGTGCATTTGCCGAGATCGACGCAATCTCCAAGGGCACTCGCTGCGTGCAGCCTTATTTCAGCGTCTCTGTTAATCCACCGCCCGAACACAGCGCAGAGTTGACCGACAAAGACTTCCGGGCCGCAGCCCACAAAATCGAGCGTGCGCATGGCCTCACGGGCCATCCGCGCGCGATTGTCTTTCATGAGAAAGACGGGCGCAGACATGCGCATATTGTCTGGTCACGGATCGACGCCCAGACAATGACCGCCAAAAACCTGTCGCATTACAAACGCAAGCTGATGGGCATCAGCCGCACCCTGTTTTTGGAACATGGGTTTGATCTGCCCAAAGGTTTTGATGACAGCCAACACACCGCGCAAGACCGTGTGTCTCTTGCCGAATGGCAAGCCGCCAAACGGCGTGGGCGTAATGCCATCGACCAAAAGCAATTGATCAAACAGTGCTGGGAGGTCAGTGACAGCCGTGCTGCATTTGAAGCCGCCTTGGCCGAGCACGGTCTGGCATTGGCACGCGGTGATCGGCGCAGCCACGTTGTTGTCACCGCCGATGGCCAGATCATCGCGGTGCCCCGTGCTGTGGGTCTCAAGACCAAAGCGGTGCGATTCAAGCTCGGCGAAGCCGATGATCTGCCCGGTGTTGAGACCGCCCGCGCACAGCTTGCTCAGAATGCAACGGCGCGCTTTGCGCAGGCTGCCCGCGAGATCCGTGCCGACCTGTCCACACAACGCCGCGCGCTCGATACGCAGCGTGAGGCACAAATCAAATCCCACCGTGCAGCGCGCAAGGCCCTCAAGGTCGCGCAGGCCAAAACCTTGTCAGAGGCCAAGGCGCAGACCCTGCAAAGCCGTGGCGGTTTGGCTGGATTGTGGGATCAGATCACAAAGACACGCCAGCGTCGGCAAGCCTGGGCTGCGCTGAAAGCCCGGCTTGATACGGCCCATACCGCCGAATGGCATGACCTGCGGCGCAGCCAACTGAGTGAGCGCCGCGCACTTGAGGCCAAACGCACAGCGCTTCGGCGCGAAGCCTTTGGTCTTGTGGACGACTTGCGCGCCGAGCGCGACGCATTGGTCGCAAAGCTCACAGGGGCGGCACCGCCGCTCAAAGGTGGATTGACGGATCAGTTTGCAGGCGCAACGCCCGCTGACCCAAGACAGACCTTTCTGGCATCCGAAGCCACAGGCCCGGTGACCGATGCCGAGATCAGAGCGCAGCCCGTTCGTCTCTTGGAGCGCCTTGGATACTTTGAGGCGGCCTTTGACGAGCGCGACATCAGCCGCGCGCTGGCCAAAGTCTTCCCTGATCCCATATCCGCACTGACAGCCAAGAAGGCCGCCCTTTCCGCACCCGATCTGGTGCGCATTGAAGGGGACGAGCGACGTTACACCACCCGCGACTACATCCAGGCAGACACACATCTGCAATCAACCTCTCGCAGCCTTTTGGCGCGCTCCTGTAAAGCGCCAAATCACCATCAGGTTGCGCAGGCCCTGACCAACCAGAACCGCGCGCTGGCTCAATTTGGCGCAGCGCTTAGCGATGAACAGCGAGACGCGGTCCATGCCATGACCAATGCGGTGCGCCTGTCGATGGTTGTGGGCCGTGCAGGCACAGGCAAAAGCACAATCCTTGCCGCCGCCAATGACGCGTGGATCAAAGCCGGGATCACGGTGCATGGCGCGGCCCTTTTCGGCAAAGCGGCCGCCGGATTGCAAGACGCCTCCGGTATTGCCAGCCGCACACTTGCGTCTTTGGAGCTCAGCTGGGCCAATGGCAACACCCCGATCAAACCGGGTGACGTGTTGGTTGTGGATGAAGCGGGCATGGTGGGCACGCGGCAATTAGACCGGATTGCCCACAAGATAGATGAGATCGGCGCAAAACTGGTGTTGGTCGGTGATCCAGACCAATTGCCTGCCATTGAAGCGGGTGAGCCGTTTCGCGTCATGATCGCCCGTCACGGTGCGGCGTGGCTGTCTGAGATTCACCGACAGAAAGAGGCATGGCAAAAAGATGCCACAAGTGATCTGGCAAAGGGGTGCATTCATGAGGCAGTGGCCAGCTACGCTGCAAAAGGTTGCGTTATGCCTGCACCATCCCGCGACGGTGCCATCGCGCAGCTGACCGAGGACTACCTGGTAGATCGCGCAACAACGCCAGAGACCTCGCGCCTGATCCTGGCGCATCGTCGTCGCGACGTGCATGCGCTCAATCAATCGGTACGCGAGACGTTGAAGTATGCCGGAGACCTGGATGAGGGCGTGTTGCTAAGCACCGACCAAGGCCCGCGTGCATTTGCGGCGCGTGACCGGATGGTTTTTACCGCCAATGATCGCGACATCGGCGTCAAGAATGGGATGATCGGCACGGTGCGCACAGCCAGCGCATCCAAGATCACGGTTGATCTCGATGATGGCGGTCGCGTGTCGTTTGATCCCGCACAGTTCCGCTCTTTTGATCACGGCTATGCCGTCACGATCCACAAATCCCAGGGCGTGACCGTCGATCAGGCCTATGTGTTGGCGTCGCGCAGCATGGATGATCCTCTGACTTACGTGGCGCTGACACGGCATCGCCGCGACATGCGCCTGTATGTCAGTGAAGAAGATCGTCCCACGTGGCGATCCGCACCTACACCTCAACCAGCGCCCAAACAGCGGCCAGGTTTCCAGTTGGGATTGTGATCCCAAATTTGCACGGGTGACCCCATTTACGGTATACTATTTGGTATGGAATTGAGTGTGTTACGGTATTTTGGTGTAGTTCAGTGGTTGCGGTGTTCGAAGCCCCACGGCGCGGCGTGGGGAAAGGCAGGCCGCCATGCGTGATCACACCGACGAAGACATCTCCAAACAACTATCTAAGGCCAAACGCCAGCGCGACTTCGACGATCTGCAAAATGAGATCAGCGGCGCGGATACAGGCCGCATGCGCAAATTCCTGAGCCCCAACGACGACCGTTCACCCGATGGCAAACGGCGCAAGGCAGAACGCGAGCGCACCCGCCGCACCCTCGAAGAGTTGATGCGCGATCCGGAATATGCGGCGCTTTACACTGAGTTTGGAGATAGGTTGCGCGGTGCCGAGACCGAAGCTGATACTGCGCTTGCAATGATCGAGCGCCAGCTTGAATCGGCACACCAAATGATTGCTGATTTGGAGGCGCGTGCCGCCCGTGATCCAGATGGACGTCTCGTGTTTCAACATGCGGACGGGCGCGTTGTCTACGCCGATGGCTCAGACGTTGATCCCGCGATTGCAGAGGGCATTATATGGCCAGTTGATGCGCCAAGCTCCGAAGATTACTTTGCGGCCCAAACCCAAAGACAGGCTTTGGAAGACAAGCGCGCGGACTGGGGCACCTATCGCAACGATGTATTGGGCGACATGCGCAATCGCTACGACAGTGAAGATCCGGCGATGTCTTTGGATGACCTCAAACGCGATCTGGATCGCATTCAACGGCTCAACCCCGCAAACATCTCACTTGAGCAGGACAGCGCACCCATGGACGCGCCTGTTGTGGAAACGGCAGCAGCAATCTCAGTTCCGATGGCGCTCAAGTAAGTCTTTCACGGCGCAAATGACCCGCATGCGCCTTCCAGAACCAGCATGATCACCGCGCTTGGATGATATTCCGCATTGCGGGCTATCACTGCGCGGATCTCCGCATCACGTGAGGCCGCCACATCCTCACTGGCAGCATACCAGCCATCCAGACATTGCCCAGTGGAGGGATTGACCCGCGTCGCAATGAGCGATGCCATGGTTACGGCAATGCCGATGTAGTTGTCCTGACCGTCCACGGGCCAGGTCAAAAACTCGGCCCCCGTAAATGTCTCGGCGGTAGATTTCTGTGGATGGAATGTGCAGACCACCGCCAACCCTATTGCCACAGCCCACGTCGCTATGCTGTTCATAATCCATGGTTTTTGTTCAAGCGGTGGCTATACGAGAGTCCGGCAATCCGGTAAAGAAAGAGCTAAGGAATACAAGGTCGCGCCAAACGCGTGCGGCCACAAAATGCGCTCAAAACGGGTTGATCGAAAGGGATGGTTTTCGATCACCCCGCATGCCCAAACCCCGTCGCATCGGCTATATTCGCGTCTCTACTGCGTCACAGTTGACGGATCGTCAGGTGATGCAACTTGAAGCCGAATGTGTTGAGTTGCGGGTGGAATTCATTTCAGGCGCAGCTGTCGAAAGACCCGTTTTTGACACACTGATGCAAGAGTTGCGTGCGCAAGACACGCTCGTCGTTGTCGATCTTGATCGAGCTTTTCGCTCCTCAATTGATGCAATGCTGACGGCAGATGATCTACGCCGTCGCAAGGTTCATTTCCGCATTCTGTCGATGCCCATCGACACGACAACAGCAGAAGGCGAGCTTTTCTACACAATGGTGGCAGCCTTTGCGAATTTCGAACGGCAAATTATAAGCCGCCGAACCAAAGAAGGCCTGGAAGCGGCACGTAAACGGGGAGTACGTTTGGGCCGACCGCCGCATCTGAGCCCGGAGATTGTTCACGATGCTTATTCTTGGATGTGCGCCGAGGATTTGCCTTGTCGCTATGTCGCAGCCTTGCTGAGCGTCTCGCGATTGACCTTGCAGCGCGCCTTTCACCGCGAAAAGCTGACCTATCCGGTTTTGTCCACCACGACATCACATGACGTGGGATGTGATCCTTTCTAGTCGGCACCGCGTGGCGAACCTGTGTCTATCTCGTCTGCACTTTCAAGGATTTGTGTGAGTTCTTCGATTAAGCGTCGTAGCTGCTTCCAAGACAGCGTCGCGCCGTAGTACTCATCGCAAAGCTCCACAACTTTGATGCCGTTGGGTGTTTTTTCGATCTCAAAGAGCCTGTGCCCTTCTCGTCCGAGGCATTCAAGAATGGTAGGGAAGTCCTCTGCCATGATCTCGTTTTGGTAGTCAGAATACGTTATTTACATGCCTCATGCTTTTCCCATTCAACGTGGGAAAAACACGAAGACTCTTCTGTGCTGGGCGGAAAGTGGGCCGATGCAATATTTTTGAACCGGCGGCTCGTTAATCTGCGCCGCTTGGCCAATATCCCCCTAGGACTGAGCGTTACGTCCCAGATCCGTTGAACGGCAGCCTAAGCTTGCCGTTACTTTTACTCTAGCCCGCTCGCTTTGCGCGCCCGCCACGCTGCCATCCGCTCATGCGCAATGTTCAGTGCTATAGCGTCGTCAATGATGTCGACACCCCGTTCATCATACCCTTCAAGAATTTCATACACGAGACGCACCAAGGCGTCAGACGGCGTGCAGCCTTCTTCGACAATGCAGCGTTCCCAGAAGTGGTGCAGCCGATCTTCGTCATTGCCATGGGGATATGCGAGAAGACGGTCGTACCATGTCCACACGAGATCATAAGCCTCGATCCTCTGGCGACCAGATATGGGGAGTTCGATGTATCGAATGCAGGTTTTAAGCAGAACCTCCCGCTCGCGATCCATCAAGTAGTCTATGTTTTGCAAAATCATGCCCCAGAATACCAAATTCCGCGGCATCAGTGCAAATTTGCGATTAGCTGTTCCAGTCAAACCCGCGGCGGAAGCCCTGTGCCGCCTTTTCCAGGCGGGTTTCTGTCCGCGTGCGCGCGCGGGAAACTTCGCGCAATTCCTTGAACTCGGGCTTGCGGGCATCCAGCGCCCAAGTCGGTTTGTGCTGTGGCTGTATTTTGGTCAGCAATTGGTGTTGCTTTGCGATCAGCGCCAGCAGCTTGTCCCGTGTGGGCACAGGAGCCTCGGCCAAATCGGCGCGAGGCTCCTGCGATACGTCCTCGAAGGCATCCTTGACCATCACAGTTCAAACGATTGGTCAGGCGCTTGCTCCTGGCCTCGCACGGGCAGGCCTTGTTCAGCGCGCACCCCTTGTAGGTATTTGAACGGGTCTTGCCCCTGTGCATCCTCAAATGCCGCCACGATATGCGCCTTCATTTCAGAGGCAGGGTAGCCAGTCTCATTGGAAAGGGTCTCTGCGCAATTGCCGAGCTTCCATTTGTAGCTGCCTTTCTCATCGATGTAGGATTTCACATCTTGCGCAAAATTCTTCACCTTCTGCGCATGCGCTTCCGTCCATGGCACGGGATCACGCGGCGCAAGCACCGGGCCGCGTGATGTGGCAAAAACCTGTGCACGCTCGATATCTTCGGGCAGCTCTGTGTTCTGGAAATAGTCACGCAGGCCAACACCGATCTGCGTGCGCGGAATCCGCTCCACGCCATCGCGGGTTTGGATCATGCGGGTTTCTTTTGGATCATCCATGTCGATCTCCATTCAATTTGTGCGCCAGAGGATCAGGGGGCAATTGGGGCCAAAAATCACGCCGGGGCTGGTAGGACCGACATAGCGACACCAGATGAAGTGCCTGGGCCGTTCCTGGGCGCTTCCTGCGTATCCGTATTCGAAACGGAGGTTCGGCAGGCCAGGGCCACTGAGCACCACAGCGCCGATCAAAACCACCACAGCCAAGGGCAGCAGCGTGATGCCACCGAACAACTGGCCGAGGAACAATCCGATTTGGCTGCGTTTGCGGTGCAGGTTGCGCAGCATGCGCCTGTACGCGCGTGCCGCGCGCGGCGTGACAAACGTTCCCCACCACCGGATATAGACTTCGACCGCATCTAGGCGGCGTTTGGGGCCATAGGCGGTGTTGATGCCGACGGCATGCCGCCATGGTGAAACGGCAAAGACGGGCACCTTTTTCGCAAGCATTGGCTTGTGATTACCAAAGATGACCAGTTGCGCCTCTTTGGGCAAGCGGCGCAATTCGTCCTCTGTTAGCAGTTTTCGGTTCACTCGGTTCAGGCTTTCCTGTGGGCCCTCGCGGCCGATCGCATATGATGAGGTCGTGTCTGTCATTTCACCCAAATAGGCCGCCAGCCAATCCAGCGTTTTCTTCGACCGAATGCCGCCCAAAAACTGTTTGATCTCCGTCTCTGACAAGACTGTTTCCAGTTCGTTCTTGGAATAAACACGCTCGATGTCATTGAGGTCTTGCGTTGCCATGACCACGCGCACCCCGGCCGATCTGAGCAGGGTTAGTATGGACGCCAGCACAGCGCATTTTTGGTTTGTGAACTCATCAAGGCAGAACAGGACAGGCGTGTTTGTGCCTTCTTCCACCATTGCTTCCGCTGCGAGATGTTGCAGCAACCCGCTGAAGGACCCCAGCACCTTGGCGTTGGCATAGTCGATCAGGATGTACAGCGAGACCTTGTGTTTCTTTAGGTCGCGGAAGTGGAATGTCGTCTCGGATGTGATCGCGGCGAGGTAATTGCCAGGCCCAAAGGCTTCAAGCGCGATGATCGCATTGGTACGGAACGATTCAAAGGTTTTGGCCGACCCATCATCGCCAAAGGCCTGTTGATGCAGGCTGCGCGCCATATCGGCGATCTCACCTCTGAGCGCCGGAGACTTGGTCGCGGCATCCAAAAGATCATGCAAAATTGTCATGTCCGAAAGCGCGCGGAACACCATCGCAAGGTTCCGGTGCTCCTTCGGCATGATCACCAAAACCGCGAAGATGACGGTGACGATGGTTGCACGTCCGCCTTGATAGAAGATGGTATTGGTTCCCCCACCGCCTTCCGGGTCGGGTAGCAACTGCCATGCGATCCCGCGCGCGCGACAATGCCTTTGGGCTTTCCGCCGCGATGTCATCGTCAATATCATCCAGAGGATTGATCTTGACCGAATTGGCTGGATCTTTGGGGTTAACCTTCAATACTTTATGGCCGAATATCTTGGCACGGTAGTGCCGCGTGACTTCCCACAATTCACCTTTGATGTCCGTTATGAGCGCAGATTCCGACGAGCCCATCAATATGTTGATGATTGCGGCTGATGTCTTGGAACTTCCCGCTGGCCCAATGATCAGGTGATGCACCTCTGTCCAAAGCCACAGCGGGGTTGAACCCAGTGTACCAATGAACCGACTGCCCTTGCGCCGTTTGTGCAAACCGGCATGGCGCGCCTCTCGTTCGGTCAAAAACCCCGCTGAGCCCTTCACCGTGTCTTTTCGCAACATCCGCAACACACGCGAGACCCGTCCAAGCCCACTACCAATCTGCGGCAGTGACTTGAGAGTTCCCAACGCCGCGCACCCCGCGCCGAACCACCACACCGCCCTGAACATCGGGTCATAAATCCGATCCAGTGGATATAAATAGAGCAGATAACAAATACCCGCAGTGACAATAAGCCGTCCCAACGGGTGCGGCTCTCCATTCTTTCCTTGAGACATATTCTGTCCTCCAAACACAAAAGCGCCCCGCGTCAGGCGGGGCGCTTCGCACAGCTTCAGAGGACAGCCAGCGCCGCAAGGGCGGGGCGCGGGCGGCTTAGATGGGTAGCAAGCCTAGCATCGACAGGCCAACAAGCGCTGCGGTGAGGACAACGAGAAGCACCAAGAACTTGAAGGCCCCACTTGCGTCCCAGGCAAAGGTAAACGCAGCAACACTGCCACGAATGGGAGCGATGACTGCGCTTAGACCAAATGACCAGACCGCGGCCCCAAAGCTCTGATCTGTGATCAATTGACCAATGACGGCAATTGCCCCTTCGACCAATTCAATACTGAATGCACGGCCGAAGGCATCGCCGGGACTGTGTGGCTTGCCCATGAACGCAGCTACAACCACAGACAACGGAGACACTGCATAGCCGATAAGTGTCCCTACGAAAGCTGCGTAGGGTGCGATGTTGGCACTCTTTTTGGCCCAAGCAACCATGCTCGCACGACAGCTGTGTAAATTTCCACTGAGCCAAGCGTCTGACGCCCAGCACAACAGGTCGTCGGCAAATTCAAATGTAATCCCTTGCAAAAAATGCAGTACGAATGCTTCGATGATTGCGAACATTGATCCCTCCTGATCTCAAACGGAGGACGTGCCTCCAACGAGTTCAGAAGACTGGAAAACGACAAAACCATCGGGCGCAGCTTGGGCGGGTTAGTTGGTATGGTGTCCTGTCCAACTATTCCAGCGCGTGGCGTTGGGACCAGAATTGCGGAAGTAGGCTTCGGCTTTGTCAATGGCTGTGCTCAGCTGATGGATCAAAACGGGTTGCACGACATTTGAGCGGTCTGCGTAGGGACGATAGTGGATATTTGCCAGCCTCTCAGTCACGACTTCCAAGAAGTCCGGCAGCAACACAGAGCCTTCGCCAATCTGGCGCCGCCGTTTGTCACAATCCTGCGTGAAACGATCAAAATCGAGCCCCTGACTTTTGAGCCAAAGGAGGTAGTGCCAGTGATGTTTGGGTAAATAGACGCGGACAAAAGCCTTGGTGGCATCCACCACGCCGTAGCTTTCCATTTCACGATAACCTTCGAACAACATATTGAAATGATATCACATAAAAACGCATGGTCGCAAATTTTGGAGCAAAAGCGCCGCCCGGTTTCCCGAACGGCACACCAGAATTATCAACTCAATTGGATGCTGCGCCCGAATTGAACGTGTCCGACAAACTGTCTGTTTCGATGGCATCGCCACCTTGCCTGTTGAAGGTCGATGACAATCCTTCAGAAGGCGGTTCTACACCCGTGATGCGTCCGGTGCTGAACGTTGTTGACCCGCCAGGAACATATTCAGGCGGATCATATCTGTAGTCCAGATCAGGAGTTTTCGGGGGCACCTCTGGCTTCGAAAATTTGTTGAACAGACTTGTGACATCATCTGCAACTTTGCCGATCGCGTTGCCGCCTGCCGCGATCGCGGGTTCAGCAAGTGTCAGACTGACGGTGCACATGACAATGAGCCGCTTGAGACTGTAAGGTTTGAACATTGATTTCTCCAAGATTGCTGCGCCCCGCGAGTTGCGGGGCGCAAGTTCATCATTGGCGATGCAGTTTTGCGATATGGGCGCAGTTCGGGCGGGTTATGCGGCTCCGTCCGGCCACTGGCATTGCTCCTGCATCGTACCGATATCGCGGCTGCTCAAACCTGTGCCACGCAAAGCTAGTGCACCATAGGACGGCAAAGAAAGCCTTCTGGATTTGCTCATGTTGCCGAGATTGATCTGCCGATCACCCGCGCCCTGAACGCGAGAGAACACATAACAATGCGCCGCAATCAGCGTGTCTGGGTCCAGCAACGAAGCGTAGGTGTGTCCGGTGGTCACCGTGTGGCGCTTCCATGACGCGTTGTAGAACACCACATAAGAGCTCGAAGCATGATCCAAATCTGAGAGGCGCTTGATCAGCGCCTCTGCCTTCTTGTTCTGTGCGAGCATTTCGCGGTTTTGACGCTGCAGATCGTGCAGCCTTTTCCGTTCCTGTTGCAGTTCCTTGCGGACACAGTCTTCTGAGATAACGAGCTGACATGTGATGCCACGCATCACCGGACCTTCGCCTGCCAAAACAACGGCCATCATGAGCACGATGATGAAGAAGGTCAGGACAATGGCGGACAACAGAATGGTCAGCGAAAAACTGCGTGCGATAAGTTTCAACATCACATTTCCTCCGATGTGAATTGTGGTTCTGAGGCATCTGAGCGCGTCACAAGAGCCCAAAAGGGCAGACTTTGGGCGGGTTTGGGTTGTCCAGCCTTGGAAACCAGCATGAAGAACAGCGCCCACAGCTGGAACAAATCGATGCCGATGGCGGCAGCAAACACTGGCACAAAACGCTTCGCGTGTTTGACGACACCTTCGATATAGTCTGGCGACGTGATGGCTTGTCTCTCCGGCATAGTATTTGCGCGCAACTGCTCGGTTATGATCTCTGTGCTGGCAATCAGTCCCTCGATCCCAACGCGAATTGTGCGCACGGTTTCGACCTGCTTCGCTGTGAAAGCCGAGTTGGATGACAACTCAGCCACACTGCTACGCACCTGTTGCGCCCCGGCTTCCAACACCAAAGTCAGGTCAGCGGCTCGCAAGTCTTGCATCGCGATCGTCAGCACATCGCCCGCCAACAGAAACCTGTCTTCGCGTTCGATCACGGGCGTTTTGCGGTCCCTTGTCGCCGCCCGCATTTGCAAAAGCGCAACGCGGGCATCCGAGACTGCCGCGTCGGTTTCAGAAATGGCGTCTTCCATGGCCTTCGCAAAAGCGCGTGTTTGCTCACAAACGCCATTTAGCGCGAATACTACGGGTCCTGCGCCCAGACCTGTACCCGACACAGTGCCACCATTCACTTCTTGTGTCGCCGCGGGGCAAGCTTTCGCCGCTTCTGCACGCCAGCTTGGCAGCAACTTTTTGACGCCAAGGGCATTGGATGCCAGCTGCTCGACGACAACGGTCTGTGCGCTGTGTGTATTGCGCCAATCATGAATTTTCGAGGCAGGGCCCACCAACGCCATTAAATTGCTAAGGCTGGAGATGGCTAGGGTGATAACTAAGAGCGCAGTGCCCAAAAGAACCATGCACGACTCCATAGCGCGCCCGCGCGCTTCGGGTCCAAATCGAGTGATCAGCGACCAGCCGACGATCATGATGCTTGCAACAGCAATTGTCATGATTACCGACACTCCTTTCGATAGCGTGGTGAGACCGCCAACTTCTTCAGCGAACAAGTTGAAGCCAGAGAAACTGGCATACGCGGAGACAAGGCCGGTGATTGTGAACACTGCCCCACAGATCAGGGCAATATAGTTTTCGGCGTGATCGAAAGCGTTCGCCTCCATCCGTCGAAGCGTGTCTTTTTTCTGTCCAGACATGATTTGTCCTTTCAAGTTACATCCGTCGGTGCATCCGAGCGGACGCACTCGGATTACGAGTGATAGGAAATTGAGATGGGCCACGTTTGGGCGGCTTACGCGCGCCGTTCGTCAGCGAAAGGCGCGCGCTTGCTTCAAATTGCGTATCCGTACGCAGGCGTCCGTAAACCTAGCTCAATCATTTGCAGGCGCATTTGGATCGAACGCGCGGGCGCTTTCCCGAGCGCACCGCGACGGCAGCGCTTAGGAAACTCCGACAACCACTTGTAGCCAGGGTCGTTGAAAAGACCGTCCAACCTGTCCTTACCGACGTCAAAAACGTCACCGTCGTAGGTACGGAATTGATGCCCCGCATCAAGAAAGTACTCGTACCGAAGCTGCAGGCGGTCAACAACTTTGCGGCGGGGCCAAGACAAATCGCCCATGGCTATGCCGATGGCACGCGCGTTTTCCGGAATTTCGAGAACGCTCAGTGGAAGCGCAATCAGGGTCTTTGATACATTCGTATTGCCAGTTTCATATGTCATTTGACAAAACCTTTTCCAAGGGTTTGCATTTAAAGGATCCTACCGGATGATTCCGGCCGCGACGTCGACCACAGAATCCGCTAGAATCAGAACTTTTTGGGACATCCAATAATTTTTTTGGCCAAAACCTGAGGCACATCGAATCGCGCTTCGACCAATAATTTGCGTCAAGAGAAATAATTTGCCCGGACCGATGCAATAGGAGATGCACTATGCTTGAGAATGACAAAGCAGCGGTAGTTGTCGGAATTGATCACTATTCCCAGCGGAATATGCTCTATGGATGCTGCACAGATGCGGAACGGGTCGCGAAGCAACTCGCTCACAATGATGATGGTACAAAGAACATGCACGTGGTTCCACATTTGAGCATCGTTCAGTCACAGGTCGCGCAAGACGCGATCATGGAAAGCATAGAGGAGATGTTCGCATCGACACTCAAATGTGCTGTAGTTTATCTCGCGGGCCACAGCGCGCTTCACACACGCAGTGGCGACCTCATTCTGGTGACCCCAGACGGCGAGAAGCGCGGTCAAGGCATACGCCTCAACGAGGTTATGTCGTTGGCAAACGAGGCGTTTCCGCGGGTGCAATCGTCAATCATACTAATTGATACATGCCACTCCGGAGCATTCGGCGAGGTTCAAAAAGCAACGAACAACGCCACGTCTTCTTTGATTGGTGAAGGCGTAACCGTTCTAGCTGCTAGTGGACGAAAGCAATCGGCAAGAGAAAGCTCTGAAGGTGGTGTGTTCACCAACCTTATGGTTGAAGCCTTAAAAGGTAGTGCTGCCGATCTTCTGGGCCGCGTCACACCTGCTGCAGTATATTCTTTCATAGATCAAAACTTTGGCGCAGTAGGACAACGCCCAGTCTACAAAGCAAATGTGTCCCGTTTCACAAGTTTGCGGCAATGCAAACCGCAGATAGATATTCAATATCTTTTGGACTTGCCGAAGTGGTTTCCTGTCGACGTCGAGGACGCCAATATGCAGGATTTTCACGCACTGGATGAACGGTATGAACCTAATCGAGACAACGTGCCCGCAGAGATCATAGATATTCCACCTGTTCCTGAACTGACGGCTATCTTTGCTGGTTTGCAGGCATGCAATCGTCACGGCCTGGTTGTGCCACATGATGCCGAGCACATGTATTACGCTGCCATTAAACGCAAAGGGTGCAAGTTAACTCCTTTGGGCCGACACTATCGCAATCTGGTCGCACGTGAACAGCTGATGACCTAACCCATACCTTCAGGTTCTGGTGGCGGCTGATTTTGTTCACCAACTGACGTTGCTGCAGCCATAATTCGTGCGCGTTCATCAGGAGTCACGTAGTCATCATGCGTCACATCGGGAGACACGCCCAACGCTTTAAGCGCGTTAGATGTTGGTATGTAAATAAGTGAGGCGATCCTAAGCTGAAGCTCTGAAGTGGGGTCGGCGCTCAAATCGGTATCTGCCGGAGGCAGCGGCGCACAATTCAACGCAAATCTGCCTTTATGATCCAAGATCGTCGGATCGAGCTTGGCTTGTGCCTGCCTTACAGCCAAATCCACTGCGCCAGTGCTGAGGTCAGTTTCATCAACCACCGCTTGTACTAAATCAGAGTGGAAGTTGGGTTCGTGAACTAAAACAAAAATACAGATTGGCTCACCATCCGCGGCGGCGATATGCAGTGCAGTTTGCCCTGTTAAGGGGTCAACGCCATTGATATTGGCTCCACGAGCCAAAGCAGCCATCATTGCTAAAGCATCTTGGTCTCTCGCAGCTTGCAAAAACGCAATATCAGCGCCAGATAAATCATTACTCATACCTCTCTCTTTCGTTAACGATTGCCCTCCTAAAACAAACCTAGGAGAATACTTAAGTATATTACTTTTCTGGCGCTTGGTCAAATTCGTTGATTTGTTAAAGGACTTGAAATCCAAGGGCGCGATGCGTTGAAAATTTGATTTAATTGTTCCGCGTGAGGCAATAAGAGAAAGAAAGCTACCTTCACTAACCACAGCACCCATTTCACTGTTCCAATCAATACCCCCTTTCTCGATATGAAACTCATAACGCCACCAAGCGCCCAATCGAAAAAAACGGCCGAGATGCTCGCTTAAACTATCATACAAACCCTCGTCCAACCGCCGCTCAAACGAACGAGACAATTCAGAGGATCTACGGGAATAGTCCCTCCGAGAGCGGAATGAATCGAACTCAATTCTGTTCTTATCGGCTCGAGCCACAGTCAAGCTGTAGATAACAGCCGCAAAATCTTCTATTTCCTCTTGATAAAAGGTTCCTTGAAGATCACCCTTGGTCACATAAGAATCGACCTTGCTCTTCGACTTTCGAGAGCGTTGGGTTTGGAAAAGTGCGTGTTCTGTTACTATGTATCCTTCCTCACTAAGAAGGTGAATGCATGCATTAAGCGTTTCTGGGCTCGGGCGCCCACCTTTTACGAGGAAGTGACGAAGGGATCGCTCGGAAATAGAAGCTGTCATTGCATCACCGCTTTCGGGCTGGCAAACAGCTAACACATCGGAAAGCCAACGCATTATGCCTTTTCTATCTGAGGGACGGTCCGCGAGATAGCAAAAAACGAAAGCTCTCACAGCGACCTCCGGCAAAGACAAAAGCAAGAAAAATTCTCCTAAAACAAGTGCGGTCACTGACAATATGACACCGAACGTAAGTTCATGCAAAATGGGTAGAAAAATTCACAAACTATCTCTCAGCGAAGGGCCGGACGATACCCATCGATGTCAAGTTGAATGACTCGCAAACGTGAAACAGCCAAGACGCCCGCCGGGTCCAGCAAGTTCAGAATACAGCAAACGGTTTCGGGTTGATAGAGTATTGGGACTAAACTGATGTGATCACGGACGCTTACCGTCTATTCTTACAAAGGAAACGTTAATGCTTGAACGTCTTGCACAAGCCTATCAAAAATTGAAAAATTTGTATTGGCCCATTGTGCTATTCAGGTTGGGAGTAGTGGTCTCAATCTCTTTTATTTTGTTCGGCCTAATTCTATTTTCCATTTCAAGTATTTTCTTAGGTTTTTTTGCACTCGTATTGGTCCTTTATGTATGTTTATTCATCGTTGCATGCTTCTTCTCCGTACTAACTGGGTCAGCAAATCCAAGGAAGCCAAGGGAGACGCTAGGGCGGCGCAATCGGTCAATTCAATTTTCTATACTATCTATATGGTTTTGGACGGTCTTCGATGGAAGTTCGATATTCTCAATGAGCATTGAGGCTTTATCTGGGATTTTGACCATATTCTCAGCTCTATTTTTCTTAATGTACCTGTCTCTACTGGCTAGCGACGCAATGTATTGGGATGATGGGTTTTCCGGCGAGGATAAACTCGAGCAATTCACCAAGCGGTCTTTTTATATACCTGCCATTGTCGCCCGCGACCTCTTTGCGCCATTATTTGTACTTGTAGCGTGTATAGCAGTTACCTACGACATCACGGCTTGCACTGCAATCGCTCTCGGTGGAGCGTTAATGAAGGGGGGCTCGACTGCAGTGTTTGCACTCGTACCAGATGGATCCATCGCCGAAAATTACATACACGACCTCGGAAGGAGGTTCTATGATTGGTACTCAAGTATGATTTTGGAAATCAGGGCCTCAACTCCTGCATTTTCAAATTGGCTTAATGACTTTACACCGGATTGTTCACGCGTAACGTAAAGAGGTATTATGACTGTTTTCATCTGCTATCGCAGGGATTCCGAGTCAGCTTTGGCTTATGCATTCCATGCAAAGCTTGAGAGCTTAATCGGTAGAGCTAAAGTCTTCATGGATGTAGATGCACTTCAACCGGGTCAAGAGTTTTCAAAGGATACGGCGGACCGGTTGCGCGGCTCAAGTTTAGTCTTCGCGCTTATTTCAGCGGACTGGGAAGACAGTTTTGAAGTGCGTCGTAAATCGGGTGTCCCAGATTTTGTTAAGCAAGAGCTCGAAATGGCGAGGGAGGCAGACATCCCCGTAATCCCTGTTCTGCTCGGACGATCAGGTCGCAAGATCGATGGTGCAAAATTGCCGTCAACCCTAAAATATCTTTTGGATAGCGACGCTGAGGAAGTCAACCAACACCGCTTTCCAGTTGAATTCGAAACTCTCATTCGTCGAATGACATTTAGTTATCCCAGACTGTTTGGTTCAACTTTGGGTCCAGTGATCTTGTCCGATACAGTCATGAAGCAACTCAACGACGTACCTGTTTTCTCTCGGAATGCCATACGCCCGAGTAATGAACGTGATTCATGGAGTTCGGACTGCGAGTTCGTATGCGGCGACGACGGCGGTGACGATTTTAGGTTTTCAGTCTTTGAGCGGAATGGAAAGTCTGGTGTGTGTTTCTTTGGTGGTTCAGACGATTACACGATGGTTTCTGTTTGTGCGACCCCGGGTAAGGCAACCGGATTCATGAGGATTGATGAGGTACGCTCGCAGTATGGCTTCTATTGGCCCGAATACTACTTTACCGTATGCGGCTCATACGGGGCGCGTGATTATTACTACAGCTCATTAAACTTGGGCAGCAGTTTCCTGTCTGCTGTTGGCACTCTTATTTTCAACTGGGTCTTCATGACCGGGGAGTCAAAGGCTGAGCGCCTGAGAGAAAGCCTTCCGGACTATCCACTAGGGTGTTCGACGAGAGGCAACACGTCTGATGACGTGGTCTTTTTCTCTACCGATCAGTTGCAACCCATCAAGTATTTCAGAAGTTTAAACGGCTTGTACCAGAGTACATCATCAGACTTAGCATGCCAGGGTACTGTTGTTGAGTGGAGCCAAGTTGGAGGCGGATACAAAGAATTTGGCTTCGTATTAAAGGGATCTGATCGCTTCAAGCGGCTGACAGATAACTCCGTTCAGTATTTTGGCCGCGTGCACGACAACGATTTTTTCGTTCTTCCGTTCGACACAAATGCTCATGAAGAGTTGTTTGCCCATCCGTCTGGCGTTCCGATTCTTGTTATAGGTTCGCTGGAAACTAACGTGCAATTCGACATATTTTCCGATTTGGACGCAACCAAGCCTACCGCATCCGTTATGTTTCCCGGATTGGGAGGTGACTTTGCACCACGAGTTTCATTTTCTAGGGACGGGCGAACCGCCGTTCTTTCACACCAATGGCAACGGAAAACTTTTATTCTCGACCTTTTTACCGGATCACTGATCGGGGAAATTCCTGAGTACACAGAAGCTGTATTTTCACCGGACGGAGAAAGGATCTTGGCGGTAAAGGCAGGAGGCCCTCGCGTTGCTTCTGTCTTCTCAAAGGATGGACAGCATCGATGTGAACTTGGATTGGTTGACCATCCGCGATCAATTTAATTTGGGTATTTTGGATATAGCCATCACGAAGTTCGGAAGACTTGCCTTTGGTGCGATTCTGGTAGGCGAGTATTTTTGCTGAGCAATAATAAAGTGCTTGTGTACAAATTGGACGATTGAACCAATTTCCAGTTTGTCTTTGCTGACATCAATGCCAGCGTAGCTTGCAGCAACAGGGTGGTTTATCTGGTCTTGCGTTCGAGACATCCTGGGGATTCTCCTTCATCTGTTCAGAACATTACCGTTGCGCGGTCCGATCCAGCTTGCGAACGACCCAAGATTGGCCCAAGATGTGACGATCCAAACCGCGCGCCAAATGGGTCAAGGTGACACCTTTCGGCAGCCTTATCTTTGCAGAGATGAAGACGTAAAAGTAATATGCAAGATGTGTGCTGGCAGACAGCACATCTAGGCAAGGGAGCCCGCTGCGCGCTCCCGTTGCATCCCTCCGGCTACAGGCTTGAATGAAGTTACGCCAGATAGTGGACATTGCTCGCGCAGTGCCGCGCATGACAGGTATGAGACCGACTTAAGGCGCTCTTTCTATACCATGACGCAACTTCATTCGGCTACTCCCAGCCTTTCGCGGTTCATTTGATGTACTCAGTTAACACTCTGTCTAGGCGGTCTGACAGATTCTTCAGGTACGCGTTGGTCAAACGTTACAGTTTCTGTCACGAGGCGAACGTTGCAAAAGTGAAATCTACCCTAGGTTTAGCGGTTGGGCAGGTGTCCGCCTACTAAATGGATAGTATGGGCAGCAATACGCTAACCTAAGGTGGAAAGTGTTTTCAGTTAATGGGTTGTTAAGATTTCCGCTGCACATGTGACACATCCTTAAGAGGAATTAACGATGCGCGCTCTATCAGAATTTGAAGGCCAGTTGCTGCTTGCTGCCGACGTAGCCAAGAAAAGTGGTTTTGATGAAACCTATCTTGCGTTACTTGATGTTCTTCGTGCAGTTCGTGCAACACTAGGCGAAGAGTTCACTGCAACACCGAAGATGGACGGTGATGCGGGTCAACACACTATCCACTGATTTTTCCACAGCCCTACTAAAAGTTTAGGTTCTGTTAACCATTTGTGCGCATTCGTTGAGAGTGCAACAAACAGGACTAAGAGCGGACATGAACGACCACGACTGGATCATTGGCGTGTGCAAAGACTTACGCGCTTACGCAGAAAAAAATGGCCTCGACCAAGTAGCCTCTGCGGTCACCAATGCCTTAAATGTGGCCATTTGGGAGATCGAGGGGGCGAAAGACGAACGTCTATTAATCAATTCGGAAAGGACTGCTCACCTGCGCGCGCCATCCCTTGACACATCGAATAGAAAGAGATGCCAAAAAGTCATCCTTTTCCCAAGGCGCTGAACATTGCACGCCCGCAGCCTGCGGTAAGTTACAACCGAAGGCCATATGAATCGCTCCGGGTTTGTCGGAGACCATCAACTTAAGTAAGGATGATGGTTATGACAAAAAGCAAAATGGCAAATC
>NZ_CANNES010000010.1 GCF_947503705.1 uncultured Tateyamaria sp. | reverse complement strand
TCTATGCACAGCGCGACGTGCTCGATATGGTCGCGTGAAATGAAGCTATAGGTCTCCGGTAAACCCGGGGCGGTTCAGTGTCCCTGTCCGCATATGCCTCTTGGTAGTTTTTAGTAACACAAGAGAGAACATGAAATGACAAAACATAAGTCCGCAAAAGCCGTTCAAGCGCGTTACGGCATTGGCGCAAGTACAATGTATCGCTGGCTCAACAACCAGGAAATCGGTTTTCCGAAGCCCATGAAAATCGGTCATCGCGTTCTTTGGCGCGAAGCTGATCTGGCCGCTTTCGACGAGCGCCACTCGAACAACTAATTCAATCAATAACTCATCCTTCCAAACTGGTGTGCTCTCGCCACCAGAATGGAGGTTTATGTCCGAAGGAAACCGGAAATGAACAACACATTTGCAACGCAGCCGACAATCACCGCATCTGAAAAAATCGTAACCTTTTCATTTGAATGCCAAGGGGCGTGGTCAGTCCTCCTCACGCTGGAAGAAGCGGAAAGCCTCGCCAATGAACTTGGCTACAAGGGGGAACTCAAATCGATCTTTCCAGCCTTGCGGAGGGTTTTGAAATGACCCTTCCCCCTCGTTTCATCCTGTACCGCCGCGAATGGGACGCTTCGAAAAAGAAATGGACCAAAGTCCCCTGCGACGAACAGGGACGCAACATCAACGCCCACGATCTCAAGCATTGGCGAACTTACGAAGAACGCGCAGAACAAGCGACATGGGACGAAAGCCGCCCCAAAGCTCCGTTCGGTGTCGGCTGGGTTCTCAACGGAGATGGATACTTTCTGATTGATCTGGACAATTGCTATCAGAGCGCGGGATGGTCAGCTGAGTCTACGGGCATCTATCAATCATTCTCGGGCGCGCTGGGCGAAGTCTCAACGTCTGGACAGGGGCTCCACATTATCGGCAAATGCGATCCTCAAAAAGTTGCCTCCCTCAAGAACAAATGGGGCGGCGACAAAGAGTTCTATTTCGACAAGCGTTTTATAGCACTTTCGAAGGAAGGTCCTACACCTATTGGCTTCTATGACCCGGAGAAGGATTGGACCAATCAACTACTTCAACTTGTGCCAACACGCGAAACCTTCGCGCAGAGCGTGGATGTCGCCCCTACCTGCGAGACCTTCACCGAGGACAAAGCCTTGATCACTCTTGCCTTGAAATCAAAGAATGCCGTCTCAAGCTTCGGGGGCGGCGTGACCTTTCGTGACCTTTGGGAAGGAAATGCCGATGCGCTGGGCAAGAAATACCTCGCAAACACAAAAGACGCTGCATTCGATCATTCCTCTGCTGATGCGGCGCTGATGCTTCATCTGGCATTTTGGACGGCGAAAAATGTAGCTCAAATGGACCGACTATTCAGGCAGTCCGCGTTAGTTCGCGACAAGTACACCAAACGGCAGGATTACCGTGAAAGCTTGATCAGCAACGCAATACAGCTAGGCCGAGAAACCTATCAACCTGCCAACATAATGAGGCCGGAAATCGAGTGGCCGGAACTACCCGCTTTTCTAACAAAACTTGACCGACCGGCTCCGCCCGTATTGGACGTGGAGCGCTACCTGCCTGCGGCGTTGTCGCAATGCTTGCGAAATGCAGCAAGTTCGAAGGGAGCGCCAGTTGACTATGTGTTTTTTGGCTTCCTGACCGTCTGTGCATCCCTTGTCGGCAATGCAGTCAGAATTAGCCCAAGTGCAAATTGGTCCGAACCTTGCATCATATGGACAGCCTGCATCGGTGCGCCCAGCGCAGGCAAAAGTCCAGCGCTGGAAGCTGTGATCAGCATTCTTCGCGAAATGGAAGTCCCGCTTCAAAAGCAAGCCCAATCAGAGCTCAAGTCCTGGGAGCTTAAGAAAATGGGAGCCGACGCAAAGCTGTCTGCGTGGAAGGCGCAAATAAAGGACGCCATCAAAACCGAGAAACTGCCACCAGAAATGCCCGCCGATGCAGCGGCACCGGATAAGCCGCATTTTCCGAGGCTCATGATCTCCGACACCACAATCGAAAGGCTTGCGATGATCTGTGCTGCACAGCCGAAAGGCTTGCTCTCGTTTCGAGATGAATTGGCAGGCTTCATCCAAAACATGGAACGATATAGCGGCGGCAGTTCTGACAAGCCGTTCTGGCTCGAAGCCTTTGGCGGCAGGACTTACACAGTAGACCGAGTAAATCGAGACCCTGTCACCATTGAGGCCTTGTCGATCAGTGTGCTCGGTACGATCCAACCGGACCGCCTGTCTTCGTTACTCATGACTGGTGACGACGACGGCTTTCTAGCACGCATTCTCCCAATTTGGCCCGAGCCCGTCCTGATTGAACGCTTTGAAGGCAAGGTAGATAACGAAGCGATGCGCTATGCAATGACAGCATTTCTCGAACTTGAATGTCTCTGCGACGCCAATGGCAATGAAACTCCTTTCAAGGTTAGCTTCAGCGACGAGGCTAAGAACAGCTTTATCGAGTTTCGCAAATCCATCCGACTGTATGAGAACAGGGCTACAGCTAAACTCATTTCGTTCTCGGGCAAAATGCCGGGCTATTGCGCAAGGCTTTCGCTCATTTTTGAATTGCTAGACTGGGCGCTGGACGCAAACAAGAAACCCCTACCCAAGGTGGCCTCAGATCGAAGCGTTCACAGGGCAATACATCTTGTTGAGCGGTATCTCCTGCCAATGGCGGAAAGGACCTACAGCGGCGCTCCGCAAAACGAATTCGAAGTGAAACGCTCGAAGCTAATTGAAGTGCTTCGCATCCATCAACCGGAGCAGATCACAGCGCGCGAAATCATGCGGATGGGCAAATCGCAATTCCCCAACAAGGCAAGTTTAGCACCACTCCTCGAAAATCTTGTAGAGATTGGCATACTGGCGGCAACAGGCGCTCCAACAAGCTCAAATGGCGGCAGACCTTCCATCCCCTACAAAATCAATCCCAGGCTCAGGCCTTAAACGACACTGTGACAAAACTGACAAAACTCCGCTAACTAGAGGTTTTGTCAGTTTTGTCGAAACGTCCCGTAGAAAAAACAAGATTTGCGCAAAAATTCTGGCGCTAGGAAATCAACGCGGTTGCGCGTTACCCGCTCAGCCACGAATACTCACAGTACCTTAGAAAGCGGCTGCGTCTACGCCAGATCGAAGGACATAATAGCTACAAAA
Source organism: uncultured Tateyamaria sp. (assembly GCF_947503705.1). Classification (GTDB taxonomy): domain Bacteria; phylum Pseudomonadota; class Alphaproteobacteria; order Rhodobacterales; family Rhodobacteraceae; genus Tateyamaria. Next base: position 131,340 of record NZ_CANNES010000010.1, on the reverse strand, counting down.
AAACCAACGATGAACCCAAAAACTGTGCCGCGCCCGAACAAACCACCGTTGATAACTAGATACAACGCCAACGCTACGACAGCGCATGATGTTAAAAAGGGCATCTTTGCTCTCCCTTTAGTACCTTCAAAATCGGTACGGGCGTTCTAGTCAAGACTAAGTCTTTGGCTTTTCGTCAATACGTAATCGTTTAAGCTAGCGTACAATCATAGAGCGGTGGAACAACTTTAGTGCTGAAACGGCCCAAACCGGTCATTTACCCTGCACTGCCACCGCTGCGGTGCGGCCCGTGATTCCGGACATTCGCTGCAGGTGCTAAATCGAGCCTACATCGAACTGGTGGTGCGCGGACGGAGCTGCCGTTTAATTGTTTCATACCAATGACTGGTTCCAACCCAAAGCTGGCTTCGAGTCTCTCGGGGGCGGGTAGCAAAAACGGAAGTTCGCTGCAGCCGCGAACTGTTCACGGTGTGGGGCTGAAACAGGTCGGATCAAAGGAAGATTGATCGCTCTGATTGAACATTGGCGTGTCTGGGAGGATTTTACTAGACTGAGCGCGACTGTCCCTGGATCATCGCCGGTGATCAACTCCGAACTGCAGCCAGAAGAATTTCACCTTTGGACAAGTTAGTGAGACGACGGGCCGAGATAGCCTCAATTGCCAATGCCGAGCCGATCGGTAGTACGCTCTATGCGACGCACCTCGGGCTGCTGTTCTTTGGTGCAGTTGGTGTTTTTCTTTTGTTTGATCGTCAAGAGTTTCTCATAGCGTATGTGGTCTACGCTTTCCTCCTTACAGCCGAAAAATCACTTGCTGCAACTACAGTGAATAAAAGAGACACCTCGGCTTACCCAGTCATACTGGCTATGCTCTTTCTTCGGTCAACTGCGTTCAATGTCATCGTTCTGCTGGTCTGGAGGATTGAGGGAGACCTATTCAAGTTTGCAGCGCTTGCGCTCCTCGTTTCCGCAACCATAAACATAATGGTCTTTCACGCGACGTACCGCGCCGTCATGGCATGTGTCGTTGCTCCAATTGTCGCAACATTCGTTGCAATCACTGCGGGGATTTTAGCATCGGAGGGCTGGTCAGCTGCTTCTGTGGGGGCGGTTGCAGTGTCAGTTTGTGTCGTCCCATACTTTGCTTTGGCTCTTCTGGCGGCTCAGGATCGTTGGAGGGAACTGAACTCCACTAGGGATGCGCTGGAACAGTCCCAACGGATGGATGCCATTGGACGAGTGGCCAGCGGTGTATCACACGACTTCAACAATGTTCTCAGTGTCGTTGCAGGCAACCTTCATCTTTTGGAAACAGCGAGCGATCCGCACGAGAGGGCTAAACTCATTAAGTCGGCCACCGAGGCAGTGGAAGGTGGCGCTTCGCTAAGCCGCCAACTGCTAACGATGGGCAAACAGCAAGCCCTTATGCCAGAAGCCGTGAGACTTGACGCTGTGATCGACACGTTTGTGGTCTTTTGCCGCAACGTCTTTCCAGCCTCAATTTCCATCCAGGTCAGCCACCCCAATGAACAGATCGCCATATTTGCGGACCCAAATTTGCTGCAGTCCACGCTTTTGAACATTGCGTTGAATGCGAAGGCGGCGATGGAAGACACCGGTGAACTGAAGGTTGAGTATCGAAAAACACCGCTTCCGTCTGGTCGAAAACAAGGCCAAAGCCGCTTATTCGCATGCATATCATTGACCGACACTGGCAGAGGGATGAACGAACAGACTGCCCTTCGCGCTTTTGAGCCGTTTTTTTCGACAAAGACATCGGAAGGTGGTTCTGGCCTTGGTCTGCCAATGGTCAAAGGTTACGTGGAACAGTCAAATGGTGAAGTGGCGCTGACCAGCGTTGAGGGCATTGGTACGACTGTTGAGCTATACCTACCACTCGCGAGATCGGACCAGACTGTTGCAAGGTACACACCCGAAGAAAAAACTCAAATCCAGGCAGGTCGGGAAGCACGCAGAATTCTATTGGTCGAAGATAACCGAGAACTAAGGCGGATATTGGAGACTGCGATTCAGCGCATTGGTTATGAGGTCAAAGCATTTGAGAGCGCAGACGAAGCGCTAGACTACCTTGATGGCGGCGCAGAAACTCAGCTTGTGATTTGTGATCTTGATCTTCCTGGCAACCTTCAGGGGGATGATCTTCTCAAGATTTCAAAATCAATATACCCGAGAGTGCCCTTCATACTAATGTCAGGTTTTGCGACAGCCGAGAAATTTGGGGACGCTGACACCCTTACTAGGGCTGATCTGTTCTTGGCCAAGCCCTTGAAGCTGCCGGAGCTAAAGCAGCACATTGAAAAGGTCCTGCATTTCAGCTGACTGATCGCAAACATTGCTGCCCATTCTTGGAATGGACAGCACCACCGAATTTTCAGTGTGGTCCTAAAGTTTGAAGCCCAGAGAAGCCGCGGGCCATCCTTGCCACTTACAATGACCCTTTTTCGCCCATCGCCGCCGTTCAAGCGTCTGCAGCATTTGGAAATTTGGGCTCTCTGCCAACCTTAGCCGCAAACGACACCGATGACCGCAGTCAACCCGAAGCGGACATTGGATCGAGCCGGACAGGTTGCCGCTGGGCGGACTTTTCTGCTGTTCGCTTCAGCTCGACAAGTGTCTGCAATTGGTCGCCACCTGCCGCATGTCCGGCCTTTCACGCGGATTCGCAACCAGATAATAAGAGCAAACTACTCCATTCGTAGAGCATGATGCCAGGTTCGTACTACATGGCCATTTCAAGTGTGGCCTTGACCAATCAGAATAGGCAGTTCCATTTGGCAACCGTTGGGCATCGGAACCACGAGGTCACAGATATGCTTTTAAGCAAGCCAATATCAGCTCTTGTCGGGTAAATATGAAAATTACACTGTAACGCGCCGATACGGTGTCCAAAAGGGTGTCAGTTAACAGGGGTAAGCACTCGGGACCACGTGCAGACAGCCATGCCCGACACCGAGGTCGAACAAGAGACCCTAAAGGCAGCCTTGATCCCAGCAACTGTTTCCAACGTTATCAAATCTGTGCTGTGGTCATTTGAGGCATTCACCACTTCTTGTCCGCTCTCGAAACTCAGCGATCCTGTACCCCCGTGCTCCAGATACTTTGACACGAATATTTCTGGAACCTCCAGCAACAAAGAGGCGGTCGCGAAAACCAATTTTCCGTCCGGTTCATATACGCTTGTTGGTAGCAATAAGCGAGATGACAGAGCAGCCAAGATACCGTCCATTTCTGAATGCGAATCTGAAAGCATGCTATTCTCAATGTAGCTCATTTCACTCAGGAGAATAGTTTCAGCATTAATTGCCACCTGCCGGAGATAGCCTATCTCAAGTTTGGACCATGCTCTGGGGGTGTGAGTGATCGAGCAGATAGCACCGACCGGTCCGAAATCAGGAAGAACAATTGGTATTCCCAAGTAACCAACAACGAAACCGTTTCGCACATACTTAGTGTCCGTATATGTGTCGTCTTTGCGCGCATCATGAATTGCAAGAGGCGCCCCCCGTCGTATTGTGTGAATGCAGATAGTATCACCGGAATTATGCCTGCGAGCGTGTAACTCAACGCCAGTGTTTGGATATGCTCCTAGCGAATGCAGAGCATTGCTTCCCAAAATGCTGAAGAGAACTGCATCTGACCCTAGATCAGAGGACGCCTTTTCTGCGAGCTGGTCAAGCTTGGCGATGATACCCTCCCGCTCAGTAGAAGAAGCATCAATTAACCCGTCAGATTGACATCCCAACTCTTTCATTACACAACCTTTCTAGTCTTGTGTTCTATGCCCAATCCCTGCAGCGGTGTTTCTAACCCTGGAATCAACATCTCCGCTAAATCGAACCTGAAGTTTCGATCCAAGATCGATTTGCAAGTATAGTTCTCTCCCGGCGATTCTCCTTAGCCTTCGTCTTTTTCTTGCTAGAGAGTTTACCTTCTCCACATATAAATTGATCAAATAAGTCTTCGACAGGCATGGGTTCCCCAAAATGAAACCCTTGAAGGTAGTCACACCCCATATCTTTCGCAATCCTCACATGATCCTCGCTTTCAATACCTTCAGCGATAATTTTCATATCAAGACTCTTGCCTATTCCGACAATGGAAGAAACCAGTTCTTTCAATGTGGGATCGCTGGTCATTGGCTGAACGAATTGACGGTCAATTTTAAGGACTGAAGGCTTTATTTGTATAAGCGCTTGAATTGAAGCATGACCAGTCCCAAAGTCATCAATTGCAATTGTAACGCCAAGATCTGTCAGCTCATCAAGCGCCCAGCGTACAGTGTCGTTCATACGCTCCAGATAGACTGACTCGAGAATTTCGAATGTAATTTTTCTCAGATCAATTCCAGAGCTTCTAACTTGATGGATGAAATTTGAATCTGCCAGTCTCTCTCCGGATACGTTGACAGCGATGCGGGGAGTATCAATTCCGAGACTCTCGAAATGCAACCACGTTGCACATAACTTGCCGAAGACAATTTCATCGATTTTTCTTAATGCTCCAATGCTTGTAGCAACATTGAGAAACTCTGCAGGCTGTATGAGCCCCTTTGTGGGATGTTGCCATCTGACGAGAGCCTCAACACCCATGAGTCGACCGGTGACGGCTTCAACAATTGGTTGATAATAAGGTTCGAATTGACGCTGGCCACAGGCCATCAATAGATCTGAGGAAAGTCGCTTTTCTTCAATCGCCGCTGTGTGCATTTCCTCTGTAAAATATGACCATCTGCCACGCCCTTGAGCCTTTGCATGATAGAGAGCTTTATCGGCATCCGCGATGATCCGCTCCGGACGTTCCATTGTGGAGCTGGCAATAGCTACGCCGACACTAGCGCTGGAGGATGCAGATTTGCCCTCAAAGGTGAACGGTAGTTGCATTTTTTTAACGATATTATCGGCCAATTCGCTGATATTGAGCGCACTCTCGGTAAGGCGCCTCAAGACAACAAACTCATCACCGCCAATTCTCGCGATCAAGTCTGTTTCATCAGTCATTCCAAGCAACATGTCGGCGACACAAACCAACAGTTTGTCTCCGGCATGATGCCCAAGCGTGTCATTAACGGACTTAAAACGATCCAAGTCAATATAAAACGCCGCAAAGCCTTGCCCAGACGCTCTCAGTTCCGCAATCCAAGATCTCAACTCTACTTGGAAATGTCTCCTGTTTGAAAGCCCTGTTAGCGGGTCTTCTCGCGACTCCTTTGCTACCGACAACGCGATTTCTTGCAACCTGTTATTCTCTCTTTCCAAACGCTGGATCTTTTCTCGGTTCTTGAATTCCGTCTCAGCTTGAGAACACGTCGAAGTTGTTGGTTGTCGCTTGGGCAAAAATTCGGCTTGCGGCTCAAGTTCCATGATTGAGCATATCCACCAACGGTCTCCGGTTACAGGATCAGATAGAGGTACCCAACTCATCTTTTGCCAATGCAGCTCGCCATTTTTTCGGTTGTTGAGGAGTTTCACTGAGAATTGTTCCCAATTCATCAGTTTTTCTATGATTAGTAAGTGTTTGTCTTGTTGCATGTCCGGGCCGATCAATATCGTCCCTCGCTGGCCCATGATTTCCTGCATGCTGTAGCCCGTGATGTTTGAAAACGCTTTGTTGCACCATCGTAGCTCCATAATTGCGCCATCATTGCTGCACGCTTTCCCCAGCACCAACCCTTCATTGCACTTGTCTGATATTTGCTCGAAGACCTGGAAAGGTATCATTTTGCTGCCCTATTTGCGCCTCGGGTTTGGATCGGTGAAGTCACTCAGAAGACCTGCTCATTTTGGTCTAACAAGCTGCACTCTTACGCGGTGGTTAACCGGGACTATCTGGCCCTCCTTTAGGATCACGCCGATGAATGCTTGGCTTCAAACAAGAACAAAAAGGTCTGGCCAATGGCGCACAAAACAAGACACGATTTGTACAGGCGGTGCTTACATACTGCTCGCAACTTTCGGTTAAGAACGGTTAACAAAAAGTTAACACTCAAGCATATCTAACGGTAAGCTAATGAAATCGCTCGACTATTCTACCTATGGTTTGATTTTCGCCACCGCGTCACCAAAATGGCGTGATGTGTTGCACTGCTCTGTGAACCCTTTCTCCGTCGGCGACGCTCGCTAGCCAATCTGTCAATTCTATAGCTTTGCAATGCTGACCCAATCCTAAAGCAGCCATCTACTCCAATCGCAGCGTCGGTTGTTCTGGGCTCTCACCCCGCTTTCGCCGCGCGCTACACGAAAGTCCGCTGTCGGGAAACGGGCCAGAGTTTGCAAAGTCAGCTCTCTGCGCATAGCTGCCCTTGATGACCGGTGCAGCATTGGTGTTATGGTCACATGGGCGGTGAATGGCTGCTTTTGACAATCCCGACCAAAGATTGCGCACCCGCAGAGAATGGCAGCTCTCCGCCGAACATTACAGGTCGCCACAGCTGAAAGGGTGGACAAAGGGGTGGATTAAAAAACATTCAATCGCCTCAAGGGATTGAAATTATGAAGTCTTAAAAGATGAGTTGGTGCGGGTGAAGGGACTCGAACCCCCACGCCATAGGCGCCAGAACCTAAATCTGGTGCGTCTACCAATTCCGCCACACCCGCAACGCCGCCTGCTTTAGCAAAGCCCGCACAAGGATGCGAGAGCAATTGCGTGTGCCATGGTGCAGAAATTGCGCGACATTAACCGGTTCTTCAGCTAACCTGCGCTTAACCTAGAGGCAGGTTGCAAGAGAGAGACGCCATGAAACCGAAAACGGTCGGGCGCATCGAAAGCGGGAAAACACCGCAGTTGCGCACAGAGTTTACGCATGTCGGCCTGGTGGCCGGCACCATCCTTTTGACAGCAGACGGCGAAATCCCCGTTGAGTATCTGTCCGCAGGCGACAGGGTGATCACCCGAAATGCGGGCATGGTTGCACTGACGTCAGTGCAATCCACCCGCATCACGACCGAGGCTGTGGCCATCGCTGCCGGATCGCTGGGCGATACAAGGCCCGAACACAACGTTATGCTGCCCGCCGCCCAAATGGTACTCGTGCGCGATTGGCGGGCCAAGGCGTTGCGCGGGGCATCCCAGGCGGTGATGCCTGCGGGGTGCCTGATTGACGACGAATACATCACCTCACTGGGGCCGCGCGAGATGACGCTGGTGCAGCTTGGCTTTGACGCGCCGCATGTGGTCTATGCCGACGGGCTGGAGCTGTCGGTTCCAGCGCTGCGCATGGTCGAAGCGGTCGCGGCTTAAGCGATCAGCGCACGCAAAACCTGCGGCAACGTCTCGGGCAAATCCTCGGCAATCAGGCCCGGGCCAAAGGCCCGCGCGCATTCCACATGCAACCACGCGGCTGTTTCACAGGCCGCCATCGGATCGAAGCCGCGCGCCAAAAGCCCCGTGATGAACCCGGCCAAAACATCCCCGGCTCCGGCTGTAGCGAGCCACGGCGCGGCCCGGTCATGGACCGCCGCATGGACTGATGCACGACCATCCGGGTGCGCAATGACTGTATCTGGCCCCTTTAACAGAACAATCGCCCCGCAGCGCGCCGCCGCATCACGTGTCGCATCAACCTTGGAATAGGCCGGGCCTTGTTTCGGCAAATCGGCAAGCCTGTCCGAAATATCCGGAAACAACCGGGCAAATTCCCCTCCGTGCGGTGTCAGGACAGCATATGCGTTCAACGCCTTCATCCGGTCGCTATCCTGCGCAATCAAGGTCAACGCATCCGCATCAAAGACCACGTGGCGGGTAGGGCGAAGGTGTCCTCCGCCCAGTACCGTGTCGATCAGGTCCGCAGCATGATCACCAAGGCCCAAACCTGGCCCCAAACATAGGGCGTTGATCCGATCATCAGCCAGAACCATGGCAAGACCTTCGCCATCCGCGACCCGCGCCAGCATCAGCGCTGTGATGTGGCTCGCCACCTCCATCTGCGCCGCGGGCGGCACGCCTACCGTCACCAGACCCGCCCCGATCCGCAAGGCACCACGCGCTGCCAGCCGCGCGGCACCCGTGCGCCCCGGTCCGCCACTCAAGACCAGCGCATGGCCGTGATCGAATTTCTGGGTACCGCCCACCTCGGCCTTGTTCAGCAAAGCGTCATACCCATCGACCAAAGTCACAACTTGAAGGTGAGCGCCTCGCGTTGAAATGATACCAGCTTCACGCGCCAAGGAGGCTCGAAGCCCATCTGCCCCTTGCGACAGAAGCGTACCCAAATCGTGGGCCACATACGTTTGTTGGACGGCGTCCAAACCGATATCTGCGACGCTCAAAGTCGCGCTCTGCCGCGGCGAAGACCCAAGGTAGTGCCCCACCTTGGCTCGGTGAAACGACACCACAAGGTCGGCCGCAAAGTCGTGAGGGCATTGGCCATTCTCGGACATCAACAGCTTGCCGCTGTCCGCGCACACCCCGCTTTGAACGTCGACCGCGACATAGCGCAAAACGCACAGCGGCACGGCAGACCGCGCAAAACCAAGGCAGCGCGCCAAATCACCTTCTACCGGGCGGGCCAAGCCAGTGCCAAAGACGGCGTCGATAATGACCCCATCACGCTTCGGGCCGGGATCAAGAACCGCTTGGGACGCCTCAAGCGCGTTTACTGTCAGGGATGCCACATCGCCCAATCTGCGCCAGCGGTCATGGTTTGTTTTTGCGTCCGGCGGAAGATTGTCGGCATCACCGAATAAAAAAACCTCGACCGACCAACCACATTCCGCCAACAGGCGGGCCACGACAAACCCGTCGCCCCCATTGTTGCCAGGGCCACACAGCACGACGGCACGGTGGGTGCCATCCGACAGGTCCGGCCATTCCTTGAACACGGCCTCAACCACACCTGCGCCTGCACGCTCCATCAACTCCAGGCCCGTGACCGCGCCGGAACCGATGGCGGCCTGTTCGACGGCACGCATCTGGGCGGCAGTCAAAAGCTCTGTCATCTCTGCAACACCCCTCGCGATTCACTTTTGATTACTTTTTAGGCGGATCGCCCACAATCTGAGCGGCATGCAATAAATCGCCACACGATCCTCCCAAACTCTACCCCATCCCATGGACGACCCAAACCACAAATGATCCACCCAGAGCGGAACATGGCAAGGGAGGCCCCGACGTGAAAAAGATCGAAGCGATCATCAAGCCGTTCAAGCTTGATGAGGTCAAAGAGGCGCTGCAAGAAGTCGGCGTTCAGGGTCTCAGCGTGATCGAAGTCAAGGGCTTTGGTCGCCAAAAAGGCCATACCGAACTGTACCGTGGCGCCGAATATGTCGTCGACTTTCTGCCCAAGGTGAAAATCGAGGTGGTGCTCGATGATGACCAGGCCGACGCCGCCATCGACGCAATCGTCGCTGCTGCCAAGACCGAGAAAATCGGGGATGGCAAAATCTTTGTTTCCAGCGTCGAACAAACCATTCGCATCCGGACCGGCGAGACCGGCTCGGACGCTCTTTAACCAAACTGAAAAGACAGGAAGGACTACCCAGAAATGGCAAACCCCGTTCTCGACATGATCAAGGCAGAAGATGCCGAATACGTCGACATCCGTTTCACCGACCCCCGTGGCAAGCTGCAGCACGTTACCGTCATGGCCGATCAGGTCGACGAAGATTTCCTCGAAGAAGGCTTCATGTTTGACGGCTCCTCCATCGCGGGCTGGAAATCCATCGAAGCCTCCGACATGAAGCTGATGCCCGACCAGGACAGCGCCTATGTCGATCCGTTCTATGCCGAAAAAACGATCTGCGTGCACTGCTCCATCGTTGAGCCCGACACAGGCGAGGCCTATGATCGTGACCCGCGCGGCACCGCCGAAAAGGCCGAAGCATACCTGAAATCCACCGGTATCGGTGACGTGGCCTATATGGGCCCCGAGGCAGAATTCTTCCTGTTTGACGACGTGCGTTATTCCAACAGCATCAACAAGGTGTCCTACGAAGTTGACGCGACAGACGCGTCCTGGAACACCGACACCGAGTACGAGATGGGCAACATGGGCCACCGTCCCGGCGTCAAGGGCGGCTATTTCCCCGTAAACCCCACGGACGAAAGCCAGGACCTGCGCTCCGAGATGCTCTCGACCATGAAGCGTCTGGGTATGAAGGTCGACAAGCACCACCACGAAGTGGCGTCCTGTCAGCACGAACTGGGCCTGATCTTTGACAGTCTGACCAAACAGGCCGACGAGCTTCAAAAATACAAATACGTCATCCACAACGTGGCCGCTGCCTACGGCAAATCGGCGACGTTCATGCCCAAGCCCATCGCGGGCGACAACGGCACCGGCATGCACGTGAACATGTCGATCTGGAAAGACGGCAAGCCCGTTTTTGCAGGTGACAAATATGCGGACCTGAGCCAGGAAGCGCTGTATTTCATCGGCGGTATCCTCAAGCACGCCAAGGCGCTCAACGCCTTCACCAACCCCGCGACCAACAGCTACAAGCGTCTGATCCCAGGGTTCGAAGCCCCCGTGCTGCGCGCCTATTCGGCCCGCAACCGTTCGGGCTGCGTTCGGATCCCATGGACAGAATCGCCCAAAGCCAAGCGCGTCGAGGCCCGTTTCCCCGATCCTGCGGCCAACCCGTACCTTTGCTTTGCCGCACTGCTGATGGCCGGCCTGGACGGCATCAACAACAAGATCGATCCCGGCGAGGCGATGGACAAGAACCTCTATGATCTGCCCGCCGAAGAGCTGGCCGACATCCCAACCGTCTGCGGCTCCCTGCGCGAAGCAATGGAAGAGCTGCAAGCCGACATGGACTTCCTGCTGGCCGGTGACGTGTTCACCAAAGACCAGATCGAAGGCTATATCGAGCTGAAGATGGAAGAGATCGAAACATACGAGCACACGCCTCACCCGGTCGAGTTCGGCATGTATTACAGCTGCTGATCTCCCTTCGGCAGATTTTTGAAAGGGCGCTCTTCGGGGCGCCCTTTTTTCATGCAGGTCTTTCCTGAACGGTCTGCCGCCATTTTCTCGCCCAAGTTGTTTTCTCTACCCGACGGCAGGGCAGCAAAGAGAGAACAGACATGTCTGACGGACAATCCGAGTTTGAAGCTCGACTGGCGCGCATCCAGGCCAAAACGGCGGCGCAACGCCCCCACGCCACAGACCCAAGCCTTGCGCCCGAGCGCATGGCCGACCTCAAGACGCTGCGCCGCAACACGGGCGGCATCAACCTCTCCGACCTGATCGGTTCGGTCTGGGATATTCCAACCTTTCGCTATGGTCTGCCAATCCTTATTGCAGTGATGGGGTATGGCGCGATGTCCGCTTTTGCTCCGCAGGGTATGCACCAGGCCATGATCGCCTCCGCCCCCAAGGAAGAGCGCGCAACGGCCATCACACCGTTCAATGCAGGCACAATCGCATTGCAGCGTCAGGCCGACTTTATGGAAGGGATGAAAGCGCTCGAGGGCTTTGACGCGATGGGCCGCAACTAGACCCACACTGCCCCATTCGCCCGCGAGGCCCTCATCGACAGCCGCAAAAGGCATGGTATTCCAGACTGTGCGCCCCCTCGGAAATGCGCAACTCTCGCCGACACAGTTCAGCATGATTTTTGAGGGAGTTTTTCCATGTTCGCAATTTTCAAAACCGCACTGATCACCTGCGCGCTGGCGCTGGTGGGCACGGCTGCCAGCGCCCAAACCGCAGAGCTAGCGGACTACCAGTATTATCGACTGGGCGTCCCGGTCCAAAACACCGCCATCTCCGGCCGGGCCGCCGGGCGCTCAACGTTGCTGCGCTCCAACATCCTGCGGCGCAACGGTTTTCTGACCGGGTTGAGCATTGATGAACGGCGCGATGCCCCTTGCCAGATCAGGGTGCATTTTGCAGGCGCAGACAACCCGACCCAGGCCCTGGAGGAATGCGGCACAAGCGACGGCTCAATCGACCCGGATTACGCAGGCACCGTCAGTTGGGCCGAGGGCATCTTTGTGAATGCCATCCAGGTGTGCATGAACAGCGACCGCTCAAAGGTCAAAGGGATTCGCGTTGAAGGCGACTTTGGCCCCTGCATGGAAGACGGCGCGCAATATGCCGTGGTGCCAAAACCTGACCGGTTGACGCAATACGCCGCCGTGCCGCGCGACGGTCACTATCTTCGGACATGCGGGCGGACCTGGTTCGATGTGGATCGTCGGCCAAATTGCAGCGGTCGTTGGGAAACGATGCAGCGGTGCCCGAACGGGCAAGTCGCCTACGGCGTACAGGTACGCCATACTGACGGCTCGGGCAATCGGCGCCGTATCGTGGGGCTTGGACTGCATTGTGCGCCGTTGAACCGCGTGGCGAATTGATGACACATACCGATGGTCTCACGAGGCCACGCCCATGACCTATCCCAGATTTTGCCAGGTGATCTGTGGCCTCGCCATCACGCTGTCGGGCTTGCAACTGATCTTCGGTTAAAGCCCCACGGCGTTACGAAATTGGCATTGGCGCGGGGCCCGCGCTACACTGCACACCGACAGAAACGGGAGTTAGCATGATGAAAGCGTTTAAACTGTGGGGTGCGGCCATGCTCTGCGCCGCGATCACCGGCACGGCGCATGCCCAATGCGGCAATACCGGCGCAGGGTTCGAGGGCTGGAAAGCGGGCTTTGCCAAAGAGGCAAAGCGCGCAGGCGTAAAACGGCGCGGTCTCGATGCGCTCGCACAGTCCAGCTATGCCACCCGCACCATCGCGGCGGATCGAAACCAAAAGTCCTTCCGCTACTCCCTGCCCAAGTTCATGCAGATCCGCGGGGCGGACACGATTGTGGCCCAAGGCCGCAAACGAAAGGCGCGCAACCCCGATTTCTATGCCGCACTTGAGCGGCAATATGGCGTACCCGCCGGGGTCATCATCGCGATCCACGGGATGGAAACCGCCTTTGGCGGCTTTATGGGCGACAGTTCGGTGGTCTCGGCCATCGTGACGCTGACCTATGATTGCCGCCGGTCGGATTTCTTCAAACCGCATGCTATCGGCGCGCTGAAGCTGGTGGATCAGGGGGCGATTACCCCAACAACCAAAGGGGCCAAACATGGCGAGTTGGGGCATACCCAGTTCCTGCCCGGCAATGCTCTGAAATACGGCGTGGATGCCAATGGCGACGGACGGGTGGATTTCTACAACCAGACCGATGCGCTGGCCTCAACCGCCAATTTCCTGCGCCAAAAAGGGTGGAAACCCGGGCGCGGCTATCAGGAAGGTGAGCCGAACTTTGCCGTGATCAAGCAGTGGAACGCAGCCACCGTCTACCAGCAAGCCATCGCTATCATGGCGGCCCGCATCGACGGCTGAAAACGCGAGGCGTACCGATAGGTACGCCTTACGGGGATGCACCTATGCAGTTCTGCAACAGGCGCGCACGGCTACCGCTTGCACCGGTTGCATTGTCCGACCTGCGCCCCTAATTGACCGCCATAGGGTTCAGGCCCCTGCCCTCCGCAACTGGTGAAGCCTGACGTTCCGACCCCATTCCTCAAGGTCGCAGCCCCGGCAATGCGGAGACCCGATCAGGCAATTCCACGCGACCGGATCAGGAGACGGATATGGACATCCCCCTTCCCTCACGCGCAGCGCTCAAGGCGCAGGCCAAACGGTTGCGCGCCGCGCTTGCAGCCTCTGGCACCCCTTGCTCTCATGCGCAGGCGCTTGAGGCAGTGGCCCACCAATGGGGCGCCCGCGACTGGAACACATTGTCTGCCCGCGCCCACGACAGCGGCCAGCACAGCTATACCCCCGGTCAGCGGATCAAAGGCCGCTATCTGGGCCACCGCTTTGTCGGCCACGTCAAGGCCGCGCGCCAAATGGCCAAGGGGCGCCATGCGCTCACCTTGCGCTTTGACGCACCGGTAGACGTGGTCACCTCGCGGCACTTCTCGGCCTATCGCCAACAGGTAAATTGCGTGGTCGAGGCAAATGGCACGACGTTGCGGGCCACATCAGACGGCCAGCCCCATGTGGTGATCGACGACGCCTGGGCGGGCGGCTGACGCATCCCCGTAAGGCGGATCTTGATCCGCCATCCTCAGGTCAGGTCAGGCACATTCGCCCGGGCCAAAACGTAAGTGTGGATGGCAAACACCACCGCACGGCTGATCGGCAGGCGCAGCAGCGTCTGCCGCTCGGTTCGGTAAAACGGCCCCGCCTCCGTCGCATCCACGCGGCGCGGGTCCCGGGCCGACCGGGGCTGAAACAACTCGGGATCATCGTACCACAGCTGGTTGAAGCGCCAGAGCGGTCGGCCCACCTGGATCCCGTCAAAAAGGCGCTGCACTCGGCGCGCCAACTCGGGCGTATATTCCTCTACCGGCACATGTATGTCCGTCAGCGGGCGACCCGCCTTTTCGCTCAACCGCCACGACGCCGGAAAACATAGCACACCGGCGCTCAACACGTGTTCGTCGCCGCGTTTTTCCATGATGATAAAGTCGTTCTGCAGCAATTCCCCAAGCAGACCCATCGGCGCGGTGGTGGACGACACGTCCACCTTACGGGCATCCGGACAAGTCACCACATCGCCCGCACGCTCAAATCCAAGGCCCGGCAGTTCCGTCAGAACCGCCTCCAAAAGCTCTTGTGCCGCGGGCAAGGCCGCGTTCTCCTGGTAAAGGACCAGGTGCGGCGCATCTCGCAGCAGCGCGCGCCGCCGCGCCATCTGTGCGCCATAGGCTTCATCCACGCGCAGCCACGGGCCATGCTCTGGCTGGATGCCCGGCAGCGCCCGGCCAGCCTGCATGTCAGCAGGCAAATGCCGCTGTAAAATGGGGGCCTTCATGACATTCATATCCCAAACCTACCGGATCAACCGCAGGACCAAAACCCACCAAACCGCACAAGGGCGGCGCTCCACTCCATCGAAACCATGCGTGAAAACGACGCCGAAACACGTCGCATTCTGGCAAACATCGTGGAAATTTCCGCGCCACGCTGATCCAAACAGCGAGGCCACCATGAACCAGCACTACCGCGAAACCCGCAAAATCGACCCCAATCGGGGTGCAACGCTCGGCGACGGCACCCCAAATGACGCCGACCGGATCGAGATCGGGCCGACGCAACTGGCCTTTGACGAATGGGCCGCAGCGGGGCTGCAACTGCCCAATCTGGCCGCCATGCGCGAATTCCGCTGGAAGCGGCTGACGCAGCATATCGTGGACCGTGACCTTGGCGGTCTCTTGATGTTTGACCCGCTCAACATCCGCTATGCGACCGACAGCACCAACATGCAGCTGTGGAACACGCATAACCCGTTCCGCGCCGTGCTGCTTTGTGCCGACGGCTACATGGTGATCTGGGACTACAAAAACGCGCCCTTCCTCTCCGGCTTCAACCCGCTGGTGCGCGAAGTCCGCTCCGGCGCGTCGATGTTCTACTTCTCCGCCGGCGACCGGCCCGACAAGGTTGCCGATCCGCTCTCTGCCGAGGTGCGGGACCTGATCGCCGAACATGGCGGCGGCAACAAGCGCCTGGCCGTGGACAAGATCATGCTGCACGGCGCGCGCGCTCTGGAGGCGCAGGGTTTTACCCTCATCGACGGCGAGGAAGTCACCGAAAAATCGCGCAGTGTAAAAGGGCCTGATGAAATCCTCGCCATGCGCTGCGCCAACCACGCCTGCGAAACCTCCGTCAAAGCGATGGAGGATTTCGCCCGCGCCAATGTGGGCGACGGCAAGACCTGCGAAGACGACGTTTGGGCCGTGCTGCACGCCGAAAACATCAAGCGGGGCGGCGAATGGATCGAAACGCGGCTCCTCGCCTCTGGCCCACGCACCAATCCGTGGTTCCAGGAATGCGGCGGGCGGGTCTGCCAGCGCAACGAGATTATCTCCTTCGACACTGACCTTATCGGCTCTTACGGGATCTGCATCGACATTTCGCGCAGCTGGTGGATCGGGGAACAGAAACCGCCCCCCGATATGGTCTATGCCATGCGCCACGCGGTTGAACACATCCAGACCAACATGCAAATGATCAAACCCGGTGTCATGATCCCCGAGCTTACGGCCAATTGCCACCGGCTCGATGACAAATACCAGGCTCTGAAATATGGCTGCCTGATGCACGGCGTTGGGCTCTGTGACGAATGGCCCCTTGTGGCTTACCCGGACAAGGCCGTGCCGGGCGCGTTCGACCACCCGCTTGAGGCGGGCATGGTCCTGTGTGTCGAGGCTTCGGTGGGTGAAGTCGGTGGCGATTTCTCGATCAAGCTGGAGGATCAGGTGCTGGTGACCGAAGACGGGTTCGAGAACCTGACGACATATCCCTTTGATCCGATGCTGATGGGCGAGGGTTAAGCAGGCTAGCAGCTGCGCGCGGCCTGTCCGCGCGCCAGTTCCTCTTTGTCGGCATAGCGGGCCCCCGGAACACGGGGCTCGGCATCAGCGAGGATCAAACCCGAAATATTTGCAAAACAGCGGCAATCAACGGCATCAGGCTGCGCCTGACAATAGGCCAGCTCCTGACCAAAGGCGGCCTCAAATTCCGCCTGACTGACTCCCGCCGAAAGCGTCCCGCCACCTGTCGTCAATGACGGAAAGGAAAACACCACGCCAATAATCGCACCGCCCACCAAAACCGCATAGAGAAACATGCGAAATTCATACTTCATTTACCGTCCTTTAAGCCCCCGTTCATACTTTCAAACAGATGTTAAGACTTGGTGAATGCAGCCCTCGTCAAAGCGCGGAAAATTAACCGTTTGACCAGCGCACCCGGGCAGCCCCGCGCACATGTCCCTGTCGGTCCCACGCAAAAAACCCGGCCCGTCAGTCTCTGGCAGCCTTTGTAATGAAATGCGAAGCACCAACACCATGTCGTGAGCCATGCTACACCCCCTTCACAGCCGGGGCATGCGTCCCCATTCTTTGTCGCAACAAGGGGACGAAATCATGCCAACCGAACGCATCACTTTTCCGGGTCACGCAAGCACGCTCGACGCCCGTCTGGACCTGCCCGAAGGGCCGCATCTGGCCACGGCCGTCTTTGCCCATTGCTTCACCTGTGGCAAGGACATCCCCGCCGCCCGCCGGATTGCGGCCCGGCTGACCACGCTGGGCATCGCGGTGCTGCGCTTTGACTTTACCGGCTTGGGGCACAGCGACGGCGAATTCGCAAACACATCCTTCACTTCCAACGTGCAAGACCTTGAAAAGGCCGTCGAATACCTCAATGAACGGGACATGGCCCCGAGCCTGATGATCGGCCATTCCCTGGGCGGGGCCGCAGTGCTCAAGGCCACGGCAAACCTCGATCAGATCAAGGCCGTGGCCACCATCGGTGCCCCTTTCGACCCCGGTCACGTCACCCATAACTTTGCTGACGCAGTGCCCGAAATCATTGCCAAAGGCGAGGCCGAGGTCAGCCTTGGTGGCCGCCCCTTCCGCATCGGCAAACAATTCATCGAGGACGTCGCCAGCGAAGCGCTTTCACCGGTCATCAGCAAGCTTAAGGCCGCCCTCATGGTGCTGCACGCGCCCGGCGACACCATCGTCAGCATCAACAATGCCAGTGACATCTTTCTGGCGGCCAAACACCCCAAGAGCTTCGTCACGCTGGACGACGCCGACCACCTTGTCACCCGGGCCGAGCACGCGGAATACGCCGCCGACATCATCGCGACCTGGGCGCGCAAATATCTGGAACTCAAGCCCCCCGCGCCGCCCATCGGCGCGCCCGAAGGGATCGTGCGCAGCTCCGAGGCCGACCCAAACGGCTACTTGCAGGACATCATCCACGGCACCCGGCACCACATCCTGGCGGATGAGCCGCGCGCCTATGGCGGCACCAACCAGGGGCTGTCGCCCTACGGTCTGCTCAGCGCCGGGCTGGCAGCCTGCACCTCGATGACGATCCGCATGTATGCGCGGCGCAAGGAATGGGCGCTGGATCACGTATCGGTGGATGTGAGCCACAACAAGGTGCACGCCCAAGACGCCGAAACCGGCGTGGGCGACAAGATCGACGAATGGAAACGGCGGATCACCCTGACGGGCACACTGGACGCGGACCAACGGCAACGCCTGCTCGAAATTGCTGACAAGTGCCCGGTACACCGGACGCTCGAACGCTCTTCCACCGTGATCACGGAACTGGTGGATGTGGCGCTGGCTGAGGCGTGATTTGAGTATTTCAGGAACGATGAAGCCTGACCATCAGGCTGCACGGGCTCAGGTTTGCAACATGTCCCAAGAATAGAATGAGGCGCGGGCCCGCAAGGGTCCGCGCCTCTCATTCAGGTCAAGGATGGATCAGCCGCGCGCACGGCCTACCAGTTTCCAGGCTGCAGGCAGAACCAGGGCAGCCAGCGCCAGCTTGATTGCGTCGCCGATCAGAAAAGGTGTGAGACCCCAGGCCAGGATCGGCTTGTCCCAACCATAAAGCTGGCCCAGCCAGGCAAGGCCCGGCACATAGATCAGCACCGTGCCGATCAGCATCGCCAGCGCCATCCACAGCACCGACCGGTCCCAGCCGCGCTGCGCCAGCGCACCCAGCGCGACCGTGGCCAGCACATAGCCCACCAGATAGCCGCCGGTGCCGCCCATCATGTAGGTCAGGCCCGCCGCCTCGGCAGAGGAGCCTGCAAAGACGTCAAAACCCAGGGCGCCCACCAGCATATAGCCAATGATCGTCACCAGCCCCAAACGCGCGCCATATGCGGCACCGATGGTCAGAACCGCAAAAGTGCCCATGGTGATCGGAACAGGCCACATCGGCACCTTGATTTTTGCTGCAACTGCAAGAAGCAGGACACCCGCAACCACCAGAACCGCTTGCTTGGCCCGCAACGCGGCCCCTTCGTTTGCGCCAATTACGTCACTCAGTACGTTGTTATTCCACGTCGTTTGCATAGGGCCTCACATGTTTGCATCAAAAGGATTGGCGCAGTTGTGCCAATCCCCCCCGCTTTCTGCAAGTGCAAAGCCGCTTGATATACATCAAGGACACAGGCCCGGCCCCGAGGATATTGCTTTGCCAAATCAACGAAAGGTCCCGCCCCATGCCCCTTACCTCGAACCTGGCGCGCAGCGCTGATCTGATGACCGGTCTGATGGGCCGGATGGGCAAGGTCGTCCTGGCCCCGAACGAAGTACCCAGCCTTGCCCAGGCCCGCAAGATCCGCAACATGGTCTATCGCTGCGCCGCCTGCCCCGACCAGCGCGGTTGCGCCGCCTTGCAAGCCACCGCGCTGCATCTGGACAGCCCCCCGGCCTATTGCCCGAACGCCGACGCCCTCACGGCTCTTCCAAGCGGCTGAACCGGCTGGTCATCCGATAGGATTTGCGCGGCCCCACAACCCGCCAGATCACGTCAAAGCGGGGCCACGCACCGAAATCATATCGCACGTGATACTGATCGGGATCGCACCAATGGGCGGCCTCCCCCCCTGCCGCGGGGACTTTGTGAAAAAATCGCCCGTCGTCGAAGTAAACAGACAGGTCATTCCCCCAGAAATAGCGCCGCTCGGCCACCATCGGCGCAGCGCCAGCCATGTTCAGCATCCCGCGCTCGGCATAGTCCAGGCCACCCGCCGCGGGCGCCCACACCCCTTGCCCCTCGAAATGCGCAGGCGGTCCACGATCCGGAACGATCTCGCGCGCGATGCGCCAGACACCTTCGAACTCCGCCAGAACCCGCATTTCAGTCGGCATAGACCGCTTCGGTGATGTCATCCCGTTCGCCCACAAAGCGCAGCACATCGCCCCGCCGATCCATAGCGTAACAAGCCCACAGGTCAGAAGGCGGCCATTGGCTGCAATATTGATCCCCCTGCACCCGCCAATATCCCCAACTGTCCTGCCCTGCATTATAGAGTGTCCGACCCGAGGTCCGGAACTCCTGCCACGCGTTGGCATATTGCAATGTGCGCCCTTCAAGGGCGGCGCGGATCTCTGCGCCGTCCATCACACTCCAGTCCTCAGCCGCCGAAGGGCCCGCCAAAACGGCAGTCATCAGGGCAAAGCGTGTCACAAAGCGTCTCATATCCGGGCCTTCACCTTGTCGCGGGATCGCACGCAGTCTAAGAGCGCGATGAAAATTCCAACAGTCCATATTTCGCACAACACGGAAAAGGTGCCCGCCATGATCCCACGCTATTCCCGCCCTGACATGGTTGCCATCTGGGAACCTGCCACGAAATTCAAGATCTGGTACGAGATCGAGGCCCATGCCTGCGACGCCATGGCCGATCTGGGCGTGATCCCCCGCGAAAACGCCGAGGCTGTGTGGAAGGCCAAGGACGTGGAATTCGACGTGGCCCGCATCGACGAGATCGAGGCGGTAACCAAACATGACGTCATCGCCTTTCTCACCCATCTGGCCGAACATGTGGGCAGCGACGAGGCCCGCTTTGTCCACCAGGGCATGACGTCTTCGGATGTGCTCGACACCTGTTTCAACGTCCAACTGACTCGCGCGGCGGACCTCTTGATCACCGATATCCAGGGGCTGCTTGCCGCCCTCAAACGCCGCGCGATGGAGCACAAGCACACCGTTCGCATCGGCCGCAGCCATGGCATCCACGCCGAGCCAACGACGATGGGCCTGACTTTTGCCCGGTTCTATGCCGAAATGGACCGGAACCTCAGCCGCGTCCGCGATGCCCGCGCCGAGATTGCCACGGGTGCCATCAGCGGCGCGGTCGGCACGTTCGCCAATATCGACCCTGCGGTGGAGGAACATGTCTGCGACAAGCTGGGCCTCGTGCCCGAGCCTATCAGCACTCAAGTGATCCCCCGCGACCGCCACGCGGCCTTTTTCGCGACCCTGGGCGTTGTGGCCAGCAGCATCGAAAACATCGCCACCGAAATCCGT
Organism: uncultured Tateyamaria sp.; assembly: GCF_947503705.1. Classification (GTDB taxonomy): domain Bacteria; phylum Pseudomonadota; class Alphaproteobacteria; order Rhodobacterales; family Rhodobacteraceae; genus Tateyamaria. The sequence continues at coordinate 110,518 of NZ_CANNES010000010.1, read as the reverse complement.
CACATGCAGCGCACCGAAGTGCTTGAGGGGGCGGAGTTCTTCTCCATGGGCCAGAAAGGCTCAAGCGCGATGCCCCACAAGAAAAACCCCGTGCTGACCGAAAACCTGACGGGCCTGGCCCGCATGGTCCGCTCTGCCGTGATCCCCGCGATGGAGAATGTAGCGCTCTGGCATGAACGCGACATTTCGCATTCCTCGGTCGAGCGGATGCTTGGCCCCGACGCCACCATCACCCTCGATTTTGCGCTGTCCCGCCTTACCGGCGTGATCGACAAGATGCTGATCTTTCCCGACAACATGATGGACAACATGAACAAGTTCCCCGGTCTGGTGATGAGCCAGCGGGTGCTTTTGGCCCTGACCCAGGCCGGTGTCAGCCGCGAGGACGCCTATACATTCGTGCAGCGCAACGCACTCAAGGTCTGGGAGCATCGCACGGACTTCAAAGAAGAGCTGCTGGCCGATGCCGACGTTGTCGCGGCCCTCAGCCCCGAAGAGATCGAGGAAAAGTTCGATCTTGGCTATCACACCAAGCACGTCGACACGATCTTTGCCCGGGTGTTCCAAGAGGATTGATCGGATCGGGGCAAAGTTCACTGCCACCTTATGGCGGCCAGATCACGGGCGCGCCCTGCGCACACCTTGGGCGCGCCTGCGCCGCACGTCGCGGGCCGGGCGGAATTTGTTTTGCCCCGCGCCCGGATTGATCTACCTTCATGTCATCCAACACGAAGGAGACGACTGATGACGACCAAGACACTTGCCGTGGCGCTGGCCCTCACCCTCGCCCCCACCCTCAGCTTGGCCATGGGCTGCAATTATGGCAACAAGGACCAGCAGGCGATGTCCTGTGCGGCGGGCACCAGCTATGACGCGGCCTCCAAAGCCTGTGTGCCGACGACCAGCTGAAAAATCACAGTTTCGTGATCGCATAAAATTCGGACGCGCCGGGTTACTCTCATATCATCAACCCGACGCGTCCAACCGGAGACGAAAATATGCTCAAGACACTCGCCATCACCGCAGCCCTGACATTGCCTCTGGCTCTGCCCACGATCGGTTTTGCCGCCGGCAGCGAAGACAAGCCCGCCGCAACCAAAACCACAGCCAACTGTTTCAAGGCCCGCCAGTGGGATCCCGAGACCAAGAAATACGTTCGCTTTTCCGAAAAGGTGAATGGCGTGTGGGACGTGGACCTGCAGAAATGCGTCCGCCCCGACAAAACTTCGCATCTGGACGAAGACACGCTTTATGATGCGGTGCGCGAACTGGCCTATGCAGGGCGCTATGACGAGGCGACCCAGGTATTGGACAACATGCCGGATCAGGCCTCTGACCGTGTGCTGACCTATCGCGGCTTTACCGCGCGCAAACTGGGCAACCTGACCCTGGCCAACATGTATTACCAACAGGCCATCGACGCGAACCCCGACAACATCCTGGCCCGGTCCTACATGGCTCAGGGCATGGTGGCGGCCGGTGACAAAGTCGCGGCAATGATGCAACTGCGCGAGATCCAAGCGCGGGGCGGTGCAGGCACCTGGGCCGAAGCGTCGCTGCGCTCCGCCATCGAGACGGGCACGACCTATAATTACTAAGCCCACTCGCTAAACAGACCAGGGGTTGAGGGTTTCTCAACCTTTGCCTGCCATGAACGAGCCGTATCCGTTCTTGAGGCAGGTCATGACCGAATTGGTTCCCATTTCCGCCGCCCCCGCTGTCACGCGATCGGGCGGCGGTCTTACGCTGGCCTCCGGCGCGCTCAGCCGCCGGGCAAAGGCCGCCATCGTCGTGCGGCTTTTGCTGAACGAGGGCGCTGACATCCCGCTTGAGGACCTGCCGGAAGAGTTGCAGGCACACCTCACCAAGGCCATGGGCCAGATGCGGCTGGTTGACCGTGATACGCTCAAACAAGTGGCCGAGGAATTCGCCAGCGAGGTGGAAAGCATCGGTTTGTCCTTTCTCGGCGGCATGGCGGGCGCACTTAATGCGCTGGATGGGCGGATCAGCCCGCAAACCGCCGCCCGCCTGCGCAAAGAGGCCGGCGTGCGCGAGGCAGGCGACCCCTGGAAACGCATCCGCGATATGGGCCCCGAACTGCTGCTCCCTATTCTTGAGGAGGAAAGCGTCGAAATCGCCGCCGTCATGCTGTCCAAACTCGATGTCAGCAAGGCCGCTGAACTGCTGGGCAAGTTACCCGGCCCCCGCGCCCGGCAGATCACCTATGCGGTGTCGCTGACCGGGGCCGTGACGCCCGAAGCCGTGGATCGGATCGGATTGTCGCTGGCCAGCCAGCTGGATGCGCGTCCTGTGCGGGCCTTCAACGATGGGCCAGTGCAACGGGTGGGTGCGATTCTCAATTCCACCACCTCCATCACCCGCGAGGACATGCTTGCAGGGCTTGACGAAACGGATGAGGGGTTCGCGAATGAGGTCCGCAAGGCGATCTTTACCTTTGCCAATATCCCCGCACGGATCGCGCCGCGCGACGTACCTCGGATCTTGCGCGAAATGGATCAGGACGCGCTGATGATCGCCCTTGCCGGGGCGCCCGCCATGAATTTGCAGGCCAGCGCTGACCACCTGCTCGATAACATGTCGGCCCGTCTGGCCGACCAGATGCGCGAAACCATTCAGGAGATGGACAAGCCCAACGCCGCCGAAACCGACACCGCCATGGGCACTGTCGTCGCTACGATCCGGCAGATGGAGGCGGCGGGCGAACTGATGCTGATCGCCGACAATGATGAAGACTAGGGCAACACGCTAAACCATTCCAAAACAAACAAAATTCCGCTCGACAGCGAGCGCAGGCCGCCTATCTGCATTGCATGAGCCAAGCCGCCCCCGCCCGCGCAATCACCCTCGCCATCGGCGCTATTCTGTGTTTCAGCCTCATGGATGCGAGCGTCAAAGCCGCATCGCCCATCACTGGCACTTTGCCGGCCCTCTGGGCGCGCTATGCGGGCTTGATGATGATTGTGGTGATCCTGACCGCACCGCGCCTGCGCCAGGTCGCGCGCAGCCGTCGGCCGATCCTGCAAGTTGCGCGCTCGGTCCTGCTGATGCTGGCAAACCTCTTCTTCTTTGTCGCGCTGGGACAGATAGGGCTGGCCCAGGTGGCTGCTGTGGCCTCGGTCAACCCGGTTCTGATCGCACTTGGTGCGGCACTGTTTTTGGGCGAACCGCTGGGACCACGGCGGATCGGAGCCATCATCGTCGCCCTGATCGGCGCGCTCATCGTGATCCGCCCCGGGGCAGAGGTTTTTCAAACCGCCGCTGTCCTGCCCCTGCTCGCCGCCTTCTGCTTTGCCAGCTACACGCTGATCACGCGACGATTGGGGCCCGGCGAAGACCCGTGGACATCGCTGTTCTACACCGGGCTTGTAGGGGCAATTGTCTTGACGGCTATCGTGCCCTTTGCTTGGACAAGGCTAACCTGGACAGGTGCCGGTCTGCTTGTGCTTATTGCGGCTTTCGGCACCATAGGGCAATTCATGTTGATCCGCGCACTGTCCTCAGCCGATGCCGGGCTTCTCGCTCCGTTCAACTACACCGGCCTTATCTTTGCGGGCCTCCTCGGCCTGGTGTTTTTCGGCGAGGTGCCAGACAACTGGACGCTGATCGGCGCGCTTGTGATCGCGAGCGCAGGTATTTATGTCTGGCACCGAGAAACACGAGGTCGCTAGGCGCGGCCCCCACGAGGACCGCCATGCGTTACGCGCTTGAGGACATGCCGACCCGGATCAAGGCCCAGCACAGGGTGGTCAACCTCTTTGCGCGCGTGCTGCTGGGGGGTCTGCTGGTGCTGCCTTACCGCTGGCGGGTGCCCGCCATGGGCTGGATCATGGCGCGGATCATCGGCCCAGCGGTCGGCTATATGCGGCGCGCCGAACAGCACGTGCGCTATATCATGCCCCACTTGCCCGATGCCGAGATCACGCGGATTGCGCGCGCCAGCCTCGACAATGCCGGGCGAACCCTGATCGAGATTTACTCGACCTCGAAATTCCACGACCGTCAGCGCGGGTTGGAGTATGAGGGACCGGGCTTTGCTGCCTTTGAAGAGGCGGCAAAGACCGGGCAGCCCGTGATCCTGGCGGGTGGGCACTTCGGCAATTACGAGGCCAGCCGCGCCAACCTGGTGGATCGAGGCTATGAGGTGAGCGGGCTCTATCGCGACATGTCGAACCCGTTTTTCAACGCACATTACGTGGCCGCGATGGAAACGCTGAATGGCCCCGGATTTGCCCAGGGGCGCAAGGGCACCGCAGGCTTTGTGCGCCACCTCAAGGCGGGCGGGCAATTGGTGCTGCTCTTTGATCAGCATGTGGCCGACACGCCAGTGCTGGAGTTCTTGGGCAAACCTGCCTGCACAGCCATTTCTGCCGGGGAATTGGCGCTGCGCTACAACGCCTTGCTGATCCCGTACTACGCCATCCGCAACCCGGACGGGCTCACGTTCAGCTTCGAGATGGAAGCGCCCGTACCGCATACAGACCCATTGACCATGACGCAGGCGCTGAACGATAGCCTCAGCGCGCGCATCCGCGCCAATCCCGAACAGTGGTTGTGGACAGCGCGGCGCTGGCGCCCCGACGAAAAAGTCTAGCCTGCAAGGTCTAGCGCAGTTGCGCCGCCGCCAGGATCGGACCGTGGCGACCCTTCTGGACCATCACGACAACCGGGTTATCCCCCTCGGCCACCGCATCCATGGCGAGGGTCGTCACACCATCCCATTCGGCCAGGATTTTCCAATCCTCGGTCACATTGGCATAGCTCAGGGTGTGGCCCGCATTCTCGCCTCGGGTGATCCGCGCGGTGCGCTCTGACTGGTATCGCAGCATGTGCACCAAAAACGGGCCTTCCGCAGACACGGCATCCGCGCTGATCGTCACCCTGGACCCGGCACGCACAACCTCCAGCGCCACGGGGGCGGGATTGGCCGCATGTTCTGCAATGGCCTTGGACAGCTCCATGGGCCGCGCGCCCACGATGTCAGTCACACCATTGATGATCATCTGCGGGGTATAGACCGACCGGCGCCCCGCCTCGACCGCATACCCACGCTGGCGTTCGGCATGTTTGGGGTCCGCAAATTCGTCCTTCCACCCGATATAATCCCAGTAATCCACATGCAGGGCCAGGGCGATCACGTCATCACGCTTGGCCAGCTCATGCATCAACTTGTCGGCAGGCGGGCAAGACGAACAACCCTGCGAGGTAAACAGCTCAACCACCACCGGAGACTGCGCCATCGCAGGCGCACCGATACAGGACAGTGCGGCCAAAAGATAAGGGATAAGCTGTTTCATGGATGTGCACACCGTGCCTTGGGGATCAGTCTTTGGTATGGAACACACTTATGGAGCCTGCAAACAAATAACCAATCAAGGTTTGTTGAGCATTTGTGTCAGTTCCTTCACGCCATATTGTATGCAATAGTATACAAAATCGTCGCACCACCCCCAAAATTGGTTGATCGCAATCCGCGCTTGGGGCAATACGCAGGCAATTCCTTCGCCACCCATCGCATTCAGAAAGGGAGCTTTCATGCCCATCACCGTTGGTCACGACACCGCCAAAACCCGCAAGACGCTCACCGTGGGCGATCAGTCCATCGCCTATTATTCGATCCCCGCTGCCACCGAGGCAGGCCTGGGCGATTTCGCGAACCTGCCCGCCGCTCTCAAGGTGGTGCTGGAAAACATGCTGCGCTTCGAGGACGGCAAGACCGTCACCGTCGACGACATCAAGGCCTTTGCCGAATGGGGGGCCAAGGGTGGTCAGAACCCGCGCGAGATTGCCTACCGCCCTGCCCGGGTGCTGATGCAGGACTTCACCGGCGTGCCTGCGGTTGTGGATCTGGCGGCCATGCGTGACGGCCTTGTGGCCCTGGGTGGCGATCCAGAGAAAATCAACCCGCTGAACCCCGTTGACCTGGTGATCGACCACTCGGTGATGATCGACGAGTTCGGCAACCCTCGCGCCTTCCAGATGAACGTCGACCGCGAATACGAACGGAACATGGAACGCTATACGTTCCTGAAATGGGGCCAAAACGCCTTTAACAACTTCCGCGTCGTGCCCCCCGGCACCGGCATCTGCCACCAGGTGAACCTGGAATATCTGGCCCAAACCGTCTGGACCGATGCGGACCAAAATGGCGAACAGGTCGCATATCCCGACACGCTGGTGGGCACCGACAGCCACACCACGATGGTCAACGGCGCGGCCGTCCTCGGCTGGGGCGTCGGCGGGATCGAGGCCGAAGCCGCCATGCTCGGCCAACCGATCTCCATGCTGATCCCAGAAGTCATCGGGTTCGAGCTGACAGGCTCCATGGTCGAAGGGACCACAGGCACCGATCTCGTACTGAAAGTCGTCGAAATGCTGCGCGCCAAAGGTGTTGTCAGCAAATTCGTCGAATTCTACGGCGAGGGGCTGAACCGCCTGCCGCTGGCCGACCGGGCAACCATCGCCAACATGGCGCCGGAATACGGCGCCACCTGCGGCTTCTTCCCCATCGACAACGAAACGCTGCGCTACCTGCGCAACACAGGCCGGGACGAGGACCGCATCGCGCTGGTCGAAGCCTACGCCAAGGAAAACGGCTTCTGGCGCGGCGACGATTACGCGCCGATCTACACCGACACGCTGCACCTGGACATGGGCACCATCGTCCCCGCGATCTCCGGCCCCAAACGGCCCCAGGACTACGTGGCACTGACCGAAGGACAAACCGCCTTCCGCCGCGAGATGGAAGAGACGTTCAAACGACCCATGGGCAAGGAAGTCGCCGTCGAGGGCGAAGACTACACCATGGAGTCGGGCAAGGTCGTCATCGCCTCGATCACATCCTGCACGAACACCTCGAACCCCTACGTGATGATCGGCGCAGGTCTGGTGGCGCGTAAGGCGCGCGCATTGGGCCTCAACCGCAAACCATGGGTGAAAACCTCGCTGGCTCCAGGCTCGCAGGTCGTTTCGGCCTATCTTGAGGCGGCAGAACTGCAAGAAGACCTCGACGCCATCGGCTTCAACCTCGTGGGCTACGGCTGCACCACCTGCATCGGTAACTCCGGCCCGATCCAGCCCGAGCTGAGCAAAGCCATCGCCGAAGGCGATCTGGTCGCCACCTCCGTGCTGTCCGGCAACCGCAACTTCGAAGGTCGGATTTCGCCTGACGTGCGGGCCAACTACCTCGCGTCGCCCCCCCTCGTGGTGGCCTACGCGCTGGCAGGGACGCTCGACATCAACCTGGCCGAAGACGCGATTGGCACCGACAAGAATGGCAACGACGTCTTCCTCAAAGACATCTGGCCCACCAGCCAGGAAGTCGCCGAACTGGTCGAAGCGACAGTCACACGCGAAGCGTTCCAGACCAAATATGCCGACGTCTTCAAAGGCGACGAAAAATGGCAGGGCGTGGAAACCACGGACGAGAAAACCTACGACTGGCCACCCACGTCGACCTATGTGCAAAACCCACCCTACTTCCAGGGCATGTCGCCAGAACCGGGCGTGATCACAAATGTGGAAAATGCCAAAGTGCTGGCAATCCTGGGCGACATGATCACCACCGACCACATCAGCCCCGCAGGCTCGTTCAAGGAATCGACCCCCGCAGGCAAATACCTGACCGAACGACAGGTCGCCCCGCGCGAGTTCAACTCCTACGGTTCGCGTCGCGGCAACCACGAGATCATGATGCGCGGCACCTTCGCCAACATTCGCATCAAGAACGAGATGCTGGACGGGGTGGAAGGCGGCTACACCAAAGGCCCCGATGGCGCACAAACGTCGATCTTCGACGCGGCCATGGCGCATCAGGAAAACGGCACACCGCTGGTGATCTTCGGCGGCGAACAATATGGCGCCGGCAGCTCGCGCGACTGGGCGGCCAAGGGCACGGCCCTGCTGGGCGTCAAAGCGGTCATCGCGGAATCATTTGAACGTATCCACCGCTCCAACCTGGTGGGCATGGGCGTCATCCCGTTCGAATTCACAGGCGGCGACACGCGCAAATCGCTGGGGCTCACAGGCGAGGAAACAGTCAGCATCTCCGGCCTCGACACGATCCAACCGCTGCAAGAGGTGCCCTGCACCATCACAATGGCAGACGGCACCGTGAAACAGATCATGCTGAAATGCCGGATCGATACCGCGATTGAGATCGAATATATCGAACATGGCGGCGTGCTGCACTACGTGCTGCGAAACCTGGCTTCCGCGGCCTAAACGCCTCTTAAAAAAATGCGCAAAGCCCCGGCACCACGTCCGGGGCTTTTTGCATTCATTGTTCTTCAAATATGCAAACCCAACACAGGTAGCAGACGTTGGATTTGCATATTTATCGGAACAATGAAGCCAAGGATCAAAAATGGAATGCGCCGTCAGGCGCTCAATTTGACAGCGCCTCGGTCAAAGCGGGCACAAAGCGGTGTTCGTAGTCCGACCCCACAAGCGGACCGATATAGCGAAACAGCACCGTGCCGTCGCCGTCCAGAATGAATGTCTCAGGCGGGGCGGTGACGCCCCAGTCGATGGCCGACCGCCCCTGCGGGTCAAATGCCACACCGACAAAAGGATTTCCGTCCGCCTCCAGGTAGCCCGCTGCCGGCCCTTCGCTATCGCGGAAATTCACCCCGATGATCGGAATACCATCCGCGGCCATCTCCAACAGCTTGGGGTGTTCGGCCCGGCAAGGTGGGCACCACGACGCCCAGAAATTGACCAGGGTCACTTCACCCCGCGCCAGATCGCCGTCGGTCACACCCCGAAAATCGGCCAGGGTCGCTTCGGTCAGCGCTGGCGCAGGCCCTCCCAGCCGGGTCGAGGGCAACTCGTTCGGATTGTCCCGAAACATGCCAATGCCCGCAAATACGACAAAGCCCGCAAAGATCAGCGGCGGGGCCAGCATCAGGGGCGAGACCTTAGCCATCCCGCTTGCTCCGCGCTTCCACATCGCGCATCTCGGCCCGCACCCGACGCCCACGCCACAGCGTCAGCACCACAATCGCGGCCAACAGGAACAACGAAGCCGCATAGGCCGACAGGACCGCATCCGCATATTTGCCAAGATCAGGCATCGCGCACCTCCGGCGACAGTCCACTGGCACGCTCTTCCCGCGCGATCAGCGCACGCGTCCGGCGCACTCGGATTTCCGTGCCCGTCCGGTACAAAACCAGTGCCAGAAACAGCAGGACAAAGCCTCCGATCGACACCAAAAGCGGCTGATAAAACACGTCCGCCACGTTCTCTTCCTTATCCAGGCTCAGCGACGCGCCCTGGTGCAGCCCCTGGTTCCAGAAGTTCACTGCATAGCGGCTGAGTACGGCAAAGACCGTGCCCACGAGGCACAAAATCGACGTCAGATCGGCGGCGCTGTCGGGGTCCTCGATGGCCTCCCACAGCGCGACATAGCCCAGATAGAACAGAAACAGGATCAGGAACGAGGTTAGCCGCGGATCCCACGCCCACCACGTCCCCCACATCGGCTGGCCCCAAATGGCCCCCGTCACCAGCGCGATCAACGTCATGACGACCCCCACAGGTGCAGCGGCCCGCGCGGCCAGCGCCGACACATGGTGCCGCCGGATGATCCAGATCAGCGAGGCAACCAGCATCATGAACCAGGCGTTGATGGCCAAAAAGGCGGCCGGCACATGCAGATAGATGATCTTGACGGTGGAGCCTTGGCGGAAATCATCGGGGGTAAGGAAAAAACCCCAACCCAGCCCGATCACAAGGCACAGCGCAGCCCCGCCCCAAAGCCACGGCAACGCCCGCTCGCTCAGCGACAAGAACTTGACCGGATTGGCATATTCCCAAAGTGACATGGGTCGTATCTAAGCCCTCATCCCGCGCTTCTCAATCCAAATTCACGTTATCGCAGGTTCACCCGCAGCACCGCCGCTGCGGCAAAAGGCATCAGTGCCAGCACCGCACAGGTGATCCCCGCCAAGAGGAGCATGGGCGTGCTGGTATCCAACCCCTGCGCCCCCCGCCGCGCCACCTCGGCGCCAAAGATCAACGTCGGCACATAAAGTGGCAGGACCAGCAGCGACAACAGCAACCCGCCCCGCTTGATCCCCACCGTCAGGGCCGCACCAAAGGCCCCGATCATCGACAGGGCCGGCGTGCCCAGGGCCAGGCTGATGACCAGCGGCCCGTACCCCGGCCCCGGCAGGTTCAGCAACACGCCCAGAACGGGGGCTGCCAGCACCAAAGGCAGGCCGGTCGTGATCCAATGCGCCACCGCCTTGACCGCCACGACCCCCTCCAAAGGCAGGGGCGAGGTCGCCAACAGGTCCAACGCCCCGTCCTCCCAATCCACCGCCAACAACCGATCCAAAGACAGCAAGCACGCCAACAGTGCGCCCAGCCACAGCACCCCCGCCGCAATCCGCGACAGCAGCTCGGATGACGGGCCCACCGAAAACGGGACCAAGACAACAACGATCAGGAAAAAGGCCAGCCCAAGGCCGAAACCGCCCCCCGCCCGCAACGCCAGCCGCAAATCGCGGATCAACAGCGCCCTCACAGGAACGCCTCGTCGCTGCCCGCAACGTCCCAGGCCAGCGCGCGGAATGGCGTCACGTCGAGCACATCGGCCTCCAACCCCAGGTCTATATGGGTGGCGATCAACGCCATGCCGCCGCCCGCCAGATGGCCACGCACCGCATCAGCAAACATCGCAACCGATGCCACGTCCAGCGACACGGTCGGCTCGTCCAGCACCCAGATTTCGCGGCCCGTGACCATCAACCGGGCCAGGCCCAAACGACGCTTTTGACCCGCCGACAAATGGCCCGCCCGACGGCCCGCAAGCGCGCGCAAATCAAAAGCATCCAAGGCAGGTTCAATCGACGCGCCCCCAAACACCGACGCCCAAAAAGCCAGGTTTTCGGCCACCGTCAGGGCCGCCTTCAACCCGTCCGCATGGGCGGCATAGGCGATGCGTTCCTCTGCGCCCGCAACGGTCCCGGCCATCGCAGGCTGCAAGCCCGCCACCGTGCGCAACAGCGTCGTCTTGCCCGACCCGTTGGGGCCGCGCAGCACCAGGGCCCGCCCGGGCGCCAGCACAAACTGCACCCCCGCCAGGATCGGCACACCACCACGGGCCACGGTCAGATCGGACACGGTCAATTCCATGGCCCAGACCTATCCCATTGCAATGAGGCGCAAAACCCTTCTCTGTTCCAAAAACATCCTCAGGGGGTTAGAGGCAGAGGGCCCCAATCGACAGATCACACAGGCAACATCGCCAGAGCAATCCGGCGGCCCTCGCTCAAAAGCACATTATAGGTCCGCGCAGCGGAAGGTGATGACATGACCTCAACGCCCAAGCCCGCCTCTTCCAATGTGGCGCGCAGATCGGCCGGGATATGGGCGATGTCCGCGCCCGTGCCCAAGAACAGCACATCCACCTGGCCCGCCAAATCCAGCAAAGGCTGCGGATCGTCATAACCGCCCCAGGGGCCGGTGCCGGTCGGCCCGGTCAACGCCCCGCCCTCGATCACCTCACCGCCAATGCGGAAAAACCCGGGGCCATAGCCCTCAACCGGCTTGGCATCGGTATATGTGATCTCGTTCAGACGCATGGTATCCTCAACTCCAGACAGGCAGGCCCAGAATAGCCGATGCCGCGATCACAATGTAGGCCACAGTGCGAAAAAGTCGCTCTGCCCCGGGGTCAAAAAACCACGCACCCAGCATATTCGCGCCCATATAGACGGGCACCAGCAACACGCCCACCATGATTGCAAGCGGATCAAGTAAGCCCATGACCGCAAAGATGGTCAGCATCATCAGGTCGATGCCCAGCAGGTACAAAAGGAAATTGGCACGGATGACGGCAATGGGCTTGGCGCTAGCCATATACAGCATGATGACAGGCGGGCCGGGAATGCCTGCAATGCCCCCCAGCAGGCCGCCCAATCCGCCCACGCCAAAGACGGTGCGCCGCCCCACCTGACCAGTGTACCGCCACCCAATCATCAGCAGCACCAGCAGGATCAGAACCACAACAGACACGGTCCAGCCAAAGATGGCAGGCTCCATCATCGACAGGGCCCACAGGCCCAAGGGCAGGCCCACCGCCGCCCCCGCCAACAGGCGCAACGCGTCACGGCGCTGGCCCACCTGCAACGCATTGCGCAGGTTGGGCAGCGGGCCCCAGAATTCCACAACAGTCAAAAAGACCAGTGCCGCAAACGGGTCCAACACGGACGACGCCGCAGGCATGATGATCATGGCAGAGCCAAAGCCGGTGAACCCCCGGACCAGCCCTGCGGCGACAATAGCCAGCGCCAACCACCACAGCCCCGGCAACGCCAGGGCGGCGGTGATCAGATCAGGCATCTATGTTGGCATATTGGTTGCCGGCGGTGTTGTCGGGCTTGTCCCAGTTCCGTTTGACGCCCAGCCACAGCAGGATGGTCGAGGCCACAAAGACTGAGGAATAGGTGCCCACGATCACACCCCAGATCATCGCAAAGACAAAGCCGCGAATGACATCCCCACCCAGCACATAAAGCGAGATCAGCGCCAGCAGGGTGGTCACGGAGGTCATCACGGTCCGGCTCAGCGTCTCGTTGATCGAGATGTTCAGCACCTCGTTCAGTGGCTTTTTCTTGTATTTGCGCAGGTTCTCGCGGACCCGGTCAAACACAACCACAGTGTCGTTCAGACTGTAGCCCACAATGGTCAGCAGGGCCGCGATAATGGCCAGATCAAACTTGATCTGAAGCTCCGAAAAGACCCCGATGGTCAGGATCACGTCATGGACAAGGGCCGCCACAGCGCCCAGCGCAAACTGCCATTCAAAGCGCAGCCAGATATAGATCAGAACCGCGCCGATGGCCAAAACCACGGCCAAGGCAGCGGTCTGGATCAGCTCGCCCGACACCTTTGGCCCCACGGATTCCACCGACACGAACTTGATATCCGGCACCGCCACGGTCATCGCTGCCTGCACTTCGCGGATGGTATCCGGCGTGACCGCCTCCTGGCCTTCCTGCGCCTGAATGCGGATCATCGCCACGTTCTGATCGGCGTCGAATGTGGGGTCAAACACTTCGGTGATCGAAATGTCGCCCAGCTCCAGCGGCGTCATCGCATCGCGGTAGATACCGATATCCACGGGCTGCGTGCTTTCGGTCCGGATGGTCGTGCCGCCCCGGAAATCGATGCCAAAGTTCAGCCCCTGAATTGCGAATGAGGCAAAGCCAATGACCATCATCAGCGCCGAAATGCCCAACCAGACCTTCCAGCGCGAGAAAAAGTCGAATGACGTGTTCTGCTTGACCAGTTTCAAACGCATCTTACACCTCGATCGTTTTGGGGCGACGGCGTTCAAACCACATCACCACCAGCAAGCGCGTCACAAAGATCGCGGTAAAGACGGACGTCAGAATCCCAAGGCCCAGCGTGATCGCAAAGCCCCGCACCGGGCCAGAGCCCATGGCAAACAGGATGACGGCAGTGATGAAGGTGGTGATGTTGGCGTCGATAATGGCGCTCAGCGCTTTCTCGTACCCCAGCTCAATCGCCCGCGCAGGCCCTCTTGCGGATTTCAGCTCTTCCCGAATCCGCTCGAACACCAGCACATTGGCGTCCACCGCCATACCAACGGTCAGCACGATCCCCGCAATACCCGGCAGGGTCAGGGTCGCTCCGATCAGGGACAACAGGCCAAAGATCAGCGCAATGTTGATGATCAGCGCGATATTGGCAAAAAGGCCAAACAGGCCATAGCTCAGCGCCATGAACACCAACACGGCGGCAAAGGCGACCATCGTCGCGACCTTGCCCGCATCAATGCTGTCTTGGCCGAGTTCCGGCCCAATGGTGCGTTCCTCAAGAAAGGTCAGTTCCGCAGGCAGGGCACCGGCGCGGAGCAAAACGGCCAGATTGGTCGACTCCTCAACATCAAAGCGGCCGGTGATGATCCCCGACCCGCCCGGAATATGTGATTGGATCACCGGGGCGCTGACGACCTCGTCATCCAGAACAATGGCAAAGGGCGATCCGATATTGTCCGCCGTGTAGTCGCCAAAGGTCCGCGCGCCGCTGGTGTTGAACCGGAAGGACACCGCAGGCGACCCGTTCTGGTCAAAGCTCGGCTGCGCATCCACCAGATCCTCGCCCGTCACCACAGGCGCGCTCTCGATCACGTAAAACAGGCCCGGCTCGTCCAGCGACGGCACGATCTTGTTGCCCACGCCGGGGGGTTGGGTACCGTCCGATGTGCGGCTGACAACGGGGTTGAACGTCAGTTGCGCAGTCGTGCCGATGATCTCTTTCAGCTCGGCGGCTGATCCGATACCCGGCACCTGGATCAGAATACGCTGCGCCCCCTGGCGCTGAATGGTCGGCTCACGGGTGCCCACTTCGTCAATCCGGCGGCGTACGATCTCCAGCGATTGCTGCACTGTGCGCTCGTCACTGGCCAGTCGCTCCGCATCGCTCAGGGTCACGATGATCACATCGCCCTCGGCACGCACGTCGATGTCATTGGCGCCCACGCCGGTCAGGGTCTGCACAGGGCGGGCCAAGGCGCGGACGACCTGCAAGGCGCGCGGCATCCCGCTTTCTTCCCCAATGCGAATGCGCAGCTCGTCGGGGGGCGAAGGCTGCAACCGAATGGTGCCAATCATCTGACGCTCTGGGCGCAGCGCATCGCGGATTTCGGGCCAGGAGGCCTCCATCCGGCTCGCATAGACATCCTCGACCTGCACCTCGGCCAGCAAATGGGCCCCACCGCGCAAATCAAGGCCAAGGTTCACCAGCGACGAGGGCATCCACGTCGGCCACTGCGCCAGAAACGCCTGATTTTCAGGGGTATCCGCCCCCAATTCGATAGCCTGGGCGGCGTCATTGTGCTGCTCCACCCGGGTGTAAAACCCGTTGGGCAGCGCCAACATCAGACCAAGGGCACAAGTGGCCCAGATCAGGACCCGTTTCCACGCATCGATTTGCAGCATTACTTGGCAGGCTCGGTCTTGCTGATGACAGAGGCAATGGTCGACTGCACAACGCGGACTTTCACGCCCTCAGACAGTTCAACCTCGATCTCGTTGTCGTCCTTGACCTTGACGACCTTGCCAATCAGGCCGCCCTGGGTGACGACCTGATCGCCCCGGCGCAGGGCCGCAACCATGGCCGCATGTTCCTTCACCTTCTTTTGCTGAGGGCGGATGAGCAGGAAATACATGATCGCAAAGATCAGAATGAGGGGGATAAACTGGCCAAAGGCTTCCATGGGTCTGTCCTTATGTCTGGGGGCCTCTCAGGCCCGCCGCAGAGTTTGGCAGAACCTATGGGCGGCAGCGACCCTGCGCAAGGTGGAAAGGACGGTATATGTGGGGTTGTGGGGTGTCGTGCGACCAAAGGTCTTTTGGTTGACGCCATTTCGCGCCATGGTGGCGGGATGGAGCCTGTGATCACCCTCAACCTGCCCGCCCCTCTGGTCTGGGGCACCGTCACGCTCGCGGGGCTTATGATCGCCTCAGCGCTGGTCTACCTCACCCTGCCCAAAGACGACGGCGCCACAGGCATCCTCAGCTTGCGCAAACGCATGGGGCTGGACAACCTCCACCCCAGCCTTTTCATCGCGGCCCTCGTTCTCTACAGCGGCATCGCCCTCCTGCTCGTCATCGGCCTCCTGGTCCTGATGCTCAGAACAATCGCCCTGCCCTTCGACCCGGACATGGCCCTAAAGGACAAACGCACCGAATACCTCTTCTACGTCCTGCGCATCGCGGGCCTCACAACCGTTCTGGGCGCAGTGATCGCCCTGCCCTTCACCATTATCCGGCTCAGGTTAACACAACGTCAAACCGACACGGCAACCGAGGCGCTGTTCAACGACAAGATGACGGCCGCCACCACCGACCTCTATGCGCGCCGCCAAACCAGGGACGGCGGATGGGAAGACGACGTGCCCCGCCGCAACTCCGCCATCGACCGGCTCGAAGGGCTGGTAAGCGAACGCCCAGACGAGGCCCCGCGCGTCGCAAGGCTGCTCAGCGTCTATGTCCGCGAGCTTTCCGGCCCGGACGAAGTGCCCGCAAAACGGCACGCCTATTTGGACGCCCACGCCCTCATGTATCCGCAAGACGACAGCCCGCCTATGACCGAGGACGAGGTTTGTGCCCATCTCGATGTCACGCCCGACGCCATCTCGCTGGACGCGCTTGAACACTGGGCACGGGGCCTGACCGCCCGCTCCGACATGGAAAACGCGGTGCAGACTCTGGGGCGGCTGCGGGGCAAGGACGGCGTGGTGGCGGATGACATTACCATCGACCTGCGCGGCGCAAACCTGCAAGGCATCGACGTCGAAAGCGGTAATTTTGACAAGGCCCGCCTGAGCGGGGCGCAGTTGCAGGGGGCACACCTCAGCGGGGCGCAGTTGCAGGGGGCATACCTCATCGAGGCGCAGTTGCAGGGGGCATACCTCGGCTTCGCGGAGTTGCAGGGGGCAGACCTCAGCCGGGCGCAGTTGCAGGGGGCACACCTCAGCGGGGCGCAGTTGCAGGGGGCAGACCTCGGCTTCGCGGAGTTGCAGGGGGCAGACCTCAGCCGGGCGCAGTTGCAGGGGGCATACCTCATCGAGGCGCAGTTGCAGGGGGCACACCTCTTCAGGGCGCAGTTGCAGGGGGCATACCTCTTCAGGGCGGAGTTTGATGCTGCAACATCCTTAAGCGCAGCTACTCTCCGAGGTGCTGCGCTTAAGGATGTTGATTTTAGCACAGTACCACATTCCAAGGATCAAATCAGGGACATGTTCGGAGATGCCTCTATCACCTTGCCAAACGGCGTCACACCCGAACACGACGATTGGCCCCCGCATTGGGCAAGAGAGGAATTTGATTTCGAAGACTTCTTCACCCGATGGCGCGCCTTCCAATCCACCCTGCCCGAAGGCTGGGACAAGGACATCCCAAAACGCTAAACCCTAACTAAAAGTTACCACTCGCCGCCAAACCTTAACGCCTGCCAAATCCAAACGATCCCTTAACGGCCCCGGGCAGGGCAAAACGTACATTTTACCCCCCAAACTGCTTATTTCCCGCAAAACCCACCCAAAACACCCGGTTCCAGGCCCCACAAAACGTACACTCTCCCCACCAAACTGCTCATTTTCCCCCAAATCCCACGCAACACCCCCACCGCACGCTGCCTTAACCCCTTGGCCCGCGCGCCCCGATCGGGCATAGGGACGGCACCGCAAACCCGTCCCAAAGGACCAGACAAATGCACGACATCCGCAGCATCCGCGAAAACCCCCACGCCTTCGACGCCGCCCTTGCGCGCCGATGCGATGCGCCCGTGTCGTCTGACCTTCTCAACCTCGACGAGGCCCGCCGCGCCAAGATCCTCGCCGCCGAAACTGCGCAAGCCGAACAGAACAAGGCCAGCAAGGACGTGGGCGCCGCCAAGGGCCGTGGGGACGAGGATGAATTCCAGCGCCTGCGCGCCTTAGTCGCTGAAAAGAAAGCGGAAATTGCAAAAGTGCAGGACGAGGCGAAATCCCTCGATGCCCTGCTGACCGACGCGCTGGCCCGCATCCCGAACCTGCCCGCCGATGACGTGCCGGAAGGTACAGACGAGAGTGACAATGTCGAGGTGACCCGCTGGGGCACGCCGCGCGCCTTCGATTTCACGCCCAAAGAACACTTTGAAATCAAGGGCGTAGCTGCCTCCATGGATTTCGAAACGGCCGCCAAGACCTCCGGCAGTCGCTTTGTCATGCTCAAGGGCCCCGTCGCCCGCATCCACCGCGCGCTGGCCCAATTCATGATCGACACCCATGTCGATCAGAACGGCTTGCTCGAAGTCAATTCACCCGTCCTCGTCCGCGACGAGGCCATGTATGGTACTGATAAGCTTCCCAAATTTGGCGAAGACAGCTACCGCACCGAAGAAGGGATGTGGCTTGTTCCCACCTCCGAAGTGCCCCTGACCTTCTCCGTCGCAGGCGACGTTCTCGACGAGGCCGCGCTGCCCATCCGCCTGACCGCGCACACGCTCTGCTTCCGCTCCGAGGCGGGCAGCGCCGGCCGCGACACCTCTGGCATGCTGCGCCAGCACCAGTTCGAAAAGGTCGAGATGGTCTCCGTCACCCATCCGGATGAAAGCGACGCCGAGCAAAAACGAATGCTGCGCTGCGCCGAAGGTATCCTGGAAGCCCTTGATATCCCTTACAGAACTGTGATCCTCTGCACAGGCGATATGGGGTTCGGCGCGCGCCGAACCTATGACATCGAGGCCTGGGTGCCGGGCCAAAACACGTTCCGCGAGATCAGCTCCGTCTCCACCACCGGCGACTTTCAAGCGCGACGGATGAACGCCCGGTTCAAGCCAAGTGAAGGCGGAAAACCGCAATTTGTTCATACGCTTAACGGCTCGGGCCTAGCCGTGGGCCGCTGCCTGATCGCCGTGCTGGAAAACGGCCAGCAGGTCGATGGCTCTGTCACCTTGCCCGCGGCCCTCGCCCCCTATCTGGGGGGCAAGACGACGCTGACGGCCGACGGCGCCCTCGCCTGAGCCCTACACAATGCGGGTGGACAATTCCGTGTCCACCTTCGCCTCCCAGCTTGGAACGTCCAGTATTTTCAAGCTTTTAGGCCGATACTTACGGACTTCCCGAACGCGTTTCAGTGCGACGTCATGCACGTCCATCAACGCCTCCGCCGCAGGTCCGCTCCGCCAACCGCGCGCCCAATTCCAGCCGCCCGATTTGTTGCTGAGCGGCCCGGCATAGTCATCAGATTTCGGCGCCACAACGCTCGGCATCGCCACAGTCAAACCTTCCTGGGCGGCTCCCTCCAGCACCCAGGCCATGACGGAATTGCTGATCTGACGGTTTGCACCGCTGCCGCCTATCATCCCGTGATCGCCCGGAAACCACTGCTGCAAATAGCGCGTGTGCCCCGCCGAATTCACACCTGCCGCGTCGTTGAGGCGTTTGAGGTTGCTCCACTCCGTGTGCTTGTAAAGCCTGCGCCGCTCGTCCAGACCAAGCGCATGGCGGCCAGATTGGACCATGCTCGACAGCTCAAGATCGTGAAAGCCGTGACCGCCCGGGATCAGGCCTAACTGGCTCAAAACACCGGGAATTCCCCGGGTGCCAACAGTGTCAAAAATACCGAGATAGGCGATGTGGATCGCGGCCCCGATGGGCTTGTTGTTGTCCCTGCGCCATTCCCGCTCATCCTCGTTGGTGTAGAAATCCGGCGATTTCTCTGCCCGAAATGCGAGGCTTTCGGGGGTCGAGGGTTTGGTGCTGTCATGACGATTGCGATAGTGTGCCATGGCCTTGTTGATATCGTCAGGGTCGCGGACAAGACCTGAGGCACGGATCAGGCCAGCCAACGACCGCGCCGTATAGGCACCGCGCGAAAACCCGAAAATATAGATCTTGTCGCCTGCCTTGTAATTCGCACAGAGATGCGCGTAGGCCTTGCGCACATTCGCGGTCAAGCCGCGCCCAAGCGCCCCTCCGCGCCATTTGTTGATGAACTTCCCGAGAGACTGCGCCTCGTTATCCGCGCCGACCCCTTCGACATAAAGCGGGTCGACGCCGCGACGTCCGCGGTTCTTCTCTGTCTCCAAAGCCTGAAAGATGCGCGCGACACTGGTGTCATTTTCAGTCCGGTCCTTGTTGTTCCAGGTGCCGTCACAAAAGATCGCTATGGCCGTCATGATCCCTCCAAACCTTTGAAAAATATAAATCTGTCCTATTTTGCGAAAGCAGCGTACGCGTATCGCGAAATTTGTAAACGGTGGAAAACCATGCCTGTGCTCGTCCTCATCCTTTCTGTTGCCTTTGCCCTTTCCCCGATATGGGTTCCCGATTTCGGCGGCTTTGACGCAGACCAGTTCCCGATTCCCCAGACCGATCCGTCAGTCCAGCCTGCCGGATATGCGTTTGCGATCTGGGGGCTGATTTACGTGTGGTTGATTGCAGGATGCGGGTACGGGGCCTGGAGACAGTGGAATGATCCGGCCTGGCGCGCGATGCGTGGGCCATTGGCCGCATCCTTGGCCGTGGGTGCCGTGTGGTTGCCAGTGGCGGTGCTAAGCCCCGTGTGGGCCACGCTTTTGATCTGGGTCATGCTGGTGACCGCCCTCTGGGCGTTGTGGCGCAGCCCGGTGACGGAAGCGTGGGCTGCGGCATGGCCTGTCGGCCTATATGCTGGCTGGCTCAGTGCGGCGAGCTTTGTGGCGCTAGGGTTGATGCTGGCGGGCTTTGGTTGGGCCAGTGACGCCGTGGCCGCAGGTGTCATGATCACGGCTGCTACCGCGCTGGCCTTTGCTGTGCAGATGCGTCTGCGGCGCGCACCGACCTACGGGATTGCCGTGATCTGGGCGCTGATTGCCATCGCCGTGCGCGGTGAGTTTGAGCTGAGCCAACTGAGCGTCATCCTGGCTCTGGCGGGTGTGGCATTGATGATTTGGCCGACCGTGCGGGCCACCGGAAAATGACGCATTTTCCGGCTGGATTTTGACGCAAAATCCGCACCGGTCGCAGCCGGACGCGGAAAACGCGCCGTTTTCCTGCCATTTTCCGTTTCGGAAAATGCCTAGCTGCGCCGACCGTCCGTATGCTTGCGGAGCTTGGACGGCGGCGCTTTCTTGCGGCCCTTATACGGGTTGGCTGCGTTCTGGCCGCGCATATACAGGCGGATCGGCGTGCCCGGCATGTCAAAGTCCAACCGCAAGCCATTCACCAGATACCGGTTATAACTTTCGGGCACCTTGTCGGGATGTGAACACATCACGACAAAGCCCGGCGGCCGGGTCTTGGCCTGGGTCATATAGCGCAGCTTGATCCGCTTGCCTTGCGGCGCGGGCGGCGGGTGCGCCTCTAACATGCCTGTCAGCCACCGGTTGAGCTGCGCCGTGCTCACCCGGCGATTCCATACATCATAGGCCCGCAGGATCGCGTCATGCAGCCTGTCCAGGCCCCGGCCTGTCTTGGCCGATACGGTGATCAGTGGAGCGCCGCGCAACTGCGGCAAAAGCCGCTCAAAGCTTTCTTTGAGATCGCGCAGCTTGGCCTGCTTGTCGTACTCGATGTCCCATTTGTTCACCGCAACCACAACCGCACGTCCCTCACGCTCGGCCAGGTCTGCGATTCGCAAGTCCTGCTGTTCAAACGGGATCGCCGCATCCAGCAAAACCACAACCACCTCGGCAAACTTCACCGCGCGCAGCCCGTCTCCCACGCTCAATTTCTCAAGCTTTTCTTGCACCTTGGCCTTTTTTCGCATCCCTGCGGTGTCAAAGATCCGCATGGGCGTTTCGCCCCAAGTGGTCCGCAGGGAAATGGCGTCACGGGTGATACCCGCTTCGGGTCCGGTCAGTAGGCGGTCCTCGCCGACGATCTGATTGATCAGCGTGGATTTACCCGCATTCGGGCGACCGACAACAGCCACCTGCAAGGGTTTGGCGTTGGTCGGTACGGGGACATAATCCTCGTCATCCTCATCAACGGCCACATCCACTTCGGGCGCATCATCTTCGGCCTGTTCGGCAAACATGTCGGCCAAAGGCTGCAATTGGGCATAAAGGTCGTTCAGCCCCTCACCGTGCTCGGCTGACAGGCGGATCGGCTCACCCAGACCCAGCGAATAAGCCTCGATCATGCCTGCATCTGCGGCGGCACCTTCGGCCTTGTTGGCGGCCAGAAGCACGTGGTCCGCACGTTTCCGCAGGATGTCAGCAAACACTTCGTCGGTGGGTGTCACGCCGGTCCGCGCGTCAATCATGAACAAACACACGTCGGCCATATCCACCGCCCGCTCCGTCAACCGGCGCATCCGGCCTTGCAGGCTGTTATCGGTCGCCTCTTCAAGGCCCGCCGTGTCGATCACAGTGAACTTGAGGTCCGCCAAGCGGGCCGCTCCTTCGCGCAGGTCGCGTGTCACACCTGGCTGGTCATCGACCAGCGCCAGGCGTTTGCCCACAAGGCGGTTGAACAGTGTCGACTTGCCCACATTGGGCCGTCCGACAATTGCGAGGGTCATGGACATTGTGCGGTCCTGGAAATCAGATCAAGCGCGGCACATAGACCATTCGCGCTGAAACGGAAAGGACCGAAAATTCTAGCGATAAGCCAGGAGCTGCCCGTTGCGTGATACGACATAGAGGGTCTGCCCCGCCACAACCGCTTCGGTCGAGGCGCCGCCCGGAATGTCAGCCGTGCCCGTCAAAGCCCCCGAAACCGGGTCAAAGCTGCGCAGCAACCCATCCGAGGACACAACAATCAGTCGGTCCCCTGCCAGGATTGGCCCATGGTGGGCAAAAACCTCTGCGGTGCGACCTGGCCGGTCACGGACGAAATTTGGCAGCTCGGTGCCCCAGATCCGGCTGCCATCGGCGCCGTCAAGGCGCAGCAGCACGTTGCGGTCACTGACCAGAAATACACTGCCGCCAACGGGCAGAACCGTGTCAATCGCACCTTCGTTGGCCGTCCAGACACGGGCGCCGCTAGATGCGTCGATTGCGATTGTCCGACCCGATTGGTTGCCCGCATAGATCATGCCATCCGCCGCGATGGGCTGGCCCGTCACGTCGCCGATCTTGGACAGAGCCCGGCCCTTGCGTTCGCCCAGAACCGACGCGTCCCAGCGGCGCAGGCCGCCCCGGCGAAAAACGGCCTGCAACTCGCCCGATCCAAAGGCAAAAACAGCCAGATCATCCGTCACAATCGGCGCGGGCGCGCCCAACACATTTGAACCGCTCTCGGCCGCGGTGGTCTGCCACTTGATCCGGCCATCGGCCTTGTCCAGCGCCCAGCCCGTGTCATCTCCAGACACCACATAGACCAAATCACCGAACACCGCCGGGCGGCCCGAACCGGTTGATTCCAGGTCTTGTGTCCAGATGGTGGCGCCGGTTGCGGCGTCCAGCGCGCTGATAGCGCCAAAGCCCGTAGTCACGTAAAGGACATCGCCCTCCGCAGCCATGCCGCCGCCTGTTGCGTCGTCTTCGTCCGCGCCATCGGGCAGCACATCACGTTGCCAAATGATCCCGCCACCTGCCGATACGGCAGTGACTTGCGTGGTGGCATCAAGGGTGAAAATGCGCCCACCAGACACGACCGGGTCAGCCACAATACGATGTTTGCGGCTGTCACCTTCGCCGATATTCACAGCCCAAACCGGGTTCAATGCAGTGGAAAGCTGTGGATTGTCGGTGCGAAAGGCTTGGATGCCCAAACCTTGGCCTGCATCCGCATTCGCAACCTGTCCAGGAAGTTGAATGTCGCGCGGGGCGTCAGCAGCTTCGACCACTTCGGTCTCGGCGTCTGTTTCAGTATCTGATCCTGACAACACGGCCGTGATCGGCTCGCGCTTGCCGGGCAGGATAATCTCGCGTTCTGAGCAGGCGGCCAACAGAACGGAGGCCGCAACGAGCGCTGTGACCAGACCAGCGCGGCGTGGCTGCTGCATCATCAAACCGCAGGCCAACGCCCGATTGCCTGTTTCAGCCATGTCCAAGCCCTTACTCATTCGCCTCGTCCGCCGAGGGCGATCCACCCAAGGCCACAATTGCCTGTAGGGCACGACGTTGCAAGCCCGTGGTCGCCTCAGCATCTTCGAGAATGGCGCGGAACCGTTCGATTGCGCCGTCCACATTGCCGGACTCGATGTCGATCAGTGCCAATTGCTCTTCGGCCACGACCCGCAGCGAAACACCCGGCACGGCCAGCGCCTCAAATCCGGCGCGGCGGGCGTCGATATCCAATGTGTCGGCTTGCAGGGTCAGCGCCTTGAACGTTGCCACCTGCCGATAAATCAGCGGGATATCTGCATTATTGCTGACGGTATTCAGCGTCTCGACGGCCTGCGCTGTCTCTTCGGCATCGGCCTGAACACCGGCCGTCAAAAAGGCCAGAATGGCAGCACCTTCGGCGGTGCCTGCCTCAACGGTGCTCAGGGCGGCGGCGCGGGCTGCTTCGTCGTCCTCGCTTAGCCCGGCCAGCATTGCATCGCCCAGGGCCTGTGCGGCGGCGTCGGCCTGCGCATTGCGATATTCGTTAAAGGCGGCGGCCCCGACGATCAGCACGATCACCAGCCCCGCAATCCAGCCATAGCGTTTGAGATAGCCGTAAAGCCGGTCGCGGCGGACCTCTTCGGTGACCTCTTCGATAAAGCTGTCCGTATTGCTCACGCCCGCGCTCCTTCATGTTTGGACCGCCTTTTGGTATGGCCCACACGCTTGATTTCGCGCCCCTCTTATCGCGCCCGTGCGGCCAAGCCAAGAGTGACAAAAAATGCGGCAAACTGCGTCAATTGCGACGCATTGCAGATTATTGCCAAAAAAAGTAATCTGAACTGGTTAGTTTAGTCGTAAGACACTCTATATGAGTCAAATCTTGCCGCCAGCAGCGGCTGTTCGAAAGCGTCAGGGAATATCGCAAATGCGCATCGTTTCATTCATTCTTGCCATCCTGGTGGCGACCGCTCTGTATTTTTGGGTGATCGAGCGTGAGCGTACCATGGCTTTTCTGAACGGCGCGCGCGAAGAGGCCCCCACGCCAGAAGCCGAGCCCGAAACAGCGCAAGCCGTTGTCGACGACGGATTGATCAAGGTCGTGGCCCGCCGGTCGGTAGCCCGAGAGATTGACAGCGCGGTAATGCTCCGTGGCCAGACCGAAGCCGCCCGCCAGGTTGATGTGCGCGCCGAAACAACCTCGACAGTGGTATCGCCCCCCTTGCGAAAAGGCGCGTTCATTGAGGAAGGCGAGCTGCTGTGTCGCCTTGATCCCGGTACCCGTGGTTCGGCCCTCGCCGAGGCCCGCGCCCGCGTTGCCGAGGCCGTCGCCCGCAAGACCGAAGCCGAAAGCCGAATTCCCCAATCTGAGGCCAGCGTTGCCGAGGCCGTTGCCCGGCTCGAAGAAGCGCGTGTGAATCAGAACGCCGCCAGCCGTCTGAGCGAAGGCGGCTTTGCCTCCGAAACCAGAGTCAAAGGGGCCGATGCGGCCTATGCTGCGGCCGAGGCGGCGCTTTCTGCGGCCCGCGCCGGTGTGATCGGCGCCAAGTCGGGCATGGAGTCGGCCGATGCCACGATCGAGAGTGCCGCAGCCGCTGTGGCCTCTGCCGAAAAAGAAATCGAGCGACTGGAAATGCGCGCGCCTTTCGCTGGCATTCTGGAAACCGACACCGCCGAACTTGGTAGCCTGCTGCAAGAAGGGTCCATTTGCGCCACCGTCATTCAGCTTGACCCGATGAAGCTGGTGGCCTTTGTGCCAGAGACCGAAGTGAACCGGGTCGAGGTCGGTGCAACCGCCGCCGCAAGGCTCGCCGCAGGCGGCGGTGACGTGACCGGCACGGTGACCTTCCTCAGCCGGGCCGCTGACACCACCACCCGCACCTTCCGGGTCGAGATTGAAGTGCCCAACTCTGACTTTGCGATCCGCGACGGCCAAACCGCAGAGATTGCGATTTCGGCCGCCGGGGCACGCGCCCACCTTTTGCCCGCCTCGGCCCTAACCCTCAATGAGGAGGGCAAGATTGGGCTGCGCACCGTGTCCGACGATAACGTCGTGGCCTTTATGCCCGTAAATATCCTGCGCGACACGGCGCAAGGCGTTTGGCTGACCGGTCTGCCTGACATGGTCAACGTCATTCTTGTAGGCCAGGAATTTGTTACTGCCGGCGTCACCGTCGCACCCACCTTTCAGGAGCAAACCCAATGACCGGTGTTGTTGACTGGGCCGCGTCTCGTGCGCGGATGGTACTTGCCTTTATCGTGCTTTCCCTTGTTGCGGGCGCGGCTGCTTACATCAGCCTGCCGAAAGAGGGCGAGCCGGACATCGAAATCCCAACCCTTGTCATCTCGCTTCCCTTTCCGGGCATCTCGGCGGCAGACAGCGAAACGCTGCTGGTTAAGCCGATGGAGACCGAATTGGCCGATCTTGACGGCCTGAACAAGATGACAGCCACCGCCGCCGAGGGCTATGCCAACGTCGTGCTCGAGTTCGAATTTGGCTGGAACAAGACGCAAGTCATGGCCGATGTGCGCGACGCCATGGACAGCGCCGAGGCCGATTTCCCCGACGGTTATGAGCAATATACGCTGGACGAGTTCAACTTTTCCGAATTCCCCATCATCATCGTGAACCTGACCGGCCCGGTGCCGGAACGCACGATCACACGCGTGGCCAAAGACCTTCAGGATGATATCGAGGCGATGGATGCCGTACTTGAGGCCAGCATCGTGGGCAGCCGCGACGAGATGGTCGAGGTCATCATCGACCCGTTGCGTCTTGAGGCATACAACGTGACGGCAGGCGAACTGATCACCGTTGTGCAGAACAACAACCAACTGATTGCCGCAGGCGAGATCGAAACAGATCAAGGCGCATTTGCCGTCAAAATCCCATCTTCTTTTGATGAGACCCGCGACATCTATGACCTGCCGGTCAAGACCAATGGCGACCGAGTCGTGACCCTTGGTGATCTGGCGCAGATCAACCTGACTTTTGAAGATCGCACCTCGACCGCTCGCTTTAACGGCGAAGACACCGTTGCACTGCAAGTGGTCAAGCGCAAAGGCTTCAACCTGATCGACACAGCCACCGCTGTGAAAGCGCTTGTGGCCGAAAAGGCCGCTGAGTGGCCCGAAGGGCTGCAAGTCGCGGTTGAAGTGGGGACCTCAAATGACCAAAGCCGCGAGGTTGCTTCCATGGTGGGGCAGTTGCAGGGGTCGGTGCTGACAGCCATCGCGCTGGTGATGATTGTTTCGCTGGCGTTCCTGGGCCCCCGCGCTTCTGTTCTGGTGGGCTTTGCGATTCCCACCTCGTTCCTACTGTGCTTTGTGCTTTTGGCGATCATGGGCATTTCGATCTCGAACATCGTGATGTTCGGGCTGATCCTGTCGGTGGGGATGCTGGTCGACGGGGCCATTGTGGTTGTGGAATATGCGGACAAACGGCAACAGGCAGGTGTGGGGCCCATGCGGTCTTATGTCGAGGCGGCCAAGCGGATGTTCTGGCCTGTGGTGTCCTCGACGGCCACGACGCTCTGTGCGTTCCTGCCGATGCTGTTCTGGCCCGGCGTACCGGGTGAATTCATGGGCATGCTGCCCGTCACCCTGATCTTTGTTCTGTCCGCGTCGCTGATCGTGGCGCTGATTTACCTGCCGGTGATGGGCGGGGTTCTGGGACGTTTGATGGATGTTTTGGGCGCCGCCGTGACGCGCATTACAAAGCTGCCCATTCTGGCGCATTTGGCCGTCTTGGTTCTGGCGACAGCACTGCTGGTGCCACTTGCCGCTTTCCAACCCTTGGTAGGTCAGGCGGGCGAGATCCTGGGCGCGATGGACCAGCAAGACATCTGGGGCTCGGTTTTGCCCGCATTCCTGAACACCTTTCTCGTCGGCCTCGGCCTGACTGCGATCATGATCTCTGGCATTGCCGGATCCATTTTGGTGGTGCTTGCCGCCTTTGCAATCGTCGCACGTTTTTTCGGCGGTATCGCATGGGGCGTCCGCGCCGTCGTTGGAAAGCGGGCGCGCAAGGTGAACTCGGGCTACCAACGCTCCGCTTTCGGCTACACGATCCAGGGCATCGTCGGTAATCCGGTGATGCCGCTGGTGATGATCGGCTTTGTCTTTGTGTTTGTCGGTACAACCCTGATCTATTTCATCAACAACAACCGCGGCGTCGAATTCTTTGTCGCGACCGAACCCGAGCAGGCGCTGGTCTATGTGCTGGCGCGCGGCAACCTCAGCCTTGATGAAAAGGACGCTCTGCTGCAACAGGCCGAAGCGGTCATTAATGCCCATCCCGGCATTCGCAGTGCCTTTGCCTTTGCCGGTGACGGCGGGTTGAACGCCAACACGGGTGGGGCGCAGTCGCCCAATGATTCCATCGGGCAGATCCAGCTGGAAACCATTCCCTGGGGCGAACGCCCCGACGCGGTTGAGCCTTGGTTTACGCTGCCGTTCATCAATTACACCGTGATGCGCGAGATCAAAGCGGTCGATTTTGACGGCGACACAATCCTAGAAGAGTTGTCCGCCGAACTGGCCCAGATCCCCGGGATCAAGACTGACGTGCAGGCTCTGGCCCAAGGCCCCGCCAGCGCCAAACCTGTGCATTTGCGCATCAAGGGCGATGACTGGCAAAGCCTGATGGACGCCGCCGGACTGGCCCGTCAGCAATTCGACACCACCGCCGGTATCATCAAGACCGAAGACACCCGCCCCCTGCCCGGTATCGACTGGCAGATCGACGTGGATGTGCAAAAGGCTGGCCGCTATGGCGCCGATGTGGCGACTGTGGGGGCCATGGTTCAACTCGTGACCCGTGGCCTGTTGCTCGACACGATGCGGGTGGACACCTCGGATGAAGAGATCGAAATCCGTGTGCGCCTGCCGGAAGAGGACAGGGTGCTGAGCACGCTCGACACCCTCAAGGTGCGCACCGCCGATGGTCTGGTGCCGCTGGCCAACTTCATCACGCGTACGCCGGTGGCCGAATTGGCCCAGATCAACCGCGTCGGCCAAAAGCGATACTTTGATGTTAAGGCGGACGTGCAGGACGGTTTGGTCAAGGTCATGCGCGTGGAAGACAATCCAAATGACGTGAATACACAGGTTGGCCTCAATCTGGGATACCTCAAGGTCGATCCAAATGGGCCAATCGAAGCCCCAAACCGGACGCGCTATTCGGTCTACAAAACGTTGCCTGCTGGTGATGTCGTGGACCTGAAACGGGTCGTTGAAGAAGGTGCTGCGAATTTGGTGCCGGTTAATCCAACCGAGCGGATTGCGGAACTGACAAAGTGGTTGGACACATCCCCCTTTGCCGCCGGGCTGGAATATGAATGGACCGGTGATCAAGAGGATCAGGCGGAGTCGGGTGCCTTCCTTGGGCAGGCCTTTTTGGGCGCGTTGGGACTGATGTTCATTATTCTGTTGGCGCAGTTCAATTCGATCTACAACTCGCTGCTGGTATTAGGTGCCGTGGTCTTGTCCACCGCGGGTGTTCTGATCGGGATGCTCGTTATGGGTCAGCCGTTTTCGATCATCATGACCGGTACGGGTATCGTCGCCTTGGCCGGGATCGTGGTGAACAACAACATCGTGCTGATCGACACCTATCAGGAGTATGAGAAATACATGCCCCGGATCGAGGCGATCATTCGGACCGCACAAGACCGTATTCGCCCTGTTTTGCTGACCACGATCACCACAATGGCAGGCCTCGCACCGATGATGTTCGGCCTTAGCTTGGACTTTGGCAATGGCGGATATACCGTCGACAGCCCCACTGCCCTCTGGTGGAAACAACTGGCGACGGCCGTGGTCTTTGGACTGGGTGTCGCGACGGTTCTGACCTTGATGGTGACGCCGTCGATGCTGGCTGTTCGGGTTTGGATCGTGACCTATGCGATGTGGGCCAGCCAACTGTTGGCAAAGCTGTCCATGGGCCGGGCCAGCCGGGCGGCCCGCGATTGGGCACTGGTGCGCTCTGCGTCGCAGATGCCCAACCGGGAAATTGTATGGGACTTTGACGAAGATGACGGCGTTGATCCTCGGCAAACGACATTGCCCCTGGGTCACGCCCCTCTGAAAGCCGCCGAGTGACCTGACCGGCCTGTTTCCGACGCGGAAACAGGCCGGACTGTGGCGCCTCGTACAATGCGCCAGGCACAAACCGTTCCGCGATGTTGTTTTCCGCGCCGGAAAACTGCCGGAGACCGCGCCGGTCTCCGTCCACCTTAGTCTTCGTCAGATTGCTGTCGGTGCCAGAGTTGAGCATAGCGGCCATCTTTGGCCAAAAGCGCCTCATGCGTGCCTGTTTCGACGATTTCGCCTTTCTCCAGCACAACAATGCGGTCCGCTTCGGCAATCGTGCTCAGGCGGTGCGCAATGGTCAGAACCGTGCGGCCTTCGCCAGCTTGCACAAGCGCATCCTTGATCTCTTGCTCGGTCTCGCTGTCCAGCGCACTGGTCGCCTCGTCCAACAGCAGTATGGGCGGGTTTTTGAGGAGGGTCCGTGCAATGCCAACGCGTTGTTTCTCGCCACCGGACAGTTTTAGGCCACGCTCTCCCACAGTCGTATCATAGCCATCTGGCAAGGCTTCGATAAAATCATGGATCTGTGCCGCCTTTGCGGCGGCGACGATGTCATCGGGACTGGCATCATCCCGACCGTAAGCAATGTTGTAACGGATCGTGTCGTTGAACAAAACCGTGTCCTGAGGCACCACACCGATGGCAGCGTGCAGGCTTTCCTGGGTCACGTCGCGAATGTCTTGCCCATCGATGCGCAGCGCGCCCGAACCCACGTCATAAAAGCGGAACAAAAGCCGCCCGATGGTTGACTTGCCAGAACCGGTCGAGCCGACAATGGCCACCATTTGTCCCGGCTCTGCGACAACAGACACCCCCTTGAGGATCGGACGGGCCGCATCATAGCCAAAGTGTACATCGTCCAGCTCGATCTGGCCGCCGGTGACCTTGAGGGCCCGCGCACCGGCTGCATCCTGAACCTCGGCGGGCTGTTCCAGCAGATCGAACATCTCACCCATATCGACGAGCGCCTGTCTGATCTCGCGATAAACTGTACCCAGAAAGTTCAAAGGCATCGTGATCTGGATCATATAGGCGTTAACCATGACGAAATCGCCCACCGTAAGGTCCCCATTCTGCACGCCCAAGGCGGCCATCACCATCACCCCCACAAGACCACCGGTGATGATCACCGACTGACCGAAATTGAGGAAGGCCAGCGAATAGCTGGTCTTGAGGGCAGCTGCCTCATACCGCTCCATCGCGCTGTCATATCGCATCGCCTCGCGCCGCTCAGCGCCGAAATACTTGACCGTTTCAAAGTTGAGAAGGCTATCGATAGCCTTTTGATTGGCGTCAGTGTCCTGGTCATTCATGACCTTGCGCAGCTTCACCCGCCATTCCGTCACTGCAAAGGTGAACCAAACGTATAAGCCAATCGTGACCGCAACAATCAGCAGATAAGACACGTCAAAGAGGATCGTCAGGATGATCCCGATCATCAGCAGTTCCAGCACGAGTGGCCCAATGGAAAAGAGCAGGAAACGCAGAAGGAAATCGACACCTTTCACGCCGCGTTCAATGATCCGGCTCAGCCCCCCCGTTTTGCGCGTGATGTGATAGCGCATCGATAGGCGGTGAATATGCTCGAACGTCTCAAGTGCCAACATGCGTAGCGCACGCTGCCCCACCCGGGCAAAGACTGCATCGCGCAATTGCTGAAACCCAACGGTCATCAGCCGGGCAAAACCGTAGGCAATGGTGAGGCCGATGGCTCCGAGGGCCAGTACCGATACACCGTCCCCCGCGAGCGCATCCACAGCATCACGATACAGCAAGGGCGTCCCCACAGAGACCAGCTTGGACACCACCAATGCGATCAGGGCCAGAACAACACGCTTTTTGACCCAAGGCATATCGGCAGGCCACAGATAAGGCGCGACTTTGCGTATCGTGCGCAGCCCGGAACGGCGTTCGGCGCTGGCCGTGTCATCTTTGGGATCAGGCGTGGGTGTGGCCGGTTCGGCCTGGGCCGCTTGCGCGGTCGTATCTGCGGGCATATGGGATGCGTCCTAGTTTTCAGACGCTTCTACATAGGGCAGGACAGCACAAGTTGCCAGAGCAGCTTCGCGCGGCGCTAATCAATTCGGCAGAGCAAAAACCTGACCGGGATAGATCAGATTGGGATCGCGAATGGAGTCGCGGTTTGCCTCAAACACCTGCACAAACAATCGCCCCTCGCCATAGCGTTCGCGCGCAATTGCCCAAAGCGTGGTGCCCGTCTGGACGGTCACTTGGGTTGCGGCCGCCTCAGGCCTGTCTGCAGCAGTCAAAACGGCAGGGTCCTCGCGGCGGAACGGCGTTTCAACCCGGCTGGTCACATCACCGGTCGCATCAACCTCATCAACCCGCAACGTGTAGACGCCCGTGTCGATGTCCGGCAGATCACCGCGCCAGCGTCCGTCAGGGTCCACGGGCAACTCGGTAATCACACGGTTGTCGACGTAGACGCGTACAGCGTCTGCCTCTGACTGGGCACGACCGGCAAGTTGTACATCGCCCACGTCGGAATAGCTGATCGTGTCGATGGCGATGCTGTCGAGCGCCTCCGGCGGGGTGCCCAGCACTTCCACGCCGTCAGCTGTCGATTTTAGAACGGTGATCTGTTGCGCTGCTTCCGCTGGGGCGGGCTTGGCCTCGGCGATAACCGTCGGTTCAGGCTCCGCCGGGGCGGGTTCGATGGGTTGCGCTAAGGGCTCTGTGACTGTCGCCACCGTGGATGGGGATGGTGATGGGGGGGCGGATGGGGCCGGAGTGATAGCCTTGGCGATAATGTTGTTGGCTGTGTCCTCTACCGTTGGCTGCGGCGTCTCGGCAACGACAACAGGTGCGGGGGGTGCAGGTGTTTCGGACACGGGCTTTGCGACAGGCTCTGGCGCGGCTGTCGCCACGACCTCTGGCGTCACTTCGGCTTCTGGAGCGGACTCAGCGGTTGCCACGACCTCGGGGGTCGGCTCTGGCGTCGCCGCCGGTTCTACTGTCGCAGCGACCTTGGGCTCAGGCTCTGGCGCTGGATCAGCTTCGGCGACAATGACCGGTGCGGGTTCGGGCTGCGCCACAGCCGTTGGCGCTAGGATTATTTCTTCGACAGATGGTAGTGACCGATCACCCAACCGCTGAACAATGGTGAGTACCTGAGCTGTGGGCTTGGGCACAATCATGGTGATGGCCGCAAAACCCCCGCCTGCATCTGCGGTGACAGAGGTGTTTTCGACGCCATCCAACAGAACGGAAACTTCGCTGCCCGGAGACGCACGACCTGCAACAATGGTCAAACCATCGGCCTCGACACGGACCTCGTCAATTGACGGGGGCGTCTCGGGCGTTTCTGCGACCACTTCCGGCTCTGCTTCGGGAGCAGGTGTTGTAATCACCTGCGGTTCAGGGTCAGCCGGTTGGGCCACCTCGACCGGCGCTTGGGCCGGCCGGTTGTTGATGAAAACGCCTGCCCCGATTGCGGCCACGGCAACCGCCGTTGCAGATGCAACCATCACGCCGTTTGAACCGGCCAGTGCTGCCCATTTTGACATCGTGTCCCTTCCCTACACCCGCAAATCCCCTGGATGTGTTGCGGTTCCATAGCAGGCGACGGTAGAACGGTCAAAAGCAAGCCGATCGCGGCCGATCACATTCCCACGCATGTTGCAAGGATCACGCCATGTCCCAGAAATCCGTTTGCGTCTATTGCGGCTCGCGCCCCGGGGCGGACCCGGCCTTTATGGCCACCGCGGACACGCTCGGGCGTGCGCTGGTGGAGAAGAACTGGCGGCTTGTCTATGGCGCGGGTGATGTGGGCCTGATGGGTGCGGTCGCCCGTGCGGCGCAAGCGGCGGGTGGTGACACATTCGGCGTTATCCCAAAACACCTGGTGGAATGGGAGGTCGGCAAGGTCGATCTGACCCGCTACATCGTGACCGAGACCATGCACGAGCGCAAAAAGGTGATGTTCATGAACTGCGACGCGGTTGTTGTGCTGCCGGGCGGCGCGGGATCGCTGGACGAACTGTTCGAAGTGCTGACCTGGCGGCAGCTGGGCTTGCACGAAAAACCTGTCGTTTTGGTGAATACGAAAGGGTATTGGGATCCGCTGATCGCGCTGATGCAGCATGTGGTCGACAACGGTTTTGCGGATGCAACGTTGCTGGACTACTACACCGCCGTACCCGATGCCGACGCGGCAATCGCTGCTTTGACGTGATCAAAATCTGACGCGATTTCTGGCGGTTCTCCGGCCTGGAAAACAAACAGCGCCCCGGGTGACCCCAAGACGCTGTCGATGTAGATTGCGCGTCGCAACCCTGCCGATTTCTGTCGCACAGACCGACCGGATTACATCCGGCTCGCGACGTTTTCCCAGTTCACGAGGTTGTCGAGGAAGTTGGTCAGGTAGGCAGGGCGCTTGTTGCGGAAATCAATGTAGTAAGAGTGTTCCCACACATCACAGCCCAACAGCGCCGTTTGACCAAAGCACAGAGGGTTCACGCCGTTTTCGGTCTTGGTCACTTTCAGACTGCCATCGGCGTCCTTCACCAACCACGCCCAGCCAGAACCAAACTGGCCTGCACCGGCGGCGGAGAAGTCGGCCTTGAACTGATCGACCGAGCCAAAGCTTTCGACCAACGCTTTTTCCAGTTCGGACGGCATTGCGCTGTCGCCAGGCCCCATCATTTCCCAAAACTGATTGTGGTTCCACAACTGGCTGATGTTGTTGAAGATGCCGTTCTGGGCCACGGCCGAGGCGTCATATGTACCGACAATGATCTCTTCCAGGCTCTTGCCTGCCCATTCGGTGCCCTCAATCGCCTTGTTGCCGTTGGTGACATATGCGTTGTGGTGCAGGTCATGGTGATATTCCATGGTTTCGGCAGACATGCCTTTGGACGCCAGCGCGTCATGGGCATAGGGAAGATCAGGAAGTTCAAAAGCCATTGCAGGGCCCCCTTTGAAAAGTTCAGGTTGTGACTGTCACATTGTGCGAAATGCTGCAAGTTCAAGGGCGATCTGCGCCACGTCTGACCGTTTGAGCCTTTATCTGACTTTGCACTGGCCCGTTCCTGTGACCAGGTTCGTGGCGCCGCGAATGGACCCGCGCACAATCACAGAATTATCTGCCAGGTTGACCGTCGCGTGATATGCGATCCGAACCGGGCGTGGCCGCGCCGGCACATTGTTGACGGACCAGTTCAAACGGTACTCGCTGTCACTGCGGCTTAGTTTTCTGAGTTTGGCCTCAATGGGCGCGCCATGCACCATGTCGATAACACCGTCATAAGCCGTGCCAGTCTGCTGTCCCGGTTCAAATTCCAGAAAAAGGTTTGGCGCAATAAAGCCGTCCCCTTTGCCAGTAACCTTGCATTCCAGTTTCAAAGCCGTTGCAGGCGATGCCAAAGCCACTACAGAAGCTGTCGCAATAAGAAGTCTTTTCATTTTTCGTCCTGATTTCACAGGTATAGGTTGATATGTAACCTCAAATCCGGCAAATACAAGTGAACGAAACGGAAAGCAGCACCGTTACGGAAACACCAATTACCAGGCCTGAAAATTCCACCCATTCGGTATTTTTCACGCAATCGGGCAATGTAGAGTTGCTATCTCTTGACCCTTAATTCTCGCCCTGAAAGTTGAAAATTTCAGGAATTGTCCAATTTGCAAGAACCGTTGCCCTTTGGGCTGTTCTCTGCATTGCGCATCGTGCCGCGCATAACCACAGAGGCTTTGTCCGCAGCGAGGATGGCGCGGTAACTGACGTGAACACGCATTGGCTCGGTTGGCAAAGTCATCGCCCAAGAAAGGACAGTTGTTCCATTCGAACGCGTGCGCATCTTGGCGTTCAAAGGTTCCCCTTCGGCCCAATCAATAATATCATCATAGACGACGGCTTGGTTTGCGGCGAGATCCAATGCAATTACAAGCGTTTCTGGAATAAATCCATCGCCTGTCGATTTCACGTCGCAAATAAAGGTTTGCGATTGCGCCACAGTTGCCAAACCGGCAAATACTATCGATAGGGCCGCTTGTTTCATTTTGCACTATTCCTTACTGCATCTTAGCGCAGCTTAGCGTTACACGAAATGAGGGAAAGCAAAAACGGCGCGATTTTTATGGTTTTTGGATTTCGCTCCCGGGCTGAGCGGCCACTTTCAGAAGATCGAACATATATTGTGACTGGCTGCGAAAACATACGATTTGGAAACGATCGGCATCTGGCATCCAGAACGCTGCGGCGACTTGCGCCATGCGCGACCGGCGAAACATCCCCGGGGCAAAGGCGTCTGCGCTGAAATCCACCGGTGCAAGCTTGGCCATCACGTCGCGGGCGAGTGGGCCCGAAACCTGAAACACTGCGCGAGCGTCCGACACGTCCACGGCCAGCGCATGTGTTTTGGCCAACACCGCCGTCATCTTGTCCAACGTCTCAGCCACCTGTGAGTAGGGGCAAAGTACCAATATTTCGTCCGGCGACATCCAGCAAAGCCCGGTATCGCCATCGACTGTGGCTTTGCCGGGCCCGGGCACAGCCATGCCAGTCGCTGTTTTTGCCGCCTTTTTGATGGCCGAAATGCTCAAGTCGCCACGCAGGGTGATCATCCCTTGCAGTGGTGCCTCTGTGATTGTCGCGATCCCTTTAGACCAGACGGCCCCGTTCAGGGCGGTGACGGTTTCAGACATTCTGCTTCTCCCCCTGCGGGTCATGAAAGACCGGGCTGACGATCTTGG
Source organism: uncultured Tateyamaria sp. (assembly GCF_947503705.1). GTDB lineage: Bacteria > Pseudomonadota > Alphaproteobacteria > Rhodobacterales > Rhodobacteraceae > Tateyamaria. The sequence continues at coordinate 74,196 of NZ_CANNES010000010.1, read as the reverse complement.
CCAAATAGGTGGTCCCATCCGTGCCCGGGAATTCAATCACTTCGCCCATCCGATCGGGCCCGTGCAGCACCAGCCCCATGGCGATCCCGCGGCCCAGGTTGGGCGAGTGGTAGCTGGAGGTGACACGGCCCTGCACGTTCTTCTGACCATTGGCGTTGCGTCCCAGTGCCACCGCATATGCGCCATCGGGCAATACGGAACCATCCGTTGTCTCAAGGCCTACAAGCTGCCAGCGCTCGGGATCAGCCATATGGCTGCGGGTGTGGGCGCGCTTGCCCAGATAATCTTCTTTCTTTTTGGACAGCGCCCAATGCAGGCCCAGGTCTTGGGGGATCACGGTGCCATCGGTCTCGTCACCGATCATGATGAACCCCTTTTCGGCCCGCAGAATGTGCAAGGCTTCGGTTCCGTAAGGCATCACGCCAAGGTCCGCGCCAACGGCCATCAGAGCATCCCAAAAAGCCTGCCCCTGCCCCGCGCGCACGGCGATTTCATAGCTTAACTCGCCCGAGAAAGAGATCCGGTAGACCCGAACATCAAAGCCGCCCAGCGTGCCGTCTGCCCATTCCATGAAGCCAAGCGCATCCCTGGACACATCCATGCCGCCCAAACGCTCCAACGCTTCGCGAGCCTTGGGGCCGACAACGGCCACTTGTGCATATTGCTCGGTGACGTTGGCGACATAGACATCCCAATCCCACCACTCGGTCTGAAGCCATTCTTCCATGTGGCCATGTATGCTCTCGGCCCCGCCAGTGGTGGTGTGGCACAGGAATGTATCCTCGTCGATCCGGGCCACAACGCCGTCGTCGATCAGGAAACCGTTTTCGCCACACATCAGGCCATAGCGGCATTTGCCGGGTTTCAGCGTGCTCATCATGTTGGTGTAGAGCATGTCGAGAAATTTGCCCGCATCCGGGCCCTTGACGATGATCTTGCCCAAGGTGGATGCATCAAGCAGCCCGAGGTTCTCGCGGGTATTCTTGGTCTCGCGCATCACTGCGTCATGCACCGTCTCGCCATCGCGGACAAAGGCATAGGGGCGACGCCACTGGCCCACGGGTTCCCAATCGGCACCGTTGGCGTCGTGCCAATCGTGCATCGGTGTGCGCCGGATCGGTTGAAACACCTCGCCACGCGCCTCGCCACCAATGGCCCCCATGGAAATGGGCGTATAGGGCGGGCGGAAGGTTGTGGTGCCGGTCTGCGGGATCGGTTGGTTCAACGCATCGGACAGGATCGCAAGGCCATTGATATTGCTCAGCTTGCCCTGGTCTGTGGCCATGCCGAGGGTGGTGTAGCGCTTGGCATGCTCGACGCTCTCGAATCCTTCCTGAGCGGCGAGTTGCACGTCGCTGACTTTGACGTCGTTCTGATAATCCAGCCATGATTTCGACCTCAGCGTGACGCCCGCTCCTTGCGGCATCAACCAGACCGGGGCCATCGGGGCCTCGTCGACGCTTTCGCCTTGGGGCGCCTTGCCGCGCTTGGCAGCAAAGCCCGTGGCCTCGGCCGCCGCTTGGCCCATTGCATGTGCGTCGCCCATGATTTCGGTCAGGCCAAAGTGGCCATTGGCTGCCCCTGCCGGGCTGACAAAGCCCGCGCCATCCGCACCTTTGGGCGCTTTATCCACATCGGGGCGGAACATGGCAAAATCGTTATCCCAGAGCAGCTTGCCGCCGCAATGCGACCACAGGTGGACAACGGGCGACCAGCCTCCCGACATGGCCACCGCGTCACAGGCAATCTCCTCAAGCACGGCCCCTTCGCCCGCTTGAGCGCATACGGCAACGCCGGTCACGCGCTTGCCGCCCAAGACCTTGGCCACACCGTGGCCCATCATGACGCGGATACCTGCGGCCTTGGCCTCAGCCATGAGGGCGCTGTCAACGGGCGTGACGCGTGCATCAAGGATAACAGGGACATTGAGACCGGCGCTTTTAAGGGCCAAAGCGGTTCGGTAAGCGTCGTCATTGTTTGTGACAACCACCGTGCGGTCGCCCGCCGATACACCGTAATTCACCACATAGTCGCGCACGGCAGAGGCGAGCATGACGCCCGGCACATCATTCCCGGCAAAGCTGAGGGGGCGTTCAATTGCGCCTGTGGCCGTCACAATGTGGCCTGCCCGAATGCGCCACAAGCGGTGGCGGGGGCCGTCAGCTTTTGGGGCGTGATCGGTCAGACGCTCGTAGCCCAGAACATAGCCGTGATCATAGACACCCGCGCCCATCGTCCGCAGGCGCAAGGTGACATTTTCCATGCCAGAGAGTTCGGACACAAGTTCGTCCACGACCTTATCCACAGGCAGGCCATCGACAGTGCCACCATCGACCGGTGCCCGGCCACCCCAATGGGCGGTTTGTTCCAGCACCAGAACTTTGGCACCGGTCCGCGCGGCCGATTTGGCCGCTTGCAGGCCCGCGATGCCACCGCCAATGATCAGCACATCACAGAATGCATAGTAGTGTTCGTACGTGTCCTGATCCCGTCCTTTAGGGGCCTGCCCCAGGCCAGCGGCCTGCCGGATGAACGGCTCGTAGATGTATTTCCACAGCGGACGGGGATGGATAAACATCTTGTAGTAAAAGCCCGCTGGCATAAAGCGGGACAGCTTCGCATTCACGGCGCCCACATCGAACTCAAGGCTCGGCCAGTGGTTTTGGCTGGTCGCAAGCAGCCCGTCAAAAAGCTCGGTCGTCGTGGCCCTTTGGTTGGGCTCAAACTTGCCATCGACGCCCAGATTGACCAGCGCATTGGGTTCCTCTGGGCCTGCGGCCACGATCCCGCGGGGGCGGTGGTACTTGAACGACCGACCAACCAGCATTTGGTCATTGGCCAAAAGGGCCGAGGCAAGTGTATCGCCTTCAAACCCCTTGAGCTGTTTGCCGTTAAAGCTGAACCGGACGGCACGGTCCTTGTTCAGAAGGCGGCCATGTGTGGCAAGACGTGTGCTCATGTTATCGGGCCTCGGCACTGGCGGAAGCATCGGGGCCTCCGGAGGGAGTTTTCTTGGCAAGATGAAGAGGGATCATGAGAATGCGCCCCATGACCAACCAGGGCGTTTCGCGCTGATCTTGTCGCGCAATTCCTGGGGTGGTTCTGTTGTTTGAGCCGCGTAGGTGCCGAAAACTTCGAGCGTCATCGTACAGCGCGCCGCATGGAACCACTTGCCGCAACCATAAACATGCCGCCAGCGTTCGAAATGCACGCCCTTCGGGTTCTCACGCATGAACAAGTACCCCTCAAAATCATCATCTGACGATCCGGGGCCAAAGCGCGTCAGGTGCGCCTCGCCGCCTGCGTGAAACTCGGTTTCTTCGCCGGTCTGGCCACAGCAGGGACAGGTCAGGATCAGCATGGGCATGCTCCGTTCAGGGGGGCGGACGCGCAAAAGGCGGACGTCGTAAGACGCCCGCCTGATGCGGTGCTTGGGAGTGAGGTAGAGTTATTCGGCCGGCAGCAAAGGTGTTTCAACTGCGGGCGAGATAACGTCCGAAGTCGGTGCCGTGCCGTCGCCCGCACCGCCGATCGAGCCGACAATCGCGATGAGTACAATGACGGCCAGCAGCACAAGCAGCGCGATGAGCACACCGCGCCCGCTGACACCATCACCGCGGTGCAGATTGTGGTTTGGTGCGTTGGGATTTGGATAGTCTGACATTTAAGAGCCTCGAATCTAGGAGCCTCACCGTCGGACGTGGCAGACCGCGTGACAACTGCCCCGCCGATCTGTCCCGATAAGCGGCCAATGCCGGCCGTTTTGCACAGCTTGACCCGGCTGCGTCCCGCCAAACCACGGTCTGAAGGTCGGATTTTTTTGCGTGACGGGTGGTGGCGTATTGTGCAAGTGTCAACTTGAGTTGACAGGAGGATGTCATGAGCAAAGAGATGGGGGCCGTTCTGGTCTTTGGTGCGATCATCGTCGGCGCGCTGATCATGTTTGCGCTGGAACGCCGCGGGGCGGCCAAGCGCAAGGCCGCGCGAGGCGGCCGCGAAATCGACGTGAGCGACTTGATCGCCTTTGGCTCTGCAGCCGGTCAAGGCGAACGGACCAAGACACCCGACTAGGTCCACGCGTGGTTGGGTCGGGGCCATCAGCATTGCGCGGCCCCACAGTTCAGGTGATTGACCAGCCGGTCGCCAAAACCCCATTGCAGCGTCGCCACGGTCAGCAGCACGACGTTGAAAAAGTTGAACGTCTCTGCTTGTGCCCGCAGCTTGTCGAAATTCCGTTCTTCGGTCAGGAAATCAACGGCATAGCCATCTTGCGGGATTTCCGATGGTGGCGTGCCTTGTTTTATTGCTGTCAGCTCGATGCCGTATTCGTGCAGCAGTTTTTCTACCGACTTCTGGCGTCCCAGTTCGATCTTGGCAAGCCGGTCGGTAAAAAACAGGACTGACGCCGCCACACCAAGGGCACCAAAGCGCTGGAACAGCTCGGCGTTGCTGCCCATCAGAACAAGCACGGTGCCAATGGCCCAGGCCGCCAGGCCGACAAAGGCAACAACCCGTGCAAAGCGTCTCAGGATATAGCGCGTCATCGACATGGGTTAATGCGCCACCCCAGCGGCGACGGATTCGTCAATGAACTTGCCCGCCCGGAAGCGGTTCATCGAAAACTCGTCCGTCAGCGGCGAGTGCCCCTTGGCGATCAGTTCCGCCATAGCCCATCCTGACCCCGGGATCGCCTTGAAGCCCCCTGTGCCCCAGCCGCAGTTCATGAACATGCCCTCGACCGGTGTCTTGGACAGGATGGGCGAGCGGTCGCCCGTCACATCGACAATCCCACCCCACTGGCGCAACATTTTCAACCGCGAGATCATAGGGAAGGTTTCGATCAACGCCCGTACCGTTTCTTCGATGTGATGGAAGGAACCGCGCTGGGTATAATTGTTGTAGCCATCGGTGCCACCGCCGATCACCATCTCGCCCTTGTCAGACTGGCTCATGTAGCCGTGCACGGTGTTTGCCATGACAACCACATCCATGCAGGGTTTGATTGGCTCGCTGACCAGCGCTTGCAAGGCGACGGATTCAATCGGCAACCGGAAACCTGCCATGTCGGCCACATGCCCCGAATGGCCTGCCACCACTACGCCCAGCTTGTTACAGTCGATGGCGCCCTTGGACGTATCGACACCGACAACCTTGTTGCCGTCGCGGCGCACACCGGTGACCTCGCATTGCTGGATCACGTCCATGCCCATGTCGGAGCATGCACGCGCATAGCCCCAGGCCACTGCATCATGGCGCGCTGTACCGCCACGCGCCTGCCAAAGGCCACCCAGAACAGGATAGCGGGGGCCGTTGATGTTGATGATCGGCACCAGCTCCTTGACCTTTTCAGGGCCGATGAACTGAGTCTGCACCCCTTGCAGGGCGTTGGCATGGGCCGTGCGCTGATAGCCGCGAATCTCGTGCTGGGTCTGGGCCAGCATGATGACGCCGCGCGGGCTGAACATTACGTTATAATTCAAATCCTGGCTCATCGTTTCATAGAGCGAACGGGATTTTTCGTAGATGGCCGCCGACGGATCCTGCAAATAGTTCGAGCGGATGATCGTCGTATTTCGGCCCGTGTTGCCGCCACCCAGCCAGCCCTTTTCCAGGATCGCAACGTTGGTGACGCCGAAGTTCTTACCCAGATAGTAAGCTGTGGCCAGCCCGTGCCCGCCGGCCCCGATGATGATCACGTCATATTTCGCCTTGGGTTCCGGCGCGCGCCAGGCCCGTTCCCAACCAGTGTGATAGCGCGCGGCTTCACGGGCGATGGCAAAGGCAGAGTAACGTTTCATGGGCGGTGTCCGGGCGCTGGAATCGACTGCTGGTGAGCTTGCGTTTCTAATGGCCGCTGAGGCAAAGAAAAAGGGCCGCGCTGGCGGCACTTTTTAACGGTTTTGCGACACATGCGGCCATGCAGGCCAGATTGGCGGCGCAGGCGCGCTGCTTTGTCCCTTTTGCAATTGGCCGCCAAGGGTTACATCCACGGTGCGGTGGAAAAAGAAGGCTTGAAATGCTTGGGGATGACACGCTGTTTTGGATTTTGACGGCCATGCTGACGTTGGCGGTGGTTGGCGCCCTGTCCGCCGCCTTGTTGCTGGGACGCCGCGAGACGCGTGCACCGGCAGCCTATGACCTGGACGTCTACCGCGACCAATTGAAAGAAGTCGAAAGGGACCTGGCCCGGGGCGTCGTGTCGGAGGCGGATGCAGAGCGTGCGCGCACAGAAGTATCCCGCCGCATCCTGGCCGCTGATGCCGCATTGCAAAGCGCCGAGGAAACACGTGGCGGGTCTGGCGGGATTGTGGTCGCTGCCGTGACATCGCTGGCTGTCGCCGGCGGCGCCTACTACATCTACCTCGAACTGGGCGCACCCGGCTATGGCGATCTTGCCTTGGCCGATCGGATCGAACGCGCCGAAACCGTGCGCGACGAACGGCCAAATCAAGCCACGGCAGAGGCGAGCTTGACCGATCGCGGGGGCCCACCCCCGGGCACCTCGCCCGATTATGTGGCTTTGGTCGAACGTTTGCGGCAGACCGTCGCCTCGCGCCCCGATGATTTGCAAGGGCATGTCCTGTTGACCCAATCCGAAGCGCAGCTTGGTAACTTTGCCGCCGCCCACGCAGCCAAGGCACGGGTCATCGACCTGAAGGGCGACGCAGCAACTGCTCAGGACTTCTCAGATTACGCCGATCTTATGATCCTGGCGGCGGGCGGCTATGTCTCGCCCGAAGCAGAGGCGGTTCTGGAGGGGACGCTTGCGATGGACCCAGGCAATGGCACGGCCCGTTACTATTTCGGTTTGATGATGTCCCAGACCGGGCGACCGGACACCGCATTGCGTGTGTGGGATCAGCTTTTGCGCGAAGGACCACCTGATGCCCCATGGATGCCCTTGATCGAAGGACAGATTGACACGATGGCGATGCGTGCGGGCGTGAATTATGCGCGCCCCGTCATCGGCACCGGGCGCGGCCCGACCGCAGACCAGATCGAAGCCGCAGGCGACATGACACCTTCCGAACGGATGGACATGATTCAGGGCATGGTGACGGGCCTGAGCGAACGCCTCGCGACAGAGGGGGGGGCCGTTGAGGAATGGGCGCAGTTGATCTCGGCCTTGGGTGTTTTGGGCCAGATGGGCCAAGCCGACGCCGTGTTCCGGAACGCCATGCAGGTCTTTGGCGAAGATCCCCGTGCCGTTGATATACTGAACGAAGCCGCCGACCGGGTCGGCCTGCAATGATCACCGACGACACACAGGCATTCATCACGGCCCTGCCGCCATTGCGGGCCATAATGGGGCTGGATCTGGGCGACAAGACGATAGGCGTGGCCGTTTCCGACACCTACCGGGCCGTGGCGACACCGCTGGAAACCGTCCGGCGCAAAAAATTCGGATTGGATGCCGCCCGCTTGCAAGCCCTGATTGCCGACCGATCTGTTGGGGGGCTGGTTCTGGGGCTGCCGCGCAACATGGACGGTTCCGAAGGGCCACGTTGCCAATCCACGCGGGCCTTTGCCCGCAATTTCGAAAAGCTTTGGGATGGCCCGATCACCTTCTGGGATGAGAGGCTGAGCACGGTGGCGGCTGAAAAAGCTCTGCTTGAGGCGGATACGACACGCAAACGTCGCGCCGAAGTCATTGATCATGTGGCCGCGGGCTATATCTTGCAAGGATTGCTGGACAGGATGTCTGTCATGGCACGGCAAGCAGAGTGAGACAGGCATGACAGCGGCAGTTCCAAGCAACTTGGTGTGGAAACGGGCAGAGATTGAAAGCCCCTGCGTTCAGATTTGCGTCATCCATCCCGAAACGCGGCTCTGCACCGGCTGCGCGCGCTCTATCGACGAGATCGGCAGCTGGAGCCGGATGAGTGCCGAGGAACGCCACCGGATCATGGACGAACTGCCCACGCGCGAGGCGGCCCCGAAAGGGCGGCGCGGTGGGCGCACTGCACGTCTGAAACGGTAACGCAGCCCAACGCGTTCTACGGCTGTTTTTCGACGCAAAGAACGGCGCTGCTGTGAGGAAACCGTTAAGACATAAGCCAATCCTGCGGGTCTGGAAATTCGGGTCGCAAGAATGCGATCATGCGTCCGGCCGCAACCGGCCCCTCCCAAGGCGCAGTTCCGTGCAGGGCAAAGCGGTGGATAAGGAAGCTTTGCCCGGGGACCACCCCGATCGCCACCCTTTCACAGCGCTCAAATACGGCACGGCGCGCGGCTTGATAGACTTCGGTCACATCGACTGAACCGATGGGTCGATCGCCGATCGCGTCACGCAAGGCCGCTTTCATGATATGATGGCTCCCGCGCCAGACCATAGTGGGGGCTGAGGGCGCAAGGTTCAGCGGTATGCCCAGAATATAGGCGTGGTATTCGCATGCAAACCTGCGCCGCGCAGGTCCTTTGGGCAGCAACCCGTCCACATGGGCTGCACAGCGCCTGATGCGAAACCGGTGATTGGCGTCGCTCTCTGTTGCGTCCTGTTTTGGATAGCCGGGATAGACGATTGACACCTGGGCTGCGTGGTGCGGCAGGTCCGGCACCTGATTTGCCCAAGGCCCATCCAACGGAACACCTTTGATCGCTCCATCCACCGCATTGGGGAGCGCATCCACACCCACAAACCATGTGTCTCCATGACGCAGGTTTTTGGCGCGCATGTTCGGATCGTCTGCCAATGTCTGGGCAACCGAACGCGCCACTGCGGCCCACCGCGCAACACGCGGGTCGTAGTCAAAGACCTCGAACCCGTCGCGCGCCATCATCCCCACATTGCCTTGCGCAGCATGTTCAGCGCCACCAACACCAGAAAAACGGCAAAGACGCGTTTCAGCGGCGCAGGGTCCATCGCATGTGCAAGTTTGACCCCAAAAGGCGTCGTGATCAGGGTCATTGCAATCACAACGGCAAAGGCGGGTACGTTCACTGCACCGATAGTGAAGGGCGGTACAGGCCCATCCAGTTCCACCAGCAAAAAGCCGACAACCGAAGGCACCGCGATCAACACGCCAAAGCCCGCCGCCGTGGCCACGGCGCGGTGGATCGGCACACTGTGCAGGCTCATCAGTGGCACACCAAAGCTGCCTCCACCAATGCCCATCAGAACAGACAGAAAGCCAACGACAGGCGACAGGACGGCCCTCTTGATCCCTGTCGGCATCGCATCAGCCAACCGCCAACCCGCCTTGCCAAATCCCATATAGAGACCAACGGTAAGGGCCAGCACGCCAAAGATCGCTTGCAACGTCGTCGACTGCAACTCTGCCACTACCAGCATGCCAAGCACAGCGCCGATCATGATACCCGCTGCCCAGGATCGCAGGATGCCCCAATCCACTGCTCCCTTTTTATGGTGCCCGAGAACAGACCGCACAGAAGTGACGATGATCGTGGCCAGCGAGGTCGCCAAACACAACTGCATCAACTGTGCGCTGTCATATCCAAGTGTCTGAAAGGCATAAAAGAAGGCAAAGACCAGAACAATACCGCCCCCCACGCCCAAGAGGCCCGCAAGGATGCCCGCAACGGCGCCGATCACGACCAGCAGGACAAGCATCTGGATCAAAAGGAATGTATCAGGCATCGGCACTCTCCGTTGCGAATGCGTCCGGGCTACACCGCTTTCGCAGCGGGTGCCAGAGCGGTCACTTGCGCCAAGGCGGCTTGCACCAATTCGGGGCCCGCAACGGGTTTTGTCGCCCCTTCACTCAGCACCCTGCGCCAGGCCCGCGCGCCTGGGCGTCCCGCAAAAAGGCCCAGCATGTGCCGCGTGACCTGATGCAGCCGCCCGCCCGCGCTTAGATGCGCCTCGATATAGGGGAGCATGGCGTACACGGCCTCTTCCGCCGTACTGTCAGGGCCATCGCCAAAGATGCGGCGATCCGCAGCGCACAGAATATCCGCCGGTTGATGATAGGCCGCGCGCCCGATCATCACCCCGTCAAGGCCCGCATCAAGCATCTCTTCGGCCTCTTCCAACGTCGTGATGCCCCCATTGATCGAAATGTGCAGGTTCGGGAAATAGGATTTCATCTGCATCACAAGAGGATAATTCAGAGGTGGAATATCCCGGTTCTCTTTGGGGCTGAGACCTTGCAGCCACGCCTTGCGCGCGTGGATCGTGACCCGTTCACATCCTGCCGCGACGATGCGGGCCAGAAATTCAGGCAACACCTCTTCGGCGATTTGGTCATCAACGCCGATCCGGCATTTCACTGTGATCTCGGCATCGACGGCTGCGCGCATCGCCGCGACGCAATCGGCCACAAGGCCCGCGTCGCGCATCAAGACCGCACCAAAAGTGCCTGATTGCACCCGGTCAGACGGGCAGCCACAATTGAGGTTGATTTCAGGATAGCCCGCCTTTTCGCCCAGACGTGCTGCTTGCGCCAACTCTGCCGGGTCCGATCCGCCGAGTTGCAGGGCTACAGGTTGCTCGGCCGGATCATGATCGAGCAAGTGCAAGGCTCCGCCGCGGACCAATGCAGGAGCAGTTACCATCTCGGTATAAAGCAGGCTGCGCCGACTGAGCAGGCGGTGCATGTAACGGCAATGCCGGTCTGTCCAGTCCATCATAGGAGCGACGGACAGTCTCGCTGCCATAGTGGCTGCGTGGTTGGGCATTCTTTGATCTCCGATCGTCCGCGAACCGGCTTGGGCGTCCACCCGGCTCATATACTGCACAGAAATTGGGGCGGTCCAGCCCTCGCGAAAGCGAAAATAGCAAGCGGCGGTGTTCGGTTCAGACATCTGGATGCGCGGCTTGAGAACGCGCGGTCTGGAATCCTGTTCCCGATTTGAAGCTATGCATGTGCAGTGCCTGTTTGGGATCACCACCTGCCAGATCTGAAAAACCGATAAGGTTGTAGCGGTTATTTCAGCCTGCTGTTTGATCAAGCATCACCCGCACAAAACCACCGCTAGGTGACGGGCGCGAGTTCACTCGCCCTACACTTGCCTGCTCCCCATTTCGTCTCACTCAAGAATTTCGACCGGGCGCTCCCATTGGATCAAAACGACACAGCCGGAGTCTGACCAAACGGAATGCACGCTGCCTTCCGGGTTCAGGATAAATGATCCGGTTGGATATGTGCCGCGCTCGTCCGATTGCGCACCCTCCAGCACAAGGATTGTTTCCAGCCCGGTATGCCGATGCTTCGGAACACGTGCTCCGGGTGCATATCTCAAAAGCGCCACGGCAGGCGCGCCTTCTTTCATGTAGTGAATGTCGACGCCGTCTCTGAACGGTTCAAATGCAAGACTCGCAAATTGGGTGGCCAAGTCCGGTATAGACAGAGGATCAGTCATGCCAGGCCCTTTCCAGTTGTGCGAAACGGGCGGTCCAACCCACAATGCCACCTTGCGCGCGGATCATTTCCAACGTGACACGCTTGAACTCAGGAAAGTAGCTTTCGGTCGCGTCCTCGATCAACAGGCAGTCATAGCCACGATCATTGGCCTCACGCATCGTGGTTTGCACACAGACTTCAGTGGTGACGCCCGCCAGGATCAGTTTGGAGATCCTGTTTTCCGCGAGATATTCGGCGAGGGACGTGGCATAAAATGCGCCCTTGCCAGGTTTGTCGATGACCAACTCACCTGTGATCGGGGCAAGTTCCGGAATGATTTCGGCGCCTTCTTCCCCCGCCACCAAAATACGCCCCATCGGGCCGTGATCTCCGATACGCAGACGGGGGGTGCCCCGGTCGCGTTTCGACGACGGCAGGTCGGACAGGTCAGGGCGGTGGCATTCTCGGGTGTGGATCACTGTCATGCCTTTGGCACGGCAGAACGCCAACATCGCCGCTGTGGTCGGCACAATGGCTTGCAGCAATGAGACATCATTGCCCAGCGTTTCGCCGAAACCGCTTGGCTCGATAAAATCGCGCTGCATGTCGATAACCACAAGCGCCGTCGCCGCCGGATCAAAGCCAAACGCAAATGGCAAAGCGGCGTCGATCCGGACCATCACAAATGACCTCCCATATGGCGCCCGATGGTTGCGATATCGGCCTCAGCGGTCTGGGCGTCATAGGTGATTGTGCCCTCGGACATCACCAGCACACGGTCGGTCAGCTCCATGATTTCATCAAGATCCTCAGACAATATCAAAACGGCCGCGCCCGCATTTCGTGCCTGCATGATCCTGGTGCGGATTTCGGAGACGGCGGAAAAGTCGAGGCCAAAGCAAGGGTTCGAAATGATCAGCAAATCAACATCCCCCGAGAGTTCCCGCGCCAGTACGGCGCGTTGCACGTTGCCGCCCGACAATGCGCTGATCGGCGCGTCGATAGAGGTGGTTTTGACCTTGAACTGGTCAACAAGGCGGGTGGCCCGGCTCCGCATTCTGCGTCCGGACAGCCAAACACCCCCGTCGGTGTCGAAACTGCGAAAGGCAATGTTGTCGCTGACTGACATGCGCGGCGCACAAGCGTTGTGCAGCGGCTCTTCTGGCAGAAAGCGGATGTTATGGCGGTGCGCCTCGCGGCGCGTGGCGGAATAGGGGCTGCCCTTGACCCGGATCTGGCCGCTTTGACACGGTCGTTGACCGCTGAGAATCTCCATCAGCTCCATCTGGCCATTGCCAGAAATGCCAGCCACCCCAACGATCTCGCCTGCATGTACGCGCAACTTGTCAATGCGAATGCCCTTGAGCCCGGTGCGGTCCTGAGCCTTGATGTCGTTCAGTTCCAGAACCTCAACGCCGCGCGTGCCAGAGCGGGGCGCGGGCTGCGCGAGTTGCGCGTCTCCCATCATGAGCGCTGCCATATCGCCGTGACCCAGCTCAGCCACCTTCCCACCGCCGACCAGCTTGCCGCGTCGCAGGACAGAGACCGCATCGGCATAGGCGGTTACCTCGCGGAATTTGTGGGTGATCATCAGCACCGAAATTGCCCCCTTCTGGCAAAGCGCACGCATGTGGCTCAGCACTTCGTCCGCCTCGTCAGGGGTCAGCACAGAGGTGGGTTCATCCAGGATCAGGAAGCGACGACCGAGGTAAAGCTGCTTGAGGATTTCAAGCTTTTGCTTTTCGCCCGCCGCCAACGCCCGCACCGGTTGGTCGAGCGGGACTTGAAACGGCATACCGTCCATGAAGGTCTGCAAATCAGCACCTTCGGCCCGCCAATCAATCACGCTTGGCGCATCTTCGCGACTGATCACCAGGTTTTCCGCAACAGTGAGCGATGGCACAAGCGTGAAATGCTGATAGACCATGCCCAGCCCCAAAGCATGAGCCGCTTTGGGATCACTGATGCGCGCCTCGCGCCCGTCCACCAACATCTCGCCCGAGGTTGCCCGGTAAAAGCCCATCATGCATTTCACCAGTGTCGACTTACCTGCGCCGTTCTCGCCCAACAGGGCATGAAAGCTGCCCGGCGCGATCCTGATCGAGCAGTCGTCCAGCGCCGTGAAGCCGCCGAATTGCATCGTCATGTGCAAGGTCTCGACTGCGGTGGCCTTCACGGCAGTTGATCCAAAAGCGTAGTACTGTCGCTGACCGCACCAAAGACGCCGCCCTGCATCGTAACCATCTTGAGGGCCGCGTCGTGATTGCCCTTGTCCGTAGCCCCGCAGCAATCGGACAAGACAAGGCATTCAAAGCCCCGATCATTGCCCTCTCGCATGGTGGTCGAGACACACACATCCGTAGTGATGCCCGTGAGAACGATATTCTCGATCGCCCGCGTGCGCAGGATCATTTCCAGATCGGTGGCATAGAAACTGCCCTTGCCGGGTTTGTCGATGATCGGCTCGCCTTCTTGCGGGGAAAGGGCGGGAATGATGTCCCAACCGGGTTCGCCGCGCACAAGGATTTTGCCACACGGCCCCGGATCACCGATGCCCGCACCAATCTGCTGGCTGCGCCACCGTTTATTCGCGGGCAGATCGGCCAGATCGGCGCGGTGCCCTTCGCGAGTATGGATGATGTGATACCCCCTGGCGCGCATCGCCTTCAACACCGCCTTTATAGGCTGAATGGGGGCTTGGGTCATCGACAGGTCATAACCCATCTTGTCCACATAGCCACCCGCGCCACAAAAATCGGTCTGCATGTCGATGATCATCAGCGCGGTGTTCTCGGGCCTGAGATCACCATTGTAAGGCCATGCATAGGGGTCGGCTTGGATACTCATTCGGCGGCCTCTTTGGTGGGGACGAAAACACGTGTCGGGGCGGCAAAACCAAAATCGCTGCCGTCGGTTGTCTTGATCTCATCTTCCCACGGTAGAAGGTATTGCCCTGCAGCGAGATCGGTCATGTAGGTATATGGACAATCCTGCGCGCCGCCCTTGACGGCCACATAGCCCCGATGCCCGAACTGATAGATGTTGTTCTCAACCCCCCAGTTTATCCGCGCCTCCCGGACGAGGTCGGGGCGCACCTCGGCGGTGATGATCTCGTCTGCGCGGCCAGACGTGCCGTGCGCGATAATGGATCCATCAAAGTTGCAGATCATCCCCTCGCCCATGCTGTCGAAGGTGCCGTCACTGCCACACATGCAGACATTGGCGGTGACCATCAGATTGCAAAAGGCATTGGATTGGTTGGTGAATTTCCAACTGTCGCGGATCGGCGCGGTGTAGCCAGCAGTGCGCAGCATGATCTCGGCGCCCTTGTACGCCGCCTCGCGCGCCATTTCGGGGAACATGCCGTCATGACAGATGATCAACGACAGTTTGCAGCCATGGGGGCCCTCAATGACCGGAATGCCACCGTCGCCCGGTTCCCACGGTTCTACCGGGACCCAAGGGTGCATTTTGCGGTAATAGAGCTGCACTTCGCCCTTGTTATCGATGATCAGGCCCACGTTGTAGGGCATGCCACCCGGGTTCGCCTCCATGATGGAAAAGCAGCCCCAAATGTCATTTTCGATGCAGGCCTGCTTGAACGCCGCGACCTCGGGGCCGTCCATGCTGCACATGATGTCGGGATTGATATCCATGGACAGGCCGTGCAGCGCGTATTCGGGAAAGACGACCAGGTCCATGGTGGCTAGGTTACGCCGCGCCTTGGCCGTCATCTCGACAATGCGGGCGGTTTGCGCGGCGAGGTCCGCCTGCGTTTGCACCACGGGTAATTTGAGCTGAACCAAGCCAATCACCACACCATTTGGCGATTTGTTCAAGCCTCCCAGTCCGTTCATCGGTCGTCTCCTTATTTGGTGATACTCAATTCGCCCGGTGCACCGGTCATGGCCCGCTTTGGCGACGAAGTTGCGATCAATACGCCCAACGTCAGCACGTAGGGGGCGGCAAAAAACAGGTAGTACCCCTCGGACACGCCAACAGATTGCAGAACCGGGCCAAGCGCACCCGCACCGCCAAAGAGCAGCGCCGCGCCAAAGCAGGCGAGCGGGTTCCAGCGGGCAAAGATCACCAAAGCAACCGCCATAAGCCCTTGACCAGACGATATCCCCTCGTTCCAGCTGCCCGGATAATAAAGTGAAAGGTAAGCCCCGCCGACGCCGGCAAACGCCCCCCCCACCGCGGTCGCACAGGTGCGGATCAGCGCGGGGCGCAGTCCCATGGCGCGGGCTGCATCGGTGCTGTCGCCAACAACGCGCAAGGTGAGACCAACGCGGGTCGCGCGCAGCATCCACCATAACAACACGGCCAGGCCTGCACCGATCAGAAACAGCACGTTGACCTCCAAGGCTGCGCGTACCTGCGGAATGTCAGACCACCAGCCAAAACTGATCGCAGGCAAATCCGGCGCCACCGGCTGCACGAAAGGTTTGCCAAAATAGAACGCGAGCCCCATGCCGAGGATCATCATGGCAATTCCGATGGCGATATCGTTGACGCGAGGCAGCGAACAGATGACGCCGTGCACCAATCCAAACAGCGCACCGCACAGTGCAGCAGCGAGCACTCCCAGCCAGGGAGAGCCTGTCAGGTAAGCGACGGCGTAGCCCGACATCGCCCCAAAGACGAGCGTGCCCTCAAGCCCAAGATTGATCCGACCAGACCGTTCCGTCAGCGCCTCGCCCAGGCTGACAAACAAGAACGGCGTCGACACCCGGATTGCGCCACCGATGATGGCCAGCGGGATGATCCAATAACCAAGATCAGTGTCCATTACGCGGTTCTCCAGCGTTCGGGGGCAAAGATTTTGAACCGGCCATAAAGGGTTTCGGACATCAAGATCGCCATGAAGACAAAGCCTTGCAGCACCAGAACGGTTGCGTCCGGCAAGTCCATGCGCCGTTGAACAAGGCCGGAAGACGCCTCAAACCCTGCCAGCAGAATGGCCACGGGGATGATGGCCAGCGGGTTGTGGCGCGCCAGAAATGCGATCAGGATACCTGTATAGCCGTATCCGCTCGCGAGGCTGGCATTGGCCGAACCGTGCACGGCGGCCACCTCGAAAAATCCGGCCAAGCCCGCAAATGCGCCACCCAAGGCGGTGAACCCGACAATGAGTTTGCCCACAGGCAGGCCCTGCACCTGCGCGGCCCGGACGTTTCCACCTGCGATTCGGGCCGCAAAGCCCCAGGTTGTCTTGTCGATCAACACCCAGGCTGCAACACAGGCAATCACGCCGAATGCAAGTCCCCAATGCACGTCCCAACCGGGGATCGTGCCCAAGCGAAAGGCTTCGTCCAGCGGCGCGGTAGAGGGTTTGTTAAGGCTCGCCGGATCGCGCAAGGGCCCCTCGACCAGATGGTTCATCAGGGCAATGGCAATATAGGCCATCAAAAGGCTGGCGATGGTCTCGTTCACGCCGCGGTAGTGACGCAGCGCACCGACGGCTCCAATCCAGAGCGCGCCGATGGCTATGGCGGCCACTACCATGACCGGTAGCGCCAGAGCGGCTGGCGCGCCAAGCAAAAGGACGCCTGCAAATCCCGCGCCAACACCACCTAGAACAATCGCCCCTTCCCCACCGATCACCACGAGCCCCAAACGCGCGGGCAACGCGACGCATAATGCCGCGAGCAGCAACGGGGCAGCGCGCGACAAGGTGTTTTCCCATGAAAACGCGGTGCCAAACCCCGCGCGATAAACGAGGGCAAAGAATTCCGCCGGGGATTTACCCTGCAGCATCAAGAACAGGCTGAAAACGGCAAAGCCCGCCAAAAGCGCCGCAATGGGTATGACCACTGCTTCGGCCCGGCGCGCCAACGCGGCCCACCCAAAGGCGGACCGTGTCGGCGTCATGTTTTCTGAGACGGACAAGGTCATTTGCGCTGATCAGGAGGTCGAGCCGATTACACCCTCGACCAAGTAGTTCATACTTTCCAAGGCGATGTCATCCTCGGCAAAACCTTCGCCATCTGCCGCAATCACGTTGCCGGTATTGTCCTTCAGCGGGCCCTTGATGGCGGCAAATCCGCCAGCCATGATTTCGGCCTTCGTCGCCTCGAACTGTGCGCGCGACGCGTCGGACACGGCGGGGCCGAGGGGCGACATCTTGATAAACCCGTCAGCCAGCCCGCCACGCACAAAGTTGTCGATGGTACCGCCGTCCAACACGGTTTGCACCATGCTAGTATAGATGCCCGCCCAGTTCCATTCTGCGCCGGTCAGGTATTTCTCGGGTGCCAGCGGGGCTTGGTTCGCGTGATACCCACAAACAAAACAGTCGCGCCCAGCGGCGGTTTCCATGACGACCTTTGGCCCATCCACGTGGCAGGTGATCACGTCACAACCCGCATCTGCAAGGGCGTTCGTTGCCTCGGCCTCTTTCACGGCCAGCGACCATTCGCCCGTAAAGATAACCTGACAGGTGATCTCGGGATCGACCTGACGTGCGCCCAACAGGAACGAATTGATGTTCAGCAGCACCTGCGGGATCGGTTTGGCCGCGACAAAGCCAATCTTTTTGGTCTGGGTCGCATGACCCGCCGTGATGCCGTTCAGATATTGCCCCATGCCGATGTAGCCGAAATAGGATCCGACATTGCTCGGCATACCCTCTGTCCAGAGGCCCGCCGCATGTTGGAAGCGGACGTCGGGGTTCTTGGGTGCGACCGCGAGCACATGGGGGTCGAAATAGCCGAAAGAGGTTGGGAAAAGCAGCTTGGCGTCGTCAAAATTTATCATCGATTCCATCGACTTTTGTACATCAATGGTTTCGGCCACGTTTTCCTCTTCGACAACAACGACGCCTTCCATAGCTTTGACGGCCGCGGCCCCTTCGGCGTGGGCCTGATTGTAGCCAAAGTCATCCTTTGGCCCGACATAGACAAAACCGACCGTCAAAGGGCTGTGCCCATCCGCATAGCCCAGGTTGGGCAGAGTTGCAGCACCCGCGACAGCAGCTGACCCCTTAAGAAAACCGCGACGGGACAGAGGTGAAAACGACATGGAATGTACTCCTTTTTGGTAATTGAAAAACCGGGCGACACGCGAGAGGTGCGGCGATCGACCGGGTCAAAAAAGAGGATGGAAGCAAAGCAGCGCTGTTGTCTTCTGCTATTAATTCACCATTCCGGTGCAAAAATTGCACCGCTGATCCCTGATACTACCGGGCCGCGAGCCCCTCAAGGGCGGCCACCAACTGCTGTCCGAATTTGGAAGACGCGACGGGCAGCGCGCGTCCTTTCATCTGACCAAGCAAAAGCTGACCGGGCGGAATATCACGCTCAGCCAGTGGTCGATGCCCGAACCCGGCCTCGTGCGGCGGCTTCAGACCGATAGGAATTTGAAAGCCCACCGCGTCTTCCTGCGTCACATAGTGGCGAATGAGGTCAAAGGATTCCGTTTCCAGCGTCGGCGTCAGTGTCCGCCCGATCGAAGTCGCCGCAAGCTCCAGCAGATTGCGCACCCCATAGGCGGCGGTTGGCAAAACCAAGCGGTGGTTCAGACAATCGCGCAGCCGCAATGTTGGTGTTTCGCCCAACGGGCTGCCAGTTGGATAAACGGCATGCACCCGTTGCGGCAAAGCGTAGAGCACATCGAACTCAACCAGATGCACAGGCTCGAACACCAGGGCCAAGTCACTACTGTATGAAGCCAGATCACGTTCCGCCTGCGCGCGATCGCGCACATTGACGGAAAAGGTGACCCCAGGGTGATCGGCCCGGTAGATCGCGATTTGCTGGGGCAGAAAATAGGGCAAAAGCGCCTGCGAACAGGCGATAGAGATGTGGCCGCGTCGCTCACCAGACAGATCAGCAACCTGGCTTTGCACACGGGCAAGGTCGGTGCGTTGCAGCCGGATATGCTGCATCAACAACTCGCCCGCAGGGTTCAGGCGCATTCCGCGTGGCAAACGCTCAAATATGGGCCAGCCAAATTCTTGCTCGAACCCCTGGATGCGCCGGTTCAGCGCTGAGGCCGTCAAGTTGGTATCTTCTGCGGCTTTCCGGATGGAGCCTGCGCGCACGACGGCTTCGATCAGTTCAAAGGTTCGCAAATATCTCATTTAAGGCGCCTTCTGGATACCGATGCATTTTTTGCACCGATTGTATTCTTTTATAGCATTAGAAGTGAACGCTGTTCCATCGCAACCTTTTGCAGAACGCGAGTCGCTCGACGCGCCACCAACAGTGAGGGGTTCACATGACTGATCAGACTTCGAGACGTAGTTTTCTGAAAATGGGCGCGGCCGGCGCGTCGATGCTGCCATTTTTGCGCGCGCTGCCTGCGGCGGCACAAGGCAATGACACGCTTGTCGTGGTCACCGGGGCCACGATCAACAGCCTGGATCTGCACCGCACAGGGACGAGCCGTGCGTCCTATCAGGTCGGGATCAACTGCTATGACCGCCTGCTCACATTCGGGACCAAGGAGGTGCCGGGCAACGGGCTGTCCTATGACTACACCGTGGTCGAGCCTGAATTGGCCGAAAGCTGGACCGAATCCGACGATGGCATGACACTGACCTTCAAGCTCAAGCCGAATGCGACCTTCTGGGATGGTCGCAAGGTAACGGCGGCCGATGTGAAGTGGTCCTTTGACCGCGCTGTATCTGTTGGCGGCTTCCCGTCCGTGCAGATGAAAGCCGGCGGTCTTGTGCGGCCTGACCAGTTCATCGCCGAAGATGACGAAACCTTTGTGATCAAGCTCGACCGCCCTTCCAAATTGACCATTCCCGATCTGGCTGTGCCAGTGCCCTACATCATCAACTCGGTTGAGGCGTTGGCCAATGCGACCGAGGATGACCCATGGGCCCTGGATTATCTGCACACGACGCCTGCAGGGTCTGGTGCCTACAAGGTCGCGCGTTGGAATCCCGGCGAACAGCTGGTTTACGAGCGCAATGATGCCTGGGTCGGTGGCCCGCTGCCCGCAGCCAAGCGGGTCGTTATTCGCGAAGTGCCAAGTCCCGCGACGCGGCGTGCTCTGATTGAACGCGGCGACGTGCAAGTCGCCTTTAACATCCCCGACAAGGACGCAGCAGAGTTGGCAGAGACGCTCGACGTGTTCTCGACCCCGGTGGAAAACTGCATTCACTGCCTCTGCCCGAACTTCTCGTTCGAGCCGTTCCAGGACCCGGACGTGCGCAAGGCCATCGCCTACGCCGTTCCTTACGAGGACATTTTTCAGGCTGCGGCCTTTGGGCGGGGTCTGCCGCTTTGGGGCGGGTCCGAAGAGATCACCGACATTGCATGGCCGCGCAAGACGCAGTATTTCACCGATCTGGACAAAGCCAAGGCACACATGGCCAAATCCGGTTATGCGGATGGGTTCGATGTGCCATTGTCGATCAGCCTCGACCTTGCCTCATGGATGGAGCCGACCGCCTTGCTGGTGCAGGAGGCACTGGGTAAGATCGGCATCAACGTCACCATCGAGAAAATCCCGGGCGCAAATTGGCGCACCGCCGTGCTGGTCGAAAAGCGCCTGCCACTGCACCTTGAAAACTTTGGTGGATGGTTGAACACGCCGGATTACTACTTCTTCTGGGCCTATAAGGATGGACATCTGTTCAACTCGTCCAACTATCGCAACGAAGAGATCGAGGCGTTGGTGGATGCGACCCTGCACATGCCCATGGATGACCCCGAATATGCACCCCAGATCAAACGTATGTTCGAAATCGCATTGGACGAGTTGCCTCGTATTCCACTCTATCAACCGGCGCTGAACGTGGCGACCAACGGGGCGGAGGGTTACGAGTTCTGGTTCCACCGCCAGCTTGATGCGCGCGTACTGAAAGCCGTCTGAGCATGTTGGCCGCATTCCCCCGGCTGCGCGCAATTCTGTTGCGCGTGGCACAGGCCATCCCGGTGGTCATTGGTGTCGTGGTGATCAGCTTTCTGCTGACCCGCGCGCTTCCGGGGGACCCTGCGGTCTATTTTGCGGGGGTCGCGGCGGATGAGGCATCAATCGAGGAAACGCGCGTTGCAATGGGCCTGGATAGACCCCTGCCCGTACAATTCGTACACTATGTGGGCGATCTGATGCGGGGCGATCTGGGACAATCGCTCTCCAGCGGACGCCCAGTTGCCACCGACCTGGCAAACCGCCTGCCTGCCTCGCTGGAATTGACCCTGACTGCCTTGATCCTCGCCGTCGTGATCGCGGTGCCATTGGGCGTTCTGGCGGCCACGCGACCCGGTACCTGGGTTGATCACCTGTGTCGCGTCGTTGTTACGGCCGGTGTTTCGCTGCCCACCTTTTTCACGGGCATTCTGCTGATTTACATTTTTTACTATATCCTGGGGATCGCCCCGTCGCCGCTGGGTCGGCTGGATTTCATATATTTATCTCCGGATCATGTTACCGGCTTTTACCTGATCGACGCGGCCCTGATGGGGGATTGGGAAACCTGGCGCGGGG
Source organism: uncultured Tateyamaria sp. (assembly GCF_947503705.1). Lineage (GTDB taxonomy): Bacteria > Pseudomonadota > Alphaproteobacteria > Rhodobacterales > Rhodobacteraceae > Tateyamaria. The sequence continues at coordinate 52,450 of NZ_CANNES010000010.1, read as the reverse complement.
CCGCAAAACAGTTGATCCTGCCAGCTGCGACCTTGGCCCTGTTCACCTTGGCTCCGATTGCCCGCATGACCCGGGCCGCGATGCTGACCGCACTGTCGTCTGATTTTATACGCACCGCGCGCGCCGCTGGCCTTTCAAACCGCGCGGTTCTGTACCGCTATGCTTTCCGCAACGCGCTGCTGCCTGTGGTAACGACACTGGGCATGGTGTTTTCCTTTGCGCTTGGCGCGAACGTGCTGGTGGAAAAGGTCTTTGCCTGGCCCGGCATCGGATCCTACGCCGTCGAGGCGCTGGTGGTCTCCGATTACGCGGCCGTTCAGGGCTTTGTGCTGGCTATGGCGCTGCTCTTTGTGGCGCTCAACCTTGTGATTGACCTGCTTTATACGGCGATTGATCCGCGCATCGGGTTTGACGCACAATGAGTGATATCACCCCCGCAGACATGCCGCGCCAATCGGGCACACTGGATCACGTGATCCATGTGCTGCGCGCGAACCCCGTCACGCTGATCGCTTTTGGCATGTTTGCGTTTCTGATCCTGTCCGCGGTCATTGGGCCCGCCGTGGTGCCTTATGACCCGCTGGCCACCAATGCCAGCAATGCACTGCAACCGCCCTCGTGGGCACATTGGTTCGGCACCGACCAGATCGGGCGCGACGTGTTCAGCCGGGTCATCGTGGCCACGCGGTTGGACCTGACAATCTCGGTTGCCGCGGTCGCCATCTCATTTGTGGTGGGATCGATCCTGGGCTGCATTGCGGGGTATTGGGGCGGCTGGCCCGATATCATCCTGAACCGGTTTCTCGACACAATCATGGCCTTTCCCTTGTTCGTGCTGGCCATGGGGATCGTGGCGGCGCTGGGCAACACGGTTGAAAACATCATTTATGCCACGGCCATCATCAACATGCCGTTCTATGCCCGGCTTGTGCGGGCCGAGGTCAACATCCGCCGCGATGCAGGCTTTGTCCGTGCGGCCAAACTAGCGGGTTGCTCGGACATCCGGGTGCTGGCCACGCAAATCTTCCCCAATGCGCTGCCGCCTATGATGGTGCAGGTCTCGCTGAACCTTGGATGGGCGATCCTGAATGCGGCGGGCCTGTCCTTCATTGGCCTGGGCGTCAGCCCACCCACGGCCGAATGGGGAATCATGGTGGCTGAGGGGGCCAATTTCATTGTCTCGGGCGAATGGTGGTTGGCGGTCTTTCCGGGTCTATGGCTGATGTTCGCTGTCTTTACCTTCAATCTTCTGGGCGACGGACTGCGCGATATTGTCGACCCCCGCAAAAGGACGTGACGCAATGCTGAGTGTCAAAGACCTGAGCGTCATGTTCCAAACACGGCGCGGTGCCGTGGACGCGGTGCGCGGCGTCAGTTTTGAGGTCGCCAAAGGCGAAATCCTTGGCATCGTCGGCGAAAGCGGGTCAGGCAAGTCGGTCACCTCATATGCATTGATGCGTATCCTGGACGCCGGTGGCACAATCAAGGCGGGCGAAGTGAACTATTCCGGGATCGATCTGCGACGCGCCGCCGAACGCGACATCCGTGACATCCGGGGCCGCGAGATTTCCATGATCTTTCAGAACCCCCGCGCGGCTCTCAATCCGATCCGCAAGGTCGGCCACCAGATCGAGGACGTCCTGCGGCAACACGCCCGTGCCACCCGCTATGACGCTCGCGACAAAGCGATTGCCGCGATGGAGGCGGTGAAGATCAAGGATGCCGCAGATCGTTACAACGCCTATCCGTTCGAGCTGTCGGGGGGGATGTGCCAGCGTATCGTCTGCGCCATTGCCCTTGCCTGCGACCCACGCCTTTTGATTGCAGATGAGCCGACTACCGGGCTGGATATCACCACTCAGAAAGCGGTGATGGATCTGGTCCGTGACCTGATCCGCGCGCGCGACATGAGCAGCATTCTGATCACCCATGACCTTGGCCTTGCTGCGCAATATTGCGACCGGCTGATCGTGATGAAGGACGGCTTGATCGTCGAAAAAGGCGACCCGGTGCAGATTTTCAGCCAGCCCACGCACCCCTATAGCCGCAAACTGGTGGATGCGACCCCGCGATCCGGCGCGTCGGTACGCGACCTCCTACCCGCCGAGAACCGCGCGCCCGCGCCTCGGATTCTGCCATCCGGCCAGCCCTTGGTCGAGGTGCGCGATCTGGTCAAAACCTATGCGGGCAAGGCAGGGCCGGTCCAAGCGGTCAAAGGTATCTCGTTTACCGTGAACAAAGGCCAATGCGTCGGGTTGGTCGGCGAAAGCGGATGCGGCAAATCCACGACGTCAGAGATGCTGGTTCGGCTGTTGGATGCGACATCTGGCCAGATTGTCTTTGACGGCCAAGACATTGCCAAAACGCCCGCGCGCGGCTTTGCCAAGGACCCAAGGCGCGCTGACATCCAAATGGTTTTTCAGGATGCAACCGACAGCCTGAACCCAAGACACAGCGCCCGCCAGGCGATCGCAGAGCCATTGCGCCGTCTGGGCAGGATGCGTGGCTCGACACTCGGCACGCGGATCGAAGAACTTGCCGGGCTGGTCGGCCTGCCCCTATCATTGCTTGATCGTTTTCCGCATCAACTGTCGGGCGGGCAAAAGGCCCGTGTCGGGATTGCGCGCGCCGTGGCGCTGGACCCGAAATTCCTGATCCTGGATGAACCCACAGCGGCGCTGGATGTGTCCATTCAGGCCGTAGTGTTGAACCTGCTGGTGGATCTACGTGCCAAACTAGGCCTCAGCTATCTGTTTGTGAGCCACGACCTGCACGTGGTGCGCCTACTCTGCGACCATGTCATCGTCATGAAAAACGGCGAGATCGTAGAGGAAGGACCAGCCGCGCTGGTCATGTCGCAACCACAAAACCCCTATACCAAATCACTGATTGCCGCCGCGCCAAAGCCACCGGAGCGAGCTGCTGTCATAGACCAACTGGAGACGACCGATGCTCAGCACTCTGCCTTTCACGATCAGCGCGCTTCGTGAGGCGTATGCCGCGGGCACCAGCCCAGCCGAAGTGATCGACGAGGTCTACGCGCGCCTCGCAGCTGTGGGGGACCCGGGCATTTTTATTTATCTGCGCAACCGCGACGACCTTGTTGCCGAGGCACATGCACTGGGGGCTTTTGACCCGTCCGTGCCACTTTGGGGTATCCCTTATGCGGCCAAGGACAATATCGACGTGGCCGGGATCGAAACAACGGCAGGCTGCCCTGCCTATGCCTACACGCCTGAACAGGATGCTTTTGTGATCGGGCAGTTGCGCGCGGCAGGTGCGCTGATGATCGGCAAGACAAACCTCGACCAGTTCGCAACCGGCCTTGTGGGTGTCCGCACGCCCTATGGCGCGCCCTTGAATGCTGTTGACCCACAAATCGTTCCGGGAGGCTCATCAGGTGGGTCGGGGGTGATTGTCGGCCATGGGATCGTCAGCTTTTCGCTTGGTACGGACACCGCAGGTTCTGGTCGCGTGCCTGCCGCGCTGAACAATATCGTCGGGTTAAAGCCCACATTAGGCGCGTTGTCGGCCAGCGGTGTCGTGCCCGCCTGCCGCACCCTGGACACGGTGTCGGTCTTTGCGCTGACGGTTGATGATGCTTATGCGGTCTTTGGCGTGGCACGGGGTTATGACGCCAATGATGCCTATTCTAAGGCATACGCGCAAGAAGACCTGAGCGAGCCCGCACAGCCATTGCGGGTGGGTATCCCCGATGCGGGCTCTATCGCGTTCTTCGGCGACACGGTGCAAAAGGCCGCCTTTGAACGAGACGTAGCCACGTTAAAGGCCCGTGGCGCAATCATTGAACCCATCGATTTTGAACCGCTCTACGCGATTGCACGCATGCTTTACGAAGGCGCATGGGTCGCAGAGCGCTACACCGTGATTGCCGATCTACTGGCCACCAACCCGGATGCCGTGCATCCCGTGACCCGCCAGATCGTCACCCATGCCGAAACCATGTCCGCCGCAGATGCCTTTACCGGAATGTACCGGCTGGCCGAACTGAAACGTGCGGCCGAGCCAATGCTTGACCGGCTTGATCTGCTGTGCGTGCCGACAGTGCCCACCTACTATTCCGTAGCTGATCTAGAGGTTGATCCGATCACGCCAAATTCGAACAACGGCACTTACACAAACTTTGTAAACTTGCTGGATATGTGCGGGATTGCCGTGCCAACCGCACAGCGCAGTGATGGGCGTCCGGGCAGCGTCACGTTGCTCGCGGGCGCAGGCCAGGACGCGCTTGTTGCCAGTGTTGCGCGCGGGTTCGAAAAGGATTGCTCCCGTACTATGGGGGCCACAAAGCACGCCATCGCGTCGCCCAAGCCGCTGCCACCTGCGCAACCCGACACAATCGAGATTGCCGTCTGCGGCGCACATATGAGCGGACTACCTCTGAACTGGCAACTTACCGACCTCGGTGCCAAGTTCGTGCGCAAGGCACAGACCACGACGGACTATAAATTCTATGCGTTGGCGGGTGGACCACCGGCGCGCCCCGGTCTGATCAAGGTTGCGGGGTCTCATTCGGGTACAATCGCGCTTGAAGTCTGGAGCATGCCGAAAGCCGCTTTTGGCACGTTCATGGCGGGTATTCCCGCGCCGTTGGGGATAGGCACCATCAATCTATCAGACGGAACGGCAGTCAAAGGGTTCTTGTGCGAACCATCAGGGCTGGACGGCGCAACAGATATCACGACACTGGGCGATTGGCGGGCCTACCTTGCGTTGCAAAGTGAACCCGCATGATCTCCAACGCAGAACGAACCCTGGCTCAGATGGGGCTTGAATTGCCCCCTGATTGGACGCCGCGCGGGCAATTCCTCCCTTTTCGTCGTGACGGCACAACAGTCTATTTGTCCGGGCAGATATGCGAATGGGGCGGCGAAGTCACCCACGGCGGTCCCGTTTTGGACACGCCCGACGGGATCAAGACCGCGCGCGACGCCGCACGGATTTGTGCGTTGAACCTGCTTTACCGACTGCGCGAAGCCTGCGACGGAAATCTGGACCGTGTCGACGTTATTCTGCGACTTGGCGGTTTTGTGAACTGCGCTTCGGGCTTCGGTCAAAGCCCCGCAGTGATCAACGGTGCGACCGAGCTTTTCGTAAAACTGTTTGGTGAGAATGGCTGGCACGCACGAACCGCGGTGGGCGTTTGCGGACTGCCCGGAAATGCCATGGTAGAGATAGATGCAATCGTCAGGCTAAAGCGGTAGTTGCGGCGCCGGCAATGTCGGAGCGTGCGCCTCCAAACAGGCGGCCATCGTTAAAAGGAACTCATCTTGGCCAGGATGGGCGGCGAGCATGATTGACCGGGGTCTCGACAGCGCATCAATGCCCCAAGGCAAACAGACCAATGGCCCGCCAAACGCCGTCCACGGTGTCAGCCAATCCTGATAACCGGTTGTCCCCACCATCAGCGGTGCACCCTCGGGTACGGGCAAAGTCAGGATAAGGTCGGTGGAAGTCATCGCCTTCCAAAAGGCAAGGCGCGCCCGGGTCAGGCGATCTCGCGCCGCAGCCACTTCGCCGTCATCCACTGTGCGGCCTGCTTCCAACCCTGCGCGGAACCTTGGTTGAAGAATGTCGGCTTTTTCATCCAAAAACGCACGATGCGCGGCGTAAGCCTCCGCACACATGACTATTCGATGGCCTTTGACAACGGTGTCCACGTCCGTTGGAAGGACTTCCTTGGCTACGTCAGAAAAACCGGCAAGCGCGTTCCGGGCGCCGTCCAATGCCTCCATCCAATCGGGCGGAACCGCAACAGCCGTATCCCAAAGCCCGCAAAGCACATCTCTGGTGTGAGGGTGAGTGATACTGGCAGACGGGGCCATTATCGCGAACGCGCGCCGGGCCAAGTCGACATTTCGCGCAATAATGCCCACCGTGTCAAAACTTGAGGCCAATGGTGTTACCCCGTCCATGGGCAAAAGGCCTATACTTGGCTTGAACCCAACAGCACCACAATACGCAGCCGGACGGATCAATGACCCTGCCGTCTGGGTGCCAAGGGCGAAATCCAGAATTCCGGCGCCGACCGCCGCACCGGACCCGCTGCTGGAACCGCCCGGAGACCGCGCAAGATCATGCGGATTGCGACAGGACGTGGGATCAGTGAACGCAAATTCCGTGGTGGTCGTCTTGCCGATGATCCGCGCGCCTGCGTCACGCAAGCGCTGGACAACGGTGGCGTCTTTTTCAGCGGGTAGCGCATTGGCGCAGGCGGCACTCCCGTTTCGCGTAGGAAGTCCTGCAACGTCGATATTGTCTTTTACACCCACGGTCAGGTCACCCAAAGGCCCTGCCTTGGCAGGAGCCTCCGACAGCGCAACGAAAGCGTGGATGTGTTTATTCCACGCGTCGCGGGCGGCAGTCATCTGACCTCACGCGCGACGCCGATCAGGTGGTCGCGCGAAATCATCACCTCCCACTCGGACAGATCACGTTTGTGCAGGTCTGCCGGAGGCTCAGGCAAGACCAAGTACCGCATATCTGCGTTGCTATCGTGGACATCCAGCCGCACCTTCATTGGCAAATCGAGCCCAAATTCCTTGAGCACCTCCCGCGGTTCTCGGACCGATCTCGCGCGGTAGGCCTTGGAAATGTACCAAGATGGCGGTTGTCCCAAAATGGAGCGCGGATAGCACGAACAAAGGGTGCAGGTGATCAGATTGTGCAAGGTCGATGTGTTCTCGACAACGATAATGCGGGCCTCGGTCACTGGAATATCCAGTTCCTGCACCGCGGCGCGCCCGTCCTCCAGCAAGCGTTTCTTATAGGCGGGATCACTCCAGGCTTTGACCACGGCCTTGGCCCCCAGATGGACGCCCGGGCTTTCCAGTTTGGCGATTGCTGCTGTCACCTCATGGGCCGTTAGCAATCCTTTGCTGATCAGCACATCCTGCAAGGCGTCCACGATGATTTGCGCATCAATGTTGCCAGCTTCGTCCTCGATCACGAGGGCTTCGTGTTCTTCATGGGTATGATCATGAGGCATTTGATCTGTCCTTTGACGGGGCCAACCAATGGTCGTAAATTTCGATGATCAACCTGTCATGTGCAGCATGGGCCTCATCCGGCCAAAGCGCGGTTTGAGCAAAGGCCACGCGGTAAAGGTCAACCGCCTTTCCACCCGTATTGCCCACCGCCAAGTCCTCAGGGTTCAGATATGTGCCGCCATATTCGACGACCTCCCCGGTCTGCGTGCGAATATAGTGCGGAATACGCACATGCCCGCCTTTGCCAAGCGCGAGCACGCATACCTGATCACCTTCGCGAAACCGGGTCATTTGGGGCCGGACGTCTCGCGCCACCGGCCGCGCCCCGCTGCGATCGCCGCATTCAGTTCCTCGCGCGTGATGACCCCCTTTTCGACAAGAATATCTGTCATGGCCTCAAGTCTGCGGCGGTAGAATGAAAGCTGGTTATACTTGTCGATGCCAAAGCTCTCGAACCCGCGGCGCACCTCATCAAGGGACACAATGCGACGTGTGCCGTCTCCCAACAGGCCGCGAATGGCCTCGACCTGCTTTTCCCAATGAAGCCAAGGCAGCTCAACCATGGGGATGTCACCAGCCATGTCGCCGCCAACATCGTGATATCCGCGCGGACCTTTGTCTTGAGCCATGGGTCCTCCTGTCCAAGGTCAGGATGGTACGGCGCGGGATGTGTCCACAAATGCTATTTTTTCAGCCCCGCGGTGCAAAATTCGAACCGCTCACGGTACTCAGGATTAGAAAAGGGGCGCAGCACATGGTCCGCCCCTCGCCTATTTCCCGCAACGTGCTACCCCAGACTCACGCAGCCCAAAATCCGGATTTGGCCACAGGCAAACTGCGGATACGGGTCCCGGTGGCGCGGTAGATCGCATTGCACAGTGCAGGTGTGACAGGTGGCACGGCAGGTTCGCCAAGGCCACCGGGGGCATGATCGCTCGCGATGAAATGCACCGCCTGCTCAGGTGCGTTCGACAGGCGCAACATGTCGTATTCAGGGAAGTTTTGTTGCTGTACGCCACCGCCCTCCAGGGTGATCTCGCCATAAAGCGCGGATGTCAGACCAAAGATCACAGAACCCGTTACCTGCGCTTCGGCGGCGGAAGGGTTGATCACACGGCCACAATCGACAACCGAGGTCACGCGGTTCACCTTGACGGCGCGATCCTCCGAGACTGTGACGTGGACGGCTTGGGCAACGATGGTTTCAAAACTATCGACCATGGCCACGCCTATCGCCTGTCCGGGTGGCAAATCCCTGTCCCATCCACTTTCGCGCCGCAACCGCTCCAGTACGGCACGGCGACGCGGGGTGGCATGATCCATGCGGAATCGGAGCGGGTCAGCCCCAGCAGCCTCGGCCAACTCGTCGACAAAGCTCTCGTGGAAAAAGCCCATTTGCGTAAAATCCACCGCCCGCCAGGTGCCAACCGGAACCGGGCTGGGGCAGATGACGCGGGCCACATCGCGGTTGGGCACCTCATACTGAAACGCAAAAGGGCGTTCGCTATCGGGCATGCCGGATCGCGCATCGATATACCGGCTTGCAAACGCAGTGATACGTCCGTTTTCGACGGCCCCTTGCATGCGGCTGATAATGGCGGGCCGGTACGTGTCATTGGCCATGTCCGTTTCGCGCGACCAGATCATCTTGACCGGAGCATCGGCCGCCTGTGCAATCCGCGCCGCCAATGTAACGAAATCCATGTCCCCACGGCGACCAAACCCACCACCCAGATAGACCGGATGCATGGTCACCTGCTCAGGCGTCATGCGCAAAGTCTCTGCAATTGCGTTGCGAGCATGTAGTTGGTTCTGGTGACCCACCCAGATGTCCGCCCCGTCCCCGCGCAGCGACACGGTGCAATTCATCGGCTCCATTGTTGCGTGAGCCAGATAGGGAACCTCGTATTCAGCATTTAGCGCCGTGCCAGATGCCAATGCGGCGCTTACATCGCCCGCCTGATCCATCTCCTCCATGTCGCCCGTGTCGAGGTCCGACATATGCTGCGCGCGGATCGCGGCGGACGACAGGTCCGTCTGCCCGCCGCTCCAATCGATGCCGACCTCCTCTAGGGCGCGGCTCGCCGTCCAATAGCTGTCGGCGATCACCGCAACCGCATCTCGCAGGTTTATGACCTGACGCACTCCGGACCGCCCCAAAGCAGCAGCGTCTTCGACGGACGCCACTTGCGCATCGCGTACGGGGGCCAGGGCAACGGCGGCATAAACCATGCCGGGTACAACGACATCAATGCCGAATTGGGCGGCACCATTGACCTTCTCCGGCAGATCAAGGCGGGGTTTCGAGGTGCCAACAATGCGGTACTCTGCACTGTCCTTGAGCGCCGGCTTGAGGTTGGGCGAAAAGGTCGCCGCCCGCGCGGCCAAAGCACCAAATGTGGCAGTCCGTCCCGAAGCTGCGTGGGTCACAACACTGTCGCGGGCGGCGAGGCTCGTCACCGGCACGTCCCATTCGGCGGCGGCGGCCTGCAACAGCATCTCCCTGGCCGCAGCGCCTGCCCGGCGCATCCCGTGCTGGCCCGTCAGACGAATGGCTGTACTGCCCCCCGTCAACTGACCCACTAACCCGTTAGCAATCTGTAAGAACGCAAAGTCGATCATCGGATACATGAAAGCCGGGATATTGGCCCCCTGCCCCAGGATGTATCCACGGCCCAGGTCGCTGTTGATATAGGCATCGGTTGCCGGGGCCTGCTCGATCGACACCGCGCCCCAATCCGCCTCCATCTCTTCGGCGAGCATCTGGGCAAGGCCCGTGCCCGCCCCTTGCCCCATTTCGGAATGCGGAAAGAACACTGTAATCCGATTGTCTGGGGTGACCTTGACCCAGGTGTTCAGCAGGATCTCATCGCCGGTTGCGACACTGTCATCGGACATCTTGAGGCGGTTGGGCGACAGGGTCAGGCCAAGAGCCAGGCCGCCACCAACGACACCTGCGGTGGCCAGAAAGGATCGACGGGTCCAGGTCCGTACTTTTGAGCGGGGTTCGGGTGTGTCTGACATTTTCATGCCTCCCTGCGCAGTCTTGCGGCTGTGTGGACGGCTGCACGGATTCGGTCATAGGTGCCGCAGCGACAGATATTAGTGATGGCGGCGTCTATGTCGGCGTCGCTAGGGTCGGGTATTTCATCCAACAGCGCCTCGACCGCCATGATCATGCCCGATTGGCAATAACCGCATTGCGGCACCTGATGGCTAAGCCAGGCGGCCTGCACGGCGCTGGGGGTTTCAGGACCAATATCCTCGATGGTGCGCACATCCGCGCCTTCGATCGCGTCCACCGGCAGAACGCAGGTGCGCGTCGCCTGGCCATCGACGTGCATCGTGCAGGCGCCGCAGGCCGCGATCCCACACCCGAACTTGGTACCCGTCAGCCCTTGGGTTTCGCGCACCACCCACAGCAGGGGCATTTCAGGGTCGACATCCACCGAAACCGGGGTGCCGTTCAACGTGAATGAAATGGACATGCAAGCTCCTCTGCCATCGGATCATACGAATGCAAATATATACGATTCTCGTAATGTCTATAGATCGGGAAGAAATTTTTTGGTCGCACCGCCTTTCGAATACGGCGGGTCGCACTTATGGTCCGAGCATGAGCGACGACGTCCACAAATTACACCATGCGGTCCAGATCATCATGCGGGCCTTCAAGATCGCGGAAGCGAATGTGCAGGTCGCGCACCGGGAACTGGCCTTTGGCCCGCCAGAAATTCAGACCATGCGTTTTGTTGCGGAAAATGCAGGCTGCAAGCTGGCCGATCTGGCCGAACACCTGGGCGTCGTCCCCACAACAGCCAGCAGCATCGTGGACCGGTTAGTGGAACGCGGGTTGATCCGACGCGACCGGCCAGAAACGAACCGCCGCGCGATTGCACTGGCCCTGACTGAGGCAGGCGCAGACGCCTTTTCCCGGATCGAGGCCGAAGAGTTGGCAACCATGCAGATGATGCTGGACGCCCTGGCCGAGGATGAACGCGCCCCCTTTGTCACGTCGATCAGCAAAATCGCCGCGTCGGTATCGTCGCAATAGCTGCGACTGTTTCTGATCATCCGCCGTTCGTGAACTTTTTGCGTCGTTCGCGGATTTTGGCATCCGAAGTCGCTGTGCCGTCGTGAAACGATCCGAACCACTTGTCCCAAGGCAGCTCAAGCGAGCCGTAATTACACTCGAAATACCGGTGATGCATTTGGTGGTGGAAAGTTCCCAGCTTGAACCGGTTCTTGTCCCGCACCAACATTCCCTCGAAACCAGTGTGCGTCGTGGCCGCCGTCAGCGCGTAATATTGCAGATGGAACAGGATGTGCACCGGATGAGCCGCAACCACAAAGTGGACAAGGACCGAGCCCAGAAAAATCAAATGCTCCACCGGGTGCATCGCCATGCCTGACCAGGGACCGACGTTGATATTGCGGTGATGCAGGGCGTGCACGTGCTTGTAAAAGAAGGGAACGTGCAGAAACCGGTGTATCCAGTAGAAATAAAAGCTCTCCCACACCGGGATCAGCAAGAACAAGGCGATAAACCAGATCGGGTTGGCGGCCCATGTCAGCACGGGCGCATAGCCATTGGCCATCGCCCAGAACATCAGCACCTCATACGCCGTCCACACGGTCACGCCACTGGCTATGGTCCAAAACATGTTGTCCCGGATTTGGCCGCCCAGTGTGAATTGCCGCCCGTTCTTCATCAACGGGCGCGGGTCGTATTTCAGCTTTTGGCCCTGTTTGGTGAAGGTATAGAAATAAAGGTGCAACCCACCCGCCACGAAGGTCATTAGAACCACGTTGCGTAAGAACATCTCTGCTATCCAGCCAAAAGCCAGCGTTTGCATTTCAGACAAAGTTGGCTGAAACCAGTAGAATGAAATGCAGGCAATGGCGACGATGATCAGCCGCTCTGTGATCAAGAACCACGAATTCCAGATCCACGCCAGCATCCGCAACGGCTGCGGCGGCCATTGAAAGAACGGCGACACCTGAAGCGGGACATCAGGCACATGGTGCCATCCTTTGAGCGGGGCATTGGACATGGGTGACCTCGTTGGGGCGAACAGTGGCCCCATAACTGTGCCATGGATATATTCTCGGAAAAAACAGTATTAATGGATTAACTAAGTCTAAAATTCCGAGGTTATCATGCCCCTCACTCTCAAAGCGATGTCGTATTTCACCACCGCCCTGCGCCACGGCAACATCGCCAAAGCGGCAGGCGAATTGAACATTGCGGCTTCTGCTGTGTCTGCAGCTATTGATCAGGTCGAGGCCGAATTTGACCTGACCCTCGTCACCCGCCACCGCGCAAGAGGCATTCAAGCCACAGCCAGCGGGCGGGATGTAGCGCGCAAATGCGAACGCTTGTTGGAGGAGTATCGGGCCTTGTTGGCCCAGGGTGCTGACCTCAAACAGACATTGGGCGGCACCTTGAGGATCGGGTATTACGCCCCCATCGCTCCCGCCTTCTTGCCCCACATCCTTGATGCGTGCCTGCCCGCGGGAAGTGATGTGACCCTTGTGCTTGAGGAATGCGACAACGATCAAGCGCAGGATGGCCTGATATCCGGCAAGTATGACGCCATTCTCTTTGTCGCCGAAGATGTCCGACCCGAGATCGCCTATGACACACTGATCGCGGCGCGACCTTACTGCTTGCTCCCTGCCGGTCACCGGCTGGCAGATGAGGCCCATGTCACGATGGCTCAGATTGCGCAGGAACCGCTGGTGGTGCTGAACCGGCCCGTGGCGGCTGCCTATTACGAGGGCCTGTTTCAACCCGGCACACGTGCCGCCCCCGTTGCAGCCTATGCGAATTCGACCGAGATGGTGCGCAGTCTGGTAGCGGCGGGACGCGGCTGTGCCATATTGAACATGCGCCCCCTCACCAGACAAAGCTACACCGGCGGACAGGTCGTCGAGCGCCCAATCGCAGAAGCGCTGCCACCTCTCACTCTCGCCATCGGCTATGACAAAACAGCGCCAAGGCGCATTGTTCAGGTCTTTGCTGATGCTTGCCGCACCCACTTTGCCAAGGACGGCCCGTTAAAGTGCATTGTCACCTGACGTCGCCATGCGTCTGTTTCCGAGTCCGAGGCCAAGTTTTCAAATTCAGTCTTGCCAGCCCGCGCAAGTTTCCGATACGAAACCTGCATAGCGTGACGTTGGGAGAACCAGTTCGCTGGTGCCGAAGGAGCAACTGCCTCGGAAACTCTCAGGCCACAGGACCAACGCCTGCGCACAAGAATACTCTGGAGAGAGATGCCGAAGGCATCCGCCGAAGGGATAATGATCTCAGGCGCACAGGACAGAGGAGGCACTCACGCGCAGGCGATGTTCTGCGCCCATCTGAGTGCCGCTTGGTTTGCTTCAAATCTCGTCGGCTTGAGAAAGGCAGACGCGGTATGAAATCCCACCTTCGGACACCCCTGCATGGGCTGCACATGGCACTGGGAGCAAAGATGGTTCCCTTCGCAGGTTATGAGATGCCGGTGCAATACCCCTTGGGCGTGATGAAGGAACATCTGCACACCCGCACCAAGGCGGGTCTGTTTGACGTCAGCCATATGGGTCAGGTCGTTGTGCAAGGTACAGATTATGAAGCGGCTGCCCGGGGCCTAGAGGCGCTGATCCCCGTCGACATTCTGGGCCTTGGTGAAAATCGCCAACGCTATGGGTTCTTTACCAACGCGGATGGCGGGATCGACGATGATCTGATGTTGGCAAATCGCGGTGATCATGTGTTTGTGGTCGTCAATGCCGCATGCAAGGCCGCTGACATCGCCTATACGAAAGCTGCACTAGAACCGGATGTAACCGTAACGGAAATAACTGATCGCGCGCTCTTGGCACTGCAAGGCCCGGCGGCAGAGGCGGTTTTATCGGCCCTCAACCCGCGGGCTGCGGCGATGGCCTTCATGGATGTGGCCACGTTCAAGGTGAACGGGGTTGAGGCTTGGGTGTCCCGCTCGGGCTATACCGGCGAGGACGGCTACGAGATTTCAGTACCCGCCCACGCGGCCGAAGCCTTTGCCCAAAACCTTTTGGATCATCCCGACGTTGAGCCTATCGGCCTTGGCGCGCGCGACAGCCTGCGGCTCGAAGCCGGGCTTTGCCTCTATGGCCACGACATTGACCAGACAACCACACCCGCCGAGGCGGGCCTCAGTTGGGCCATTCAAAAGATGCGCCGCTCGGGTGGTGATCGGGCGGGTGGTTTTCCGGGCGCAGAACGCATCCTGGCGGAAATCCCCGACGAAGCTTTGCGTAAACGCGTGGGTTTGTTGCCCTCTGGGCGCGCGCCGATGCGCGAGGGCGTTCCCCTTTTTGCGGACGAAGCAGCCACAGACCCCATCGGCACCGTCACATCGGGCGGATTTGGCCCCACGGTCGGTGTGCCTGTCGCTATGGGCTACGTCCCCGCCACTCACGCCGCTCCCGGCACCGTGATCCATGGCGAATTGCGCGGCAAACGACAGCCTTTGACCGTCACAAAACTGCCGTTCACCCCCGCCAACTTCAAACGATAAAGCAGAGAGGAAGACCAATGAAATACACTGAGGAACACGAATGGCTCCGCGCCGAGGGCGAAGTTTACGTTGTGGGCATCACCGAACATGCAACCACGCAACTGGGCGATCTGGTCTTTGTGGAACTGCCAGAGGTTGGCACCGAAGTGACCAAGAATGACGAGATCGTCGTCATTGAAAGCGTCAAGGCCGCCTCTGACATCCTCGCCCCGATCGACGGCGAAATCACCGAAGTGAACACCGCGCTGGAAGACAACCCGAGCATCGTCAACGAGGACGCAGGCGGGGCGGGTTGGTTCTTCAAGATCAAACCTTCCGATCCGTCACAGCTCGACAGCCTGATGGACGAAGAAGCCTATAAAAAGCTGATCGGCTAAGGAACGCACCAGATGACTTTCAACCCCACCGACTACCTGCCCTACGACTTTGCAAACCGCCGCCACATCGGCCCGTCACCCGCCGAAATGGACGAGATGCTAAAGGTGGTGGGGGCGAAAGACCTCGACGCGCTAATCGACGACACGATCCCTGCCAACATTCGTCAAAAGGCGCCGCTGGATTTCGGCAAGGCAAAATCCGAGCGTGAACTGCTGCGTCACATGCGCGTCACGGCGTCCAAGAACAAAGTCCTGACCTCGCTGATTGGTCAAGGCTATCACGGGACGGTCACGCCCCCCGCGATCCAGCGCAACATCCTGGAAAACCCTGCCTGGTACACCGCCTATACGCCCTACCAGCCCGAAATTTCGCAAGGCCGCCTGGAGGCCCTGTTGAACTTCCAGACCATGGTATCGGACCTGACGGGCCTGGAGATCGCCAATGCATCCCTCCTGGACGAGGCAACAGCATGCGCCGAGGCGATGACAATGGCCCAGCGGATCAGCAAATCAAAACTCACCGGCTTTTTTGTGGACGCGAATTGCCACCCCCAAAACATCGCCGTGATGCAAACCCGGGCACTGCCCTTGGGCATCGAGATCGTTGTGGGAAACCCCGATGATCTGGACCCAAACACCGTCTTTGGCGCGATTTTCCAATACCCCGGCACGTTTGGCCACATTCGCGATTTCACACCCCAGATTACTGCGCTGCATGACTGTAAAGGCATCGGCATCATCTCTGCCGATCCTTTGTCGCTGACCCTGCTCAAGGAACCGGGTGCGATGGGCGCAGACATTGCAGTCGGCACCACCCAACGGTTTGGCGTGCCCATTGGCTATGGTGGCCCCCACGCGGCCTATATGGCGACCAAAGCCGCCTATGCCCGCAACATGCCGGGCCGCATTGTAGGTGTGTCCGTGGACAGCCACGGCAACCGCGCCTACCGGCTGTCCCTGCAAACCCGCGAACAGCATATTCGCCGCGAAAAGGCGACGTCGAACGTTTGTACAGCGCAGGCGCTCTTGGCCGTCATGGCCGGGTTTTATGGCGTGTTTCACGGGCCCAAAGGTCTCAAGGCAATTGCCCAGCGCATTCACCGCAAGACCGCGCGGCTGGCCGAGGGCCTCAAGCAGGCCGGTTTCGATGTGCGCCCCGCCACCTTCTTTGACACCATCACCGTGGACGTGGGTCCGCTTCAGGCGGCGGTCATTAAATCCGCTCTGGACGAGGGCATCAACCTGCGCATCGTTGGCGACACATCCGTTGGCATCACGCTCGACGAGCGGACGCGACCTGCAACCATCGAAAAGGTCTGGCGCGCCTTCGGGATCGAGCGGCAGGACAAGGATTACACCCCGCATTACCACATGCCGGAAAAGCTGATCCGCACCAGCGATTTCATGACCCACCCCATCTTTCACATGAACCGGGCCGAGACGGAAATGATGCGTTATATGCGCCGTCTGGCCGACCGTGATCTTGCGCTGGATCGGGCCATGATCCCGCTGGGGTCCTGCACAATGAAGCTGAACTCCGCCGCCGAAATGATGCCGGTCAGTTGGCGCGAGTTCTCGTTGCTGCACCCCTACTGCCCAAAAGATCAGGCAGCGGGCTATATCGAAATGATCAACGATCTGTCGGCCAAACTCTGTGACATCACCGGCTATGATGCCCTGTCGATGCAGCCTAATTCGGGCGCGCAGGGCGAATATGCGGGGCTCTTGACCATCGCAAGCTGGCACCGCGCTCAAGGTCAGGGACACCGCAACATCTGCCTCATTCCGATGAGCGCGCATGGCACCAACCCCGCCTCGGCTCAGATGGTCGGCTGGAAGGTCGTACCTGTGAAATCGGCGGACAACGGCGATATTGATCTGGACGATTTCCGCGCCAAGGTGGACCTGCATCGCGATAATCTTGCAGGCTGCATGATCACATATCCCTCGACCCACGGCGTTTTTGAGGAAACGGTGATTGAGGTGTGCAAGATCACGCATGACGCGGGCGGCCAAGTCTATATCGACGGGGCCAATATGAATGCGATGGTGGGTCTCAGCCGACCCGGCGACCTTGGTGGCGACGTGAGCCATCTCAACCTGCACAAGACGTTTTGCATTCCCCACGGCGGCGGCGGCCCAGGCATGGGGCCCATTGGTGTCAAGGCGCATCTGACCGAACATCTGCCGGGCGATCCGAACGGGGGGAGCGGCGCAGTGAGTGCCGCGGCCTTCGGCTCGCCGTCGCTCTTGCCGATCTCATGGGCCTACTGCCTGATGATGGGTGGCGAGGGGCTGACGCAGGCGACGCGCGTGGCCATCCTGAACGCCAACTACATCGCCAAGCGCCTCGAAGGCGCGTTCGATGTGCTCTACAAAGGCCCCACAGGCCGGGTCGCGCATGAATGCATCATCGACACCCGCCCCTTTGCTGACAGCGCCCATGTGACGGTGGACGACATTGCCAAGCGGCTCGCCGATTGCGGCTTTCACGCGCCGACCATGTCTTGGCCTGTGGCTGGAACCTTGATGATCGAGCCTACAGAATCCGAGAACAAGGCTGAATTGGACCGTTTTTGTGATGCGATGCTCGGCATAAGGGCCGAGATTGAGGCGATTGAAAAGGGCGAGATGGACACGGAGAATAACCCACTCAAGAACGCACCGCACACTATGGAGGACCTCGTTCGTGATTGGGACCGCCCCTATAGCCGCGAGGCGGGATGCTTTCCCAAAGGCTCGTTCCGCGTCGACAAATACTGGCCACCCGTCAACCGGGTCGACAATGTCTGGGGCGATCGCAACCTAAGCTGCACCTGCCCGCCGATGGAGGATTATACCTGAGCCGCGTTCGGGCACGCGTGGCCTATATCGACGCGTGCCCGCGCAGCCGGAAAACCAAGGGCATCATTGCCAGAACCAAAACGGCGGCAAAGAGGAACGGCGCGCCGGGGAAATAGACGCCCTCATCGTCCACAGCGCCCTGAAAAATTCCCGTCATCACCAGTGGTGACGCAACAGCAGCCACCGATGACAGCGACGCGATGACCCCCTGCACGACGCCTTGGCGGTCCTCGTCCACCTGGTTGGAAGCCATCGCCGTCATGAGGGCGGGCACCAGGTCCGACAATGCGGCCAGCAGCAGAAAGATGATCAGCACCACCACCGTGCCGGTGAAGCCAAACCCGATCATCGCGACCAGCGCTGAGACCATGCCCAACATGAGGGTCCGAAAATCACCGATCCACCGAATGAGGATCGGCATCAAGCCCCCCTGCACTAGCGCCAACAAGACGCCGTAGGCCGCCAGAGACAACCCGATATAGAGCGTTGGCCAGTCAAAGACTTCGCGCGTCCAGAACGCCCAAAGAGTAGGGTAGACAAGGTTCGCAAACTCAAAGATGAAAATGCACAAGAGCGGCACCGCCAGTCCGGGAATACGGAACGCGTCGACGATGGATTTGAACGGATTCAGGTCCCGCTTGCCAAAGGGGCGTCGCTTTTCCGGTTTCAGGCTCTCGGGCAGGACAAAGAAACCAAAGACCGCGTTGGCCGCAGACAGGGCCGCCGCAATCCAGAACGGGGCTGAAAGGCTGATCTCGGCCGCGATCCCGCCAACGGCAGGGCCAAGGACAAATCCGATGCCAAAGGCGGCCCCAATCAACCCGAAGTTCGAAGCCTTTTCCTGCGGGGACGAAATATCGGCCATATAGGCCGTCGCGGTGATGTAAGTCGCTCCCGCCAAACCTGCGAGGGTCCGCCCCACGAGCAGTAGCCAAAAGCTGTCGGCCAAGGCCATGATCACGTAGTCCACAGCCAGCATGACAAGCGCCGCGATCAGGATAGGCCTGCGCCCTATAGCGTCCGAGATGCTGCCCACAATCGGGCCGCACAAGAACAAAGCGCCCGCATAGGACGCCATCAGAACCCCGCCCCAAAACGCACCTTGCCCGGTGTCGCCCGCGCCAACCCGGTCCATCAGATCGGGCATGATCGGAAACACGATTCCGATCCCGATGGCATCAATCATCAGGGTGATCAGAATAAACGTGGTCGCGCGGTTCTTGAGCATGGTGTTGGAATGGAGCGTCGCCCGCCGCAAAGCAAGGCAAATACAATCCGCGCAAAACAGACTGTTCAATTCGTCCGGCACCCCTTGAGAATGAAATGGTTGATAGGCAACGCGGATCGCCCTAGCCTCATAATTATGTCAGATTTTCCACACCTCGTCGTTCTGGAGCGTCACAGCGCATATCGCCGAAAGCGTTTTGCCGGATAGCAAACCCGCGTTTGCCCATCCTAAGAAACCTGTTCGGAGAAAAGACATGACTGAGTTTACCGACATTCCAGTGCTGGACCTAAGCCCAATGATCAACGGGCAAGATACCAAAGCGTTGGCCGCGGACTTTGCCAAGGCTTACGGTGAAACCGGGTTCGCCTATATCACAAACCACGGGATCGACCCGGCATTGCGTGCGGCGGTTTTTGATGCCTCAAGGCGATTTCACGCCCTGCCCGAGGTCGCAAAACAAGCGGTGCAGTTAGACAAAAACCACCGGGGGTATATCGCGATCAACACATCTACCGATGTGAATTCAGATCTGGCTGAGGTGACCAAACCCAACCAATCTGCATCGTTCATGATGATGCGCGACGATGTGGCGGTGGACCCGCATGTCTATCTGTCCGGGCCAAACCAGTGGCCAGCATTGGCAGGGTTTCGAGAGGCGTGTGAGGCTTATGCCCAAGCGATGACGAGACTGGGGCAACAGTTGATGGGCTTGGCCCTTGACGCAATGGGCGTCACGGATCGCTCTGCGCTGTCGTCCTTTTACACGCCCACGATCTGGCTGCGCCTTTTGCACTATCCGCCGCAACCCCCACAGGCGCCAGGAGACCTCTATGGCTCTGCTCCGCATAAGGATTTTGGCTGTTTGACGCTGCTTGCCCAAGATGACGTGGGCGGTTTGCAGGTGCAGACACCCGCAGGGCAATGGGTCGACGCCCCCCCGATGAAAAACGCGTTCATCGTCAACGTGGGTGATATGCTGCATCGGATGTCAAACGGCACTCTGCTCTCCACACCGCACCGGGTGATCAACAAAAGCGGGCGGGAACGCTACTCTGTGCCGTTTTTCTTTGATCCTCACGTCTCAACCGACATTGCGCCCCTGCCCGGTACGGGCCAGGCCAGGTTTGAGCCTTTGAACTTTGGCGCGTTCCTGCGCGGTGAGTTGGAGGCAAGCTATGACGCTCACCAAAACAGTGCAGCGGCGGGTTGAGATACCCCGAAAATTCAGGTCTTTGAAATCGCTCTGATCGGCGTCAAACTCAGGGGCAATACGGGCCTGCAAAACTCAGGCCCGTCAAGATTCAAAAGGACAAGACCATGCGTGCAGCCGTTGTCAGAGCGTTCAACGAAGACCTGTCACTCGAAACCGTGCCGGACCCCGATTGCCCGGCCAATGGTGTGGTGCTTGAGGTGGCCGCCTGCGGCGTGTGTCGGTCCGACTATCATGGTTGGGTCGGCGAGCATCCCAAAGTCAGCGACGGGTCAATCCTCGGCCACGAATATTGCGGGACGGTTGTTGCCGCAGGTCCGCAGGCCAAACACACGATCGGTGATCGGTTGATTGCGCCCTTTATTCTGGGGTGCGGAGATTGTCCAGCCTGCCAGACAGGCGCCTCAAATACATGCGAACACTCGGTCGTGCCGGGCTTTGGCGCGCCCGGCGCTTATGCAGAGTTCGTGGCCGTACCCTTTGATCACAACCTTGTCCATCTGCCCGACACATTGTCGCCTGCGCTAGCAGCCGGATTGGGCTGTCGGGTAACAACCGCGTGGCACGCCCTGACGGATCGCGCAGGTGTGCGGGCCGGCGAATGGGTTGCGGTGCATGGCACGGGCGGGATCGGGCTGTCTGCCCTGTTGCTGGCCAAGATGCTCGGCGCAAGAGTTGTTGTGGTTGATATCGTTGAGGAAAAGCTGACCCACGCCTTGGCACTTGGCGCAGATGCAGCAGTGAATGCATCAACTCAGGACGTGCCAGTCGCTATCCGCGATCTGACCGGCGGCGGCGCTCAGGTGTCTATCGAGGCGCTGGGGATTGCGGCGACAACCAATGCCTCGGTCGAGTGTCTGGCCACGCTCGGCCGTCACGTGCATGTGGGCATGCCTGCGGGAGATGGGATGATGCATATCAACATGCGCGCCATTTATGCCAAACAACTGGCGTTTTACGGCACGCGCGGCATGCCGTCGTGGAAATATCCCACCCTTCTTGGAATGATCGAGCGCGGTGATGTCGACCTGAGCCCGATGCTCGACCGGACTGTATCGCTTTCGGGCGCAAGTGCCGAACTGCGCGCCATGAAGGGCCCAACGGCGCCCGGCACTGCCGTGATTACGGATTTCGCCACCTGATCAGTCCAGCTTGAACCCCTGCGCACGAATATAGTCGCCAAAGCCGTCGCGCTCGGGTGCATTGTATTGTCGAACCTTGTCTGTGCTCCAACCATAGTCGGGGTCGTCACCGAACGTGGCCAGAAATCTCTGTTTATCATAGGGTTGCGTTTCGGCCCGTGCCCGGTCGTAGGTCTGCACGGCATCGCGCAAACCGGCCTCTTGGTATCGATCCACATGGCAGGTAACGGACAAAGGCAATCGCATCGATATCAAAGGCGCGGACGCAGGATATCCAAAGGCAAGCCCCGCAAACGGAAAGACGTGCGACGGCAACTGCAATAGCTCTGACACCGCCGCCGCCTCGTTGCGCACCGCGCTGATCGGACAACAGCCCAGGCCCAATGCCTCGGCGGCCGTCACAAAGGCCCCCAAAGCAATGGCCGCGTCCCCGACAGCGTTAAACAGTGCGTCCAGGTGATCATTGGCAAAAGGCACACCGTGCCAGTCGTGCAGAAGTCTTTGCCGCCGGTTGTTCCCGCAAAACACGGCGATCATTGGGGCATCCGCAACCCAGGCCTGTCCAGCGACCAGCTCAGCAAGACGCTGGCGTATGTCGCTGGACTGGATCAGGACGATGTCACGCTGTTGCAGATCGCTTTTGGTTGGTGCAGCCAACGCGGTGGCACACAGCGTCTCGATCAAGGGTGCGGGCACGGGGTCGTCCAGAAAAGCCCGGCATGACCCGCGCCCCGCCATGGACCGGATAAGGTCGGTGTCAGCGGCGTCCTCGTGCGTCGTAGGCGGGTCGGCAAAACGGGCGGCAAAGATCGGTTGCAGGCTGGCATGCGGATCGGTTGTCATATCTGCCTTTCTCATCTGGGCACTTGGAAAGCAAAGCTAACAAAACCCGAAAGATTTATTCACGTTCATAAAGATGCGCTATCAGCTATGATGAACCCCAACCGTACAGCCATCCAAAGATACCTCCTCTTATGACCCAAGAAACCCTCAAAGTAACGATTGATCGTGGCCCAGATACTGCGCATGTGCAGACCGTTTTTGATGTGCCCGCCTACACGAATCAAACCGTTCTCGACGTGGTGTCCTGGGTCCAGCAAAACGCCGATCCAACTCTCAGCTACCGATATGCCTGTCGCGTCGGCATGTGCGGCAGCTGTGCGATGATGGTGAACGGGGTTCCGCGCTGGACCTGCCGCACGCATATCTCAAAGGTCTTGCGGGGCAACGCTGTCACCATCGCCCCTCTGCGCAATCTGCCGGTCATCAAGGACCTCGCGGTTGACATGGACCCGTTTTTCGACAAATGGGTCGCCGCCGAAGGGGTGCATCACGGCGCCTTGACCCGCGATGACCCAATTGCCCCCGTCGATACCTCAACCGCCGCCCGGGCGGTGGCCGATGCGGGGATCGAGTGCATTAACTGTTCGGTCTGCTATGCCGCCTGCGATACAGTAACCGCAAATGATGACTACCTTGGTCCCGCAGCACTGCAGCGTGCGTGGACCTTGCTCAACGATGCCAAGGACGATGGGCGTGCGGCCATTCTGGACGCTGTTTCGGACAAGGGTGGTTGCCACAACTGCCATTCCATCGGCTCGTGCACGACCTATTGCCCGAATGACCTAGACCCGATGTCTGCCATTGCCGGGCTGAAACGCGAAACGGCCAAGTCATTATTTCAGAGGTGGCGCTGATGCTGAACCTGCGTCTTTACATGCTGCAACGGGTCACGGCACTGCTGATGGCGCCGCTGGTTCTGGGGCACTTGGCCGTGATGATCTACGCGGTGCAGGGGGGCCTCAGCGCCGGTGAAATCCTAGGCCGTACGCAGGGTTCGATCCTGTGGTTTGCCTTTTACGGCACCTTTGCCGCGGCCGTCGCAGTCCACGGCGCGATTGGGCTGCGCAGCATCGCGTGTGAGTGGGTGGGATTGCGAGGGCGCGCGCTCGACGCCTTCATGTGGCTCACCGGTCTGAGCCTTTTCGCGATGGGAGCACGGGCCGTCTGGGCCGTGACCTTCGCATGAGGGCGACCGGCGTTACCGCACGCGCGCACCCCTTGTGGCTGGCTTACATCTTGCACCGACTGTCAGGTCTTGGGCTGGCCCTTTTTCTACCGCTGCACTTTTGGGTGCTTGCGCTGGCGATGACTGACCCTGCCCGGCTCGATGGGTTCTTGCGCCTGACCGAGGCGAGCGCGATCAAGCTGGCCGAGTTCGGGTTGGTCTTTTTGCTTGCTGTTCACATGTTCGGCGGTCTGCGGCTGATGGCGCTGGAATGGCTGCCATGGACAGCCTCACAAAAGACACTAGCTGCGAGCGCGGCTGCCGTGTCTTTTCTGATCGCTACCCTCTTTTTGCTCAAGGCAGTCTGATATGCGCATCTCGGACATCGAACGGCATGACACCGATATCCTGATCCTCGGAACGGGGGGCGCTGGGCTGTTCGCCGCCCTTCACGCCCAGCAAACTGCGCCCGAAGGCACGCGCATCACCATCGCCGTCAAAGGACTGATCGGCAAATGCGGCTGCACACGAATGGTACAAGGTGGCTACAACGTGGCTTTGGGCGGGGGCGACACAGTCGAGCGGCATTTCATGGACACGATCCAAGGCGGCAAATGGTTACCCAATCAGGACATGGCGTGGCGACTGTGCGAGCAGGCGGTCGTGCGCATCCGCGAGTTGGAGAACGAGGTCGGCTGTTTCTTTGATCGCAACCCCGATGGCTCGCTGCACCAGAAAGCGTTTGCAGGCCAAACGGCGGACCGCACCGTGCACAAGGGCGACCTGACAGGGATCGAGATCATCAATCGGCTGATGGAAAAGGTGCTCGCCAGCGGTGTCGAGAAGATGCAGGAGCACCGCGCCGTCGGCCTGATCCCGACCAAGGATCGCAGTGCGCTGGCAGGGGTCCTGATGATCGACATGCGCACCGGACACTTCCGTTTGGTGCGGGCCAAGACTGTGTTGATGGCCACGGGCGGCGGCCCCACGATGTATAAGTACCACACCCCAAGCGGCGACAAGACGATGGACGGGCTTGCCATGGCACTGCGGGCGGGCTTGCCACTGCGGGATATGGAAATGGTGCAGTTCCACCCCACCGGCCTTCTTGCGGGCGACCATACGCGGATGACTGGAACCGTGCTTGAAGAAGGGCTGCGTGGTGCGGGCGGTCGGCTTATCAACCACGCAGGTCAGCGATTCATGTTCGACTATGACGCCAAGGGCGAGCGTGCCACACGCGACGTCGTCAGCCGCGGCATCTATGCCGAGATGCGCAAGACCAATGATCCAGCGCAAGAGGGTGTGTTCATCTCCATGGCCCATTTGGGTCCGGAAAATGTACGCCAAAAGTTCAAGGGCATGGTCAAACGCTGCGCCGATAGCGGGTTCGATCTGGCCGGTGGTCTTGTCGAGGTCGTGCCAACGGCGCACTACTTCATGGGCGGTGTTGTTGTGGACGTAGACACGCGTACGGCGATGGAAGGGCTCTATGTGGCGGGCGAGGACGCAGGCGGCGCGCACGGGTCGAACCGGCTGGGCGGCAACGGGGTTGCGAACTCGACCGTCTATGGCGGTATCGCGGGCGATACGATGGGCCGCGACGTGGTGCACATGACCCTGCGCGACCCGGATGAAAACGTACTTGCGGCCGAGTTCGAACGCGCCACCTTTCCCCTGACCCGCAAACCCGACCTGATCCTACCACTGCGCAAGCAGTTGCAGGAGGTGATGTGGGACGAGGTCGGCGTGATGCGGACCGAGGCGGGGATGAAACGCGGGTTGGGCGGGATCGCCCAGGTCTCTGGCGCACTGATGGATGTGGGAGTGAATGCCAGCAACCTCGCTTTCAACCTGACCTGGCATGACTGGCTGAACCTGCGTTCACTTTGTGATGTCTCCGAAGTCATCACAAAAGCGGGGATCGCCCGCGAAAATTCGCGCGGGGCGCATTACCGCGAGGACTTCCCGGATCCGGGCGCGATGGAAGACAGTGACTTTACAGTAGCGACGCAAGATGGCGAAACTGTCACCATCACCCGAGAACCCGTTCAATTCACTATTGTCAAACCGGGCGAATCCATCTTGCCCGCAGACGCACCCAACACACTGGTGGCAGTACAATGACACAACACAATCTCATCGTCGGGCGCGCCGCACTGATCGTCATCGACATTCAGGCCTCGACCTTTATCGACAACAGTACAGACAGAGCCATCGCCAACATGCCCGGATACCGCGACCGGATGCTGGCGGCGCGCGCCCTGATAGATGCGGCGCATGATACTGGCGTACCCGTCGTTTTCGTTCAGGAAATCCACCGCGCGGATGGCGTGGATTTCGGGCGCGAACTGGATGGCGACGAGGAAGTGCATTGCCTCGACAACGATCCCCGAACCGAGATCGCCTTTGACGAAATGGGCTTCCGCCCGGGCGACTATATCGTGCACAAGCGCAGGTATTCTGCGTTCTTTGGCACAGACTTGGAAATCCTGCTGCGTGGCCTCAAGGCCAAGACCCTGTTGCTTTGTGGAGGTCTTACTGACGTCTGCGTGCACTATACATTCGTCGATGGACACCAATGGGATTATCATTGCCGGGTGGCCGAGGACTGCGTTGCGGGTTCATCCATCGCGGCGCATGATGCCTCCCTTCGGGCGATGGAATATCTTCAAACCGGTGCAGTGCAAACACGCGATACACTGATCGCCGCCATGCATGATGTATCTGGAGGCGCGTGACGTGATCCCCATTTCGGTCATCCAGTCCACTGCCGAAGTTCTTATGGACAAAGCGGCCATTGAAATCCCACAGGATTACCTCGACGGCCTCAAGCACGCGGCCAAGACCGAGGATGGGGACCTGTCCTCCTTTGTCCTCAAGGCGATGCTTGACAACTATGAGGCCGCCAAGGAAGACCGCCGCGCGATGTGCGGCGATACCGGTGTGCCACGCTGGTTCGTCAAGATGGGGAATGAAGCACAGGTTGAAGGTGGGATGGTGGCGCTTGAGGCTGCCCTGCGCCGCGCCACGGCCAATGCCACAAATGGCGTGCCTCTGCGCCCCAACCGCGTGCATCCACTCTGGCGGACGGATCACAACAACAACGTCGGCATCGGCGCCCCCGAGATCGAATACGGGTTCGAACCCGAAGGTGAATGGATCGACCTGATCACGGTTCACAAAGGGGGGCTTTTTGGCACGGACTACCGCATGTTGTTCCCCAGCGACGGCATTCAGGGGATCAAGCGGTTCTACCTCGACAGCCTCATGGCGTTCGGCAAACGCGGCCTCGCCTGCCAACCTGCCATCATTGGCATCGGTCTTGGCGGATCCAAGGACATCTGTATGACGCTGGGCAAGCGCGCCTCGACCCTGCGTATCGTGGGCAGCCGCAATTCCGACCCGCGCATTGCCGAGATGGAGGACGAGTTCAAAGAACTTGGCAACTCCATCGGGATGGGGGCCATGGGGTTCGTGGGCAAGAACATGGTGATCGACTGCAATATCGAGGTGGGGTATTGCCACACCGGCGGCATGCCGATGTCGGTGCACGCGTTCTGCCTGTCGTCCCGCCGTGCCGTGGCCCGCATTCATGCCGACGGACGCGTGGAACACCGCACCGACCCGAATTGGTTCACACCCTACCAGCGCCGCGAAACAATCGATTGGGAACCACAAAGAGAGGCCGCAGAATGAGCCCGCGCGAAGTCCGCCTCTCGACCACCCCGACACCCGAGGCGATTGCCGATCTCCGCCTCGGCGATGTCGTCTACCTTGACGGGCTGATGTATACAGCCCGCGAGGGGGTCTATATGCGCGCGCTTGAGGACAAGGCGAACATCCCCATGGAATTGCCCAGCCAATCGGCCGCAAATTTCCACTGCTCGCCCGCTGCGCGGATCAATGCGGACGGCTCGTTCGACATGGGGGCCGTAACCGCGACCGCGTCGTTCCGCTTTGCAAAATGGTTGCCCGAATGGATGGCAAAAACGGGCGCGCGCCTGATTGTCGGCAAGGGCGGCATGACCTCCAACGACTACAAGGCATACTTCGTTCCCAACGGTGCCGTATACCTGTCCACCGTGGGGTATGGCACGGGGGCGCTTCTGGGGCGCGGGGTTGAAAGCGTCGAGGCAGTGCATTGGAACGAAGAGTTGGGTCTGGCTCAGGCAATGTGGGTGATCAAATGCAACAAAATGGGGCCGTTTATCGTAGCCTCTGACCTTAATGGCGACTGCCTGTTTGAGCGCGAAAACGCCAAGATCGCCGAGAATGTCGCGCGGGTCTATGAGGGCACGAAACCGGCAGTTCTGAAGCGGTACGGCGAAAGTGATGACCGGACGGACGAGGTGATCTGAGCCATCAGAACAATTCGCTGGCCATCACCCCCAGCCCCATCAACAGCGTCAAGGCGATCAGCAGGCGGCGAAAGCCGATGTCGCTGAGCCGCCGAAACACCATGATGCCCACTTGGGCCGCCACCAAGCCACAGGGTATCGTAATCATCAGGGCGTTGATTGCCGTCCTGTCATAGGCCCCTTGCACGAATAGCAGGCAGACGGTGGTGCTCAGGATCGCAACGTTAAAGGGTTGTAGGACGGCGCGCGTCTCTGCCTTGGTCCAGGGGCGGATCGACAACCACATCGCGGGTATCGCCCCTGAAACAGAGGCCGCGCCGCCAAACAGGCCACCGACAAAGCCGATCCCGCTGTCGATCCACGGCGTGCGCCGTGAAAATGCAGGCAATGCGGCGCGAAAACTGAAATAGCCGCCATAAATGATCAGCAAACTCGCAATCGCGATCCGCAAAAGGCCCGCATCGATCACCGACAGCAGCGACACGCCCACCGGCACTCCGATCAAGCCCGGCACCAGAAATCGAAGCAGTCGGGCGGGCTGCGCCCAGATTTCGGCCCGCACAATCCACAGCCCCTGCAAGCCCGCCAGAACAGACATCAGCGCGACGATGGCCACCGCCTGAACCGGGTACAATACCACAAGGTAAAATCCAAGCGCAAATAGGGCGGTGCCCGTCCCTGACAGCCCATTGATAAAGCCACCGGCCACAGCCCCCAGCACGAGGTAAAAGATGAATTCAGCGCTCATGTTGAGGTTCGATCCCGTGTGTCTGAGACAGCTTGAATGACAGATAGAAGGACACCAAACAGCTCGTCCAGTGCTTGGCGCTTCAGCTGGTTCTCACGATGCACAAAACCCAGCGTCCGGTAAGGAGCGTCGACACCAATGCTTAGCCGTTTTACCGGAACGACATCCGGCGGCGGCACAGCCGCTTCCGGCACGATAGACACTCCAAGGTTTGCGCGCACCATGCTGGTGATCGCCTCGGGGCTATCCAACTCCATCGTTTCGTTGACCTTAATGCCTTGCGACAAGATCCAGTTGTCAATCAAGGCACCAACCACCGCAGTACGATCAAAGCGGATAAAGGGGCGCGTTTTCAACAAAGTGATGGCGTCGTCGCCGGGTTCTTCCACGGCGGCAATCAATTGCATCGGCTCTCGCGCCAAGGGGCGAAACACGACACCGGGGGGGAGTTGATAGGGCTTGGACGTGATGGCAGCGTCCAGGTTGCCCCGCTCAATCTCCGCCAGGAGCGTGGTCGTCAACCCGGGGCGGATGTGCAGCCCGACATCGGGGTATTTGGACCTGAGCACCGCCATCGCCTGCGGCGTGAGCCCGGTCAAGGTCGTGCGCAAAACGCCCAAAGTGATCGTCCCGCGCAAACCGCTGTCGTTCAAAACCGAAGGCACCAAGTTGTCATAATCGGCCACAAGAACACGGGCCTTGGCGACAATCTGATGCGCGACGGGCGTCAGTTGCGGCGTTCTGGTGCTGCGGTCAAACAAGGTGACGCCCAGATCAGCCTCAAGCGCTTGCATCTGCTGACTGACGGCCGCGTGTGTCACGTGGACGACCTCTGCCGCTGCGCTGAACGTGCGGGTTTCAGCGACCGCGACCAGGGTTCGCAACCTCCGGATGGTCATGGTTCCTCCGTCGTTCAGTAAGAGACGTTGACAGTATTCATAAAGGTTGGACGCTTTGAGAAAGCCCAACTAACGATGCCCTAGCGATAGGTGGTGTTGGCGAATTACCCAAGGGAAAAGTCCACCAGAGTATTAGGATTGAAACGATCCCTGAACACTTTGCACTTTTCAAAGCTGACGGCCCCCTGTTCAGAGGTTACTGGCTTGCCTCAATAAACTCGCAACGGCCTTTGGTGGCCAACGCTCAACACATGACGCTCTACAGTTCGTCAGCCTGTAAACCACTATAAATACAAAGTTATTTCTCCTTACAAAAACAGTAAATTTAACACTTGCTTAATCTGAGTAATTCGCTCAACTTTAAGCCCCTGCCAGCCAAGTGAGTCTTCGGCAAGCCAGACATCCAACACTCCAAAAGGCGTGGGATTATGCAAAAAGCTCAAGATGACACTGCTCCGTGGCACCGCGAGGTGATGGAATGCCTATGCGCCTCCATCTCGCTGGGGCTGCCGCACATCCTGAACATCGAATGGTTGATCGACAGGTTCGAACATGTCCGGCGGACACAGTCATGATGGTGAATGTAGCACGGCAGGCAACCGTTCGACCAAAGGACGAATTGCCCGTCTACGACGCCACCGATCTCACCCAAGGCGGCGATCTCGCGCGGATAAAGCTGGACGATAAGCTTTACACCCTGCGCATTACCCGTGCGGGCAAACTGATCCTGACGAAGTGACCGCAAATACGTCGGCGTGGCACGTCAATCAGGCAAGCGCCGGCGCGCCACACAAGCCCTCACGCTTTGCCTCGGCACGACCGCATGGGCGGAAGCCCCCGCAACCAAGAGTGCCGTCTTGACGACGTATGCCGACATCGCCACCGCGAACTACGCCGATAGCCTGATCACCGCCCAGCGTTTGCAGACAGCCGTTAACACATTGCTGGCCGATCCATCAGCCCAGGCACTGGAACGCGCCAAGGCCGCGTGGCTGGCCGCGCGTGTGCCCTATCAGCAAAGCGAGGTCTTTCGCTTTGGCAATGCCATCGTTGATGATTGGGAGGGGAAGGTGAACGCGTGGCCTCTCGACGAGGTGTTGATTGACTATGTTGACGCCTCCTACGGCGGGGCGACGGACGAAAACGGGGCGGCAATCCTGAATGTCGTGGCCAATTCCAGCTTTACGTTGTCCGGTATGGTCGTGGACGCATCCATCATTACCCCGGCGCTGCTGAAGGAGACATTACAAGAGGCGGATGGGATCGAGGCGAATGTCGCAGGTGCGGCGCTGATTATGGGGGGCGTCAACGGTCTGATCGACCAAACCCGGAGCATCGAACGAGTGGTTGCGGCCTTGGGCACGTCAATTGCAGTGGAAGGGTCCGACAGCCTCGACGACCCGGACGCCGTGTTCCAATAAAGACCTCGTGTCCGGCAGCCATGACAATGAACTCGCGACCGACCTCGACCGTATTGCTTGCTATAGTCATCCCTATCGCGGGGGTGGCCGGGCCTCTGGATGAACGGCATTTGCACATCAGCCCGCGCACACAGGTCGAAACGGCGCGTGTCGCATCCGTCACCGCTGCCCCGACCACATTTGATGCAGCGCAGCCTTTTGAGGGCAATGCTGCCGGCGCCGCGACGGTCCGCACAACGGGTACCGCGAACGCGTTTTCCCAACCGTCAGCCAATATCAGTTTTGAGGATGAACTGACCTTCAAGGTCGGCAACGGTTTGTTCCGCAAGCTGTGGGTGTCCTCGCCATCATCGACCCTGACCTCGGATGGGCTTGGGCCTCTTTACAACGCACGGTCTTGCCAGCGATGCCACATCAAGGATGGGCGGGGCCATCCGCCGGAGGGACCAGACGACACCGCGATTTCCATGTTCCTGCGCGTTTCGATACCCGCGCCGCACAGGTCGCTAGCAGACGAGATTGAGGGGTATATCGCTACACTACCTGAACCAACCTACGGCAATCAGATGCAGGATTTCAGCTTGCCCGGCCATCCGGCTGAATACAGGCTTGAGGTCAAATACGACGAGAAGGTCGTCCCATTGTCAGGCGGCGCAGCAGCAAGCTTGCGCATGCCGACCTACACGGCCACCGATCTGGGATATGGTCCGCTTCACGCTGACGCAATGCTAAGCCCGCGTGTCGCTCCCCAGATGATCGGCCTGGGGTTGCTTGAAGCAATCCCGGCGGCCGATATTCTGGCCCTTGCGGACCCGTATGACGTTAATGGTGACGGGATATCGGGGCGCCCCAACATCGTCTGGTCTGTCGAGTTTGACCAACCGATGCTGGGCCGTTTCGGGCTCAAGGCCGGAACACCGACAATCCGCCAACAATCTGCCGCCGCCTTTGTCGGAGATATAGGCATTTCCAGCCCGCTCTTCCCCGACCCTTGGGGGGAATGTACGCAACGCCAATGGGATTGCCGCGCGGCACCGCATGGCAACACTGATATACGCGGGTTCGAAATTGACGCCGCGGGCCTCGATCTGGTGACGTTCTACAGCCGAAACCTCGGCGTACCTGCGCGGCGTGCTGTCGATGATCCCCAGGTCTTGCGCGGTAAGCAGGTCTTTTACGACACCGGCTGCACCGGTTGCCACCAGCCCTCTTTTGTCACGCATCGGCTTGTTGATCAGCCGGAACAAAGCTTTCAACTGATCTGGCCTTACACCGACATGTTGGTGCACGACATGGGGCCGGGCCTTGCCGACAATCGGCCCGAAGGGCGGGCATCCGGTACAGAGTGGCGGACACCACCGTTATGGGGGATCGGCCTGACGCGCCAGGTTTCGGGGCATGCATATTTCCTGCACGATGGCCGGGCCCGATCACTGTTGGAGGCGGTCCTGTGGCACGGCGGCGAGGCGCAGGCGCAACGGGACGCCGTAGTCGTCATGCCCCCTGCTGATGGTGCCGCCTTAATTGAATTTCTGGAAAGTCTGTAGTGCGTCTGTTTCTGTTTGCACTCTGCGTCCTGGCGGAAACGCCCGCACTGGCCGATGATGTAGATCTGAAGGCCATCGTCGCGGATCATGTTGTTCCCAGATACCAAAGCCTCGCGGCAGAAGCCGCCTATCTGAGGGTGGCAGCGGCACGCGATTGCGCCCCTGACAATGCCCAGCTTGTTACCGCTTATCATGACGCGTTTGATGCATGGGTGCGTGTCAGCCACCTGCGGTTCGGCCCATCCGAGCAGAACGGCCGCGCCTTCGCGTTGGCGTTTTGGCCAGATCCACGCAGCGCCACGCCCCGGGCACTGTCTGCCCTGATCCAGAACAATGACGCAGCCGTCACGCAACCCGACGCGTTTTCAACCGTGTCCATCGCCGCGCGCGGGATTTATGCGCTGGATTACATGCTCTGTGACCCGCAATTCAGCGTCACAATCAATCGGTCCAGACACTGCGCTCTTGTGCGGGCCATCACCGGTGACATCGCCACAAACGCCGCCGCGATCCTTGATGGGTGGCAAGGCGGGTACGGCACCGAAATGTCCCGCCCCGGCAATGACCGTTTCCGCACGACAAGCGAAGCGGAGCGCCAGTTGTTCACGGCCCTCATGACGGGCTTGGAGTTCACCGCACATGCCCGCCTGGGCCGCCCGTTGGGCACGTTTGACCGACCTCGCCCGTCACGGGCCGAAGCATGGCGATCAGGGCGTTCCCTGCGCCACGTGATCTTGTCGCTGCAAGCAACCGCGCACTTGGCCAACCTGATCTCGGGCAGCGATCCTCAACTCACCGCCGCCCTTGCCACCGCGATCGCACGGGCTGAGGTGCTCAACGATCCGATCTTTGCCGGGGTCAGCGACCCGCAAACCCGGCTTCGCATCGAGGTGCTTCAGCAAAACGTAAATGCCATCCGCCTGCATTTGACCCAACGTGTCGGTCCAAGCCTCGGCATCGCGGCTGGGTTCAACGCGTTGGATGGCGACTGATGACCAGCCGGAGGGCCTTCATCGCGTCCAGGCTGGCGACCGGACTGGCCCCTGTTTCAGGTTGGGCAGATGTGGGTGACCCCGCATTTCTGTCAGCAGGCATGACACCAAACCGATCTTTTGTCCTGTGCGGATTGAGTACAGATGGGCGGATCGCATTCAAACGGGCTTTGCCAACCCGTGGCCACGCTGCGGCAGCTCACCCGACGCGAGCCGAGGTTGTCGCCTTTGCGCGACGGCCGGGTACTTTTGCAATCGTTCTGGATTGCCGAACGGGGACGCAGATCGCCCAGCTCCTTGCACCACAAGGATCGCATTTTTTTCGGACACGGCGCGTTTTCGGCAGATGGCGCGCAACTATTCACCACCAAGAACGATATCGAAACCGGGCACGGCATCGTTGGCGTTTGGGATGCGCGCAACGGCTACAAACGTGTCGGCGCCTTTGCATCCGGCGGGATCGGGCCGCATGACATCAAACTGTTGCCCGATGCGGAGGTGCTTGCCATCGCCAATGGCGGCATCGAAACCCATCCCGAGACCGGCCGCACCAAGCTGAATATACCAACGATGCGCCCCAACCTGACCTATGCCACACTCGACGGCCAGATCATGGAGCGGATCGCGCTCAGCCATGATCACCACAAAAACTCGATCCACCACCTTGCAGTCACGCGGGACGCAACGGCCGCCTTTGTGATGCAGTGGCAGGGTGATCTGTCGGATCACGCCCCGCTTCTTGGCACCCACAGGCTTGGACAAGGCGGGCCAGCCTTGGCAAAGGCAGAGGCGTTCAAGGGCATGCAAGCGTATGTCGGGAGTGTCGCGGCGCACAGGCGGAGCATCGCCATCACCTCACCGCGTGGGGGTATCTTTCTGGAAATTGATGCGCGCGACTTGGCGCTGACCCACCGGATGCACATGAGGGACGTGTGTGGTGTGGCGCCGGAGCGCGATGGATTTGTCTGCACCGATGGCACAGGCCGTGTTTTCGGCACATCGACAGGCGCTGTCACGGCCTCCCACCAGATCCGTTGGGACAA
This sequence comes from uncultured Tateyamaria sp., assembly GCF_947503705.1. Lineage (GTDB taxonomy): Bacteria > Pseudomonadota > Alphaproteobacteria > Rhodobacterales > Rhodobacteraceae > Tateyamaria. The sequence continues at coordinate 18,076 of NZ_CANNES010000010.1, read as the reverse complement.
CCATCTGATCACGCTATAAGCGCGGCCAATGCGCGTTAGCCTGCTCTCTTGCGGCCCAGCAACCAGATGAAAAACACGCCGCCCACCAGTCCGGTGACAATGCCTATGGGAATGTCCTCGGGGGCCATGACGGTTCGCGCGGCGATATCGGCCCACAGCAGGAAAATAGCACCAACAAGCGCCGATCCGGGCAAGACACGTAGGTAATCGCCGCCCACCAGCATCCGCACCACATGGGGCACCATCAGCCCGACAAAGCCGATGATACCCGAAAAGGCGACCATAACACCGGTAATCATGGCCCCGATCACAAAAACAGTCAGCCGAAACCGAGCCACAGGAATGCCCAAAGTCGATGCGGTTTCATCCCCGACCGTCATCGCGTTCAAGGCTCCTGCCCGCGTGATCAGCCAGCCGCCGCAGGCCAGCAGGATGACCAGCGGATAGACAAGCTGGCTCCATTGCGCGAGCCCCAGGCCGCCCAGCATCCAGAACACCACCGTATGGGTTGCACGTGGATCGCCCAGAAAGATCAGAACATTGGCCCCAGACATGATGATGAACGATACTGCGACACCCGCCAGAACCAGGCGATCGGCACTGGTTGCCGCAGCAAAGCGCGACACACCAAGCACAATAACGGTAGCTCCAAGCGCGCCGAGAAAGGCAAGAAACGGCACCGTCAACAGGCCAAGGAACAGGCCCGTGTGCAGCAATGCGAGGATGGCCCCGAACGCGCCGCCCGACGAAATGCCCAACAGGTGCGGGTCGGCCAACGGGTTGCGGGTGACTGCCTGTAGGCTGGCACCTACCATCGCCAATCCCGCACCCACCATCATGGCCAGCAGCGCCCGGGGGAACCGGATTTCCCAAACAATCGCTTCGCGCCCCTGCGACCAGGTTTGCTCGATCATTTCGGGCGACAGTTTGTTGAGAAAAACGCTCCAGACCGTTGAAAGGGGGACCTGCACAGCGCCGACCGAGATCGCAAAAGAGAGCGAGACCACCAGCGCCGCCATACCCGCCAGCATCAAAGTGACGGTGCCACCAAAACGTCTCGGCTGCGGTTGAATGCTTGTGGTCTCGCTCATGTGCTCACTCGCCCCAAAAGGCGCGGGCCAAGGTCTTGATGGCCTGGATGTTGCGGGGGCCGGGCGTGGCCTCGACATATTCCAGCGTGACAAAACGGTCATTCTTGACCGCTTCCAGATCGGCAAAGGCGGGGTTCGACATCATGAAGGCGCGCTTTTGCTCGGCCGTCACGTCGCCATAGTTGACGATCACCACAACTTCCGGGTTGCGCTCCACCACTTCTTCCCAGGTGACGGTGCCCCAGCTTTTGTCAAAATCGTTCATGATGTTGACGCCGCCCGCTGCCTCAATAAGGGCCGTGGGCATGGCATAAAGACCAGCGGTAAAGGGGGTGTCCTCGCCGCTATCATACACAAACACGCGCAGCGGTTCGCCGGTGTCCAGCCCACTTGCAAAAGCTGACAGGTCCGCGCGGTAGCCATCCACCAACTCGGCCGCGCGCGCTTCAACGTCAAAAATGCGCCCAAGGTTCATCAGATCGGCATACATATCCTCTATGCTGGCCTTGTCCCGATCCATGATGTGGGCGCAGGATTCGGTGAGTTCATAGACCTGGATGCCAAAGGGCGCGAGGGTCTCGGGCGTCACTTCGCCGCCGACTTTCATGCCATAGTTCCAACCGGCAAAGAAAAAATCCGCATCCGCGCCCACCAACACCTCTTTCGAGGGATATTTGGCCGATAATTCCGGGAGTTGTTCAACACCTGCGCGCATGTCTTCCTCAAGCGTCTTCCAGCCCGAGATGCCAGTATAGCCAACCATGCGATCCGCCAGACCCAGCACCAGCATCATTTCCGTCAGATTTACGTCGTTGGAAATGGCTCTGGCCGGGGGGGCGTCAAATGTGACGCTGCGGTTGCAGCTTTGCACCGTGGTTTCGGCGGCGGCCAATCCTGCGGTCAGGGCCAGTGCAATTGCAGCCGGGAGGGTTTTCTTCACGGGTCAGTTCCTTTTGGTGGAGAGATGAAAGGTCAGGTGATCTGCGTTGCTTGGCATAAGCTGTTCGCGCCGGGCCTCAACCCGAAAAGCGTCTGAAACAGCGGCCTCTGACAACACCTGCGATGGTGGGCCGAACCCGATGGGGTGCCCCGATCGCATCAGCAGAACATCGTCACACACACCTGCAGCCAGGTTCAGGTCATGCAGCGACGTCACAATCGTAAGCGGCAAGCCCCGGATCAGATCAATGACTTCAAGCTGGTGGCGGATATCGAGGTGGTTCGTTGGCTCGTCCAGGATCAGCAGGCGCGGCTCTTGCGCCAGGGCGCGGGCGACCATGACGCGCTGGCGCTCCCCACCCGACAGGGTTTCCAGATGGCGGTCGGCCAGCCAATGCAAGTCCAGTTGCTGCAACGCGTTGTGCACAATCTCTGCGTCGGTCGCACCGGCGCCGCCCCCAAATCCCTGGCGGTGCGGTGTGCGTCCCAGCGCCACGATCTCGGCCACGGTCAGGGCAAAATCGCTGGGCTGTTCTTGCAAGACGGCCGCCACTCGTTGAGCCACCGCTCGGGCAGACAAGCTCCAGATGTCGTCACCGTCCACACAGACGGTGCCCGTCGCCGGGCGGTGGAACCGGTAGAGCATGCGCAAAAGGGTTGTCTTGCCCGCGCCGTTTGGCCCCACAATGCCCAGTACCCGCCCCGCGCCGAGGTCAAAGCTGGTGCGGTGCAACAGCGTGTCACCGCCCCGTTTCGGGGACCATGACAGATCCTTGACCGACAGGCTGGCGGCGGTCACGAGGCGCGCACCTTGCGTTCCTCAATGGCCAGCATGGCGGCGGGCACACGGGCCAGCGTCGCGGTGCGCAGCTTGCCGGGCCGGTCCAGTGACGAACACCAACCATCCTCCAAAGCGGCATATTGCCTGGCAAAGGCCACAAGGTCATCAATATCGGCGTCGGGCTCGATATCACCAAAAAGGTATGTGGCCTTGCGGGTCCCATGATAGGCCACGGTACATGGTCGGTCACAGCCCGCCATGCATGCCACGCCAGACACTTCGAAATCGTCTGTAACGCTATCGCCCGCCGAGGCAATCGCCTTGCGCAAACGGTCGATCAGCTCATAGCCAGGACGGCATTCAGTGCCTTTGTGCCGACAGGATGTGCAAATTGTAATGTGATGTTGCATAAGGCCCTCCGCCTTTGGGAAGGGCACACAAAACAGAACCATAATGTTGCGGATCGGGCCGCGTCTTCATCATATGCTCCTGACCAGGCACCCCGCCTGCATCGAGTTGAATTGCCGAACGCATGACATGCGCCGGTGATGGCAGGTCTCCTGACTCGCGGGTCGCAGCTCTCCCGAACCTTCCCGGACTTGTGGTCCAGTGGTCCCTATCGGGGTCGCTTACCGCTTACAGTTGCGGGGGCAGTCACGGATTTGGTGCCTCATGGGCAAGGCCGCACCGTGTTCCCTTTTCATCTCGTCAGCCACAGGCCTTTGAGAACCATCGCACGCACCTGAACCCAATGCCGCGTGGCGGTCAATTCAAAAACGAAGGCCTGTTGTCGTTTTCGGGTTCAAAGATCGAGGGCCAGCATCACCTGCAAGATCAAATTAACCTTGCGTGTTTAGGTGTTGCGCCCATGACAACCAAGGGACAGTTTGATGGCAGCCACGGCACAAGGCGCACTGCGCATCACCACAGGCGCAGCAAGACAGCGCACCGGTTCAGAACCTGTCGCTCAAGATCAACGTTTCACAATAGCCACCGAGGACGGCAAACAGGCTGCTTTTCTGGTAGCATTAGGCGAGCTTGATCCATCTGCACCCCGGTCCGAGGCCCTCACGGCACAATTGATCGCAGGACTTTCGGCAGACACCGATCTGTCCGGGCAAGTCGATCGCTTTGCCCAAAATAGCTTGCGCTGCGAATTCAACGCGCAACTTGAGGCGGGCGACGATCTAATCGAATTCCCCCCCGCCACCATCGCGCTGATCACAGCCTATTTGTACCACCGACGCATCCACTGCCTGCACTTGGAAGGCGTCCTGATATCCTTGCGCAAAACGCTTTTGGAAGATTGCTTTGCCAACCAAGCGCAGCAAACCGTCGAGGTCGCGTTGGCCGAGGCGATGGCGCAACACAGTTTTCGGACCGAATACATCTGGGATGAAACCCAAGCCGAGGCTGACGCCGTTGAAAAGCTGATCACACAGGTGACAGCGCAAATTGAAACCGGGGCCGATATTTCTGCCCTCGCGCTGTTCCTGATCGGCGCGTACCGTCCACTTTACGCAGTTAATGCGATCAGAAACTGGGTAAAGGCCCTGAGCCGTCGGCATTTGGATGCGGTGGATCCCACGCTGCGGCGCCTTGTTTTGAACCGCCTGATCGAGGACGATATCCAGATTGACGCACTCACTCCGGTGACGTCTGACTCTTCGAAAAACGTGCAATCGCAATATGAGGAAAACCCCTATCCACGGTGGGATCATCTGCCCGAAGCGACTCGGTTTGATACGGTTTCGGCATATGTCGCCTCCGTCGTCGGTCAGCACAGTCTTGCCTCGGACTTGTCTGCACGCCCCGCCAAAGTTCTGATCGCAGGCTCTGGCACTGGCGCGCATCCGATTTCTGTTGCCCAGACACTGCCAAACGTCGCCGTATTGGCCATTGATCTCAGCCGCGCCAGCCTCGCCTATGCAAGCCGCGAAGCGACGGCGCGCGGTATCGGCAACGTGGCCTTTGCTCAGGCGGATATCCTCAAGCTGTCGGATAGCGACGTGGCTTTTGACTTGATCGAATCCGTTGGGGTGTTGCACCACCTGCAAGAGCCGGAGGCTGGCCTACAAGCCCTGGTCAAAATCTTGAAACCGGGCGGATACCTGAGGCTCGCGCTCTACAGCAAGGCGGCGCGCCATGCCGTAAATGCCGCGCGATCGCACCTGAGCGAGGCCACTACATCACCCAATTTGACCGACATTCGCGCCTTTCGTCGCCGCCTAATGCAGAGCGACGATGATGCGCTCGCCCCACTCCAATCCATCCCGGATTTTTACGCGGCATCCGAGTTCAGAGACCTGGTCATGCACGTGCAGGAACATCAGTTTACCCTGAAAGACATCGACGCGATGTTGCGGCGAAACCGCCTGAGATTCCTGGGCTTTTCAAGCCCTTCCGCCCACGCGGTGCTGCGAGAAATGCCGCCCCGCATGGCCCAGCGTCGCATGCGCGACCTTAAAGCTTGGGACAAGCACGAGCGTCGCCATCCCGACACATTTCTGAGGATGTACGATTTTTTCTGCGTGAAGCGATGATCACACAGACCGAGGCCGCACATAGATCGGAAAACGCGCTGATCCTGAGCGTGACACGCGACTGCCGCTGAGATACCTTACCAAGTCTAAGTCGATGTTGATGGAAGTGGTGGCGTGGGGGAGACTTGAACTCCCGCACTCAGCGTAGCGCCAAAGGCGATGCGCGTAAGTCGGGCCCACCGCAGCGCGGAGCACAGCAAGGAGCGGAAAGGTTAGTAAATGGTGGAGCAGAGCAGACGAACCTAGAACCATCTGAGTGCGGCCAAATCCTTGAAGAGTTGGAGAATTGGACTGCTATTCTCAAGGCTGAGCCGGAGGTTTTCCAGAGGCTTGAGGCGTTCGCGGATGCTGCGCGGAACGCTGCGGACGAGCCATTCGATCCGTCACCAGTCCTATTGGCACCCGATGCTTCGGAGCCGTCGCCATGAGTTCCCCGCATCCCTTGTCTCAAAAGGCCGTGACGGATTTCGCGGCCGTAGCCAGCACATCCGAATCTGGCAACCGTCGCGCCTTGTCGCCGTTGACCCTGCGCCTGACCCCTGCTGAGCGGGAACGTCTGAAAGTGTTAGCCGCTGGCATGACATTCAGCGCCTATGCCCGTGCTTGTTTGTTTGCAGAGGATGCGCGGACACGGGCGCAGGCTGCGACTGACCCCGTTACGAACAAGAAAGCGATGGCCGAAGCGCTTGCTCTCTTGGGTCAATCCCGCATTGCCAGCAATCTCAACCAACTGGCTTATCATGCCAATGTGGGCGCGCTGATTGAGGATGCGGAGACCAAGGAGCAGATCAGGGAAGCCAATGCGCATCTTTTGGCCATTCGCACCTTGCTAATGGAAGGTCTGGGGAAGCGCGCGTGATCCTCGAAGGCAATGAACGCGCATACGGCGCGGAACTGGCGCGGCATTTGCTGAACCCGCGTGACAACGATCATGTGACAGTCCACATGGTTGATGGGTTTTTGGCACAGGACTTGTTCGGGGCTTTTGCCGAAGCTGAGGCGATTGCAACGGGCACGCGCTGCCAGAAATATCTGTTCTCGCTGTCGCTCAATCCGCCATCCTCCGCCTCCGTCTGTGTCGAGACGTTTGAAGCCACTATTGCTTCTGTTGAGCGCGAACTCGGTTTGGTGGGGCAACCCAAAGCGATTGTGTTCCATGAGAAGAACGGACGCCGCCATGCGCATTGCGTGTGGTCAAAGATCGATGCCAGCCAGATGAAGGCGATCAACCTGTCGCATTACAAGCGCAAGCTCTTTGGCCTCTCCCGCGATCTCTATCTGGAACATGACTGGGATATGCCGGACGGATTTAAAGAGCGGGGTCGCGCCAAACGCCAGAACTACAGCCGCGCTGAGGGGCAACAGGCCAAACGCGCGCAGCGCGACCCCCAGGCGCAAAAGGCGATGTTCGCGGCGTGTTGGGCGGCATCGGACAATCGCGCAAGCTTTGAAGCGGCGCTGCGGGATCAGGGCTATGTTTTGGCGCGCGGCGCGCGGCGCGGGTTTGTCGCGGTGGATGCGGATGGCAAGGTTTGGTCCCTCTCGCGGTGGACAGGTGTGCGGGCGAAAGAGCTGCGCCGCCGATTGGGGCCGGAGGCAGACTGTCCTTCGATTGCGGATGTTCGGGGCCAGTTGGCCGGGCTTGCCCGCCCCAAGCGTATTGAACCAGATCACCAGTTTGAGGCGGCGCGGGCCGCTTTGGTGCAGCGTCAAAAGGAAGAACGCGCGGCACTTTTGGCCGGGCAACTGCAACGCGAGGCCGCGCGCTTGCACGCTGCAAAGCAAGCGCAGCCAAAAGGGGTGCGGGCGGCGTTTCTGCGGATGACGGGGCGCTATGACGCTGTTGTGCAAACTCTGCAGACGCAGGCGGCAATAGCCAAAGAGACAGATCGCGCCGAACAAGACCGCTTGATTGAGCGGCATTTGGCAGAACGGCGGGCGCTGGATCAGGAACGCCAACGCGCACAAGCCCGATCCGAGTTTGACGCCGCACGGCGTGATCCGCGTCAAACTCTGGTGCTGCCAGAGGACGACATTCCGTTCAGCACGGCGCAGCTGAAAGACCAACCCGGCCGCATCGTCGACTATCTCTCGCATACCAAGGCCAGCTTTGGCCGTGCGGACGTGATGCGTGCGCTGGCCAAACGCTTTGATGACCCGATGGCATTGCAGGCGTTGACGAAAGAGGCGCTGACCTCGCCGGAATTGGTGGACGTGCCGCATGACGGATCGCCGCGATACACGACGCGGGACTATCAAAGGGCAGTCGCGACGGTCGAGGCCAATGCCGCCACGATGCAAGGTCAACGCGGTGTTGCTGTATCGTCCGGGCATGCTCAAGCAGCGATGCAAAGCCAAGACCGTGCAATGCAGCACGCCTTTGGTGGCAAATTGAGTACAGAGCAAAGAGACGCCGTGACACACGTGCTGTCGGCTTCACAGTTGACCTCTGTTGTCGGTCTGGCTGGCGCAGGCAAAAGCACGATGCTGGCCACAGCGCGGGACGCATGGGCGCGCCAAGGCATCACCGTGCATGGCGCGGCACTGGCGGGCAAAGCGGCGGATGGGCTGGAAACAGCGTCTGGCATCAAAAGCCGCACATTGGCTTCATTGGAGACCTCTTGGGCCAATGGGCACGCTCCAATTGCCAATGGCGATGTGCTGGTGGTCGATGAAGCGGGGATGATTGGGACGCGGCAGATGGCGCGGGTCACGTCGAAACTGAACGAGATCGGTGCAAAACTGGTGCTAGTGGGCGACCCAGACCAGTTGCAGCCGATTGAGGCTGGCACGCCATTCCGTGATCTGGTGGATAAACATGGCGCTGCGCAGCTGACCGAAATCCACCGTCAGCGCGCGGATTGGCAGAAACAGGCGTCAAAAGACCTGGCTGCGGGAAAGCCCCAAAGGCTGTGGCAGCCTACACCAAGCGAGACAATGTGCTCCAAGATGCGTCCTCCGATGCTGCAATTGAAGTGTTGACAGAGCGGTATGTGATGGATGTCGCATCTGGCAATCCCGCACAAACACGGCTGGCCTTTGCGCATCGTCGCAAGGATGTGCATGCGTTGAATCAGTCTATCCGAGCTTCGCTGCGCGATGAAAATGCGCCGCCTGAAATACTGTTCCAAACGGATACTGGCCCACGTGCAATGGCGGCGGGCGACCGGATTGTCTTTGGCAAGAACGACAAAGACCTTGGCGTCAAAAACGGGATGCTCGGGACGGTGGTTGAGGCCAATGACGGTGGCTTGTCTGTCGCGCTGGACGGCGACACGCGACGAAAGATGACGTTTGACCCGTTGCAATATCGCAGCTTTGATCACGGCTATGCCGTCACAATCCACAAATCCCAAGGTGCGACTGTGGATCAATCCTATGTGCTGGCGTCGCGCACGATGGATGAACATCTGGCCTATGTCGCGATGACACGGCACCGCGATGACATGCGGCTTTACGTGAGCCAAGAGGATCGTCCAAAATGGGCGGTGCATTTGCAGCGAGACAAGGCACCTAAGCAAACGCGGCATCGCTCTGGTCCGTACATGGGGTGAGATGAGGATGCCTGCTTCACGACTAAGGTCAGCTCCGCGCAGATAACTGACTTTGCAAACTTTGGCCCGTTTCCCGACAGCAGCCATTCGTGTAGCCTGCAGCTAAAGCGGGGTGAGAGCCCAAATTGTCCAATGCTGCAATATGAAGGAACGTCCCGAAACTGTCAGTGGCCGTCATTCAAAGGCCGCCTTGTGGTCGATCCTCTAAGTATCTGGGGCAACGGCTGGAGTGTTCCTGTGTCGTTGCCCCTTCGCATTCGACGGACAAGTCGTTCGTCGTGAAAGTCTATTCTGCTGCCTGCACAGTCGGAGAGGACCACACATTCGCAGCGAACGCGCTATCCAGATCCGTTTCAGCGACATGATTTGTGTAATTGGACAAGGTTTTCAACGCTGTCCCAAGAATGACTTCGAGCACGGTCTGCTGTGTGTGGCCGGCCTTGAGAAATCTTTCGATCTCCGCGTCTGTGGGCCAGCCCCGGCTTTCGTTGATCACAATGGCGAACTGACGCAGGGCTTCCAGCTTGCTATCTGCGATGGGTGTATCGTTGCGGAGCGATGCAATGACATCATCCGGCACGCCGCCCATTTGCGACAACGTAGTATGCGCGGCCATGCAGTATTTGCAGCCGTTCAGCCGGTTGTTGGTCATCAGGATAATCTGACGCTCGGTTTCTGACAGATCCGTTTTGCCGAAAATGGCGGATAGCGTTGTGTATCCTTCCAGGATCGCGGGGGCTTCGGCCATGGCGGCGTAGAGGTTGGGCACAAAGCCATATCCCTTCAGGGCGGCCTGAAGGATCGGTTTTGCGTCTGCTGGGGCGGACTCCATCGTGTGTGTTGGGAAGTCTTTCATTGTCTGGTCCTTTCTTTTTTCGGGGTAGTCAGTCTGGTGAAAAATCGTTTGTTTGGCAGACTTGCCAAACTGTTGTGCCAATGCGCGCGTCGCTTCTTTTGCGGCGGTGACTGAACGGTCATGCCGCGCGTCCTTGAACTCCTGATACTCGATGGCAACCGTCTGAATGTGCGCAGCATCGACGCCGAAGTAGTGAGCGCAGGCGGCAATTGCAGGGTCCAGTGCGTTCATGTGAGCCCGCGGCCCACCGGGTTCAAACCCGAACTCGCCACGCGACGACAGCACGACCAGGTGCTTGCCTTTCAGGATCGGTTCGATCGGGGAATCACCACGCGCCAGATCAAACGAGAAAGTTCGGCCGATCCGCGCAATGTGATCAATCCAACCTTTCAACGCTGCAGGCATTCCGTAATTGTACATCGGAGCGCCCATGACAATGATATCCGCAGCCACAACTTCGTCGATCAGCGCATCCGAAAGTGCCAGCCTGTTGGTCATCCAATCTTCACGTGCCTCAGGCGGGGTAAAGGCTGCGTGGACAAAGCGGTGATCAATTGCCGGGATCGGGTCTTGCCCGATATCGCGGACAATCACCTTTGCGTCCGGATTGGCGTGCAGAAATTCGGTTGTGAACAGCGTTGTCAGCATGCGCGTCAGGGAACGGTCTTGCTGTTGGGCGCTGGCGTCAATGCGAAGTAGGGTCGCCATGGTTTTCTCCTTTGGGTGGGGGCGATGTTTCTCGCGCCGGTTGCTATGAAAAGTGCGGGCGACCCGTGCATCTGCGCGCGCCGCCCCATTTCCAAGGGTCCCGGATCAGAGATCGCTGACGGGCGTGTTCACGATACCGGGCCACTTGGCGTCCGCGCCTGCGATGACCGCTGTCGGGTCTTCGCGGTATTTCGCAAGGACCGCTGCATTCACGAACAGGTAAAGCTTGCCGTCAACGATGTCGGCATAACGCACGTCACCGTCCAGCTTCTTGCCAAGGAACACGCCGAACGCGCAAAAGCCTCCGAATTGCGGCAGGTAGGCCGCGGGATCGGCGTCAAACATGGACTGCGCTTCGGCCGAGGTGAAGTAGTAGTCGATGCCGTCATGGGAGGAGGTAAAGGCCGCATCTCCTTGCGCGGGGTTTGCGTTCTCGAACATCGAAACCGGATCGTTGCCATGCATGCCCAGCGGATTGCCGTTCAGCGTCAGACCATTGGCGACGTTGTATTCGTCAGCGGCAAACGCGGCGGTTGCGAGCGCAAGCGAAAAGGCCATTGCCATGGTGGGAACCATACGTGTGTAGGTCATCTGTTTTCCTTTCGGGGGTTTTGGAGTGTTTTGTCCAGCCGAGGAACAGCCGGGGTGAGGAGCAGCGACCATGCGGTCGCTACACCGGGGAAAATGCGTCCGAAGCTCAATGTTGTTCCCTCCGGATCACGTGAGGTCAGGCGGAATGGCCGATGCGTTCGACGGCCTCATCCGTCCACCAGACGCCATTGGCGACCATGCGGAAATTGATGATGGCAGCGAGGTATCCATCGCCTTCGGGCACTTTTGCGCCAGCCGTCGCGTCACGAACCACGGCGACTTCGTAGCCCAGTTCGAGCAATTCATAGAGGTGCGCCTGGGTGCACAGGTTCGCGGACATACCCGCAAGGATCACTTTGTCGATCCCGCGTTTGCGCATCTGCAGGTTCAGGTCGTTCTGCGCGGGGCTATAGACCTTGTGCGGCGAGCAGACGACGGTTTTGCCGTCCTCGATGTACTTCTTGTACTGCGGCATCCAGTCGGCGCCGGAGCCTTCGAAGTTGTCGAGGTTGAGCGGCCCAAGCCGGTCGAACATGCCGATGGCGTGCATGGTCGCTTCAAGCGTGCCTTCGAACTGCCAGTCGTGATCGTGCGGGTAGTAATAGTGGGGCGAGATGAACACTGGCATGCCCGCCGCCTTGGCGGCGATAAACAGCTTTTCGATATTGTCCACTGTGCCTTGCTCGGTCACGCTTTCGCCGACAACGCCCCAGGTCACGCCGTCCTCTGAGAGGAAGTCGATCTGGGGATCGGTCACGACCAGGGCCGTACGACCGGGTGCGATCTCCATGTCGATTTGCGGCAGGCCAGGGTTTTCGGGATCGGCGTAAAGTGCGCGGGCTTCGTCGGTCGCGGCCGTCGCTGTTGTGCCGGTGATGGCAGCAGCACCAGCGGCGGCTGCACCAGCGGCACCGGCCATCAGGCGGCGGCGCGCCATGTCGACCCGTTCGGGGGTCACATCGCAGCCGCAGCCGTCCGTGTGGGTATGATCGTGATTGTTCATAGCAAAGCTCCTTTGCTTGGGTGATGGCGGAACGCCTGTCTTGGCGCACCACCGGGAGGATGGTCTGGATGGTTTGGCTTCAGGCCCGCACAGACACGGAGTTCTGGGCCAGGACCGTCGAATCTAAGGGGGCGGGCAAATCTGCCTGTGCCCAGAGGCGTGCCGTTCCGGGCATGGTGACCGGCAGAACCAGCAGACCAACAAGAAGGGCGGCTGCGATGGCAGACAGGATCAGATAGGTCATGTCGTTCAATCCGGTCGCACCGGTCTCGCGGGTCTCGGCGCGACCGTCGGTGGAGTGCCGAGACGCAGGTTGGTGATAGGTTCTTGTGACTTCATTCATGTCAAACGCCTTTCCTGCTTTGGAAGATGCCTGCACTCCGGTGGGAGGGTGGCAGCCCGTTGCGGTGATCGTTGGAAAGAAGTTAGGCACCAGACCGCGTCAGGTATTGGCCCGACCTGCCAAGGTCATGGCCGAACCTGCCACAGTCTGGTGAGGGACCAGTCAGATGTTTGAGGATTGCTGCCTGAATTGTGCCGGTGCTTGTCCGACCCAGCGCTTGAAGGCGCGGCTGAACGTGCTTTGCTCGGAGAATCCGGTTAGAAAGGCGATCTCGGCAATCGAGGCGTCGCTGTCCCTGAGCAATTCCTGAGCCAGCGCGGATTGTGCCTGCGCCAGTACATCGCGAAAGGTCAGCCCCTCATCGGCCAGGCGACGATAGAGGGTGCGCTCACTTAGCCCGATATCGCGCGCTATCTTTGCTGCCTGCGGCAACCCGTTGCTGAGCGCGGGGGTCAGGCGGCGGACCAGCGTGCTTGCAAGCGAAGGCGTGTCCGCGAGCGAACTGATTTCGGTCTCAAGGTGCGCTGTCAGAAAATCTGACACCGCCTGATCCCCAAGACGGTTCGGAAGATCGAGGACAGCCGGATCGAACGCGATCGCGTCACGCTCTGAGTCGAACCTGACCGGACAACCGAAATACTCGGCATAGCGATCCGCATGGCTTCGGCAGGAATGACGAAAAGAGACAAATTCAAAGGTGAGTTCACCCCCCACGATCCGCTTCATATTTACGGCAAATCCGGCCATTGCGGTCTCATTTCGGAAGGCCAGAACGGGATGGTGCGCGGTTTGCCCCTCGATAGCAAGAAACGCGGGGCTGCCTGTCTCATCCAGATGGTAAATCGCTGTGTCGGTTACCAGCCGATAATAGCGTTCAACCCGTTGAAGCGATGTGCGCAGGGTGGGGGCTGTCTTGATGGCCAACCCCAACACACCGAGATCGTCCGTCTGGATCAACTCCGCATACGCCTTCATCAGCGTTATTTCGTCATTATGATTGTTGCGGATCCACTCTGTCAGGTTGAAAAAGTCGGTGTCCTGGAGCCTACTGCTTTCAAGGGGCCGGATACGATGCACAACGGCACCGTCGGAGATCAACGCACCGTCGTCTGTCAGCGTCATCCCGGCCGCTTTGGCCATCGTGCGCGCGAACGCATTTGTCACACTTGGCATGGCCCAGAGGGGTACACCATCACGGCGGGCTGAACCACCCAATCCAAGAACGCGTTGGATTGAGCGACTATTCCGGGAGCCCAGCTTCCTGTGTGACCGCGGCGGTTTCATTCAATCGACTTTCCAGCATCTTGATGCGTGAGCGCAGTTGCGTGATTTCGTTGTCCCGCTCGGCATCGGTGAGGCGGATGGGAATATGCTGAGGACAGTTCCAGTCAAAGGCCGCAACACGGATCACGATGCCACGCTCGACCTTGGGGCCTGTTCCATCATGCAGAAGACTGATGACATCAGGGTCTTCCACGATCTGCGCGTGGCCCCAGAGCTTCAGGCGTTTCCGGCACTGGTAATCCAGCGCGATGATCGACACACGGTCATCATGGCGCAGGTTGCCCACGCTGATATATTGCTGGTTGCCTTTGAAATCAGCATATCCGATCGTCCATTGGTCAATGACCTTGATAAAGCCGGGGGCACCACCCCTGAACTGGACGTAAGGCCAGCCGGTTTCGGAAACCGTCGCCTGATAGATGCCGTCTCGTTCGGTCAGGAATTCGGCCTCGCGGGCGGTCAATTCGCCACCATCTTGACGATCTGGCGATAAGACCCGGGCGTAGGCCCGGGCGGATCCGAAACGTTTTTGTTCTTCACGCACATGGGGCGTAAATCCAATGTCGGCATAAGCATTCGGCATGGTTCCTGCCTTTTACAAATCGAGTTCAGTCAGGCCGGGATGACCCTCGGGGCGGGAAGCAGAGGTCCACCTGAGCAAGCGTTGGCTTTCTGTGATTGGGTGGTCATTGATCGACGCGATGCGTCTTTGCATCAAACCATTCTCGGCAAACTCCCAGTTTTCGTTGCCGTGGGCGCGAAACCAGGTGCCGCTGTCGTCATGGTACTCGTAGGCAAAACGCACCGCGATCCGGTTGCCGTGAAATGCCCAGAGTTCTTTGATCAACCGGTAATCCAACTCGCGCGCCCACTTGCGGGTGAGGAATTCCACGATCCGGTCGCGGCCCTGAAATATCTCGGCCCGGTTGCGCCAGTGGCAGTCTGGTGTGTAGGCGGTGGCAACCTTTTCGGGGTTGCGGCTGTTCCATCCATCTTCGGCCAACCGAACCTTTTCAGAGGCCGAGGGTTCGTCAAAGGGGGGCAGTGGCGGGCGTGTCATGCTCTCATCCTTCATCAAGACCGCAAAATGGCCCCGGTCGCTAGGGGGAGGCGGCAAGGCGACCGGGGCGTCCGGGGCGTCAGGCGGGGAGGGTCTCTGACAACCGGACAAACGCTTGTGGGTTTCGAAGCGCGCTATGATGCTGAATGTAGGGTTGGGAATCGGTTGGGTATTGGCACGGCCTGCCAACTCTTTGACCGAACCTGCCATCCCCGGTGCGATTTTTCTATGTTTATGCTACCCTGCCATAAACGGTGCGGGGCTTTTCAGGTGAAAACAATCAATTTTGGCTTTTTCAGACTGTACACTTGCGTCTGGTTCATTCTTTCGTGGGTAAGGGCGGTGCAACTGGTCGCTCAAGTATCCATCTTGACTGCGGTCCTCATGGGCGGGGCGGCGCATGCGCAAACCGAACTTCGGCTTGGGACTGCGGCCCCCAGCGCTTCGCCCTGGGGTGTGTGGGTGCAGGACGTCGCCGACGAGATCGAGAAAGCCTCGAATGGGGCTTTGCGCATCCGGGTCATCGGCGACGCTGCATTGGGCGGGGAAAAGACACTCCTTCGGCAAGGCATGAAGGGGCGGCTGGACATGATCATGATCAGCAATGTCTACCTTTCGCTCATCGAGAAGGAGATCGACCTTGTTTCGTCACCCTTCCTCTTTGACACGACTGCGCAAGGATCCTGCGTTGCAACCAAGCACCTGGGTTCGATCCTCGAATACACGATGGAAGCCGCGCAGTTGGTGCCTTTGGGCTGGCTCGAAGTTGGCAATACCATTGTGTTTTCGAAGAATCCTATCGCTGCTCCGTCAGATCTTGAAGGCAGAAAAGTCCGAATATCCGAAACATCGGTCGATATGCTGTTTTCCCGTAGACTGGGAGCGGTTGGGGTGCCGCTGGGTGTTTCGGACACGATCCTGTCCTTACAGACCGGAAGTGTTGATGCAGCTTTCTTACCCACTGCATTTGGTGTCGGCATCGGCATCCACAAGATTGCTCCGCATCTGACGATCAGCAACCACACCCGCTTGATCGGTACGATCGCTGTCTCCAAATCAACTTATGATCGCCTGAGCGCACAGGAGCGGAAATGGCTTGAAATCGTGACATCTTCTGGCCCTCGCCTTTCGGCGACCATTCTGGACACAGAAGAAAAAATGCTCAGCCAGCTGTTAGACGCAGACGTTTCAATCAGGCGTTTATCAGAGGGTGAAAAAACCGCATGGCGAACCGCCGCAGAGGGAATTCAGGATGAACTTGCGGCATCGCTCGGTGAGAGTGCTGTGCAGTTGCTGGCCCAAATAAGGGCGGCCAAGGCAGCTTGTGATGGCTAGTTCTCAGCGGCTCTTGAGGGTCTTGACCCGGCTTGAGGCGAGCCTGGCAGTGTTGGCCTGTTCGGCGCTTGTCCTGGTTCTCGTAGTGGATGTTATCGCTGTCGATATCTTTTCGACCGCGGTGCGGGGGTCGCCGCAACTCGGGGTTTTGTCTGGCATCGTGGCCTGCATGCTTGGGCTGACGCTTGCCACAGGCTCTGGCGTGCATTTCAGGCCAACATTCGCGGACAACATCATCCCGCACGTCTGGGCCGACAGAGTTGGAGATGTGATTTCAGCCGCCCTTTTCGGGGTATTCGCAGTCTTTGCGGTCGAATTCGTCATGCAGTCCTATGTCTACGCGGACCGCGTACCGGTACTCAATGCACCCCTTTGGCCAGTTCAGATTGTCTTACCTTGCGTTCTGGCGTCATGCGCCTTGAAACATACGGTTTTCGCAATTTCCCCAAAGGCAAAAGAATCCTTGGTCGACAAGGCCTCATGAACTCTCTGCTGCTGCTTTTCATCGTCTTGGTTCTTCTGGCGCTGCGCCAGAACATGGTTCTGATCCTGCTCGTTGCAGCCGCGTACGTACAGGTCGTTTATGGCAACGGAACCATTCTTTATGTTGTCGAGGATCTTTGGACAGCGATGGACAACCATGCGCTGTTGGCGATCCCGATGTACCTGGTCGTCGGAAATCTCATCGCACGGGGGTCCATTGCCGACCATCTGGTCGAGGTCTTCAAGTCTGCAACGGACTGGATGCCTGGAGGATTGGGTGTTGCCACCATCCTCGCCTGCGCTTTTTTCTCGGCAATCTCCGGATCTTCAGCCGCGACACTGATTGCGATTGGGTCGGTTATGTACCCAGCCCTCAAAGATGCGGGATACAGCAGCCGATTTGCGATCGGATCGGTGACATCCTCCGGAACTCTTGGCATATTGATACCGCCGTCGATCCCCCTCATCGTCTATGGACTGGTGACCGATACAAGCGTTGCCGATCTTTTTCTTGCGGGCGTATTGCCCGGAATTCTTTTGGTGATCATATTCGCCGTTCACAGTATCTTCACAAACCGGGAAGTGACGCGGGGTACGTTCTCCTCCCGACGGCTGATTGCGTCCTTTCAAAATGGATTTTGCGCCATTTTGACCCCAATAATTCTGTTGGGCGGAATATATTCAGGTGTGTTCTCGCCTACTGAAGCCGCTGCGTTTGCGGTGGTCTATGCGGCATCGGTGGAAGTGCTGATCTATCGGTCTTTCGGGTTTTCCGGTCTGTTTGACGTCATGAAGTCCAGTGTGGTCATGTTGGGAACACTGATGCCAATTGTCGCGGTCGCCCTGATGCTCAAGTCGTTTCTCGCGAGTGAAGGACTGCCGGACGCTTTTGCTGAATGGGTCCTGAACATCTTTGACAGCAAGGTGGCGATCCTTTTGGTCCTGAATCTGGCGCTCTTAATCATCGGTTGCCTGGTCGATGTGGTGTCAGCAATCTTGCTGTTTGCCCCGATGATGCTGGCTGTGGGTACGGCGATAGGCGTGAACCCTGCCCACCTTGGTATAATCGTGGTCGTCAATCTCGAGATCGGCTTGCTGACCCCTCCTTTGGGACTGAACCTGCTGATCGCGTCCCGATCATTCAAAGAGCGTGTTTCAAGTGTTGCGATGTCCGTTTTGCCATTTGTCTTATTGATGCTGGTTGTCTTGATGGTTGTCACATTCGTGCCGTGGCTTTCGCTGGCGCTGATTGAATAGCAATCAAGCTGCCGAATTCCCGTGTGTGTTGACACATGCTCGGTCTCAAGCCTGACCACGTCCTATCAAGACACACAATAAAATCTGAGCGCCGTGCAGATACGCTGTCTCAGAGAAAACCGACGAACATCCCAGCACAGTAGGCCTGGTGTAGATCGCCGTGCAATGGCGTCTAGGGTCAGGACCCATTGATTTCCGGGCGACGGCGTGATTCACGGTTCGAAAAACGAGTGGTGAACATGTCTGGT
>NZ_CANNES010000009.1 GCF_947503705.1 uncultured Tateyamaria sp. | reverse complement strand
GAGATCGAGATTGTCGGCATCAAGGACACCCAGAAAACGACCTGCACAGGCGTTGAAATGTTCCGCAAGCTGCTGGATCGCGGTGAAGCGGGCGACAACATCGGCGCCCTGCTGCGCGGTATCGACCGTGAGGCGGTTGAGCGTGGCCAGGTTCTGTGCAAGCCCGGTTCGGTCAAGCCCCACACCAAGTTCGAAGCCGAAGCCTACATCCTGACCAAGGATGAGGGTGGCCGTCACACGCCATTCTTCGCCAACTACCGTCCCCAGTTCTACTTCCGGACAACGGACGTGACGGGCACGGTTCAGCTGGCCGAAGGCACCGAGATGGTCATGCCCGGCGACAACGTGTCGTTCGGCGTTGAGCTGATCGCGCCGATCGCGATGGAACAGGGCCTGCGCTTTGCGATCCGCGAAGGCGGCCGCACCGTCGGCGCCGGCGTCGTGTCGAAAATCACCGAGTAAGTCGGTCGCGCGGGGCGCAAACTTTTGAAAGTTTGCGGCCTGCCGAAATTTCAAATTTCTGCGCGGTGGCAATCGGCGCGCAGAAAGAAAAAAACAGACGCGATGAGGGGCGCCGATGAGCGACGCTCCTCCTCTCCGTTAAGAGACCCGAGTAAGGGAACGATAACATGGCAATGCAAAGCCAAAACATTCGCATTCGTCTGAAGGCGTTTGACTATCGTGTGCTGGACGCGTCCACACAAGAGATCGTCAACACCGCCAAGCGGACAGGTGCTTCGGTCCGCGGCCCCATCCCGCTGCCCAACAAGATCGAAAAGTTCACTGTTCTGCGTGGTCCCCACGTTGACAAGAAATCCCGTGACCAGTTCGAGATCCGCACGCACAAGCGTCTGCTCGACATCGTTGATCCGACCCCCCAGACTGTGGACGCGCTGATGAAGCTCGACCTCGCCGCTGGTGTGGACGTCGAGATCAAGCTGCAATCGTAAAGGAGGGTATTGATTATGCGCTCTGGAATTCTCGCAAAGAAAGTCGGCATGACCCGGCTGTTCATGGAAGACGGCAAGCAGATCCCTGTGACCGTTCTTCAGCTGGACGGCTTGCAGGTTGTCGGCAACCGGACCTCTGACAAGGACGGCTATACCGCCGTGACCCTTGGTGCAGGCACAGCCAAAGTGAAACGCGTGAGCCAAGCCATGCGCGGCCATTTCGCGGCCCAAAAGGTTGAGCCCAAGCGCAAGCTGGTCGAGTTCCGCGTCACAGAGGACAACCTGATCGGTGTGGGTGAGGAAATTTCTGCCGAACACTTCCTGGCTGGCCAGAAAGTGGACGTCAGCGGCACCTCGATTGGTAAAGGCTTTGCCGGTGCCATGAAACGCCACAACTTTGGCGGTCTGCGGGCCTCGCACGGTGTGTCGATTTCGCACCGTTCGCACGGTTCGACCGGCCAGTGTCAGGACCCCGGTAAAGTCTTTAAAGGCAAGAAAATGGCAGGTCACATGGGTGCAGCCCGCGTGACAACGCAGAACCTGGAAGTTGTGAAAACGGACGCGGATCGCGGCCTGATCATGATCAAGGGCGCTGTTCCCGGCTCCAAAGGCGGCTGGGTCACTGTCAAAGACGCCGTGAAGAAGAAACTGCCCGATGGTGTGCCATTCCCGGCGGCCCTCAAATCGGCAGTTGTCGAAGCGCCTGCGGAAGAAGCACCCGCGGAAGGTGGTGAAGCATGAAACTTGATGTGATCAAACTCGACGGCGGCAAAGCCGGTTCGGTTGAGCTGGACGCAGACCTGTTCGGTCTGGAGCCCCGCGCCGACATCCTGCACCGCGTCGTCCGCTGGCAGCGCAACAACGCGCAGGCCGGTACGCACAAAGTCAAGACACGGTCCGAGGTGAACTACTCGACCAAGAAGATCTATCGCCAGAAGGGCACCGGCGGCGCACGCCACGGCGCGCGCTCTGCTCCGATCTTCCGCGGTGGTGGTATCTATAAGGGTCCTGTTGTTCGTTCGCACGGCCACGACCTGACCAAGAAGTTCCGCAAACTGGGCCTCAAGCACGCTCTGTCCGCCAAAATGGCGGCAGGTGAGCTGGTCGTCATCGAAGATGCCTCCACATCCGGGAAAACCGGTGCTTTGGCCAAGCAGGTCAAGGACCTGGGCTGGAAACGTGCGCTGGTCATCGACGGGGCGTCGGTCAACGAGGACTTCCTCAAGGCAGCCCGCAACATCGAAGGTTTGGACATCCTGCCGTCGATGGGCGCAAACGTATACGATATCCTCAAGCGTGACACTCTGGTGATCACGAAGGCGGGTATCGAAGCACTGGAGGCTCGACTGAAATGAGTGCCAAGGCAGAACATTACGACGTGATCCGCAAGCCGATCATCACCGAGAAAGCGACCATGACGTCCGAGAACGGCGCGGTTGTGTTCGAAGTGGCGATGGACAGCAACAAACCGATGATCAAAGAGGCCGTCGAGGCGCTGTTTGGTGTGAAGGTGAAGGCTGTGAACACGACGATCACGAAGGGCAAGGTCAAGCGCTTCCGTGGTCAGTTGGGCAAGCGTAAGGACGTCAAAAAGGCGTATGTGACGCTTGAAGAAGGCAACACGATCGACGTATCGACCGGTCTTTGATCGGATGGCGGGGTGAACCCCGCCCTACGGAGAGATTGAGAACCCCGGCTGCGAGAGCGGTCGGGTTTTTTGATTGAACCGCTGAGTCAATGAATAGTCATACAAGTACAATTTGGTTTGGTGTGTATTTCTGTCAATACTAGTGACTCTGTCGAGCCATTTGAGTTTCGAATCGTGCCCATTGAGAACTCAGCGATTGGCAAGTAGAGACGCTTCTTCGGCCCCAAAAGTCCGCGAGAATAAGCTGTCTTGAGAGCGCGAATCGGAGACTGTTCAGCCATATTTAGCAAGTCGATTGCTAGACGAACCGCTCTTTCTAAGTCATCTTCGAAACGTTTTTTGCATCTACAGCATGCTTGATCATCATACCAAATCTGCGCGCTTCCGGACAAATTAATTATTATTTGGCTCATTGCGTTACCTCATAGGAGGATATCTTGCCACAGATGAAACACAAAAATCAAGATGTCATCAAAAAATAAGTAATTATTGCACAGAATTCAGTTTTCCGCTAGGCTGATCATATCTGAAAAGCTGGAGAGAGACATGTCACGGAATCACGAGCCAAAACTTGAAATTACGACAGCCACCGAAACACTTCCGCCCGCACCGGAGAAAATAACCCGGGTTTCCGTTGATCTTACCCGGACACAAGTCGGCGTTCTTGAAGCGCTTATGAAACGATCAGGAATGTCCAAAGCGGCGGTGATGAGGTTTGGCCTTGGTATCTTAGCTGACTCTTGCTCAGATAAAGACGATGGCTTCATCGTGGGCGCTTGGAAAGAGAACAAGGAACGGAGATATCCAGTTTTGTAATCGTTTGGATTAGCGACCTTGCCGTTGGAGGGCCAAATAAGATGATTTTCTCTATCGACCAAAGCAAGCCCTTTAAGGATTTTTCATCTACGTTGGACATCCAACCGCAGCCTGATCCTTTGCTGACGCTAGGCTCTTCGCAGGCGCAAGAAACATCAATACCTCGGCAAAACCCTATTGATGAGCATGAACGGATGCCCGTGGTGCCAGTAAGCTTAGCTTGGGTCTTGTGTTTTTTCGTATGTGTCGTCGGTTTCTATTCTATTTGGCAAATTGGCAATCCAGCTAACACCTGGGTTGCATCAACGATGTACGGAGTTATTACTATGGCGACGCTCATGGTAGCAGGCCGTGTTCTCACACCTGTCGTTCTACGACTCGATCGCCTGTTACATGTTTTTAGAGACAAGTCTTAAGCGATCGCAAAAAAAGCGGCAGCAAACGCTCCGAACACGTAGACAATTGCTCATTCACTTGATACCGCGTCGTTCATCGGCAGTGCCCCGGATTCGTCCGGGGCTTTGTCTTTGCTCGTTTGAGCATTCAACTTCGGGCACCTACGGGGGCCTATAACCTCGGCAGGGCAACCTGCCACATATAGCAAAACGGAAGACAGCAATCATGGCACTCAAGTCGTATAAGCCGACGACGCCGGGCCAGCGTGGGCTGGTACTGATCGACCGTTCGGAGCTTTGGAAAGGCCGCCCGGTCAAATCCCTTACACAGGGTTTGACCAAGTCTGGCGGACGGAACAATACCGGACGGATCACGATGCGCCGCACAGGCGGGGGCGCGAAACGCCTCTATCGGATCGTCGATTTCAAGCGGAACAAAATGGATGTGGCGGCAACCGTCGAACGCATCGAATATGACCCCAACCGGACCGCGTTCATCGCCCTCGTCAAGTACGAAGATGGCGAGCAGGCCTATGTCCTGGCCCCCCAGCGTCTGGCCATCGGTGACACCATCATCGCCAGCCAAAAGGCCGACATCAAGCCCGGCAACGCCATGCCCTTTAGCGGCATGCCCATCGGGACCATCATCCACAACATCGAGTTGAAGCCCGGCAAGGGTGGTCAGATCGCGCGTGCCGCTGGCACATACGCCCAGTTCGTGGGCCGCGATGGTGGCTATGCCCAGATCCGCCTGTCTTCGGGCGAACTGCGCCTGGTCCGTCAGGAATGCATGGCCACAGTTGGTGCCGTGTCCAACCCCGACAACTCGAACCAGAACTACGGTAAAGCCGGCCGCATGCGTCACAAGGGCATCCGCCCAAGTGTTCGTGGTGTTGTCATGAACCCGATCGACCACCCCCACGGTGGTGGTGAAGGTCGGACATCCGGTGGTCGTCACCCGGTTTCCCCATGGGGCAAGCCCACAAAAGGCGCCCGGACCCGCAACAAGAACAAAGCGTCGCAAAAGCTGATCATCCGCTCGCGTCACGCCAAGAAGAAAGGGCGCTAAATGTCTCGCTCTGTTTGGAAAGGCCCGTTTGTCGACAGCTATGTGCTGAAGAAAGCGGAAGCGTCGCGCGAAAGCGGTCGCAACGAAGTCATCAAGATCTGGTCCCGTCGGTCCACCATTCTGCCCCAGTTCGTGGGTCTGACCTTTGGTGTGTACAACGGTCACAAGCATATCCCGGTCAACGTGTCCGAAGAGATGATCGGCCAGAAGTTCGGTGAATATTCGCCCACGCGGACCTATTACGGTCACGCCGCTGACAAGAAGGCGAAACGCAAATGAGCAAGGATAAGAATCCACGCCGCGTGGCGGACAATGAAGCTATGGCCAAGACCCGTATGCTGCGCACGTCCCCTCAGAAGCTGAACCTTGTTGCCGCCATGATCCGTGGCAAGAAGGTGGACAAGGCCCTGACGGACCTGACCTTCAGCAAGAAGCGCATCGCGCAGGACGTGAAAAAGTGTCTGCAGTCGGCCATCGCCAACGCGGAAAACAATCACAACCTGGATGTGGACGAGCTGATCGTTGCCGAAGCCTGGGTTGGCAAGAACCTGACCCTGAAACGCGGCCGCCCGCGGGCCCGTGGTCGGTTCGGCAAGATCATGAAGCCCTTCGCGGAAATCACGATCAAAGTGCGTCAAGTTGAGGAGCAAGCCTGATGGGTAACAAAGTCAATCCGATTGGCATGCGCCTGCAGGTGAACCGCACCTGGGACAGCCGCTGGTATGCCGACACCAAGGATTACGGTGATCTTCTGCTGGAAGACCTGAAAATCCGTGAGTTCATCAAGAAAGAGTGTCATCAGGCCGGCGTGGCCCGTGTGATCATCGAGCGTCCGCACAAGAAGTGCCGCGTGACGATCCATACGGCCCGTCCTGGCGTCATCATCGGCAAGAAAGGTGCAGACATCGAAGGTCTGCGCAAGAAGCTGGCGAACCTGACGGACTCGGAACTGCACCTCAACATCGTTGAGGTCCGCAAGCCCGAGCTGGACGCGGCCTTGGTTGGTGAAAGCATTGCACAACAGCTGGAGCGCCGGGTGTCTTTCCGCCGCGCCATGAAGCGTGCCGTGCAGAACGCCATGCGTATGGGTGCCCTGGGCATCCGCGTGAACGTCGCGGGCCGCCTTGGCGGTGCCGAGATCGCGCGGACCGAGTGGTATCGTGAGGGCCGCGTGCCTCTCCACACCCTGCGGGCCGACATCGATTACGCACACGTCGAGGCAACGACTGCCTATGGTATCATCGGGATCAAGACTTGGATCTTTAAAGGTGAAATCATGGAGCACGACCCTCAGGCGCGTGACCGTAAAGCACAAGAACTCCAGGATGGTCCTGCGCCCCGTGGCGCTGGTGGCCGTCGCTAATCGGAGGGCATTTAGATGCTTCAACCAAAGCGTACCAAATTCCGTAAGCAGTTTAAGGGCTCGATCAAGGGCAAGGCAAAGGGCGGGTCTGACCTGAACTTTGGCACCTTCGGCCTGAAAGCTCTGGAACCTGAGCGGGTCACCGCCCGTCAGATCGAAGCGGCACGTCGTGCCATGACCCGTCACATGAAACGTCAGGGCCGGGTCTGGATCCGGATTTTCCCCGATGTGCCTGTGACCGCCAAACCTATCGAAGTTCGTATGGGTAAAGGTAAGGGGTCTGTGGATCGGTGGGCCTGTAAGGTCAAACCCGGCCGCGTGATGTTCGAGATCGACGGCGTCGGCGACGACATCGCCCGCGAGGCCCTGCGCCTAGCGGCGATGAAGCTGCCGATCAAGACACGCGTCGTGGTCCGCGAGGACTGGTAAGTGGTGGCGGGGTGAACCCCGCCCTACGGCGAAATTGAGAGCCCCCGGCGTGGATGCGTCGGGGGTTTTCTAGTTCCAACGACGATAATGTCTGAGTTTCTTGCGTATTCCGGCGGGCTCGAGGTGGCGATATTTGCCCTTTGAGAAATGTCCGCCGTCCAACGCCAAACCGGCCTTAATAATTTCAGCGCCTATGTCCCGGTCATCCGGCAGATAACATGTTCCAACCAGCCGATCATAGGACGTCTCACCGGTCAGCTCGACGCGGATCGCTTGACCTTTACAAATTTTGACCATTTCCCATTTAGATTTCTGACCCCAAGGCTGGTTCAATTCAGGCGCATCGATGCCGGCCAAGCGTACCTTGATCTTTTGGACGACGATCGTGTCACCATCAATGACATAGGCTTTGCCGTTAAGTTGGCGGGACGCCGGAATGTCTGGCGGTGGCGCATGTTCAACCCCGGATGTAATTGGGCGTGGTCGTGCGGGTTTTTGCCGCTCTGTTGTGCTTGGTGCCTGCTTCTTTGAATTTGCCTGGTGCTGGCGGGGTGTGGGATGTACGTCTTTTTTGGATTGGCCACCGCCAAATAGTTTGCCGGCCAATAGAAGCAAAATACCTGCAAACAGAATGCCAATTACTGTTTCCAAAACACTCTCATAAAACTAAACTCATGATAGAGTATGTGCTTCTCGATCACGTAAATCAATTGGTGTGTTTTTTCAGGTGCGAATTGTCTGGGCCTGAAATTGGCAGTGGCTGTGGGCGTTTGCAACGTGCACCTCATGCATGGTGCAATCAAGCTCACCGGCGCTTAACAGATGCGTCTCGGCAGTGTATCGTCGTTCAAACTGATGCAAGAGGTCTCGCCCATGAAACACGTTCCCAAGCCGACCACGGATGAAGATCTGATCAAGGAGTTTCTTGCCAAAGGAGGCGAGGTCAAGAAGGGGAAGACCAAGCCGATGCCGGAGGGCCTGGGGCTGTCCAACAATCAGTGGGGCAATACGCTGACCAAAGAGGAGAAGGCCGCGCGCAAGGCAGCGGAAGAGGCGAATAAGGCGGCGCGGAAATAGCGTCGCCAGGCTTTTTGCTCAAGAAATTGAACGCGCAACCGATTGGGCTCCGCCCGCTCGGCCCTCAAATATTCCCCCGGAATGTTTGTCGCTGCGCGAACCGTCCCTCTCACTCCCAGCCATAGTTGAACGACACGGACACCCGTTCGTCTTCGCTCATGTTCATGGGCACCTCGTGGCGCAACCAGCTTTCCCACAGCAACACATCACCCACTGAGGGTCGCGCATAGTGGAACTGTTTCAAATCATCGGGCGCGTCCGCCAAACGACCGGGGGATGCCATCATCATCGGCAGGCGCGGGTCTTCCAGCTTTAGCGCAGAGGTCCCTTCGGGCATCGCAACATAGGTCGTGCCTGAGATCACCGAATGGGGGTGGATGTGGCCCGTATGAATGCCGCCTTCGGGCAGGATGTTGATCCAGATGCTGTCGAGCTTGAGCGCCTTGTCGCCCAGATCGAAGGCACAGTCACGGGCGAAGGCGGCGACATGGGCGTCGAGCGCCTTGACCAGATCGGCAAAGATCGGGAAGCGCCAGGGCAGATCATCGAGCGACGCATAGGAGGTGTAGCCGGGATAGCCGTGCTCTTCGCACCAGTCGTGGCCTGCCTCATCGTCCTCGGCGATGGCATAGCAGTTCTGCTCCAACTCTTCCGGATCGACCTGTGGGTCACATTCGGACAGAGGGGCGTGATAGAGGCGGGTGGCGAAAAGCGATGTGATCTTGGGCATGCGGGACCTTTAGCGCAGAGAGCCGCACAGAACCAGTGGCGACGGCAGGATCAGAGCCGTCCGACCAGCAGTTTCGAATGATCGTCATTGTCGGCGATGGCATAGGTGCTGTCCGCCACCTGCCAGCCGGTCGCGGCCTTGCGTAGCACTGAATAGGTGGCATAGGGCGCGTCCACCAGTTGATTTCCGCGCATCAGCCGCGTCTCGTGGGTCGAGTGGATCACGTTCGGGTCGCGAAATTCGGCGGCGATCACGTAGCGG
Source organism: uncultured Tateyamaria sp. (assembly GCF_947503705.1). Taxonomy (GTDB): domain Bacteria; phylum Pseudomonadota; class Alphaproteobacteria; order Rhodobacterales; family Rhodobacteraceae; genus Tateyamaria. The sequence goes on along the minus strand of NZ_CANNES010000009.1, from coordinate 138,842 downwards.
ACGATGTCGGTGATCCCGCGCCGGGACAGATGGGCTGACAGCGTGTGGTAGAGCGCTCTGAGGTCCTCGACCGTTTCCAAGATCTGTTGGCCGTCAAAGGTCTGTACCTCTTGCGGCAATGCAAAGGAGGAAATCCAGACATCATAGCTGCCGCCAAACATCTCAAGCCGGGTATCTTGCAAAAGCGCTGTGGCAATCGTTTTGGCGTCTGTGTCTTCCATGGGACTGTCCCTGGGTCGGTGTTGCGGTGCGGGTCCGGCAGCCGTGAGACAGGCGTAGCATGTGGAATGCCTTTGGCCGCCTCACAATTCGGATGTTTTTCGTGATGTGGTTGCGTGTGTTTTGGGTGTTCTTTCCATGTTTTTTCGCGCATTCGAATTGGCGGTCGATGCGCAATTGCGTTCATGCAGCATAAGACGAGTCTGGAAGTTGACGCAAAGGTCAATTTGAGATGTGCCTCATTTGCGGTGGTTTATCGCTTGCGGGCTGAGCACGTGGTTCTCTGGGTTTCCGTTAAGCCTATTAAAAATATAGATTTTCTACCGTTTTTGCGTCACCCGTTACGGGCGTTGACGGTATTCCTTTGAACGGGAATTTGAATTGGTCGAGAACGAGTGATGTCTGGAGTTCTATAATAGGTTGAAAATTGAAAGCATTATTTCGGCTGGAATATACATTGGCCTGCGCATTTGTCGGCCCACGCCCCAGAGTTTTCTGCGCTATTCAGATACCCTTGCCCCTACCGCACAGGTTCCGATGTTTGGGCCGTCGGGCAGGGGGACTTGATAAGGTGGCAGGTCAGGTCACCGCGGCAAGCTCGGGCACTTGATCACCGATGAATTCGATGTCCTGCCAGGTGACGCCTGTGGTACCTTCCAAGGTGACGACAACTTCAATGCTTTGCTGTGTGTCGTTTTCATAGGTCAGGACAGGTTCGGTCAGCGGATCGCCCTTGTGATCCGTACCCTCATCCAAGCGTGCGGACGCAAGCACGCCACCTTCGGTCACTGCGTCGGCATCGACAGTGATTTGGTCCACACCCGGTTCAAAATCCCAGATGTCAAAGGCTTCGGCCGTCAAAACGCCATCGTGGTAGGCGTCTGCCGGATCTTCGACCGGGCCGAGTTCTTCGAAGATGACGTCCTGAGTCTCGATTTTGAAGGTGTCGCTGCCCTCACCCCCGCTTGCTGAAAGCGGACCGTTATATGGGTTGGTGGTCAGATCGGAGGTCAGGTTACTCGTCATGATGATCGTGTCATTGCCTGCCTCGCCAACGGCGATTTCGGCATAGCCAGCATCCTGATCGCCTGGACCAAAGACCTAAATAACATCGTCGCCGTCACCGCCATAAAGACTTACGTTATCGGCGCCCCCCAAAAGCATGTCGTCACCTTCGCCGCCGTGGATGATGATGTCGCCGTCGCCGAGTCCCACGTCGATAAAGTCATCTCCGGCACGGCGTCCAAAATGAAGGCGGTGCCATCGATAAACATCGTGTCATTCCCATCGCCACCATAGATAGTCGCGCTGTCGGCAACCAGTTCAAGCAAATCATCGCCTGCACCCGCGTCTATTGTCGACGCATAGACACCAGCAAAGGCATCGGACCCTTGGATTGTGTCGTCCCCGGTGCCGGTGTCGAGGGTGAGTTCATTGACCGTATCCAGGAGGGCAACGGTGTCCGCCCCCGCGGGTCCTACGACCCGGCCGCCTTCATCGATTTCGAGATCGACCCCCTCGACGGGGGCGTTGTCGTCATCGTCGAAAAGCAACGGAAGGATCGCGGCGCCGCCAAACAGGGACAACCAAACAGGGACAAAAGGGCAAGCATTTCCATTTAAGGGTTCTGACGTTCTTCAGAGTGCAGTGTCGTTTGAGGAAAGAACGTTAGATACAGTCCGTGGCTAAGCAACGGCTTCCGTTTTTATTCGGTTTCGCTGTTTGTTGGCTATTTCGACTTTATTCGTCATGACCCTTTTTGATGCAGGTTTTTCTGGATGCTGCGTTGGGTCAGCGCGAAACTGGCAGTCCCTAACGGTATGGGCGTCCATAGTGTAAACGGTGCCTTGCACTGAACGACATGCGTGCCCCAATGGCGTTCATGCTAAAACGTGCTTGCCATAGTCGAATGCCCCCCCTATACGGCGCACTTCACCACCCACTCCACGGGAATCAGGGTGACCCCGCGCATGTCGCAAAGGGCCCTCCCGTGATGTTGAAAGGAAAAGGCGCATGAACGCCCAAGAACTTCGGGATAAGACCCCGGACCAGCTTCGTGATGAACTGGCAAACCTGAAAAAAGAAGCCTTCAACCTGCGGTTCCAGCAGGCCACTGGCCAGCTTGAGAACCCCGCGCGTCTGCGCGGTGCCCGTCGTGATGCTGCGCGCGTCAAGACGATCCTGAACGAACTTGCCGCCAAAGCGGCTGAATAAGGAGCGCACGTATGCCCAAGCGTATTCTGTCCGGCACCGTGACATCCGATGCCAATGCCCAAACCATCACCGTGTCTGTGGAACGTCGTTTCACGCATCCGGTTCTGAAAAAGACCATTCGTAAGTCCAAGAAATACCGGGCGCACGATGAAAAGAATGCCTTCAAAGTGGGCGACAGCGTTCGGATTATCGAATGTGCCCCCAAGTCGAAGACAAAACGCTGGGAAGTGCTGGAAGCTTAAACGCCTCCGGCATTTGCCACATTAATCGAAACCCTGGGGACAAGGCACGCATCGCCCCCCAAAGGTCGGGAGAAACCAAATGATCCAGATGCAAACCAACCTGGATGTTGCTGACAACAGCGGCGCGCGCCGTGTGCAGTGCATCAAGGTTCTGGGTGGTTCCAAGCGTAAATACGCATCCGTCGGCGACGTCATCGTCGTGTCGGTCAAGGAAGCCATCCCACGTGGTCGCGTAAAGAAAGGTGACGTCCGCAAGGCCGTCGTCGTACGCACCGCCAAAGAAGTTCGCCGCGACGATGGTACCGCCATCCGCTTTGACCGCAACGCAGCTGTTATCCTGAATAACAACAACGAGCCCGTCGGCACCCGTATCTTTGGGCCCGTCGTGCGCGAACTGCGCGGCAAGAACTTCATGAAAATCATCTCGCTCGCGCCGGAGGTGCTGTGATATGGCTGCTAAGCTGAAAAAAGGCGACAAGGTCGTCATGCTCGCTGGCAAGGACAAGGGCCGTGAGGGCACCATTTCCTCGATCGACCCCAAAGCGAACAAGGCCGTTGTCGATGGCCTGAACATCGCGATCCGTGCCACCCGTCAAACCCAGACAAGCCAAGGCGGCCGCATCCCCAAGGCGATGCCAGTTGATCTGTCCAACCTCGCGCTGCTCGATGCCAATGGCAAACCGACCCGCGTTGGTTTCAAAATGGACGGCGACAAGAAAGTCCGCTTTGCCAAGACAACAGGGGACGTGATCTGATGCTCGACACTGCAACCTACACCCCCCGCCTCAAGGCAACGTATCGCGACACCATTCGCGCCGCGATGAAAGAGGAATTCGGCTATAAGAACGACATGCAGATCCCGCGTCTGGACAAGATCGTTCTGAACATCGGCTGTGGCGCCGAAGCCGTGCGTGACAGCAAGAAAGCCAAATCCGCTCAGGAAGACCTGACCGCGATTGCAGGCCAAAAGGCCCTGACCACCACCGCCAAGAAATCCATCGCGGGTTTCCGGGTGCGTGAGGACATGCCTTTGGGTGCCAAGGTGACCCTGCGCGGCGACCGGATGTACGAATTCCTGGATCGTCTGATCACCATCGCGATGCCCCGTATCCGTGACTTCCGCGGCATTCCGGGCAAAAGCTTTGATGGCCGTGGCAACTATGCCATGGGCATGAAAGAGCACATCGTGTTCCCCGAGATCGACTTTGATAAAGTTGACGAGACATGGGGGATGGACATCGTGATCGCCACGACCGCCGAAACAGATGCCGAAGCAAAAGCCTTGCTCAAGCATTTCAACATGCCCTTCAACTCGTAAGCGCAGGAGAGACTAGATATGGCTAAAAAATCCATGATCGCGCGCGAAGTGAAGCGCGAAAAGCTGGTGAAAAAGTACGCCGCAAAGCGTGCCGAGCTCAAAGCAATTATCAGCGACGAAACCAAACCGATGGAAGAGCGTTTTCGCGCCTCGCTGAAGCTGGCAAAACTGCCCCGCAACAGCTCTGCCGTGCGTCTTCACAATCGTTGCCAACTGACCGGTCGTCCGCATGCGTATTACCGCAAGCTGAAGATCAGCCGGATCGCGCTGCGGGAACTGGGCTCTGCCGGCCAGATCCCCGGCATGGTCAAGTCCAGCTGGTAAGGGAGAGAGAGATATGAACGATCCTATCGCAGATATGCTCACCCGCATCCGCAACAGCCAGATGCGCGGCAAATCCGTGGTCTCGACCCCTGCGTCGAAACTGCGTGTTCGCGTTCTCGAAGTGTTGGCGGACGAAGGTTACATCCGTGGTTTCGAAGAGACCAAAGGTGAAGATGGCCACCCCGCCATCGAGATCAGCCTGAAATATTACGAAGGCGAACCTGTCATTCGCGAATTGAAGCGGGTCTCCAAGCCCGGTCGTCGCGTTTACATGTCCGTCGGTGACATTCCTTCGGTCCGTCAGGGCCTGGGCGTGTCGATTGTCTCCACCTCCAAAGGTGTGATGTCGGATGCAAACGCTCGCAGCCAAAACGTTGGCGGCGAAGTGCTCTGCACGATCTTCTAAGGAGAAGCAGATGTCTCGTATTGGTAAGAAACCGGTCGATCTGCCTTCGGGTGTCACCGCATCCGTCTCTGGTCAGGTGATCGAAGTCAAAGGCCCCAAAGGCACCCGTTCGTTCAAGGCGACCGACGATGTGACCCTGGCGGTTGAAGACAATGTCGTCACAATCACGCCCCGTGGCAAATCCAAGCGCGCGCGCCAGCAGTGGGGCATGAGCCGCACCATGGTCGCGAACCTGGTCACAGGCGTCACCGATGGTTTCAAGAAAGAGCTGGAAATCCAGGGTGTTGGTTATCGTGCCAGCATGCAGGGCAACACTCTGAAACTGAACCTCGGCCTGAGCCACGATGTGGATTACACCCCACCCGCTGGCGTGACCGTCACAGCCCCCAAGCAGACCGAGATCGTTGTCGAAGGTATCGACGAGCAGATCGTTGGTCAGGTTGCCGCAAACATTCGCGAATGGCGCAAGCCCGAGCCCTACAAGGGCAAAGGCATCCGCTATAAGGGCGAGTTTATCTTCCGCAAGGAAGGCAAGAAGAAGTAAGGACCAGACAAATGGCAAACAGCAAACGGACCCTGTTCCTCAAGCGCCGCCTGCGCGTCCGGAACAAACTTCGCAAGGTCAACGCCGGGCGTCCCCGCCTGAGCGTTCACCGTTCGAACAAGAACATCAGCGTTCAGCTGATCGACGACGTGCAAGGTGTGACCCTGGCCGCTGCCTCGACCCTCGAAAAGGATCTGGGCGTTGTGGGCAAGAACAACGTGGAGGCCGCCACCAAGGTGGGCGCCGCGATTGCCGAGCGCGCGAAGAAAGCAGGCGTGGTCGAGGCCTATTTCGACCGCGGCGGTTTCCTCTTTCATGGTAAAGTGAAGGCCCTGGCCGACGCGGCCCGTGAAGGTGGTCTGAAAATCTAAGACCCTGTGGGCCGCGTCCGCGCGGCCCCGATGATCCGGGGGCATGTCGCCCACCAGGATTGACCCAATTGGCGCATGCGCCACCTGATAAAAGGATGTTCTCATGGCAGAACGTGATAACCGTCGGGGCAACCGTCGCGACCGTGACGAGACCCCAGAATTTGCCGATCGCCTGGTTGCGATCAACCGTGTGTCCAAGACCGTAAAGGGTGGTAAGCGCTTTGGTTTCGCCGCCCTCGTTGTGGTTGGTGACCAGAAAGGCCGCGTTGGTTTCGGCAAAGGCAAGGCGAAAGAGGTCCCCGAGGCCATTCGCAAAGCCACCGAGCAGGCCAAGCGCCAGATGATCCGCGTGCAACTGCGCGAAGGTCGGACCCTGCACCACGATATGGAAGGCCGTCACGGCGCCGGTAAAGTCGTTATGCGCACCGCCCCTGAGGGTACAGGTATCATCGCCGGTGGTCCCATGCGTGCCGTGTTCGAAATGCTGGGCGTGAAGGACGTGGTTTCCAAGTCCATTGGTTCGCAGAACCCCTACAACATGATCCGCGCCACCATCGACGGCCTCAAGAAAGAGCAGTCGCCCCGTGGTGTGGCCCAGCGTCGTGGCAAGAAAGTCTCTGACATTCTGCCCAAGCGTGACGAAGCGCCCGCTGCTGAAGCGGCAACCGAGGAGGCCTGAGACCCATGGCTAAGACAATCGTCGTCAAACAAATCGGCTCCCCCATCCGTCGTCCCGCCAAGCAGCGCGCGACCCTGATCGGTCTGGGCCTGAACAAGATGCACAAGACCCGCGAGCTGGAAGATACCCCTTCCGTGCGCGGCATGGTCAACTCGATCCCGCATATGGTCGAGATCATCGAAGAAAAAGGCTAAGTGTTCGGCGGGATGAACCCCGCCCTACGGAACAGTCAGAACGCCGCGCAGTTTACTGCGCGGCGTTTTTCGTTTGATGATGTGTGAAGAGGGGCGCGGCGATGCTGCGCGCCCGCCCCAGCATCATCGCCCCCACAATCGCGCCGTTCAACGCGAAGAGGTAGAGCGGGTAGGCCAGCAGCACCCAATTCAGTTCTCCCACAGCGACGATGGCCAGCGCGGCGGCGCAAAAGGAGGCGAACCACGTGGTCAGCGTTTCAGTCCCCGGGTCGCGGTAGGCTTTGACCACCGTCATGACACCGCCCAAGAGCGAAATGCTGATCGTGATCGCCAACGCATAGACGGCTGTTTCCGTCAGCGCCCAGGCCACCAGCCCACCCGCCGCCGCAATGAGTACGCAGGCGTCGCAGCGGTTCACGAATGTCCCTGTGCCCCATTTGATTGACAGGGCGAATATTACCACCGTCCCGGTGACCTGCATCGCCGCGAACCAGAGCGATGCCGTGGCCCCTTCGTAGATCTGCGAGCCAAGCGCAATGGCCCCCAGCACTGACCAGATCAGCCAGGAGGCCCGTTGCGGCCGTGTCCGCCCCGCGATGGTGTCCAGCGCGTAGGGCAGATAGGCAAACACGCTCAGCAGGGCCGCGATAATCCCGATCAGGCGCAAAAAGGGCGCGTCTTGAAAAAGCGTTTCAAGCAATGTCGTCTCTCCGAAAATGGTATCCGCCGGGGCGGTGCGTCTTGGAATGGTGTGGCCGCTAAAACCATGCGGCCTGGAATCTCTACTATGTTGAAGAGATTACGGGTGACGGGCAGGGGCGGCGAGTCTGGTATTCCATACTCTGGCCGCCCCTTGATTTGCCGCAGCCCTGTCCCATTTCCCGTTTGCGCTGGCGCGGTGCGGCCCCTAGCGTCGAGATATGACCGAGCTGACCTATTACTATTCCGCCCATTCCGCCTATGCCTATCTGGGCTCGGCCCGTGTGATGCAGATCTGTGCCGACCATGGCCTGACCTTGGTCCATCGTCCCATCCCGCTGTCGCCGGTGGTGGAGGCGCAGGGCAGCTTGCCTTTTCGCGCGCGTACGCAGGCCCATGTCGATTATTTCTTTGGCCGTGAGATCGAGCGGTGGGCCGAATGGCGCGATGTGCCCGTGGTGCCGTTTCGCCCGACCTATCATGATGCGGATTACGCGCTGGCCAGCGGCATGATCATCGCTCTCGGCGACAGGGGGCCGCAGGTGGATGCGATGGCTCATGCTGTGTTGCAGGCCCATTGGCGCGATGATGCGGATCTATCGGATGAAGCGACTTTGGCCGCTTTGGCACGCGGCTTCGGGCATGATGCCGAGGCGTTGATGGTGCGGGCGCGCTGCGCTGATGTGGCGGCGCAGTATGCCCGCAACGCCGAAGACGCACTGGCGGCCCATGTGATGGGGTCCCCGACTTACGTACTGGAAGGGGAGCTGTTTTATGGGCAGGACCGGCTGGAGATGTTGGAGCGCGCCGTCACACAGCCCTTTGCGCCGACCCGTTGGGTCAACCCGCCTGTTGACGGTGATTGAAGCGCCCCGACCCTAAAGTCGGGACGCTGTGGTTTTACGACGTGTGGTCGTAGGCCCGTTCGCCATGGACGGCAAGGTCAAGCCCCTCTTGCTCGATCTCGTCGCTGACACGCAGGCCGACCAGTGCCTTGCAGATCATTGCGATGATGATCGTCACGATCACCGAAAACACACCGACGATGATCAGGCTACCCGCTTGCGCCGCAAAGCTGCCCGCGCCAAAGATCGCGATCATCAGCGTGCCAAAGATGCCGCCGACGCCGTGTACGGCGAAGACATCGAGCGTGTCATCGATGGACAGCACGTTTCGGATCAGTCGCACCGCTTCCTGACACAGGATGCCCGCTATACCGCCGATGATCAGCGCCTCGACCGGGCCGACAAAGCCCGAAGCCGGGGTGATCGAGGCCAACCCGGCGATGGTGCCTGTGACGATGCCCACGAGGGACGCCTTGCCGTAGCGGATTTTCTCCCACAGTGCCCAGGTGAGCGAAGCGGTCGCCGCCGAAATATGCGTGACGGTCAGCGCCATTGCGGCACCGCCATCGGCGGCCAGTTGCGACCCGCCGTTGAAACCGAACCAACCCACCCACAGAAGGGCCGCGCCGATCATAACATAGCCTGGGTTGTGCGGTGGTTTTGACGTGTCGCGCCGTGGCCCAAGCATGACGGCCAGCACGAGGGCCGCGATGCCTGCTGTTTCGTGCACCACAACGCCACCCGCAAAGTCCTTGAGGCCTGTTTCGCCAAAGATGCCGCCATCGGCGAGAAACCCGCCGCCCCAGACCCAATGCACCACTGGCGCATAGCACAGCAACATCCAGAGCCCTGAGAACAGGAGGACAAAGCCAAAGCTGACCCGTTCCACATAGGCACCGACGATCAGGGCAGGGGTGATGATGGCGAACGTCATCTGAAAGGCAAAAAAGAGGACTTCGGGCAGTGTGCCTGCCAGACTGTCGGCATCGACGCCGTCCAGGAACATCTTGTCCAGCCCGCCCCAATAACCTGATGTCCCCGGCCCGAAGGCGATGGAATATCCCGCCACCAACCACAGCACGCTCATCAGGCATGCGATGGCGTAACAATGCATGAAAACGCTCAGCACATTGCGCGAGCGCACAAGGCCCCCGTAGAAAAGTGCAAGCCCCGGCAATGTCATCAACAGCACCAGCGCTGTTGCGACGATAATCCAAGCTGTGTCTGCTCCGACCATGATTGATCCCTCCCGAAAAAATCCTGCGAGACACAAAGCGGGGTTGGGTTGCAATAAAAAGAGGCAAGTTGGAATCTGGACGCTATGATTTTAGGCGGTCATGAAAAGATTAAAATTTGTGCGGTTTGAGGGGCGTATTGGTCATTTTGTGTGCGCTTTCTGAATCGCATTTTTCCGAAAGGCTGGTTTCACCGTCACGGGATTGGGCTTTGGCCGCGCGCGAACTGCCGCGTCTGGCGCAGTGATCCAGAGTGTTGCGCTGTTGGTCTGACCCGTCTATACGCCCCCGGTGGCGTTCTGCGCCGCGGAGAATCAAAATCAAGAAACGCCGTGTTCACCCATTTCCGCTTCGGGGGTGCTTCCGGCAAGGAGAAGCGACATGAAACTTAATGAACTGCGCGACAATCCCGGCGCAACCAAACCCCGCAAACGCGTGGGCCGCGGCCCAGGCTCCGGCACCGGTAAGATGGGTGGCCGTGGTATCAAAGGTCAGAAATCCCGTTCTGGTGTGGCCATCAACGGTTACGAAGGCGGCCAAATGCCTTTGTACCAACGTCTGCCCAAGCGCGGCTTTAACAAGCCCAACCGCAAGGCATTCGCCGTGATCAACCTGGGCCTGATCCAGAAATTCATCGACGCAGGCAAGCTGGATGCCGGTCAAGCCATCACCGAAGATGCGCTGATCGCTTGCGGCGTTGTCCGCCGCAAGAAAGACGGTGTGCGTGTTCTGGCCAAAGGCGAGATCACAAGCAAAGTTGATCTGCACGTGACTGGCGCTTCGAAATCCGCAGTAGAAGCGGTCGAAAAAGCCGGTGGCACTCTGGCCGTTGCAGCCGCAGCCGCCGAGTAAGCCGTAAACACGCCTTGTGAGCCGCGCTCTTGCGGCTTACATAGGCTTGAGTTTTCCATAGCGCCGCCTGCCGGAGAACGGTTTGGGCGGCGTTTTGCCAAAGGACATCGCCCGCATGGTATCTGCTGTCGAGAATATGGCCGCCAACACGAGCTGGAGCGCTCTGGGCAAGGCCACTGACCTGCGCAATCGCATCCTGTTCACCCTTGGTTTGCTGATCGTTTATCGTTTGGGCACGTTTATTCCCGTGCCCGGCATTGATGGCGCAGCCCTGCGGGAGTTCATGGAGAGCGCGGGCCAAGGCATCGGCGGCATGGTCAGCATGTTCACCGGCGGCGCGTTGGGCCGCATGGGCATCTTTGCCCTTGGCATCATGCCTTACATCTCGGCCTCGATTATTGTGCAGCTGATGACTTCGATGGTTCCCAAGCTGGAACAATTGAAGAAAGAGGGCGAGCAGGGCCGCAAGAAGATTAACCAATACACCCGTTACGGCACCGTGGCGCTGGCCACCTTGCAGGCATATGGCCTTGCCGTATCGCTGGAATCGGGTGATTTGGTCACCGATCCCGGCATGTTCTTCCGCATGTCCTGCCTGATCACCCTCGTGGGCGGCACCATGTTCCTGATGTGGTTGGGTGAACAGATCACCGCACGCGGCATCGGCAACGGCATTTCGCTGATCATCTTTGTCGGTATCATCGCCGAGGTCCCCGCCGCCATCGCGCAATTCTTTGCCTCTGGCCGGTCTGGTGCCATCAGCCCTGCGGTTATCATCGGCGTGCTCGTCATGGTCATCGTCACCATCACATTCGTGGTGTTCATGGAACGCGCCCTGCGCAAGATTCACATCCAGTATCCCCGTCGTCAGGTGGGCATGAAGGTCTATGACGGCGGCTCCAGCCACTTGCCCGTCAAGGTCAACCCAGCAGGCGTTATCCCTGCGATTTTTGCCTCGTCCCTGCTGCTGTTGCCGATCACCATCAGCACCTTCTCGGGTAACTCGACCAACCCGATCATGAGCTGGCTTTTGGCCAACTTTGGCCCCGGGCAGCCGCTGTACCTGGCGTTCTTTGTCGTGATGATCGTGTTCTTTGCCTATTTCTACACCTTCAACGTCAGCTTTAAGCCTGATGATGTGGCGGACAACCTCAAGAACCAGAACGGCTTTGTCCCCGGTATTCGCCCGGGCAAGAAGACGGCCGAATATCTGGAATATGTGGTCAACCGCGTGCTGGTTCTGGGCTCGGGTTATCTGGCGCTGGTCTGCTTGCTGCCGGAAATTCTGCGCGGTCAATTCGCCATTCCGTTCTATTTCGGCGGCACGTCCGTCCTGATTGTTGTGTCGGTCACCATGGACACGATCCAGCAAGCGCAAAGCCACCTGCTGGCCCATCAATATGAAGGGCTGATCGAGAAATCGCAGCTGCGTGGCAAAGGGTCAAAAGGCCGCAAAAAACGGAGCCCGGTGCGCCGCTGAGCGCATCCTGGGGGGAGGGACACCAGATGAACATTATCCTGCTTGGCCCGCCTGGTGCGGGCAAGGGAACCCAAGCGCGCTTTCTCGTTGAGGAACGCGGCATGGTGCAACTCTCGACCGGCGACATGTTGCGCGCGGCCAAAGACAGCGGCACGGAGATGGGCAAGGTTGTCGCCGACGTCATGGCGCGCGGTGCGTTGGTGACAGACGAGATCGTGATCGGCCTCATCCGCGAACAGCTAGAGACCGTAAAAGCGAGCGGTTTCATCTTTGACGGCTTCCCCCGGACACTGGCCCAGGCCGATGCGCTGAATGCGCTTTTGGCTGAGCAGGGCGAGACCCTGGATGCGGTGATCGAGATGGAAGTCGATGATGAGGCGCTGGTTGCCCGCATCGTGGCCCGCTCGACCTGTGGCGCGTGCGGCGAAGTTTACAACGACAACACCAAACCGATCCCTGCGGACGGCAAATGCACCAATTGCGGCGCCGAGAACCAGTTCAAGCGCCGGGCGGACGACAATGAGGAAAGCCTCAAGACCCGCCTGATGGAATATTACAAGAAGACCTCGCCGCTGATCGGGTATTACTATGCCAAGGGCCAGTTGACCAAGGTTGATGGTCTGGGCGAGATTAACGGCGTGAAGATCGCCATTGCGGATGTCTTGAGCGCCTGAACCGTAAATTAGTTGTTTTTTTACCCGTTCATACCTACATTAACGGTGTAGCAGAGGAGACTTCAGATGCTTCGTGAAGGATACCGGGACTAATCTTAATGTCCGAATGCCAAGAATTTGCAGAGGCTGCACTTGTGATATGTGCGGCCTCTAATTCGTTCTGGTGGGTCTCTCCTTTGGTCATCGCGCTGTCGGCCTGTGCCGCTGCGATCATTTCCATCACTTCGATCAGGTCGAACAAGGAAATCGCGCGCAAACGCGCCACGCTGGACCTGATTGAACGATCCGAGACGACTGAGCATTACCAATCGCTCTACAAGGCGTTTACGGATGTGCGCAAAGATGATGGCGGGTTCGAGCAACTGAAGTCGGTGACCAATCCGCAGTTGTTGGAACAACGCCGCAAGGTGATCGCCTATCTCAACCACTATGAATTGATGGCGATTGGCATCCGCAAGGGTATCCTTGATGAAGGGGTGTATGGCGATTTCATGCGCTCGACCGTGGTGCGCGACTGGCACGCGGCCGCGGATTTTGTCACACATATCCGAACCCCCACCCCGGACAGCGGCACCGAGGTGCCCGCCAACAAAGCGTTCAGCGAATTCGAGACGCTGGCGGCCAAGTGGGAAGCGCAGATCAGGCGCGAGCAAAAGGGGGCCCTGCGTGGCCCGAACAAGGCCACTTGACCTCCAACGGAACAAGGCCTATCTCACGCCATCTCTAGCGAGAATCAAAGACGGGAACGCGTCCCGTCGGATCACCTGATCAGCGGCAGGCCCGGGGGCAAAATCCTTGGGCCTTATGTTGTGAAAAAAGGGCCTGGCATCACGGGCTCGCAACGAAAAGGAATGCCTCACGTGGCACGTATTGCAGGGGTCAACATCCCCACAGCCAAACGGGTTCCGATTGCACTGACTTACATCACAGGCATCGGCACCTCTTCCGCTCAACAGATCTGCGAAGCTGTCGGCATCGACTTCACCCGCCGGGTGAATGAGCTGTCTGACGCCGAAGTTCTGAAAATCCGCGAGCATATCGACGAAAACTTCACCGTCGAAGGTGACCTGCGTCGTGAAACGCAGATGAACATCAAGCGCCTGATGGATCTGGGCTGCTACCGTGGCCTGCGCCACCGTCGCAATCTGCCCGTCCGTGGTCAGCGCACACACACCAACGCTCGCACCCGCAAAGGCCCCGCAAAGGCCATTGCCGGTAAGAAGAAATAAGGGAGGGCTGCATCAATGGCACGTGATACACGGCGCACCAAGCGCAAGGTCTCCAAGAATATCGCAGCGGGCGTTGCCCACGTGAATTCTTCGTTCAACAACACCAAGATCCTGATCTCGGATGTGCAGGGCAACGCCATTTCCTGGTCGTCTGCTGGCACCATGGGCTTCAAAGGGTCGCGGAAATCCACACCTTATGCCGCTCAGATGGCTGCGGAAGATGCGGGTAAGAAGGCACAGGAACACGGCGTGAAGACCATCGAGGTCGAAGTGCAGGGTCCTGGCTCCGGTCGCGAATCTGCGCTGCGCGCGCTGGCAGCTGTTGGCTTCAACATCACGTCGATCCGCGACGTGACGCCGATTGCCCACAACGGCTGCCGCCCACCCAAGCGCCGCCGGGTCTAAGCCTGATTTTACAACGTTTGGGGCCGCGTGGTTTGCACGGCCCCACTCTGCTTTTTTGAAACCTCGGGAGTCGGCGCGTTAGGACATGGCGCGCAGACAAGAATGGAGGGACCATGATCCACAAGAACTGGGCCGAACTGATCAAGCCACAGCAGCTTGACGTAAAACCGGGCAACGAGCCTGCGCGCCAGGCGACCGTGATCGCCGAACCGCTGGAGCGTGGCTTTGGCCTCACCATGGGCAATGCTCTGCGCCGCGTGCTGATGAGCTCGCTGCAGGGTGCGGCCATCTCGTCGGTGCAAATCGACAACGTGCTGCACGAGTTTTCCAGCGTTGCGGGTGTCCGTGAGGACGTGACCGACATCATCCTGAACCTAAAGGGCGTTTCCCTGCGGATGGAAGTCGAAGGGCCCAAGCGCCTGTCGATCTCTGCCAAAGGTCCGGGCGTTGTGACGGCGGGCGACATTTCGGAGAGCGCGGGCATCGAGATCCTGAACCGCGATCACGTCATCTGTCACCTTGACGATGGTGCGGACGTCTACATGGAACTGACCGTCAACACCGGCAAAGGCTATGTGTCTGCGGATAAGAACAAGCCCGAAGATGCGCCCATCGGTCTGATCCCAATCGATGCGATCTATTCGCCCGTCAAGAAGGTCAGCTATGACGTTCAACCCACCCGTGAGGGCCAGGTGCTGGACTATGACAAGCTGACCATGAAGGTCGAAACCGATGGCTCCATCACGCCGGACGACGCCGTGGCCTTTGCCGCACGCATCCTGCAGGACCAACTGGGCATCTTCGTCAACTTTGACGAGCCGGAGTCTGCCAGCCGTCAGGACGATGACGATGGTCTCGAGTTCAACCCGCTTCTGCTGAAGAAAGTGGACGAGCTGGAACTGTCTGTCCGTTCGGCCAACTGCCTGAAGAACGACAATATCGTGTATATTGGCGATCTGATCCAGAAGACCGAAGCCGAAATGCTGCGCACGCCGAACTTTGGCCGCAAATCCTTGAACGAGATCAAGGAAGTGCTGTCGGGCATGGGTCTGCACCTTGGCATGGATGTCGAGGACTGGCCGCCGGACAACATCGAAGACTTGGCCAAGAAGTTCGAAGACAACTTCTAAGCCCTCGGGTGGGCGACCACGCCCATCCGACAACGACCGGGTCCATGACCCTTTCATTGCCCGCCCTCGGGCGGACAATATCCGGGTTACGCGCTTTCGTTCCGAAAACGCTGACCCCAAGGAGAGCCCAAGACACGCATCGCGGGCCAGACAAAGCAAAACCGCCCGTAGAGGGCACCAAATTGGAGACTAGAAAATGCGTCACGCACGTGGTTACCGCCGCCTGAACCGGACACATGAGCACCGCAAGGCGTTGTTCAGCAACATGGCCGGCTCGCTCATCGAACATGAGCAGATCAAGACAACTTTGCCCAAGGCCAAGGAATTGCGCCCGATCATCGAAAAGATGATCACGCTGGCCAAACGCGGCGACCTGCACGCCCGTCGTCAGGCCGCGTCCAAGCTGAAAGAGGAGCAATACGTCGCCAAACTGTTTGACGTCCTCGGCCCCCGCTATGCCGACCGTCAGGGTGGTTACGTTCGCGTTCTCAAGGCGGGCTTCCGCTATGGCGACATGGCGCCCATGGCGATCATCGAATTTGTGGACCGCGACCGCGACGCCAAAGGCGCCGCTGACAAGGCCCGCGTTGCTGCCGAAGAGGCCGCAGAAGAGTAAGCGACGACCGTTCGTTGCGCGTGAAACCCCTGCCTTGGCGGGGGTTTTTGCGTTTTGGGCTGGGTCAGAGGCCGCGCCCGCATCTTGCATTTGAGCCGTTGAGTTTGCATATTTTTGGAACAATGAAACATCTCTTAACGCTCTTGATCTGCCTGCTGCCTTTTGCGGCCATGGCCGAAACCCGCGTGCCGCAGAGTGCGGGCGAGATCAGCCTTAGCTTTGCGCCATTGGTGCGCCAAACAGCGCCTGCCGTGGTGAACATCTATGCCAAGGTTGTCACCCAATCCCGCCGCCGCACGCCTTTTATGGATGATCCATTTTTTGAGCGTTTCTTTGACGGGTTTGGTGCGCCTGAGCCTCGGGTCCAGAACTCGCTTGGGTCGGGCGTTATCCTGTCTTCTGACGGTATTATCGTTTCCAATTACCATGTGGTGGGCATGGCCACAGATATTCGTGTGGTCCTGAATGACCGCCGCGAATTCACAGCACGCGTGCTTCTGGGCGACCGCGAAAGCGATCTGGCGATCTTGCAGCTTGAGGGCGCGGATGACCTGCCCTTTTTGCGCTTGCGCGACAGTGAAACCGTGGACGTCGGCGAATTGGCCCTGGCCATCGGCAACCCCTTTGGCGTGGGTCAGACCGTGTCGTCGGGCATTGTGTCGGGCCTGGCCCGATCCGGTGGCGCCAATGGGGGTGGGCGCGGGTATTTTGTACAAACCGATGCGCCCATCAACCCGGGCAACTCGGGCGGGGCGTTGATCGGGATGGATGGCACGTTGATCGGCATCAACACGTCGATCCTGACCCGGTCGGGCGGTTCCAACGGCATTGGCTTTGCCATTCCTGCGGACCTTGTGGCCGCCTTTGTCCGGCAGGCGCAGGCGGGAAATGACCGCTTTGTCCGCCCTTGGGCAGGAGCCACAGGCCAAGCGGTCACCGCTGATCTGGCCGAGATGCTGGGCCGTGACCGGTCGGGCGGCATTATCATCGCGGGCCTGCATCCGGTCAGCCCCTTGGCTGAGGCGGGTTTTGCCGTGGGCGATGTCGTCTTGTCCGTGGACGGGTCAGAGGTGAACAGCCCGGCCGAAATGCTGTTTCGGATGAGCGTGGCGCGGGCGGGCGAGACGACCACGATGACCCGGCTGCGCGATGGGGAGATCGCCGATCTGACCGTGGCCTTGATTCCGCCGCCCGAAGTGCCCGCCCGGAATGCCGTGACCTTGCCGGAGGGTGGCAACCTGCCTGGCCTCGCACTGAGCGGGATCAACCCGGCTGTGATCGCCGAGATGAACTTGCCGCTGGCTTCCGAGGGTGTGGTGGTGACACAGACCGGCGCGATTGGCCGCCGCGCTGGCCTGCGTGTCGGCGACGTACTGCAGCGCATTGACCGGTTCGATATCGCGGCGGTGGATGATGCGGTGCGGGCCTTTGAACGCGCGTCCCGTGGCAGTGTTGTGCGCCTGCTGCGCGGTACGCGCCGTGTTGTCTTGCGGTTTTGATGGCGGATCTTTTTGCCTCTGAACCGCCTGCCGACACGGGCCACCGCCCTTTGGCGGACCGCTTGCGGCCAACCCGGCTCAGCGAGGTCATTGGGCAACGCCAGGTGCTGGGCCCCGATGCGCCGTTGACGGTCATGTTGGCGGCAGGGGCCCTTGGGTCGCTGGTATTCTGGGGGCCGCCCGGCGTGGGCAAGACGACCATTGCCCGCCTTTTGGCTCACGAGACCGACCTGCATTTTGTGCAGATCAGCGCCATCTTCACCGGTGTCCCGGACCTGAAAAAGGTATTCGAGGCGGCACGCATCCGGCGCCAGAACGGGCAAGGCACATTGCTGTTCGTTGACGAAATCCACCGTTTCAACAAGGCGCAGCAGGACGGGTTCTTGCCCCATATGGAGGATGGCACGATCCTTTTGGTCGGGGCCACGACGGAAAACCCCAGCTTTGAGCTGAACGCCGCTGTGCTCAGCCGGGCGCAGGTGCTGGTGTTGGAGCGCCTGGACCTTAAGGACCTGGAATTGCTCGCCCAGCGGGCCGAGCAGGAGTTGGGCCGCCCTTTGCCTCTGACCGGCGCCGCCCGCGAGGCGCTGTTGGAGATGGCCGATGGCGATGGCCGCGCGCTTTTGAACCTGATCGAGCAGGTAATGGCCTGGAGGGTCGAAGCGCCGTTGGATCAAGCCGCGCTTTCGGGTCGCTTGATGCGGCGCGCGGCCCAATATGACAAGTCGGGCGATGCGCATTACAATCTGATTTCGGCCTTGCACAAATCGGTCAGGGGGTCTGACCCGGATGCGGCCCTTTATTGGTTTGCCCGGATGCTGGAGGGGGGCGAGGACCCGCGATACCTGGCCCGCCGCATCACCCGTATGGCGGTCGAGGATATCGGCCTGGCCGATCCGCAGGCGCAGGCCTATTGCGTGCAGGCTTGGGAAACGTACGAGCGGTTGGGAAGCCCCGAGGGGGAGTTGGCCATCGCACAGGCGCTTGTCTACCTCGCCCTCGCGCCCAAATCCAACGCGGTTTACAATGCTTACAAGGGTGCCCGTCGCGCGGCCAAGCAAACCGGGTCAGAGCCGCCGCCCAAACATATCCTGAACGCGCCGACATCGCTGATGAAGGATCAGGGCTATGGCAAGGGCTATGCCTATGATCACGATGCCGAGGATGGGTTTTCGGGCCAGAACTATTTCCCTGACGGGATGGCGCGGCCCGATCTGTACCAGCCGGTCGAACGGGGCTTTGAGCGGGACTTAAAGAAGCGGGTCGAGTATTTTGCCAAGCTGCGCGCCAAGCGCGAAACTTGACTCTGCCGCCCTTACAGACGACAGACCGCCCATGATCTCAACCTTGTCTCTTGTGGCCCTTGGCGGGGCGATTGGCGCGTCTCTGCGTTGGCTGACCGGCATGGCGGTGATACGTGCGCTGGGGCCATCCGACTTTCCGTTGGCCATCATCACCGTGAATGTGGTGGGCTCGTTCCTGATGGGTGTCTTTGTGGTGGCCGCAGCCCATAAGGGGCTGACCCATCTCAGCCCCTTCGTGATGACGGGTATCCTGGGCGGTTTCACCACGTTCTCCGCCTTTTCGCTTGAGACCATGACCCTGATCGAGCGCGGTCAGATGGGGCAGGCGGGTCTTTATATTTTGCTGTCGGTGGGCCTGTCGGTAGGCGCCCTGGCGTTGGGGCTGATCGTTGCCCGAGGGGTATTCGCATGAGCCGTGTTCAAACCGTAACCGTCACTGAGGACGAAGGCGATCAGCGTCTGGACCGCTGGTTCAAGCGCCGCTTTCCGCAGGTGAGCCAGGGTATGATCGAAAAGATGTGCCGCAAGGGGGAGTGCCGCGTGGACGGGGGC
The DNA here is from genome assembly GCF_947503705.1 of uncultured Tateyamaria sp. GTDB lineage: Bacteria > Pseudomonadota > Alphaproteobacteria > Rhodobacterales > Rhodobacteraceae > Tateyamaria. Next base: position 119,811 of record NZ_CANNES010000009.1, on the reverse strand, counting down.
CGCGTAAAGTCGTCGACCCGCGTGGAGGCGGGTCAACAGGTGCGTGTGCCGCCACTGCCGGACAAGGCAGCGCCCCCCGTTGTCCGAACGACTGTGTCGGAGGCGGATACCAAGCTGATCCAGTCCTGCGTCATTTACCGCGACGATCAGGTGATCGCGCTGAACAAACCCGCGGGCCTGCCGACGCAGGGTGGATCGGGCCAGACCCGGCACGTGGACGGCATGGCCGAAGCCCTGAAATTCGGGTTCGAGGAAAAGCCGCGGTTGGTGCACCGCCTGGACAAGGACACTTCCGGTGTCTTGCTGCTGGCCCGCACGCGACTGGCGGCCAAAGCGTTGACGGCAGCCATGCGCCACCGTGAGACCCGCAAGATTTACTGGGCCTTGGTGGCCGGTGTGCCGACCCCTTACCTGGGCGAGATCAAATACGGTCTGGTCAAGGCCGGTGGTCATGGCGCGCGGGGCGAGGGCGAAAAGATGATCGCCGTGCACCCGCGAGAGGTTGAGAGCACACCCGGCGCCAAACGGGCCGCGACGCTTTATGCCACGCTGTTTCGGGTTGCGTCACGTGCATCCTGGGTCGCGATGGAGCCAATCACGGGCCGCACCCACCAGTTGCGTGCACATATGGCCGAGATCGGGCACCCGATCATTGGCGACGGGAAATATGGCGGGTCGGGTCAGGAAAACCTCGGCGATGGCTGGGGTGCGCAATTGGGCGGCATCATCTCGAAAAAGCTGCACTTGCACGCCCGAATGATGCGTTTTGAACATCCCGAGACCCGCAAGGTGACCACGATTACCGCCGCCATGCCCGAGCATATGAAGCAAAGCTGGGACACCTTTGGTTGGACCGAAGACCTGGCCGCCGATGATCCGTTCGAGGCATTGCATGGCGACTGATCTGCGGCTGGTGGTCTTTGACGTGGACGGCACTTTGGTCGACAGTCAGGCCGATATTGTGGCCAGTATGACGGCGGCCTTTGACGGTTTGGGCGTGGCCGTGCCTGCACGCGCCGACATTCTGAGCATTGTGGGGCTGTCCTTGCCGCAGGCCATGGCGCGGCTGGCGCCGGATGCTGATGGCGATGGGTTGGTGAGGGCTTATAAGGCCGCATATGTGGAGCGTCGCGCGGCGGCCGGAGCGCGCGCGTCGTCGCCTTTGTACCCAGGTGCGCGCGACGCGTTGGAGCGGTTGCAAGCCGAGCCGAATATCCTGTTGGGCATTGCAACGGGAAAATCCCGGCGGGGCCTTGATCTGTTGCTGGATGCCTATGACCTGCGGCCCTATTTCGTGACGCAGCAGGTGGCGGATTTCCATCCGTCCAAGCCGCATCCCGCAATGCTGCACGCCGCCATGAACGAGGCAGGGGTCGAGGCCGATCAGGCGGTGATGATCGGGGACACGACCTTTGACATGGATATGGCCGGGGCGGCGGGTATGGCGTTTGTCGGTGTCTCCTGGGGCTATCACCCGGCGGCCCATCTGACGGAGGCGGCCGCTGTTCTGGATGACTTTGATGGGCTCGATCCAGCCCTCGCACAGCTTTGGGAACGTTAAGATGGCGGAATGGAAAGCAAAACGGTTCTGGACAGAGGCCCAGGTCGAGGAGGCGCAGGGCGGCTGGACCGTGTCCCTGGACGGGCGCGCGGTCAAAACCCCCGCCAAGGCCGCGCTGATCGTGCCAACGGATGCGATTGCGCAAGCCATTGCGGCGGAATGGGACGCGCAAGAGGGCGAGATTGACCCGCTAAGCATGCCGTTCACCCGCACGGCCAACGCGGCTATCGACAAGGTGGCCGTGCAGCGTGCCGAAGTTGCGGATATGCTGGCCGCCTACGGGGATGCGGACCTGCTGTGTTACCGTGCGGAGAACCCGGTTGAGCTTGTCGAGCGGCAGGCGAAAACCTGGGATCCCTATCTGGAGTGGGCCGACGCGACCTTGGGTGCACGGCTGCATCCGAGGGTCGGATTGATGCACGAATCACAGGATGAAGCGGCGCTTTTGGCCCTGTCACGGCACACGCATGCGCTGTCTGCGTTCGAATTGGCGAGCTTTCACGATCTGGTCAGTTTGACCGGTTCGCTGATCCTTGGTTTTGCAGCCGCTCAAGAGCAGGGCGAGACGCCTGATATTTGGGCGGCCTCTCGGCTGGACGAAACCTGGCAGGAAGAGCAATGGGGCGTCGATGAAGAGGCGCAAGTGGATGTAAATATCAAGAAAACCGCCTTTTTTCATGCAAAAGCCTTTTTCGACGCGACCCGCGCATTGTGAGCGCAAACAAGGCGAAAATGCCCTTTCCAGTTGCGCAATAATGCGGCGTTTTTACTGCCGCTGCCCTTGACCTTACCTGGTGAATCCGAGCAAACTCTTGCGCACTGGTTGGGGATAAACCCTGACCGCATCGCCTCCGGCGTGGCAAGACACTCTGCCCACGTCGGTCGACCCGTCAAAATATGGCGGAAAATCAGGAAGAGGTAACAATGAAAAAATCCGTATTTTTTGGTGCGCTGACAGCTGCTGCCGGTCTTGCCGCCGGCGTCGCGGCTGCTGGCACGCTGGACGACGTTAAAGCACGCGGCACGCTGAACTGCGGCGTGACAACCGGTCTGGTCGGCTTTGCTGCGCCAGATTCCAATGGTGAATGGGAAGGCTTTGACGTTGCGGTATGCCGCGCCGTTGCAGCCGCCGTTCTGGGCGACGGCAATGCCGTTGAGTTCGTTCCAACAACAGGCAAAACACGCTTTACCGCGCTTGCCTCGGGCGAAATCGACATGCTGGCTCGTAACACCACATGGACATTCTCGCGCGACGTGGACCTCAAGTTCACTTTCGTTGGCGTGAACTACTATGACGGCCAAGGCTTTATGGTCCCCAAGGACCTGGGCGTTTCGTCGGCCAAAGATCTGGACGGCGCAACCGTCTGCATCCAAACCGGTACAACAACAGAGCTGAACCTGGCGGACTTCTTCCGCTCGAACAACATCAGCTATGAGCCCGTGCCGATTGAGACCAACGCCGAAGCGCAGCAGCAGTACCTTGCCGGTGCCTGCGACGTCTACACCACAGACGCCTCCGGTCTGGCCGCCACACGTGCCACATTCGAAGCACCTGGCGACCACGTCCTGCTGCCTGAAATCATCTCCAAAGAGCCTCTGGGCCCGCTTGTTCGCCACGGCGACAACGAATGGGGTGACATCGTGCGCTGGACTCTGAACGCGCTGATCACAGCCGAAGAGCTGGGCGTCACATCGGCCAACATGACCGAAATGATGGCTGGCACCAACAACCCAGAAATCAACCGTCTGCTGGGTACCGAAGGTACGCTGGGCGAAATGCTGGGTCTGGACGCTGACTGGGCGGCAAAAGCTCTGGCCGTCGGCGGTAACTACGGCGAAATCTTTGAGCAAAACATCGGCGAAGCGACACCGATCGGTCTGGCCCGCGGCCTGAACGCTCAGTGGACAGATGGTGGCCTGCTCTACAGCCCCCCATTCCGCTAAATCCAAAGACAAGGGGCGCAGGGTCAAACCTGCGCCCCTTGCACTTGCGGCCAATCAGATCGCTGAGAACAGCGGCACCCGGCCCGAAACGACAGCCAGCAACTGAAAACCCGGCCCCGCGTCACGGCGCGTAAAAACCAAAGGCCGGAACCACGGGGACCATCTCCATGACCACATTGACCGACCCGCCACAGGCGTCGTTCCGCCTGTCGATGCTGTTAAGCGACACGCGCTACAGATCATATACCTTCCAATTCATTGCACTTATGCTGCTGATCGCCGCCATCGCATTTCTGGGTTCGAACCTGATGCGCAACCTGGCAGCGGCTGGTTTGAATATTTCTTATCAGTTTCTAGGCTCGCCTGCGGGCTATGACATCAACCAGACACTGGTCGAATATACCAGCCAGTCCACCAACGCCAAAGCGGCCCTGGTTGGCATTCTCAACACCCTGCTTGTGGCCTTTCTGGCCTGTGTGACCGCGACCGTTCTGGGCGTGATTGCCGGTGTGTTGCGTTTGTCGAACAACTGGCTCGTGTCCAAGCTGATGTCTTTCTATGTGGAGATCTTCCGCAACATCCCGGTCCTGATCTGGATCATCATCATCTTTACCATCATGATTGCGGTACTGCCGGGGCCAAGGGCCTTCCGGGGCGACGAGCCATCAGCAAGCATGGTGTTTGACGCCATCGCATTTACCAACCGCGGGGTTTACATCCCGGCGCCGGTTTGGGGCCCTGGGTCGATGGTCGTGGTGATCACTTTCCTGCTCTCGGTGGTCGGCGTCTTTGCCTATCGTCGCTATGCAACCAAGTTGCTTTATGACACGGGCCGCCTGCTGCCCATGGGCTGGCCGAGCCTTGCAATCTTCTTTGTGCCCGCGCTGCTGGCCTATCTGGTGATGGGCATGCCCATCGGTCTGGAATACCCGGAACTGAAGGGCTTCAACTTCTCTGGTGGGATCAAGGTCGGTGGACCGCTGATCGCGCTGTGGTTTGCCCTGTCGATCTATACCGGTGCCTTTATCGCGGAAAACGTGCGTGCGGGCATTCAGGCGATCTCCAAAGGGCAATCCGAGGCTGCGGGTGCCTTGGGCCTGCGGCAGGGTCGGATCATGAACCTTGTTGTGCTGCCACAGGCGCTGCGGGTCATCATCCCGCCGCTGATTTCGCAATACCTCAACATCACCAAAAACTCATCGCTGGCCATCGCTGTGGGCTATGCCGACATCACGGCCACACTGGGCGGCATCACGCTGAACCAGACGGGCCGGGCCATCGAATGCGTGCTGTTGTTGATGCTGTTCTATCTGACGATCTCGCTGTCAATCTCGGCAGTCATGAACGTCTACAACAATTCTGTTAAGCTGAAGGAGCGCTGAGATGTCAGATACGCATGCCAACTCTGTCGCCTTTGTGCGCACTGAACAGGTGCCTCCGTCGCCACCACCATTCCAGACCTCCGGTCCGGTCAAGTGGGCCAAGGACAACCTGTTCTCCACCCCGCTTTACACTCTGCTGACCATCGTCGCGGCCTATTTCATCTATGTGATCCTGGCCAACACACTGCCGTGGATTCTCAACGGGGTTTGGTCCACATCCAGCCTCGCGGAATGTCGCGAAGTGCTGGACGGCGTGTCGGGGGGCTGTTTTTCGGTCCTGACAGAACGGTGGAACCAGCTCCTCTTTGGGTTCACATACCCATCTGAGGAATATTGGCGTCCGACGCTGGCCTTTATCCTGCTGTTCGCTGCGGCCGCACCGGTGCTGTTTTACAAGCTGCCACGTAAACTGCTGATCATCACGGGGCTCTTTCCCTTTGTCGCCTACTACCTGATCTGGGGTGGCACGATCTTTACGCCAATCCTGGCGCTTGTCGGCTTTGTCGCGGGCTATTTCGTGTACCAGCGCTTTGTCGCGGGCAGCTTTGCCGCCGGTTTCTTTGGTGGGGTGGCCGCAGCCTTGGTGGTCTGGAACATCGGCGGAATGCTGATCCCTGAGAACGCCAACGAGAACGCAATGCTTTTGGCGGTGCCGTCGCGGGATCTGGGGGGCTTCATGCTCAACATGATGCTGGGCGTGACCTGTGTGTCGCTGTCGGTGCCTTTGGGCATTGCCCTGGCGCTGGGTCGGCAATCGGACATGCCGCTGATCAAGTGGATTTGTGTGGTTTTCATCGAGTTCATCCGCGGCGTGCCGCTGATCACGCTGCTGTTTGTGGCGTCGGTGATGCTGGCCTACTTCTTCCCGCCCGAATCCACGACGGACTTGTTCCTGCGGGTTGTGATCATGATCACCATGTTCTCGTCCGCCTATATCGCCGAAGTGATCCGGGGTGGCCTCGCCGCCCTGCCACGCGGGCAATATGAGGCGGCAGACAGCCTTGGCCTGGACTACCCACAGGCCATGCGGTTGATCATTCTGCCCCAGGCGCTCAAGATTTCGATCCCTGGCATCGTCAACATCGCGGTGGGCCTGTTCAAGGACACGACGCTGGTGTCGGTGATCTCGATGTTCGACATCCTGGGCATGATCCGTGGCCCCATCCTCGCCTCCACCGAATGGAACGGGGTGTACTGGGAGCTTCTGGGCTTTGCCGCACTTCTCTTCTTTGTCGTCTGCTACGGCATTTCTCAATATTCGCAGTGGCTGGAACGCCAGCTTGCGACCGATCACCGCTGATAAGGAGTGGCTGACATGAACGAACAAGTTGCACAGAATATCTCGACCGAGGTCGCCATTTCGATTGAGAAAATGAACAAGTGGTACGGGACGTTTCACGTGCTGCGCGACATTGATCTGACGGTTTATCAGGGCGAGCGGATTGTGATTGCCGGGCCTTCGGGCTCGGGCAAATCCACGCTGATCCGCTGCATCAACGCGTTGGAGGAACATCAGCAAGGGTCGATCACCGTGGATGGCACATTGCTGTCCTCGGACCTCAAGAACATCGACAAGATCCGGTCAGAGGTCGGCATGTGCTTTCAGCATTTTAACCTCTTTCCCCACCTGTCAATCCTTGAGAACTGTACGCTGGCCCCGATCTGGGTGCGCAAGACGCCCAAGAAGGAAGCCGAAGAGATCGCGATGCACTTCCTGGAAAAGGTGAAAATCCCGGACCAGGCGGACAAATATCCCGGTCAACTTTCGGGTGGTCAGCAGCAGCGTGTGGCGATTGCCCGTTCGCTCTGCATGCGCCCGCGCATCATGCTTTTTGACGAACCAACGTCGGCGCTTGACCCCGAGATGATCAAGGAAGTTCTGGATACGATGGTGGAACTTGCCGAAGAAGGCATGACCATGCTCTGCGTGACGCACGAGATGGGCTTTGCCCGTCAAGTGGCGAACCGCGTGATCTTTATGGATGAAGGTCAGATCGTCGAGCAGAACGAGCCCGAAGAGTTCTTTAACAACCCGCAAAGCCCCCGGACCCAGTTGTTCCTGAGCCAGATCCTCGGCCACTAAACAACCCGTAAGGCGGACCTGTGGTCCGCCATTGGTAACGGGGGCGGATCAAGATCCGCCTTACGGGGTCAGTTCTCGCGGGATCGCAAAATCAATCGGCTGGCCCTCGCGCCAGCCGATGTCGTTCCAGGCCTCTGCATCAAAGCGGATCACGCAAGTGGCACAGGTCGGATAGTCGACAAATCGTGGATGCGGCGGCGCGTGCTGCACCAGTCGGTCGGCAAAATCCGCAATGCCCGGATTGTGCCCCAGCATCAGCACTGTCTCGCCGACCTGTTCGCGCAACACCTCCATCATGACTTCAGGTCCTGCATGGTAGAGCGCGCGGGTAAATTGGACGGGCACATCAAAGCCAAGGCCCAAAAAGGTCTCGCCTGTCCTTTGGCTCGACGAACTCGTGGCCGCGTCAGGTATATGACCTTGCGCGCGCAGCCAGTCGCCCATGGCCCGCGCCGAAGCGCGCCCGCGATCGTTCAGAGGGCGCTCATGGTCTGGTTGGGTGATGTCATCCCAACTCGATTTCGCGTGCCGCATCAGGATCAATGTGCGGCTCATCCAACAAAGGCCTTCATGTGGAACGCTGACTGTGCCTCTGGCCGATCAAAGGCCTGGCTGACAGGACAAACGCGCCGAACGTGGCAGCCGCCCGTCATGCATGTGAGACCATCGGGCGTATCAAGATATGCCTTACAGGCTGGGACATCATAGGCCTGTGCGTCGCTGAGCGCATCCACGGGGCAGGCGTTGACACAGGGGCGGTCCAGGCAGATGTCGCAGGGGCTGGTTCCTGCCACCGCATCGTCGAAAGGCGTGGCGAATTCCAGTGCGCCCCTGATGGAAATCATCAGCCCCGCGCGATCATGTATCATCATGCCCGTCGGGCTTTGCCAGAACCGACCTGTCGCCATCGCCCAGGCAATGAATGGCGCATAGGGCGGCCCATCTGAAGGGAAGTGCGCGGTTGCGCCGGCCTGATCCGCCAAGGCGTTCAAAATGCGTTTCGACCAACGATCCACCGGGTTTTTTGCGCCGTCCTCGAATTCGGGACTGTGCCGGAAGATATCCCACCACTGGCGGTCTGTTCCGATGAGAATGCGGGTGCCCGCATGACCCATTGCAAACAGACCATGAGGGGCCACGGCCTGATCGATTTCGGCAGGGGTCATTTTCGGGTAAAGGGCAACGACATGCTCCACCCCAGTTGCGAGGGGCGGTCGTCCTGCCACTCCAGCCCCACCTGCATCTCGTCGTGACCGGCCGCAGGTTGGGCGATGTAGGTGCCAAACATCCGGTCCCAGATCGACAGGGCAAAGCCGTAATTGCTGTCATGCTCGTGCCGGTGCACCGAATGGTGCACGCGGTGCATGTCGGGGGTGACCAGCACGCGGCGCACAATCGCATCCAACCACAAGGGCAGGCGGATGTTGGCGTGGTTGAACATGGCGGTGCCGTTTAGGATGATTTCGAACAGGATGACCGCAATGGCGGAGGGCCCCAGCAGGTAAACAACCCCGATCTTGAGCAGCATGGACAGGCCAATTTCCACCGGGTGAAAGCGGATCGCGGTGGTCACGTCCATGTCCACATCGGCGTGATGGACACGGTGCAGCCGCCACAATAGGGGAACTTTGTGTGTGATGAGATGCTGGGCCCAAATTGCGAGATCAAGGATCAGGATGGCCGCGAAAATTTCAAACCAAAGCGGCAAATCCAAAAGGTTGAGCAAGCCCCAACCCTGTGCATTTGCATCAACGGCGGCTCCAACTGCGAGCAGGGGCAAGGCCACGGCCAAAGCGCGCAGCAGAACCGTATTGGCCACAGTAAAGGCCCAGTTGGTCACCCAGCGACGGCGACGCGTTTGCGTGCGCACACGGCGTGGGGCCAGCGCCTCGACCGCGGCGAGAACCAGAAAGAGGCCAAGGAAGATGCCAAGGCGAATGAATGCTTCGTTTTCCATGGCCCGAACTTAGACCAGCGCAGCCCACATGCAATGCGGCCTGCCGACACGTTTGTGTTAACGTCGCATTTACCGGGGCCGAATAATTGAGCCTGCACCGTGATCCGTGAACAGCTCAAGCAGGCAGGCGTTTGACGCGCGCCCGTCCAGAATGACCACCGCGCGCACGCCGCTGGCAATGGCATCCAGCGCGGTTTCGGTTTTCGGGATCATGCCGCCAGCGATGGTGCCGTCTTCGGTCATGCTGCGGATCTGGTCGGCTGTGAGGTCGGTCACCACCTCGCCCTCCGCGTTTTTGACCCCGCTCACATCCGTGAGAAGCAAAAGGCGATCTGCCTTGAGCGCGCCGGCAATTGCACCTGCGGCGGTGTCGCCGTTGATGTTGAATGTCTCGCCATTGCGGCCCGCACCCAAGGGCGCGATGACGGGGATCATGGATTGATCAAACAGAGTGCGCAGCAGGCTTGGGTCCATCTGGGCCGGGCTGCCGACGAGGCCCAGTTCGGGATTGGCCTGGTCACAGATCATCAGGTTGGCATCCTTGCCCGACAGGCCAACGGCCCGCCCACCGGCGCGGTTGATGGCCTGCACGATGCGCTTGTTCACCACACCTGACAGCACCATTTCCACCACTTCCATGGTGGCTGCGTCCGTCACCCGTTTCCCGTTCACAAATTCTGAACGAATGTCGAGGCGCTTCAGCATATCGTTGATCATCGGCCCGCCGCCATGAACGATAACCGGATTCACGCCGACCTGGCGCATCAGCACAACGTCATTGGCAAAACTTTCCATTGCCGCATCGCTGCCCATGGCGTGGCCGCCCAGTTTGATGACGACAGTCGCACCGGCATAGCGCTGCATGTAGGGCAAGGCTTGGCTTAGGGTGCGGGCGGTGGCGATCCAATCGCGATTCATATCTTGGGTCTTCATGTTGAGGCCGTGCGGTTCGGGCGTTGCCTGTTTGTGCCTGACCTGCCCGCCGGGGCCAAGAATTTTCGAACCAAAAATCTTGGTCGTATCATGTGAGCGTGGCAATGATGGCGCGTAGGGTCGCGATCCCATCGCCCTTTTCGCTTGAGGTCAGGACGATTTCCGGGAACGCAGCGGGGTGTTTCGACAAAGCGCTGCGCGTTTGGGAAAGTACCGCGTCGCGGTCTTTGGCCTTCACCTTGTCGGCCTTGGTCAGCACGCATTGGAACGTGACGGCGGCACTGTCCAAAAGGCTCATGATTTCATGATCCACCGGTTTGACCCCATGGCGCGCGTCGACCAAAACGAAAGCGCGGCGCAGGGTTTGGCGCCCCGACAGGTATTGCTTGAGCAGGCGTTGCCATTTCTCGACCACGGGCAAGGGGGCGTTGGCATAGCCATAGCCCGGCAGGTCGACCAGATACCGTTCGTCGCCTGCGGTGAAAAAGTTGATCTCTTGCGTGCGGCCCGGCGTGTTTGATGCGCGTGCCAAACCTTTGCGGCCTGTCAGCGCATTGATTAGCGTGGACTTGCCGACATTGGACCGCCCGGCAAAACAAACCTCGATCCGGTCCGCCGGGGGCAGGCCGGACATGGCAACGACCCCTTTGACAAATTCAGTCTCGCCCGCGAAGAGCAGGCGGCCGCGTTCTTCAGTCTGCGCATCGGGCGCTTCGGCGATGGGGAAAGGCAGTTGGGTCACAATGGCACCACGCTTGAGCCCAAGACGATGTGGCCACCTTTGATCACCTCGCACCGGACAGAAAAATCCTGATGACCAAAGGCATCCAGTGCGGCCAGAGTATCCGCATCGCGCCGTCCTGTTTCCGGATTGGCGGTTGTGGCCAGGCACCTGTCGGTGCGTTCGGTGGGGCGCAGGATGGCGTCGCCCACCTGAATATCTGCTCCCATCCAGTCAAATTCTACCCATGGCGCATCGCTGTCGAACCAGATGTTGCCGCGCCACCGATGGATCGAGAGGTCATGGCCGATCTGGGCCTCAACCGCCCGGTGGGAGGCGCGGTTGCACAAGGTCACAGATGGAAAATCGCTATCGGTATAGCCACGGCCGTCGAGGCGCATAATGTGGCTGGGCAAGGCCCGGTTTTGCGGAACCAAGGGGGCGGACCATCCGATCAGCGCGCCCGGGTCCTTGTCCGGATCAAAGGTCAGGTCGGGCCGGTCGGGGTGCGACAGGGTGATCAGCCCGGTAGCCTCGTCCAGCGTGGCGGTGATGGCCATCAAATCAGGCGCTTTGGATACACGGCTGAAATTGGCGCATTGTGCCCAAACGCCAGCCTCGGCCTTGGATGCGTCATGCGCCACGGCCCAGACGCGATCCCATTGCATCGCTTCGCCTGCGCGCAGGTCAACGGCCTCAAGCGCTTCGCGCCCGTGGCTTTTGATCGGGTGCCGCCATAGGCCGTCGACTTGCATCATTTGCTGTCCGATTTAGTCCGCTTTTTGAAGCTGGATTTGATGTTGCCCAGAAGGTCCGGCTTATAGCCCTGGCTGCGCATGATCAGGTATTGCTGGGTGAAGGTGATCGTGTTGTTCGCGATCCAGTACACCACAAGCCCGCTGGCAAAGCTGCCCAGCATGAACATGAAAATCCAGGGCATCCAGGCAAAGATCATCTGTTGTGTCGGGTCCGTGGGTGCCGGGTTCAGCTTTTGTTGCATCCACATCGAGATACCCAAGAGCAGAGGCAGAATACCGATAAAGATCAGGGCCATGATCGAATTGGGTTCGGGCGCGCCAATGGGCAAGAGGCCAAAAAGGTTCAGTATGGTGGTCGGGTCTGGCGCGCTCAGGTCCCGGAAAGGGCCAAAGAAGGGCGCGTGCCGCAGCTCGATCGTGACAAAGATCACCTTGTACAGCGAGAAAAAGATCGGGATCTGCAACAGGATCGGCAAACAGCCTGCGGCCGGGTTCACCTTTTCCTTCTTGTAGAGCTCCATCATCCCCTGCTGCATCTTTTGGCGGTCGTCTCCGGCTGCTTCCTTCAACTTCTCCATCTGGGGCTGAAGCTCTTTCATCTTGGCCATCGAGACATAGGATTTGTAGGCGAGCGGGAAGAGGATCGCCTTGATCACAAGCGTCAGGCCGATGATCGCCCAACCCATGTTACCGATGATCAGGTTCATTTCGTGCAGCAGCCAGAAGATCGGCTTGGTCAGGAAAAAGAACCAACCCCAGTCGATGGAATCGATAAAGCCCTCGACGCCCGCGTTTTGATAGGTGCGGATGGCATCCCATTCCTTTGCACCGGCGAAAAGTTGGGTGGTCACCGAGGCGGTCGCGCCGGGTGTGATCTGGCGCGTGGGCAGCACGGCCTCTGTCTGGTAGATGTCGCGCCGCTCGTCGTATTTGATCACTTGGCGGAATGCGGAGCCGGGGGCGGGGATCAGCGTGCTCATCCAGTAGTGGTCGGTAAAGCCGATCCAACCGTTCTGCTCAACCGCGATGGTTTCAGCGCGCGCGCCTTGGCGGGGATCAATCTCGTAGTCTGGAATGTCAGACCAATCGACCTCGCTCAGTTCCCCATCGGCCATCGCCACAACACCCTCGTGCAGGATGAAGAAGTTCTTGAGGTCTTCGGGTTCGCCGTGCCGCGCGATCAGGCCGTAGGGCGCCATGCTGACGTTCGCGCTTCCGTTGTTGGTCACGCTTTGCGTGATCGTGAACATGTATTCGCCGTCGATGGCAATGTCGCGGGCAAAGGTTTGGCCGACGCCGTTGTCCCATTCAAGGCGGATGGGCGAGCCCACGCTCAGCGCGTCACCGCTTGCAACCTGCCATTCGGTGTTGGGGCCGGGGACGGATGCGGGGTCAACGCCCGCCGCAGGGGCCCAACCATAAAGGGCGTAATGCGCATCGACTGACCCGACAGGGGACATCAGGGTGACGACGGGCGCGCCTTCGTCCAGGGACTGGCGGTAGTCATTCAGCGTCAGATCGTCGATCCGCCCACCGAGCAGAGAGATCGAACCGGACAGTCGGGGTGTCTGAATGTCGACGCGCGGTGCGTCAGCGGCGGCTGATGCGTCAGCTGTGCCGGTTGTATCAGCGGGCTGCGTGAGCGTGTCTGCGGGGGCCGATGGCACCGCGGCGGTGCCATCGACCGGAGTGGTCGCGGCTGGTGGTGTGGCGTCCAGTGCCGTATCGGGTTCTGGCGGCGGGAAGAGGACAAACCACACCAGAATAACGATGAAACTGAGTGCTGTTGCAAGAATGAGGTTCTTGTTCTGATCGTCCATCGGGACCGCCACCTGCTGTCTGAAATGTTTGTCGGGTTCAACAGAGTGCAGGGCCAAAGGTCAAGTGGATTCGCCCTTTTGGACAGTATGTAGCGGTGCTGTGAGGCTTGCGGGCAAAAGGCAGTTGGGGTCCAGTCGCTTCGTGTTACCGGTCCACCGCCTCCGCGATCACAGCCAAGGGCCGGGCATCGGTCTCCTCAGCCTGTCAGCTTAATTTGCCCTGCGGCCCGGTATGACCGGTGCATCTTGCAATTTGGCCTCATGGGCGCGAACCCAATCGAGCGTCTTTTCAAAGGGCATCGGTCGCGCAATGCCAAAGCCCTGCACATGATCGCAACCCAATTGCGCGAGCAATGCATGTTCACCCACGGTCTCGACCCCTTCACCAAGGGTTTCGACGCCCAATCGTTCTGCCATGGTCAAAACCGCGCTGATCATACGCTGTTGTTCCGGGTCGCGATCCGCTTTCATGACAAAAGAGCGGTCAATCTTGATCCGGCCAACCCCAAAGCGACGGATGGAGGCAATTGACGCATTGCCCGTTCCGAAGTCGTCAAGGTCAATGTGACAGCCAAGCGCCGTCAACGCATTGATATTGCGTGTGATCGTATCGTCCGAGGTGTTGGTGACCACCGTTTCAAGGATTTCGACGGTCAGGCGGTCCGGGGTCAAATCGAAGCGGTCCAATTCCCAACGGACCTTGTCGATCAGGCGAGGGTTGCTCAACTCACTGCCGCTGAAATTCACGCCGACCTGTGGCACGTGCAATCCGGCGGAATCCCATGCCTTGAGTGCGGTGAAAGAGTGATAGATCATCACCTCCGCCAAACGCTCCAACAGGCCGCTTGCTTCGATGGCGGGCAGGAACTCTGCCGGGGAAATCGCGCCACGATCCGGGTGAATCCACCGTGCGAGCGCTTCGAACCCGGTCACCTTGCCGGTGTCTGTTGAAATCTGGGGCTGGAACCAGGGCTGTATATACCCTTGTTCAAGGGCTGCGGCCACTTCATCGCGCAAATCGGCGCGGTGCTTGAGCCGCGACTGCAGTTCTGATGAATAGGCGCGGACTGTACTGGGGCCACGACGCTGCGCTTCGATCAAGGCGGCAAGTGCGGCGTTGAGCCAATCTTGCGCATCGGCACCGGGGGCACGGGCCAGCAGGCAAAACCCGATACTTGCCGACATATAGACCGACGTGCCGTCAATCGCGATCGGCTCTTCTATGGCGGATTGCATGCGGCTGCACATCTGCAAACAGCTTTCCAAATCAATGTGCTGCACATCGCCGAGGCATATTCCAAACCGGCTGTCGCCGATGCGGCTGATGGTGTCGCGGTCGCGTGAGACGGTGACCAACCGATCACCGACAGCTTTCAAGACCTTGTCCACCGCGGCCGGTTCGAACCGATCCTGCAATTCGGCAAACTGATCCAGCTCTACAGTAAAAATCGCGCTGCTCTTGCCGGAGGCTGGCGCATCGGCATGCACCACCTCGGCCTTGGGGACAAATTGATCCGCGGGCACAAGCCCGGTCTGCGCTATCCGGGCCAAGCGCGCGCGGGTCGATGCATCGACGCCGCCGAACAGGAGCCACAAAAAGGGAACGGCAACGGCCAGCGCGATCAAAGCAGGCTCGCCCCCCAGCCAGAAGGCCGCCAGGGTCGCCGCAGGCAGGAAGGCAAGCATTTGCGGGCCTGACAGGGCGGCCACACACCACGCACGTGCATGTTTCAGCGCAATCGGCAGGCGAAGTTGCATTCAGGTCCCCTTGTGATCTGTAGCTGCCGTTTCTTCAGCAGACCCACAGACGATTAAGGGCACAGGGTGATCGGCGTGTTAACGCAGTGTCGGAATCTCGTCGGGATTTGCGTCAAATTTTTCCGAACCGCGCATCAGCCCCGCAAAATCAAAGAGCTTCGGGTCGAGCAGATGCGAGGGCCGCGCATTCATCAGGGCGCGAAACATCACCTGCCTGCGACCGGGGCTGTTGGCCTCCCAGCCATCCAGAATCTGTTTGACCTGTTGGCGTTGCAAGCCGTCCTGGCTGCCGCAGAGATCACAAGGAATAATGGGGTAATTCAAAGCTTTGGCAAATTTTTCACAATCGACCTCGGCCACATGGGCGAGCGGCCGATAGACAAAGAGATCGCCCTCTTCGTTGACCAGTTTGGGCGGCATCGTCGCCAGACGGCCGCCATGAAAGAGGTTCATGAAAAACGTCTCGAGAATGTCATCGCGGTGATGCCCCAGCACCACGGCGGAACAGCCCTCTTCGCGGGCGATACGGTACAGATTTCCGCGGCGCAACCGCGAACATAGTGCACAAAAGGTGCGTCCGGCTGGCACTTTGTCAATGACGATGGAATAGGTGTCCTGGTATTCGATCCGGTGCGGTACACCCATCCGTGCGAGGAACTCAGGCAAGACCGTCGCGGGGAATCCGGGCTGTCCCTGATCGAGGTTGCAGGCCAGAATATCGACTGGTAGCAAGCCGCGCCATTGCAGTTCGTGCAGCACCGCCAACAGTGTATAGCTGTCCTTGCCGCCGGACAGACAGACCAGCCAGCGGGGGCGTTCGTTTCCCTGCTCGACCATCCCATATTGCTCGATTGCTTCACGGGTATATCGTACGATCCGTTTGCGCAGTTTCTTGAATTCGGTCGTGGCGGGGGCACCGGCGAAAAGCGGGTGGATATCGTCGTGATCGTCCAGCATGGCGGGGCCCTTCGGGGTTGCAACGGGCCGACATATACCACGTGCGGACCGAAGCAAAAGAGGCCGTCGGCAGTTGATATCGGACCTTACAACCACGCCAATATACGGCGTGGCGGGCTAGTCGTCCTTTGGGTCCGGCACAGGATCATAGCCGTCATTGCCCCAAGGGTGACAGCGCCCGATGCGTCGAGCGGTCAACCAGCCGCCCTTGAGCGCCCCGTGCTTTTCCAACGCTTCCAACGCATAAGCGCTGCAGGTCGGCTGATAACGGCAATTGAAGCCAACCCAGGGGGAAAAGATCAGCCGATAAGCTCGTACGGGCAGAGCAATCACAAAAGCGAGCGGGCTCATGCGTCGCAACCAAGGGCTGTGCGCAACTCATTTCGCAGCTGGTCAAAGGGCCGGGTCGCGGTGATGTCTGCGCGTCCGATCAGGACGTAATCTGTACCGGGGATGCCGCAGCGTGGCAACTCAAGGCGAGCAATCTCGCGCAGACGCCGTTTGGCGCGGTTGCGGGCCACGGCGTTGCCGACCTTCTTGGAGCAGGTAAAGCCAACACGCATTGGCCCATCGCTCGCGCATGCGCGAATTTGCAGAATAAATCCTGGGGTGACCACACGCCGGGCCCTGGCCGCGCGCAGGAAGTCCGCGCGCTTTGTCAGTACCTCGAACCTGGAAGGTGCCCGACGCAAAGAACCCGCCGACGGCGCGTCCTCTCCAGCGGGGTCGCTGGTCAAAGGGGCCTTCGGCGGGGTCATGTATAAACCTGTGGAGAAAACTCAGGCGCTGAGCGACTTCCGGCCATGGGCACGGCGGTTGTTCAGGATCTTGCGGCCAGCCTTGGTGGCCATACGCGCACGGAAACCGTGGCGCCGCTTGCGGACGAGGTTCGAGGGTTGATAAGTGCGTTTCATCGCAGTCGCTCCAGATCTATTGGCCAACATGCGCGCGGATTCGGCTGTCAGCAGTATTCGAAGCCCGTCCTCTAAAGGGGCAGGGCGGGCAAGTCAAACCCTTGGGCTACGAAATCAGGCCGCTTTGCAACAAAATCTGCATCAGTGCGTTCCTATGTTTCAATAGCGCGCTCTGAGGCCACACACACTCACGAAATGCAGGGGCACGATCAAGCACGCGTGAGGTGCCTGTTTAAATGCGCCGTGCAGGCGCATTTTGCAGTTCAGACGGCCAACCCCACTGGCGCAACTGCGAAAAAGGCGACAACGATGTCCGATATGAGCGATCCACACAAACCCGGCCTGGCGCGGAACTTGCCGCTGATCGGCATCGCGCTCGTCGCGCTGATCGGGGCCTTTACCTTGCGCGATTACCTGAGTTTTCAGACACTGGCAGACAATCGCGAAAGCCTCTTGGCTTATCGGGACGCCAATTATGGCAGCACGGTGATCATCTTTGTGCTGGCCTATGCGCTGGTCGTAGCCTTTTCGCTGCCCGGTGCGACGGTCATGACATTGACCGGTGGGTTTTTGTTTGCGACGTTCCCCGGAGCCCTTTTCAACATGACGGCGGCCACATTGGGTGCCATCGGCATTTTCATGGCGGCCCGTTGGGGGCTTGGTGAAAAGCTGTCCGAGAAGATGGACAGCAGCGACGGCACCGTCAAAAAGATTAAGGACGGCATAGATGAAAACCAGTGGTCGATGCTGTTTCTGATGCGTCTTGTGCCAGTTGTGCCGTTCTTTGTGGCCAATCTGGTGCCTGCGCTTGTCGGTGTGTCGCTCCAGCGCTTTGCCATCACAACCTTTTTGGGGATCATACCGGGCGCGGTTGTGTTCACCTCTGTCGGCGCGGGTCTGGGTGAGGTGTTTGACCGAGGCGAAACGCCTAACCTGGGCATCATATTCGAGCCGCAGATCATCCTGCCTATCCTCGGCTTGTGCGTGCTGGCGGCCCTGCCCATCATGCTGAAAGCCGTGCGCGGCAAGAAAGGCCTCTGACCAAAATGAAACGTATCAAAACCGATATTCTGGTGATTGGTGCCGGATCCGGTGGTCTATCGGTTGCAGCCGGGGCCAGCCAGATGGGGGCCAAGGTTGTCCTGCTCGAAGGGCACAAGATGGGTGGCGATTGCCTCAACTATGGCTGTGTGCCGTCCAAGGCACTGATTGCCAGTGGCAAGGCGGCATTCGGCCAGTCGCATGCGGCCGCCTACGGTGTGGCCGATGTCGCCCCACAGGTGGATTACGCAGCAGCCAAGGATCACGTCCATGGCGTGATTGCTCAGATTGAGCCGGTAGACAGCCAGGAAAGATTTGAAGGCTTTGGCGTCGAAGTGATCCGCGAATTTGGGCATTTCATCTCTGACAAAGAGGTGCAGGCAGGCGATACGATCATCACCGCCCGGCGTATCGTCATCGCCACAGGGTCGAGCCCCCTTGTACCGCCCATCGAGGGCATCGACACGGTGCCCTATCTGACCAATGAAAGCCTTTGGGAACTGCGCGAGCGCCCCGAACATCTGCTGATCATCGGCGGTGGGCCCATCGGGATGGAGATGGCACAGGCGCATGTGCGTCTCGGCTCCAAGGTGACTGTCATCGAAGGGGCCAAGGCGCTGGGCAAGGATGACCCGGAAATGGCCAAGGTTGTCCTTGAGAACCTGCGCGCCGAAGGGATCGAGATTGCCGAAGAGGCCAAGGCGGAACGGATCGAAAACGTCGATGGTCTGGTCACGGTCCGTACTGAGGATGGGCGCAGCTTTACCGGCTCGCATCTGCTGGTCGCTGTGGGGCGCAAAAGCAATGTGGGCAACCTGAAACTGGACGCTGCGGGGATTGAGACGACCCGCACCGGCATCAAGGTCGATGCCGCGATGAAAACCAGCAATCGCCGTGTCTATGCCATCGGCGATGTGGCAGGCGGGCTGCAATTCACCCATGTGGCGGGTTACCATGCCGGAGTCATCATCCGGTCGATGCTGTTTGGCCTGCCCTCCAAGGCCAAGACCAGCCATATTCCCTGGGCCACGTATACCGACCCGGAATTGGCCCAAGTCGGCCTGACCGAAGCGTTGGCGAAAGAGGAACATGGATCCAAGCTTGAGGTTGTCCGCTTTCACTACGAACATAATGATCGGGCCATAGCAGAGCGCAAAACCAGGGGTTTGATCAAGGTTATGGTGGTCAAAGGGCGGCCCGTTGGGGCCTCTATCGCGGGCTATCAGGCGGGTGAGTTGATCAACCTCTGGGCGCTGGTACTGGCCAACAATCTCAAGATGAGCCAGGTCGCCGCCATGGTTGCGCCTTACCCAACCATCGGTGAGGTCAACAAACGGGCAGCCGGGGCGTATTTTTCGCCGCGTCTGTTCGAAAGTGATCTGGTCAAACGGGTTGTGGGCCTTGTGCAACGCTTCATTCCCTGACCACATACGCGCATGATGAATTCGCTCTCTGGCCGCTTTTTGATCCTGACGACGATCTTTGTGATGCTGGCCGAAATCCTGATCTTTGTGCCGTCCATCGCGCGGTTCCGCGAAGAATACCTGCAAAACCGCCTTGAGCGGGCGCAGATCGCGTCGTTGGCCCTGTTGGCCGACGATATGCTGGACAGTGACCTTGAGCAGGAACTGCTGGAGAATGCTGGCGTCTTCAACGTTGTTCTGCGCCGGGATGAAGTGCGACAGTTGATGTTGGCCACGCCCATGCCGCAACCTATCGACGCGACATTTGATCTGCGCGAGGGCACGGCACTTGTTCTGATCAGGGATGCGATGATGCGGTTGCTGGAACGTGACGACCAGGTGATCCGGGTGATCGGTGCGCCAGTGCGCGAGGCCGGGCTTTTGATCGAAGTGACGATGGAGACCCGACCGCTCCGCATGGCGATGATCGATTATGGGATACGCATTTTAGTCCTGTCGGCCGTGATTTCGATTGTCACGGCGTTGCTCTTGTTCATTGCGGTGCGGGCGATCCTAGTTAAACCGATCCGGGGCGTTGTGGGCCATATGCAGCGGTATGCGGCGGCTCCTGAGGATGTGCGCGGGATCATTGAACCCAATGCCACCGTGACCGAATTGCGCGAAGCCGAAGAAGCCCTGCGCAGCCTGCAAACCGACATGATCCACGCCCTGCGTCAAAAGGATCGGCTGGCCCAACTGGGGTCGGCTGTGTCGAAGATCAGCCATGATTTGCGCAATATCCTGACTTCGGCCCAGCTTTTTACAGACCGGATCGAGACGTCGGAAGACCCGCTGGTGCGCCGAATGGCGCCCAAACTGGTGAACTCGATCACCCGGGCGGTGCACTTGTGCGAAAGCACGCTCGCCTTTGGCAAGGCCGAAGAGCCAAGCCCGACTCTGACCTTGATGACGTTGGATGAATTGGTGGCCGATGTGCTGGACAGCGAACGCCTTGCCGTCGGGGACCACGATGTGAGCCTGAGCGAAAATATCCCGCCGATGCTGATGTTGCGGGCCGATCCAGAGCAGCTTTACAGGGTAATCTCGAACCTGGTGCGCAACGCCCGTACGGCCATCGTGTCGAGCGGCAATGCCGGCGAAATTTCCGTGTCGGCCTATGAAGATGACGACAACTGGTGGATCGAGGTGGCTGACACCGGGCCGGGTTTGCCACCAAAGGCTCAGGAGCACCTGTTTACCCCATTTCAGGGCGGCGTCAGCAAAGGCGGCACGGGTCTAGGTCTGGCCATCGCCTCCGAGTTGATCCGCGGCCACGGCGGCGCGTTGGAGCTGGATCGGACCGGTCCGAAGGGCACCGTGTTTTCGATCCGTCTGCCAAAAGGCGACGGGTTTTGAACGTAAGGCCAATACCGCAAGATTGCCCCTTGCAAAGCCCCGGTCACAAGACTAAACCCCGGCCTCAACGGACCGATAGCTCAGCTGGATAGAGTACCTGACTACGAATCAGGGGGTCGGGGGTTCGAATCCTCCTCGGTCCGCCATAGCCTCCCATTTATAGGCGAATATGGTTCTGCTTTTTGAGGCAGAATGCTTTCCTACGTGCTTACAATTATGCTCGGCGCTGAACAGGCTAGGGTTGCCATCCGGCCTACAAGCGAACAGTCGGGGACGCGTGAAATCCAATTTGCACGCTGATGTCGCCATGAAAGTACGGCGCTGTCCATGATAACCAGCGCTGCAATTCCCCCCTTTTTTGCTTCGCGGCACCCGACGGGTGGTGGAATTCGTAATCTGCCGGGTGTGTTTGAATCAGTAGCGTTATGCGGTGAACCCTAGGCGTTCCACTGCGGCCTGCGCGCAGGCCGCGTCTTCGTGTCCTGACGCGCCTGAAACACCGATCGCGCCGACTACCACGCCGTCGGCCCGGATCGGCAAGCCGCCTTCCCACGCGACCATTCTGGGGCGGTTGGACGCCGCCAAAGTCATCTGTGGGTCTTCCAACATGCGTTTGCCGAACGCATCTGTACTGCGCCCCTGGGTGGCAGTGAATGCTTTGTCCGTAGCAATTTCCAAGATTGTCGGAACGGCCCCGTCCATCCGCCCAGCACTCAGGACACCGCCGGATGGATCAAGAACCGCCACGGCGACAACCCAACCATTTTTCATCGCATGTGCGATTGCGGTGGCCACCATACCTTGGGCGGCGTGATATGTGAGCGTTGGGGGAAAGTGCAGATTGCCGGTCATGGTGTGTCCTTCAAAGCGTGTTGAGCGAGTATTGCGTCGGCGGCCTTTTCGGCAATCATGATCGTGGGTGCATTGGTGTTGGAAGAGTTGACAAAGGGCATCACGGAACTGTCACAGACGCGCAGCCCCTCGACCCCCTTGAGGCAAAGGTCCGGGGTGACGACCGCCTGGGGGTCTTCTGCAGCGCCCATACGGCATGTGCCGACCGGATGATAATCGGTTTTGGCATGGCGGTAAGCGTATTGAATGATGTCATCCTCGGTTTTGCAGGCCGGGCCTGGATTGGCCTCACCCAGCAGGACATCGCGAAACACCGGAGCGGACAGGATGCGGCGGGCAAGTTTGAAGCCCTCGACAGAAAGACGCATATCGTTTGGGTCGTTCCAATAGTTTGGATTGATATGCACTTTGGCAGTGGGATCGCTGGATTTCAGACGGACCTCACCGCGTGACTTTGGCCGCAGATATGCTGAATTCAGGGTAACGCCATTTCGGATCGGTTTGAGCCCATGTTCAAGGCCCGACCCTGGAAGGAAGTGAAACTGAATGTCGGGAGCGGGTGCCTCATCGGTGTTGTCCGCGTACCAGAAACCACCGCCATCGCAGATGTTATGGGCAAGCGGCCCTGTGCGATTCACGCCATATTGCAACCCGGCCCAAGCCTGCATGTGCAACGGTTTGTAGCGATCAAAACTGAGGTCCCCATCGCATTCGGCCACCACAAAGACGTCCATATGATCGTGCAGGTTCTCGCCCACGCCGGGCAGGTCCATCACGACCTTTATCCCGACCTCGCTCAGGTGCTGGGCCGGGCCGATGCCGGAATGCATCAGCACCCGCGGGCTGCCGATTGCGCCCGCCGTCAGGATCACCTCGCGCCGAGCAGTGATTTTCTTCCCATTAAGCATGACACCCGTAGCGCGCCCGCCCGTGACGATGATCCGCTCGACGTGGGCATCGCATCGGAGGGTCAGTTGTTCTGCATTCTGCACCGGCCCCAGATAACAGACCGCAGCAGAACTGCGCCGTCCGGCTCGATTGGTCACCTGATAAAAGCCGAGCCCCGCCTGCTGCGCCCCGTTGAAGTCAGGGTTATAGGTCATGCCTGCCTGTTGCGCCGCGCGGGCAAAGACCGTGGTGAGTGGGTGCGGAACGGGATCGGACACCCGGAGCGGCCCGCCTTGTCCGTGAAATTCATCGGCAAAGCGTGTGTTGTCCTCTGCCCGGCGGAAATAGGGCAGGACGTCAGCATAAGCCCAGCCGTCACACCCATGTGCAGCCCAATTGTCGTAATCCCACGCGTTGCCTCGTGTATAAAGCTGGGCGTTGATGGACGATCCCCCACCCAGAACACGGGCCTGGGGATACCAGACCTGTCGGTTTTTCAAACCGGACTGCGGGGATGTCTCGTAGCCCCATGTATGGCTCGTGCCGGTGAGCTTGGTAAATCCTGCGGGCACGTGCAGCAATGGGTTCCAGTCGCTCGGCCCCGCCTCGAGCAACAAGACGGAGACCGCGCCTGAATCCACCAGGCGCCGTGCCAGCACACAACCTGCTGAACCACCGCCCACAATGATGAAGTCATAGGTGTCGACCAATGGCTTGGCGCGCCGAAACCGGCGCGGTATCATGCAATCCGCGCCTCTGTTTCGGGGTCAAAAAGAACGGCCTTGTCCATATTGAATGCAAAAGTTACCCGCTCGCCGGGTTTGGCATCTGCATCCGCGCGCATGCGGGCGACGCAGTCTTTTCCGCCAAAACTCGTGGTCACAAAGGTGTCTGACCCGGCGGGTTCAGTCACAGTGACCTCATTCGGGACGTGGGCAATTTGCGTGGCACGGGCATCCGATCCATCCACGTCTGTCAACGCTTCGGGGCGCAGGCCGAGAATGGCGTTTTTGCCGTCAAGGCCGTTGACCGACGCGTTGATGGGAAGCGAAATCCTTGCCCCCTTCGCATCGGTTGTGTCGGCAAAGACGCTGTTGCCCTCGACCCGCAATGTGACGTCGATCAGGTTCATGGACGGGGAGCCCATGAAAGTCGCCACAAACAGGTTGGCCGGGTTGTCATAGATTTCCTTGGGCGTTCCAAGCTGCTGCACATAGCCGCCATTCATCACGGCGATGCGCGTGGACAGTGTCATCGCCTCGATCTGGTCATGGGTGACGTAAACGATCGTGGTGCCGAGTTTCTGGTGCAGTTTCTTGATTTCGGTCCGCATATCGACGCGGAGCTTGGCGTCAAGGTTCGACAGCGGTTCGTCAAACAGGAACACATCCGGATTGCGAACCAGCGCACGGCCCATTGCGACCCGCTGGCGTTGCCCGCCCGACAACTGTCCGGGTTTGCGGGCCAACAGCGGTTCGATCTGCAACAGCTTGGCCACATCGGCCATGGCCTGGTCCCGTTTGGTTTTGGGCACGCCGTGCATCTCAAGCCCAAAGGTGATGTTCTGGCCAACGGTCATGTTGGGGTAAAGCGCGTAGGACTGGAAAACCATGGCGATGTTGCGTTTCGAGGGATGGACGCCATTCATGGGCTGCCCTTTGATCGAAATCTCGCCACTGGTGATGTCTTCGAGCCCGGCAATCATGTTGAGCAGGGTGGATTTGCCGCAACCCGAAGGGCCAACGAGCACAAGAAACTCGCCCTCTTCAACGGTTATGTCGACTTCGTGCAGAACCTGAACCGAGCCGTAGGCTTTGGTTGCATTTCGAATATCGAGAAAGCCCATGATTTATCCTTTGACTGAACCGGCCATCAGACCGCGCACGAAGTAGCGCCCTGCCACGATGTAAACGAGCAGGGTGGGGATTGCGGCATAGATGGCACCGGCGAAGTGGACGTTGTATTCTTTGACGCCAGTGGAGCTTTGCACCAGATTGTTCAGGGCAACGGTCATTGGCTGGCTGCTGAAGTCGGCAAATGAAGCCCCGAACAGGAAATCGTTCCAGATGTTGGTGAATTGCCAGATGAAGCTGACCGCGATGATCGGCCCGGATGATGGCAAAAGGATGCGCCAGAAAATGCGGAAAAAGCCCGCGCCGTCGATCTGGGCCGCCCGGATCAGTTCGGTTGGGAAGGCGGCATAGTAGTTGCGGAAATAGAGTGTTGTGAACCCGATCCCGTAGACGAAGTGCACCAGGATCAGCCCACCGGTTGAGCCTGCAAGCCCAAAGATGCCCAGCATCCGCGCCATGGGGATCAGGACGATCTGAAATGGAATGAAGCAGGAGAAAAGTAGCAGTCCGAAGACGATATTATGCCCGCGAAACTGCCATTTTGTGAGCACGTAGCCGTTCAGCGCACCAAAGAATGTCGACAACATCACAGCGGGAATGGCCATGATGAGCGAGTTGTAGAAATAAGGGCGCAGGCCTGTGGCATCGACACCGACTTGCGCCTCTGACCACGCTTTGCGCCATGGCTCCAGCGTCCAGTCCGTGGGGAATGCCATCATGTTGCCCCCGGTGATTTCATCCAGAGGCTTCATGGAATTCATCACCATGATTGCGAAGGGCAGCAGATAAAAAAGCGCGAAGAGCAGCAAAACCAGATAGAGAAAGGTGCGCGTCACACGACCGGAGCGGATGGCCGTATCAGTGCTTGCAATGGCCATCATTTCTTCTCCTTCAGCTCGGCGTAAAGGTAAGGGACCATGATGGCGGCGATGGTGATCAGCATAATGACCGCAGAGGACGCGCCGATACCCATCTGGTTGCGCGTGAAGGTGTAGGAATACATGAACGTCGCGGGCAGTTCGGTGGCCCGGCCGGGCCCACCGCCTGTCAACGCGATGACAAGGTCGTAGGATTTGATCGCAAGATGGGACAGGATTACGAATGCCGAAAGGAAAGCGGGGCGTAGTTGCGGAATGATGATGCGGCGATAAAGCTGCCAGTTCGACGCGCCGTCCATCTGCGCGGCCTTCAGGATTTCATTGTCGATGCCGCGCAATCCGGCCAAGAACATCGCCATGGCAAAACCTGATGACTGCCAGACGGCGGCGAGAACCACAGTATAGATCGCGTAGTCGCTGTTCTTGATCCAGTCAAAACTGAACGTTGTCCAACCCCACAGATGCATTGTGTGTTCCAGGCCGATCCCGGGATCAAGCAGCCACTTCCAGGCAGTGCCCGTCACGATAAAGCTCAGCGCCATCGGATAGAGATAGACGGTGCGTAGAGCACCTTCGATCCGGATCTTCTGATCCAGGAAAATAGCCAGCATCAGCCCGATCAGACTGGAAATACCGATGTAGAGGATCGCAAAGACGGCCAGGTTGGAAACGGCGATCTTCCAATGGCGCAGGCGGAACAGTTTTTCGTAGTTCTCCAGCCCGACCCAACCATAGGACGGCAGGATGCGGCTATCGGTGAAGGACAGATAGACCGTGAAAGCGATGAAGCCGTAGACAAACAAAAGAACCATTGCAAAGGACGGTGCAAGAACCAGCTTGGGCAGCCAGTTTTGCAGTCGAGTGCGTAGGTCGACCTGTGCGGTGTCAGCCATGATCGTGTCCTTTGGCAAGAGGACGGGCAGGGCGCATGGAGCGCCCTGCCCGGTTTTGCTTACTTCGCGATAGAAACAGCATCCACCAATTCGGACACGGCCGTTTCGGCGTCATACTCACCGTTGAAGTGGGCCGTGATCACGTCATACATCGCGTTCTTGATGGATGCCGGGTTCGCATGCCCATGGGCCATGGAACCAAAGAGGTTGCCGGAAGCAGCGGCTGCCGCCAGATCCTTCATCCCCTGTTTGCCGCAGGCGTCGAAATCAGCATCCGACACATCTGTGCGCGCGGGCACCGAGCCCTTGACCACATTAAACGCTGACTGGAACGAAGGTGACAGGATGGCCGAAGCAAGTGCCGCTTGTTCCGCAGACACGGTGCCGCCCTGATCAAACATCGCAAACTGGTCCGCGTTGAAGGTCACCTGATTTTCGGTGCCGGGGAAACGGAAGCAGAGGAAGTCGTCGCCCGGGGTCTTGCCCGCGCTCAGGAATTCCCCTTTGGCCCAGTCACCCATCATCTGAAACCCGGCTTCGCCGTTGATGACCATGGCTGTGGCAAGGTTCCAATCCCGGCCCGAGAAGTTCTCGTCGACATTGGCACGGATGAACTCCATACGCTCAAACGCTGTTTTCATGGCGTCGCCGCCTAGCGCGTCTTCGTCCAGATCAATGAAAGCGGCCTTGTAGCCGTCTGGTCCCAACGCGCCCATGGCAACCGCGTCAAAAACAGTTGCATCCTGCCAGGCCTGACCACCATGCGCGATCGGTGTCACACCAGCCGCACTCAGCGCGTCCACGGCTGCCGCGAACTCGTCCCACGTGGTGGGCACAGCAATACCGTTGCTGTCCAGCACCGCCTTGTTGGCCCAGACCCAGTTTGTCGAATGGACGTTGACGGGCGCCGAGACCCATTTGCCATCTACCTTTGCAAACGCCTGAAGCGCCTCTGGCACCACGGCATCCCAGCCCTGTTCGGCGGCAACCGAATTCAGGTCAGCAAGTGCGCCCTGATCTGCCCAGTCCAGAATGTCAAAGCCGAGCATTTGAACGGCCGTAGGCGCATTGCCCGATGTCACGCGTGCCCGCAAGACGGTCATCGCCGCCTCGCCACCACCGCCCGCGACAGGCATGTCTTGCCAGCCGATTCCCTGCGTTTCAAGGTCGCCTTTCAAAACATTCAAAGCGGCCGCTTCGCCGCCCGATGTCCACCAGTGCAGCACCTCGACGTCCTCGGCCAGCGCCGGTGCCGTTGTCAGTGCGGTCGCCACCATCAGCGTCGCGATCTTTGTTTTCAGTTGAGCCATTGTTTCCTCCCGTTTGGCTTGGTTAGTGTCGGGGTAACGCCCCGTTGGTTTGTGGATCAGCAGACCTTTCTGAACCGCGCGACCATTTGGTCGAGCACGTCGTCGGGGTCACGTTGCCACCAGTTATTGCTTGAGAATATTTCGACCTCGCAGGCGCCACGGTAGCCTGTGGCTTCGACTGCGGCGCGGATCGCGGGCAGATCGGCGACGCCGTCACCCATCATGCCGCGATCGAGTAACATGTCGCTGGTGTGTTCCAGCCAATCACATACGTGATATCCCAAGACCCTGCCTTGGCCACGGTGCGCCAGCGTGTCTGCCAAGGTGGTGTCCCACCACACGTGATAGACATCAATCGCAACGCCAACATTGGGTTGGCCCGTCATGTCGGCCACCCGCAACGCGTCGGCTGCCGTCATGAGAACAGTGCGGTTGCCGCCAAACATCGGGTTCAACGGCTCCAACGCCAGTGAAACGCCGAATTGGGATGCGTATTCCGCCAGCTTTGCGGTTCGAGCAGCTAGGATTTTCTGGCTGTCCATCACCCCTGTTGTGCCGGGCTCTGTGCCGCCAGTAACGATTGTCAGCACGGTTGTGCCAAGCGCTGCGGCCATGTCGACGGCAGCGCGCGCGTCATCCTCAAACCGATCAGGCACGTCCGAGCCGACAAGGAAAGGGGTGCGGCAGAGACCCACGACCTCCATGCCTGCCGCGCGGACACGTTCCCCGATTTCCTCCGCGCGGTTGCCAATTTCACGTCGCCAGAAGACGATGCCTGCCAAACCACGCGCCGCGCAGGCGTCGATCACACGCTCAACCGACCAGCCCGCGCCATATCCTTCGAGGTTATGGCCAAGCGTGGCGGTATTCAGCGCGCAGGCCGAATGATCTGTGGTGAAATCACGCAACACCATACACCGCCAACATCCGGCGCATCCGCGCCACTGCCAAATCGGGGTCAGCCAAAAGCCCACATTGGTCGGCCAGTCTGAAGCATTCGACGAAATAGGGCAGCGGGCGCATCGCCTGTGCGCCATTCAGCATCACAAAATGGTCCTGGTGTCCGTTCAGCCATGCCAGAAACACGACGCCAGTTTTGTAATATTGGGTCGGCGCGCGAAAGATCAGGCGCGCCAAGGGCACCGTCGGGTCAAGCGTGGCGCGGAACCCGGTCACGTCTGCCGCGCCCAGTTGCCCGATGGCTTTGCCCACGGCCACCGCCAATGGGTCAAAGATACCAAGCAGAGCATGCGAATATCCCTGGTCGTCCCCTGCAATAAGCTCAGGATAATTGAAGTCATCGCCAGTATACATTTTCACGCCAGCGGGCAGTTGGCGACGCATCTCGATCTCTTTGTCCTTGTCCAGAAGCGAGATTTTGATGCCATCAACCTTGTTTGTATTCTCGTTGATGATGGTCAGTGCAGTTTCCTGGCTTTGGGCAAAGGTGTTTGCCCCCCAGTAGCCGGCCAGGGCTGGGTCAAACATCTCACCAAGCCAATGCAGGATGACGGGCTCGTCGCAGGCGCGCAGCACGTCGCCATAAACGCTGATGTAGTCATCAGGCTTGGTAGCCACTCGCGCCAGCGCACGCGAGGCCATCAGGATGATCCGGCCGCCAACCTGCTGGATCGCGTCGACCTGATCGAGATATGCGCGGCGTACATCATCCAGGGTGCGTGCGTCATTTGGATCAAGTTGGTCGGTGCCACATCCGTTGAACACGAGGGCATCCGGCACTTCCTGTTTCGTGCGCGTGATCAGCTCTAGTGCGCCGGGCCAATCCAATCCCATCCCGCGTTGCGCGGTATCCATCGCTTCGGCGATCCCCAGCCCAAGGTCGGTCAGGTGGCGCCGAAAGGCCATCGTGCCGTCCCAATCCACGGCCGCCTTGCCGGACGGATCGGAAGCCGTGAATGGATCCGCAACCACGTGCGCCGCTGAAAAGACGATACGCGCCGGATCAGCGCCCAGGGGCGTGGGTTTAATGGGCGTTCCAGTCAACGGGTAGTTGCTGAGATGTCCAGACGAGTCGGGCAATGCAATTTTCATCTGCGCACTCTCAAAAGCGGGGAACAAGCATGCCGGCATCTGCCGCGATCACCTGTCCGGTTGTGTAAGGAAGTTTGCCCGACGCCAGCGCGGAAATGATGGCCCCCACTTCTTCGGGCTGGCCCACGCGCGGGAAAAGGGTCAGGCCGGCTTTGGCGCGGGCTTCGTATTCGGCGATCACAGGCGCGGTCATGTCGGTCGCAATCAAGCCGGGACGAACGTCGTAAACGGCTATGTTTTCGGGGCCCAGTCGCACAGCCCAGGTTTGTGTCACCATCGCGGCCGCAGCTTTTGAAGCGCAGTATTCTGCGCGGGGCACGGCAACAGCACTCGCATTCGAGGAGGTGACGTTGACGATGGAATGAAACATCCCTTCGTCCCGATCTCGGGCCAACAGACGTTTGGCAAAGGCTTGGGTTAGGAAAAACACGGCCTTTGCGTTCACCTCGATGCAGCGATCCCAGCTGTCCTGCTGCACCTCCAGGGGGTCGCCCCGCCGCATCACGCCGACGCCCGCATTGTTTACAAGCGTGGTGAGAGGGCCAAGCGCGTCTTCTATCGCTGCAAGCGCCTTGTCATGAGTGGCGTGGTTGGTGACGTCAAAAGGGGCTGCAACCGCGTCTGCGCCAGTGTCTCGCACATCCTGGACCGCAGCTTGCAGCTCTGTGTCATCCGAAGGGCCGTTGATCGCCACCGCAAATCCGTCCTGGGCTAAGGCGATGGCTGCCCCCAGTCCGATGCCGCGGCTGGACCCCGTCACAAGTGCAACGGGTCGCGTCATGCCGCAGCCCCGTGTTTGATCAGTTCGCGGGCGATGATCATGCGCTGAATTTGGTTGGTGCCCTCATAGATTTGAGTGATCTTGGCATCACGGTACAGGCGCTCGACCTCGAACCCGCGAATATAGCCTGACCCGCCAAATACCTGCACCGCATCGGCAGAGCGGGCGACGGCCATGTCGCCTGCAAAGCATTTGGCCATCGAACAGGCCTTGGTCGCATTCTCGCTTCGGTCAATCTTTCCTGCTGCGGAATGAACGAGCAGGCGGGCCGCCTCGATATCCTTGGCCATGTCGGCCAACAGCCATTGCACGCCCTGAAACTCTGCGATTTGCTTGCTGAACTGTTTGCGTTGCTGGGCGTATTCCAGCGCCGCTTCCAGCCCTGCCTGGCCGATGCCCACCGCAAGGGCAGCAATGCCCACGCGCCCTTTGTCCAGAACGGACATCATCATGTGAAAGCCGCGCCCTTCCTCGCCCAACAAGGCGTCGGCGGGCAGGCGCACATCCTTGAAATTCAGCGCGCCAACCTGGCTGGCCCGTTGCCCCATCTTGTGTTCCTTGGGGCCGCGTTCGATGCCCGGCGCGTGCAAATCGACGATGAAAATGGACATGCCGCGGTTGCCTGCGGCCCGGTCCGTGCGGGCCAGGACAAACCCCACATCGGCGACCGGTGCGTTGTGAATCCAGATTTTGCCGCCATTCAACACCCATCCATCCCCGTCACGCACGGCTTCGGTGCGTATGCCGGACACGTCGGTGCCTGCCTCGGGCTCTGTGATGCAATAGGCCACCAGCGTTTTGGCCTGCATGACATCGGCCAGATAGCTGTGGCGCTGTGCATCGCTGCCGTGCCGCACCAACAGCGTCGAAATGAGTTCGACCAGGCCGCATTGATCCGCGACAGAGGCGTAGCCCCGGCTCAGTTCTTCCATAACGAGGGCATAGGTGACGGTGTCAAAGCCGGGCCCGCCCATGTCTTCGGGCACACCAATCCCAAACAATCCCAGCGCACCCATCTCAGCATAGAGATCGCGGGGAAAGCGTTCTTCCTGGTCCAGGGTTTCGGCGATGGGGCGGATGGATTTGTTCGCGAAATCGCGTGCCATATCGCGGACTTGAATCTGTGTGTCGGACAGCTGCATGAGTGATTCCGTGGTAACCGTTTAGTTACTTTATGCTTCTCCTTCAAACATCGTCAACAGCTTTGCGTAGCTAAAACAACTTGCTCATCAATCGATTCTGGTAAATAAGTAACGAAATGGTTACTTAGAGAGGTAAGCTATGACCCCGGATACAAAGAATAAATTTGGTCGCGTCGACCTGGAGGTCACAGCCTTTGGATTCGGCACCGCCCCCATCGGCAACATTTTTCGCGAGATCGACGAACAGACATCCGACGCGATGATACAGACCGCATGGGACGCCGGAATACGCTATTTTGACACCGCACCAATGTATGGTCATGGGCTGGCGGAACTGCGCACGGGGCAATCGTTGCGTTGGAAAAACCGCGACGATTTCGTACTGTCCTCTAAAGTTGGGCGGAGGCTTGTGCCTGCAAAACGGGCGGATATCGACTTTGCCCCCTGGACCAATGCCGCCCCTTTCCAGATGGAATTTGACTACACTTATGACGGCACGATGCGCGCCTTCGAGGACAGCCTTCAACGCCTCGCATTGGAGCGGATGGACATCTGCTTTATCCATGACATCGACGTTTTCACGCGTGGTGATGAGCAACCGGAGGTTTTCAAGCAAGCGATGGATGGCTGTTGGAAGGCTTTGGAGTCGCTGCGGGACCAGGGCATGGTCAAGGCCATCGGCGTCGGGGTCAACGAATGGGAAGTCTGCCATGAGGCTCTCAAGCAACGGGATGTGGATTGCTTCCTTCTGGCCGGGCGATACACTCTGCTGGAGCAGGATTCCCTGAACGAATTCCTGCCCCTGTGCGAAGAGCGCGGCGCAGCGGTGGTTGTGGGAGGCGGGTTCAACTCCGGCATTCTAGCGACGGGTGCAAAGGAAGGGGCCAAATACAACTACGCCCCGGCCCCGGCGGACATCATGGAAAAAGTGCGCAAGATCGAGGCCGTGTGCGCAGACTATGACGTACCATTGCCTGCCGCAGCACTTCAGTTCGTGGTCGCGCATCCGGCGGTGCCGTCCTTTGCCGCAGGTACCCGCACGGTGGAGCAGTTGGCCCAAAACCTCGACTGGTTCAGCCATCCAATTCCAACTGAATTCTGGTCTGATCTGAAGTTCACCGGGCTGTTGCGCGACGACGCACCCACGCCTGTCTGACGATCATTGGCACGCAACGTTCTCCCTCCCGGAGCGTATGGGGCAGATGCCCTGTGCTGCAGTGACCGCGTCAAGTGCGGCGCGGTCACTGTGACGACCGGGATGATTGATCATTTTGCCGCGCTGACGGGGGACAGGTTTGAAATTCACATGTCCGACGAAGCGGCACTTTTACATGGCTTCAAGGCGCGGGTGGCGCATGGATTGCTGGTGCTTTCCCTGATTGACGGGCTGAAAAATCAGACGGGTGCGCAGATGAAAGCACGTGCATCCATGGGATGGACATGGACGTTCCGTGCGCCGGTGCTTGCCGGGGACACGATAGACGTCACCTATGAGATCGCGGATATCTCACCGGCGCGCGATCCGAACGAAGCCATTCTGTCGCTCGAATTCGAGGTGACAAATCAGAATGGCGTCATCGTGCAGCGCGGGACCAACCGATTGCTTGCCTATCGTTAGGCGGTTGCCCAATCGGCCATGCCCTCGGGCAGGTTCTGATAACAGACCGGGCGCAGGAAACGCCTGATCGCAAGTGTCCCCACGCTAGTGGCGCCAAAGTTTGTCGAGGCGGGATATGGCCCTCCATGCACCATCGCCTCCGCCACTTCGACCCCCGTCGGAAAGCCGTTGACCAGCACCCTGCCTGCCTTGCGCTCAAGCACGCGTAGCAAGGGATCGCCGTCTTTCTGATCCTCATCGTGCAAATGCAGTGTTGCCGTCAACTGGCCGACAAGGCTCTGTGCGAGGCGGGTCATGCGCTGGATGTCATTGACCGTCACGATCAACCCCAGTGGGCCAAAAACCTCATGCGCCAACGCAGGGTTTGCAGCCAGCGTGTCAGCGTCCAATTGGTACAGATGCGGTGCGACTTGCCGTCCATCTGCTGGCATTTCGATCAGCGCGGTGACCCCTTTGACGGATGCGATCGCGTCGCGACCTTGTCGGAATGCGGCGCAAATGCCGGGTGTCAGCATGGTTTGCGGGCTGACGTCCCTGAGCGCTTGCGCGGCGCTTGTGCAAAACGCCGTCGCCGCATCGCCTACAGGCAGCACGGCAATACCGGGGTTAGTGCAAAACTGCCCCGCACCCATCGTCAGTGAGACGGCCCAGCCTTTGGCGATGTCTGCCCCCCGGGCGGCCAGAGCGTGCGGCAGCAGGAACATCGGATTTACGGACCCAAGTTCGCCAAAGAAGGGGATCGGCTCGGGCCGCGCAGCGCATAGATCAAACAGCGCCCGTCCACCGCGCAAAGAGCCGGTGAAACCAACGGCCTTGATGAATGGATCTTGCACCAAGGCCTGCCCCACGGCGAGGCCGCCGTCGTGCACAAAGCTGAAGACACCTGGATGCAGATCCAGACCGCGGCGCGCCGCATCCACAGCTTCGGCCACCAGTGCGCCAGTGCCAGGGTGGGCCGGGTGGCCTTTGACCACCACGGGGCAGCCTGCCGCGAGCGCCGAGGCGGTATCCCCACCGGCAGTTGAAAAGGCGAGCGGAAAGTTTGACGCGCAGAACACCGCGACCGGGCCGATGGGGCGCTGGGCGAGTTTCAGATCGGGGCGGGGCAGGGGCGTGCGATCTGGTAGGGCCGCATCGTGACGCTGGTCTAAATAAGCGCCGTCAAGGATATGTTGTGCAAAGAGGCGCAATTGACCTGTCGTGCGCCCACGTTCACCCCCAAGACGGGCTGCGGGCAGACCGGTCTCAGATGTGCCAACTTTTGTCAGGGCGTCACCGCGTGCTTCGATCTGATCCGCAATGGCCTCGAGAAACCCGGCGCGCATTTCGCGGGATGTATAGCCGTAGGTCCAAAATGCGTCTTCTGCCGCCGAACAGGCTTGCGCCACCAGTTCGGGTGTCCCGCAGGCGAAGGTTTCGCCAGGACCGCTTGCGGGATCTGACGTGAATGTTGATGTGCTGCCGATCCAGTCACCGGCGATCAGATTTGTGTTGTGCATCAGGCGTGTCCTTAAATCAGATTGCGGTGCGCCAGGTTGCGCATCAGTGCGTTGGTGCCAAAAGTCCAGGGTGGGCATTGTGTCGACAGATGGACCGAATTGCGTAGGGTGCCGAGCTGGTCATTTGCGATCTCGACAACATCGCCGAGTTTGTGTGTGAAACCGGCGCCCGGTGCGTCGCGGTCTTGAGTGGGTGCAAACAAGGTGCCGAGCATCAAAAAGAACCCATCGGGATATTGGTGGTGCGCACCAAAGGTCTGGCGGACAAGGTCCTCCGGGTCGCGACTGATCTCTGACATCGACGAATGGCCGCGCAGGACAAACCCGTCCTCGCCCGTTACCATCAGTGTCAGTTCGGCGCGACGTACATCATCCATGCCGTAACTGTCATCAAACAGGCGTAGCATCGGGCCAAGCGCGCAGGAGGCGTTATTGTCCTTGGCTTTGCTAAGCAACAAGGCAGAGCGCCCTTCGACATCGCGCAGGTTCACGTCATTGCCGAGGCAAGCGCCCTTGATCCGCCCCTGGCTATCCATTGCAAGTGTGATTTCGGGTTCGGGGTTGTTCCATGTGGACATGGGGTGCAACCCGACGCGCGCGCCCCAGCCCACAGCCGACATCGGCTGCGCCTTGGAAAAGACTTCTGCATCCGGGCCAATGCCGACTTCGAGGTATTGCGACCAAACCCCTTCGGCCATCAACGCGTCCTTCAAGGCGGCCGCCTTTTCCGATCCCGGTTCGATCGCCAGCAGAGAAGGGCCAAGGATCGCGGTGCATGTCTGGCGCAGGGCGTCCGCCTTGGCCGGATCGCCATTGGCCTTTTCCTCGATCACCCGTTCCAGCATGGAAGAGACAAAGGTGACCCCCGATGCTTTGACGGGCTGCAAGTCTGGGGGCGCCAGAAGGTAAGGCTGCTGGACATCCGGGTTCACGGTGGAGTTGTCGGCAATCTCTGACAGTGTGCCCAAATCTTCGCCGCTGGCATCATTTGCCGCCGCGGCGGGGTTGTCGCATTCCAGCAAGGCATGCATCGTTGGCAGCGCGGGCGAGGTGATGTCAATCAATCGGTTCCCACGCCGAACGACCACCGCCGGGCCGTTGCAATCGGGGCGCCATATGCGACCAACAAAGGTGCCTGTCGGCGGAAGGGATAGGCTCATGATGCTGTCTCCAAGTTGCGCAAGATCGTCAGGGCCGCACGCGCGGCAGTTTCAGTTGTTGCAGCCAGCGGAACGGTCAAATGATGAGTGTTGTTGATGTGTTGCCACGCGGTGCGCGACCCTTGGGCCATGCGGGCGGATTGGCGACGAAACTCATATGTCTCGTCCGCTCCGGTCAGGTACAAGACCGGCGGTCGGGGCCTCTCGGGCGTGTGCGAAAAGGCGTCGACTTCTGAAGGGGTCAGGCCGAGCTCATTCTGCAAAAAACACTGCGTGACAGGCCACAGTTCGTAAATGCCACTAATTGCGATGACACCTGCGACCCGTGCGGCCAGTTTGGGAAAATCCAGGGCTGAAATGGCCAGATGGGCGCCAGCAGAATGCCCAATCAGCAACAATTGCGAATTTGGGTGCCGGTCCGCCAGCAGGCTCAAGCCTGCGGTCACATCCGTCACCACCTCGTTCAACCGCACATGTGGCATCAGGCGGTATTCAACATTGCCAACCTGCGCGCCCAGACCTGTCAGGCCCTGCATCATCGCGCGATGGTTCTCAGCTTTTAATGCCCTCCAATACCCGCCGTGAATCACAACGGGTAGAATGTCGGGCGCGCCAGAACCGCAGGTCAGTTCGATCCATTGGCGCGGATCAGGCCCATAAGGCATCCGATTAAATACGCGGCCACGTGCAAACGCATCTGAACGCGCGGCGAGGTCGGCCAAACAAGCCTCAAAATCCGGCAGGATGGCCGAAAACTGAAACTGCGCATTCCAGAACTCATGTGTCATGGGCAGGGTCTTCGATGTTTTGAAACAGCTCAACGACTTCCATCAGATGCGCAGACAGTTGCGTGTCGCCATCCTGATCAGGCCCTGTAAACAGCCCGAGATAAGCAACATCGGTCCCGGGCACCGGGCACAGCAGCGCGCGGTGGAAACGCGCCGGGTTTGCGTCCGCTTCGGCCAGAAAGACGTCGAGCGGATGACCCGTCGCGGTGTTGGGGTGTTGGGACAATGTGAATACACGTGACGGGGCCGGGTCGCGTTTGGTCCGACCCAAGGAAAACGCACAGATCGTGAAATTGTTGCCTGACCTCACCGCCAGAAACACCGTGCGCCCGGTTACTTCGCGCAGACGCAAGAGTATCGGCGGCGCCAAAACGGCCAATTGACCCACGCCAAAGGCCGACAGCCCTATGCGCAATGCCGTCGGTCCGACCACATATGCGCCACTCCTGTCTCTGGCCAGCAGCCCGTCGCCCTCAACTGCAGTGAGGTGACGGTAGCCGCTGCTTGTGGGCAGGCCGCTTTGGCGCACCAAGGCCGCGGGTGTGCTGAAATGCTGATCTTGTACCGCGCAGACCAGAGCCTCGAATGCCGCAACCGAACGGGAGTAGGGGGTATCCGCCATCAGGAACGTTCCTGCGACTGTCGGGCCGCACCGGGTGCAGCGCCTCGCGACAGGATCGTTTCGCCCGTCTGTTTCCAGGCGACGTGCAACTCGGCCCAGATATCGGCCCGCACGGACGGCGTTTCAGACCCGCGCGACATCACCACCTGAACAGGGACTTCCACACGCTGCGGGACGGGGGTTCCCCTCAGGATATCAAGGGCGACGGCGACCGCCCGCGCACCCATGGAGGCGGGATAGTCCAAACCCACCATCGGCACTTTGTG
The DNA here is from genome assembly GCF_947503705.1 of uncultured Tateyamaria sp. Classification (GTDB taxonomy): domain Bacteria; phylum Pseudomonadota; class Alphaproteobacteria; order Rhodobacterales; family Rhodobacteraceae; genus Tateyamaria. Next base: position 82,561 of record NZ_CANNES010000009.1, on the reverse strand, counting down.
CGACAGGCAGGTTTTGTACATTTCGTTGACATCGCCACCGGTATGGGCCGGTATCGGCAGCCCTTGGGCCGCAAATTGATGCACCGATCCGACCCCTTGCAGGCCACTGTCGCACCACACGCCATCAGGAGCCGGGGATTCGGCAGCCAGCAAGTCCTTGATGGCGGTGCTGCCACCGGCAGCCGTCCAGTCGGTATAGCTGACGTTTTCCACGCTGATATTCGGAAAGGCATTGAAAACCGCCAAGGCGGCCTGTTGTCGGCGAATGGCCGGGCTTGCGCCCTTCAATCCCGACAACATCCAGATGCGACCGCGCCCCTTGAGGTGCTCAGATAGCCAAAGGGCGCTCATCCAGCCAATGCGCTGATCAGAGGCCGTCACAAAGCTGACCAGCGAGGTGCGGTCCTGGGGGCGGCGATCAACGGCGACAATCGGCAACCCGTTTTCGGCCAGTGCCGCCAATCGGTTGCTCAGCGCGCTGTCCGTGACGGAGGTGGTCGAGATCAACAACAGGTCGATGCCCTTGTCGACGAGGGCATCCACATCGCGCAACTGCCGGGCGGCATCATCATGAGCATCGCGCACCTCGATCCGTTCGATCTGGCCACGTGCCACGCCTTGTCCATAGGCCAAGCTCGTGACCAAAGCCTGACGCCACGGGTTGCTTGTCGACGCGTTGGAAAACCCGATCACAAAGGGTGGGGATTTGCGAAACCGATCTGTTTCGATGCTGCGGACGAGGGCTGGGTCCCATTCCGGATCAGCGACTGAAACAGGGATCTGCGGCTCCTCAGGCTTGCCTTTGAGGGCGGTAAGGGCGGCCGCGCTGCGCGGTAAGGGTGGTTCCATCGGAGCATAAGCGAGTTCGGCGGCGCGCGGGCCCAGGCAGAGCGCGCCATGATCCACACGCTCCAGCCAGCCTGCCTGCACCAGCGCCCGGATCAACCCAAACCCGGTGGCGCGCGACAGCCCCGCATCCCTTAGAACCGCCCGCGTTGAACGCGGACGGTTCCGGGCGTCGAATCCAGCCAAGATCGACGTGATCCGTTCGATGTTTGAACTACGCGCGGATTTCATGCGGGGTCTTTACTCTGCGGCGCGCATGAGACCGCCCGCCTGCATCCCGGTGCGAGGGTCCTTGAACATCTTGCCGTCTTTCATGATCATGGCGAGGTTGTCCTGATGCTGCACAAGGCTGACATCCTGGGTGACATCGCCACGCACCAGCAACAGGTCGGCAAGGTAGCCCTGTTTGATCTGTCCCAGATCATCCGAACGGCCCATGAGAGACTGACCAACAGAAGTCGCGCATTTCAGTGCATCCGTTGGGGAATAGCCGAAATACCGCACAAAATGCTCAATATCGCGTGCATTCTGGCCCATCGGCGTGACCGCAAACCCGTAGTCGCCGCCGACAACGACACGGATGCCGCGTTTGCGGATCTCGTGATAGGTGGCGCAGGTCGCATCGAATTTGCGAAACAGGTTCAGTTCAGCGGCCACTTCGGGTGTGATCCCGGCAGGTTCGCCTTCTTTCGTGCTGTTGTGGACCAAACCAAAGGCCGGACCGACCCAGATGCGGTCCTTGGCCTCTTCGAGCATGTCGAGGGCCTCTTCATCAGCGAAGTCGCAATGATAGATGCAATCGACACCGCCGCGGACCGCCATCTTTACCGACTCGCTTGAACGGGCATGTGCCGCCACTTTCTTGCCGAACGTATGTGCGACGCGGACAAACGCGGCCAGTTCTTCTGGTTCGGTTGGCGTGATCTCCGCGCGGGCGTGGCTCACGAATTCATCGCCGGAGATATTGATCTTCATGACGTCGACACCGTCGCGAATACATTCGCGCGCAACCCGCCGCATCTCGTCCGGGCCGTCGGCAATCAGGCCAAAGCTTTCTTGATGAATGTGGCGCTTGCGTTCATCGCCCAGTCCGGCCGTGGTGGTGACCTCTGGGCTGCCGGCCATCATACGTGGGCCATCCAGTAGGCCCTCGTTGATCGCATCGCGCGCGGTGACGCCCAGCAGCGGTTTTGCCGAAGCAGCCTCAAAGATCGAGGTAAATCCGTGGCTCAGCAAAAGGCGCAGGTTTTGCGCAGTTTCAAGCATATGGCGCTCTGGGCCAACGACGCCCAACTCGGCGGGCTCGTTGATCCCGGTAAAGCTTGGGTGGCAGTGCCCTTCGACCATGCCGGGCATCAGCGTCATGCCTGTGCCGTCAATCACTTCGCCCTTGGGCTCGGAAACGCCTTTGGAAACTGAAGCGATCCGATTGCCCTCGACCACCACGCTGCCTTCAAAAGCAGAATCCGAAACCCCGTCCCATATCTGTGCACCCGTTATTGTCACACTTGCCATCGTTTCCTCCCAAAGTTGCGAAAGCGGTCGCACCCAACATGAAAGGTGCAAGGCCGCTCGGACAGCGGGGATGGATCAAGTTATCTCATATATTGGACTATTCTGAAATATGAGAAGGCCTCTGGCATTGCCCGGTTTCGCACCGTTCAATCCTTTGCCGATATGAGCCGCATGATGGTGTCGATGTTAAAGTCCAAACGGGTCTTTAGCGCATCCGGCTCCAGAAAGTCGCGTTGAAACAGGATGCCCCCGGTATGTCGGTTCGTCAGATAGTAATAGCCGATGGCAGCAATCGTGATGTTCAGCTGAATCGGGTCGATGCCTTTGCGAAAGTCACCGGTGGTAACGCCGCGATCCAGGATGCGCTGCACCATGTCAACGAATTGGCGCTGGCGGGTCTTGAGGCGGTCGGCGCTTTCAAGATGGCGGCCTTTGTGCAGGTTGGCGCTATTGACCAGCGTGATGAATTCGGGATTGGCCAGGTAATACTCCCACGTGAAACGCACCAGGGTTTGCATGGCCTCAATGGGTGGCAGGTCTTCGAGGTTCAGCGCGCGTTCAGACTCGCGAATGTCCAGATACGCCTCTTCAAGGACCGCGCAAAACAGCGCCTCCTTACCGCCAAAATAGTGATAGATCATGCGCTTATTGGCGCTGGAGCGTTCCGCGATGTCATCGACGCGTGCCCCGGCAAGACCCAGTTTCGCGAATTCCGCCTTGGCTGCGGCAAGGATACGACCCTTGGTTGCATCCGCGTCGCGCTTCCGCGTTTTGCGTTCGGGCGCAATATTTTCTGCCGTCATCTCAACCTCAACAAACACAGTCGTCGCGCTTTTATACCGCGCTTGACAGAAAAGGGAAATCATAAGTAACTAACTAGTGCGTTACATGTTCGAATCACGCAGAATCTTTCGAACACTGCCTGCGTAAGACAGGTCAAAACGACGAATTATCGGCCGGTTCACGGTCGGAAACTGGGCAATCAAGGGAGGAGCCCCATATGTCATTCATCAAGAAATTCATCGAGCAGGAAACCGTTTCGCGTCGGAATTTCCTGCTCGCATCCGCCTATGGCGTCGCGGCGACAGCCGCGATGCGCATGTTCGGTCCGTCACCCGCCATGGCGGCCACCTATAGCGATCCGACGGTTGCTTGGTCCTACCGGAACCGTACCAACCCATACTGGAACGAGATCGTTTCGGGCGGAGAGGCCTTTATCGAAAGCCTGGGCAAGGACAAGTCGGCTCTGACCCACTTGATCAACGAGGGTTCATCGGAAAAGTCGCTCGCCGATGTGAAAGCATTGCTGGCAAAGACCAATGGCGAACTGGCCCTTGCCATCGACACCAATGACGCCCCCAACGCGCGCCCCGTTGTCGAAAGTTGCGTCGAAGCGGGGGCCTATGTGTCCACGCTCTGGAACAAGACGGATGACCTGCATCCATGGGATTTTGGCGACAACTACGTGAGCCATATGTCATGGTCGGATGAAGGCCCGGCGGAGCAGACCGCGCGCATCCTTCTCGAAGCCATTGGCGGCAAGGGCGGTGTTGTTCACCTAGGCGGTATTGCGTCGAACAACCCGGCCATCGAACGACTGAACGGTCTGAAAAACGCCCTCAAGGACTATCCTGACGTTGAGTTGCTGGATGCCCAGCCCGCGGATTGGGACACCCAAAAGGCCAACGAGGTGATGTCCGGCTTTATCACCCGCTACGGTGACGAAATTTCGGGTGTGCACTGCGCCAACGATACGATTGCCTACGGTGTTCTGGAAGCCTTGCGGGCCGAGGGCATGGATATTCCAATTGTGTCCTATGACGGCAACCCACAGGCGGTGGGTTTGGTAGCCGAAGGCAAAATCCTCGCCACGGTCTTCACAAATCCCCATTGGGGCGGCGGGATCACGGCGGCATTGGCCTATTACGCGGCGACCGGCCACTTCAAACCGTCCGAAGAGCCCAACGAGCACCGCGAGTTCAACGGCCCGACGATTTTTGTGACCCCGGAAGACGCCAAGGCGTTCAAGGCGAGCTATCTCGATGACGTTCCGTCCTATGACTGGAAGGACTTCTGGGGCCCGTCGAACGGACCGATTGTCTACAAGTAATCCTGTCGGGCAGGGCGGTGTCACCGCCGCCTTGCCCATGACTTGACCGATATCTTTCCGGGTGGGGTGGTTCTGACCTGCGCGCAGTTTGCGCAAAGCGAAAGTTCACCCTGCTTGGAAGAACCCATCGGAGCATTGGCTCATGACTGCGACACCATCCGTTCTTCCGGACACACACAACCGACTGAACCGCGAAACGCTGGTAAAGTGGGCGCCCTTGCTCGTGCTAGGTGTCCTTTTGCTTCTTTTCCCGTTCTTTGAATGGCTCGAAGATTTCCGAGCGGCCAAGGACCACACATACCTTGTCGACAGCCGGTTCCTGTCGATCAGAAATTTTGCCCGCATTGCGATCTCGGCATCACCAGCCTTGATGGTCGCGATCGGGGTGACGTTCATCATTCTCATGGGCTCCATTGACCTGTCGATGGAAGGCACCGTTTCGGTCTGCGCCGTTCTGTTTGCGTTTCTGTTTTTGGGCATGGGCGGAACGATGGGTTCTTGGGCCATCCTCGCCATTCCGGGCGCACTGATCGTCGGTGCGGCCATGGGGTTCATCAACGGTCTGGTACACGTCAAACTCAAAATCCCGTCCTTCATGGCCTCACTGGCGATGGGGTTTGTGGGCACAGGGCTCGCGCTGCTGCTTACCGGGGGTGATCGCATCCGTGTCGAGGACGAAGCGTTCCGTTCGCTCCTGACCGTGCGTTGGTTCAACTTCCCGATCATGTGCTACGTGGCGCTCTTTGGTCTGCTGGTCGCGTGGTTCATTCAATCGCGCACCACATTGGGGCGGAATTTCTATGCTGTGGGCGGAGGCGAGGAACTTGCCAAGGCCAGCGGCCTGAACGTGAACCGGGTGCGCATCATGGGCTTTACCCTGGCGGGGGTCTTCTTTGCCATGGGCGCCTTGCTGGCTGTCGGACGGATCGGAATTGCAGAAACAGCCACGGGCAACGGATTTATGTTCGTCTCCATCACGGCCGTTGTTGTTGGGGGCACGGCACTCTGGGGCGGTATTGGCGGGGTCTGGAACACGCTGATCGGGGTTCTGATTGTGAACGTGATCAATAATGGCATGGTCGTGATCGGTTTGCCCGGCTGGGTGCAGGACGGCACCCTGGGCTTGTTGGTCATTGCCGCCGTGGTTCTGTCCACGGACCGGCGTGCCGTCAGCTTTGTGAAATAGGGGGCTGGCATGTACGAATTACAGCAGGTCGACAAACACTTTCCCGGGGTACACGCGCTCAAGGCGATTGATTTCAAGATCGGGCGCGGCGAGATCGTGGGCCTTGTCGGCGAAAACGGGGCGGGCAAGTCCACCCTGATGAAAGTCATCTACGGCGCTTACCAGCCTGACGGCGGCACGATTGCGGTCGATGGCAAGGCCGTTCGGTTCCACAATCCGCGGCAGGCAATGGATTACGGTATCGGCATGGTGTTCCAGGAACAATCCCTGATCACCAACCTGACAGTTGCCGAGAATATTTTTCTGGGGTTCGAGCAGCAGTTTGTGAAATGGGGCGTGATCAACTGGAAGGAAATGACCGCCGCTGCGCGCGCGCAGCTGGCCAAGGTCAAGCTCGACATTGACCCATCCATGATCACGGCGAAACTGTCCTTTGCCCAGCGCCAGCTGGTGGAACTTGCCAAGGTTCTGACACTTGAGGAACGCGTGGATGGTGACCTCGTTATCCTGCTGGACGAGCCGACTTCAGTTTTGGCGCGCGAAGAGGTCGAATTGCTCTTCCAGTTGGTCCGGGATCTGACCTCGCGCGCATCGTTTATCTTTGTCAGCCACCGCATGGATGAGGTGCTGGAACTCAGCGACCGGATCTATGTGATGAAAGACGGTGAAGTTGTTGACGTCGTTGCGCAACGCGAGGCGCAAGTGGAAACGATCCAGCACAAAATGGTCGGGCGCGATATCGACAAGGAATACTACCGCGAGCAAAAGCAGCTCGATTACGAGCGCACCGACCCATTGGTGTCATTCAACAACGTGAGCCGCGCAGGTGGGTTCGAAGATATCTCATTCGATTTGCATCCGGGCGAGGTGCTGTGCCTTGTGGGCACAGAAGGCTCGGGGCGCGAGGCGATCTTGCGCACCGTGTTTGGAATGGACGCGCCGACATCGGGCACGGTTACGATCAAGGGCCGACAAGTCACCAGATTTACCGCGCAAAACGGGGTGGCCAACGGCATTGGCTATGTCCCGCGAGAACGCAAGATCGAAGGTATCGTGAACGGCATGAACGTTTACGAAAACATGACGCTCAGCCAGATGGACAAATACGCCTCGAACGGTGTGTTGCGTATCGGCGAAGAGAAAGCACTGGCGCGCGACTGGATCGCCAAGCTTGGCATCAAAACCCCAAGCGAATTCAAGGATTGCGCCGGGCTGTCCGGGGGCAACCAGCAAAAGGTTGTTCTTGCAAAGTGGCGGTCTGGTGGCTCTGACATCATCCTGCTCGATCATCCCACGCGCGGGCTCGATATCGGGGCCAAGGAAGACGTCTACGAGATGGTGCGCGCGATGTCTGCGGATGGGGTTGGTATCATCCTTGTGGCGGACACTCTCGAAGAGGCCATTGGGTTGTCTCACTCCATCATCGTCCTCAAGGACGGTCAATTTCAGCAAAGGTTTGAAGGAATGCCTGGCAGCAAGCCAACGCTCTTCGACCTCGTGCATCACATGATCTGAGGACGGATTATGAAACTCGAATCTCTCAAACCGCACTTTCCCTGGATTACGCTGGTCGTGCTGGTGCTGATCGTGGGGCTGATCAATCCGTCCTTTTTCGACCCGAGCAGCCTGATCCTGCTTGTGGCTGATATTGTGCCGTTGTTCATCATGGCGATGGGCATGACCTTTGTAATCTATATCGGTGGCATTGACCTATCGGTGCAGCAGCTGGCGAATGTCGTCACCGTCGTGGCGACGGTTTACCTGGCCAATTTTGGCGTCGGTGTGGCCTTGATCGCCATCGTCATTGGCGCAGCCTTTGGCGCGGTCTCCGGCTATGTGACGACGCGGCTTTTCGTTCCGTCCTTTGTCTCCACTCTCGCGATGGGCTTTGTGGCGCTGTCCATGGCCAAATGGCTTTCCGGACAGCGGGCGTTGGCCATGGATGCGACCATGCGCAATGATAGCTTTGGATGGATGTTCGGGTCTACCGCAGGCATCCCGAATGAACTGATGATCGCGGGCGTTCTTCTGACCATCGCCTGGTTCCTGCAGGCCCGCACGACGTTTGGTCGCGCGCTCAAAGCCGTTGGCGCGGGGGAGCTTGCGGCTGTTGCTTCGGGTCTTAACGTTGACCGGGTCAAGATCATCGCCTTTGCCATCTCTGGCGTGTTCGCGGCGATTGCCGGGCTGATGTTCTCTGTCAAACTGTCCGGGGGCGATGCGAACCTTGCAAACGGCTTTTTGCTGCTGGCTATTGTTGCGGTTTTGGTCGGGGGCACGCCGCTCACAGGGGGTGTGGGTGGCGTGGTCAACACCGCCATCGGGACACTGATCGTCATGGTGATCCGAGCTGCGATGGTTTACCTTGAGGTGGACGCAACACAGCAACAGATGGTTTTCGGGATCGTCCTCATTGCAGCGATTGCACTGACGATTGATCGCTCCAAACTGCGCGGAGTGGTAAAGTGAAGACCATGCGCGCCGCTGTTTTGGTCAAGCCCGGCAGTTTGAATTGCGCGATGTCCCCGTGCCGAAACCTGCCGCGCATGAGGTGCTCATCCGGATTTCGCGCACCGGAATATGCGGAACTGATTTGCACATTTTCCACGGCAACTATGCCGCCGACGCCTTGCCGATGATCCCGGGCCATGAGTTGACCGGGCACATTGCTGTGATAGGAGAAGGCGTTGCCGGGTTGCACGAGGGTCAGCCCGTTGTCGTGGATATGAATATCGGCTGTACCCGATGCTATTGGTGTCGCCGCGACGAAGTCCTCAATTGCCCCGACATGCAGCAAATCGGGATTACGATGGATGGCGCCTTTGCTGAATTTGTTTCGGTGCCTGCCCGCCTTGCGATACCGGCGCCTGCGCATGTTCCGGATGACATTCTGGCCCTGACCGAACCACTTTCATGTGTGGTGCGTGCTGCGCGGAAATCGGGCGTCACATTCGGGCAATCGGCGCTGGTGATCGGAGCAGGGCCCATCGGAAATCTGCATGTGCAACTCCTGCGCACCATTGGCGTGGCCCCCATCATCGTGACTGATCTCAGCGCGGACCGGGTGCAGATGGCGCTGGATTGTGGTGCAGATGTCGGTGTCAGCGATCCGACACAGCTTGCGGCTGCTGTGCACGAGGCGACCGATGGGCGTGGTGCCGATCTGGTCATCGAAAGCGTTGGCAATGCCGCGCTTTATCAAGTGGCGCTGGGACTGATTCGCAGAGGTGGACACCTTGCCGCGTTTGGTTTGACGGGCCCGGATACTGCCTTGCCCCTCGACATCCTGACGACGGTTTTGCAGGAAAACTCGGTAAAGGGGTCGGTCGCGGGTGTAGGTGAGGACATGCATGACGCATTGACGCTTCTGAGCCATGGGCGCATCCATACGGGTCCGTTTGTTGGCGCTGAATTCCCGCTGGAACGCATTCAAGACGCCTTCGACAGCTATGATTCACGGCCCGATGATCTGAAAACCCAGATCGTGATGGCCTGAGGAACGCCACGCGTTGCATTTAGTCAGAAATGGCGTGTTTTCCTTGATGCGAAAGACTTGATCTGCATGTAACCATATGGTTACTTAAGGCGAGGGTAAACCAATCCAGCTCAAAGGAATCACGCCATGGACCAGTCCAGCACCATCCTGACACCGCCAGCCGAGCCGCGTGATTTTGGGTTCTATCTGGAGGGAGCCAGCGTGCCCGCAGGCTCACGCGAGGTCTTTGTGCGCAATTCACCTGGCCACGGCGTACCGGTTACCCGAATGGTCAAATGCACGGACGATGACCTTGATGCTGCGGTGGCCTCGGCGCGGCGGGCCTTTGATGATCGTAGTTGGTCTGCCCTGACAGGGGCGGACCGTGCGACCATCCTGTTGCGTACGGCCGAACTGCTGCGCGCGCGCATTGATGAAGTCGCTTATTGGGAAACCCTCGAAAACGGAAAACCCATTGCGCAGGCCCGGGCCGAAGTCGGCGGGTGTGTTGGAATGTTCGAATACGCGGCTGGCCTTGCGCGTTCGCTTCACGGCGACAGTTTTAACAACACGGGCGACGGTGCGCTGGGCGTTGTGACGCGCGAACCAATCGGCGTCGTGGGCCTCATTACCCCCTGGAATTTCCCGTTCCTCATTCTGTGCGAGCGGGTTCCCTATATTCTGGCAGGCGGCAATACGATTGTCGCCAAACCTTCGGAAGTCACATCCGCAACCACTTTGATCCTGGCTGAAATTCTGACAGAGGCAGGTCTGCCTGCCGGTGTGTTCAACGTCGTGACCGGATCAGGGCGGACAGTTGGTCAACGCCTGCTCGAACACATGGACGTCGATATGCTGTCCTTTACAGGATCGACTGCCGTGGGCCGTGCGGTGGTCGAAGCCTCAGGACGAACGAATTTCAAAAAGCTGGGATTGGAGCTGGGCGGCAAAAACCCCCAGATCGTCTTTGCCGATGCCGACCTTGAGGACGCCGCCGATGGTGTCGCCTTTGGCATCGCTTTCAACACGGGCCAATGCTGTGTCTCAGGCTCGCGTTTGATTGTCGAGCGGTCCGTGGCCGAGGACTTTGGGCGCATGGTTGCCGAGAAACTGGCGAAGGCCAAGATTGGCGATCCGCTGGACGAAAGCACACAAATCGGGGCCATCACAACCGACGCGCAGAACGAGACCATTCTTGGCTATATCGAAAAGGGGCAAGCCGAGGGCGCCACCCTGATCTCTGGTGGCGCACAACCCGATCTGGGCAAAGGGCAATACATCGCCCCGGCCGTTTTTACTGATGTCACGCCGAACATGGCCATCGCGCGAGAGGAAATCTTTGGCCCGGTCCTCACCATTTTGCCGTTCGACACGATGGAAGAGGCGATCAGCATGGCCAATGACACCGAATACGGCCTTGCCGCCAGCGTGTGGTCCAAGAACATCGACACTGCCTTGACGGTATCACGGCAAGTGCAGGCGGGTCGGTTCTGGGTCAACACAACGCTGGCAGGTGGGCCCGAGTTGCCCATCGGCGGGTTCAAACAATCCGGCTGGGGGCGCGAGGCGGGCATCTACGGGGTCGAGGAATACACACAGATCAAGTCTGTTTTTATCGAGATCGGCAAACGCGACCACTGGATCAAATGACATGAAAGAAACGGGCTATGATTACGTCATTGTCGGGGGGGGATCCGCAGGCTGCGTGATGGCCAACCGGTTGAGCGAGGACAGAAGCGCACGGATATTGTTGCTGGAGGCTGGGGGCAAAGACTGGCATCCGCTCATCCATATGCCTGTCGGCTTTGCCAAAATGACAACCGGGCCGCATACGTGGGGGTTCAAGACCGCACCGCAAAGACATGCAAACAACCGCGAAATCCCGTATGCGCAGGCGCGTGTGATCGGAGGCGGATCTTCCATCAATGCCGAAGTCTTCACCCGGGGCGCGCCCGAAGACTATGATCGTTGGGCCAATGACGAAGGATGCAAAGGCTGGGCGTTCAAAGACATCCAGCAGTATTTTCTGAAATCCGAAGGCAACAACCGTATCGCCGATGAATGGCACGGAACGGATGGGCCTTTGGGCGTTTCTGACCTGCCGGCACCTCAGCCGATGACACTGGCATTTGTGCAGTCCTGCCAGCAGGTGGGTATTCCTTATGCGCATGATTTCAACGGCAAACGCCAGTCGGGTTGCGGAGTCTATCAGACAACGACAAAGAACGCCCGCCGTTGCTCGGCGGCGGTGGGCTATCTCAAACCCGCGCTCAAACGCAAAAATCTGACGGTCGAGACAGGCTGCATGGTCAAGAGGATCACGTTTCAAGGCAATCGCGCGACAGGCGTGGAATATTTCAACGGCAAGGAACAGCGACGCGCGGTTGTCAACAGCGAAGTCATCGTGACGTCTGGTGCGATCGGTACGCCCAAGATCATGATGCTTTCCGGCATCGGCCCCGCCGCCCATCTGGCAGAGCATGGCATCAACGTGGTGCACGATCTGCCCGGCGTCGGCGAGAATCTCAACGATCATTTCGGGATCGACATCGTCGGGGAACTGACCGGTCACCTCAGCCTCGACAAGTACAACAAACCGCATTGGGCGGCCTGGGCCGGGCTGCAATATGCGCTGTTCCGCACGGGGCCAATCACCTCGAATGTAGTGGAAGGCGGCGCATTCTGGCATTCAGGTGACGTGTCAGGTTTGCCCGACCTGCAATTCCATTTTTTGGCGGGCGCAGGGGCAGAAGCAGGCGTGCCCGGCGTCAGGCCCGGCGCCTCGGGCATCACGCTCAACTCCTACACCGTGCGCCCCAAGAGCCGAGGAACGGTGCGCCTGCGTTCAAATGATCCCGCTGATATGCCGGTGGTCGACCCCAACTTCCTTGCGGAGCCGGATGATCTGAAGACCAGCGTCGAGGGCATCAAGATCAGCCGCGAGATTTTCTCTCAACCGGCGCTTCAGAAACACCTGCGAGCCATCCGTTTCCCGGATGATACGGTGAAAACCCAAGCCGATTTGGAAGCATTTGCGCGCCAATACGGGCGGACGTCTTACCACCCGACCTGTACCTGCAAAATGGGAACAGATGAGATGGCCGTCGTTGATCCGAACCTTCGGGTACATGGGTTGGACGGCATACGCATCTGTGACAGCTCGGTGATGCCAAGCCTGATCGGGTCCAACACAAATGCGCCGACCATCATGATTGCAGAAAAGGCGAGCGATCTGGTGCGCGGCAACAGGTAAGCTTTTGCAATCTGCCCGGCTCGCATCCGAGCCGGGCAGATTGTCAGGCCATCAGTCCCATTCAGGTGCCCAAGGCACCAAATCCGAACCGACGATGCGATAACCGGTCTGGGTCAGCTTTTCGATCCGCGCCATATCTACGTGGCTCAACGTGAAGTCCATGATTTCAAAGTTGGCCCGGATGTTGGCAGGTTTGGTCGACATTGTGTTGATGCTTACCCCTTTTTGCAAAATCCAGCGCAGGACCACCTGGGCCGCTGACTTGCCATAAGCTTCGCCGATTTGGCCGAATTCCGGGTGTTTGAAAACCTCGCCCCGCGCGACGGATGAATATGACGACAATGGAATGCCCACCGCATTCGCACCTGCCAGCAACGTGTCCTGATTGAGCAGCGGGTGAAATTCGACCTGGTTGGTCACGATGGGCGCATCCACGGTTTTCACAGCCGTCTGCATCATGGCAATGGTATAATTCGAAACGCCGATGTTCCGCGTCAGCCCTTTTTCATGCGATTTCTGCAACAGCTCAAGCGAAGGACGTACATCGCCGTCAATGGGTGGCCAGTGCAGCAGCAAGACATCGACATAATCGAGCTTGAGGTCCTTCAGGCTTTTTTCAACGGATGCCAAAAACGTGTCATCGCTGAAATTGTCGGGATGCACTTTGGTCGTAATGCACATCTCGTCGCGCGCGAGACCTGTTGCGGCAAGTGCGTCGCCGGTCTCCGCTTCGTTTCCATACATCTGAGCGGTGTCAAAGGCGCGATAGCCCACCTCGGCAGCTGCCAGGATTGCGTCGCGTGCGACATCACCGGTCAGAGGAAATGTGCCAAAGGCGCGTTGATGTGTTTTCTGGAAATAAATGTTCATGTCATGCCTCCCTGAGTCTCCCTCTTTGGTAACCAAATAGTTACTTAAAGGAAAGACTTTCTGCGGCGAACCCTGATTTTATTGATGAAATCCGCTCTTGATCCAAATGACAGGGCTTGGCATAGTCAATTAACTAACTGGTTACTTGCCAGCCTTGACCGTGAAGGGAGCCAACTCCGTGACTAAGCAGACCACAGCCGCTAACGCCGTTGCCGGTATCCCTGACGGGGCCGTGGTGGCAGTCAACTCGTCAAGTGGGCTCTGTTGTCCGGATGCGGTCCTCGCGGCGCTCGGGGCGCGGTTTGATGAAACGGGCCACCCGCAAAACCTGACATCCATTCACCCCATTGCCGCTGGCGACTTCTTTGGCACCAAAGGGGTGGATCACATTGCCAAGCCCGGCTGCCTGGCCCGTATCATCGGGGGCAGCTACCCTTCTGGGCCGACGAACGCTGAGCCGCCCCTCATCTGGCAAATGATCACCGGCAATGCTGTCGAAGCCTACAATCTGCCGTCCGGCATCATCTTTGACATGCTGAGAGAGGGGGCGGGGCAGCGGCCCGGTGTCCTGTCCAAGGTGGGCATGGGTACGTTTGTCGATCCCGACCTCGAAGGGGGGGCCATGAACGCGGCGGCCCGCAGCAAGCCGATTGTGCGCAGGGAACAGTTTGATGGCGAGGACTGGTTGTACTTCAAGGCATTGCGGCCGGATGTTGCCATCATTAGAGCGACAACCGCGGATCAGCGCGGCAATCTGAGCTTTGAATCCGAAGGTGCCTATCTTGGCGCGATGGAGATGGCGTTGGCCGCGCGCAACTGTGGCGGGGTTGTCATCGCGCAAGTGCGCCGTGTGGCCGCCAACGGGTCGATCAGACCGCATGACGTGCGGGTACCTGGCATTTTCGTCGATCACGTCGTCGAGGCACCGGATATGCTGCAAACCACCGCGACTCCCTATGATCCGGCGATCTCGGGCGAACTGATCCGCCCGCTGGACAGTTTCCAGGTTCCAGAATTCAACGCGCAAAAGGTGATTGCCCGCCGCGTCGCGCAAGAATTGAACGAAGGGTGGGCCGTCAATGTGGGATTTGGCGTGTCCGCCAACGTTCCGCGCATCTTTTTGGAAGAAGGACTGCACGGCGCTGTCACATGGGTGATCGAACAGGGTGCGGTCGGCGGCATTCCCTTGCTTGACTTCAAGTTCGGTTGCGCCGCCAACGCCGAGGCTTTTGTCGCGTCGCCCCATCAGTTCGCCTATTTCCAGGCTGGAGGCTTTGACGCCTCGCTCTTGTCCTTCCTTGAAATCGATGCGCAGGGTTCGGTCAACGTTTCCCGACTGGCCGCGACACCACACCGGACAGCGGGGGCAGGCGGCTTTGTCGACATCACAACGCGTGCCAAGCGTATCATCTTCTCGGGTACGTTCAATGCAGGGGCCAAAGTGCGGATCGAAGACGGGAAACTGGTGATCGACCGCGAAGGCCATACCGCCAAAATCGTCCCCGAGGTGGATCAGGTGTCATTCTCGGGCAAACGCGCAGTGGAGCAGGGCCAGGACGCAACCTATGTCACAGAACGCTGTGTACTGGTACTGCGCCCCGACGGGCTGACAGTGACGGAAATAGCGCCCGGCGTTGATTTGCAGCGCGATATTCTGGATCAGGCGCAAACACCGCTGCTGGTGTCGGATCAACTTCGAACGATGGATGCCGCGCTGTTTCAACCGGAACCCTTTGGATTGAAGGTATGACAATACGCCTAAAAATCACCGATGGCATTGCCCATCTGACCCTGGCACGTGCGGAAAAGCTGAACGCTCTCGATACCGCGATGGTCCACGCATTGTCAGACCGTTGCCGCGAAATCGAACACAGCACGGCCCGGGTCGTAATCCTGGCGGGCGAAGGCAAAGCATTTTGCGCAGGCGGCGACATCGAGGCATGGGCAGGCGAAAGCCCGCAGGATTTCGGCCGCCATTGGGTGCGGGGTGGTCATGCCGCATTTGACGCCTTGGCGCGCCTGCGCCAGCCTGTGATTGCGGTCTTGGACGGTCACGCACTTGGCGGCGGGCTTGAACTGGCGGCCTGCGCCGATGTGCGGATTGCAGAGAAACACATCAAGATCGGCCAACCGGAAACGGGCCTTGGCATCATTCCGGGCTGGTCTGGCACGCAACGCGCAACGCGCCGGTTCGGCGCTCAAATCGTGCGCCGCATGGCTATATTCGGGGAAGTATTCACGGCAGATGCCGCATGTGATCTCGGCTTTGTGGATCATGTGGTTGATACGGGGCACGGCATGGCCAAGGCCCTCGAAATGGCGCAAGCCGTGTTGGCCCGTAGCCCGCGTGCAACTGAATTGACAAAGATGCTGATCAACGCCGCCGATGGAGAAGACCGCGAACGCGTTCTTGAAGCCTTGGCAGGTGCTTTGGCCGCAGGATCGGATGATCTCGCCGAAGGGCTATCGGCCTTTCGCGAAAAACGCCCCCCCAAATTTTGAAAGGACGACTGATGCTTCGTCACCTTGTTGCACTGCGGTTCAATGCGGACACGCCCCAATCGACAAAAGATGACCTTATGAATGATCTCAAGGGATTGTCGGGTCACATCGGCGGTATTCTCGACTTTCAGGTCCGACCAAACGTCAGCGTGGAAGATGCCTTGGTGCGCGATTTCCGGCACCTTTTTTGGTTCGATTTTCGCGATGTCGCTGTGCGCGACGCGTATCTGATTGATCCAGTTCATCAGGCCATCGGTGCGCGGATTGTCGCGGAACTGGATGGTGGGGCAGACGGTGTCTTTGTCCTGGATTTCGAAGTGTGACCTCCGCGCGTATGTGCATGACCTGACTGTATCGACCAAAGGGTGTGCAGGGTCTCTGGCGCCTGCTGTTGATCAAACCTGGCCTAATGCGTTCGGCATTGTCGCGCTGAGCATCAGTATTTGCCACGCACCCATTACGGCAGTCCGTACTCTTGCGACGGCTTGCTCGAAAAGTGGTATGTGCGCCCGCGCGTTTCAATAAATGTATTCCGTCGCCCATGTCGCATCGCGGTTGGCAAATCCTAAGCACGGCCTGCCGTCATGCCATACTGATCCATAGCACCCTGACGTCTCAAAACGGCACGAGGCCGCGCCATAGGCGGCCGGAATGGGATTTTTGCACGGTGTTTTGATGCAGGGGCGACAGCTCTATTCAGACTCCCAAAAGGACGGCGGGAAATCGTGCAGCAATTCTGCGGCCTTGTCCTCGATCCAGTCTTGCCGCTCGTCGGCGGGTAAAGATGCTATTTCGGGATCACTCTTTGCCAGATTTTGGGCTTTCTTGAGGGCGTGGCGATATTTGATGTCTTCAACACGACCATCCGGGACAATGGCATAGACGAACCGCCCATTCATCGCCTTGGCCAGCTGCTCCATCTGCTTGAGAGAGACAGCGCCCTCTTTCTCGCTCCGCTCCGCCTGATAAACCGCATTTCGGCTCACGCCTTTGCGCAAGGCGACCTGTTCCGCCGACATGCCCAAAGCGCGGCGCACAGATGCGATCCATCCCTTTTCAGGCACGCTGACTTCGCCCACCTGCTTGGCGGTCTTGTCGATCATGCGCGCCAGGCGACGCTGTTCCATGAAGTCCGGCATGACGGGTTCCGAGGGGCAAGGATGTGTGTGAAATTAGCCATATCACAGGATAAAAATATTTCCAAACTCTAAAATTTGCATATAAATACTTCAACTATACCAAGGGTTGTGTTATGTAATGATCGAAAGGATCCCAATGATCGAACTTTTTACGTCCCCGGCCTCTTTGCCCTTTGCTATCGCGTTGACCGTTGTTGCGGGGCTGTTTGTTCTGGAAATCCTGAGCGCGCTGATCGGGGGCTCTATCCTCGGGGTGGGTTCTGATGCACCTGACCTGGACGTCGACGTTGATTTCGATCTCTCGGCTGATTTGGATGGCGCAGAGATAGAGGTTGATCCCGGGACCGAGGCCATTGATACGGGTGCCTCGTCTGGCGGCGTGTTCACCTGGATCGGTGCGCGCGATGTGCCCTTTCTCATTTGGCTGGTGTCGTTTCTGACGATGTTTGGACTGATCGGCTTGATGCTGCAATCGGCGGTCAATGGCCTCATTGGCGCGGCATTGCCTGCGGCGCTGGCGGCGATCCTGGCGGCGGTGCCTGCGCTGGCCGTCACGCGGATCATCGCCAATTGGGTGGCCCTGATCATGCCCAAAACCGAAACCACCGCGCTCAAGGCGCGGCATATGGGCGGCTATCGGGGCACCATCACCCAAGGGACGGCCGCCCGCGGCAAACCTGCCGAGGTCAAGATAAAGGATCGTCACGACAACACGCATTACCTGCGGGTCGAGCCGTTGCATGACGGCGATGTCTTTCCTGTCGGCAGCGATGTCACCTTGATCCGCAAGCGCGGCGACAAGTTCTTTGTCATCTGACCGTTACGCCGCTGCTTTTTTATGTTCTCTGAAGGAGTATCCTGATGTCGTTTTCTTCTATTCTCGTTCCTGCCGCAGTCATTGTTGGCCTCTTGGTGTTCATTGGCCTGATCATGGCGCGGCTCTATAAACGGGCCACGCGTGAAACCAGCCTGGTCAAAACCGGATCGGGCGGCAAAAAGGTCATCATGGATGGCGGCACGATTGTGGTGCCATTCCTGCACGAAATCTCCAAGGTCAACATGAAGACGCTGCGCCTCGAAGTGGCGCGTGTGGCCGAGCAATCCTTGATCACCAAGGACCGGATGCGCGTTGACGTTGGCGTAGAGTTCTACGTTTCGGTCAACGCAACCGAAGACGGCATTTCCCGCGCCGCCCAAACCCTGGGCGACCGCACATTCCATGTCGATCAACTGCGCGAGATGATCGAAGGCAAGCTGGTGGATGGTTTGCGTGCGGTTGCTGCGCAAATGACGATGGACGAATTGCATGAAAACCGCGCCAGCTTTGTTCAGGAGGTGCAGAATGCTATCTCTGAAGACTTGTTGAAAAACGGGTTGGAGCTTGAGGCCGTGTCGCTGACCGCCCTTGACCAGACCCCGTTCGAAAGCCTGGATGAAAACAACGCCTTCAATGCCGTGGGCATGCAGAAACTTGCCGCCGTGATTGCCACGTCGCGCAAGGAGCGCGCCGAGATTTCGGCCGAAGCCGATGTCGCCGTGGCGCAATCCGAAATGGAAGCGGAAAAGCGCAAATACCAGATCGAGCGCGAAAAGCAGCAGGCCGAAATTGCCCAGATCGAAGAGATCCAGACCCTGCAAGCCCAGCAAGAGGCGCAGATCGCCCGCAATCAGGAAGCGTCAGATCGGGCCAAGGAAGAAGCCCGCATCGAACGCGAACGCGCGGTCCGCGCCGCTGAGATCAACCGCGAGCGGACCATCCGCGAGGCGGAGATCGCCAATGAACGCGAACTGGAGGTCGCCGATCAGGAGCGTGCCATCATCGTGGCTCGCAAATCGGAGGAAGAAAGCCAGGCTCGCGCCTCAGCCGACAACGCCCGGGCGGAGGCCAAAAAGGCCGCCGAGGCCATCGAAACGGCCCGTGCCGTGGCCGAAGCGCAGCGATCCAAGGAAATTGCCCTGATCGAGGCCGAAAAAGAGGCCGAACGCCAAGCCACCGCCATTCGTCTGGCCGCCGCCGCCGAGAAAGAGGCAGCCGCCGACCGCGCCGCAGCCAAATTGGAAGAGGCACAGGCGGATGCCGACGCGATGACCGTGCGGGCCGCTGCGAAAAAGACCGACCTGCTGGCCACCGCCGAAGGTCAGACAGCCATCGCAAATTCCGAGAATGAATTGAGCGCGGAAATCATCGCGATGAAGGTCCGCCTGGCTCAACTGGAGGCGATGCCTGCCATGATCGCGGAGATGGTCAAGCCCGCCGAAAAGATCGACTCGATCAAGATCCATCAGGTGACCGGCATGGGCCAACCCGGTGCGGCAGGCGGTGGCGGCACATCCGGCACGCCGGTGAACCAGGCCCTCGACTCTGTGCTGGGCATGGCCCTGCAAATGCCCGCCATGCAAGCGCTAGGCAAAGAACTGGGCGTAAGCCTGGAAAACGGCCTGGCTGGCGTGGCGAATGACGTGATGGATGTCGAAGCGACGCCCGTTGAAGCCCCCGTCGAGGCCCCGGAAGAGCTCGAAGAGCCGAAAGCCTCCTAAGGGCTCAGTTCAGACCGGGGCGGTGTGTTCCCTCAGAACCATTGCCCCGGTTCCATCAATCCCAAATCCAGCAATTGCCGCGAATGCCATTCAAACGGCGCCGAATTATGCCATTTGAACGTCTCGATATCAAAGGTGCTGCCAGGGTTCAGTTTCAACGCCTTCGCCGTGCGGAAAGAACAGATGGCCGCCGTGATATTATGGTGCCATTCACAGGCAAAGGTGTTGTATTCTTCATCATCAAAGGTGTGATCAGGGCGCAGTTTCAGGCCGGGCTTGGTCTTGAACAGGGCAATCCGGTCAATCTTGCGCCGCGCGGCAGGCACGTGTTCCTCATAACGCCAGCGCAGGCCACCGAAAAAGTCCAACTGCCGTTCTTTGGGGTGCCCATGCGCATCGGGTCGGGCAAGCGCATAATAGCCTGAACGATCCAGATGCGCCCGGTCAAGCGACACCGCATCGGGGCATTCCCACAGATCATCCGCATAAAGGTCAATCACATAGGTCAGCATGGCATCACGCCGCTCTTCGGTGTGAAAGGCCAGCATCTCGCCCACCGTCCGCGTCTCGCAAAACGGGTGAAAGAGGTATTCCGCATTGTAGCAGTAGAACATCCAGGTGCCCGCGGGCACAACCGCGATTACACCGTTTACGGCCGTTTCCAGCGCCTCCTCGACCGTTGCGTCATAGTCGATCCGGGTCACCGTATCGGTCAGATCCCGGGGCAATTCGAACTCGGGCGGCATAAACGCGATCAGGTGGCGAAAGCCCGCCTGTTGATGGTGCCGCAAGGTCGTGGCGACCTCGACATCGTCCTCGACCAGCACAATGGCCACCGGGCCCTTTTTGGGCACGGCTTCATCGGATTTGGCAAAAGCTGTCAGACTGTCGAACTGCATCAATGGAACCCTGTGCCAGGTGTTTTGCACAAAATCGGTTAATCTTGGGTGCATTGCAAGCCGCAGCCCTTCTTGATAGAGCCGCGATCTGACCCAACAGCCCCGGACACACGCCATGACGACGCCGAAAAAGCTCTTCATCAAGACCTATGGTTGCCAGATGAACGTCTACGACAGCGAACGCATGGCCGAAGCGCTGGGCGGGCAGGGCTATGTCGAAACGGCAACGCCGGACGACGCGGATATGATCCTGCTCAACACCTGCCACATTCGGGAAAAGGCGGCGGAGAAAGTCTATTCCGAACTGGGTCGCCTCAAGCAGTTCAAGACGACGAACCCCGATTTGAAAATTGGTGTCGCTGGTTGCGTTGCGCAGGCCGAGGGCGAAGAGATCATGCGCCGCCAGCCTGCCGTTGACCTCGTGGTCGGCCCGCAAAGCTATCACCGCCTGCCCGAGATGGAGGCCAAAGCCCGCACCGGCGAAAAAGCCCTCGACACGGATTTCCCCGAAGAAGACAAGTTCGAAAAGCTCAAGGGCCGCCCCAAGGCCCGCCGCGCGCCCTCGGCATTTCTGACTGTGCAGGAAGGCTGCGACAAGTTTTGCGCCTTTTGCGTGGTGCCCTATACCCGTGGCGCCGAAGTCAGCCGCCCCGCCGCGCGCATCCTCGACGAGGCGCGCGACCTGGTGGAACGGGGCGTACGCGAGATCACCCTGCTGGGCCAGAATGTGAACGCCTATCACGGCGCGGGGCCTGACGGGTCAGATTATACGCTGGCCAAGCTGATCTGGGACCTGGACAAGGTGGATGGGCTGGAACGCATCCGCTTCACCACCAGCCATCCCAACGATATGAGTGATGACCTGATCGAGGCGCATGGTACCTGTGCCAAGCTGATGCCGTACCTGCATCTGCCGGTCCAGTCGGGCAGCGACAAGATTCTCAAACGGATGAACCGCAGCCACACCGCAGAAAGCTATCTGCGCCTGATTGAACGGATCAGGGCGGCGCGGCCAGATATCCTTATGTCCGGCGATTTCATCGTGGGCTTCCCCGAAGAAACCGAGGCCGATTTCCAGGCGACCCTCGATCTGGTGGAAGAGGTCAATTACGGCTATGCCTATTCGTTCAAATATTCGACCCGGCCCGGCACGCCTGCGGCCGAGCGGGCACAGGTCGATGCGGCCGAGGCAGATGACCGGTTGCAACGTTTGCAAGCGCTGATCACGCGCCAGCAGCGCAGCATTCAGGATGGAATGGTCGGACGGGACGTCAAGGTGCTGTTCGAAAAGCCCGGACGGTTCGAAGGGCAGATGGTTGGCAAAAGCGAATACCTGCATGCTGTCCACGTGTCCGATGCAAAGGTGAACGTGGGCGAGATCGCGTCGGTCAGAATCGTTGATGCGGGCACCAACTCGCTTGCCGGCCAATTGCTCTGATCCGCGGGACTAAACCACTCTGGCGGGCATTCAGACCCGTGTTCTTTGGTAACTGCCCCGAATTTAGACACAATATATGGTGAAAATCCCTTCACAGAACGTTAAAACTTCCTTAACCTCGCCTCAATAACGGCAAGGGTCGGTCTCTTTCAGACATGTTGGCGGCTTTTGCGGGGGACCAACAACAAAAGGGACAGGGCTGTGGCGAATTTGTATTCCCGAACAGTGAACAAGTTTATGGTCGTGGCGGCTGCCTCCGCTGTGGCATTGACGTCATTGATGACCGTCAGCGTGGACGCGCAGGCCTTCGGCCAGACGCGATCGCAACAGGGCCGGGACGGCGGGCAATATATCCCGACGATCTGGGTGGACCCGGACGGGTGCGAACACTGGGTGATGGACGACGGAGCCGAAGGGTACATGACACCCCACACGAACCGCAAAGGCATCCCGGTCTGCCGCCGGGGCAACCTGTGCGGTGTGATGAACTCCGACCAGTTCTTTGCCACCGACAGCCACCGTATCCACAAGGCCGGCAAACAACGCCTGGCCGAGTTCTTCCAGAGCGCGAGTGCCACCAGCTATATTATCACCGGCCACACCGACAGCCGCGCCAGCGATGCCTATAACCTGCGCCTGTCGCTCAACCGGGCCAACGCCGTGGCGGCCATCGCGGCCCAATCGGGTGCACGCATCGCGGATGTGCGCGGGTATGGCGAACGGCTGCCTGCAGCGGCCAACAACACTGCGGCTGGCATGGCCAAGAACCGCCGTGTCGAAATCATCTGTATTCAGTAAGGGACGCCTATCATGACCAAGTTAAAATTCGTCCCTGTGCTGCTGATCGGCGGCCTTGGCCTGGCTGCATGCGGCGACGGCTATCCGCCCAACAAGACCATCGACCGGGGCTTTGACCGCAAGGACCTCAGCCAGCTTCAGGCCGGGATCTGGGTGGACCCCAACGGCTGCGATCACTGGATCATCGACGATGGCGTCGAAGGGTATCTGTCGGCACGGCTCGACAAATACGGCAAACCGGTATGCTCCGGTGTGGCCGAGCCCACGCAGACCGTTGGTGACTTCAAAGGCGGCTCCACGGTGCGGGATCCGAACTGATCGCCCGTCGTCAGCCCATTCCAAGGCCGGAGCGTTTAGCACGCTCCGGCCTTTTTTGTTTGAATTGTACGAAATCAGCGGCGGGGCAGTTGCACCTGCCCCGCGAACTTGCCACGGTTCAGGAATATCGCAACAGGAGCAGATATTGACCCTAGATCAACCGCCGACCGAAGTGGTTCTTGAATTTCCAGACAACCGACTGCTGATCGACTTGTGCGGCCCCTATGACGCGCATCTGACGGCTGTCGAAACGGCCCTAGAGGTCCAGATCATCCGACGTGGCAACGTGCTGGCGATCATGGGCGAAGAGGCTGCGCAAAAGCGCGCAAGCGAAGTGCTGAACGCCCTCTATCTGCGCCTTGAAACGGGCAAAGAGGTCGAGCCCGCCGATGTCGACCGCGAACTGCGCATGGGTGCCTCAGAGGCGGATACCGGCGCGCGCCAGGGCGATCAGCTGGAAATGCCGGTCGGCAACAGGATCGAAATCAAGACCCGCAAGAAACTGGTCGAGCCGCGCACAGACGCGCAAAAGGCCTATGTTCAATCGCTCTTCGACAATGAAATGGCATTCGGGATCGGCCCCGCAGGCACCGGCAAAACCTATCTGGCTGTCGCTGTGGGCGTGTCCATGTTCATCTCGGGTCAGGTCGACCGGATCATTCTGTGCCGCCCTGCGGTCGAAGCGGGCGAGCGTCTGGGCTTCCTCCCCGGCACCCAGGAGGAAAAAGTCGACCCCTACATGCAGCCGCTTTATGACGCGCTCAATGACTTTCTGCCCGGCAAGCAACTGGCCAAGCTGAAAGAAGAGAAAACCATCGAAATCGCGCCGCTCGCCTTCATGCGGGGTCGCACACTCAGCCGCGCCTTCGTGGTGCTGGACGAGGCGCAAAACGCCACCACCATGCAGATGAAGATGTTTCTGACCCGGCTCGGCGAAGGCTCGCGCATGGTGATCACCGGCGACCGCACCCAGATTGATCTGCCACGCGGCGTGCCCTCGGGGCTGTCGGATGCGGAACGGTTGCTGAAATCTGTGCCCAAGATCGGGTTTAACTATTTCACCTCCAAAGACGTGGTGCGGCATCCACTTGTGGCCGCGATCATCGAGGCGTACGAGGCCGACACGACACCGTCCTGATCTTCTTTTCTTCGAAAATACTCCGGGGGTCCGGGGGCTGGCCCCCGGTTCTGACACTTGCCACACGACATCGACATCCTGATCGAAGACCCGCGTTGGGCCACGGCCAACCTGATTGGATTGGCGACACCCGCCGTGCGGGCCGTGCTGGCGGATCAAAAGGTGGCGCGCGCCGAACTGTCTATCCTGGGCTGCGACGACGCGCGTATCGCCAAGCTCAACGCGGATTTCCGGGACAAGCCCACAGCCACCAATGTGCTCAGTTGGCCCGAAGATGACCTGGCCTCCGAAACGGACGGGGCTGCACCGGAAAAACCGCATCCCGACCCCTCCGGCACCTACAGCCTTGGCGACATCGCCATTGCCTATGATACGTGCGCCCGCGAGGCGACAGAGCAGGCCAAACCGCTTGCGGACCATGTGACGCACCTGATCGTGCACGCGACGCTGCATTTGCTGGGCTATGATCACATTCGTGACCTTGATGCCACGCGGATGGAAGCGTTAGAGGTCAAGATACTTGGCAGCATGGGGTTGCCTGACCCATATTAGGGTCACGGATATGGTCGGGGGCGCATTTGCGCCTCACAACTGGACAGGAGCCAATGGGCGAAAACGACGGATCGTCTGGCGCAGCGCCCCGCGCGCAGTCAGACAATGACACGAGTGACACGTCACAAAACAGTGGATTCTTTGCGCGCGTGATTGGCGCGCTCAGCCCATCTGACACCGAAGCCGAAGCGCCCGTGGAAGGCGCGCCGCGCCCCCAAAGCCACGGCATGATCAATCTGCGCCGGATGCGCGTCGAGGATGTCGCGGTGCCCATGGCGGACATCAACGCCGTTCCCGATACCTCGACGCTGGACGAACTGGTCGCCAATTTCCGCGAAAGCGGTCACACGCGGCTACCGGTGTTTGAAGGCACCATCGACACACCGCTTGGCTTTGCCCACCTCAAGGACATCGCCCTGCGCCACGGCTTTAACGGCGGCGGCAAGGATTTCGACCTCAAGTCCGAAGTGCGCCCGCTTCTCTTTGTGCCTCCGTCCATGACCATCGGCGTCTTGCTGACCAAGATGCAGACCGAGCGGCGGCACATGGCGCTGGTGATCGACGAATATGGTGGGGTGGACGGATTGGTGACCATCGAAGACCTGATCGAACAGGTCGTGGGCGAGATCGAGGATGAACATGACGTCGACGAAGGTGCGCATTTCACCCGGGAAAAGACAGGTTGTTATCTGGCGCTTGCCAAAACCCCGCTCGACGAGTTCGAGTCAGAGATCGGCATCTCGCTGACCACCCATGATGACGTGGACGAAGAAGAGATCGACACGCTGGGCGGCCTTGTCTTTATGCTGGCGGGCCGCGTGCCTGCGCGGGGCGAGGTTGTGCCGCATCCCGACGGCCCCGAATTCGAAGTGATCGACGCAGACCCACGGCGGATCAAACGGTTGCGGGTGCGTTTGCAGGGACGGGACGCCGCCGAATGATCAACCCCGCCACCCGCATGGCAGGGTGGCCAACCTGGGCGCATCTGCTCCTGGCGATCACCGCAGGAGCGGTGGGGTCAATGGCCCACGCGCCGCTTTCCGTTGGCGTACTTATCCTCGTTCCGCTTTTGGCAGGCTTTGCGCTTTTGCGCGGCGCTCAGAACGTTCGCGGCGCCCTGATCAGGGGCTGGGCCTTGGGGTTTGGTTATTTCGCGCCAACCCTGTCCTGGATCACCGAACCGTTTCAGGTGGATGCGGCGGTCACCGGGTGGATGGCCCCTTTTGCGCTGGTCTTGCTGGCTCTGCTCTTGGGGTCATTCTGGGCCTTTGCGCTGGCCTTTGCCCGTTGGGCGGGCGGGCAGGCATGGGTGCTGGTCTTTGCCTGGGCCGGGGTGGAAATGCTCCGGGCCTATGTCTTTACCGGCTTCCCTTGGGCGGCCCCCCCACAGGCTCTGGTGGATGGTCTGGCGGGGCAGGGGCTTGCCTGGGGTGGGCCGCACGGCGTCATGCTGGCCATGGCGGCGCTGGCCGCTGTGATTGCGTCGCGGACTTGGAAGGCCCTCAGGATCGCGGTTGCGGCTGCGTGCGTCAGCCTCTTCGTGCTTCCGGTGATGGCTCCGAAGGCCGAGCTAACGGCCCACACAGTGCGGCTGGTGCAACCCAACGCGCCGCAGGATGAAAAATGGGATCCCTCGCGCGTCCCCGTTTTTGTAAACCGGCAGATTGATTTTACGGCGGCCGGTCCGGTCCCCGATCTGGTGGTCTGGCCGGAAACCGCGCTGCCCTATCTGGTGGAAAACGCCCAGGTCGTCTTTGACGCCATAACCGAGGCCGCGCGCGGCGCGCCTGTGGTGCTGGGCATCCAACGCAGGCAGTTCAGCGACTATTTCAACAGCCTTGTGGTCCTGGACGCAGCGGGGCAGGTCACCCAGACCTATGACAAGCATCACCTCGTCCCCTTTGGCGAATACATGCCGTTCGAATGGTTTTTCAGGCATATCGAAGTGGGCGGCCTGGCCGCGCGCGCCGAAGGGGGATATGCCGCCGGGCCCGGGGCCCGCTTGCTCGACTTTGGCGCGCTGGGTCGGGCCTTGCCTCTGATCTGCTACGAGGCGGTCTTTGCCCATGATGTGGGCGGTGCGCCGGAGCGGCCGACCTTCTTGATGCAATTGACCAATGATGCCTGGTTTGGGGCGCGATCCGGCCCGCAACAGCACCTGGCGCAAGCCCGTATGCGCGCCATCGAACAGGGCCTGCCCATGATCCGCGCGGCCAATACGGGCATTTCTGCCGTGATCGACCCCAACGGTCGGGTCACCGCGGCGCTGGGGCTCAACATGGCGGGATATCTGGACGCGGTACTGCCCGCACCCGCGCCACCGACAATCTATAGCCGCACCGGCGACGCACCTTGGGCCGTCCTGCTTTTTTTAGGGCTGGTGGCCGCAGTTCTGACACGCGCCCGGCTGCGGCAAAGTGGTGGCATTGACGCGGGCGAACCACACGCGTAAAGCATCCCGATCCTGTTGCAACGGCTTCCTGACGCGACGGGCGAACATTTCATTGGAGCGCACATGTCCCGTCAGAATTACACTTTCACCTCGGAATCCGTTTCCGAGGGCCACCCGGATAAAGTCTGTGACCGTATCTCGGACGCCGTCCTTGACGCCTTTATCGCAGAAGAGCCAGAGGCACGTGTGGCCTGTGAAACCTTTGCCACCACAGACCGTGTTGTGATCGGCGGCGAAGTGGGCCTGAGCGACCAGGACAAGCTGCACGACTATATGGAGCAGATCGAGGACATCGCTCGCGCCTGCATCAAGGACATCGGTTACGAGCAGGACAAGTTTCACTGGGAAACCTGCGAAATCACCAACCTGCTGCACGAGCAATCCGCCCATATCGCCCAAGGCGTGGATGCGGCGGATGACAAGGACGAGGGGGCAGGCGACCAGGGCATCATGTTCGGCTATGCCACCAACGAGACCGACGCGCTCATGCCCGCTCCCATCCACTATGCCCATGCCATGCTGCGCCGTCTGGCCGAGGTCCGCAAGAACGGGACCGAACCGGCCCTTGGCCCCGACGCCAAGTCGCAACTCTCGGTGGTCTACCGCGACGGCGTGCCGGTGGGCGTCAGCTCCATCGTGCTGTCCACCCAACACCTGGACGAGGCCCTGACCAGCGCCGACATTCGCGCCCTGGTGGCGCCCTATATCCACGAAGTCCTGCCCGAAGGCTGGATCACGGACGAGACCGAATGGCACGTGAACCCCACGGGTAAATTCGTCATCGGTGGCCCGGACGGGGATGCAGGCCTGACAGGGCGCAAGATCATCGTCGACACCTATGGCGGTGCGGCCCCCCATGGCGGCGGCGCGTTCTCGGGCAAAGACCCGACCAAGGTGGACCGATCGGCGGCCTATGCCGCGCGCTATCTGGCCAAGAACGTTGTGGCGGCAGGGATGGCAGAGAAATGCACCATCCAGCTCAGCTATGCCATTGGCGTGTCCAAGCCCCTGTCGATCTATTGCGACACATTCGGCACCGGCCAAGTGGCGGATGCAGACATCGAAGCCGCCGTGGCATCGGTGATGGACCTGACACCACGCGGCATCCGCGAGCATCTGTCGCTGAACCGTCCCATCTATCAGCGCACTGCGGCCTACGGCCACTTTGGCCGGGCACCGGACGCGGATGGCGGGTTCAGCTGGGAACGCACCGATCTGGCCGACGCGCTCAAGGCCGCCGTCTGAGGCGCACACATAAGTGCGCCTTACGGGGATGCGTTACAGCCGTTCACCAAAGGGTGCGTGGCATTTGAATGCGGCAGGGCTTAGCCTTTCATCACGTCAGATGAAAGGTGACCCCCATGCCCCGTATCCTTCCTGCCCTCGCCCTCATGGTCTTGGCCACCTTCGCCGTGGCCCAGGACACCCCCAACCCCGAACCAACCGCCGAGCCGAGCATGACAATGCTGCGCCTGGCCCAGATCATCCGGGCGATTGACCCCGAGGCCACGCCATCGGGCAACATGATCGAGCTGACCATCGACGACATCCCCGTGATCGTGGTCGCAGACCCTGTGGCCGACCGCATGCGCGCCATGGTCCCGATCCGCTCCGCCCAGGGGCTGACCACGGAAGAGCTGATGCGCCTGATGCAGGCCAATTTCGACACGGCCCTTGATGCGCGTTACGCGGTCGCCCGTGGACGTCTCTGGGGTGTTTTCATCCATCCGCTCGGCCCGTTGGAAAAGGACCAGTTGATCTCTGCCCTGATCCAGACCGTGAACGTGGCCCGCACCTATGGCCAAACCTATTCGGGCGGGGCCACGGTGTTTGGCGGTGGCGACAGCAACGGGATTTATCAGGAGCTGTTTGAGGAGTTGCAGGAACGGGGCGAAGAAATCTGAAGGGCTGCTATGCGGACCAAGCGGACCTTTCCCTTACGATTTGCAGTTCTTCTATTCCGGTCTTGGTGCATTGCCTACATCCACCGTGATTACGCTTGCATCCTCGGAAATGTTCCACGGCAGAACTTGAAGGTCCGCTTCAGTGGGGCCGGACTTGACCCGTCCCCAAAGATCAAAATGAACGCCCTGGCACGGGTCGAAAAAGCCGCCCAAGTCTCCGGCACCCGCGAGTACAACGCATCCATATCCGCCAGTGTTGATTGGACTCACAACGAACCATTCCAAATGCAAAACGAGATCAGGTTCGATTTCTATCTCGTCGGTCCTTCGAACTTCCTCAAGAAGCTCGGTGTTTCCGCGTATTTCGACGCCCAGCAGCTCAAGAGCCTGAACTTTTTGTTCAAAACTCCTTCGCCAAACCACCACAGGCACTCCGTCAAGCCTATACGTTGCAGTCTGTCTGGGTTCAAAACCCTGTACGTTTAGAGTATACACGGTATTTCTTGGAGCGCTGGTAATGTCTGCAGTAGGCGACATTGTTTGGAACAGAAAGAACAGCCCTACTGCGACCGTTAGCACCAACATCCCGCCTGTAGCAAAATATAGGGCGTTAGACTGTTTCATGTTGGTTGGTCTCTGCAATTCTTGATCCAGCTGCGCTCCCATTGACGTGTCAAAAACCTAATCTTGGGTCAAGCCAGTCGTGTTGCTCGAACCCATTTCTGCCCATAGCATTGAAGCTGTCGGCAGCTGACACATTGGGCTCAAAGCGGACTTTGGCCATCTCCCAGCGTGTCATATATAGATTGCCAGTGTCCAGCCCAATGGATCCCACCGCCCGTCTTCGGGCAGCAGGGTGCCAGATATGTGGTTAACATGCGCTAACGGACCGCACGGTGCGCTATCTCCTTGATCCACGGCGCATCCCCGAGA
This sequence comes from uncultured Tateyamaria sp., assembly GCF_947503705.1. Lineage (GTDB taxonomy): Bacteria > Pseudomonadota > Alphaproteobacteria > Rhodobacterales > Rhodobacteraceae > Tateyamaria. The sequence goes on along the minus strand of NZ_CANNES010000009.1, from coordinate 52,695 downwards.
TCATTGAAATACCACTAACCCACCGAACGGGTTGTCCCCGCGGGGACAGACGGTAAAAAACGGGGAAAGGCGCCCGAAATTAGGGACGACATCCCAAACCCTTGCCCTTCGTCCCAACCCCCGCTATACGCGCGCCTGTCGCTAAGGTGTAAACACCGCAAGACATCGAGATGAGCAGGGTCGGAAACTCCGGCCCTCTTTGTTTTGCGATATGCCTGACCAATGGAACCCCAAGACCGGCGGAGACAACCGCACGGCCCGAAAAACACAAGATGTTAGGAAACCGACGCCACATGGCTGATAAAATGATGGAGGAATTCGAAGCCCTCCTGCAAGAAAGCTTCGAAATGGACACGCCCGAAGAGGGGACAGTTGTCAAAGGCAAAGTCATCGCAATCGAAGCGGGCCAAGCCATCATCGACGTCGGCTACAAGATGGAAGGCCGCGTCGAGCTTAAAGAATTCGCAAATCCCGGTGAAGCGCCAGAAATCAACGTCGGTGACGAAGTTGAAGTGTACCTGCGCTCGGCCGAAAACGCCAAAGGCGAAGCCGTAATCTCGCGCGAGATGGCCCGCCGCGAAGAGGCCTGGGATCGTCTGGAAACAGCTTACGCTGGCGAAGCGCGCGTCGAAGGCGCGATCTTTGGCCGTGTCAAAGGTGGCTTTACCGTTGATCTGGGCGGCGCCGTGGCGTTCCTGCCCGGCTCCCAGGTTGACGTGCGCCCCGTGCGTGACGCGGGCCCTCTGATGGGTCTCAAGCAGCCGTTCCAGATCCTGAAAATGGACCGTCGCCGGGGCAACATCGTTGTGTCGCGCCGCGCCATCCTGGAAGAATCGCGTGCCGAACAGCGCGCCGAAGTTATCGGCAACCTGACCGAGGGTCAGACTGTCGATGGCGTGGTCAAGAACATCACCGAATACGGTGCGTTTGTTGACCTGGGCGGCGTAGACGGCCTGCTGCACGTGACCGACATGGCATGGCGTCGTGTGAACCACCCGTCGGAAATCCTGACGATTGGCGAAACGATTAAGGTGCAGGTCATCAAGATCAACAAGGACACGCATCGCATCTCCTTGGGCATGAAGCAGCTGCAAGAAGATCCATGGGATCTGGTCGCCGCCAAATACCCGCTGGAATCCAGCCATACTGGCCGCGTGACCAACATCACCGATTACGGTGCCTTTGTTGAGCTTGAGCCCGGTGTCGAAGGTCTGGTCCACGTCTCCGAGATGTCCTGGACCAAGAAAAACGTGCACCCCGGCAAGATCGTGTCGACCTCTCAGGAAGTCGAAGTCATGGTTCTGGAAATCGACGGTGCCAAGCGCCGCGTGTCTCTGGGCCTGAAACAGACCATGCGCAACCCATGGGAAGTGTTTGCAGAAACGCACCCCGAGGGCACGGAAGTCGAAGGCGAAGTCAAAAACATCACCGAGTTCGGTCTGTTTGTTGGCCTCGACGGCGACATCGACGGCATGGTGCACCTCTCCGACCTGAGCTGGGATCAGCGCGGCGAAGAAGCGATCCAGGACTACCGCAAAGGCGACATGGTTCAGGCCATCGTCTCCGAAGTGGACGTCGAGAAAGAGCGCATTTCGCTGTCGATCAAGGGCGTGGGAGGCGACAAGTTTGCGGAAGCCGTTGGCGGCGTGAAGCGTGGCTCGATCGTGACGGTCGAAGTGACGGCGATCGAAGACGGCGGTGTAGAAGTGGAATATGAAGGCATGAAATCCTTCATCCGCCGCTCTGACCTTTCCCGTGATCGTGCCGAACAGCGCCCCGAGCGTTTCTCGGTCGGTGACAAGGTCGACGTGCGCATCACCAACATCGACAACAAAACCCGCCGTTTGGGTGTGTCGATCAAGGCGCGCGAAATTGCCGAAGAGAAGGAAGCCGTGGAACAGTACGGCTCGTCCGACAGCGGCGCGTCGCTGGGCGACATCCTCGGCGCGGCCCTCAAGGGCGACGAATAATCGTCAACCTCACTGGTTAGAACGATGCGAAAGGGGCCCCATGTGGGCCCCTTTTTTTTATGCAATTACCCCGGCGGCAATCGACTGAATTGGCCGAATCAATTCCCCGTGAATTCGGCCCGGGCCGCATGACCAAGCGGTGGCGCGCCTGCACCACGCACATTATTCCGCCCAGAAACCAATTCAGTTGCCCGTCATGGTGGAAAAAACCCGCTTGAGCCAAAGGCTTCCTATTCACGAGTGGCACTATTGTTCCTATAGTCAGGGTCGGAAAATCAAAAGAATTCGCAAAACGCGGGGGGAGTACGCCATGATCCGGTCCGAGCTGATCCAGAAGATCGCTGACGATAATCCGCATCTTTATCAACGGGATGTCGAGCGGATCGTGAACACCATCTTTGACGAGGTGACCGATGCCATGTCGCGGGGCGACCGGGTCGAGCTGCGCGGCTTTGGGGCGTTCTCGGTGAAAAAGCGAGACGCCCGCACTGGACGTAACCCCCGCACCGGTGAGACAGTCGAGGTCGAGGAAAAGCACGTGCCATTCTTCAAGACAGGCAAGCTGCTTCGGGATCGTTTGAACGGGAAAGCCTAAATGCGCTACATCCGCTATGCCTGCATTGCCATCTTTGCATTGGCCCTGATCGCGGTCGCCTTGGCGAACCGTGGATTCGTGACGGTGCAGCTGTTGCCGAACGAGATTGCTGGTCTCTTTGCCGTGGCGCCGGAAATCCAACTGCCTTTGTTCATCATCATCTTTGGTGGCATCCTGACCGGCCTGCTGGTCGGCTTTGTCTGGGAGTGGATGCGTGAACATGCGATCCGCGCCGAAAATGCACGCAATGCCCGCGAAGTCCGTCGCCTTGAGCGGGAAGTGAAACGCCTCAAGGGTGAAAAGCACGAAGGCAAGGACGAAGTCCTCGCCCTGCTGGACGAAGCAAGCTAAGTCACCCTCATGCCCCCCGTTTCGGTCAAGATATGCGGCATCAGCCAGCCCAAAGACGTGGCCGCCGCAGCGGCTGCGGGGGCTGCATATTTGGGCTTTGTTTTCTTTGCCAAATCACCGCGCAACATTGCCATAGATGCCGCCCGGGATCTGGCCGTGGATGTGCCGCCGGGGCTGGCAAAGGTGGCTTTGGTCGTAAATGCGGATGATGCGTTCCTGGATGATCTGGCGGCCAACGTTCCGCTTGATATGCTCCAGCTTCATGGTTCCGAAACACCCCAGCGGGTGGCAGCGATCAAGGCACGGTACGGCCTGCCGGTGATGAAGGCAGTCGGCGTGGCGGATGCTGGCGACCTCGATGCCATCGACGCCTATGCGCGCGTGGCTGATCAACTGCTGATCGACGCCAAGCCGCCCAAGGGGGCGGATTTGCCCGGTGGTAATGGCCTGGCCTTTGATTGGCGGTTGATGGCGGGGCGGCGATTTACCGTGCCGTGGATGCTTGCAGGCGGCCTGCGCCCCGACAACGTGGCCGAAGCATTGCGCCTCACTGGTGCGCAGCAGGTCGATGTCAGTTCCGGCGTGGAAAGCGCGCCCGGGGTCAAGGACACGGGCCTGATCACCTCCTTTATCGAAAACGCAAAAGGCACGGCGCAATGAAAATACTTGTCACAGCAGGCTTTGCGGCCATCCTTGCCGCGATCCTCTTTGCCACAAATCCGACAGAGGCCGATGTCGAGGCCCAGATCGAGGCGCAGGTTCTGGAACAGATTGACGCGGCAAATGCCGACGAGATTGCCGACCCGGTTGAGAGCATGTTGGTCGCCACCTGCAAGCTGGGCCGTCGGCAATGCGCCAGCCTGATCCGTAACCTGATCAGCGTCGAGTACACCGACAACGTCCTGTTCTCTCAGGTGTCTGCCCAATTGGGCAATGGCCCGGCAACCAGCTGCATCGGTATCCTGACACGTCTGCTCTGCCGCGACCTTTGACCGCTTGCCCCGGCGCCGCTTGCAGGCTAGGCAACACCCCTGACATTCAGGAGCAATCCACATGGCAAATGACCTTTTCAATTCCTTCATGACCGGCCCGAACGAGCAGGGCCGCTTTGGCGACTTTGGCGGGCGCTTTGTCTCCGAGACGTTGATGCCGCTGATCCTCAGCCTTGAGGAGGAGTACGAAAAGGCCAAGACCGATGACAGTTTCTGGGCCGAGATGGACTTTCTGTGGAAGCATTATGTGGGCCGCCCCAGCCCCCTTTACCACGCCGAGCGCCTGACCGAGCATCTGGGCGGCGCCAAGATATACATGAAGCGCGACGAGTTGAACCACACCGGGGCGCACAAGATCAACAACGTGCTGGGCCAGATCATCCTGGCCCGCCGCATGGGCAAGACCCGGATCATCGCGGAAACCGGTGCGGGCCAGCACGGCGTGGCCACCGCCACCGTTTGCGCAAAGTTTGGTTTGAAATGCGTGGTTTACATGGGCGCCCACGATGTGGAGCGCCAGGCCCCAAACGTGTTCCGAATGAAGCTTTTGGGCGCCGAAGTGATCCCTGTGACCTCGGGTCGTGGGACGCTCAAAGACGCGATGAATGACGCGCTGCGCGACTGGGTGACCAATGTGCGCGACACCTTTTATTGCATCGGCACCGTTGCGGGCCCGCATCCGTACCCCGCCATGGTCCGCGATTTTCAGGCCATCATCGGCAAGGAAGTGCGCGAACAGATGGTCGAGGCCGAGGGCCGTTTTCCCGACACCGTGATCGCAGCAATCGGCGGTGGATCGAACGCCATGGGCCTTTTTTATCCCTTCCTGGACGACCCGGAGGTGGGCATCATCGGCGTCGAGGCAGGCGGCAAGGGCGTGAACGCTAAGATGGAGCATTGCGCCTCGTTGACCGGTGGTCGCCCTGGCGTTCTGCATGGCAACCGCACTTATTTGCTGCAAGACGATGATGGGCAAATTCTGGAAGGTTTCTCAATCTCCGCCGGTCTCGACTATCCCGGCATTGGGCCAGAACACGCCTGGCTGCACGACATTGGCCGCGCGCAATATGTGTCGATCACAGATGTCGAGGCGCTTGAGGCGTTCCAACTCTGCTGCACGCTCGAAGGGATCATTCCCGCGCTTGAGCCCAGCCACGCGCTGGCCCACGTGATGAAAATCGCGCCGGACCTGCCAGCCGATCACATCATCTGCATGAACATGTGTGGGCGAGGGGACAAGGATATCTTTACCGTGGCACGCGCCCTGGATTTCGACATGTCGGGTCCCGAAGGGCGCAACGTCGAATAATCAGGCGGCGTTCTCGCGCAGCACTTCAAGCGAGACGATTTCGAGGGCGCGTTTGTGCGTCGCCTCGAGGCTTACGCGCGGCGCGCACCCTTCGTCATGGGCCTGCAAGAACCGCGAGGCACACAGGCACCAGGCGTCGCCGGGCTTTAGCCCCGCAAAGCCGTATTCGGGGCGTGGCGTGCTCAGATCGTTGCCCACATATTTCGAGAAGGCGAGGAACTCTGCTGTCATGACTGCGCAGACCGTGTGGCTGCCTTGATCGGCGGCGCAGGTGTTGCAATGGCCATCGCGGAAAAAGCCGGTTACCGGGTTCATGCCGCATACTGCAAGCGCTGTGCCAAGCACGTTTATGCTGTCGTCAGGCTCCATGCCCTTACCCTTTCGTTGCCGCCACGATCTGGCGGAACATGTCCACATTTGTGTCGTTTACGCCCGGATCGCGAAATTGCCGGTCTGCGCCCGTAGTGACGATTACAACGCCCGCCTGCTTGTCGATATAGAGGTATTGGCCATAGATTCCACGCCCCATGAACTGGCCGGGGCCTGAGCCCACTGGCATCCACCACTGATAGCCATAACCGATCTTGCCGGGCTGCGTCGGCGCGCTTGGGATGGTGGAGGCCGCGACCCAATCGGCGGGCACCACTTGCGTGCCCTGCCACATGCCGTCCTGCAAGATCATCTGGGAAAAGCGTGCATAATCCCGCGTGGTCACGTTCAACCCGCCCAGGACAAAGGCAACGCCGACGCCATCGGTGATGTAGTAAGGTGCCCGTTCCAAAGCCAATGGCGCGATCAGTTTTTCCTGCATCAAATCGGCAATGCCCCGGCCCGTCGCGCCGCGCGCGACCATGCCCACGACATGGGTGTCGATGGAGGTGTATTTCCATTGTTCCCCGGGAGTGGCAAAGTTTTCGGTAAGGGCGGCGGCAAAGTCATCCATCTTGCCGCCCAAGGCAAGAACGCGGCCCATCCGGTTGATATCGCTGTTATAATCGAGATAGTCCTCGTCAAAGGTGACGCCACTGGCCATCTGCAGGACGTTGAGAACGCTTGCATTTTCATAAGCGCCCCCGGCCAGCATTGGTGCGTATTTCGTGACCGGATCGTCCAGCGAGGCGATGTGCCCTTCTTCGACCAGAATGCCAAAGAGCGCAGAGAGATAGCTTTTGGCCATGGACCAACTGATCCTCAGATCGTCTGGCCCGGTGCCCTGGTAATAGGCCTCGTGCACGATTTCGCCGTCTTGCAGGACGAGCATGGAGGTCACGCTGCGGTCGCGAACCCAGGCGTCATAGCCTTCGGGCATGGTGAGCGGCGCGCCTTGGGGCAAGGGGCTGACAGGGCTGTCGCCGCGCGCGAGGTCCACGTGTAAGAACGCGGCATCCATGTTAGAAAAGTTGTTCACAATCCGGTCTGCATCGAAAAGCGAGTTCACCGCGAGCAGGCGGCCAATCTCTTCCCGTTTCCAAAACCCGACAACTGCAGCAGCAATTATCAACGCCAAAAGCGCCCGGATCAGCCATTTCAGAACATTGCTCATGCTTTATCCCATCTGTGCTTAAAAGTTATGAACAGGCCGTTCGGCCCAGTTTAGCCACCGCCCATGAAAGTCCGCACGCCCCAGATCGAGTGTCAGATCGCCGGGCCAAAGCCTGAGTGTCAGCGCCGCGCCGACGCCTTGGCCGTCTGTCTCCATCTGCATCCAGGCCAGCGGCGTGTCCGGGGTGGCCCGCGCGCCTGCCGCCTCGATCAGCGCGGTGCCGTGGGTCTGGGCGTCTTGGGAGAAATACTGCCAGGCCACGGTATGCTGGATCATGTGCATGTGACCTGTCGGGGCTGCGTTCAGGCGCGTTTCCAACCAGTCGATGGCGTCGCCGCGCGCAACTTTTGTGTCCACGACACTGGCTGCGGCGCGTGTAAGCTCGGCGCGGTGCGGTTGATCCGCCCATAGGTAGGCCATGAGCCTAAGGAGCTCATCGCCGTCCTTTGGATTCAATGGGTTAAGGTCCACACCTGACCTATCCACAACCTGTGGAGAAGCCTGTGGAGGCTGTGCCCCTTGCCAGTTGGGCGACAGGGTCAGGACGGCATCGGGCGGCCCGAACGTAGTGGTGCCGGTGGCGAGTGCGAAGCGATCCCACATGAGGTTCAGACCGCCGCTGGCACCCAGTTCGGAGAGGACGATGGGCCTGTCGAAATGGCTGGCTGCGACCTGGGCCATGGCGATCAGGGCTGCACTTCGGCGCACCTCGTTGGTTTGCGGCGGGCTTTGGGTCCAGTCGAGAAGGAAATCCTCGTTTGTTTTCAAAGCGTTGAGGGCTGCATTTCGAAGTGCCGCATCATCGGCCATGTTGGGCGGATAGACGGCGGTCAGCTCGGGCGCTGCGTTTTGCAGGACAAGGGCATGCAGACCGCCCGCAATCCGCAGGGGGAGGGAATGCCCGGCTGGGCCGATATCCCCTTGATATGTTGTCATTTTCTGACCCAAGGCGCTGCTCGCGTCCCAGTGATCCGCGAGGATCGTCAAGAGCCTGCCCATGAAGGGAGAGCCCATGCCGGTGCAGGTTTTGGCCTGTGCCTGAAAGGCCCGAACGAGCCTCATGAAAAGCGGTCTTTGAGCTTTTGAAAGGGGCTGCGCGTGTCGGGTTCTGGTTCAGGTTTTGGGGTTGAAGGCTTTGATTTCGCGACAGATTTCTCGCCTGTGCCGGAGCGGGGCGGGGCCACGCGCAAGGCGACCGCGTTCATGAATTTCGAGCCGTCGCCCCGCGCCAGATGGGGTGCACCGTCGGAGCACCCGCGCAGCACATCGTCGAGCCAGCCCTCGTCCGCCTTGGGAAAGTCGCGCAGGACAAAGCCGGGCACGGCGTCCTTGTGGCCGGGATGACCGACGCCCAGACGGACGCGAGCGTAGTCGGGACCGATATGGGCGTGGATGGATCGCAGGCCATTGTGACCGGCGTGACCGCCCCCGACTTTCCACCGAACCTTGCCGGGGGCGAGGTCGATTTCGTCATGTAAAACAATGACATCCTGCGCGTCGAGCTTGTAGAACCGCATGGCGGCACCGACGCTGTCGCCGGATTTGTTCATGAAGGTTTCGGGCTTGAGAAGGACCGCGCGATCAGAACCAAAGCGCCCCTCGCTGACTGCGCCCTGATGCTTGGATTTCCAGGCGGGAAAACCGTGATCGGACGCGATCTGGTCCAGCGCCATAAAGCCGATATTGTGGCGATTGCGCGCGTATTTGGGGCCGGGATTGCCCAGGCCAACGATCAGTTTCATAAGATCCTCCGCACGTGTTGCGGCGCAGCATAAGGGGGCCGCTGGGCCGGGTCCAGTGGCGCGGCGTTAACGCAGCGTCCGTTGGGGGTTTGCGCGGTCTGCAAGGTGGAAACGTACAGTTTGGCGAATGAAATATGCGTTTTCGGGGGGCTAAAACGGCGCTTAGAACAAAGGTTTCCAGCGAAGTGAGCAGTTTAGCGGCCAGACTGTACGTTTTGGCCGAACTGCGGCCGTTAACACTCTGTCAGGTCTTAACCTTTGCGGCCGGACGTTCGGGAAACGTTAACCTTTGTACCCCAATAGCCCGGATGACACGAAAAAGGCCGCCCCCGAAAGGACGGCCTGATCTGATCCCGAAAGGGGCAAAGATTACTCTTCGCCGCCCTCTTCGGTTGTTGCCTCTTCGGCGTCGTCTTCACCTTCTTCGTTCTCGGACGAGCGCAGACCCGATGGGGCCGAGATCGTGGCGATCACAAAGTCACGGTCGATCGTGGGCTTGGCACCGGCGGGCAGGGTCACCGACGAAATGGTGATGCTGTCGCCGACTTCGGCCTCAGAGACGTCGATCGAGATGCTTTCGGGGATATCGCCCGCTGTCACGACCAGTTCCACCTCGGGACGAACCAGCGACAGTACGCCGCCCTTTTTCAATCCGGGGGAGATTTCCTCGCCTTCGACTTCGACGCCGATGAACAGGTTGATCTTGGTGGTGCGGCGCAGACGCATGAAGTCCACGTGTGTGGGCAGGTCTTTTACCACGTCACGCTGCACGTCGCGGCAGATGACGCGGACGTCGTCGTGGCCTTCGACTTTCATGTTGAAGAGGGTCGATTTGAACCGGCCGGCCTTCAGCATTTTCAGCAGCTTGTTAAAGGGCAGATTGATGGGCAGCGGATCTGTGTCGCCACCAAATACAATCCCTGGAACCATGCCGGCACGACGTGCCTGACGAGCGGCGCCCTTGCCTGTCCCCGTCCGTTCCAGAGCTTCGAGATCAGGAATCTCTCCAGCCATGATAATTCTCCAAAGTTAGGGCGGGATGCCTCCAAGGCTGTCACCCCGCGTGAAGCCGCGTCCTTAGACCGGATGGGGCGCGTTGAAAAGAGTAAAATCGTTCTGTTTGCGCTGGACGCGGCGCGGTCTGCATGCCACCGCTTGCCCATGCGGATTTGGGACGATCTTGTGGCCTCGCGCCGGGCCCTCGCGGGCTTTGTGGTGATTGGCATCGGCTGGGCCAGTTTTTCGGCGCAGATGCCTGTGATCAAGGCGCAGGTGGGCGTGGGCGACGGGTTTTGGGGCACCTTGTTGCTGATGGGATCGACCGGCGCGTTGATGGCCATGTGGCTGGCCCCCTTGGTCTACCGGTTGGTGGGGGCCTGGGCGTTGTTGCTGGGCATCGTGACCATGGTCGTCGGCTTCTTGCTGGCGGGGCTGTCGCAGGGCCCCCTTCTGGTGGGCCTGGCCCTGTTTCTGGCGGCAGGAGGGTCGGGCGTGGCGGATGTGTTGGCCAATGCCGAAGTGAGCGAGGCGGAGGCCGAGACCGGCACGTCGCTGATGAATTTGAACCACGGGATGTTTTCGGTGGCCTATGCGGTGGCGGCCGTGTTGGTCGGTATAGCCCGCGAGGCGGGCATCGGCCCGGTGGGCGTGTTTTCGGGCATGGCCGTAGCCATTGGTGCGTTGATGTTCTGGATGAAGCTGCCCGATCGCCGTGCCTTGCCCGAGGACGAGATTGCGGGGGCGGCGGGCATGCCTTTTTTGCTGGTCTGGGTCGGTGGTCTGGTTGTTCTGGCCGCCTTTCTGGGCGAGGCCGCATCGGAGGGTTGGTCGGCCCTGCATATCGAGCGCACCTTGTCGGGTGGCCCGGCAGAGGGCGCGATGGGCCCTGCGCTGCTGGCCATCGGCATGGCGATTGGCCGCTTGGGCGCGCATGTCTTTGGCGCGGGCTGGCCGCCTTTGCGCGTGATGGTCATCGCGTCCTGCATTGGCGGCTTTGGCCTGGCATTGGCAGGGGCGGCCCCAAGCATTCCGGTGGCCTTTGTCGGCTTTTTGCTGGGTGGTTTGGGCGCATCGGTGGTCGGCCCTCTGGCCCTCGGCCTGGTGGGCCAGGCGGTGCCACCGAAATACCGGTTGGCTGCAATCTCCCAAGCCGCCGCCCTGGGCTATGCCGCGTTTTTCCTGGGCCCCGTCATCATGGGTTATGTGGCCGAAGGGTTTGGCCTGCGCGTGTCGTTTTACGTGATCGCGGCGATCCTGTTTGTGGTCGCAGCTGTGTTGCTGCCGCTGTGGGCCCGGATGCTGGGGGCGCGGCGGGCTGCTCAGTAAGTGGCGTTGCGCACTTTGTCGTAAAGGTCGAATTCTTCCGCCCGCGCGCTCCGCAACGCGTTGAGCGTTTCGGGCAAGGCCGGTGTGGGCACATCGGGCGAGACATTCTTGACCTTGAATGTCAGCGCGGCCCCGATCCGTTTGCTGAGAAAATCGCGCAGGATCGGTTGCCGTTCGTAGGCAAAAAGGTGGTCGACCAGCACCGTGCCGTCGCTGTCGCAGACAAAGTCGTGCTGGTTGCCGACCTGGGCGTGGGTTGGGGGATTATCCGAGATCACATCGCGGATAAAGGCGTCAAAGCTGAGCTGGCGCGTGCTGTGCTCTGCGTCGCTGCGATGCCGGAACCGGTACCAGCTGCGCAGCCGCTCGACCGGGTCGCGGATCACGGCCATGGTTTGCGGGCGCACGCCCAGCGTGTCGTTCAGGAAGGGCGCGATGATCTGGTGGTAGCGCCGGGCCGTCATGTGCTTGCGCCCTTTGCCAAAGACGATGTCGGCATGTTTCATCAGCGCCACTTCGATGGCCGTGCTCCCCGTTTTGGGGACCGCGAGAAAGACCAGGTTCGCGGCCGAACAGACCAGCATCAGCTTTGCCAGCGCCCCTCGAAATCCTCTGGGATCAGCAGGTTATGTTTGCCAAGGTCGTTCACATTGGTCTCGCCACACAGCGCCATGGTGGTGTCGAGTTCCTTGTGGATGACCTGTAGCGCCTCAGTTACGCCTTGTTGGCCCATGGCCCCCAGCCCGTAGATGAAGGCGCGCCCGATATAGGTCCCTTTGGCCCCCATCGCGAGCGCCTTGAGCACGTCCTGGCCCGAGCGGATGCCGCTGTCGAGGTGCACTTCGATCTGGTCGCCTACGGCCTCCATGATGGACGGTAGCGCCCGGATCGAGCTGAGCGCGCCATCGAGCTGGCGACCGCCGTGGTTGGACACGATGATGGCGTCGGCCCCGACCTTGAGCGCCATTTTGGCATCATCCGCGTCCAGGATCCCCTTGAGGATGACCTTGCCGCCCCAGCGTTCCTTGAGCTTGGCGACCTTGTTCCAGTCGAGCGAGGGATCGAACTGTTCCGCCGTCCAGGCGCCCAGTTGGGACATGTCCGACACGCCCTGGACGTGGCCCACGATATTGCCGAATTCGCGCCGCTTGGCCGAGAGCATTTCGATCCCCCAGCCCCATTTGGTGGCGAGGTTCGCGATGGTTTTGGGTGTGAGTTTGGGCGGGGCGGAGAGCCCGTTTTTGATATCCTTGTGCCGCTGGCCGAGGATTTGCAGGTCGAGTGTGATGACGAGGGCCGAGCAATTGGCGGCCAGCGCCCGTTCGATCAGCCGGTTCACGAAATCCTCGTCCTTCATGGTGTAAAGCTGGAACCAGAAGGGGGCCTTGGTGAACCCTGCCACATCCTCGATCGAGTTGATCGACATGGTGGAGAGGGTGAAGGGCACGCCGAATTTCTCGGCGGCGCGGGCGGCCTTCATCTCGCCATCGGCGTGCTGCATGCCGGTGAGGCCCACAGGGGCGAGCGCCACGGGCATGGCCACGTCCTGGCCGATCATCTGGCTGGCTGTGCTGCGCCCCGTCATGTCCACGGCGACGCGTTGGCGCAGGCGGATATCGTCAAAATCAGAGGAGTTGTCGCGGAAGGTCTGCTCCGTCCAGCTGCCGGATTCGCAGTAGTCATAGAACATCTTGGGCACGCGGCGGGCATAGATGCGCTTGAGGTCGTCGATATTGGTGATCACGGGCATGCTGAAACCTTCATATTGGTAATATTTGCTTACCAATAAGGCAGATTTGACGCAACGTGCAATTCGCCGCAGAGAAAAGTGCGATGTTGCACTTGTTTGGTGCGATGTCGTTCTATATCTGTCTGGTAGTTCGAAATCGCACGATATGATCGGAGGCAACACATGACCCTTTCACGACGCAAGACCCTGGCCCTGTTGGGCGGCGGCGCCATTCTGGCCGCAGGCGGTGTGGCCGCCTATGGCGTGACCCGGACCCCGCAAAGCGCGCTGAAACCCTGGACTGCGGCGGGCGGCTATAGCGAGCCGCGGATGCGCGCGCTGAGCTATGCGATCCTGGCGCCCAACCCGCATAACCGGCAGCCCTGGCAGGTGGATTTGCGCACCGAGGGCGAGGTCACCTTGCGCGTGGATACCGCCCGTCTTTTGCCCCATACGGACCCGTTTAATCGCCAGATCACCGTTGGTCTGGGCTGTTTTCTGGAGCTGATGACGCTGGCGGCGGCCGACGATGGCTATGGTGTCGAGCTTGATCTGTTTCCCGATGGCGAAGACCCTACAGGCCTGGACAGCCGCCGGGTGGCTGTCGCCCGCTTCACCCAAGCGGGGGCTGCGCCTGACCCGCTCTTTGCGCATGTGATGGACCGCCGGTCGCTGAAGGAGCCCTTTGACACCGAGGCCCCCGTGGACCCCGGGGCGCTGGATGCGGTTCTGGCCGTGGCACAGCGGACCCGCGTTGCAGGCTCTGTCGCGGCTCAGGACATTGCCACCTATCGAGAGATCAGCCGCGAGGCCCTGCGCATCGAGATTGAAACGCCGCATACTTATAAGGAAAGCGTTGACCTGTTTCGCATCGGCAGCCGCGAGGTGGATGCAAACCCCGATGGGATCGACTTTACCGGCCCGATGTTCGAGGCTATGGCCCTGACGGGCACCTTTACCCGCGAAGGTGCGCTTGACCGCACGTCGATGGCCTATACCGAAGGGCTGAAGGCTGTTTATGCCAATGTCGACACGGCCATGGGCCACCTGTGGCAGGTCACGCCCGGCAACACCCGCACGGATCAGATTGAAGCGGGCCGCGACTGGCTGCGCCTGAACCTGGCCACGGCGCGGGCAGGCCTGGGGATGCAGCCGCTGAGCCAGGGTTTGCAGGAATATCCCGAAATGGCCGCGATCTATGCCGATCTGCACGACAGGCTGGCCCCGGAGGGCGGAACTGTGCAAATGTTTGCCCGGATCGGATATGGTCCGGACATTGGGCAAAGCCCCCGCTGGCCCTTGGAAAGCAAGATCGTGAATGCCTGACACCACCCCCGCCGATTTCTTTGATTTCTTCACCGAGATCGGCATCCTTGAACAGCTCAGCCGCGCCCTGTTGGAGGCGCGACTGCCCCATGGGCTGATTGCGCCGCATTTCACCGTTTTGAACCACCTGACCCGGGTGGGCGATGGGCGGACGCCCATCGACATGGCGCGCGCCTTTCAGATCCCCAAGACGTCAATGACCCACACCCTGAAGGGCCTTGAGGCCCAGGGTTTGGTGGAGCTGCGCCCGAACCCGGAGGATGGCCGGTCCAAGACGGTGTGGCTGACGGATGCCGGCCGCGCCTTGCGGGCCCAGGTGATCGCGGAACTGGGCGCGCAGTTTCAGCAGATGATGACCGAATTCGACGTGCACCGCCTGACCGAGATCAAGCCCGTGCTGACCGATCTGCGCATTTACCTCGACAATGCGCGCAATGGCTGAGGCGGCCTCTGCCTTAAAGGACCAGACTGAGCACCACGCCCCATTTTCATGTTCCAAAAATACTTCCGGGGGAGGCCGCAGGCCGGGGGCAGAGCCCCTTATGTCCTCTTCATCCATCCGGGCCGTTCCAACCTTGCCCCCACGGCCCGCCCGCGCTAAACGCGCGGCCATGACGACACGCCCCCATCGCAATTTTTATGGCCGGATCAAGGGCAAGACCCTGAAGGACAGCCAGCGCACCTATCTGGCCGAGGATCTGGCCGATCTCTCGCCCGGCCCGGTGTCCTGGGACGACAACCCGGAGCGGACCCCGCTGGACCTTGACGCGCTTTTTGACGGCAAGCCTGTCTGGCTTGAGGTGGGCTTTGGTGGCGGCGAGCATATGGTGCATCAGGCGGCCCAGAACCCGGACGTCGGCATCATCGGGGCGGAGCCTTACATCAACGGTGTGGCCATGCTCTTGGGCAAGATCCGCCGTGCAGCCGTGACCAACCTAGCCGTGCATCCGGGCGATGCCCGCGACCTGATGGATGTGCTGCCCTCGGCCAGTATTGCGCGGGCCTTCCTGCTGTATCCTGATCCCTGGCCCAAAGCGCGCCATCACCGCCGCCGTTTTGTCACGCCCGAGCACCTGGCCCCGCTGGCGCGGGTGATGAAACCCGGGGCGATGCTGCGTGTGGCGACCGACATTCCCGACTATGTGCGCCAGACCCTCGAAGAGGTGCCAAAGCAGGGCTTTGACTGGACCGGCGAGACCGCAGCCGACTGGCGCATTCCGTGGGATGATTGGCTAAGCACGCGTTATGAGCAAAAGGCGCTGCGTGAGGGGCGCACGCCCCATTACCTGACCTTTGTGCGGCGGGGCTAGGCCCGCCACATAGCCCGTAAGGCGGACGTGTCGTCCGCCATCGCTGGACGTCCGCAAAACGCTGGGTTAGGTGTGCGCCATACCAATCTGACCCCAGGAACGAGCGCGCATATGTCCAGCCACGGTGACCCAATCCCGATGATGTCCGAGGCCTGTGGCCCCCTGACCGGCACCGCCAATGTGCCCGGCGACAAATCCATTTCCCACCGCGCCCTGATCCTTGGTGCGCTCTGCGTGGGCGAGACGACCATCACCGGCCTGCTCGAAGGGCAGGACGTGCTGGATACCGCCAAGGCAATGCAGGCCTTTGGCGCTGAGGTCACCAATCACGGGGGCGGAAAATGGTCCGTCCACGGCGTGGGCGTGGGCGGCTTTGCCGAGCCGGATCAGGTCATCGACTGTGGCAACTCGGGCACTGGCGTGCGCCTGATCATGGGTGTCATGGCGACCTCGCCCATTTCGGCTACGTTCACGGGCGATGCGAGCCTGAACAAGCGCCCGATGGCGCGTGTCACGGACCCTTTGGCCCTGTTCGGCACCCAGGCTGTGGGCCGGTCCGGCGGGCGCTTGCCCATGACGTTGGTGGGGGCAGCGGACCCTGTACCGGTGAATTACACCGTGCCTGTCCCCTCCGCCCAGGTGAAATCCGCCGTCCTCTTTGCGGGCCTCAATGCCCCCGGCGAGACCGTGGTGATCGAGGCCGAGGCCACCCGTGACCATACCGAGCGGATGCTGGCCGGCTTTGGTGCCGAAATCAGCACCGAAGTCACGGATGCGGGCCGCGTCATCACCCTCAAGGGTCAGCCGGAACTGACGCCGCAGCACATTGATGTGCCCCGCGATCCGTCCTCGGCCGCCTTTCCCGTCTGTGCGGCGCTCATCGTGCCTGGATCGGATGTTTTGGTGCCCACCATCGGCCTGAACCCCACCCGCGCGGGCCTTTACGAGACCCTGCGCGAGATGGGCGCGGACCTGACTTATGAGAACGAGCGGACCGAAGGCGGCGAGCCCGTGGCCGACCTGCGCGCGCGCTTTTCGCCCGATCTGCACGGTATCGAAGTGCCGCCCGAGCGTGCTGCCAGCATGATCGACGAATACCCCGTCCTGTCGGTGGTCGCGAGTTTTGCCAAAGGCAAGACCCATATGCCGGGCGTCAAGGAATTGCGCGTCAAGGAAAGCGACCGGATCGACGCCATGGCCGTGGGCCTGCGCGCCGCGGGCGTCACCGTCGAGGACGGTCCCGACTGGTGGACCGTCACGGGGCTGGGCCATGGCAATGTGCCGGGCGGCGTTACCTGCGCCAGCCATCTGGATCACCGGATTGCCATGTCCTTCATGGTGATGGGCATGGCCACCAATGCGCCGATGTCTGTCGATGATGGCGGGCCGATTGCCACGTCCTTCCCCATCTTTGAGCCTTTGATGACGGCCCTCGGGGCGCGCCTGACGCGCAGCTGATGGTGCCCCGCGCGGCCCTTGTCGGAACGGGCGCTGCGGCGGCGATCCTTGGCGTGTGGGTGGGCGTATTTTCGGTCACCCTGTTGCGGCAGGAATTGGGCTGTTCCTATGGGCCGGAAACTCAATTCTGGGGCTATGATACCGTCGATTTCACCGCCTGTTTCGCGACGATGTCGGAGGCCGTCATCGCAGCCTATCGCGATGTCCTGACGGGGACGGATCGGGCGCTGGCCATTGCCTTGGCCGCCTTTCTTGCGCTCTGGTCACTGCACCTGAAATCCCTTTTTGGTGTGCTTGCGGCGCTGACCTACGGGGTTGCCGATCTGGGCGAGGGGGTGTTTCTGGTTCGGGCGTTGGATGGCGACCTGAGTGCGGTGGCCCTAGCCTCAGTTCTGACCAGCCTCAAGGTCGGCAGCCTTGTTTTGAGCGTCGCGATCTGTTTTTGGAAAGCCCACGTCAGTCGGAGGATGACATGACCGAACCTTTTACAGTGGCCATTGACGGGCCTGCCGCTGCGGGCAAGGGCACCGTGTCGCGGGCCGTGGCCGCCCATTTCGGGTTTGCACATCTGGACACCGGTCTGCTTTACCGCGCAGTGGGCATTCAGGTGCTGCACGGGGTGGACCCGATTGACGCGGCGCGCGGGCTGACGCCTGATGGCCTCGATAACCCCGATTTGCGCAGTGCCGATGTGGCGCAGGCCGCGAGCAAGGTCGCGGTCATCCCCGAGGTGCGCGCCGCCCTGCTGGATTTTCAGCGCGCCTTTGCCCGTCGGGCCGGGGGGGCGGTGCTGGATGGGCGGGACATCTGCACCGTGATCGTGCCGCAAGCCGAAGCGCAGCTGTTTGTGACGGCCAGTGCCGAAGTGCGGGCCAAACGCCGCTGGGCGGAGTTGCAGGCGCGCGGCGATGACGTCGCCTTTGACCAGGTGCTGGCGGATGTGAAAGAACGCGATGCGCGGGACAGCGAGCGGGCGGCGGCCCCGTTGAAACCGTCGGAGACCGCGCATGTTCTGGACACGTCAGAGATGACCATCGACGAGGCGGTGGCCGCCGCCATCGCAGTCGTGGATCAAAAGCGTAAGGGCTAAATCATCCCCGTAAGGCGTACCTGTTGGTACGCCATCCTTCAGGCTGCGTGCGCGCCGTCGGCCAGGGATTTCACGAAGGCCAGAACCTGTTCCGTGCTGTCGCCTGCCGCGATTTTGCTGACGATGGCCGAGCCGACCACAGCCCCATCGGCCACAGAGGCGATGGCCCGCGATTTTTCGGGCGTGTTGATGCCAAAGCCTACGATGACCGGCAGGTCGGTGGCCGCCTTTATCCGCGCCACTTCAGGCCCCACGTCTACGGCCTCGGCCTCTGCCGCACCGGTGATGCCTGTGATCGACACGTAATACACAAAGCCGGAAGTGTTTTGCAGCACGCGCGGCAAACGCTTGTCATCCGTGGTGGGTGTGGCCAGCCGGATAAAGTTCAGGCCCGCAGCCTGGGCAGGCAGGCACAATTCGCTGTCTTCCTCAGGAGGCAGGTCCACCACGATCAAACCGTCAATGCCTGCGGCCTTGGCGTCGGTCAGAAACCGGTCAACACCGTGCGAATAGATCGGGTTGTAATAGCCCATCAGCACGATGGGCGTGGTGTCGTCCCCCTCGCGGAAGGCGCGGGCCAGATCGAGGGTCTTGTTGAGGGTCATGCCGCCCTCAAGCGCGCGTTGCCCCGCCAGCTGGATCGTGGGGCCATCGGCCATCGGATCGGTGAAGGGCAGGCCCAGTTCGATCACGTCCACACCTGCGCCAGGCAAGCCCCGCACAATTTCGAGCGAGCGGTCAAAGTCCGGGTCGCCCGCCATGATGTAGGACACAAACGCCTTGCGGCCTTCGGCGGCCAGGGCTTGGAATTTGGCGTCAATGCGCGTGGTCATGTGGCGTCTCCTTTAGGTCGGCCCTGACCTGCCTCAGAGACGCGGGAAAAGCAAGCGCCCTCAGAACGGCATGTGATAGCGAATGATATAGGCATTCATGCCGGGGTTGTCGGTGGCGATGCTGGCATTGGATTTATGGGTAAAGGCCGCCGAAATCGCGCTGCCATTGTCGAACTGATACCCCACGCCCAAAAGCGATCGGATTTCAAAGACCGATCCCAGATCGTTGCCTGCGGTCCCCTCGGAGTGCAGGCCCGGCATGATGCTGTTGTCGATGAACCAACCGCTGTCCCATTGCCAGCGCGTCCAGATCCCGCCGCCGACAAAGGCATCCCCTTCGGCCGAGAGCGACGCATTGGCCCCCCAGGACAGCGACATGACCCGCCGTTGCACGAAAGGGGTGTGCTTGTATTCCAGCTCAAAGACGGCGCTGTCGGTGCCCGCGTCTCCGTAATCGGTGGAGCCGAGGCCAAACGTCCATTCCTGGGCGTTGGAGACAGCGGGTGCGCAAACGGCAAAACAAGAAACCAATACAGCAACGCGAAGGGGTGTCATGCGGTTGCTCCTGCGTAAATCAATCGAAACCGTGGCCCGACAATCGCGCCACCGCGCAGTCATGGCCGATTCTTGCCCTGCCTTTCAATTGCTTTCCCTGCTTTTGGCCCCGATTTCCCATCAGATGTCGCCGTCTTGCACCTACTGGCCGTCCTGCTAGAAGCGGCTCAAACGCGAAAAGGATGATCGTGATGGGTTTCAAGATGGGAATTGTGGGTCTGCCGAATGTGGGCAAATCGACCCTGTTCAATGCGCTGACCAAGACCGCCGCCGCGCAGGCGGCCAACTTTCCCTTCTGCACGATCGAGCCCAATGTGGGCGAAGTGGCCGTGCCCGATGACCGCCTCGACAAGTTGGCGGCCATTGCGGCCTCCAAGAATATTATTCCGACCCGCATGACCTTTGTCGACATTGCGGGTCTGGTCAAAGGCGCCAGCAAGGGCGAGGGCCTGGGCAACCAGTTTCTGGCCAATATCCGCGAGGTTGACGCCATCGCCCATGTCTTGCGCTGTTTTGAAGACGGCGATGTGACCCATGTTGAGGGGCGCGTGGACCCGGTGGCCGATGCCGACACCATCGAGACCGAGTTGATGCTCGCCGATCTGGAGAGCATCGAGAAGCGTTTGCAGAACCTGGTCCGCAAAGTCCGTGGCGGCGACAAGGAAGCCGTGCAGCAGGTGCGCCTGTTGGAGGCGGCCAAGGCTGTTTTGGAAGATGGCCAGCCCGCCCGTGTGGTCGAGGTGGATGCAGATGATCTTAAGGCATGGAATATGCTGCAACTTTTGACGACCAAGCCGGTTTTGTATGTCTGTAACGTCGGCGAGGCCGAGGCGGCCGAGGGCAATGCCCATTCGGCGGCGGTGGCCGAAATGGCGGCGGCGCAGGGCAATTCCCATGTGGTGATTTCCGCCCAGATCGAGGAAGAGATCAGCCAGTTGGAACCCGACGAGGCGCAGATGTTCCTGGAGGAAATGGGGCTGAGCGAGGCGGGTTTGGACCGGCTGATCCGCGCCGGTTACGAACTCCTGCATCTTGAGACATACTTTACCGTCGGCCCCAAAGAGGCCCGCGCATGGACGATTGCTTCGGGCACATCCGCGCCCAAAGCGGCGGGGGTGATCCACGGCGACTTTGAGAAAGGGTTCATCCGGGCGGAGACGATTGCCTATGACGATTTTGTTGTGCTGGGCGGAGAGAGCGCGGCCAAAGAGGCCGGCAAAATGCGCGCCGAGGGCAAGGGATATGTGGTGAAGGACGGGGACGTCCTGCACTTCTTGTTCAACACCTGAGCCTGGTGGTTAATGGGGTGGGAACCTGCCGTGCGAGGTTTTGGGCCTGAGCTGGCGCAGTCCCAGCAGTTTCAATAGGTTAACGGCTGTTTCGGGTCGAAAACCCATGTCGGTATTACATCTGTATCGCGTCTGTGCGGGCGTCGGTATGGTATGGGGTTAACGCAGCGCGCGGTGGTCAACGGCCCGGATCGGCAGCGTCGATCTGCCCCAGCAGTTCATCACAACGCTCGGTCTGATAATCTGACCCATCCACAAAAAACGCACGGGCCTTGGCGACGTGATGGCGGGCTTCGGCGAGCAGGGCCGGGTCCGGATCAAGGCGGAACCGCGCAAGGGCGAGGTCGGCGATGTTCCATTGCAGGACGGCCCAATCGAAGGGCGCTTTGCCCTGAAGGTCTAGAGCTTCGCAAGCAGCATACCCAGTGCGCGCCGTTGTCAATTTGGCCAAATCGCCCTTCATCTCGCCAAGCCATCGTTGAGCTAAGGCAAGGTTGTTTAGGGTTGCCCCCCAGTTCAACGGTTCAGCATTTTTGTTTTTCAGACAGAGAGCTGTGCGCAGCGCGTCTTCTGCTTCCTCCAGTGGCTCTTTGGCCCCAGAAAATTCGCCGAGTTTTGACAAGGCGCTACCGAAGTTGTTCCAGAAATGCTGCAGTCCACTTGCATTTTCACTGACGGCCGCTTTCAAAGCTGCACGAGATGCCACTACTCCGTCCCGAAGCATCGCGATGTCGGCTGTACGCTCTCCCATTTCCAAGAAAATCATCGCAAGAGCGTCCTGAGAAATGGACCAATTCACTGGCGTACTCGACTTGGAGGTTTTCCGAAGGGCGGCTTCAATCGCATTCTTTGCAACAGTCAAATGCCGGAAACTGATAGAGCGTTCTGCAATACGGTAGTGACAGTTAGCCAGGGTATGAAGTGCAGCAGCTTCCAGGTTTTTTTTACCTTTGCTCCGGTATTCATAATTTACCTTTGCCATACAAAGAGCCGTACGCAGAGCAAACATGTCGCCTGCTGCATCGCCGTCTTCTCCCCATTTATGAATGAGTCTATTTGTAGCCCAGAACACTCCGCCCGGCGGCGCTTTGCGAAAAGTGTCTTTGATCAACCGCGCGGCGGCTGCATCAGGGTCGTTGCGCAAGCGGTCTTGGTCGAGCCGTCGGTCCAACAGCGCCTTGGCTTGTTGGTCGAGCCGCTCTTTCTCCGTCTTATGCGCCTCGCGCATCCGTTTTTCTTCGGCATCCAGCAGCGCATCGGCATCTTCAAGCGCGCCCAGATCGTTTAGCTTGGCCACTTCGGCCATTACGGCGTTCAATTGGCTGCCTGTGTTGTCCGGGGGCATTTCGCCGCGCTTGCGGATGTCTTCGGCGGCCTCAAGCGCCTGACGCAGGCTGGTATAGGCGGTGTGAATGTCGCGATATTGCCCGCCCGCAAATTCATAGGCCAGGGTGGTCAGCAACGCCTCTGCCACCGGGCCGATGCTGTCGTCCTTGGCGGCTTTGACCAGCAGGCGTTCAGCGTCGTGATCCCGTTTGTCCTCATCCACGCTGGTTTTTGCGAGCGGCGGTGCGAGATGGGCCGCTTTGACGATCTCGCTGGGTAGGTCCAGCGCTTGGTCAAATTTGTCGATGGTTTCGGGCTTTAGAGTGCGTAACCCTCTTTCGACTTGGCTTACATAGCCTTTGCGAGAGCCTTCATCGAACGTTTCTTCGGCTAGTTTTTGCAAAGTCCAGCCCATATCGAGACGCGCTTGTCGGACTGCGTAACCGAAGTTTTCCCAAGCGTTGAATGTCATTGGGTGTCACCTGCTGCTCCCCGATGTCACGCGATGTTTTGACCGGTGTGTTCCGGTGTCATCGCTGTGCTCTCGGCTGATCCCTCTCGTCGCTAAATTACACCTGTCCGGACAACGCCTTAACCCTAGGCGGGGCCTCGCCGCATCTACAGGAGATTACCTGAATATGTGGTATCTGCAACTCTTGGTCGAACATGTCAGCCTGGTGCTGGCGGATGCGACTGCCTTGAACCTGATCTTTGCTGCGCTCGCCCTTTGGGCCGGGTTCGGCAAGTACCCCAGAACATGTGCCATGCTTGTGGCGCTGATCCATGCGCTGTCAGGTTTGATGTAACGAAAGCGGGTGGGGCATGGGAAATCCCCTTGCCCTCCCGATTTGCCTTGGATAGACGGGTCAGCGGAGACGTGGCCGAGTGGTCGAAGGCGCTCCCCTGCTAAGGGAGTAGGCCCGGAAGGGTCTCGAGGGTTCGAATCCCTTCGTCTCCGCCATTTTCCTCAATATCGTGATCTCATAATCGCCTGATAGTAGGGCGAAATTCGGCGTTTTCGCGCTGATGGTGGTTCTCGGTCCGCTGGATTTGCTGCACATTTTGCTACACAAAGGGGGGATTTCTCCGCCATGAGCATTGCCAAACGAGGCCGCCTTTTCCACCTCCGCCGCCGCGTGCCGCGCCGGTATCGGGTATCGAGCCGCGCGAAACCGTCTGGATCAGCCTTCACACCGACTCGGAGACCATCGCTCGGAGCAAGGCGGATCGGGCGTGGAGCCAGATGATCGAGGCCTGGGAGGCGCGCTTGGCCGGGAACAGCGCGGATGCGGAGGCGCGCTACGAGGCCGCACGTGACCTGGCCCGGGCTCGAGGCTTCCGGTATCTGGATGCGGGGGCTGTCGCCAGGCTGCCGGTCGAGGATGTCATCGAGCGCGTCGAGGCGATCCCCGCCCCGGCGAACCATCCCGATGCCGTCGAGGCCGCCGCATTGCTCGGCACTGTCGCCGAACCTCGCATCACGGTCAGCAAGGCACTCGAGCTCTATTGGAGCCTCGCCAAGGAGAAGACACTCGGCAAGAGCGAAGACCAGCTCCGCCGTTGGGAGGCCCCACGCAAGAAGGCGGTGAAGAACTTCGTCGCGGTCGTTGGCAACAAGGAGATCGCCAACATCACCCGCGACGACATGCTGGACTTCCGCCAGCACTGGCTCGACCGGATCGAGGCGAGCGAGGTCACGGCAAACTCGGCGAACAAGGACCTGATCCACCTCGGCGATGTTCTGAAGACCGTGAACACGATGAAGCGGCTTGGGCTGACGCTGCCGCTGGGCGAGTTGTCCTTCAAGGAGGGCGAGAAGCTGACGCGTCCGCCGTTCAGCGAGGACTGGATCAGGACGCGGCTGCTCGCGCCCAGTGCGCTGGACGGCTTGAATGGGCAAGCGCGCGCTTTACTGCTGGGGATGATCAACACCGGATACCGCCCATCTGAAGGAGCGGCGCTGACGGCGGAGACGATCCGGCTCGACTGTAACGTTCCCCATATCTCCATCGAAGCGGAGGGACGGCAGTTGAAGAGCCACTACGCTCGCCGCGTGATCCCGCTAACGGGTGTCTCGCTCGAGGCCTTCAAGCAGTACCCTCAAGGCTTCCCGCGTTACCGCAATCGGGCGACCCTCAGCGCAGTCGTGAACAAGTTCCTCCGCACCAACGGCCTACTCGAGACGCCGCGCCACTCGATGTATTCCCTGCGCCACTCTTTCGAGGACCGGATGCTCGCCGCCGGGATCGACGACCGGATCAGGCGTGACCTCTTCGGTCATCGGCTCGACCGGGAACGATACGGCAAGGGCGCATCGCTGGAACATGTCGCAGAACTTGTTGCCCGCATCGCCTTTTGAGCCAGTAGCGCCCGCGCCCGACGCTGCGCCTCCGACAGCCGCTTCTCTTTCTTCACGGCCGCGGCCAGTTCTGCCTCCAACCGCTCGAAGATCGGCGCGAAGGCTGGTTCTTCCGCGACCAGCGCGGCGACCTTCAAGAGTGCAGCCTCGATCCGTGCGGTCGCGACCGACTGGGTCGGGTGAGCGCACGGTCCAAGGATGCGAGGCGTTGGCGTCATGCCAAATAGCATGGGGGCGCCTACTCACGTTGTGCAGGGTTCAACACCCGTCATCGCGGTCCGACAAGCTGCGACGTGCAAATCGGAGGGTGAGCAGTTTCAGATCGAGACACGCAGACTGATTAGAGGCGGCGACGAACACGGACCATCTGATAGACTGCAAGATAAAAGAGGTGCGGCAACACGTGCCTAGGTGTCTGATGTTGATGAAGAAATCGCACGGTAACCCTCCAACCCTTGCCGCTTGAAGGCACCTAAATTTCTGATTTTGCGTTGAATTTGACGCCGCAAAAAGCGCCCATGGGGAATGTGCCGCTGAACTATTCCCGCAAAGTCAGGGCCTTAACCGTATAGTCGCCGCATTACGTAAGGGGGTGCGGCTGAATTAAGTCAGTCACCACAACCGGTTGCGTGCCGAATGCGGCAACCCTTTTATCTCGCGCTCCATTGATGCGCTGCTTTCAGGCCATGTCTCGTCAAAACAATTCAGTGAAAGCTAGCTTGAAAGCTGGTCGCCGTGAGCGACACATGAGCATCAAGCGGCGGGCGCAACTCGAAAGCCTTGGGCGTCCGTGCGAAGTCCCAGAGGCGAAACAAGCACCATTCCTCGCGCCGTTCATCTGCCACTGCAAGCTCATTGCGGGAGATATGAAACGGTGTGCGTTCCCACCCGTTTGTGGTCTTCACCTCGATGAGACGCTGCCGTCCATCTGCATCGAAACTGGCGATATCATAGCCCGCGCCATCGCCGTCTTCTTCGGAAACCCAGCGGATTTGACGCGCTAAATCCTCACGCCCAGATGTAGTCAGCGTGTCGCGCTCGTGCTTCAAGACACGTTCCTCCCCAGCCTTGCCAAGGGCACGGTTGCGCTCATCCCGCGCGGCCACGTCGAATTTCTTGGCGATGTGGAGCATCTGCTCAAGCTCGTCTGGCGGCGGTTGGTTGGTCAACGTCGGTGCAGGCCCGACCCAGAGTTGCGCCGCCTCGGCCATGCCTTCCATCGGCCGGGAAGAAAGGGTGCGGTGCGTCCAGCCGGGGTTAATAGCCAGCCATCGTGCGACGGCGTCGACCAGGCTGGCCTGGAAGTTGAACGCCGGTTTGTACCCGGTGATCCAGACCTCACCGAGCCCCTTGAGCACAGCGCTGATATTCTGATGTTTGAACTCAACCGACCCGTCCGAACGGTTGTTGAGGAGCGGCAGAAGCTGCCGCCGATGCTCGGCCTTGTTGTAGGGACGGCCTGCCACATCGTCAGCCAGCATCGCGAAGTAATCCCCGACGATCAGGTCATTTTCAGCATCTGTCCACGCTTGGCTCGACATTTCGCCAGGCTAGGGGAAGGTTTGCTGGTTGTCATTGAGAGTGTGGAACTAAAGCACGCCAGCGACCGGAAATGGCCTTCAGGTGGCCCGATAATCAGTACGGTTCAATGCTTCAACACTGTCCCGCGTCGGTGGGCTTGCAAGACGAAAATCGGCAGCAATCTGCGGCGGGCAGAGCGTCCGATAAGGCAACCTTATTGGACATAGCCGGGAGCCGCAGGGTGGGGCGGTTTATACACTATATGGTGGCGGAAAGCGCCGTGAGGGTCTAGTGTTGTGGCATGACATGCCAGCCCGCTCCCATCTCGGACGACCTGAACACTTTACCGAAACTGCCGTCCTGGGTCACCTCCGCACGTGCAGAAACCCTTGAAACTGTGGCCTTTCGGTCAGGCGCGGCGCTGACGGTGCTCGACCAGCTCGTATCCGATCCGCGGCATGGCGTGCCGGCGAGGTTGCTTGCGAACCGGCTGGCATTGAGTGCCGCGACAGCGGCCTCGAAACTGGAGGGACGCCTGGCGCGAAAGGCGGATATCCGCGATGCCTATCACCTGACGCCGCCGGGCGAGGCACGGGGCCCGGACGGTGATCTCCTGGCGTTCTGGCGCGAGGTTGTGCGCGTGAGGACAAGCGGTCTGGGCGAGATCGCTGACTTGGTTGGAGCGGAGTTCGCGGGCGAAGTAGGTATCTGGCTTGATGTGGGTCTGGAGCAGGCTCGAACCCGCGGGCCATTGGCGGGTTGCAGCGCCGTCCTGCGCGCCGTGCTCGAGACCGACGACCGGGCGGAACGGGTCGCCTGCCTGCTATCCGATGTCGTCCTGGCGAGCACGCTGAACTGGAAGACTGTGCTGCCTGTGTCCGCGCAGCGACTGGCAAAGGCGGCGCTGCTGAACCTGACCGAAGAAAGGCGGGGGGCCGAGCTAGCGGTCCAGGTGCGGATCCTCGAGTCCATCGAGGTCACCGTTCGGTTGGCGCGAGACCATGCTTGCCGCGCCGAGGCCCTTCGCACCGTCGCGCCGAAACTCAGGGCGAAGGGTTCGGAGGCCGCAGTAGACCTGTTCATGACCGAGGATACCGTGGTCCCCGCCTCGATGCTCTCGCCGCGCATTCGGGGCACTTCGATCCCAATGACTTCCCGCGCCGCGCGGCGGTTCTGTGACCGTCTGGTCGAGTTGGGTGTCGCTCGGGAACTGACCGGGCGGTCGACCTTCCGGCTTTACGGGATCGCATCATGAATGTTGCGACCAGGAAACGGAAACCGGCGGAGGAAGGCGGCGCCGTCTTTGACCGGGAGCTCGACGACCTGCCACAGGAGCTGCGCTGGCGCGAATGGATGGGGCGGATCGAAGCGGTGCTCTTCGCGAGTGCGTCGCCGGTCGGCCGCGACGATCTGGCCCGCGTGGTGGGGCAGGGGGCCTCGGTCGAGATGCTGATCGAGGCCATTCAAGCCGAGCTGACCGGTCGTCCCTACGAACTCGCGCAGGTGGCTGGCGGCTGGATGTTCCGCACTCGGACGCAGTTTGCGGACGCGATCAAGGCTGCCGCCGATCTTGCAGACCAGTCCCTGGCTTTCACTGAAATGGAGATGGGGGTACTCTGCGCCATCGCTTATCACCAGCCGATCGACCGGGCTGGACTCGCCGATATCTTCGGGAAGGAGGTAAGTCGTGATTTGCTGTCCCGGCTTCGGTACAAGGACTTGATCGCCAGCGGTCCGCGGTCGCCGCGCCCCGGCGCGCCGCATACCTTCGTGACGACGGAGACGTTTCTGACGATGTTTGATCTGCAGAGCCTGCGGGACTTGCCGGAGCTGGAGCTATCGAAGCCTTGATGTCCGAAATATGCAGTAAACTTCGGAAACGTAACGCCGCCCGCTTTCAATCGGTCGGGCTCTGACTTTCAATCAGTCGGCCGCTTATGACGAATTGAGGTCCACGGGTATCAGGTTGCTACACGGCGTTCTCGCCGTGAGGCATAGAATTGACTTCTATAACTCAAAAATGGTCTATATGTGAGCTATAGAAAGGAGTTCTATAACTCATGGCATGGAACTGGCAGGTCCCCGGTTGGCCGGATTTCCGGTACGACGACGCAGAGCTTGCGCCACTCGAGCAGCGGTTCCTGCTGTCGTCAGGCGAAGTTCTTGGTGCCGTTCAGCATGTCAATTCGGCAGAGCGTGATCAACTCCGCATCGACCTGCTGAGTGATGAGGCCATGAAAACCAGCGCCATTGAGGGTGAGATGCTGGACCGACGCAGTGTGCAATCCTCGCTTCGCCGAAATCTCGGATTGGAACCGGACAGCTATCCGAACAAACCCAGAGAGCAGGGCGTGGCAGAGATGATGGTCGATGTTTACTCGACCTATGCCGAGCCTCTCACGCACGAAACGCTGTTTCGGTGGCACGAGATGCTCTTGTCATTCGATAAGCGCTTGGAGGCCATCGGGCCCTATCGGCAGCACGAAGATGCCATGCAGATTGTCTCGGGTCGTGTTGAT
Organism: uncultured Tateyamaria sp.; assembly: GCF_947503705.1. Classification (GTDB taxonomy): domain Bacteria; phylum Pseudomonadota; class Alphaproteobacteria; order Rhodobacterales; family Rhodobacteraceae; genus Tateyamaria. Next base: position 24,553 of record NZ_CANNES010000009.1, on the reverse strand, counting down.
CGTCCGGTCGTGCATTTTGAGGCCCCGCCATCTGCGAAGGTTCCGGATGAGATGGAACGGTATGTCGACTGGTTCAACCGGACAGGGCCGGATGCGGAAAAGCCTTTGCTGGCATTGACGCGCGCGGGCCTGAGTCATCTCTACTTCGAAAGCATCCATCCATTTGAGGACGGGAATGGTCGCTTGGGTCGGGCCCTGGCCGAAAAGTCCCTGGCTCAGAACATTGGGCAGCCGAGCCTCATCGCGCTCGCCTTCACCATCGAGCGAAAGCGGAAGGACTACTACGATCAGCTTGAGCGGCACCAGAAAACGCTAGATGTCACGCCTTGGCTGGTCTGGTTCGCAGAGGCAGTTCTGGAAGCGCAGCAGGTTACCTTGGACCGCGTGGGCTTCTTCATTGCAAAGGCGCATTTCTACGACCAGTATCGCGACGCGTTGAATAAAAGGCAGGCCAAGGTAATCGAGCGCATGTTCCGGGAAGGGCCTGACGGGTTCAAAGGTGGCCTGAGTGCGGAGAACTATATTTCGATCACTGGGACGTCGCGGGCGACGGCGACCCGAGACTTGCAGGACCTCGTTGAAATGGGTGCGGTCACACGCACTGGCGAACGCCGGTACACGCGGTACTGGTTGAACGTGTAACCCAAGCAGATATGAAAAACTTTCGAATACGCCTACACGTCGTGTCTTTGAAATACTTCCTGTTGCAGCGTTGCTGACACCGAAACTTGGATTTGCCCGAAGAGAGGGCGGAAAGCCGACTTTCGCCGCAAGTGCGAGACAAACCAGTTCCAAACACACAAAGCGGACGTCGCGGCAATAGGTGCCGACCTTCGGCCTCGTTCGGCACGCCAAGCGAGAAATGCTCTTTCCCTTTTGGCAATAGGTTATGTCCGTTCATTTGGAGTTCGGCTTGAATTGACGCCCACAAGTTGTAGGCTCTCGAGAACTACTTTTGATCGGAAAATATTTGGCAGCCCTCCCCCCGAAAGGCACGACAAAGAGAGACGCTGTAGCCGCGCTAAGCGGCTACGTTTATCAGATCTATCAGTCAGCCCTTGCTTGGATAAAGGGATCACCTGAGGGTGTCATTTGGCTAGAAGTCTCTGAAGATTATCTGATGGCCGCTGGCAATGCATTGAAAGCCGTTCAGGTCAAGGAAACAAGCAGCAGGGTGACGATAAACTCGCCCGGCGTTTTGGCCGCTATAGACAGCTATGTCGAACTTCATCTCGACAATCCCATGCTGCAAGTGTCTTTGCGGTACCTAACGACTTCAACCGTTGGTTTGGAGCGCAAAACAGAAGATCAAATAGACGGAAAGCCCACACTGCAAGAGTGGCGACGCCTTGCAAATTTTGGAGACCTTTCGGAACTTCGCAATCTATTGGGTCGAAAAAATCTCGATACCCGCACTCATACATTTATCAACGAGAGTTCCGACGACTACCTGAGGGCTCACCTGCTTGCACGAGTGCACTTTGATTGTGGCGCGCCGGACAGCCAACAACTCGAAAAGCTATTAAAAGCTAACGTGTCAAAACTACTCATTGAGCGAGGCGGCGTTTACACCCAAGCAAAAAATTGTGTCTCGAGTATCGTGATGGAACTTTTGCGTGTCGCGACCGAGCCAGATCGAAATGATCGCTGCGTGGATCGAAATGCGCTTGAAGAAATTCTCGAGACGGCCTCGCATGTTGTTCAGCGTCGTGATCAACTTGAACAGCAAAACATGCTGATCAACAAAGCGCTTGCTGCGGTTGTGCCGACAGATGGTCGTCTGTCAAACAAAACCGAATTGACCCCGCGTCCTGCTGATACAGCCCAAATCCCCAAGGCGCTAGCGTCTAGGGAAGAGTTTATGGGGCAAATCACCAAAACCACCAGAGAACGAGGCTTGTGCTGGATTTTCGGCGGCGCTGGTATGGGCAAGACTATCGCGGCGAGAGCAGCGGCTAAGGCCTGGGGTGGAGATTGGGCCACCGTAAACTTTCGAGGCAAAGGAGCTGATTTTGTAGCTAGAGCTCTGGAAGACATCGCCGGTCAACTTCTACACGCACAGATCGCTGGACTTACAATAGACGATCTGGAATGCGAGCTAACTTCAACCGTTTCTGAAAATTTGGCGTATGTGTTCGCTTCTGCCGAATATTCCTCAATGCCAGTCACCATCACATCTCCTAGGAGGGCATCAGCCAATTTTCTTTTTGACCAAAATCTCAGTTCGGATGTGTGTATCCAAACTAGTGACTTTACTGAGGACGATATCTTAGAGATTTTGGTGGGCTTGGGGGTCAAATCACGAAACTGGGCAAAGTATATCCATCTAATCTCTGGGGGCGGGCATCCTCAATTGGCTGTGGCTGCTATCCAAAGTATGCAAACCTCCGAGTGGCCCAGCTCAGAATTGGCATCGCTAAATTCTCTTTTTGTCGGCAACCCGGAGGTCGAGGAGGTCAGGCGAATAACGCGGCAACGCTTGCTGGAAGAATTGCCGCAGACCGCGCGGCACTTGTTGGAAAGACTGTCGCTTAAGATTGGAGGTTTCAAACGAAAGCTGGCTTTGGATTTGGCCCATTTGGCCCCCGCATTCTCCGATGCAGGGACGGTTTTCGATAGCCTTACGGGAACTTGGATAGACCAACACGCGACAGATAGGTTCTACCTATCACCATTGCTTTCAAATTTCGCGACAAAGAACCTAAGCGATTCCGAGCAAAAAGAAATCCACCACGCCATTGCTGCCTCACTTACGCAAGGCAACGTATTTGACGGCAGTGAGGTTAACGCTGCCATGTTTTCCGCTTGGGTCGCAGGTAATGAAGATGCACTCCTGAAACTGTGCATGATGATCTTCGGCGCGGATCATGAAGACCTAGAAGCGTTGGCACCGCACATAGACAGCCTCACTCTTATGAGAACGGATCAAGCTGCTTATTCTAGTGATCCAGCCGTGAGCCATATGTTACGAGGTGCACAATTGCTTCTGGCAAGTCAGCAGTCTGATAGCAGCTTGAGGTTCTGGGATATCCATGAACGGTTTGAGCTAGAGGGGCAGGCTGTCCAACCAGTGCAGCGCGGATCATCCCTAGATTTAATGATCTACGTCAAGTTGCTTCTCATCACGCCTAAGCAGTCTTTGGGCGCAAAGTTCACCGACATCATTGTTAAACTCGATGCCCTTTTAGCTGACAACAATCTCCCGAGTGAAATTCGAGAGAGCTTCATTAAACAAGAGATGGATGGGGTAACTGTTGCTGGTTTCATGTTCTTGAATCAATGTCGCAGCTTGAAAACGCTCGACGATCTTGAAGGTGTGTTTGGCTTTCTGCATCAATGCTCGGCGGACTTCCGCGATACACTTTTGAAAGCCTACCGGCACAATGACTTTGAAATCGATATGCTGGTTTCTACGGCGTGGCTGGCAGAACACGAGGCGGACACAATTGAAGCAAAAGTACATGCGCCATTATTCCAGCGCTTGGAAGAAATGGCGATATCTTGGGGGTACGTTGATCTTGCCGTTTGCTGCTGCAAGTACCAGTCCACAATCCTAAATGAGTATGGATCAGACAAGCAAGGTGCTCTCGATGCCATTGAACGCGGGCTGACCGAATACGGTGAAACCAACTCTGAGTTGGTAAGGGAAAAGGCGAAGGTGCTTTTTCTTTCTGGTGATCACGCGGCCAGCCTCACCGTGGCTAACATGCTGGTCGAAAACGAGTCTTCGCTCAATCCCGTGGAGAAAGCCTTTTTTGGGCGACAAGCGGCAATCAGCGCGGAAAATGAGGGCCAGTACGAACTTGCTCGCAAGTACTATCTGTTCGCAAGTGAAGCCGCGAACACAAGTAAAGTCGAAGACATGGAACCTATGCACGTCGGTCTCTTAGCCGATGCCGCACTGGCAAGCTGGTTGGGCGGAGACAGGGAAACATGTTTAAGGGATTTTGCTGTCGTGCTCGGCCAAGTAACCAAATTTCCCCCAGACCGGAGTTTGCGTACGGCTCACTGCCACGCTGTCGTTAGGCATCTTTTGCTTTGGTTGGAGCAGGATGCAACAGGCGTTCAGAAATATATCCGTGATGGTGAAGAAACGCGCATTTATCCCGGTATGGTCAGCCAACCGGAGCCCCACAAAGACATCGGTCAACAAATGATTATGCCGATAGAAATGGCCTGGTACATGCTTGCCCGCGTCGAATGTTTTTCAGAGCTAGATGTTGGGATAACCACCAATTTGTATGCTCTGTTGCCCAAAGGTGAAGTCCGGGAAGGTGAACTGCTTTTCACCTCTGCGAAAATGCATAAGGCTTTTTCTGCATTGGATTTGGGTGCGTTCGATGATGCTATGCGCTCTTTGACAACTACAGGTGCTTTTTTGCAGCAATGCGACATTCCGCAAGACTCATTTAACATTGAAGCGGTGACATTTGGCTCCATGCGAGCGGCGACACTCGATCAGCAGAAGTCCATGCAAGATCATTCAGCACGCCAAACTTTGCTATTTGCAGCATTGTGCGTTTTCAATAATCAAACCAAAAAAATCTCTTGCTTGATAGAATTGTGTCGTGAAAGCTCTGGTTTTTTTGTCGAGCCTGAAGTGCTTGATCGGCTATCAACACCGGGGCAACAAAATTGCTTTTATTCAAACATGGCAGATTGGTTGCGGCAAGCAGTCGATGCCGCTGTTAGTTCTGAAAAGCTCTCGCCCATTCAGGTATTCGTTCTGGCGCTCAAAACACTTCAGATCGCAGAGCATTCGCAAGAATTTAGACTAGCAGGCTCCGCAGTTTGTGCATGGTTAGTGCAAAGATGGACTTTCGTATGGGAACGCCAGAGATTTCGACTGAATCGGCCAGGCTTGCACGAGGAACAAGTGAATGCCGCGCTTGCCGAGGCTCGCAACCCATCTACCTCTTTCGCAATAGAGTTGCTGGCTGCATTTTTGCCAATGCTTGCCATAAACAACGCCAGTGAAGCCCAAGGCATATTGAACCAAATGCGAGAGAATGTAAAATAAACGGGCCGAAGTGTGTTTTTATGGACTGCCTTTGCTCTGAGCTTCCCCGGGAGTGGTTCCCCTTTGACGGGCCGCACCGCAGCATTGGGTCAAGTGCATGAATGTCGACAAAGGGCCAAACGTTGGGCGCCCTAGCCAGGTTTCTGCCCACCGTAGGCATCAAGTACCATCTTGAAATAAGTCGTCGTTTTGTCCGAGTGCTCACCAAGACCAGGCCATGCGAACGGAAATGTTCCTGAGGTCGAAGACCAGTCAATTTCCAGCCAAAGCATTTTTGCAATTGCCTCGGCCTGTGGGGAATCTTTGTCCTCGGGCCAAAGGTCCATGTCCAGCGTTATCCACGCTTCGCCATCATCTTCAACGCGGATGTCGGCACTTAATGCGGCCAGCCGTTCTCCAATGTTGCTCGCATCGTCCAGTAGGGCGGAACGCAACAAAAGCTCGGCCTTCTGCGCATCCATGTCCATCACTAGTGCCATTCTGATCCTCCAAGCAATTTCTCTAAGATAAGCATCAAAACAAGAAATCAAAAGGAGTGCGCAGTTAAAGTCCGCTTTACCATCAAAACGCCGCGTCGCCCTGCGGTTGCGGGTGATCCTCAAATACTTTGCAGACATTCAAAGGCGACTGCGCAATGGCGGGTATGCGGGCTGCGACTGCAAAAACCCACTTGGGCGCTGAATGTCTTTTATGGGCCGCTCGCGTCGTCGCGCCGAGGCCAAGATGAGCAGATGCTGCGCCGCATCCGATGGCGGCTGCGAGCCCACACGTACCAACGCTGCGTCCTGCACAAATGTCCGCTTCGACGGAATGTGCTGCAATGGCCATTGCGCTTTGTTCCGTTGTGACTGACGTTCCAAGATATGATGTCCGATATAGATTTACCCTTCGCAAAGCTGCCGACGCCCGTGCGTCGGCATGTCTATCTCTTTCAAGGACACCAGTTTCTGGACCGTTTTGCCATGGGCGTGATCGTTGCCGTAACGGCTCTTGCCCTTCAAGGACGCGGCTTGGGTGTTGGTGAGATTGGCGCGCTCTTTGCCGTCTACGCCGCAGTCGCCATGATCGCTGAATTGCCGTTTGGCGGGTTGGCCGATGGCGTAGGGCGCAAGCCGGTCTTTCTGATCGCGACAGTTGCGAGCCTGATGGCCTCCACTGTGTTCATAACATCCGCCGCGTTCTGGCCGCTGGCCGCGTCTTTCGCATTGGTCGGCTTGGGGCGTGCCTTGCGGTCGGGAACGCTGGACGCTTGGTATGTCGAAGAACTGCATGCACGCGCGCCCGGTGTCGAAATCCAGCCCCTTCTCGCGCGCGCTCAGACCGCAAACTTCGCCGGTCTCGGATTTGGCGCGATTGTGGGCGGATTCCTACCTGGCCTCGTCGCTGGGAATGATCCGTCCGACCCATTGGTTGGCCGCACAGTCTATGACGTGTCGTACGCTGCTGGAATTTTGCTCACGCTGGGCGTGATTGTGTACACGGTCCTTTTGGTCCGGGAACCGGCGCGCCCGATGTATGGTGCTGTCGTTCTGCGTGAGATACGCGCCGTGCCGAGCACGATCATCGATGGTGCCCGGCTTGCGATCTCACACCGTGCGCTCCTCCTGCTTCTCGCGATCCTGACCCTCATGCTCTTCGCCACCAATCCGGTCGAGGTGCTCTGGCCCACCGTCGTGCAAACCATGCTCGATCCCGAACGCCCGGCGGCCATAGTGGGACTTTTGACTGCAGGATATTTTTTGGCGATTGCAGTGGGCGCGAGCCTCGCTGGACGGGTGGGTCGCCTGTTTGGTCGCCGTCACGCGGTGACGCTTGCGACGGTACTTGCAGCGCTGATCGTCTGTCAAATCGCGCTCGCCCTGCAGGCGTCGCTTATTGGGTTTATCGCCATATTCCTCATTTTTTCCGTGGTGCTCGGGCTTTCAGAATCTCCTGCCGCAAGCATCCTGCACGCTCATGCGCCGGACAACCGTCGCTCTACGATCCTTTCGGTCCAGTCGCTCCTGAAACAACTCGGTGCGATGGTCGGTTTGCTTGTCCTCGGCGCGATCGGCGAGACGGAAGGTGTGGATATTGCTTGGATTTTTGGGACCCTCGGCCTTGCATCAGCCGTCGCTCTTGCGATGCTGCTGGCTCGGCAAATGAGACGTTAGCAGTTGACTAACTGTTGCGGCGTCTAAAGCGTGGATTTACGTCTCCGCCACTTCGGACTTGGAACAAGCGGACCTTCAAAACTAATCCATGGATGGCAGCAAAGTCCGCGATCTGTGAGTTCGAACCAACCCAGATTTCGCTGTTGCAGCGAATGACCGCAAAGCGGGCTGCGACCGCAGCATCTGAGTTGGCTGCTAGATGTCGGCTTTGGGCCGTCCATGCAGGTGCAGGCGCGCCCCGAGTGCGAACATGCTGCGCGGGCCCCAACGGCGGCAGTGAGCCCATCCTGTGAATTCAGTTTTCTTGCTGCGTGCGCACGCAGCAAGAAGATTGCTGCAATGGCCACATCTAGGGCAATGTTCGTTTGTGAAGAAAGCGGCCATTCAACATATGCTATGTTTTGCCGTCAGCGCGGTGCTGATGACAGGGCACGGAGGGAGGATCGGAGGGCAAATCATGCCAAGAGTCCAACTTCCCGCAACTACCCCAAAACGCAGGGCCTGGAACAAAGGGCGGATCATTGGTCAGAAGCGGCCGCTGTTACCGAAGCAGGTCTGGGCAATCCGGACACGGCTAGAACTAGCGGGCAATCTCAGGGTTCTGTCTTTGTTCAACGTTGCCATCGACAGCAAGTTGCGCGGCTGTGATTTAGTCAGACTTGAGGTGAGCGATCTCGTAAAAGAGGACCAGGTACGGGAACGTGTTTCCGTGATCCAGAGCAAGACCAAACGACCTGTTCAGTTCGAGCTAACAGAAAATACACGTGAGACTGTGCTGGTTTGGGTCAAATCTCCTGAGATGTTCGCGGGCCGTTTCATGTTCCCTAGCCGCTTCCACGACCTGCCACACATATCGACGCGTCAGTACGGCCGGATTGTACGCGATTGGGTGACCGCGATTGGCCTAGAGCCGAGCGGCTACGGCACGCACTCGTTGCGCAGAACTAAGGCTGCGGAAATATATCGTAAAACTGGCAATCTCCGAGCCGTCCAATTGCTGCTTGGCCACACAAAGGTCGACAGCACTGTTCGATATTTGGGCGTCGAACTCGAAGATGCACTGACTATCGCAGAGCGGATCGATATTTGAGTCAACTTGGCGAACGGTCCTGCCGTTCGCCATCTCAAAGCGGCTGCCTGCCCCTTACGCGGCGTTGGTCGGTGCCGAGCCCAACCTGTGAATTCGAGTTTCTCGCTGCCTGCTGGCGTCAGCGTCCAAAGGCTACGGAAATTTACCGTAAAGTTGGCGATCTTTGGGCTGTCCAGCTGGCTGGTTCTTTACAGACCCAGATCCGACAATCCAGCATGATCTACTGGCCGTGGTCCGTGTGGCCAATGAAACAGCCGTTCCGACTCTGCGATTGCGACGTCATTAATCGACGCGTGACGCACGGCCATGTAGCCCTTAGCGTCAAATTCCCAATTCTCGTTGCCGTGTGCGCGGAACCAATTGTTATCCGTGTCGTGATATTCGTAAGAAAAGCGCACGGCGATGCGGTTATCGCCATGCGACCAGATTTCCTTGATGAGCCGGTACCCGTTTTCTTGTGACCACTTGCGGGTCAGAAAATCGCGTACCTCGTCCCGACCGTTCAGGAATTCAGAGCGGTTGCGCCACTTTGTGTCTGGTGTGTAGGCCAGCGCCACCTTTTCAGGATCACGCGTATTCCACGCATCTTCAGCCATGCGGACTTTCTTGACCGCATCGTCAAAGGAAAAGGGGGGCACTGGCATACGGGTCATAGCGGATCACCAGCTGTTATAGCCAAGGTACTTGCCTGACATCTCGACCTTCACCCGATCCCCTTTTGGGTTTTCAACGCGGGTCACAGTCATGTCGAAGTCGATGGCGGACATGATTCCATCACCAAACTTTTCCTGGATCAGCGCCTTGAGGGTCGGGCCATAGACGCCAACGATTTCGTAAAAACGGTAGATGCAGGGATCGGTCGGCACGGCTTGTTCCCAAATCTTGGTAGGGCTTTCGGCCAAGACGCTTTCAGCTTCCTGCGGCAGGCCCATGACACCCACCATCAACTTGGCTTTTTCGGGCGGAAACGCGTTCATTCCCATTGCTGCGGAATGTGTCCACACCGGCGACATATCGATCTTTTCGGCGATCTCTTCCCATGTCAGTCCGGCCTGTTTCTTGGCGGACAGGATCATGGCGGTGACGTCTTCTTTGGTCATCATCTCAGTCATTACGAGGTCTTTCATGTTGGTCTCCTCCGGTCTTAGCTATTCACGGCCTTCAGGGCAGGTCGTTTGTCTTCGGGGTCTTCTGTAGGCTCTGTCAGGTCGATCCGAACGGTTTCAGGCGCATTGGTCTGGCCTACCTCCGTTGGCTGTCCGGCCAGCTCCTTTGATCGCTTGCCCAGGAACTGCACCAAATGATTGCGGATCGCGTAGTAGTTGGGGTGTTCCACGATTTCGGTTCGGTTGCGCGGGCGCGGGATTGTGATTTCAACACTTTCCGCCACGCGTGCATTTGGCCCGTTGGTCATCAACAGGATGCGGTCGGCCAGCAGGATCGCTTCGTCGATGTCATGAGTAATCATGAACACCGTCTGTTCCATCTGGCCCCAGATCTTGAGCAGCTCATCCTGAATGGTCCCACGTGTCAAAGCATCCAGCGCGCCGAAAGGCTCATCCAACAGCAACAGTTTGGGATGGTTTGCAAAGGCGCGCGCAATCGACACCCGCTGGCGCATGCCGCCCGACAACTGGCTTGGCTTGCGGTGGATCACATCCCCCTCCAAACCCACCATCGCAAGGAACTTGGCAGCGTGATCTTCGACCTGCTGCTTGGTCCACTCGGGATGCCGCGCCTTGACCCCGAATGTGACGTTCTTCAGCGTCGTCAGCCATGGCAACAGCGAGTAGTTCTGGAACACCACGCCACGATCAAGGCTTGGGCCTTTGACCTGTGTGCCGTCCATAATCACTACGCCACTTGTCGGATCCGCCAGCCCTGCAAGGATATTCATGATCGTTGACTTACCGCAGCCGGAATGGCCGAGGATGACCACGAATTCGCCTTTTTCGACCCCAAAGGAAGCGTTTTCGAAAACGGTTAACTCGCCACCGTTCCCATCCGGGAACCTTTGGGTTAGTTTCTCGATACTTAAGTACGGTTTCATGGAACTTCCTTTATTCGGCGTAGGTGACACGGCGCTGCAGCAGGCCGAACATGGCGTCGAGCAACATGCCGACCACACCAATCATGAGGATTGAGAAAACGACGGACGTCAGATCAAGATTGTTCCATTCGTTCCACACGTAGTACCCAATACCAGTGCCGCCAACGAGCATTTCAGCCGCCACAATTACCAGCCACGCGATGCCGATCGAGATGCGCATACCGGTCAGAATGGTCGGCGCAGCCGCAGGCAGGATGACCGAGAAGGCCGTCTTGATTGGCCCCAGCTCGTGGGTTCGGGCGACATTTACCCAGTCCTCACGCACGCCAGCTACGCCGAAGGCGGTGTTGATCAACATCGGCCAAATCGAGCAGATAAAGATCACAAAGATCGCCGAGGCTTCACTGTCGCCAATGATGAACAGCGCAAGCGGCATCCATGCCAGCGGAGAGATCGGGCGCAGCACCTGAATAAACGGGTTGAAGGCTTTGTATGCCACCTGGCTCATCCCGATCAGGAACCCAAAGGGAATAGCGATCAAGGCGGCTAGGAAATAGCCGGTCAGGACACGGTAGATCGAATAGCCGATCTGAATGCCGATGCCTTTGTCGTTGGGCCCAGCATCATAGAACGGGTCGCTGAGTTGTTCCCATGCCTTGGCAATGACCTGACTGGGCGGCGGCACGCCAGCCTTGGCCGAGCCCGCGCCGGTCAGGCGTTCGTATTCCGTCAACTCTTCAGCAGCCTTTTGGGCAGGAATGGCGGCCTCCCAGATCAGGAGGCCGACAACCAACATCAAGACCGACAACAAAGCCGCGCGTTGGTTTAAGGAAAGGGTGCCCATGGCTTACCCTTTCCCGATTGGGAAGCTGCTGACGTATTCTTCCGGCTTCGCAGGATCAAAGGTTTTGCCCATGATCGTGTGCGACTTGTAGGTGATGTCCGGTGCCTCATAGCCGAGGTCTTCCATCACTTTCTTACAGTCAGCGGCAAGGTAAACCCGCTCCGCCACGCCGCGGTAATCCACATCACCTTCGATATAGCCCCACCGCTTCATCTGCGTCAGGATCCACACGCCCATAGAATGCCAGGGGAACGGGTCAAAATCGATCCGGTCAGGCACGCGCTTCACCTCGCCCAGGCCGTCGGCGTAGGTTCCCGTCAGGACCTGTTCGATCACCGTGACGGGCTGATTCAGGTAATTGGTCGGCGCTATTGCTTCTGAGATTTCTTTGCGGTTCTCTGCCGCCGAAGCGTATTGCGTCGCGTCGATGATCGACTTGAGAAGGGCCCCGTAGGTGTTCGGCAATTCTGTTGCGAATGACAGCGGCGCGGCAAAAGCGCAGCATGGATGGCCTTCCCAGATTTCCTTGGTCAGCACATGGATGAAGCCGATGCCTTCGTAGACGGCGCGCTGGTTGAACGGATCAGGCGACAGATAGCCGTCTAGATTACCGGCTCGCAGGTTCGCGACCATCTCTGGCGGCGGAACAACGCGGATCTGAATGTCGACATCGGGGTCGAGCCCGAATTCTGCCACGTAGTAGCGCAGCAGGAAGTTGTGCATGGAATACTCAAACGGCACGCCGAAGGTGAAACCCTTCCACTGGCTTGGATCGCGCTTATCAAGGTGTTCGTTTGACAACACGATGGCCTGTCCATTGATATTTTCAACAGCGGGCATAATGTAGGGTTCCGCAACCGACCCGGCACCAAGCGTCATCGCCAAAGGCATCGGCGTTAGCATGTGCGACGCGTCGTATTCTCCGTTTAGAGACTTGTCGCGGGCGACCGCCCACCCGGCGGTTTTGATCACCTGAGCGTTCAGACCATAGCGTTCATAGAAACCCAAAGGCTGGGCCATAATAATCGGGGTGGCGCAGGTGATCGGCACGAAGCCGATGTTCAGGTCTGTCTTCTCAGGCGGTCCAAGTTCATCGAGGATCGCGGCTTTCGCCTCATTCAGCGGAAAGACTGACGCAAGTGCTGCGGCCATTGTGGATCCGCCCATCATCCCCATGAACGACCGGCGTCCGATGTCGCTTTGGCCGAAGACCGACCTCACAATCGCGCTTTCAATAGCGCGCTCCATCATGCCTTCGGATGTGGACAGGTCGATGCTGTCTTCGGTGTCTGGCGTAGATGCGCTGCAGGTGTGGCAGCTACAATCTGCAGCGTGTCGCAGATCGGTTTTAGACGAGAAGGGATTTCCAAGTGATTTGACAGACATGATGCAACCTCTTTGTTGTTTCCATCATGTTGGCAGCGAGAAATCGACAAATGAAGGCACGCGCCAAAAACGCAAAAAATAGATTTTTCGATTAATTTCAGTGCAATGCAGAAGGTTGACAGCCGAAAAGGTTACGATAACTCGTAATTTACGAAATTTCGTATTGCGGCTTTGTGCGTTTGCTGACCGCATAAAAGGATGCTCGATACCGATACATCTTACGATTCTTTTCTTGCCGGGGCATTTGGTCCGACCCTTCTGATTGATCTTGGCCAAGATCTCATTCTGGCCACGACGGCAGAAGCTCAATCACTGCTTGCAGACGATCTAACGGGTACCAATTTCGCCCCGTTCATCGCCGATGGACTGGATATGTTCGTTGTCTTCCTCACTGAGGTCGAGCACCGGGGGGTGGCAAGGACACGACGAGTGACCCTGCAAAGCGCAAATCAAAAACCCCTTAACAGCGAGATCACGGGGCGGTCGATTCGCCACGAAGGAAGTCCCCTGCTGCTGCTTCACATGCTGGACCTTGAGACCCTCGAACGCCGCGCTGTCGACACCGCTGCAGGCAACCTATACAATGGCGGTTTGCTGGAATGGCAAAGGGCGCAGAGCTTCTTTTCAGATCTCGAACGTGAAAACCAATTGATCCTCAACGCCGCTGGCGAGGGCATTTATGGGGTCAATGCCGATGGCAAGACAACCTTTGTGAACAGAGCCGCTCAAGAGATGCTCGGATGGACCAACGAGGATCTTCTCGGTCATGATATCCATTCGAAGATCCACCATCATCACCTGAACGGAGAGCATTACCCCTCACATGAATGTCCGATCTACCAGTCTTTCCGATTTGAACAGGTGAAACGGATCGAGGACGAGGTGTTCTGGCGCAAGGATGGCAAACCGATCCGCGTCGAATATGTCTCGACCCCGATCTATGACGGCACCCAGCTGGTCGGCGCGGTGGTGATCTTTCGCGACATAACAGAACGCTGGGAGAGCGAACGGAAATTGCGCGAGGCGATGGATCAGGTCGCGGCCCTTCGCGATCAGCTCGAAGAGGAAAACGCGTACCTTCAGGAAGCTATCAACATCGAACGCGCTCATCACGACATTATCGGGCGCTCTGAGGCGATACAGGGGATCATCAAACAGATCGAGCTTGTAGGACCGACGGACACAAACGTTCTGATCCGGGGCGAAAGCGGCGTTGGCAAGTCTCTTGTGGCGTCCGCTGTTCATGACGAAAGCAGCCGCAAGCGCCGCCCCATGATCCATCTTAAGGCTGGGGCCGTGAATCCCGAGAATATCGAAAGCGAGTTGTTCGGGCAGGTTCGTGGCGCTTTCGCCGGTGCGCTGAAAGATCGGCCAGGCAAACTGGAACTGGCGCATGGCGGAACCTTGTTCATTGATGAGGTCGCGGACATTCCTTTGGAAGTTCAAGGGCACCTTCTTGATGCCCTTCAGAAACGTGAGGTTGTCCGCTTAGGGGATGACCGTGCCCGTAGCCTTGACCTGCGCATCATCGCATCAACGACCCGAGACATTGACCGCGACGTACAGGCGGGCCGCTTAAGACAAGACTTGATGCTGCACCTTGGTGTATTTCCCATTTTCTGTCCGCCGTTGCGAGATCGTCCCGAAGACATTCCAATACTGACAGCTCACCTTCTGCGCATCGCTTGCAAACGGCTCGGGCGCAAGTTGCCAATCGTAACGGAAGGCGCAATGCGCAGGCTGCAAGACTACCACTGGCCCGGAAACGTACGCGAACTCGCAAACGTGATTGAACGCGGTGCCATTGTTTCACAAGCCAACAAGTTACAAGTAGAGATCCAAAGCCAGGTTGTACCAGGTGCTTTGCCGACTTCCGCGTTGCTAACGGAAGCTGATGTAGAACATTTCCGCAGAGCGAACATCATTGCCTGTATGAAAGAAGCAAACGGCCGGGTTGCTGGAAAAGACGGTGCAGCAGCACTGCTTGGGATCAAACCGACCACACTCTATTCACGGCTCAAGAAGCTGGGGCTGAGTGAGAGGGATTGGTAAAAGATCGACCGCTCATTCACTCTTTCAATTAAACGACTACAGGCGGAAAGCTTGTTTCAGGCGTGGACGAGTCCAACACCCGTGAACGACCAATCTCGCGACATGTGCTACGCAGCGCCGAAACGTTGCTGCACGAGCGAGAGAATGCTGCGTCAGCAACATGCCCAAACAGCAATGTCGGGATTGTCCCGCGATGTGTGAGTTCGAGGGTACCGAGATCATGCACCCGCAGCGAAAGTCCGGTCTGGTGAAGCTGCAGCGCGGCACTTGACTGCCTCGCCAAGGTCCGCAATGGGCCGTCCTGAGCTGAGCACGAGTAAAATTCCGATCAGATGCAGCTCTAGCTCCGAGGTTGGCCGTGATCCCACCACGGACACCCTATGATGTTGTCGCGTGCGCAAAGGGACAGAGTCTCGCTGGACCGTAAAGCTTTGCGTTATCGCTCTGAGGTGAAGGCGATTGAAAGTGCGACCAAGAGCATTGCGATCTCGCGCTGCAGCTAAGCTGTTTCAAGACGAAATTTGAGGAACCTCTCCCCATCGTACTCGATCTCGTCAACTTGCCTTGCTCCTAGTCTACGAAGCGCGCTCAAGTTCTTGCGAGATGGCGGCAACAGAAAGGTCACAAACGGAATGCGGTCGTCTGACGTGGCGAACTCGATGGCCGTCTTTGTGATGCGCCGCCCCAGACCGAATGAGTCCGGTCGCAGGACGAGCCCGAAATCCCACTCGTCTCCTTCTTTCTGAAACCCGCCCCATCCGACGTATTTGCCGTCGACCAGAAACGCCCAGTGCCCAAGACCGTCGCGCGTCCAGCAGTCTTCCTTCTTGGCGACAAAACCAGCGGCAACCTTGGCGTTCCACTCAAAGTTCAGAAGTGGCATGTGCTCGGCGACCTTGGGGTCGGACATGTGATCGACAATTTCGGCGGGGTCAACTTCGGTGAGCCTTGCGAACGTGATTTCGTTTTTCAAAGTCGCCTCCTTCGGCGTTCATCTGCGGCCAGCTCCGGTCACGGAGGGCATATTTCCCGGCGCTTAGACGGTGGTGCCCGGAGAGCCGGGCACCACCGTCGTCGTTATACTTGCTGGGCAGGGCAGGGTCAGTGCTTCGATTTCTGAACCCGATTCCAAAGACTGATCATGCCAATGTCTGCCGTGATGACCGAGATCTCTTCATCCGAAAAGTGCTTTCGCAAATCCCGCCGGAGGTCTGACAGATCCTGGTCCCGATCGAGGTAGGTCAACGCTTCGGTCCAGGCGAGAACGGCCTGCTCGGATGGCGAGAAATGGTCCACTTCGCGCCAGACAACGAGCGTGTCCAGCTTTGCCTGTGCAACACCTGCCTTGCGCGCTTGGTTGAGGTGCAGGGCCACACAATAGGCACACTGGTTGATTTGCGACGCGCGAAGCTCGATCAGGGTCGACAGAGCATGATCCAGGCCATGATCGGCCATGAGTGCATGGGTATTGCCGAGATGCCCGAATACCTCGGGTTGGTTCTTTTCGTGCATCAGAGTTGCGTTGGTATCAGTCATGGGTTTGTCCGTTTTGGTTGGGGTTAAGAGTAATGCGCGTTGCCGACGGTCGCTGCCGGTTTCCACCGCCATGCAACCACGACGATGGCCAACATCGCGATCAATTGAAGAGCGAGGTGGTACGCGTCATCGAGGTCGATGGGTGCGGGTGGGATCATGGTGACCGTCGTGATGAGCGCCGCGACGAAGGTGAGGGGCCGGGCGAAACGCCGCTCCAGCAGAAGTGACAGCGGCACCATGGAGATTGGCACCGAGACCACCACACCGCCGATCAGCATCAACTCCGGCGTGATCTCCATGCCGTTGAACTGACCTGTCATCACGGTTTCGAGGAAGCCGGGCATCACGAATTGGTGGAGATCGCGAAAGATGATGTTGAGCAGGATGAAAAGCCAAAGGGCGGCGAGTTTGAGGTGAGCTTCTACAGGACGCATTTCGTGGTCTTTCTTCAGCCTGAAAGGGCGTTGATTGTAGGTTCGGGGTCGAGACGTTCTGGGTTCACATGCACGTTTTGTTGCGGCGCCAGCGAACAGTCTATTGACCAAAAACGGACAGCGGCCATACGCACGTGTATGAACTGGAGCGACGTTTTCTTACCCCGATAGCAACGGGTGCATGGCGCCAGTCGGAGACAGCGCGGCCCAGATGAGAAGAAGACCGATCGTTCCGAAAATAACTGCATAAACGCGTGACGAAGCGGTTCTGGCAAAAGCAAGAATTCCGGCGGCACCAGCGTTTGACACGAGACCCATCAGCACAGCTGCCCATGGAAACTCGCCATTCATGCTTTGCCAGAGCCCCACGCCGTAGCCCACGAGCAATGCGGAAGCAGCCATACCATAGAGCCTGAAAAGGCTCCCGGATGTTGCGGAGACACCAGTCATTGTCTCAAGCCGGGGCCGGGGCAAAAGCAAGAACGGCCCCGCCACCAGAATGACCGTGACCACGATCTTTACGGTAAGTATTAACGATATTGCAGACATGGGTTGAAACCTTATTATGAACTCAGCCAGCACATATTGGACCTGAAACCGAATGTCAAACTCAGATATCAAATACCGTCGCAATTCTCCTGTCCCCATAGACAAATGCGGAGCAGCCCTTGCGACCGACATCATGTCGGATCGCTGGACAATCCTGATCATGCGCGAGGCATTCTATGGAGTAATGCGGTATGACGACTTCCGTGCGGACATTGGCATCCCGCGATCGGTTTTGACGGACCGTCTCAAGCGTCTGGTCGACGCAAAAATGCTTGAGCGGATACCTTACCGAGAAGGCAATTCTCGAACCAGATACGGATACGCGCTTACAGACATTGGTCAAAGCTTTGGCCTGCCGCTGCTTGCCCTTATGGCATGGGGGGATGCGCATTTTGCGGAACATGGAAGTGCGATCTCGATCGTCGATCGGTCAACGGGGCAGAAATTGAAAGTCGCCATAGTGCCCGAAGACGCGCCTGAACTGGGAATACGCGAAGTGAGGATTGTACCAAACCTGCCGGAAAAGGAGAGTTGATCCGTTGCGGAGCCCGCCGCAGGACGAGGCGGCTGTCATGAAAAGCGCCCCAACCACTCGTGCATCCACGCTTCCAAGCCGATGGTATCGGCCACGAGAAACAAAGCAGGCACGGGCGCGACCGCGACCGCGGCGCAAGCAAAAAAGCCTCTGAACGTCAGCGTCCGGCTGTAGCCCAACACCATGGCGATTCCGCCGCCGCCGCCAAGGACTGTGTTGCCCGGCATATTTATCATGACAATCACGGCCAGCCCGCGAAATCGCAGAATACGCCGCAGGACAGGCCGTTCGCGGAACCGCTCCTGCAGAATGGTAAGGACATCAGAGGTTTGCAGACCCTTACCCCCGGCGTCGCCGAGCCGGTATCGATGCCCAAGACGCCCGATTTCGAAAGCAATGGTGAGGCCGAGAATGGTTGCTGCGTAGACCGGAATGGCCATGGACGACCCAAGGGCCAGCATGACTGCGACGCCTATTTCCGCGCTCGGCACGAACGGTATGGCAAGAAGGATCACATAGACCAACAGAACGGCCCAGCCGACGTATGCCACGGGCAACCCGGTCTCAAGCCGCGCGACAAGCGCCGATGACATCCCAATCGTGCTGAGCAGGAACCACAGTGCCGCCGCGATCAACAGGGCCAAGCCAATCTTTCGGCAGTGACGCGTCATTATCGACGCTTTGCCGGTCCAGACGGTACGCATGGCGGGATGCGACGTCAGCACGAATGGGTGGATGTCCCGAAAGATGATGTTCGACAGGATGAACAGCCAAAGCGCGGACAAAGGGGTGTGAGGGTCAAGCTTTCTCATTTCTCAGCTTTCGTGTGACGAAACTGACCGTGCCCTTGCGGTCCAGCAGCATGTGACACGCGTCGAGGCGCAGCACGGCGGATGAATGCCTCTGCGACCGCAAGATTTAGCACCCATGCGGCGACCATCAGGACGTCGCGCGAAAGTCCCAGCGGCTCGGCACCGAAAATGGCCATGGCTGCTAAGAAGAATACTGTCTGTGTCGATGCACCCTGGCCAATGGCGTAGGACCGCAGCATTGCCGCCCGGTGCGCCGCGACGTTCCGAACCCGGATCGCGAACACTGCCCAGACAATCAAGGCGCACATTGCAAGGCTCAGAAGGACGCGCGCGCCATAAAGCAGCGGGCCCTGAAGGGCATCAGGAAAGACGTAAGAGGTCGTCATCCAGAGCCCTGTCAACGCGCTGATACAGCCGGCTGCCGCCAAGAGACGGCCAAGTCCTCTGTGAACGGCGGGGTGATCGCGGCGAAGGCTCGGCAAAAACTGCACCGCCCCCGCGAGGCAGAAGAACGAGCTTGCCAGAATGTGGAGGATGATCGGGACCGGATCAATGACCGCGCGCGGGTTGGGCGGCACGATCGTCGGCCCGCCCAAAAGCTCGGGTATCCGGACAAGTGCAAGGACTGCCGGAATGAAGGAATAGACGACCACAATCGCCAGAAACGTCCATTCGGATCGGGTGAAGCTACGCAATTCTTCGGCTCCGGTATTTTTTGGCGCTTGTCGCCGCAGGGGGATCGCAACGGTTGCCGCCGCATGAGGTCAGCTCGGGCGTTGCGCGATGATGAACGGGTTCAGCCGTCCCTTGCCGAAATATCGGCATTCGACGAGATCAAAGCCTGCGCGGACCAGCGCGCGGCTCAGTTCGGCTCTGCTCAGGATTGTCACGGGCGGCGCAACACCAATCATGCCCAGGGCACGAACGACGAAGCGCAGTGGTGCGCTAGCGTCGCCAAGGCATACGGTCTTTGACAGGAACACCCCGCCAGGTTTCAGCTGATCGTGAACGGACGCTAGAACGGAGGGCATATCGGCCACGAGGTGAAGCAGGCTAAATGCCGCAATGACGTCGAATGGTGCCCCAGGCAGTCTTGCGTTTGCATCAGCCAGGACGAAACTCAGATTGGAAGCCTCTGCGGACACGCGTTTGTCTTCTGCGATTTCAATCATTCGGCTTGAAATGTCCGTCGCGGTGATCTCTGCGACATCCGGGGCCAGCCTGAGTGCGGTGCTTCCTGTTCCGCACCCGATCTCGAGCATCCGATCCTCCGCTCGTAGAAGCGCACGGATTCGGTCGATCTTGGCATCATACGCCGCGGGATCGGCGACCGGTTTACCGGCATACTTCGCGGCGGTCTTATCCCAGAATGCTGCGGAAGGGTTTGACAACGTGGTGGTGTTCATGGCGGGTCTCCAATGCTGGAGACCGTTTAGCTGTGCGGCGAAAAATGGTAGATTGCCCAATTTCATACATTTGCTATACGCAGATGTATGAACTGGCAGGCGATCTCCTTTGATTGGAACCAGGTGCGCGCGTTTCTCGCGACGGCCGAGAAGGGTTCGTTCAGTGGTGCTGCCCGGGCTTTGAGAACGACTCAACCGACCATCGGCCGGCAGATCGGCGCGTTGGAAGAGGCGCTTGGGGTGACGCTTGTCGAGCGAAGCGTTCGGGGACTGACACTGACCGAGGCGGGTCGCAATCTCCTCGACCATGTTCGCGCAATGGGCGAAGCGGCCACGCTGATTTCCATGGTGGCCGACGTAAACTCGCAAGATGTCACTGGGGAGGTGACCGTCACGGGAACCGATCTGTTGTCCGCTTCGGTGCTGCCCAGCGTGCTGTGGCCGCTGCGCGACACCGCACCTGGCGTCCGGGTTCGCATACTCGCGTCGAGCGAACTTGAGAACCTGACCGAACGTGACGCAGACATTGCGATCCGTCATGTCTGGCCCGAACAGCCGGATCTGATCGCACGGCATCTCGGCGATTTTCGTGCCAACCTTTATGCCACCTCGGACTACCTTGATCGGGCAGGCCGCCCGGAGAGTATGCGCGATATTGCCGACTGCGATTTCGTCGGCAACGCAGATCCGGAACGTCTGATGGCACCGCTCCACAACATGGGCATCCCGGTGCGACCTGAGAGCTTCGTCATGTCCAGCGCCAATGGCGTTGTCGCTTGGGAATTGGTCAAGGCCGGATACGGTGTCTCCATGCAGCCGGAGGTCATCGGCGAGGCGGAGCCAACGGTCGAAAGGGTCTTCGCCGATTTTCCCTCGCTTGAGTTTCCGGTTTGGCTAGTGACGCACCGTGAATTGCAGACAAGCCGACGGATCCGCGTCGTTTTTGATACCGTGGCTCGCGGGCTTTCAGAGCGGTTGGGCCGACGGCAACCGTAAGAAGCGGTCAAAAATATGGTGGGTGAGAGGGGCAGGCTTGGTGTCGTTGATTAAGCAAAAGTTGAGCGGCATGGCTTGAACGGCGGAGGTTTGGTCGCCTTCGGTCAGCACACGCGGATCGGAGGGGGTGTGAAACGTACGCCCCAATGACCAGGCAGGACCCAAGGCTCATCTGTCGGTGTATGGCTGCTGTTTAGGTTTAAGCGATGGTACCTGTATGGGTGAATGGGCATGACCAGTTCCGAAAGCGGGTCACGCCGCAAACCTGGGACCATGAAGACCGTAACGGAGCCAACTGGACATGAACGACTTGAGTAACGCCGACCCTTGGGATCGCGTGGCGGATGGCTATGAAGCTTCTGCCAAGCCTGTTTTTTCGGAGTTTGCGGCAGCCACGTTAGATTTGGTCGACATTCGACCGGATCAAAACGTTGCCGACATCGCTTGTGGCCCCGGGACGTTCACAACTTTGCCTGTTGAACGCGGCGCGGGTGTCAGCGCGATAGATTTCTCGGCACGCATGCTGCGGATTTTGGAAAGAAACGTGGCCCTCGGAAACCTAGACGGCGTGTCCATCCACCAAGGGGACGGCCAGGACCTGCCGTTCGAGGACAACCAATTCGATGCGGCGTTCTCGCTGTTTGGGCTGATGTTCTTCCCTGATCGCGAAAAGGGCTATTCGGAGATGTTTCGCACGTTGCGCGACGGCGGGACCGCCTGTGTCTCGAGCTGGGCGCAACTTTCGCTTTGTCCTTTGTTCGACGTGATGGCGCAATCGATAACGCGTTTGGATCCGTCGCGACGACCCCCAAAGTACGACATCAGCTCGTTGGAGAACCCCAACGTTCTTTCGGCGGAAATGCGGACGGCGGGTTTCGAGAACGTTGTCGTCCATCGAGTTGAGCGCAGCTTTGAATTCGCGTCAGCAGACCGGCTTTGGCACGGTCTTACTGAAGGAAGCGCGCCGATTGCGGTCATGAGATCGCGTTTGCCTGCGGCGGCATGGGAAAAGCTGTGTGACGACGCGGTATGCTTCATCGACTCTTATGCCGGGCCATTCCCGACCAAGTTGGGCGCAACCGCATGGATCGGAATTGGACGAAAGCCGGTGGCCTGACCAAGCGCGGCACCATGGATGCCGAAAGAAATATCATGATCAGCCTGCCGGAAGAGGCCTGCGGGACAAGGCCCGCATCGCCGGTCTTGGTCACTGCGACGTCGCCAGATCCCTGCGGTCTTTCGAGGCTGAAGCGTTCCACATCCGGTGCGCCCGCCACGTCTGCAAGCGCTTTCGCAACATGGCGTCGGCGCACGTTTAATCGAAGTGCATTCGCGGCTGCGCAGGTCCTGTCCACAGCCGTGTCGCGCGTCAGACAGACACCGCAAGGTGCATTGCGCTACGCGGTTCTGACGGTCGAGAAAACATTTCAAGCGCGAGGCAGGCTAGTAATACATCAGGCGGAAAGTCGGTTGCAGGATGTCTGCTATGAGGACGCTACAAAGCAGCGTAGGATGCCTAGATGAACGACAACTTCGGGCCATCACTGCCGCAGTTCGCTCAGCACATCGACTCGCTCCAAGGCTCGTCGGAGTGCATGGTTTGAAACCCGCACATAGATTTCCGTGGTTTTGAGGTTCGCATGCCCGAGGAGTGCCTGAACCGGTGCGGGGTCAGGTGGGGGTCGATGCCAAGGCGTTTTGAAAGTGCTCTCAGCCGCTTACGGAAGGTGGCCGCTCGGAGCCGACGTCCCACCGTGTTGAGGAATAACGGCGCCGCAAAGGAGCCGTCTTCAGAACGCTTCTGACAGTAGCGTCTAAACTCTTCCTGCAGCTTCCGGTTCGGCACAAAGACGATCCGTTCTTTGCTGCCTTTACCTCGCACGAGGACCTGGCCGCCGTCCTGCGACACGTCGCGGACCTTTACTTTGGTCAACTCACTGATCCGAAGCCCGGTCACGATCAGCAGTTTGATGATAAAGAGCGTAACAGCATCTTGCGAGGTAGGCGCCGCGTTGTCTGCGCCTCGCGCCGATTGTGCAGCGATTGCGTGTTCACCGGTTTGAAGAACCGCTCTGAGGATGTCTCGATCGATGGGACGCGGCAGGCGGCGCGGAATCCTCACCGAGATATGGACATCGGCAAACGGGGAGGGCAGGGCGCTGTTTCGATCCTCGCGCCAAGCATAGTACGACTTGAGGGTCACCAGCCGCCGCTCGATAGTCGCGGGCCTGGCGCCCAATTCGTCGCGCAGATGCCGGTGGTAGGCGAGGATGTCGTCTTTCGACAGCGGGTCGGTGAGCTGGTGCGCCTTGGTGAAGCGCGCGAAAGTGCGCAGATCCTGAGAGTAGGCGCAAAGCATATGGTGGCCGAGGCTGCGCTCGTCGCGGCGAGAATTGACGAAAGCGGTGTGATCGAGATCGGGCATGCTGAACTCCTTTGCTTGAGTTCAGCCAGTTCAACACAGGCGGGTCAGAGCGCCGAAATTGCCCGCTTCAGCGGTAACGATAATGGGACCCAATATCGACTAAGGGTGGAACTCGCTACTTTCCGCGTAAACCGTTCGATACAAGGAAAACGTGCCGCAATCACCCGGATCATGCAGCCTGCGCCTAGATCTTGTCATGGTCAACTTAGACTTCCAAGCGCTCACCGATGTGAGGCTCCCGCACAGACTCCGTTACATGGCACCGCATACTAAGGTAACTCTACCGTTTTCTAGCGCGACACGAGCTCAAGTATTGATAGATGCGACCGCGTCGCGGATTCAACAACAAACTACAACGTGTGATGTCTTCCGAAGCACCGCTGCTCAGTGTATTCATTATAGAAGCCGTGTAGCGACAAATAGAGGAAAAAATGTACGATAGGATTGCTCCAGTATTGGCTTATTTCACACGAATAAATTTTTTTGTCGACGCAATAAAGACGAATGTCAAAACAGAGTCGCAGGGTGAGCTCCTTTGGTTGTTTAACGAAGGGCGAAAATCTCTCAACAAGGGCCCAATCGATCGCGGTAATCTACACCATCGCTTGAAGGCTGCTAGCCCGGCATCTAAGCGGGACCTTCTGTATTGTCTTGGTTTAGACGAACTAGGGTTCGGACCAAGCATATGAAACCAAACACCTCAAAAGGTCCTTCATGATATGAAATCTGCGATTGAGGGTGGGTTACTGTCCATCTTATCAGGACATACCACAATACCTAAACTGGTTTCAGTTGAAAACACAAAGTCAATGGGTCTCGCGAAGCTAGACCCACATGCAGGGATTCGAACACGCCTTTCGATTGAAAAGATTATTATTCCCGAGGAGGCTGGACTTACGGTAAGTGTGCATCTCCCAATTTCTGCGCAGCTACGGCTTCTGTGGATGGAGGAAGGGTACGTTGTAGGTCTAAACGATGAACTTGGGATTCCGCATGGCACAATGGCGGCCGGTGAGTACCGGGACCTACCAAGCGTCGAACTAACTCCAACAATACCTGGCGCCTCACTAATTGCACTAGCCGCGGAGGACTTTGATTTTTCGAATTGGCCGACAGCATTGGACGCCGACGGCGCTATTGACCCATTCTCTGCAGCAAAACTTGCTCGCAGTTTTCTGTCGGTTGATCCTAGGGTCAGGACTCATAGCCAATAGATGACGATGGCGGCGAGAGCGATGGCAGAGAGGAAGACCTTGGGGCATCTG
>NZ_CANNES010000008.1 GCF_947503705.1 uncultured Tateyamaria sp. | reverse complement strand
AGTACAACATTGCCCTCATAACGATCAAACTTCGCCGCATACTCCAAAGCCGCAGAATCACCACCCAACTCAATCGAGGACAATATCTCTCGAACCGTCGCACTCACATCAGACGCGCCAGACGTGGCGGTGAGAGATGCGCGTTTGAGGTACTCTATGGGCATGGGGAAACCTTCTGTCTTGGTTGTGTCAGGGTTGGCCGCTCGTGCGATGGGCGCGATCCGCCCATACCAAATTCACACAGCTCAGCCAGAGATTACCTCAGGATTGGCGCAGCTCTGGCGCAGGCACAAGGGGCACGCGATGGCCGCTTTGGTTCTTCAGCAAAAATGCCGCCTTCCTTTGGGTTTTTGAAATTGAGAGCCCTGTTCAGGCCGCAAAAATGAGACGTCTCAAAAAACGCATGTCCGCAGGAATCCTGCGGCTCGCCCAGGCGGATCACCGTGGCGCAGAGATGAAGGAATGTTACAAAGTCGAAAGTCTTGCCAATTGCCCCGCTTCGCTTTTGTCCTAGCTGCATGCTACCGTTCCCGTGTGGTTCACAACCCGATGCGCTCTGCGCGACCAGACCAAAGGAAAGCACTTCATGTCTCATACTCTGACCACTTTGCTCGCCGCGCATGACGACGCTTTGCCCGCGCTTGGTGCACCGGATCGCGCTTGGTTGAGCTATGGCGCCTTGCGGTCATTGGCAAAGGACGTTGTGATAACGCTTTCAGGCTTTGGCATCAGTCCACGTGACCGCGTCGCAATCGTATTGCCCAACGGACCGGAAATGGCGGCGGCCTTTGTCACCATCGCACAAGCCGCCACCACGGCCCCGCTGAACCCGGCCTATAAACAGGACGAATACGAATTCTATCTGGAGGACCTGAACGCCAAAGCCTTGGTTGTGATGGCCGACGACGATGGCCCTGCGGTTGCCGCAGCGGCCAAGTTGGGTATCGCGGTGCTGCGAGCCCATGTGGCGGCAGACGCCCCCGCCGGCCACTTTACCCTGACCACAGACGGGCCCGTATCGGCGGTGCCCCCCCAGATCCCGACAGCAGACGATGTGGCCCTGATCCTGCACACCTCTGGCACCACCTCGCGGCCCAAGATCGTGCCGCTTTTGCACAGCAATCTGGTGGCCTCTGCCCGCAATATCCAAACGGCGCTGGCACTGACGCCAGAGGATCGATGCCTTAATGTCATGCCGCTCTTTCACATTCACGGGCTGATCGCTGCCGTCTCCGCCTCTCTTGCGGCTGGCGGATCGATCTGGTGCGCCCCGGGCTTTGACGCGCTGCGCTTTTTCGGCTGGATGCAGGCCGCACAGCCCACGTGGTATACCGCCGTGCCAACGATGCATCAGGCCATCCTGGCCCGCGCGCCGCGCAATGCTGAGACCATCGCCGCTGTTCCGCTCCGCTTCTTGCGCTCGTCCTCGGCTTCATTGCCGGCCCAGGTGATGACCGCGCTCGTCGAGACATTTGATGCGCCCGTGATCGAGGCTTACGGCATGACCGAGGCAACGCACCAGATGGCCTCCAACCCCCTGCCCCCACGCGCTCAAAAGCCCGGATCGGTCGGTGTTGCCGCGGGGCCGGAGGTGGGCATCGCCCATGAGATGGAA
Organism: uncultured Tateyamaria sp.; assembly: GCF_947503705.1. Taxonomy (GTDB): domain Bacteria; phylum Pseudomonadota; class Alphaproteobacteria; order Rhodobacterales; family Rhodobacteraceae; genus Tateyamaria. Next base: position 196,578 of record NZ_CANNES010000008.1, on the reverse strand, counting down.
AACCGCCTGATCGACGGTATGGGCGAGATCGTGATTTCCGGCGACAACGTTACCCCGGGCTATGAAAGCAACCCGGAGGCCAATGCCAAGAACTTCTTTGAAGCGGATGGCAAACGCTGGTTCCGCACTGGGGATCAGGGCACGCTGGACGCTGATAGCTATCTCAGCCTGACCGGCCGCCTCAAGGAGATCATCAATCGTGGCGGCGAAAAGATCAGCCCGCTGGAAGTCGACGGCATCCTGATGGATCACGCGGCCGTGGCGCAGGTTGTGACCTTTGCCCTGCCCCATCCCAAACTGGGCGAAGAGGTCGCGGCCGCCGTGGTCCTGCGCGAGGGCGCAAAGGCAAGCGAGGACGACATCCGCGACTTCGCAGCCGAACGCCTCGCGGCCTTCAAAGTCCCGCGCAAGATCGTCATCATGGACGAAATTCCAAAGGGGGCGACAGGCAAGATGCAACGCATCGGATTGGCAGAGAAACTCGGCCTCGTCGATCCGGCCTGAGCGTCGCCCGAACAAAGGACACACATATGAAAATCTGCATATTCGGCGCGGGCGCTATCGGCGGCTATATGGGCGTGAAACTGGCGCAGGCGGGGGCCGATGTGAGCCTTGTGGCCCGCGGCCCGCATCTGGCCGCGATGCAGTCCAAAGGTCTCACCTTGCTGGAAGAGGGCGCAGACCCGGTGACAGTGCCCGTCACGGCAAGCGACACCCCTTCCGACCTTGGCCCTCAGGACTACGTTATTGTGACCCTCAAGGCCCATTCCGTGCCGCCCGTGGTAAAAACGATGCAGCCCTTGATCGGCCCGGATACGACGATTGTCAGTGGGGTGAACGGCCTACCTTGGTGGTATTTTCACAAGATAGGCAGCGATCTGGAAGGCACACGTCTGGGCACGGTCGACCCCGGCGATGCGCAATGGGAAGGGTTCGGCCCTGACCGGGTGCTGGGCTGTGTGGTCTACCCAGCGGCAGAAGTGTCCGAGCCGGGCACGATCCGACACATCGAAGGCAATCGCTTTTCCCTCGGCGAGCCGGATGGCAGCAAATCCGAACGGGCCATCGCACTGTCCAAGACCTTGATGGCTGCGGGCCTGAAAGCACCGGTTCGGCCGCGGCTCAGGGATGAGATTTGGGTCAAGCTTTGGGGGAACCTGTCGTTCAATCCGATCTCGGCACTGACCCATGCGACACTGGATGTGCTGTGCACTGATTCAGGCACCCGCGACGTGGCGCGCAACATGATGGTAGAGGCGCAAACCATCGCCGAAAAGCTGGGCGTGAAATTCCCGATCGACGTGGAGCGGCGGATTGACGGTGGCGCCGCCGTAGGCGCGCACCGCACCTCGATGTTGCAAGACCTGGATGCAGGCCGACCGATGGAAATCGACGCCTTGGTCGGATCAGTTCAGGAACTGGGGCGGATCACGAACACGCCAACACCAACCATCGACACGGTGCTGGCGCTGATCCAACTGCGTGGCAAAACGGCAGGGCTGTACTAAGTCAGATACGGCAGCGTGAGTAAAAAAGGGAAAATGGCGGAGGGGATGGGCCTGACATCCAACCTTCTCCGGACATTAGGGCATTGATATTGCTTGATTTAAAATAGCCGCCGCAAGCCAGTCGCACCGAAACGCTATCAGACAAGCGCGATGTCCGCCCCGCCTCCTTGGGCCAGGAGCGAGTTGTTTTGAGCTGTGGCGCTCTCCATTTTTACCATTATCTCCATCGAAAGCAGATCGACGTTCGTTCCGAGGAACGTGCCGGCTACCGGCGTGACCTGCGTGATGTTCCGGGCCACAGCGAGCGGTATCAAGTTTCCGGACCCGACGCTCCGGTTCGTTGGATCAAAGGAAATCCAACCAGCACCGGGGATAAATATTTCGACCCATGCATGGGTAGATCCAGAACCCGCCGACCCAACGAGGCTTATTTCGGAATCGGAGAGATAGCCCGAGACGATGCGGGCCCCCAGGCCAAGACGGCGGGCTGCCTCTGCAAGCAGCACCGCGAAATCGCGACACGAGCCCCATCCCCTTTCGAGAGTCTCGTTGGGCGACTGGGTACCTTCGTCATCTCGGCTCTGATAGGAAATCTGCGTGAAGACGCCATTGCTGATGTCCTTCAGCAGAGACAGCGTGTCGGTCGGGCGCCCCATTATAAAGCTCTCGGCCCATCGGGCAAAACGGTCGTCCGGGTCATCGTATTGCGGTGTCGTCAGCGCGCCCAGATCCGTCCATTCGTCGGGCGAATAGAGGAACGGGTACTCGATGGCAGAAGCGGAGATGGCAAAAACAGGCCAAGCCGGCGCGGTGATCTCCAGACTTGCGCGGCTCTCGATCACCAGATGATCTGTCGGAGTGTCAAAGAGTGCGGTCGCTATGGAATTGCCGGCGACATCGTGTGCCCAGGTTAGAGTGGCCTCGGGAGTAATGGACAGGTCGTGCGAGAACAGTCGCAGTTCCCGCGTTTCGCGCGGACGCAGCATCAACCTGTGCGGTCCGAGAGAGACCGCCTGACGGTATCGGTAGGTTGTAGTGTGAAGGATGTCGAGGCAGGCCAAAATGGGGTCCAGCGTGGTTCGAGGAAGACGGCACGCACGTCGGTGCGGATCAGCGGCGGCGCGATGACCCGGAGCTATCGGGCACAGCGTTTCGCCAGGCGTTCAATCCCTTGCAGCGCCGACAGATCCGCTCTCCGAACCCTTCGCTCCAGAAATGGGTTTCGCACCGCAGGCATTGGCGTTCCTGTGGAACGTCGCGCCGGGCCCGAACGGTCGTAATGTACGGCGTTGCGCCTTCCGCCATGGCCTTGCCAGACATCAAATCTGTCCCGCTAAGTGGCGGCTGCGCGATCGCGACAGCGTTTCCGATCTTGAAGGCATTCCTTCGTTTTCGGCGGCCCGGATTGACACATCGTCCCGGTTCCTTTGGGTGGTCGTCGTCGACACCGGCACATTCAGATCGGGACCGGGCGTCCCGCGGCCTGAATAGAGATGCCGCAGATGTGCTTCGGAGACGCCATCGGCCTCCATCACGAGGCGCACCATCGGATCCGCCAGCATTTCCTCGAGGAAGAAATCGGACAACGCCTTACCCGTCAGCTTGTCCCTGGCGCGTGCGTGGTCGAGGTCGGCAAGGGAAACGGTCAGTGTCCGCGCAAGCCCAGGATGCGATGTTCGGGGGTGAAGCTTCACCAGGACGGAGGCCTTCCACGCCTCGGGGTCCACTTGATCCGGGGGTGAAACCAACTCCGTTTCGATCTCGTACTCTCCCGCCGGGAGCGTCTCGGCAAAGCCTGGAACGGTGAACGGTCGGACGAAAACCGCAACGGTTCTGCTCGTAAGATCTTCCATCGGCGTAATCCTCTCCCTTGTTGTTTCTGTTGTCCGCGCGCCCCTTGAAAATGGGGCGCGCAGCCTGTGCAGGCCTCAAGATGTTTCTTATTTCGCTGGCGCTTCCTTGCCGACGGGCTTGGTCTCGTTCTCTTCGGCAGGGGTCTTCACGGTCTCTGCAGGCTTCAGCTTCAATGCGGCCGCCGCCCTGGCGGTCAGGTCCTTGAAGGACATGTCATCAATCCTCTGATTGGCCGGCGCCAAATCCTCATCCATGACGGACCGGGATGTTTGACATCGGTACTTTACATATGGGGATTGGCGACGTGATTTACGATGGTGTATCGAGAAGGAGGCCAAGATCAATCAGGCCAATTCATCTGTCCAGACCTTGAATTCCGTCAAAATGTTGTCCCCAAATGTCTGGGTCAAAGGCACATCGGCGGCATCGCGGCCGCGCGCGATCAGAATTCTCGCAAACCTCGGCTTGTTGTTGCGCGGGTCGAACATGTGCCATTCACCAGCGAGAAAGACTTCCATCCACGCGGCAAAGTCCCCCGGCGGATGAGGCAGCGGTTCACCGATATCGCTCAGATATCCGGTGCAGTAACGTGCCGGAATATTCATGCAGCGGCACAGGGCGATAGCGAGATGGGCAAAATCGCGGCAGACGCCCTGTCGCTCAACCATCGTCTGCGATGCGGTGCGCGTCGCTTTCGCCTGCATGTAGTCGAAGCGGACATATTCGTGCACGAAATCGCAGATCGCCTGGATGCGGGACCAACCGGGTTCCGTGGTCTCGAAAAGTCGCCAGGCTTCCTCCGAGAGAAGATCAGTATCGCAATACCGGCTCCCCTGCAGGAACACGAGTGTCTCGAACGGCAGATCCTGAACCGCGTGCTGCTGCGCATCAGGAAAGACGGGATCGGGCTGGCCGGTATCGCGGAAGATGCCGTCTGTCGACAGGGTGAAGTCGCCCTCCGGAGCCAGCATGCGGGTACACCAATTGCCGAAGCCATCCCGGTAGCTTTCGAGCGGCATGCTCGGGGAGGTCACGAGATAATCCGCGCGCTCGAGGTCGCCGAAGCGCGAATAATGGACGTTCAGCAGCGCGATCAGCGGCGTCGGCTGGGGGAAGCTGTATCGCAGACGACACCCAATGCTGACCCGCATGCCAGACGCGCGGCCGCGCTTTGTCATGTCACGATCACCGACCAAGAATGCACGCCCCGTCGGAGAGCCGAACGTCCCGGTAGGCTGCGGCCATTTTCAGGGTTCTAGAAATCGTCAAGTTCTGGAACCTTCCCAAGCCTTACGAGGAACCTCGGTTCGCCGACTTCTCCACTGGCTGGATCTTCCGTCACCATGTAGGCGTCCGCGCCTGCGCAATCCTCTGATTGAGCCTCTCGATCGGCTCTGTTTTGTGCTTCTGAAGCTGTGGAATATTCAAGTTGCTTGGCAATTTTCAGGCCAGTCTGCCCGTTGCGCCCAGCTTTCATTTCGACATAAGTCTGGCAGATATAGTGGGTTTTTTCTGAGGGTCGCTCTGCGTTTGTCATGGAAGGTTCCTTGTGATCGGCAGGGACGTTGGGAAGTTCTGTGAGCAGCCCTTGATTGAAGCGACCATTGCCCGGCGGAGCACATCACGCGAACATAGCCGCCGAAGTTCAACTACCGGGTCGAAGCGGCTTTCGAGCGACGCGATTTAGACGCTGCTGAATCTTTGGTTACAGGTGGCGTGTTTGCTTCTCTTTCAAGGCGGGCGTTGCGCAACCGGGAATTCTTGGCGTCACGTTGTTCCGTTTCTTCGTCGACCATTTGTCTGACGACACGCGTCGTCTTATCCATCGCGGTTTCCGGTTTGGAGTCATACACTTTGAACAGATTTTTTTTTGTAAGTTTCGTCAATTTTCAGTTTCCTTTGTGGTTTAAGGTCGGCCGGACCAAGCGAGGTCTTTCAAACCAGCGCCAAGTGTTCGACCTTGCCCCGTGTGCGCCGTGATAGGCGTGTGGGTGGATCGCCCAGTAGTTTCACTTCGATGTCTGGTGCGGCCATGGCATGCATCAACGCATTGTAATTCATCTGGAATCTTACCTCGGAACCCACCTTTGGCAGAGGTCGAGCCGTTCCAATGACAAGATGATCGCTCGTCGCACCGATCAATGTGCTTCCAAAAGGCATTGAGAGCCCCAGAATGTCGGTGTCCTGATGTCCCATCGCGAGGATCATGCGGGCGGAAGCTCTACTGGCTGTCACAATGCGAAGTCGTTCCCTAGTTGGATCGATGAGGGCGATAGGGAAAGGTGGAGGTTTTGCGTCCGTTTCAATAACTTCGGCAACAAGCGTGAAGGCGTCCGTGTGCATCCCGTCGATCCGGTCTCCGGACACAGGTTCAACACCCAGAAGGATTGCCTCACCAAGACGGAGATCGTTGACGCGACCCGTCGCGCGTTCACCAAGCGCCCAGGGCAAGTTGGCTGAGTTGCCACCAGACACGATCTTGAGGAAAGGGCCGCACACCCCCTCGATCTCATTTGCGAGGTCGCAAAGAGCTGACATTTGAGACGCCGTGGGAGCGCGCCCGTTCAAACACGCAAAGTTTGCGCATATCCCTTTCAACGCAACCCCGGGCATTTGCATGACCTGCTGCGCAATATCTGCCAGATTTTCCGGTAGTATCCCGTCGCGCTGATCGCCCATTTCGACCATGAGGACTACACCGTGAACTTTACCGGTGCGGATCGCGGCAGCAGCCAGTGCCGAAATGACCAAAGTCTCTGTGTTGTAGCTCACTTCGCAGGACTGAACGACTTGATCGGCCTGGCTTATCATCGGCGTACGGATCAGGGTGATAGGGCCTGTCATGCCTGCCGCACGTTGCTTTTGCACATTGCTGATACGTGCATCTGCAAGCCCCACGGCCCCGCCATCGAGCATAGCTTGAGCGATCGCAGGATGCCCGCAGACAGCCTTGGTCACGCCTGTGACGCCGATCCCACGCGGGCCCAATCGCTTGACAAGTGTGTGCGTATTGCGACGTATCTTGGCCAGGTCCACTTCGATGCGCGGGCAACTCATATCGCGGCCACGGGCGCCCCTTGCATCAAACCCGGATATGCAGCGACCACCATCGCATGCAGATGTGCAACGGGCCTGGCCAATGCATCGGTAACGGGCAACCCGAGTTTGTGTGATTGGGCCGCGATGGTTTCGGTGATTTCAACCTCTGTCATGCCTTCATGATTGAGGGTGACACCGATGACCTTTGTATCGGCAAAGGCTTCGATCAAGGCGATCTCACTGTCGGCAGAAGGCATCGGCATATTGGGAAAGTCACAGCGATGTGCACGTTTGGGCGCGTGCTGAAGGATGACCGCGTCCGGCTGGCTCCCCCGAAGGATAAAGGCTGAAGTGCAAAACGCGGGATGGCTGAGTGCACCCTGGCCTTCGATCAGAATGACATCCGGTTGTTCCGCTTCAGAAGCGGCAACAATCGCGCCTTCAAGCTCACCGCAGCAGAACTGGGGCGGCACGGCATCCATTGCGATACCGTATTTCGCGCCTTGCATCAGGCCGGTCTGGCCCGTGCCGACAAGGACCGTCTTGATGTCGCTGGCATTCAGGACCTGTGCCAATACGGTCGCCGTTGTCCGCTTTCCAATTGCGCAATCGGTTCCCAGAATGGCAATCCGCAGCGCTTTAATACCGGCGACACTGCCATCAAACAGGCGCATGTCCTTGCTGGGTTTTGGCTTACGGATGTCGCGGATCGTGACATTGCGAACTGACGCAGCGTTGGCTATTTCTGTGTCATCGCATAGATATTCATGCAGCCCGCTCACGATGTTCATTCCAAGCTCAATCGCTTGGAGAACAACGCCTCGGTCCGCAGTCGAGAGACGCCCTGTTGAAGGGGCCATCCCATAGATCAGAGTATCGGGAAGGGCGGTTTCATGGGCAACTGCGGCGTCCAGATGACCAAAGATAGGTATGCTGTTGCTGACAGCATCCAGAACGGTCCCGCTGTCTTGGCCGCTACAGGTGCTGTCGATGACAGAAAGGATACGATACGCTTGCGAATGGCGCACAAGGCCATTTGCCGTTTTGCCATCGATTTGCGCGAAATTCCCTTCGCAATAGACGACCGCCGTCGGTGAGGACGTGATCTGCCTGCCTGACGTCAAGCCTGCGGGTTTGATCTGTTTCATTGGAGGTGCTTGCGGTCCCCTGATAGGGCGGCGGATGGTATCAACAATTTCAGATTTGGTTTCCATTGTGGTTCTCTTTCACAGGTTGGCACGGAGGGCAGAATTGCCCTCGCATGTGCATTTTGAATGGGAATGGTGCCGTGGCGCGCGCCTAGTTGTTAAGGACGCACAGCCCCTTTGATTTTTGGAAATTTTTGTTGCATTCCCAGCGGTTTCCCGACCTGTCCAGGTGCGCATTTTCCGGAACATCAATCAACTCGCATGTCTCGCCAGAGGCGACGTATCCACGATCGCACTTCCACCCTGTGCCATAGGTTGCGTCGTCAAAATATGCATTTGCGGGGATCGCGACGGCTTCGCAATGACCAGCCTGTTCGAAGAAGCCGCGCTCACAAGTCCAGGGCTGACCGTATCCTGATCCATTCAGATAGGCGTTGGCCGGAACCGCGATGGCCGTACACCGGTCGCCCGTTGTTTCAAACCCGCGTTCGCACGTCCACGTGGAGCCATATGAGGCATCTGCCAAGTACGCATTTGCTGGCAGCACGATTTCCTGACATGTTTCATTGACCTTGATGTAGCCGCGTAAACACCGCCACCGTTCGCCGGAGGGGTCCAAGAACCCACCTTCGGGCACCTCTACTGCAACGCATGCAGCTTCATCGGTTCTGCGAAACCCATGCAGACATTCCCATCCGGACCCGTAGGACCGGTTCGTGTCATATGCGTTTTGCGGCACGACCACAGCGACGCAGGCATTCTCGTTCAGGCGGAACCGGATATTACATTCCCATCCATCACCGTAACTTTTGGCACTGGCGTTGTCAGGCATTGGCTGACCGGCGGTTTGTCCAAATGCAGGGAGTGCAAAAAGCAAGACCGCCAAAATCGAACCGATAAATAGGGCCATGACCGTTGGTGTTTGCGCAGGGACACAGGCAGCAATTGCATGTGGGCCGCGAGGCTCTCTGAGTTGTGATTTACGATCCATCTAACTCGAGCCCCGCAAGGCAGGCGTCTGCCAAATCCCGGCTCGGGGCCTCAGTGCCAGGCAATGTGGCCCAGCCAGTTTCCATCATCGCGTTGCGCCGTTGGAAGTTGGAGGTTTCTCGCAGCGTTGCCAGTATTTCGACGCGGTCCGCATCAGCTTCTGAAAGGCCCAGACAGACCGGCACCATGGCCAAGATGACTTGCTCTGCGGCAAAGCTATCAGCCATCTCCTGCGCACCGCCTGCAGTTGTCCAGCCGCCCCAGGTGAAGCCAAGAATAGAGACGGCAACCGCACCAACCAAGGCACCATAGACACCGGGTTTCGTCCATTCGGGAGTATTCATGTTTCATCCTCCTGCGGGGAAAGCGCCGCATCGCTGTGATCGTTCTTCTTGTTTGCGCCCCGGTCCCGGCTCAGCGCCTCTTTCAGATCACTGTCAGATGTTGCGCGTAACTCGGAGCGTCCCGCATGACGGCCCCTGCCGCGCACCGTCAGGTAGGTCGCCGTCCGACGGTAAGCCTCGAAGCTCAACCCCTGGAGAAGCTCTTCTTCGACGAGAACTTCGTAGTCACCGGCAGGCAATTCGCCCGGATATCCCGACAAGGTGAACGGGTTCGAAAACGTCACCGTCGATCTGGTCGACCGCATGGTCATCTCTGGCCTCCGCAATGTTGGCAGATTCGTCGCTCATCACTGTCAACGGTCCCGTGAAGTCGGGGACGGACCAGTCGAACGACTTCTCCTCTTGTACCTCGGGATCGTCCAACTGGCGCTGATGCATGTTAGTCCCGGGCACCGAACCGGCTGCGACCTTCCTGGGGGCAGTCGTCCGCACTGACCTGTGTAAGGGCGGCGAGACCGACCTGCGCGTATCCTTTGGGAAACAGGGGCGATCTGCGTTCCTGCAACCAAGGAATGGAATGACAATGGCCAACCCCAATGTACTCAACCCTCACCCACCCGAGTTTGATCGGTTTCTCTATGCGTCCGTCGGCGAGGATCGAAACGGATATGTCGTGACAGTCCTCTCCACGCTCGCGCGGCTCGGCCTCGATCCATGGAAAGAAACCGCTGAGTTGGTCGCTCTGGGGCGCGATGCGGCGCGAGCGCGGTTGGGAACGCTGCTTACTCGATTTCCGGATGTTCCCACGCTCGAAAGCGATCACGGCAGGGTCGCAGGAGACTTGAGCCAGCTGCTTCCGGAAAGCCCGCCGTCGCAGACCCTGAAGCGAGCTGCCTCGACGGTCGCCGACGGCCGCTTGGGCAAAAGCGGGGTAATCTGGACGATACTCGCGATCGTCTTTTTACTGTATCAGGTGATGTCGACTGTCGGGTCGGGATCAGGTCCATGACCGTTTCCGCTCAGACATCGACGCCAATGGGTCATTCCGCGCACAAGACCGGGACGCTATCGCCGCGCGAACAGGGCGTTCTCTGGGACATGGAGGAACACTTCTGGACCAGTGGCGCCGACAACGCGCGGGCGACGACAGCGAACAACGCCATCATGATCTTCCCTTATCCGCCCGGCATCCTCCAGGGCGACCAGATCTGGACCCATCTAAAGCAGAGCACCGGCTGGCGCTCCGTCGTCATGGCCGAACGTCGCGTCACGCGGTGTCATGACGTCGCCATTCTCACCTACCGTGTCTCAGCGGAGAAAGCCGGCGTACCGATCTACAAAGCACTCTGCGCCTCAACATACCTCAACGATGACGACACCTGGCTGAGGATCTCCCACCAGCAAACCATTGTGACCTGAGTGCCGCAGCGTCATTCGACCTGCCGCACGCGCCGGGACTAACCTGCGTCAGTGCGGCGGGGCGTTGATATCGGCTAGGTGAGATGTGCCCGCCGAATATTTGGTGAGGCATTTTTTTCCGAGTACCCGAGAAGCGTGTGGGCGTGTTGAACCCGAAAGGGTCGGCATGTCGGCGCGCTTCTTATTTTTCGGAACGTCCATGAAAGGACATTCCCAATGACACCCGAACAGACAAAGACAGCCGACAAGATGAAGTCAGTGAAAGCCGCCTGGGACAAGGCACCCACAGGCCCGAAGAAGGATTCGGCGCTGAAGCATTACCAGGCTGCTGAGAAGGCAAACACGGCGAAGAACGACGCCGAGACCAACAAGGAACTCGACGCGGCGACCCACGCCCTCGCCTGACCTTCGGCGTCTGACCTGATCACCGGGGCCGCCTGCCAAACAAGGGAGGGCGGCCCTCTCATTTCAAGAGCGGTCCGATCTGATCCAGATAGGCCGGATCGAATTCGGCAAGGTCCACCAGACGGTCATGATCATGAATCGTGACATGACCGTCCCGGAAAGTGACACTCCCGCTCTCGCGAAGCTGCCGCAGGACCCGGTTCACGTGAACCGCACTCAGACCCAGGGCATCGGCGAGGTGGTATTGCGTCAGCGGACAGTCGTACCCTTCCCTGCTTCCCATGCCGACCAACGCCAAACGCGATGCCAGCTCCAGGAGAAAATGCGCCATCCGGGCGTCCGCATCACGCCGACCAATCCCGACGAGATGCTCCACAACCATCGCCTCGTCCCTTGACGCCGCCCAGAGAATTGCGGTCGCCAGGCGTGGGGTCTGCGCGAACGCTTCCAGAAGGTCGCTGCTCAGCACTTCGGCCGCCTCGATGTCCACGATGGGTTCGAAGCTGTGGTCCGAGGTGCGCAAGAGAACGCTCCGCAACCCCAGGAAATCCCCGGGCACTTGGAAATCCACGATCTGCCGCGTCCCGTCGGCCTGTAGCTTGTAAGAACAGACCCAACCCGCAGACAGAATATAGGCAGCCTGAGCTGTCTGGCCCTGATGCACCATATCGCGCCCCGCGACGAAGGATCGACGACGCTGGTGCAGTCGTTCAAGCACGGCCAGCTCGACATCAGACAGGGCGACGAAGGCCGAAAGCTTGCGGGTCAGGGGGCTGTGTTCAACTGATGTCATGGGGTCTCCCGGAGCGTCGTAAACCAAGAGCGGAAATCGGCCCGGACACTGCTCTGGATCAGTCCAGCATAGCGAAGTTCCTGCGAGAAGTACGGATCAATCTGAATTTCAACTTCCCGCGGTTGAGGATGCACCAGAAGGAATATGAGCATGTCCACGACGAGCGAACATGCAGGCCAGGCCGCCCTATCGATCTGCGAGGCGCTCCTGCTTGCCTTGAACGATCGCGGGCTGCTGCCGGAGCACGAGATCGTGGGGGTTCTTCGCGACGCCGCAGCGACGCATGAGAACGCAGTCGGGACCGACCCCGAAACGGAAAGGCACCGAGCCGTCGCAGACTTGATCAACGCGATCATTGCTGGCGGTAACTCTGTTCGGCGCTTGTGACGTCAAGCTTCAACAGTGGGCGGGAGCATTTATGGATATGCACTCATGGAAAGCAAAAAAGATATTCTTTGAGGCGCTATTGTAGAACCGCTGCTGAGTCATCAGTTCAATAATATTGGCACTCGGGTATGGCGAGTACCAAAGCACATCCGAACATCGCCATGCTCCCCTAAACAGCCGAATAAGGAGCACTTACGTGTCGTTCACTCCACTCCACGACCGGGTTCTCGTCCGCCGCATCGAAGGCGACGCGAAGACCTCAGGCGGGCTCATCATCCCTGACACCGCAAAAGAGAAGCCACAGGAAGGTGAAATCGTCGCGGTCGGCGCTGGCGCCAAGGACGAGGATGGCGAGCGTATCGCCATGGACGTCAAGGCTGGCGACCGGATCCTGTTTGGAAAATGGTCAGGGACCGAAATTAAACTCGACGGCGAAGATCTCATTATCATGAAGGAGAGCGATATTCTCGGCGTCATGGCCTGACCCCGACAGCAACGCCGAAATTTCATTCTCAGGAGCACCCGACCATGTCCGCAAAAGACGTCAGATTCAGTACAGATGCCCGTGACCGCATGCTGAAAGGCATCAACACGCTGGCCAACGCCGTGAAGATCACTCTCGGCCCCAAGGGCCGGAACGTCATCCTCGACAAATCCTGGGGTGCGCCGCGCATCACTAAAGACGGTGTTACCGTCGCCAAGGAAATCGAGCTGTCCGACCATTTCGAAAACATGGGCGCGCAGATGGTCAAGGAGGTCGCGCAGCGCACCAATGACGAAGCTGGCGACGGAACCACTACCGCGACCGTACTTGCCCACGCGATTGTCCGGGAGGGCATGAAGTCGGTCGCGGCCGGCATGAACCCGATGGATCTCAAGCGCGGGATCGACAAAGCCGTCGCATCGGTTGTGGCCGAGATCAAGACCATGTCCCGACCCGTAGGCGACAGCGACGAGATCGCGAAGGTCGGCGCCATTTCGGCGAACGGAGAGGTCGCGATCGGCCGTCAGATCGCCGATGCGATGGCCAAGGTCGGCAATGAGGGCGTGATCACCGTCGAGGAAAACAAGGGGCTGGAGACCGAAACCGAAGTGGTCGAGGGCATGCAGTTCGACCGCGGCTATTTGAGCCCCTACTTCATCACGAACGCTCAGAAGATGGTCGTCGAACTGGAAGACTGCGTCATCCTTCTGCACGAGAAAAAGCTGCCCTCGCTGGCCCCGATGGTGCCCTTGCTCGAAGCGGTCATGCAAGCGGACAAGCAGCTCTTGGTTGTCGCCGAAGATATCGATGGCGAAGCGCTCGCCATGCTTGTCGTGAACAAACTCCGCGGTGGGCTGAAGGTCGCGGCCGTCAAGGCACCTGGCTTCGGGGATCGTCGCAAGGCGATGCTGGAAGACCTCGCAATTCTTACGGGCGGCCAGGTCATTTCAGAAGAACTCGGAGTTAAGCTCGAGAACGTTACGTTGGACATGCTGGGTGTCGCCAAGAAGATCACCATCACAAAGGACGCAACGACAGTGATCGATGGAGCGGGCGACAAGGCGGCCATCGCCGCGCGCGTGTCTCAGATCCGCACGCAGATCGAAGACACCACGTCGGATTACGACAAGGAAAAGTTGCAGGAACGTCTTGCGAAACTTGCAGGCGGCGTCGCCGTCATCAAAGTCGGCGGGGCAACCGAAATCGAAGTCAAGGAGCGCAAGGACCGCGTGGATGACGCCTTGAACGCAACCCGCGCCGCCGTTCAGGAAGGTGTCGTGCCCGGTGGCGGCGTGGCCCTCGTTCATGCCGGCAGGGTGCTGGCGACGCTGAAGGGTGAGAACACTGATCAGGATTCCGGGATCAAGATCGTCCGCCGCGCGATCCAGGCACCGCTGCGCCAGATCGCCGAAAATGCCGGGGTCGATGGTTCTGTCGTTGTCGGGAAGGTAATCGAGAACAACAGCCCAAACTTTGGATTCGACGCGCAGGCCGAGAAATACGGCGACATGCTGAAGGCCGGTGTCATCGATCCGACGAAGGTCGTCCGAATCGCACTTGAGAACGCCGCGTCCATTGCAGGGCTGTTGATCACGACGGAGGCGATGGTCGCGCAGAAGCCTGGGAAGGCCGGTGCAGGCAGCGAAATGTCCGACATGGGTGGAATGGCCGGAATGATGTGAACGTCTACGTCCTGCGGTCAGGAGGCTCGGGACGCGAAACCAAATTCCTGATGAGCATGAACACCGATCAATTCGTCAGAAAAATCCAGAACCAGGAGAAACTGAAATGACCAAAGGTGACAAACGACGTGGAAACCGTGAAGTGAAAAAGCCCAAGAAGGTGAAGGAAAAGGTCGTCGCGACAGCCGACTTCACGAAGGGCAAGACTTTGACCAATCTTGGCGAGCACAAGAAGAAATAGGTAGCGGCACAATTATTTCTCCGTCACTGCAGACGGCGCCGGGTGGCGGCGCGTCCAGGCGACATGCTCCATCGGGCAGCCTATGGTCCGAATAAAAATCGACGAAGGAAAGTTACCGGAGAGAATGCGCAAGACACGTATTTGATCGAGCCGCCGCGAGTTAGCGAATGCAACCGAGAGCTTGGACTCGCATCACGGCGTAGTCGCTCAGCATCGCCACTATCGCAGAGCCCTCCGGCAGCAGGGCCAGCTCGTCGGCCGCTCGCGCCTGGAACTCCCTGCTGTACTCGACGACCGGCGGACACGCCCCTGGCCCGCTACCGTCAGAACCGACCGTCGCGCAACCGGTCAACCAACTCGTCGCGATTACGAGGACGGCGCGCCGCTGCCTCGAGCATCCGTCTTTGGGCGTCATGGGTTTTCTCCATGGTTTCGAGCTGCTCTGCCAGTCGGCCGGCACGCTCGCCGGAGCGGCGCAGGGTCAGCAAGAACAGAAGGATCGCGAAGGCTGTGACGGCGGAACGGAGCGCTGCGCGTGCCCATGCCGATCCGACGAGCGCAGCGAGGAGGTCGCCGATCATCGCCGCCCCCGCTTCCAGTCGTCGAGGCGGGCATAGATGGTGACCGCGATACCGCCGAGCGCGACGGCGATGAACATCCAGCGGAGCGTGTCGAGATACGGCACGAGCGGCAGGATGGCGGTCTGGGTCTCTGCCAGGACGCCTTGCGCCACCTCGACCCCGGCTGCGCCCAACGTTGCCACGCCAGCCGCGCCACCGCCCTTCATGGTGCGGCTGTCGGCCAGCACTTCGCGCGCTGGTGGAGTTTCTTCGGCGAATGCAGTCGCGCGGACTGGGAAGCGCTCACCCCATTGGCGCGTGGGTCCGAGATCGACATGCATGAACCCCGAGCGCGGATAAAATCCAAACCCGAGGAAACCAACCGCACGTGCCGCCGTCTCGAACGCCGCCGGATCGTGGTTCGTCATGGCAATGTCGAAAGCCGCACCGTCCATGTGCTTGGACCGGGTGGCACCGCCGACGGCGCGGTTGTGCTCGGGGCTGCGGTAGGCGGAACGCACGATCAGCGGCTTGCCCAGCCGGTCGCGGAGTGCCTGCAGCTTGTCGAGCGCGGGCTCGTTGATTAGCAGCTTGCCGGTGCCCCGGCAGGCGATCTCCGCCGGGCTGAAACTCGGCCAGCGCCAGGTGCTCTCAGGCAGGTCGCGCCAATGGTTGTGGAAGGTCGTCGTCATGGGGTCCTCCGAAACGAAAGAACCCGCCTCGAAGGGCGGGTCATTGCGGGCTGATGAATGGGGATGGGGTGCCGCTACGGGCCGCCGCCGAAGATCTTGAGCTTGATGGCGATGCCCGCAAGCAGCGCCAACATGACGCCGGTGGTGATCATGCGGACGGCGGTCTGCATCGCGGTGCGACGCACCAGCCGGACACAGTCTAGCAATGATCGCAGATCCCGGATATCGAGCGCCGCCTCTTCACCATCCAGGCCGACATCGGCGAGCGCGCGCTTTGCACCTTTCTCGGCAGCGCGTGCCAGCATCGCCTCGAACTCGGCGTCGGGCATGCGCACAAAGCCCTGATCTGATCGGGGTGGTGTCATCTGGAGTCCTCCCGCCGCTCAGCCGACCTTGCAGCCCCAGAAGGACGTACGGTCGGCGGCGAAGTAGCCGTCCGCGACCCGGAAATACCCCTGCAGCTCGACGGTATCGCCCGCGGTGAGCGGCACCATGGTCTGTAGCCAGATCGCGGTGGCGAGCGAGACGTGAGTGGCGGAGATTTCGCCGAGGGAGCCGCGGATCTCGGTCGTGCCGTTCAGAACGAGCCGCCCGCGCATGCGCGCCGTGGCGCTGGCATTGATCTTGTAAAGCAGCGTCGCGCCGAAGAGGTAGGTGCCGTCCACGGGCGCTGTGAACAGGTTGGTCCCGGCATCAAAGGCACCCTGATCGTTATAGTCGGTGTTGTTGAGGCCGATCTTCGTCCAGGTCCCGACGCCCACATAGTTGTCGTAGTTCGTATACGCCTTGAAGCGCGGCAATTGCGGCTGATCGACGATGCCGTTCGCGTTGTCGACGCTGAGCCCGTCGAAGAAGGTGCTGCCGTCGGCGGAGACCGCAAGCCGGAACCTGTCGGAGCCGAACATTCCCACCAGTGCCTTGGTCACAAAGCCGGTCTGCAGGGTCAGCCCGAGATCGTCGCCGGCCGCCTCCTTGTTCATCTTGTAGAACAGATCGCCGGTGCCGCCCTCGGCGACGGTCTTCGCCGTCCAGAGCGCGGCATTCAGCTTGGCCGAGAACGGGTTCGACGCGTCCGCCGTCGTGCCAAGTCCCAGCAGCGCGAGGTTCTGCAGCGATGCCGGGGTTGTCCCGACCCAGCCGGACCCGTCGTAGACCAGCAGCAGGCCTTCGTCCTCGACCCATGCCCGCCAGCCGGTGCGCGGCGGCAAACGTAGCCACGCCCCGTCCGTCCAGAGCGCAACATTCAGGTCCCAGCCCGCCCAGTCGCCCGTGCCGCCGCTGGCGACAATGAACCGGTCGCCATCGGCCGGGCTGCCGGGCGGCGCGGTCAGATCCCGGTCGAGAACGGAGAGTTGCACAAGCCCGTCGAGCAGCCGCAATGCCTCGTTGAGGGTGACATGCTTCTGTGCCTGCGCCGCCAGGATGTACGGGAGCAGCAGGTTGGTCGTGGTGTCGGACATAGCGGTCCTCAGAGTTGGAGCGTGATGGTTTTGGCCGCGCCCCGCCCGACGAGGGCGGAGAGCTGGAAGAGGCGGATATCGAGCGTGTCGCCTGGCCCGAGCGGCGCACCCCAATCGGCTGTTTGCTGGGCGGCCGCGTAGATCGCACTGGGCGTGGTCGCGCTCAGCACCCGCTTCACCGTGGCGCCGTCGAGGATCTCGACTTCATAGGCTTCGACCTCCTCAGTCAGCGGCACCTCCACCGCGCCCCAGCTGTCGGCTGCGAGGGCCCGGGACCGCCGCGTCCAGCGGATCGTCAGATCGCCCGGCGCACGTGGTTTGCGCCATGGCTGCTCGACATGGGCGACTGAGAACGGCCGCAGACCCACGCCAACCGGGTTGAAGGAGGCCGCGACATATGTCTCGTCGCTGACAGACCGGCTTGCAGGACCGATGCGCCAGTTCCACGGCAGCCCGAGATCGGCCTCGGCGATCGGGAGGGACGCAAGTGCCTCGTCGAGTACTACCACCCGAGCGCCTGCAAGAGCCGGATTAGCCATGGCCGTTTCCGTGCCGCGCTGGCCACGAAGCAGGCGCATCATTCGATAACGGCCCGGCGCAATCAGGTCTGCCACGCCGGCCTGCACGATTTCCCACGTGCCGGGTGCGCTCTCGATGGCCAGCGCATTGGCCCCGCCGAACAGCGTCAGGTCGGTGACATTCTCCAACGTGCCCGAGAGCAGATCGACCGCGAGGACGTTGCCGAGATCGAAGCGCGACGTCGGCCCCGCGTAGAAGTCCGAGACCAGCGCGCCGATCCGGGCCCGCGTCCCGAAGCTGGTGAGCAGTTCGAAGCCGTCAGTCGAGGGGCTGCGAAACACCGCCATCTCGCCGGGCCAAGGCACGGCATGTGCGGCCGCGAATGGGCGATGCGCAGGCTGATCTTCGGTCAGCTGCGGCAGGTCCAGCAACACCACCTCTGGTGCCCCGAACACAACGGCTTTTGACAAGGACGATGGTCGTGGTGACCCGGGTGGCAGATCGTGGGCTTCCCGGTCCTGACGGACAGATTCGATCCCACGGGCCTCCGCGTCGGCGATGGAGACAAGCCGCAGCGGGACGGCGCGACCGTCATGGGCGAGTGTGACGACGTCCGCCGGATCGAGCGCGAGGCGCGACGGCGGCAGGCGGAAGACGGCGCTCTCGCGGCCGGTCCAGGCTTCCATGAGCGCGCGGCGGCAGCGACGCTCCGCTTCCTCGGGCGGAACCGCCATCGGGAAGGACTCCGAGGCAATCCGCGTGGTGTCGACGGTGATGCGCCGGGCCTCGACCTGTGCGGCCTCGTAATCCTCGTCGGCGCGGGCGACCTGCCATTTCAGCGCCTGCGGCAGTTCCGTCTCCTGGCCGCGCGTCAGTTCCAGAACGTCGCCGTCGCGAGCGGCCACCAGATCCTCGGGCGCAAGGGTGGCGACGGAGGCCCGGCCGCGCATGACGAAGCGGATCACGCCCTCGGTTTCCACCGCGTCGAAGCCGAAATGCCGCGACAGCGTGGTGATCGAGGCGCGCGGGCTTTCGAGCGCCGTGATGGCGTAGCCCTCGACCGCACCCCAAAGGCCCGTGACATCGATCCGGGACTCCGGCATTCCAGCCCGCAGGCAGAGATGCCGGACAAGCGCGGCAAGCGACACAGCACCCAGCCGCCCCGTCAGCCAGTGGCCGAGCCGCCAGTTCGCGCCGTCCGTCCAGATGTCGGTCAGCGCCGGAAAGAACGGATAGGGCCGCGCGTCCCAGGTCCAGGCGGCGCATTCGGGGACATGCACCATCCGGCCGCCATAGACCGAAGACACTGGGTTGTTCGCGGCCTCGCCCCACCAGAGATACGTCGCCTCGAGATAGGCCCGCTGGATCGCGTCGTCGCGCCAGCCCCGCGAAAAATGCGGCGTGAAGCTCTCGGACGATTTCGGGTCGAAGAAGACGTTCGGCTGGTTGGTACCGCGATCGATGGCGGGGCAGCCGAGTTCGGTGAACCAGATCGGCTTCGATTGCGGTGTCCATGCCGTCGAACTCCCGCTCTCGACCCCGCCCGGACGATTGTAATGTGGGTTCGACCACCAGGCGCGCAGATCCTTGTAGCGGAAGACCCACGGCTTGGCCGCCGCACCATCGGTGATCTGGGTACGGACCTGTGCAGTGCGATCCGCCGCGCTGGCATAGAACCAGTCGAAGCCTTCGCCGCCCGCGATGTTCCCCTGCAGATAGGCTCGGTCATAGATCGCGGGCCAGCCCTCGGCCGCGTCCGCATGCTCGAACCCGTCCCTCCAGTCGGAGAGCGGCATGTAGTTATCGATGCCGACAAAATCGATCTCCGGATCGGCCCAGAGCGGGTCGAGATGGAAGAACACATCGCCCGAACCATCGCCCGGCTGGTGTCCGAAATACTCCGACCAGTCAGCCGCATAGCCGATCTTCGTCCCCGACCCGAGGATCGAGCGCACATCCGCAAGCAGATCGCGATAGGCCTGCACGGCCGGATAGGTGGATGCGCCCGAGCGGATCGTTGTCAGCCCCGGCATCTCTGTGCCGATCAGGAAGGCGTCGACCCCGCCCGCCGCCGCGCAAAGATGGGCATTGTGCAGCACCATGCGCCGCAGGCCCCAGTCGCCGGATGGCCCGTTCCACGAAACCGACTGACCCGAGACGCTGAAACTGCCGGGTGTCGCGGCACCGAACAGCGCCGCGACCTGCGAGGCGGCCGTCGCGGTCATGTCCACCGATCCCGCGTAGCCTGCGGCGGGAGAACAGGTGATCCGGCCCCGCCAGGGGAATGCGGGCTGCCCCGTCTCGGTGGCATTGTCGGAATACGGGTTCGGCAGCGTGTTCCCGAGCGGCACGTCCATCAGGATGAAGGGATAGAAGGTGACGCGCAGCCCGCGCGCCTTGATCTCCCGGATTGCCTGCACCACGGCAAAATCGGCGGGCGTGCCACCATAGACCGGGCGATCCTGATCGTCGCGGCTGACCAGAAAGGCATTGGCGCGGCTGACGCCATTCACGGACCATGCCGACGGCGTTGTGGTTTTTGCGGAGACCTCGACGCCCGGCCGCACCTTGCAATTGCCTGCCCGCAGATCGTCGCCGAACCAGGCGACCACCAGCGACACGCTCTCGACCTTCGGCGCCATGGCCTGCAGCCGGTCCAGCGCCACCACCATGTCGGCGGTGTCGGTCAGCGCGTTGAGGTTCTCGGGCTCGGACGACCCGCCGCTGCCCTTCCGGATGCCCTGCGTGGCATAGGCGAACTCGCCGGATGCCGGGATCATGATGACCGCCTGCGTGAGACCCTCTGCCGTGTCCGGATCAGCCAGCGGGCGGAATACCTCGAAACTCAGTTGCGGGATGCGGTTGCCATAGTTGCCGAGCGGCAGGTCCTCGAAAACGACATAGGCGGTGCCGCGATAAGCGGGCGTGTTGGCCGCGCCCATCTTGGCTGTAATGAACGGATCAGCCGTCTGACTCTCATCGCCTGGATACCAGCGCCATGTAATCCCGGCGGTGTCCAGCAGCTTGCCGTCGGCCCAGATGCGGCCAATGCCGGTGATCGGCCCCTCGCAGAGCGCGACCGCGAAGCTCGCATAGTAGAAGTACTCGGTCGTCTTGACCTTGCCGCCACCCCCACCGCCCTTGCCGCCGCCCTGCGTTGTGGTCTTTGTTTCCTCGCGAAAATCCGTCGCCCAGACGATGTTGCCGCCAATCCGCATACGGCCATAGAGGCGTGGGATCACCGCCCCTTCGGTGGCCGAGGTGATGCGCAGATTGTCCAGCCGCGCACCTTCGATCCGCTGAGTTGGCGCCAGTGACGAGATGATCCAGCTGTCCACGACCGAGCCAATGGTGGAGCCGATGAAGCCACCGATGGTGGCCGCGCTGACGCCGAGGATTGCGCCGCCAATGCTGCCACCAATGGCAGCGCCAGCGGCACCGAGAACGAGGGTGGCCATGTGGGCGTCTCAGCGTTGCAGGAACAGAAAAGCGAAGGCGATGCGCCGCCGCCACGACAGGGTGAGTGGTTCTTCGATTACGCCGAGGCGCTCGTAGGCGTGGAGGAAGGTGTTGGGCTCGGTGAGGATCCCGACATGCTTGGCAATGGCGCGGGGCTTCATGCGGAACAGGACCAGCGCGCCGGGACCGGCGTCAGCAGGTGCGATTTCCGGCATCATATGCCGCGCGCCCTCTGCCAGAACTTCTCGCGGGCCGGTCTCGCCCCAGTCGCGGCTGTAGGGCGGGATCGGGAACGGTTCAGGGCCGACGACCTCACGCCAGACACCCCTCGCGAGCCCGAGGCAATCGCAGCCGACGCCGCGCAGGCTCGCCTGGTCGTGGTACGGCGTGCCGAGCCACGACCGCGCGATGACGATGACGCGCGCCGGGTCGGCCGCTGCGAGAGGTTGCGTCACAGCACGCCTCCTTCGTGGCCGCCATCCTTCGTGGCATAGCGGAGAACGGCGTCCTGACCGGGGATGTGCGGGAACCCACGGAAGTTGGCAGTGTTGGCGAACTTGTCGCTGCAGGTCTCGATACGCTTGTCGCAACCTGCGCGAATGGTGAAGGCATCATCACCAGCGATGGACCGCACCGGCGCCTCGAGCAGGGTCAGGATCGCCACGCCATCCGTGACGTCATGGCCCACCACCTCGGTGCGCCGCCCCGCATTCGCGCCGCTCGTCCATTCGAGCGTGCCGAAGGTGAACCAACCGGATATGAACCCACCGAGGCCCGAAGCTGTGAATGCCCGGTCTCGCAGGAGATCGATGACGGCGCCGGTGCCCTTGAACGCTGGATCCTCCAGATCGACGCCGCAGCGCGCATCGCCTAGTGCGGCATCGCAGGTCGCCTGGAAGGTCCGCCCGACCGTCTGTCCGAGCACATGCGCAAGCGAGCGGACCTCGGCGACGAAGGCCAACCGCCCGCGTCGGATCTGGCCGATGGCGCCGCGTCGCATCAGCACGCGTTGGCCGTTGTCCGCCCAGTTCACCCGCCAGACCTCGACCTCGGCATTGTCCCAGCGGCCATCGAGGATGTCGGTCTCAGTGATCCGGTCAGAGGTCAGCACGCCCTCGGCGTCCTGCGCATCGACCGAAAGGTCCGAGCCCGAGCGCACCTCGGACGCCGTCAGCCCGCTCTCGGGCTCGAACTCCGTGCCGTCGAAGCTGAGCGTCCGGTCGTGATCGGTGAAGCCGAAACTCGAACCATCGGCGCGCGCGATCCGCCAGCACCAGGCGAGCGTCGTCGTGCCCTCGTCGAGATGGGCTTGCAGGGCGGGATCGAGGGATTTCATCGGCGCAGTTCCAGAAGCGGAATGGAGGTGATCGAGCCGAGCCGCTCGAGGTCGAGCGTCACGTCGAGCGCGTCGGTATCGAAGCGGACCGGCACGTCGAATTCGAAGCCCGCGGTGATGGCGACGCCAGATCCCGGCGCTGCGCCAAAGCTGATGACGCCGGTGGCGGTGTCGACCGACCAGCCGGAGAGCTGCTCGACGCCCGCCAGCGCGATGCGCACGCTGCCCGCCACCGGCTTGGCGATAGCGCGCGTCCAGGATTGCGCCCCGGATGCGTAGCGCTTCACCAGCTGGAACGCAGTGGCGGTGCCGTCACCGGTGCCAATCGCCTGGTCGGTTGGCGATGGTGTGCCCGAAGGCAGGCAGGACTTGTGGTCGCCCCAGTCCTTAAAACGGAAACCATACAGGCGTCCGTTTCGCGCCTCGAAGAAGGCGACGACCGCCGCCAGATCGTCTGCGCGGCGGATGCCGTAGGCGACATCGTAGCGGCGGCGGCTGTTCGCCCAGCTGGCGTTGCGTTCCTCGTCGCCCGAGGCAAGCTCGACGATCTGGGTGCGCCGCTCGGGCCCGCCGCGCGCACCCCGGCTGATATTGTCGGGAAACCGGACCTCGTGAAACGCCATCACATGCCCCTT
Organism: uncultured Tateyamaria sp.; assembly: GCF_947503705.1. Taxonomy (GTDB): domain Bacteria; phylum Pseudomonadota; class Alphaproteobacteria; order Rhodobacterales; family Rhodobacteraceae; genus Tateyamaria. The sequence continues at coordinate 173,623 of NZ_CANNES010000008.1, read as the reverse complement.
CGCCCAAGCGACACCGCGCGAGCGATGTCGGCCGCGACTTGTGTCCGCGACTGTCGGAAGCTTTCGGCGTCGCGCGCCATTATGGTGACGTTGACGCCGCCGCCTGCGGAGTAGCCCTGCGCCTCTCGCCGCGACAGCACGCGCTCGCCGCGTTGCAAGATGGCCGGGACTTCATCGTGGCGTAGCCCCGCCATGCCGCCACCGTGCATTCGTGGGGCAGCGGCAAAGGCCATCGCGGGAACCATCCGTGAGGGCCCAGCCGATCCGACCATCCCGCCCGCATGCAGGATATTCGCGAAGATGCCGCCCGCGCCGCCAAGCGCGCCGGAAAGCGCATTGGCGATTGGCCCAAGGATGAACCTCCGCGCCGCCAGCTTCGCGAGATCGGCGAGCAGCGAGGTGACCAGATCGCGGAAATCCAGCTTGCCGGTCTTCACGAACTCACCGACAGCTTTCTCAGCCGACTGGAACGCGCTGACGAGGCTCTGACCGATGTTCCCGCCAGTTTCGCGCGCCTTGCTGGCATAGTCGCTGAGCGCTGCGGTGACCGCCTGCCAGCCGGAAACTGCAGCGTCAGTGTCAGGTTCGGCTGCAGCGGCAGCAGCCCCGGCCGCTGCGCCCGCACCCGTGGCTGCCTGTCCGGCATCGCCAAGCGCCGTCTCCAGCCGCTCGGCCGCACCTGTGGCCTCGGTCAGCGCGTCGGCACTGGCCTGGTCGGTCCCACGCACCGCGTCGCGCAGCGCCTGCCAACTGGCGAGCGGCGCACGTGCCCCCTCGGCGAGATCGCGGGCCGCGCCACGATATGTGTTGGCCGTGGCAAGCGCAGTATTGGCCGCCGCGGTGAGCCCGAGATCAGGTGCGGAAAGCGGGTTATCCTCAAAAGCGCGGTCGAAGGCAGTCTGTGCGGCTGTGGTCGCTGCCGTTGCGGCACCCTCGAAGCGGTTCTCGATCTGACCCAGCTCAAGATCTGGGATGATCGAGATACGCCGCTCCGACCCGAGCGCTTCCAGCCCCTGGTTGATCCCACTGATGAATGTGTTGATCCGGAATACAACGCCGTTCAGCATGGCTTCGACGCCATCGATCAAGCTGTTGGCGGCCTGGAACGCCAGATCGCCGATGGCGGCTGGAAGCACTCCCCAGATCGCCTTGATCGCCTCATAGGCTCCCTCAAACGTGTTCGCGGCTGTGTTGCCAAAAGCCACGACGCTTTCGATGGCGCTCTGCATTCCGGAGGCAGCATCGGCCTTCAGATCGAAGAACATCGCCGTGGCCGCAGCGCCCGCTGCCGCAGCCCCCATATTGATCCGTTCCCAGACCTCGACGGCGAGGTCTTTCAGAAGCGACATTGCCTCGCCAAATCCGCCAGCTCCCGACACGAGGCGGGTGAACTGGTAGACAAGCTCGCCTGCGCCAACGATGAGCGCGCCGATGCCGGTGCGGATCAACGCCCCGCGAAGCAGGACCAGCGCGGTGGCGAGCCCACGGATCGACAGCGCTGCGACAGCCATCCCGGCGACCCAACGCCCAGCAAGAAAGGCCACAAACGTGGCGGCATAGGTGGTCAGGCGGCCGATGTTGTCGAAGAGGCCGCGAATGGCGATGCCGAGCGGACCGGTGCGGCTTGCCACGGCCGCCATGGCATTCGCGACCGCTTCCAGCGCGGGTGCCACAGCGACCGCCAGCTGGTTCGACAGCCCACGCCAGATCAGCCCCAGCCTTGAGATGGCGTCGTTCGTCCGCTCGATCTGGTTGGCATCCTGCTCCGACACGACCACCCCGAAGGCGAGGACGTCCTCCGTCGCCTGGCGCAGCGTCGCGGTGTCGATCCGCGACATGGCGATGGAGCCTTCCTCGCCGAAAAGCTGGCCCGCGACGGCGGCGCGTTCTGCGGCGGGCACGAAGCTTTCGATGGCGGCGTTGATCGCCCCCACTCGCTGATCCAGCGGCAGGGAAATCAGATCGGCAGCCGACAGCCCCAGCCGCTCCAGCGCATCAGCGGCGGGTCCGGTCCCGGCGGCGGCCTGGCTGAGGCGGCGTGTCAGATCCTTTGTCGCCTGCTCGATGCCCGACATGGAAACACCGGCCAGCTCGCCAGCTCGCTCGAGGGTCTGGATCGAAGCGACTGTCGTGCCAAGCGATTGCGCCAGCTTCGCCTGCGCATCCACCGTTTGAAGCCCCGAGCGGACCATGGCCACGCCAGCAGCCGCAGCTGCGGCAACCGCAGCGGCAGCGGCAATCCGGACTCGGCGGGAAAACGCCGCCAGCCGCGTGTTCGCGGCTTCCATCTCCCGGCTGAGCCGCCCGAACCCACGCGCGCCAGCTTCACCCACCCCCTCCAACTCGGCGCGCACCTGTCGGCCGCCAACCGCAGCAAGGCGGACAGAAACGCGTTTCTCAGCCATCGGAATGATCCATCTGTTCGTTGAGTTTGGCGACCATCACCGCTTCGATGACTGGCAACAGTTCAGCTGCTGCGGCAGGTGGCACGCCGAGTGCATCGGCCAGCGCCAGCGCTGCCGACATGTCCCAGCCGACAATCGCGCCGGGAAGCACACGCAGCTGGCCGCCGAGACGGCCGACCAGGTCCCAGACCTGCCAGCCCTCACAAGTCAGCGGCTGGTTCAGCCGCGCCGGGCAGTCTTTGCATGCCGTTTGACAGGCTTCGCAGTAGCGATCGCCCCCGCCGAAGGACCAGTCGGCGAGAGCGCGGAGGCGTTTTTTTCCTGTTCCAGCAGCAGGCCTTTGGAGACGTAGGTTAGCTGGAAGGCCTCGAAGATCGGCCAGATATCGAGAAGCGCGTCGACGGCCTCGGGACTGGGGTCGATGGCATTGCCATCTGCGTCGCCGATGCCCTCCCAGGCGAGAACTGCCCGGCGCGCCAGCGCCTTGGCGAAGGCAACAGCGCGTTCCTCGTCGGAAGCATGCTCAGAAACCGCCTCGACGGCCGGATCGCTCCGCGTCGCAACCATCAGGGCCGTGGTCAGGGGGCGGAGTTGCACCCGCACGCCGGGCGCAAGCTCATGCCAGCGCGGTTGGTTCGTCAGATCGAGCGTCAGCATCAATATACCTCAATATCGTTGATCAGGGTTGCGGTGCACATCCGGCCGACCGTGCTGTCGCGGGCGGCTTGCCAGTCGAAAGTGGCCTGCACGCCCTGCGGCCCGGAAATCTCGATGCGCGGGCGCGGCAGATAGACCGCGTGGACCGTGAAGGTGAAGCTCTCGCCAGACGGCAACACATAGGCGAACTCAAGCTCGCAGGGATCGCCATTGATCGCCTGCGTCACCAGCGTCTGATCGGCGAACCGAACCTCGATGGAGCCCGTCAGCGCGGCAATAGACGGGTCTGCGCCGTCGATGCGTCCATCCGAGCGGATGGTTTCGATCCGGTCGAGGTTGTTGGCATAGGTGACGTCGGCCGAGACGACGTTGCCGAGCGCGGACCCATTGCGAGTGATCGCCCCGTTGAAATGGCCGAAGCGCTGCAATTCCAGCGCGGCGGGTGTCCCGGCGCTGCTGGTCGTGCCCACCGTCTCGCCCTGTGCTACGAGCCGCGCCGTTGCGGTCAGCAGGCCGGACCGCTGCATCTGCCAGTTAATTTGGTCGAGCACGCAGCCTGAATACATCGCAAAACGAGGCACCTCCGGCATACCGGTCTCGATGGACATGCTGGGCAGCGTCCAGGACCCCGACTGGAACTCATGGGTCCAGGGACCGGTGCCGGTCACAGTCGGATCACCAAAGGCCGCTTTCAGCCAGAACCCGAAGGCTTCTGCGTCGAGCGGCACGACGATATCGCCATCGGCCGTCACTGCGTCCTTGATCGGCGCCAGTGGATCGCGGCCGTAGCCGAGCAGTTCGGAGTTCAGCAGCGGCTGCTCTGCGCCAAGCGACGTGCTGGCGAAGGGCATCTTCGTGAAACCGCCCACTGGCGGCGTTCCATAGGTTGTCTCGAACGCAAGCGCCATCTGCGCCCGCGCCCCTTGGGCTCGTGCCATCGTGTTCTCCTCAGATTGTCGGGGTCAGCCGAGCGGGTCGGCCGTGGAATAGTGTAGCACCACCGGAATGACGGCAGCCTTCAGACTGACCGCGCCCTCAACCGGCATATCAACCGGACGGGGCGCTTCCGCCTCGACCCAGTCGCAGAGGCCGCCCAGCGTGCGGTCGGCGGCGAGTTTGGAGCCAATGCTGGCGGTCAGCGTATCGAAGGCGGCATCACGGTCGGTGCCCTGCATGACGGCCTCGATCTCGGCGCGGTGCTGGTAGTGGTAGCGCAGCGGCGACAGGGTTACCTCTGGATCGCCTGGCTCGCCATCGCGCAGGATCAGCAGGCCGTCGGCCGGCACGCGCTCGGGTAGCACCTCACCGCGAAGGACCGTGCCGGGCAGCGTCGAAAGCCGCGCGTGCAGCGCGGTGAGGATGGCTTCACGTGGGGTGGGCATGAGATTGCTTTCCTAGCGACACAATCAAGGAACGCGATTAGGTTCTATGTGGATTGTTTGATTTCGATGCTACGCTTGAGAAAAGAGAAGTGACGAGGGTTTCATGAGCGGAGTATTTTTTACCTATGTTTGGGGGACCCACGGCAAAAGTGGCGGCCCACTTACCTTTACCAGCAAACAAAACAGAACCGTCGCCGTTCGCAGTACACAGGAAGGAGACTTCGCTTTTGGTGTTGTCAGCCGAAACCCCGGCGATCCAAACGTACAGATCCCCGACGAATGGAAAGGTCGCGTTCTAAATGTTTGGCAGATAAGCCACAGCACTGCGGACACCTCCGAATTCGGAATTGAAGCGGCGAACACCTGGGACAAGCTGGAAGATGGCAGCTATCGTTGGCCTTACGCGCTCCAACCCATACGCACTTGGATCATCCGAGATGCTCCAGAGTTTCGTGAGCTTCCGGGATACGGTCCCTCTACCCATACCCAACGCGCAATCACGACTTTGCAGGAAGTCGGTGGCGAGTTGGCTGCGACTCTCAGAGACCTTCTCGTCACGAACGGTGAAGAGCTGGAAGTTATGACACCGCGCTTCCAGACCATGGAAAATCGAGTGCGGCAGCTGCGGCAGAAGCATCCCTTCGCGATAAATGGATATGCTGTCGAGCCGAACACTGAAGCCATGAACAGCATTTATGTCGCCACTCTTGGGAAAGGTGGTCGCGTTCTGAAAATCGGTCATGCACAGGATGCGATGAAGCGCGTGACCGAATTCAACAAGTTCCGGCTGTCGTCTGAACCGCAATGGGTGTTGCACACAGACCAAGCCATCGGCTCTGTGCAGGACGCCATTGATGTGGAGAAATATCTGGGTGAGGCGTTCGCAAAACATCGGACGGAACCGAATAACAACGAAGTTTACGTCGACCTTGATCCGATGGAGGTTCTGACCAAGTTGGCGACGGTCCAGCGCCAATGATGGCGGCAGCAATGTCGAGAAGCGATCGCATCTCCATTTAGCAGAGAGGGCTCAATTGCGTCAGAGCCGCCCATCCACCCAATTCGCCACGATCAGCCCCGGCACGCTATCGAGCGCCCGCTCGGCGTCGCGGTCGAGGTCCAGCCGCTTTGGCAGCTTGACCTGCGGTACCAGCAAGAAGATCGGCGCCGTGACTTTCCCGCGCCCAGTCTTCGAGCGCGACACCACAGCCTGACCCTTGGTGTTTAGCCGCCCCTCCGCCACCAGCAGGCTCGGACCCGTCCGGCGATAGACAAACCGCAGGCGCAGACCGCGCCGCCGTTCCCATTCGCCCGGGGTGATCCGGCGACCGCGCAGGCCTCGACCTGCTGCTTCCGTTGGGATCGCGAGGTAGAACCCATTTTTCGAGCGGATCAGCGGGCCAGTATCGTGTGCTCCTACGATGGCAGGTGCCTTGGACCAGACCAGTGCAGCGGCATCCAGGCTCTCGCCCGACCGCGGGAAGGTCTGGTTGCGGATCGAATTGGCGAGCCGTCGCCCGAGCCCTGCGTCGGTGATCTGGGTGCGCCAGGCAGTCTTGAGCCCGGTCCCTGCCTCGCGCATGGCGGCCGTCACTGCGCGCTCGCCCGCCGCGACCTCCGCTGCCATCATGGCGACGATGTCAGGATCGATGTCGAGCTTCAGTTTCATGGCCGTCACGCGGGCCTCAGATCAACGGTCCAGATCAGCCGCTCTCGGTCGCGGACGGGCTCGCCTTGGATGAGGAAGGCCTCGCCGTCGATTTCCAAGCGGTCGCCGGGACGCGGGGCCGGAACCTCCGTGATGCGCAGATCGATCCGGGTCGTTTCCGACCAGAGCCGTGCGTCGCCGAAGTCGGTGATCGCATCGGCCTGCCGAGCAACCACGCACACCAGTACAGGCGCGCCGCCGTCGGAGGTATAGAGTGCCTCTCGCCCGATATTGGGATCCGCGAACAGCGCATCCAGAATGGCGGCGAACGCCGTCATCAGAAGCTCGCATTCAGGCGCACCCGGCCGATCAGGTCGCCCGCGCCGCCAGCAACAGCCTCAACGGCCACGCCGATCAGCGTGTTTGCGGTGGCGGTCTTCGTGGCTTCCTTGTTGGTGTTGTCCCAATAGACCTTGTCACCGGCAGACCAGGCTTGCGAGGCGACCTTTTTCAGGTCGAAAATGCCGACGAGCGCGGCCTCGACCGTTTCGGCATTGGCGGCATCCCCGGCGGCCACGCCGAAGATCGAGCCGACGAGCAGGCCGTCGCCGGATGTCACGGCGTAGGGTGCGGTGAGCGTGACGGTGTTGCCAGGCTGGACGTAGTTTTTCATGATGGCGATCCTTGTGGAAATGCGAAAGGCGGCCCGATTGGACCGCCCAGTGTGTCAGGGTTCAGCATGGGTGCGGGTTACGCGCCCGGGTTCTTGTAGAGGCCGCGCCAGTCGATGGCCTTGGCGCCGAAGTCGAGGCGGCACTTGATCTCGACGCCGTCGACATCGAAACCGTTGCGGGTCTCGATGTACGCGCCTTGCTGACCCTCAAGATAAGCGTACTCGATTGTGTCGATCTGGTTCGGGCTGGCCGCCAGATACCAGGCGGTTTCGCTGGCGGCATCCAGCCGGGGTTCGCTGATCGGCGCCAGCGTGCGGATCGATTGCGGTACGACGTTGGAGGTCGCGGCGGGCACGAGGTTCTGCGCGACCATCTGCTCCGCCTTCAGTTCCAGAGAAGCGGGCACGATCAGAAAGGCGGGCCGCACGTTCAGCACCGTTTTCTTGTCGAGACCCGTCTGTTTCGCCATTGCCGCCCGCGCCGCACCCACGGCATCCACCGCCAGCGCCGCGCCGGTTCCTGCGAGGTTCTTGTGGCTGGTGTGGAACAGGGCGTTGCCGTCGGCCATGGCCGGGTTGGCGGTGATGATCCCCCAGACCACGTCCGACTCCAGCTGCGCGATCGAGTTGCCGTACATCGCCGGGATCCGGGTGAAGGCATCAAGGTCGTCGTTGATCAGCGTCTGGCGGGTGATGGCGACCACCCGGCCATAGGTCTTGACCTTGTAGCTCTCCTTGCTCTCGCCGAGCGTGCCGCGTTTGAACTCACCGCTTTCACTTACCTCGAGCAGCTGCGGTGCCTCGCCGAGCTGGACCCGGTGCATCGCCTTGAAGTCCGTCGCCAGCACCTGGCGGCAGAACAGCATGAAGGTCCGGGGATAGGCCTCGTAGGCCTGCCGCAGGGTTTTGTTGGTCACCGCCGACAGGATCTCGGGGAAGTCTGAGGTCGAATGCAGGGCCCGTGTCGCCACTTCGTCGCGCGACAGGCCCCGCGTGTTGACGCCGGCATTGCCGAGGCTCTCGCGGGCCAGTTCCATGAGCGTCATGCCGCGATACTGGCGCGCGGCGTCCTCGAGTTGGAAGAGCGTCGGGCTGTATCGGTGCAGCAGCGCATTGGCCACGGCGTCGCGGCGGGTGACCTGCTCATCGCGGCCGCCCAGTGGGATCGAAACCTGGCTGAAGGTGCGGGTTTCCTCGGATTTCGAGGCCACCTGATCGAGGATCAGACGGCGGGCCTCATCGACGTCGGTCCCGCGTTTCACCAGATCCTCGGCGAAGCCGCGCTCGAGGTTCAGACGGCCCGCCAGATCATAGATCGTGGAGACGCGGTCCCGCTCGCCCTCGCGTGCGCGGGTTGCGACAGCTTCGGCATCGGGCGCTGCGGGGGCGTCGGGCTTCTGCTGCTTCGGCTGCACGCGGGTATGGGTGGCAGCATCCTTCGGCTCACCCATAGGTGTCTTCGGTTCGGTCACGGTGGTGTCCTCGGTTTTGACCGGTTCGGTCGGCTGGGTGGCTTGGGTTTCGGCGTCGTTCGCCGGGGTCTTGGATTTGTCCGTCATCGGGATGGCTCCTGTTTGAGTGGTTGGGACGTCCCGGCGATGAAGGACGCAGTCGTGAAGGGAGGATTGGGCGCGGAAGCCCGCGGCCGGATCCGCGCCAACAGGCACGGCGGAGACCTCGAAGGGCGTCCAGTCCACCGCGCGCCAAAGCTCGCGGGCAGCCTCGGGTTTCGACACCTCGAACCGATGGACCTGGTAACCGATGGAGACCGCACGGATGTGGCCCGCCTGGATATCGCGCCAGATTGGTTCGACATCTGCGCGCTCGCTGATCCGGACCTGCGCAACGCCGCGGCCGTTTTCGATGCGCGCCGAGCCCGGCACGACCGAGCCGATCACGGCATCCAGCGTGTCGACCTCGTGCACCTTCAGAAACGGCGCGCCCGCGTTCAGACGATCCAGCCGCACATGGGTTGGATCGAGGCTCAGTTCCTCGTCATAGGGTTCGCCGAACAGGGTCGACCGGCGAACGCGCGCACCCGCCGACCAGATTACCTCGACGGTGCGGGCGTTGGTATCGGCTGAGTTCGGCGCAAGCTCCGCCATCCGACGCAAGGCCGGGATTTCGATCATCGTGTCCATTTTGCTCAGTCCTGTTGGTCGGCCTGCGCCGGGTCGTTTTTCGGATCGGCGGTGGTGTTGTCGGCATCCGGATCATCGGCGGCCGGATCGCTTGCCCCTTCATTGGATTGGGCGCTGCCGGTCTTGGTGACGCGCCGTGGGTCGCTGTCGAGCACCAGCCCAAGATCGTCGAGCTTCGCGTTCGTGGCGGCGATCTCGGCCAGCACGGCGTCGGGGTTGCGCCCCTGCCGCGCGATCACCTCAGCCAGCGTCATGGTGCCGGAGCGGATCGACAGCAGGTTGGCCATCGCGTCCTTCTGCGGATCGACCGCCTCGAACTTCGGCGGCGACCATTCCACCGGCACATCCGGCGTCGGGATCTGGCCTGCTGCCCATGCCGCATCGGTGAACCACCGCCACACCGGCGCGCAGAACATCGGGATGAAGAGCTGCCATTGCACTGCGTCGATCTGGCGGCGGAACTCCACGAGCCCCGCCCGGATCGAGGAATAGTTGACCTGGCTGAGATCGCCGGTGAGCAATTCATAGGGCACCCGGAACCCGGCCGAGATCGTGTGCAGGCTCGCCCGCTTGTATTCGCCGTAGCCCCCCGTCGCCGAGGGCTGGTTGAACCGAATTTCCTTCCCGCCGCGGGCATAGGCGATGAGCCCCGGCTCGAACTGCTCGACCCGGTTGCCGTCGGCATCGACCACCGAGGGAGCGATGCCCTGCTGCGCCTCGTCGTCGCCGAAGACGATGGCGGTGACGCAGGCCTCGGTCTTTTTGCGCACCAGCTCGGCGACCTCGTAGTCGTCGAGATCGCGCAGACTGCGGATCACCGGCGCGCCCCAGGGAACGCCGCGCGCTTGCGTGCGCTGCTTTTCATAGACATGGGCGATCTCGGTCGCGGGGACCGGGCGGCTTTGCAGCCCGTTCTGCAGCGCGCCAAAGGCATCGCCCGGATGTTCGGCGTGTAGCCAATAGGCCCGGCGCTTGCCGACCGGGTCAAACTCGATCCCCTGCACCAGCCGTCCCGCGCCGAGCGCGCCTGATTTGGTGGCGTCGAGGAAGTCCGCTTCCAGCACCTGCACTTGCAGCGGCACCGGCAGACCGTCGCTGGCGCGACGCAGCCTTCGACGGACCAGAACCTCGCCCGCCTCGACCATCTCGCGGCAGATCAGCGTCTGCAGGCCATAGAAGTCGAGCTGGCCGTCCGCATCGGCCGTGTCCGACCATTGAGCAAACAGCGCATCGACCTTTCGGTCCAGCTTGTCATTGCCGCTGGCAGCGCGCGGCATGATGCCCGCGCCGACGATGTTGTTGACCAGCACCGCCACGGCCTTGGCCGCATGCGGGTTGTTGCGCACCAAATCGCGCATCCGGTCGCGCAAGAGCGCCCCCGCCACGCCGACCTCGGTGTCGGCCGAGGTGCCCGGCGCGCGCCAGCCTTCGGTGCGGCGTCCTTTGGCCGCGCCATCATAGCCACGCGTCAGGGTCTCGAACGCCTGCCTCGCGAGAACGCGGCGGGCCGCAGCACGCGGCGCCACCGTTGCAATCGCATGGTCAAACCAGTTTGCCGACATCAGCGATCTCCGCGCGAGAAGCCCGCGAGACCGGCGATTGGCAACGGTTGCGTGGTGCCCGCGACGGCGCGCTCGATGGTCCGGATGCGGGCGAGCAGGTCTTCGGCCGAGCCATAGTCCACGGACTTGCCATCATAGCTGACGCGGGTCGTGCCACTGGCATAGGCCCTGCGCAGCGCCGACAACTCGGTTTCCGTCCAATCCGTCATGTTCAAAACCACCCTCCACGCCGTCCGAGCCAGTCGGATCGGCGTTTGCCTTGAGGCGCCTGCGCTTGCCTGTTGATCTGTCCCGCGGGATCCGCAGAGGCGTCGTCGACCCCGAGCTGATCCTCGAGGTCGCGCCATTTCTCGTCGGGCCAGCGATCCGCGCCCGCGATCCAGGCGGCGGCACGGGCATAGACCCGACAATCCAGCGCCTCGTTGCGTTCGCGCAGCTTTTGCCATTCCAGCCGCGCGAAACCGCGCTTGGTGCGCACGGTGACCAACTGCTCGGCGACGAACTGCTTCAGCCATTCATTTTCGACCCAGTGCGGCAGGTGGACCGTGCCGGGTGAGAAAGCCGCGCCGTCAGTACGTTCCTCGTCGGTTGGACGTTCCAACCGCAGGAAGCGGTAGGTCTCGGCCTTGAAGGTCGAGACTGCCACGGTCCAGAGCCGTACACCTCGGCGCAGACGTTTACCGCCCTCGGACGCGTCCACATATGTTGGGCCCGACACCGGGCTGGCGCGATTGAAGCCTTCGACGCCCTTGACTGGGGCGACCTGCGCAAACCCTTGCGCCCGCGACCAGCCATAGACCGCTGCAGCCTCGTAGCCGGTATCGATCGCAAGCCGCGCAATCTTCAGATGCGCACCACGCTCGTGTGGCCAAGTCCGGTCCAGCAGCGCCGTCAGATCGCCCCAAGCCTCATGCCGGTCGGGCCCACCCTCGATCACGATGTGATCGACCAGCCAGCTTTCGAGGCCACGGCCCCAGGCCCAGACATCGACCTCGATCCGGTCCTTCTGCACATCGCCGCCTGCCGTCAGGAACAGCCCGCCCGCAGGCACAATGCCCGGTTTCCAGCGCTCGCGCCGGTCATAGAGCCGCTGCCAGTCCGGCGCTTCGCCGGTCTCGACCCATGTTTCGCCGAGGATCGTATTTCGGAACGCTTTGATTGCCTCGTCCGACCCCTGTGCCGCGTCCCATGCCCGCACGATCCGTTCCCAGCTCAGCCAGCCAATCGGCGAATAGAGGGCCGAGAGGTGATAGCCGACGGTGCCGGGATCTGCGGCCGCAGCGGTCGCGCGCCATTCGCCAGCCTCCAACATTGCCGTCTTGTGGTGTTCGGCGATGGCTTGTTCGCAGCCCTCGCAGTGATATTCAGCCGTCTCCGGGCGGCCTTTCTGCCAGCGAAGCCGCTCGAACTTCATCCATTGTTCCTGATCGCAATGCGGGCACGGCACGAAGAATCGCCGCTGGTCGCTTGCCTCGAATTCCCGCTCAATGCGCGACAGCCCCCGGATCGTCGGCGTCGAGACCAGGAACACCTTGCGCCGATGGGCGAAGGTCAATGACCGCGCTTCGGCCAGCGTGACGGGATCACCTTCCTCGTCAGCCGAAGCCGGATAAGCGTCAACCTCATCGAGGAAGATGTAGCGAGCGGGCGTCGAGCGCAGCCCGACGGCCGAGTTCGCGCCCGTCATGATCAGGATGCCGCCTGCGAATTCCTTCGACAGCATGGTGTTGCCCGCATCGCGCGAGCGCGCCGGTTTGACCCGCTCCCGCAACTCTGGGCTTTCGTCGATCAGCGGGTCCACCCGTTGGCGGGAGTTCCGTTTCGCCAGTTCCACCGTTGGCTGGACTGCCAGCATCGGGCCCGGCGCCTGGTGGATCGCGAACCCGATCCAGTTATTTCCGGCCTCGGTTGCGCCGACCTGCGCGGCCTTCATGAACACGATCCGCTGCGTCGGATCGCCCGGCGACAGCCGGTCCATGATCTCGCCCATGTAGGGCGTGCGGGCTGTGCGGTACCGGCCCGGCTCGGCCGAGGCGCGACCGGAAAGCATTCGGTGTCGATCCGCCCATTCCGACACGGTCAGGTCCGCATCCGGCGTGAGGCCCGCTCCCCAGGCACGCAGGATCTCTGCCGCGCCGTCGAACTCGAATGTTTCATCACCGGAGATCGGGTTTGACCTCGGCAAGATCGTCGAGCTGGGCGCGGACATGTTTCTCCAGAACCTTCTGCATTGCGGCGGGCTCGACGCCGAGGTCAGCCGCCATCAACGCTGCCGCGCGCGCTGGCCAGTTCACCCAGACATCGCGCTCCTGCCGCGCCAGCCGGAACACCAGCGACAACGCGCGGGCCCGGTCGATCAACTCACCCTTCAGCTTTTGCAACCGAAGGCGGCGTTCCTGCGCCTTCAGCACTTCGTTCGCCGTCTTGGCCTGCAGGAACGTCGTGCCGCTGCCCACCGACGGTGTCGCCATTCCCTGTTCGCGCAGGGTCTCGCCCACGGCCGAGACCGCCGCCTCCGAGACGGGTTTGAGATTCGGCTTCGAGGCCTTGCGGGTTTTCGATGGATCGGTTGCTCCAGCGCGCAAGGCATCGCTGGCCTCCGCGTCGATGCTGCCATCGCCATGCAACACCAGTCGTCCCGTGGTCTTGGCCTTCTGGACCGCCCCGCGTGAGAGGCCGATGCGGGCGGCATACTGGCGCTCGCTTAGACCCTCCATGCCACGCTCCGATTATCATTCAAAATCATGTGCTTATGTAGTTGATAAGCCTCCGCACCAGAGCGAACGTGGTCCTACGAAAACGATGCAACTCAACACGGAACCGCTACGATGACCCGCCTGAACCCTCAGACAACGCCCCGCCATGAGCTTCGCGCAGAGAAGGCACGCCGCAACAAAGAGGCGGCTTTGAACGCCTTTATCGGCAAGAAGGCCGAGATCGACGAGATGCTCGCCCGGCTCCAGAGCCTCAGCGACGATCATTTCAACTGTCACCCCGACGAGATCGGCTGGGCCACGGTGGGCAGCCTCGAGCACTACGCCAGCCTCCTGAATCGCATCACCGACAGCGCCTTCGGCGAAGGCGAACACGCGGAGTGAGCCCGATGACCAGCACCCTTGCAAAACGCTACAACCGCGAGGCCACCCGCCTGATGCCACACATGGGCAGCGACCTTCAGGTCGACCCGACCATCAACACCGCGACGGAGATCGACGAGATCGTGTTTCGCCGTAGCGAATATCTCGGCGGCATGGCGGCCGTCCTCCTTGCCCTGATCGCGCGCGACGACTGAACCATCGCACGTCGGTCCCGGCCCGCCCAAGCGGCGGGCTCGCCCCGGTAGAAGCCACGCATCCCGCGGGGCTGAGCCACGGAGGCACAGATGACAAAATTTTCCGACACCCAAGCCATCATTCTCAGCACCGCCGCCAATCGCGACGGTCAGATCGCCTTGCCGCTACCCGACAGCCTGCGCGGCGGGGCCGCCGCCAAGGTCATCGGCGCGATGCTCGCAAAAGGCTTCCTCGAAGAGGTCGAGGCCGATATGCGCAACGGCGAGCCCGTCTGGCGCGAGACTGGCGACGGCAACGGCGTCACGCTGGTCGCGACCGACACAGGCCTCGCCGCCATTGGCATTGAGGCTAACAGCGCGGAGACCACTCCGGCCGAGGACTCCGCACCCAAGATGCGCACACCACGCGAGGGTACGAAGCAGGCCAAGCTGATCGCCATGCTGCGCGCCGAGAGTGGCGCGACCATCGAGGAGATCGTAGCGGCACTCGATTGGAAAGCTCACACTGCGAGAGGGGCAATGTCCGGCGCGCTGAAAAAGAAGCTCGGCCTGACGATCACCTCGGAAAAGGTTGACGGACGAGGCCGCGTCTACGCTATCCGCGACTGACGCACACGGTCCAACACACAGATGACCGCCGTCCCCTAGGGGCGGCGTTTTCTCATTTGGCGTGTCGCATCCGGATCACCTCGAACAAGCGGCGCAGCGCGAAGGACCGCGCTATCGATACCACCGTGAAGATCGCGCCCATTTTCAGGTTCTGCGCCAGAGTCGTGTGCAGCCCGAAGATCGGGAAGATCAGGATCTGCGTGATGACCGCCACGCCGTAGCCAACCGCCACGTTGGCGACGGCCTCGATCAGCGACATGAGGCGCGACTGTTTCATACTGGCCCCCCTTCAGCCATCAGCCAGCAATTGAGCTGCAAGAGTTCGCAGCGCATGCGCGGCAACCAATGGGACCACGCCGTTGCCACAGAGCCGAAGGCGGTCCACCCGGTGGGCCAGCCCATCAGAGCCTCGACGAATGCTGGGTTCAGCGTCCGGCGCGGCTCGGAGGTATCGCTCCCAGCCGTCGGCGTCACCAGGACCTGGCGGCCAAGCAAGCCGTTCACCGGGGTGTTCGCCAATGTGGTCGCGCCGTCCTTGTGATCCCGGGCCGTCGGCGTCATCCACATCTGGCTGGCACGGGTCAGGTCGGCGGACTTGCGATTGCCCGCGCTCGGCTTGTTGCCGTCGGTTGCCATCGGCGTTGGCCAGTCCCGCGCCATGCCATCGAGACCCTTCTCGTGTCTCCGGGCGCCGCCCCGGCTGCGAAAACTGTCGGTTTGCGGCGTCGGCCACATCGCGGCCGAGGTCGCCAGGTTCATCCCGTGCTTGCCCGCTTCCTGTGAGGGCGTCGGTTTCGTCTGCCGGTTCTCGTTGGCGCTGGCGCGGGGCGTCGGCCAGAGCCGGAGCATCTCGGTCCGGTTCCCGCCACTGGACCGGGTCCCGGAGCAGGCGCGCGGGGTCGGCCAGTTCGCAGTCCTCTCGGTGCGCGAGGATGAAGAGCCGCTCGCGCTTGTGGGGCGCGCCGACTTCCGCCGCCGTGAAGAGGCCCGCCGCAAGGCGGTAGCCCATGCCGACCAGTCCTGCGGCGACTTCGGGGAAGCCGAGGCGGAGATGATGGGCGACATTCTCGAGGAAGACGAAGGGCGGCTCGACCTCGCCAATGATGCGCGCGACATGGGGCCAGAGGTGGCGCGGATCGTCCGCGCCCCGGCGTTTGCCCGCGACGGAGAAAGGCTGGCACGGATAGCCCGCAGTGACGATGTCCACCGTGCCGCGCCACGGGCGGCCGTCGAAGCTGGCAACGTCGTCCCAGACAGGCGCGCAATCCAGGGCCGCCTCTTCCATCCGTGCCACGAGGATGGCCGCGGCGTAGGTTTCCCGTTCGACATGGCCCACAGTTCGATATCCGGGCAAGGCGATGGTGAGCCCGAGGTCCAGCCCGCCTGCACCGGAGCAGAGCGAGAGGCCGAACAGGTCGCCGGCTCCGGAAGCACGTCCGGAGGGATGTAAAGCCAGGTCATGCATCGCCTCAGCGCGGGTTGGCCGTCAGATCGGCGAAGGTCTCGCCGGTCCCGTCCAGCACGGCCTCCTGGCCGGTGAACTGCTGCCACCGCTGGACGGCGACATCGACATAGGCCGGGTTCAATTCGATCCCGAAACACACACGGCCCGTGGTTTCGGCCGCGATCAGCGTGGTTCCGGAGCCCATGAAGGGCTCGTAGACCGCTTGCCCGGGGCTGGAATTGTTCAGGATTGGCCGACGCATGCATTCGACGGGCTTCTGCGTCCCGTGTACGGTTTCAGCGTCCTGATCTTTGTTGGCGATTTGCCAAAGCGTTGTCTGTTTGCGGTCGCCGGCCCAATGGCCCTTGCCGGATTTCTTGACGGCATAGAGGCACGGCTCGTGCTGCCAGTGATAATCGCCGCGGCTCAGCACCAGGCGATCCTTGGCCCAGATGATCTGGGACCGGATGTTGAAGCCGGAGGCTTCGAGGCTTTCCGCGACCGTCGTCGCATGCAACGCGCCGTGCCAAACATAGGCCACATCGCCAGGGAACAACGCCCAGGCCTCGCGCCAATCAGCGCGGTCGTCATTCAGCACCTTGCCGGTGCGCTTGGTCGCGGCGGCGCCTGCCTTGTTGCGCCAGCCGGGATCGTAGTCGACGCCGTAAGGCGGGTCGGTCACCATCAGCAGTGGTGTCACATCGCCGAGCAGTCGCTCGACGTCCGTGGCCACGGTCGCGTCCCCGCAGAGCAATCGATGCTTGCCAAGCACCCAGAGATCGCCGGGACGGCTGATCGGGGTTTCGGGGGCTTCGGGAACATCGTCCTCGCCCTCTCGGGACGCGGTTTCGGGGTCGACCTCACCGGCCAACAGCGCTTCGAGTTCGGCATCGTCGAAACCAATCAGCGACAGATCGTAGTCCTCGGCCAGCAGGTCGTTCAGCTCGGCCGACAGCAGCGCCTCATCCCAGGTCCCGAGTTCCGTCAGCTTGTTGTCAGCAATCCGGTAGGCCCGGCGCTGCGCCTCGGTCAGATGGCCCAGAACGATCACCGGGGCCTCGGACAGCCCCAGTTGCGTGGCGGCCAACACCCGGCCATGGCCAGCGATCAGCTCGCCGTCGTCGGCGACAAGACACGGAACCGTCCAGCCGAACTCGGCCATGCTGGCGGCGATCTTCGCGACCTGATCCGCGCCATGCATCTTTGCGTTCTTCGCATAGGGCTCGAGCCTGGCCAGCGGCCACATCTCGATCACGTCCGGGGCAAAGCTCAGGGTCATGCGGGTCGGTTCGCCTCAATCGGGTGGATTCCGGACACCAGCAGCCAGCCTGGACTCCACGAGGGTTCCAGCGGCCACCGGACGTGTTCGGTTTCAAAGGTTTGTTTTGTCGTGGTTTTCAGCGGATCTCGGGTGGATGCTCGCCGGGGTGGCTTCCCAAAAAACCGGCCCTGTCGCTAGCGATGTTGCGCGCTTCGCCCGCCCGTATACGTTTACGGCCAGGAAGGACCCGCGAACGCGCTTGGCGACCGCCTCGCGCACCTCGCGAACTTACCAGTCACATACCGGCGGGATGGAAAAAGTGTCTGGAAGAAAATTCAATCGCCGCCGAAGCATCAAAGTGCCGGGTCGTCAGCGCGTGCGAGGTCGATGACCTGCTGCATGGAGAGCCGCGGATTGATCCGGCGGTTGTTCAGGCGATGGGAGATCAAGCAAAGCCCATAGACCCAGTGGTGATGGGCTGACGCGCGCTGCAGACCGACCATTCGGCAGATCTCTCGCCAACGATATCCATAGGCCCGCAGCCAGACGATCTTGCCGTCTTGCGGCTCGAGTCCCGCGGTCCAGGTCAGCGTCTCTTCCATTCTGCTGATGGATTGCGGCGATGGAAGCACGCGCATCTTCCTGGGCTCTTGCCCGACCTTGTCCGCGAAACTGTGAACGATCTCTGGCCAGGTACTGAAGTACCCTAGCATACGTGGCTCCGGCAGCCGTTTGAGCACGAAGGCCGCCTCCGACAACCGGGCTTCCACGAGGCCTGCGGTCCAGACCACGTTGTGCGAATTCGAATGTGCGTTCATTGTTGTCCGCCCTTCGTGTCGAGAGCCCAGAGAAGGAGCGCAAGGGCGTCGGCCTCGTTGTCATCCTCTGGAGAAAAGCCACGCTGCCGGATCGCTTCGATCATGGCAGCCTTGTTCGCATTGCCTTTGCCGGTGGCAAAACGCTTGATGGTGCCCACGGGCACGCCCTCGTAAGGGATGCCGCGCAACTCCGCCCATGCGGTGAGCGTGGCCATGAGCCCGCCATAGACGTGGCTTGCATCGGTGCCGGCGTGCCGGCGGACTTCCTCGAACCAGATTGCGGAAATAGGGCCTGAAAGCCTGTCGAGTTCAGTCATCCAGTTGGTGAAGCGCAAGTACCGCATGCCGCCGCCGTCGAAACGGCGTGGCCGAAAACACGCGGTTCCGCTGACGATCAGCCCGTCCGCGCCGCGCAATGCCCAGCCGGTCGCCGTGCCGAGATCGAGGGCGAGCACGGGATGGGGCAGCGCATCTTCAGCCCGCGATCTCAGGTCGCTGGCGGGTGTGACGGGTGTGACGGTTTGTTTGGTAACTCCGTTACGGACGCGCGTATGCGCGCGCGTGACGGTTATATGGGTATGACCCGTCACATCCGTCGCGGTCTCTGATTTTATTGACATTTTTCAACTCCGATCAAATAGGTCATCATCGCTGTCGCAAACCCTGATCCCCTGGAATCCACGCGCGCTTCGCGTGTTGCGTTTCTCGAACCCACGGGCGCCGAGATTCTCAGAGAAGCGCTTCATCGACCCGGCGTATTCGCCGTTGGCCTCTGCCCAGGACTTCCAACTGGCAAAGAGCGCGCTCGAACCAGTCCAGTGCGATGGGCCGGTCTGGCATCGTTCCTCGATCCAGCGTCCGAGCGCGTCCTCGGCCTCGAAATAGTCTTCGGTCGCCGCCATCACGGCTTCGGGCGGGCGCAACCCGGTCTCCTGCCATTCGAGGCATCCGCGCAGCGCCCAGGCGAGGATGCCGTCCCGCTCGGCCAGCAGACGGTCAGGCAGGCGGCGGTCACGCTTGGCGGGCGGGATCGTCACCGTGAAGGGAATCATGTGAAGCCGTCGGCGCATGGCCTCGTCGACATTGCGGATCGAAGGCTTGTGGTTGCCGACGATCAACAGCTTGAATTGCGGAATGAACTCGAAGAAATCCTGACGCATGAAGCGGGCGGTGATCTTGTCGCCGCCCGTCAGGGCCTTGAGCTTGCTCTCCGCCCAACGGCTGCCCTGTTCGGTCTCGATCGACGTCACGATCCGCGCGCCGCGCAGACCCGCCATGTCGGTGGGATGGCGGTCGCCGTGAGTTGCCATGAACATGTCCATCGCGGCGACGGTGGCGTAGTCGCCCATGATTTCCGTCAGGGTGTTGGCGAAGACCGACTTGCCGTTCGCGCCAGTGCCATAGAGGAAGAAGAGCGCATGCTCGGTCGTCACGCCGGTCAGACAGTATCCGGCCATTCGGCGTAGATAAGCCTGCAACTCCTTGTCTCCGCCGGTCACGGTGTCGAGGAATGCCTCCCAGGTCGGGCACGCATCTTTTGTCGATGCCTCCGCGATCTTCGTCATGAAGAGTTCCGGATCGTGCAGGGCGCAAGCGCCCGTCCGGAGATCGATCACGCCATTGGGGGTATTCAACAGCCAGGGATCACGGTCCCAAATCTCGGTGGTACAGGCATGACGGCGGTCGCTGCGGGCAAGGCGTTCCACCGCAGAGACGGTCGATGCGGTCGACAGCTTGGTGCGCACGCGCGCTGAAGGTGCTCGAACCGCCGCGTTCCGACACACCTGCCTTGCGAGATCGAAGGCCTGCAACGTCTCTTCGCGTCGCCAGACAGTGCCGGTCCAAGTGAGCCATTGGCCCCAGCCGGCGACATATCGCCATTGCTCTGAATGAGTTGATGCGAACTGCGCCGCCAACGCGTCTTCAGTGAAACGGACCGGTATGGGTCCGTCGCCATCGTCTCCGCCACCCGCTTGGTCCGCATCCATGTCGGCATCGTCGATGTCGCCATTGCGGCTCTGGTCGCGCTTCCACAGGCGTTCGGATTCGGCCCGCAGGCGATCCTCCGTCCATGGCGGATCGATGCGCGCGAGGTTGTACGCCTTGATCTCGTCCCACGACTCTGCCGGCGTGACATGGCCTTCGCGGCAGCGCCGGATCCAGTACCCGATGACCCGTGAAAGCGCATCGAAACGGGTTGTCCCGTCAACGCCTCCCTCGCGGACAGGCTTGCCGAAGAGCTCTGGCACCGTTCCCCGCAAGGGCGTCGCGCCATTGAAGTCGAGTGGATCGGGCTGCGCCCCCTCCATCGGAGGCATGGCGATGACCGCCTCGATCAGATCGGCGAGGTCGTGGTCAACGGCGGCATGGGCGAGGATTTCGACAAGGCGACGCTGCCCGGCTTTGGCATGTACGGAACCGGCGACCCGGATTGGCTGATGGGCGGAGCGAAAGGCCGGATCACCGCCGACCTTGGCGGCAATCATTTGCCGGGCACGGCACACCCGGGCAATGTCCTCGCCTTCCGCTGGTTCGGTGAGTCGCCAATAGAGGTGCAACTTGCGGATACCGTCGGCCGTCACCCCACCTGATGCCACCACCAGCGTGGCCTTGCCGAGGTGGCGTTCAAGGTGCGTACGCTTGGCGTCGATGTCACCATGATCGAGATCGACGAGCACAACCTGTGTCTGAACAATGTGCTCGGCCCGCGCATCGACCGGTGTGGCAACGGTGCCCGGCACCACAAAGAGAGCCATGCCAGCCGAGGCCGCCCAATCCGCCTGCTGCGCTAGACGCCCTGCGAGATCATCTTCCGTAGGCAAGAACGGCGTATGCGGCGGAGCGTCAGCGCTGCCTTTCTCCGCAAGCGCGCGGACCGGAGCGAGATGATCGCAATAGCCGAAGACGACATCGGTGTAGGTCGCGATCATGGCCGGGTCAGGCGCAACCGCGGCCGCGGGGTCCACGCTGCTATCGCTCATTCCCAGCACCTCGCCTTCCAGTCGCAGAAATGGCATTGGAAATGCTCGGGATCTTCCGTGTGCCGAGGCAGTTGTTCGCCAGCATCACAGGCGCGCAGAATGCGAACGGCCTTGTCGCTTGCGGCCTGGGCGCGCTCGGCGTCGAAGGGGACCAGTTCGTGCCAGATCTCGCAGGTGTCCTTGTTGATCGCGGTGAACAACGCGGACGCTTCCGTCAGCCCCAAATAGGCCTGGTAGAGCGCGATCTGGGCCGCATAGATGGGCTTGGCTTTGACAACGCCCCGTTTCGCAATCTCGCGCCAGTTCTTTGCGTTTGCGGACTTGCACTCCCACAAGGCCGGCACCGCCATGCCGTTCGGCGCCGCGACAATGACGCCATCGGCATGCCCCTGAAGGCGTCCGCCCGCGACTTCGAAACCGAACTGCTCGCCATGGCGATTGCGGGTCCTGAGATCAAACCCCGCCTTGCGAAGCCAGTCGATTGCCAAGTCTTCGAGAACATGCCCAAGCGCAAAAATCCGCAGGGTCTGACCCGAGAACCCGGAGCCCTCGTCCTTCGGCACCTTTAGGTACTCGTATTGCAGCCGACGCTGACAGGCATCGCCGAGTCGGCTGCCGCCCAGATAGTCCCGAGTCGGCCGCGTGGCCTGCTCTGCAACAAGGGCATGATCGATCAGTACGTTAACGCCATCGGCAAAAGTGGGCTTCTTTTCCCGGTGATTGAAGTCGAGGAGCGCTGTCATCAGAAGGGCACCTCGGGGTCCGGCCGAGGGGCATTCGCCAACATCCCCTCCTGAAAACCGTCAACCGCGGCTTCGGCGAGCTTTGCTGCCTGATCGGCAGAAAGTTCGTTGAAGGGGGTCGCCCAGCCGATCTCGGCCATCAGTTCGCCCATGAACCGCATGGCGACCTTCAAGGCTTCCTGTTCGCGCTCATCGGGATCAATCACCATGCACCTCCAAGAGGGGTGCCTGTGACCGGCGAAAAGCGCACGGTACCGCGCCGAGCGCGATCAGAGATGTCGATCATGGGGGAAAGCTCCAGCTGCCACTGTCACATACCGGCGCGCCGCTCTGGCTGTCGGATGCGGGCCATCGCAAGAATCCACACATCACGATCTTGTGCGTCTTTAAGACGCTACCTACTTTATCTGGTTGACGAGATTTGGAGAAAAGAGGCCGATGCCAGCATTTAACCCCAGGATTTTCACGAACCCCGACCGCCTTAAGCACATTTCACCGGCACGGCTGCACGAATTCCTCAGTCCATGGCAGGCTTATTTTCTGAAACGCGGCCTCAACCTCGCCGCAGCATCAATCGACGAGATGCCGCTGGACGAAATCGCAAGCATTCTGCTGAACCCGGACGCATCGGTTCCTGAGGACATGGTCAACGCCCTCTATTATGTGCACGAGACGGCGACCAACGAAGACATGGAAGAACTGCTGGAGCGGGCAGATGCCGCTGGTATCGCGATCGACTCAGACCATGAGGTGACGACGGCCGATGTGTCAGTTCAGATCTGGCTGTCCCAACCGATGCTCCTGCAGCGCCAGCACGCCGAGACCGTCGCATTCAAGCGGTCGAACTTCATGTACTTCGCTGGCTCGCGGCCGAAGAAGCAGAAGGCGGAACTCCCAACTATTTCGGATGACGTTGCCAAGGCCATGCAAGACCGGATGGACAACTGGTTCGAGGCAAAACGTCGAGGGCGGAACTGCAAGGTCTTTGCCTTTCCTCGGGGCGACAAGGTCTGGCTTCTGGTGCGGCATGGCATGCCCATGCGGCGAGAAGGAAAGCACCAAGACGACGGGGAGACCGGTATCGCCTTTTACCGACCCCAACAGCATGACGTGCTGATCTACGACAGCAAGAATGACGAAATGGGTGTAAACGCGAGCACCAAAGGCGAGCGCGAATTGTATTTGAGCACCTTCGGAGATGCGCTGTTTGGGAATGAAGACTATTTCGACCTTTCCGACCGCTACACGCTCGATCCGCTGCGAGAATTTGGTCCCGAAGCGCTCGTCCACGAAGACATCGACGGTCTCGCTGGTGTCAGACTTGTGGAATTTGGGCGCAGGTGGCCGGGCAAGGTCTCGGAGCTTGAAATCCGCAAGTCGGAAAACCTCTTTAAAGGGTTTGGCGAAAACTGGAAGAAGCGCCTCGACGGGGGACAGCTAACGCACGCGACATTCAAATTTGCCTTCGATGGGACAAAGCGCGAGCGATCCGTGACGATCCGGCCCGCGAACATCGCGAGATATGAGCGCGAGGAGGACGAACAGATTATCGAAGCCTGGCTGCAAGCGCGTGGATTCTGGGCGGTAGGTGGCGAGGCGGATGACGATGACGACTACGATGTTCTGGAAGACGCTGGATGAGCTTGTCGAAGCCGCAACTGACCGCCGTGAATGGCAGTCGCGGCTTGGTGATGAATGGGATCAGCTTTCATCGCTGCTGACGTCCTCTGGGTTACTTGCGACCAGTATTGCTTGCCCTTCACCCGCCGGTGATGGCTGTCCGCGCCGCGTCGTCCGGCACGATGACGGCAGCATTCGCGCCATCTGTGGCGACCGCCCCAAAGCATGCCGGGATTTGAACCTGTCAAGAGATGACGTCCGCGTAATGCGGCTTGATCGTGGAAAGCTGGCGTCGGTTGTTGCCCGAGCTTTCGAACTTGCGAATGTCCCCCGACGCCTTGAACAGGCAGATGTCACAAACATCGGCACACACGATTTGTTCGCAGGACGCAGCGTGCCAGTTTTCCTTTGGGTGCCAGGTCCAAGGCCTTGCGAAGACATCCAGCCGTTCATGAGAATAATGGCGTTGCCGGGCCCGAAGGTGCTGTTTGTCCCAACGGCGCGATCAGTTCCTGAATTGATCGCGGGTCAGCTAGATCGAGCTCACGTCACCACTTTGGCCCTGGAGGACTGTGTGTCTTTGTCCGGACGAAATTTCGAACCAGTTCAGCCGATTGAGACAATATTCGAGGTTGTCCGAGCAGAGCTTCAAAAGCCGTCTGATATAGCGACCTCCAACCTCGCTTGGGTCCTTCCGGCGGACGCAAGCTGGTCTGAGATGACTTTTCGCTTCATCGCAGACGAAGTTGTTAACATCACATTCCGGGGTGAGACCCGGCGCTTCGAGCCCGATCAGCTTGGCATGAAAAGCGCGAAGAACGGCAAACCAAAGGCTGTGTGGACCTATCTAAAGGCATTCGCGCTGGCTGGAGGCCGACTTCCGCTCCATCGTGACGATCCGCGTGAGACATCCAAGCATCAGAAACAGAAGCAATCCTTGTCGAAGTCGCTGCGCGACGCCTTTGGGATCTCCGATGATCCCATCCAAAGTGACGGAGAAGCATACGTCTCGGTTTTTGTAATAAGCGCTGAGGATCTCCAGCAAGGCAAACAGGGGCAGCACCAACGAAATTTCGTCGAGCCGCGCTGAAAAAAATCTGAAAAAAATCGCATCGCAAAACCGCAGAAGGCTCTGGGTCTTCGGCGGTTTTTCTTTGTGTCAAAGCCACTCCCACCGCCGTCCCAGCGAAATTTCGCCGGAGCCGGGTACTCGGGCCGCGTGCCCGTCCACCTGGACGAAGGCGAAAACCATGGAGCAGCTTCAACAGCTTACCAACCCCAACACTCGTATTTCCCGCAATATCCGCTTCCGCGCTGCCCGTCTGGCGCGCTCGGGCGCGGTGCCGGGACTCGACGCAGACGACATAGAGCAGGAACTGCGTCTCGATCTGATCAGGCGGGCACGCCGCTTTGATCCTGCGAAGTCTTCCTTCGATACCTTCGCTGACCGGATCATCACGAACCGGATCGCGACGCTGGCAAGCAGCACGAAGGCCATGCGCGCCGAGCGTGCGATGCAATCGATCCATGCGCCCGCCGGTGACGATGATGGAGGGTTGGACCTTTCCGACATTTTGCCGGAAGCCGCGGCGTTGGACCCTGTCGATGAGTTTTCGCTGAAACACGGCCCGGGCTTGAAAGGGGATGTGGGCAAGCTGCTCGCCGCACTGTGTCCGACAACACGGCAGGTCGCAATCGCGGTCAGCCACCTCAGCATCTCCGAAACGGCGCGCGCACTCGGGCTGCACCGAAGCACGGTTTACGAGCGTATTGGCGTGATCCGCAAGACCGCCATGGAACTGGGACTCGACGGGTATTTCGAAGCCGTCCCGACAGTTGCGGCGGCCCGCCGGTAAGTAACGGCAAGCATCCAATCAAATTCATGCCGGGCCTTCGGGCGAATGCAAAACCCTCAGGGAAACACCCCGACCGCGAGCTCCAAGGCGGCGTCGGGCCCGGCAGTTGTCACCTCGCGACGATCCTTGGGCAAGACGGAAAGGAGCATTGATATGTTCGCCAACCCCCTGAAAAAACTGCGCCAGTCTACCTGGCTGAGCGCCATCCCCGACACGGTCGCGGTGCCCGCTATCGGCGACCGCCCGGCGCGCACGGTCGCCGTTGAGCGTGCCACGATCGACGATATCGCCTTCGCGCTGCTGCCGTTGAACAGGGAGCGTTCTGCGCTCACCCAGACGATCGTTGCGCTCGAAGAGATCGCGTCGATGGCGCGCAAGCAGGGCGCGACTGGCACGGACATTGCCGTCTCGGCCGCAGCACGTGAACTGGAGGCGCGCAAATGAGTGCGCCTTTCCAACCCGCCCCGCTGAAGATCATCACCGCCGACGAACGCCTGAAAGAGGCACGCGGCATCAAGGGCGTCCTCACCGGCATTTCCGGGATCGGAAAGACCAGCCAGCTTTGGACGTTGGATCCTGAACGGACACTGTTTCTGAATCTTGAGGCAGGCGAACTGGCGGTACAGGGCTGGCCCGGAGACGAAATCCGTATCCGGGACTGGGAGCGCGCGCGCGATCTCGCCTGCTGGATTGGCGGTCCCAATCCCGCGATGCGCGAGGACCAGCCCTATAGCCAGGGCGATTATGACCGCGTCAGCGCCGCCTTCGGTGATCCCGCCGTACTGGACAAGTACGACACGGTGTTCGTCGACAGCATTTCGGTCGCCTCCCGCATCTGCATGCAGTGGTGCAAGGGTCAGCCTCAGGCGCAGTCGGATCGCAGCGGCAAGCTCGATTTGCGTGGTGCATACGGTTTGCTCGGTCAGGAAATGATCGGCTGGCTCACGCACCTGCAGCACACGCCGCGCAAGAACATCTGGCTGGTCGGCCTCCTCGACCGGAAGATCGACGACTTCGGCAAACCGTTTTTCGCGATGCAGATCGAAGGCTCGAAGACGGGCCTCGAACTGCCCGGCATTGTCGACGAGGTCATTACGCTCGCCGAGATCCGCCCCCAAGAGGGTGAGCCTTACCGGGCGTTCGTCTGCACCACCATCAACGATTTCGGCTTTCCCGCGAAAGACCGCAGCGGCCGGCTCTCAATGATCGAGCAAGCGCATCTCGGACGCCTCATGGCGAAGATCCGTGATGGCGCGGGGACGACCGCCAATTCCGGCCTCGACTTCGATCTGCCGCAAGCGGCGACCCAGCCGAATTCCCCGACGAAAGGAGCATAAACCAATGGCAGACAACATGGATTTCAACGGTGCCGACAGCCAGGACGCCGCATTCGACCTCATCCCCGCAAACACCTTGGTCAAGGTCGGCCTGACGATCCGCCCAGGGGGTGCCGGCCCAGAGGGCTGGCTCACCCAAAGCCGCTCGAGCGCGGCGCTTTATCTCAACACCGAAGCTGTCGTCCTCGATGGCCAATATGCGCGCCGCCGGATCTACACCCGTATCGGTTTCAAGGGAAAAAGCGTCAACGAACGCGGTGAGGATACCTACGCCAACCGTGGCCGCGCCCTGATCCGAGGCATTCTGGAATCCGCTCGTGGCATCAAGGCCAGCGATCAATCGGAAGCTGCGCGGGCCGCGCGTATGATCCGCAGCCTCGGAGACCTGAGCGGCATCGACTTCGTCGCCAAGATCGGGGTCGAAAAGGACCGCGACAATCCCGAAGACGCAGGGCGCAACGTGATCAAGGCCGCCATTTGCCCAGACAATGGGCAATACCTGACCGTGATGGGCTCCGCGCCGATGCAGACAACCGCAGCGTCTGTGCCGCCAGCCAACTCTGGCGCTGTCGCGGAACAGCCTGGCTCGCCCGTGCCTGCCTCGGGCGGCGCACCTTTCTGGGCACGCTGAGGGAGACCATCATGATCCCTCGTGACTATCAGCGGGCAGCCGTCGACGCTGCCCATGACCGCACGGCCGCGCACGGCAATACCATGCTCGTGCTGCCGACCGGAGCCGGGAAGACGGCCATCGCCGGGTTCTTTGTCGGTGAACAGGCCGAAAGGGACCGCGACGCCAAGATGCTGGTGCTTCAGCACACGGATGAGCTCATCGAGCAAAACCGCTCCGCCATCGGCGGCATCTCCGGGCTGGGCACCTCGGTTGTGAAGGCAGAGCAGGATTGCTGGGATGGCCGTGTCGTCTTCGGCAGTGTGCAGACGCTTGCCCGAGAAAACCGGCGCAAGCCCATGCCGAAACTGAGCCACATCGTGATCGACGAGTGCCACCGTGCAGCCGCCGGAAGCTACCAGGCAATCCTCGATCACGCGCGGGCCATCAGCCCTGGCGTGAAGTTGCTCGGGCTTTCGGCCACCCCGGGGCGCGGTGATGGCCGGTCCTTGCGCAAGACCTTCAGCAATGTCGGATACCATCTGCGCATCGGCACGCTCATTGCGCGCGGCCTGCTTGTCCCGCCCCGGACCTTCACCATCGATCTCGGGATCGACGACGAGCTCTCCGGCATCAACAGCACCGCCGGTGATTTTGACATGCGACAGGCCGACAAGGTCCTCAATCGCTCGGTGCTCAACGAGACCGTGGTTGAGCATTGGAAGGACAAGGCAGCCGATCGGCGCAGCATCTTCTTCTGCTCGACGGTCGATCACGCCGAAGCGGTGGCGGACGCATTTCGTGCGGAAGGGGTCATTGCCGAGCCGATAACCGGCGACATGCCAGCCAAGGCCCGCGCCGATCTCATCGCCCGGTTCGACCGCGGCGAGGTCCAGGTGCTCACGAATTGCATGGTCCTGACCGAGGGTTTCGACAGTCAGCCTGTGGGCTGCATCGGCATCCTGCGCCCCATGCTTCACAAGGGAACGTTCATCCAGGCCGTCGGCCGCGGACTGCGCCGGGTCGACCCCGAGCGTTTCCCCGGCATCGTTAAAACGGATTGCGTGGTACTGGACTTCGCGGGTGCCGCGCTCCGCCACGGCTCGCTTGAGCAGGACATCGCCCTCGATGAGGATGAAACGCCGCCTTGCGAGCAACCCTGGAAGACCTGTCCATCCTGTGACGCGGAACTCCCGCTTGGCGCCTCCGTTTGTGATTTCTGTGGGCATGTCTTCACGCGCGACATTGGCGAAAAGCGACTGCTGACCACGTTCGAGATGACCGAAGTCGATCTTCTGGATCGCTCGCCATTTTCCTGGTGCGATCTCCATGGCGACGGCCAGGCGCTCATGGCCAGCGGTTTTCAGGGGTGGGCCGGTGTTTTCCATGACGGGACGCTGTGGCACGCGCTCGGTCACCCCAAGAGCAACCCGATCCGCACGCTGGCTGTAGGGACGCGTGTGCAAGCGCTTGCTGCGGCCGACGACTTCCTGCGGGCCACGGAAACGTCCAGCGCCTCAGCCAAGAGCAAGCGTTGGCTCAATGACCCGGCCAGTATGCGGCAGATCGAACTGCTGCAACGCGCGGGTTTCGAAGCCAGCGGTATGGATTTCGGGCTCTCGAAATATGCGGCCAACTGCCAGCTCAACTTCCGTTGGAACCGGTCCGCCATCCGAGCCGCCGTCCTGCGCGATCTGAAGCGAAGCGCCGCATGAAACGACCCAACCCCTTGCCACCCGACTATTTGACGCCCGCAGAACGCCGCGCCGAAATGTGCGCGTTGCTGGCTGTCGGGCTGGTTCGATTACGGATGCGTGATCGGGCGGAAGCATCTGACAAAATTGGAGAAAGTAGCCTACACTATCCGGCCGACGAATGGCGTCATGCAACTCCAACTCACCGGAGAAATGCATGACCAAACAAGATCCCATTCCCGCCCGCCTGGCCGCGCTCAAGACCACGTCGACGCCAGACCTGAAGCAACAATGGCGGGACCTATTCGACAGCGAGCCGCCGCCGTTCAATCGTCGCTACCTCGAGAGCCGACTGGCGTACCGTATTCAGGAACTGGCCTATGGCGGCCTGAAGCCGGAGACGGTGAAACGGCTGGAAGCCCTCGGCGAGCAACTCGATGGCGGTGACCGCATGAAGAGCCGCATCCGCGCTGACTTGACGCCCATCGTCGGCACGCGCCTGATCCGGGAATGGCAAGGCGTCGAACACGCCGTCACCGTCACCGTTGATGGTTTCGACTGGCAGGGTCGCCCTTACAAATCGCTGTCGGCCATTGCCCGCGCCATCACCGGAACGCGTTGGAACGGCTGGGTGTTCTTTGGTCTGAAAAACCATCGGAGGGGCGCATGACCAAACCGATTGTCCGGAAACTGCGCTGCGCGATCTACACGCGCAAATCCTCCGAGGAAGGGCTGGAGCAGGAATTCAACAGCCTGCATGCGCAACGCGAGGCCTGCGAGGCCTATATCGCCAGCCAGCGCTCCGAGGGCTGGGTGCTGATCCGCGATCAGTATGACGACGGCGGTATCTCCGGCGGCACGCTGGAACGACCCGGGTTGCAACAGCTGATGGCGGACATCGAGGACGGTCTCGTCGACGTTGTCGTTGTCTACAAGATCGACCGTCTCAGCCGCTCGTTGGCCGATTTTGCCAAGCTGGTCGAGGTGTTCGACCGGAACGGCGTGACCTTCGTTTCCGTCACGCAGTCGTTCAACACCACGACTTCGATGGGGCGGCTGACGCTGAACATCCTGCTCAGCTTCGCCCAATTCGAACGCGAGGTGACCGCCGAGCGCATCCGCGACAAGGTTGCCGCCAGCCGTAAGAAGGGCATGTGGATGGGTGGCGTCCCGCCCTACGGGTATCGCGTTGAAAACAGGAAACTGCTCATCGACGAGGAGCGCGCGGCCCATGTCCGCTGGATCTTCGCCCGCTTCCTCGAGATCGGCTCGGGAACGGAACTGGCCCGAGAGGTCGCCAAACGCGGCATCCGCACTCCGCGTGGCAACCGTATCGACAAGAAGTACCTCTACCGGATGCTGAACAACCGCGCCTACATCGGCGAAGCCGTCCACAAGGGCGACAGCTATCCCGGCGAACATGACGCGATCATCGACCGCGAGACGTGGGATCGCGTCCACGCCATCCTGAAGGAAAGTCCCCGCAAGCGTGCCGCCCGCACACGTGCCGACACACCCGCGCTCCTGAAGGGTGTACTGTTCGGGCCGGACGGCGCGGCGTTCTCACCGACACATACCCGGAAAGGCGACAGGCTTTACCGCTACTATGTCAGCCAGACGGTTTTGAAGCATGGTGCCGGATCGTGTCCCGTGGGCCGTGTCTCGGCTGGTGAGATCGAAACCGCCGTTATTGATCAGCTTCGCGCAGTGTTCCGCCAGCCCGAGATCATTGCGGGGACGTGGAAGGCGGCGCGCACCCACGCCGACGACATCACCGAGGCCGATGCCCGCGCGGCTCTGCAGCAGCTCGACCCGCTGTGGGATGAACTCTTCCCCGCAGAGCAGGCCCGCATCGCGGCGCTGCTGATCGAGCGCGTCGACATTGGCACGGACGGGCTCAATGTCCGTCTCCGCGTCGACGGCCTCCGTGGCCTTGCGCGCGAGATGCTTGCCGGCGGCATTGAGGCGGCGGCATGACCAGCAGGACGCTGATCCCCGACATAATGACGCTGCACGTGCCATTCCGCATAGTTAAGCGTGGTGGGCGGAAGGAGATGCAGCTGCCTGAGGGCACCGCGCAACCGCGGCGGACAGACAACACGCTGGTCAAGGCGCTTGCCCGTGCGTTCCGTTGGAAGAGGTTGCTGGAGTCGGGCGAGTTCGCAACCATCGCCGAACTATCCGAGCGCGAGGGGATCGCTCCCTCCTACATGACGCGCGTCCTGCGACTTACGCTGCTCCCGCCCGACATCGTAGAGGCGATCTTGGACGGGAAGCAGGGGCTGGAGGTGACACTGGCGCGCGCGCTCGAGCCGTTTCCTATGGCGTGGGAGGAGCAGCGCCAGCACTTCCAGACAGTTACTGACCATTGAACTCCATCCAAAAAGTCCGCGCGAGGGGTTGATTGGCTATATGCGTATAGTTTATATACCCATCATCAAACGATTCTGGTGGACGATCTCGCTCCACCTGCTCAACGAGGACGTGATATGCGCTGGGGTGTCGAAAAACGATTGGAGTTCATTGAATTCCGCCTCTTTTGGGAGGGCGGCATCAATCGTGCCGATATCGTAGACCAGTTCGGCGTATCCGTGCCCCAAGCCTCCAAGGACCTGACACTCTACGAGGATAAGGCGCCGGGAAACCTGATCTACGACAAGAGCGCCAAGCGTTACAAAGCGGCAGACGATTTCAAGCCAGTATTCATGCAGCCCAATGCATCCGCGTACCTCGCTCATCTGCGCGAGACTAACGGAGGAGCGTCTGGTGTGACCGACGCCTGGCTTGCATCGGCGCCGGAGCATGATGCCCTGCCTATTCCGA
The DNA here is from genome assembly GCF_947503705.1 of uncultured Tateyamaria sp. GTDB lineage: Bacteria > Pseudomonadota > Alphaproteobacteria > Rhodobacterales > Rhodobacteraceae > Tateyamaria. The sequence continues at coordinate 142,067 of NZ_CANNES010000008.1, read as the reverse complement.
ACCGGCGCGTGGAGCCCGAAGTCCTTCGCGATGTACTCAAAACCGCAAGAGAAGGGCATTCCATCGAGGTCTTCTACCAGTCCATGAGCGCCAAGAAGCCCACCCCTGAGTGGAGGCGGATTTCTCCCCACGCCCTCGGCAATGACGGACTGCGGTGGCATGTTCGTGCCTTCTGTCACATCGACCACAAGTTCAAAGACTTCATCCTCTCGCGATGCGTGAAGACCCGAAAGCATGCGCTATCTGGCGCGTCTGCGAATGACGACAAGCTTTGGCATGATCGCTTCGCGGTGGCGCTCGCACCGAATCCAGCCCTGAGCGAGAGCCAGCGGTCGATAATCGAGCAAGACTATGAAATGACGAACGGGCGCTCCGAAGTCATGGTACGGAAGGCGCTGCTCTACTACTTCTTGAAGCGTCTCCGTCTGGATGTCGCAGACAAGCTGGACAACCCCCACGAGGTCCCGGTCGTGGTCGCCAACCGAGCTGCCTTTGACGCCGCTCTTGCGGAGGCGATGGCATGAAATCGCTCAACTTCGAATTACTACGTCAGGGCTGGCCTGAACTTGCTGGTCTTGGCGCGTTTGCAGAGTCGTATGCTCACGCTGACCCAGCAAGCGCACTCGTCAAGCTTCGCCTTTTCGCGGAGAACCTGACAAAGGATATCTATCGCGAGCTCCGACTGCCAAAGCCGGACCTGCCCACGTTTGTTGATCTCTTGAAGAACGACGCCTTTATCGCGATCACGCCAAAGGTTGTACTCGACAAACTTCATGCGTTGCGGATGCACGGCAATAAAGCCGCGCATGGCGAGCCCGTAAGGAGCCAACACGCGCTATGGCTGCTCAAAGAGGCACACGATCTGGCCCGCTGGATGTGTGTCAGATACGGGCAAGCGAAAGCAGACCAGCTTCCGGCCTTCCAGCAACCGGCTATTCCGGGCCAGGTAGAGGAACGGGAACGGCGACAAGTCCTCGAAAAACTCGCGGCTCAGGAAGCGCAGATGGATGCGTTGCTTTCGGAGCTCGAAGAAGAGCGCTCGAAAGCAACTGCGGCCCAGAAAGAAGCGTCTGAACTCAAACAGCTGGCGAACTCGGCACAGGCAGCGGCCGATGAGCTTCAGTTCAGCGAAGCAGAGACCCGAGTGCGCCTTATCGACAGCATGTTGGCGAGCGTCGGCTGGGATGTCGCTGAGGGCGTCAAGAACACGATACAGGTCGGCAAGGAAGTTGAGGTTGACGGCCAACCCACGACCACAGGCACTGGTTACGCCGACTACGTGCTTTGGGATGACAATGGGAACCCGCTTGCCGTTATCGAGGCGAAAAAGACCTCTGTCGATGCGGAACTCGGTCGTCACCAGGCGAAGCTTTATGCAGATAGCCTCCACAAGAGGTTTGGTCACCGCCCGGTCATCTTCTACACAAATGGCTTCGACATCTGGATTTGGGACGATGCCCAGGACTTCCCACCACGGAAGCTCTACGGCTTCTACTCGAAAGACAGCCTTCAGCATCTGGCCAACTATCAACGCCATCAAAAGAAGCCCCTCGACACAGTCGAGATCAGCGAACAGATCGTTGATCGCCTGTATCAGCTCGAAGCGATCAAGCGGGTTTCGGAGCGGTTCTCCCAGAAGCACCGTCGGGCACTGGTGGTGCAAGCTACGGGTACAGGCAAAACACGCGTGGCGATCGCTCTAACTGACCTTCTGATAAGGGCTGGTTGGGTCAAGCGGGTCTTGTTCCTCTGTGACAGGAAGGAACTTCGAAAGCAGGCTAAGAACGCCTTCAACGATTTCCTTTCCGAGCCCACCCGGATCATCACTTCGCGCGTCAAGACGAATGCCAATGAGCGCGTCTTCCTCGCGACCTATCCCGCGATGCAAAAGGTCTTTCAGTCGTTCGACCCCGGCTTCTTCGACCTCATCATCGCTGATGAGTCCCATCGGAGCATCTACAACGTCTACGGAGACATCTTTCACTATTTCGATTGTCATCAAGTCGGGCTGACCGCGACCCCGGTCGACTTCGTCACTCGCAACACCTTCCGTCTCTTTGGATGCGAGGGACAGCTTCCGACGTCGAATTATGACCTCGAACAGGCGGTTCAGGCAGGCTACCTGACCCCCTTCGAGGTCTATGAGCACACGACCCAGTTTCTCCGCGACGGCATCACCCTCGACGGCCTTTCTCCTCAGCAGATTCAGGAACTGGAAGACCAGGGAGAGGACCCGGCGCAGTATGACTTCTCTTCGGAGCAGATCGACAAGGTCATCTACAATAAGGATACAAACCGCAAGATCCTGAGAAACCTTATGGAAAACGGGATCAAGGATGCAACGGGACAGATTCTCGGAAAGACCATCGTATTCGCGCGCAACCACCAACATGCGATGCTGATGCGCCAGATTTTCGACGAAATGTATCCGCAGTACGCCGGCAAGTTTTGCCAGGTGATCGACAACTATGACCCCCGAGCCGAGCAACTGATCGACGACTTCAAGGGCGAAGGCACCAACAACGATCTGACCATCGCGATCTCGGTCGACATGCTCGACACCGGGATCGACATACCCGAAATCGTGAACCTTGTTTTCGCTAGGCCAGTCAAATCGCCTGTAAAGTTCTGGCAAATGATCGGCCGCGGTACGCGTCTCTGTCCAGACCTCTTCGGACCAGGCCAAAACAAGAGCGTGTTTCGCATCTTCGACCATTGGGGCAACTTTGCCCGCTTCGAGATGGGCTATCGACCCGCCGAACCCACGCAGAGCAAGCCGCTTGCCCAGCTGGTCTTCGAGGAGCGGCTGAACGTTGCCGATGTCGCCCTTCAGAAGAGCGAGATCGCGGCGTTCGACACCGCCATCGGACTTGTCGGGCAAGACATTAACGCCCTTCCTGAGGAGTCGATCGCGGTTCGAGAGAAATGGAAGGAGAAGCGCGCGCTATCACGCCCCGAGGTCTTGAAGGCATTCGCCCCGGCGACCGTCGCCAGACTACGCCAGGAAATCGCACCGCTGATGCAGTGGCGGAACATCCGTGGCTTCGGCGACGCTCTTTCGCTCGATCTTCTCATTGCTCGCATGCAGATCGCGGTGCTGCGTAGTTCAGGTGAGATTGCCGACCTGAAAATCGAGCTTCTTGACCGACTTTCATCCCTCCAGATGCACCTGAACCCGGTCCGCGAGAAGGCGGAAATCATCAAGCGCGTGAAGTCGGATGCGTTCTGGAAGGATGTAACTGTCGCTGACCTCGAGGACGCGCGTCTCCAGCTTCGAGAGATCATGCATCACCGGGCGAAGGGTGGCTCGCAGGGCGTTCCTCCAAAAGTGGTCGATATCACCGAGGATGCCAGTCAGATGCATCTGGCACGTCGGTCTGCGACCCTGAAATCCGTCGACATGAAGGCCTATCAGCAGATCGTTGAGGCGGAGCTCAAGAAGCACTTCGAGACCAATCCGGTCTTGAAGAAGGTCCGTGCCGGTGAAGCCGTGTCCGACCGAGAAATCGACTCGCTTGTGTCCCTCATACTCACCCAGCATCCGGATGTGCGCCGAGAGCACCTTGAGGAGTTCTTTAGCGAGACCGCCGGTCCGCTATATCTCGCCATCCGCATGATCGTTGGGATGGACTCCGATGCGGTGCGGGAAAAATTCACCGCCTTCGTCCAGAAGCATCCTAAGCTCAGCGCGAAGCAGACACGCTTCCTCGCACTGCTGCAGAACCACATCGCGCGGTACGGCACGATTGAGGTCGAGCGACTCTACGACGACCCTTTCACTGTGGTCGATGCCGACGGTCCGGACGGCGTGTTCCATGACGAGGCAGACATTGCCGATCTTATCAACATTGTGCGCTCTTTTGGCCCCGACGTCGAAGAGCGCCAAGACGAAAACCCGAATGAGAGGAAACAACAATGATCACGGGTGACCTCAAACGGCGCGTCGACGCGCTTTGGACGGAATTCTGGCAGGGCGGGATCACGAACCCGCTGACGGTGATCGAGCAGATCACGTTCCTTATGTACGCGCGCCTCCTCGACATCAATGAGGCGCGGGACGAGAACCGCCAGAAGCGGAGCGGCAAGCCGTTCACGCGCCGCTTCAAGGAAGACGAACAGCACCTGCGCTGGTCGCAGTTCCGGCACCTGGGCTCCGACCAGATGCTGCCACTCGTGCGCGACCAGGTCTTCCCGCATTTCCGCAGCACGGTCGCCAGCGGCACGGCCTTTGCCGAGTTCATGAAGGACGCGCAGTTGATGATCCAGAAGCCGGGGCTTCTGGTGAAGGCAGTCAACATGATCCACGAATTGCCGCTGACCGAGGGTGACACCAAGGGCGACCTCTACGAGTATTTGCTCAGCAAGCTCACGACAGCTGGCATCAACGGCCAGTTCCGAACGCCACGCCATATCATCCGGCTGATGGTCGATCTGCTTGAACCGAAGCCGACAGATGTTGTCGGCGACCCGTCCTGCGGCACAGGCGGCTTCCTTGTCAGCGTCATGGAATACCTGCTCGAAACCTATACCTCGCCTGAGGCGGTGATTGAGGAGACTGATCCGGACAACGGGAATGTCGAGAAGATCTATATCGGCGACAAGCTCAGCGACGAGGACCGCGCGCATATCCGCAGCAACATGTTCCATGGCTTCGACTTCGACGCGACCATGCTGCGAATCGCGGCGATGAACCTGATGCTGCACGGGGTGGATGATCCAGATATCCACTACCAAGACACGCTCAGTACCGGCTTCACGGACAAGTATCCGAGCCAGGCGACCGAGGGTTTCGACGTGATCCTTGCAAATCCCCCCTTTAAGGGCAGCCTCGATTTCGAGGACGTGCATTCGGGCCTCCTGCGCCAGGTCAAGACGAAGAAGACCGAGCTGCTCTTCCTCGCGCTAATCCTGCGCATGCTGAACACCGGCGGACGGTCGGCGACCATCGTGCCCGATGGCGTTCTATTCGGCTCCTCCGGCGCGCATCGTCAGCTGCGTCAGCTTTTGGTCGACAACAACCAGCTGGAAGCAGTGATCTCGCTGCCCAGCGGTGTGTTCAGGCCCTATGCGGGCGTGTCCACCGGGATCCTAGTCTTCACCAAAGGCGGGCGCACCGACAACGTCTTCTTTTACGACGTTGAGGCCGATGGTCTCTCGCTCGACGACAAGCGGGATCCAGTGGATGAGAACGATCTGCCCGATTGCCTTTCCCGCTGGCGTTCTCGAGATCCAGCAGAGGACACAGACCGTCTATCCAAGGCATTCTTCGTTTCAGCCGCCGAGATCAAAGATGCTGGATATGACCTCTCTCTCAGCCGGTACAAGGAGCACGTCTACGAGGAGGAGGACTATGACCCGCCCCATAAAATCCTCGGCCGGATGAGATCGCTCAATGATGAAATCGCAGATGATCTTGCCGCGCTAGAGGAGATGGTCGGATGACCACCACTGTCCCACTAGGAGAACTCGTCGAAATCCGAGGGGGTGGTACGCCTAGCCGATCGGTTTCAAACTATTGGGGTGGATCTATCCCTTGGGCCACTGTCAAAGATTTTAAATCCACCATTCTTGAGAACACAGAGGAGAGAATAACACCAGAAGGAGTTGCCAATTCCGCAACAAACGTCGTGCCGGCGGGATCAGTTATCGTGCCTACGCGGATGGCCGTCGGAAAGGCCGCAATCAACTCGATTGATCTGGCCATAAATCAAGACCTGAAAGCCATTCTGCCAAAGGGTGCTGTCGATAGACAGTTCCTTCTCCACTTCATGCTCTCGAAGGCTAAGTTTCTTGAGGGGCGTGCACAAGGAGCCACAGTTAAAGGCATTAAGCTGGACCTGCTGCGTTCGCTTGAGTTTCCCCAATTGAGAATTGATGAGCAGAGGCGCATTGCTTCCATTCTAGACAAGGCCAGTAGTCTCCGGAGCAAACGACAGCGCTTAATCGAAGAGACCAGAGGCTTCGCCAGCTCTGCATATCTACACACAGTTGGACATCTCAATCCCAGCCATGGCGACTGGGAGCCGCTCACGATTGAGGCGCTCGCTGAAAATCGGAAGGGCGCGATCCGGTCGGGACCGTTTGGCAGTGCGCTTCGCCACGGCGAGTTCGTTGATAAGGGCATTGCGGTCCTCGGTATCGACAACGCGGTTCAGAACAAATTCGCGTGGTCCGAACGACGCTTCATCACGCCGTCCAAGTATGCGGAACTGCGCCGCTACACGGTTTTCCCGGGCGATGTGATCGTCACCATCATGGGCACAACCGGTCGCTCCGCGGTGGTACCCGACGACATCCCGGAAGCCATCACGACCAAGCACCTCGCCACGATCACCTGCAACAAGGAACTGATCCATCCGGAAGTGCTCTCCTTCGCGATCCATTCCGATCCACTGATCATTCGTCAGATCAAATCCTTCAACAAGGGCGCGATCATGGACGGACTAAATCTCGGAATAATCCGAAAACTGGAGATCAATTTGCCCCCAATGGCCGAGCAACTCAGATTCGTCTCCATGCTTCAAAAAGCGAGGGTAATCGAAGGCAAATCTCAGACGCCGGATGGCTCAGGGGAAGACCTTTTCCAGTGCTTGTCACAACGTGCCTTCCGCGGCGAACTCTGAGGTGCCGACATGCGTTTGACCCGGATTGAAATAGAGAACTTCAAGGGCATTGGTACGCTCCAGAGTATTGACCTGAAGCCTATCACGCTGCTCTTTGGCCCGAACAGCGCGGGCAAAAGCACGATCCTGCAGGCGCTGCATTACCTGCGCGAAGTAATCGAGCGCAACAACCCCGACCCGGACCAGACGATCGCCGGGGGCCTCACCGACCTCGGCGGCTTTGCCAACCTCGTCCATGGACACGAGACGGGCCGGTCCATCCTCATCAAAGTCTACCTCGATATCGGGGATGATCAGGGCAGCGATCGCCTGCCACTTAACTCTGGCGGCAACTTGTCAGACCCGCAGTTCACAAACCTGCCGGTGCAATACATCGCCGGTGAAAACACCGAGCTGAAAACCTACGCCGTCGTGCAGGAGGTGGGCATCGGCATCGAGGTGGCCTGGAGCGACTTGATCCAAGGCCCCTATGTCGCCAAGCTGACGGTCGACCTGAATGGAGACGAATTTGCTGCGCTGCGCTCCCCCCCACAGGAGGGCCAAGCCGAGCTGATCGATATCAACTGGCAGCACCCGATGCTGGAAAAGCTGGTCGATCCAGACGACGAGCCGGAAGACTGGGATGAGGATTTGCCGACCGCGCTCGGATATGATCCGGAGGCCGAAAAGGGCGACCCATTCAAGTCCCCGCTCGGAAACGAGCTCTATGAACTTTCCCGCCAGATCGTGGCGGATGCCCAGGTCAACGACCGCGTTCGGTTTCGGGTAAAGGTCGATACCGAATTCGGGGCGTTGCCCGATCTCGACCGTCCACTTGCGCTCGATTTGGTTGAGCTCGACAAGAACCTGATCCGAATGCGCTATGCGCGCGGTGCATCCGTTCCGCGCCTATCGGACAGCGACGAACTGCGTGCCGCCGACGAACTCGACCTGGAGACTTATCGCCGTGCCGGGTTGAGCGCGCTTCTGGACGAGATGGTTCTCGGCCCTGTCCGGCTCCTGCGCGACTACCTCAAGTCACTGACCTACATCGGGCCACTCCGCGACATACCCAGCCGTGGCTACCGTCCACGCCTTTCGCCTGACGAGTCCCGTTGGGCGCAGGGCCTTGCTGCCTGGGACGTCCTTCACAACCAGACCACGGAGCACCTGCTTGAGAGCGTGAATGACTGGCTCTCATCCGATCTAAAACTGAGGACTGGCTACCAGCTGCAACAGACTGTTTTCAAGCAAGTCCCAAACACCAGCCGGTTCCACCAACTGTTCCAGCGCGGCATCGATGAAGACGACCTGGGTGATCTGCAGGAGCTTTACGCATCATTGAAAACGGTGAAGGAGTTCAGGCTGCTCGATCTGAACAAGGGCGTTCTAGTTGCGCCCAGCGACGTCGGTGTAGGCATTTCTCAGATGGTGCCTGTGGTTGTCGCCTGCCTGATGAATCCTGACGGCCTCATCGCCATAGAGCAGCCCGAACTTCATATTCACCCGGCCATCCAGGTCGGACTTGGTGATCTCTTCATCGAAGCGACGCAGGGACCACAGCCGGCAGTTGGTCCCGAGCGCAGCCTTCTGGTTGAAACGCATAGCGAACACATCATGCTTCGTTTGCTGCGTCGCGTGAGGGAGCAGACAGAGAACGAACTTCCGCCAGGAGTTGTCGGCCTGACCGCCGACGATTTGTCCGTCGTCTATGTGGAGAACTCTGCTGAGGGGGTCCGTTTCCGGCCACTCCGCGTGAGCCCAGATGGCGATTTCGTAGATCGATGGCCACACGGCTTCTTCGCGGAACGGGCCGAGGAACTGTTCTGATGCTGTCGGAATACGCAGTAGAGCCTGCAGCGATCGGGACAGATTGGAACACATTTCGATATCTGATCGAGAAATTCGGGGCCGACAAAGGCAGGCTGATATCCCGATTTCCCAACAAATGGGAAAAGAAGGTCATTCAAGCGGCGAAGGACGCTGGTCTCTCAGAAGTGAAATTGGCTAGCGTTGTCGAGCGTTTGCATGGTGCGAAGCACAAAGTGGTGAGCTTCAACCGAACCTATGATCACGAGACGAGTTGGGTTGATAACGCCATCCGCGAGCATGGACATAGACCATTTCGCGCAATCGTCTGCGGTGAGGGAGCCGTGACCTGCGCAGAAGCACTCGCGCCTGATGATTGTTTTGACGAGAACGCGTTCTTCAACGCACCGATCAGCCGCGACGTAGCAAGGACCTCGGATGATATCGCCGATGCCCTATTGCTGATCGCGCTGGTGGCTGGCGAAATTGACATCGTCGACCCCTATTTTGACCTGCGTCCAGCGAAAGGTAACTATACTGGTCCATTGACATCACTGCTTGGCAAGCTCGCGGCTGCTACGCCGACACCGAAAGTGATAAAGGTACACTTCCGGTCACACGACTCTCGTCCTCCGCCGAATATTCTCGCGCAGAATGCTCCTGCTCTTATCAATGGGATTCTACCGCAAGGATATTCTCTGGAACTTTATGAGTGGACAGAGGTGCCAGGAGGAGAGGACCTTCACGATCGCTTCTTCCTAACAGATGTCGGCGGTCTAATGGTCGGTGCGGGTCTTGCTGCTGCGGGGCCTGGGGAGACCGCTACATTTACACTTTTGGATAATACTCATGCGCAGCAACTTCGGAGCCGGTTTTCTGCAAATTCAACTGTTTACACCCGTGTGGGGTCTGCGGTTCGGGTTGATGCCAACGGTAACGTCGAGCTCTTCTGACCCGGGAGCCCGAGCGGCATTCTAGATATAGGACAGGCGTTCGATTTCGGTCCCTTTTGGGAAAACGCCACCAACGTTGAAGTGCTGAGCCGCACTTTGGAAAACCGCATTGAGATCAGGCACTTACAACCTGAACACCAAACAAGCGCAGTCATGAGGTCCGGAGAATATAGGCCCGGAGAGACCGCTTCCGGGCCACCTACCGCAGGGGTTAGTGTTCAGCCTCTCCCGCATAACCCTCGAAAACAACGGAAAAATCCGGCCGCAGCCGGATCGGGAGAACGCTTTCGCGGGGGCAAGTGGCGGAGCGACAGGGATTCGAACCCTGGAGACGGTCTCCCGCCTACACACTTTCCAGGCGTGCGCCTTCGACCACTCGGCCACCGCTCCGTTGCGGCGTTCTATACACTGGACGCAGGCAACCGCAAGGGGCAGTGACCCGCAAAGCAACAGTTTTCAAAGGGCCCGTCCGTCAGCTGTCGAAATGAAGATAGACCCGGCGGTTCATCCGGCCCTTCTTTTCGATCTTGCCCAGGCGCAGTGCGCCGATCTCGCCGGTGCGGGCCACATGGGTGCCGCCGCAGGGTTGCAGATCAACGGTATGGCCGCCCTCGCCTATGCGGACAAGGCGAATGCGGCCCGCGCCCCGCGGCGGTTGCACCGACAGGGTTTTGACCATGCCCGGATTGGCATCCAGATCGGCCTGGGTGATCCATTCCTCTGACACGCGCATATCGGCCGAGACATGGTCGTTCAATATCTCCTCAATCGCGTCTCTGTCTTCGGGGGCGTCTTCCATATCAAAATCCAGACGGCCCCGCCCGGCACCGATGGACCCACCCGTTACGCCAAAAGGCAAAACGACCGACAGCAAATGCAATGCTGTGTGGATGCGCATATGCGCATAGCGGCGCTCCCAATCCAGCGACACATCGACTGTCGCCCCAAGGGGCGGCAAGGCGCGCGGCTCGGCCGGAACCAGAACGATCTGGTCGCCCTCGCCCTTGACTGTCGTGGCAATCGACATCTCGCCGCCCGCCCAGGCGATGGTGCCGCTGTCGCCGGGCTGGCCACCGCCCGTGGGATAAAAGATCGATCGATCAAGCACGATGCCCCCTTCGGCCGTGTGGGCCACCACATCGGCGGTCACATCGCGCAAGTAAGCGTCCTTGCGAAACAGCATTTCGGTCATGCGGGTTCTTCTCCGGTATCGCCGCGCAGGGCCTCGGGATTGCGCAGCCACAAGTCGCGTTGGGCAAAGGGAATTTCAATGCCTTCCTCGATAAAGCGGGCCGCGATGGAGTGGTTGATGTCGCTCTTTACGCTCAGCATCCAGTTCACGTCGCGCAGGATCATGCGGATTTCGAAATCCAGCGAATCCGCGCCAAACCCGGCGAAGACAATCGAAGGGGGCGGGTTGGCCAGGGCCATGGGATGCTCATTTGCAATCTCCTGCAAAATCCGCTCCACCCTCCGTGTGTCGGTGCCATAGGCCACGCCCACGCGCACAATCACACGACCCACGGTATTGCCCCGGGTATAGTTTGTGACGGTGCCGCTGATCAGATCAGCATTGGGCACAATAACGTCGGTGCGGTCAAAGGTCTCGATCCGGGTGGAACGAACAGAGATGGCCCGGACATAACCCATCTGGCCGCCAACCTCGATCCAGTCGCCCTCGGAGATAGGCCGCTCGATCAGCAGGATGATGCCAGAGACAAAATTCGACACGATGGTTTGCAGACCAAAACCGATACCCACCGACAAGGCCCCGGCAACAATCGCAAGGCTGGACAGGTCAAGGCCCGCCGCGGTGATCGACAGCAGGGCCGCCAGGAATATCCCGACATAGCCGGTGCCCGACACGATCGCGACCTGACCGCCTGGATCAATCCGCGTCTTGGGCAGAACAGAGGTTTTGAGAGCGCCCTGCACCGCGCGCGTCAGTAAATAGCCCAGCACAAAGACAACCACGAGGGTTAGAAAGCTGCCCGGTGATATGGTTACGCCGCCAATGCTCAACCCGCCGCGCACCCGCGTCCACAGCTCGGTCAGCTCCGTTATACGCACGCCCCAGATCAGGGCCAGAACCGGGGTCGCACACAAGGCCAGCGCAAAGCTGAGCAGCGTGGGGATCAGGCTGTCGCCCGATCCTTCACCCGGGCGCAGCAGGGAATACAGATCGCGGATCAGCCGCTGCAACAAACCGATGGTGCCAAAAAGCGCGAGCGTCAGGATCGTCGGATAGACCAACGCCTGCGCAGCAGTGGTATAGCCCAAGGCGGCAAGAACAGGGCCCACAACGCCAATCGCGATGACAGCTTGGCCAACTAGCCCGATCAGCCTGTCACCATAGGCGCGCTCGCTTTCCTCACCCTCTGCCTCTTCCTTCTCGCGCTTCTTCCGACGCACAAGCCAACCCATTCGGATCAGGATCACACCGGCCAGCACGATCAGCGGAAAGCTCAGCACCGCCTCGGTTTCAGCGCTATAGCGGTCGGTGATCGCAAACTGTTCCAGCAGGATCGACAGCGCCAGAACGATGCCGAGGATCATCGCATAGATACGTCCCTCGGCCCGGCGCGCGGGCGGGACCACCAGCGTGGCATGCAGCCCCTCCCCCTTGGGAAAGATGCGGCTGCCCAACCAGCGGGACACGAAAATGGTAAAACCCATCGGTTCCAGCGACCGCAGGAATACCCCGCCATGGGTGCCAAAAAGTTCCGTCGCGCCCATCGCACGCACAATTGCAAGCAACCCGAGCATGGGCAGAATGATCTGACCCAGCGACACGACAAAGCCTGCAACACCCGCGCTGGACCCGGCATTGCCGTTCTGGATGCGCAGCGCCAACATCTCAGACCAGTGACGCGACCGCATGACCAGCACGATGCCCACAACGGTCAGCACCAAGATCAAGGGCAGATTGTCCTGCAAATTGGCCTGCCGGACAGGATTGGCCCAGGCCTGACGCACGCCCGCGCCCATCGAAATCAGCGTCACATGGAACTCGCGCAGGGCGGGCACCCAATGGATCGGATTGACCGGCCATGGCCCCATGCGCAACAGCTGTTCGGCCTGTCGGGCACGCAAGATCTCGTCAATCTCGGCGATGATCCCATTGGCGCGACTGAACGCTTCTTCGGCGGTGCGACGCGGCGTGCTGAGCCGTTCGAGCTGTATGTTCAACTCGGCGCGCCGTGCCGCGATTTCTTCCGCTTCGCTTGCGCCTTCCTCGGGGGCTGGTCCCAGCGCGTTGATCTGATCGCGCAACGTCTGCAATCGGTTGTCATTGGCGCTCAACTGTGCCTGAAACTGCGTCCGCCAATCGACGATTTCTGCCCGCAGGGCTGAAAACGCACTGTCCGATGCACGCGCGGTTTCCACCGCATCCTCGGCCCTATTGGCAACCGTTTCCCAGCGGGAATAGTCCGGTGCCGTCGCTTGCGCCCAGGCCACGCCTGCCCAAAAGAGCAGCGCGATGCATAAAAGGATGTGGCGCATTATTCGTCCTCGAACACGCCGGGAATGCTCGATGGCCCCTGGGTCAGCCATTCCGGCACGGGCAGCCCCTTTTCACGCAGGAACTCGGGGTTAAAGAGCTTGGATTGATAGCGGGTGCCAAAATCGCACAGGATCGTGACGATGGTGTGGCCCGGGCCCAGATCACGGGCCAGCCGAATGGCACCCGCCACGTTCACGCCCGAGGATGCGCCCAGGCACAACCCTTCGTGCTGCAACAGGTCAAAGACGATGGGCAGCGCCTCGGTATCGGGCACGTTATAGCTGAAGTCGGGCCTGAGCCCTTCGAGGTTCTTGGTGATGCGTACCTGGCCTATGCCTTCCGCAATCGACCCGCCCTGCATGGCCATCTCGCCAGTGGTGAAATAGCTGTAAAGGCCCGCACCGTCCGGATCGGCCAGACCGATCTTCACGCCCTTGGGCTGCAAGACCTCGGCCACGCCGGCCAATGTTCCGCCAGAACCCACGGCACAGATAAATCCGTCCACCTTTCCATCCGTCTGTTCCCAGATTTCGGGGGCAGTGTTTTCGATATGGGCACGGCGATTGGCGGTGTTATCGAACTGATTGGCCCAGATCGCGCCATTTGGTTCGGTTTCTGCAAGTTTGGCCGCCAAACGCCCGGAATAGCGGATAAAATTGTTGATGTTGCGATAGGGGGCGGCAGGCACCTGGATCAATTCCGCACCGGCCAGGCGCAGCATATCCTTCTTTTCCTGGCTCTGGGTCTCGGGGATCACGATAACGGTCTTGAACCCCATAGAGGCCCCGACCAACGCCAGGCCAATGCCGGTATTGCCGGCCGTGCCCTCGACAATCGTTCCCCCCGGGCGTAGCGCGCCTGTGGCCACCGCATCCTGAATGATCGACAGGGCGGCGCGGTCCTTGACCGACTGGCCGGGGTTCATGAACTCCGCCTTGCCCAGAATGGTGCAGCCCGTCGCCTCGCTGGCGGCGCGCAATTTTATCAGGGGGGTGTTTCCGATGGCCGCAGCCAGGTCAGATGCATAGCGCATGAGGGCAGTCCTTTTGGCAGTGTTACATCCGGTGTAGCCGCCTGCCCCGCCGACCTCAAGCGCCGAGGCGTCTAAGCCGTGTCCGGTGATGCGCCAGCCAGTAGGTCAACAGGGTCAGTGGCGCATTCGCTGTCTCGCGCGCCTCGGCCATCGCCATAAGCTGATCAAAGGGCATCACGTGGCTACGGATGTTTTCGCCCTCGCAGGCCTCGCCCCCGATGCCCGCTGTCCCGTCGGGTAAATCGCACAGCCCCACAAAAAGGTGAAAGAAATCCGTCGCTGCTCCTGGTGAGGCATAGCACTGGCCCACAGCTTCCAACGCGTCAAAGCGCAAGCGGGCCTCTTCCCATGCCTCGCGATGCGCCGCGTCTTGCGAAGTCTCGCCAGGGTCAATCAAGCCCGCCACAGGCTCAAACTGCCACAGGTGTGGGTCGTTGCGCGCCAGTGGGCCCAGGCGCACCTGTTCCACCAACAAGACAAGGTCGCGCGCGGGATCATAAGGCAACACGATGGCCGCATCCGACGAGACAAAGACCGCCCGTTCCAAAGCTTCGGTCATATCGCCGTCAAAGGTTTCGTGTCGCAAAACAATGTCGTCCAGGGCAAAGAACTTGGAATAGGTCCTCAGACGTTCCAGAATTTCAACCCGGCCATTCAGGGTGCCCGCCCCATGGCGGCCAGTCGTTTGGGCCAGATGCGCCGACCAGGCACGCGCCCGGATGCGGTCATGCCAACGGGTGACTTCGGCCACCGGTATCCGACCATACCCGTCCATGATCTCGCGCGCGGCATAAAGGTTCGGCGCGCCCCAGGCGGCAATCCACGCCTCCAAGTCCCACAGGCCGTCTTCCGTCCAGGCCCCGTGCGTCGGGAAAAACACCTCCGCCTCTTCGCCAGAGGCCAAAGTCACCGCACGCAGATCATAATCAAACCCGCCCTCATAGTAAGTCAGCCGCGCAATATCGTCCTCGGTCAACTGGCACAGCAAGATACCCTGCGCCGCCACACCGGGGGCCTCCACAATCATCGGAAACGGCCCCTCGGCCACCGCCATAACGGCGTGATCCGGCAAGGTCGCGGTGGTGATGTTCAAGGTGGCCGCTGTCTTGCCCAGCACAACCTCAAGCAAGGGTATATGGCGCAGCGTGCCATAAAAGAACAAGTTTTTCATTTGTTTACCGCCAGCGACGCCAGGCCAGCTCTGTTACAAAGCCGATTATCACGCCGCCGATCAACAACGTGCCCCAAACAGGCAGGGTCAGCGACAACAGCGCCCATTTCGCCCCAATCTCGAACACGGCCACAAGCGCTTCAAAGGCCCCGTCATAGCGGTTCTTCATCGCGATGCGGACCATCTCGTTACACGATTGCACAAAAATGCCCCAGAAAAGCAAAACGACCGGCGCCGTCAGCCCTACATTCACCGCCGAGACCATGCCGCGACCTGCACGCGAGCCAATGACCAGCCAGCCGACGAAAAAGGCCAACACCACATTCACATGGACGAACCAGCCGAAATTGGTGTCTTCCTCAAACAAGGCCATGACCAGACCTGACACGAAAAAGGCCAGGATTGCCATGCCAACAGCCGCGACAAGTTTGGCTGCATTGGGCATCGGCGGTGTCCTTCTTTGGTCGGTCCGGCTCTATCCGGGGCGTTTGATCGTGATCTGGGTTACGTCACAGTTGGCACTTTCAAAGGTCGCCGCGCAAGAGGTGAGGTAAAAATTCCACATCCGGCGAAACCGATCATCAAAGCCCATTTCGGCAATCTGATCCCATTTCTCGTTGAACGTGTCATGCCAGCGGCGCAGCGAGATATTGTAACTTTGGCCAAATTCGATGGAACGTTCCACGGCCAGTCCCGCCTTGGTAACCTGCGCCCGCAAGGCCGAGGGGCTGGGCAGCATCCCGCCCGGAAAGATGTATTTCTGGATGAAATCGACGCCGCGTTGATAGACCTTCCAACGGCGGTCCGTAACGGTAATGATCTGAAGCGTCGCAGTCTTGCCGGGCTTGAGGCGTTCGCGCACGGTGTCGAAATAGACCGGCCAGTATTTTTGGCCCACAGCCTCGAACATCTCGATACTTGCGATGCCGTCATAGACGCCCTGTTCGTCCCGGTAGTCCTGGAGCTTGAAAGTCACCATATCGGAAAGCCCCGCATTCTCAATGCGTTCCTGGGCGTACTTAAACTGCTCTTCACTGATGGTGAGGCCGGTGACCTTCAGGCCCCGCTCTTTCGCTGCATATTCTGCAAAACCGCCCCAGCCACAGCCGATCTCAAGGATATGGTCACCTTCCTGCGCGCCCATCTGGTCCACCATGCTGGCATATTTCGCAATCTGCGCGGCCTCGTGGCTTTCCTGACCTGTCTCGAACAGGGCACTGGAATAGGTCATCGTATCGTCGAGCCAGAGCTTGTAGAATTCGTTGCCCAGATCATAGTGATAGCTGATATTCTTGCGCGCCTGTTCACGGTGATTGCGTTGCAGCCAGAACCGGAACTTTTCGAAATTGCGCACCAGCCCCATACCCGGAAACCCGTCATAAATGCTGTCATTGTCCGCATGGACCCAATCCATAAAGGATTGCAGGTCAGGCGTCGTCCACCATTCATCCAGATAGGCGTCGCAAAAGCCGAGGTCACCCTCGCGGACCAGGCGGGCAAAGAGGTCGGGGTTGTGGATGTGCACTTCGGCCACAGGGCCCGGGTTCGGCCCCTCGGCGCGAAAGGTGCGCCCATCTTCCAGCACAAAATCGACACGGCCCGTGTTCATCCCCTGCGCCATGCCAAAGACACGGGTGAAATAGCGCGGCAGATCGGTCTGGCCGTCGGTGGTCGTCAGGATCATGCGGTCTCCCCGTTTCGCATTTTGTGTAAAGCTAACTTTACACATCCACATGTGCAACTGCGCAGATGTGTTTGGGTCTCAGAATTCTCGGTTTTCATAAGCACTTAGCGCCCGTTTGCGGCCCTCGTCTGCGGGCACAACCGGTGCGGGATATGTGTCATCGGGTGACAGGTTCCAGTGCCGCGGGATGGCATCAAAGAACTTGAGCGCGTCATCATGCGGGTTGCGCCGTCCTTCGGCGATCCAACGACTGACATAATCGCGGTTCTTGTCGAATTTATCGAGCTGCGTGACCGGGTTGAACACGCGAAAGTAAGGCGTCGCATCAGGGCCGGAGCCAGCAGACCACTGCCAGCCCATCGCGTTGCTCGCCGGGTCCCAATCGATCAGGCAGTGATCAAACCAGGCCTGCCCGATCTTCCAATGGCTCATCAGGTGCTTGGTCAGATAGCTGGCCACGATCATCCGGCCCCGGTTGTGCATCCGACCCGTCACATACATCTCACGCATGGCGGCATCGACAAACTGAATGCCAGTGCGCCCCTGTTTCCAGGCGGTGACCTCGGCGGTGTCTTCGGTGTTCCAGGGAAAGGCGTCCCAGCCCTCTTTCCAGTTCTGGTCCAAAATCCGAGGGGTATGATGTATCAGGTGATAGGCAAACTCGCGCCAGACCAGCTCCTTGAGGAAGACCTCGGCATCATGTTTGCCCTCGTTCAGCGCCCGCATGCCAGCATGCCAGCATTGGTGGGGGCTGATCTCGCCAAGGGCGAGGTTTTCCGACAGGTTCGACGTCCGGTCCTGCCCCGGGATGTCTCGGCCCGCCACATAGCTGGCGACTTTGTGGGCCATGAAGGCGCCAAGGCGCGATTGCGCCGCCTGTTCGCCCAATTGCACAAACGGGCGCACCACATCCGCCCCGCGATTCATCGCCGCATCAAGCGCCCAGTCGGCAATGTGCTCGCTCTCGGGCCAAGCCTCAGGTGCAGGTAGATCGCTCGGCGTACCAAGGGGCGCATCCACATCCCGCCCCTTCACCATGTTCCAGAATGGGGTGTAGACCTTGTAGTAACCGCCGGTCTTGGTCTCGACTGTCCAGGGCTCGAACATCAGATGGCCGCCAAAGCTGCGCGCGTCGATATCCTGCGCCTTGAGGGCCGATTTCACCTCCGTGTCACGCGAAACAGCCGCCGGATCGTAAAGGCGCGACCAATACACGGCCCCCGCCCCCGTCTCCTGGATCAGCGCTTGCAACACGTCCAGCGCATCGCCCGACCGGTGGATCAACCGACTGCCCTTACCGGCCAGCGTTTCGGCCAGATGTTCGACCCCCAGGCCCCAACGCCATTTCGGGGCCGCACCCAGGGCATCGATACTCTTGTCTCGGATCACAACGGGAATTACGGGGCGGCCCGTCTCGCAGGCCGCTGACAGGGCCGCATGATCGCTCAGCCGCAAATCGCGACGATACCATAGAATGATCGGTGTGCTGCTCACGCCCTGCCCTTACGCTTTTGTTTACTCATACGGGGCAAACCTGCCTTCGGATCACCAAAGACATGGTTGACCAAAGGTCAAAGCACAGCATCCAGCGCGCCAAGCAACTGGGTGATCTCGGCGTCAGTGGTGTAGTGGGTAAAGCTGAGGCGCAATACGCCTTGCGCAGGGTCCACGCCCATGGCCTGCAAGGCGCGCACCGCATAGAAGTCACCACCCCCTGCCATCACCCCGTGATCAGCGAGGCTTGCAGCCACAGGCCCGGCCGCGCGACCCAAATCCAGCGCGACCGTGGGCGCACGGCGCGCCGCATCAACCGGCCCCAAGACACGCAGATCATTGCGATCCCGGACATAGGCCAGCACCGTGTCCAGCGCCTCTTCCTCGCGGGCGCGCATCAGATCGTGCACTGCCGCGCCCCGTCCTGTCGCGTCCGCTTCGCCCCCGACCGCATGGGCATAAAGCGCATCCACATAATCCGCCATGCCCGCACAGGCCGCGATCTGCGCATGATCGGGTCCGGCAGGCGTAAACCGCTTATACAGGCTGTCTGCGTTGAAATAATGCCCCTGGTTCGGCAGCAGCGTGCCCAAGGCGCGCCGGATCACCATCAACCCCTGATGCGGCCCATAGGTCTTGTAGGCGGAAAACAGGTAAATGTCGGGGCCAAGTGTGCCCACATCGGGAAATCCGTGCGGCGCATAGCTGACACCGTCCACGCAGACAAAGGCACCGGCGGCATGGGCCAGCGCCGTGATCTCGGTCACCGGATTGATCTCGCCCACGACGTTGGAACAATGAGGAAAACAAACCAGACGCACGCTCTCATCCAACAAATCCTCAAGGGCGGCGGGGTCCAGATGACCAGTGCCCGGATCAATCTGCCACTCGCGCACGTCAATGCCGCGATCGGACAGACGCCGCCAAGGACCGGTGTTTGCCTCGTGATCCTGATTGGTGACGATGATGGCCTCGCCGGGCTGCAACATCTGGCCAAAGGCCTGCGCCAGAACATAGGTGTTCTGGGTGGTCGAGGGGCCAAAGCTCAATTCGTCCTCGTCCACACCCAGAATGGCGGACAAGCGGGTGCGCGCCTCGTCCATCTCTTCGCCCCCCAGACGCGACGCGGCAGCGGCCCCATAGGGCTGCACCTTGCGCTGGGTGTAAAACCGGGTCAGCCGGTCAATGACCTGCTGGCAGACATAGCTGCCGCCCGCATTCTCGAAAAACGCCTGCCCCTGAAGGGACGGCTCGGAAAAGGCAGGAAACTGCGCACGGACAAAATCGAGGTCGAGGGACATATCAAGAGCCTTCATGTTTTGTGGTCCGAGACTATTGGAATGGCCCCCATACGCAAGGCGATTGCCGTCCTAGCCCGCCGCGGCGGTATCCTGACTGAAAACGTTGATCCAGCCTGCGCCGGTCCGTTTCCAGATCGAACTGACATACATCTTCTCTGGCTGCGTGCTGCTAACGCGCTGAAATTCGGCCAGATAGGACAACAGGGCATGCCCGTCCCCCAAGGGCCGTGCCCGCATGTCAGTCAGGTTAAAGGACGCGACCGCGGGGCCATATGCCAACTGCCCCACATGCTCCGCCTTGCCCGCAAAGCCGTCTGCATAGACCCCGAGAAAACTGTCATCCAAGGCGGCGGCGTCCGCTTGCGTGTCACCACGCACGAGCGCATCCCATACTGCACTCTCGCAGGCGCACAATTCGGCCAACAAGGGGTCGGGAGTGTTCGGATCGCTCGTCATGATCCCAGTGTGGTGCAAAACCAAGGCAAGGGCCATGCGCTGATACGGAAAAAGCCCCGGCGCGTGCGCACCGGGGCTTTGCTTTGTCGCAGTGATCCGCGCCGTTACTCGGCTGCAGACAGCCCGTTCCCGGTGGCACCGGGAATTTCGGAGTGAACCGCAGGTACGCCTGCCGCTTCACGCTTGCTGTCGTTGTAGATCGCCTTGATCAGGGCAATGCACATCAGCACCATGACAAGGCTGAAGGGCAACGCGCCGATGACCATGGCCGTCTGAATGGCCGAAGTCCCGCCCGAGATCAGCAGACCGCCAACCACAAGCGCCAGCGCCGCACCCCAGAACAGAATGTGAGGACGCGCCTTGGGGCCTTCATCGCCAGCCGCGTTGATCGTGTTCACGATCAGAACGGCAGAGTCCGCAGAGGTCACAAGGAAGGTCATCAGCAGCACCACGATCAGAAAGGCCATGCCCCAGGCCAGCGCCTGTGCGATGGGCTCCAGCATGAACGTGGTCATGGCAAAGATCTTGTCGCCATTGGCCGCGTCAAAGATGACGCCTTCGGCCCCACCGTTCAGTTCCAGATCGATGGCGGTGCCACCGGCCCAGGCGAACCAGACAAAGCACATCAGCGACGGCACGATCATTGCACCCAGCACGAACTCGCGGATGGTCCGACCGCGCGAAATGCGCGCCAGGAACAGACCCACGAAGGGGGCGAATGCGATCCACCAGGCCCAGTAGAACACCGGCCACCAGCCTTGCCACTGCGTCAGCAGAAAGGACTCAGACCCTTCGACGCCGTCCGAGGACCAGACGTTCAAGCTCATCGAAGGCAATGCGACCAGATAGTCCCAGATGCCGACAAAGAAGGCCGTAGCGCCGAACCAGGTGGCCCCAAACAGGATGAAAAAGCCCAAGAGGAAGATCGAAAGCACCATGTTGATGTTCGACAACCACTTGATGCCCTTGCCCACGCCAGACAGCGCCGACAGCGTCGAGGCCCCCATGATCGCCAAAAGTGCAACGACGATGCCCACGAATGTGGCTCCGCCATCGGCGTCCATTAGACCGCCAATCCCGATCCGGGTCAGACCAGCCACGAATTGCTCCACACCAAAGCCAAGCGTCTGCGCCACACCCAGGATGGTGGCAACAACGGCCACGATGTCGATCAGGTGCCCCAGTTTGCCCGACAGTGACGCCCCAAAGAGCGGCGTCAGGGACGACCGAATGGTCAGCGGCAGACCGCGACGATAGCTGAAGAAGGCCAAGGCAAGACCGGCAACGGCATAGCACGCCCAGGCACCCAGACCCCAATGCAGGAAGGACCATTTATAGGCCATGCGCACATTGTCGGCGGTGCCACCATTGGTCAGACCCTGAATGGTTTCGGGGTTGGACCCGAAATGTGCAACCGGCTCGGCCACGGCCCAGGTCAGCATACCCACACCGATCCCGGCACCAAACATCATCGAGAACCAGGAGAAGTTCGAGAACTCCGGCCCTTCGCCCGGCTGGCCCAGGTTCAACCTGCCGGCGGCGGGCCACAACGCGAGCCCGAGGCAAACGATGATAAAGAACGCCACGACCCAGATGTACCAGGCCGCAAAGTTGGCCAGAATGATGCTGTTGAGGTCACCCAGCACGCGGCCCGATTGTGTCGGCCAAAAGATGCACCAGACGACAAGAATGCTGATGATGATCTTACTCACCACCGTCACGTCGACGCTGAACCCCCGATAAAAACCGGCATTTGCGGTCTTGATCGGAAGCTCCGTCAAAGGAGGTTGAATGGACATTTTGTTTTTGTTCCCTGTTTTCGTTTTTATGGGCCTCACCAAAACACGAGTGGGCGGTTTTGCGAACAGAAAACTGCCCATTTTCACGGCGAAATTGGTGGTCAGACGGTCGTTTTGGGGCATGTCGTGAAAACCAAAGGCGATTCTTCAGAATTGGGGAAACTTTGGGATTTGAAGGGAAACTTGCTCTACCGGCTTCGCGCACCTACGTTTCACCTTGCACACAGGCAGCCCAAGCAGGCACCATCAGGCCATGAAGCACCTCATCCTGTCCCGCCTCGCCGCTGCCCTGCTGATCGCCTGCCTGCCCCTATTGCTCGTGCCGCACAGCGTCGCCGCGGGCGAATGGGAGGTGTCGATAAAACGGGTCGGCGACACAAATATCTATTTCTCGAAAGCCGAATACCGGAGCGACAAGTGGTTGCCGGGCGAACGGGCCTCTGCCTCTTTGCTGATGCTGGCTGTGCAGCCGACCATGCTCATGGAAACACCGCCGACGGCCGCCACCGCGCGCACCTTCTTTTTTGAACGCTACGCAGACGCCTTTGATCAGGAGGTCCGCTTTGCCGACAACATCAATGACCTGTTGAACAGGTATTGCAGTGCCGACGACCGGGGCGAAACGCGCGCCGACTATGGCGCGTGTCTGTACCAGTTGGGTCGCGAACAATCCTATCTATATGTTGATTTGCGTCTGCGCCCCAACCCTCTCAGCTCGGGGCGTTGGGTGCGGGCCGACACGGTCATTCACAACATCGAGGACAACGAAAACTACTATGCCTACGGGTTGAACCGGCAAACCCCCTACACACCATTCTTCAAAGACTCCTGGACGGCCTCACAATATTTGGCCCGGCAAAAAACCCATTGCTACACCGACAACACGGTCGCACGTGGTGGCAACTATGACACCGACGCGACATGCCCGCCTGCCAATGGTGGAACTGTGACCGGCGCCGACGGATCGTTCAAGGTTTCGCTAGCGCTCTTGGACCAATTCGACGCGTTCTTTCAGGGCTTCGCGATCCGTTTCGTATCTGACAAGGACGTCGGCAGTGCGGTCTACGTGCCCCGTCTGGACGTGCTGGAGCAACTGATCGATTCCAATCTGGCCAACGGGCACTAGGCCCGCACTGTCCCGTTACCGCGCACCAGATATTTGAAGCTGGTCAATTGTGCCGCCCCCACCGGTCCACGCGCATGCATCTTGCCGGTGGCAATCCCGATCTCGGCGCCCATGCCGAACTCGCCCCCATCCGCAAACTGGGTCGAAGCGTTGTGCATCAGGATCGCACTGTCCAGTTCGGTGAGGAAGCGAGTGGCCGTCGCCGCATCCTCGGTCAGGATGCAATCAGTGTGGTTCGAGCCATAGGTGCGAATATGCGCCATCGCGGCATCCAGATCGGGCACGATGCGCGCCGCAATCTCCATATCCAGATATTCCTTGCCCCAGTCCTGATCCGTGGCGGCCAGCACACCGTCGATGGTCTGCAATCCCACATCCGCATGCACATGCACCCCCGCATCCATCAGCGCGCGAACAACGCCCTGACCGATAATGCCTGCCACGTCCTCATGGATCAGCAGACACTCGGCAGCGCCACAAATCCCGGTGCGCCGCGTTTTGGCGTTCAGCACGACCTTCAGCACTTTTTCAGGGTCCGCATCCTTATCGATATAGATGTGCACGATCCCCTCAAGATGGGCAAAAACGGGCACGCGGGCCTCACGCTGAACCAGACCCACAAGGCCCTTGCCGCCCCGGGGCACAATCACATCAATCGTATCCGTCATGGTCAGCATTTCGCTGACCGCCGCCCGGTCGCGCGTGGGCACCAGTTGCACCGCATCCTCAGGCAGGCTGGCATCGCGCAACCCCTGTTGCAGGGCGGCATGGATCGCGCGGGACGAGTTGAACCCTTCAGAGCCGCCACGCAAAATCACCGCATTGCCGGCCTTGAGGCACAGCGCGCCCGCATCCGCCGTCACATTGGGGCGGCTCTCATAGATCACGCCAACCACGCCCAAGGGCGTGCGCACCCGCTGGATGTTCAGGCCGGTGGGCTGGGTCCAATCGGCCAGAACCTCGCCCACGGGATCGGCCTGTTCGGCCACCGCGCGCAACCCGTCCACGATGCTCTGGATGCGGTCCTCGGTCAGCAGCAGGCGATCCATCATCGCGTCCGACAGGCCTTTTTCGCGGCCATAGTCCATGTCCTTGGCGTTGGCGGCGATGATCTCGGCACGGGTGGCCCAGACATGCTCGGCAGCGCTGATGAGGGCGGCGTACTTGCGCTCGGCGCTGGCAAAGGCAAGCGTCGCAGCCGCCGCTTTGGCACGCTGGCCGATGTCGGCCATGAGGGCGGGAATATCAGCAAAATCTTTCATCGGTCAGGTCCTGTGATCGGCGGAGCGTCTTTGGATTCTATGCCTCCGGCGGGGATATTTACAGCCAAAAGACGGGTTAAAGGGCCATGTCATCGCGGTGGATCAAGGCGGCCCGGCCCGGATAGCCCAGCAGTGCTTCGATCTCGGCGCTCTGATGGCCTTTGATCTTTTGCGCTTCGTCGGCGGTATAGCGGCTGAGGCCGAGGCCCAGTTGATGCCCGTCCGGCCCGGTGATCGCCACCGGATCGCCGCGCCCAAAGGTGCCGCTGACCGCATGAATGCCCGCAGGCAACAGGCTGTTGCCCCGGGTCAAGGCACGCACGGCGCCCGCGTCCAGCGTGACCGTGCCGCGCGGCTTCATCGCGGCAATCCAGCGTTTGCGCGCCGCTTGCGGGTCAAGGGTCGCGGTGAACCATGTGGCGTTGGCCCCGTCCTGCAACGCGCTCAGCGGGCGCAGCGCAGCACCATGACAGATGGCCATGGCACAGCCCGCCGCCGTAGCGGTCTTGGCAGCCATCAACTTGGTCTTCATCCCGCCTTTGGACAGGCCAGAGCCCGCGTCGCCCGCCTGTGCCTCGATCTCGGGCGTGATCGTCTCGATAATGTCGTAGCGCGTGGCACCCGGATCATCGCCGGGATTGGCCGAATAGAACCCATCCACGTCGGACAACAGCACCAGCATATCCGCCCCGATCGTGGCCGCAATTTGCGCCGCCAGCCGGTCATTGTCGCCAAAACGGATCTCGTCCGTGGCCACGGTGTCGTTTTCGTTCACGATGGGCAGCGCGCCAAGGGTAATCAACTGCTCAAGCGTGGCGCGCGAATTGAGGTAGCGGCGGCGGTCGCGGCTGTCCTCCAGCGTCACGAGCACTTGCGCCGTGGTGATGCCATGCGGCGCCATCGCCTCCTCATAGGCGCGGGCAAGACGGATCTGACCCACCGCGGCGGCGGCTTGGGACTGTTCCAACGCCAGATCGGTGGCCGGCAGATGCAGCACCTCGCGCCCCAGCGCGATCGAACCGGACGAGACCAGCACCACCTGCACCCCCGCCCCCTTGAGCCAGGCCACATCCTGCGCCAGGCCATCCAGCCAATCCGAGCGTAGCGCACCTGTTGTCCGGTCCACCAGCAAGGCCGACCCGATCTTGACAACCAGACGACGCGCGGCGCTCAGCGACCGATGGCCGGTCGTCAGGGATGCCATGGCTCGGCCTCTTGGACGGGTTTGTGGCGCAACCGGTCATCGTCAATCTGCCCGCGCAAGGTGCGCAGCACCTCGGTCACACCCTCACGGGCCACGCCCGACATGAGCATCACGGGGCCGCCAGCCGCCGCCTCAAGTGCGGCGCGCTTTTCGGCGCGTTCCTCATCGTCCAACGCGTCGACCTTGTTCAGGACCGTCACGCGGGGTTTGTCCGCCAGATCGCCGCCATAGGCTTCAAGCTCGCCAATAATTGTGTCGTGATCCTGCGCCACGTCATCGGATGTGCCGTCAATCAGGTGCAGCAGAACGGCACAGCGCTCCACATGGCCCAGAAACAGGTCACCCAGTCCGCGACCTTCCGACGCCCCTTCGATCAGGCCCGGAATGTCAGCGACGACAAATTCGGTATTGTCCACGCCCACAACGCCCAGATTTGGGTGCAGCGTGGTAAAGGGGTAATCGGCGATCTTGGGACGCGCATTCGAGGTGGCAGCGAGGAATGTCGATTTTCCCGCATTGGGCAGGCCCAAGAGGCCCACATCAGCAATCAGTTTCAGGCGCAGCCACAGGGTGCGTTCGACGCCCTCTTGCCCCGGGTTCGAGCGGCGCGGGGCCTGATTGGTGGCCGATTTGAAATGCAGGTTCCCCCAACCGCCATTGCCGCCGCGCGCCAGCTCAACCCGCTGGCCGACCTCGGTCATGTCAGCGATCACGGTTTCCTGGTCTTCGTCGAGAATTTCGGTGCCGACCGGCACGCGCAATACGATGTCATCGCCATCGGCCCCGGTCCGCTGACGGCCCATGCCCGGTATGCCATTCTTGGCGAAAAAATGCTGCTGGTAACGGAAATCGATCAGGGTGTTGAGCCCATCCACCGTCTCGGCCCAGACCGAGCCGCCCTTGCCGCCGTCGCCCCCATCAGGGCCACCATATTCGATGTACTTTTCGCGCCGGAACGAGATACAGCCACCCCCGCCCGAACCGGAACGGATGTAGACTTTGGCAAGATCAAGAAACTTCATGGTGGCGTCCTAGTACATATGCGGCGCGAGGGGAAAGGGTTTGCGGGTCTGCCCCTCGGGCCATGCGCCCTCCCCCGGGATTCTTCCGAACAAAGAAGTTTACGGGGCGGGTGTCAGTTTGCGGCTATAGGTCCAGGTGGGCACCGATGCGTCACGGGCGACGGAAAAGGATTCCGCATCGCCCAGATATTCGAAACCGCAATGGGTCAGCACCCGGGCCGAGGCCGGGTTGTCCTGAAAAACCGAGGCAAACATATTTGCGTTGCCCATGGGATTTGCCTCGACCAGTGCCTGGACGGCATCCGAGGCAAGGCCGGTGTTCCAGTAAGGCGGGCCAACCCAATAGCCCACTTCGGACTGGTTCCGGTCCATCCGCTCAAGCGAGATGACACCCATCACTTCGGCCCCGCCTGCGCACAGGCCATCCATGACCCACACGTCTTCTTCGCGGTCGTCCTGCATCGCGCGGGTGATAAACGCCTCGGTCAGGCCGGGGGGCACGGGATGCGGGATCGACGTGGTCATGCGGGCGACGCGTTCGTCGCTGGCATAAAGCTCGATCAGCCCCATGTCGGACTTGCGCACAGGGCGCAGAGTGAAACGTTCGGTCTCGATCACGGGCTGGGTCACAATTTTCTCCATTTCCATCGTCACGTTCCTCCTCCGAACAAAACAAACAGAACCGATGCAACGGTGAGGGCCGCAAGGGTATACATCAGATAGGGTTCGCCGCGCGTTCCTGCGAGGGTGCGCGCGATCCGGTCCCCGGCAAGGGTCCAGAGCGGGTGCAAAACAACCTGCGTGGCCAGCAAGACAGCGGCGATGATCGCGGTTGCCGTCAACGGGTCGGTGCCGGGGCTCACAAAGCCGGTGAAACCCGCCACGATCATCGCCCAGGCCTTGGGGTTGAGCGGGTGCACGATCAACCCGGCAGCAAAGCCGGGGGCCGATGAGGCTGGATCAGCCGCACCCAATCGCAGGTTCGCCACTTTCCA
Organism: uncultured Tateyamaria sp.; assembly: GCF_947503705.1. GTDB lineage: Bacteria > Pseudomonadota > Alphaproteobacteria > Rhodobacterales > Rhodobacteraceae > Tateyamaria. The sequence continues at coordinate 114,651 of NZ_CANNES010000008.1, read as the reverse complement.
CGCCAGCCAGATGATATAGGCCGCCGAGATATATTTGAGGGCTTCGAACACCCAGGGTGCCCGCTCTGCCAGCTCCATCAGGCCAAAGCCCACGGGCCAGATCACCAGCTGTTTGCCCAAGGCAACGCCGGCCACAAATGGCAGCGCGGCGCGAAATCCATAACGGGCCCCCGTCGACAAAAGCGCCATGTTCGCAGGCCCCGGTGTGCCCACCTGACTTGCCGCAAAGACGGCGAAAGAGGCGATGGCAACACTCATGGCATCCGCCGCAAGTCGTGATCCAGCAGACCAAGGATCAGATCATCATGCCATGCGCCGCCGATCAACGCCGCCTCGCGCTCGCGGCCCTCAACGACAAAGCCCACCTTTTCATAGGCTGCGATGGCCCGGGTGTTGAATGCCAAGACGCGACAGCCCAGTCGGTGCAGGCCCAAAGTGTCAAAGGCATGGGCGGCCAACAGACGCATCGCCCGGGTGCCCAGGCCCTTGCCCAACGCATCGGCATCCACGATGCCAATCGCGATCTGCGCCCGCTTGTCGGAATAGTTGAGGGTATGCAGGCGCACGCCGCCAACCAGTTTGCCATCCGCCTCGATGATCCACGCATGGGGGTCGTCGCTATGGGCCTGCACCCACGCCTCCGCCGCCTCGGGCGTGATATCGCGCACCGCTTTGGGGTCGGCCCCGAACATGGCCTGAATTTCAGGCGTATTGCCCAGGGCAAAGCGGGCTTGCACATCCAAAGGACCGGCATCGCGCAAGACGATGTTGCCCCCTTCAAGTCTTGGTTTTTGATGGTCGGCCATAGCAAGGCCTCGCGTTTGGAAAAGAAAAAGGGACCGGCGTTTCCGCCGATCCCCCGAATTTTTCATAAAACCCGTTTGGCGGCTTACTCGGCTGCCTCCGCAACCGGGAGAACCGAAATGAACGTGCGGTTTTTGAGGCCCTTGTGGAAGGTGACCGAGCCATCGACAGTTGCAAAGATCGTGTGATCCTTGCCCATGCCAACGCCTTCGGCAGGCCAAAACTTGGTGCCGCGCTGACGCACGATGATGTTGCCGGGAATGACAGCTTCGCCGCCATATTTCTTCACGCCAAGGCGGCGACCCGCAGAGTCGCGACCGTTACGGGATGAACCGCCTGCTTTTTTATGTGCCATGCGTCTCTCTCCTTAGCCTTTTGTCTTTTCCTGGGCCTGAGCGATCCAGCCTTCACGCTCGATCCGGCCTTTGAAAGACAGTTTCTCGTCCATATCAGCAACGTCTTCGGGGGTCCATGCTGCGATTTGCGCAAAGGTGGTCACACCGTTTTCGTGCAATTTCTTCTCAAGCGCGGGGCCAACACCGGACAATTCTTTCAAATCGTCAGCACCAGTGGCTTCAGCTTTCTTGGGCGCGGCCTTCTTGGCCTTGGGCTTGGGCGCTTCCTCGGCGGCAGGCGTTTCAGCTGCGGCTTCGGCCTTTGGCGCTTTGGCTTTCTTGGCTTTTGGCTTGGCGGCCTCGGTGGCCGCAGCGGCAAAGGCAAAGCCCGCACCGTTTTCAGCCGCCATGATGCCAGAGGCGGAGGCACCAGATGCAAGAATGTCGGTCACGCGCACCAGGGTCAGTTGCTGACGGTGGCCTTTGGTCCGCTTGGACGAATGCTTCCGGCGGCGTTTGACAAAGTTGATGGTCTTGGGGCCCTTGAGCTGCTCGACCACTTCGGCCTGCACGCCTGCATCGGCAACCACGGGAGAGCCGACAACGGGGGCGTCGCCACCGATCATCAGAATTTCGTTGAATTGGACAGTGTCACCTGCATTTGCGGCCAGTTTTTCAACGCGGAGCATATCGCCCGATTGAACTTTGTACTGTTTGCCGCCGGTTTTCATAACCGCGAACATATGTCGTTCCTTTATTTGCCGCGTCCTGTGGCCCCGGATCCTCCGGCGTTTCGGGGACTGCGATCAGGCCCCGCCTCGAACTGCGCGCCCCTCTCGGGGACGTAAGTTTAAACAAAACAAGCCAGCATGCGCTGGCCAGATGCGGGCTTATGTGCAGATCAGCCGCCCAAGTCAAGCGTCAATGCGGGCTAGAGTTCATTGGGTGGCACCAGGCGGCCCACCGCTTGGCCCAGCCCATATGAAATCGCCTCATAGCTTTGACCAAACACCTCGAACACCGCGTCATCCAGCGTCGTGCCCACCTCTGTCGCCCAAAAGGCGGTATAGGTTTCGATCTCGTCGGCATTCAGGGCGGATTGGACCAGCGCGTAATAGCCTTTCAACCAGCGCTCGGTGTCGGCGGCGATCATCGCACGCTGCCCTTCGATGTCAGGCGGCGGGAAGGATTGGGTGATCGTCTCGGCCAGCCCGTCGAAAAAGGCGACCTGCGATACGACTGCCGCTTCGGTATTGCGCTCAACCAGATTGCGGGCCGCCAGAAAATCGGTCACAGCCGCCCCCGCATTATCGCCTGCGGCCTTGACCATATCCTGCACATCCGCATCCAACATCGCCTGTCGGCCCTGCACCTCTAGGGTGACGATGCGCTGACCCAGATCGCTTTCGGCAAAAAGCAGCGCGGTGCGCGCCATGTCAGCGTCCAGCACCTCATAAAGGCCCGTGCGCAACTCGGCCTCAAGACGGGCAGGATCGTAAAGCTTGCGCACCGTCTCGGCAAAGACGGCCCCACCCTGCCCGTTCAGGAACGCCTCATCCAACTCGGGGCTGGACGCGATGCCTTCCTCCGAAAAGGCGCGGACCAAGGCAGGCATGCCCATCGCATCCACAAGGCGGTCAATATCCGCGTTGGCCAGCGCGGCAGTGGCGCTGAACCACAACGCCACAAAAGACAGGACAAAGCGCATCACAGCTCCTGACTGGGTTGCAGGCCCTGCATGGCACGCGCCAACGCCTCGAACCGGTTGGCCATGATCTCGTATTGCACAGCATTCATCAGATCATAAACCTGGCGCATGTCCTCATGCTCCAACGCTTCGGCATAGGCCAGAACATCGGCATCAGAGAAAGACTGATAGGTATAGGCGGCCCCGGTCAGCGCCCCCTGCTCAAGATCAGCGCGCAGCGCCTCTTCATTGCGGCCCAGAAAGGCCCGCAAATCCGCCTCGTCCATCTCCAGCCCGATCACCCCGGCCCCGGCAGCGGCCATCAGGAACCGCACCTGAATTTCTTGGATCGCCCGCAGGCCCGTGCCCGCACTGTCAGAGGCTGCGTTCATCCGCTTGAGGTAATCAAGCCGGGGGCTGTCCAGCCGCTCCAGTCCCGCGACAATGGCCTCGCCGCTTTCCGCTTTTAGTTCGTCCTCTTCGCTCAGATGCGACGCATTTTCGGCCACCACAAGACGCCGACCCAGATCAGAGGCATAGAATTCCACCGCATGGGTCAACAAATCATCGCTCAAAGTCTCTTCGAGGATATCGAGGGCCATGTCGTGCATCTGGCCCACGTCAAACACCTCGTCGGTCAGGCGCGCCCATTCCGATCCGAAATCTTCCGCCTCCATTCCCAGCATCTGCGGCGCAGAGCTTGCCGACAGACGAATGCTTTCAAGGGCCACGTCAAAACCGGTGACTTCGAGGAAGGCTTCCAATCGGTCACGGTCAGCGGCGGCGGCAAGACCCGGCAACACAAGGCAAAACACAACAGTGGCAAAGACGGAACGCAAAGCGCGCATGACAACCCTTTCCATAAGGTACTGCGCCCGAAGGGGCTGCTGCGAAGGTATGGGTTTTTGCCCCGAGGTCCACCAAAATTCCCGTGTGGAGAAAAACGGGCGAAAAGTGCCTTGCCCTTGCGCGCATCAGCTACTAAACGGCCCTACCAGACCCCCGCGGAGAGGTGCCGGAGTGGTCGAACGGGGCGGTCTCGAAAACCGTTGTGGGTGCAAGCCCACCCAGGGTTCGAATCCCTGTCTCTCCGCCATATTCCCTTTTCCCGCACCCTGGTTGCCGCCAGCCCGGGCGCACGTAGCTAGCGGGTGATCCTATACACCGCGCCCTCCGCGACCGAGATAAAGAGGATGCTGCCGCCGCTGTCCTCGACGATGTCACGCACGCGCCCTGTCTCCGCCCCCTGGATCTGCTCGACCTCGCGGGCGCTGTCGCCTGACATCTCGACACGCGCAATATAGTCGAACTTCAGCGAGCCCACGAACATGTCACCGCGCCATTCGGGAAACATGTCACCCTGATAAACCAGCAAGCCCGAGGGCGCGATGGATGGGTCCCAGTACATCGCGGGCTGCTCCATCCCGTCTTGGGCCACGCCTTCGCCAATGCGGGCGCCGGAATAGTGCACACCGTAGGAAATCACCGGCCAACCATAGTTCGCCCCTTTCGCAATTCGGTTCACCTCGTCACCACCGCGCGCGCCATGCTCGGCCGTCCACAGCGTGCCATCGGCATCCAGACCCGCGCCCTGCGGGTTGCGATGACCATAAGACCATATCTCGGGCAGCACGCCGTCCTGTCCCACAAACGGGTTGTCGGCAGGCACAGTGCCGTCTCGGTTCACACGCACAATGGACCCGTTGTGCAGCGCCCGGTCCTGCGCCGACGGGCGATCTCCCCGATCGCCAATTGTCACGTATAGCGTGCCGTCCAGGGCCTCGACCACGCGGGAGCCATAATGGCGACCGCCACTGCCGCCGGGGGCAGAGACAAAGAGGTCGCGCAGGTTCTCAAGGCGGCGGCCATCCGCGCTCAATTCGGCGGCGGCCATGGCCGTGCCGGAGCCACCCTGCTGGGGTTTGGAGTAAGTCAGGAACAGCGTACGGGTCGTTGCAAAATTACGGGCCAGGGTGATGTCGAGCAAACCACCCTGCCCGCGCGCCGACACCCGAGGTGTGCCAACAACACGCGCGCTGCGCCCGTCCTCGACCAGAACAAGGCGACCATCACGCTCGGTCACCAAAAGGGCTCCCGAGGGCAGCGGGGCCACGCCCCAGGGCTGCTCAAGGCCACCGGCCACTTTGGTGACGGTGACGGCACCGGCGGCAGTGTCCAAAGCCATGGCACCCGCAGGCAGCGCACAAAGGGTCAAAATGAGGGGCAAGCGCATGGTCAACTCCGTTCAGCTATGGATCATGAGATAGGCAATGGGGCGCAGGCTTCCACCCACATTTGCGCGAGGGCGGGGCCTGCTTTCCCAAGGGTAAACCCGACTATTCGACTTTTCTTTTTCAAACCGCGCGCATAGGCTCCGCGCCAGGATAAAAATCCACAGGGAGATTACACATGAAAAAACTGCTTATGGCTTCGGCCGCAACTGCACTGATGGCGGGCTCGGCTTATGCGGACGGCCACGCAACAGACGTCAAAATCGGCGTGATCCTTGGCTTTACCGGCCCGATTGAATCGCTGACACCCTCGATGGCTGATGGCGCGGAACTGGCGATGAAAGAAGTCACAGACAGCGGCCTGCTGCTGGACGGGGCCAAAGTGTCGTCTGTGCGCGCCGACAGCACCTGCGTTGACGCGGGCGCAGCCACGGCTGCCGCTGAACGGCTGATCACCGCCGATGGTGTGGACGGTATCATGGGCGCGGACTGCTCCGGCGTGACCGGCGCGATCCTCAACAACGTGGCCGTGGCCAACGGTGTCGTGATGATCTCGCCTTCGGCCACATCGCCCGGCCTGTCGCACAATGACAACGAAGACAACGGCCTCTTCTTCCGCACAGCCCCCTCGGACGCGCGCCAAGGCGTCGTGATGACCGAAGTGCTGATGGAAGAAGGCATCAACGAAGTTGCCGTGACCTACACCAACAACGACTATGGCAAGGGTCTGGCCGACGCGTTCCAGGCGGCATTCGAGGCCGCAGGCGGCACCGTGACGATCAACGCGGCCCACGAAGACGGCAAAGCCGACTACTCGGCCGAAGTTGGCGCGCTGGCCTCTGCCGGTGGCGACCGTCTCGTGGTTGCGGGTTACGTGGACCAGGGCGGCTCGGGCATCGTGCGCGCTGCACTGGACACGGGCGCGTTTGACACATTCCACTTCCCCGACGGTATGATCGGCGCCAAGCTGCAGGAAAACTTCGGTGACGAAATCGAAGGCTCCACCGGCCAGCACCCCGGCACGGACAGCGACGGCGCTGCGATCTTCACCAAAATGGTCGGTGATGCGTTTGACGCCACATCGCCGTTCACGCCGGAGTCTTATGACGCGGCGGCCCTGATCATGCTGGCCATGCAGGCCGCAGGCTCCAAGGACAGCAACGCCTACAAAGATCACGTGATGGATGTGGCCAACGCACCTGGCGAACAAATCTTCCCCGGCGAATTGGCAAAGGCGCTGCAGATCATCAAGGACGGTGGCGACATCGACTATGTGGGTGCCACGGCGGTCGAGCTGATCGGCCCTGGCGAAAGTGCGGGCAACTACCGCCAGATCGTCATCGAAGGCGGCGAGATCACAACAGCCAAGTACCGCTGAGCTGACCTGAAAGAAGCTGAGCAGCCCGGACATTTTCCGGGCTGTTTCAACATCTTGAAGACCGCTTTTAATGCGGCGCAAGACCACACGGGGGTGACAGATGATCGTCGTTGACGACATTCACAAGCATTTCGGCGGCTTTCATGCCGTGGACGGTGCCACACTGGAGATTGCCGAAGGCTCGATCACCGGGCTCATTGGCCCTAACGGTGCTGGAAAAACCACACTTTTCAATGTGATCGCAGGCGTTCTTCAACCCACCTCCGGCCGTGTGACCATGGACGGCGAAGACATCACGGGCCTGCCGCCGCACACGCTCTTTCACAAGGGCCTGTTGCGCACCTTCCAGATCGCGCATGAATTTTCCTCGATGACCTGCCGCGAGAACCTGATGATGGTGCCCGGCGCGCAATCGGGTGAGACGCTGTGGAACACCTGGTTCGGCCGCAAGCGGATCGCGAACGAAGAACGCGCACTGGCCGCCAAGGCGGATGAGGTGCTGGAATTCCTGACCGTCGAGCATCTGGCAGACCACAAGGCGGGCCAAGTGTCGGGCGGGCAGAAGAAGCTGCTGGAACTGGGCCGCACCATGATGGTGGACGCCAAGATCGTCTTTCTGGACGAGGTGGGGGCCGGCGTGAACCGCACCCTTCTGAACACCATCGGCGACGCGATCCTGCGCCTGAACGTTGAACGCAACTACACCTTTGTGGTGATCGAACACGACATGGATTTCATCGGCAAGATCTGTGACCCGGTCATCTGCATGGCCGAGGGCAAGGTACTCGCCCAGGGCACCCTGGCCGAGATCAAGGCCAATGAACAGGTGATCGAGGCTTATCTGGGCACAGGCCTCAAGAACAAAGACAAGGTGGGCGCATGATCCTGTTTCGAATTGGCTGCGCCAATCCGACCGACGCGGGCGCTGCGCGCCCGCGTACGGGTCGTGGCGGTTGCCTGCCCCCATACATGGTGTCTCGTGGGGGCAAGCCCTCATACACCGCTTTTCGTGGGGGCCAGCCCCCACACACGGCTTTTCGTGGGGGCCAGCCCCCACACCCCCGGAGTATTTTTGAAGAAAAGAAGCAAGGGATGATGGTGTGAGCAATCCCTATCAAGAGAGCCGGGGGAACAAGGATGCCTCGATCACCAATCCAAAAGGCGCGGGCACATTGCAGCCGACACCCGGCACTGGTGCGGCCATGAACACGGCCGAAGCGTTTTTGATCGGCGATACCATGACCGGCGGTTATGGGGCGGGCCCTGACATCCTGCATGACTGCACCGTGGCCGTGAACCCCGGCGAGATTGCCGTGATCGTGGGCCCCAACGGGGCCGGCAAATCCACCGCGATGAAGGCCGTGTTCGGGATGCTGAATGTGCGTCAGGGGTCGGTGCGGCTTGATGGTGAGGACATCACCAACCTCTCGCCGCAGGACCGGGTCGCCAAGGGCATGGGCTTTGTCCCCCAGACCTCGAATATCTTTACCTCGATGACCGTCGAAGAGAACCTTGAGATGGGCGCCTTCATCCGCCGCGACGACTTTCGCGATACGATGGCCCAGGTCTATGACCTGTTTCCGATCCTCAAGGAGAAGCGCTTGCAGGCTGCGGGCGAGCTGTCGGGTGGGCAGCGTCAGCAGGTTGCCGTCGGTCGCGCGCTGATGACCCAGCCGAAGGTGTTGATGCTGGACGAGCCGACGGCAGGGGTCAGCCCCATCGTTATGGACGAGCTCTTTGACCGGATCATCGAGGTGGCCCGCACCGGCATTCCCATCCTGATGGTGGAGCAGAACGCCCGCCAGGCCCTTGAGATCGCGGACAAAGGCTATGTCCTCGTGCAGGGACGCAATGCGTATACGGGGACGGGCAAGGAATTGTTGGCGGACCCGGACGTGCGCAAGAGCTTTTTGGGGGGTTAAGTGATGAGAATCCTTATGGTCCTCTTTCTCCTCATGCCGAACAGCCTCTGGGCGCTTGGATTGAACTGCATCTTTGACATTGAATGTTTCGAAAGCGAAGGCTGCGACATGAGTGCCTATGGCATGGACATCTGGGTGGATTATGACACCGCCCCCTACCCGGTCACGGCAGAAACCGATGCGGAAACTCTGTCAGGGGAAGCCTTTGATTTTGGCGACGGTCTGCTGATGCGGCTCGGCAGCGAGGTTGGAGCCGTGTTGATCTCTGTCGATGGGGATGGGATTGCACGCCAGTCGGTCCACATGTCGGGCGGCGCGATGATGGTGAACTACATGGGTGCGTGCGGGGTGATGGATTAATGGACTTCCTCAACGCCCTCGTGGCCCTCTCCAACTTCGTCCTCGTGCCCGCCATCGCCTACGGCTCCCAACTGGCGCTTGGCGCGCTTGGGGTCACGCTCATCTACGGCATCCTGCGGTTTTCCAACTTCGCCCATGGCGACACGATGGCCTTTGGCACCATGGCCACCATCCTGATCACCTGGGGCTTCCAAAGCGTCGGGATCAGTGCTGGCCCCCTGCCCACCGCGCTGCTCGCCCTGCCCTTCGGCATTGCGGTCTGTGCGGCCTTGATCCTGTTCACCGACAAAACCGTCTACAAATTCTACCGCCAGCAAAAGGCCAAACCGGTGATCTTTGTCATCGTCTCGCTTGGCGTCATGTTCATCATGAACGGGCTGGTGCGCTTTATCATCGGGCCAAATGACCAGCGGTTTTCCGACGGCGAACGGTTCATCATCTCGGTGCGCGAGTTCAAGGCGCTGACGGGCCTGCGCGAGGGGCTGGCGATCAAGACCACCCAAGGCCTGACCGTCATCACCGCCGTCATCGTCGTCGCGCTGCTATTCTACTTCCTCAACCGCACACGGACGGGCAAGTCGATGCGGGCCTATTCGGATAACGAAGACCTCGCCCTGCTCTCGGGCATCAACCCCGAACGGGTCGTCATGGTCACCTGGCTCATCGTGGCGGCGCTGGCCACGGTTGCGGGCGTGCTCTATGGCCTCGACAAATCCTTCAAACCCTTTGTCTATTTCCAACTGCTCCTGCCCATCTTTGCCGCCGCCATCGTGGGGGGGCTGGGCAATCCGCTGGGGGCCATCGCGGGCGGCTTTGTCATTGCCTTTTCCGAGGTCACAATCACCTATGCCTGGAAGAAAGTCGCGGGCTACCTGCTGCCCGAGGCCCTAGAACCCTCCAGCCTGGTGCAGCTTCTCTCAACCGACTACAAATTCGCGGTCAGCTTTGTGATCCTGCTGATTGTCCTCCTGTTCAAGCCCACGGGCCTCTTCGCGGGGAAATCCGTATGACCGACACCGCGCGCAATACGCTGTACTTTGCCTTCATCGCCCTGCTGATCATCGGCACAGGCGTGTTCTCAAGCTGGAACTCGGCGCTGTTTATCCTCAATTTCGGGCTGATCTCGGCCGTCATGGCGTTGGGGGTGAACCTGCAATGGGGGTTTGCGGGGCTCTTCAATGTCGGGATCATGGGGTTCGTGGCCCTGGGTGGGTTGGCCACGGTCCTGATCTCCATGCCGCCCGAAGGCGAGGCATGGGCCGCTGGCGGCCTGCGCGTCGTGCTGGCGCTGGTGCTGGGGGCGGCCACCATCGTGGGCGCAATCCTGGCCTATGGGGCGCTGCCCAAGGGCCGGACCCGCGCCATCGGCATGATCGTGATCCTGATTGCGGGCTTCTTCATATACCGCGCGGTCTTTGACGGCGGCGTGCAGGCGGTCGAGGCGGTGAACCCCGCCAATGCCGGCTATCTCGGCGGCCTCGGGCTGCCGGTTCTAATTGCATGGCCTGTGGGCGGCGTGTTGGCCGCAGGGGCCGCCTGGATCATCGGCAAAACAGCCCTCGGCCTGCGCTCCGACTACCTCGCGATTGCCACGCTTGGGATTGCCGAGATTATCATCGCCGTGATGAAGAACGAGGATTGGCTGGCCCGGGGCGTCAAGAACGTGGTCGGCCTGCCCCGCCCTGCCCCCTACGAGATCGACCTGCAAAACGATCCGGGCTTCGTCGAACGTGTGTCGGGCTGGGGCATGGACCCGGTCTGGGCCTCGACCATCTGGGTCAAGCTGATCTATGCAGGCCTCTTTACGATCGTCCTTGTGGGCCTATTCATCCTCGTTCAACGGGCGCTGCACTCGCCCTGGGGCCGTATGATGCGCGCCATTCGCGACAACGAAGTCGCGGCAGAGGCGATGGGCAAGGACGTCACCGCGCGGCACTTGCAGGTCTTTGTGCTGGGTTCCGCCATCTGCGGGATCGCGGGCGCAATGATGACGACGCTCGACGGGCAACTGACGCCGGGCACCTACCAACCGCTGCGCTTTACCTTCCTGGTCTGGGTCATGGTGATCGTGGGCGGGTCGGGCAACAACCTGGGTGCGGTCCTGGGCGGGTTCCTGATCTGGTGGCTCTGGGTCATGGTCGAACCGATTGGGCTGGGGCTGATGCAGGTCATCACCGGCGGCATGGCCGAAGGCTATTGGCTGCGCGAACATCTGCTGGAATCGGCGGCCCATATGCGGCTTTTGACGATGGGCCTTGTCCTGCTCCTGGTACTGCGGTTCAGCCCACGGGGGCTGATCCCCGAGAAATAGGGTGCAGGCCCGCAGCCGCACGATCTGGGCGCTGTTGGGGCTGGGTCTCTTGTTGCTGGCGGTGCAGGAGTTTTCCTGGCACGCAATATGGCGCGGGCTCTACAGTCTGGGCGGCGACGCTGCCACGCAAGGCAGGCTTGTAGGCACCGCCACCTCCGACCTCGCCATCTTTGGCCATATGCTGGCGGGCGGTGTCGTCACGATCCTGGCCGTCGTGCAATGGGCCGGGCCGCTGCGGCGCCGCTGGCCGCGACTTCATCGGATATCGGGGCGCATCCTCGCCCCGCTGGCCTTGCTCACGGCGCTCGGCGGCCTGATCTACATCGCACTGCGCGGCACCATTGGCGGGCCGGTGATGAGTGTGGGCTTTGCCTTTTACGGTCTGCTCATGGCACTGGCGGCGGTCCAGACGATCCGCAACGCCCTGGCCCGCGATTATCACCGACACCGGCGCTGGGGCCTGCGTTTGATCGTGCTGGCGCTGGGATCATGGATTTACCGGCTGCATTACGGCCTATGGTTCGGGATCACCTGTTCCATGGGCGAGGCCACGTGCCGTTTAGGCAGCCGCGCGGATTTCTCCGGGCTCTTTGACCAGATCCAGGTCTTTGCCTTTTACCTGCCCTACCTTCTGGTGTTGGAATGGTGGCCTGTCAGGAAATCCAGCGATTAAGCGCCGCCCATCGGCCACGGTTGCAAGGCCGAAACCCATCTATCTCAAACGGTTGCTCAATACGGTTTCGGTCGGCACCATTTGCAAATCATAAAAACGAGTGCCCTGATACATCCGACTGATATTCTCCAAATAGAAAAAGCCCGAAATTCGAAATTCTCCGAAGCCCCACTCTGTCAGCAGAATGGGGGTTTCACCGTCTTTGAACGTGAAAACGTCACATTCAATCACACAAGCACTGATTTTTGCCCACTCTTGCGAATAGGGGCTGTCAGATGTGTCTGGCAACGAATACCGGTAGAAATGATGGCGTCCGTCATAATCACCTGTATCTGGATCGCGCGACCCCGCGTCGCTCCACTTATCCAATGCAAGGTCGAAGCGAAAAATTTCCGAGTTGGTCGCGCTTTGCAAGGCGTCATGCTTTTCGTAGATGTATTCTAGGAATGAGATCATGTCCGTGAACGCTGGAACAGATACTTCCGCTGCCGATTGCGCGGACGGTGCCTCATCAAAGGCAAAGTCGTAGAGTTTTACGATGGAAACAGCGAGCCCAAGCACAGTTGCAATTAGCCCGACCAAGATCATGACAGGATGGTCTTTCAGCCACAGGGCAAGCTTCTTCATCCCGCCAGCCGCACTCAATAATCGCATGCCTCTCATCAACACTTCACAGAGTCCTTTGCGCTTCGAAACCTATCGGCCCTTGAACAGGCCCCCCAAAATGCCGCGCACCATCCGTCGGCCGGTGGTCCCCGTTAATTCCTTGACCACCATCTTGGTCATCGCCTCGCCAAAGCTCGCGCCCCGCCGCACGGGCCGCGAGGTCGACCGGGTGACCCCCTTGGCGGAATAGCGACGCGCCGCGTTGAACTCGCGCAGCATCGGCGTTTCAGCCTCTTCGGCGGCGTCCTCGGCTTTGGCGGCTTCCTCCGCCGCCTTGTCCGCCCGCGCCTTCAAAATCTCGAAAGCGGATTTGCGATCCAGCGGCGCATCATATTTGCCCGCCATGGCACTGGCGGCCATGACCCCTTGCCGCTCGGCGACAGTGATCGGCCCCAACTGCGACGACGGCGGGCGAATGAGCGTCCGCTCCACAATGCCCGGCACGCCTTTCTTCAGGAGCATCGAGGTCACAGCCTCGCCCACACCCACCTCGCGGATCGCCTCTTCAGTCGAGAACCGCGGGTTCTCCCGGTACGTCTCGGCGGCCATGCGCAACTGCTTGCGATCCTTGGCTGTGAACGCGCGCAACGCATGCTGAAACCGGTTGCCCAACTGGCCCAGTATGTCCTCGGGTACGTCCGCCGGGTTCTGGGTGATAAAGTACACGCCAACCCCTTTGGACCGGATCAGACGGGCCACCTGCTCCACCTTGTCCACCAGTGCCTTGGGCGCGTCGTCAAAGAGTAAGTGTGCCTCATCAAAGAAGAAAACCAGCTTGGGCTTGTCCGGGTCCCCCACCTCGGGCAGTTCTTCGAAAAGCTCCGACAGCAGCCACAGCAAGAAGGTGGCATAGAGCCCCGGTGCAGCCATCAGCTTGTCGGCGGCCAGCAGGTTGATCATGCCGCGCCCATCATCGCCCACGCGCATCAGATCGGCCAGTTCCAGCGCCGGTTCACCAAAAAGACCCGCACCACCCTGGTTCTCCAGCACCAGCAAACGCCGCTGGATCGCTCCGATGGATTGGACCGACACGTTGCCATAGCGCAGGCTCAGCGACTGCTTATTCTCGCCGATCCAGACCAGCAGGGATTGCAAGTCCTTGAGGTCCAAGAGCGGTAAACCTTCCTCATCGGCAAGGCGAAAGGCGATGTTCAGGATGCCCTCTTGCGCCTCGGTCAGTTCCAGCAGCCGGGCCAGCAGCAGCGGCCCCATCTCGGATACGGTTGTGCGCACCGGGTGGCCCTGATCACCAAAGAGGTCCCAGAACGTGACTGGACAGGCGTGATAGGAATAGTCGGAAAACCCAATGGTTCCAGCGCGTTCCATGAAGGGCCCGTGCAATTTATGATCGGCGGTGCCCGATTTTGCCAGCCCCGACAAATCGCCTTTGACGTCTGACAGAAACACCGGCACGCCCGCATTGGAAAAGCCCTCGGCCAGAATTTGCAGCGTCACCGTCTTGCCCGTGCCGGTCGCCCCCGCAATCAACCCATGGCGGTTCGCGTATTTGAGCGCCAGACCCTGCGGCGTGGCATAATCGGGCCCACCGCCCCCGATGAAAATATCAGCGTTCATTGCGTTAACCTTTTGTCATTCCGCCCACTCGTGGGGACCATACAAAGTTAACCTTTGGGTGCCATAGTGTTTTTGTTCCCGCCGATCTGTTCTCTGGCGTGGAACACTTCCTCCCTGTCAGACTGGCCGCGCCTTGTGCGCGGCCTTTTTTTGGCCCGCGGGCCTGTCGGGCAAGGGTTATGATCAACTCTTCTCAATCAACCACGATTAGCTGTTGACCGCTCGCCCCGCCTTTCGTAACGTCCGCATCAATAAGTCGGCCAGTCCGACGGGGAGAAAAAACACTTGAGAAAGGGGGCTTTACGGCCTCCTTTTTTGCGTTTTGGGTGCCTTGCACAGATACCCCATCGCGATTGGTCAAAACTTTGCGCTTTCGCGCTGACACCGCGCAAATGTCGTGGTAGCTAACGGCCAAGAGTAACCAACAACCGGACATGATATGCGCACGTCACTGCTTGCCCTTTCCCTGTCTCTTTTGATGCCTGCCGCCCTTGTGGCACAGACAGCCACTGAAGACACCGAACCACCCAAGCTTGAGGACCAGTTGAGCCTCGGCCAGGACGCCAACACCGAACCACAGATCGGTCAGAACTACATCGCCGAGACCATCGGTGACTGGGATATGCGCTGCGTCAAAACCGAAGACGGCAATGACCCCTGCCAGATGTACCAGTTGATGTCTGATGAAGATGGCACGCCTGTCGCCGAAATCTCGATCTTCCGGCTGCCTGATGGAGGCCGTGCCGAAGCGGGCGCAACCATCATTGTACCGCTTGAGACATCCCTGCCGCAGCAGTTGACGATCCAAGTCGACGCAGGCACGCCGCGCCGCTATCCCTTTGCCTTCTGCAACCCGATCGGCTGTTTTTCCCGCGTCGGCCTCGTCCCCGAAGAGGTGGCATCGTTCAAACGTGGAAATGCTGCAACGGTCACGATTGTACCCGCATTGGCCCCGGACCAGCAGGTCAAGCTGACCATGTCGCTGAGCGGGTTTACCGCCGCCTATGACAAGGTCACGATTGCCGAAAATTAAGCGTCGCGTGATGCGCTGAAGGGGGCCGCCTCTGGCAACAGGGGCGGCCTTTTGCTGTCCTCAGACCTTGCGCAGGGCCAGCACCGCGTTCATGCCACCAAAGGCAAACGCATTGGACAGAACCACATCCACATCCGCATCGCGCGCCTCATTGGGCACCACATCCAGCGCGCATTCGGGGTCCGGTTCTTCATAGCCGATGGTGGGGGCAATCACCCCGTCGCGCAGCGCCATGATACAGGCCAAAAGCTCAACCGCGCCTGTGCCACCGATCAGATGCCCATGCATCGACTTGGTGGACGAAATCATCAGCTTGTCCGCATGCGGCCCAAACACATCCGCCACCGCGGCGCACTCGGTCTTGTCATTGGCAGCCGTGCCGGTGCCGTGCGCGTTGATATAGCCCACCTGATCCGCATTGACCCGCGCATCGGCGAGCGCGCCCGCCATGGCCCGGGCCGCACCGTTCTTGGACGGCATCACAATATCCGTGGCGTCAGATGACATGGCAAAGCCCGCCACTTCACACAGGATCTCAGCGCCACGCGCACGGGCGTGATCGTAGTCCTCAAAGACGAAGATCCCGGCCCCCTCGCCCTGCACCATCCCGTTGCGATTGGCAGAAAACGGGCGGCATGCGTCCTTTGACATCACGCGCAGCCCCTCCCACGCCTTGACCCCGCCAAAACACAGCATGCTTTCCGACCCGCCGGTGATCATCGCGGGCGCCATGCCGATGCGCACCATCTGGAACGCTTGCGCCATGGCGTGGTTGGACGACGCGCAGGCCGTCGCCACGGTAAAGGACGGACCCTTCAGGTTGAACTCCATGCTCACATGAGAGGCCGCGGCATTGTTCATCAGCTTGGGCACAACAAAGGGGTGGACGCGGTTCTTGCCCTCTTCATAAACCAGCCGGTAATTCTGATCCCAGGTGTTCACGCCTCCGCCCGCCGTGCCCAGGATCACGCCAGATTTGGCGGCCAGATCGCCCGAAAACGTCAGACCCGCCTGTGCAATCGCCTCTTTGGCAGCAGCCAGTGTGAACTGGGTGAAGCGGTCATACAGGCTCATCTGTTGGCGGTTATAGCGGCCCTCCGCCTCGAACCCGTGCACCTGCCCGCCGATCTGGATCGACAGCCGGTCCACGTCCTGAAAATCAAGCGGTCCAATGCCACAGCGCCCTTCGCGCATCGCCTCAAGGGTGCTGGGCACGTCATGGCCCAGGGCGTTGACGCTGCCTGCCCCGGTGATGACAACGCGGTGCATCAGGTTTTTTGTTCCGCAATCAGCTTTTGAATGCCCGCCACAATAGACTGGACATTCGAGATGTCGAAATCGCTCTCGGACGGGTCATTTGCGTTGAACGGGATCGAAATATCAAAGGCTTCTTCGATAGCAAAAATGCTCTCGACCAGGCCCAGACTGTCGATGCCCAGATCTTCGAGCGTATTGTCGAGCGCCACGTCCGATGTCTCAAGCACCGCCTGTTCGGCGATAATCTCAATCACTTTGTCCTGGATATTCATGACAGCTGACCCCTTGCCGGTGTTGCCGTTGATTTAGTCGCTGTCACCGGACTTGAAAACCGCTTTCTTGATCTCTGTGATTTCGCGCAGGACGCGCGGCAAGCGCCGTTGGGATTTGTACATGGAAATCTGGGTGTCCATCTCGGTCGAAGGGTAGCCGAGCATGACCTTGCCTGCACGCACCGAACTCATCACCTTGGTGGCGGCGGCCAGAACAACGCGGTCTTCGATGGTGAGGTTATCCGACACGCCCACCTGCCCCGCCATCACCACGTTATTGCCAACGGTGACAGAGCCTGCAAGGCCCACCTGGCCGCAGATCAGGTTATCCTCGCCAATGACCACGTTGTGGCCGATGTGGACGAGATTATCGATCTTTGTCCGGTTGCCGATGCGGGTGGGGCGAATGGTGCCGCTGTCGATGGCTGTGTTGGTGCCGATCTCGACATCGTCGCCAATCACCACGGCGCCCAAAGAGGCAATACGCGACCAGCTTTGTGCCTGGGTGTCCCCCTGCTCTCCAAGCGTCTCGCGCACGGCCTCGACGCCGCTTTTCTCCGGCGTGACAAAGGAAAACCCGTCGCCGCCGATACGCACACCGGGCTGCGCCATGAACCGGTCGCCGATCTGAACGCCGGTGCCGATGCTCACATGTTCACGCAAAAAACCATCTGCGCCCACGCGCGCCTTCCAACCGACATAGCACATCGGGCCGATCACTGTGCGGTCGCCAATGACGGCCTCTGGCCCAATCACGGCCCCGGGTGCCACAGTCACATCCGCGCCGATCTGCGCGCTGGGGTCCACAACTGCGCTTGGGTGCACACCACTGCCAAAACTGTGGCCCGGGTCCATCATTCCGGTCAGGCGCGACATGGCATAGCGGGGACGACGCGGCAGGATAGCCGCCTTCAGGCCCAGAGCTTCCCAATCGGCACCCGCCCATAGCAGGGCCGCCTGCGCCGCCCCTTTGGCCAGGGCATCGGCATATTTCGGGTTACTGGCGAGCGCCAGATCATCGGGGCCCGCATCGCCTGGCTCGGACAAGGCGTGGATGACGATATCGACGTCACCCACCGCTTCGGCCTCAATGGCCGTTGCAATCTCGCGCACTGAATACTGCATGATCTGACCCCAATTTGCTTGGGGTCAGCACTTACCCCTGAACGGCGCGCAGGGCCACCCCTGCATTGGACAGCGCGTTCCAGATGCGCCCGTCACGACCATAGATGTCGCGACGATACTGGGTGTGCCCTTTGGCCGTGGTAAAGGCCGTGCGGTAGATGATGTGCACGGGCACGGGGCTTTTCAGATCCACGCGGGTTTCGCGGCCTGTGCCCAAAACAGACTGGAAATAGCCTTTGGGGTCCGATTCCTGTTTGGCGAGCAGCGTATAGGCAAAATCGAACGGATCAGCCAAACGGACGCAGCCATGGCTATAGGCTCGGACTTCGCGGCCAAAGAGGTTTTTGGCAGGTGTATCGTGCAGGTAGATGTTGTGCCGGTTGGGGAACATGAACTTGACCAGCCCAAGCGCGTTGCCCTTCGAGGGAGGCTGGCGCATGTTGAACGGAAAGGTCTTTGCCGTGTATTGCGAGAAGTTCACAGCGCCCCGGTTGACCTTGCGGCCCCGGCTGTCGGTGATTTCGATGTGACGGACGGCGTTGCTGTTGGCCTTGAGGGCGGGCAGATATTCCTTGGTGACGATGGACCGGGGCACGTACCAGCTTGGGTTGATGACCATGAACTCCATTACGTCCGAGAACTCGGGCGTGGGACGGTCGGATTTGTTGGCGCCAACAACGGAACGGGTCGAAAAGGTGACCTTGTTGTTGTCGATCACCTTGGCTGTGAAGTCGGGGATGTTGACCAGGATATGACGCTTGCCACGTTCCTGGTTGACCCAGCGTTCCCGCTCCATCGCGACGATAATGGATTGCAGGCGGGCAGGCACATCCTTGTTCAGCTCTTTCATGGTGCCCGCACCGACAACACCATCAGCGGCCAGCCCATGAGCCAATTGGAACTGCTGGACCGCCGATTGCATGGCGCTGTCATAGGTCTGGCTGTTGGTGCGCTTCAGGAACCCCATGGCGATCAACCGGTTGCGCATCGCAACAACGGCCGCGCCGGACTGGCCGGGTTTCAGGGTGTTTGCGGGCACTTTGGGCCCCCAACCGCCCTTGGCCAACAGACGCTCCATCCGCAGCTTTTCTTTCATCAGGGCGGTGTATTCCATGGTCTTGGGCGCCAGCGCCTTGAAAAAACCGTTGGGGTTGGATTTGGAGAAATTTACCAGGTAAGACGTGCGGTCGCGGTACGGCACCTGGCGCACGATGGCCTTGTCCACGCGGCTGGGCACCAGAACACCGGTTTGCAGGTCGCGGGAATATTGCAGGAAGGTGCGGCTCAGTTCGACCTCGACCAGACCACGCTCGCGCTGGGTCTTGGCCGCCTTCATCTTGGCTTGCAGCCCCGCCGCGTCATATCGGTCTGTGGGTAGACCGTGATCGCCCGCAGCGCTCAGCGCTTTGAACAGAGCCACCCGGCGCTGGCGTTCGCGGCCTGACCGGCCTGTCCACAGACTGGTATAACCATTCGCTTTGTAAAAGGCGGAAATGTCGGCATCCCGCGCGGCGGCTTCGGCCACCGCCTGTTTGAACGCGGTCACTTCGGCAGAGGCAGATTGCGGCAGATGGCTCAGCGCCACAGCCACAACGGCCCCAAAAAACAGTGTCCAGAACCGGGAAATCATCACAGACATTTCGAACCCCTTGAAAATCCATTGGCTAGCTGGAGGTCACTATTTCAAAGCGCTTGCGGCCTTGTCTATTCACATTGGCGCGTGCAGAAATTCTGTGACCTGATGATGCACCCATGCACCGGTTCGCGGCGACCTGGCCACAATGGCCAATTAATGGGCAAAAAATTGCCTAAAACTCTTGCGACTTTAACCATGCCGGATTCAGCACTTGGTTAACGAATCGCGTTATGCCATAGAGATGTTGCATCTGGGGATGAGATGGCAAAACCCGTGTAACATCATGGGTATAGGCAGGCGTACGGGACGGCGCAGTAATATGATGAATGAAAATTCCACGGGAATGACCCGCCGGGCTTTGCTTGGCGCATTTGCAGCAACAACAGTTGCTGCGGCCCCTACATTCTCCAATGCAGCTGGTCTATTGCGCGGTGCTGGCGACATCCGCCGCATTCGCATGTACTCGGGCCGCACCGGCGAGCGGATCGACATGATCTATTGGATCGAAGGTCAGTACATTCAGGACGCGGTCAAGGAAGTGAACCACTTTATGCGTGATTGGCGGACTGATGGTGTCAAATCCATGGATCTGCGCACCGTGGATATCATGGCCGCCGCCCACAACCTTATGGATGCGACCGAACCCTATATGCTGCTGTCGGGCTACCGCAGCCCCCAGACCAACGCCATGTTGCGTTCGCGCAGCCGTGGCGTCGCCAAGAACTCGCTGCACATGAAGGGCCAAGCCGCCGACTTGCGCCTGTCCACACGGTCCGTCAGCCAGATGGCGCGCGCCGCTGCGGCCTGTCGCGGTGGCGGTGTCGGTCGGTATTCCGGCTCGAATTTCGTGCATATGGATTGTGGCGTGGTACGCACCTGGGGCAGTTAAGCCTCGGAACAAAGGCCAGACAAAAACAGCGCCCCATCGGGGCGTTTTTTTTGTGCAAAGAATTGCCGGCCCTGACATCTTTCTGTGACATGAGAGGATTAGCCCCCTAGCCTACGGTTGTAGTCAACACTTTGGGGGACACCATGACACATCTGATTTCGCGCCGTACGTTTCTGGCGACCACAGCGACATTTGCAGCCCTGCATCCCTTCAGCCTGCGCGCCGCGGGCAACCAGGCGCATCTGCGCATCATGGAAACCACGGACCTGCATGTGCATGTCTTTCCCTATGACTATTACGCCGACCGACCCCGCGATACGGTGGGCCTGGCCCGCACCGCGTCGATCATCGAGAGTATTCGGGCCGAGGCCACCAATTCCATGCTGATCGACAATGGCGATTTCCTGCAGGGCAACCCGATGGGTGACTACATCGCCTATGAGCGGGGAATGAAAGAGGGTGACAGCCATCCGATCATCACCGCCATGAACACTGTGGGTTTTGATGCCGCGACGCTTGGCAATCACGAATTCAACTATGGCCTCGATTTCCTGATGAAATCACTGGCCGGGGCCGACTTCCCCATTGTGTGCGCCAATGTCGCCACCGAACAAGGGGCTGCGCCCGCCGCCGACAAAACCCTGGTGCCACCTTTCGTGATCCTCGACCGGTCGGTCACGGACGGTGACGGCAATGCGCATATGGTCAGAGTTGGCCTCATCGGCTTTGTCCCGCCGCAGGTGATGAACTGGGATCGCCGCCATCTGGAAGGGAACGTACAAGCCCGCGACATCGTGGACACGGCCCGCGCGCTGGTGCCCCTGATGAAAGAGCAAGGCGCCGACATCATCATCGCGCTCAGCCATTCGGGCATTGGGGCGGCCGATCACGTGGATGGGATGGAAAACGCTTCTGTTCCGCTGGCTGCTATTGACGGCATCGACGCCGTCCTGACGGGTCACCATCACCAGGTCTTCCCCTCTCCCAGCTATGCCGACATGCCCGCCGTTGATGTGGCCGGCGGCACAATCCACGGCAAACCCGCAGCCATGGGCGGGTTCTGGGGGTCGCATCTGGGCTTGATTGATCTGATGCTGGAACGCGATGGCAGCAGTTGGCGCATCGTGAACCATACATCCGAGGCGCGGCCAATCTCCAAGCGCAACGAAGACCGTTCCATCACCGCCCTGGTCGAAAGCCAGCAGAACGTTTTAGACAGCGTGCAGGCCGATCACGATGCCACGCTGGCCTATGTGCGCCGCGCGGTGGGCAAGACGGATGCGCCGCTGCACAGCTATTTCGCGTTGGTGGCTGATGATCCATCGGTGCAGATCGTGTCGATCGCCCAAAGCTGGTATATCAGCGACATGATGCAAGGCACCGAATACGAGGGGCTGCCAATCCTTTCTGCGGCCGCCCCGTTCAAGGCCGGTGGTCGCGGGGGGCCGGAGTATTTCACGGATGTGCCAAAAGGCGATGTGGCGATCAAGAATGTCTCTGACCTCTACCTCTACCCCAACACGGCCCGTGCGGTTCTGGTAACGGGGGCCGAGGTCAAGGACTGGCTCGAACGCTCGGCAGGTATGTTCAATCAGGTGACGCCAGGCGCGGCTGATCAACCGCTGCTAAACCCCGATTTCCCATCCTACAACTTTGACGTGATGGACGGGGTGACCTATCAGATCGACCTTAGCCAACCGTCGAAATTCGACCCCAAGGGCAACCTGATCAACGAAGGCGCCAACCGGATCGTGAACCTGATGTATGATGGCGCGCCGATTGACCCGGACGCGCAGTTCATCATCGCCACCAACAACTACCGCGCAGGTGGTGGCGGGAACTTCCCCGGGGCCAAGGGCGACAGTGTTGTGTTCGAAGCGCCCGACACAAACCGTGACGTGATTGTGCGCTATATCGTGGACCAGGGCACGATCAGCCCGCGCGCCGATGCCAACTGGTCCTTCGCCCCCCTGCCCGGCACATCCGTCCTGTTCGAGACCGGTCCAAAGGCTGCGGACTATGTGGATGATGTGCAAGGGGTAACGATCGAGCCTGCCGGCGACGGGCCGGACGGGTTCGCGCAATTCCGCATCTCGCTCTGACTGCGTTTTGCAATTGCAGGGCGCGGTTGGCCTCGCTATACCGCGCCCCAGTGGACCCTTAGCTCAGCTGGATAGAGCGCTGCCCTCCGAAGGCAGAGGCCAGAGGTTCGAATCCTCTAGGGTCCGCCATTAATCGCGAAACAGGTGCAAAAATCTCCGTAAGGCGTACCTATTGGTACGCCTCTGCTGGTTCACCCAAAAAGATCGTGGGCCAGTTCAAGCGCTTCGACCAACGCATCCACCTCGCCCTTGGTGTTGTACATCCCAAAAGACGCGCGACAGGTGGCGTTCAGCCCCATATGCGCCATCAGCGGCCCGACACAGTGCTGGCCTGCGCGCACGGCAACCCCCTTTTTATCCAGGATCGTCGAGATGTCATGCGCATGCCCGGCCCCGTCCAGGGTAAAGGAGAAAATCGCGCCCTTGTCGGGGGTTGTACCCTGGACCTGCAGCCAATTGAGACCACCCAAACGTTCCACCGTGTAGTCGCGGAGCGCGTCCTCATGGGCGGCAATGGCCTCCATGCCATGGCCCATCATATAATCGAGCGCCACGCCCAGACCGATGGTCTGCACGATGCCTGGGGTGCCCGCCTCGAACTTCATCGGCGGATCGTTGTAGATCACGGTGTCTTTCGACACTTCCTTGATCATGTCTCCGCCGCCGATAAAAGGCTGCATTTCGGCCATACGCTCGGGCCGCACATGAATGGCGCCAGAGCCCGACGGGCCATAAAGCTTGTGACCGGTGATGGCATAGAAATCCGCACCAATGTCTTGCACGTCCACAGGCATGTGCACCGCGGCCTGGCTGCCATCAATCAGAACTGCAACACCTTGTGCGCGCGCGCCGGAACAAATCGCCTTGACGTCGACCTTGGTGCCCAAGACGTTTGACATGTGGGTCACGGCAATCAGCTTGGTGTGCGGGGTGATCGCATCAAGCACAGCTTGGGGATCAAGCGCACCTGTGCTGTCCACATCGACCCATTTGATCACCACACCTTGCCGTTCGCGCAGGAAATGCCAGGGCACGATGTTGGCGTGATGCTCCATCACTGACAGGATAATCTCGTCGCCCGGCCCCATGCGCGGCATGGCCCAGCCATAAGCGACCATGTTGATGCCCTCAGTGGTGCCCGAGTTCAAAACAATCTCATCCTCGGAGGCTGCATTGAGAAAACGGGCAATCTTGCCCCGCACGTTCTCGTAATTCTCGGTGGCGAGGTTGGACAGGTAATGCAGGCCGCGGTGCACATTGGCATATTCCTCGGCATAGGTGCGGGTGATCGCGTCGATCACCACCTGCGGCTTTTGGGCCGACGCACCATTATCCAGATAAACCAGCGGCTTGCCGTTTACCTCGCGCGACAGGATCGGGAAATCGGCACGCACGGCCTCTACATCAAACATTTGTCAATCCTCCGGCGGTGAGCCCCATCATGGTCACCAGCAACATCAATCCCAACAAGAGGCCCGCCATCACTGCGAGCAGGATGCCAAAAGCCCGAAAAAGCGAGTCGAGGCGCAAGGCCGCACTGATGAAGTGCAAGAGCAGCCAGAAACCCACGATGGCCACGCCCAAGGCCACCAGCCCGCCCAAAACCGGCACGGCCAACGACAACAACAACACACCCGCCTGCGCCGCCGCACGCAGTGCCTGCAACCACGTCAGCAGCGCCAGCATGTCAGACAGGCTGCCCCCGCCCCCCATCGCCCGGCCTGCCCAGAACAGCGCATGCACCGTCACCACAAGCCCACCCGCGATCAGCACAAAGAGCACCAAGGGCCGTTCCAGCAAGGCCAACATCGGCACCGCCTGGGCGGTCGCCGGGTCCATCTGTGCAGGTGCGATAAAATTTGCCGTTCCGGCCAGAAATGCATTGGTCGCTGTGACGGCGATCAAGGCAAGGTAAAGCTCGGTCCGGCCCAAATGCCAGTCCATGATCTGGCGCGCCGTCGCCTGCGGGTCGCGCAGCGTTGCCAAGGCAAGTTCTGCCCAGAACTTCATGCGCCACGCTCCTGTGCGAGGCTTCCGCCGATCCAGAACCAAAAGAATATCACGCACCACAGCAAGCCCACGATCTGCAATTCAAGGCCCGGCCCGATAAAACCGGCGGTCAGCCCATGCAGCAAGATCAGCGGCGACGAGGCCAAGAGCGCCCAAAACAGGGCCAGTCGCGCGCCATAGGCGCTGCCCTTGCCGCGCAGGATCATGCCAATGCCGCGCGCGACAAATGCGATGATATACATCAGCAAAGGCGCAATGATCACCCAGGCCATCAGCGTTCCGCCCAAGAGCATATCCAGTTCCTGGCCCGTCAAATGTGCCTCGCGGGACAGTCGCGGCAATTGGGCAATAAAGATGATGATACACGCGCTCATCAGGTACATGAGCGCGCGATCCTCACGCTGACCCAAGGACAACAGCCGCGTGATCACGCGCCCCGGTCCCCGATAGGTCGCGGCGATATTGCTGGTGATGGCCATGTCAGCCCCGGTGCCGCTCCAACCAGCCTTCCAGCTGCTCAACCAGCGCGTCGCGCAGGCCCTCATCCTCGATCTCGTTTACCGCTTCGGCAAGAAAGGCGAGGGTCAGCAGGTCGGTCGCAATTTCGGTCGGCACACCACGCGAGCGCAGGTAAAACAGTGCTTCCTCATCAATGGCCCCCGACGTGCTGCCATGCGAACAGATCACGTCGTCGGCATAGATTTCCAGTTCTGGCTTGGCCAAGAACTGGCTGTCATCGTCCAGCAAGAGCGACTGGCTGATCTGATAGCCATCAGTCTTTTGTGCCCCTGCCTTGACCAGGATCTTGCCCTGAAACACGCCAACGGCCCCGTTGCGCAGCACCTTCTTGAACACCTGGCGGCTTTCGCAGCGCAGTGCATCATGGGTGATGAACACGGTGTCGTCATGGTGGAAATCGCCGTCGCCCACGCAGGCCCCCGCCACATGGGCAATTGCGTCGTCGCCGGTCAGTTCGATCACACAATCATTGCGCGTGAGCCGCCCATTGACGGTGAGCGTAAAGCTTTTGAACGTGCTTTCGGTGCCCAGACGGGTGAAAATATGCGTCGCTGCATGCCGTTCATGATCCCGACCCTGGGCGCGCACATGGTGAAAGGCCGCCGTGTCGGCCACGTCAACTTCCATAACCTTGTTGAACCGGGCCGCAGCCGGGCCTGTTTCCAATACGGTCAGTTCCGCCCCTGCGTCCAGCTTGATCACATGGTGCAGGATCGCCTCGGAGTTTTCGGCCCGATGATGGTAGACAAGGTTAATGGGGCGCGGTGCCTTGCCTGTCACGTGGATCAGGATGCCATCGGTGGCAAAAGCCGTGTTGAGCGCGCCCAAGGGGCGTGCAACCGGGGTTTGGCCGCTCTTTTCCAACTGGCCATAGAGCGAACCCGCCCAATGGATGTCTGCACTGGTATCAGCCAACCGGTCGATGGTGACATGCTCCATGGCCAGATCATCAGAGGCCTCGGCATCAAATACGCCATCGTTGAATACGATGCGCAGCGCGTCGATGTTGGAGAATACCTGCGCTTCGCTGGTCTCCAACACGGCGGCGGACGGCGTTTCAACCTGGGTCAGAACGTCGGGTCGGGTGAATTTCCAGTATTCATCCCGCCGGTTGGGCAGGCCCATCGCCCGAAGGCGGGCCAACGCATCGGCGCGCGCGGCATCCGACCACCCACCTTGGGGCATCGACAGCGCGGCAATCCGCGCTTCAGTCGTGTCCATTTTTTCTGCTGGAGCCGCCATTACGCCACCTCGGCCAGAATGTCAGCATAGCCGTTGTTCTCGACCTCAAGCGCCAGTTCGGGGCCACCGGTTTTCACGATGCGACCGTCAGCCATGATGTGCACGACATCCGGTTTGATATGGTCCAGCAGGCGCTGGTAGTGGGTGATCACAAGAAATCCGCGGCCCTCGCTGCGCAGCGCGTTCACGCCGTCGGCGACCAGCTTCATCGCGTCCACATCCAGGCCCGAATCCGTTTCGTCCAGGATGCACATCTTTGGCTCCAGCATCGCCATTTGCAGGATTTCGTTCCGCTTTTTCTCGCCGCCGGAGAAGCCCACGTTCACCGGGCGCTTGAGCATATCGGCATCGATCTTGAGTTCCTTGGCCCGCGCGCGGACCACTTTGAGGAACTCTGCGGCGCTCATCTCCTCTTCGCCGCGCGCTTTGCGTTGGGCATTCACGGCGGTGCGGAGGAAGGTCATGTTGCCTACCCCGGGGATCTCGACGGGGTATTGAAAGGCCAGGAATAAGCCCGCGGCGGCGCGCTCTTCCGGCTCCAGCTCCAGCAGGTCATCATCACCCAGATGCGCCTCGCCGCCGGTCACTTCATACCCGTCACGGCCCGACAAGACGTAAGACAGCGTCGACTTGCCCGAGCCGTTGGGGCCCATGATCGCATGCACCTTGCCCGCCTCGACCGTGAGGTCGACGCCTTTCAGAATTTGCTTGTCTTCTTCTTCAAGTTTGACGTGCAAGTCTTTGATCGTCAGCATTTTTTCTTCCTTAGTTCTTCTCGCCCAAACGGGCGGTTATCCCAAAACGACGGCCGTGCCAGAGACACTGACCATCAACATACTGTCGCCCACCACCTCATAATCGAGATCAATACCCACAACGGCATTGGCCCCAAGAGCAGCGGCGCGTTCTTCCAATTCATGCATCGCGGTGTCGCGCGCATCCTGCAATTTCGATTCGTACGCCCCCGACCGGCCCCCGATGATATCGGTGATGCCCGCAAAGAAATCGCGGACCACATTCGCCCCCATGATCGCTTCTCCCACGACAATGCCGCGGTAGTCAGTGATCTTCATGCCCTCAACGGTGTTCGTGGTGGTCAGGATCATGTGTCGTCCTCGTCTTCATGCCCATAAAGTCGCGCAACCGTCTTCTGTACGCCAACAGCCACCGCCACCGACATCATCAACAGCGCAAACCATACCCAGAACGAGGTCAGCGCATCAGGATGTGCAATCGCAGCAGCGACAAACCCCAAGATGAACACGATGGGAAAGACCAAGCCGCCCTCGCGCGTGCCATCCGTGTCGGAAACGGTATGACGCTTGATCCTTGCCTGTTCCGGCGCAGGGGAGGTAAGACCAACCATCACTTGCGCGCCTCAATCTCGGCCAAGGCTTGTCGCACCTCTTCTTCGGAGCGCGCGTTGCCGGTTGGGGCGGTGTCGTCAGACTTGGTGAGAACAAGCAAGGCAGCTCCCGCGGCAAAACTCATCGCGCCGCCGATGGCAAAAGCCAGTGCAAAGTCGGGGGCAATCAGGATGCTGAATAGCAGCCCCAAAAACCCACCAACAATGACAGCCAAGAACATGCGCCCGGGAACGCTTGCCCCAGCGCTTCGGGCTGGCGTTGCCGCGGCGTCCGCCTTGGGGTGCGTAAATGTGCGCACAACCATGCTATTGTCCTCAAGACCCGCCATGAGTTACCCCACCGACCCTTCCAGGGAAATCGCCACAAGCTGCTGTGCTTCCATGGCAAATTCCATCGGCAGGGCCTGCAATACGTCCTTGCAGAAACCGTTCACAACCAGTGCCACCGCCTCTTCCTCGTCCATCCCGCGTGAGCGGCAATAGAACATCTGATCATCGTCCACCTTCGACGTCGTCGCCTCGTGCTCCACCCGACTGCTGTTATTCTTGACCTCAATATAGGGCACGGTGTGCGCCCCGCATTTGTCGCCAATCAACAGCGAGTCGCATTGCGTATAGTTCCGTGATTCTTTGGCTTTCGGGTGCATCGAAACCAACCCGCGATAGGTGTTCTGGGCCTTTCCCGCAGAAATCCCCTTGGACACGATGCGCGATTTGGTGCGCTTGCCCAGATGGATCATCTTTGTGCCGGTATCGGCCTGCTGCATGTTGTTGGCTATGGCGATGGAGTAGAACTCGCCCTGGCTGTCATCCCCGCGCAGAATGCAGGACGGGTATTTCCACGTCACGGCAGAGCCGGTTTCCACCTGCGTCCACATCACCTTGGCCCGGTCCCCCCGGCAATCGGCGCGCTTGGTCACAAAATTATAAATGCCACCCTTGCCGTTCTCGTCGCCGGGATACCAGTTTTGAACGGTAGAGTATTTCACCTCGGCGTCTTCTTCGATGATGATCTCGACGACCGCCGCGTGTAGCTGAGCAATATCACGTTGGGGCGCGGTACACCCTTCCAAGTAGCTGACGTAGCTGCCTTTATCGGCGATAATCAGGGTCCGTTCAAACTGGCCAGTATTTTCGGCGTTGATACGGAAATAGGTCGACAGTTCCATCGGGCAACGTACGCCCGGCGGTACATACACGAACGACCCGTCCGAGAACACGGCAGAGTTCAGCGTCGCGTAGTAATTGTCGGAAACCGGCACAACGGAACCGAGATACTTCTTGACCAGTTCCGGATGATCCTGAATCGCTTCGGAAATGGAGCAGAAGATAACGCCTGCCTTGGCCAATTCATCCTTGAAGGTCGTTCCCACCGACACCGAGTCAAACACAGCATCCACTGCAACCTTACGGGGCGCGTCGGTCAGGTCTTCGGCACCCTCAACGCCTGCCAGAATCATTTGTTCTTTGAGCGGAATGCCCAGTTTGGCGTATGTTTCTAACAGCTTGGGATCGACTTCATCCAGCGACTTGGGTTTGACCTCCATGGATTTGGGGCGGGCGTAGTAGTACTGGTCCTGAAAATCGATCTCAGGATAATCGACCATCGCCCATTTCGGCTCGTCCTTTTGCAGCCAGCGTTCATAGGCAGCCAGACGCCATTCCAGCATCCACTCCGGCTCTTCGTTCTTCTCAGAGATCAGCTTGACGATATCGGGGGACAGACCCTTGGGGGCATATTCCATCTCGATATCGGTTTCCCAGCCGTATTTATAAGCGCCGCCAACCTCACGAACCGCGTCAACGGTCTCTTGATCGACACCGTCCTTGACCATCACATCATCTACGACATTGTCCATATCAGACATTCCTCTCGCAATTTCGCGGCTCAGGCGGCCCGCGCCTGGTGTTTCTTCAACTTCTGCGCCCACGTATCGGCAAAGCGCATGACATCTTCTTCGGTCGTCTCAAGTCCCAGCGACACACGGACCGCATTGGCCGCAATATCTCCCAGACCCATCGCCTCAAGCACGCGGCTGGCCTTGACCTTGCCGCTGGAACACGCCGAGCCCGCCGAAATGGCAAAACCGGCCAGATCCATCTGCATCACTTGCGTCTCGCCCTTCCAGCCGGGTGTAGCAAAACAGGTGGTGTTGGGCAGGCGCAACGCCTCTTTCCCGACAAAAATAGTAGCATTTGACGCCGCAGCAAGGGCCGTTTCTAGAATATTTCTAAGTTTCTCCACTGCCGCCCATTTTCCCGCATCTACATCGCGTTGCGCTGCTTCCGCGGCCGCCCCGAAACCGGCAATTCCAATCACGTTCTCAGTGCCGGAGCGACGACCCATTTCCTGGCCGCCCCCACGTAACATCGCAGTCGGGTCGTCGACAGTGAAATTAATAAGCGCACCGACACCTTTTGGCCCGCCCAATTTATGCGCTGACAAAACCGCATAAGACGGGCGTTTGTCGCCGTTGTATTCAATGGCTGCTTTACCCGCTAACTGGGTGATGTCGGTCACGACTGCAAATGGCACTGTACCGGAAATCAGAGCATTGATTTTTTCGTCAGTTGGAACCGATTTAAACATCAATCCCGTTTCACTGTTTGCGGCTGACATTGCGACAAGCGCCTGATCAGAGCGATCTGGCGACCACTGTTTCTCTACAGGCTGCAAGACCCAATCCATCATCGCGAAGACCCCCTTCGCCCCGTTTCCTGTCATGGCACCGTCCGCACCGTATGGTGCGCAGATGTCCGCTTCGCTCCAGACATGAAAACAATCATGCTCCGTACCAAACGCAGCAAAGCGCCCACCATGTTTGGCTTTTTGAGCGATGGCCAATGCAGCAGCCTCTGTTGCAGACCCGGTAAAGATGACCTGCGTCGGCTCACAGCGAACAAGCGCCGCGACCTGTGCCCGCGCCCGCTCCACAACGGCTTTGGCGGCGCGCCCTTCGGCATGCACCGATGAAGGATTGCCCATCACATCCATGGCGGCGATCATCGCGTCCCGCGCCTCAGCCCGCAAAGGCGTGGTGGCGTTATGATCAAGATAGACACGGCTCACGACGTCCATCCTTCTCTTCTTAAGAAATACTCCGGGGGTTTGGGGGTTGGCCCCCAATCGACATCAACCATCATCAACCACCGCAAAAAGATGCGGAACCGCAGGGCACGGGGCCAATTCGTTCTGGATCACATCCGACAAGCGGGTCTGGTGCAAGAACACATAGACATGTGCCGACAATCCTTCCCACAACCGATTGGTCAGCGATTGCGCCTTAGAGCCTGACGCAGCCCCGGACGCCCCGGCCCCTTTGTGCATCGCATCCACCTTTTCATCGACAGCCGCCAGGATATCGGAAACGCGAATGTCCGACGGGGCCTTGGCTAGGCGATATCCGCCCCCTGGACCACGCACCGAAGTCACCAGATCAGCACGGCGCAACTTTACGAAAAGCTGCTCAAGGTAGGGCAAGGAAATATCCTGACGGGCCGCGATGTCGCCGAGGCTCACAAGTGTGTCGGCAGGCTGCAACGCAATATCGCTCAGCGCCACCATCGCATATCTGCCTTTGGTTGAAAGCTTCATAGCAGCACGCCCCCAATTGACCTTGCAGGCCAGAGGCCATACATCCCTTGCCACACGGGCGAATACACCCCGACACGACATTTAGAAACGTTCTAAAGTATCCGATCAAATTCGTCAAGAAATCGGATTGCACAAAACGACGCCAAAGAAACGACGAGGACACCGCACATATGCCCGAGGTCATTTTTCCCGGACCCGAAGGCCGCCTCGAAGGCCGCTATCACCCTCAAAAAGAACGTGATGCACCGATTGCCATCGTGCTGCATCCACATCCGCAGTTTGGCGGCACCATGAACCACAAGGTTGTGCACCGCCTGCACTATGCGTTCTACAACATGGGTTTTACCGTGTTGCGGTTCAATTTCCGCGGCGTTGGCCGCAGCCAGGGTGAATATGACCAGGGCATTGGCGAGCTCAGCGACGCGGCCTCGGCGCTCGATTACCTGCAATCGATGAACAACAATTCCAAGCATTGCTGGGTTGCCGGTTTCTCCTTTGGGGCGTGGATCGGCATGCAACTGTTGATGCGACGGCCCGAGATCACAGGCTTTATCAGTGTCTCGCCACCCGCAAACATGTACGACTTTTCGTTCCTGGCGCCCTGCCCGTCCTCGGGTTTGATCATCAACGGCACAGCCGACCGCGTGGCGCCGCCCGCCGATACCGAAGGTCTCGTGAGCAAGTTGCACGAGCAAAAAGGCATCACGATCACCCATACCCAAATCGAGGGCGCTGGCCACTTCTTTGAAGAACCGCATATGGACACGTTGATTGATCACACGACCGACTACGTCAAGCGCCGCCTGACGGAAACGACGCGGTAATGGCCGATCCGGTTGTCGTCGAATTGGCCAACAAGCTGGCCGAAGAATGCCTCGCCGTTCAAGGCGAAGTGGGCGATGACCGCTTGTTCATGAAAGTGGGCGAGGTGCTCGGCGCTTCGTCCCAAACCCTCGAAGAGGCGTTCTTGACGGCGGTGCGCACACGCATGGCAAACGACGCTGGCCGCCGGTTTCTGGCTCAGCAGCTCAAGGCGCATCGCGCGGCAAATCCCAAAACGTGACGCGTCTCGACCAGCAGATCGCGTTTCTGGATGAGGCAGACAAGCTGAAATCCGTCCTTCGCGCCACGACACTGGCCGATGGCAGTCGCGCCGAAAACAGTGCCGAACATTCCTGGCATCTGACACTTTATGCGCTGGTGCTGGCCGATCAGGCAGGCCCCGACGTCGACATCAACCGCGTCATCAAAATGCTGATCCTGCACGATCTGGTAGAGATTGACGCGGGCGACAACCCCATCTTTGGCGATCTGGATCACGCAGCCATTGCGGCGCAGGAACAAGTGGCTGCCGACCGCATCTTTGGCCTGTTACCGGGCGATATCGCGGCCAACTTGCGTCCGATCTGGGAGGAGTTCGAAGCCGCCGAAACCCCATCGGCACAATTCGCCAAGGCGCTTGACCGGTTCCAACCCCCAATGCTGAACCTCGCCTCGGGCGGTGGCAGCTGGACCGACTATGACGTGACCGAAGACATGATCAATGCCCGTGTCGGCACGAAAATTGCGATGGGTGCGCCGGCCCTCTGGGACTACGCACGTGCGCGGATCGCCGCGTTCTTTGCCAACCTCGCCTAAGGGCCGCTCAAAACGGCGGCATTTTATGTATACCGTTGCATACCGACTTCCCAAAGGGATCAAGACAGGCTAAGGCAGCGACAGAGTTTCAGCCCTGCACGAAGGAAGCCCCATGACCAAGATCAAGGTGGAAAACCCCATCGTCGAGATGGATGGCGATGAAATGACCCGGATCATCTGGGACTTCATCAAACAGAAATTGATCCTGCCCTATCTGGATCTTGACCTGCTGTATTACGACCTCGGAATTGAGGCGCGCGATGATACCAATGACCGGATCACCATCGACGCCGCCGAAAAGACCAAAGAGGTGGGCGTTGCCGTCAAATGCGCCACGATCACCCCAGATGAGGCGCGTGTAGAGGAGTTTGGCCTGAAAGAGATGTGGCGCAGCCCCAATGGCACCATCCGCAACATCCTGGGCGGTGTCGTGTTCCGCCAGCCTATCATCTGCTCCAACGTGCCGCGTCTTGTGCCGGGCTGGACCCAGCCCATCGTTATCGGTCGCCATGCCTTTGGCGACCAGTACAAAGCCACCGACATGAAATTCCCCGGCCCCGGCAAACTCACGATGAAATTCGTGGGTGAAGACGGCACAGTGGACGAGCGCGAAGTCTTTGACGCGCCGTCCGCGGGCGTGTTCATGGGCATGTACAACCTTGATGCGTCGATCCGCGATTTTGCGCGTGCCTCGTTCAACTATGGTCTCAACCTTGGCTGGCCTGTTTATCTGTCGACCAAGAATACCATTTTGAAACAATATGATGGCCGTTTCCTTGAAATTTTTCAGGAGATTTTCGACGCCGAATTCAAAGACGCGTTCGACGACAAAGGCATCGAATATCAGCACCGTCTGATCGACGACATGGTGGCCTGTGCGATGAAATGGAATGGTGGCTTTGTGTGGGCCTGCAAGAACTATGATGGCGATGTGCAATCCGACACGGTGGCTCAAGGGTTCGGCTCGCTTGGCATGATGGCCAGCCAACTTATGACCCCGGATGGCAAAATCGTTGAGGCCGAGGCCGCACACGGCACCGTAACCCGCCACTACCGCCAGCACCAAAAAGGCGAAGCGACATCGACCAACTCCATCGCTTCGATTTATGCTTGGACCGGTGGGCTCAAGCACCGGGCAAAGCTTGACGACAATGCGGCCCTGATGACCTTTGCCACGACGCTGGAAAAGGTGGTGGTCGACACGGTCGAGGCCGGTTTCATGACCAAGGACCTCGCCTTGCTGGTCGGCCCGGATCAACGCTGGCTCACCACAATGGGTTTTTTGGAAAAGGTTGACGAGAATCTGAGCGCCGCTTTGGCGGGCTAAGTTGCACAAAAGATATGCATTGGGATCGGGCCTGCCATGCGCAGGCCCGTTTCATTGGACCATGCGCTAGAAATGTCAGCAAAGCTGCCCTAACTGAGGGCTATGGTCACAATCGACGAAACCAAACTCGCACACAGTGCACCGGACGATGCCCAAGGGCTGGGGCTCGGCGTGTTTCTGTGCGGCTTGGGCATGCATGTGCTAACCCATGTGGGCTTGATCACCGGGCAAACTGCGGGCATCGCGGTGATCCTCAGTTATCTGACCGGTTGGTCCTTTGGTGCAGTGTTTTTTGTCATCAACCTGCCCTTTTACGCGCTGGCATACCAACGGCTGGGGCTTCAATTCACGCTGAAATCACTGGCCTCTGTCACACTTTTGTCGGTCATCACGACGCTGTTGCCACTTGGGTTCACGATCCAGACACTGCACCCGGCTTTGGGCGCCGTGATCTTTGGCACGACTGTCGGCATAGGGCTCTTGGCGATGTTCCGTCACAACGGATCGCTCGGCGGTCTGGGCGTTGTCGCATTGCTTATCCAGGACCGCTATGGGTTCAAGGCCGGATATGTTCAGCTCATTTCTGACGCCGTGATCTTTGGCGTGGCCGCCCTGCTCTTCCCCATTTCGGTTGTCGGCTGGTCATTGCTGGGCGCGGTTGTCCTGAACCTGATCATCACATTTAACCACCGCCGGGATCGCTATATTGCGACTTAAGACCCGCGATTGTGGGTCTTGGCATACATCTGCGCGATCATCCGGCTGGCCGTCTTTTCAAACAGGCATGGAACCAGCGCATGAACAAGGGCGGCACCCCCGGCCAGAAACAAGCGCAGCGCAAAACCACCGGCAAAGACCGCATGCGCAGCATAGCTTTCGTCAACACTGCGTGGATGGCTCAGAAAAACACGGGTCAGCATCAAAGTCTCCCTTTTGGATCGCATCCAGCTTACCCACTGCCGCCACTTCAGTGTTCCCAAAATACCCAAATTTCAGCGCTTGTTACGGGAGAAAATCTCACATAACTAAACGATATGGATAATTATGACCATACAGACACTCGAATCCTCAACGAATTGCAACGCGATGCCGGGCAATCGCTCGAAGCCCTCGGCGAGGCAGTGGGGCTAAGCAGGAATGCCACCTGGCGGCGGGTCAAGGCGCTGGAGGAGGCCGGGATTATCACGGCGCGCGTGGCCCTGGTTAATCCGGTCAAGGTCGGTCAGGGGCTCATGGTTTTTATGCAGGTGCGCACCCACAGCCACGACCCGGACTGGCAGGCCAAATTCAACCGTGCGACGCGCATCATCCCCGGTATCCTGAGCGTGTACCGCATGACCGGCGACCTCGATTACCTGATCCGCGCGCGGGTACGGGACGTGGCAGGGTACGACGCACTTTATCAGCAACTGATCCACCAGGTTCCAATCGCGGATGTGGCCGCCAGTTTTGTGATGGAAGAGATCAAGGACAGCACTGCCCTGCCCCTTTGACCCTCTGCCGTTTCTGCAAACGGCGGCAAGAAGGATGGCCCGTGCGCGCCATTTCCGGGCAGTGACGCAACCGCGCGGCATTCCCCCTTCCTTTCTGCGGCGCAGCGCTATATGGCCCGCCACAACGCCCGCGATTGCGGGATATATGTTTCAGGCGCGGCAAGCGCGCCCCCGTTTAAAGAGGCCCGCTCATGGATCTGCGCAATATCGCCATCATCGCCCACGTCGACCACGGCAAAACCACGCTTGTGGACGAATTGCTAAAGCAATCGGGCACCTACCGTGAGAATCAGGCCACGACCGAGCGGGCCATGGACAGCAACGATCTGGAACGCGAGCGCGGGATCACGATCCTGGCCAAAGCAACGTCTGTCGAATGGAAAGGTACCCGGGTTAACATCGTCGACACGCCCGGCCACGCCGACTTTGGCGGGGAAGTTGAGCGTATCCTGTCCATGGTGGACGGTGTTGTTCTGCTGGTGGACGCCGCTGAAGGGCCAATGCCGCAAACCAAATTCGTGACCTCGAAGGCGCTTGCCCTCGGCCTGCGGCCCATCGTGGTTCTGAACAAGGTGGACAAGCCCGACGCGGAGCCTGACCGGGCGTTGGACGAATGCTTTGACCTTTTTGCCAACCTGGGCGCCGATGACGAGCAACTGGATTTCCCCGCGATGTACGCCTCGGGCCGCAGTGGTTGGGCCGATATGGAGTTGGATGGCCCGCGCAAGGACTTGAGCGCGCTGTTTGACCTGATCGTGGAACACGTGCCTGCACCCGCGCAAGTCGAGGCGCGCGACGAACCTTTCCGTATGTTGGCCACAACACTGGGTGCCGACCCGTTCATCGGGCGCATCCTGACGGGACGTGTCGAATCCGGGACCTTGAAGGCGGGCGAAACCGTCAAAGCGCTGTCGCGGGACGGCACACTGATCGAAAACTTCCGCTGCACCAAAATCCTCGCTTTTCGCGGTCTGGGCCAACAGGCTATCGAACTGGCCGAGGCCGGCGACATTGTCTCGCTTGCAGGCATGTCCAAAGCCACGGTCGCGGATTCGATTGTGGCCCCATCCGTGTCCGAGGCACTGCCTGCGCAGCCCATTGACCCACCGACCATCACCGTGACCTTCGGCATCAACGATTCGCCACTGGCGGGTCGCGACGGCAAAAAAGTGCAATCGCGCGTGATCCGCGATCGCCTGATGAAAGAAGCGGAATCCAATGTCGCAATCAAGATCAGCGACACCCCCGGTGGCGACGCATTTGAGGTCGCGGGGCGCGGCGAATTGCAAATGGGCGTCTTGATCGAAAACATGCGCCGTGAAGGGTTTGAGTTGTCTATCTCGCGCCCGCAAGTGCTGTTTCAAGAGATCGACGGCGTACGGCATGAACCGATTGAAGAAGCCACCATTGACGTCGATGACGAATATTCCGGCGCGGTGATTGAAAAGCTGACGGGTGTTCGCAAGGGCAACCTGGTGGAGATGAAGCCCGCCGGTGCCGGCAAAACGCGCATCGTTGCTCATGTGCCGTCGCGCGGTCTGATCGGCTATCACGGCGAATTTCTGACCGATACGCGCGGCACCGGCGTACTGAACCGCGTGTTCCACGAATGGGCCCCCCATAAAGGGCCGATCCCGGGCCGACGCGCGGGCGTGCTGATTTCGATGGAAAATGGCCAATCCGTGGCCTTCGCCCTGTGGAACCTGGAAGAGCGTGGGCGAATGTTCATCGGTGCCCAGGCTGACGTCTACACTGGCATGGTCATCGGCGAACACAGCCGCGAAAACGATCTGGAAGTGAACCCACTCAAGGGCAAGAAGCTGACCAACGTGCGGGCCTCGGGTACGGACGAGGCTGTCCGCCTGACGACGCCTATCACCATGTCACTCGAAGAGGCGATTGCCTATATCGACGATGATGAATTGGTAGAGGTGACGCCCAACGCAATCCGGTTGCGCAAACGCTATCTGGATCCGCACGAGCGCAAGCGGATGGCGCGGGCGTCCTAAGCTTTACATAAGGCTGCGCGTTACTGGGGCCTGGTGGCCCCAGACACACCGGTTTGCCGGGCTTTGCCCTTGAGGCTCGGACCCAGACCCCGGGATATTGCTGGCCGGAAGAAGCCTATTCGCTTGTCTCCACAATCAGTAGTTCACGCTCTGACGCGCCGCGCGCATGGGCCAGCGCGGCTTGATAGGCGGCAGAATGGTAGCAAGCCTCGGCTGTTTCCACATCAGGAAAGCGGGCAACCACGTTGCGCGGCCGATCCTTGCCTTCCAGCTGAACGTAACGACCGCCGCGCGCAATAAATGTGCCACCATGCGCTGCAATCGCCTCTGTCGCGCCGGCCGCGTATTTCTTGTAGGCCGCTTCATCCGTGACCGTGACATGGGCAATCCAAAGAGCAGGCATCATCGTTCCTTTCACCGTTGTATTGTGCAGAGCCTGCATATTTACGCGTCCGACACCACCCCCGACAGGGCCAGGGTGTCCAAATGAAAAGGGCGCCGCTTCCGCGACGCCCTGGGTACTTATTTGATGCATGGGCGACTATCCTTCGAGGATTTCACCGTCGAGGTCATCGCCGCCAGGGGCCAGATCAAAGTCGAGCCCGTGCGAGGCGCGAATCTTGTCCTCAATTTCAAGCGCGACCCGTTCGTTTTCTTTCAGGAACGCTTTGGCATTTTCGCGGCCCTGTCCGATCCGCTCATCGCCATAGCTGAACCACGAGCCTGACTTTTCGACCACGCCCGCTTTGACGCCCAAATCCAGCAGCTCGCCCATTTTCGAGATGCCTTCGCCATACATGATGTCGAATTCCACCTGCTTGAAGGGCGGCGCCACCTTGTTCTTGACGACTTTGACGCGCGTCGCGTTGCCGACTACCTCGTCACGATCCTTCAGAGAGCCGATACGTCGGATGTCCAGGCGCACCGAGGAGTAAAACTTTAGCGCGTTACCGCCCGTTGTCGTTTCAGGCGAGCCGAACATGACCCCAATTTTCATCCGAATTTGGTTGATAAAGATGACCATGCAGTTCGAGCGGCTGATCGAACCGGTGAGTTTGCGCATTGCCTGGCTCATCAGACGCGCTTGAACGCCGACATTGCGGTCGCCCATATCGCCTTCAAGTTCGGATTTCGGCGTGAGTGCTGCAACCGAATCCACGATCACCATGTTCACCGCCCCTGAGCGAACCAAAGTATCGGTGATTTCAAGCGCCTGCTCGCCATTGTCTGGTTGCGAAATCAACAGCTCGTCAATATCCACGCCCAGCTTTTTGGCATATTGCGGATCAAGCGCGTGCTCGGCGTCCACAAAGGCACAGACCCCACCCGCCTTTTGCTGTTCTGCTACGCAATGCAGCGTCAGCGTAGTTTTCCCAGACGATTCAGGGCCATAGATTTCGACAATCCGCCCCATGGGAAGACCGCCAATGCCCAAGGCGATGTCGAGGCCAAGAGACCCGGTCGAGCTTGCCGTTATATCCTGAATCGCGCCTTCGGTGCCCAGCTTCATGATAGAGCCTTTGCCGAACTGACGTTCGATCTGGGCCAGTGCGCTGTCGAGCGCCTTTTGTTTGTCTGCCGATTTTTTGTCTGTCATTGTCAAAAGGTCTGCCGTTGCCATGGATTTCGTCCTTTGTGTCATACCCGCTGGGGGGCGGCAATCACTGCCGGTTCTGCTTCGATGTTCTCTTTGTGTTCCTTATGAGATCAAAAGAAGAACATTTCAATAAAATTCTGTGCATCTACCTTTTGCCGCAGAGGGTTAAAGAGTAGTTTACGAACAAGGCCTGTTGGCAATAAATGAAAGAGGCGCGACAGATGTTGGTGTTCTACAAGGCGAGGCTCGCATTCTTGTCCGTGCCGAAAACGGGAACGACGGCCTATGAGACCGCGCTTCGCCCGCATGCGGATCTGGTGATTTCCGAGCCGTCCATGCTCAAACATGCGCCGGTCTATCGCTACAACCGCTTTATTCGGCCCATGTTTCTGAATGTCTGCGACGTCGAACTGGAACTGATGGCCGTCATGCGCGAACCCATCAGTTGGCTGGGCAGTTGGTGGCGGTATCGCCAGCGCCCTTTCATGCAAGGCAAACCTAACGCGACCCATGACATCAGTTTCGACGATTTTGTGCTGGCCTATATGAAGGGGCAAAAACCCGGGTTTGCCGATGTCGGCAGCCAGTTCAAGTTCCTGGAGCGTCAACCCAACGGAACGGGCGTCACCCACCTGTTCCAATATGAAAATCAGGCGCGATTGCTGCGGTTTTTGAGTGAGCGGCTTGGCGTAGCTTTTTCCCTGGAGCGCGAGAATGTGTCACCGGAGGTTCCCCTTTATCTGTCGCCGGAGGTCGAGACCAGGCTTCGGCGCAAGTTTGACCATGAATTTGCGCTTTACGACAGTATTCCCAAAGATTGATATGTGCGGCTAGTGCAGTTGTTGATGCACGGTTTCGGCCAGATCATTCAGCGAGAACGGTTTGGGCAAAAAGACCGAATTCGGTATCTTCTCTTGCTGATCGCTCAGCTTGTCTTCCGCATAGCCTGACACAAAGACGACCCGCACCTGCGGTCGTTCCTTGAGCGCTTCACGCACCCAGCTTGGCCCATCTTTTCCGGGCATGACGACGTCCGTTACAAACAGGTCTACGTTCAGCGTCTCGTCTTCCAGTGTTTTGAGGGCCGCCTCGGCAGAATCAGCCTCCAGTACCGTGTAACCACGCAAACGCAACGCCCGGCTGGCAAAAGCACGCACGGGTGCCTCGTCTTCAACCAAAAGGATCACGCCGTCGCCGTGTTTCGGCTCGCTCGACGGGACCACTTTGGGCGCAGTGCTTGCTTTTGGAACCGTCCGCTCAAGCACTGGGAACATGATCGAAAACCGCGTGCCTTGCCCTACCGTGCTGTCCACAAAGATGAAACCGCCCGTCTGTTTCACGATACCATATGCTGTCGACAGCCCCAGCCCCGTGCCCTCGCCGGTGCGTTTGGTGGTGTAGAATGGCTCAAACACTTTCTGGAGTTTATCGGGTGGAATACCCACACCCTGGTCGATCACGCGCAAGCACACATATTGCCCGGCCGGGACACTGACCCGGTCCCGTTCCAACGGTTCGGAAAGAGTCACACACTCGGTTTCGATCTGGATTTCGCCGCCGTCGGGCATCGCATCGCGCGCGTTGACCACAAGATTCATCAGAACCTGTTCAAGCTGCCTCTTGTCGGCTCGGATCGCCTTGAGGACCGGATCATGGGTCAAGGTCAGGCTCACTTTTTCGCCAACCAAACGGTTCAACAGATGGGTCAAATCAGCCATTGTATCACGTAAATCCAACTCTTCTGGCCGCAAGGTCTGCTTGCGCGAGAAGGCCAGCAACTGACCCACAAGGGCTGCGGCACGGTTGGCGTTCTGATTGATCTGAACAAGGTCGCTGTAATCCACATCGCCTTGGTCATGGCGCAGCAGCAAAAGATCACAATGGCCGGAAATGGCCGTTAGCAAGTTGTTGAAGTCATGCGCGACGCCGCCCGCAAGTTGCCCGATTGCTTGCATTTTCTGGCTCTGGACAAATTGTGCCTCAAGCGTTTTCAATTCGGTCGCATCGGCCAGCACCGCGATAATCGACGCCTCGCCCGCCTCGGTCATGGAACTGAGCGCGACCTGAACAAACATCTCTTTGTCCGGGCGTTTGAGGCGGAGAAATTCGGATTGCTGAACAGCGCGTCCCGACACGGTTTCGTCGAGCCAGTCAGCGATCGGACGCCCCAACCCTTCCATGAGATCCGACAAGTGCGCGCCCTCGACCAAGACGTTACCGATCAGATCGGCACCGGTCCGGTTGAAACCGCATACCAGTCCATCTGGCGTGAACCGTACAAGCGGGACAGGCAGATCCTCGAACCCCGCCCAGGTCGACACCTCAGTCGCCGGAGGTGGAGGCAGAAGGTAAATGGCACGGCGGCCAGCACCGGCGTCCACTTCGCACACCAATACATCGACATGGCCCTCTGCACCCGTAATTTGCGCAACCGCACCAGATACCATCGGCAACCGGTCAAACAGCCCATCGAGGGCTTTGACCCTGCGCCCCGCAATCGCACGTGCGCCGTCGTTCATATAAAGAACCGCACCGCCACGCCCTACCATGATCATGGGAAGGCCTGGGCCATCCGTTCCACGCCCCTGACCGGTATCTGGCACTGCTTCGAGCCGCCACAGCAGTTGATCCTCGCCCATCTGGTGCACCGCAAGGCGCATATGCCCTTTGCGGGTCACGATATCTTCACGTGCAGCGCCCTCAAGATCAGCCTGTGATTTCAGGCGGAAAAGGATGCCGCCCGGATTGGCAAAGGTGTTACGCAGAGAGTTGGCCAGTGTTTCCCCGCGCCGCGTCGCATAAGTGGCACGGGCCGCTGCATTGGCGCGCAACACCTCCCCATCAGCGGTACAAACGAAACTGGGCGAGGCATCTTTTTCGATGAAATCCGATATGGCGCCGATGGCCAGATCATGGGTCTTGCGCGTTTTGCGCGCCGTAACCGTCAGCACAAGGCCCAGCACCATCAGCGCACCCGCAGCGGCAATAAGCCCCATCTGAACAACAAGTTGCGGCGCAAGTGCCCCCATGACCCCAAGCAGGACAGAAACCGCCAGTAGCCCTTGGGCACGACGCGACCCATTTTGGGAAAACCGCGAAAGCCTGCTGTGCGATAGCGCGCTGTCTGGCACCAGAGACCTCCACATCTCGAATCATTGCCCGCTTTTGTGCGACAAGAACGGTTAATTGCGTCTTAACCCGGTTAACCCGAGGGGTGCTGACACGCTGAAGTCGTCGCCAAAAGCGCTGAATTAAACTTAGAGTTGAGTAAGCCTTGTTATTGTCGCTGCGTCAAGCGGGCGCAATAAAACCCATCCCCGGCCTGATCGACGGGCCAACCTTGAGCCTCGGCCAAGGTCCAATCGGGATGATCGTCCAGAAACCACGCAACGCAGCCCTCATTTTCGGCTGAAAAGACCGAGCAGGTCGCATAGACCAGAAGTCCACCCGGAGCCACATAAGCCCGAGCGGTTTCAAGTACATCAGCCTGCATTTGGGTCAATTCCGTCAGCCGCTCCGGCGTCAGCGCCCATTTCGCCTCTGGCGTCCGCCGCCAGGTGCCGGAACCCGAACAGGGCGCATCGCAAAAGACCAGATCGAATTGACCTGCCTGCGCCAAATCTTGGGAAGAGCAAAGAGTGATGTCATGCCCGCCACGCGCAGCACGTACCGGTATGTCTTGCATCCGCGCGGGATCAATATCGTGCGCGCTCACCTGCCAGCCCATCGCCGCAAGTGCCAGCGCCTTGCCGCCGCCACCTGCGCAGAAATCAAGTGCCCGGCCCTGCCCGATCAGACCGGCGACCGCCGCCTGGCTTGATGCATCCTGCACCTCTACATGGCCGCCCTGGAAACAGGGGCCATTGCGCACACGCCGCGCGCCTTCGGTCACGGTCAGCGCCGTGGCCGCACGTGGATTTGGGGCCGCAACCACCCCTTCGTCCGCCAAAGCAGCGATGGCGGCGGCGGGGGTCGTGCGCGCGGTATTGACCCGCAGTGTCACGGGCGCGCGTTCGGTCAAGGCGACTGCCGTGCGCTCGGCATCCGCGCCAAGGCCGTCCTGAAGATGCGGGATCAACCAATCCGGCATGTCCCACCGGATGCCAATGTCATCAGGCACCCCAGGTCGCAGGCGCTCCGCCTCCGACAACGGCGGCGGGCCATAGCCAGAACCGTCAAAAAGCGCCTCTATATCAGCATCTTGCGCCCGCAGTCGCCCAATCATCAGGGCCCGGCCGGTGGTATCACCGCCGCGCGCCGCGTCACTGCGCTTGTGACGCAAAACGTCAAAAACGTGATCACGCACGGCGGCCCGATCTTTGGATCCGGCATAACGACTGGCGCGCGCCCAACGGCTCAGCGCTTGTTCCGCGGCTTGGCCGACTGCCATCGCATCAAGGACTTCGATCGCCGCAGCGACCCTTGCACCAGGGGTCATCGTGTCAAATTCACTTCAATATCGCCCCACAAGACATTGATATTACATAATTCGATAGTTTGGAGATTCGCGCGTGATCTGAACGTCATGCACATGGCTTTCCTTCAGACCTGCGCCAGTGATCTTTACGAACTGACAGTTCTTGCGCATCTCGTCGACAGTGGCGCACCCGGTATAACCCATGGCCGCGCGCAACCCGCCGACCAGCTGGTGCACGACGGCGCCGGCAGAACCCTTGTAAGGCACCTGTCCTTCGATCCCTTCGGGCACCAGCTTGTCGCTCGCGGCATCCT
Source organism: uncultured Tateyamaria sp. (assembly GCF_947503705.1). Taxonomy (GTDB): domain Bacteria; phylum Pseudomonadota; class Alphaproteobacteria; order Rhodobacterales; family Rhodobacteraceae; genus Tateyamaria. The sequence continues at coordinate 70,868 of NZ_CANNES010000008.1, read as the reverse complement.
TCTGGAAATAGCGGTCGGCAGAGCCGCGGGCCATGGCCCCAAGCGAGCCCATACCGCGATAAGATTTAAAGCTGCGGCCTTGATACAGGATGACTTCGCCCGGGCTTTCATCCGTGCCTGCGATCATGCTGCCAACCATGGCACAGGAAGCGCCGGCCGCGATGGCCTTGGCGAAATCGCCCGAGAACTTGATGCCTCCATCCGCTATGACCGGAACGTCGCCCGCCGCTGCGGCGCAATCCATGATGGCGGTCAGCTGTGGCACGCCCACGCCCGCAACCATGCGGGTGGTGCAAATGGAGCCTGGACCAATCCCAACCTTGATTGCATCCGCGCCAGCGCCAATCAGGGCGCGTGTCGCCTCGCCCGTGGCTACGTTGCCGGCCACGATCTGTACCTCGTTCGACAACGATTTGGCGCGGCGCACAGCCTCGGCGACACCTTCGGAATGCCCATGTGCGGTGTCGATCACGATCATATCAACGCCTGCATCTACAAGGGCCTGCGCCCGCTCAAAGCCTGCATCACCAACAGTTGAGGCCGCAGCCACGCGCAACCGGCCCAATTCATCTTTGCAGGCAGTTGGGTTCAACACGGCCTGTTCGGTGTCTTTGAGGGTCAAAAGGCCCGTCAACTTGCCGCTTCCATCAGTTACCAGCAGCTTTTCGATGCGGCGCGCCTTCATCAGGCTGATGGCCTCGTCCCGGTCGGCGGGTTCATGCAAAATGGCCAGATTGTCGGAACTCATCATAACCGAAACGGGCGTGGCGTCGTCGCTGGCAAAACGCATGTCGCGGTTGGTCACGATGCCCAGCACACGGCCTCGTTCGTCCACAACAGGAAAGCCGGTGACCCGGTAGCGGTCTTGCAAGGCCTTGGCATCGGCCAACGTCTGATCGGGGCGCAGGGTGATGGGGTTATAGACGATCCCACTCTCGAAACGCTTGACGCGGCGTATCTCGCGCGCCTGGGCATCGACGTCGAGATTGCGATGGACGACGCCCATACCACCGGCCTGAGCCATGGCAATAGCCATGCGCCCTTCTGTCACCGTATCCATGGCGGAGCTGAGCAGCGGGATGTTCAGATCGATGCGTTGCGTGACGCGGGTGCGGGTGTCTGCAGTGGCGGGCAGCACGCTGGACGCGGCTGGAACCAGCAGGACATCATCAAAGGTAAGGGCCTCGCGAATCTCCATATTACACCTCTTGGCTGGAGCCTTCATTTGGCACTTCCCTATTTCATGGGCGGCGGCTGATGGAAAGGGTGAAATGTCGATTGCGCACGCGGTATAGACCGGCAAGAGTAAGGCGCATGACAGAACACGCCATATGGCGCGATATGCGCAGAGCAATCGGAACGCTTTTTTTGGTGTTTTGTCCGACCCTTGTGGGGGCGCAAGAGCTTGGGTTTTATGCCTCAGGTTGGCCGATCGCGATGGCGGAGGCGGCTTGCGGCGGGGATGAGGGGTGCCTCACCGAACTTGCCAATTGCCCCACCGGCACGGACGGACGCTGCACTGCCCAAATCGGGCGCTGCGTTGAACCGGCGCAGGGCGGCGGGCAAACGGAAATACTGTGTACCGCCCGCCTGGACAAACGCGCCGTCACCTTGCGGCGGCCGGACGGATCCGGCGTCACCTTGAAACGCGCGAACAGGACGCAGCGCGCGGCATTGTGCCGCCCCGATCCAAACGCGGTGCCGACATGTTTGCGCTATGGCGCGGGCCGGGTGATATGTTTTCAACCGATCCTCGATCAAGCCACATTGATACGCTGGGCCAACGGCGAAGGAGATACCCAATGACCAACGCCTATGATGCGGGCCGTCTGAACCTGCCTTTCGTGGGCATCGCCACTTTTGGCAAGCGCCCCTATGTCGAGGACTGGGCTGCATTTGAGGCAGATGTCGCCATCTTAGGCGCGCCCTTTGACGCAGGCACGCAATGGCGGTCCGGCGCGCGGTTTGGCCCGCGCGCGGTGCGCGAGGCGTCGACGCTGTTCAGCTTTGGGCATGCAGGCGCTTATGACCACGAAGACGACGCCACTTATTTGCCCGAAACCGTGCGGATCGTGGACATGGGCGACGCTGACATCATTCATACCGATACCGAAGGCAGTCACGCCAATATCGAAGTGGGCGTGCGTGCAGCCCTGAAGGCTGGGGCCCTGCCGGTGACCATCGGAGGCGATCATTCGATCAACATTCCCTGCATCCGCGCCTTTGACGACCAAGGCGACGTTCACATCCTGCAAATCGACGCGCATCTGGATTTCGTCGACGAACGGCACGGGGTGCGGCACGGGCACGGGAACCCGATGCGACGGGCGGCGGAATGTGATTACGTCACGGGGTTGACCCAGGTGGGTATCCGCAATGTCAGTTCAACCGCCAAAGAAGGCTATGAAGATGCGCGAGCCATGGGTTCCGACATCCTGTCGGTGCGCCAGGCGCGCGCTTTGGGGCCCGAGGGCGTGATTGCCCGTATTCCCAAGGGCGCGCGGGTCTATATCACGATCGACATTGACGCCTTCTGCCCCTCCATCGCGCCGGGCACGGGCACGCCCAGCCATGGCGGCTTTCTCTACTATGATGTTCTTGAGATGTTACAGGCGGCGGCCAAACGGCACGAGATTGTGGGCATCGACCTTGTTGAGGTCGCTCCTGATTACGACCCAACGGGCAGCACCGCGATCCTGGCGGCGCAAGTGCTGATGAACCTTCTTGGCTTTATTTTCCACGCACGCCTGGGCGCATAGGTCCGGGGGGCTCTGCCCCATCGGAAGGCCGGTGTGCCCATAACGAACCGTGAAAAGGTGACGCGTCCGGCCTGCCGATGTCGTTTGATGGCTTTCGCCCCGCGTGGGGGACAGTATGTTACGCCAAGTCAAATCATCCGAGGCCTCCATGAGCACTGATCCTCTTGTCGTTTTCACTCCCTCTGGCAAGCGTGGCCACTTTCCCGCAGGCACCCCTATTCTGACGGCGGCACGGCAATTGGGCGTTGACCTCGATTCCGTCTGTGGCGGGCGTGGTATCTGCTCCAAGTGTCAGATCACCCCCAGCTACGGCGAGTTTTCCAAACATGGCGTGACAGTGGAAGAAGACGCGTTGTCCGAATGGAACAAGGTCGAGCAACGCTACAAGGACAAGCGCGGGTTGATTGATGGCCGTCGCCTGGGCTGTCAGGCCACTGTACAGGGCGACGTCGTGATTGATGTGCCCCCCGAAAGCCAAGTCCACAAACAAGTCGTGCGCAAGCGCGCCGAGGCCCGCGATATCGTCATGAACCCCTCGACCAAGCTCTTTTTTGTGGAGGTCGAGCAACCCGATATGCACGAGCCATCAGGCGATCTGGAGCGGTTGGTGCGGGCGATCGAAGCGGATTGGGGCATCAGCAATATCCACGCCGATCTGCACATTCTACAATCGTTGCAACCGACCCTGCGCAAGGGCGAATGGAAGGTCACAGCGGCCATACACCTCGGCGACGCCGAGAACGCGCCGCGCATCATGCACCTGTGGCCGGGCTATTACGAGGGCACCATGTATGGCCTTGCCGTCGATCTTGGTTCCACCACCATTGCGGCCCATTTGTGCGATCTGATCACGGGCGAAGTTGTGGCGTCCTCGGGCATCATGAACCCTCAAATCCGTTTTGGCGAAGACCTGATGAGCCGGGTGAGCTATGGCATGATGAACGCGGGCGGCGCGGATGAAATGACCCGCGCCGTGCGCGAAGGAATGAACGCCCTCTTCACCCAGATCGCGGCAGAGGCACAGATCGACAAGGGCCTGATCGTCGACGCGGTCTTTGTGTGCAATCCGGTCATGCATCACCTGTTTCTGGGCATTGACCCGTTCGAATTGGGCCAGGCGCCTTTCGCCCTTGCCACCTCTGATGCGATGCGCCTGCGCGCTGATGACCTTGATCTGAACATTCATCCCTCGGCCCGCGTGTATCTGTTGCCCTGCATTGCGGGGCATGTGGGCGCGGATGCGGCGGCCGTCGCCCTGAGCGAGGCACCCGACAAATCCGATGACCTCGTTCTGGTTGTCGATGTCGGCACCAATGCCGAGATCCTGTTGGGCAATCGTGACAAGGTTCTGGCCTGTTCCTCGCCCACCGGCCCCGCCTTTGAGGGCGCGCAGATCACATCCGGTCAGCGCGCCGCCCCCGGCGCCATCGAGCGGGTTGAAATTGATCCCACCACCAAAGAGCCGCGTTTTCGCGTCATCGGCGTTGATCTGTGGTCGGAAGAGGACGGATTTGCAGACGCCACCGCCGTCACGGGCATCACCGGCATTTGCGGCTCTGGCATCATCGAGGCGATTGCAGAGATGCGCCTGGCGGGCCTCCTGGACCCCTCTGGCCTGATCGGGAGTGCCGCACAGACCGGCACAACCCGCTGCATCGCGGACGGGCGCACGCACTCTTACGTCCTGCATGATGGCACGGAAACCGGCGGGCCTCTCATCACCGTCACGAACCCCGACATTCGCGCCATCCAGATGGCCAAGGCCGCACTATATTCTGGAGCGCGCCTGTTGATGGACAAGTTCGGCGTCGACCGCGTGGACCGGGTTGTGCTGGCCGGTGCATTCGGTGCGCATATCTCGCCCAAACATGCCATGGTGTTGGGCATGATCCCCGATGCGCCCTTTGAAAAGGTGACTTCTGCCGGAAATGCTGCGGGCACCGGGGCGCGCATCGCGCTTTTGAACATCGAAGCCCGATCCGAGATTGAGGCCACCGTGCGCCAAATTCACAAGATCGAAACCGCCATCGAACCCCGCTTTCAGGAGCACTTCGTGAACGCCTCCGCCATTCCCAATTCTGCCGATCCGTTTCCGATCCTCAATAGCTTGGTCAGCCTGCCCGAGGTCAGCTTTAACTCTGGCGGCGAAAATGAAGGCGGCGGCGGTCGCCGCAGGAGGCGGCGCGCATGAGGGCCCTCCTTGCACTGTTCCTGCTCTGCGCCACACCATTGGCCGCGCAGAATATCATACCCAAAGGGCAAGGCGATGCAGCCCTTTTCGCGGCCCTGCAACAGCCCAATCAGATCGTGGATGGTGCCGCAACCTGGCCCATTGATTGGGATCGTCAGGCCCCCCTCGATCTGATCGTGCAGGCCGTCTATGCGAGCGCCTATGGCGGCAACGCAACCAGCTTGGAATACCGGATCGTAACGCCGGTTCAGGGCGGTTATGTGATGGGTGCCCCCTTTGAGTTGCCCGGTGCCGGGATCAAGGAGGTCCAGACCCATCCCGAAGGCGCAGTGTTGATCCAGTATCAGTACCGCGATGGCGACCCGCGCTGCTGTCCCAGCGGAATTGTGTCCACCATCCTTGCGCGGGTTGTTCCATGAGCAACGCAGACCAAGAGGCTTTTTGGGGCAGTGACGCAGGTGACAAATGGGTTGCAATGCAGGACCGGATGGATCGCCTGTTGCAGCCGGTTCTCGATCTGGTGCTTGTGGCGGCAAACTTGCCCCAGGGCGCACGGGTGCTCGACATCGGCAGCGGCACAGGGGCCAGCGTGGCCGCCGCCGCGTCACTTGTGGGGCCCTTAGGTCATGTCTCCGGCGTCGATATCTCCGACCCGATGCTCGCCCTGGCAAAGACGCGGCTACAAGACCACCCGAATGCCGCAAACCTCAAGGCCGATGCACAAATCCATCCTTTCATGGCGCAGAGCTTTGACGCCATGATCTCGCGCTTTGGCATAATGTTTTTTGCAGACACAACTGCGGCCTTTGCCAATATCGCGCGCGGCCTGGTGCCCGGCGCGCCGCTGACTTTTGCGGCCTGGGGCCATGCAGCCAAAAACCCCTACTTTATGCGCGCCGCAGCGGCTGCCACGCAGGTCTTTGGCCCGATGGAGAAGGTGGACCGCACTCTGCCCGGCCCTTTCGCCTTTGAGGATGCAAACCGGATCATCCCGATGCTGAAAGCCGCCGGGCTGGTCGATGTGACCTGTCGCCCGGTCGAGCTTTGTCTTACCCCACCGGGTGATCTGGATGATTTTACAGCGCTTTTGTGCGAGATCGGCCCCGCCGATCGCGCCCTGCGCCAATTCGAGGCAACCGCTGAAGATCGCGCCCGGCTCAGAGAAGCGCTGCGCGCACAAATGGGGGAATTTGCAGGCGCCAATGGAATCCGCGTGCCTGCTTTGATCAATCTCTACCAAGCTCGTACCGCTGCCTGAGCTGCCGCAATCCCCCTTGACGGCCTTGCGCCCCTTGCCTATCTCGGCGACAGGGCACGCGGGTATGGTGAAAAGGTATCACGGCAGCTTCCCAAGCTTTAGTTACGAGTTCGATTCTCGTTACCCGCTCCAGCCTCCGGCACAGTTTCGCACGCCCCGTGCTGCCAAGTGACGCGTTGCACATATATTGTGGCGGGGTAAAATGTGACCGTCCAACAAAAAGGCAAATCGCGTGAAACACTCCGTTCCGATCCGGCGCGACCCTTATCTGGTACTCGAAGACGCGCTGCGAAGCGGTTGGCAGACTGTTGATACAATTCCGCTGCGGGGCGAAGGCACATTTATGGTCATCACCTTGTCGGGGCTGCACCGGCGAGCCAAGAACCGGCGTGATTATCGGCGCTTTCGCAAGGCGGATGGGTATGGGCCAAAACGGATCACCGTGAACGCAGTGGACAGTGGCAATTACCTGGGCGCGATTGCCTGGAAATGGGACACTCCGACAGACCAATAGCGCTTGCCGCACTGCCCCCCAAACGGTAAGAACAGACAAGGAACGTAAATCGCGCTACCAGTTTGGGCATTGATCCTTTGACTGCAGTGGCGTTGAAGGCGGGACACGAGGGCGGGCACATGCTGACATCTGTGGAACTCTGCGCAGGCGCGGGCGGTCAGGCCCTCGGCTTGGAACAGGCCGGGTTTGCGCATACGGCCCTCGTTGAGATCGACAAACACTGCTGCAACACGCTGCGCCACAACCGCCCCCAATGGAACGTGTTGGAAGAAGACCTGCGCATTTTCAAGGAACGTGCCGCCGACTATCGCGGTATGGACCTGCTGGCCGGTGGCCTGCCCTGCCCGCCCTTTTCCATCGCGGGCAAACAGCTCGGGGAAAAAGACGAGCGGAACCTGTTCAACGACGCCATAGACATCATTGATGCAGCCCGCCCGCGCGCTGTGATGATCGAAAATGTACGCGGCTTTCTGGGCGCCGTCTTCCACGACTACCGCGAGCGGCTGAAGACGCAGTTGGATGCTCTGGGCTACAAGACCGACTGGCGGCTGCTTAATGCGTCGGATTACGGTGTGCCGCAACTGCGCCCGCGCGTGGTGATCGTCGCGGTTGAGCAAACGCGGTCCGAATACTTCGACTGGCCAGAGGCGCATCCGCATAATCCTCCGACCGTTGGTGAAACCCTGCGTGATTTGATGGGGGCTGGTGGCTGGCCCGGTGCCGATGCCTGGGCCGATAAGGCAGACGAGATTGCACCGACCATCGTGGGCGGGTCGAAAAAGCATGGCGGTCCCGACCTCGGCCCCACGCGCGCCCGCGCGGCTTGGGCCACGTTAGGGGTTGAAGGGCGCACTGTTGCGCCAACACCGCCAGAGGCCGATCATGTCGGCATGCCGCGCCTGACTGTGCCGATGGTCGCGCGCATTCAGGGCTTTCCCGACGACTGGCACTTTACCGGGGCCAAGACCAATGCCTACCGCCAGGTCGGCAATGCCTTTCCCCCACCCGTGGCACATGCCGTGTCCGCACGGATCGGCAAGGTTCTGCGCAAACGGGTGTTGCGCGCCGTCGGATGAAGGCGCGCGTTCCGGACAGTATCGTCACGCCGGGGCACCCCGATTACCCGCTGTTGAACAGTCTCGCCAATGATATCACAGCGCGGGCGGGCGGCACCGACCCACTTGCCCGCGATTTCGCGACCATGCTGCGCCAATGCATTGACGATGTGATCATGACGCCCAAGACCGGGCGACGATCCTATGATGAACTTGAAAAGACGGAAAAGACCTATATCGGCACGCGGGTCGAGATTGAATTGCGCGCGCTTTTGAACCTGCCGCGCGGGCGGTTGGATACGCGACTCCAAGGCCATGACGTTGACATCAAGAACACGATGGGCAGCAATTGGATGATCCCGACCGAGGCGGTGGATGCACCGTGTATCCTGGTGGCAGCGGATGAGGTGCGGGCGACATGTTACCTTGGGTTGATCGTGGCGCGACCTGACTACCTGACGGCCGGTCAGAATAAGGACGCCAAAAAAACCGTGTCTGCCGAAGGATTCGCAAACATCTTCTGGCTTTTGCGCGACCACCCCTATCCACCCAACTTCTGGCGGACGGTGCCTGCGGACGTGACCACACGGATATTCGCGGGCAAGACAGGCAACGCGCGGATGGCGGCCCTTTTTCGCGAAATCCAAGGTGTTCCCATCACCCGCGACGTGGTCGAGGCAGTGGCGCAGCAACGCGATTTCATGCGCCGGATCAGAGCGGATAACGGGCGCGGTACAAGGGATCATCTGGCGCGCGAGGGCATTCTGCTGCTTTCGGGTCAATATGATGCCCCGCTGATCGCGGCCCTCGGGTTGCCCGCTTGTGATCCAAGCGCCTTTATTTCCCACAGGCCCGTCAGCGGTGAGGCGCGTAACCTTGCCGCTCAACATGGGATCATGCTTGGCTGACACATGCGGTCACGGCTGCGTGCGCCCAGTGACATGTGCCTTGCGGACGCGCCGCCCAGGGTGCACATCACGGGACAACAAGGAATTCAACATGCCCCAAACGCCCACCTTTTGGCAGATCGCCACCGACCGCAGCGTGACGATGCGCGCACTGCGCATCGCCTTGATCGTGGGCACCGTGATTGCGCTGATCAACCATGGTGACCGGATGATGATGGGTGGCATGGACGCCATTGCGTGGCTCAAATGCGCGCTCACCTTCCTTGTGCCATATTCCGTCTCGACATACTCTTCGGTCATGGCAGTCCGCGACAGGCTGCAAAGCCTTGAGGACGCCTGACTTTTGAACATTCTTTTTGTGATGTATGACCAATTGCGGTTTGACTACCTCAGCTGCACGGGCCATCCGCATCTGCACACACCGCATTTTGATCGCGTGGCCCAGATGGGTGTGCGCTTTACCAATGCCTATGTGCAATCGCCGATCTGTGGCGGGTCACGCATGTGCTACTACACTGGGCGCTATGCCTCTTCGCACGGGGCGCATTGGAACGGCTTTCCGCTGCGCGTGGGCGAACAGACCCTGGGGGATCACCTCCGCCGCCTCGGCATGTCCTGTCACCTCATCGGCAAAACCCATATGAAAGCGGACGCGGCCGGCATGGCCCGTCTGGGGTTGGAGCCGGACAGCATCATCGGTGTGCGACAGTCCGAATGCGGCTTTGATCCGTGGATCAGGGACGACGGTCTTTGGGCCGAGGGGCCTGATGGGTTTTATGACGAAAAAAGAAGCCCTTACAACGAATACCTCAAGTCCAAGGGCTATGACGGGACGAACCCGTGGTCGGACTATGCGAATGCCGGCATCAAGGACGGCCAGATCGCGTCGGGCTGGATGTTCGACAACACGGACCTGCCTGCCAACATCCGCGAGGAAGACAGCGAAACGCCCTGGCTGACCGGTGAGGCCATCAAGTTCATTGATCAGGCCAAGGGGCCATGGTGCGCGCATCTGAGCTATATCAAGCCGCATTGGCCTTACATCGTGCCAGCGCCCTACGCGTCGATGTATGGGGTGCATCATGTGCCTCCCGCGATCCGCGACGCAGGCGAGCGGGAAAATGCGCACCCCGTTTACAACTCGTTCATGAGTGGCCCGGTGGGTCGCGCCTTTCAGGATGACGAGGTTCGGCAAAAGGTCATCCCCGCTTATATGGGTCTGATCAAGCAATGCGATGATCAGTTAGGGCGGCTACTGGATCACTTGGAAGGAACCGGCCAGATGGACAGCACGATGATTGTGCTGACCTCAGACCACGGCGATTACCTTGGGGACCACTGGCTTGGGGAAAAGAACCTGTTTCACAACCCCTCGGTCAAAGTGCCCATGATTATCTATGATCCGCGCGGCAGCGCCGATCCCACCCGTGACACCGTCTGCGACGCTTTGGTCGAATCCATTGATCTGGCCGCAACGTTTATCGAGGCGGCGGGCGGCGCAGTGCCCGACCATATCGTCGAAGGGCGCAGCCTGTTGCCGTGGCTTGCAGGTGAGACGCCCGATTGGCGAGACTACGTGATTTCGGAATACGACTTTTCCGCGCAGCCGGTGGCCGTCAAGCTGGGTCTGGAGCCGCGCGATTGCCGCCTCTTCATGGTGTTTGACGGCCGGTTCAAGCTGATGTATTGCGCGGCGCCGGGCCTCCGGCCGATGCTGTTTGACCTGCAAAACGACCCGGACGAGTTGGTGGACCTGGCCAAGGGCACCGATCATCAGGCCGAGATTGATCGCCTGACCACATACCTGCACGACTGGGGCTTGCGCATGTCGCAACGGGTCACCCGTTCTGAGGATGACATCAAGAACATGCGCGGGGCATCCAGCGGCAAGGGTGTGCTGCCCTTTATGAAGGACGGGACAGAGGTTGATCCGCATCTGACCGTCAAATACCGGGGCCCTGCGCGGCAAAACTATCTTGATCCAGATGACTAAGGCACGCAGCTTTTGATGCAAGTCAAGGCACTCTGACACCGCCCTGTGCGATACTGTCCTCAACATGATGGAGGACATATGCTGACCAAGACGGAAACACCAACCGCCCCCAACACCGGTGCGATCCTCGCATTTGAACAGGGTCAATACCCCTATGCCACCAAACTCAGTCGCGCGGAATACGAGCGGGACAAGGCCGCCTTGCAGGTCGAGTTGCTCAAGGCGCAGCAATGGGGCGTCGAGACAAACCAGAAATTTGTCCTGCTGTTCGAGGGCCGCGATGCGGCGGGCAAAGGCGGCACGATCAAGCGGTTCACCGAACATCTGAACCCGCGCGAGGCACGTGTGGTTGCCCTGAACAAACCCAGCGAAGAAGAGCGCGGCCAATGGTTTTTCCAACGCTATATCAAACACCTGCCGACATCGGGCGAGATCGTTCTTTATGACCGGTCATGGTACAACCGGGCCGGTGTCGAACGTGTCATGGATTTCTGTGAACCCGGCGAATACCTTGAATTCATGCGCCAAACCCCCGAATTCGAGCGGATGCTCGTCCGCAGTGGCATCCGCCTTTACAAATACTGGTTCTCGGTCACCCAAGACGAACAATCGCGCCGCTTTGAGGCCCGCAAGACCGACCCGCTGAAGCAATGGAAGTTGTCGCCCATCGACCGCGCAAGCCTCGACAAATGGGATGACTATACCGAGGCCAAAGAGGCGATGTTTTTCTACACCAACACCGCGGACGCGCCCTGGACGGTGATCCGGTCAGATGACAAGAAACGCGCGCGCCTGAACTGTATGCGGCACTTTTTGTCGACCCTGGACTACCCGGACAAGGATCTGAAGGTTGCCACGCCTCCCGATCCGAAAATCGTCCATCAGGCCGATCATGTGGTCCATTCGGCAGACCATATCCTCGCCACGTCTTTGCATCCCAAGGCGCGCCGCAGCTAACACCTAAAGGAGCCCAGAAATGAGCCACACCCCCCACGAACTTGCCAGTGATTTCCCCGAATATGCCGAACAGATCAGCGCCTTGCGCCAGAGCGATGCGCATTTCGCGCGGCTGGCTGACGCCTATCACGACATCAACCGCGACGTGCACCGGGCGGAAACGGATGTCGAACCAACCTCAGATGACCACCTGAGCGAGATGCGCAAAAAGCGGATGGCGCTCAAGGATGAAATCTATGGGCTGTTGAGCCGGTAAAACTCAGGCGTGGCCTGTCAGGCCACGTGTTCGCGCGCCCAGGGTTTCAAAATTTGTCCGTCAAAATCGGGTTCTTGAGCGTGCGCGTTTGCGGCGGTTGCTTTGTGCCGTCGTACCACGCGGGTGTCTGATAGTGGTTCAGCAGCCCGGTACTTAGGTCGAGAATGCCATAGGTGTGGTTGCAGATCGCGTTATAGAGTTGATTTTTCGGCGTGTTGTCCGGCGTGTAGTACGGCAGGGCCGGATCACCTTTGTCATCCTTGGCCACGAGACCTGCAAAAGCTGGGGCCACGGTTCGCGTGGCCTTGGTTTCGCGGGCACTGCCCCCCAAGAGCCTGCCGCGCCGCAGTTTCGCGCCCGCTGGTGTTTGCCCAAAGGTTGGCACCGTGACGTTGTCAACAAAGGGCACGAACCAGTGGTCGTGGCCCCATAGCCACAGATCAATCGCCTCCAGGTAGGTCTTGTTCGGGTTTGCGGAACCACTGGGCATATGGCAGGCGAACGCCTCGACCAGATTTGGGTTCCAATACGTGTAATTGCCGCTCGCGCCGGACGCAGGGCCTGAATACATTGAGAAATCGGGCGACACGACCTGATGATGCGACAGGAAAACAGTGCGCCCCGGAAATTCGGAAATACGCTTTCGGTGCCATTCCAGTTCGCTGTCTTCAAAGCCGGGCACAGTCTTGCCCGCCCCTGCCCCATGGCCATGCCGCTTGGTGTAGCTTTGCAAACCGGTGTCAGACCCGATGAATTGCCATTTGTGATCAGCCGTACGCAGACAAAAGAAACTGGCCTCTTGCAGCCATTCTGAACCATGCGCGCTATTGAGCGTATCCAGCATGTGGAAATAGGATTTGGCTTTTGTGAAATACTCGTGATTGCCCGGGATCGTCAGGACCGGCGGGCGCGACACCCCAAGATGGCGGCACACCTCGTCCATGGGCTCCAGAAACTTGTGCTTGATGTCGTAATGATTGCCGGTGTTATAAATATCGCCCAGATGCAGCAGCACATCCGGCTTGTGTTTCATCATCTCGTAGAACAAGTGCCACGCGTCTTCGCCACCCGTCCCCCAATCGCCGTAGAACCCGATTTTAGCATCGTTTTTCAGGTGGTGCTTGACCTTGCCAAAGTCCTTTTGGCTGGCATCATTCGGATCCCATGGGCGGTAATACGTCCCGTCATAGGGCGGGCGGTCATGGCCACGACGCCTCAGAAGGTCTTGCGCCTTTGCAAAGGCAAAGGGATGCACCCCGCTCTTCGCTTCCAGTTCGGCCTGATGAACGGAGGCCTTTTGGGGATCATCGGCCAAGTGGGCATCCGTCCACTCCGCCAAAACCTGCACGATTTGATGTTCGGTCGTGGGTTGATCGGGCGTCTTGCCCGCCTCGCGCGCCTCAATTACCTCTGCCGCTTTGGCCAGAATGTCCTGGGCCAAGGCGGTGTCGTGGCTGTCGCTCGTCTCTTCCAGAGCGCTCAGCAAAAGGCTTCCATTGGGTGTAGAGGGCACAAAACGCATAATAAATTCCTTAAACGAATATCGACAAATTGGATGACCTTGGAGGCTCCAACGTCAAGCAAAGTCAGAATTTTCGCAATAGTTTTGTGCCAACCAACGTACCAGTTTACGGGTCGATCAGGACTTCGCCAAATTCCTCTCGCAGGTTCCGCTTGAGTACCTTTCCGGTCGCGTTCCGTGGCAATACGTCGGTAAAGACGACCCGGTCCGGCACCTGCCAACTTGCAATCTTACCCTCAAAAATTGACAGGACTTCCGTTTCAGAAGGCGATTGCCCTTCGGCTGCCACTGCGACCAGAACGGGCCGTTCGTCCCATTTCACGTGGCGTGCGCCGATCACTGCGGCATCGGCCAAGGCGGGGTGAGCAATAGCAATATTCTCAAGGTCCACGGACGAAATCCATTCGCCCCCCGATTTGATGATATCCTTGGAGCGGTCCTTGATCGACAAGAACCCGTCCGCATCCAACGTGGCCACATCGCCCGTATGGAACCAGTCATCGGTCAGCGTTTCCTCGCGCGAGGACAGGAAGTAGCTGTCGAGGATCCAGTGCCCGCGCACCATCAGATCACCCTGGGCCACGCCGTCACGGGGCAGCTCAACCCCGTCCGCATCCACGATCTTGAGGTCTACGCCCCATGGCGGCCGCCCCTGGTTCTCGCGCAGCGCATATTGGTCTTCGAGCGGAAGGTCACTGTGTTTGGCGAGCGGTTGGTTTGTGGATCCCAGCGGTGACATTTCGGTCATGCCCCAGGCATGGATCAACTCCACCTCATATTTGTCGCGGAAAGTGGTAATCATTGATGGTGGGCACGCAGAGCCGCCCACAACGGTACGCTTGAGGCTTTCCAGTTGCGAACCTTTTGCCTCGGCTGCCCCCAAAAGCCCCAGCCAGATCGTTGGCACACCCAGTGCAACATTAACCTTGTAGGTGTCGATCAGATCGACCAGCGACGGGCCATCCAGCCCCGGCCCCGGCATTACCATCCGCGCGCCGACCATAGCGCAGGCATAGGGCGTGCCCCAGGCGTTCACATGAAACATGGGTACGACAGGCAAAACCACGTCACGGGCCGAGAACCCGATGCAATCTGGACTGTTCGAGGCAAAAGAGTGCAGCACAGTCGAGCGGTGCGAATACAGCACACCCTTGGGATTGCCCGTGGTGCCTGATGTATAGCAGAGCGACGAGGCTGTGTTTTCGTCAAAATCAGGCCAAGCAGTGTCCGGCGAGCCCGTGGCAATCAGTTCGTCGTAGAATTCCAGCCCCTCAATCTCGGCGGCAGCTGCCTCATCCCGCCCTTCCATCAGCACGATATGCTTCAGCCCCGGCAGCTTGTCCCGGATCGCTTTGACCAGCGGGATGAATGTGCGGTCGATAAACAGCACCTCATCCTGAGCGTGGTTGATGATATAGACCAGCTGTTCGGGAAACAGGCGCGGGTTGATCGTGTGGCAGACGAAACCAGCGCCCGAGACGCCGAAATAGATCTCAAGATGGCGCCGATTGTTCCATGCAATGGTCGCACAGCGGGCCTGAGGTGCAAGGCCCAGCTTGGTCAGCGCATCGCCTAGTCGGTGAGCATTTGCGCCGACCGATCCCCAACTGGCCATCTCGACACCACCCGCTGTATTGACCGACACGATCTCGGTCTCGGAATGAAATCGGGCGGCGTGATCCACCAATGACCCGATGGTCAGGGGGAAATTCATCATTTGGCCAAACATGGGGCCCCTCCTCGCGCTGGTCTGTGAGGCATGGTTTTATGGCTCATACGCGATGGCACCGGCCCCATGTCCTCCCTTGCTGATCAATTTGACCGGGCACGGCAAGGCTTGCAAGCCAAAGCCGCGCGGCATAGCCATCATTCCATGACGTTGCCATTGCACACTGACCTGACCGCCGCCCAGCAACAGGCCGCTGGATTGCCGAAAGCGGCGCCTGTTGCGATGGCTGGCCAAGTGCATCATGACGAACTGGACGCGCTGAACCATGTGAACAACGTGGTCTATTTCGTCTGGTTCGAACGGCTGCGGATTGCATTCATTGAACGCTATGGGATCGGGATCATCGGTGATCCCAATAGCCCCAGGATCGTGATCCGCTCAGGCGAGGTGCGCTATCACGCTGAAATGGTGCGAGGCGAGGTTTATATAACCACCTGCACATGCACCGCATTCCGCACAACGTCCATGACCCTGCATCAGGACATCTGGTCAGGCGGCACACTGCGCGCCAGCTTTACCTGTATAATGGTATTGCTGGAACAGGACGGCCATACGCGCAAGTCGATCCCAACTGAGATCAAAAACAAGCTGATCCGCGACGGTGCAACCAGACCTGAGTGAACCGCCCCGATCCGTTCTTTTGGCCCCCAGAATATCCCCGCCATGGGCAAAAACGCAGCTGCCGGAGGCGGATGCAAAACATCACGTGCGCCGAAAAGCGTTCATTTCCCAAAAACCCTACCCGCGATGCCGGTGCAGATAGGCGACAAGGCTCTGTGTCGACCCGTCCTTACCCTCTGCCGGGGCCGTGCCTTCGATGATCGGCTGCAAGGCCGTGGCCAACTCCTTGCCCAACTCGACGCCCCATTGATCGTAGGAATTGATGCCCAGGATCACGCCTTCGACAAAAACCCGATGTTCATAAAGCGCAATGATCTGGCCCAGTGTAAAAGGATCAAGCTTGGGATAGACCAGCGTGGTCGACGGGCGATTGCCTGCAAAGACGCGGTGCGCCGCCTGGCGCTCCAACTCGTCGCCATCAAACTGTCCCGCCACCTTGGCGCGCGCCTCGTCCAGCGACCGGCCCCGCATCAACGCTTCGGATTGTGCCAGGCAATTGGCCATCAGCAGGGTGTGGTGATGGGCCAGTTCGGGCTCGTGCCCTTCGGCCGCCACCATGAATTCACAGGGGATGACGGACGTGCCCTGATGGATCAGTTGGTAAAACGCGTGCTGGCCATTGGTGCCGGGTGCGCCCCAGACCACCGGGCCACTGTCGACGTCCAGGGGCAAGCCATCCATACCGACCGATTTGCCATTTGATTCCATCTCAAGCTGTTGCAAGTAGGCAGGCAGTTGGCCGAGGCGCTGATCATAAGGCAACACCGCGCGCGTGGCATAGCCGCAAACCTGCCGGTGCCACATGCCCACAAGCGCCAGCATCAGCGGCATATTCTCGGCCCCTTCAGCGATGCTGAAATGGCGATCCATATCCTGACCGCCACGCAAAAAGGCGCGGAAGGCATCCGGGCCGATGGCAATCATCAGGCTCAGACCAATGGGCCCCCACATCGAATATCGCCCGCCAACCCAATCCTCGAAGCCGAACACACGGCTTTCTGGAATGCCAAAATCGGCGGTCTTTTCCAGGCTCGTCGAGAGCGCCGCAAACTGTGCACCTGCGTCCCCGCCATGATCCATCATCCAGGCCCGTGCTGTGCGGGCATTGGTCATGGTTTCGATCGTGGTAAAGGTTTTTGAGGCGACGATCACAAGTGTCGTTTTGGCATTCAGTCCGCGCAGAACGTCGGCGATGTGCGCCCCGTCCACATTGGACACAAAATGCACGCGCGGGCCGTCGTGATAGGGTGACAGCGCTTGGACGGCCATGGCCGGACCCAGGTCGGACCCGCCGATACCGATATTGATGACATCCGTGATGTCGCTGCCGCGCACCTCATCTGCATAGGTCGCCATCCGGTCAAGCGTTTCCAGAAGCGGGGGCATCACGTCCTGGCCATCGACCATGACGGGACCGCCATCAAGGTTGCGCAGTGCCGTGTGCAAGACCGCCCGCCCTTCGGTTTCATTGATCTCGGCACCGGCAAACATGGCGTCGCGGCGCGCGGTAACACCTGCGGTGTCCGCCAGGGCCAAAAGGGCCGCACGCGTGTCTGCATCGATATTTGTCTTGGCATAGTCGAAGCGCATATGCTGCGTCTCGACCGCGAAATCATAGGCACGCGTATCGTCAAACAGATCCAGTATCGCGCGATCCTGTGTTGCGCTGTGCAGCGCCTTCAAGTCGTTCCACATCGATCTTACTCCGCCCAGTGTACTGTCATTCCGTCGAGGACCGCCGCGATAGGCGCCTCTTGGGGATCGAGCGTGCGGGCCCGCTCAAGGGCCTCGCGTTTTTCCTGTCCAAAAATCACCAGATGTTTGGCCATTGCCCCGGCAAGCGCCGGGCCGCTGAACGAAATCCGAGGCTCCTGCCCTGCCACGGATACCGGCACAACCAAAGGCGCATCATCGGCCAGCATTGCCGCCAGATCCGTCGCACCCGGAAACAGCGAAGCGGTGTGCATGTCGGCCCCCATGCCCAACAGCAAGAGCGAAATGGGCATTTCATCAGCCAGCTTGGCCGACAACAAGGGCGCTGCCGTTTCGGGCGTCTCGCCTTCCATATGAAACGGAACAAATCGTGCGGATGCAGCCCGGTTCACGAACAGCCGCTCTTTGAGCAAGCCGGCATTGGACCTTTCATGATCTTCGGGCACCCAGCGTTCGTCACTCAGCATCACATGGACCCGGTCCCACTCTAGATCAGCGGCGCACAGACCATCGAATATGGGGCCAGGCGTTGTGCCGCCCGGCACGACAAAAGACGCCCAGGGATGCACCAGAAGGCAATTTTTAAGGTCCCCGGCGAGTACGTTGGCCAGATCAATGGCCAGCATCTCGCGGTCTGCATATTCGGTCAGTGTCATGGGGCTACCTTTCGCCAGACGCGTGTGTCGCGGGCCAGAAGCTGCACCGCATCCACCGGGCCCTCGCTGCCGCTTTCATAGACTTTTGGCACGTCGCCGCGTGCTTCCCAACCCTGGATGATCGGATCGGTCCAGGCCCAGGCCGCCTCAACCTCGTCACCACGCATGAACAAGGTCTGGTTGCCGCGGATCACATCCATGATCAGGCGTTCATAGGCATCTGTCTGGTCTCCATTTTCACCAATGGCATCGGCAAAGGACATGTCCAAGGGTACGTCAATCAGGCGCATCCCCCCCGGACCAGGCTCTTTGATTGTCACGCCCAGTGTGATCCCCTCGTTCGGCTGCAACCGGATCGACAGCACATTGCGGTGGTCCTCTTGCTCGCCAAAGATGGAGTGATTGAGGGCTTTGAAGACAACGGTGATCTCACTGCTGCGCGCCTTGAGGCGTTTGCCGGTGCGCAGGTAAAATGGCGTGCCCGCCCACCGCCAGTTCGACACGCCAACTTTCATCGCGATATAGCTTTCGGTGCGCGAGCGCGGATCACCGACGGCAGTACGATAATCTGGGCCGTCGTCGCCCGCATCATATTGGCCGCGCACGATGTGATGCGGGTCCATTGGATCAAGGGCACGGATCACCTTGAGCTTTTCGTCGCGCACCGCATCTGGGTCAAACTTCGAAGGCGGCTCCATCGCGATGAGGCACAATAGCTGCATCAGGTGATTCTGCACCATGTCGCGCATTGCGCCGGACTTGTCATAATACTCACCGCGCCCGCCCACACCGACGGTCTCAGCTACTGTAATCTGGATGTGGTCGACATATTGGCTGTTCCACAGCGGTTCAAACAGCATGTTGCCAAAGCGCACCGCCATCAGGTTTTGCACAGTCTCTTTGCCTAGGTAGTGGTCAATGCGGTAAATCTGGCTTTCGTCGAAATAGGCCGCCAGATCACGGTTCAGGGCGCGAGCCGTTTCCAGATCGCGGCCAAAGGGTTTTTCGACCACAATCCGACTGGCATCATTGGTCAGCCCGTGAACATTCAGCCGCTCGGCCAAATCACCAAAAAGTCCCGGTGCCACAGAGAAATAGAATGCATGGACGACATCGGGACGGATCAAGGCGACCAGTTCACGCCAGCCGTTTTCGCCGCGCGCATCAATGGGCACATAGTGCATCCGCTCAAGGAAACCTGCCAGCGTCCCATCTTCAAAGGCTCGATCGCCACCAAACTCGCGCACGGCCTCAGCCACGAAATCACGGTATCCCGCACTGTCCATGTCAGCCCGTGCAGCACCGATGACACGCGCCTCTGGCGGCATCTGGCCTGCGCAAAAGCGGCGGAAAAGGCCGGGCAAAATCTTGCGCCGGGCCAGGTCGCCCGTGCCGCCGAAAATCACCAGGTCGAAGTTCTCTACAGGTATGACGCGCGACACCATGGGCCTGCTCCTTGCCAAAAAATGTTTGCGCAAACATTAGCAGATCGACACCAGCATACAACAGCGACTGTGCAGGTGCAGCATTGCAGCACCCCCGGGCGCACAAATGCCAACGCAGCGGCGCAATATCACAAACCTGTCAGGCCGTCACGAACGGGTTTCCTCTTTTGCATCCGCCCATTACCTGTGGCAAACACGGGACAACAACGATGGACGGCCCCATGAAAGACCTCGACCTCGCCAATCTGGGCAAGTTCAAAGACCCCGAAATCACGGCCAAGGGCGAGCCACGGGCGAAAGTGTCGCTGACCAACCCCGAAACGCTGTGGTTCAACACCGGCACGCTGTGCAACATCACCTGCACCAACTGCTATATCGAAAGCTCGCCGACCAATGACGCGCTGGTCTATATCGGCGTTGAGGATGTCCGCCCCTATCTGGACGAACTTGAGGCCCGTAATTGGGGCGTGCGCGAGATTGCCTTTACGGGCGGCGAGCCGTTCATGAATCCGCAGATGAACGCGATGGCCGAACTCGCCTTGGCGCGCGGCTATGACGTTTTGATCCTAACCAACGCAATGGCGCCGATGATGCGCCCGTCGGTTAAAAATGGGCTGGCCGATTTGGTGGCCCGATATGGCGAAAAGCTGACGCTGAGGATTAGCGTCGATCACTACAAACCGCATATTCATGACGCGGAACGCGGAGTGGGTGCTTTTGACAAGACGCTACGCGGTATCAATTGGCTTGCGTCCATCGGGGCGAAGCTTGCAGTGGCAGGCCGCATCGAAATGGCAGAGAGCGAAAACGAAGCGCGTGCCGGATATGGCGCGCTTTACGCAACCCATGGGTGGGATATTGATCCCATGCATCCCGGAAGCACTGTTCTGTTCCCAGAAATGGATGCAGGGGTGGAAGTTCCAGAAATTACAACGGCTTGCTGGTCGATCTTGAACAAACATCCTGATGCGGTCATGTGCGCGTCATCGCGGATGGTGGTAAAGCGCAAAGGAACTGCATCACCAGCCGTGCTGGCTTGCACCTTGTTGCCTTATGATCCGCAATTTGAAATGGGCACGACCTTGGCGGAGGCAGAGCGAGATGTTGCGCTCAATCACCCACACTGCGCCAAGTTCTGCGTGCTGGGCGGGGCCAGCTGTTCCGCCTGACTGCCCACCATAGCAGACAAAATGACACGGCCGACGTTAAACACCGGGGTCTTCATATGTTACGATTAACCATTCACCCAACAACTTTCGGCCATCTGTGGACGCCAGCGCGCGGTCGTAATCGGTCATCTCTTCGATCTCGGGAATGTCACGCCAATCAGGTGGCGCAGACTTGAGAATGCGGTGCTGAGCGCCATCGGGCAGCCGATTGATCAACTCTTCGCGCAGGCTCTCCCCGCCCGCAATTAGTTTGTCGTGCAACTCCACAATCAATATTGCGCCTTGCAGATCGCTCAGAAGCTTCTCCGTCAGAACCGGAAACTCACCGCCATCTATGTCGCACAGCACAAGCGCGCGGGACGGGTCGAAGCCCACGCCAGCCAGAGTTGGGCCGGTTTCATCATCAGCCGCACCGAAGATCAGCACTCGATCGCTCAGGCCATTAATCTTTGCATTGCGCTCCACAACCTCGCGGCCCGTCGCATTCAGTTCGAAACAAATCGACCGCTCAGCCACGCCCGCAACCAGAACGCCGAGTGAAAAATACCCATCGCCCGCACCGAAATTCACCACATCCTGATAAGGGCCCATGGACATAATCTCGGCAATCACGCCATCTTCGTAGAGGCCACAGGTTTTGGCTCCCAGATTGCCTGCAGATGTATGCGCGCCAGTGCTCAACTTGAGGCCCTTGAAGGGCCCATACCGCACTTCTCCGCCATTGCGCTCAAACAGCCTGCGCGACACGCGCTTGCGCCGCAGCTTCACGATCGCCTTTTCCAGCGCTTCCACTAGCTTTGCCATCTTATTCCTTCCCTCAGAACGCACGACGCGCATCTGAATGCGTGTGCGGCAAAACGGTATCCCAAAGAATCCGCCCTTGCGTCGCTTATATCCAAGTTGTCGTTGCGCTACATCTCGTTTTTTGTTAGCTGTTTCACCCTAGATATAGAACAAGAAAAATCAGGTCCGCTGAATGAACGATACGCCGCAAACCCCTGAAAACGATGATGAAATGCCGCCCGAGCGTCCTGCCTATGAGGGCCCTACCGTCTCGATCGAGCATGAAATGCGCACGTCCTATCTGGACTATGCGATGTCCGTCATCGTCAGCCGCGCCATTCCTGACCTGCGTGACGGCCTGAAACCCGTCCACCGGCGCATCCTTTACGCAATGCACGAGACCGGCAACAGCCACGACAAATCCTACCGCAAATCCGCCCGTCCAGTGGGTGATGTGATGGGTAAGTACCACCCGCATGGCGA
The DNA here is from genome assembly GCF_947503705.1 of uncultured Tateyamaria sp. Classification (GTDB taxonomy): domain Bacteria; phylum Pseudomonadota; class Alphaproteobacteria; order Rhodobacterales; family Rhodobacteraceae; genus Tateyamaria. Next base: position 48,856 of record NZ_CANNES010000008.1, on the reverse strand, counting down.
CAGCGCGATCTATGATGCGCTTGTGCGCATGGCACAGGACTTTTCGATGTCTCTGCCTTTGCTGGATGGTCAGGGCAACTTTGGGTCGATGGACGGGGATAACGCCGCTGCAATGCGCTATACCGAAGTTCGGATGGACAAGCCCGCGGCCTTTTTATTGGCTGATATCGACAAGGAAACCGTTGATTTCCAAGACAATTACGATGGCAAAGACCGCGAACCCACCGTCCTGCCCGCCCGCTTTCCCAATATGCTGGTCAACGGCGCTGGTGGCATTGCGGTCGGTATGGCCACAAATATCCCGCCCCACAACCTGGGCGAAGTCGTCGATGCCTGCCTCGCCCTGATAGAAGAGCCGGATCTGAGCTCTGAACAATTGATCGACTATGTGCCCGGACCCGATTTCCCGACTGGCGGTATCATGCTGGGCCGGTCCGGCGCGCGCAAAGCCTACCTTGAGGGTCGCGGTTCAGTCATCGTCCGCTCCAAGACGCGGGTGGAGGAGTTGAGGAAAGACCGCTATGCCATTGTTATTGATGAGATTCCTTATCAAGTAAACAAGGCTACCATGATCGAGCGCATTGCAGAGGCCGCGCGCGACAAAAAGATCGAAGGTATCGCGCACGTTCAGGACGAATCCGACCGTAACGGCGTGCGGGTTGTCGTGGAACTCAAGCGAGACGCCACGGCAGAGGTCGTGCTGAACCAACTCTTCCGCTTCACACCCATGCAAACCTCTTTTGGGTGCAACATGCTGGCGCTGAATGGCGGTCGCCCAGAGCAGCTAACACTGCGCCGCTTCCTGACATCGTTCATCGACTTTCGCGAAGACGTCGTGGCCCGGCGTACCGCCTACGAGTTGCGCAAAGCGCGTGAGCGCAGCCACGTTCTGTGTGGCCTGGCCGTCGCCGTCACCAATATCGACGAAGTTGTTGCGACCATCCGCCAGTCCGCCGACGCCGCCGAGGCACGCACCAAACTGATGACCCGCCGCTGGCCTGCCCGCGACATCCTGCAATATATCGCGCTGATTGACGACCCGACCCACACGGCCAACGATGACGGCACCTATAACCTCAGCGAAACTCAAGCACGGGCGATACTTGAACTGCGCCTGCAACGTTTGACTCAGATTGGCGTCAAAGAAGTCACCGACGAGCTCGAAGAACTGGCAGCCAAGATCAAGGAATATCTCGAAATCCTCGGCTCACGCGAGCGGATCATGGGCATCATCGCCAACGAGTTGGCGGAAACCAAGGAACTTTTTGCCGTCCCCCGCCGCACTGAAATTGTCGACTGGTCGGGCGATATGGAAGACGAGGACCTGATCGAACGCGAGGACATGGTCGTGACCGTAACCTCGGGCGGCTATATCAAACGCACGCCGCTGGCCGATTTCCGCAGCCAAAAGCGCGGTGGCAAGGGTGTGAGCGGCATGCAGACCAAAGAAGAGGACGTGATCACGACCCTCTTTGTTGCCAACACGCACACGCAGCTTTTGTTCTTCACCACCGATGGCATGGTCTACAAGCTCAAGACCTGGCGTCTGCCGCAAGGGGGACGGACGTCCAAGGGCAAGGCCATCGTGAACATCCTGCCGATACCGCCTGGGGTCAGTATTGCGGCAATCATGCCCGTGGACCGCGACGAAAAGGACTGGGACGACCTGCAAGTGGTCTTTGCCACCGATCGGGGCACAGTGCGACGCAACAAATTGTCGGATTTCACCAATGTGAAAGCCAACGGTAAAATCGCGATGAAATTCGAAGGTGACAGCGAGGGTTGGAAACTGATCAACGCCCGCATTGCCGCCAATGATGATGACGTGATGCTCGTCACCAATTCCGGGCGGGCGATCCGCTTTCGGGCCGATGATGTGCGGGTGTTCAACTCGCGCAACTCCACCGGTGTGCGCGGGATCAAACTGTCGGGGGACAACCGCGTGGTGTCCATGTCAGTGATCCGGCACTTTGACGCCACATCGGACGAACGGGCCGCCTACCTCAAGATGCGCCGCGCCATGGCGGGTCTTGCCGACGATCCCGACGCCGCGCCGGACGAGGACGAAGGCAACGCGGATATGCCACTGCCACAGGACCGCTATGCCGAAATGTCTGCTGCCGAAAACCTGATCTTGACGATCACGGCAGGAGGGGCTGGCAAATTAACCTCCTCGCACGATTATCCGTTGCGTGGACGCGGCGGCATGGGTGTCACGGCCTGGGACAAGCGGATGCAGACCGGCAACATCATCGCCTCTTTCCCGGTGGAAATGGACGACCAGATCATGCTTGCCACATCCAAGGGCCAGTCAATCCGCGTGCCCGTGGACGGTATCAGCTTCCGCTCGCGCAGTGCAGGCGGCGTCAAAGTTTTCAATACCGGAAAAAACGAAGAGGTCGTGAGTGTCGCTTGGATTGCAGACCAGGGAGACGAGGAAGACGAAGGGTAATCTCTTCATTGTTCCCTAAATACTGCCCCCCGGAGGGGACGACATCCCAGGCGGCACGCTCCAAACTGCATGCCAAACCCCGGCCATCCACAAACAAAAAATGTCGTGCGTCCCCGAATGGGGACGCTCCGTTGGGTTACAGGCTGTAAATCCCGCTGAATTTCTCGCGCAGATAGGTCAAAAGCGGTGTTTCCGACGGCTCCATCCCGCTGGCCTTTGCAATCAATTCGCGCGGCGCATAAAGCCCCCCATGGCGCTGCACATTCTCGCGCAACCATGCTGTTGCCGCGCTCGTGTCCCCGCGCGCGAGATCGGCATCCAGATCAGGCAAAGCCGCGCGCAAAGCCGCGTTCAAACAGCCCGCATAGACGTTGCCCAGCGAATAGGTCGGGAAATACCCAAACAGGCCCACGGACCAATGCACATCCTGCAAGACCCCATTTGACGCCTTATCGACGGCATAGCCGAAATCCGTCTCAAACCGGTCGTTCCAGGCCGCTTCCAGATCGCCAATTGCCAGATCACCTTCCATGAGGGCGCGTTCCAGATCAAAGCGGAGCAGAACATGCAGATTGTACTGAACCTCGTCCGCTTCCGTGCGGATATAGCCATCTGACACCCGGTTCACAGCAGCATAAAACGCGTCCTCGCCAGTCACACCTATATCGCCAAAGGCGTCGCGCATCTGCCCATAAAGCCACCCGGTAAAGGCGCGTCCTCGCCCCAACTGGTTCTCGTAAATCCGGCTCTGGCTCTCGTGCACGCCCATCGATACGCCCTGCCCCAAGGGCGTCAGCAGAAAGGCTGCATCAATATTTTGTTCATAGCAGGCGTGTCCCACCTCATGGATGGTCGAGTAAAAACAGTTGAACGGGTCGGTCGGGTTTGTGCGAGTCGTGATCCGCACATCCTGGCCCGATCCGCTGGAAAACGGATGCACCGCCTTGTCGATCCGTCCATGATCGGTGTCATAGCCAAAGGCCAGCGCCAACTTTTGGCTGAGAGCCAGTTGGATATCTTCTGCGAATTGACCACTCAGACCCGCGGGCTTGGGCCGGTCGAGGATTGCGGCACGCAACTCAACCAGTTCGGGCCGCATCGCGCCGAACATCGCCTCGAGCTCGGCACCCGTCGTGCCTGGCTCATAATCCTCCAACATGGCGTCATAAATGTCGCCGCCCCCCGCAAGTGCGGCGCCTTCCTCGCGTTTGAGGCTGACGACCTCGCTCAACACTGGGGCAAAGGTCGCAAAATCATTGTCTGCCCGCGCCTCGGCCCATTTGCCCTGCGCGGTCGAGGTGACGCGCGCCAGCGCTTTGGCGAGGTCCGCCGGAATTTTCGACGCCCTCTCATAACTGCGCCGGATCTCGCGCAGATGCGCCTGCCCAACCGCGTCAAGGCTGTCCGCATCCACTTTGGCCAGCCAGTCGCCGACACGTGGGCTGGTCCGTCGCGCATGCAGCACCGATTCCATGGCCGCCATCTCTTCGCCCCGTTGGGCGGCAGCGCCACGCGGCATCATCGTCTCCTGATCCCAGCCCAACCGGCCCGCAATCTGGCTCAGCGCCTGTGTGTCATGTTCATAGGCCATAAGGTCATCAAAAGCGCTCATCAGGTCGTCCCCCGGATCGACGTTGCAATCGGATAGGCCGCAAAAAAGCGGGCGCGCAAAATCAGGCTCCACAGCACAACGGCAAGGAATTGGTGGGCAATGGCAATGTGCCAGGGCGCGCCGTATAGGACTGTGATGATACCCAGCACGATTTGCAAACTCATGGCCGCCAGCACCGCATTGAAGGCAAATCGCGTCTTGGCGTGGGCCGATTTGCGCCCGCGCAGCCAGACCACAATGGCGAAGGCAAAGAGCAGATAGCCGGTGACCCGGTGGATGAATTGTACCAGCCCGGGGCTTTCAAAGAAATTGCGCCACAGCGGTTCAAAAATGAAGGCCGAGGGCGGAAAGACCTGACCGCCCATCAAGGGCCAATCGGTATAGCTGCGACCGGCGTCGATACCCGCCACCAAGGCCCCGATCAGGATTTGCAGGAAGGCAACGTGCATGAGGCCCGTCGAGAGCCCAAAAAGCCTGCCCTCTTTGCTGCGCCGCGCCTGCATCAGGTCCCGTTCAGGCCGCCCCAAAAGCAGCACATACCACGCGATAAAGCCGAGTATGACAAAGGCCAGCCCCAAATGGGTGGCCAACCGATAGCTCGCCACATCAAGGACGCCCTCGCCAGCAGTGACCCCGCTGGACACCATCCACCAACCGATGGCGCCTTGTAGGCCCCCCAATGCACCAAGACCCAACAGCCTCGGCGTCCAGCCCACGGGGATTTGACGGCGGATCAGGAACCAGACGAACCCGATCGCCCAGACAAGGCCAATGACCCGACCCAGCTGCCGATGCCCCCATTCCCACCAGTAAATCACTTTGAAATCAGAAAGTTCCATCCACTTGTTCTGGATCATGAACTCGTCAATCGCCTGATATTTGGCAAACTCGCTTTCCCAGTCTGCCGCGTTCAGCGGAGGGATCGCGCCGGTAAAGGGCCGCCATTCTGTGATCGACAACCCGCTATCGGTCAGACGGGTCAGACCACCCACCGCGATCATCACCACAACCAACGCAAACAGGATCATCAGCCAGAGCCGGATGGCCAGACGCGCGCCGCCGCGCCCCTGATCAATGACACCGGTCTGCACGGTTTGCTTTTCGGTGGTGCCCACCTCTTCGAATATGCTGCGGTTCTTTGCCATGCCAGCCTCTTGCTCTTGCTTGTCGCGCAACCTAGGTCCGCGCGCGCCCGAGGTCCAGCATCAGCCGCGATTGGCCCAGCGGACCATCTGACGCAGCATTCCATGCAAGGTCTGCACATCCGCGCGGGTGAGCGGCATCCGGCTCCACATATTGCGCAGGTTCAGGCGCATGCTGTCGGATTTGTGTTCGGGATAAAAGAAACCAGCGTCGTCCAGACGTTCTTCGAAATGGCGCGCCAAATGGTCGACCTCCTGCCCCGTGGCCCACTCGGTGCCCGCCATCTCGACCGTCTCGTGAACCACATCGCCCGCAGCGCGCATCCACTCATATCCCACCAACAAAACGCATTGCGCCAAGTTGAGTGACGGAAATTCAGGGTTCACCGGTACGGAAATGAGCGCATTGGCCTGGGAAATATCATCATTTTCCAGACCCGCCCGTTCCGGCCCGAACATCACAGCCACATGCCCCCCCGCCGCAATCCGCTTGGCCGCGTCACGCATGGCCGCCTCCGGGCTCTGCACGGGTTTGGTCAGATCACGCTGCCGCGCGGTGGTCGCATAGACAAACGTGCAATCGGCCAGGGCATCCGCCACATCGGCGTGTACTGTTGCGCCATCCAGCACGCGCCCCGCCCCGCTGGCCAAAGCCACCGCCGCCGGGTTTGGCCAGCCGTCTCGCGGATCAATGATACGCATCCGGTCCACGCCAAAATTCAGCATCGCGCGCGCCGCTGCCCCGATATTCTCGCCCATCTGGGGCCGCGTCAGTACAAAGGTAGGTGTCATGCCCGGCCTTTATCCCAGCGCCGCTTGCCCCACAACATCTTCATCGGTTCCAAAAATACTCAAACTTCATTGTTTTGAAAATATGCCCGTCGGAGGCATAAAAGTTTTCTTTCCCCGCCACTTCCGCTACTCCTGCCGCCAAAGCAAAAGGACGACCCGAATGAGTGCCCCCGAGCAGCCGCAACTCTACCTTCTGACGCCACCCGTGATCGAGCTGTCGCAGTTTCCCGATCTCTTGGCCACCGTCCTCGACGCCCACGAGGTTGCATGCATCCGCCTCGCCCTGGCCACCCTTGATGAAGACCGGATTGCGCGTGCGGGCGATGTCTGCCGCGAGGTGGCCCATGCACGGGATGTCGCAATCGTGGTCAACGATCATGCGGGCTTGGCCGAACGTCTGGGCCTTGACGGCGTGCATCTGAGCGATGCGGGAAAATCCGTGCGCGACGCCCGTAAGGCCCTCGGGCCTGACGCTATCGTTGGCAGCTTTTGCGGCACGTCACGCCATGATGGCATGAGCGCAGGTGAGGCTGGTGCCGACTACGTGGCCTTTGGCCCCGTACGCCCAGTGGCAGATCAAGTGGCGGCCGAAGCCGAACTCTTCCAATGGTGGAGCGAGATGATTGAGGTGCCCGTCGTCGCCGAAGGTGGGCTGACCAGAGATCTTATCGCAGCACTTGCCCCGCACACCGACTTTTTCGGGATCGGAGAAGAGATCTGGGCCACCGATGACCCAAACGCCACGCTCAAAGCCCTGACAGCATCACTGCGGTAACAAGGGTATCCTACAAGTAGGAAAGCCTTACGGCTGCAAGCCCGAACAGCTTCCGTGTAAGGCGGGCGTGTCGCCCGCCACCACGGCTAAAGAAGCGTCCGTTCAATCACCCAATAGATCGCGATGATTGCGATGATCAGCGAACCGGTCACCGACCAGGCGCGGAACATCACAGGGTATTCCGACACCAGTTCTTCGACGCCTTGCAACTTGGCCATCGCCGCAGCCCGGCACCCTAGCCAAAGCAAGATCATCGCGATGACGATTACCGTCAACTGTCCCACTTCCACGCCTACGTTGAACCCGATCAGTGCCGGAATGAACTGCGCCTCGGGCAATCCGAACTCGCCCAGGACAGAGGCAAACCCCAATCCGTGCAGCAAGCCAAAGCCAAAAACCACCACAGGTCGCCATCGGTTCAGCCCTCGGGCAAAGATGTTTTCGATGGCCACATAGACGATCGAGGCAGCGATCAAAGGCTCGACGATGCTGCCGGGAATATTCACCAACCCCAAGGCCCCAAGCGCCAGCGTGACGGTATGTGCCAGCGTAAACGCACTGACCTGCCACAACAGCGGGCCAAGTTGCGTGGACAAGAAGAAAAGCCCCAGAACAAAGAGGATATGATCGAGACCCTGCGGCAGAATGTGATCAAAACCGACGGGGATATAGTAGGCAAAGGTTTGCCATCCGGTCGCTTCATCTCCACCCGCCAGCGAAATCGCACCGCTGGTGCCACCACCGCTGATCAAGCCGGTAAAGGGCTCATCAACGCCCTGCTGGCGCAGCACCAAATCACCGGCCCCATCGGGCCAGGCTATGTCCACTGCCCCCGCTCCGGCGGGTAGGGCGGCCGACAGCACAACGTCAGAAATCCGCGGCAGTTCGATATCTGCCACATCCGGCACTCTGGCTGCTTCGAGCATGACGGGAATCGCCACATCACCGACCATCAACAAAGGAATACCGTTCCACGTGGTCACAAGCTCGCCCGCCCGTGCGGCCACATCGGCGGGCGTCAGAGCCCGAAGCGCGTCGTAATCGGCCACGTTTTCGGCGGCATCCGTGTCGTCGAGGCCATCCAGATCAATGCCCGACAATTGCGCCTCAAGGTTCACGCGCATCTCGATCGTCACGCGCCCGTCCTCGACCATCAGGTCCGCGATGGTTGGCACAACTTCGTGAGCACTGGCCAATCCGGACCAAAGCGCCAGCCAGAGGCTTGACATGACCGTCCAAAGCCGCAGCTTTGAGGTTCCCAGTGTGAAAGCCGTCATGATGATCATTCCTCGCCTTTTTCTTGCCCTTTGGTGCGCCATCTACGCTGGCGTTGCAACCGCTCATGAATTCTGGATCGAACCAGAGGCTTTTCAAGTGGCGACCGGGGCACAAATTCAGGCAAAGCTGAAAAACGGTCAGGAATTCGAAGGTACGACCCTGTCCTATTTTACCCGCAACATCGCCCGTTTTGATGTGGTGACGGGCGATGTGGTGACGCCGGTGAAGGGCCGCATGGGCGACAACCCCGCGCTAGACATTAAATCACAACAACCAGGACTGGTAATCGTGGTGCATGAAACCACGCCATCCTTCGTGACGTACAAGGCGTGGGAAAAATTTCAGGCGTTTGCTGATCACAAGGATTTCCCGAACATTCTGGCCCGCCATGCCGCCAACGGATTTGGCCCTGCACCGTTCAAGGAACGTTATACCCGCCACGCCAAAGCACTGATTGCAGTGGGCGACGGAGCGGGCGCAGACCGCGCACTGGGTCTGAAAACCGAATTCGTGGCGCTGACCAATCCTTATGACGCTGGGTTTAATGGCACGATGGGCGTTCTGCTTCTGGACGAGGGCGCGCCGCGCGCCGACGCCCAAGTCGAAGTTTTCGACCGCGCGCCGGACGGGACCGTGACGATCAGCCTGCACCGTACCGACGCGCAAGGAATTGCCGCCGTACCTGTGACGCCCGGCCACGATTACCTCTTTGACGGGGTCGTCTTGCGCACTGCTGACGACAGTGACGAGGCAGTCTGGGATACATTCTGGGCCGCCCTGACCTTTGGGGTGCCAGCGCGTTAAGTCGACCACGCGGGCTTGCCTTGCCCCCTCGCCTTCGTCACAACGCAGCTATGACATCTACGCCTGCCGCCACGCACCCCGACATCCTTTGCATCGGCTCCGTCCTGTGGGACGTGATCGGACGCGCTGCACTGGCCATGCGCCAGGGGTCCGACGTGCCTGGGCGCATCACCCGCCTGCCGGGCGGCGTGGCCATGAACATCGCGATGACCCTGGCGCGCTTTGGGATGACGCCTGCCCTGCTCACGGCCATCGGGCGCGATGCGGAAGGGGACGAACTGATGGCTGCCTGTGCAGCCCGCGGTATGGTCACGAACAGTGTCTACCGTTCCGACGACCTGCCCACAGACCGCTATATGGCCGTTGAAGGGGCCAATGGTCTGATTGCAGCGATTGCAGACGCCCACTCGCTTGAGGCGGCGGGGGCCAAGATACTGCAGCCCCTGACAGACGGCACGCTGGCCACGCAGGAAGCCCCCTATGCGGGGCTTGTGGCTCTTGACGGTAATCTGACCATCGACCTGCTAAGCGAAATAACGACAAGCCCCCTTCTTGCCCAAGCGGACCTGCGTGTGGCCCCTGCCTCGCCGGGCAAGGCCGAGCGGTTGGGCCCGTTTCTGACCCACGGCCGCGGCACGCTTTATGTGAACCTCGAAGAAGCCGGGCTGCTGTGCCAACGCCACTTCAACAGCGCAGCCGAAGCGGCACAGGGCCTGCTGGACCGCGGTGCCGCCCGCGCATTGGTCACAAATGGCGGCGAAACCGCCGCCGAAGGATCGAGCCGCGGCATTATCACCCAGACACCACCCCAAGTGCTGGTCACGCGCGTCACCGGTGCAGGTGACACCTTCATGGCCGCCCATATAGCGGCAGAGGCGCGAGGCGCAGACCGAGGCAAGGCCCTGGATCGCGCCCTTGATGCCGCCGCCAGCTACGTTTCAGGAAAGACCCCAATATGACGCTCTATACGCCCTCCGCCGAAGTTGCGGACGCTCTGGCCACAGGCAAACCCGTTGTGGCCCTGGAAAGCACGATCATCACCCATGGCATGCCCTACCCGCAGAACCTGGAAGTCGCACGCCGTGTCGAGCAGGACATTCGCGACGGCAGTGCGGTGCCGGCAACCATGGCTGTGATCGACGGAACCCTGCATGTGGGTCTCAGCGCTGCACAACTGGAGGGCCTGGCGCAGGCCAAGGGCGTAGCGAAACTGAGCCGGGCGGATATGGCGGTATGCATGGCTTCGGGCGGCACAGGTGCCACGACCGTGGCGGCCACCATGATTGCGGCGCGCATCGCGGGCATCCATGTCTTTGCCACTGGAGGCATCGGCGGGGTGCACAAGGGGGCCGAGGACAGCTTTGATATCTCGGCCGATTTGTTGGAATTGGGCCAAACCCCGGTCACGGTCGTCGCAGCGGGTGCCAAAGCGATCCTTGATATCCCGAAAACCCTCGAAGTGCTGGAAACCCAGGGCGTACCGGTGATCGCCTATGGCCAATCCGAAATGCCCGCCTTTTGGTCGCGCAGTTCGGGGCTTGGAGCGCCGTTACAGATGGACCATCCGGCACAGATTGCGCAGGCCCATGCCATGCGCAAGGCTCTCGGACTGCCCGGCGGGCAATTGGTGGCCAATCCGATCCCAAGTGAGGACGAGATTGACCGCGCAACTCTCGCGCCGATCATCGCTCAGGCCCAAGGCGATGCGGAGGCGCACGGGATCACCGGCAAGGGCGTTACGCCTTATTTGCTGCAACGGATTTATGAGTTGACCGAGGGGCGGTCTCTGGTGGCCAACATCGCGCTGGTACGAAATAACGCCCGGCTTGCCGCCGAGATCGCCACCCAATTAAGCAAAACCGGCACCCCTGCCTGAGAACGCGGCAGCAGCCATTGTAGTGCCGTGCCCCTTCCCCTAACTAGATTGCAGAGAGTCGTCCCGGACCATTCATGAACACGCCCTTCGATCCTGAACAACCCCGCCGCCCGAGCCTGTTTTCCCGGCTGCGGGCCTCGTTCTTGACCGGCTTGGTCGTGATTGCGCCTGTGGGCCTGACCGTTTGGTTGATCTGGTCCGTTGTGGGCTGGATCGACGGTTTCGTCCTGCCGCTGGTGCCGGTGCAATATCAACCTGACAAGCTGATCCAGACTTATTTGGGTCTGGACCCATCGGTGCAGATCAACGTACGCGGCATCGGCGTTGTGATTTTCCTGCTTTTTACGATCTTTATCGGATGGGTGGCCAAAGGCTATATCGGTCGGTCGCTGATCCGTTGGGCGGAGAGCCTTGTGGAACGCACGCCTGTGGTCCGGTCGATCTATTCGGGGATCAAGCAGATCTCCGAGACGATCTTTGCCCAATCCGAGCGGTCGTTCGAGAAGGCCTGCCTGATTGAATATCCGCGCAAGGGGATCTGGGCCATCGGCTTTATCTCGACCACGGCCAAGGGTGAGGTCAGTGATCGTGCGGGCAATACCGGATCGCTTTACAGCATCTTTGTCCCCACGACGCCAAACCCGACCTCGGGCTTTTTGCTGTTCTTTCCGGCGGAGGATGTGATCGAACTGGATATGACGGTTGAGGATGCAGCGAAGTTGGTGATTTCTGCGGGCTTGGTGTACCCCAATGGCAAGGACCCGACCCAGCCCCCGCCTAAGTAAGTGCGCCTGCGGCGTGCAAGGGCGCAGGCCCTGACGGGCCTGCGCGGGATCATGATCTGCCGTTTGTCTGGCTTGTCAGGCCAGGAGCCTCCGGCGGGAGTATTTTTAAAGAGAAGAAGCCTATCAGAGCGCAGTCCATCCGCCATCCACGCTGATCGTGGTGCCAGTGATCTGGTCGGCGGATGCTGAGCAAAGGAAGACAGCCGTACCGCCCAGTTGTTCGGTTGTGGCGAACTCTTTGGACGGTTGCCGTTTCAGCATGACGTTTTGGATCACGTCTTCGCGGCTCATGTCATATTCCTTCATCGTGTCCGGGATCTGCTTTTCCACGATCGGCGTCAGTACATAGCCCGGGCAAATGGCATTGGCGGTAATCGGCTCCTGGGCTGTTTCGAGTGCTGTCGTCTTGGTCAGGCCAATGATCCCATGTTTCGCAGCGATATAGGCAGATTTGTAGGGCGAAGCCGTCAGCCCGTGTGCGGAGGAGACGTTGATCACCCGGCCCCAGCCTGCAGCGCGCATCATGGGAAGCGCGGCCGCCGTTGTGTGGAAGGCAGAGCTGAGGTTGATGGCGATGATCGCATCCCATTTTTCGGTTGCGAAATCGGGAATTGCAGCGACGTGTTGTATGCCCGCATTGTTGATCAGGATATCGCAGGCCCCAGCCTTTTCAATCAGCGCGCGGCACTGGTCGCCCTTGCTCATGTCGCCCTGGATATAGCGGGCGTTTGTGCCCGTCTCGTCCGCGATCTGTTTGGCCAGCGCATGGTCGTCGTCATTGTCCGTAAAGGAGTTGAGGACAACATCCGCACCTGCGCGCGCAAGCTCCCATGCCATGCCCAGACCGATGCCAGAATTGGACCCGGTGATCACGGCCGTCTTGCCGGTGAGTGAGATTTCGAACGCCATTGGGATGCTCCTGCTGCGAAGTCAGTGGATTTGGCTTCATCATGTCATGCTGCACCTGCGAAAGGAATGGGGTGCGCGCGGAGTTTGCTATCACGGAAGGTCAAAAAAAAACGCCAGCACGAAGCTGGCGTTAAGTTATTGAGGCAGGTTTCATACAGGCAAGAAACCTATCGAGCAGTGCACTCTTTATAAGCAATGCCGCGCGCAGAGTCCAAGCTAAAAGTTTGATAATGCACTTATGTCCGGGCCGCGTTATGCTGAATAAAACAAGGGTTATTGAGGATTGTTGCCAAAATGGAGCGGGATTTTTTCCAAAAATGTCGGGTGCGGATTGCAACTCTGGGTCTGATTCTGTGCGGATCGGTTTTTGCTGCGAGCGCACCACTAGCAGAGCCAAGCCATGGCATAGCTATGTATGGTGCACCGCAGCTGCCACCGGATTTTGTGTCCCTTCCGCATGCGAATCCCGACGCGCCCAAGGGCGGGTCGATTACGTTGGCCAATACTGGCAGCTTTGATTCGCTCAACCCTTACATCCAGAAAGGCAACGTGCCCTGGCAGTTGCGCTTTTTGACCCATGAAAGCCTGATGGGCCGCAATCGGGGTGAGCCATTTGCGTTGTACGGCTTGCTGGCCGAATCGATTGAGGTGCCTGACGACCGATCCTGGGTGTCCTTTACACTGCGCCCTGAGGCCCGTTTTTCAGACGGCAACCCGGTGACGGTCGAGGATGTAATCTGGTCCTACGAGACGCTGGGCACCCAGGGTCATGGCCGCTATGCCAGCTTGTGGACCCAGATCGAGAGCATTGAACAGACCGGCCCGCGCAGCCTCAGGATCAACTTTGGTGCGACAGAGAACCGTGAACTGGCGTTGTTGGCCGGAATGCGTCCAATCCTGCAAAAGGCCCAATGGGAGGGTAAGGATTTTAGCGATGCGCAGCTTGCCGATATCCCTGTCGGGTCCGGCCCTTATGTCGTGTCCGACTATGAAGCCGCGCGCAACGTCGTGCTGACTCGCAACCCGGACTATTGGGGCGCTGACCTGAGTTTTATGCGCGGCACGTTCAATTTCGACGAGATCACCATCGACTTTTACGGCGACGGTGACGTGGTATTTGAGGCATTCAAGGCGGGCGAAGTGTCTGCCGTGCGCGAGTTCAACGCCGAGAAATGGGCCAGCCAGTACAGCTTTCCCCGCGTCGAAAGCGGTGACGTCATCAAGACCGAGATCAAGCACCAGAAACCCTCCGGCATTACCGGCTTTGTGATGAACACCCGGCGCGCGCCCTTTGACGACTGGCGGGTGCGCGAGGCTCTGATCACGGCGTTCAACTTTGAATATATCAACGACACGCTGACGGGGGGTGCCCAACCACGCATCACCTCGTATTTCTCCAACTCTCCTTTGGCGATGGAGCCGGGACCCGCAAAGGGCCGCGTGGCCGAATTGCTGGCCCCGTTCAACGGCAAGCTTTTGCCCGGCGTGATGGAGGGGTACGCATTACCCGTATCGGACGGTACCCTGCGCAACCGAAAAGGCCTGCGCCGCGCTCTTGGCTTGATGGAGGACGCCGGGTGGACAACCCAGGACGGCAAACTCCGCAATGCGGATGGTGAGGCGATGGCCTTTTCGATCCTGCTGGATCAAAGCAGTACGCAAAACCGCGCCATTGCTGATCTGTATATGCAGGCGCTAACCCAAATGGGCATCGACGTGACGATGGATCTGGTGGATGGGGCGCAGTTTACCGCGCGCACCGGTACCTTTGATTTCGACATGACCTATCATCGGCGCGCCATGTCGCTGAGCCCGGGCAATGAGCAAAAGTTCTATTGGGGCTCTGAGGCAGCGGATCTGGATGGCACGCCCAATCTGATGGGAGCAAAGGACCCGGCGATTGATGCGATGGTGACGCAAATGCTGACCGCGACGACGCGCGAGGATTCGATTGCCGCAACACGCGCTCTGGATCGGTTGCTGATTTCCGGGCGTTATGTGGTGCCGTTTTGGCAGTTTACCACAGGCCGGATCGCCCATGTGTCTCAGATGCGGCATCCGGAGGTCATTCCGATCTATGGGGATGGGCCGGACTGGATGCCGCAATTCTGGTGGTGGCAGGACTAACGACGCTATGCCGGGACGGGTGTTGCGCCTTTTCCGGCAGGCACAGATCAACGGTGGCACCTCGGCAATTCTACCTGGGCGAGAAGGCGGCAAAATTTGGATTGCTGCACCGCAGAAAAACCTTGATCTATTGTCCGACTGTAATAAGTTCGTAACCAAGTTTAATTCGAGTGCGCGCGATGGGGAAACGTACGCACAGATGCTGCTTGATGGGGATTTATGATGAACTGGACAGACCTGACCCAAAACTGGGCCGAAAACTACGGCGTTCTGCGCAATGAATTTCCAAAGCTTGAGAAAAGCGCAATGCCTTTCCTCAAGGGCGATCAAGACCGCTTTGAAAGCTATCTGGCGGCCACGCATGACATGACCCTGGACGAAGCGCGCACCGCGTTTGATGCAATCCTGGCTGCCAAAGCGCAGGACTTTCACACAACTTAAGTGATGTATGGCCTGCCTTAGGCCAGCGACGTGACCCACAAGATCAGCGCATCCTCGTCGCTGGTGGACACCACGTTGTGGCCCATGGTTGCGTCATAATAGGCGCTGTCACCGCGGCGCATCTCGATGGGTTCGTAAAACTCGGTATAGAGATGGATGACCCCCGTCAGCACGTACAGAAATTCTTCGCCATCGTGGCGGACCCAGCCGTCAAACTCTTCCATTGACCGGGCGCGCACCCGAGCGCGATAGGGCAGCATGGTTTTCTTGGTCAGCGTTTCTGCCAACAACTCATGCTCATAAGTGACAGTAGCATGCGCATTGCCTTCACCCGATTTGGTCACGGCCATGCGTCCGTTCACCTGCTCTTTTTCAGGAGGCGTGAAAAGTTGTGGCACCGAAATTTCAAGGCCAGTCGCCAGCTTTTTCAAAGCTTCATAGGTCGGCGACATCTGCCCGTTTTCGATTTTTGAAAGCGTTGAGCGGGCCAACCCTGCCTGGCTGGCGGCCTGTTCCAGCGTCCAATTGCGGGCTTTGCGCAATTCGCGCACACGCACACCGAGGTCGAGCGCTTCGCCAAGCTCTTCACCGCCTGAGGCGCGCGCAATCTTGATCAGGGTTTTGGGGTCTTTTCCTTGCATAACCCCATCTATAGGACGCTGTTCCGAGGCTTGCAACGCCACGCACAGGCGGCTAGCGCTTGGCCCATGCAAAGCGTTTTCGACCAAGGCCCGCCGCCACCCTGCCCCGCCCCGTTCAACATGGCCGCCTATGTGCTAACGGGCGCCAAACCGGACGCGGATGCAACGGCTGTGACGATACTGGGGGCCGATGACAAGGACAGCTGGACCTATGGCCGCCTGTCCGATGCGGTTCGTGGCACCGGCACGGGGCTTTTGAACGCGGGCTGCGTGCCTGGTGATTTGGTGCTGATGCGGCTGGGCAATACGATCGATTTTCCCATCGCTTACCTGGGCGCGCTGGCCGCCGGTTTGGTGCCTGTGCCCACGTCGTCCGCCCTTACAGAGGTCGAAGTGGCCCGGATTGTGGCTGATCTCTCGCCTCGTCTTGTGTTGCGCGATCCCGCCGTGGCGTCTGCCCCCGGTCCGCGCGAGGTGGACCTTGATGCATTGCACCAGATGCGTAGCCTTGCCCCCGTTGATTGGCATATGGGCGATCCGAACCGGCTTGGATATGTCATTTATACCTCCGGCACCTCTGGCCAGCCGCGTGCGGTGGCCCATGCGCATCGCGCGATTTCGGCCCGGCGGATGATGTATGACGGCTGGTACGGGTTGCGGCCGCAGGACCGGTTGATGCATGCGGGTGCGTTCAACTGGACCTATACACTGGGCACCGGGCTGATGGACCCGTGGAGCGTTGGGGCCACAGCCCTCATACCAGCCCCGGGCACCCTGCCCGAAGCAATGGGACCGTTGCTCGCAAACCATCGCGCCACGATCTTTGCTGCCGCTCCAGGCGTTTATCGCCAAATGCTGGCGCGCGGTATGTTGCCCGATTTGCCCGACCTGCGCCATGGCCTGAGTGCCGGGGAAAAACTGCCCCCGGCGACGCGCACCGCGTGGACGAAGGCGACAAACACCCCGATTTACGAAGCCTACGGCATGTCCGAATGCTCGACCTTTGTTTCGTCTTGCCCCAGCCGCCCCGGCGATCCGGAGACTTTGGGGCAACCACAGACAGGGCGTCGCGTTGCGATCCTTGGGCGCGAAGGCCCGGTTGCCCGCAACACGCCCGGCGTCATCGCTGTGCACCAAAGCGATCCCGGCCTGATGATCGGATACTTGCACCAGCCCGACGAGACGGCCGCCAAAATGCAGGGCGAATGGTTCCTGACCGGCGATATCGGCCAGATGGGCGCGGACGGGCAAATCACCTATCTGGGGCGAAACGACGATATGATGAACGCAGGCGGCTATCGGGTGTCCCCGGTCGAGGTGGAAGCCGCTTTGGCTGACGCGCCGGGCGTAACAGGCGTGGGTGCCGCACAGATCGAGGTGAAGGCAGACACTTATGTCATCGCGGCCTTCTATACTGCCGAGGCACCGCTGGATGCCAGCCTGTTACAGGCCCACGCCGCTCAAAGGCTTGCCAGTTACAAACGGCCCCGCGCCTATTTCCACATCGATCAGATTCCTACCGGCGGCAATGGCAAAATTCTGCGCCGTGCGCTGCCCAAACTGGCGAGCCTTTTGAAATAAACCACGCACAGGTGTGACGTTGCACCTACTGGCACATCACGACCCAAGGCGGTAAGGACGGCGCATGGTAAAACTCGACATCATGTCCGACCCGATCTGCCCTTGGTGCTATATCGGCAAGGCACATCTGGACCGCGCGCTGGCTGCCCATCCAGACCACCCTTTTGTCATCGAATGGCATCCCTTTCAGCTGAACCCCGACATGCCGCCCGAAGGGATGGGGAGGCGTGCCTATCTTGAGGGCAAGTTCGGCGGCAAGGAAGGGGCCGTGCGTGCCTATGCGCCCGTGGTCGAACATGCCGAAAAAGCAGGGCTCAAGATCGACTTTGAGGGGATGAAGCGCACGCCCAACACGATGGACGCGCACCGCCTGATCCACTGGGCCGGGATCGAAGGCAAGCAGACCGCTGCCGTTTCGGCCCTGTTCAAAGCCTATTTCGTCGAGACCCGTGACATCGGGGATCATGACGTTCTGGCCGATATTGCCGACGGGATCGAAATGGACGCGTCCCTGGTGCAACGGCTGCTGAAATCGGATGCGGACCGCGATGACATCGCCGCGCGCGATGCGCACAGCCGCCAGATGGGCGTCAACTCGGTGCCCACCTTTATCGTGGGTGGTAAACATGCCGTGCCTGGCGCGCAGCCGCCCGAATTATGGGCACGGGTGATTGGCGAGCTGAGCGAGGGGGCCGCCTAGCCCCCAAACGTTACCAAAAAAGTGTTGCGTCAGGCCAAAATGCAACCAATGGTCGTTGCCAACGCCAAGTGTTCGCGCCAATATGACGCGAATGCGCGTCGATCCAAGGTGCTCACCATTTCGTCCGAAGACAGTCCAAAAGGCCAAAACCTGAGCAAGGTGGAGTTCATCGCGTTGATGGCGATGATGTTCGCGACCATTGCGTTTTCCATCGACGCGATGTTGCCGGCATTGCCCGAAATCGCCGCTGACATTGCGCCGGGCGGCACATCGCAGGCTGCATTGATCCTGACCTTTTTCGTGATCGGCATGGGTGTCGGTACGTTTTTCATGGGGCCGCTCTCGGATGCTTATGGGCGCAAGCCAGTGCTCTATATCGGTCTGGCCATATATGCGGTTGGGGCAGTGCTCAGCTGGATTTCCCCCAGCCTTGAAATGATGCTGGCCGCACGTGTTTTGCAGGGCCTCGGCGCATCAGGCCCGCGTGTTGTCGGTGCCGCCATCATCCGAGACCTCTATTCCGGGCGGTCCATGGCAAGCATCTTGTCGCTGACGATGATGGTCTTCTTGCTTGTACCGGGCATCGCGCCGCTGATCGGGGACCTCATCACCGCTGCCTTTGGGTGGCGGATGATCTTTGGCGCTTTTTTGCTTTTTGGTCTGATCCTGTGGATCTGGTTTGGTACACGGATGCGAGAATCGCTCCCTGTTGAGGAGCGCCGCCCGCTGAAATGGGCATTGATGATAGACGCATTACGGCAGATGGTCATTCATCCGACTGTGCGGCTTTCGATTGTGGTCCAAACCCTGATGATGACGATCCTCTTTTCGATCCTCACCATGGTGCAGCCGATCTTTGAGGTGGCCTTTGATCGCGCAGACAGCTTTCCCTATTGGTTCGGCGCGATTGCGGCCATCTCTGGCCTGTCGAGCCTTTTGAACGCTGCCATCGTCGGGCGTTTCGGCATGCGGCGGCTCATCACCTGGGCGTTGACGGCGCAGGTGATGATTTCTGGCGCGTTCGTGTTATTCCTGATGTTCGACATGCCCGGCGTCTTTGCTTTTTACGTCTTTTGGCAGTTCGGCGTGATGTTCCAAAGCGGACTAACCATCGCCAACCTCAACGCCATCGCGATGGAACCGATGGGCCATATCGCGGGTATGGCTGCCTCGGTGATCGGGTCGATGTCCACCGTGCTGGGCGCGGTAATGGCATCGGTCATCAGTATGGGGTTCGCGGCCACGCCGCTGGCGCTCGCGGGCACCGTTTTGGTGATGTGTCTGGTGGCAACAGTGTTGATGCAAATGATGCGCCGGGTCGAAGAGACCACCGAAGCCTAGGCTTTCGCCTTCTTTTTCTTCTGCGCGATGACCTTCTCTGCCAGATCGCGGGCGATGGCAAAGGCGCCTTTGATCTTGTCTGCGTCCTTGGTCCAATCACGGCGCACGACGATCTTGTTATCCTTAACCTTGGCAAGGCCCCGTTGGTCCTGAATGAATTCGACCAGCCCTTGCGGTGAGGCGAACTTGTCATTGTGGAACTGGATCACGCCACCTTTTGGTCCACCATCCAGTTTGGCGATGCCGGCGCGCTTGCACATTGCCTTGATCCGCACCACCAACATCAGCGTGTTGACCTCGCGCGGCAACGGGCCGAACCGGTCGATCAACTCAGCGGCAAAACCCTCTAGCTCGACCTTGGTCGAGAGGCCCGACAGGCGGCGATAGAGACCCAGACGGACATCCAGATCTGGCACATACGCCTCGGGGATCAGCACGGGCACACCAAGGTTGATCTGAGGCGCCCATTGCTCATCCGCCTCAGACAACCCCTCCAACTCGCCCGCCTTGATCTTGGCAATCGCCTCTTCGAGCATGTTTTGATAAAGCTCAAAACCCACGTCACGCATCTGGCCAGATTGCTCTTCGCCCAAGAGGTTGCCCGCTCCGCGAATGTCGAGGTCCTGGCTGGCCAGCGTGAAACCCGCCCCTAGTGTGTCGAGAGAGCCAAGTACACGCAGACGCTTTTCGGCGGTCGCCGTCAACTTGGCACGCGGCTTGGTCGTCAGGTAGGCATAGGCGCGGGTCTTGGAACGGCCCACCCTGCCTCGGATCTGGTAAAGCTGCGCCAGCCCGAACATGTCGGCGCGGTGGACAACCATCGTGTTGGCGGTCGGAATATCCAGACCCGATTCCACAATCGTCGTCGCCAAAAGCACATCATACTTGCCGTCGTAAAAGGCATTCATCCGGTCATCCAACTCGCCGGCTGCCATCTGGCCATGGGCCACGACATAGGTCAGCTCTGGCAGCTGTGCCTTCAGGAATTCCTCAATCTCGGGCAGATCGGAAATGCGCGGCACAACATAAAAAGACTGTCCGCCGCGGTAATGCTCGCGCAACAGCGCCTCGCGGATCGTCACCGTGTCGAACTCGCTGACATAGGTGCGGATCGCAAGCCGGTCAACGGGCGGTGTGCCGATGATCGACAGATCGCGCACCCCTGTCAGGCTCAGTTGCAAGGTGCGCGGGATCGGTGTTGCGGTCAGGGTCAGCACGTGCACATCGCTGCGCAGCTGTTTCAGTCGTTCCTTGTGGGTGACGCCGAATTTCTGTTCCTCGTCGATGATCAAGAGGCCGAGATTGTCGAACCGCACCCCCTTGGCAAGCAATGCATGGGTGCCCACTACGATATCCGCTGTGCCGCGTGACATTGCATCACGGGCTGACGCGGCGTCCTTTGCTGACACAAATCGGCTGAGTTGGCGCACGTCCACTGGCAGGCCGCGGAACCGTTCGGCAAAGGACTTGTAGTGTTGGCGGGCCAGCAAGGTCGTGGGCGCAATCACTGCCACCTGGACGCCCGACATTGCGGCGACAAAGGCTGCGCGCATCGCCACTTCGGTCTTGCCAAAGCCGACATCGCCACAAATCAACCTGTCCATCGGCGCGCCGCTTGTCAGGTCATCAATCACCGCCTCAATGGCGCTGAGCTGATCGTCGGTTTCCTGGTAGGGAAAGCGGGCGCTGAACGCGTCCCACAAGCCCACGGGCGGCTCCAACACGGGCGCTTTGCGCAAGGCGCGTTCAGCGGCGATCCGGATCAGCTTGTCGGCCATCTCGCGGATACGTTCCTTGAGCTTGGCCTTTTTCGACTGCCAGGCGCCACCACCGAGCTTGTCCAGCAAGCCTTCCTCATGGCCATATTTGCTGAGCAACTCAATGTTTTCGACCGGTAGGTACAGCTTGGACTTTTCGGCATATTCGAGCAGCAGGCACTCATGTGCCGCGCCCGCCGCCGTGACCACTTCCATTCCTTGATACCGGCCAATGCCATGATCAACGTGCACCACCAAATCGCCGGGCGACAGGCTTTGCGTCTCGGTCAGGAAGTTTTCGGCGCGCCGTTTGCGCTTGGGCGCGCGGATCAGACGATCCCCCAGCACATCCTGTTCGCTGATCACGGTCAGGCCCGGAGCCTCGAACCCATGCTCCAGCGCCCAGACGGTCAAGTGCAGCCCCCGTTTCCCGATGCGTGTCGCGTCGGTTATGGGAATGACCTCGGCCAGCCCTTCATCCTCGATCAGACCCGTCAGGCGCTCCCGGGCACCGTCAGAATAGCTGGCGACCACGACAGGCCCGACGTCAAGCTTTGCTTTAATATGGCTCGCCAAAGCACCGAAAAGGCTAATGGTTTCCTGTTGTCGCTCAGGTGAAAAATTCCGCCCGATCCGCCCGCCTGCATCCGTCACGCCCGGGCCTGTGGCCTGCGGCAGCGCCGCCAGTTGCACAACGCGGTGACTGGCCACCGCCGTCTCCCATGCCGCATCATCCAGATAAAGGCCTCCCGGGGGGGCCGGTTTGTAGACGCTGTCCATCTTTGAACGATTGGCCATGGCAAGGCGGCGTGTTTCGTATTGATCTTCGATGCTGTCCCAACGCGCCAGACGGCTGGGCGTCACCTGTTCGTCAAGCGTCACGGACGCGTCCGGCAGGTAGTCGAAAAGCGTCTCAAGATGGTCGTGGAAAAACGCCATCCAATGCTCGGCACCCTGGTGCTTACGCCCCGCACTGACGGCCTCATACAGAGGGTCGTCGGTGCCCGCCGCCCCAAACTCCAACCTGTAGGACTGGCGGAACCGGGTGACCGCCGCATCGTCCAGAATGACCTCGGACACCGGGGCTAGTTCGATCACATCCAGTTTTTCGGTCGTCCGCTGTGTGGCGGGGTCAAAACGGCGTGCACCGTCCAAGACATCGCCAAAC
Organism: uncultured Tateyamaria sp.; assembly: GCF_947503705.1. Classification (GTDB taxonomy): domain Bacteria; phylum Pseudomonadota; class Alphaproteobacteria; order Rhodobacterales; family Rhodobacteraceae; genus Tateyamaria. The sequence continues at coordinate 26,675 of NZ_CANNES010000008.1, read as the reverse complement.
AGATCCAAACGCACAGGGCCCAGATCGCCCGGCGGATAGATGTCGATGATGCCGCCGCGAATGGCGTAGTCCCCGGGCTCCATTACCGTGGGGCTTTGAACAAAGCCCATGCGCACCAAGAAGGCACGCAAAGCGCCCTCGTCCACGCGACCACCCACCGTGGCAGAAAACGCCGCTTCGCGCAGCAAGGCACGCGCTGGCACCCGCTGGGTTGCCGCGTTGAGCGTGGTCAGAAGCACATATTGGCGCGGCATCTCGTGGACAAAGGCCGCCAGAGTTGCCATCCGCTGCGCCGAGATGTCCGCATTGGGCGACACTCGATCGTAGGGTAAACAGTCCCAGCCGGGGAAGACCAGCACGGGCATGTCAGGCGCAAAAAAGCGCAACGCCGCCTGCATCGCGGCCAGCCGCTTGTCATCGCGGGCCACGTGCATGACGGCACCATGCTTGGCCACCTCATCGAGGATCAAGCGCGCGTCAAACCCCTCGGGCGCGCCAGAGACGGTGATATGATTGGCTGAAGGCATCAGGAAAGATCAGGTTTGGGGACAGGACGCTTCAATTGGGGCAATGGCCGCCCATGTCAACCTTCGATCAACTGCCAAAGGGTCCAACGGCCATGTTTTGGTACATCCCCCAGAGCGCCGTGACAAAGATCGACACCATGCCAATGGCCTGCACGTAGGTGCGATGCCGGGTCAGACGGTGCCACAGCTGCGGGCCTTGCGCCTCTTCCTCCTGAATCAGGCGGGCTGTCGACAGGTTCAATGCGCCCACGAGCGACATCGGAAAACCGAGCAGAAACAGAGCCTGGGCAAATTCCACCCCGTACACAAAACCCAAAAGCACCAGGCCGGTCAGGACAAAGCACGTGATCCCCAGCACCCAAAGCCCTGACACATTGCCGATAAACAGCAAACGGTTGGTGTTGATACGGATGAGGTCCTCGAGGTCCTGGGCTGATTGCCCCCCATTGCGCCGGGCGCGCGCCACCATGTCATACGGAACGCCCAGCACCCAATGGCTGGCCGTGGACCAAACAACTGCCAACGCGATCCAGAACCACAGGTTCGAGAACGAGCGCATGTCGATCAGCTCAAAAATGGTGTCGTACCAGTCCAAAGGTCTGTCCTGCCGCCCGCTTGCCCGGGATCTTCCCGCCTTGATTGACGCCCCTCTTACCCCGCGCGTGCAGCGCTGCCTAGACGGGGCAACGCAAAAAACCAGCCATGGCCCAGATGCAACGACCCTGTGATCGGGCGGTCGGCATTTTCCGAATTAGTATCCTTGCCTGAGACCCCCGATCATGGCACCCATGGACTGTCAACCAAACTGGACAGATGCCATGCGCCCGACCCAAGCCCCCTATCCTGCCACTCGCCTGCGCCGCGTGCGCCAATCGCCTGCCTTGCGCGGTCTGGTACGGCAAAACACACTGACGGTCGAGGATTTCATATGGCCGGTCTTTGTGCGATCCGGTGATGGGATTGAAGAGCCGATCCCCTCCATGCCCGGCGTCATGCGCCGCTCGGTCGACAAGGTGGTCGAAGCCGCGCGCGAGGCGGCCGACCTGGGCATCCCGGCGATCTGCATCTTTCCCTATACCGGGCTTGAGGAGCGGACAGAGGATTGCGCAGGCGCTTGGGATCCCGATAACCACGCGAACCGTGCAATCCGAGCGATCAAAGCGGCAGTGCCTGAGATCGCGATCATGACAGACGTGGCGCTGGACACCTATAATATCAACGGCCATGACGGATTTGTCGAAGACGGCCAGATTGTGAACGACCGAACGGTCGAGGCGCTGGTGAAAATGGCGCTAAGCCAGGCCGAGGCAGGCGCCGACATCATAGGCCCCTCTGATATGATGGACGGCCGGATCGGCGCGATCCGCACAGCTTTGGAAACGGCAGGGCACCAAAACGTCATGATCCTCAGCTATGCCGCCAAATACGCATCCGCCTTTTACGGGCCGTTCCGCGATGCGGTCGGGGCCTCGGGCGCGCTGACGGGCGACAAGAAAACCTATCAGATGGATCCGGGCAACTCGGACGAAGCCCTGCGCCTGATCGAAAGGGACCTCTTGGAAGGGGCGGACATGGTCATGGTCAAACCGGGTCTGCCCTATCTGGACATCTGCCGCCGGGTCAAAGACAGCTTTGGCGCACCCACCTTTGCCTATCAGGTGTCGGGCGAATATGCGATGATCAAGGCCGCAGCCCAGAACGGATGGATCGACGAAGAACGCGTCATGCTGGAAAGCCTGATGGCGTTCAAACGGGCCGGGTGTGACGGAATCCTCACCTATTTCGCACCCGCAGCCGCCCGGGCCTTGGCACAAAGTTGAACCCGAATTTGCAAAGGACAGCCCGCCTTTCGAGTACCTCTTTTTCATCGTTCCATAAATACTGCCGCGGGAAGCCGAAGGCCGCGGGCAGCGCCCCCACACCTTTTGCCTCCCATGGATCCCGGCAGAAACTCGCCGCAGCGCCCCTTATGCGTGACAGCCCCGCCTTATCGGCGTATAGTTGCGCACAAGCGCGGGCAAACCGCGCACAGACATGAGCTATACAGGCGGTTCAACATGACAGATTTTCGGATTTCGCGGCGCGCGTTTGCGGTCGGCGCAATGGCCAGTACGGGTGTGCTTGCCGCATGCGGCAATGGTGTGGGCGGGCGGGGTGCCGCCACAATCGACGCCCGCGTCAGCGCAACCCTTGACGAGATGTATCGCACCTACCCCAACACGCGCGATCTGGCTCAAAAGGCAAATGGCATGCTCGTCATGCCCTTGATCACCGAAGCAGGATTTGGCTTGGGCGGTGCCTATGGGCGCGGGGCGCTTTTGGTGAACAACGTGACAGTGGATTACTACTCGGTGGTCAAAGGGTCGGGCGGCCTTCAAATTGGTGCCCAACAATTCGCCCACGTGTTGTTCTTCATGACGCAAGACGCTCTTACGGATTTCCGCCGCTCGCCTGGTTGGGCCGCAGGTGCCGATCTGGAATACGTGATTTCAGACCAGGGTGACAGCGCCGCCGCTGATACCACAACAGTACTGTCGCCTGTCCTCGCCGCAGTGTTCGCCCGGGCCGGCCTGCGGATTGGCGCCACGCTCGAAGGTACCAAATACACCCGGATCATTCCGTAAAAAACGGGTCGGTGGGCGGGCGCATTTGCGAATGCAAACAGTGCCGCCCCCCGACCAATGACTTATCCGATGTTCTGCAATCGCTTGAACAGGCTCGACGTATCCCAACGTCCGCCACCCATTTTCTGCACATCCTTATAGAACTGATCGACCAGAGCCGTGACCGGCAGGCTGGCCCCATTGTCATCTGCTGTGTCCAGACAAATCCCCAGATCCTTGCGCATCCAATCCACGGCAAAGCCGTGATCAAAATGATCGTCCAGCATCGTCTCGAACCGGTTGGACATCTGCCATGATCCAGCCGCGCCCTGAGAGATCACCTCAACCACCGCACGGCCATCAAGGCCCGCCTTGTCAGCAAAGTGCAGCGCCTCGGACAGGCCCTGCACCAGACCCGCAATGGCAATCTGGTTGCACATCTTGGTCATCTGACCCGCACCGCTTTCGCCAATACGGCGGCAAAGCTTGGCATAGGGCTGCAAGATCGGCTCGGCACGCGCATAGGCCCCTTCGTCCCCACCGCACATGATTGACAAGGCCGCATTCTCCGCCCCCGCTTGCCCACCTGAAATCGGCGCATCAACGAAACTGATCTGCAATGCGTCGGCCGCGGCATAGAGCTCGGCTGTCACAGCCGCAGATACCGTGGTGTGATCTACAAAAACCGAACCGCTGGACATGCCCGCAAAGGCCCCATCGTCGCCCAGACAGACCGAGCGCAAATCGTCATCATTGCCGACGCAAGCCATAACGAAATCCGCGCCAGTTGCCGCCTCGCGCGGCGTCATCGCCATAGACCCGCCATGAGCATTCGCCCAATCCTGCGCCTTCGACGCTGTGCGGTTATAGACTGTCACGTCGTGACCCGCCTTTTGCAAATGCCCCGCCATGGGCGCACCCATTACACCCAATCCCAAAAATGCCAGCTTTGCCATATCTTTCCCCTCACCTTATTCCGCGCGCATCTTGCGCTTGGCCTCGTGTCTACCTAACAGTCACAGCCCAAGGGTCAACGTAGCGCGCTGGAGTATAAGTCACAGATGGCAGTTGTCTTTCAATGGCTGGTGCGGGCCACAGCCGCCATCATCGTGTTGGCAGTGCTGGGTGTTCTCATGGTCTATTACCTGGCCTCCCGGTCCCTGCCCGACTATGACGCCGTGGTGCGGGTGCCGGCGATTTCCGCTCCGGTCGAGATTGTGCGCGACAACGCGAATGTGCCCCATATCTTTGGCCAGACGGACACGGATGTGTTTCACGGGCTTGGCTTTGCCCACGCTCAGGACCGGCTGTGGCAGATGATGATGTTGCGGCGCACGGCCCAGGGTCGGCTCTCCGAACTCTTTGGCACGGCCACGGTCGACATCGACAGCTTCGTAAGGCGTCTGGATATCTACCGGCTCTCTGTCCAGTCGGTAGAGGCTGTGGACGATCCGACCCGCGCCGCCCTTGAGGCCTACGCAGCAGGCGTCAATGCGCGTCTGGATCAGATCAACGCCGAAGCCCTGGGCCGCGGTGCTCCGGAGATGTTCCTGTTCAACGCGCCCTTGGCACCATGGCGACCCGCGGACAGTCTGGCCATCACCAAACTGATGGGCCTCCAACTATCAGGGCACATGCAGGAAGAAGTGCTGCGCGCGCGCATGTCGCTGGCCCTGGACGACCCAGACCGCCTTGCCGACATTCTGCCAGATGTGCCCGGCCCCGGCATCGCAAGCCTTCCCGAATACGCAAGCCTTGTCCCCGGCGCGCCGCGCAGCTTCGCCGCCCTGACCGAGAAAATCCACCCGCTGTCCCCTTTCAAACCGCGCGGCTTTGCAGGCGCATCAAATGCCTGGGCTGCGGCCGCATCCCGCTCGGCCTCGGGCGGCACGCTTCTGGCCAACGATCCACACCTTGGCTTCTCCGCGCCTGCAATTTGGTATCTGGCCCGGTTGGAGCTGCGCACAGGTGGCGTGATCGGCGGCACGATCCCCGGCATGCCTGTTGTGCTTACAGGGCGGTCCGACCGCCTCGGTTGGGGGCTGACCAGCGCCTATGTTGATGATCAGGACATCCTGATCGAAGAGCTGAATCCCGAGAACCCGCAGGAATATCGCACGCCTTCAGGCTTCAAGGAGTTTGAAAGCCGCGCCTCGATCATCGAGATCGCGGATGCGGATCCGATCACCCTGACCCTGCGCTGGACCGACAATGGCCCCGTCCTGCCCGGCAGCTTCCGCAACTTGGGTGCCGTCACTCCACCTGGTCACGTGGCCGCACTCAGTTGGACAGTACTCAGCCCGCGCGATACCTCGTTACAGGCGGCCCTTGGTGTGATGCGTGCCCAGACCGTGGCCGAGGCAATCACCGCGTCTGAAACCTATATCGCACCCGCCCAGAACATGACCCTCGTGGATCGGGGCAGCATCGCAATGAAAACGATCGGTGCGATCCCGCGGCGGGATGAAGGCCACCAAAGCCAAGGGCGCATGCCATCGCTGGGCTGGCGGGCCGAGAACCGTTGGCAAGGGCGGATGCCCTATAACACCAACCCCGGCTTTATCGCGCCGCTTGGCGGCATTCTCGGCAATACCAATAACAAGACGGTGGATCGACCCTTTCCCAACCATGTGAGCTTTGAATGGGGCGACACACAGCGCATTCAACGCTGGCAACGTCTGATGCAGGCGCGCGAGGTCCACACGCGCGACAGTTTCATCGAGGCGCAACTGGATACAGTCTCTTTTACTGCACGCAGCCTACTGCCCCTCATCGGGGCCGAGCTTTGGTTCACCGGCGAGGCCGCGCCTGAAGGCACCGCGACGCGGCAACGACAGCGGGCGCTGGCGCTTTTGGCTGAATGGAACGGCGAGATGAACGAACACTGGCCCGAACCCCTGATTTACGCAGCCTGGTTGCGCGCCGTACAAGACCGGCTGATCCGGGATGAGTTAGGGCCGATGGCGAACACCCTTACACATGTGGAGCCGCTCTTTATCGAGCGGGTGTTTCGTGATGTGGACGGCGCAGCAGTTTGGTGCGATGTGCGCCAATCAGCACCTGTTGAAACCTGTCCCGACATGGCCCGCCTGGCACTCGATGACGCTTTGCTATGGATTGAGGAAACCTGGGGCACACAGCTTGAAAGCTTGCGCTGGGGCGATGCCCACCAAGCCACGCATGACCATCAGGTCCTGGGCGAAGTGCCGCTGTTGCGTTATTTCGTGAACATTCGACAATCAACCTCTGGCGGTGACAACACACTTCAACGTGGGCGCACGCGCGGCAGCGGCCCTGCCCCGTTCGAGAACGTGCACGGTGCGGGCTATCGCGGTGTCTATGACTTTGCCGATCCCAACAGCTCGGTCTTTGTGATCTCGACCGGCCAATCCGGGCATTTCCTGTCGCGACACTATGACGACCTGGCCCAACTGTGGCGACGCGGCGAATATATCCCCATGTCTTTGGACGAAGGTTTGGCGCGCGCCGCCAGCGTCGGCGTCACCCGCCTGGAACCCCTGCAATGACCCATTTCATTGTTCCCGCAATACGCACATGACCACACTGCTCTTTAACAAACCTTTTGGGGTTCTGTCGCAGTTCACCGACAAAGGAACCGAAGGATCACCTCGGCCCACTCTGTCACAATTCATCGACGTGCCCGGCGTCTATCCCGCCGGCAGGTTGGATCGGGACAGCGAGGGACTGATGGTGCTGACCAGCGACGGCGCGTTGCAGGCGCGGATCGCCCACCCCAAATTCAAAGCCCCCAAAACCTACTGGGCGCAGGTCGAAGGGATCGTCACGACCGAAGCGCTGGCAGCGCTCAGAAACGGCATCACGCTCAAAGACGGTCCAACCCGCCCGGCCCAGGCAAAGACCATTGCTAGCCCAGATATCTGGCCGCGCAATCCGCCCATCCGAGTGCGCAAATCCATCCCGGACAGCTGGCTCGAACTGACGATAACAGAGGGGCGAAACCGGCAAGTGCGACGGATGACAGCGCATGTGGGCCTTCCGACGCTGCGGCTGATCCGGGTTCGGATCGGAGATTGGTCGCTGGATGATTTGCAGCCTGGTATGTGGCGGGAAACGTAGACGGAGACCGGCACGGTCTCCGGCTGGTTTTCGGCGCGAAAACCGGGGAAATCTGCACCGGAAACCGCGCCGGTTTCCAGCCGGTCTTTGTGTCACAGACCGTCGAACCGTGCCTTTTGCACCGCCGTCCAGCGCAGATCAAATTCGAAACCGGCTTCGCCCTGCCGTTCGTCTTCAACGACGTCCTGCTCAAAGAGCCAGGCGCGCTTGCGGCCCTCGGCATAGGGTAGCACCAGTGTCTCTGTGATCACCGCCCCTTGCAAGGCCTGCGCCACATGTTCAAGCAGGCCATCAATCCCCTCGCCTGTAATCGCCGACAGGGCAAAGACGTTCTCGTCGCGCTCCGCCCGGGCGCGCACCGCGGCCGCTTCTTCTTCTGGCAAAAGGTCGATCTTGTTCCAGACCTCGAACTGCACCCGGTCAGTGCCCACGCCCAGATCCGTCAGGATCGTGGCGACATCCTCGGCCTGCGCCTCGGTTTCGGGATGCGAAATGTCGCGCACATGCAACACGATATCGGCAGCTAGAACTTCTTCCAAAGTGGCCCGGAATGAGGCCACCAACTCGGTCGGCAAGTCCGAAATAAATCCAACCGTGTCCGACAGGATCACCTCTGGTCCATTCTCCAGTTCAACCCGGCGCATGGTCGGATCAAGCGTGGCAAAGAGCATGTCCTTGGCCATCACTTCCGCGCCGGTCAAACGGTTGAACAGCGTGGATTTTCCGGCGTTTGTGTAACCGACCAAGGCCACAATCGGATAAGGTACCTTTGCCCGTGCCTCACGGTGGAGCGAACGTGTTTTAACCACCTTCTCCAACTGACGCCGCAAACGCACCAGCTGTGTGTCGATGGCACGGCGGTCTGCTTCGATCTGGGTCTCGCCCGGGCCACCAACAAATCCCAAACCGCCCCGTTGCCGTTCAAGGTGCGTCCAGGCGCGCACGAGGCGCGTGCGTTGGTAGCTGAGTGCCGCCATCTCGACCTGCAACACGCCTTCTCGGGTGGCAGCGCGGTCGCTGAAAATCTCAAGGATCAGGCCGGTGCGGTCCAACAATTTGACCTTCCACGCCTTTTCAAGGTTACGTTGCTGCACAGGCGTTACCGGACCGTCGATAAGCACCAATTCCACATCGGCCGCCGTGATCCGTTGACCCAGTTCCTCGATCTTGCCACTGCCAAAGAGCATGCCTGACCGCACCTTGGGCAAGGGCACGACTTCTTCACCGACGACTTTCAACTCGGGCAAGGCATGGGCCAAAGACACAGCTTCGGCCAGCGCGAGCGTCGCATCGCGCCGGTCCTTGTCGGACTTGATATCAGGATGAAGAACCCAGGCGCGGGTGAACTCCGGATCGTCCCCCATCAGGACGCGTCTTCGCCCTCGTAGAGGCTGATCGGCTGGCTGGGCATAATGGTCGAGATGGCATGTTTGTAGACAAGCTGGCTTTGCCCATCGCGGCGCAGCAGCACGCAGAAATTATCAAACCACGTGATGACGCCCTGCAATTTCACACCGTTAATCAAGAAGATGGTCACGGGCACCTTGGTTTTGCGCACATGATTCAGAAAAGCGTCTTGCAAATTTTGTCTGTCCGAAGCCATTTCGGTAAACCCTTTTTTTCTTGCTTTGGCCTGCGGATCAGACCGTCCCTCGCGCGCGAGTATGTCGTGGGGCCGAACAACATTCCACCCCAAAAAACAGTCCGTTACGGACCTACCGCAAAGGCTTGCCTAACCGCGCCACAAATCAGGTGTGATCAGCGCGATAATGGCCAACGTTTCAAGCCGCCCCAGCACCATGGCGGCTGCAAAGATGCCTTTTGCCGCAGCACTCATCTCGATCAATCTGATCGGGCTGTCACCTGCAAATTCGAGCAAAGGCCCCGTCGTCGACAATCCGGCCACCGTCATGACGATGGCCGTGTCGAAATCTACACCCGATGCCGTCAGCGCAATCGTGACCAACGCCAGTGTGAGTGCAAAAAGCATGAAGAAGATCCAGGCGATGAACGCGCCTTGCTTCTGCAACCGCCCGCCCATTGTCCCCCCGCCACTGACCGAAGACGGGTGCACCAGCCGCTCCATCTCGCGCAGACCGTTTTGATAGAGCGCGAAAACACGCAACAGTTTCACGCCCCCCGCCGTCGTGGCCACACCGCCCCCGATCAGCGCGAGCCCCATAAGCAAAAGCCCCGGCGTGTCCAACCCCGACCAGGCCTGTGCGGCCCCCCAATTTCCGGAGGCAAACCCGGTTGTCGTCAGAAAGGACAAAACGGTAAAGGCAGAACCCCAAAGCGCGCGGGCCGCATCGATAACGTCCCCTTCCGCAGAGACGTCGAATGCCCCCAGAAAATGGCGCAAGAACAAGAACAAAGGCACAGCTAGCATCAAAGCCAGCCCAATGCGAAACTCGGGATCGCGCACCAATCCGCCCGTGTCAGAGGTCACGGTGTCTGTAGAAAACGTGAGCCGCGACAGGGCAAAGAGCATGAAGAGCAGCATAACCGCCTCGCCCGTCACTCCCGATCCGTTTTCGGCCAGCCCGCCCACTGGTGATATGCCCGACGTGGCCATGACGGACATCGCATGACACAGCGCCACCAAAGACCGGTCCCCCCCCACCCAAAGCAGGATCCACAAAAGCACGGTTAACCCGATGTAGATAGGCAGCAACACCTTGGCGACTTTGGCGATGCGGTCGCGCACCTCGGGCGCGGTAATGCCGAAATCCGTGGCTGCCCTGCGCCCCGGTTCCGCCCGCGCCGTGACCTCGAAGCCGCCAAGGTTCAACGGCGCCAAAATGGCCGATGCCGACACCCACATCAGCACCCCGCCTATCCAGCCAACCAACGCACGCCACAGGTGCAGCGCGCCGTTCAAACGCTCGGGGTCGTCAAAGATGGTGCCGCCCGTTGTGGTCATGGCGCTGACCATTTCAACGTAAGCATTCAGAAATGTGGTGTTACGCAGCCCCTCGTAAAAAGGAACTGCCAGAAAAAGTGGCAGAAAGACGAAAGAACTGAACAGCGACATCAACGGGCCGAGCGTGCCGTGCCGCGGGTCGCGCCCCGCATGGGCCAGCGCAATCAGCCCGAACAGGATCAGGCCCAATAGGCCGCTATAGAGAAACGCCCGCGCGGTCGCCAACTCGCGTACCACGCCGCCATAGATTGCCGGGATTAGCATCGCACCGGAGACGATGCCGAACATCAGCAAAAACAAAGGCAAACGCAGCACCGACGCGGCCAAGGTCTGTTTCGGCTGTGCCTTGTCGCGCATCAGAAAAAGTCGATGGACACCTGCATCAGGCGCTCCACCTCCGGGACGTCCTTGGTCAGGGCAAAGATCGCGATCACGTCCCCCTCGTCGATACGCGTGCGTCCTACGGGCCGTGATACTTCGGTGCCTTTGCGGATAGCCCCGATCAACACACCTTCGGGAAAGTCGATTTCGTTGATCTTTTTACCGGCGAGTGGCGATGTGGACAGCACTTCGGCTTCGATCACTTCTGCATCTGCGTCGCCGATGGAATAGACGGCGCGCACGCGACCGTGGCGGATATGACGCAGGATCGAACTGACCGTTGTGGCGCGCGGGTTGATATAGGCGTCAATGCCAAGCGCACCCATCATTGGGACGAGCGTAGGGTCGTTTATCAGGGCGATGGCATAAGGGCAGCCTTCGGATTTGGCGCGCACGGCCGCCAGCATGTTGGTCTTGTCATCATCCGTCACGGCCAGCATCGCGTCGGCCCGCGCGACGCCCGCCTCGGCAAGCAGGGCCACGTCAAGGCCATCACCGTTAAGGACAATCGTTCTCTCCAACGCCTCTGCGGCCAGTTCGGCACAGCGGCGATTGCGTTCGATCACTTTGGCGCGCACTCGGGTGGTGCGTTTTTCCAGAGCGCGCGCGACCGCCAGACCGACATTGCCGCCCCCCACCAGAACGACCCGTTCCTGTTTGCGCATGGTCTTGCCAAAGACTTCCATAGTCCGAGCCACATCCTCAACATGGGCAAAGACATAGGCCTCATCCCCGGCAAAGAGCTGATCCCCTGCCTCGGGCGCGAAAAGCGTGCCCTCGCGGCGGACGCCCACGACGACCACACGAAGTGTCGAAAAGAGGTCGGTGAGTTGGCGCAGTGGCGTGTTCAGCACGGGGCAATCGGCATCCAGAGAAATGCCAAGCAACTGCGCCTGCCCGTCGATGAAAAGCTCGGTGTCAAAGGCCGCAGGCGCGCTGAGCCGTTGCAGAGCCGCAGCGGCGACCTCACGCTCTGGGCTGATCACCACGTCGATGGGCATGTGATCGCGGCGGTACAGGTCGGAATAGATCGCAGTGAGGTAGGCCTGGCTGCGCAAACGCGCAATCTTGCGATTGATGCCAAAGACCGAGTGCGCCACCTGACAGGTCACCATGTTGACCTCGTCCGAATGGGTGGCCGCGATGATCATGTCCGCGTCCCGGGCCCCTGCCCGATCAAGCACATCGGGATAGCTGGCAAAACCCGCAACCCCTTGAACGTCCAGCGTATCCGTGGCGCGGCGCACCAGATCGGGGTCGCTGTCTACGACGGTGACGTCGTTGCGTTCCCCTGACAGATGGCGGGCAATTTGCCAGCCGACCTGACCTGCGCCGCAGATGATGACCTTCATGGCGTAATCCCGTGCTTGGCCGCGTGCCCCGGTGGGGACGCAAATGGCCCGTCTCAGCATCTTTGCATGACAGAGCCGCGTGGCCCGGTCAACGTTTGGCGCCGCCCCTCTCGTGATTTGCCTGACGGGCGTGACTATTCCTTTTGGCGTTGCGTCGGATTCCGACCAAATCGCGCCGGATCGCGATTGTCAAAGCGGCAAGGCTCCGGCAGTTTGGACGGATGCGCATCTTCTTTGCCGTTCTCTTCTGTTCCGTAGCCATCGGCTGTCTGCCCGTTTCGACATATTACGCCGAAGGGGTCAGCGTGGCCAAGCTGGAGCGGGACGAATTGACATGTGACGTCAATGCATTGCGCGATGCACCCGTGGCTAATCAGACCCGTCAGGGTGCACCACGTTATGTGGCGCGTCGTCACTGCGATGCGTCAGGCGCGTGTTACGACCGGGGCGGTTATTGGGTCCCGGGCGAGATTTACACCGTTGACGTCAACGCGAGCTTGCGCAAGCGGATCAAGGCACAATGCATGGGTGACTTGGGCTATCGCCCCGTGGAAATTCCCGCCTGTCCCCCCGCCATAAAGAATGCCGCCCCGCCGGGAGCGACCACCATCTTGCCCCGCCTGGGGCCACAAAGCTGCGCAATTCGCAACGAGGACCGCAGCGTGCTTATCGTCAACCAAGGATAACTATGACCGATCTTCAACGTGCCAAGGCCTGTGTTCAGGCCCACCACGCCGCTCTTGCGCGCGCTACAGCGGATAACGCGGCTGCCTGCCTTGCCGAGCATCTGGCACCCGACGCCGTTTGGCGCGGGATGCATCCGTTCCACATTCAATCCGGCCCAAGCGCCGTGGCGGAGGTGTTTTGGACGCCCTGGCTGAAAGCGATGCAGCGGGTACAGCGGCGCGAGGATGTGTTCTTTGCCGGGCACAACCATCTCGACGAAGGCGGCGGTACTTGGGTCGCCTCCATGGGGCATTTCCTGGCGCTCTTTGATGCCCCATTTCTGGGCATTCAACCCACGCGCAAGATCGTGATGATCCGCTATGCAGAGTTCTCAAAGGTGGAAGGTGACAAGATTACCGAACAGGCGATGTTCGTGGATCTGCTGCATGTTATGGCGCAGGCGGGCCAGTATCCGCTACCTGGTATGACGGCTGCCCAACTGGTGCAGCCCGGACCGATGACCCATGATGGGCTTTTGACCCAAGCCCAGGACCCTGCCGAAGGGGCCAAGACCCTCGATGTGATCCATAACATGATGAAAGGAATCGACCGGGCCAATGCGATGGCGACCCCGCCGCGTCCCGAAGATGAACTGGCCGTCGATTGGCATGACGATATGCTGTGGTGGGGGCCAACGGGCATCGGTGCCACCTATACGATCGACCGCTACATTGAACAGCATCAGCGCCCCTTTCGGACGCAATTAGGGGCCCGCACCTTCAATGGCCATATCTGCCGAATGGCCGAAGGCTCCTATGGCGGGTTCTTTGGCTGGCCGAATCTGTCGATGGAATGCACAGGTCCGTATCTGGGTCTGCCACCCTCCGGCAAAACCGCCGACATGCGGGTCGTCGATATCTATCGACGCGATGGGGACAAGCTGGCTGAAAACTGGGTCTTTATCGACATGTTGCATTTCTTGAACATGCAGGGGCTGGATGTATTGGCCCAATTGGAAACGCGCGCGCGATAGTTCGCTTTCCGACGCGGAAAGCGGCATGAAAACGGCGCGTTTTCAGGCGCGCCATCGCAACTGGGTGTGCTGTTTTTCGCGCCGAAAAACAGCCGGAAACCGTGTCGGTTTCCGGCCCTAGCCGGCTTCGGCTTCGGGTTCGTCCAAATGAGCTACACGCGCACCCGCTTTGGACGAGGTGACAACACCCAATGATTTGAGCTTGCGGTGCAGCGCGCTGCGCTCCATCCCGACAAAATTCGCCGTCCGGCTGATATTGCCGCCAAACCGGTTGATCTGGGTCAGCAGGTATTCGCGCTCAAACGCCTCACGCGCCTCGCGCAATGGCAAGGTTGCAAGCGCACCCGACAACACCACACGTCCTTCCTCGCCCTCGGGCTCGTCCGAGCCTGGCAATTCGCGTGCCTCGATCGGGCCGGCCCCGTCACCGAGAATCAAGACCCGCTCCACCATATTCTTGAGTTGGCGCACATTTCCTGGCCAGATCATCGTTTGAAGCAGCGCCGCCGCATCCTCGCTTAGCGCCCGCTTGGGGAGGCCCTGCGCACTGTTGAAATCTTCGATAAAATGGTCAGCCAAGACTGGAATGTCCTCGCGTCGCTCTTCGAGGGATGGCACCGGGATCGGCACGACGTTCAACCGATGATACAACTCCTGGCGAAAGGTCTGGGCCGCAATCGCCTGCTCCAGATCCCGGTTGGTTGAGGAGATCACGCGCAAATCAACACGAACTTTGTCATTTCCCCCAACCCTCTGGAATTGTTGATCGACGAGCACCCGCAGGATCTTGGACTGCGTACCGACGGGCATGTCTGCTACTTCGTCAAAATAAATCACACCGCCATGGGCCTGTTCCAACAGGCCAGGCTCTACCCCACGATCAGCAGTTTCACGACCGAATAGAACTTCTTCCATGCGGTCTGGTTCGACCCCCGCGCAATTGACGGTGACAAAGGGGGCATCCGCCCTGTTCGAATTGGCATGGATATAGCGTGCCGCGACTTCCTTGCCGCTGCCCGCGGGACCGGTCAGCATCACGCGGCCATTGGATTTGGTGACCTTGTCAAGCTGGCTGACCAGATTGCGGAACGAGGCTGACGCTCCGATCATGTCGGACTGACCCACATCCTGACGGCGCAGCGATTGGTTCTCGCGCCGCAAGCGCGAGGTTTCCATGGCACGGCGGATCACCACCAGCAACTGATCGATATTGAAGGGCTTTTCGATGAAATCGTAAGCCCCCTGTTTGATTGCTGCCACCGCAATCTCGATGTTGCCGTGCCCTGAAATGATGACCACGGGCACATCCGGGTTGTCGCGTTTCACGGCTTTGAGGATGTCGATCCCATCCATCCGGCTGTCCTTTAGCCAGATATCGAGGATCATCAGCGCGGGCGCTTGGGTGTTTATCGCCCCCATCGCATCGTCCGAATTGCCGGCCAGCCGCGTGGCATAGCCTTCGTCTTCCAGAATATCTGAGATCAGTTCTCGAATGTCGCGTTCATCGTCGACGATCAGAATGTCGCTCATACCGCTTTTTCCTCCTCAATTGTGGCTGTAACGACGGGCAAGGTGATGACCGCCATCGCGCCAAAATATGCGCTGTCCCCAAAGGGAGCCGCGTCCTTGAGGGTCAAAGTGCCCCCATGTTCTTCGATGATCTTCTTGACGATGGGCAGGCCCAAGCCAGTCCCCTCGTCACGGGTTGTGACATAAGGCTCAAAGAGCCGCGCACGGTCTTCGGGCAAGCCCACCCCATTATCTGCAATGGTTATGACCGCGCCTTCGGGGCCAGTGTCCATGGCCACTTCGACCCTGGGAACGTGGCCCTCGGGGGCCCCTTTTCTGACCAGGGTTTCGATGGCTTCACCCGCGTTCTTGATCAGATTGGTCAGCGCTTGTGACACCATCGTGGCATCCACATTGCCCACCACATCCTGGGCAGGCAGGTCCGCCACAATCTCGACCCCGGGCTGGCCAGACTGTTGCAGCACGACAGCATCGCGCACAATCTCGACCAGATCCGTGCTTTGCCGATCAGGTTCTGGCATGCGCGCGAATTTCGAAAATTCGTCGACGATCCGCCGCAAATCGCCGGTCTGGCGAACGATCACATCCGTCATCTGTTCCAGGCTGTCGCTGTCCTCGCCCAATTTGGGCGCAAATTTGCGTTTAATCCTTTCGGCACTCAGCTGAATGGGTGTCAGCGGGTTCTTTATCTCGTGAGCGATACGGCGGGCCACGTCGCCCCAGGCCGCCATTCGTTGAGCGCTGACCAGATCCGTCACGTCGTCAAAGGCCACAACATAGCCCTCAAGCCGCCCATCCTCGTTGCGCCGCGTCGACATGCGCACCAACAGGTTTTCCAGCCGCCCGTTGCGGGTCACTTTGACCTCGTCCTGCGCCACTTCGGACCGGCTTGCTTTGAGCATGGCAAAAAGAGCCGCAAATTCAGGCACAGCAACGGCGAGGGGCACAGTCGCCCCGCCCTCATCCCAATCCAGCAAGCCGACAGCTGCCCGGTTTACAAAGGTGATCTTGCCGTGGGCATCGACGCCGACCACACCCGAGGTGACCGAACTAAGCACCGAATCGAACAAGCGACGACGCCGCTCAATCTGTTGAGTGTTGTCGAGCAGGGTCTGGCGCTGCCCCTTGAGCTGTTTGGTCATCTGGTTGAAGTATCGGCCCAGCATGGCGATCTCGTCATCGCCCTCTTCCTCGCGCACCTGTACGTCCAGATCGCCCGCGCCCACACGCTGCGCCGCGCCCGTAAGCCGCCCCACAGGTACGGACAACCGTTCGGCAAACCAAAAGCCCAGCCAGATGGCGGCCAGGATCAGCACCACAGCAAAACCCAGATAAAGCATACCAAAGTCAAACAGGACGCGCCCCCGATCGCTTTCCAACTGCTGGTAAAGGCGCACGGTTTCCTGGGTTTCGTCCAAAAGCGACAGGATTTCGCCATCGACATCGCGGCTGACATAAAGGAAGCGGTCGACAAAGCTGGCCAGAGGCACAAGGGCGCGGAATTCGTTGTTCGGCCAATCCTCGATAATCAGGATGCCCTCCTGGATTGCGGCCGCGATGTCCTCTGCCGCAGGCCTTTCGAAATCAAAGAGGTAAGAGCGGTCTCCACGGGCGCGCAGTTCACCAGTGCCATCAATCAGATACGCTTCGCGCAGCCCGCGCTGCACCTGAAGCTGCCCTTCAGTCAGAACCTCGCGGTCTCCCACAAGCTGAGCCCCGCGCACTGTGTCAATATATCGGGCCAGCGCACGGGCGTCGGCGGCGAGGTCCTCGCGCTGCTCTTGCTCATACGCCTCGGCGGCGGCAAGCGAGGTGCCAACGACACTGCTGACGCGGTCGGAAAACCAACCTTCGAGCCCGATATTCACGGTGAGGCCGGCAAAGACGGCGACAGTCACCGTCGGGATAAGAGCCAATAAGGCAAAGGCCCCCGTCAGCCGCAAGTGCAGTCTGGACCCCGCCGATTTAGCACGCCGCGCTGCAATCAGCCGAACAATTTGCGACATGACCAGCGCCGCGATCACCAGTACGTAAACCATGTCCGCCAAAAGGATCAGCCGCAAGGCAGACGTGTTGGTCCCTTGGTCCAGCGGACCCAGTACAAGGAATGTGGTGAAGGCAAGGATCGGCCCCAAAAGAACAAGGCCAAGCGTGACGCCGGTGCGTACGCGGCGTTTGCGACGCAAACGCCCCAACGTCACCGACCAAGTCGTGCGTGTCCTTGATGCCACGTGGCATGCCCTCGATGATGTGGCGCTTGCGCGCCTTAACCGCCATATCCAGTGATCGTCCGGGCCTATGCGGCCCGGATGCCACGGGTTGTGTGGCCGTTTTACATCAATTTGCGGCGCCGTGTCACCTCAATATCTAGATCGGTGATTTTCTTACGCAGGGTATTTCGATTGATTCCCAGCAAATCGGCGCATTTCGCCTGATTTCCGCCCGTTGCGTCCAACGCGATCTCGATCAATGGGGCTTCGACCTCGCGCAGAATACGGGAATAGAGCCCGGGCGGTGGCAACATATTGCCATGCAGATCGAAATAGCGGCGCAGATGACGTGCCACCGACGCGCCCAGTTTTTCCGTATCGCCAGCACTGCGCATCGGTTCGAGTTCCGGCTGGCTGCCCAGAACCTGTTCGACCTCTGAGGCACTGATTTCAACCGCGCGGCTCGTAAGCCCGAGGCGGCGCACCGCATTCTCCAACTGCCGAACGTTGCCGGGCCAGCTATAGGTACGAAAGATCTCGGCAGCGGCCTCGGAAAGGACGCGGGGCGATTGTCCGCTCTTCTCGCCCCGTAGCAAGAAATGATCCGCAAGCAACGGAATATCATCGACCCGTTCGCGCAGCGCAGGCACGTTCAAAGTGGCTCCCGACAAGCGGTAGTAGAGATCTTTGCGAACCATACCCGCCTCCATCGCGGCGGTCAGGTCGGTCTGGCTGGTGGCGAGAAAGCGGGGCACATATTCGCCGGGTGTGTCCATCATCCGCACGATGCGCGCTTGAAGCTCTTCGGGGATGTCGCCTATCTCATCAATCAGCAGCGTACCGCCCTTGACCCGCGCAAGGAGGCGCACAGGGCCCTCAAGGTCTTGCAGATCGGCAGCACCCGCCGTCACAAAAGGCAGCGTTCGGCGGTCAGAAAAGTCGTGGATCGCGCGGGCGATCAGGGATTTGCCCGTCCCACTTTCACCCCAGATCAGAACCGGCAGGTCGGTGTTCATGACACGCGCCACCACGCGGTAGAGCGCCTGCATTATCGCAGTACGCCCCACCAGGGGCAGCTCATCCGGGCGCTCATCCTCGGCACTACGCGCGGGGCTGTGGGCCTTGAGTTCTAGCGCTTTTGCGGTGCGTTTCATTAAATCAGGCAGGTCAAAGGGCTTGGGCAGGTAGTCATATGCCTCAGCCTCGGCCGCCTGAATGGCCGTCATGATCGTGTTTTGCGCCGAAATCACGATGACTGGCAAACCCGGCCGATCCTGACTGATCTTGGGTAGCATCTCCAACCCGTTCCCGTCCGGCATCATCACGTCGCTGATCACCACATCACCCTTGCCCTCACCGACCCAACGCATCAGCGTCGTAAGGCTTGAGGTCGCATGCACCTTGCACCCAGCGCGCGTTAGCGCCTGGGTCAGAACGGTGCGAATTGTGCGGTCGTCATCGGCGACAAGTACGGTACCATCCATGGGCTAGTCCTTTTGGGTTTGGGCAAGCGACGCGGATTGCGGCGCCCGCGGGAGCGAGAGGCGAAAGACGGTTCTGCCCGGCACGGAAGTGACCGAAATCCACCCCCCGTGATCGGAGATGATCTTGGATACGAGGGCGAGGCCCAGCCCGGTGCCGTTTTCCTTGCCCGACACGAAAGGGTCAAAGATATCGGCTGCAATTGCGTCTGGCAGGCCTGGGCCGTCGTCAATGATCTCGATCTGAAGCGGGAGCGATTGTCCGGTGCCATCGGCGCGGCGCAGGCTGAAGGAATGTTCAAAAAAGCTGTGCAAGCGGATTGTGCCGCCCGTGTCCCCCGCCGCCTCGGAGGCGTTTTTGATCAGGTTCAGAACCACTTGAAGCAACTGGTCCGGGTCGCCGTAAGCCAGTGGCAGCGAAGGGTCGTAATCTTCGATGATCGTCATCTGACCACCAAACCCCAGCAAGGCAGAACGCCGCGCGCGGTCCAGCACGTCGTGGATATTGACGGCCCGCAGGTCCGGGGGCGAGAGGTTGCCGAATTGCTCCACCTGTTCCAGCAACTTCACGATCCGGCGGCATTCCCCCACGATCAGGTCTGTAAGCTCCAGGTCGTCATTCCCGAGATTCATGCTGAGCAGTTGGGCCGCCCCGGTGATCCCAGCTAGCGGGTTCTTGATCTCGTGGGCCAGCATTTCAGCCATGCCGATCGCGGATTTGGCCGCCGATTTGACCGAATGGTTCTGCGTCATTCGTCCGGCCAGTTCGCGCGGCGAAATCATCAACACCATATGCTGTGGCGCACCCACAAGTGGCGCGATTTGCAAGGCGCATTGCAGCGGTGCCCGCTGTCCATTGCCCACATCGACGTCGTTCACAAAGAGTGCTGTGCCATTCTTGCGCGCCCGCGCCAGGCTTTCTTCGAGCGGGGCATCAACGGCCAACTGGTCCCAAAGCGGCGCGCCCGCCATCGCCTTGATCGACGAGTTGAAGAAGCCTTCGGCGGCAGAATTGATGTCCACAATCTCGTCATCTGGCCCAATCACGATGGTCGGGATCGGCATCGAAGCCCAAAGATCGCCCACCCCGGTCATGCTGCCGCCTGCCCGTTTGCGGGACACAGCGCACCCTGCAAAAGCGCCAGGGTCGCGGCGGGTGTCTTGGCCGTCAGAACGGCGCGCCGCAATGACACGTCCGTCCTGCACGTGTCCATGAACCACCCCAGATGCTTGCGTGCCACGCGCAGGCCCAACACCTCGCCGTAAAAATTCAGCATGTCCTCGTAATGAGCGATAACCATATCGGCAAACGCATCGCCTTGCGGCACATTCGGCGCAGGCGCGCCATAAAGCGCATGGGCCACTTCGGCCAAGGCCCAGGGCCGCCCTTGTGCGCCCCGCCCAATCATCACACCATCTGCGCCAGACAGGCGCAGCGCCTCTCGGGCGGTGGCCGCATTGGTAATGTCACCATTTGCGATGACCGGAATGCTAACTGCCTCTTTGACGGTACGGATGGCCGCCCAATCGGCCCGCCCCTTGTAGAACTGGCAACGTGTACGCCCATGGATCACGATCTGCTGGATACCCGCCGCCTCGGCACGCGCCGCAATCTCGGGCGCGTTCATCATTGCATCGTCCCAGCCCAATCGGGTCTTGAGCGTCACCGGAATGTCGACGGCCCTCACAACCGCGTCGATCAAGGTTAACGCATGATCCGGGTCGCGCATCAGGGCCGATCCGGAATAGCCCTGCGTCACTTTCTTGGCCGGACATCCCATGTTGATGTCGATGACATGCGCGCCCTGCCCTGCTACCATCTTGGCCGCCTCGGCCATCGGGGCCGCTTCGCGCCCGGCCAATTGAACGGCTGTGCCAGCAGCATCCAACCCAAGCTCTGCCTTTTCGCGGCTGCCGGGACGCGCATTGAGCATGTCGTGGCTGGCCACCATTTCGGACACAACCATACCTGCCCCAAACCGCGCCACGAGCGTACGGAACGGCAAATCGGTGATTCCAGCCATCGGGGCCAGCATCACAGGGGCTGTCATGTCGAGCGGGCCTGTGGCCATTGGGCGTGCCTAATCCTTGTGCGTGCCGCTTGACCTACCGCAATCCTTGGCTTTTCTCAATTCAGCGCCCCGTCAAATCGGTGCTATTCGCAGCATATGCTTAATTTTTAGGCGCTCGCGTTGGCATAGACACGAAATTCCCAAGACCCTAGACAAGAGCCATGAGAGCGAGATTGCAGATATGACAGCCGCCGCTGTGATTGTGGCCGCCGGACGTGGCACCCGCGCTGGTGGGGATATGCCCAAACAGTGGCAAATGCTGTGCGGACGGCCGGTCATCGAACATACGCTGCGGGCGTTTCATGAGCATCCCGAGGTGACACAGATCGTGTTGGTGCTGCATCCCGACGATCTGGATCGGTCCGGCAGCTTTGATAACGCCACGGTTGTCGCCGGTGGCGCAGACCGGGCTGCCTCTGTCCGGAACGGCTTGGCTGCGACCGAAGGCACAGATCACGTGCTGATTCACGATGTCGCGCGGCCATTGGTTACGGCACAGACGATTTCGAGCGTTTTGACAGCGCTTGCACGGTCTGATGGCGCAGCCCCTGCGCTAGCCGTGACCGACGCACTTTGGACTGGGGTGGATGGCGTCGTGACAGGAACCCAGGACCGCGCGGGCCTGTTCCGCGCGCAAACCCCCCAAGGGTTCCGACGCGCTGCGATCCTGTCTGCCCATGCGGCGCATCCCGGTGGCGCGGCAGACGATGTAGAAGTAGCGCGCGCCTTCGGACTGGACGTTGCCATCGTGCCGGGCGATGAGGACAATCTGAAAATCACGCACCCGCAAGACTTCACGCGGGCCGAACGGATCATGCGAGGACGCAATGGACATTAGACTGGGCAATGGATTCGACGTGCATGCCTTTGGCGTGGGCGATCACGTGACACTCTGCGGTGTGCAAGTCCCGCATAGCCACGGGCTGGTTGGCCATTCGGATGCGGATGTGGGCATGCACACGGTCACGGACGCAATCTATGGCGCCTTGGCCCAAGGTGACATTGGCCAGCATTTCCCACCCTCGGATCCGCAATGGAAAGGGGCCGAAAGCCATATTTTCTTGCGCCATGCCGTCAATCTGGCGCGCGACATGGGCTTCACGCTTTCCAATGTCGACTGCACCTTGATCTGTGAATTTCCCAAGGTCGGGCCACATGCGGCCTCGATGCGCGACGCCATGGCCAAGATCATGGGGATGGACCCCGACCGCGTTTCTGTAAAGGCGACCACTTCGGAAAAGCTTGGCTTTACCGGGCGCGGCGAAGGCATTGCCTGTATCGCAACCGCAGCGCTGGTCAAACCATGATAGCGCGGATGATAGGCACCGTTTGCGGCGTGGGATACCTGCGCCCCGCACCCGGCACCTGGGGGTCACTCGTGGCGTTGCCCTTGGCGTGGGCGCTGCACATCTTGGGCGGTTTTCCTTTGCTGGTGTTGGCGGCCTTTGCCGTTTTTGCAGGCGGCTGGTGGGCGACGGCGCAAATGACTGCAGGCCAAAGTGATCATGACCCCAGCGAGATTGTCGCGGACGAGGTCGTTGGCCAGTGGATTGCCCTCGCCCCGCTCAGCTATGCCGCCTGGGACCGTGGTATCGAAGTGCTGGTAATGTGGCCAGGTTGGATCGCGGCATTTGCTCTGTTCAGGCTCTTTGACATCTGGAAGCCGTGGTTGGTAGGGCAAGCGGACGCGCGCGGCGACGCGCTTGGCGTGATGCTCGATGATGTGATTGCCGGCGTGTTTGCGGCATTGGGCGTCCTCGTGCTGGCCGGGTTCGCACACGGAGTTCTGATGGTATGAAGATCGCCTCGGATATTCTTGATATTGCGAAAGAAAAGAAAATCATGATTGCCACGGCGGAAAGCTGTACAGGCGGCATGGTTGCGGTCGCCCTGACCGATATTCCAGGCTCTTCCGCCGTGATTGAGCGCGGGTTTATCACTTACACAAATGACGCAAAGCGCGAGATGCTGGGCGTGCACGCCACAACACTTGAAGCCCACGGCGCGGTGAGCGAAGAGGTCGCAGCCGAAATGGCACAGGGGGCCTTGGCCCGCTCGCGCGCGCAAATGGCCGTCTCGATCACTGGTATCGCGGGCCCCGGCGCATCGGAATACAAGCCCGAGGGGCGCGTCTGCTTCGGCTTGGCATTTGACGACAGCGTCGTGACCGAAACGATTGAATTTGGCGCTTTGGGGCGGGATGCAGTGCGGCGCGCGGCACGGGATCACGCACTTGGGCTTTTGCTGAAAAGTCTCTGCGCCGACTAGCGGCTCAACCCCCTGGAAAAACTATCCAGATCATCGTCCTCGATCGCACGCCAAAGCGTGTCGGCCTGCGCGCCGATCAAACCCTTGGACTTCCCGCGCACCCGCGCCTCACGCGCCGAATAGGGCTGCGGCGCGTCCAGGTCATGGCTGTATTCGATACCGTCCACCTGAACCCGGGCCTGCATTTCACTCAGGCCATCATCAGCAGACACATGCACCCGGTCTCGAAAGGCAACAAGGTGAGGATCGCGCGCGCAATCATCGGAAAACTGAGCGATGTCACCCGTATCTCGGCCATACGCAGCCATTGCCATCACATGGGCATAACTGAATTTGGCGCCCAATCCGGTATCCGGTGCCGCCTGATTGCAGACGGTTATCCAACGCGGGTGGGTCGATATCTCGATGCGCGTTGCGTTCAAAAGGTCAACGTCACGCACTGCCTCAAGGCTTGCGTGCACCCCATGACAGCAGGCATGAAATTTATGGCTGACCGCATCCATACGCCACTGCATCGGTACAGGTTCTGCCGCCCCGTGATGGGTCGCACCAAAGCCCAAGAGCCCAGCCAGACCATCATGCGCCGCGGTCATGCCAAGAGCGGCCCATTGTGCCGCCTCAACGCCAGCCCGCGCAGCGAGCCCTGCATTCAAAGGTTTGCCCATGGTGCCAAACTGGGACTTCAGACCAGAGGCCATCGTAGCACATAGTCCCAAAGCATGGCGCATCTGCGCTTCGCTCAACCTCATCAACCGACCCGCCGCCACGGTTGCGCCAAAGGCACCCGACGTTGCCGTCTGGTGAAACCCAACCTGATAATGCGCACGACCCAGCCAAAGCCCCACAGCAACCGACGCTTCCGCGCCGACTAGAGCCGCATCGACCATGTCATTCAATGTGGCTGATTTTGCTTCGGCCATGGCAAGGGCCGCGGACACCACCACAACAGAGGGATGCCCAATATGAGCAAAGTGCGTGTCATCAAAGTCCAGTGCATGGGAAAGGGTGCCATTGACCATAGCCGCCTCAGCGACTGACCCTGCCCGCCCATCAAACCGCGACGCCGGGCCAACCGCCTCACAACCGCGCGCCCAAGGACCAAATGCACCGTGTCGCGCGCCGGCAACCCCACATGCTGCCCAGTCCAGAACCGACAAACGCATGATATCACGCACATTCTGCGGCGGATTAGCCTGCGCATAGGCCAGGACTAACTCTGTGATCCCCTCGCTTCTCTGTTCCAAAAAACCCTCCCCGCGGGGCCGTTCTCAACCCAAAGCGCGCTTAGCCATAAAGCGCTGCAGCCCGTCGCTCAAACGCGCGCACAATCCGCTGCATGGCCTCGTTGAACACAACACCGATGATGCCCTGCAGGATCGCGTTGCGAAACTCGAAATCAACAAAAAAGGACACTTCGCACCCGCCGTCCGTATCGGCAAAAGCCCAATTGGACTTCATATAGCGAAAGGGCCCGTCCAGATATTCGGTGTCGATCTTGTGCTGAGCCGGCCATAGAACAACCCGACTGGCAAAGCGTTCGCGAAAGACTTTGAAGCTGATCACCAGATCCGCCTCCATCACGTCGTGGTCCCCTTCTGGCGTAACGCGGCGCACGCGCGCCGCCGCACACCAGGGCAAAAACTCGGGATATGCGCCCACATCAGCCACCAGATCATACATTTGCTGCGCCGAATACGGCAGGAACCGGGTTTCAGAATGGGTAGGCATTAGGCTAGACAAGACCTCAGGATGTTTGGTGACATTGGATGTGTCGCGGAAACCAATCAAGATCAAGGGGCAGACCATGTCAGAGCGGCCATATGTCATAGACAAGATGATTTCGGCCAAGGCCATCGCCGCCCGGATCGAAGAGCTGTGCCGCGAGATCGAGACCGCGTTCAAGGGTACGGACAAGCTGGTCGTCGTGGGCCTCTTGCGGGGCAGTTTCGTCTTTATCGCCGATCTGGTGCGCGAGCTTGACCTGCCAATCGAAGTCGATTTCCTTGAGGCGTCATCCTATGGCGACGGTATGGAAAGCAGCAGGGAAGTTCGTATTCTCAAGGACTTGCGCGGCGCAATTGAAGGTCGCGATGTCTTGGTCGTTGAGGACATCGTGGATACTGGCCACACCATGCACCACGTGACACGGCTGCTAAAGGGTCGCAAGCCCGCACATTTGCGCACCATCGCATTGCTGGATAAATTCGCCCGCCGCGAAGTCGATTTCAAAGCGGACTGGACCGGCTTCGACATTCCTGATGAATTTGTCGTGGGATACGGTATCGACTTTGCACAGCGGAACCGAAATCTGCCGTTTATCGGCAAAGTCCGGTTCACCTAAGCACGCATTCTACCCGTGTTTTGCCTGCCGCGCGGCGCGCAATTTCGCAAAATCGTCACCCGCGTGATAGCTTGACCGCGTCAGCGGCGTCGCTGAAACCATCAAGAACCCTTTGTTATAAGCCGTTTTCTCATAAACCGCGAACTCCTCTGGTGTGACAAACCGGTCCACCGCATGGTGTTTGGGCGTCGGTTGCAGGTATTGGCCGATGGTTAGAAAATCGATGTCTGCGGCCCGCATATCCTCCATGACCTGGACAACAGACTGCTTGTTTTCGCCCAAGCCCACCATGATGCCGGACTTTGTAAACATCGTCGGATCCAGTTCCTTGACCCTTTGAAGTAAACGCAAACTGTGGAAGTACCGTGCTCCGGGGCGTACTTCTGGGTAAAGGCCCGGCACGGTTTCCAGGTTGTGGTTGAACACATCCGGGCGCGCCTCGACCACGACTTCCAGAACGGCCGGATCACAGCGGATAAAATCCGGCGTCAGGATTTCGATAGTGGTGTTTGGGCTACGGTGGCGGATCGCACGAATGGTCTGCGCAAAGTGATCAGCGCCCCCATCCTCGATATCGTCGCGGTCAACACTGGTAATGACAACGTGGTTCAGACCCAGCTTTTCAACCGCATGGGCAACACGGCCCGGCTCAAACGCGTCCAGGTCCTCTGGTGGTTTGCCGGTGGCGATGTTGCAGAAGGTGCACGCGCGGGTACAAACCTCCCCCATGATCATCATCGTGGCGTGGCCCTGGCTCCAGCATTCGCCAACATTGGGGCAACCTGCCTCTTCGCACACCGTGACCAGCTTGTTTTCACGCATGATCCGGGCCGTCTCGGTATATCCCTCGCCGCCCGGGGCCTTGACGCGAATCCAGTTCGGCTTTTTCGGCTGCGGATTGTCGGGGCGCCGGGCTTTTTCCGGATGACGTTCAGCAGGGATTTTCAGGTCGCGCATAACGGGCCTCAGGTAGTTTAACGTTAAACTTGTTGTTAACATAAACATCGGCACAATGCACGCAACGCGGCGCATGGCCGCTATGCGCGAGCGCGGCGCGTGGCCCTCTGTCCAGCCTTCTTTTCTTCTAAAATATTCCGGGGGTTTGGGGGCTGGCCTTAGGGTCAGGACTCATAGCCAATAGATGACGATGGCGGCGAGAGCGATGGCAGAGAGGAAGACCTTGGGGCATC
>NZ_CANNES010000007.1 GCF_947503705.1 uncultured Tateyamaria sp. | reverse complement strand
ACAGATGCCCCAAGGTCTTCCTCTCTGCCATCGCTCTCGCCGCCATCGTCATCTATTGGCTATGAGTCCTGACCCTAAGGTTATGAGTGTTTGGGGGGTATTGTCCGGTGCAAGCTACGTTGGTCGCCTTTAAGTAAAGTTCGGTTGCCAGTGCTAAGTTGGATGCGCAGAAAATGATCTCATGAATTGGAACGTCTTGGGGGCGTCCTTCTGGCCATTCTGAAACAATATCCCTTACAACCACTGCATTATAGCGAGCACTGCTGACTGCGATGGCCCAATTCCAATCACCTATTCCGCTGTTTCGCATCTATTGGCCTAACCTAGAAGTACGCACTGCCTACACCCCGATTGTTACCGGCTTCATAAGCGCGCTCTCAATCCTAAAATTTCAAAGTCACTCTGTACAGCGTTGCGGGCACGGTATCGCGCACCAGTTTCGCTCGATGCATCAAACCTTTCGGGCAGGGCTTGCCAAGATGTAGTAAGGGTCTTGCTTTGCTTGCTACGGCATGGTAGGCAGAGGCCATGAAGATATCGCTCTACACGCCTGATCTGTCTGCTGCTGAGGCTGAGCGATTCTGGATGACTCCTGTGGAGGTGTGCCGACTGGCGGCAATCGGGGAGGCATCCGACCCGAAGGTTAAGAAGCTGCTGAACACGCTGTCAGACCGTGGCCATGTGCCGTTTGTGAAGTCGGGGAAGGCCAAGACGGCCCCCCGGCTTTATTCGCTTGTGTCGGCGGCAATGCTGCGAGTGATCTTCGACATCACACGTGACGGGCGGACGTATAAATATGCTCAGCCTGTCGCCGATGCGGTGCGCAATACCATGCTCAAGTGCGTCGATGAACTGTCCGACTTGTCCGACTTCGATCTGCAATTCAGCGAAGCGAGGATCGTATTCGCGGACATGAAGGACGATGGCACTCCGCGCACAGTCAAATGGCACAAAGCCGAAATCAGCGGCGGGATGAATATGGCCTATAGCGTCTATGACGCGGGCTATCTGATCTTCCGCGTTCTCGGCATCTATGCCGACTATTGGCACGACGATCTTGTGGCGCGTGGCGAAATTGATCCGCCCGAACCGATGCAGATTGGCGATGATGGCTGGCCGATTGATGGGGGTTCCGATGGCTAAAGAGCCGCGCCCCCAAACCCAAGCCCGGCAGAATGCCGTTGCGCTCATTCAGGCTGCGCGTGAGGCCGGGTGGGCGCGCGCGCGGTTTGAACTCAAGCCGGATGGCACCACGGTTATCGACGCCTCTATGGCCGACGCTGAGGGCGGTGACGACTTCCTCAATACAGACTTGAGGATGGGCAAATGACCAAGAACGAACTGCCCAAATACGTCTACGCCGACCGGGGCTACGTCCGCTTCATCCGCCGGTCACGCGGTCAATCGGTGATGATGAAAGAGGAACCCGGAACGCCTGAGTTTTGGGGCCACTACAACCGCCTACTCAAGGGCCGTGAGCCTGTCCCGGCCAAGCGCAATTTTGAGGCACTGATTCTCAGCTATTACGAAAGCGATGCGTTCAAGAAATTGAAGCCGCGCACGAAAGCCGACTATCGCAAATACATCGGCCATGTCCGGGCGATCTGGGGAACGAAAGCCCCGGCTAAGATCGAGACGCACCACGTTTATGAACTGCACCGCGCCAATGCTGATCGGTGGCGGCAAGCCAACTATCTGGTGCAGCTCATGGTGGTTCTGATGAACCACGCCCGCTTGATTGGCTTCCTCAAAAAAGAGCACGGCAACCCGGCCAAGGGCATTCCGCTATTTAAGCAGGAAAGCGACGGCTGGGAGCCGTGGCCGGATGATGTGCGGGCAGAGTTTGAGACGGTGGCGACACCACGTGCGCGGCTTGTCTATGAACTGTGCCTCGGCACCGGCCAGCGGATCGGTGACGTGCTCAAGATGCGCTGGAACCATATCCGCGACGGCGAATGGGACTTCACGCAAGGCAAAGGCGACAAGCCCATGTGGATACCGTTCACGGATCGTCTCAAAGCGTATCTGGCAACGGTTGAAAAGAAGGGCCTGACCGTCATTACCGACAAGGCGGGCCGTCCCGTGCGTTATCGCACCGTTGCCGACGAAATGCGCAAGGTCAAAGCCAAGATGGAGCACCCGGACGCGGCCACCTACGTGACCCACGGGCTGCGCAAGAATGCGACCATCGAGCTTTATCAGTCAGGTTGTGACGACGAGATGGTGAAGGCCGTCACGGGTCACTCTGGTGTCGAGATGCTGAAAAAATATGGAGGGATGATCCGCCAGCGGGAACTGGCAACGCGGGCGCAGGACGCGCGAAACCGCTTTTAACAGAACAGGAAGGAAACGTGAATGTTTCAACGCCTGTTTCAAAAATCGAGCAAATGGAGAAATGACATGACGCAAGTCATTGAAAACAATGGAGGCGAGTACCGGAATCGAACCGGTGTACACGGATTTGCAATCCGCTGCGTCACCACTCCGCCAACTCGCCGCCGATGGTGCAGAACCGCTGCTAGACCATTCCCAAAGCCCGTGCAAGGGCAAGTACTCCACAGTTCGACGTTTTCGCGTTATCCCTCGTTGCTCAGGGCCGCGCGATATGGCACACCTTAATTCAGGATTCTGAACGAACGAGTTTAGCTGTGATGACAGACTTTTCTGCCCGCCGTACAATGATGGTTGATACGCAGGTGCGCCCCTCGGATGTGACCAAATTTCCCATCATTGATGCGATGTTATCGGTCAAGCGTGAGGATTTCGTACCTGCTGCGCAACGCGAGGCGGCCTATATGGATGGTAACCTCGATCTTGGCGGCAACCGGGTTGTGCTTGAACCGCGCACACTGGCGAAGTTGCTGGACGCACTGAGCATCGATGGAGACGAGCTTGTGCTCGATATCGGGGCGGGCCTTGGCTATTCGGCCGCAGTTATCGCGCATATGGCCCAGGCGGTCGTCGCCCTTGAAGAGGACGATGCCATGGCTTCTGAGGCGCAAGAGACACTGATGGCGGCAGGCGCAGACAACGTGATCACGCATAGCGGTGAGCTGGCGGCAGGCGCTGCAGAACACGGGCCTTACGACGTCATCGTGATCCAGGGTGGCGTCGATCACGTCCCACAGGCCATCATTGACCAACTCAAGGATGGTGGGCGCATGGGCTGTGTGTTCATGGACGGCGCTTTGGGCGAAGTAAGGATCGGTTACAAATCTGACGGGCGGATGTCCTGGCGACGGGCCTTTAATGCGGGTGCGCCGGTACTGGACGGATTTAAGCGGCACGACCAATTCCAACTCTGAAAAACGCCACGCACAGGTGGACAAGAAACGGCAAGAGGGCAGGCACAATGACAGAACGTACCGGTTGGCAGGGCACCTGGCGGATAGCTATCGCGGCAACTGTGGCAACCATGGTGCTGAACGCGCCGGTGGCCAAGGCCGATACGTTGGCGGACGCACTTGTCGGGGCGTATAATCACAGCGGCTTGCTGGATCAAAACAGGGCCTTGTTGCGGGCCGCTGACGAAGATGTAGCCATCGCCGCATCTGTTCTGAAACCGATTGTCACCTGGGCGGGCAACGTCACCCACACATTCGGCAGTTCGGCAACATCTGCCACAGGCGGCGCATCTGTCGATATCGGCCAAACCACGGTTGGGCTCGGGATCAATGCGACGCTCCAGCTTTTTGACTTTGGGGCGGATGCAAACCGGATCGAAGCGGCCAAGGAAACGGTTTTGGCCACCCGCGCCTCGCTTTTGAATGTAGAGCAAAGCATTCTGCTGCGGGCAGCGGTCGCCTTTTTCAACGTGGGTCGCCAGGAAGAATTCGTGGCGTTGCGCCGTAACAACCTGCGCCTGTTGAACGAGGAACTGCGCGCTGCCCAGGACCGCTTTGAAGTGGGTGAGGTAACGCGCACCGACGTGGCGCTGGCCGAAGCTGCGGTGGCCCAAGCGCGCAGCAACCTTGCTGATGCGCAACGCAACCTGACACAGGCACAAGCGGAATATACCAATGTCGTCGGTCGCCAACCGGGCCGCCTGGCTGCTGTGCCGCGTCTGCCAAACACCGAAACCGATATTTCCCGTGCACAGGCCGTGGCCGTTCGCAACCATCCCGAAATGGATCAGGCCCAGCGACAAGTGGCCGCCAATGAGCTGCTGGTTAATGCCGCCGATCTCGACATGTCGCCCACCGTCACATTGCAGGGCGCTATCCAGGTCGAGGAACGGTTTGGCAGCGAAAATGGGTCCGAGACAGGCTCGCTTACGCTGAACTATGGTGGCCCGATCTATCGGGGCGGATCGCTCAGCGCCAGTTGGCGCCGAGCCATCGCGGTGCGCGATGCGTCGCGTGGCAACCTGCACAACGTGCGCCATGGCGTGCAGCAGGATGTGGTGATTGCCATTTCCAACCTGGTCGCCGCACGCGCAAGTCTCGTGGCTTCTGAACGGCAGATCAGGGCCGCCCGCGTCGCGTTCCGTGGCGTGCGCGAAGAGGCGAATTTGGGCGCTCGGACCACACTTGACGTGTTGGATGCAGAGCAGGATTTGCTGGACGCGGAAACAAACCGGATTTCTGCGCAAGCGGATCAATACATCGCAACTTATCAGGTTCTGGAAAGCATGGGCCTTTTGACAGCGCAACGATTGCAGCTGCCGGTTCAGATTTACGACCCTGCCGCCTATTACAGCCTGGTTCAGAACGCCCCTGCGCGCAATACACGGCAGGGCAGACAACTTGACCGAGTGCTGCGCGCGCTGAATGTCACGGATTGATTAGGGTTTTCAGCATCCTGTTGTGCGACTCTCTTTCGGCATGTATCCTGCCGTCTGAGGTGAGAGTGGAACAAAAATATGTCTGATCCGATGACCAACACCGAGGTGGAGGACGTTTTGTCGTCCATCCGCCGTCTGGTTTCTGACGAAAAACGGAAGGAGCCCGAGAGCGCGACCGCCCCTGCATCCGATCGTTTGGTGCTCACGCCATCGCTGCGCGTTCTTGACGATGACGTCAGCGCGGAGGCTGAGTATGAGGCGGAGCCTGAGCTTGCGCAGGACGATGTTTCTGAAGATGAGGTGTCAGCGCCGGGGCAGGTGACGTATGCCCATGAGGCGCGAGACCATGCCGAGGCGGAACAAGACCAAGCGCAAGACGATGAAGACAGCGCGCCCATGTTGCTCCAGGCGCATGACGCGGTCATTGAAGAAAGTGTTTCGCTGGACGATCATGACGCTTCGCCCAACGTACCGGCCCCCGAAACGCTGGGTGAAAAGATTGCGGCGCTTGAGACCTTGATTGCCGGACGCTCGGATGAGTTTGAGCCGGACGAGGCAGGCGCAGACGCTTATGCGGGCACCGAAGCACCGGCAATGGCGTGGGAAGATGCCGAGGAGGAGGATGAAGAGGTGGTCGAGGCTACCTTTGTTCCTCATGTTGAGGCAACGGCGACGTCCGAACCAGAAGACGATACGCCATTCTTCACCGGCGATGACGACATTCTGGACGAAGATGCGCTGCGCGAGTTGGTCAGCGATATCGTGCGCCAGGAACTGCAAGGGGCCTTGGGCGAACGGATCACGCGGAATGTGCGCAAATTGGTGCGCCGCGAAATCCATCGCGCCTTGGCAGCACAAGACCTCGAATAACGCAAACGCGACAAGCCGTGTCACCTATTGCAATGGCATTGTGCTCGCATCTGCGCCAGACTTCTCCTGGGTCTTTGGGGGCTGATATTGAACACACCTGCGCATCTGTTGATTGGGGCAGCGGCCTTTGGGCGGCCTGCACATACGCATATTCTGGCGGCCGCCTTTGTCGGTAGCCTGCTGCCCGATCTGTCGCTTTATCTGATGGCAGGCGCGGCGCTTTTCGTGCTGGGCATCCCGGGACAGCGGGTTTTCAACGAGCTTTACTTTTCAGACGCCTGGCAAACCGTCTTTGCCATCGATAATTCGTTTCTGGTCTGGGGCGCTCTCTTGGGAGCCGCTCTGTGGCGCCGGGTCCCTTGGGCGACTGCCCTGACAGGGGCCGCGCTTTTGCACTTGTGTCTGGATATACCGCTGCATCACGACGATGGGCGGCCGCATTTCTGGCCCGCCACAGCATGGGTGTTCGAAAGCCCGCTTAGCTATTGGGACACGCGGCAAGGTGCCGCTTGGATTGCGCCGATCGAAGCGGCACTGGCAACGGCGGCTGTCGTTCTGCTGTGGCTACGGCAGGTGCCTTGGTGGGCGATGATCTTTGCCCTGCTGCTGCTGGTGGCCGAGTTCTGGGTCGTACGGCAGTGGCTGTTCTTTTTCGTGGACAGCTAATGTAACAGCACAGTTGCCTCAATTGAAAACGCACCCGGCAGAGGGGTGCGTCTTCGGTACAGCAGATTTTGAGTTTAATCAGGCGGCTTCGGCCTGCAACGCCGCATTGCGACGCTCGGATTCTTCGCGGCTCAGCGCGACGGAAGTCCGCACACCTTTGCCGACAAATTCCATCAGGCCGCTCACGACCCGCTCGTTCGGGTCGATGCCTGCGCAGCTCAGCACCTCGCGACCATCGCGCGAGCGTGCCCAGCGAGCAATCTGCTCGGGCCCATTTCCATATTTCTTGTCGTCCGCAATAGCGTCGTCAAGTGCGGCCAGTACCACGGCTGCAAACAGTTTACGTGCACGGTTGCCTTGTTCGTTGTTAAAGGCTGTGCCGTCAACGAAATCTTTCATTCGTCGTCCTTCCTTTATTCTTGCTCTTGTCTTTTCGGCGTGGCGTTCCTTATGACCCATCCACATCGATTCGGATACCCCGTTGTTGCATGGCACCTTTGCGTTGAGCGCATATCTCGCTGCGTGTGCAGCACTGCATATCGTTGTCTTGCGGGGCGCATACCGGCAAGATATAGGGTGCATCAACTTTTCATCAACCTTTTGCCCAGGTTTTGCCACATGCCTAAAATTAACGGAAACGAGATACGCCCCGGTAATGTGCTTGAGCACAATGACGGGCTGTGGGCGGCTGTCAAAGTCGACCATGTCAAACCCGGCAAGGGCGGCGCCTTTGCTCAGGTCGAATTGCGCAACCTGCGCAACGGCTCCAAGCTGAATGAACGCTTTCGCAGCGCTGACAAAGTGGAGCGTGTACGCCTTGAACAAAAGGACCAGCAGTTCCTTTATGAAAACGACGGAATGCTGGTGTTCATGGACAGCGACACCTACGAACAGATTGAATTGCCAGCGGAAATCCTGGGTGAACGTCGCCCATTCCTGCAAGACGGCATGACCATTCAGGTCGAGTTTCATGAGGATGAGGCACTTAGTGCGGCTCTGCCGCAAAAGGTGGTCTGCAAGATCGTCGAGACCGAGCCGGTGGTCAAAGGCCAGACTGCAGCCAACTCGTTCAAGCCTGCGGTCCTGGACAATGGGATCAAGGTCATGGTGCCGCCTTTTGTGGGCCAGGACGAGGACATCGTGGTAAACACCGAGACCATGGAATACGCAGAACGGGCGTGATCTATGATCACACCTCGTGATGCTGCAAGTGCAGAAAATTAACCATGCAAAATTCAAGAAGGGGTCCGTTTGGGCCCCTTTTTGATTCAAAAGATGCAAATGATTTGCGTCCGCACCGATCGGCAGCACCATCAGAGTGACGCCACGTCGCTATAATCTGTAGAGGGCGCAGCCGATTTACGTCTGTCGGAGTCCTGAGTTTTGACTCCCAGTTTGCTTGGATTGCTGCCAGCCTGTCCGCAGGTGCAAGCCACGAGAAGGGAAAGACATGTCTGACATCACCGTGTTTGCGGCGCGCAAGATCATCACGATGGACGACAATTGCCCCCAGGCAACCCATGTGGCGGTGCGCGATGGCCGTGTTCTGGCAGTGGGAGATGCCGGTTGCGCCAACCAATGGGGCCCGGTCCGACATGACGACCGCTTGCAAGACGCAGTTTTGATGCCTGGCCTCGTGGAGGGGCATGCCCATATGATGGCAGGTGGTGTCTGGCGCTATGCCTATGCGGGTTTCCACGATCGGATTGATCCGGATGGCGTGCTGTGGCCCGGATCGACCGACCTGAATGCGGTGATTGGCGGGTTGAAGGACTATGCCGAGGGCCTGAATCCGGATGCCCCTTTGATCGGTTGGGGCTTTGACCCGATCTTCCTGAGCGATGCGCGCCTCAACCGCTCCCATCTGGATCAAATCAGCACGGACCGTCCCATCGCGATCCTTTTTTCCAATTTTCATCTGATGTGCGTGAATTCGAAGGCGCTCGACATGGTGGGTTACGGCTCAGGCACCAATGCCGAAGGGGTTATCAAGGGCCCAGACGGCACGCCAACGGGCGAGTTGCAAGAGATGGCGGCGATGTTTCCGATCATGCGCCGTCTGGGCATTGATTTCCGTGGCCTCAGCCAGACGCCGGAGGCGATCAACGCCTATGCCAAAGTGGCGCAGCGTGTGGGCGTGACAACGATCACTGACCTTTTTTCGTCGATCACGGATGCGGATGTGGATGTGATGCTGGACATAATGGGCGATGATTTTCCACTGCGCATTGTGCCGGCCCTTGGGGTGATGGGCGATCCCGTCGCAATGGCGGACAAGGCCCAAGCCTTGGCCGCGCGTTCGACGGACAAACTGCGGTTGGGGGCGGTGAAACTGATGACCGACGGTGCGATCCAGGGCTGGACCGCCCGGATGCGTTGGCCCGGCTATGTAGGTGGCCAACCCAATGGATTGTGGAATACTGCGCCCGAGATGATCCACGCCATCTGCGCCGAAATGCAGGCACGGGGCATCCAGATGCATATTCATGTGAACGGGGACGAGGCCGCAGAAGTGTCGTTGGATGCGATTGAAGCCGCGTTGCGCGCCCATCCCGGTCCGGGCCATCGTCACGTGCTGCAACACTGTCAGATGATGGACAGGGATCTGTTTCAGCGCGCGGCCGAACTGGGCTGCTGTACAAACATCTTTTCCAATCACATCTATTACTTTGGTGACCAGCACGTGGCGTTGACCATCGGCAAAGATCGCGCGCATCGCATGGATGCGGCCCGCACGGCAACAGATGTTGGGGTTCATTATGCATTGCATTCGGACGCGCCAGTGACGCCCTTGGGGCCCTTGTTGACCGCCTGGTGCGCCGTGAATCGTCGCACGATGTCAGGCGCGGTGTTGGGGGCAAGGCAGTGTTTGACGGTGGATGAAGCGCTTTATGCGATTACGATGGGGGCCGCATATACATTGAAACTGGACGGCGAAATCGGCTCGATCTCTGTGGGTAAACGCGCAGATTTCTCGGTACTGGGGCGGGACCCAACCGCAGTCAATCCGATGGCGTTGCGGGATGTACCGGTTTTGGGCACCGTGTCGGGCGGGCAGGTGCACCTGTTGTGAAGTTACCGCTGACGGTCATCGGTGGCTATCTGGGCGCGGGGAAAACGACCTTGATCAATCGGTTGCTGGCCGAGGATCATGGGCTGCGCCTGATGATCATGGTCAATGACTTCGGAGCACTCAATGTGGATGCCTCCCTGATTGCGGCGGCATCCGAGGATTTGATTGCGCTGACCAATGGCTGCGTCTGTTGCACGATGGGGGCAGATCTGTTTCTGGCCATTGGCGATGTCCTCGACCGGTCGGACTGGCCCGATCATCTGGTGGTTGAAGCCTCGGGCATTGCGGATCCTGCAGCGATTGCCCAAGTGGCGTTGGCGGAGCCCGATCTGGCCTATGGTGGGATCGTTACGGTGGTTGATGCGGTGGCTTTTGATCGTCTCGCCGACGATCCGCAGATCGGTGTGCAACTGCGTGCTCAAGTTGATGTAGCGGATGTGGTTGTCGTGTCGAAGACGGCAGCAGGGGCATGGCCCGCAAGGCTGACTGGGACGGCTTTGGACCTGGCCACCGTCGCGCTTGTGGCTCCTCTGATCTGTGGCATCGCGGTAGGGCAGGTGCCGGATCGTCGCGCGTCGCATGCAGATTATGTGCGATGGCAGGCGGCGGCAGATACAGTTTTCGAAAAAGAGGAATTGCTGGCGCATCTCGCTGCGCGGCCAGATGGTTTGTTCCGGGTTAAAGGATATGTTGCGGCACCACGTGGTCAGGTTTGGGAGGTTCACTGTGTGGGCAGGCAGATGACCGTATCCGTGGGCAAGGGGCCGGTCGGCCTTGTCGGCATTGGTTTGCAGGGATGTGTGACCCTTCCAGAGGTGGACGCGTGGTGGAACAGTGGCGATCTCTGACACAGAGATCGGCTGGAAAATGACACATTTTCCGTGCGGGTTGCTGCTTTGGGTGCTACGAAAATCCGTGTCGGATTTTGGCCGGAAACTGTGTCAGTTTCCGCTCTGGTCCCAGATCACTTGTGCCTCACCCGCCTGCATCTCGCCTTGCGCCCGTTCAAAGCGCAGATAGGCGATCGCATTATCACCCGCACGGCTCAGCAGGGTGCCAACAGGCTTGCCTTCCTTGGTGATCGCATCCCCGGCGCACGCATCCCCGGTGACCGACACATGTGCCA
This sequence comes from uncultured Tateyamaria sp., assembly GCF_947503705.1. Classification (GTDB taxonomy): domain Bacteria; phylum Pseudomonadota; class Alphaproteobacteria; order Rhodobacterales; family Rhodobacteraceae; genus Tateyamaria. The sequence continues at coordinate 212,149 of NZ_CANNES010000007.1, read as the reverse complement.
ACCCTTTGCGCAGCGTCGTCTTATGCTTCATGCGGGCCGTCACTTCCTGACCCACGTAACAGCCCTTGCGGAAATCCACGCCGTGCAAAGCCTCAAATCGGGCCTCAAGAATAAACGTATCGGGGGTCAGTTCCACGCCTGTCTTGGGGATCAAATGCGCAACGCGTCGCGCGGTCCAATCCACGCCGTCTTCGGTCTGAGCCGCGTCACGATAGGCCCTCCACCCCATCTCTGCATGTCGGGGATCGGCAAACCCGTCATCAGGGGCATCTCCCAATCCACGGTGCAAATGGAGGTCCGTATCCTCAATCACGACGTCTGCGCGCAGTTGGTACATTGTCAGCCGCGTCCGTAGCATATCGGCCTGGCTTGCGTCGGCGTCCAGTAACACCGCATCTTGTTCTGGCACCAAGAAGAAGTCGGCCAAATACTTGCCCTGCGGGGTCAGCAAAGCGGCATAAACCAACCCATCCGATAGCTTTTGCACGTCATTTGTCACCAAACCTTGCAAAAAGCTGAGCGTGTCCGCGCCCTTCAGGCGAAAGATGTGGCGTTCTGACATGGGCCCGTTCCTTTTGTCTGGGTTTCTTGTCATATAGCAGCCCCAAAGCAATGCAAAAGGGGCCGTCATGGCTGCGCCTATATCTGTCATCATTCCGACGCTGAACGCACAGGCCGATCTGTCGGCTTGTCTTGCCGCGCTGGTCGAGGGGCTGGATACGGGGCTGATCACCGAATTGGTGATCTCTGATGGTGGGTCGACGGACGAAACGCTCAAATTGGCCGACGCGTGGGGCGCGAACATTGTGACAGGCGCTCCGTCAAGAGGTGGTCAATTGCGGCGGGGCTGCGAAGGCGCGCGTGGTGAATGGCTGTTGGTAATTCATGCTGACACGGTGCTTGACCCAGGTTGGTCCGCCGTGGCCGCCGCCCATTTGACGCAACGCAAGGCCGCCTATTTCAAGCTGCGTTTTGACCGGGGGGGGCGGTTCGTCGCTGCTTGGGCGAACCTGCGAGCGCGGGTCTTTGGCCTGCCATACGGGGATCAGGGATTGCTGATCTCGCGCAGGCTCTATGACGCCGTGGGCGGTTTTCCCAACCAACCGCTGATGGAGGATGTGGCCTTGGCTCGCGCCCTCAAAGGGCAGTTGGTCGCATTGGACGCGATTGCGGTCACCAGTTCTGCAAAATATCGGGCACAAGGATGGGCACGGCGCGGGGCGCGCAATCTCTGGACGCTTTTGCGGTATTTTATTGGCACCGATCCTGCGACATTGGCCCGAGCCTATCGCCGATAGGGTGCAAACCCCTTATCCAAACAGCCGCGCGGCCAAGCGCTGGATCAACCCCGCCCGGTGTCCAGGTGCCGCGTCCAACCGACGTTCAAGCGTGCGCGAGGACGACATATCGACAACGGCTTTGCCGTCCTTGAACTGCAAGCGATAAAGGTCGGCATAGATACCACCCCGGGCCAGCAATTCGTCATGGGTGCCCTCATCCAATACACGGCCCCGATCCATCACCACAATCTTGTCGGCTTCCCGAATGGTCGACAGACGGTGCGCAATCACCAAGGTCGTGCGCCCGGAAGACAAACGGTCCAAGGCGTTTTGCACGACCTGTTCGGATTGCGCATCGAGGGCCGAGGTGGCCTCGTCCAGCAGCAAAATGGGTGTGTCGCGCAAGAGGGCGCGCGCGATCACCACCCGCTGCCGCTGTCCCCCCGAAAGGGCAGAGCCACGCGGGCCCACAGGCGTGTCCAGACCCAAGGGCAGCTTTTCGACGAAATCGGTCACATGGGCCGCGTCGAGAACGGTTTTCAGGTCCGCATCAGTCACATCAGTGCGGCCCAGCAGAATGTTTTCGCGCAAGGTCTCGTCAAAAAGCAGCGCCTCTTGGGTCACTACTGAATAAAGGCCCCGCAGGTCCTCAAGGTCCATATCAGAAGTGGCAACATCCCCGATGCGCACGCTGCCTGATTGCGGATCGACCAGCCGGGTCAGCAGGTTGAAAACGGTGGATTTGCCCGCGCCGGACGCGCCCACCAAAGCGGTCGTCTCGCCAGGACGTGCGGTGAAGGACAAATCGTGCAGTACCTGTGTATCGCCATAGCTCAGCGATACGTTTTCCATTGTGATCTGAGGGGTGCCCATGGGGGCGGCCTTGGGCGTCTTGGGCGAGGCGAGTGTCAACGGCGCGTCCAGAAGCTCCTTGATCCGCTCGATTGCTGCGGCCGCTTGCTGCCACAGTCCGGAAATCGCACCCAGGCGACGCAGCGGGTCAAAAGCAAAGCCCATCGCGGTGAAAAAGGTCATGAATTGACCGATGGTCTTGTCACCCGCGATAATCTCGGCCCCGCCGTAAAGGATCACCGCCATGAACCCGATGCCGGAAATGATGTCGATCATCGCGGGGATCGCCGCCCCGCCAAAGGCGGCTTTGACCTCGGTGTCGACAAAGCGGTCGGTGAGGGTGCGGTATTGGCGCGACTGGTAGCTTTCGAGCGCGTTCAGCTTGATTTGAACGATGCCATGAAACACTTCGTCCAGACGGGTCGAGAGGTGTGCACCGAGGTCACGGGCCCGGCGTGCATTCCGGCGGACATAGTTCTGGGCCATGGCCGCAGGCAAAACCAGCAGCGGAATACCCACAAAGGCGAGCAGCGCCCAGACCCAGTCGACGCTGATCGCCACGCCCAAGAGCACGATCAGCCCCATGAAATCGCGACCTGCGCCAGTGATGATGGCCCGCCACACGTCGCCTACGGCGTTCACATCCGATTGCACACGCTGGATCAGAAAACCGGGCGGATGGCTTTGATGAAAGCTGCCGTCCTGCAGCATCATCCGGTCCAGCAAATCAATGCGCAACGCGGCGGCGGTCCGCTGTGCAATGCGGGTCAGCAGGACCTTCTGGACCACCGATGACACCGCGCGGACCAGAAAGATCGCAATCAGGATCAGGCCCACCCAGATCAGAAGACTGCCATCACCCTCGACAAAAACATTGTCGAACATGGGCTGCATCATGTAACTCAGCGCGCCCAGCATGGACCCTTCAAGCGCCATGAAACAGACCGCAATCATCAACGTGCCTACATGCTTGCGCAAATAAGTTGCCCAAAGCCAGCGCATCAAAGGCCCCGACGGGGTCGACGGCGCTTCGGGGGCGTTCTGGTCAGCGGCAGAGGAAGGGGTGGGGGTGGTCACGCGTGGAACATCAGCGGTCAGCGCCGCACTCCGGTGAGGGACATCAGGACCTGTGGTGTAGCCTGCCCCCGCCAGCGGGGCAAGCGTCGCGCATCAGATTGACGGCGCGCCCCAGCACGCTACGGTCCGCATCACACGATCTTTCCGGAGAATCTTATGTCCATGCCCCCCATCGCCCGATTTGGGCGCGAGTATCTGGCCATTCCTGGCCCATCGGTGATCCCTGACGCTGTATTGCAGGCGATGCATCGTGGTGCGCCAAACATCTATGCCGGTGCGCTTGTGGATATGGCAGCCACCCTGGGGCCAGATCTGAAAAGAGTGGCGCGCACGGTCGGGCACGTGGCGATGTATATCGGCAATGGCCATGCGGCCTGGGAAGCTGCGTTGGCCAACACCATCGCGCCCGGTGACACGGTACTGGTGCCCGCAACGGGGCGTTTTGCCCATGGATGGGCCGACATGGCCGAAGGGCTCGGGGCGGAGGTCCAGATCATGGATTTCGGCAAGCGCGCGCCTATGGATATGGACCAGATCGAAGCAGCCCTGCGCGCCGACACAAGCCACAAGATCAAGGCCGTGCTGGCCGTCCATGTTGATACGTCGACTTCGATCCGCAACGATATCCATGCGGTGCGCAAGGCGCTGGACGCCGCCGAGCACCCCGCGCTCTTGATGGCTGATTGCATTGCGTCGCTGGCCTGCGACCACTTTGAAATGGATGCCTGGGGCGTCGATGTAATGGTGGCGGGCTGTCAAAAGGGGCTGATGGTGCCACCGGGGATGGCGTTCGTGTTCTTTAATGACAAGGCCGCACAGGTGCGGGCGGATATGGCGCGCGTCAGCCGCTATTGGGATTGGACACCGCGCGCCAATCCCGAAGAATTCTTTATGTACTGGAACGGGACCGCCCCGACCCATCACCTTTATGGTCTGCGCACCGCGCTTGACATAATCCACACCGAAGGGATGGAAGCGGTGTGGAAACGTCATGCTTTGCTGGCCCGCGCAATCTGGGCGGCGTGCGATGCCTGGGGCAGCACCGGGCCGCTTGAGCTGAACGTCGCCGACGCAGCCCATCGCAGCGTTGCCGTCACCTCCCTGCGGCTTGAGGCCCCCCATGCCACGGCCCTTCGCGACTGGGTCGAGCATAACCTTGGCCTGACCCTGGGCATTGGCCTTGGCATGGCACCGCCAGGCGATCCGGCATGGCATGGGTTTTTCCGGCTGGGGCATATGGGTCACGTGAACGGGCATATGATCATGGGGCTTTTGGGCGGGATCGAAGCGGGTTTGATCGCCCTCGACATCCCACATGGCACAGGCGCGCTAGAGGCGGCGGCTCAGGTCATTGGAAAAGGCTAGCGCTTTTTGTGACTGTCGCGTGGCCGAGGATACCTCCGCCTTGCGGGTCAGGGCCTAACGCGGGGCGTTCCAGTGTATCAGTTTTAAAATAGTCCCCGGGAGGGGGGAGGCGCGCATATGCCCGAGGGGCTGAGCCTCGCCGCGCTCAGAGCCTTTTGCCGCGCCGGATCGACGCGGCCTGGCGGGCGGCAGCCCAGACCGACATTCGGTCCATCAGGTGGTTGAGGCACAGGGCCAGAAAAACGGCCGCGAGCAAGCCCCAAAACACCCAGGCCAGGATCAATAACATCATGACGTTCACACCGAACATCACGATACAAGCAGTTGTGTAGTTGGGCGCGCTGCCCATTCTGTGATCTTCCATGACAGCCTCAAAGCAGATCATTCTCTGCCTCAAACTATAGGTGGCGCCGCGCGCCTGTCAGCCCTTTTTTGCGTGATCAAGTGCGCGGGGCAGGGCGTCCGCCACCACGTCCAAATCCGCGGGCGTGCCACAGCTTATGCGGATGCAACGGTTTTGCGGCGCGGCAAAGGGCATGCGAACGAATATGCCCATCCCGATCAGCGCGTCCAGGACGGCCTTGGCAAAGACACCATCCGCGCCGCAGTCAATTGCCACGAAATTGGTGGCCGAGGGCAGGCAAGTCAGGCCATTGGCCTCTGCGATGGTGATGATCCGCGCGCGGGACGCTGCGATCTTCTCAAGTACGTCTGTGAGATATGTCTGGTCTTTCAACGCGGCCAAGGCCCCGGCTTGCGCTGACCGGTTCAGCCCAAAGTGATTGCGCACTTTGTTGAACGCGCTGATCATCTCGGGCGCGCCGACGGCATATCCCACCCTTGCACCGGCCATGCCATAGGCTTTGGAAAAGGTGCGCATGCGTATGACACGCGGATCGTCTGCGTCCAGGTCGGGGGCAGTTCCTGCGGGGGCCGTGTCGATATAAGCCTCATCCAGAACCAGCACTGTGCCCTCGGGCAGGTCATCAAGTGCGGCCTCCAATGTGGCGCCATCATGCCAGGTGCCCATCGGATTGTCCGGATTGGCGAGGTACACCAGCTTGGCCGCAACCTCGGCGGCCTTGGCAAACAGGCTGACGGGATCTTCGTGATCATCCACGTAAGGCACGGTGTGCAATGTGCCGCCGAAGCCCGCCACGTGATAGTTGAAGGTCGGGTAAGCCCCCAGCGAGGTCACCACGTGATCGCCCGGGCCCACAAACAAGCGTACAAGATAGCCCAGCAGCGCATCAATCCCCTCGCCGACCATAATGTGATCAGGCGTCGTGCCGTGATGGGCGGCCAGTGCAATGCGCAACTCAAAGCTTTCGGGGTCGCCGTATTTCCACTGGTCTGTGGCGGCCATCGCGGCGATGGCAGCAGGCGAGGGGCCAAAGACATTTTCGTTCGCGCCAAGCCGGGCGTCAAACGCGCGACCATGCCCCCGTTCCTGCGCTTCGGGGCCCACGAAAGGCACGGTAGAGGGCAGGCTGGCGGCAAGCGGTGTCAGGCGTAAATCAGTCATGTCAGCAGGCCTAGCGTGCACGGCAAGGCAGGGCAAGCGTTTGGAGAATTGGCTTTGCGCACCTATATGAGAATCGTTCGCAACTGAAAGGAGCGACCCATGACCCATCTTACACGCCGGGGTTTCCTGTCCAGCGTCGCCGCAGCAGGGGCCGTGCGGGCTTTGCCCGTCACATTGGCCCGCTCCGGCAGCGGGCGGCGTATCCTGACATTGGTCTATGACAAATCGCTGGGCATGATGCGCGCGGTCGAACGCGTCGTGCACTAGGGGGCTGCCCCCACGTTTCGCTGGCGCGGGCGCACAAGATCGGCTTGTCTGTGGGCTATGCACAAGGAGCCCCCATGTCCGACACCCCTCGCGTTTCCGTCACTTATGAAAACCACATCGCCCATGTCCGCCTGACGCGGCCTGACAAGATGAATGCAGTGGATCAGGCCATGATCGACGCGGTCATTGCGGCTGGACTGGAAGTTGCGGAGTCGGATGCGCGCGTCTGCGTGATCTCTGGCGAGGGCAAGGGGTTCTGTGCGGGGATCGACGTAGGCAGCCTTGGCGCCATGATCGGCAAGGACCCGGACGATCTGCTGATGCCGCGCAGCCATGGGAACGGCACGACAAACCAATGGCAAGAGGTCGCAATGGTCTGGACCCGCGTGCCCATGCCCGTGATCGCGGCAGTTCATGGGGTCTGCTATGGCGCGGGTCTGCAACTGGCGCTGGGGGCTGACATTCGGATCGCGGCCCCGGATGCCAAACTGGCTGTGATGGAAATGAAGTGGGGCATCGTACCGGACATGGGGGGCATGGTCCTGTTGCCTCGCTTGGTGCGAGGGGATGTGCTGCGGAAACTGACCTATACGGCGACGCCCATTGACGCGCGCCAGGCCGAGACGTGGGGGCTTGTCACCGAACTGGCAGACGACCCGCTGAGCGCAGCGCTGGAACTGGCCGAAATGCTGACGCAGAAGTCGCCATCGGCGCTGCGGGCCGCCAAGGCGCTGATCGGCTTTGCCGAAACCAACGATGCCGATGCGGTCTTGCTAGAAGAAAGCCGGGCGCAAGCAGCACTCATCGGCAGACCCCACCAGATGGAGGTGGTTGCCGCAACCTTCCAGAAACGCGCACCCAAATTCGATTGACGACGGCGGGGGCGACTTCCGCCGTACCGGGATTGCGGCATCGTCATGGCACTGCACTCCAGTGGCGAAGTGTTCCGCCATCTGATGCTTCCGGCTCAAACGTTTGCCGCATATCCTCGCTAGGCGTACATCCCGGCCTGTAACCTGCGCACCAACCGCAACCCGCCGCCCGCTCATGACAACCCGGCCATGCAGGATCGGCATTGGTCATTTCGGCCATACATCCTTATTTTCGAAACCATCGGGAGGACACGAAATCAAATAGATACGAGGTATCCGATGGCCTATCTTACACAAACCCAACCCAGCTTTGTCGCCGCGATCTGGAATGGCATCACCGGGTTTTTCACATCCGTGAGCCGTGCTCTCACCATTTCTGCCGCAATGGACGCGCGGATGCAGCGGATTGAGGCGTTGAACGCCAAAACAGATGAAGAACTGGCCGCAATGAACCTGCGCCGCACTGACATCACGGCCTATGTATTCCGCGACTTGATGCACGTCTGATCTGACACGGGCGCAGCACGCCACCGCAAGTTTTCACAGCGCCAGGCGTCACCTGCTTGACAGCAGGCAGGCGGCGCTTCAACGCTGGCGCTATGTTGGATATGCGCCCAGTTGGATACGTGATCGGCCTGCTTGTGGCCGTGCTTGGAGTGGCCATGATCCTGCCCATGCTGGTTGACCTGGCCGAGGGGCGGGAGCATTGGCCAATCTTTGCCGAATGTGCCGTCATCACTGTCTTTACGGGTGGTGCCATTGCGCTCAGTTGCGCGAATGGTGTGCGTGAAGGGCTGACGATCCAGCAAACATTTCTGCTCACCACCGGTGTCTGGCTCGCCTTGCCCATTTTTGGGGCACTGCCGTTCTTTTTCGGCGCGACTGAGGCCCGCTTTGTCGACGCTTTTTTCGAGGCGATGTCCGGGTTGACCACGACCGGGTCGACCGTGCTGTCGGGGCTGGAAGAGCTGCCTAAAGGCCTGCTGCTGTGGCGCGGCATCCTGCAATGGCTTGGCGGCATCGGCATCATCGTTGTGGCCATGGTGTTTCTGCCCGAACTGCGGGTCGGGGGTATGCAGATATTCCGCACCGAATCCTTTGATACATTTGGTAAAATCTTGCCCCGGGCGACGGAAATCGCCAGCCGCATTTCGGTGATCTATGTGGCGCTGACCATGATCTGTGCGCTTGCCTATCTGGTGGCGGGCATGAACGCCTTTGATGCCACCGTGCACGCCATGACAACCATCGCAACAGGCGGCTTTGCCAATTACGACGCCTCGTTCGGGGCGTTCGATCCAGCGGTGTCCTATGTGGCAACGATCTTTATGCTGCTGGCGGCCTTGCCTTTCGTGCGCTTTGTTCAGCTGAGCGCGGGCACGGCCCGGCCGCTCTTGCAAGACACGCAAATTCACGCCTTTTTGGCCACTGCGCTGGTCATTGTGCTGCTGATTTCGGGTTGGAATTTGTGGCAGCAAAACGCGATCAACGAGGGTGCAGTGCGCACGGCGCTCTTCAACTCGGTCTCGCTGATGACAGGCACCGGTTTTGCCAATGCCGATTATGGGCAATGGGGTAGTTTCGCAATTGCAGTGCTGTTCTTCACAGGTCTGATCGGAGGCTGCGCTGGCTCGACAGCGTGCTCTATCAAGATTTTCCGGTACCAGCTTTTGTTCGCGTCGATCCGCGCCCAATTGCAAAAGACCCGCAGCCCCCATGGCATCTTTACCCCGCGCTATGCTGGCCGCCCTGTGGGCGAGGACGTGCTGAACTCGGTCATGTCCTTCTTTGTCTTTTTCACGGTCACCTTGGGCCTGCTGGCAGTCGCTTTGGCCATGACCGGACTTGATTTCACCACCTCGATCTCGGGTGCGGCCGCGGCACTGGCGAATGTGGGGCCCGGCTTTGGCGATCAGATTGGCCCGGCAGGCAATTTTGCGGGCCTCAACGACACTGCCAAATGGCTGTTGGCCGCCGCGATGCTGATCGGGCGGCTGGAACTGATGGCCGTCTATGTCATCCTCACCGTCCAATTCTGGAGAGCGTAATGCCGCAAACCCGCCCCCTAGGTGCACAGATTTCCCACATGTTGAAGGATCGCGGCGTCGACGTGATCTTTGGCATTCCCGGTGTGCACAATCAGGAAATGTACCGTGGTATCGAAGAAGCCGGGATCACGCATGTGCTGGCGCGCCACGAACAGGGCGCGGGGTTCATGGCGGACGGCTATGCGCGGGCCAGCGGCAAACCGGGGGTCGCTTATGTGATCACGGGACCGGGGCTGTGTAACATCATGACGCCGATGGGTCAGGCCTATTCGGACAGTGTTCCGATGCTGGTGATCTCGTCTTGCCTGGATGAAGTGGCCGCTACACGCGGGCAGTTGCACCAGATGAAAGACCAGCGCGCGGCGGCAGAAACCGTATGTGACTGGTCGGAAGAAGCACGCAGTGCAGAGGCGACATATGCTCTTATTGACCGCGCCCTGATCGAATTCGGCGCAAAGCGGACGCGGCCCAAACATATCCAGGTGCCCATTGCTCAGCTCGAGGCGCAAGCCGAGGCCGTCACCCGGTGGCGGCCCGATCCAGACCCTGATCATAAAGGTAAATTTGTGGTGACGCGGTTGCCCGGCGCGATCACTTCAGGCGCGCCCATGGACATGGTTGACCTGTTGGCGCTCCGGCTGCTGCAGGCAGAGCGGCCGCTCTTTGTCTTTGGGGGGGGTGCGCGCAGGGCCAGCCACAGTGGTGGGCCGATCCCATCCGTTCTGGCCATGAGTAAGGCGGCAACGTTCACCTCATATGCGGGTCGCGGTGTTGTGCCTGTCGATTGGGAACTCTCCTTTGGGGCGGCTCTTGCGCGGCCTGACAGTGCGGCGATTTTTGAGGCCAGCGATTGCGTTGTTTTTGTCGGGACTGATCTGGCCGAGGTGGATCTGTGGCGCGCATCCGCAGGCCAGCGACCGGGGGCGACCCATGTGAACATTGATCCCGAAGTTCTGGCCGCCGCGCATCCAGCTGACTTCTGCCTTCAATATGATGCGGCAGATGTCTTGACGAAACTGCGTGCCGCCTTTGAAAAACACGCCCCGAACATGAAGAAGCCAAAATCTGGTTGGTCAGCCGAGATTATCACAGGATATCGCGACCGCTGGCGCGCCGAGATTGACGCGGAACGGCCAGGCATCATTCTGGTGTGTGATGCGTTGCGCGACTGTGTGCCCGAGGGCACGATGATCTATTCGGACATGACCCAACTGGCCTACACGGCCAAAGAAGTCTGGGATATGGATCGCCCTGGCCATTGGCATCATCCGTACGGCTTTGGCACCTTGGGCTATGCGACACCTGCGGCCATTGGCGGTGCAGTGGCGCGCAAGGGAAAGCCCACGATGGCTATGATCGGGGATTACGGGTTCCACTATACAATGGCCGAGTTGGGCGTCGCGGTTGAGTTGGGTTTGCCTCTGCCCATTGTCCTTTGGGACAATACCAAGCTGGGCGAGATCGAAGACAGCATGGTGCGCGCACAGATTGCGCCAAACGCGGTGATTGCGCACAATCCCGACTTCTGCAAGTTGGCCGAAGCCTTTGGCGCCAAATCTGCAGCACCTCAGACATTGGACGAAATGCAAGCGGCTGTGCAAGAGGCGTTCAACGCAGATGGCCCGACCCTGATCTATATCACGCCCGACATTATCGGCTGAGGCGGAGGACACCTCCGCCTTACGGGGATGCGGCACCGGCGCGCCTTATAGATCAAAGCCGTTAGGCGTATCTGTGGTGCGACATGCCCGTTCAGATTTTAGGACCTTCGGCACGGTAGATGCCGCCCCATGTCTCGGTCGCGATATAGCTGGGACAGCCGGGGCGCGCGGTGTTGATGATCAAGAACCACACGGTTTCGCCAGGACGGCCTGCCCGAGAGTATTCGCACCCCGAAGGATGCGTCCACCATTGCCCCTGATGGCTGAGCGGCGGTTTGGCGGCGCTGGCCACAGCGGGCAGGGCTGGCAGGGTGATTGCGGCGGCAAGCGCCGTTGATTTCAGAAGGGTTTTAAACATGATACACTCCGGTCACTGATGAAACAGCGCACCCACGCTGTGCCTCACAAATGACCGGGCAGCCGTTAACAAATGGCTAAACCGCGCCCGTGTAATCGTGCCAATTTAACTCAATCATCAGTCCCAGCAGCTGACCAGAACAGTCATGCCCGTGGCCGCCGCCGACAGATCAAAGGGGTCGATCGCCGTGCTGCTGTTGGTGCTGGCTCCGGCCATGCCGGCTTGGGCCAGCACGTCCTGTAACGCCTCGCGGTCCAGGGCAAAGCGGACGCCATCGGGCAGGGCGCGTCCCGTGCTGGGTGCCGGCAACAGCATGCCAAAGACACCGCCGCCCGCATCCAGAACCGGACCGCCCGCGTCGCCGGGCAGCGTGTTCAACGCGAGCCGTGCCATATCCGGCTCGCCGTCCAAGCCCTTTACATCGCTGAGATTTCCGAAAGTCATCGACGGCGCCCCGAGCACGCCTTCAAAGCTGTAACCGGAGGCTGCCACTTCGGCATTTAATCGGGGCTGCGCATTGCTGAATCGGGCCACTGAAAGGGGCGCGAGCGCAACGGTAGGCCGCAGCACCGCTACACCCTTTTCCTCGTTTACAAGCGTCAGATCAGCTTCTGTTTCGCCGTCCAGCGTGATCCGGGTACAACTGTCGACCGCCTCGGCGGTTGTCATCACGGTGCCCCGCGAATCCACGAAAAAGCCTGACCGCGAGAGGCGTGGCTTGCGCACTTGCAGGCCTGCCACAAGGTCAATGGCCTGCTCTTCGCTGCCTGCCTGCGGTGAAATCACGCCCTCCAGCCGGACAAAGCTTTTCTCCATCTCGGCAATCAAACGGCTGCGCCGTTCCTCGTCGCCCGCAGGCCACACCAGTGTAAAGCCTTTGATCTGCCCATCCTCCAGCGCCACGCGCGTTTCGGAAATGCGGCTGGCGTTCTCGCCCACCAGCGTAAACGACCGGTCGCGCCGGGTACGCGGACCGTCCAATGGCACAATGTCCAGCGTCTGCATGATGTCATAAAGGCCAAAGAGGGTGTCCTGATCCCCGGCCTGGCTGATCAATAGCACGGTCGCATCAATGTCACCCGAACGGTTATAATGCGCGAAGGGATAGTCGTATTTCTCAAACTGCACGGCGGCGGCTGGCATCAACATCTCGATCCCCGCCTGTTCATCGCGAACCAATTGCAGGTTCAGATCGTCCAGAACGCTGTTGTAGTCGTCCAGCAAAGCCGCGCGCTGCAAAGTTGTGAGAATGCCCGTGACGTCAAAGCCCTTTTGTTCCTGCCAGGCCGCCATCGCGTTGCGGGTGCCCCGGCCAAAAGCGCCGTCGATGCCACCGTTATATGTGCCAGCCCAAGCCAGGGCGATCTGCAATTCTTCACGCTCGGTCCGGCTCAGGGCGCGTTCACTCCGCTGCGCCTGGGCGGGGGTTTCATCGGGCGCGGGAGCAGGGGCCTCCACCACGGCCGGGGCTTCTGGCGCTTCGGGCACGGCGACCGGGGGGGCAATCACGCCCCGGTTCAGCACATTGGCCCCGACGGGCCAAATTTGCTGGCGAAAGCTTGAGGACAAGGCGATATAGCTGTCGCGCGGAATGACTCCCTCCGAGCGGTAGACACGCAGCACCTGCTCGGCATCGGTGCGGGTGTAGGGGCCCAAGGCAATGCCATACCAACCGCCACCCAGAGAAAAGCCGTTCACATCCTCCAACTCGGCGGCATAGGCGCTGGCGCGCTCAAGTGCTGTATTCAGGTTGGGTTGTGCCTCGATCTGAATCCAGACGACATCTTCCTGGGCCTGTGCCCCGGATACGCATGTCACGACAAAGGCCAGTGTTATCGCCCATGCCAGCATCACCTGTTTGATCATTACCCCGAAACCCCGTCCGCTTGTTGCTTTGCGCGACAGATAAGCAGGAAACCGCCACATTGAAAATGGGGGAATACCCCCAAAAAGGGGCATAACGCGCAATTGACCATCCCCGGGCCGGGCCGTAGGTAGAAGCCGGATTCAAAAGGCAGGCAGACCCATGTCACAGACCCCAGACACGCCCCGCTCGTTTCAGGAGATTATCCTGCGGCTTCAGACCTATTGGGCGACCAAAGGCTGCGCCGTTCTGCAACCCTATGACATGGAAGTGGGCGCGGGCACGTTTCACCCTGCTACGACGTTACGCAGTCTGGGTACGCAGCCTTGGGCCGCCGCCTATGTACAGCCCTCGCGTCGTCCAACAGACGGACGGTATGGTGAAAACCCCAATCGCTTGCAGCATTATTATCAATACCAAGTGCTCATCAAACCGTCGCCGCCCGACCTGCAAGAGCTCTATCTTGGGTCCTTGCAAGCCATTGGTGTCGATATGGCCCTGCATGACATCCGCTTTGTTGAGGATGATTGGGAAAGCCCAACGCTGGGCGCTTGGGGGCTGGGCTGGGAAGTGTGGTGCGACGGAATGGAAGTGTCGCAGTTCACATATTTTCAACAGGTTGGCGGGCACGACTGCCACCCGGTGTCTGGCGAATTGACCTACGGACTGGAACGTCTGGCGATGTATATCCTGGGCGTCGATCACGTCATGGACATGCCATTCAACGACCCGCAAACGGCCATCCCGCTGAGCTATGGCGACATTTTCAAACAAACCGAGGAAGAATACGCACGCTGGAACTTTGATGTGGCCAATACCGACGTGTTGTTGGACCAATTCAAAGAAGCCGAAGCCGAATGCGAAAAGATCCTTGGACTTGCCCATGAGGATCCCAAGACAGGCAAGCGGATCATCATGGCGCATCCCGCCTATGACCAATGCATCAAGGCCTCCCACATCTTTAATCTGCTCGACGCACGGGGCGTGATCTCCGTCACCGAACGGCAGGCCTATATCGGGCGGGTGCGTGCGCTGGCCAAGCAATGCGCCGACGCCTTTGTGCAAACGCGGGCCGGTGGCTGGCAACCGGAGGACGCGGCGTGAGCTATGTCAACGCCACACCTGTGCTGCGCGTCTCTGACTACCAGCGGGCCAAGGCGTTCTATATGGACGTGCTGCGCTTTGACACTGTTGTGAGCGAAGCGGGCGATCCGACCATCGGCTTTGGCATCTTTCGCGCAGGCGAGGCGCAGATTTTTCTGCACAGTTGGGACGGCGCGGGCGAGGCCTGGGACAACTGGCGCGCCTATTTCTACGTGCCGGATATGGATGCAATGATCGCCTACCTGGACGCACTGAACCAACCTTACAAAGGGCCCGAAGTCACCTTTTACGGCATGCGCGAGATCGAAGTCACCGACCCTGACGGCAATGTCCTATGCTTTGGAAAAGACGCGTCATGAGCGGGAAAATCATCGGGATATTCATCATGCTGAGCGCTGTGATCGGCGGTATCGCCCTCTACTACCTGCAAGTCTACGGCTTTTATGAAACGGTTCAGGCCGAAGAGGTGCAATTGGTCTCGGTTGTCACCGACCTGCCCGAACCGATCCCCTTTACCAATTTCGAGGCAATCGACGCCGACAGTTCGCCAATCCGCTACCGCGCCTGCTTTACCACCGAACTCAGCCTTGCGCTGCTGACCGAAACCTATGTCGGGCTGGAAGATGCCACGCCGCGCAACGCGCCCGGGTGGTTTGATTGCTTTGATGCACCTGCCATCGCGGCGGAACTGGACGCAGGCACCGCACTGCCGTTTCTCGCGCAGAAAAACATCGAATTTGGCGTCGACCGGATCGTGGCCATCACCCAGGACGGGCGCGGCTATGTCTGGCACGAACTGAACGATTGCGGCGAAAAAGCCTATGACGGAACGATAGTGGGCGAAGAATGCCCCAGACGGGACACTGAATAATGCCGGACCTTTTGATCGAACTCTTCTCCGAAGAAATCCCCGCGCGGATGCAGAAACGCGCAGGCGAGGACCTGCAAAAGCTGGTCACAAACGGTCTGGTCGAGGCGGGGCTGACCTATGCTTCCGCTGCCGCCTTCACCACCCCGCGCCGTCTGACGCTGACGGTTGAGGGGCTGCTCGCCAATTCGCCCACCACGCGCGAAGAACGCAAAGGCCCCAAGGCCGACGCGCCCGAAAAAGCGATCGAAGGGTTCCTGCGCGGCGCGGGCCTGACCCGCGATCAGGTCGAGACACGCGAGACGCCTAAGGGCAATGTTTTGTTTGCCGTAATAGAAAAGCCGGGGCGGCCCGCGGCCGAGATCATCGCCGAGGTGCTCGAGACGACGATCCGCAATTTCCCCTGGCCCAAGTCCATGCGCTGGGGCAGCGGCGCGCTGAAATGGGTGCGCCCGCTCCATTCGATCCTTTGCATTCTGTCGGATGAGGCTGGGGCAACCTTGGTGCCCATGGACGTCGACGGGATCACTTCGGGCGACACGACCCAAGGGCACAGGTTCATGGCGCCGGGCTCATTTTCTGTAGTGTCTTTTGAGGATTACACGGCAAAGCTCAAGCGATCCTTTGTGGTGCTGGACCCGGCGGAGCGGGCGCAGGCGATCTGGCATGATGCCACGAATGCCGCCTTTGCGAGCGGTCTTGAGGTGGTCGAGGATGCGGGGCTCTTGGCCGAGGTCGCGGGTCTGGTCGAATGGCCCGTGGTTCTGATGGGAAAGATTGGCAATGATTTCCTCGGGTTACCGCCCGAAGTTCTGCAAACCTCGATGAAGGAACACCAAAAATTCTTCTCGGTCCGTAATCCCAAAACGGGCCGGATCGAACGGTTCGTCACCGTCGCCAACCGCGAAACGGCGGACAATGGGGCTACGATTCTGGCGGGCAATGAAAAGGTGCTGAGCGCGCGTTTGGCGGATGCGAAGTTCTTCTGGGAAAACGACCTGCGCGTGGCGAAGTCTGATATGAATGTCTGGACGCAAGCGCTTGAAAACGTGACGTTCCATAACAAATTAGGCTCCCAAGCCGACCGGATCAACCGCATCGCCGCACTGGCGCGTGAACTTGCCCCGGTGGTTGGTGCAGACCCCGACATGGCCGAAGAGGCCGCACGCCTCGCCAAAGCCGATCTCAGCAGCGAAATGGTCTATGAATTTCCGGAACTTCAAGGGCTTATGGGGCGTTATTATACCGAAGCTTCAGGCCGCGACGCAGCAATCGCTGCGGCAGCCCAAGAACACTATTCCCCGCTCGGCCCATCCGACGAGGTCCCAACCGCACCGGTTTCGGTGGCCGTCGCACTGGCGGACAAACTTGACACGCTGACGGGCTTCTGGGCGATTGACGAGAAGCCGACGGGGAGCAAAGACCCCTTCGCGCTGCGGCGGGCGGCTTTGGGGGTAATTCGGTTGCTCTTGGAGAACGACATTCGCTTGCATTTTGAACGAATGGCCATTGAGGCAGCGCATATTGTGTATGAGTCATTTGAGAGCTCATTCAATGTATTCATTCCAGATGGTGGGCGAAAACAAGGTGTGAAAGATAGCCAGCTGGTTATGTCGGGATATGACCGCAACGAAGTGGAACCGCACTACGTCACTTTTGAGAAACCTAGGAACCTCTACTTGGGCGACGACGAAATGGCGTTTGTTGGTGGCGGCGAAGTTGTTCCTTTTGAGTTGAAGAGAACGAAGGTTATCGTTGAAGACCTCCTAGCCTTCTTCCACGACCGCCTCAAAGTCTATCTCCGCGATCAAGGCATCCGCCACGACATCATCGACGCATGCATCGCTATGCCCCAAAACGACGACCTCACTCTCCTCGTCAAACGGGCCAAGGCCCTCTCCGAAACGCTCAAAACCGATGACGGCGAAAACCTGATCCAGGGCTTCAAACGGGCCAACAACATCCTGACCCAAGCCGAAACGCAGGACGGTGTCGAATATTCCTATGGTGCCGACGTCAAATTCGCCGAGACGGAGGAAGAGCGCGCGCTGTTCGCAGCCCTCGACACAGCCGAGGCGGAAATAACCCCCGCGATGGCCGAACAGGACTTCACAACCGCCATGGCGGCCATGGCCAGCCTACGGACCCCCATCGACGCCTTCTTCGAAGCGACCCAAATCAATACCGACAATCAAACAGTCCGGCGCAACCGCCTCAACCTGCTCAGCCGCATCCGCACCCTCTGCCTCAGCGTGGCGGACTTGACCAAGATAGACGGCTAGCCCTTTCTCTGGTCCAAAAAACTCGCGGGGGATGGCCGAATAGCCCGACATGCAGAGCCCCCAAATCGCGTCCAAACCGTTGCGAAAGCGGTCAAATGAACGCGCGCATTCGGCACCAGAGGCGCTCTAAAGGGTGCCCCCCTGTCACAGAGCCCGTTTTTTAGGCGCGCGCCATCTTGTCAGACAAAGTTTACAGCCTATGCTGCGGCCACGAAGGAAGGTGCTGCAGTGCAGAATAACCCAAATACCACGCTCGTGACGCCCATCGCCCCCATCGCCACAACGACACATGGTGGGCGGGCGAAATGCTTGCAGCGACTGTCCCGCCTGGACCTGCCTGTACCGACCACCGTGGCGCTGTCTTTTGACGCTGTGCATGACATCGCCAACGGCCATCTCCCTGATATCGAAGCGATTTTGGGTGAATTCCCCCAGGACGCGCTGCTATGCGTGCGCCCGTCCTCCGAAGATCCGGATTGGGGCGGGCCCTCTGCGATCCTGAACATCGGCATGAACGACGCGCGCTACGAAGTGCTTTGTGCCACCCTTGGTACAGATGCCGCCTCTGCCCTCTTTACCCGCTTTGTCCAAAGCTATGCGATCCACGTGGACCGGCTGGACCCCGATATGTTCGACGACGTGACAGGCGAGGGGCCTGGGGCGTTGCAACAAGTCCTGCAAGCCTATGAAGTTGAACAGGAAATCCCCTTTCCTACGACCCGCGCCGAACAATTGGCGGGTGTGCTGAAATCCATGGCCCGCGCCTGGGAGGGCACATCGGCCCGGCTGCTGCGTCAGGCCAAGGGCGCGCCCGCCGATGCGGGCCTGGGCCTTGTGGTGCAACAGATGGCTTACGGCGTCGGGCAGGGCGAATGCGGCTCTGGCGTGCTGCAACTTGTGTCCTCCAAAACCGGCCTGCCGCAGATCACCGGCCGTTATCTGCGCCAGAGCCAGGGGCGTGATGCGCTTTTGGGGGATGCGAGCCTTTTTATTTCGCGCGACCCGCGCGGCCCCTCGCTCGAGGAATGCGTGCCCGATTGCTTTGCCCAATTGGTGGAACACGCGCGTCTGATGCGGACCCGCCTGCGCGAGGAAATGCAGGTCGAATTCACCATTGAAAACGGAGAGTTGCACATTCTGGACGGGGTGCGCGTTGCCCGATCTTCGCGTGCTGCCGTGCGCATTGCGGTGCAACTGGCCCGCGACAAGGTGATCCCGATCCAGGACGCGTTGATGCGGATCGAGCCGGGCACATTGAACGAGCTTCTGCACCGTCAGGTCGACCGGCATGCCAAACGTGACGTGTTGGGCACAGGCATCGCCGCCAGCCCGGGTGCCGCCACGGGCAAACTGGTTTTCACCGCCACCGAAGCCCAGGCCAGCGCCGCGCGGGACGAAGATTGCATCTTGGTCCGCCGCGAAACCTCACCCGAAGATATCCGGGGCATGCATGCCGCCAAGGCCATCATCACCGAACGGGGCGGCATCACCAGCCACGCAGCCGTGATCGGGCGCGGCATTGGTCTGCCCTGCGTGGTGGGCGTGGGCGACATCCGTTTTCAGACCCGCAAGAGCCAGTTGTTGACCAAGGACGGCCGGGTGATCCCGGCGGGCGAGACGGTGACCGTGGACGGCACCAATGGCGTGATCCTTCTAGGCGCGCCCGAAATGCAGGAAGCCGCCCTCGACGATGCCTTCCAGGACCTCATGGATTGGGCCGATGCCGAACGCGATATCGGCATCCGGGCGAATGCCGATACCCCGGCGGATGCTCAGACCGCGCGCAACTTTGCGGCCCAAGGCATTGGCCTGTGCCGGACGGAGCACATGTTCTTTGAACCGGGTCGCTTGACTGTCATGCGCGAGATGATCTTTGCCGAGACGAGCGACGACCGCCGTGCGGTGCTGGAGCGGCTCTTGCCCATGCAGCGCACCGATTTTGTGCAACTTTTCAAAATTATGCAGGGCCAACCGGTCTGCATCCGTCTCTTTGATCCGCCGTTGCATGAGTTTCTGCCCACTGACCGTGATGGCCAGCATGGCCTTGCCGATGCGCTGGGGCTGCCCCTGTCCGATGTGATCCGGCGGGTCGAAGCGATGGTGGAATATAACCCCATGCTGGGACTGCGCGGCGTTCGGTTGGGGGTCACCGTGCCCGAGATTTACGAAATGCAGGCCCGCGCCATCTTTGAGGCGACCATAGAGGCGAGCCGTGATGGCGACCCGGTGGAGCCCGAGATCATGATCCCCCTCGTCAGTGCCAAGCGCGAGGTCGAACTGGTCAAATCCCGCATTGATGCCATCGCCGCAGCTGTCCGCACCGAAAAGGGCACCGATTTTACCTTTCGCCTCGGCGTGATGGTCGAAACGCCCCGCGCTGCCTTGCGTGCTGGTGACATCGCCCAGCATTGCAGCTTTCTCAGTTTTGGCACCAATGACCTGACGCAGATGACCTATGGTCTCAGCCGCGATGATGCGGGCCGGTTCATGTCGGATTATGTTCGTCAGGAGGTTTTTGACGAAGACCCGTTTCATTCGCTTGATATCGACGGGGTGGGCGAACTGTTGACCTTGGGAGCGCAACGCGGGCGCACGTCTCGGCCAGGCATCACACTGTCACTCTGCGGTGAACATGGCGGCGACCCCGAATCGATAGCGTTTTGCCGGGCCGCCGGATTTGACTATGTCTCCTGCTCCCCCTTCCGAGTGCCAGTGGCGCGGCTTGCCGCAGCGCAATTGGCGATCGGCCACAAAATCCAGTGAGGGCCGCAGAGGATGGCCCTACATAAGGCTTAAGCGACCAGGAACTGTCGGCGCGACTTGGCTGGTGCCTGCGACCTTTTCGCCGGTCCGGTAGACCTTTGAGCGATTTTTCTCTAAATGCCCCGAATTGAAATAACCTGGGGCATTCAATGCGCAGCATATTCAAGACAGCGGTCGCCGTGGCCGTTTTGGCCGTGACACCCGCCTTTGCGGCGGATGACGAGGCAGGCAACGCGCTGATCAAAGCGGAAAAAGACGGTCTGCGCGGTCTATCCGCAACGCGGCTGCAAAACCTGTTGGTCGAGCCTGAGGCAGTGGGTGACGTAAAGTTTGCACGTTCCTGGATCGACAGCCAACCCAAGGCGACGGGCGGGCCACATTGGAAATGCCTGTCAGAGGCG
This sequence comes from uncultured Tateyamaria sp., assembly GCF_947503705.1. GTDB lineage: Bacteria > Pseudomonadota > Alphaproteobacteria > Rhodobacterales > Rhodobacteraceae > Tateyamaria. The sequence goes on along the minus strand of NZ_CANNES010000007.1, from coordinate 191,562 downwards.
TTGTACTTTGAGGCGCGTGGCGAAACCGTCAAGGGCCAGTTCGCGGTGGCAGAGGTCATCATGAACCGTGTCGATAGCGCCCGTTTTCCCAGCAGTGTCTGCGGTGTGATCAACCAGGGTACAGGGCGCAAATACCAGTGCCAGTTCACCTATACCTGTGACGGCAACCCCGAACATATCGCAGAACCGCGCGCTTGGGAACGTGTGGGCAAAGTGGCCCGCGCGGTTCTTGACGGCCGTGCGCCGGACCTGACCAACGGCGCCACGCATTATCACACCACCGCCGTGCGCCCCAGCTGGGCTCGGGTCTATACCAAAACGGCTGCCATCGGCGTGCACCTGTTTTATCGCCATACCTTCCGAACTGCCTCCAACTGATTGGGGTGTGTGACGCTTTTGCACCGGGGCGCGGCGTCTTTGCCGCTGGTTTCGTTAGCGCACGGCGTTAAAAGGGCGGCGATACACGTTTAAAAAAAGGCCGTGCACCATGGCGTCTGAAATCCGTCTTGCGTTTTCGCACCCCTCAGAGCGGTCCGAGGCCACGGCCACTACGACCCCGCTGGATCGTATTTCGGTGCGCGACCATACGGTCGAGGTCGAGATTGGCGCGTTTCAGGCCGAACGGGGCGTGACTCAACGGGTCTGTTTCAACATCGTGGTTGAGGTGCGCCCGCTGACCGGGCCCATCGACGACGATGTGGACCGTATCCTGAGCTATGACAAAGTGACCGAGGCCATCGCCTTTGAACTGGCCGATGAGCGTCTGAACCTGCTCGAAACGGTGGCCGAACGCGTGGCCGACCGCATCCTTCTGGAGCCTCAGGCGATGCGCGTCTTCGTCCGGGTGGAAAAGCTGGACCGAGGGCCCGGAGCCCTGGGCGTCGAGATCGTGCGCAGTCGCGAAACCGTAGTGGCCGCTGCGGCCCCTGAAGAAGAAACTCTGCATCCCGAACTGGTCTATCTGTCCAACGCCGCCATCGCGTCGCCCCATCTGACCGGCTGGATTGATCAGCTGGCTGCGATGGGCCGTCCGCTTATCTTTTGCGTAGGCCCTACAGATGTGGCCGCCCCGCAGGCCGATCATCCGCTGGCACAGCGCCGCGTCGACCTGCTGGCCATCGAGCAAAACGCATGGGTTTTGGCCGCGCGCGATGCCCGCTGCAAGGTGGTGGACACGCGGACCGAGCTGGATTGGGCGATGCGCAATGGACAGATCTGCGTCTGGGCGCCGTCAAAGATCGTGCTCGATGCGGTGGATGGGCCGTCGGCCAAGGGCGCTGATGCAGTGGCGCTGGCCTCGTGGTTCGCGGCAACCTTTGATGCCCGCGAAATGCTGGTGATCGGCGATGATGGCCCTGTGGATGCACCAGTGAAACTGCGCACCGTGCCTGTCAGCCAAGCCACGTTGTGATGCGCCCCTATCTGCGGCCGTTGATGCAGGTGGGGCCCGCCGCACCGGATGATGCGCAGCGCTTTGGCATGTGCTGGTTCACGCATGTGGAGGTCTTATCGCGCGGTGCTGCACCACAGATCATCCCGGTTTCTGATCTGAGTGACGCCGAGCGTGCCCGCTTTGCATCTGCGCGCATGGATCAGGCCCTCATGGGCATCCTCAATACCACGCCCGACAGTTTTTCCGACGGTGGTCAATTTGCCGAAGTGGCCCAAGCCGTCGCCCATGGCCATGCCGTGATCGGGGCAGGTGCCGCAATCCTCGACATCGGGGGCGAATCGACCCGGCCCGGGGCGCAGACCGTTGCGATTGACGCCGAAGTCTTACGGACGGCCCCCGTGATTGCGGCCCTGCGCGGGGCAGGGATCAAGACGCCGATCTCGATTGACACGCGCAAGGCGGCGGTGGCCGAGGCCGCACTTGATGCGGGCGCCACCATCGTCAATGACGTCAGCGGATTTACCTATGACACGGACCTTGCCCCGCTTTGTGCAGCGCGCGGTGTTCCCGTCTGTGTGATGCACGCCCAAGGCGATCCGCAAACGATGCAGCAGAACCCGAGCTATGAAAACGTGGTGCTGGACGTCTATGATTTCCTGGCTGGACGGATTGCATTTCTGACCGCCATTGGAATTCCAAGGCACAACATCATCGCCGACCCCGGCATCGGTTTTGGCAAGACGTTGGATCACAACCTGGCCATACTTAACCGGATCAGCCTGTTTCATGGGCTGGGCGTACCGATCCTGTTAGGGGCCTCGCGCAAACGATTCATCGGGACAATCGGGAACACGCCCGATGCCAATGATCGCGCGCCTGGCTCTATCGCTGTCGCTCTCGCCGCAATGGCCCAAGGGGTCCAGATCATCCGTGCGCATGATGTGGCCGATCACGCGCAGGCCATTGCGCTTTGGCGCGCCTCTGTGGCACATCCCTGACATGACCAAACTTTTCGGCACCGACGGCGTGCGCGGCACCGCCAACACAAGCCCCATGACTGCGGAAATGGCTTTGCGCCTCGGCGCTGCGGTCGGACGGTATTTCAAGCGCGACGGCGAGTCGGTCCACCGGGTTGTCATCGGCAAGGACACGCGATTGTCGGGCTATATGTTTGAAAACGCGCTGACCGCCGGGCTGACCTCCACGGGGATGAATGTGCTGCTGCTGGGCCCGGTACCCACGCCTGCCGTCGGGTTGCTGACGCGGTCGATGCGGGCCGATCTGGGCGTGATGATCTCGGCCAGTCACAACCCGGCCACAGACAATGGGATCAAGTTTTTTGGCCCCGATGGCTACAAGCTGAGCGATGCGGCAGAGACCGAAATCGAGCAATTGGTGGTCACCGGCGTCGATCCGGTGGATGCCACCGATATTGGGCGCGCCAAGCATGTCTACGATGGGCGCTATCGCTATGTGGAGCGGGTGAAGTCTTCGTTCCCGCGCCAGATGCGCTTGGACGGGCTCAAGGTTGTCATTGATTGCGCCAATGGGGCCGCCTACCGCGTCGCCCCCGAGGCGCTGTGGGAATTGGGCGCAACGGTGATCCCGGTGGGCGTGGCGCCTAATGGGCACAATATCAACAAAGGCTGCGGGTCCACCCATCCGCAAACGGCGGCTGAGGCGGTTGTGGCCCATGGTGCGGATGTTGGAATTTGCCTTGATGGTGACGCGGATCGCGTGATCTTGTTGGACGAGCGGGGACGGGTCGGCAATGGCGACCAGTTCATGGGCCTGATGGCCGCCCGTTGGGCTGCCGAAGGGCGGCTCAAAGGTGGGTCTCTTGTGGCCACGGTCATGTCGAACCTGGGGCTTGAACGGTACCTGCAAGGCCACGGTGTGAGCCTGGAACGTACAGGTGTCGGTGACCGCTATGTCGTCGAACGGATGCGCCAGGGCGGCTTTAACCTTGGTGGCGAACAATCCGGGCACATCGTGATGACGGACTATGCCACCACTGGCGACGGACTCATGGCCGGGCTGCAATTCCTGGCCGAACTTGTACAATCGGGTAAAAAGGCCAGCGAAGTGCTGCACGTCTTTGATCCGGTGCCGCAGCTGCTCAAAAACGTGCGATTTGCCGCCGGGCAAACCCCTCTCGACATGGAAAGCGTGAAAACGGCCATTACCGAGGCGGAGGCACAATTGACAGGCAATGGCCGCTTGCTGATCCGCAAATCGGGCACCGAACCCCTGATCCGGGTTATGGCCGAAAGCGAGGACGAAGGCATTCTGAATGCCAGCGTTGATCATGTTGTTCAGGCGGTCGAGGCGGCGGTGACGGCCTAGCCACGTCCAAAGAGGCGACGAAGCGCGCCATATTGGCTGAGACCTACGCCCGACAAGATCAATGCCATCGCCCAAAGTAGACTGGGTGGCAAAGGCTCGCCCAAAAGAACTGCCCCCATGACCACCGACCAGACAGGCACCTGGTAGTTGGTGAGCGACATGAATACAGGGCCTGCGCTGCGAATGACCAGCACCCGCAATATGTTGGCCGCAGCGGTGGGCACGAGGCCCAGGAAGGCGATCACGATCAGAGTGCGTTGATCTGGGAGGGGTGGTGGCCCCTCGGCACTCCAGGCCACGGGGATCGTGATCCCGGCGGCGATGATCAGCAACACGGTCGACAACCCGATGGGATCAATCGCGGGCAATCGGCGCATCAGCACGGAAGAGATTCCATAGCAGCACGCCGCCGACACGCAGGCCATGCGCCCGGCAGTCTCCATCGCGGCCCCGCTTGTCTCGAACGCTTGGCCCCCGATCAGCACGCAGACCCCGCAAAAGCCAATGACAAAGCCCGCCGCCTTGCGCCATGTGATCCGCTCGCCCGGCACAAAGAAATGCGCCAAGGGCAGCACGATCAGCGCTACCGATGCCATGGAAACCCCCGCAAAGCCGGAGGTCACGAATTGTTGCCCCCACGCGAGGAGCATGAAGGGAATGGCCGAACTGAAACCGCCGATGGCCGCCAGTGACAGCAGAGCGGATGTGTTGGGCCGTTCGGCAAAAAGCCTACCGCCCAACCCTTGCCAGATCGCCGTCATGAGAAGGGCGGCAAAGCCGATGCGCCCCGCCGCAAGCCAAAAGGGCGTGATGCCCTCAAGGGCGAGTTCGGTCACCAGAAAGGTGCCGCCCCAGGTCAGCCCAAGCGTGACCACCATCAGCCAGCTTTTGGAGGTGATATTTGGGCTAGTGGTCATGCAGCGCCTTGCTGTCGGCGGGCGCCTCATCGCGTTCTGTCATGCCATAGTCGCGGATCACGCCCGCCACACGCAGACGGTAGTCGTCAAAGTGCACCTCGCGACCTGCAGTTTGCGCCCCTCGATGATCCGGCAGCTTGCGCCAATGCTCCAACGCGGCTTCGTCCTCCCAAAAGGAAAGGGACAGCAGCTTGCCAGGCTCCATCAAGCTTTCGAACCGCTCAACCGAGATGAAGCCGGGGATATCGGCGAGGTGGTGTTTAAGGGCTGCGGCACGCTCCATATAGGCGGCGCGGTGACCGTCCTTGGGCCAGACTTCGAAAATGACGGCGATCATGCGCAGCCCCCCTTTGGTGCGGACACGTTCGTCAACCATGTCCTGTCTTCCTTGAGAATGAATTTTTGCGATTGTGCAAACAGGTAATTCTCGCGGCCCAGCGGATCGGCGGCGAGGCGTGCGCGGTATTCTTCATAAGCGGCAAGGTTTTCAACATGATAGATGCCGTAGGCAAGGGTCGATGACCCTTCATGCGGGGCAAAATATCCCACAAGATCCGCACCACAGCGCGGGATGCATTGCCCCCAGCGCGCCCCATATGCGGCAAATTCCGCCCGCTTTGTCGGGTCGATCTGGTATTGGATGATACAGGTCAGCATGGAATGTCCTTTCGTTGCTGGCCGGGGTTTAGCAGTTTGATATGCGCGAATGCTTCGGCTAAGATCAAACTATGAAGGAAGGTCCAGACATTTCTCACATCGCGGCGCTGATCGGTGATCCGGCGCGGGCGAATATCCTGACGGCGCTGATGGACGGGCGGGCCCTGACGGCGTCAGAACTGGCCGAAGAGGCAGGCGTGGCGCTGCCCACGGCCAGCGGGCATTTGTCAAAGCTCGCAGGCGCTGATCTGATCACACCGCGCAAACAGGGGCGACACAAGTATTTCCAACTGGCCGATGCCGAAGTGGCAGGCGTGTTGGAAGCGTTGATGGGGTTGGCCGCGAACCGGGGCCCTACACGCGTTCGTACAGGGCCGCGCGACGCGCAGATGCAGGTGGCGCGGGTATGCTATAACCATCTGGCGGGGCGGATGGGCGTCCAGATGTATCGCAGCCTGATCGCACGTGGTTTGGTGCTGGAAGACGGGGAAGATGCGAGATTGACCGAAGCTGGGCGCGCGTTTGCGACCGCTTTTGGGATTGACCTGAGCCAATTGGAACAGGGCCGCACGCGCCTGTGCCGCACATGTCTGGATTGGTCCGAACGGCGCAATCATCTGGCGGGATCATTGGGGCGCGCCATTCTGAGCCGGATGGAGGATCAAGGCTGGATGCACCGCGACACGGGCAGCCGCGCGATCCGCCTGTCAGAAAAAGGAAAGGCCGCTTTTGCGGCGGCCTTTCCCGAGATTTGATCGAACCGACTTAGTTCTTCGACTTGTCGACCATCTTGCCCGCGGAAATCCACGGCATCATGGCACGCAGGGTTTCGCCTGTGGCTTCGATCTGGTGCTCATCGTTGATGCGACGGGTCGCTTTGAACGAGGGCTGGCCCACTGCATTTTCCAGCATGAAGTCGCGCACGAACTTGCCGTTCTGAATGTCGGTCAGAACTGCTTTCATCTTTGCCTTGGTCTCGTCGTAAGGCAGGATGCGGGGGCCGGACACGTATTCGCCATACTCGGCTGTATTGGAGATCGAGTAGTTCATGTTGGCGATGCCGCCTTCATAGATCAGGTCAACGATCAGTTTGACCTCGTGCAGGCACTCGAAATAGGCCATCTCGGGCGCATAACCCGCCTCGACCAACGTTTCAAAGCCCATGCGGATCAGTTCGACGAGGCCACCGCATAGCACGGCTTGTTCGCCAAAGAGGTCGGTTTCGCATTCTTCGCGGAAGTTGGTCTCGATGATGCCGGAACGGCCGCCACCGATGGCGGAGCAATAGGACAGACCGATTTCCAACGCACGGCCCGACGCATCCTTGTCGACGGCCACAAGGCAGGGCACGCCGCCGCCTTTGACATATTCGCCGCGCACGGTGTGACCGGGGCCTTTGGGGGCCATCATGACCACGTCGATGCCTGCCTTGGGCTCGATCAGGCCAAAGTGCACGTTCAGGCCGTGGGCGAAGGCAATGGCCGCACCCTCACGGATGTTGTCGTGGACGTATTTCTTGTAGGTTTCGGCCTGCAACTCGTCGGGCATGGTGAACATGATCAGGTCGGCCCAGGCCGCCGCTTCGACGATGCCCATGGTTTTCAGACCTTCGCCTTCGGCTTTGGCGATTGAGGCTGATCCTTCGCGCAGGGCTACAACGACATTCTTGGCACCGCTGTCGCGCAGGTTCAGCGCATGGGCGTGGCCCTGAGAGCCATAGCCAAGAATGGCCACTTTCATGTCCTTGATCAGGTTGATGTCGCAGTCGCGGTCGTAATATACACGCATGTTCGGTCCTCCGGGTTGATATCTGAGGTGCCTTATACGAACGGATTTCCGAGGACGCACGGTTGCTATTTGCATATTTTTGGATCAATGAAGGAGTAATCATTCATTGTTCTTCAAATACTCGAAAAAATCATGCTCGATGATACGGACCGTCGCATCCTGCGGCAATGGCAGGCCGCCCCCGATCTTGCCCCTGCGGAACTGGCAGAACGGGCGCGGGTGAGCGTTGGGCAACTGGGACGGCGTCAGGCGCGACTGCGTGAGGCAGGTGTGGTGCAGGGGGTGCAGGCGGTCATTGACTGGGCCGCCTTGGGCTATGCCGTTGAAGTGTCGTTGCGCGTAACCTTGGACAAGACCCAACGCAGCGCCTTTGACCAGTTCATCGAGGCGGCGCGCGATGTGCCTGAAGTGATCGAGATACAGACCTTTCTGGGCCGGGTTGATGTGCGCCTGTCGGTGATTGCCCGGGACATGCCCCATTACCAGCACCTGTATCGCAGCCGTATCCTGACCTTGCCCCATATCGCCGACATCGAGGCGCTGATGCATGTGGCCCGGATCAAGAGCGAAGAAACGCTGCCGCTATGACCGATCTGGATGACACCGATCTGGCGATCCTGCGCCTGCTGGCCGAGGACGCAACCCAAGGGGCAGGGGCCGTGGGCCGGGCCTGTGGCCTGTCGCAACCAGCGGCCTGGCGGCGGATCAAACGGCTGCGCGACAGCGGGGCGATCCGCGGTCAACGGCTGCGCTTGGACAGTCAAGCGCTTGGCTTCGGCGTCACCGTCTTTCTGGGCGTCAAACTGGCCACCAAGGGTCGCGTCAGTCTTGAGGATTTTGAGCGTGCAGTCAGTGCCATTCCCGAGGTTCAGACGGTCGAACACGTGCTGGGCCTTTATGACTACCGCCTGCGCGTCGTGGCCCGGGACTTGCCGGACTTTGAACGGGTCCTGCGGCGGCGGATCATGACCCTGCCGGGCGCGGGCGAGGTCGAGGCCAACGTGCTGCTGAGCGAAGAGCGCAGGCCCGGCCCCTTGGGTGACGATCCGCAATAAACCGTTCCCATAGGCGTCGCGGGTTGCCGCATTGCAGCGATTGTGTACCCAAGTAGACTTTGCCCAAACCGTCGCGTCCGGCTATGTCCAGTGCCAACAGACACAAAGGAACATGCCATGACCGCACTATTGGATACTGTTGACCCGCAGGGGCTTGAAGAATTCTCGGTCGTGTTCACTGACCGGTCGCTGAACCATATGAGCGGCGCATTTCAGGGCGTGATGAACGACATCTCGACCATGCTCAAGGAGGTCTATGCCGCCGATGCGGTCGTGATCGTCCCTGGTGGCGGCACCTTCGGGATGGAGGCTGTGGCCCGCCAATTTGGGCGCAACGCTGACGTTCTGGTCGTGCGGAACGGGTGGTTCAGCTATCGCTGGAGCCAGATTTTCGAGATGGGCGGGCTAACCGCCTCAACAACCGTTCTCAAGGCGCGCCAGACTGGCAACGCGTCGCCTTCACCTTTCGCGCCTGCGCCGATCGACGAGGTTGTGGCGGCGATCCATGCGCAAAAGCCGGATGTGGTCTTTGCCCCTCATGTGGAAACCAGCGCGGGCGTGATCCTTCCGGATGCCTATGTTGCGTCCATGGCGACGGCGGCCCATGAGGTGGGGGCGTTGATGGTCCTTGACTGCATTGCGTCTGGCTGTGCCTGGATTGACATGCGCACGCTGGGCGTCGATGTTCTGATCTCTGCCCCGCAAAAGGGGTGGAGCGCGTCACCCTGCGCGGGCCTTGTGATGATGTCGGACCGGGCTGTGGCGCGGCTCGATGAGACGACATCTGACAGCTTTGCCATCGACCTCAAGAAATGGCACCAGATCATGATGGCCTATGAGAATGGCGGGCACGCTTATCACGCGACCATGCCCACGGACGCCTTGCGCGATTTCCGCGACACGATGATCGAGACGCGCGACTATGGATTTCAGCGGCTGAAAGAGGCGCAATGGGCCCTGGGCGACGCGGTGCGCGACATGCTTGCGGAAAAGGGGGTGACATCGGTTGCTGCGGACGGGTTCGGGGCCCCGGGCGTTGTGGTCAGCTATACCGCCGATCCGGATGTGCAAACAGGCAAACGTTTCGCGGCCGAGGGGATGCAGATCGCCGCCGGGGTGCCGTTGCAGTGTGACGAGCCAGCGGATTTTCGAACGTTCCGCATCGGGCTCTTTGGTCTGGACAAGCTTTATGACGTGGACGGCACCGTGGCACGGTTGCGCCGGGTGGTTGACCAAGTGCTTTGAAGCGAAAGGGGTTCGGGGGCTTGTGCCCCTCGGGCCATGCGGCCCTCCTCCGGGGTTTTTGGGAACAGAGAAGCAGGGAACGACGATTACGATCATCCCTATAAGTCGGAGGTGTCAGCCCCCGCAGGTTCAGCCTCCGTCGCGGGTGCCGAGGCCAAGCTGCATCAGAGTTTTGCGGACTGGCGTGATGTCATGCAGCGCCTTGAGGCCAAAAGCGCGCGCGTCGCGGATCAGGGGGAATTTCGCCTGGCTGGTGCGGTTCAAAAGGTCGATGCCTGTGACCCGCATCCGAATGTCGCCGATGCGCGCCTTGTGATAAGCCTCGAGCATCGTGGCATCACCCAAACCTTCGGGTCGTGCCCTGGCCAGATCCAGCAAGGTCCGGGTGTCGGCGAGGCTCATGTTGAGCCCCTGTGCCCCTATCGGCGGCACCACATGGGCAGCCTCGGCGATCAAGGCGAGGCGAACGCCGTTCAACCGCTCCGCTTGCTGGCTGATGATGGGCCAGATCGTGCGGCGCGAGGCCAAAGTCAGAGGGCCAAAAAGATGGCAGCTTCGCGCGCTCATCTGAGCTTCAAACTCCGGCACCTCTGTCGCAAAGCGCGCTGCTGTGGCCGGGCCATCATCCATCCACACCACGGCAGAGCAGGGCAGGCCCTCATGATCGGGTAGCGGCACAAGGGTAAAGGGGCCACCGGTTTGGTGGATTTCAGTGGAGACGTTGTCGTGCGGGATCGGATGGGTCACCGCAAAGGCGAGCGCCTTCTGACCGTAGCGTTTGGTCCGGACCCCAATGCCCGCCGCCTGCCGCATGGGAGAGCCGCGCCCGTCCGCCGCAATCACGAGGCGGGCGCGCAGGTGGTCGCCATCGCTCAGGCCCACACGGGCTTCGGCGGTACGGGTGAACAAGGTGGTGGTGCCCGTGCCGGGGCGGAAATCAACATTGGGCATAGCCTTGAGACGCGCCACCATCTCGCGGCGCAGACGCCAGTTGGGCAAGTTCCACCCAAAGGGCAGGTCCGACACGTCGGAGGCTTTGAAATCCTTGACGTCGCGGGGTGTGCCATCGGGGCCGCCTGCGTCCACGATCCGCATCACTTGCAACGGGGCGCCATGGGGGGCGAGTGCCTCCCACAGACCTGCGGCCTCAAGCATGTCGCGCGCGGGTTGCAGCATGGCGGTGGTGCGCATGTCGGCCCCTTCGGCCTCGCGCTCGGTCACCGGCGGAGTTGGATCGACACAGATCACGTCAAAGCCGACTGTGCCAAAGGCGGCCGCCGCTGTCAGCCCGGCGATACCGCCGCCGGAAATCAGAACGTCACATTGCGTTTTCGATGCCATGCCAGCACTCCCTTTGATCCCCAACATAGGTCACTCGTTGCGCGCGCCAAAGCGGCATCCTGTCCTACCCCTGGACCCGGGTCAGAAAATCGGTGAGGTCGGCAGTGTGGTGGTGAATGTGATCTGCATGATGGGGATCGTCGGCCACATGCACCGTTTTCATACCCATCGCATGGGGGGCAGCCAGATTGCGCGGATCATCCTCGAACATCGCGCCCACGCTTGGGTCCAGCCCGTCGATCCCAAAAACCGTGTCAAAGGCGCGCGCCTCGGGCTTGGGTAAAAAGCCGGCATGTTCAACGCCGTAGACCGCGTCAAAGAGGTTCGACAAGCCGCGCGCCGCCAGCACCCGTTCGGCATAAGGTGCGCAACCATTGGTATAGACGATGCGGCGGCCGGGCAGGGCGCGGATGCGCGCGGCCAGTTCTGGATCGGGGTCAAGGTGATCCAGCGAAATATCGTGCACATCATCCAGATAGGGGCCGGGATCAATCTGGTGCTCGCGCATCAGGCCCGCCAAAGTGGTGCCATGGGTCTTCCAATAGTGGACACGCAGGCGGTCCGCCTCGGCCCGCGACACGCCGAGACTGTCCATGACATAGGCCGTCATCCGCACTTCGATCTGGTCAAAAAGGCGGGCGGCAGGATGGTAGAGCGTGTTGTCGAGGTCAAAAACCCAGGACCGCACATGGGAAAAGTCAGCTGCAGGCATGGTCACAGGGCTTAAGGGCGGCAAGCGCGTGGCGCAAGGGCTTGGGGTTGCGTGCGGCCCGTGCCGCGCCCTAGTGTAGCGAATTGATTGATTATTGAGGCCCCTATGCCACCTTTGCGCCCCAACCAGACCGACGCCTATTCGATGATCCTTGAGGCGATTGATATCGGGACGTATCGGCCCGGCGACCGTTTGGTGGAAAGCGAGTTGGCGGACCGCTTTGGCGTGTCACGCACGCCGGTGCGCGAGGCCTTGCAACGCCTCGAGACGCAGTCGCTTTTGGCGCGGGACGGGCGCAGCCTGATCGTGGCCTCGCTGGATCACAACCAGATGTCAGAGCTTTATGTGGTACGCCGCGAACTGGAGGGGCTGGCCGCATCGCTGGCCGCCCGACACGCCACCAGCGAAGAGGTTCGCATCCTGCGCGAAATGGTTGAGGAAGACAACGCGCTGATCGGTGACCCGCCCGCCCTGGCGCGTGCAAACCGCCGGTTTCACACGCAAATTCACCTCGCCTCGCACAACCGCTATCTGGTGCAACAACTTGATCTGGTCCACCGGACCATGGCGTTGATGGCCACCACATCGCTGGCCGCTGTGGGCCGCACGGAAATTGCGCAAAGCGAACATGATGCCATCGTGTCGGCCATCGAGGCCAAGGATGAGGCGGCGGCGGGCCAAGCGCTGCGCGACCACATCTCGGTCGCGTTCATGACCCGTCTGAAACAGGATGCGGAGGCGCGCAAGGAGGAGGGGTAGTCCCGATCCCGTGCTGCGTCTTGTCCCAGTAAAACGGGTTCATCGCCAATTCGTAGAGCGCCTTGTAACTCGCCAAAGCGCCCAACATGAAGTATATCGGCATTGTCAGAACCCAAGGGATCAGGTGCCGTTTGTCCTGCTGAGACACGGCGAGTACGCCGATCAGGATATTGACCAATTCCGTCACGATGATCAGGCCGGCAATGGGCAGGATGACGCCCGTGCCCAGCGTCACGACAATGGGATGCGGCAAACCCAGCGTGGGCAGCCAAAAACTCCAGAGCAGGGGCAGCGCGGCGAACTGCAGGACAGTGGCAAGAAACATCGCTTGAATGCCCGCAAAACGGCGCGGGCCCAGATCGGCCAACAAAGCCCCAGGGCTGCGCATATGCACGAAATAGGTGATCAAAAAGCCCTTGAGCCAGCGAGACCGCTGTTTGACCCACGGCCAGGCCCGGCAGTTCGCCTCTTCATAGGTGACGGTGGGAATAAGTTCGGTGCGGTAGCCCGCGCGCGCCAGACGAATACCCAGATCGGCATCTTCGGTCACGTTGTGGGCGTCCCAGCCGCCCAGTTCCTCAAGGATATCACGTCGAAAAAACAAGGTTGTGCCGCCCAAGGGCAGCACCATGTTCAAACGCTCGACCCCAGGCAGAACCAGGCGCCACCAGCTGGCATATTCGATTGTAAAACAACGCGATAGCCAGTTCTGACCGCTGTTGTAGTAGTCCAGAATGCCTTGTAGGCAGGCCACATCGGGCTTGGCCTCGGCAAAACGGGCGACCACCTTTTCGATCTGGTCGGGCTCGGGTGCATCTTCAGCATCCCACACCCCGATGATCGCCCCGTGACAGAAGTCGAGGGCGAAGTTCAGCGCACGCGGTTTGGTCGTGATGGTACCATCATCAGGCACTTCGACCACCCGAATCCACTGGGGTAATTGGGTGCGCGCCAACGTGGCGCGGGTCACGCTGTCCTTGGCCTCAAGCACCAGAACGACCTCCAACAAGGCCTTGGGATATGTGAGTCGGGAGAGGTGTTTGATCAGCGCCTCAGCGATGCGTTCCTCGCGAAAAAGCGGGACGAGAACCGACACGCGCGGCATGCGCTGCATGGGCAGGCGGTGCAAGGGTTCGGTGCCTGTTGGCAGGCGGTGGGTGACTTGCGCAACAAGGGCTGCGATCTTGAGGCCGGTGGTCATGATCAGCGTGACCAGCGCGCACAGGATCAGGATCGTGGCGAGCCAGGCAGGCGTGTGGATCACGGCCAGGACCACAACCGCAAGGACCGCGATCACCCCAAGGAGGCCCAGGGCTGCAAGCGGCGACCATGACCGACAACTGAGCCGCGCGGGCACTTTGGTAATGGCCCGTCGGGCCAGCTGGATGCCGTAGAGACGGCCGATCTGGGCGTTGATCTGGTCGGCGTCGGCAATGACGGGCAGGATGTCGGGGGCTGTGTCGGGCAGGGCGCGGCGCAGGTTGTCCATCTGGTCAGGGCGTGTCGTTGCCACCAACAATGTGCCGCCGATCCAGCGCCAGGGCACGATCCCGAAGGCTTGCGCATGGGTGGCCGACAGGGCGGCGGCCATCATGGGGGCTGGCGGATCGACCGTCAGGCTGATCCGCTCGGCCCCGTATTGCAACGCCAGCGCCGTCAGAACATCAGAGCGATCCACGCAGCCTTCGGCCACCAGAATCTCGCCCAGAGGCGCGTCGATATGATGCTGTAAATTCAACGCGTTAAGCAGCGTTGTTTGGTCAATCATCCCCGCATTCACTAATTGCCGACCCACCGGAACGGCGGGCGCGTCCCGCCGGTCAACCGGACGGGGGTCTTGCAATCGGAGTAACGGGTCGCTCATGTGCTGTCCGGCTGTGGATCAACCGGACTTTGCGCGCGCTTGGTTAACGAACCCTTAAAGTTGCGCCAATTAGGCGGCGCGCTCCTGCATGGCCTGAGCAAAACGCTCAAACAGGTAATAGCTGTCCTGGGGGCCGGGGCTGGCCTCTGGGTGGTACTGCACCGAATAGACCGGGCGGCCGTCGACCTTGATCCCGCAGTTGGAGCCGTCAAAGAGGGATGTGTGTGTTTCCACAACACCAGCGGGCAGGGTTTGGGCATCAACGGCAAAACCGTGGTTCATCGAAGTGATCTCGACTTTGCCGGTGTCGAGGTCCTTGACGGGGTGGTTTGCACCGTGGTGGCCGTGGTTCATCTTGACCGTTTTGGCACCCAGGGCGAGGGCCAGCATCTGGTGACCGAGGCAGATGCCGAAAACAGGCAGATCGTGGGCGAGAATCTCGCGGATCATGGGCACGGCATAGGCCCCGGTGGCCGCCGGATCGCCGGGGCCGTTGGACAGGAACACACCGTCGGGCGCGTGGGCCATAACCTCGTCCGCCGTGGCGGTTGCAGGCAAGACAGTGACGTCGCACCCGGCTGACGCGAGGCAACGCAGGATGTTGCGCTTGGCGCCGTAGTCGATGGCTACGACCTTGAATTTCGGGTCTTTTTGCGGGCTGTACCCTTCGGGCCATGCCCACCGCATCTCATTCCAGTGATAAGACTGGGCGCAGGTGACATCCTTGGCCAGGTCCATCCCCTCAAGGCCCGCAAAGCTGCGCGCTGAGGCAAGGAGCGCCTCGATGTCGAAGTTACCGTCAGGGTCATGGGCCAGTGCCACATGGGGTGCGCCCGCCTGCCGGATGGCGCGGGTCAGCCGCCGTGTGTCCACGCCGCCAATGGCGATGCGGCCACGGGCAGCAAGCCAGCTCGACAGGTCTTGTGCCGCGCGCCAGTTCGAGGGGTCGGTCGGCATCCATTTGACCACCATACCGGCGGCCACCGGATCGCCGGTTTCATCGTCTTCGGGGTTCACGCCCACATTGCCCACATGGGGGAACGTGAAGGTCACGATCTGGCCCGCGTATGACGGGTCGGTCATGATTTCCTGGTAGCCGGTCATGGCGGTGTTGAAACACAGTTCTGCCTGGGTTTCGCCCACGGCGCCAAAGCCTGTACCATAGAACAATGTGCCATCGGCGAGGGCCAGACAGGCGGTCGGTTTTGCGGGGCTGTGCGTGGTCATGGGCGGGCCTTTCGCGGGGGTGTGACGAGGCAATCGCGGGGCGATGAGGGGCGGCAAATTGTGCCGGAAACTATGCCTTGACCCGGCCCGGGTCAAGGACGTTTGGTAATTTAGAGAATTGTTTAAAATCAATGTTTTAGCGTGCAGCCTCACGCTTGCCTCACGTTTCGCCTTGGCCTATGGTCACAAGTTCACGAAATGCCCATGGGGATGGACATCAAATGGAATTGCGCACCAGAATTTCTGCTGCACTCAAGCAGGCTATGAAAGACAAGGATGCGGCCCGTCTGTCGACGCTGCGCCTGATCAATGCCGCGATCAAGGACAAGGATATCGACGCCCGGGCCGCAGGCCAGGACGAGGGCGTAGGCGCGGCCGAAGTGCTTGGGATCCTTGGTAAAATGTCCAAGCAACGCGCCGAGAGCGCGCGCACCTACGAAGAGGGTGGGCGTCTGGATCTGGCAGAGCGGGAGCTGGAAGAGATCAAGGTGATCGAAGAGTTTCTGCCCAAGCAATTGGACGAGGCCGCGTCGGCCAAAGCGGTGGATGCCGCCATTGCCGAAGTGGGTGCCGACAGCATTCGCGACATGGGCAAAGTCATGGGTGTTTTGAAGGCGAAATACACCGGACAGATGGATTTCGGGTCGGTTGGGCCGATGGTGAAGGATCGGCTTTGCGGGTGAGTTTGTCTCTTGGATGAACAGATTCCTGCTGCGCTTCCCAAGTCCCGCAGGATTTATTTGGACAGAGAAATACGGAACGTTTTGCAGGCGTTAACTTGGGTTAATCGCCGCGCATTGGGTTGTTTTGTGGCGAATTACCTTGTGAAAATGCGCAGTTTCCTGGGCGCATTGTACGTTTCTTGCGGGCCGGTTTTGCCTCGTTTGGGGCTGATTTTTGCAAATTGCGCAGTTGGGGCGGCAAACTGTACGTTTTGCCGGCAGCCGCGTGGGGTGCCCCTGCACCGCGTTAAGAGGTGTTAACAGGCGCGCCGCGCAGCGCACGCAGCAGGTCGTCATAGAGGGCAATCCGTTCTTCCTCGCTCAGGAAGGATCCGATCTCGACCTCGCGCCCTTTGCCCTTGAGCGTGACGTAATGGGGCACAGGGCCTTCGCTCTCGTATTTCGTCACTTGTGTCCAATAGCGGTTGCAGTCCCATTCCTGCACCTGGCCATTGGCGTCGGTGCGCGTCAGATGCGTGTCCTCGTCATCAAGGGTGAGCACCTCGATGATTTGCCGCGCGCGCCGGTTGCGCCTAAGCGCAAAATAGATCGCCCAGACCGCCAAGAGCAGGAAAGGCAACAGCCCCCAAAGCACCACCGATCCCAGGAGCGGCAATGCCGGGATCAGGATCAGGGTAAAGGTCGTCAGAACGAAAGCGGCCATACCCTTTTGCGGCAGCGAATTGTGCGGCCAGAGCTGAAGCTCTTGCGTTGGGGCGTCGGGGTCTGTCGTCCAGCGATAAGGCATGAGGCAGTTATAAGCCGTGATTGCGCGCTGTCTAAGGGCAGGATGTCGCGGGGCAGGGTAGCATGTTCACAACTGCGCCAGAGACCGCCCCGCTTATGCAAAAAGGGCCCCGATCGCCATCGGAGCCCTTTGTCTTGTGCGTATCAGCCCTGGTTACTTCTGGGGCTCGTATTGTGCATCACGTGGATGTTCGTTCCCGGCCCATTCCTCGATGCTATCGGGATAGCGGTGAGATTTGTCCCAGTCTTCCTGCTTGGGCAGGATTTCGAACGTGTGCTCTGGCGGTGGGCTGGGCAGTGTCCATTCCAGCGTATCCGCATACTCGTTCCATGGGTTCGGCTCGGTGCATTTGGCGCCGCGCAGGAGCGACCAGGCCATCACGCCGAAGAAGAACAGGAAAGAGGCAAAGCTGAGGAACGCGCCCCACGACGACCATTCATTCCAGTAGGCATAGGCCTCGGGGTAGTCGATGTAGCGGCGTGGCATGCCTTGACGGCCCAGGAAGTGCTGGGGGAAGAACGTCAGGTTGGCCCCGATGAACATCGTCCAGAAGTGCACCTTGCCCGCCCATTCAGGATACATGCGGCCCGTCATTTTGGGGAAGTAGAAGTAGATCCCCGCAAAGATGGTGAATACCGCACCCAGCGACATCACGTAGTGGAAGTGTGCCACAACGTAATAGGTGTCGTGATAGTAGCGATCCACGGCGGCCTGGGACAGAACGATGCCTGTAACCCCACCCACGGTGAAGAGGAACAGGAAGCCGAACGCCCAGAGCATGGGTGTTTTCAGCTCGACCGAGCCGCCCCACATGGTGGCGATCCACGAGAACACCTTGACCCCCGTTGGGACCGCGATGACCATTGTGGCCAGCATGAAATAGGCCTGCTGGTTCAGCGACATGCCGACCGTGTACATGTGGTGCGCCCACACGACAAAGCCCAGCACACCGATCGCGATGATCGCCCAGACCATCGGCAGGTAGCCAAAGACGGGCTTGCGCGAGAAGGTGGCAATCACATGGCTGATCAGGCCAAAGCCGGGCAGGATGATGATGTAGACCTCTGGGTGGCCAAAGAACCACAGAATGTGCTGGTAAAGCACTGGGTCGCCGCCCCCGGCCGGATCAAAGAAGGTGAAGCCGAAGTTCCGGTCCATCAGCAGCATGGTGATCGCGCCGGCCAGGACGGGCAGGGACAGCAGGATCAACCAGCTTGTGACAAAGATCGACCAGCTGAACAGCGGCACCTTGAACAGCGTCATGCCGGGGGCCCGCATGTTCAGGAAGGTGGTGATCATGTTGATCGCGCCCAGGATGGACGAGGCGCCCGAAACGTGGACCGCAAAGATCGCCAGATCCATCGACATGCCGCCTTCGTTCGTGGACAGCGGTGGGTACAGAACCCAGCCCACGCCCGACCCAAGCTGGCCATTGCCGCCTGGTGCCAGCACCGAACAGATCGCCAGGGTGGTGCCCGCGACATACATCCAGAAGGACAGGTTGTTCATCCGCGGGAACGCCATGTCCGGCGCGCCGATTTGCAGCGGCATGAAGTAGTTGCCGAACCCGCCAAACAGGGCCGGAATAACGACAAAGAACATCATCAGAATGCCGTGACCGGTGATCAGAACATTCCAAAGGTGCCCGTTGGGGGTACATTCGCCAGCGGCAGCGGCCGTCAGGCGCGCGCCTTCCATGCACATGTACTGGACGCCCGGGTCCATCAGTTCGAGCCGCATGTAAACAGTGAATGCCACCGAAACAAAGCCGACAAAGGCCGAGACGATCAGATACAGAATACCGATGTCTTTGTGGTTTGTGGACATGAACCAACGGGTGAAAAAGCCCCGTTCGTCCTCGTGATCGTGCCCGTGAATGGCTGCGTCTGCCATGCGGTGCCTCCTGAGATTGTTGTTTGACCCGCACGGGGTTCCCGTCCGTGCGTGGATTCTTGAGTGGTTGTAGAGATTTGGGGCCGCCGCTTCAATGACAGATCGACCCATTGAGCGGGATGAATTGTCGCGCATCCCTTGTAACACCCCTTGTACCAACCGTTTCGTCAGGGGCGACAAAGCGGCCATTTCTGCGGGCACTGTTTCGCGGTTGGGCGCGGTCTCACAAAATGGCCTTGGTTTGGCGGCAGATTCTCCACGCTTCATTCATCCTTAAGACCGATTCCCGCATCATGTCCGAGGTCAACGTGTGTGCAAAACACTCCCTTGAGCGAGCGGCAGATCATGGCGACGAATGACAATACGAACCCCGGCACCGAAAATGACGAGGCCATTTCCGGCACGTCCGGTGCGGATACGCTGACCGGGGCCCTTGGGTCTGACACCATCACGGGGGGCGATGGCGCGGATGTGCTGAGCGGTGACGGCCCGGTTGAGGGCGCGTGGCTCTATGAGGCCTATGATTACGACTTCAGCTCGGCTGCGGGCCAGGCTTTTGACATCGAAAACGGGACGCTGATCGGGACGGGCTATGTCTCTGACTTCAACGAGGGGGGGCTGGTCAGCACCCTGCGCGACGATGGTGTCAACAACCCCGAAGATTTCGGGGTCATTTATACCAGCACGCTGAACGTTACAGCGGGCGGGACATACCGTCTGACGACCACGTCGGATGATGGGTCCACCATCCAGATCTTTGATTCCGAAGGCAATCCTGTTCAGTTTTCGAACCAGACCGGCGGCACGCTGGACTATCTGAACAATGATTTCCACCAAGGATCGACGACGCGTTTTGGTGATGTCCAGCTTGACCCGAACGAGACCTATACGATCCAGATCCGATATTGGGAAAACCGGGGTGCTGATGTACTTCAGGGCACGATCAGTGGCCCCGATACGGGCGGTGTGGCCGAAAGCCTGTTGACCACGGACATGATCGGCCCGGCGCCTGGGCCGGAAACATCTGTGACCGGCACCCCTGCGGGTGTTGAGGGCGATGACGTGATCGACGGCGGTGCGGGCGACGATTACATCGAGGGCAACGGCGGCAATGACACATTGCTGGGCGGCGCGGACGAAGACACGATCCTGGGCGGCGACGGCGACGATGTCATCGATGGCGGCGCCAACACGGATATCATCGACGGCGGCGCGGGAAATGACAGCATCACCGATACGGGCGGCGCGCTGTCTGACGATACAATTGACGGCGGCTCGGGCGATGACACCATCGACGGGGGCGTGCGCGAAGACCTGCTGACCGGCGGTTCCGGCGATGACCAGATTGAAGGCGGCGCGGGCGACGATACCATTGAAGGTGGCCTGGGCTCGGACAACCTGAGCGGTGGAACGGGCAATGACATCCTCGTGGGCGATGCGGGCTCTGCCACCACGGTCCTCTATGAAGAAGACTTCGAGAGCGGCGCGACCGGCTGGACCAACCCGCTGACGGAAACTGATCCGAACCTTGGCGGATCGCTGGGCCGGTTCGGGTCGGGCGATGGGCGGATTGCGACCCAGAACACCTTTGACCTCGGCGCTGACGCAGATGAAATCAATGTCGATTTCGACGCGCTGCTGCTCGACAGCTGGAATGGTGAAGACTTCATCATCACCGTCAACGGCACCGAAGTGCTTGTCCCCTTTACCGAAGGCGACACCACCGATCCGGCACCGCAAAGCTTTGTCGGGCCAGACGGGGCCACCTACAGCTTTACCTTTACCAATGAACAGACCGGCGAGCTGGGCTATTCCACGGGGACCCAGGACACGATCATGGGCGTGTCGCTGACCATCACGAACCCGCCGCCCGAACTGACCATCGGCTTTGGCACGGATCTGAACAGCACGATCGACAATGAAAGCTTTGCGATCGACAACTTCACCGTCGTGCGGGTGGATTCCGCTGACGATACGCTGACGGGCGGCACGGGCGACGATACCCTGACCGGCGGTGCGGGCGACGATGATTTCATCTTTGCGCCGGGTGACGGCAATGATGTCATCACCGATTTCAATGCAGGCAACAGCGGGGCCATCGACGACGGCGACCAGACCAACAACGACTTTATCGATCTGAGCGCCTATTACACCCACATCCACGAGTTGCGCGCCGACCTCGAAGACGATGGGGTGCTGAACCAATCGGTGGGGGATTTCAGCGACAACACCGCACTGGGCGGCTCGATCACCTTTACGGGCGTGACGTCGGATCAGCTGACCGAGGACAATACGAATGTGGCCTGTTTCACTGCCGGCGCGCTGATCGACACCGTTGACGGCCCGGTGGCAGTTGAGGCGCTCAAGCGCGGTATGCGTTTGAAAACGCTGGACAACGGGGATCGTCCTGTGCGCGCCGTGCTGCGCCGCGAAGTGGATGCGGCGGGCGATCTTGCCCCGATCTGCATATCGGCGGGCGCGCTGGGCAATGACCGCGACCTGCTGGTCTCGCCTGCGCACCGGATGCTGATTTCGGACTGGCGGGCGCAGATGCTCTTCGGCGCGGATGAGGTGCTGGTGAGCGCGGGCAACCTGGTGCGGGGCGATCTGATCTACCGCGCGCCGCGCCCCCGGATCACCTATTATCATATCCTGATGGACCGCCACGAGGTGATCTTTGCCGAAGGGGCGCCGACCGAAAGTTTTCACCTCAGCCGGGAAGCGGCGGAAGCTGCGGAATGGGGCGACAGCGAGGAAGGGGCTGTTGCCTCGGAAATCGCACGCATCTTCCCCGAATTGCTGATGTGCGCCAGCCGCTGCGTGCGCCCCGTCATGAAAGGCTATGAGGCACGCGCCCTGGCGGGCATGCTGGGCTGACCTTCTTTTGGCCAAAAATATCCTGGGGGAGGCCGCAGGCCGGGGGCAAAGCCCCAAGAAAATTACTTCAATTTTCTTATGCCGTCTGCACCCCAAAGACCGCATCAAACTGGCGGCGCAGGGCCATGTCCACATCCTCCATCGTGACGGGCAGGCCCAGATCGACAAGGCTGGTCACCCCGTGATCGCTGATCCCGCAGGGCACGATGCCGTCAAAGTGGCTCAGGTCGGGTTCGACATTGATACTCAGCCCGTGAAAGCTGACCCATTTGCGCAAGCGGATGCCGATGGCGGCGATCTTGTCTTCGGCCACGCTCCCATCTGGTTGGGGCGGTTTTTCAGGCCGGGTGACCCAGACGCCCACGCGGCCCTCGCGAATTTCCCCGGTCACGTTGAATTCTGCAAGCGTTGCGATCACCCAGGCCTCCAGGCTTTGGACAAAGGCGCGCACGTCGCGGCCACGTTTGCCCACATCCAGCAGCGTATAGGCCACGCGCTGGCCCGGCCCGTGATAGGTATATTGCCCGCCGCGCCGAGTCTGGTGCACGTCGAAGCGGTTCGGGTCCGTCAGGTCCGCCGCCTTGGCGGAGGTGCCCGCGGTGTAGAGCGGCGGATGTTCCAACAGCCAGATGCATTCCTCAGCCTCGCCTGCCGCGATGGCTGTTGCGCGTGCGTCCATCCACGCCTCGGCAGCGCGATAATCTGTCAGCCCGGGGGTGGTGATCCACTCAACCATTGTGTCAGGCCGCCTCTTCGGCTGCGACCTTTTGCAGTATATCGGCATAGTTTTTGACGCCTTGCGCGCCGGTCAAAAGGTATTTGCCGCCAAAGACCATCGAGGGCACGCCAGAGATGCCGCGCGAGGTCCAGAATTCCTGCTTTTCCCGCACGGAGGCGGCCAACGCGCCGCTTTCCAGCACTTGCGCGGCCGCGTCCCGGTCCAGACCGACGCTCTCGGCCACGTCCAAAAGGGTGGCGATGTCGGACACATCCTTGCCATCGGTGAAATGCGCCTGAAAGAGCGCCAGTTTCAGCGGGTGTTGCGCCCCCTGGCTCAGCGCGAAGTCCAGCAGTTGGTGGGCGGCAAAGCTGTTCACGATGCGGCTGTCGTCCGTGAAATTGAAATTGATGCCAAGGCTGTCGCCCAGGGTTTTCATATGCGCCCGGTTCTGGGCCGATTGTTCGGGGGTGGAGCCGTATTTCTGCGCAATATGTTCGGCCAAGTTTTGCCCTTCGGGTGGCATATCGCGGTTCAGCTCGAACGGATGCCAGCGGATGCGCGCGCCGGTGCCGGTGACCCCAAGCGCCTGTTCCAATTGCCGAAATCCGATGATGCACCAGGGGCACATCACATCGGACACGATATCGACCTGCACCACGGGTCCTTGGGGCGGGGTGGGGGCGTCATCTGGCATGGGCGGGCCTTTCGCGGCTGTGGCCTGCTATAGATCACCCTGCGCGGACGGATTTTCAAGCGCTAGATGCGTGGGCGCGGTTGCGGGCCGGGCATGGGCGCGTTTTCTTTGAAATCGCTCTTGGCATCGGGTGCGTTCGCGGCTAAAGACCCTTCACCAAGTCAAGGCGTGCGGCCGTGGCGGAATTGGTAGACGCGCAGCGTTGAGGTCGCTGTGAGGTAACACTCGTGCGAGTTCGAGTCTCGCCGGCCGCACCAACTCCGATTTTTCGGGCGTTTTTCCCAGACACGTGAACTTTGCCGCTTTTAAGCGTTAAGCCCTGCTGACCTGCGGGTCAGCAGCTTGGGCCGTCGGGGCTTTCGAAATAGGCGATCATGTCGCAGACCCGTTGTCGGATCGCCTTCAGCTCGGTCATTTGTTGATCCACATTGGAAAGCTTGGTTTGCAATAGCGCCCGCACGTCGTCCCGTGCAATCAGATCACCGGGATCATCCGGCAGGAAGGCGCGGATCTCGGACAGGGTGAACCCCAGTGCCTTGCTCATCGTGATCGTGCGCAGCCGCGACACCATCTCTTCGGGATAGTCACGATACCCGTTCTCGAGCCGTGTGGCGGCGGGCACCAGCCCGTGTTTTTCGTAAAAGCGGATGCGCGAGGTCGACACCCCCGCAGCCTCTGCAAGTTGACCGATTTTCATGCCTCTTGACCTTCAACTATTGTCGAAGGTTTATATCAGGCGGGTTCCAATAAACAAGGCACCCAAGATGAACTCCTCTCCTCTCTTTTCCCCGCTCGCATTGCCCAATGGCACGACCCTTCCCAACAGGCTGGCCAAGGCCGCAACCGAAGAAAGCCTGGCCGCACAAGGCCAGGTGCCCGATCACCGACTGAACACCCTTTACCGCCGATGGGCCGAAGGTGGCGCGGGCCTCTTGATCACCGGCAACGTGATGATTGCGCCGGACGCCCTGAGTGGCCCGGCCAGCGTTGTGTTGCAGGAGGGCGCCGACCTTGCCCCCTTCAAGCTCTGGGCCGAGGCAGGCCGTTCGGGGGGTGGGCAATTCTGGATGCAGATCAATCACCCGGGCCGCCAGACATACAAGATGCTGGGCGAGGAAGCGGTTTCGGCGTCGGATGTTGCCATCGAAATCCCGGGCATGTCCAAGAATTTCAGCCCGCCCCGCGCCCTGACCAGTGCCGAGGTGGATCGATTGATCGACCGTTTTGCCACCACGGCGGCCCTGGCCGAGGCGGCGGGCTTTTCCGGTGTGCAGATCCACGCCGCCCACGGCTATCTGATCAATCAGTTTTTGTCGCCCTTGACCAATCGTCGGACAGACAAATGGGGTGGTCCGCTGGAGAACCGGGCGCGGTTTCTGTTTGAAACGGTTCGGGCCGTGCGGGCGCGCGTGTCCAAAGACTTTTCGGTCTCTGTCAAACTGAACTCGGCGGATTTCCAGAAAGGCGGCTTTGACTCGGATGACGCCACCTGGGTGGTGCGGCAACTGGGCGATATGTCTGTTGATCTGGTCGAGCTGTCGGGGGGATCCTATGAAAGCCCCGCCATGCAGGGCCGACCCGAAGACGGGACAAGCACGGCCCGTCGCGAGGGCTATTTCGTGGAGTTCGCCAAGGAGATCGCCGCCATCGCACAGATGCCGGTCATGGTCACTGGCGGCATTCGCAGGCGGCAGGTGGCCGAAGATGCGTTGGTCAACAAGGCCGGGGGCATCGGGGTGTCGGTGTTGGGGATGGCCACAGCGATGGCCTATGTGCCCGATCTGCCCAATCGGTGGAAAGCCGGGCAATCCCTCGACATCGCCTTGCCGGTGGTGGACTGGAAAAACAAGCGCATGGCCGGTTTGGCCACGATGATGCTGGCCTATGCCCAGTTGGATCGGTTGTCGCGGGGCAAAGCGCCGAACCCGCGCATGCGCCCCTTGTTCGCCTTTGTGCGCACGCAGATGAAGCTGAAGAAAATGACCAAGCGCTACCGGCGGTGGCGTGACGCATAGCGCGTGGTTGCGCCTTCGGCAGGGTGGCGGTACCGCTGCCCTGCCATACGCCATGCCAATTCGCGCCTTTAAAAGAGGTGTTTTTCCTTGGCCAGCAGGGCCGCCTGGGTCCGGTTGGACACGCCCAGTTTGGCCAGCACGTTTTTCACGTGCAGTTTGACCGTCACCTCCTGCACCCCGAGATTGCGCGCAATCTCCTTGTTGGACAGGCCAATGCACAGCTGTTCGAGGGTTTGCATCTCGCGCTCTGACAGGGTGGCGAAGGCGCCTGTGGGGGTGGCTGTGCTATCTGTGGTGCCGAAATCGAAAGGGAAATACCGCTCGCCCGAGAGCACGAATTTGATCGCGTTGACCAGCGACACGGCCGTCAGGGATTTGGGGATGAACCCGTTTGCCCCTTGCTCCATCGCCTTGTTGGCGACCTCGCGGTTGGCCACACCGGACATCAGCGCCACTTTGGTCGCGGGGAAGGCCTTGCGCGCCCGGTCGAGCCCGTTCAGCCCATCCATCCCCGGCATGTTGTAATCCAGGATCAGCAGATCGAAGGCATCCAGACCGGTCATCAGCGTCAATGCTTCGTCCAGATTGCCCGCGGTTTTGACCACAAACCCGTCCACGCTTTCCAGATAGGCGGCGATGGTGTCACGGACCAGATCGTGGTCGTCGGCAATGAGGATCGTGGGCATGTGGGCAGCTTTCTTACTCTTGAACGCGGTTACAACCGAAAATTTGGGCTAAATCGTGGCTCAACTATACTTTGGTATAGGTGCCTATGCCAATGCTTTGCTGACGCAGATGCCCGCATCGGTATAAGCCCGGCCTATTCGTATTTGGAGAGACAGAAATGGCGCAACTTCACCACTCACGGGCAATTTTTGCTGCGTTCATGTTACTTTTGGGCGGGCTTGTGCCGGCCTTGGCGCAGTCGCCAATGGCGCTGCTGGTGACGGCATCCGCCTCCTCATCCGAACCACTGGAACTGAGCCTCGCCGATCTGGATGCCATGGAACAGGTGACGTTTCGCACCACAACCATATGGACGGACGGCGAGGTGACGTTTTCGGGCGTGCCGCTGGCATCCGTGTTGGCAGGACTGGACGGTGCGTCCGTCGAAATGGTGGCCCTGAACGACTACAAGGTCGTGATGCCGATGGAAGCAGTGCAGGCCACAGCCCCCATCGTGGCCACCCGTATGGACGGTGCGCCGATGTCGGTACGCGACAAGGGCCCGTATTGGGTTGTCTTTCCCTATGATGAGGGCCCCGAATACCAGACCGAAACCATCTATTCCTACAGTATCTGGCAACTGAACCGATTGCGGGTCATAGAATAGGCGGCAAGGGGACCGCGTCGCGTGACCCCGAGCGGGAGGTCAGATGTGAAGCCCAAGGCAAATCCGTATCGCATAACGGTATTGGCAGGCATTGGCCTGCTGATTTTCTTGTTGGGGGTGATGGCGTTTAACCTGCTGTCGCAGTTGCGCGACCTGTCGCGGGCCGCCGATGACAACATGCAGTGGAGTATTTCGCAGATCGACACCGAATTTGCGAACCTCGACGCGACCCTGACCCAGCAACAGGCCACGGGCCAATACCCCAATGACGAGGTGCAGTTGCGCGTCGATATCGCGCTGAGCCGTCTGAACATCATCAATTCGGGCCGTGCAGCGGCCATTTTTGCAGACAGCCCGGAGGCTGCTGCCGCCATCGCGCCCATCAACGCCTTTGCCGAGGCCGCCATTGCGATTTCCGATGCGCCGGGGCCCCTGACCGGGGCGGCCCTGACCCAGATGCGCCGTCTTGTGCAGGAGGTCCGCCCGCATGTTCGCGACATTGCACTGTTGGGTGTCAGCCTGAGCGCCGAGCGGTCAGAGGCGCGCCGGGCCGAGTTTGCCCGCCAGTTGTCTCTGACAGGGGGCATTGCGATGTCGCTGTTGATCCTGATGGCGATCCTTATGCTGTTTCTGGATCGGTTGTTGCAGCGCGCGGCGCGGCGCGATGCGGCCCTGTTGGCCTCGTCCAAGCAGTTGTCGGCGACGGTGGCGGCTTCGCTGGATGCCATCGTGACGGCGGATGATGCGGGCCGGATCATTGATTTCAATGCCGCCGCCGAGGACGTCTTTGGCTGGGCCCGCGACGAAATTGTGGGCCTGACCATGGAGGATACATTTATCCCGCACCGGATGCGCGACGCCCATCATAACGGGATGAAGCGGTATTTGAGCACGGGAAAACCCCGCGTTGTCGATGCGGGCCGGGTGGAACTGGCCGCCCTGCGCAAGAGCGGCGAAGAATTCCCCGTGGAGCTGAACATCACCACGATGCAGGAGGGCGATGCCACCACCTTTATCGCCTATATCCGCGACATCAGCGCCCGCAAGATCAACGAGCAGAAGCTGATCGAGGCCCGCGACCGGGCCGAGCGCACCGACAAGGCCAAGTCCCAGTTCCTGACCGTGATGAGCCACGAGATGCGGACGCCCCTGAACGGCATTCTGGGCGTGCTCGATATGCTCAAGACAACCGATCTGTCGCCCAAGCAAGAGCGCTATGCCAAGATTGCCACCTCATCGAGCGAGATCCTGCTGGAGCAGGTGAACGAGGCTCTCGATATCACCCGGATCGAGACGGGCGAGCTGCAACTGACG
Organism: uncultured Tateyamaria sp.; assembly: GCF_947503705.1. Taxonomy (GTDB): domain Bacteria; phylum Pseudomonadota; class Alphaproteobacteria; order Rhodobacterales; family Rhodobacteraceae; genus Tateyamaria. The sequence continues at coordinate 163,941 of NZ_CANNES010000007.1, read as the reverse complement.
CAGCAGGGCTTTGCCCTGACCGATTTCATGCAAGGCCTGGTCGATGTGTTTGAACCTTTGGCGCAGGAAAAGGGTCTGGCCCTGACACTGGAGATCGAGCCGGCCATGCGCGGGCCATATCACGGGGATGCGGGGCGCATTCGCCAGATCCTGACAAATCTGATCGGCAACGCGATCAAGTTCACCGAAAAAGGGCATATTGCCCTGCATGTCAGCGGGATTCACGGCCAGGATGCGACCTCGTTGCGCTTTGCGGTCAGCGATACGGGCATCGGCATTCCTGCCGATCAGCAGGAACAGGTGTTCGAGGATTTCTTTGCCTTTGCCACAAGCGAAGGGCGACAGGCACGGGGCGATGGGTTGGGCCTGTCGATTTCGCGCCGTATTGCGCGCGCGATGGAAGGCGATGTGTCGGTGCAAAGTACGGTCGGGCAGGGGGCCACATTCGTGCTGACCCTGCCGGTGCAGCGCACGGTGCCCGCGCCTGATCCCGCTCCGGTGCAGGATGCGCCGCCCCCCGCTCAAAGCTGCACGATCCTGATTGTCGAGGACAATGCCGTCAATCGCAGCGTGCTGGGGGATATGTTGCAGGCCATGGGCCACAGCGTGCACGAGGCCGTCAATGGGGCCGAGGCGCTGGACGTGGCCCGCACCACAGCCTTTGACCTCATTTTCATGGATATCAGCATGCCCGTCATGGACGGGATTGAGGCCACGCAGCGCTTGCGGGCGGGTGGCGGGCCCAATGCGGCCACCCATATCGTGGGCCTGACCGCGCATGGTCGCGAGGAATACCGCGAAAGCGCAGTGGCCGCAGGCATGGATCGCTTTCACACCAAGCCCATTCGTCTGGATGCGCTGCACAGTGTGATTGCCGAGGTGACGGCAGGCCAGTTCAGCAGGCTGGACGCCAAGCATTTTCCTCAGGCGCTGACCGAGATGATCGGCCTTTTGGGAGCTGACCGCGTACGCAAGGTGGCCGACACCTTCCTCAGCGAGTTGAGCGACCTGATCGTCCAGATGCGCCAAGCGGGCCCCGACACGGATATGCAGGCGCTGGCCGACGCGGTGCACAAGGCCAAAGGTGCCGCGGCCCTGTTGGGCCAGACCGGGCTGGAGCAGGAGCTGGCCAAGCTGGAGAATCAGGCCCGCGCAGGCGCCTTAGATGATATGGCATCTTGGGTTGCCACGCTTGAAACCGGTGCCGCGCAGGCCCGTTCGGTGCTGGATGCGGCCATTGACCAAGGTTCTGACGTCCCTTTGTGAGAGCGACCCTATCCCTTGGGATAGCCCGCCCCCTCCAATTCCCTTTCACCTATACCCCCGCACCCCAGCGCCATGTCTCGGGGCCCTTTAAACCTGTGTTCATCTTAAACAGGGCCGCCTGGAGGGGCCCGCCAAAAGGAACACAGACATGACTGAAGCAAAAAACATTATTGTGGTCGGTGGCGACGGATTTTGCGGTTGGCCCACGGCCCTGCACCTCTCTGGCCTGGGCCACAACATCACCATCGTGGACAACATGTCCCGCCGTGCCATCGACGCCGAAATGGGCGCCGACAGCCTGACACCCATCGCGTCCATGGCCGATCGTCTGGCCGCATGGAAAGAGCAGACAGGGCGCAGCATCGCCTTTGAAAACATCGACGTCGCCCAAGACTTTGACGCGGTTCTGAGCCTCTTTGACGCGCTGCAACCCGACACGATCATCCACTTTGGCGAACAGCGCGCCGCGCCTTATTCGATGAAGGGCGTGCGGGAAAAACGCTTTACCGTGGACAACAACATCTCGGGCACCCACAACCTGCTGGCCGCCTCGGTCGAGCTGGGTCTGGACCCGCATTTCGTGCACCTGGGTACCATGGGCGTCTATGGTTATGACGATGACGGGCTGGAAATTCCCGAAGGCTACCTGCCGGTCTATGTGCCCGGCGACGACAAACAGATCATGAAGCGTGACATCCTGTACCCGACGAACCCGGGCAGCGTGTATCACATGACCAAATCCATGGATCAGCTGCTGTTCCAATTCTATGCCAAAAACGATCATCTGCGCATCACCGACCTGCATCAGGGCATCGTCTGGGGCACCCAGACGGACGAGACACGCCTGGACGAGCGCCTGATCAACCGCTTTGACTATGATGGCGATTATGGCACCGTTTTGAACCGCTTCCTCATGCAGGCGGTGGTGGGGCACCCCCTGACGGTCCATGGCACAGGCGGTCAAACACGCGCCTTCATCCACATTCAGGACACGGTGAAATGCCTGGCCCTGGCGGTCGAGAACCCGCCCGCAAAAGGCGACAACGTCGCGATCCTGAACCAGATGACCGAAACCCACACCGTGCGGTCGCTGGCGGCACTGGTGGCGGAAGCTTCGGGAGCGATCATCGCCAATGTGGACAATCCGCGCAATGAAGCGGCCGAAAACGACCTGCGTGTCTCGAACAAGACCTTTCTCTCTCTGGGTCTGAAGCCTGTCACGCTGGCCGAAGGGTTGATCGAGGAAACCCAGCAGATCGCCGCCAAATACGCCGATCGCTGCATCCGCAAGATGATCCCTTGTGTGTCCACCTGGACAGACAAACAGCGCCCCGGCGTTGTCGTTCCCAAGGCGCGCAAGGCGGCCTGACCTCTCCAAAGCCAACCGCGTCGGCCCCGCTTGGAGGTGGGACCGGCGCATCCGGCTTTTTCAGCATCAGACATCGGTGAACAGCATGCGTATGATTGGCATTGGGCTTATGGGATTTCTTCTGGCAGGTGTGGCCCTCCTGCTGTCGACAATGAATGTTCTGGATCAGGGGCGGGCCTTTATCCGTCATTTGGCTGATGAGCCGCAGCTGGTGTTCGAGCACCGCCTGGCGACCCGCGCCGAAGGCACGGATGCCGCCATGATCCTGCGCACGAACCCTGACCATCCGGTCATACTTTCCGGTTTTCCCGCCTATCAAAGCGTCGCCTTCACCTTTCCGGTGGATGCACGTCCAACGTCTGGATACCTCCAAATCGATGCGACATCTCAGGTTCTGGCCGGGGTGGAAGGGGTGCTGCGCATCTCGATCCACAACGCCCGCCGGGGCGAGGTGTTGCTGCGTTCAGGCCAGGCGGGACGGTCCCTGCAAATTCCCCTTTCACCGACGGATTTTGCAGGTGACCAGCTGGTCGTCTCTTTCTCACTGCAAGGCACTGGACCCCAACACCAGTGTACCCAAGACGGCGGCATATCCGCCGTGGTCGAGATCGAGACGACCAGCGCAATTTTTCTGGCGCTCGACGCGCCAATGACCAGCCCGCGGGACCGCGTGCATGGCTGGGGCAATGTGGCCCGCGTGGCGTGGCCCCATTGGCTGAAGCCCGATGAACAGGCCCGCCGTCTGGTGCTGGCCACGCAGGCCAAGCGTCGGGGGCTGGGCACTGCCTTTGTGGCGGGGCCTGACGGGGCGCTGGACACGGGCGCGTTGCGCACAGCGCTGGGCGCGTTTGCAGAGCCTACGCCCGACGGGTTTGACGGAGCCCTGGCCCAAAGCGGCGCGAACGCGGGCCTGCGCCGCTTTCACCGGAAGGCCAGCTGGCGCACCCGCTATGACCTGGCCTCAGGCGTGGCTATGCCCGAGCGGTTGGACCTTGATATGCAGTTTGGTCGCCTGATGGGCAATCAGCATTGGGCGCTGACCGTGACCCTCAACAACCGATTGGTGTTTCAGGGCCATATCACCGGCGCGCAGGCCGAATATGAGGCGGTGATTGCGCTGCCTTTGGACCTGCAAACACGGACCAATTCGCTTGAGATCGTGGCGACGACCACCGCCCCAACAACCGGTATCTGCGATCAAGGCCCCGAACTGGTGGCAGAGATGTTGCCCTCCTCGCGACTGGTGCTGGGCGATGCCGGGCTCGCCGATCCGTTGGCCCAGGTGCACGCCGCGCTGGGCCAGGTCGGGCCGATCAATGTGGCTGTGCGTGGGGCTTTGTCGGCGTTGGAGGCGGGGCAGGCCCTTGAGATGCTTGATCAGGTGATCCCGCTAGGCGCGCCTTTTAAACCGGCAGGTCAAAAGGCGCATGTTCTGGTCATTGCCCCTGGAAATGCTGTGCCTGAGATATCTGCCGATGCGCCGATCTGGGCCGTGACCCATGACACGGGGACGGGTGGCGTGAACGTGCGCGACCACAGCATCGACACCCCGCTCATCGCCACCGGTTTGACTTTGCTGGTCATGCCAAACGCCACCGTATTGCGGGGGGCAGAGGGATGAGCGACGCAGAGGACAAGCGTGAGCAGATCAACTATATCTCTGTCGACAGCGCGCCCAAACGCTTTGCCGGGCCGGTATCGGAGTGGCAGGCGCCCAAGATGCTGGCCCTGTTCACCACGCTGGCGGCGGCACAGCTGTGGCTGGTGAACACCGATCTGGTGTCGGGTGTCTTTCCCAACCGGGACTATGTGTTTTCGCTCCATTCCGGGCGACACGCCATCGCGATCCGCATCTTTCTGATCTCGTTCTTTGTGGCCTTTGCCGCGTTCAGTTCGGGGGGCATACGCGAGCGTACGCTCTTTGCCCTCGATATGGTCCTGACCTTTCTGGCGGGCTGTGCGGTGTTCGACCTGGCCAATGCCACGGCGCATCACGTGCTTGGGTCATCCTTTTCGCTGCATTTCAGTGCCATCGCCTCGGGGCTTTTTGGCTTTGCGGTCTATTCGTTCAAGCTGCTGGAACGGGGGTTCATGCCCGCCCGTATCCGGATCGAGCATATTCCGGTGAGCCAGATGCGCGCGATCCTGCGCCTCGGGTTGACCATCGCTGTTGCCGCAGCCATCGCCATTTGGGCGGGCGGCATGAAGCTGCACGCCGTCGAGGTCATGCGCAGCTGGACTTTGCTGGGCGGCATCGGGCCGGGGGTGTTCCTGTTCCTGCCCGTGCTTTTTGCGCAGCTTTATCTGCTGGCCATCTATGACGTGCTGACGGCGAAAAAACGCAAGTTCAATCCGCCGGTTTCCGTCATTGTGCCCGCGCATAACGAGAGCTACATCATCCGCGACACGATCAACGCGATGGATCGCGCCGCCGCCCATTACGGGGGCGAGGTGCACATCCTGATCATGAACAACAATTCGACCGACGACACCGAAGAGATCGCGCGCGAGACCCTGACCGCCTGCAAAGCCGCCAAGGGGCGGGTGATCAACGTGCCCAAGCCCGGCAAATCCAATGCGCTGAATGCGGGCCTTGACGCCTGCGAGACCGAATTTCTGGTGCGCGTGGACGCCGACACGCTGGTGGGCGAGGACAATTTCAGCCGCGCGATGCCCTATTTCACCGACCCTGCCGTGGGCGTCGTAGGCGGCGTGCCCGTGCCCCCCGGTGGGGCGCTTTTCGACCGGGCCCGCCTGCTGGAGGTGCTGGTGAAACACGGGTTTTACTCGGTGGCCATGGGAGCGGTGAACGGGGTCGTGGGCATTCCGGGCATGTTCGTCGTCTACCGCAGCCATCACCCGCGTTACTTGGGCGGTTTTGTCGAGGGGATGAACGGCGAGGACACCGATATTTCGCTGCGCATCGGCGAGCTTGGCTTTCATTCGGTCGTGGACCCCAAGATCCGCTATATCTCTGAGGTGCCGTCGTCCTACAGCCATATGCGCGAGCAACGGATGCGCTGGTTCCGGTCGATCTATCATATCTCGTCGCGCTGCCGGGACCTGATCTATGGGCCGAACCTGACGCTGCGGGGCAAGGTGATCCTGCCCTATATGCTGATCAACTCGGCACGCCGCGCGATGCTGGTGCCGCTGATCATCTTTGGCGGGCTCGAATGGGGCCTCGCCTTCAACGAAAACACGCCCATCGTCTGGCAATCCATCGTGGCCGTGACCACGGGCGCGCCTGCGATCATGGCGGTGGCCGCCTCGCTTTTGAACGGGGTACCGCGGGGCATCATCGCGCTGCCCGAATACCTGATTTTCCGCGTTTTGCGGGCCTATTTCACCCTCGAATCCATGCTGAGCATCCTGATCGACGTAAAGGCCGAAGACCTGGAACGGGTCATTCGCCTTGATCTGGTGCCGGACAAACCGATCCGCGTGGCCTGAGCCACCGGGACTTCAACCTTCTGAAACCAAGGACAAAACCAATGACACGACATATCTATGGCACGGCTGAGGCCGACACGATTGACGGCGGTGCAGGCAGTGACCGCGTCCATGCCAAGGCAGGCGATGACAGCATCGACAGCGGCAACAGCGCCGATCAGGTCTATGCCCAGGGCGGCGACGACACGGTGCATGGCGCATCCGGGGCTGACACCCTGCGTGGCGGGCTGGGCGATGATGCGCTGAATGGGGATGCGGGGGCCGACCGCATTTTTGGCGGCGCGGGCAATGACGTCATCAATGGTGGCGACGTGACCGGTGCTGGCACAGGTGCTGGGGGCGGCATTGACGACCGGCTTTGGGGCGGTGCCGGCAACGACGAGATGTCAGGTGGCACGGGCAATGACCGTCTGTATGGCGGGACCGGTGCGGATACCATGGCCGGGGATGCGGGCACCGATCGCCTGTTTGGCGGGGCCGAGGGCGACACGCTGGCCGGTGGCGGTGGCGATGACCGGCTGCACGGCGCCGAGGGTGACGACAGCGTTGCGGGTGAGGACGGTATCGACCGCCTTTTTGGCGGGGCCGGGCATGATGTGCTGGAAGGCGGCACGGGCGCTGACGCCCTGTTCGGCGGCACCGGATCGGATGCAATGACCGGGGATGCAGGGCACGACCGCCTTTACGGTGCGGATGGCGACGACGTTCTGGGTGGCGGTTTCGGCCATGACCGGATGCATGGCGGCGCCGGTCAGGATGACCTGAGTGGCGGCATCGGCGCGGACAGCCTGTGGGGCGGTGACGATGATGACGTGCTGCGCGGGGACGCGGGCAATGACCGGCTGGCCGGGGGCAGCGGCAATGACGACCTGAGCGGCGGGACTGGCGCTGACACGCTTTATGGGCGTGCCGACAACGACACGCTGAGCGGTGGGAGCGGCAACGACATTCTGGCTGGCGGCGACGGCGATGATGTGCTGTCGGGCGATGGCGGCGCGGACCTTTTGGGCGGCGGTCTGGGCCATGACGCCTTGGCGGGCGGCACCGGCAATGACACGCTGTTGGGCCATTCAGGCCATGACACGCTGGACGGCGGGGGCGGCGTCGATCTGCTGTCGGGCGGTGGTGGCGCAGACAGTCTGGACGGCGGCACCGGCGGCGACCTGTTGAACGGCGGGTCGGGCGATGACGTGTTGTTGGGCGGCGCGGGGGCTGACACCCTTGACGGATCCTGGGGCCATGACACGCTGGACGGTGGCAGTGGTGCGGATGTGCTGAATGGCGGCGCGGGGCAGGATATGTTGTCGGGTGGCACGGGGATCAATACGCTGACCGGTGGCGGCGGCGCGGATGTGTTTGTATTTGAGGCCGATAACGGCTTTTTCCGGGACACGATCACCGATTTCAAAGCCTATGGCGGCAATGCCGACACCATCGACCTGACCGCCTTTGATCTGGTTGCGGCGCAGAGTGACTTTGACGCATGGGTCGCGGATCACATCACGCAACAGGACAATGGTGACATCCTGATCACCTTGTCTGGTGCGCAAAGCATCCTGATCGTGGATCACGCGGATGGCGGCAACAGCTTTTACAACAACACGTTGGATTTGCTGCTGTTTTAAGCGGTGGAGCCGGGAAGGGGAGGTTCGCATGAAACATGTCGTTTACGCCATTTCGGCGGTTTTGGCTTTGGTCGGGGCGGCCCAGGCGCAGGGCCAGGGCGCACTGTTTCAAACGATCATCTTGCAGGAAAGGGCCGATCCGGATGCGGCCTTTCACGCGATGCACACCCTGGCCCGGGAGGGGCATGTGCCTGCGATGGATCGATTGGGGGGCTACTATCGCCACGGCCGTGGCACCCCGCAAAACCTGGAGGCGGCGCGCGATTGGTATGCGCGCGCCGTCGCCGCTGGACGGCCTTGGTCGACCGCGTCGCTGGCTCGGACCCTGATGGATATGGGGCAGGCAGAGGCGGCCTTGACCCTGCTCGAAACCGGGGCGGCGGCGGGCTTGCCCGGCACCGAACGCCTGTTGGCGACATCGCATGTGGATCGGCATTTTGGCGATGCGTCAGACCGGGCCTTTGGGCGTGAATTGCTGGAACAGCTTGCCGCGGCAGGGGATGCACAGGCGGCGCGTGACTTGATCCAGCGCCACAACTGGGGCCGTTTGCCCGGCTCTGCGCCCGAGCGCGTCGTGGCGCAGGTGGTGGCCGCAGGACTGTCAGGGGATGCACGCTTTGCCGAAGCGGCCTTGGTCTATCTCGCGCGGCTTGGGGGAACAAAAGGGACAAAGTTGAGGCAGGATTTAGCAGCCGTTCCGGGGATCAGTGACCGTGTTCTTTCTGCTGAACGTATCCGCATAGCGGCGCTGATCGCGCCAAGCCAATTCTGGACCAGGGTTGAGGCCACGCTGGCCGAAACGGAGCCGCAGAACTACGCCCGCGCCGCCAGCACCGCGTTTTGGATCAACAAGAATGCCTGGGTGCGCGTGTTGCAAAAAGAGCTGCGGGCGCGGGGGCTGTATGGGGGGCGGATCAATGGGCAAATGACCGCGCGCACCATCCGCGCACAAAACCGGTTTTGTCGCGACCACGGCCTCTGGGCGGTTTGTGCCACGGGCCCATTGCGCGGCGCAACAGTGCGCGCGGTCGCCGGTGCCATCGCAAAAGGGTGACGGAAACGGCGCGAACCTACAGCCTAGAGTTGATTTTTTCCGGCTTTGCGTAGACGCTGCCCCCCGAAGGCAACTATTTTCAGGATTTTATTATGACCGATCATTCCACTCACGCCTCGCGCCGCCAATTTTTGGGCATGGCGTCCAGTGCCGCCCTGATCGCGGGTGCGCCGATGCCCGCACGGGCCAATATCGACACACGAAGCGCCTATGGTGCGGCCCCATCCGGTGCGGCCGTGGCGAAGGTTCGGATTTATCCTGCCATCGGCATTTGCCGGGTCGGCGGCGCGGAAAGCTGGTTTTATGCGCCCGAAGTCCCGGGTCTTCCGCCCATGCCTGCGGATGGAAATTTCAAGGACGGGTTGGAGAAGGTCAAGAAGCAGGTTCAGCGTTTTCGCGTCTACGCCTTTGATGATGAGGACAATATCATCGGGGAAGTGACCGGGGACGGCATCACTTGGGGCGTGCATTTGGCCAATACCAAGGCCAATTGGTATGGCTTTAACAACCCGCTCGACAATGGCGATCTGGCCCCCGGACTGCCCTCGCAAAAGCGCAATCAGTATTTTGTGTCCGATCAGGATCGCGAGGAAAACCTGATCATTGATGGCGGTTTGCTCGAAATCTCTGGCGCGGATACGAATGCGGGCGGTGGCGATCCGGATTATCAGTTCGAAGGCACGTTCTGGGGCGGGCAGGCTGATGCCGCCGCGGTGGGCTTGGGGCAATTGCGCACAGATGATGCGGGACGGTTGATGGTTGTTCCGCCCGATGGGGTGTCCAATTCGCCCAGTGGCGCGGCAATCACGAGCTTTGCCGACAACAATGCGTGGCATGATGATTGGTGCGACGGTCCGGTGACAGCCAGCGTCGAGATCAACGGTGAAGTGTTTGAGGCCGAACCATCCTGGGTGGCTTGTGTGGGCCCGAATTTTGCCCCCGAAATCCCGCCCATCACTACCATGTACGATGTGGTTGCGGATATGAACGTGCAGGCGGGCTGGGCCGATTTGCCCGATCTGCCAATCTCGTTCATGACCTATATCTATCCGACTTTCCGCCGCATCGCCCTGATGGAATGGGTGACGCAGGCGGCCAATCTGCGCCAGGGCTGGATGGCCATCGGTGATCTGGGCGATCCTGCATATGTGGCCCGCCTGGCCGATCCGAGCCCTGAAAATGAGGCGTTTCGGATGGAGATCTTTGACCTCTTCCGCGACCCCTATAACCTGACCGACAGCGCCTATATCGAAGAGCGGCTGAAAATCCCCTATATGCTGGGCGATGGCGTGAATTACGATGGCAGCCCGCTGCAATGGTTCCAGTTCCCCAAGCTGCAATACGAGTATCTGAGGGCCTGGGCGGCGGGGGCCTTTGTCGATGACTATAACGGTCAGGCGGCCGAAGATGCGGTCACGGATTACGCCAGTTTTGACGATATTCCGCTGGAATTGCAGCCCGGTGCGCTGACCCAGGCCGCGTTGGAGCCGCTGTCAGGGGGTGCATTCCATCCGGGCGTTGAGCTGACCTATTACCTGCGCCTCAAGGAAATGTATGCGCATGAATATGACGACGGGGCCGAGCTTTTCCGCATCGCCCATGGGGACCGCGACAGCCTGAACCAGAACCTCGGGCGGCTTTTGACGCCGGATGTCGCGTTCAATGGGTTTGGCGACACGCCGCCCCCGATCGGGCCGCAAATGGCGGGCGATCTGACGCGCTGGATGGGTTTGCCCTGGCAGTGCGACGCGTTCAGTTGCCAGCAGGTGCTGATGCAGCAGAACTATCCGACGGCCGTGTGGTGGCCCGCCCTGTTGCCCATCGATGTGTTGCCCGAGGCGTATTATGCCGCCGCTCTTGACGATGGGTTGACGCAAGACGAACGCGACAAGTTTCTGGACAGTCGCATAAGTTGGTCGCGCGGCGTGGCGGGCATCGGCTATCACGCCAACGGCAGCTATTGGGACGGCATCACCAACATGATCACCGTCTGGGAGCGCATGGGCTTTGTCGTGCGCATGCCCTCGCCGCGCGGCGATGTCTTTGTCGAAATGCAGCATGCCGATAATATGGAAACGCGGTTTGACTGGCGGCCAAGCCAGGGGATGCTGCCCAATTGATCCATGATGTGGCCGTCTTGGGCGGTGGGATTGCGGGGGCGGCGGCCGCTTTGCGTTTGGCGCAAGGTGGGGCGCGGCCCTTGTGGATTGCCGCCCCGCGCGGGAATGCGTTCAAGCCAGGTGAACATCTGAGTGCTGCGGCCATTCCGCTGCTGAAAACGCTTGGCTCGGATGCGATGCTGCGCGCGCAAGTGCACCGCCACGCCCATGGCACCTATTCGGCCTGGGGCAGTAATCTGTTGGTTGCGCGCAACGCAATTGTTCAGCTTGAAGGGCCACCCACCGTCCTGGATCGCGGTGCCTTCGAAGATGCGCTGACCGCCCAGGCCATTGCGGCAGGGGCCACGCGGTTCGAAGAGGACGTGACGGGCGTAACCGTTGTGGATGGGTGCTGGCATCTGGATGTGGCTGGGCAGGCGGTCAAAGCGGGCTTTGTCTTTGACGCGACGGGGCGCAAGGCGGTGGTGGCCGGGCAATATGCTGCGCGCTTTCAGGCAGATAAGCTTGCCTGTCAATATGCCGTTTTTGCGTGCGAAAACGGCGAGGCCCCGCGCCCCGTGACCCTCATCGAGGCCGAAGAACGGGGCTGGTGGTACATGTCCCTGCTTGCCGACAATCGCGCGGTTGTAAATTTTTACACAGACGCGGACCTGCCGGGGTTCAAGAATGCAGCGCTTGAAACGCAGGCGCGCGTGCCGGAAGCCATCGGTGCCTATCTGCGCGATTATGGTTTTGCAATGCAGAGCGTGCCCCGGCGGATCACCACAAACAGCAGCTGGGTTGCGCCTGCGATCGGGGCGGGGTGGGTGGCTATCGGTGATGCGGCGGCTGCCTTTGATCCATTGTCGTCCCACGGGATGACGACGGCGCTGTGGACCGCCATTCAAGCGTCGGACGCTTACCTGGCGCAGGATCGGGGCGCGATGCAGGCCTACAGCGACAGCGTGGCCAAAGGTGTGCAGGAGTATCTGGAGGCGCGCCACGCCGTGTATGCGCGCGAACGGCGCTGGGTCAAAAGCCGGTTTTGGGCGCGTCGCGTGGCCCTGGCCGGTCATCCGCAGGACGCGGAACCATCCCCTGTTTGACGGGGCGGTTCAGCCGATTTTCTTGGCAGCCGCCACCGGGCATAATGGCAATTGCGGGGGGTTGACACTGGCCTGTGCGCAGGCGTGTTCGACCATATTGGCCAGATCACCCAGATCCACTGGTTTGCGCAGCACCCAACGGGCGTTGCGCGACATCCGGAAAAGCTCTCCCTTTGGGAAAAGTCCGCTGCCGGTGACATAGATCACCGCCGCATCGGGCGCTGCATAGCCCGCATAATCGGCCACATCGGTGGAAAAAGCGCCATTGATCATGAGGTCAAGCAACAGGACATCCGGCGTGCATTTGCGCAATTGCGCCAAAGCGGCGTCATTGTCGGCGACGCTAATGACGGTGTGGCCCGCATCCTCAAGGGTCTGTGCAAATGTGAACCTGAGGCCCGCGTCGTCTTCGAGTAGCAATACCATTGCCATAATCGTCTCCGTCTTCTCAATGGGGGTACCGATAGGGGCGCGGGGTAAAGAACTGCTGAAGCGGGCGCACGGTTCGTGAAGAATACGGTTCAAATTCAGAGTAATCGGCCATCGTTTCAGCGTCCGAACGATACCGTGTGGTCGGTGCCGCCGTCCGCGCCGGGTGCGGAAGACAACTCCCAACCGTGGTGACGGCAGATGCGGGCACAGGTGGCCAAACCACCGGTATCGCGTGCGTGCAGTGCTCTGGGAATGGCGCTTTGGTCGAAAGTGCGACGTTGGTCGCGCAAGGTCAGTTGGCGCAATCCGTCCTGGCGGTGCAGGATCAGCTGGAGCGTGACAGGGCCCGGCGGTTGATCCGCGCGCGAGGCGTCATCGACAAGGCCCCGCAGCAACATGGCCAGCAGATCGGGCTGCGCAGTGACGAAAAACGGGGTGCCGATAACGCTCAGCCGGGCGGTTTTCACGTTTGAACGCAGATCGAGCAAGGCTGCATGCAGGTCAACCGGTTGGCGCGGCACATCTGCGCCTGCACGCCGCGCATCGTCCTGAAAACGGGTGGTCAGTTCCTCCATCTGCTGCACGGCTTTGCCCATATAGTTGAGATATTCGCGGCCCGCCTCTGGGAGGTCATCCGCGAACTTGGTGTCAAAAAGCTGAAGCAGACCAGACAGCGTGTTCAGCGGCGTACGCAGATCATGGGCGGCGGTGTGGGCCAACTGCTCCATCGCCAGAAGGGACAGATGCACATCGCGGGTCAGCGCGCGCAAACGCGCCAGGTCAGAGTGGGTGTCAGGGGCCGCAGCATCCATTCAAGCGGGTCCAGTCGCGAATTCCGTTGCGCGCAACTTGTCCCCGACAAGGTAAAGATTGGGTTAAGGCCCGCCCTTGGTGCTCAAAGGGTTTGGGACAGCGGTATTGGTTCGGCGTCGCGGCTGGCGCGGCACTGGACACTGCCAAAGACATGAGAGACCCGCCCGCCGCGTTCCCGCCGCACCTTGCCATGTATTTCACAGGTGCTTTGCGACCCGTCCGGCTGAACCACCAGGCAGTTGAGTTCAAAACTGCTGCCCTCGGTCAGGGCAGTCTGGAACCGCTCGGCGGCCTCGGCCCTTTGATCGGGGTGGATGCGAGCCAAAAGGCTTTCAACGGAAGGGCTGTGGGTCACGGGGTTATAGCCCAGAACATCAAAGAGGAATGTGTTCCACTCGGCCTGATTGTTGCGCACATCAAAGGAGAAAACCCCAATACCCAGATCAGAGTGCACGTTCTCCATGTTCGACAGGCGGATCGTCTGTTCGGTCTGTTCGGCGGTGTCCCACAACACGCCAATCAGTTGCACTGGATTGCCCTCGGCGTCCTTGGTCAACATGGTGCTGCCCCGCATCGTCAGCACGCGGCCGCCCGGGCCAAAGGCGCGGCGTTCAAACTGGTAATTGCCGCCATCGCGGATCAGGTTGTTCACGGCCGTCATCTCGGCCTCGCGATCCTCTGGATGGATCAGGCTGAGAGCGATATCCCAGGTGGGCATCTCGCCGGAATTGTCCAGCCCGTGGATGGTGAACATGCGGTTGGACCACAGCAGGTCCTTGGTGTCGAGGTTGTAGCTCCAGTGGGCAACCTTGGTCACATCGCCCATCATCTCGACGATATGGGCCAGTGGTTCGCTGTCATATTGAGTCACGGTGATCGAGAGGCCGATAAGCTTGCGGTGCAGATCATGAACCGGCGACAGGACCATCGAATAATACTTCCCCTCGGACAGGATGGGGATGCGGCGGGTTTCCTGAAGGCGCAGCACCGAATTGGCGATGGGGGCCAGGGCCGGAAAACCGCCGGGCAGGGTACATTGGCTGAGGTGGATGCCGGTGGGAGGCAGTTCCACCAGACCAAAGAGGCGCATGGCCACCGCCGACAAACGGCGCACGATCAGGGCCTGATCGGCCAGGGCCACGGCATAGGGCGCGGTGGTCATCATCGCCTCCAGCTCAGAGGCGAGTGCGTGGCGTTCAGCAGAGCTGATCTGCAACTCTTCGTTGACGGTCAGCAGTTCCTCATTGGTGGATTGCAACTCTTCGTTGGAGGTTTCCAACTCTTCGTTGGTGGCCTGGAATTCCTCGTTGGTGGACTGCATTTCCTCATTGGTGGATTGCAGTTCCTCATTCGCGGTCTGCAACTCTTCGATGGTCTGCTGCAACGCCTCCTGGGTGGAGCGGATTTCAAGCTCCATCCGTTCGACATAGGCGCGTTGATCGGCGTCTTCCAACTCAGTCAGGCGGCTTTCCTGTATCTCTTCGAATTTGGCGTCGACCGCGACAAGGCACTGCATCTCGCCCCCCGACTTGGAACTGAAGGGAAAGACCTGCAACCGGACACGGTTGCCCACGGGCAGACTTACACTGTGCCAGCGACCCGAGCGGCGGGTCTCGTTGCGCACGGCGACCGACAAGAGGCTGGTCACTTCGGTTCTGAGAGGCTCGATCAGCATTTTTACATTGAGCGAGGTGGTTGCCCCCGCCCGGATTTCGATAAAGGGGCTCAGATCGCCCAAAACCTCGATGATACTGCCGTTGCGGGTGCAGATCATGCCATTGGGGGCCACGGCCCGGGCCAGCGACAGGTCCGCCTCGGCGGCCAGGGCAGGGGTCGTTTTGCCCGACTTGGCAGAGCTGTTGCGGCGCTCGCGCTGGTAGGTTCGGGCACCGGGCTCAACTGACAATTCGCCGGAAATGCTGCTGCGTTTGCCAAACACCTTGTCGGCATTGCTGCGCGCCTCAAAAAATACGCTCATCTCGCCCACGGTTTCCGAAGTGCCCACAAAGAGCAATCCACCGGCCGCCAACGCGTAGTGCAAGCGGCTGAGCACGCGTTCCTGAAGGGCCAGGTTAAAATAGATCAGCACGTTGCGAATGGTGACCAGGTCGACGTTGATAAAGGGGGGGTCCTGAAAAATGTTGTGGTGCGAAAACAAGGTCACGGCGCGCAATTCGGGTCGCACGGTGATGTCGGTTTCGCCGACATTGAAATAGTTGGCCAGATACTCGGCGGGGATGTCGGAGGCGGCGGCAATGGGGTACACACCCTTGCGTGCAATATCGATGGCGTTCTGGTCGATGTCGGTGGCAAAGACCTGAACACCGCGTACCGCCAGCATGTCGATGCCGCCGAGGATTTCCGCGATCATGATCGCGATCGAATAGGCCTCTTCGCCCGTGGCACAGCCCACCACCCAGATCCGCAGCGGGCCGGTCTTGCCTCGCGACAGCACTTTGGCCATTTCGCCGCGCAATTTGTCGAATTGGTCGGGGTCGCGGAAAAAGCGGGTGACCGAGATCAGCAGATCGCGGTGCAGCGCATCCACCTCGTCCACCCGAGATCGGCAATAATCGACGTAGTCGTCGTATTCCTGGATATCGAGCGCCACCATACGCCGCGCGATGCGCCGGTTCAGCGTGTTTTCCTTGTAGTCGCGGAAATCCACATGGGTGCGGGCCAACAGGATCCCAAAAAGCTCACCCAGCGGGTTGGGCGCGTCATTGAGGCTTTGCAGGTCATCGAAATTGCGCGGACGGGCCAGGATTTTTTCCAGATGCGTTCCGATGAGGTCGGGGGCCAGGGTCAGGTCGATGCAACCTGTCTGGAGCGCCGAGGTGGGCATGCCATCATATTTTGCGGTGCCCGGCTCTTGGGCGATGGTGATGCCGCCCGCCTCGCGGATCGCCTGCACACCATAGCTGCCATCCGATCCGGTGCCGGACAAGACGATGCCAACGCAAGCCTCGCCGCATTCCTTGACCAGGCTTTTGAACAACCGGTCCGCCGACGGTTTGGGCGAGGCCGGGTGCACTGACGGCTGGCGCAGCTTGAGCAGGCCGTCCTCGTAAATCACGTCCGTGTTGGGCGGCGAGACATAGATTGCGTCTGCCTCTGGCGTGGTTTCGGGGGTCATCTCGTGCACGGGCAGGCGCGTTTCGCGCCCGATCAGGGTCGCCAGCATGCTTTTGTGGGTGGGCGACATGTGCTGGGCGACCACGTAGACGGCATTCAGATTGCGCGGCAGGTGCTGGGCCAGGAGCGACACTGCCTCAAGGCCGCCTGCCGAGGCGGCGATGCCAACAAAGCGGGGCGGGGCCGCGGGCGTGTCGGTCGCCTCTATGGCGTCGGATGTGTCCGGGCCTTGCGCGGATTTGGTTTTTGCCGCGTCTTTGGCGGAAGGTGTCGGTGTCATAACCTGGTCCTTGGGTGATACCGGTGCGTCATAACAGGACGCGGTATCGAAATTGTTTTCAGGCTGCGGAGCAGTGTTCGTCGATCAGGGCCAGCAATTGGCCGGGGGTGACGGGTTTGCTGGCAAATCCGTTCATGCCCAGTTTCTTGACCCGCATCGTGTCGTGGTAGGTCACGTCCGCCGTCAAGGCGATAATGGGCACGTCGCAAGGCGGATTGGCGGGCAGCGCCCTGATCTGTCGGGTGGCGTCGATGCCCGACATCTGCGGCATGTGCAGGTCCATCAGGATCAACCCAAAGCTTTCGGGGGCGGCGGCAATCACGTCACAGCCGTCCTGACCGTTGGTCGCAATCTCCACATCAACGCCCAACGTTGCGATGATTTCCTTCATCATGAAACGGGTGAACTCGTCGTCTTCAACCAACAGAACTTTTTTGCGCGCGCTCACTTTGAGACTCCAACCTGTAGTTGTGGGGGAGGGTTAACAGGAATGTGGTTCGGTAACCACTTCTTTCAATGTTGCTGACTTGCAGGGTGCCGCCGAGGCGGTGGGCCAGTTCGCGACTGATCGCAAGGCCAAGGCCCGCGCCGCCGTGGCTGCGCTCGATGCTGTCGTCCAATTGTGCAAAGACTTCAAAGATGCGCGCGCGGTCGGCCTCGTTGATGCCGGGCCCGGTGTCAGAGATCGCGATTTCAAGCCCATGGCTCGTCACATCCCGGGCCATGTGGGTTATGATCGGGGCAATCGCGATGTCGATATGGCCCTGCGGCGTCAGTTTGACCGCATTGTCGGTCAGGTTGGTCACGATCTGCGTCAGCCGCGCGCCATCCACGAGATACTGATCGTCCAACGCGGGATCAATCCGGGTATGCACCGTGATGTCCTTGTTGCGGTAATGGGCGCTGGCCTGGGCCGTTTCTCCCCATTGGGTGGCCAGCACGCGAATGTCAGTCGGCTCGGGGCTGATGCGTGAGGTTTCCGATTCCAGCCGCGACATGTCCAGCGCATTGGAAAGCTGATCCATGAGTTGGTGGGCCGCCTTTGTGGCCACCTCGGCATAATGGCGTTGCTGTTTCGGGACGTCCTCGTTCGTTTCGATCAGGTGCAAAAGCCCCATGATGGCATTGAGCGGGGTGCGGACCTCGTGGCTGATGGTGCCCAGAAATTTTGAGCGGATTGACAGTGCGGTGCGTGCCTCTGCCTCGGCCTGGGCCCGTTCGGCAATCTCGGTCCTGAGGTTGCTCAGCGTTGCGCGCGCCCGGTTTTCCGATGCGGTCACCGCGCTGACCACATGGTCGAGGTCGTCGGGGTACATCCGCGGCTCCCGCTCCAGCACCAAGGCCGGTTTGACCTCGACCGGGGTGGGGTCATTCACATGTTGGACAATTCGGCGCATGTGGCGGGTCATCAGCCGGTAAACCACATAGAGCAGAGCGATTGCAGCAACATAGGCCTTGGCCAGGTTCGAGCTGAAGATGATCCAGAATTCCGCCCAGACACGGCTGACAATCTCTTCCACGGTGAGAACCACGCGCAGAAGGCCCAGCTCCATGACGGTTCCGTCGTCCGTGGTCTGGGTCAAGGGATAGGTGCGCACCAGCGCAGCGGCGCTGGCGGAGCCGCGTTCCCAATGATGCCCCGTTGGGGTGTCCAATTCCACAAAGGACACGCTGGGGCTGGATTTCAAACCGTCCAGGATGATCTCCACCTGTGCAAAATCAAAGGTCCAAAGGGCTTGTTGCAGAGAATCCGCCAAGGCGCTTTCGATCTGGTCCAGGACTTCCACCGCCTCGCCTTTTTGGCGCACAAAACTGGTCGCCAGCTGCACGCTGGTCGAAAAGACCGACAGCACAGAGCCGATGAGCAGCGACATAAAGACCAACCGGACGGCCAGCCATTCCTTGGCGAAAAAGCGGGTCATTCCATCAACGGTTGCCCCACATGTACGGCAAGCAGGGCGTCCAGACTGCCGTCACTTTGCATCTGGGCCAAGGTTGCGTTGAAATCGGCGACGATCTGTTCGTTGCCGTCAAGGGTGCGGCGCACCGCCATGTGGATGCCCTGATGGGCCATCACGCCCGGCGCGATCTCAACCCGTTCTTGCAGGCGGGGATCCTCGTTCTGCATGGCAAAGTTCACCACATCGACACTGTCCAGGGTCAGGTCAACACGACCAAAGGCGACCATCTGCATGGCCTGCAATGTCGTCGTGACAGTCTGCTTTTGCAGGTAATCGGCGCGGTCGAATTCAGGCTCATAGAGAAACCCGTCTCCTACGGCAAAACTGTAAGGTTGCAGGGATGGCACATCGCGGAACGTGATGTCGCTGCCCAGCCTGCGGACCAGTTGGATGCGTGTGGTATGAAACGGGTTGGCGTAATTGAGATAGGTGGCCTGTTCAGTATCGGCAAAAAGGCTGCCGACAATGTCCACCGTATCGGTCTTGGCGCTGGCGATGATGCGCGCCCAGGGCATAACCTGGGTTTCAACGGTGTACCCTGCACGGCGCAGCACGGTGGAAATCACATCCAGCGACATGCCCTGATTGGGCAAGGCCGCACCGGAAAAGGGGGGCCATTCGTCGGCCACAACCTTCAGCGCGCGAGGCTCGGCCCCCGCCTGTTGCGCGACAAGCGCCAACGCCAAAATACACACACTCAACAGGCGAACCATGAAAACCTCCCTCGGTGGCTGAACCGTCAGACCAACAGGTGTGCGCCAACAGGCTTACTAAACTATTAATACATGACACCCGCATCGGAGATAGTGTTTGTTTTGCCCCGCCCGGCCGGGTGACGCGGACCGGCCGGGCGCGATTTTGGCCATTGCGACCCTATCCGCTTGCACTAGGCCCGCGCCGTGCATAGAAGGGCGCGAATTTCGAAAAAACCCCCATCCGGGGGCCATTTGCTATGGGAGCACACATGCAGGTCACCGAGACGCTGAACGAAGGTCTGAAACGCGGCTATGCCATCACCGTGACCGCCGCTGAATTGGACGCGAAGGTCAACGAAAAGCTGGTCGAGGCGCAGCCTGACGTTGAAATGAAGGGCTTTCGCAAGGGCAAAGTGCCTATGGCGCTGCTTAAAAAGCAGTTTGGCCAGCGCCTGATGGGCGAAGCGATGCAGGAAAGCATTGATGGCGCCATGTCCGATCATTTTGAGGCGTCGGGCGACCGCCCCGCCATGCAGCCCGAGGTCAAGATGACCAATGAGGACTGGAAAGAAGGCGACGACGTGTCGGTGGACCTGTCCTATGAGGCACTGCCCGAGATCCCCGAGGTGGACCTGGCAAAGCTGACGCTGGAGCGTTTGGTGGTCAAGGCAGGCGACGCCGAAATTGACGAGACCCTGGAATCTCTGGCCAAGAACGCCCAGGATTTCAAGGACCGCAAGAAGGGCGCCAAAGCCAAGGACGGCGACCAGGTTGTGATGGATTTCGTGGGCAAGATCGACGGCGAAGCCTTTGAAGGCGGTGCTGCCGAAGGCCACGCTTTGGTTTTGGGCTCCAACTCCTTCATCCCGGGTTTCGAAGAACAGCTTGTCGGCGTAAAAGCGGGCGAAGAGAAGGCCGTAACGGTCTCTTTCCCCGAAGAATATCAGGCTGAACACCTGGCGGGTAAAGAAGCCGTATTTGACTGCACCGTTCACGAGGTCAAAGAGCCGGTTGCTGCCGAGATCAACGACGAGCTGGCCACCAAATTCGGGGCCGAAGACCTCGCTACGCTGAAAACCCGCATCGGCGAGCAGCTGGAGAGCGAATATGCAGGTGCTGCCCGCGCCGTGATGAAGCGCGCTCTTCTGGATCAGCTCGACACGGCCGTCAGCTTTGATCTGCCCCCCTCGCTGGTCGAGGCCGAGGCCAAGCAGATCGCGCACCAGCTCTGGCACGAGGAAAACCCCGAGGTCGAAGGGCATGACCACCCCGAGGTCGAGCCTACAGCAGAGCACACTGAACTGGCCGAACGCCGCGTGCGTCTGGGCCTGCTCTTGGCCGAACTTGGCCAAAAGGCTGCGGTTGAAGTCACCGATGGCGAAATGAACCAGGCCGTGATGGCGCAGGCCCGCCAGTATCCCGGTCAGGAACGTCAGTTCGTTGAATTCGTTCAGCAAAACCAGCAGATGCAGCAGCAGCTGCGCGCGCCCTTGTTCGAGGACAAGGTTGTCGACCACATCGTGGAAAACGCGACCGTGACCGACAAGGAGGTCAGCAAGGATGACCTTCAGAAAGCCGTCGAAGCGCTCGAAGACGAATAACCCATACGATTCCGTATGAGGTTGGGGCCGGTCCGCAGGGATCGGCCCTTTTTCGTGGTGGGTCAGGTATACCCGACTGTCCCGACACTCATTTCTCGCTATGGTGGATGGCCTTAATCCATTTGGAAAAAGAGTGTCTATTATGAAAACCTTTATTGTTTTGGCCCTCAGCTTGCTGTGGGCGACGTCCGCCTCTGCGGCGGGCTGTTTGAAATACGGCGACGTTGTTTCGCTCTACTTCAAGACCAACACTAAATTCATGGCGGCCGAGCTGGACGGCAACGCCACTGTAACCCGTGCCGAGGATCAGCAATGGGAGAAATTCCTGGTGCTGGACGACCAGGGCAATGCCACAGGCGCAGATGTGGCCAGCGGCGCGCGCATCGCGTTGCGCAGTGCCCATGACCGCCACCTTGTGGCTGAACCCAGCGGCGATGTGAATGCCAACCGCGCGCATATCGCAGCCTGGGAGATCTGGACGATCCATCCGTTCAACTACGCGGGTGGCACGCCAACGGGCTGTATTTTTCTGGGCAGTGTGTCTGACCAGGGCTTTGTTTCACTGCGGTCCCATCACGGCAAATTCCTGCGCGGGGTCCCAAATGGTGACGCACGGGCGGATCTGAGCGCAGTCAATACGGCGCCAATGCCCGGCAACAGCACGTTCATCGCCATGTACCGTCACCCCTGGACCGACTTTTATTACAAGCGCGGCATTCCAAGCATGGACGGTGCGTGTAACCGTTGCCCTGATGGTGGTCGCTGGGATGGGGCGAATTGCTTTATCGCAGAACAGGGGGCGCAAACCGGCTTTACCTACGAGGGTAACGTGTACGTCCAAGGTGGGCCCACATGCGTTTATGGCGACTATGATGGCGCCAATTGCAAACTGTCGTCGCTGACGCAGGGGCAAAAACCCTTTGTTTACAACGGGTCCCTTTATGCCCGGGATGCTTGCGCGCCGCAGGATACGGCGTCGAGCGGTGACAATTGCCGCGCCACGATGTTCGGCAATGCCGAAAATGCGATCAGCGGCACCGCCAAGATGCAGGCCAAGAACGCCTGGCGCCGCGCGGTCAACACCACGCATGGTCCGGATTTCAAACGCTGGACCAAGGCGCAGTTTCGGCGGGTTGACTGCGTGCAAACCGGTACGGTTCTGAACTGGAACTACGAATGCACCGCGATTGGCAATCCCTGCCACAAGGACCAATGATGGCCCGCCGCTGACCGTGCCCAAGGCTGCGCCATGACTGCGCGGCCTTTTCTGCGCTGCCCTTAACTCAAAAATTCAATTTATGGTTGTTGACGCAAAACGGGAATATGCGGCACTGTGCAGTTGGGGCCGGATACTTGCAATGCGTGCAGGAGTATTTCCGCCGGTCCCGTTCACAGATCCGGGGCCAATTGCGCGCCCCCGAAAGGACCAATATGTACTTGAAACCACTCGGATTATCCGTGGGCGCGTTGGCGCTCTGTTCAACGTCTGCACTGGCACAAATGGCGATGCCCACCGATGCGGCACAGACCTGTCTGGCCGACATCGCCCCATGGTTTGGCGGCACAGTTACTGAAAACGGTGCGGTCATGCCGCCAAGTTCGGTCACCTTTACCGACGACAACCCCAACGGGGGTGAGGGGCCGCAGATCTGCAATTTCTATCAATGGGGGGCTCAGACCTTTCTCTGGCTGACCTCGCCCGAAGGAGATGGTCGGGTGCTGGATGGCGAGGCTATCTTTAACGTGCTGCCCGCAAACGAGGACGGGGTGCGCTATTTCCAGAACGCAGCTTCGGTCGACGCGCTGAACGTGGTGCTGCGGTCGGAAAAAGGGGACGTGATCGGCGAAGTGACTCAAGCCGGCTTTTCCGGCGGCACGCTCATGTCGCAGGGCAATTCGCTGGTCTATTACGGGGTCCACACCAACGATGTTTACGCGGATTTTCTGACACTCCAGAAAAACACGGTGCTGGGCAGCGATATCACGGACTTTCCCGCCAATGCCGATGCGCTGATGGCTGTGCTGGATTATGTGGATGGCAACAGTCTGCCCTTCCCGCAAGCCCCCGAAACCCTGGTGATGGAGCTCAAGACCTCCTGGGTCGAGGCGTCCACCGTTTCGCCGATCAGCGACTACATCACCATTCCGGCAATTGTGCCGACCTATACCGCCAACGCGGATAACACGGTCTGGACGCCTGCGGGCGAGACGCGCACCACGCTGGCACTGGTCGGTATGCACGTGGTCGCGACAGTGCAGGACCACCCCGAATTCGTCTGGGCCACGTTCGAGCATCTGAGCAACGCGCCCGATGTGGGCTATTGGTACAACAATGGCGGCACCGATCCGGTCGAATTTCCCTATGATGCCAGCGGCACCTTCAACTTCCTGGCCTCAAACACGGCTGCGGCCGGGACCAATGTAGAGTGTATGACGACCAAGAAGGACGACGACGGCGTTGAACAGATTGTGGCCGAAACCCTCAAGGGCGGCGGTGTCGTGTGCGAGGGTGGCATCGTGCCCTCAAATACCACGCGCACCCGGCCCTGGGGCAGCCAGCCTTATGCGCCTTCGGATGTGACCAATGGCACAGTGACCCAAGATGTGTTTGACAAGGTGGTGACCAACAACACCGAACTCTTGTCGATCAACACGGATGTGCTGGGGCAGCTTGCAGCGGGCGATCCGCGCAAGAACTATGTGCAGACGGGTGGCATCTGGACAACGACGCCCGCCAGCGGCGGCGACGCACCGATCCCCAATCAGGGCGGTGATCAGACGGCACAGATGCGCGGCTCTCTCGGCCTCTACAATGCCACGATGGAAACCTATTCACAGGCCGACGCGGTGAACTGCTTTATCTGTCACAGCCTGCCCACCGACGCGACGAACAGCTTTGGCGCGTTCGAGCTTTCGCATATCTATTCGCAGATCGAAAAGCTCAAGGTCGACTGACCCCATAAGACTGGCGCGCCCGGCATTGCGCCCGGGCGGGTCGCTCAAAACCCTGACAACTGCTGCAAAGTATAGGTGGGCTGAACCGTCAGGTCCGGATCGTCCCGATAGGCCGGGTCACTGATCAGGCAATTCAAACCGCACAGCTGTCGTGCCAATCGCGCACGCGCGTCCACATACCACAGCCGACCACCGGGTGTGGCGACATAGCCATCTGTGTTGGCCTCGATGTCGGTGCGCATGTCGTCAAACGAGGGCACCTCGTTGAAATAGCGCGGATCGGTGTTTCCGTGGGTGTGATAGGACGCGATGATGCGCGCATCGGGCCAGTTCGGCGTCGGTGGCAGGCACGAGGCGCGGCGGCCTGCGCGCGGCGGGGTGGCGCGGTAGGCGCCGCTTTGGGTGACGCCGATCACACCACAATACTCGCGCGCCTCGGCAATCGACCGGGGCTGGATTTCGTTGAACACAGCCGTGACAAAGGCAATCTCGGCCCGGGTCTGGGGCACCGGACGGGGGTCCATGACCACACTGTCGAGCGGGGGCGCACAGGCTGCGAGTACAAGAAAAATCAAAAGCTTACGCATGGGCGCACAGTCGCTCTACGGCAAGGATATGTCAAACGGCGGATGGCAAAGTCCCGCGCATCGGCCCGGGTCGCTTCTTTGTTCCAAGAACCCCCGTTGCTTGGCCAAAGGCAGAGGGGGGGCTGGCCCCAGTCCACTGCAACAAACCTCATTGCGGTCAAAACGAAAAAGGCCGCGCAAACCAATGCGCGGCCTTTCAAATCTCAGGTCCCTTGGCTTAGGCCTTGGGCTCTTCACCGTCCGCTTCCGGCAGGACATCTTCGACCGTTTCGGCCAGATCGTCATCCTCGGATGCGGCGGCACCGATGTCGTCAAACAGTTCCGCAATCTCGAAATCAGCAGCCGCTTCTTCTTCGGCAGCCAGTTCCTGGATCGATTTGCCGGACGCTTGCAGTTCGGCTTCTTCAGGCGAACGGGCGACGTTCAACTGAATGGTCACCTCCACCTCGGGGTGCAGAACCACGTGCACGTCGTGCAGGCCCAGTTCTTTGATGGGGGCTGCGATGACGATCTGTTTGCGGTCCACAGTGAACCCTTCGGCCGTGGCGGCCTCGGCCGCGTCACGGGGCGTGACGGAGCCATAGAGGTTGCCGCCGTCAGAGGCCTGACGAATCACGATGAACTGCTGGCCATCCAGCTTTTCACCCAAGCTTTCGGCTTCTTTGCGGGTTTCGAGGTTCTGCGCTTCGAGCTGCACTTTCTGTGCTTCGAAGGACGCGATGTTTTCTTTGGAGGCGCTCAGCGCTTTTTTCTGCGGCAGCAGAAAATTGCGGGCATAGCCGGATTTGACGTCGACGACGTCGCCCATCTGGCCCAGCTTGGCAACGCGCTCAAGAAGGATAACTTGCATCGTTTCTCTCCTTACTTAACGGCGTAGGGCAGCAGGGCGAGGAAGCGGGCGCGCTTGATGGCACGGGCCAATTCGCGTTGCTTCTTGGCCGAGACGGCGGTGATACGGGACGGCACGATTTTGCCACGCTCAGAGATGTAGCGTTGCAGCAGGCGTGTGTCTTTGTAGTCGATGGCGGGCGCATTCTCACCAGAGAATGGGCAGACCTTGCGACGGCGGAAAAATGGTTTTGCAGCCATGGGTTAGCTCCTATCTGCTGATCAACGGCGCTCGCGGCGGTCGCCACGGTCACCACGTTCGTCACGTTTCTGCATCTGGACCGAAGGGCCCTCTGCATGCTCGTCGACCTTGATGGTCAGGACGCGCATGACGTCGTCATGCAGGCGCATCAGGCGTTCCATTTCCTGAATCGCCGGGGCCGGTGCATCGGTGCGCAAAAAGGCGTAGTGGCCCTTGCGGTTCTTGTTGATCTTGTAGGCCATGGTCTTGACGCCCCAATACTCGTTGTCCACGAGTTGGCCGCCATTGTCGGCCAGGACGGTGCCAAAATGTTCGATGAGCCCTTCGGCCTGCGTGTTCGACAGGTCCTGACGGGCGATCATCACATGCTCATAAAGAGGCATGGTGGTGCTCCACTTCTATCAAGGCGCATTTCATAGACCGATCCAAAAAGCCCTGCGGATGGTCACGAGAGACTGCGCGGCAAAAGGTATTTGCAGGGACGGCTCCGTATACACGCATGCGCGGG
The DNA here is from genome assembly GCF_947503705.1 of uncultured Tateyamaria sp. GTDB lineage: Bacteria > Pseudomonadota > Alphaproteobacteria > Rhodobacterales > Rhodobacteraceae > Tateyamaria. Next base: position 137,912 of record NZ_CANNES010000007.1, on the reverse strand, counting down.
CGGGGCAAGCCTTTTGCCAGCCGCGATTGAGTGGACGTGCTCTGGCTGGCTGACGCCATGCACAATTAGGCATTCATTAACCATGTTGCCGCCCCATTTCCGCCCCCTTTGGCGGCAAGGTTGCGGATTGAGTAACGAGTTTGGTGGAGACCTCCGATGACAGCCCTTTCCGATTTCATGACCGATGCCGCCCCGTCCGATCGTCCACAAATGGTCGATGGGCGCCGCTGGGTGATGCGCAGCGCACAGACCCTGGGTGGCACCACCCTGGTGCTGGCGGCCCTTGGTCTCTGGGTGTTGCCCGGTGCAAGCTGGGACGCGGACCTGCTCTTGATCAAGCTGGGCTTGTCGCTGTTTCTGGGCTTTGCAGGCATCGCCATCATGCAGATGGGCCGCGCTCGTCCTCTGGTTCAGGTCGAGATCGACACCACCCGCCGCGAGGTGCGTCTGGTCCGCCTCGCGGGCCGGGTCAAGGAACTGGTGGACCGCACTGCCATGTCCGATCTGGGCGGGGCCGCTGTGCAAGGCGGGGTTGTCAGCCTTTTTGACGCCCATGGCGATCTGATCGCGGATGTGGCGCTGACCGATCCCCAGACCCGCAAGAGCGTGCTTGGCGCACTGCGCGACGCGGGCAAGCTGTAATCCGCTGACATGTGCACGCCTGACAGCACCTGTTCAGGCGCGCGCACAACCTGTTGATCTCTGCAGGATTGCTTCAAATCGGTTTCGCCCCATTTATGAGCGGCAGACAGCAACCAACTTGGAGCACTTCAATGAAATCCCTTCTTCTCGCCGCCGCCCTCAGCACATCCGCCAGCGTGGCCTTGGCCGCCGATACGTTCAACCTGGACCCCAGCCACAGCCAGGTCGTTTTTTCCTACAACCACCTGGGCTATTCGACCACATTCGGCATGTTCTCGGGCTTTGAAGGCGAGATCGTCTTTGACGAAGCGGATCCCGCAAGCTCCAGCGTCAGCGTCTCTATGCCTGTCATGAGCATGTTCACCGGTTGGGAAGCACGCGAAGGGCATTTCATGTCCGACGATTTCTTTGGCGCGACCGAGGATGACTTGATCACTTTCACCTCCACCGGGATCGAAGTCACGGGCGAGGGCACCGCGTTGATCACCGGTGATCTGACCATGAATGACACCACGAAGTCGGTGACCCTGGATGCCACGCTGAACCAGGCATCTCCCTATCCCTTTGGCCCCAACCAGGGCAAACCCACGATGGGGTTCAACGCAACAACCACGCTGCTGCGTTCAGACTTTGGCCTGGGTGCTTTTGCCCCTGCGGTGAGTGACGAGGTTGCTGTTCAGATCTCCATCGAGGCGCTTGCCGCCGAATGATCCTGACCCGCAGTGATGCCTGCGACGGGCCGCGCAAGAGATTGCGCGGCCTTTTCCATGGGCGACTGTCGAAAGGACACGCCTGCGGCGTGACATGATTTATTTTAGAGAGACCTTTTCAGGCCCCTCTAAGCCGTGCCTTCGGCGAGGATATTTTCAACCAGAAGAAAGATGGCGAAAAACAAAGACGGAAAGCTGTTCCTGGCTGACGTCAAAAGGGCCATGGCAATCGATGGGATTGCCATGGCCCTTCGCTTTGGACGTTGTGTTTATTCGGTGTCGCGAGTTGCTGTCAGCGCCACGTCAACTCCCACCGCGAATTTCAGCGATGCCTCATCGGCCATGTTGGTGCCCACGCCGTAATCCAGCCGGTCCAGCGTCAGGCTGCCGCGCATTTCGGCCGTGTCGTCATTCACGGACAGGCCAAAGGGCAGGGTGGCGGGCATGCTTTGCCCCTTGATCGTCAGCGTCCCTTGCGCCTCGTACCCGTCCACCACCGGGATGATCTCGGCCACGAATTGTGCCGTGGGGAAATCGGTCACGTTGAAATAGTCGGGGCCCATGGCCTGATCCGTGACCGAGCCCAGAGTGAGCGAGCCAATGGCAATCGTGACTTCCACCGTGCCCGCGACACCATTGTCGACCGTTTCGTCAAAGCTGATCGCCGCCGTCCAGTCCGCGAAGGAGCCTGTCACCTCGGACCCCAACTGGGTCACTGTGATCTCAAGCCTTCCTTCCTGCACCTGCCAGTCCGATTGGACCTCGGCCAGTTCTTCGGCGTCCCGATGCTCGCCATGGGGCGCATATACGCCGATGGCGGCACCGCCTGACAGGGCCAACGCCCAAAAGGCGAGGGCCGCGACAATCGGCAGGGCGTGTTTGTGACTGCCCGATGTCTGCGGCACCGAAGTGTGGCCAAACCACATCCGCCGCAGCGTGGCGTCCTTGTCCACCACGTGGTGTTTCAGCGCCCCGGCAATGTGCAGCAGCAGGGACACCGCCAGCACTTTGGTCAGCACCCAATGCGCGCCACCAAAGGTGGCAGCCACGGCTTCGGATTTAGGCACCAAGGGCAGGTTTTGACCAAAAGGCCACCAGATCGGGGCAAAGCCCGAGGCCGCAGCATGGTGAATCCAGCCCGACAGGGGCACCAGCACCAAACTGCCATAAAGCAGCCAATGCACCGTTTCAGCCGCCAGACTCTCCATCTTGCGATCCGGGTGCAGCAGGCCCGGCTTGGGTTGGCTCAGCGCCCAGGCGATGCGCGCGAGTGCTACAAAGAACACCGCAACACCAAGCGTCTTGTGCAGCGAAAAGAGCCATGCGGTTTGCGCCAGCAACTCGTCAGATGGCCCTGTTGCGCTGCGCAACTCATAGGCCATGCGGTTGGCGACGATCCCGAGGGGCATCAGCGTCAGGATCAGAAGGGCCGTCAGCCAGTGAAAGGTTTTGGTGACCGACCCGAACCGGTCGACAGTATTGGTGAGGGGCATCGGCGCTCTCCGCAGTTGATCTGTGACGTTAACACGTGTCCCCTTAATGTTATGCGCGCCGCGCCCGTGACAACCGCCAATTCCTGCACAGATGTCGTGCGGGGGTGTCTTGCTTGGGCGCAGCGGTCGCTTTACACCGGGGCACAGCGATAACACCAAAGGGGGGCAGGCGATGAGCACAGCATTCGTATTTCCGGGACAAGGCGCGCAGACCATTGGCATGGGCCGCGATCTGGCTGAGGCCTATCCGGCCGCGCGTGCCGTCTTTGACGAGGTGGACGAGGCCCTGGGCGAAAAGCTGAGCGATCTGATCTGGGAGGGCGATCTTGAGACCCTGACCCTGACCCAAAACGCACAGCCTGCCTTGATGGCGACCTCGATGGCCGCGATGCGCGCACTTGAGGCCGAAGGGATCACCGTGAGCCGCGCGTCTTTTGTGGCGGGTCATTCGCTGGGTGAATATTCCGCCCTGTGTGCCGCAGGTGTGTTGAGTGTGGCGGACACGGCCAAACTGCTCCGCATTCGTGGTACCGCCATGCAAGAAGCCGTGCCGGTGGGCGTGGGCGCAATGGCCGCCCTGTTGGGCTTGGACTTTGACGCCGTGACCGCAGTGGCAACCGAGGCCGCACAAGGTGAGGTGTGTCAGGCGGCCAATGACAATGATCCGGGTCAGGTGGTCGTATCTGGGCACAAGGCCGCCGTTGAACGCGCCTGCGAGATTGCCAAGGCCAAGGGGGCCAAACGGGCCGTGATGCTGCCGGTGTCGGCACCTTTCCATTGTGCCTTGATGGCACCGGCGGCCGATGTGATGGCCGAGGCGCTGGCGGGCGTGGATTTTGCCGCCCCTGCCGTGACTGTCGTGCCCAATGTGCGCGCCGAAGGGTGCGCCGATGCGGCCGCCTTGCGGGGGCTGCTGGTCGAGCAGATCACCGGTGCCGTGCGCTGGCGTGAAAGCGTGGTGTGGATGGCGGGCCAGGGCGTGACCGAGATTTGGGAGATCGGCGCAGGCAAGGCCCTGTCGGGCATGATCCGGCGCATCGACCGGTCCGTGGCGACGCGGGCCGTTGGCAGCCCCGATGACGTAAAAGCCACCCTTGATGGCTGAGCTTGTCACGCTTGAGCCGCTGCGTTTGGGGGGGATCTGTGACACGGTGCCCTTTGATGCACGGTTGCAGCTGATCCCGGACCTGTTTGCCCAACTGGATGTAGCGATCGGGCGGGCGGGGTTCTTTTTTGTGGGGCCGCAAACGGCACTTTACCGGTTGGATGGCGACCAGATGGAGGTGCGGATTGGGGTGCCTTTGGATCAACCCCTGCCGGGATTCGAGATGTTTGAGGCCCCGGGTGGTCAGGCGCTGTGCCATACGATGCGGGGCGGTTTTGACCAGTTGCCGGGGATTTACCAGGCGTTGACGGGTGAGGTGTCGCGGCGGGGTCTGGCGCGCGGTACGTGGTCGCGCGAAGTCTACCGCCAGGTGGCAAAAGATGTGAATTTGAATGTGGTCGATATCTATATGGATGTGACCGGGACTTGAGGAAAGAAAAGACATGTTTGATCTGACTGGAAAAAATGCGCTGGTGACCGGGGCGTCCGGGGGCATTGGGGCCGATATCGCGCGGACATTGCACGCGGCAGGGGCCACCGTGGGCCTCAGTGGCACGCGGGTGGACCCGCTTGAAGCATTGGCGGGCGAGTTGGGCGAACGGGCGCATGTGCTGCCCTGCAACCTCAGCGATATGGCGGCGGTGGATGCGCTGCCCAAAGAGGCGGCAGCGGCCATGGGTAGTGTCGACGTGCTGGTCAACAATGCAGGTATCACACGCGACAACCTGTTCATGCGGATGTCGGATGACGAATGGCAGTCGGTGATTGATGTAAACCTCACGGCCACCTTCAAGCTCTGTAAGGGCGTGATGCGTGGCATGATGAAGGCGCGCTGGGGTCGGATCGTGAATATCAGCTCGGTTGTGGGGGCCACGGGCAACCCCGGCCAGGCCAATTATGCCGCGTCCAAGGCGGGGATGATCGGCATGTCCAAAAGCCTCGCCTATGAGGTGGCCAGCCGTGGGATCACGGTAAATGCGGTTGCGCCCGGCTTTATCGCGACGGCCATGACGGACAAGCTGACCGACGACCAAAAGACTGGAATCATGGGACAAATCCCGGCCGGTCGCATGGGCGAAGCGCATGAGATTGCGTCGGCGGTTCTCTACCTGGCGAGCCCCGAGGCCGCTTATGTTACCGGTACCACCTTGCACGTAAATGGTGGCATGGCCATGTTGTAGGAACGGGCGCGCAGGTGCGTGCCTCTCCTATTGCCATCTATAGCTGATATGCTATAGGCGGCGCAGAATCTTTGGTTTTGGTGCATCGGACGCCCGCGTTCTGTGCCAGAGCTTCACCGCCCCAAGGGGGCAAGACCTGAGCCCCGGACGATTGCGGGGACACCACTTGGGGGCGTGATATTGCCCCGGCAGAATGAGGACAGTCATATGAGCGACATCGCGGACCGCGTGAAGAAGATCGTTGTGGAACATCTGGGCGTTGAAGAAGGCAAAGTCACCGACACCGCCTCTTTCATTGACGACCTGGGCGCAGACAGCCTGGACACCGTTGAACTGGTCATGGCGTTTGAAGAAGAGTTCGGCATCGAAATTCCCGATGACGCAGCTGAGACCATCCAGACATTTGGTGACGCGGTTGGCTTTATCACCAACGCAACCTAAGCTTTTTTCGGGTCACTGACCTGAGCAAACGGCGCTTTTCCTTGCGGAAGAGCGCCGTTTTTCGTTTTCCCCCTGCTGCCCTCTTGCCAAGGGGCGCAGGCCGCGTCACCGTTGGGCAAAAGACGGCCCCGAAAAAGACAGCCCCGGTGATCGAGCAGGACACCCGCCCATGAGCAGACATGTGCCGACCATAAACACGGCGCGCACCACCTTGCGTGCCATGCGCCCCAGTGATTTCGACCGCTATGTCGAAATATGGTCAATGCCCGAGGTCGTCCGCTTTACCGGTGGCGCGCCCCGGTCCCGCGATCTGTGCTGGCAAAAATTTCTGAGCAATGCAGGCCACTGGCAGATGACAGGCTTTGGCCAATGGGCAGTTGAAGATCATGACGGCAAGCGGATGATCGGGCAGACGGGGTTCTTTTATGGCGCGCGGGGTGTGGGCGAAGACTTTGACGCGGTGCCCGAAGCGGGGTGGGTTCTGTCCCCGGAGGTGCATGGCAAGGGTTTGGGCCGCGAGGCCACGCGCGCGGCCCATGACTGGTTTGACAGGGTGATCACCGGGCCTCTGGTCTGCATGATCGAGCCTGCGCACGCGGTGTCGCTGCATCTGGCGGAGGCGCTCGGCTATGTGCTGATGCGCGATACGGTTTACGAAGGGGCGGAGGTGCGGCTGTTGCTGCGCAAATCTCCGCCGCAGATCTAAGTGGTGGCTCGTGACCAAATTGAGCGCCTTGCGGCGCACGCGATATTTTGTCCGCCCCGCCCGCGCCGCCTGTGTGATGCGGGGCCGTCCCGTCGGGGCTTGAACAGGGTAAGCCCCGCGCGGTATGAGGCGCAAAGATAGCAAAAGGGGCATGAGCACATGCGCAGAGTGGTTGTGACAGGTCTGGGTCTTGTGACCCCGTTGGCCGATGGGGTCGAAGCAAGCTGGAGCCGTATTCTGGACGGCCAATCCGGTGCAGGGCCCATCACCGGGTTTGATACCGAAGGTTTGGTCACCACCTATGCCTGCGAAGTGCCCCTGGGCGACGGTACCGATGGCACCTTTAATGCCGACGCCTATATGGAGCCCAAGGAACAGCGCAAGGTCGACACCTTTATCATGTTCGGCATGGCCGCGGCGCAACAGGCAGTTGAGGATGCGGGCTGGATGCCTGAGGACACCGAGAGCCTGGAACGTACCGGCGTTCTCATCGGCTCTGGCATTGGTGGTCTGAACTCCATCGCCAACACGGCCGTGATGATGGAGGCCAAGGGCCCCCGTCGTGTCTCCCCCTTCTTTGTGCCCGGCGCGCTGATCAACCTGATCTCGGGTCAGGTGTCGATCCGCTATGGCTTCAAGGGCCCCAACCATTCGGTTGTGACCGCCTGTTCGACCGGTGCCCATGCCATTGGCGACGCCTCGCGTCTGATCATGCATGGCGATGCGGACGTGATGGTGGCGGGCGGCGCCGAGGCTGCGATCTGCAAGATCGGGATTGCAGGTTTCAATGCGTGCAAGGCCTTGTCCACCAAACGCGCCGATGATCCCAAATCCGCCAGCCGCCCTTATGATGCCGACCGTGACGGCTTTGTCATGGGCGAGGGGGCCGGTATCGTGGTGCTCGAAGAATACGAGCACGCGGTTGCCCGTGGCGCGAAGATCTATGCCGAAGTCAAAGGCTATGGCCTGTCAGGCGACGCCTATCACATCACGGCCCCATCCGAGGATGGCGAGGGCGGTGAGCGGTCGATGCGTGCGGCGCTACGCAATGCGGGCCTTGAGCCGTCGGATATCGACTATATCAACGCCCATGGCACCTCGACCATGGCCGACACGATCGAGTTGGGCGCGGTGGAGCGTCTGATGGGTGATCATGCGTCAAACGTCACCATGTCGTCGACCAAGTCGGCCACCGGCCACTTGCTGGGCGCGGCGGGCGCGATTGAGGCGATTTTTTCGATCCTGGCGATCCGCGATCAGGTCTGCCCGCCGACCATCAACCTCGACAACCCGGCGGTCACATCCGAGATTGACTTGGCCCCAAATGCCAAGAGGAAGCGCAAGGTGGATTATGCCCTGTCCAACAGCTTTGGCTTTGGCGGGACCAATGCAAGTGTGATCTTTGGGAAGGTTGACGGCTGATGTGGCGGTCCATCGCGTCTAATGCGGTGACATTTCTGGTGGTGGCGCTGTTTCTTGCGGGGGGCGTCATCATGTGGGGGCGCGGCCAGTATGAAGGCCCGGGGCCTTTGGCGGAGGCCATCTGTGTTCAGGTGGACCGGGGGTCGAACTTTCGCAGGGTGAGCCGTGATCTGGAAGCGCAGGGCGCTGTCAGCAGCGGCTCGATCTTTCGGATGGGCGCGGATTATGCGGGCAAGACCAGCGACTTGAAAGCGGGCAGTTTCCTTGTGGAGCCGGGTGCCTCGATGGAAGAGATCGTGGACGTGATCACGCGCGGCGGGGCGAGCACCTGCGGCACCGAAGTTGTCTACCGCATTGGTGTGAACCGGATGAGCGCACAGGTCCGCGAATTGGACCCTGCCACCAATCGTTTTGTGGAAAAGGCGGAGTATCAGCCCGGCGTGGATGAGGTGCCCGCGCTTTATACCGAAGTGCGCGATGCGCAGGATACACGTTACCGCATTGCCCTGGCCGAAGGCGTGACGAGCTGGCAGGTGGTCACCGCGCTGCGCGGGATGGACGTGTTGCAGGGGGCTGTGGACGAGATCCCGCCCGAGGGTGCCCTCGCGCCCGACAGTTATGAGGTGCGGCCCGGCGATCAGCGGAGCGATGTACTGGCCCGGATGGCGGAACAGCAAGAACTGTGGGTGTCGGCGGCCTGGGAGGCGCGTGACCCGGATGTGCCGCTGGAGAGCCCCGAAGAGTTGCTGACCCTTGCGTCAATCATTGAGAAGGAGACGGCTGTGGCGGATGAGCGGCGGCAGGTGTCGTCCGTTTTCATCAACCGACTGAACCGTGGCATGCGCCTGCAAACAGACCCGACGGTGATCTATGGCATTACCCGTGGGCAAGGCGTGTTGGGCCGGGGCCTGCGCCGGTCAGAGCTGCGTGCGGCGACGCCCTGGAACACATATGTCATTCAGGGGCTGCCGCCCACGCCGATTGCAAACCCGGGCCGTGCGAGCTTGATGGCAGCCGGGCAGCCCGATGGATCGCCCTATATCTTCTTCGTGGCGGATGGGACGGGCGGGCACGCCTTTGCCGAAACGCTGGAAGAGCATAACCGTAACGTGGCGCGCTGGCGCGAGATCGAGGCGGAACGCGCCAATCAGGACAACTGAGACAGCGGCGATCAATGGCAGTATAAACGGGATTATCCGTCCGTTATTGTGGAAGTCCCGAATGCCGGAACCTGACCTTTCCATGCCGTGCTGCGCGTGCAAGCAGTCGATCCCCAAAGGGGCGGCCAAGTGTTTTCTGTGTGGCAGCGCCCAAGGGATGCGCCGCTGGGTCACGACGATTGCGACGGGCGCCTCGGTTGCCATTGCCGCCGTGACTTTGGTGGGGCTGGTTGGGCCACAGGTCCAGTTCTACCTCAGCCCCGAGACTGCGGTGCATGTGTCGACCATTGCCGCGACAGGCGATCATTACGTTGTGCTCGTTGAAAACCGAGGCCGCCGGGCGGTGGTGTTGAACCGGGCGATTGCGTTTTGGCCGGAGCATCCGGACCTGTCGGGCGCTGGCATGGCTTGGCTCGACATTCATGTGGTGGGTGGCCAGGACATCACGTTGATCGAAGGGCGGACGTCGCAGGTCATTGCGATGTATTACCCGACATATGACGGTGCGGCGATCCGGCCCGACACGCAGAACGGCATTTTCGCCTTTGCCGATTATCCGCCGCAAGGGTCCTATGATTGCAAGGTCGAGTTCGATTTCGTCAATGCGGAAGGGTCGTTTTACAAATATGCCAGCGCCGTCGAGGTGGATGAGGACGGCGTGCCTTATCAATGCGCGCCGGAATACTGGAACTTTCTGCGCGGTGTGAAGGCGGTTGGATAGGTGTCCCCGCGGGGACAAGTTAGGGTTGTGTCGTGTAAACAATGGCTTGGCGCTCGCGTTTACCTAATATTCAGATTTTGTTAGCTTTTTATTAACCGCAACGCACGCTCGCCGCTCGCCTGTCAAGATCAAAGAGCTTGACTCTGCGAACGGTTACACGTATAACTTGTGTCAAGCTAGAAGAAGTGGGCAAGCGGCCGTCGGGGTAACCCGGCTGGTCGCTTTTTCATTTCTCTCGTGCGGAGACTACCCAACGCATGAGAGGTCAGAGCACAACATGACACTACATACCCCGGGTGAAGAAGAAGCCCGCACGACCGAAGCTCTTTCGGCCGCGCATGACGAGATTTCGTCACTGCGAAAAGCGATCAGCGATCTCACCAAGAGGATCGAGGCCGGGGAGGATGTAAAACAGAATGACGCAAAGACGGATATGACGTCTTTGTCGACGATGCTGCGAAACTGTATCAGTTTGGAGACGCAAATTGGCAACCTCAAAGCCAGTAGATCAGAAGTCGTGCAAGCTGGCTATGCCATCAACCACGAGCTTGCCGTCGCTGAAATTCGGTGCGCGCTTGGTCGCGTCCGCGCCTGTTGCAATTCAGGAGCAATTTCTGAGTGAGTTGGGAGAGGGCGCCTTGGGCGCCCTCCCTTTTTTGTTCGAGTTCTGGGCCATGGAGCATCAACTGCCCCCTGAAGGCGATTGGCGCACCTGGGTGATCATGGGGGGGGCGCGGTGCAGGCAAGACCCGTGCGGGCGCCGAATGGGTCCGGGCGCAGGTTGAAGGGTCGATGCCGCGTGATCCGGGTAAGTGTTCTCGTGTCGCGCTGGTTGGGGAGACCATCGAGCAGGTCCGCGAGGTGATGATTTTTGGCGAAAGCGGCATTCTGTGCTGTTCGCCCCCGGACCGCCGCCCCAAATGGGTGGCCGGTCGCAAACGCCTTGAATGGCCCAACGGGGCCGTGGCCACTGTCCACACCGCCTTTGACCCGGAAGGGTTGCGGGGGCCGCAATTTGATTGCGCATGGGTGGATGAGTTGGCCAAATGGAAAAAGGGGCAAGAGACCTGGGACATGCTGCAATTCGCGCTGCGTCTGGGCGATGATCCGCGCGTCTGCGTGACGACGACGCCCCGCAATGTGGGCGTGTTGAAATCTCTTTTGAAGCGGTCGTCGACCGTGGTGACCCATGCGGCGACTGAGGCCAATGCGGGCAACCTGGCCGCCTCGTTCCTCGAAGAGGTCCGCGCCCGTTATGCGGGGACCCGTTTGGGCCGTCAGGAGCTGGATGGGGTATTGTTGAATGACGCGGAGGGCGCGCTGTGGACCACGGCGATGCTGGAAGGGGTGCGGACGCTGCGTCGCCCCGTTTTCGATCGGGTTGTTGTGGGCCTGGATCCGGCCACCACTTCGGGCAAGGCGTCGGATGAGTGCGGCATCGTTGTGGTGGGTGCCGCGACCCAAGGCCCGCCGCAGGATTGGCGCGCCTATGTCATCGCCGACATGACGGTGCAGGGCGCGCGCCCGTCGGAATGGGCGCGCGCAGCCATCAACGCCATGGAGTTATTCGAGGGCGACCGCTTGGTCGCTGAGGTCAATCAGGGCGGTCAGATGGTGGGCGAAGTGTTGCGCCAGATTGACCCGATGGTGCCTTATCGCGCGGTTCATGCCACCCGGGGCAAGGTGGCCCGGGCAGAGCCTGTGGCGGCCCTTTACGAGCAGGACCGGGTGCATCATTTTCCGGGGCTGGACGCCCTGGAAGATCAGATGACCCGCATGACCCGCTTTGGCTATGAGGGCGACGGGTCGCCGGACCGGGTCGACGCGCTGGTCTGGGCGTTGCATGAGTTGATGATCGAGCCTGCGCGCCGATGGCGCCAACCGGGGGTGCGGGGGTTGTAGCCCTTGGATTTGCATATTCGGGGAACAATGAACCAAGGTGCCTGGTGTCCCTTGGTTCGCGGTTTTTGAGTATTTTTGGAACAATGAAGCTGGGGGTTTCCCTTGGTTTTGGAGAGGGGGCGTTTGCGGGAGCGGCGCCCCTTTTCCTTTGGATGGATGGGCATTGGCCCCTGGGATCACGTGAAGGAGACCCTGATGGTGTTTGATTTCTTGCGGAGCGCGCGCCGGGCAGATGTGCCGGAGCAAAAGGCCAGTGCAACCGGCAAGGTTGTGGCCTGGCAGACCGGGGGGCGCGTGGCCTGGAGCCCGCGCGATGCGGTGTCTTTGACCCGGTCGGGATTTTCGGGCAACCCGGTGGGCTTTCGGTCGGTCAAGTTGATTGCGGAAGCCGCTGCCGCCTTGCCTTTGGTGTTGCAGGATGCCGAGCAGCGTTTTGACACCCATCCGTTGTTGGGTCTGATCAAGCGACCCAATCCGGGGCAGGGCCGTGCGGAATTGCTGGAGGCGCTATATGCGCAACTTTTGCTGACCGGCAATGCCTATGTCGAGGCTGTGGCCGGCGAAAGCGGGATGCCGCTGGAGCTGCATGTGCTGCGGTCGGATCGCATGTCTGTGGTCCCCGGGGCCGATGGATGGCCGGTGGCCTATGACTATGCGGTGGGTGGCAAGACGCACCGCTTTGATGCCAGCGGCCCCGTCAGCCCCATTTGTCACATCAAGTCGTTCCATCCGCAGGACGATCACTATGGCTTTAGCCCCATGCAGGCGGCGGCCATGGCCCTCGATGTCCATACGGCGGCGTCGCGCTGGTCGAAATCCTTGCTGGACAATGCGGCCCGTCCCTCTGGGGCGATTACCTACAAGGGCGCGGACGGTCAGGGGCAGTTGAGCATTGACCAATATGACCGTCTGGTCAGCGAGATCGAAACCAACCATTCGGGCGCGCGCAATGCCGGTCGGCCGATGTTGTTGGAAGGGGGGCTGGACTGGAAGCCGATGGGTTTTTCGCCCTCGGACATGGAATTTCAGAAGACCAAGGAGTCCGCGGCCCGTGAGATCGCCCTGGCCTTTGGGGTGCCGCCTATGCTGCTGGGCATTCAGGGCGATGCGACCTATGCCAATTATCAGGAGGCCAATCGTGCCTTTTATCGCCTGACTGTGCTGCCTCAGGCGACGCGGGTGACGGCGGCGCTGGCCACGTGGTTGGGGGCCTTTACCGGAGAAGATGTGGTGTTGTCACCGGATCTGGATCAGGTGCCTGCATTGTCCGCCGAACGCGATGCCCAGTGGGCACGCGTGGCGGGGGCTGATTTCCTGAGCGAGGCCGAAAAGCGCCGTCTGCTGGGTCTGCCTGCGGCGTCCGAGGAGGCTTGAGATGGAGGATGGCAAGCATTTTGAACGCTTTGCCTGTGCACCGGGCCTGCGGCTGGAGGCGCATGAGCGCCTGACGGCGGTTCATTTCGACAACCTGTCGTCCCGATTGGCGCGGCTGGAAGAGGTCATCGAACGCTTGGAAAAGCGCCTGTGGCTGACCGTATACGGCGTTGTGGCCGTGATCCTGGCGACGGGGTTTCAATCCATTATGACGGCCATCCCTCACTGAGGGTAGCCCATTCGAAAGAGGAGAGCTTCCATGCAGGCTGAGACCGGTTTGGAGACGAAATTCGCGCGCTTTGGCGACGGGATCGAGGTGCAGGACGGCCATGTGATCGAGGGGTATGCCAGTCTGTTTGGTGCCTGTGATCAGGGCGGTGATGTGGTGAGCAAGGGGGCTTATGCGGCCTCTTTGAAAGCCATCGCCGGGGATCGTCGCAGCGTGAAAATGTTGTGGCAGCATGATCCGGCCCAGCCCATCGGCGTTTGGGACGAGGTCCGCGAGGACGCTCGTGGCCTGTGGGTCAAGGGCCGCCTGTTGCCGGAGGTGGCCAAGGGCCGCGAGGCGGCGGAACTGATCGCCGCCGGAGCCATTGATGGCCTGTCCATCGGCTACCGCACTGTCAAGGCGGTGAAGAATGACAAGGGCCAGCGGCTCTTGAAAGAACTGGAGCTTTGGGAGGTGTCTTTGGTCACCTTCCCGATGCTTCCCAGTGCGCGTGTTGTGGCCAAATCGGAGGACGTTGCGACCGACGCCGACGCCACATTGCGTGACATGGCGGCGGCCTTTCGGGGTGCGCGCGCGAGCTTGGCGCAGCGCTGACGCGCCCGCCTCAACTTCCACAATCGAGGACATGCTGATGAGCAAGACCGAGAGCAAGGCTCGGGCCGGGGAAGGTTTGTCTCCCGCCCAGGACGTCGCAGAGGCCATGCAGGGTTTCGTGACGGAATTCAAAGGCTTTCAAGCCGACCTTCAAACCAAACTTCAACAAACAGAAGAGCGACTGACCATGCTGGATCGTAAGAATATGACTGCTGTGCGGACCCCTTTGGCGGGTGGCGCAGAGCTGGGCGCCCCTCATCAGAAGGCGTTCAACGCCTATCTGCGTGCGGGTGATGATGACGGCCTGCGTGGCCTGGAGCTGGACGGCAAGTCGCTGTCCACCGCTGTGAACTCGGATGGCGGTTACCTTGTGGACCCACAGACGTCCGAAACCGTGAAATCCGTGCTGAATGCGACCGCCTCGATCCGGTCCATCGCATCCGTCGTAAATGTCGAGGCCACGTCCTATGATGTTCTCGTGGACCACGGTGATGTGGGCACAGGTTGGGCCACTGAGACGTCGAACCTGACTGAGACTGACACGCCTCAGATTGACCGGATCACCATTCCGCTGCACGAGCTGTCGGCCCTGCCCAAAGCGTCCCAGCGTCTTTTGGATGATGCTGCGTTTGACATCGAAGGTTGGCTTGCGGGCCGTATTGCGGACAAGTTTGCCCGCGCCGAGGCCGCGTCTTTCGTCAATGGTGACGGCATCGACAAGCCCAAGGGCTATTTGGCCCATGCAATCGTGGATGATGCAATCTGGAGCTGGGGCAACCTGGGCTATGTCCCTTCGGGTGTTGATGGCGACGTTACCGCCGAGGCCATCATTGAGCTGGTCTATGCCCTGGGTGCCGAATACCGCGCCAATGCGTCTTTCGTTATGAACTCGAAGACCGCGGGCATCGTGCGCAAGATGAAGGACAATGACGGTCGTTTCCTGTGGACCGACGGTCTGGCCGCCGGTCAGCCTGCTGTTCTGATGGGCTATCCCGTCCTGATTGCCGAGGACATGCCGGATGCTGCTACAGGTGCAAACGCCATCGCCTTTGGTGATTTTGCCGCTGGTTACACGGTCGCCGAGCGCCCTGATCTGCGCGTGCTGCGTGACCCCTTCAGCGCCAAGCCGCATGTCCTGTTCTATGCGACCAAGCGCGTGGGTGGTGATGTGAGCGACTTTGCCGCGATCAAGATCCTGAAATTCGCCACGGCCTAACCGCCTGACGCGAATGGCTGGGGGTGGGTCTAACAGCCTGTCCCCGGTCCCGGGCATGCGCTGATTTTGCGCCGTGTTGTCTAGCTGCTCCCCTCCGTCCGAGCAATGCGGACTGGCGCGTGCCCGGACCATTCCAGACGAGGGGCAGAGTTTTATGGAGATGTGCCATGATGTTGATCGAAAAGACCGCAGTGCCCGATGGGTCGCTGCCGGTTGATGAATTCAAGGCGCATCTGCGTCTGGGCAGCGGGTTTGGTCAGGACAGCGTGCAAGACGCCGTCTTGACCAGCTTTCTGCGGGCAGCGGTGACAGCGATCGAAGCGCGCACCAGCAAGGTTCTGTTTGGACGTACCTTTGAGCTGTCTGTACAGGTGTGGCGCGATCTGGGCAGTCATGGCTTGCCCGTGGCCCCGGTGAATGCGTTGACTGACCTTGAGATTGTGGAGCGTGATGGTACGCGCACGTCCATCGACAGCGCTACCTATTGGTTGGAGCGTGACGGCCATGTGCCGCGCTTGCGCTCGACTGGCGTGGCCCTGCCCACGGTGCCGGAAGCGGGCGAGGCGGTGGTCACCTTTGACGCGGGATTTGGCGTGGATTGGATGGATGTGCCTGCGGACCTGCGTCAGGCTGTTTTATTGCTGGCCGCCCATTACTATGAGTTCCGCAATGAAACCTCGCTAAGCGACGGTTGCATGCCTTTTGGTGTGACCAGCCTGATCGAGCGTTACAAGGTCATGCGCCTGTATGGCGGGGGGGCGAGATGAGCCTGCCGCGCCTGAACAGGCGCCTGACACTGGAAGGCCCGTCGCGGGTGCCCGATGACTCAGGGGGTTTTTCCGAAAGCTGGACGTCCCTGGGCGTGTTGTGGGCAGAGCTTGTGGCCCGCACAGGGCGTGAAACTGTGGCTTCTGGCGCGGCTGTTTCGACCGTGCCTTATGCGGTGATCGTCCGTGGCGCCCCTGTTGGACACCCCGAGCGGCCCAAGCCTGAGCAGCGGTTTCGTGATGGTAATCGGGTGTTTCACATCCGCTCCGTCGCCGAGCGTGACCCGGATGGCAGTTACCTGATCTGCATGTCCGACGAGGAGGTGGTGATATGAGTTATGCCATTTCTGCCGCTCTGCAGAGTGCTGTTTTCGCGGCTCTCTCTGCGGATATTGGAGTGTCGGGGGCCGTGGGTGACGCGATTTATGATGCGGTGCCTGCGGGGGCTTTGCCGAGCCTCTACATCAGCCTTGGCCCGGAGACGGTTCGCGCCGCCGATGACAAGACCGGCAGCGGCGCGGTGCATCTGTTTGTGGTGTCCATCATCACCGATGTGCCCGGCTTTAGCGCAGCTAAAGCGGCCGCTGGTGCGGTTTGCGACGTGTTGCATGACGGTGATCTGGCGCTCAGCCGGGGCCGTTTGGTGTCGCTGCGCTTTGAAAAAGCCCGCGCGGGCAAGATCGACAAGGGCCTTGGTCGCATGATCGACCTGACCTTCCGCGCCCGTGTCGAAGACCAATAACTCTTTCATTTCAAACGGAGAATACCCATGGGTGCTCAGAACGGAAAAGACCTGTTGATCAAGGTCGACATGACCTCGGACGGGCAGTTCGAAACCATTGCGGGCCTGCGCGCGACGCGCGTGAGCTTTAACGCCGAAACTGTCGATGTCACCAGCCTGGAAAGCCAGGGCGGCTGGCGCGAGTTGCTGGCAGGTGCCGGTGTCCGCTCGGCCAACATCTCGGGTTCGGGCGTGTTCAAGGATGCGGGTACGGACGAACGGGCGCGTCAGCTGTTTTTCGACGGCGAGACACCTGATTTTCAGGTGATCATTCCCGATTTCGGCATTGTGGAGGGCCCGTTTCAGGTCTCTGCCGTGGAGTACAGCGGCAGCCACAATGGCGAGGCTACCTATGAGCTGACCATGGCGTCGGCGGGTGCCCTGAGCTTTACCGCGATCTGACCATGGCCAATCCTTGGAGGGGAGAGGTGACTTTGGTCATCAATGGGGCACCGCAGGTGATGCGGTTGACCCTTGGCGCGTTGGCGGGGCTGGAGACGGCTCTGGATGAGCCGTCTTTGGTCGCTTTGGTCGAGCGGTTCGAGCAGGGCCGTTTTGGCAGCGCTGACGTGTTGGCGGTGCTCAAGGCCGGGTTGCTGGGGGGCGGTTGTTCCTTGGACCCTGCGGCACTGGATCACGCCGAGATTGAAGGCGGCCCAATGCGGGCGGCTCGCGCCGCCGCGGAGCTGATTGCCCGGGCCTTTGTGGTGCCTGCATGAGCCGTGGCCTGGACTGGCCCGCTTTGATGCGGGCTGGGATGCAGGGGCTGCGCCTGACGCCGGATGCGTTCTGGGCGCTGACCCCTGCCGAATTTCAACTGATGCTGGGCGACCCGGGGCAGGCTGCCCCGCTGCTCAGCGATGGTCTTGAGGCGCTGATGGCGGCCTGGCCGGACGAAACCTGAGGGGATGCGCAATGAGCGACTATGATGACGAGATCGAGGGGTTGGACACGCAGACCGATGGGTTGCGTCAGACTCTGGATGCGACATCGGTGATGGTGACCAGCTTTGACAGCGAATTGCGCCGGATGCGCGAGAGCCTCGCCGCCACCGGCAAGGACGTGGCGACCCTGGAAAAGGGGTTGTCGTCGGGGTTGCGCAAGGCTTTTGACGGGTTGGTCTTTGACGGGGCGAGCCTGTCGGATGCGTTGGACACTGTTGCGACCTCTATGATGAACGCCACCTTTAACGCGGCCATGCGGCCCGTTACGGACCACTTTGGTGGTTTGCTGGCCTCGGGTGTGGGGTCGCTTGTCGGTGGCATCCTGCCTTTTGCCGATGGCGCCCCCTTTAGTCAGGGCCGTGTGATGCCCTTTGCCACGGGCGGGGTCGTCAGTTCGGCCACCCCCTTTGGCATGCGGGGCGGTATGGGCGTCATGGGTGAGGCGGGGCCGGAAGCCATTATGCCGCTCGCACGCGGGCCCGATGGCAAGCTGGGCGTGCGCGGCGCGGGGGGCAACAGCCCCACCGTCGTCATGAACATCACGACACCGGATGTGCAGGGCTTTGCCCGCAGTCAGACCCAGATCGCGGCCCAGATGAACCGCGCTTTGGGTCGTGCCAATCGCAATCGCTGAGAATTTTGGGGAGCTATGCAGATGCAATTTCATGAGGTTCGATTTCCTGCTTCGCTGAGCTTTGGTTCGGTAGGGGGGCCAGAGCGGCGTACGGATGTGGTTACGCTCGCCAACGGTTTTGAGGAGCGCAACACGCCCTGGGCCCATTCGCGCCGCCGCTATGATGCGGGCCTGGGTATGCGGTCGCTGGACGACATCGAGACGCTGATCGCATTTTTTGAGGCCCGCATGGGCCAGATGTACGGGTTTCGCTGGAAAGACTGGTCGGATTTCAAATCCTCCAACGCCAGTGCCGATCCAAGTTACCTTGATCAGGTCATTGCCACCGGCGATGGCGTCAAGGATGCTTTTCCGCTGATCAAGACTTATCGTTCGGGCGACCATAGCTATGCCCGCCCTATCACCAAACCGGTTTTGGGCACGGTCTATGTAGGGTTGGATCAGGACGAGATGCAGGAAACTGTCGATTACGAAATCGACATCAATACTGGCATCGTCACCTTTCAGCATCCGCCCGAAGTGGGGGTGAAGATCCGCGCAGGGTTTGAGTTTGACGTACCGGTTCGCTTTGACACCGATCAGATCCAGACTTCGGTGGCGAGCTTTCAGGCGGGCAGTGTGCCCGATGTTCCCATTGTCGAGGTGCGTGTGTGATGGGCGGGCAGAGCGAGGCGTTTGCAGCGCATGTGGCCACGGGGCTGACCACGCTGTGCCGGGCCTGGGCGATCACGCGGCCCGATGGTGTGGCTTATGGCTTTACCGATCATGACCGGGATTTTACCTTTGATGGGATCACCTTTCGCGCCGACACCGGGCTGACCGCCGCCGCCCTGGCCCAAAGTACGGGGCTGAGCGTGGACAATACCGAGGCGCTGGGCGCTTTGACCGATGCCGCGGTACGCGAAGACGACATTGAGGCGGGGCGCTTTGATGGAGCTGAGGTCCGCGCTTGGATGGTGAACTGGGCGGACACTGATGTGCGCTGGTTGCAGTTTCGCGGTTCAATCGGTGAGATCCGCCGGGCGGGTGGGGCGTTTCACGCAGAACTACGCGGGCTGACCGAGGCGTTGAACCGTCCCTTGGGCCGCGTGTTTCAAAAACCCTGCACGGCAGTTTTAGGGGACGGTGGATGCCGCTTTGATGTGAGCACACCGGGTTACGTTTTTGATGGGCCTGCGGACCGGATCACAGAGGGCCGCGTGTTTGAATGGGATGACCTGAACGGGTTTGAGCCGGGCTGGTTTCAGCGGGGTCGTCTGGACATCGTGGATGGCGCGGCGGCTGGCCTCTGGGGGATGATCAAGCGCGATACGGTGACGGATGGTATCCGCCGGATTGAGCTGTGGGAACCTGCGCGCGGCGAGATTGCCCAAGGTACGGCGCTGCGCCTGACAGCGGGCTGTGACAAACGGTTCGAGACCTGTCGGTTGAAGTTCAACAACTTGCTGAACTTTCAGGGTTTTCCCGACCTGCCGGGCGAGGATTGGGTCATGGCCTATCCGACCCAGCACGGGGCCAATACCGGGGGGAGCCTGCGATGAGCGATCTGCATCAGCGTATCATTCGCGAGGCGCGTGACTGGATTGGCACTCCTTATGTGCACCAGATGAATGCCAAAGCAGCGGGTTGCGATTGCCTCGGCCTAGTCCGCGGCGTCTGGATGGCGGTGATGGGGTCTGAGCCTGAACGCCCGCCTGCCTATTCGCGCGACTGGTCAGAGCCGCAGGGCGAAGAGCGCCTTTGGGCTGCTGCGACCCGGCATCTGGTGAGCAAACGCCTGGTGGATGGGGCCCCGGGCGATGTGATCCTGTTTCGGATGAAATCGGGAGCCGTGGCCAAGCATCTGGGTATTCAGACCCAAGTCGGTCCGGATGCCCGTTTTGTCCATGCCTATAGCGGCCACGGCGTCGTGGAGAGCCCGCTGAGCGCCCCATGGGCGCGGCGCGTTGTAGCGCGTTTTGAAATTCCGACCGAGGAGGTCATCTGATGGCGACTGTTGTTCTTTCGGCTGCGGGGGCGGCGATTGGCGGCTCGATTGGCGGCACATTGGCGGGTCTGTCGTCTGTGGCTATTGGCCGGGCCGTGGGGGCCACGTTCGGCAAGCTGGTCGATCAGCGGTTGCTCGGCCAGGGCTCTGACGTGGTTGAGCATGGCAAGGTGGACCGGTTCCGCCTGACCAACTCGGGTGAGGGCGCAGCGATATCGCAGCTTTATGGGCGCATGCGTTTGGGTGGTCATGTGATCTGGGCGTCTGATTTCCTGGAGACTGAAACGGTAACGGGCGGCGGCAAGGGTGCACCGAGCGGTCCAGAGACCCGCGAGTTTTCCTATACCGTCAGCATTGCCTTGGCCTTGTGTGAGGGTGAGATCACCCGCGTCGGCCGTGTTTGGGTTGATGGTGACGAGATCGCCGTGCCCGATCTGAACATGCGCGTCTACACTGGCGCGCAGGATCAGCAGCCTGACCCGGTTATGGAGGCCATTGAGGGTCAAGGTTTTGTCCCGGCCTATCGCGGGACAGCCTATGTTGTGTTTGAAAACCTGGCATTGCAGCAATTTGGCAATCGCGTGCCCCAGTTTTCCTTTGAAGTTGTTCGCCCCGAGCAGCCTGGCGCAGATGGTGCGGAGGAAGAGATGACCCGCGCGGTGCGTGGCGTCGCCCTTATGCCCGGTACGGGGGAATATGCTTTGGCCACGACGCCGGTTTATTACACCGATGCCGATCGTGGCCGGTGGAGTGCGAATGTCAACACGCCCGCGGGCCGCAGTGATTTCACCGAGTCTCTCGACAGTTTGCGCGATGAGTTGCCCAATTGTGAAGCGGCATCCCTGATCGTGTCGTGGTTTGGCAATGACCTGCGCTGTGGCACCTGCACGCTGCGCCCCAAGGTCGAGCGCCGCGATATCGAAGGCGAGAATATGCCCTGGGAGGTTGCAGCCATCCCCCGTCAGCTCGCCGAAGAAATTGCACAGTCCGATGGCAGGCCCATTTATGGCGGCACACCGTCAGATCAGTCCGTGATCGAGGCCATTCAAGCGATGAATGACGCGGGCAAAGCGGTGATGTTTTACCCCTTTATCCTGATGGATCAGTTGGAGGGTAATGCGCTGCTCAACCCTTATGATCTGTCCGCCACGCAGCCTCATCTGCCTTGGCGCGGACGCATCACCTTGTCCGTGGCTCCGGGCGTTGACGGCTCGCCGGATGGGACGGTGGGGGCGGATGCGCAGGTGGATGCATTCTTTGGCACTGTGACGGCGGCAGACTTTGTTGTGGGCGAAACAGTGCAGTATTCCGGCCCAGCCGAAGAGTGGTCGATGTCGCGCTTTATTCTGCATTATGCAGCGCTTTGTGCAGCTGCTGGCGGTGTTGAGTCATTCTGCATTGGGTCCGAGATGCGCGGGCTGACCCAGATCCGTGGAGCTGGCAACCAGTTTGTTGCGGTGCAGCGTTTGCGCGCCTTGGCGGCTGAGGTGCGCGCCTTGGTGGGGCCGGATACCAAGATCAGCTATGCCGCCGATTGGACCGAATATTTCGGGTATCAGCCGCAGGACGGCACGGGCGACCGGTATTTTCACCTCGACCCGCTTTGGTCGGATGACAACATCGACTTCATCGGCATCGACAACTACATGCCGTTGTCGGACTGGCGTGATGGCGAAGATCATGCGGATGCAGTTTGGGGCGACATTTATAATCTCGACTATCTGCGCGCCAATGTGGCGGGCGGTGAGGGCTATGACTGGTTTTACCATTCCGTTGATGCCGAGGCCGCCCAAATTCGGACACCCATAACCGATGGCGAATACAATGAGCCGTGGGTCTGGCGCTATAAGGATATCCTGAATTGGTGGCGCAATGCGCACCATGAGCGTGTGGGCGGTGTCCGGTCCTTGACCCCGACGGACTGGGAGCCTCAATCCAAGCCCATCTGGTTTACCGAGTTCGGATGTGCCGCCATCGACAAAGGGACAAATCAGCCAAACAAGTTCCTGGACCAAAAATCGTCGGAAAGTAGTGTGCCCAAGTTCTCGAACGGCGCAAGGGATGATCTGATCCAGAAGCAATATCTGCGCGCTATGAACTCCTATTGGGTGGATGGTGAAAACAACCCGCAATCAGAGCTTTATGACGGGCCGATGGTGGACATGGCTCGCGCTTTCGTCTGGGCTTGGGATGCCCGGCCTTATCCGTTTTTCCCAAATGCGTTGAGCACTTGGTCGGATGGTGAAAACTACCCACGCGGTCACTGGATCAACGGGCGAACGTCGGCGCGCACGCTGGCGTCGGTCGTTGGCGAGATTTGCGAGCGGGCGGGTCTGACGGCTTATGACACCACGGGTCTTTATGGCCATGTCCGGGGCTACGCTATCGACGATGTATCGGATGCCCGCAGCGCGTTGCAGCCTTTGATGCTGCGCTATGCCTTTGACGCGATTGAGCGGGACGGGTTGCTGAAATTTGTGATGCGGACGGGGCTGGATGCGCAGCCTCTTGCGCCAGAGCGTTTGGCGATCAGCGAAGATCTGGACGGTCGGTTGGAACAATCCCGCGAGGCAGAGGCGGAATTGGCGGGGCGGGTGCGGGTGCGCTTTGTCCAGACGGACGGTAATTTTGATGTGCTGTCTGAAGAAGCCATCTTGGCTGATGATGCGACCCATGCGGTTTCAGCCACTGACTTGCCTATGGCCTTGACCAGGCCCGAAGGACGCCAGATTGCCGAACGTTGGCTGACGGAATCCCGGATTTCACGCGATACGGTGCGCCTCGCCTTGCCACCATCGCTGAGCGGTATTGGTGCAGGTGACGTCGTAAAGGTGCAGGCCGATCAGAGCGAAGGTGCGGGGCTTTACAGGGTGGACCGTGTGGAGCAGGGCGCGATGCAGCTGATCGAGGCCGTTCGTATCGAGGTGGAGGTCTATGAACCGTCGGAGTTGTCCGATGAGCTTGCCGGTGTGCGGGAATTTGTCCCGCCGGTGCCTTTGACTTCGGTTTTCATGGATTTGCCCTTATTGACAGGTGACGAAGTGGAGCATGCGCCCCATATCGCCGTGACGGGGACGCCATGGCCTGGAAGTGTTGCGGTGTATCAGTCCTCGACGGATGCTGACTTCAGCCTCAACTCGATTGTCGCTGCGCGTTCGTCCATTGGGTTTACGACAACGCCTTTGGCCCGTGTTCACCCTGCCTTGGTCGACCGCAGTGATCCGTTGGAGGTCAAGATGATCCACGGCACGCTTGCCTCAATCTCGGACGCGGCGCTGTTGAACGGAGGCAATGTGATGGCAATTGGCGATGGCAGTTTGAACGCGTGGGAGTTGATCCAGTTTCGCGATGCCGACTTGATTGCGCCGGGGCGGTATTTGCTGAGCCATAGATTGCGCGGGCAGTTGGGCAGTGACGGGATTATGCCTGATGTTTGGCCTGCGGGATCGTGGTGCATAGTGATGAACGGTGTCCCATCCCAGATTGAGTTGCAGCGCAACTTGCGCCGGATTGCACAGACGTTCCGTGTGGGCCCGGCACGCCGCGCTTTTGATGATCCGTCTTATGAAGAGTTCGTTCATGCCTTTGACGGCAACGGATTGCGGCCCTATTCGCCGGTGCATTTGCGCTATGCCGAAGATAGTGGTGATTTGCAGTTCGACTGGATTCGCCGCACGCGGATTGATGGTGACGATTGGGACCTGCCCGACGTGCCCTTGGGCGAAGAGGGCGAATCCTACACCATCCGCGTTGTCCAATCTGGCGCGGTGGTACGTGAGGATGTGGTATCAGCTGCGGCTTGGACCTATGTGGCTGCGGATAGGACGTCGGATGGGCTGAGCGGTGTTTTCGAGGTAGGCGTTGCGCAGAATTCAGCACGGTTTGGTCCTGGGCCATATCGCATGATCAGTCTGTCGGTTTGATGCGTCCGGTTCTGGCTGTTGACCTGCTTTGCGCTGGGCGGGCCGTGTTGCAAGTGCCTGTGGCACAGCGCGATGACTGTGCGCAGGGGTTGTTGACCGCCGCACGGATAGCGGACGAATTTCGGGCTCAAATGGCAGGTATGCATCCTGAGTTTGGCGATGGAACGCTGGCTTCTGCCGCGCGTCACGCGGGGATGGCTCGGGAGCCTGCAATCTGTGAGGGGGCCTTTGCAGGCGCCTTGATCAGTGTTTTGCAGGCGATCCGGGATACTCATTCGATCTCGCGATAGTCTTCATCACAGGTTTGCGTTTGGCGAAAAAGTCTTATGTAGGGTATGACGGGCCTGAAAGGACATTCCATGGCTGAATTCAGAACAAATATCGCCTCGATTGACCCTGTTTGGGATCAGATTTCCGACGAAGCACGGCAGGCCGTCAGCGACGAGCCGTTGATTGGCGGGTTTGTTCACGCCTGTATCCTGCATCACAAATCCATCGAAAAGGCGTTGTCGTATCGCATTGCGGCTAAGCTGGCCTCGAACGAGATGTCGATGGTTGTGGTCCGTGAGATTGTTGAAGAGGCTTATGCGAAGTCGCCCGAACTGGTTGAGGCAGCACGTGCCGACTTGGTGGCGGTGTATGAGCGTGACCCTGCCTGCCACCGGTTGGTTCAGCCAATTCTGTACTTCAAAGGCTATCAGGCGATGCAGGCTTACCGAGTGGCCCATTTCCTATGGGCCGACAGGCATACCGATCTGGCCTATTTCTTTCAGATGCGTGTGTCAGAGATCTTTGGCGTGGATATTCATCCCGCCGCCCGCATCGGCAAAGGCATCATGATCGATCACGCGCATTCTATCGTCATTGGTGAGACCGCTGTGGTGGGTGACAACGTGTCAATGCTGCATTCGGTAACGCTGGGCGGAACCGGCAAGGAAGAAGAAGATCGCCATCCCAAAATCGGCAATGGCGTGTTGATCGGGGCGGGGGCCAAAGTGCTTGGCAACATCAAGATCGGCGATTGCAGCCGGATTGCCGCCGGTTCAGTCGTTTTGGAAGAAGTGCCGCCCTGTAAGACAGTGGCCGGTATACCGGCGCGCATTGTGGGCGAGGCGGGTTGTTCGCAACCATCGGTGTCGATGAACCACATGTTGGGCAAAGATCAGTAATTCACTGAATACGAATGAAAAAGCCGGGGCGTTTGCCCCGGCTTTTTTGCATTTGTGTACCTGGTTTTAGGCCAGCATGGACAGTGGGTTTTCCAAATTGTCCTTGATCGCGTTGAGCAGGTTCGCCCCTAGCGCGCCGTCAATCACCCGGTGATCAACAGACAGCGTGACGGACATCACAGTTGCCACGCTCAGTTCACCATCCTTGCCGACGATGGGCTTTTTGACGCCGGCACCAACGGCCAGGATCGCCCCATGTGGTGGATTGATCACCGCATCAAAGTTGTCGATTCCGAACATGCCGAGGTTTGAGATCGCAAAGCTGCCGCCCTGATATTCGTGGGGCGCGAGCTTGCGATCGCGGGCGCGGCCTGCGAGGTCTTTCATCTCTGCGGACAAGGCCGACAGCGATTTCTGATGCGCGTCTTGCAGTACGGGGGTGAAGAGCCCGCCTTCGATCGCAACAGCCACGGCCACGTCCGATGGGGTGAGTTTCAGCACTTTGTCGCCCGCCCAGACGGCGTTAGCGTCAGGCACCTGTTGCAGGGCGATGGCGCAGGCCTTTATTATGAAGTCATTGACCGACAGTTTCACGCCACGATCCGCCAACTGGGCGTTCAGCGTGCCTCGGAACTCCAGCAGTGCATCCAGTTGGATGTCGCGACGAAGGTAGAAATGTGGGACGGTCTGCTTGGCCTCGGTGAGGCGTGCGGCGATGGTTTTGCGCATGCCATCCAGCTTGACGATCTCATAGTCCCGACCCTCGTACATATTGGTGATGGCGTCGCTGGACGGGCCTGTCGGAGCGGCCGCTGCGGCTGTAGGCGCTGCGGCAGCTTCGGCTTTGGGTGCAGGTGCCGCTTCGGCTTTCTCCACGTCTGCTTTGACGATGCGACCGTGCGGACCGGAACCTTTGATGGCGCCCAAGTCGATGCCCTTTTGGGCGGCGATCCGGCGTGCCAGTGGCGTTGCGAAAATGCGTGTGCCGTCCGAGCTTTGAGGGGCGGCCGGGGCAGGGGCCGCAGCCGCTGTGGGGGTTGGTGCCTCGGCCGCTGGCGCTGCGGCGGGCGCGGCTGGAGCTGGTGCGGGCGCAGAGCCGATATCATCGGCGCTTTCGCCGTCTTCGAGCAATACCGCGATGGCGGTGTTGACCTTGACCCCTTCAGTGCCTTCGGCCACCAGGATCTTGCCAACGACACCTTCGTCCACGGCCTCGAATTCCATCGTGGCCTTGTCGGTTTCAATTTCGGCCAGAAGGTCACCGGACGAAACCGTATCCCCCTCCTTGACCAACCATTTCGCGAGCGTGCCTTCCTCCATCGTGGGGGAAAGCGCGGGCATGAGAATTTCTGTAGGCATGTCCGGGCTCCTTAGCGGTAAGTGACTTGTTTCACGGCGGCGACCACTTCGTCGGTCGTGATGAGCGCGTGTTTTTCAAGGTTGGCGGCATAGGGCATGGGCACGTCCTTGCCGGTGCAGGTGATCACGGGCGCGTCGAGGTAGTCGAACGCCTCTTGCATGATGACCGAACTGATATAGCTGCCAACCGAACCTTGGGGCCAACCCTCTTCGACAGTGACACAGCGGTTCGTTTTCATCACCGAGTTGATGATGCTGGCGGTGTCCATTGGGCGCAGGGTCCGAAGGTCGATTACCTCGGCCGATATGCCGTCTTCGGCCAGTTTATCCGCGGCTTCCAGAGCATAGGTCATGCCGATGCCGAAGGAGACGATGGTGACATCTGTTCCCTCTCGCCAGATGCGCGCCTTGCCAAATGGAACCGTATAGTCTTCCAGATCCGGCACGTCGAACGTCTTGCCGTAGAGAATCTCATTTTCGAGGAAGATGACGGGGTTGTCGTCGCGGATCGCGGTTTTCATCAACCCTTTGGCGTCCGAGGCCGAATAAGGCATCACCACCTTGAGGCCAGGCACCTGCATGTACCATGCGGCATAATCCTGGCTGTGCTGAGCCCCGACGCGGGCTGCCGCACCATTGGGGCCACGGAAGACCATGGGCGCGCCCATTTGGCCGCCCGACATATAGAGCGTCTTGGCCGCCGAGTTGATGATGTGGTCGATGGCCTGCATGGCGAAGTTGAAGGTCATGAATTCGACGATGGGGCGCAGACCGCCAAAGGCCGCACCGACCCCGATCCCGGCAAAGCCGTGTTCGGTGATGGGCGTGTCGATGACGCGCTTGTCGCCGAACTCGTCCAGCATCCCTTGGGAAATCTTGTAGGCACCTTGGTATTCGGCGACTTCTTCACCCATCAAGAACACGGTATCATCACGGCGCATTTCTTCGGCCATGCCGTCGCGCAAGGCCTCGCGCACGGTTTGCTGTTTCATCGCCGTGCCTTCGGGCCAGTCCGGCTCAAGCGTGGCGGCGATGGCCACTTCAGCCGGCTTCAACGGCCAAGGAATTTCGCCACCGGCGACCTCAACCGGTGATTCCGACGGGGCAGGTGCTTCGACCGGCGCACTGGTTGGCACGGCGGAGGCGTCTTCGCCCTCTTCCAGCAATACGGCGATGGCGGTGTTCACTTTGACGCCTTCGGTGCCTTCCGCGATCAGAATCTTGCCGATGATGCCTTCATCGACGGCTTCAAATTCCATCGTGGCCTTGTCGGTCTCAATCTCGGCCATGATGTCGCCGGACGATACGGTATCGCCCTCTTTGACCAGCCATTTGGCCAAGGTGCCTTCTTCCATCGTGGGCGACAGGGCGGGCATCAGAATTTCGGTTGCCATGATCTCAATCTCTATTCTTCAGGATTTGCTTAAGACGCTTAACTTCCGGCCGAAGCATCGCAACTTCTGCCCGGAGTTCACTATACGCAAGATGCAGTTTCTTAGACGCACTATAGCTGTCTGCGAGTAACAAAGCTTCAGCCTCCATGCTCTCGTCGCCTTTTTTGACGCTTTCCAAAACTTGTGTGAGCTTTGCGATCGCGGCTTCCAAGTCTTTCTTGCGGTCTTCATCTTGTTTCACGAATAGGACCTCCCTTACGCGTAAATATCTGTCCAAAGCTCGTCGAGGGCCGGCTCAGGGCTCTCTTTGGCGAACTCGGCGCTGGCGTTGACGACTTCCTTGATCTCTTTGTCGATGGCTTTCAGGTCATCTTCGGTCGCGTGTTTGCCGGTCAGCAGCATGGAGCGGACCGCCTCGATCGGGTCACGCTCGTCCCGCATTTTCTGGACCTCTTCGCGGGTCCGATACTTGGCCGGGTCGGACATGGAGTGGCCGCGATAGCGGTATGTTTTGATTTCCAGAATATAGGGCCCTTTGCCCGCGCGGCAGACCTCGACAGCCTTTTCGCCCGCAGCCTTTACGGCCAGCACATCCATGCCGTCCACTTCTTCCCCCTTGATGCCATAGGCGGCACCACGTTCCCAATAGCTGGGCGAGTGGGTGGAGCGTTTGGTCGATGTTCCCATTGCGTACTGGTTGTTCTCGATCACAAAGACGCAAGGAAGGTTCCACAGCTCGGCCATGTTATAAGCCTCATAAACCTGGCCTTGGTTCGCCGCGCCATCCCCGAAATAGGTGAAGGTGACGTTGTCATTGCCTTTGTACTTGTCGGCAAAGGCCAGACCGGCCCCCAGAGGCACTTGTGCAGCAACAATGCCGTGGCCGCCGTAAAAATGCTTTTCCTTGGAGAACATGTGCATCGAGCCGCCTTTCCCCTTGGAATAGCCGCCTTCGCGCCCGGTCAATTCGGCCATGACGCCGTTGGGGTCCATGCCGCAGGCCAACATATGGCCGTGGTCGCGGTAGGATGTGATGCGCTTGTCGCCTTCTTTGGCTGCAGCTTCCAAGCCCACAACAACCGCCTCTTGCCCAATGTAGAGGTGGCAGAAACCGCCGATCAGGCCCATGCCATACAACTGGCCTGCCTTTTCCTCAAACCGGCGGATCAACAGCATGTCTTTGTAATAGGCTGTCAGTTCTTCCGCAGACACGTTGGGTTTTGCTGCAGCGGGTTTTGATGTGGCTTTGCGCGCGGCCATGGGGGCGGACCTCCTCCGGTCAGGAATAGTTTAGCGTTAAACTATTCTTTATAGGATTCGGAGCGATCAGGCGAGTGTCATTGTGCCGCAAGGGAAGGTGGCATTCAACATATTGGAAATAATGAATTTTCAGCGGATGACGATTTCGTCGGCGCGCAGCATGCCCAGGATCGACCGGGCCTGCTCATCCAAGAGGTCCAAATCAAGGAAGTCATCAGATAGCCGTTTGGTCAGATTTTCCATCTCGTTTACCTGAGCCTGAACCGCGGCCAGTTGCACGGCGAGATCGCGGGCTTCGGCGTCAATTTCGGCGCGGCGAAACAGGCCATAATCCCCCTGCACGGCGGCAAAAGTGAAATAGACGCCCAGGGCGAAAGCCACGGCGAAAAAGACAAGCATGCCCAAAGCGGGACGGGTGGTGCGGTTCATCTGTTTTGTGCCTCATGCCGCCTCTTTGCGGGCGGACAAGGCGAGTATGACACAGGTGATTCGCGCTGTGAATCCCCTTTGTTCAAGGGGGTCAGTGTTTGCCCATCGCTTGCGCGGCGATCCGCGTGGTCAACCCACGTGGCGAGATACGCGGCAAGAACGCAAAGACCTTGTTCATCAGTCCCGGCACCACGATCCGTTTGCCCACCCGTGCCTCAAGCCAACCAAGCTCGGCCACGGTATGGGCCGACATAGGCTTGCCCAGTTTCAAAAGGCGCACGCCGTCCATGTCAGCCGCGTCAAAGAATTGCGTGGCGGTAGCACCCGGGCACAAGGCCGTGATCGTCACATTTGATCCGCGCAATTCCTCGGCCACAGCCTCTGAGAGCGACAGCACGTAGGCCTTGGTGGCGTGATAGACCGCCATGTTCGGCCCGGGCGTGAAGCCCGCGACCGAGGCCACGTTGAGGATACGGCCCTTGGGCAGGTTCTGCATATGGGGGATGGCCAGTTTCATCAGCCGGGTCAAAGACAGCATATTGACGTTGATCGAGGCCAGTTCGCGTTCCCACCCTTGGCCAAGTGCAAACGCGTCATGCCCGCCCAGCCCGGCATTGTTGACCAAAACGTCGATCTCGCGCCCGTCTGTCGCCTCGGACCAAAGCCTGTCGGCCTCGGCCAGATCCGACAGATCGGCCGGGATCACAGCCACGTCTACGCTGGCACTGCGCAGCTCGGCTGCGAGCGTTTCAAGTTTGTCCTTGGACCGGGCAGTGAGGATCAGGTTGCGGCCTTCGCGGGCCGCGATGCGCGCAAATTCCACGCCCAACCCTTCGGATGCGCCGGTGATCAGTGTCCAGGATGCCATGTCGTTTCCCCATTGGTGCAATTGTGTTTGGACCCATATGGGGATGCAGGGTGCTGCATCCAACCGGTGTTATTGGGTAAGGGCGGCCACGCCGGGCAATTCCTTGCCCTCCATCCATTCCAGAAACGCGCCACCAGCAGTCGAGATATAGGTGAACTCATCGGCCACCCCTGCCTGATTGAGCGCCGCGACGGTATCACCGCCCCCAGCAACCGTGATCAGGCCACCAGACCGGGTCAGGGCAGCCGCCGCCTTGGCTGCTGCGACCGTCGCGGTGTCGAAAGGAGCGATTTCAAAGGCGCCAAGTGGCCCGTTCCAGATCAGCGTTTTCAGGGTGCCAAAGGCCTCTGCGATCTCGGCGGCAGCGGCATCGCCTGCATCCAGCACCATCTGATCGCCTGCCAGCACGGTACTTGCGTCCAGCGCAACAATCTCATGGGCGGCACCGGCAGCAAATTCTCGGGCCACGCGCCCGTCGCTGGGCAAAATCACGCGGCAGCCTGCTGCATCGGCGGCGGCCAGGATATCGCCGGCAGTGTCGTGCAGGTCCGCCTCTTGCAGCGACGCGCCCAGATCGGCCCCTTGTGCGGCAAGGAATGTATTGGCCATGCCGCCGCCAATCACAAGCACGTCGATTTTCTTGACCAGGTTCTCCAATAGATCAAGCTTGGTCGACACTTTGGCCCCGCCAACCACAGCCCCCACTGGACGCTTGGGCGTGGCAAGTGCTGCCTCAAGCGCACTCAGTTCAGCCTGCATCAAGCGGCCCGCACAATTGGGCAGAAGATGCGCAACCCCCGTGGTCGAGGCATGGGCCCGGTGCGCTGCGGAAAACGCGTCGTTGCAATATACATCGCCCAGTGAGGCGAGGAATTGCGCCATTTGCGGGTCATTTGCCTCTTCCATCGGTGTAAAGCGGGTGTTTTCCACCAGTATCACGGCATCCGCAGGCTGCGCATCAATCCACTTCCGCGAGGGTCGTTCCACAAAGGTGACGGGGCAATCAAAGATGTCCGACAGCACAGAGGCCAGCGGGCGCAGCGACATAGCCGGGTTCGGCGCGCCCTTGGGACGGCCGAAATGGGCCAGCAGGACCGGGCTGCCGCCCTTGGCGCGAATATCGGCAATGGTGGGTGCGATCCGCTCAATCCGGGTGGCATCGGTGACGCGGCCAGCTTCCATCGGAACATTGATGTCCACGCGGGTCAGCACGCGTTTGCCTGCAAGGTCCATATCGTCCAGCGTTTTCCAGCCCATATTGTGCTCCTTTTGTCCGAGGTCGGCACATGCATCGCGGCATTCGCCCGCGTGGTCAACGGCATATGCGCGCCTTTGGCAGGATGGATGGCTTGTCCCTTCGCCGCACTCGGCATAGGTAAGTGCCCAAACACAAATCAGAGAGTACGACATATGGCCGACATCAAAGACCCCGAGAATACGATCCTGATGGAACTCAAAGGTGGCACTGTCACGATCGAGCTGTACAAGGACGTGGCTCCCAAGCACACCGAGCGGATGAAGGAACTCGCGCGCGCGGGTGAATATGACAATGTGGCGTTCCACCGGGTCATCGACGGCTTCATGGCGCAAACCGGCGATGTGCAGCATGGCGATATGGAAGACGGTTTCAACATTCGCATGGCGGGCACCGGCGGCTCGGACAAGCCGAACGTACCGGCGGAATTTTCCAAGCTGCCCCATGATCGTGGTACTTTGGGCGCCGCGCGTTCGGCCAACCCCGACAGCGCCAACAGCCAGTTCTTTATCAACTTCTCCGACAACAACTTCCTCAACGGGCAATACACTGTCTATGGCCGCGTGATCGAAGGGATGGAGCATGTGGATGCCATCGTGCGCGGCGAGCCGCCAGCGAGCCCGGACCGGATGATTAGCGTCAAGGTCGCCGCAGATGCATAAGCTGGTGTGTGCGGCCTTGGCCCTGGCCGCAGGGCCGGCCCTGGCCGCAGGGATCGAGATCACCGTGGCGGGCGAGGGGGCCAATGGTGTCATTGCCATCGACCTCTATGAGGACATCGCCCCGGGCCACGCCGAGCGGATTACGACCCTTGCCGCTGAAGGGGCCTATGACGGTGTCGCCTTTCATCGGGTGATGGACGGTTTCATGGCCCAGACCGGCGACGTGCAGCACGCCAATATCAATGCCTATAACGGTCGAATGGTCGGCACGGGCGGGTCGAAATACGACAATCTGCCTGCCGAAATTTCTGACCGGAGCTTTGAGCGGGGCATTGTCGGCATGGCGCGTAGCAGTGAATTGGACTCGGCCAACAGCCAGTTCTTCATCATGTTCGAACCCAAGCCGCATTTGAACGGCCTATACACCGTGGTGGGCGAAGTAACGTCGGGTATGGATGTGGTCGATGCGATCAAATTGGGTCGGGGTGGCAACGGCGCTGTCATCGGCCAACCCGATGCGATGATGCAGGTGACTGTGACCGACTAAGGTTGCAGACAGTTTTCAAATGAAAAGGGCGGCGCAAGGAAATTGCGCCGCCCTTTTTTGAAGTCTGTACGGTTGACCTTGTATCAGCCTTTGGCAGCAGGTGCCGGCGCGGGCGCAGGTTGGTGCGCTGCGGGGTTAGGTTTGGGCTTGCTGCCACCGGCATTCAGAGGATCGTCCTGGCGCTGGACGGAGCCTTCGAAATGGGCACCGCTCTCGATTGCGATTGTCTTGTGGATGATGTCACCCTCGACGCGCGCCGTAGAGGTCAGACGCACCTTGAGGCCCCGGACGCGACCAACGATTCGGCCATTGATGACCACATCGTCTGCAATCACTTCACCTTTGATGGTGGCGCTTTCGCCGATGGTCAGCAGGTGGGCGCGAATGTCGCCTTCGACTGTCCCTTCGACCTGAATATCGCCGGTGGTCTTCATGTTGCCTGTGACATGCAGGTCCGCAGACAGCAGCGAGGCAGGCGGCTTTGCCTTGGGCGCGCTGGCCTTGAACTCGGATGCTTTGGGGGCCGCAGGGGCAGGGGCCGCAGGCGTTGCCGGGCTAGGGCTGTCCGCACTGGGACCAGGTTCGTTGATTTTGCTTTTAGAAAACATCGTTTGCTGCCTTGATGTAGATCATGGGGTTTACGGCTTTGCCGCCGACGCGGACTTCGTAGTGCAGATGCACACCGGTCACCCGTCCAGAGGCTCCCATATCACCGATCCGGTCCCCGCGCGAGACCCTTTGACCAACTTTAACGTTAAGTCGGGACAGGTGTGCATAGCGGGTTTCGATTCCGAATTCGTGTTGGATCTTGACGAGGCGGCCATAGCCCGACTGCCAGCCCGAATGGGTGACCACACCGTCGGCGGTGGCATAAAGTGGAGTGCCCGATTTTGCGGCGAAATCAACGCCGTTGTGCATGCGCCGTCCCCCAGTCTTGGGGTCACGGCGTGGGCCAAAGGGCGAGGTAAAGCGGAACGCCGATTTCACGGGGGTTGCAAAAGGCGCCTTTTGCGCCGCGATGCGGTAGAGGTTCAGCTGATCCATCTGGTTCAGCAGCCGGTTGGCGCGCAGCGTGTCTGGGCTTGGCTCTTCACCGCGTGTGGAAAAGGACAGCGGCGTCAAAGGACCACCCTGACCGTTATAACCTCTGCGCACCTGTTCAATAATCCGGTCTGTGGGCATGCCTGCTGCGCGGAACATCTTGTCGAGCGGTGCCACAGAGACGCTCATCGCTTCTTCGAGCTGGCGGAAAATCTGGTCGTTCTGTTCCTGCATCAGCGCGATCTCGGTGGCCATCTGGTCGGCCGCGATCAGCGCGTCTTGAGCATCCTCAATCACCTGGTCCCGCTCTGCGGCGGTCCGGGCGAGCGCCTCGGCGACAAAGCCGATCGGGGCGTTGGCGGCCGCAGTGGCCACGCCAGTGACACCGCCATTGCTTTCCATTTCATCTTTCAGGCTGGCCAATTGGGCCTTGGCAACTTCACGTTCCTTCATGGTGCCACGCAGAGTGCGCTGGATCACTTCGATCCCCGTTTCCAATTCGCGGCGGCGCGTCTCGGAGGCGAGCAATTCGCTTTGCATGACTGAGATCTGCGCCAGGGCCGCGTTGAACCGTTCCTGCGCGGCCAGCGCCTCGGTCGCCCGGTTGTCGCGTTGGGCCGAAAGTTCGTTCAATCTTTCCTTATAGGTGGCTTGATCACGCTTGGCCTGCTCGCGAAAATTTCCCGAGCCAATGCTGTCCATCAACAGGATGGCCGTCGCTACAATCGCCCAGGCGATGACAAAAGAGCTGCCCGCAAAAGCCACAAGTTGCGTGCCGGGTTTGAGCCGGATGAAACGGGTATCATTGTCTGATTTCAGAAAAACGCGACGCTCGGGGAAATACTTCTCCAAAAGTCCGTGCCATTTGATGCCGAGGCGTGTTCGCACAGTCTCGTCCTTGTCCCATCCCAAAACCGACGCTCATATCCCCACACACGGCGCCTTGAGGCCTGTGCATAAGCAAACGTGCATTTCGGGGCAAGCCTTGCGCCGGAATATGGCTGAGAACAGCGCGTAAATGTGTCAAATTGGCGGAAAACCGCCCATAGATTCCATACGGATCAGTCTGCTACGGCCAGAGGCCAGTAAAAATCAGGTGGCAGGCCCGCTTCGGCCCTTTTTTCTTCATTAAACGGGGGTTTAAGCGGGCCATGGAAATATTTCTGGACCAGCCCGTGAAATGCCTCTTTGGGATCAAGGTTTTCGCGCCCGCACAAAAAGTGAAACCATTTCGAGCCATAGGCGACATGCGCGACCTCTTCGCCATATATGATTTCGAGGGCTACAACAGCATCGTCAACTTTGGCTTTGCGAAATAGTTCGATCATGCCGGGGGTGACATCGAGGCCCCGGGCCTCAAGAACCATGGGCACAACGGCCAGTCGCCCCATGAGGTCATCAGCGGTATCCTCGGCGGCGCGCCACATGCCCGCATGGGCAGGCAGGGCACCGTAATGGCTACCCAGTGCTTCAAGGCAGTCGCACATCAGGTTGAAATGTTTTGATTCTTCGTCTGCCGCTTTGACCCAATCGTCATAAAAGCCCATGGGCATCGGCACGTGAGAAAAGCGTGCGATGATGTCCCAATGCAGGTCCACAGCGTTCAGCTCGATATGGGCCACCGCGTGCAATAGCGCGATACGCCCTTGCGGGCTGCCGGGCTTGCGGCGTGGCACATCACGAGGGCTGAGCAGTTCGGGCGCATCCGGCCGGGCAGGGTGGATGGGTGGATTGGCAAAACCCACCTCGGGCGTTTCACCAGCGGTCCGCGCGGCTTGCCATTGTGCGGCAAATCCGCGTGACAGGGCGGTCTTTTCCCGCCCGTCAGCCGTGCGCAGCACCGCCTCGGCCATCTGCGCCAAAGGCTGCATCAAAGTGCTTGGACAGCGGCCAAAACCGCTTCCGCATGGCCGGGCACTTTGACTTTGGGCCAGACCATGGCCACGTCACCATTGGCGTCGATCAGGTAGGTCGTCCGTTCGATACCCATATATTTCTTGCCATACATATTCTTTTCCTTCCACACGCCGTAATCCTCGCAGACGCTGCCATGCTCATCCGACAACAGCGGCACGGTCAGATCACGTTTGTTGGCGAATTTGGCGTGGCTCGCGACGCTGTCCTTGGATACACCGAACACCTTCGCTCCGGCGGCTTCGAACTCCGCCAACCCTTCGGAAAAGGCGATGCTTTCCTTGGTGCAGCCGGGCGTATCGTCGCGGGGGTAAAAGAACAAGACCACGGGGCTGCCTTTGAGCGCGGACAGCGTGACTTCGGTCCCGTCTGCGGCAGGCAGCGTGAAATCGGGGGCTGGGCTGGCAAGTTCAAGCATGATCATCGGCCTTTTGTCAGGGGTTGGGAAAGATGTGACTGGCATGATAGGGCTGAAGGAACAAGAATAAAGCCATGAGCAGCGCAGATCCCATAACTTCGTCGCCAAAACCCCGGCGCAAATCCCTGTGGCGTCGCCTCGGGTGGGGCAGCCTGTTGGTGTCTATGACGCTCGTGGGTACGATGGTGCTTGTGGCCTATCTCGCGATTGGTCGTCCGATTGCCGCGCCCGAATGGCTGCGCGACCGGATAGAGGCGCGTGCGGCCCAGGCGCTGGGGGCGGCCCAACTGCGCTTTGACAGCCTCGATTTCATTGTCACCGATGGCATCAAACCCCGCATGCGCATGAGCAACGTGCGCCTTGTCACGGGAACCGGGGCCGAGATCGCCAGTTTCGCCGAGGTGCGCGCGGGCCTGTCCTTGGACGCGCTATTGCGGGGACAGGCGCAGCCAGCAGATATCGCAGTGACCGGCGTGGTGGCCAAGTTGCGCCGCCTTGGTGATGGCTCGGTCGTGTTGTCAGGCGGGCTGGACCTGACCGCGCCCACGCAACAGGCCGCAAGTTTTGCCCAGTTGATCGAACGTATCGATACGGTGCTGTCCTTGCCGGCGTTGTCGGAACTCAAACAAGCCAGCGTACAAGCCCTGACGCTTCAGATCGAGGATGTGCGATCGGCCCGGGCCTGGACGGTGGACGGCGCACGCATTCGCATGAACCGCGACGGCGACGCGCTACGACTGACCTCTGATCTGGCGCTGCTGAGCGGGGGGCAGGGCGTCGCCACGCTTGAGGCCAATTACAACAGCCAGATCGGCGCAGCAGAGGCCGAGTTCGGGGTAATCGTGCAAGATGTGGCCGCGGGCGACATAGCAGCACTCGCCCCGCCCTTTGCCTGGCTTGACGTGCTGCGCGCCCCGATCTCGGGCGCGATGCGCGGTGGGGTCAATGCTGCCGGAACACTCGAGCCGCTCAATGCCACGCTGACCATTGGCGCAGGCGTGATCCAGCCCAACGACGCGACACGGCCCGTGCCTTTCAACGCGGCCCGCAGCTATTTCAGCTATGACCCGGATGACGCGGTGCTGACCTTTGACGAGCTGTCTGTCGACAGTGCCTGGATCACCGGTCAGATCGACGGACAGGCGTTTCTCGGCGTGACAGAGACGGGCCAATTGCAAGATCTGATCGGCCAGTTTCGCAGCAGTACGCTGACAGCCAATCCCGATGACTTTTACGAAGCACCTATTGCCATCAACGCGGCCGAAATGGATTTTCGGCTGACGCTTGACCCCTTTCGGCTGGATGTCGGGCAGGCGCTGTTTCGTGACCAGGGGCAATCGCTTTTGGCTCAGGGAACGCTCAGTGCTGGGCCCAATGGGTGGAGTTACGGGTTTGACGCTCAAATGGACGGCCTGTTGCCGGATCGCCTTCTTGCGCTGTGGCCCGCGCGTTTTGTGCCCCAGACGCGGGACTGGCTGAGTAAAAACCTGCTGGGCGGGCAATTGCGTGGCCTGGACGTGGTGCTGCGCGATACGCCTGACACCAGAACCAGCGCCTATGTCAGCTTTTCCTACGAGGACGCGCATGTGCGCTATGTGCCCAGCCTGCCGCCGATCACCGGCGCACGGGGCTCGGCCAGCTTGCTCGACAACCGTTTTGTGGTGACGGTCGATGATGGGCAAGTCATCGCACCTCAGGGTGGGATTGTCGAAGTCGGCGGGTCTTCGTTCATCATTCCGGACGTGTCCGTGCGCGACGGGGCACCTTCGGTTGTGCGCATCGAGGCGACGGGCACAGTGACGGCTGCGCTGTCACTGCTTGATCTGCCGCCGCTCAGCGTGATGGACAAGGCCGGTCTCGACCCCGCACTGGCTGATGGCCGTCTTGCAATGGCGGGCAATCTGGCGATCCCGCTCAAGACCGGAGTCAAAACGCGGGACCTGGAGTTCAATGCCACAGGCATCGCGCGAGATGTGGTCAGCACGACGCTGCTTGAAGGCCGCAGGTTGGCAGCGAGCCGCCTGGACGTGACGGCTGACAATGAGGGTGTGCAGGTGGGTGGCCCTGGCACGCTGGATGGGGTTCCATTCGACGCGACGTGGTCGCAACCGATCGGCGAAACACCACAAGGGGGCCGTGTCACAGGCGCGCTTGAGCTGTCGGAGCGGACGATTGACGCATTCAATATCGGCTTGCCCGCAGGCATGGTCACCGGACAAGGCAATGGTGATATTCAGATCGAGTTGCCTGTGGGCGGCGCACCGCCGCGGTTCGCGCTTAACACAAATCTGCGTGGTTTGACGTTGGTAGCCGCCCCATTGGGTTGGCGCAAAGGGGCGGGCGTGCCCGGCGTGCTGACGGTTGAGGGTGTGTTGGGCGATGCACCACGCGTGGACCGCCTCGTGCTGGATGCGCCCGGATTGCAGGCGACGGGCTCGGTCGCGCTGCGCGAGGACGGCGGGCTGGAGCGGGCACGTTTCGACAATGTGCGTGTGGGCGGTTGGATGAACGGGCCGGTCGACCTTGTCGGGCGCGGTGCAGGCGCGCCGCCGCAAGTGGTGGTGCGGGCAGGCACGCTTGATCTGCGCGAGGCGGATTTTGGCGGCACGTCCAGCCAGGGCGGCGACGGGCAGGGCGGCGGCCCTTTGGACCTGGCATTGGACAGGTTGGTCATCACCGACAGCATCACGCTGACCGACCTCAAGGGAGATTTCAACATGGCGCGCGGCCTTGATGGCGCGTTCACTGCGCGGGTCAATGGCGGCACGCCAGTGCGCGGTCAGGTGCTTCCCCAAAACGGACGCAGCGCCATTCGCATCACCTCGGATGATGCAGGCGGCGTAGCGGCCTCTGCCGGGTTGTTGAAACAGGCGCGGGGCGGGTCCTTGTCACTGACCTTGTTGCCCGTTGGATCGGCGTCTTTTGACGGCACGCTCAACATTACTGAAACGCGGATTCAAGACGCGCCCGCCATCGCTGCGCTGCTCAATGCCCTCAGCATTGTCGGGCTTCTCGAACAGATGGGCGGCAGCGGTATTCATTTCCGCGAAGTCGAGGCCAGCTTTCGCCTGACACCGTCCACCATGACGCT
Organism: uncultured Tateyamaria sp.; assembly: GCF_947503705.1. Lineage (GTDB taxonomy): Bacteria > Pseudomonadota > Alphaproteobacteria > Rhodobacterales > Rhodobacteraceae > Tateyamaria. Next base: position 98,573 of record NZ_CANNES010000007.1, on the reverse strand, counting down.
GACTCAGGCCAGCGCGGTCGGCCCGTCCATGGGGCTGTCGATGGATGGGACCTATGATGTGACCCGTTCGGTTCTGGATATGCGCGGCGTGATCTCTCCGATCTATCTGCTGAACGGGATAGGCAGTATCTTTACCCGCAAGGGCGAGGGGCTGATCGGCTTCAACTACCGGCTGCGCGGCGCGGCCTCGGATCCAAGGGTGAGCGTGAACCCCTTGTCTGCCCTGACCCCCAGCTTTTTTCGCGAGATTTTCCGCGCCCCGGCCCCCGAACTGCCCGACGTGGAGGGTGACGCGACTGCGCCTATCGCACCAGAGGCCTTTGCCCCTGCGCCGACGCCAGAAATCGGTACCGAACAAAGGTCGGAGGAACGCCAACAACGGATTGATGAACGCTGACGCGATCGCTATGGGCACGGCATGAAACTGACCGACTTTGATTTTGACCTGCCCGAACGGCTCATTGCGACACGGCCTGCCAGCCCCCGGTCTTCTGCGCGCCTGTTGGTGGCGCAGGGCGATGCAATCCATGACCATGTGGTCACGGACCTGACCGAGTGGCTGCAGCCCGGCGACCTTTTGGTTCTTAACGACACGCGCGTGATCCCTGCGCGGCTCTTTGGCCACCGGACGCGCGACAGCGGCCAAGGGCCAACCCGGGCCAAAATAGAGGCGACCTTGCTTGAACCGCGCGCGGATGGCACCTGGTCCGCCCTGATCAAACCGTTGAAAAAGCTCAAACCCGGTGAAGTCGTCGTGTTTTCGGACAGGCTCAGCGCGACGCTGCAAGGGGTCGAAGACGGGCAGGGCCATCTGCACTTCAACCTGAGCGGAGACGATTTTGATGCGGCCTTGGCCGAGGCAGGGGCGATGCCCTTGCCACCCTACATTGCGGCGAAACGGCCCGCCGATGCGCGCGATAAGACAGATTACCAAACCGTTTGGGCCAAGAACAGCGGAGCCGTGGCCGCGCCCACCGCATCCTTGCATTTTGACAAGGCTCTTTTGGAAGCCCTCGCGGCGCGTGGTGTGCAGTTCACTCATGTGACGTTGCATGTGGGGGCGGGGACGTTCCTGCCGGTCAAGGTGGATGATGTGACCACCCACAAGATGCACGCCGAATGGGGACAGGTCAGCGCAAAGGCCGCGCAAGATATCGCGGATGCCAGGGCGCGCGGTGCACGGGTCATTCCGGTGGGCACGACAGCCTTGCGGCTGATCGAGACCATGGCCAGGGATGGTGGCATCGCCCCTTGGGAAGGGGATACGGATATTTTTATCTATCCTGGCTTTGATTTTCAGGTGACGGACGGGCTGATGACCAATTTCCATCTGCCGAAATCCACGCTGATGATGCTGGTGTCGGCGCTGATGGGACAAAATCGGGTGCGGCGCATCTACGCCCATGCGGTGGAACAGGAATACCGCTTTTTCTCTTACGGCGACGCGTCGCTTTTGCTGCCGTCGCAGAAATCCGCAAAACCGACATAGCGCGTCGCAACTGCTTGCGACCCTGTTGACGGTCCTGTGGCAACCCGCAATCACACACCCGACAAAAGGCACATATCATGGTTCAGGTACTGACAAGCGCATGGGCGCTGCTTTTGGGGATGTGTCTTTTGATGGTGGGCAACGGGATGCAGGGCACGTTGCTTGGCATTCGCGGCGAAATCGAGGGGTTTTCGACCTTCGAGATGTCCATTGTCATGTCGGCTTATTTCGCGGGGTTCCTGGGGGGCAGTCGCATGGCACCGGGGATGATCCGGCGGGTGGGGCATGTGCGGGTCTTTGCGGCGCTGGCGTCGCTCATCTCGGCTGTGATGATCCTCTATCCGACCTTTGCCGACCCTTGGGTCTGGTCGGCGGGGCGCGTGTTGATCGGATTTTGTTTTTCGGCCGTTTATGTGACGGCGGAAAGCTGGCTGAACGAAGCGGCGGACAATTCGAACCGGGGCAAGGCGCTGTCGCTATACATGATCGTCCAGACGCTGGGCATCGTGATGAGCCAGGCACTGCTTTTGACTGCCGATCCATCGGGTTTTGTCCTTTTTGTCATTCCATCTGTGCTGGTGTCGATTGCGATCACGCCGATCTTGCTGTCGATTAGTCCGACGCCAGCCTTTGAGACGACGAAACCGATGACCTTGCGCCAATTGGCGGGGTTCTCGCCGTTGGGCTGCTTTGGCATGTTGATCCTCGGCGGTGTCTTTTCCGCGCAATTTGGCATGGCGTCGGTCTATGGGGCGCAGGCGGGGTTGAGCATTGCGCAAATTTCGACATTTGTGGCGACGTTCTTTGTCGGGGCGGTCCTGCTGCAATACCCGATCGGTTGGATATCGGACCGGATGGACCGCCGCGTGTTGATCATTATCGTGTCGGCCATCGGAGCCATCGGCTCTGTCATGGGAATGCTTTTCGGGGCCAATTTCACGATGCTGCTGGGGTCTGCCTTTATCGTGGGGGGGATGTCGAACCCTCTTTATTCGCTGCTGATCGCACACACGAACGATTTTCTGGAACATGATGACATGGCCGCTGCCTCCGGTGGGCTGGTGTTCATCAACGGACTGGGCGCAGTGTTTGGCCCGCTCGTTGTCGGCGCCTTGATGGAGAATGTGGGCCCGTCCGGTTTCTACATGTTCACGGCGGCTCTTTTTGTGCTGCTGGTCGGTTATGCAGGCTACCGCGCAACACAGCGCCGGTCGGTGCCAGTCGATGAAACCGGGGCCTACGTGGTCATGTCGCAGGCGTCTACCACGCCTTTGTCCATGGAATATGCGCAGGAATACGCAATTGAAGCCGATCAGGAAGAAGATCCGGACACACGCACCGCGTAATATGTCGCACCTGTCGCATTTCGTGATTGTGCGTGTTCACAAAACGGCTGTAACGATTACGTAACGCCGCATGGGAGCAGGAGAAAACACCATGGTTGGTCCGGACGAGATACTGAGTTTTTGTTTTGATGAGTGCACGCCGGAGCAGTGGTTCACCTCTGACCCGGACTTTGACCAGGCCATACGGGACCGTTTCCTTGATGCTTGGACCCAGGCGAGCGAGGGCAAGTTTGCCCTATGGCTGACCTATCCGAACGGTGTCATGGCTTATGTGATCCTGACCGACCAGTTTCCGCGCAACATGTTCCGTGATGATCCGCGCGCTTTTGCGACGGACCGCGCGGCACTTGCCGCGGCCAAATCCGCGATTGCCAAGGGATGGGACAAACGGCTTGACGAAAACCTGCGCAGCTTCCTTTACCTGCCACTGGAGCATTCCGAGAACTTGTGCGATCAAGAGCGCGCCGTGCGTCTGATACACGAGCGTCTGTATAATCAACAATCGCTACTGCATGCCCGTGCGCACCGCGAAGTGATACGCCAATTTGGCCGCTTTCCGCACCGCAACGCGACCCTAGGGCGCAAGACCACACAGGCCGAACAGGCGCATCTGGATGCCGGTGGCTATGGCAGCGTCGTACGCAGCCTTGAGACGGCTGCCAAAGCCGCCTGATTTCAACCTTTTAGGCAGCAAGAAGCCGCGGCCTTGGCCGTTAGTCGATTTGTCGCGCCAGCCTATCGTTGAGAACTTGTTCAAAATAGTTTAACGGTAAACTAGTTTTGATACAGCAATCCGCGAGGGCTCTGAAATGGCAGCGAAATCTTTTGATGTAGTGGTGATTGGGTCCGGCCCCGGTGGCTATGTGGCCGCGATCCGCGCGGCACAGTTGGGCCTGAGCGTGGCGGTGGTCGAGCGCGAGAACCTCGGCGGCATCTGCCTCAACTGGGGCTGTATCCCGACCAAGGCGATGCTGCGCTCCTCCGAAGTGTTTCACCTGATGCACCGTGCTAAGGAGTTCGGCCTCAAGGCGGATGGGATCGACTATGACCTGGACGCTGTTGTGAAGCGGTCCCGCGCGGTGGCGGGGCAATTGTCGGGCGGCATCGGCCACCTGATGAAAAAGAACAAGATCACCGTAGTGATGGGCGAGGGGACGATCCCCGCCAAAGGCAAAGTGTCGGTCAAAACCGACAAGGGCACCGAGGAATTGACGGCCAAGTCCATCATCCTTGCCACCGGCGCACGTGCCCGCGAATTGCCCGGACTTGAGGCCGATGGTGATCTGGTCTGGACCTACCGCGCGGCGCTGACGCCCAAGCGTATGCCCAAGAAACTGCTGGTCATTGGCTCCGGCGCGATCGGCATCGAGTTTGCAAGTTTTTACAATACGTTGGGCGCTGACACGACGGTCGTCGAGGTCATGGACCGCGTGCTGCCGGTTGAAGACGCCGAAATCAGTGCCTTTGCCAAGAAGGCTTTTGAAAAGCAAGGCATGAAGATCATGCAAAAGGCGATGGTCAAACAGCTTGATCGTGCCAAGGGCAAAGTGACCGCGCATATCGAAGTGGGCGGCAAAGTCGAAAAGCAGGAATTTGACACCGTCATTTCCGCCGTGGGCATCGTCGGCAATACAGAGAACCTCGGCCTCGAAAAACTGGGTGTCAAAATCGACCGAACACATGTGGTGACGGACGAGTACTGCCGCACCGGCGTTGATGGTCTTTATGCGATCGGCGACATTGCGGGTGCACCCTGGCTTGCCCACAAGGCCAGCCACGAGGGCGTCATGGTTGCCGAACTGATCGCGGGCAAAAACGACGTGCACCCGATCAAGCCGAACTCGATTGCGGGCTGTACCTATTGCCATCCACAGGTCGCAAGCGTTGGCCTGACAGAGGCCAAGGCGAAAGAAGCCGGGCACACCGTTAAAGTCGGGAAATTCCCCTTCATCGGCAACGGCAAGGCGATTGCCCTGGGCGAGCCTGAGGGGATGATCAAAACCGTCTTCGACGCCAAGACTGGTGAGTTGCTCGGCGCGCACATGATCGGAGCCGAAGTGACCGAGCTGATCCAAGGCTATGTTGTCGGCCAAGCGCTTGAGACGACCGAAGAAGACCTGATGCATGCGGTGTTCCCGCACCCGACCTTGTCGGAAATGATGCATGAAAGCGTGCTCGACGCCTATGACCGCGTGATCCATATGTAAAGAACGGCTCTTTTCACTGCTCTGAACACAAGATGGACGCTACGCTGCGTCCATCTTTTTTGTTTTGGAGGGTTCGATGAAGGCATTTTTGAGAACGTGGGCCGCCGCAATTTGCGGTTTGTGGATGTGGCAGGCACCTGCGGCGGCGGAAAACCTCTTTGTCGAATATTACGCCTTGATCGCTGATGTTGATCTGGTCAATTCCAGCGGCGCACCCTTGGGCAACACTTGCGCCATCCTGCAACAAGACCGCGCCAATGTGCACCGTTTCAATCTGGGCCACAGCGGCGACAGGCCTGACCCTGTCTTTGGCAACAAAGAGATGCGGGCCCGCCTTGGCACCCTTTGCCGTGCCTCCGGCGGCTTTCCCTTTGTCATGAATACCATTGCTCAATACGGCAGCATCTATGTCTGGGTGCTGATCTATCAAGAGCAAGGACAATTGACGCGCATGGTGGTGCGCAACGGCGCAGGCTAACCACCCTTGCACAGGCGCGCGGCCCGTGGGAAGCAACCGCATGGTCACTCGCACTTCCTTTCCACTGATCCTGTGCCTTTGGGGTGCAGGGCTGGGCGCCGCCGGGCAATATGGCAAGGTCTCGGTCATTTTTGACCGGCTTTCGGCGGTTTATCCGGATGCGGGCACGGCCCTGGGGTTCATCGTGTCACTGGTCGGGCTGGTCGGCATCCTTTTCGGTGTCGTGGCTGGTTTGGTGGTCGCACGCATCCGCTATCGCCGTGCATTGCTCTGGGCGCTGTGGATTGGGGCGGGGGTGTCGCTGGTGCAGGCCCTGTTACCACCGTTGCCCTGGATGCTGCTGACCCGCGTGATCGAGGGAATGTCGCATCTGGCCATTGTTGTCGCCACACCTACCCTGATTGCCCAGCTCAGCGCTGAGCGGCATCGCGGCTTTACCCTGACGCTTTGGGGCACCTTCTTTGGCGTGGCCTTTACGCTGCTGGTGGCCTTGGGTCTGCCTTTGGTTGACGCCTACGGCATACCGGCGCTGTTCATCGCACATGCGATCTGGATGGCGGTTTTCGCGATTATCCTGGGCGCCTGGCTATACCCGCTGGCCGAAGAGGTGCCGGGTCAATTGTCGCTCCGCGGGATTTGGAACGACCACATCGCCATCTACCGTTCGCCGCGGATCGCAGCGCCGGGGGCGGGGTGGCTGTTCTATACCTTCTGCTTCCTGGCAATTCTGACGGTTTTGCCGCCCTATATCGCGCCTGACTGGCGGGCCTGGGTGCTGGGGGCCATGCCGCTCATGTCGATTGTGACCTCCATGACGCTAGGCGTCTTTGCCTTGCGCTATATGTCGGCGGTTTGGGTGGTGCAGGGGGGCTTTGCCTTGTGTATCGCAGCGCTGATCTGGTTGATGATCAAGCCCGGCGATCCGGTGGCCTGTATTGCGCTGGCCGGGGCTTTGGGGCTGGTGCAAGGGGCGAGCTTTGCGGCTGTGCCGCAACTGAACCACACCGCGACACATCAGGCGCAGGCCTATGGCGCGGTCGCGCAAACCGGCAATTTGGGCAACACGCTGGGCACGCCTGTCTTGCTTGCCGTGCTGGGCATTGCGGGCTATCCGGGTTTGGTCTGGACAGCGATTGCCGTTTTTGCCTGCGGCTTTGGCGTACATGCATGGATGGCCGCGCGCAGGGCCTCCTGACACCGCATGGCAGGAAAAGGCATGTTCACGACATGTTCTCTCTTTTTCATTGGCTGTTCTGGCGCACTGGCCTATGTAAGAAACGTTAACGGTTGGGGACTGCCACATGGCCGAGCTTAAGAATATCGAGGTGCGCGGCGCGCGCGAGCATAACCTGAAATCCATTGATGTGGATATCCCGCGCGACCAACTGGTTGTGATCACGGGGCTTTCAGGGTCGGGCAAGTCGTCGCTGGCCTTCGACACGATCTATGCCGAAGGGCAGCGTCGGTATGTCGAATCGCTCAGTGCCTATGCCCGCCAATTCCTGGACATGATGCAAAAGCCGGATGTGGACCACATCTCTGGCCTGTCACCCGCCATCTCGATTGAACAAAAGACAACGTCGAAGAACCCTCGCTCTACCGTCGGCACAGTGACAGAGATTTATGACTATATGCGCCTGCTATATGCGCGCGCTGGCACGCCGTATTCGCCCGCGACCGGAAAGCCCATTGAGGCGCAACAGGTGCAGGACATGGTCGACCGGATCATGACGATGGAGGAAGGTACGCGCGCCTATCTGCTGGCGCCGATTATCCGCGACCGCAAAGGTGAATATCGCAAGGAATTCATCGAGTTGCGCAAACAGGGCTTTCAACGGGTCAAGGTCGATGGCGCCTTTTACGAGTTGGACGATGCGCCGACGCTGGACAAGAAATTTCGCCATGACATTGACGTAGTGGTTGACCGGATCGTGGTCCGTGAGGGGTTGGAAACGCGGTTGGCCGACAGCCTTCGTACCGCACTGGACCTGGCCGACGGAATTGCCGTGCTGGAAACCGCAGCGCCCGAAGGAGAAGACCCGGAACGCTTCACGTTCTCCGAAAAATTCGCCTGTCCCGTCAGTGGCTTCACCATTCCTGAGATCGAGCCACGTCTGTTTTCCTTCAATGCGCCGTTCGGGGCTTGCCCGACCTGTGACGGGTTGGGGCAAGAGCTGTTTTTCGACGAGCGCCTCGTCGTGCCTGACCAGAACCTCAAGATTTACGATGGCGCACTGGCCCCATGGCGCAAGGGAAAATCACCTTATTTCCTGCAAACTATCGAGGCCATCGCCAAGCATTACGAATTTGACAAGAACACCAAATGGAAGGACCTGCCGGAAAAGGTCAAGGAGGTGTTCTTGCGCGGTTCTGGTGATGAGGAAATCCCGTTTCGCTATGATGAAGGCGGGCGCGTGTATCAGGTCACGCGTGTGTTTGAGGGCGTGATCCCCAACATGGAACGCCGCTATCGCGAGACAGATTCGAACTGGATTCGCGAAGAGTTTGAGCGGTACCAGAACAACCGCCCCTGTGGCTCTTGCGGGGGCTATCGTCTTCGTCCGGAGGCTCTGGCGGTCAAGATCGCTGGCCTCCATGCAGGCCAGGTCGTTGAGATGTCGATCCGCGAAGCGTTTGACTGGTGCAACACCGTGCCAGAGCATCTTTCGGTGCAAAAGAACGAAATCGCACGCGCCATTCTTAAGGAGATTCGCGAACGTCTGGGGTTTCTAAATAATGTTGGTTTGGAATACCTTACGCTGTCACGTTCAAGTGGAACATTAAGTGGAGGCGAGAGCCAGCGCATCCGTCTGGCCAGCCAGATCGGCTCAGGCCTGACCGGCGTTCTCTATGTGCTCGACGAGCCCTCTATCGGACTGCACCAGCGCGACAACGATCGCCTGCTTGGCACCCTGAAGAACCTGCGCGATCAGGGGAACACCGTCATCGTGGTCGAACATGATGAGGAAGCGATCCGCGAGGCGGACTACGTCTTTGACATCGGCCCGGGTGCCGGGGTGCATGGCGGTCAAGTGGTCAGCCATGGCACGCCGGATCATGTGGCCAATGATCCCGCCTCGCTGACCGGGCAATACCTGACCGGTGCACGAGAGATTGCAGTGCCGTCCACCCGGCGCAAGGGCAAGAAAAAGGCGATCAAAGTCGTCAAGGCAACGGGAAACAACCTGCAAAACGTGACGGTTGATTTTCCGCTGGGCAAGTTTGTCTGTGTCACGGGTGTGTCAGGTGGGGGCAAGTCCACTCTGACGATCGAGACGCTGTTCAAAACAGCCTCAATGCGCCTGAACGGTGCCCGGCAAACGCCCGCCCCCTGCGAGACGATCAAGGGGCTTGAGCACCTCGACAAGGTCATCGACATTGACCAACGCCCCATCGGGCGCACGCCACGGTCGAACCCCGCGACATATACAGGTGCGTTCACGCCCATTCGTGATTGGTTCGCCGGTCTGCCCGAAGCAAAAGCAAGGGGTTACAAGCCGGGCCGCTTCAGCTTTAACGTCAAGGGCGGGCGCTGTGAGGCCTGCCAGGGCGATGGCGTGATCAAGATCGAGATGCACTTTTTGCCGGATGTCTATGTCGAGTGCGAGACCTGCAAAGGGGCCCGGTACAACCGCGAGACGCTTGAGATTAAGTTCAAGGGCAAAAGCATCGCCGATGTGCTGGATATGACAGTCGAGGACGCGCAAACCTTTTTTCAGGCGGTGCCGAGCATTCGCGAAAAGATGGACGCCCTGATGCGGGTGGGCCTCGGCTATATCAAGGTGGGCCAGCAGGCGACAACCCTATCTGGCGGTGAGGCGCAGCGCGTCAAACTGTCAAAGGAGCTTTCAAAGCGTTCGACGGGTCGCACGCTCTATATCTTGGATGAGCCGACCACTGGTTTGCACTTTGAAGATGTACGTAAGCTATTGGAAGTGCTGCATGAACTAGTGGATCAGGGCAATTCGGTCATCGTGATCGAACACAATCTGGACGTGGTAAAGACCGCGGACCACATCATAGACATTGGCCCTGAAGGTGGCGATGGCGGGGGGCAGGTTGTGGCGACGGGTACGCCTGAACAGGTTGCCGAAGTGGCCGCAAGCCACACGGGGCACTACCTGAAATCCATGTTGAGTGCGCGTAAGGTGGCCGCCGAATAAGGCACATCCTGAAATCCGAGCGTTTTTGTACAGTATGTCGCATCCCAATGGGGCGCGACCATATTACATGTGCTCAAGCCAATGCGGAGAGCACCATGTCGATCACCACTTACCCCTCGCTGTTTGAGCGGATCGTTTTGCGGATACCCGTCCTGGGCCGCATGCTGCGCGAGGTGATGTATGGCGACAAGGACAACATCTACTACTTTCTGTTCACCATATTCACGCTGTGGTTTCTGGCGATTCTGACGTGGGGCTATGCCGCATTCATCGTGCCGATGCTCTTCGTGGTGCCTTCGATGTTCGTCGTCTTGATCCTGATCACCCAAGGGAAATAGGCGGCTTAGCTGCGCCCACGTCGGCTGAACCGTGGCAGCATAGCACTGAAATCCTTGCCTTTTCCGTCTTCGTCTTCGACAAACTGACGATAGAGTTCGAGCGCACGTGCGCCCATCGGCGTGTCCGCATCCACGGCTTCTGCGGCCTGTTGGCTGAGCCCGAGATCCTTGAGCATCAGCTCGGCCGCAAAACCCGGCGCATAGCCATTGTCGGCGGGGCTGTCGGGGCCGACGCCCGGAGCCGGGCAGTAAGCATTCATCGACCAGCTATAGCCAGATGAGGTGCTGGCCACGTCGAACATCTTTTGCCTGTCGAGGCCCAATTTGTCAGCCAAAGCAAAGGCTTCGCAAGTGGCAATCATTGTCGCGCCCAGGATCATGTTGTTGCAGATCTTAGCCGCTTGGCCTGCGCCCGCCTCGCCACAATGCACGGCCTTTTGTCCCATAATGTCAAAAAGGGGCTTCGCTGCTGCAAATGCCGCGTCGGAGCCACCCGCCATGAAGGTCAGCGTGCCCGCAGCCGCCCCCCCAATCCCGCCAGAGACGGGGGCATCGACGCTCAGCAATCCGGCTGCTTTAGCGTCGGTTGCCACGGCACGGGCGCTGTCCACGTCCACGGTGGAACAGTCGATCAGAGTTGCGCCGGTACCCATGGCGGGGATCACTTCGGCCGCGACAGCACGCAAGATTGCGCCATTGGGTAGCATCGTGATCACCACATCCTGACCGGCGGCAGCGGTGACGGCATCGGGGGCCATAGTCACGCCCTCAGCGGTGGTGCCAGCGACGTCATAACCGGTCACGCTATGTCCCGCTTTGGCCAGGTTGGTGGCCATTGGCGCGCCCATGTTCCCCAGCCCGATAAATCCGATCTTCATCCCCGTCTCTCCTAATCTCAGCGCCATTTTCCCCAATGGCATCAACATCTTGCTGACTGCCGCGGCGGGCACAACAGCATCTGAAAATTGCCAATGCGGTGCTCGATCCTTATCGATGATAGCAGCACGGATGCCTTCGAGGAAATCACCATGCTCCATCGCGCGGGCGGTAAAGCGGTATTCAAGGTCCAGCGCTTTTTCCAGGTTGATGGACGGGCCCCGCAATCTGTGTAGCGTCTCGATGGCGCAGGCCATGGACAACGGGCTGTTGCGTCCCATCTTTTTTAGCGTGTCACGTGCAAAATCGCTGTTCTCAGCGCGCAATGTGGTCAGGATGTCGCCCAAGCCTGCGCCATGAAAATGCCGGTCGATGTCGGGCATTGCGGCCTCAAGCGGGCCAGGGGCAGGGGCAGGGGCGGTGGCCGCACGTTCAACCACGCCGGGATCGCCCGTTGCTTCAAGCTGTGCGATCAGCGCAGGCCAGGTTGCTTCGGGGATATAATGGTCGGCAAAACCCGCGAAAATCGCGTCGCTTGCATTCATTCGCGCCGCCGTGGTGCCCAGATATTCGCCCAACCGTCCGGGGGCGAGGGCCAGCATCAACGTACCTCCTACATCCGGCACCAGACCAATGCCGCATTCCGGCATCGCGATCTGGCTGCTGTCGCCGACCACCCGGTGCGAGCCGTGGCAACCGATGCCGACGCCACCCCCCATGGTGAAACCTTGTAGGAAGCTGACAACCGGTTTGGGATAGTGAAAAATCTTGTGGTTCAGACGGTATTCGTCGGCCCAGAACTTTTGGCCATAGGCGTAATTGCCTTTCGTTCCCGTTGCATACAACTCGGCAATATCGCCGCCTGAACAAAAGGCGCGATCCCCCGCGGCGTCCAGTACAACAAGCGTCACGGCAGGATCTGAGCGCCACGCGTCCAAAGCCGCCTCAATCGCCAGGCACATCTCGTAGGTCATCGCGTTCAGCGCCTGAGGCCGTTGCAAGGTGATCCGGCCCGCGCGCCCGGTGATGCGGATGGAAATGTCGGTCATCGGTTCTTTAGCATATCTCGGGCCACGATCACCCGCATGATTTCGTTTGTACCCTCAAGGATCTGGTGAACGCGCAAATCGCGCACCAGCTTTTCGATGCCGTAATCCGCCAGATACCCATACCCGCCGTGCAGTTGCAGGCATTGGTCGACGACGCGTGACCCGGCCTCGGTCACGAATTTCTTGGCCATGGCGCAGAACTTCGTCGCATCCGGTGCGCCGTTGTCCAGCTTCCACGCGGCCTGGCGCAGGAAGGTGCGGGCGGCTTGCAATTCGATCTCCATATCGGCCAGCCGCCATTGCAGCCCCTGGAACTGGTCGATCGGTTGGCCAAAGGCCTTGCGCTCGCCCATATAGGCCAGCGTCGCGTTGATGGCGGTCTGGGCCGCACCCAGCGAACAGGCAGCGATGTTCAAACGGCCGCCATCAAGGCCTTTCATCGCATATGTGAAACCCTGACCCTCTTCGCCCACAAGATTTCCGCTCGGAATGTTGCAATTGTCAAACTGAACTTGAGCCGTGGGTTGGCTGCGCCAGCCCATTTTATCCTCCAATCCGCCAAAGGACAGCCCGTCGGTGCCGTCCTCGACATAGACGGTGGAGACACCTTTGGGGCCATCCGCCCCGGTGCGGACCATGCAGACATAAGCATCTGAATATCCACCGCCCGAGATAAATGCCTTGGTCCCGTTCAGGGTGTATCCTTCGTTCGCGCGGTCCGCCCGGGTGCGTAAGGCCGCCGCGTCAGAGCCTGAGCCGGGTTCGGTCAGGCAATAGCTGAGCACGGTGTTCATACTCAGAACATCAGGCATGATCCGCGCCTTCAGGTCGTCTGAGGCAAAGCTGTAGAGCATCTTGGCGCACATATTGTGAATCGATAGGAACGCCGCAACAGAGGGGCAGGCCATCGACAGCGCCTCGAACACCAGCGTGGCGTCCAGCCGCGACAGGCCTGCACCACCCGCATCCTCAGATACATAAAGCGAGGCAAAACCCAACTCGCCAACCTTGGGCCACAGCTCTTTCGGGATAGTGCCAGCGGCTTCCCAATCGCGAGCAAAGGGTGCGATCTCGGTCTGGCCAAAACTATGAGCCATATCGAAAATTGCGATCTGCTCTTCGGTCAACGCAAAGTCCATCGTCCCCTCCCGGCTTAAATGAACGGTCGTTAAATTATTGCGCCGCGCGGGCGCGAAATGCAACCCTGTCGCCCCCTCAAAGTACAGGTCAGGATATCCCTAAACTATCGTTTCAGGTGTGCATGCCTAGGTTCAGCGCACTGCATCCACTCATAGTTGCCGCCTTTTTACACTTGGAGATTTGAATGCCCATGAGAACGATTGAACGATACAAAGATGACAATTATGGGCCCACGGACCGCCCCGACCAAATGCGGAATCTCACAAAGACCGCCGCCATTTTAAGGACATTGGCTTCAACGACAAAGTGTCGTCCTGCAAGGTGATCGAGGGGACTTGGATTCTGCCTCGCGACACGAATTTCAGCGGTGGCTATCCGAATTTGCGGCCCGGCGATTGTGCTGATGCCAAGGCGATGCAGCTGCTCAACGAATCGGTCAGCTCAGTGCGGTTGTTGCCCAGTGAAGACAATGCAGGAGCGTTGTTTCAGAATACGGGGTTTGGAGGGGAGATGCAGGCAACCAACGGCCCGCCGTCGAATTCAAAGACCATTGATTTCAGTGATCAAAAGCGCTCAAGGTTTGATGCCTTGCGCCGCTACAAATCAAGGACGCGGCTCGTTTCTTGTCGGGGTAAACCCTAGTGCAGTGCGGATCCATCCACGGATCGCAAAAGGTCACGGATGGACGTTTCAGGTTCACCAAGCATGGCCAGAGCGTCCGCCTGCGAATACTGAATCAACGGCACGACCGCGTGCACATCATCCCAGCTTTTGACGAACAGCGTCGCCATCTCCTGCGCAATCGGCGTTGCGGCGACATAGACCACAAGGGTTTGCGCCCCCGACTGGGCAAAGCGGCCCGCTTTGGCCGCCTGCATCATCATGAAACGAGCGTAGTCCTTTTCGTAGCCTGTGATAGACGACAAATCGACCAGCTGTTTTTGGCCCGGCGCATAGTCCGGGTGCGCCACATAGGCCTTGGAAGCGCCCAGCGTATCACTGATCGCCGCAAAACCATCATAGCGGACCACGACAAGGCCGCGCTCCGCCAGAATGTTGAAACTTACAGGCATTATTCCATCACGGGGATCGAAAATTCGCCGCCTTCTTTGATGCCAGAGGGCCAGCGCGCAGTCACTGTTTTGGTCCGCGTGTAGAACTTGAACGCATCTGGTCCGTGCTGGTTCAGGTCGCCAAAGACTGATTTCTTCCAACCGCCAAAGGTATGATAGGCCAGTGGCACGGGGATCGGCACGTTGATGCCCACCATGCCGATGTTGATCCGGTTGGCAAAGTCACGCGCGGTGTCGCCGTCGCGGGTAAAGATCGCGGTGCCGTTGCCGTATTCGTGGTCCATGGCCAGGCCAATCGCTTCTTCGTAGGTTTGGGCGCGCACTTGCGTCAGAACCGGGCCAAAAATTTCCTGGGTATAGATGTCCATGTCCTTGGTCGCGTGATCAAAAAGGTGCGGCCCGACAAAGAATCCGTCCTCATAGCCCTGCAACTTGAAGTCTCGCCCATCGACCACAAGCTTCGCACCCTGGTCGATGCCGGTCTGGACGAGCCGTTCGATATTGGACTTGGCCGCCGCCGTCACGACGGGCCCGTAATCCACGTCATTGCCCGAGGTGTAGGGCCCGACTTTCAGCTTTTCGATGCGCGGTACCAGCTTTTCAATCAGCTTGTCGGCTGTCTCGTCGCCTACGGGGACAGCGACGGAAATCGCCATGCAGCGTTCGCCCGCGGCCCCGTATCCGGCGCCGATCAAGGCATCAGCGGCCTGATCTAGGTCGGCATCGGGCATGATGATCATGTGGTTCTTCGCGCCGCCAAAACACTGCACGCGTTTGCCGTTCGCACAGCCGGTGCCATAGATGTATTCGGCGATGGGCGTCGATCCGACAAAGCCGATGGATTGTATCACATCGTGATGCAGGATCGCGTCGACGGCCTCTTTATCGCCGTTCACGACTTGCAGGATGCCTTTGGGCAGGCCCGCTTCTTCCATAAGTTCGGCCAGTATCAGAGGTACGGATGGGTCGCGTTCCGAAGGCTTGAGGATAAACGCGTTGCCGCAAGCGATGGCGGGCGCAAACATCCACATCGGGATCATAGCGGGGAAGTTGAAGGGCGTGATGCCTGCGGTGACGCCAAGAGCCTGGCGCATGGAATACATGTCGATGCCGGGGCCGGCGCTGTCGGTGTACTCGCCTTTCAACAGGTGCGGCGCGCCGATGCAGTATTCCACTACTTCCAGGCCACGCTGCACATCGCCTGCCGCATCGGGCAGGGTCTTGCCATGTTCGCGGCTCAGGGCTTCGGCAAGTTTGTCCATGTCGCGGTTCAGCAGATCGACAAATTTCATCATCACGCGGGCGCGGCGTTGTGGGTTCACGGCGGCCCAGGCGGGCTGTGCAGCGGCAGCGATTTGAACGGCCTGGTCCAGCTCGTCTGCGCTTGCCAGCGGAACACGCGCTTGAACTTCGCCCGTGGCGGGGTTCATCACGTCGGCAAATCGGCCAGAGGTGCCTTTGACATGGGCACCGTTGATGTAGTGGCTGAGCTCTTGCATTGTCGTCTCCTTTAGCCGCGCGGCCTATTGGTGTGTCGCATGTGGCATCGCGCTTTACGTGCAACGAAACGACGCGCTCGGGTCATTCCGCGCGCACCGTCATTTGGCGCAGGATAGTCTTGCAAAATACGGTGTAAAAGAGGCATTTGGACAAAATCATTTTGCAAAAACGCAAGATGACATGCTGAGAAACTTTGCAAACAGATGCTTGTGGCTTTGCAAAGGCAAATTTGACTTTGCAAACAGAGGTGATCAACTTTGCAAACACATTGGGATGACCTGAGGCTCTTTCTGGCCGTGGCGCGCGCCGAAACGCTCTCTGGCGCAAGTGCCACAGTCCGCTTGGACGCGGCGACACTGGGCCGCCGTATCGCGCGGCTAGAGGCGCAATTGGGCGTCTCACTGTTTCTGAAGTCCCCGCAGGGCTATGCCATGACCGATGCGGGCCAGCGCCTGATGATCAAGGCTGAAGCAGTTGAAGATGCGATTCGTGCGGCAGCGGAGGGCGTCTCCGCTCGCCGAGCCGCCACAACAGAGGGGCCCCAATCGGTGGCCCTCACTGGTCAGATCCGATTGGGTGCACCAGATGGCTGCGCCAATTACCTTTTACCCCAGGTCTGTGCAGCACTCACCGACCAGCATCCCGGACTGGACATTCAGATCGTCGCTTTACCTCGGGTGTTCAACCTGTCGCGGCGCGAGGCGGACATGGCGATCGGGGTCAGTGCGCCCACCGCCGGGCGTCTGACGGTGCAGCGGATCACCGACTATCAACTGCATTTCGCCGCCAGTGAGGGATATCTAGCGACGGCTCCAGAGCTTTCACAAATTTCTGATCTGCGGCGGCATCGGATCGTCGGGTATATTGCCGATATGATTTTTGATCGTGAATTGGATTATCTGGCCGATGCCGGGGTGCAGCGGATCGCGCTTGCGTCAAATTCGGTGTCGGTCCAGCTAAATCTTTTGCGGCAAGGCGGTGGCGTCGGTGTCGTGCATGATTTTGCCCTTTCAGCCGCACCAGAGGTGCGCCGCGTGCTGCAAAACACGTTTTCGCTCAAGCGCAGCTTTTATCTCATCCGCCATGCCGCCGACCGAAACCACAATACACTGACCCGATTTGCAGACTTGCTCAGCCAAGGGATCCGCGCCGAAGTCGCACGGCTGGAGCAGATATGATCCCAACAAAAATACAAAAAATAAATATATTACAGTGCGTTGAGGGGTATAGTGAAGGTGATAGATGAAGATTTTCCATGTCCCTTGTTTCGCTCAGCATGCCTTCGCTTCTCAACATGCCTCCGCAAAGCATACACTTGACAGATGGGCCGTCACGGGCCGACGCTAGAGCGATACAGTGTTAGTCGAAGGAGCCCCCCATGCTGGTCCACCAGATTCTCAAGTCAAAATCGAGTGACGCAGTGGTTACCGTATCTCCGGGCGCTTTGGTGTCTGAGGCGGCGGCGATCTTGGCAGAACGCAAAATCGGGACGGTCGTGGTGTCATCGGATGGGCAATCCGCTGACGGAATCCTGTCAGAAAGGGATATCGTTCGCGTGCTGGCCAAGCAGGGTGGCGCGATCCTGTCACAGCCTGTCGAGGCCTTCATGACAAAAAAGCTGGTGACCTGCACCCGCGAGGATAGCGCGGATGGTGTGTTGCAGCAGATGACGGATGGTCGGTTTCGTCACATGCCAGTGGTCGAAGGTGGAAAACTCATTGGTCTCATCACCTTGGGCGACGTTGTTAAGGCACGGCTTTCACAGTTGGCCATGGAAAAGGATGCCTTGCAGGGCATGATCATGGGCCACTAAGCCTGCTTGCAATTCACGGTTTGAAGTGCTGCATTGGCGCGACGACTAAAGACGGAGCCGCCCATGCGCATTGGCCTATACCCTGGCACATTCGATCCCATCACGCTGGGTCATATCGACATCATCAGGCGCGCCAGCCCCATGGTGGACCGTTTGGTTATCGGCGTGGCAATCAACCGCGACAAAGGTCCGCTGTTTTCGTTGGAACAACGCGTTGCGATGATTGAGGCGGAATGCGCCAAGCTATCAGAACAAACGGGCACCGAGATTGTGGTGCATCCGTTCGAGAATCTGTTGATCGATTGCGCCCGCGATGTAGGAGCGAACCTGATCTTTCGCGGTCTGCGCGCTGTTGCGGACTTTGAATACGAGTTCCAGATGGTGGGAATGAATCGGCAGTTGGACGACACCATCGAAACCGTGTTCCTGATGGCAGAGGCCGAACATCAGGCCATCGCGTCCAAACTGGTCAAGGAAATAGCGCGCTTGGGCGGTGACATCAGTAAATTCGTCACACCGCTGGTCAACAGCGAAATCAAAAAAGTATTCGGGTAAAGCGTCTTACGGATCCTGCCTAACGCAAAAGGGAGCGTCTCAAACGCTCCCTTTTGTTCGTTCCAGTTTGTCTGACGTTAAAGGTACTTGCCCATCTCAACGGCCGTATCTGCCATCCGGTTGGAAAAGCCCCATTCGTTGTCATACCAGGTCAGGATACGCACCAGATTGCCGTCCATGACCTTGGTCTGGTCTGTGGCAAAGATCGAAGAATGCGGATCATGGTTGAAGTCCATGCTGACCAGTTTCGCATCTGTCACACCCAAAATACCCTTGAGCGGGCCAGAGGCGGCGGCCGAACTCATCGCGGCATTGATCTGCTCGACTGTAATGTCACCATTCAGTTCGACCGTCAGGTCGACGCAGGACACGTTTGGCGTCGGCACGCGGATGGCCACACCGTCCAGCTTGCCATTCAGTTCGGGCATCACAAGCCCCACGGCCTTGGCCGCACCTGTCGAGGTTGGGATCATCGACAGGGCTGCCGCACGCGCGCGGTAGAGGTCGCTGTGCATCGTGTCGAGGGTCGGCTGGTCGCCGGTATAGCTGTGCACCGTGGTCATGAAGCCGCGTTTGATCCCGAACTGATCATGCAGAACCTTGGCCACGGGCGTCAGACAGTTGGTTGTGCAGGACGCGTTCGAGACGATGACATCCTCAGCTGTCAACTGGTCATGGTTTACACCGTAGACGATTGTTTTGTCGGCGTTCTTGCCTGGGGCAGAGATCAGAACGCGGCTAGAACCATTTTCAAGATGCGCCTGGCACGCCTCTTTCGAAGTAAAGATACCTGTACATTCCAGCACGATATCCACATCGGCCCAAGGCAGGTCCGCAGGGTTGCGTATCGCGGTCACTTGCATAGGCCCACGGCCCACGTCGATGCTGTCAGCGGTCGTGGTCACTTGCACCGGAAAACGCCCATGAACGGAATCGTATTGCAGCAGGTGCGCGTTAGTCTCGACCGGGCCGAGATCGTTGATGGCGACGACTTCGATATCGGTGCGACCGCTTTCGATGATGGCGCGCAGCACATTGCGGCCGATCCGGCCAAATCCATTAATCGCGACTTTGATGGCCATGATATCCCTCACATCTGGTGTTGGACTGTCGCTCAAAACGACGACAGGGGCGTCACCTTGTGACCGCCCATTGCTGTTAACGCTAACAACTCGATTTTGGCGGAGGTGTCAACCGCTGCAACCCTGCGACATCAGCGCCAGAAGGCGAGCCATTCCAACAATTCAGTGAGTTTTTTCCCCAGAAAGATCACGTGGTCAGAGCCGTAGAGCCTCACATCGACCGTTATTGCGATCACAAGGATCAGGCCAAGAATGAAAGCGCTGCGATTTGTCATCAGATCCCGTGCTTGAACAAAAAAGGGCAGGGCCGTTGTGACAGCCCCACCTTATGCTTGCAAGTCTTTGGCCGGTTTTAGACGAGCCGCCCCATGGCCGCCGCGACATCCGCCATGCGGACAGAGAATGCCCATTCGTTGTCGTACCACGCCAGCACACGGACCAGCCGTTTGCCCACCACTTTGGTCTGGTCGGGGGCAAAGATCGACGAGAATTCGGTGTGGTTGAAATCAACCGAAACTTTCTGTTCTGCGTCATAGGCCAAGACCCGACCAATGGGGCCGCGTGCGGCCTCTTCGACGGCCGCGTTGACTTCTTCTGCGGTGACATCGCGGCTGGCCTCGAATGTGAGGTCCACGGCAGAGACGTTCGGCGTGGGCACCCGCATCGCCGTGCCGTCCAACTTACCCGCCAGTTCCGGCAGTACTTCGCCCAGGGCTTTGGCCGCCCCGGTCGAGGTGGGGATCATCGCCATGGCGGCTGCGCGCGCGCGGTAGAGGTCATCGTGGCGACGGTCCAGGGTCGGTTGATCACCTGTGTAGCTGTGGATCGTGGTCATGATGCCATGCTCGATCCCCACTGTTTCGCTCAGCACCTTGGCCAGAGGGGCCAGGCAGTTCGTGGTGCAAGACCCGTTGGAAATCATCCGGTCGTTCGCGGCCAGCAGGTCGTCATTCACGCCAAAGACGATGGTTTTGTCCACGTTCTTGCCCGGCGCGGACAACAGCACCTTTTTCGCACCCCGTTCAAGGTGGACAGCGGCTTTGGTGCCATCGTTAAACTTGCCGGTGCATTCCAGAACCACATCGACGCCGTCCCAGTCCAGCTCGTTCATGTCATAGGTCGACATCATGCGGATCGGGCCACGGCCCAGGTCCATCGTGTCATTGCTAACCTTGATCTCATTTGGAAACCGACCGTGGATCGAGTCGTATTTCATCAAATGTGCCGCCGTCTCCAGCGGGCCCGTAGCATTTACCGCGACCACATCAATGTCGTTGCGCAGCGAGGTTGCGATATGTGACAGCGTGCACCGCCCGATGCGTCCAAACCCGTTGATACCAACTCTGATCGTCATGCTCTTGGTCCCATCTGCAACGCATTGTGTACTGTTGAATGCGGTGATAGCCGGGGTGGCCCAACCGGGAAAGCCTGATTACCGCAGAAAATCAGCGTGTTAGCGATAAACGTGGCAATGCGTCCTCAGTTCGCGCTAACAGTTTGCAGGTGGCGGAACCGATGTTATGCGCTAACGTTAGATGACCAAACGGAGAATGCGTGATGAGTGGATTATTGGCCCTGTTGGATGACGTCGCGGGAATCGCCAAAGTGGCGGCTGCGTCAGTCGATGACGTGATCGGGCAGGCGGCCAAGGCGGGGTCCAAGGCGGCGGGTGCGGTGATCGACGATGCTGCGGTTACGCCGAAATATGTTCAAGGCTTTGCCGCCGAACGTGAATTGCCAATCATCTGGCGCATTGCCAAAGGCTCGTTCAAGAACAAGCTGCTCTATCTTCTGCCGGTGGGTCTCTTGCTGGCCTCATTCGCCCCTTGGGCAATCCCCATCCTGTTGATGTTGGGCGGCGCCTATTTGTGCTTTGAGGGCGCTGAAAAAGTGGCGCATGTGCTGGGCTGGGGCCACGGTCACGAGGATTACGAGGGCAAAGCCGACACCATTGAAGACCCCGCACATCTTGAAGAGCAGAAGGCCCAAGGGGCGATCAAGACCGACTTTATCCTCTCGGCTGAGATCATGACGATCTCGCTGGCTGCCATCCCGGAAAGCAATATCTGGATGGAGGCCGCAACACTGGCTGCCGTGGCCATCATGATCACCGTGGCCGTCTATGGGTCGGTCGCGATCATCGTGAAGGCAGACGATGTGGGCATGGCGATGGCCGCCAATGGCCGGTTGAGCCCCACTCGCGCCTTGGGTCGTGGCATCGTCAAGGTCATGCCCGGATTTCTCAAACTGCTGACCATCATCGGCACCGCCGCCATGCTTTGGGTTGGTGGCTCGATTATCCTGCATGGGTTGGCCGAAACCGGCTGGCATTGGCCCGAAGACGTGGTTTACGGCATTGGCAAAGCTGTGGGCAACGGATCGGGCTTTGTGGAATGGGCGACCAAAGCCACGATTGACGGCATCCTCGGGCTGGCCTTGGGCTTTGTTCTGATCCCTCTGGGCGAAAGGGTTATCACGCCAGTCTGGCGCGCAGTCGCACCCAAGGCGGTCTGACAGGGGCGGTGCGCACAAAAAGGCAGGGCGGCAAAAACTGTGGATTTCATCCCATGGTTGCCGCTAGGCTTTGGGCGATTGGTCCAAGGTTTTTGCAATGACAACACATTACGCCGCCCCCACGACCCGTCCTTACCAGCGCAGGGTGATCGAAGTTGTCGGGGATGCAGAGGCACAGGCTTTTGAAACGGTCTGGGCCTTTGATCTGCAAACGGCGATCAACCGCGCCCGCCCCGGTGACGTGATCGAATTGATGCCGGGGGAATATCACCAACCGGTCACAATCACCGTGTCCGGCACCGCAGAACAGCCCATCATCATTCGCGGCCCCAAAGACGGCATTGCGATGCTCGACGGGGGGCGCCACCGCGACGATGGTCGTCATGGTGGGATGAAGCCGCTGGACGGCGATTTCGCGGTGATCCGGATGTTCTTTGTGGATCATATTGTGCTGGATGGGCTGAATTTTGAAAATGCCTGGCCTACTGCGATATATATGCGTTCGGTCCGTCATGTCACAGTGCGTGACTGCCACGCGGTGGGTGGGCGTTTTTTCATCTATGCCCGTCAACGGCCCGACCGCCCGACGCATCACATGACGATTGAAGGGTGCAGTTGGGTGCAAGACCCTGATTTCCACATGTGGCGCGGGGTGGTCAGTTGGGCCGAGGTCAAAGGGCAATCCAAGAGCTTTGACGCGAGCTATTTCAACGGGGCCTTTCTGGGCAGCTTTGACGTGCAAGGGCAGATCGTCGTGCGCGGCTGTGACATTCGCCACGCCTTTAATGCGATCCGTCTGGATATGCGCCCCGGTCCAGACCACATCGCCTATGGTGCTGATGGGCCAGAGGTGGCCCGCAATCGCGATGTGGCGATCTATGACAACCACTTTTCCTTTATCCGTGACAACGCTGTTGAGCCTGAAAAGGGCGCGCAGAACTGGCGCGTCTTCAATAACCGATTTTACGGGGTACATGGCGTCATCTCGGTGGATCAGGTCGCCTCGCGCGACCTGTTTATCGTCGGCAACTGGCTCTTGAACGATCACCGCCCGGGCTTGATCAAGGCCAATGGCGATGATGGGCAGAACCCGCAGGGCGGCAAATTCCTGAAACTGTTCAAACCCGAAACGGGCAAGGAGCCGCAAGCGCGCGCCGGTTTCTGGTGTCTCTACAATTCGATGCTGATGCGCACGTCTTATGTGAAGCGGGGCGAGACGGCGCAACTGCACGACGCGTTTTCGCTTATGGGCATGCTGCCGCAGTGGCATCCGCAATCCGCCGCAAAACAGCGACATCCCTTCAAAGGGTTGGAGTGGTCCGGCGTGAACATCGAAGGAATGGTCAGCGATGCGGTAGGGTTCCCGCATGCCTACCGGGGCAAAAAGGGGTTGCTTGACGGTGTCGGCGTCGCGCAGGTTTTTGACCCCGCGCAAGGCAGCACGCCCGCAAGACCGGCGATGGATCGTACACTTGGTGGTTGGGATGGTGCGTTGCGTCCCACCTTGGACGTTGGAGGGCGGCGCAGCAGACCCTTGCGCCTTGAGACGGCGCTGGGGCCGATCATCGTGCCGGGCGACAAACCCCTGGGCGCGCAGGATATTGCGGCGCTCGGTCTGGCGCATTGGCGCGATCCCTGGGCAGAGACCGCGCCAGAGCTGGTTTAAAGCATCTCTTTGACCTTGGCGACGATCGCCTCGGGTGTGATCTCGTATTTCTCGAACAGCACATTGGCTGGCGCAGAGGCCCCAAAGTCGTGCATGCCGACAAAGGCACCTTTTTCGCGGCGGCCCCGTTCGCCATAAAGCCAACGATCCCAGCCAAAGCGGATGCCTGCCTCGACCGCAACCCGGACGGGACCCGCAGGCAGCACGCGGCGGCGGTAAGCCTCGTCCTGTTCCTCGAACAACTCCCAGCAGGGCATGGACACAACGCGTGTGCCGATCCCGGCCTCTTGCAGGATGTCGCGGGCGGCCAGCGCAATTGATACTTCAGAGCCTGTGGCCATCAGCAGCGCCTGACGCTTGCCTTCGGCTTCGGCCAGCACATAAGCCCCTTGGGCCGTCAGGTTCTTGAGCTTATGTTCCGTCCGCACGGTGGGCAGCCCCTGACGGGTCAGCGACAGGACCGAGGGCGTCTCTTTTGACGACAGCGCCAGTTCCCAGGCCTCTGCCGTCTCCACCGCGTCGGCGGGACGGTACACATGCGTGTTGGGGGTGGCGCGGCTGATTGCCAGATGCTCGACCGGCTGGTGGGTCGGGCCGTCTTCGCCCAGACCTATGCTGTCGTGGGTCATGACAAAGGTCGTGGGGATTTTCATCAGTGCCGCGAGCCGCATCGCGGGGCGCGCATAATCGGTGAAACACATGAACGTGCCGCCATAGGGGCGAATGCCGCCGTGCAGGGCCATGCCGTTCATGGCCGCGGCCATCCCATGCTCGCGCACGCCCCAATAGACATAGCGCCCGCCACGATTGTCGATGTCAAAGACACCCAGATCAGAGGTCTTGGTGTTGTTGGAGCCGGTCAGGTCCGCCGACCCGCCCACGGTTTCGGGCATGACCGGGTTCAAGACCTCAAGCGCCTTTTCGGACGCTGCCCGTGTTGCCAGCTTGGGGGCCGCTTCGGACATCTGTTTCTTGAACGCCTTGACGGTGGCGCTGAGCTTTTTGGGCACGTCTCGGGCCATGGCCCGGTTGAAGTTGTTCTGCTTGTTGCCGGAAACGGAGGCAAAGCGGGCTTCCCACGCCTCCCGCTCGGAGGCGCCGCGGGCGCCGATGGCCTCCCATGCCGATTTCACGTCATTAGGCACATCGAAGGGCCCTGTGGTCCAACCGTAGGCTTCCTTGGCGGCGGCCATCTGGTCGGCATCGGTCAAAGCGCCGTGGCCTTTGGACGTGTCCTGTGCCGCGTGACCCAGCGCGATGTGGGTCTTGCAAGCGATCATCGTTGGCTTGCCCTGGCTCTTGGCCTTGGTGATGGCGGCGTCAATGGCGTCAGGGTCGTGGCCGTCGATCTCGATCACCGCCCAGCCTGCGGATTTGAAACGCTGCGGCTGATCGGTGGTATCCGACAGGGTCACGGGGCCATCGATGGTGATGTTGTTGTTGTCCCAGAACACGATCAGCTTGCCGAGCTGATGACGGCCCGCCAGTGTAATCGCCTCTTGGCTGACCCCTTCCATGAGGCAGCCATCGCCTGCGATGACATAGGTATAGTGATCAACGATCTTCTTGCCGTATTGGGCGCGCAGGATTTCTTCGGCCATGGCAAATCCGACCGAATTGGCGATGCCCTGACCCAGAGGGCCGGTGGTTGTCTCAATCCCGCCCGCGTGGCCATATTCGGGATGACCGGCCGTAATCGCGCCCCATTGGCGGAAGTTCTTGATCTGCTCCAGGGTCATGTCCTCGTAACCTGTCAGGTGCAGCAGGGAATAGAGCAGCATGGAGCCATGGCCCGCCGACAGGATGAACCGGTCGCGGTCAGGCCAGTTGGGGGCGGAGGCGTCAAATTTCAGATGCTTTTCAAAAAGCACGGTTGCCACGTCCGCCATGCCCATGGGCATACCGGAATGGCCGGAATTGGCCGCCGCGACCGCGTCCAGCGTCAATGCTCGAATGGCGGTGGCCTTGGACCAGTGGTCAGGATGGGCGGTACGAAGGGCTGTCAGATCCACGTGGGTGCGTCCTTTGGGCAAAACGATTTGAGGCTCAATATCAGGCAAGGCCCAAAGATCAAGGTGATCTGGACAGGGGCGACGATGCGCTCTGATCTCGGCACTTCAACGCCGCCCGCCAAGTGGTTGATCGCAAAGGGGGGCGCATTTTGGAAATCCTTTGGCTAGACTTGCGTTCAATCATAGTGGGAATGCGATTCGTCCGCCTTGGCGGCGCGGGCGACATCCACGCACAAGATTGCGCACGCGGAGGGGCAAGGGCATGAGCGACATCGACGAGCTTCAAAGGCGGATCACCGCCGCGATGGACCGGATCGCGACCGGCGTCGGCGGGCTGGCGCAGAGCGGTGGCGCCGACAGCGCAGCCCTTGAAAGCGCGCTTGAGGATGAAAAGCTGGCCAATGCACAACTGACTGAACGGTTGCGCGCTCTGAAAGAGCGGTATGAGGCTGCGGTAGCTGACGCCAAGGCAAGCGCCAGTGTGGCGGAGGCCCGGATGACGGACCTTGATCTAGAGTTGCAGCGGCTGCGCAAGGCCAATGACCAGTTGCGTCAGTCCAACGCCGCCCTGCGTACCGCAAATGAAGAAGGCGTGGGCGAGCCCCATTTGATCAACAAGGCGATGATGGCCGAGCTTGAGGCCTTGCGCGCGGCCCGGGCCGCGGATGTGGCCGAAGCCAGCAGCATTATCGGCGCGCTGACGCCGCTCTTGGATCAAGTGGACGCGGCAGAGGGGGAGAACTCAGATGCCTGAAGTAACAATATCCATCGGTGGCCGCCAGTTTTCCGTCGCCTGTCAGGAGGGCGAGGAGCATTATCTGCACACCGCCGCCAAGATGCTGGATGACGAGGCCCAAGTGCTGTCGGACCAGGTGGGGCGGATGCCCGAGGCGCGGATGCTGCTGATGGCGGGTCTGATGCTGGCCGACAAGACGGCAAGCTTTGAGGACAAGGTGGCCGAGGTGCAGGCGCAATTGGAAGAACGCGAGGCCGAATTGGAAGGCCTGCGCACCATGGGCGCGCCCGAGCCAGAGCGGATCGAGGTGCCCGTCGTGCCCCGCGCGGTGCACGAAACGCTGGCTGAATTGGCGGCACGGGCCGAAGCGCTCGCCGCGGATGTCGAGGAAAAGGCAGGTTAGAGCGTCGAATGGCGTAGGACACCTACGCCTTACGGGGCAGCACGGTCTGTTGGTCTGGTTTTCCCAAGGATGCAATCATCCCCGTAAGGCGCACCTATTGGTGCGCCCGCCGCTTGGCATTAACCGTTGGCTTCGCGGATCTTTTCGGCGGCATCCTTGTCATAGGTCACGCCGTTTTCGTCAAAGAGTGTGTCCAACTCGCCCGACAGCGTCATCTCGGTGATGATGTCACAGCCGCCCACAAACTCGCCTTTGACATAAAGCTGGGGGATGGTGGGCCAATCCGAGAATTCCTTGATCCCAGTGCGGATGTCTTCATCCGCCAGCACGTTCACGTCGGCAAATTCTACGCCCATGTAATTGAGCACACCTGCCACACGGCTGGAAAAGCCGCATTGCGGCATCGACTTGGTGCCTTTCATGTAGAGAACGACGTCATTGGAATTGATGGTTTCGGTGATCTGGGTGCTTGCATCGGTCATGTCAGATGTCTTTCTTTTGATAGGCGCGGTGGTAGCGCGCGGCATAGGTTTCGTCTTCGGGCATGGGGTCAATGTCGGTGCTGGCGCGTGCGGCAAAGCTGTCTGCGCGCCGTTTGCCCACAGGCGTTGACCGTTCCAGCGCATCGTTCTGGCGGGCCACTCTGTCGACCAGCCCTAGGTCGGTTGCTTCCATCCCCAAAGGCACGGTGCGGACCTGTCTCATCTCGTCCCGCCCGGGCCGCCGCGCGGCCAATGGCCTGCGGGCGGTGCGCCGAAAGGGGCGGGTGAGCAGCTCCAGTACGCCCATGGGTCAGGGGGCCTTTGTCGTCAGGGCAAGCGCGTGCAGTTCGCCGTGGCTCCCGTCCATCTTGCCCTTGAGCGCTTTGGTCACGGCCCGGTGCTGTTGGACCCGGTTCATGCCCGCAAAGGAAGTGTCAATGACTTCGGCGGCATAGTGGTTTCCGTCGCCCCGCAGGTCCGTGATCGTGATCTGTGCGTCGGGGAAGCTCTCGCGGATCAGGTCTTCGATCTCTTGGGCTTGCATAGGCATGGATGGAGTCTCCGGCTAAAGTTAATCCAGATTTAGGGTGCGGGGGCATCGGGTGCAAGCATAAGCGGGGCGAATAGGCCTGTGCATCCATGCGCTTGTCGCCGGGCTTGTCATTCCCGTTCTGAGAGGATTACGCTTTGGCCGGATCCAGGCGCAACTTTTGCAGGTGTGCCGCACCGGGTCAGCTTGGCGGAGGCACTTGTTATGAGCACCGAAAACGCACCTGAACAGGCCCTTGCCTGGCACCGCGACGGCGTCGGCGCGGCTTTGGCCACCGTTGTGGAAACGTGGGGCAGCGCACCGCGTCGGGCCGGCGCACAACTCGTTGTATCGGGGACGGGCGAGATGATGGGCTCGGTCTCGGGCGGATGTGTCGAGGGCGCGGTTGTGGTCGAGGCGATGGAGGCGCTGGAGGACGGCAAGCCCCGTCTGTTGGAATATGGGGTGAGTGACGGCGACGCCTTTGCGGTCGGCCTGGCCTGTGGCGGGACAATCCGCATTCTCGTCGAACCTGTCGGTGCGGCCATGCCCGTGGACTTGCTTGAGGCGCTGGTGGTCGCCCGCACCACACGCCAACAGACGGCTTATGTGGTTGATTTGGAAGACTGGACTCGGCGGCTGGATGCCAATGGCCATGCCGCCCGTTTTGCCGGTGATCGCACGGGCGTGGACCCCGATGGCCGGACATTCGTGGCCATTCACAACCCACCGCTCAGGCTGGCCATCGTGGGCGCCGTGCATATCGCGCAAGCGCTGGTGCCGATGGCGCGGCTCGCAGGCTATGATCCGGTGATCATCGACCCGCGCGGTGCATTCGGCTCCGAGGCGCGCTTTCCCGGTGAACGTTTGATCAACGACTGGCCCGACGAGGCGCTGGACGCTGTGGGTCTTGATGCCCGCACCGCCCTTGTCCTGTTGACCCATGATCCGAAACTGGATGACCCGGCGCTACATATGGCCCTGAAATCCAAGGCCTTTTATATCGGGGCGCTGGGATCAAAGCGGACCCATGCCAAACGGGTGGAACGATTGGCCGAGGCAGGGTTCACCGACGACGACATCGCCCGGATCAACGGGCCCGTGGGCCTCGACATCGGGGCGGCGAGCCCGGCAGAGATTGCCGTGTCGATCCTTGCCCAGATGGTCCAGACCTTGCGGAAAGCTCCATGAGGTTTGGCCCCGTCCCGGTGGCGGGCGCTTTGGGCGCGACGCTGGCCCATTCGATGACAGGCAGTAGTGGCAAAATTGCCAAGGGCACGGTGCTGGAAGCGGGCCATATCGACGCTTTACGCGCCGCCGGACTTGACATGATTACAGTCGCTCAACTGGACCCGGGCGATGTCGAGGAAAACGCCGCCGCGACAGCGCTGGCCCAGGCCTTGGTGCCCGACCCCGAAGCACAGGGCCTGCGCATCGCCGCCGCCGGGGCGGGCCGTGTGAACCTATATGCGACGGGTCCGGGCGTTTTGCAGATGGATACAAACGCTGTGCATGCGCTGAACGCGGTCGATCCGATGATTACCATCGCTACTGTCCCCGCCTTTCACAGGGTCGAGGAACGCACCATGATCGCCACGATCAAGATCATCGCCTATGGCGTGCCGGGGGCCGCCTTGGCAGATGCCTGTGCGGCCGGGCAGGGCGCGTTGCGCATCGCGGCCCCGGTTTACGGCTTGGCCACGCTGATCGAAACAGTGGTGGCGGGCGATGTGCCGTCCGACAAGGGGCGCGCAGCGCTGACCGGCCGGTTGGACCGGATGGGCCTGACCCTCAGCCCGCGGGTCGCGGTTGACCACATCATTGACCCCTTGGCCCAAGCGCTGAAGGAGGCCCCGGGCGAGGTGATCTTTGTCCTGACGGCTTCTGCCACCTCTGATCCGCGTGATGTGGGGCCAGAGGCGCTTCGCGCAGCGGGCGGGACGGTCACCGCCTATGGAATGCCTGTTGATCCGGGAAATCTGCTGTTCTGCGGCTGGTTGGGGGACAAGCCCGTCATCGGATTGCCGGGCTGCGCGCGCTCTCCCGCTCTCAACGGCGCCGACTGGGTGATGGAGCGGATCATCTGTGGCCAGCGCCTGACACAAGCCAGCATTTCGGCCATGGGAGTCGGTGGCCTTCTCAAGGAAATCCCGACCCGCCCACGACCCCGCGCATCGTGACCCGAGCAAGCGCGACGCAGATTAAAGCGTTGCACGATCTTGCGAAATCCCCAAAGCCGCCGAAATTAAGTGTTCTCAAGTCGCCGGACCCGTGTTTAACTCGTGCCAACTGGAATGCCAAAAGGGAGGATGCCATGGCACAGGTCTCAATGACTGTGAACGGGAAGGCTGCGTCTGGCGAAGTGGAAGGGCGTACATTGTTGTCGTCGTTCCTGCGCGATCAGCTGAAATTGACGGGAACGCATGTGGGCTGCGACACATCGCAATGCGGGGCCTGCGTTGTGCATGTGGACGGTGTCGCGGTTAAATCCTGCACCATGCTGGCGGCAGAAGCCGACGGCGCGGAAGTGGCGACGATCGAGGGGCAGGCAAATGCTGATGGCTCTCTCAACGTGATCCAGCAGGCGTTTCAGGACCACCACGGTCTGCAATGCGGGTTCTGCACACCGGGTATGGTGATGTCGGCGGCGGCCCTGCTCAAGGACAACCCGAAACCATCCGAGACCGAGGTGCGCGAATACCTCGAAGGCAACATCTGCCGCTGCACCGGATACCACAATATTATCAAAGCGATCATGGCGGCCTCTGGGCAGGACGTGGGCGCGATCGCAGCCGAATGATGCGCGCGGTGAAAAAAGCCTTGATCGGTGCCTTTGGTGCGTTGATCCTGACGGGCCCCGCAATGGCCGAAGGCTATTCCACGGTTGATCTGGGTTTGATCAACGACAAGCCCGCCTGCATGGCCAAGGCCGAGCGGGTGATGAACCGCTACAAGAACACCTTTGGCGCGCATAGCGTCAAGGTCGGTGGCTGGACCACTTTTGGTTGGGACTTTGAACCTGGCGATCAGGATGTGGTCATCTTGTGTGTTGCGCCAACCAGTTCGTCGAACTCCAAACGGCGGGGCGTGATGGTCATTCACGGGTCGGGCACCGAAAAGCAGCGCTTTGCCACACGTGACCTTCTTCAGGGCTATTGGGACGCAGACTAGAGCATCAAGAACAAAACGAATGAGCGGCCCGCAGGGGCACACAGATTTCAGGGAGGAATGACATGCCAAAAGACGGAGGCATCGGCGCCAGCAGCAAGCGGCGCGAGGACGTAAGGTTTCTGACAGGGGTCGGCAACTATACGGACGACATCGACATTCACGGGCAGGCACATGTGTTTTTCCTGCGCTCGGACGTGGCCCACGGGACGCTCAATGCGGTAGACACCAGCGCTGCCGAGGCCATGCCCGGTGTGGTCAAAGTGTTCACTGGCGCGGATTTCGAGGGTGTCGGTTCAATCCCTTGCGGTTGGCAGGTCACCGACAAGCATGGTGAAGTCATGCAAGAGCCTGCGCACCCGGTGCTGGCCCAAGGCAAAGTGCGCCATGTGGGCGAACCCATCGCTGCCGTTGTGGCCGAAACGCTTGAGCAGGCCCGCGACGCCGCCGAGACGATCAATGTGGATATTGCCGAGCTGCCCGCCGTGGTTGATATGAAGGCCGCGCTGGCCGATGGCGCGCCCAAAGTCCATGACGATCTGACTAGCAACCTGTGCTATGACTGGGGCTTTGTTGAGGAAAACAAGGACGCGGTGAACAAGGCCTTTGAAGAGGCCGCACACGTCACGTCGCTCGAACTGGTCAACAACCGTCTGGTTGCAAACCCGATGGAGCCCCGCGTTGCCGTGGGCGACTATTCCCGCGGCACGGACGAGCATACGCTGTTCACGACTTCGCAGAACCCCCACGTTATCCGCCTGCTCATGGGCGCATTCGTGTTGGGGATCCCCGAGCACAAATTGCGCGTTGTGGCCCCGGATGTGGGCGGAGGTTTCGGCACGAAAATCTTCCACTATCAGGAAGAGGCGTTTGTGACCTTTGCAGCCAAGGCCTGTAACCGCCCTGTCAAATGGACCTCGTCGCGGACCGAGGCGTTCATGTCGGACGCCCATGGTCGCGACCACGTGACCAAGATCGAACTGGCGCTGGACACGGACAACAACTTTACCGCGCTGCGCACCGACACCCATGCG
Source organism: uncultured Tateyamaria sp. (assembly GCF_947503705.1). GTDB lineage: Bacteria > Pseudomonadota > Alphaproteobacteria > Rhodobacterales > Rhodobacteraceae > Tateyamaria. The sequence continues at coordinate 66,920 of NZ_CANNES010000007.1, read as the reverse complement.
AATATGGGGGCCTACCTGTCGACCTTTGCGCCGTCAGTGCCCACATGGCTGCACGGCACGCTGATGGCTGGCAACTACAAGACCCCGCTGATCTATGTGAACGTCAAAGCGGTGTTTACCAACACGGTGCCCGTGGATGCCTATCGCGGCGCAGGCCGGCCGGAGGCGACATTCCAGTTGGAGCGGGTGGTGGACAAGGCCGCGCGTGAGCTGGGCGTTGATCCCATCGCTTTGCGCCGCCAGAACTTCATCACCGAATTCCCCTATGCCACGCCTGTGGCGGTCGAATACGACACCGGTGACTATCACGCAACGATGGACAAGCTCGAAGAGATGATCGACCTTTCCGGGTTCGAGGCGCGGCGCAAGGCGTCCGAGGCCAACGGCAAGCTGCGCGGTGTTGGCGTGAACTGTTATATTGAGGCTTGTGGCATCGCGCCGTCGAACCTTGTAGGGCAGTTGGGCGCGCGCGCGGGCCTTTATGAAAGCGCGACAGTGCGGGTGAATGCCACTGGCGGTCTGGTTGTAATGACCGGTTCGCATTCTCACGGTCAAGGCCATGAGACGTCTTTTGCCCAGGTCGTGGCCGAGATGATCGGCATCGACGAAAACATGGTCGAGATCGTGCATGGCGACACCTCCAAAGTGCCGATGGGCATGGGGACCTATGGGTCACGCTCCATCGCTGTTGGGGGCTCTGCCATGGTGCGGGCGACCGAAAAGATCATCAACAAGGCCAAAAAGATCGCCTCGCACCTGTTGGAGGCGTCCGAGAGTGACATCGAGTTGAAGGATGGTGCGTTCTCTGTCGCGGGCACTGACAAGTCGGTGGCCTGGGGCGATGTGACCCTGGCGGCTTACGTTCCTCACAATTATCCGCTTGAGGATATTGAGCCGGGCCTGGAAGAAACGGCGTTCTACGATCCGTCGAATTTCACCTATCCTTCCGGGGCTTATGCCTGTGAAGTTGAAGTGGATCCCGACACCGGCAAGGTCACTATCGAAAGCTTTGCCGCCGCCGATGACTTTGGCAACATCATCAACCCGATGATTGTGACCGGTCAGGTCCATGGTGGCTTGGCCCAAGGGATCGGTCAGGCGCTGTTGGAAAACTGTGCCTATGACGACAACGGTCAGTTGCTGAGCGGATCTTATATGGATTACGCGATGCCGCGTGCCGATGATCTTCCGATGTTTGATGTGGACCATTCCTGTCAGACGCCGTGCACCCATAACCCGCTGGGTGTGAAGGGCTGTGGCGAGGCGGGGGCCATTGGATCACCTCCTGCGGTCGTGAATGCGGTGGTTGATGCCCTGCGTTCGGCGGGCAAGGACGTCACCCATATCGACATGCCGCTGTCACCGGACCGCGTTTGGGCGGCGATGCAATAACCTGAGAATGCGGAACCGGGGGCCAGCCCCCGGACCCCCGGAGTATTTTTCAAGAGAAGAAGCACGAAGCAGGTGCTCTTGTCGGATGAAAGGACAAAAGAATGTATAATTTCGATTTTGAAAAGCCTGGCACGGTGGCTGACGCGGTTGCAGCACTCGGTGCCGACGAGGCGCAAGCCCTGGGTGGTGGTCAAACACTTATCCCGACGCTGAAACAACGTCTGGCGAGCCCGACTGTCTTGGTCAGCCTCAAGGGGATTGCCGAGATGCAGGGCATCTGTGCCGGCGATGATGGTGCGCTATGCATCGGTGGGGCGACGAACCACGCAACGGTCGCGGCCGAGGGTGGTGCTTATCCGGCACTGGCAGCGACAGCGGCGCATATTGGCGACCCGGCGGTGCGCAATCGCGGCACCATCGGCGGGTCGCTGGCAAACAATGACCCTTCTGCCTGCTATCCGGCGGCGGCCCTCGGGTCGGGCGCAACGATTGTGACCAACACCCGGCAGATCGCGGCGGACGATTATTTTCAGGGCATGTTCACTACGGCGCTGGAGGAAGGTGAGATCATCACCGAGGTCCGTTTTCCCGTACCGGAGAAAGCGAACTACCAGAAATTCGTACAGCCTGCCTCGCGCTTTGCGCTGGTGGGCGTGTTTGTTGCCAAATATGCTGATGGCGTGCGGGTGGCGATCACGGGTGCGTCCAATGACGGTGTATTCCGCTGGGCGGAGGCAGAGGCGGCTTTGTCGGCCAATTTCGCGCCTGACGCGCTGGATGGGCTGAGCTTGTCAGGCGACGACATGATTTCGGATCTGCACGGCACGGGCGCCTACCGCGCGCATCTGTGCGGGGTGATGACCAAGCGGGCAGTTGCGGCTGCGGCGTGATCTTGTCCTATGATCTTCGAAAAGGCTGCGCGCTTTGCGTGGCCTTTTTGTGTTTGGGCCTGGCTGCACAGGCGCAAGAGCCCTATCCGCGGTTGGATGCGCTGGCCTGCCAGAAGGCGATAGAACAGGTGGAAGAGCCTTACTACTCTCGTTTTCATGTACAGTGCATAGCTATCGCCGCCGATTACTGCGATGCGCCGATCAGTGGGCCGGTCTTGGCATGTCTTACTGATCTGGAGCACGCGCTTGTAGCATATGTTGACGCACATGCGCCGGTGTTGCCCGATGAGATTATGGGTGGGAGCTTTGTTGCCCACTCTTACGCGCGGCAGATTAAAGCTTTGAAATCGGGTGCGCAGGTGACGAAACCCTGTGCCCAAGAGCTTGCGCTAGATCGTCAGACATGTCGGCTCGTTCAGGCGAGTACACGCATTTTTTCGCTGCGTTCTTTAGCCGCAAAAGCGGGAGTATTGTTGCCCTAGAGATCACGACAAAAAAGGCGCTGCACATGCAACGCCTTTTGTTCTTTTGCTCGTCGGCCGTTACTTGTTCGGCAATGGACCAATCAGCATAACCATCTGGCGGCCTTCCATCTTGGGGAAGTTTTCGATCTTTCCATGCTCTTTGGTGTCTTCGGCCACCCGTTCCAGCAATTCTCTCCCGAGGTTCTGGTGCGCCATCTCGCGGCCCCGGAACCGCAGCGTCACCTTCACCTTGTCGCCGTTTTCAAGGAACTTGAATACGTTGCGCATCTTGACGTCATAGTCATTGGTGTCTGTGTTGGGGCGGAACTTGACCTCTTTGATCTCGATGATCTTTTGCTTTTTGCGGGCCTCGGCCTCGCGCTTTTGGGTCTCGTATTTGAACTTGCCGAAATCCATGATCTTACAGACGGGCGGATTGGCATTGGGCGAAATTTCGACGAGGTCCAGCCCGGCATCCTCGGCCATCACCATGGCGCGGGCAGGGCTTACAACACCGACGTTCTCGCCGTCGGCACCAATCAGGCGAATCTCGGGGGCACGAATTTTATCGTTGACGCGCGGGCCAGTGTCACGTTGGGGCGGCGCGTTGTGTGGTCTTCGAGCGATGGTGGTTTTCCTTAGATAGTTGGCTTTGAGAATTGGCACAAATTCGAGGCCAAAACCTAGCCTTTGCCCCGCGCTTCTTCAAGGCGCAAATCGGCTGGCCTGCGCCGAAAACGTGGATTTTCCCCCTTGCACCTTTCCTTTGGCGCGCGCATCTGACAGCGCAGGACCAAAGCCGTGCGGTGTGCGTGCGTGTTTAACGAATGAGTAGGAGAGGGAAATGAAAAACCTTATTTGGATTGTCGTGGCGGCTGTGATCGCGGGTGGCGCGTATTTGCTGTATTCCGGGCAGACCCCCCAAGAGGCCATCGAAGAAGCCGCAGAGACCATCAATGCCCCCGAAGCGTTGGAAGCGGCAGGCGACGCGGTGGGTGACGCCGTGGACGCAACAGAGGGTACAGTGGCTGACGCCGTTGACGCGGCTGTCGACGGCGTGACAGAGGCCGTCGAAGCCACGACCGAAGCTGCAGGTGATGCGGTTGACGGTGCTGTGGACGCAGCCACTGACGCGGCAGACGCTGCCATTGATGGCGTCACGGATGCTGTCGAGGGTGCGCTGGACACTGGCGCAGCTGTGACAGATGCCGCCACCGAGGCGGCAACCGATGCGGTTGACGGTGTGGCAGATACGGCAGGCAACGTGGTTGACGCTGCGACGGACGCCGTAAGCGGTGCCGCCGATGCGACTGCGGATGTTGCAACTGACGCTGCAGAGGCGACCACGGAAACAGCGACAGAGGCGGCTGAGGCCACGACAGAAGCTGCAACCGACGCTGTGGACGCCACAACCGAAGCTGCGGCTGAAATGGCTGAGACCACGACTGAAACTGCCGCCGAGGCTGTTGAGGCGACCACCGAAACCGCAACGGAGGCGGCAGACGCCACAGCCGAAGCGGTGACAGACACCACCGAGGCCGCGACAGATGCCGTTGAAGATGCGGCCGAAGCCGTTACCGAAGCGCCGGAAGCACCCGTGGCCGAAGCCCCTGTTGCTGCGGCAGAAGAGACCACAGGTATTGCGGATTTGCTGACCGTAGACGGTTTCGACTTTGACAAGGTGGCCGAGATGATCGACGGCTCTGACATGGGACCGCTGCAAAAGACCACGCTGAAAGGCGGTCTGGAGCAAGCGCAGAACAACCCCGAATTGCTGCAAGGTCTGTTGGATCAGGTGAAGGAGGCGATGGGCCTCTGATCCACTCCCTTTGACCAAAAAGAGCCGCGTCCGGGACACCCTCGGGCGCGGTTTTTTCTTGCCAGGTCGACACGCCGTGTGTCTGTTGCGAAGGACACTTTATGCAAGGTATCGCCATGGCGGATTGGACCATCTCCAAGCTTTCAGGTCATTGCGGTGCGCGCCTGATGGGCGGGACGTTAACCGACTTGAGTGATACAAGTCTGAGCACGGTAAAGGCGGCCCTTTTTGCCTATGGGGTGATTGCCGTGCCGGATCAACACTTGAGCCCAGAGGCGCATACCGCCTTGGCCCGCGCCTTTGGCGAGATCGATGTGAACCGTTTCTTTACCCCGGTTGAGGGATATCCCCATATAGCCGAAGTGCGCACGCGACCGGATCAGACGGCAGTAATCGGCGGAACGTGGCACAGCGATCATTCCTATGATCCGGTGCCTGCGGCCATTTCCATCCTGTCGGCGCAGACCGTGCCGCCCTATGGCGGGGATACGCATTTCGCGTCGCAAGTGGCCGCCTGTGCGCAGCTGTCGGACGGGTTGCGGACAATGCTGGGCGGGCTTTGGGCCTGCCACAGTGACGCGAGCTTTGCAGACAGCGCGCTTGAGATGAACCAGGACCCCAGCGCCTATCACGGCACGGTGCGCCATCCGGTCATCATTCGGCATCCTGAAACCGGGGCGAAGGCCCTTTATGTCAATGGCGACTTTACCACCCAGTTTGACGGGTGGAGTGTCTCAGAGAGCGCGCCGCTCTTGGAATACCTGTATCGGTTTTGCACCCAGCCCATCCTGACCTGTCGTGTCATGTGGGCGCCGGGCATGGTCGTGCTGTGGGACAACCGGTTGGTGCAGCACTATGCAACGGCCGATTACGCAGGCCACGCGCGGCTGATGCATCGGATTACCGTGGCAGGCACCGTGCTGAAACCTGCCACCGTGTCGGCTGTCTGATTTCGGATGGCGGGGTAAACACCGCCCCACGGGGATGAATGCAGCGTCAGTCCAAAAATGCCTTTTCCACAACGTAATGGGCCGGTTTTGAATTCGCGCCTTCCTCCAGCCCGTATTCCTCGAACATCGCCTTGAGTTCGAGGTTGAACGCCAGGTTGCCGCAGATCATTGCCCGGTCAATGTCGGGGTTCAGCGGCTCCACCCCCAGATCGGCAAAGGCCTCGCCTGATTTCATCAGGTCGGTAATCCGGCCCATCTTGGGGCTCTGCTCGCGGGTGGTCGTGGGATAGTATTTGATCTTTTTCCAGAAGCCCTCGCCGATCACCTCATTGAGAAGCTCATCGGATTTCAGATCTTCGATCAGCTTGGCCCCATACGTCAGCTCGCCGACTTCGCGGCAGGTGTGGGTGATGATGATCTCGTCATAATCTTCATAGGTCTGCGGTTCGCGCAGGAGGCTGGCAAAGGGGGCAAAGCCGGTGCCGGTGGCAAAAAACCAGATACGCTTGCCAGGCAAAAGCGCGTCATGGACCAGAGTGCCAACGGGCTTGGGGCGCAGGATGATTTCGTCCCCGGGCTGGATATGTTGCAATTTCGAGGTCAGCGGGCCGTCCTGTACCTTGATCGAATAGAACTCCAGTTCCTCGTCCCAGCTGGGCGAGGCGATGGAATAGGCCCGCATGATCGGTTTGACCTTGCCGGTTTCAGGGTGCGGATCGCCCATCAGGCCGATCATCACGAACTCGCCCGACCGAAACCGCAGTGACGCAGGCCGCGTGCAGCGGAAGCGGAACAGGCGATCGGTGTAATGCTCGATCTCTGTCACAGTTTGGGCGTCGGGCAGTGTGGGTGTGGCTTTTTGGGCAGTCGCTTGGTTCACGGGGCTTTGCTCGGTCATGTCAGTGTCAGCGCAGGTTTACACCTGCACTGCTCCATTAAGAAAGGGATTTGTTGGTTACGGGATAGAGTGACGCATGCGTGTGCGCCTTGATCTCGATCAGTGGTTCGAGGCACCGCGCACTCGGGCCTGATAGTCGTGATCCTGCCAGTCGGCGCGAAACACCCACTGATCCTCGGGCTGGCGGGCGGCCAGAGCCTGGCTGATTTCCACCTCATCAAAGCCCGAACGCCGTGCCATGGCGTATTGGTCGGAGATCACGTGCCCTTGGGCGCGCAGACGCCCCTGATAGCCGCGCAATCGCAGCATCCTGGCGATGGTAAAGCCGCGTCCGTCTGCAAAGCTGGGAAAGTCGACGCGGATGATCTGCGCATTGAGCGGGATGGTGTCAGGATCGGCATCGCTGGGCACGTCGAGGGCCATGGCATCATTGGCCGCCTCTCCCAAGGGGGTATAGCCGCGATCCCAGTTGTCAGGTCCAAAGCCTTGGTCTGTCACGAGAATTGTCATGTGTTTGCTCCTGTTCGGACCATCTTGCCATTCACAAAATGGATGCCGCATTCGTCTTTGTCTGTATCGCGCCAGCGACCCGCGCGGGGGTCCTCGCCTACGGCCACTGGTGAAGTGCAGGGCGCGCAGCCGATACTGGCATAGCCTTGGGCCACCAGCGGATGGCGAGGCAGACGGTTTTCGGCCATGTATTCGGCCACATCCTGCGGTGCCCAGCGAGCCAAGGGGTTCACCTTGATCCGGCCTGTTTCGGCCTCCGCCTCAAAGAACTCCAAATGCGCACGCTGGCCGGATTGATAGCGTTTGCGCCCCGTGATCCAGCCTGCATGAGGTTTCAAGGCCGCCTGCAACGGCGCTGTCTTGCGCAAAGCGCAACAGGCATCGGTGTCGTGGCGATGCAGCGTGCCGTCTGGGTCATCGGTGGCGATATCGTTGGCCCGGATCACCGTCACGTTTTTCAAGCGCAAACGTTCAGCCACATCCTGCTGGTAGATCAGCGTTTCGGTAAACAACATCTTGGTGTCAATGAAGATCACCGGAATGTCCCGTTTCACCATGGCTGCCAGGTGTAAGAGCACAACCGATTCCGCCCCAAAGCTGGAGACCAGCGCGAGGTCGGGGATCGTCTCAATCGCTGCGCGCAACACGTCCGTGGCCCCGTGATGCGTCAATTGCGCATTCAGCGCCCCGACCAGGGACGTTTGGTCGGGAGGCTTTGTCGTTTTTTGAGTATTTTCAAAGAGAAGAAGCATGGATGTTACTCTGCTGCGACGGCTTTGGTTTCCGGATAGAGCGCGGATTTGAAGGGCGCCATGCCTGTGCGTTTGTAGGTTTCGATGAATGCTTCGTCCGGGCCGGTGCGTAGGTCGAGATAGGCGTCGATGATCCGCTCAATGGCTGGAACGACCTCTTCTGCGCCAAAGCCGGGGCCTGCGCGATCACCCACCTTGGCCGTTTCAGTGTGATCGCCGCCCAGCGTAATCTGGTAATTCTCAACGCCGGCACGGTCGAGGCCGAGAATTCCGATATGGCCCACATGGTGGTGGCCGCAGGCGTTGATGCAGCCCGAGATCTTGATCTTGAGCTGTCCGATGTCGTGCTCCAGCTTGAGGTCTTCGAACCGGGTTGCGATCTGCTGAGCGACGGGGATCGAGCGTGCGGTGGCCAGCGCGCAATAATCCATACCGGGGCAGGCGATGATGTCGCTGATCAGGCCGATATTGGCGGTGGCCAGTTCTGCCTCTTTCAGGCGCGCATGCAGCGCGGGCAAGTCCGAGACGTGCACATGTGGCAGGATCACGTTCTGCTCGTGGCTGATCCGCAACTCGTCATGGCCATAGTCACGCGCCAGATCCGCCATCAGCCGCATCTGCGCAGCCGACGCATCGCCGGGCGTTTCGCCGTGTTTCTTCAAAGAGATGGACACGATTTTATAACCCGCGGCGCGGTGTGCGGTAAGGTTGGTATCGGCCCAGCTTCGGAACACGGGGTCGCCGTGATAGGCGTTTTTGAAGGGCGCTTCGGAGGCGGCTTTAAAGCTCGGTGCCGCAAAATGCGTCTCGATCTCGCGCAGCATTTGTTGATCCACGCCGGAGAATGTTTTGCGCGTCTCGACAAAGCGATCCTCGACCAAACGCCTAATTTCGTCGATCCCGTGTTCGTGTACTGTGATCTTGATCCGCGCCTTGTATTTGTTGTCGCGGCGACCGACCTGGTTCCAGACCGACACGATTGCCTCCAGGTAAGGCAGAAGGTCAGCTTCGGGCAGGAAGTCATTGACAACCTTGCCGATCATGGGGGTGCGGCCCAGGCCGCCACCAACAATAACCTCAAAGCCGCGTGCGCCGTCACGCTCCAGCATCCGCAGGCCAATGTCATGCGCCTTGGTCACGGCGCGGTCATTGGGAGAGCCGGTGATCGCGATCTTGAACTTGCGCGGCATGAACTGGAATTCGGGGTGATCCGTGGACCATTGGCGCAGCAATTCCGCCACGGGGCGGGGGTCGGCAATCTCGTCTGCTGCGGCGCCGGCAAAATGGTCGGCCGTCACGTTGCGGATCGTGTTGCCGGAGGTCTGGATGGCATGCATGCCCACCTCGGCCAGCGCGTCGAGCATGTCCGGGACGTCCTTGAGCGCGGGCCAGTTGTACTGGATGTTCTGGCGCGTGGTGAAGTGGCCATAGCCTTTGTCCCACCGCTCTGCGATGTCGGCGAGCTTGTGCATTTTGGCGCTGTTCAAGGTGCCATAGGGGATGGCGACCCGCAGCATGTAGGCGTGCAGCTGCAGATACAGACCGTTCATCAGGCGCAGGGGCTTGAATTCATCCTCGGTCAGGTTGCCCGCAATGCGGCGTTCGACCTGCTGTCGGAATTGCGCGTTGCGTCGGGCCAGAAAGGCGCTATCGAATTCAGAATAGCTGTACATTATTGCAGCTCCACTTGCTTGCCATGGGCGTAGTTCGAAGGGCCGGTGGCCCGGAATTCTTCTCGGAAATGAACGGGTTGTGGGATATCGTTGTCCACGGCGACATCCGCCAGATAGGCGCCCACAACCACGTCGACCTGTTGACTGGCCTCAATTAGGCGCAAGTCGGCATCGGCCTCATCCGTCAATACTTCGGCCTCTTCCAGCTTCCGGGTCCATCCGGTCGCGGTTTGGTAGATGACGTCACCTGCAAGCAGGTGGTTGGCGGTCACAACTTTGGGGGTGAACGTCTTGGGCATTATCGGGCCTCCTGTGCTTGGACGGGCATGGGGATTTCGGGAATTGCGGCCATGGCACTGCGCGGGGCCAAACCGATGAAGGTCAGGGCAGGGCCGTTCAGCCCGGCCTGGGAAATTGTTGGCTCCATCTCAGCCACCGTGGTGGAGAGCACACGTTGCTCGGCGCGGCTGGCATCTTCGATCACGGTCACGGGGGTGGCAGGATCGATGCCGTGCATCAGCAACCGACCCTGGATAAAGCGGGCAGATTTCTTGCCCATATAGACCGCGGCAACTTCGCCCGGATTGGCCAGTGCCCTCCAATCGTGATCTGCAAAACCTTTCATGTCGTGGCCGGTCAGGAAGCGGACCGACGTGTTGCGGCCCCGTTTGGTCAGGGATTGCCCAATTGAGGCGACGGCAGCGGAGGCCGAGGTGATGCCGGGCACGATGTGCCAGTCGAGACCTGCGGCGGTCACCGCGTCGATTTCCTCGTCGAGGCGACCAAATACGGTGGCGTCGCCGGATTTCAGACGCACGACCTGCGCGCCCTTGGCCCCATGTTCAACGATCAGGGCGTTGATTGTTTCTTGCGGCGTGGAAGGGCCAAATGCTTCTTTGCCCACATCGATCATGGTGGCCTCGCGGCGGGCGAGTTCCAGGATTTCGGGGCTGATCAGGCGATCATAGATGACGACGTCGGCCTCATCGATTGCCTTGCGTGCCTTGAGTGTCAACAGTTCCGGGTCGCCGGGTCCTGCGCCGACAAAGGCAACGTGGCCTTTACGGGTGTCTTTCATCAGATGATCGGCCAGAAGCGTGTCGAGGGCCGGTTGAACCGCCTCGATCCCGCTTGCAATCGCCTTGGGGCCTGCATTGAAGTAATAATCGCGCCAGAAATCGCGGCGGGGGCGGCCAAAGGGCAGGGCGTCTGCGGCCTTGCGGAAGGCTTTGCCAATGGCGGCGAGGGTGCCAAGGCCCGTGGGCAGTTTTTCTTCCAGGTCGGCCTTGATTGCGCGGGCCAGCACGGGCGCCGCCCCTTCGGTACCGATGGCGATGGTGACAGGGTCGCGGTCGACGATTGCGGGCGTGATGAACTGGCTGTCAGCGAGGTTGTCCACGATATTGACCAGTGCGCCGTCAGCATGTGCGATGGCGGCGGTGCGTTTGTCTTCGGTCGCTTCCTCGTCGGCGGCATAGAAAAGGGCGGCGCAGAGCGTGTCGCCGGGTTCCATGGCGCGGTTGATCAGAGTCAGTTTGCGTGCCTCGGCCCATGCCTTGATCTGGTCGTCTGCGTCTGGCGAAAAAACGGTGACGTTGGCGGTTGTCTTGAGCAAGAGCCGCAACTTGGCCAAGGCGGCATCGCCGCCGCCCGACAGAACGATCCGGCGCCCGGAGGTGTTCAGAAAGATCGGAAAGTGGTTCATGGCTAGGCCCCTCGGGTCGCTGTTTCTTAGCTTCAATATAGAATATTGTTCTGGTTTGTTGCCACCGCGCGGCGTAGATAAGGATGATTGTTCTGTCTTGGTGCAAGGCCGGAACATCTGTTTGGCAAACTGGAGATATGTGGAATGGCTGTTCGCATTGATGAGGTGGATCGCAAAATTCTGGCCGAGATGCAGCGCGATGCAAGCCAATCGTTGGACGACATTGCCCGTGCTGTGGGCTCGTCCAAGACGCCTGTATGGAACCGGATTCGGAAATTGCGCGAGGCTGGCGTCATTGGCCAACAGACGGTTGTACTGGACGCAGATGCGCTGGGGTTCGAGGCCTGTTTCTTTGTCCTGATCCGCACAACGGAGCATGAGGCAAGTTGGCAAGCGGCGTTTTTACAAGCGCTTCAGGATCGTCCCGAAGTGCAGGAAGCGCACCGTTTGGCAGGCGATATCGACTACATCCTGAAGGTGCGGGTGCAGAACGCGCGGGCCTATGACGCGTTTTATCAGGCGCTGATCTCAGAAGTACGGGTGCACAATGTGACCGCGTTGCTGTCGATGGAAGAGATCAAGTCGACCACAATGCTGCCGTTAGGGACGTGACTCAAAGGAGCGCTGCCGCGCATTCTTTAATCTGAAATCTGTGAGGCGACGCTTTGATTTGGCGGCGGCGATTGTTGCCCGGTTTTGGCAAAGTGCTAAGTGATCTTTAACACGCTTTGCGTCTTGAACAGGCCTGTTTGCGGATCTGTGTGTACAGCGTCGGCGTCAAGACCAAGCCGCCTGACGGCGGGGGGCTTTGGCCCGCCTTGACCCACCCCCCCGCGTCACGGTCGGTTTACCATCAAGCGGTCGAGTTTGTGGAAATGGTAGCTGTCGGCGTAATACGGCGTTTCAACGATCCTGAGGTTGGGCGCGTGTTGGAAGAGGGCCGGCAGGGCAATCTCCATCTCCAGCCGGGCAAGCGGCGCGCCGACGCAGAAATGCAACCCACCGCCAAAGGCCACATGGTTGGGTTTGGGCCGCGTTGGGTCGAAGCGATGCGGATCGTTGAAGACATCCGGGTCGCGTCCTGTGGCCCCTAGCATGAGGGCGATTTCATCTCCGGGGTTTAGGGTGTGACCGCCCACCTCGACGGCTTCATAGGCGTAGCGCGTGAACATATGCAGCGGCGGGTCGAAGCGGAGAAGTTCCTCCACCGTATTCGCGATGTGACCGGGGGCCAGAGCACTCGTCGTGCCGGTTTCAATCAGGCATTTCACCGCGTTGCCCAGGGAATGCACGGTCGCCTCGTGCCCTGCATTGAGCAACAGGATGCAGGTGCCGATCATCTCGTCGCGGGTGAGCCGCGCGCCGTCTTCTTTGGCGGCGATCAGTTCGGTGATCAGGTCGTCGCGCGGGTCGTTGCGCCGCTCTTCGATATAGGCGGTGAGAAAGCTGGTGAACTCGGCGGCAGCACTGTTTGCCGCGTCCTCGATCTGGCGCGTACGCCCGGCCTGATACATGGCGACCATTGCGCTCGACCAGCGCAGCAGGTTTGGCCCCATTTCCTCTGGCACGCCCAAAAGCCGCGCGATGACGCGGACCGGCACGTGTTGGCAATAGGCCGGGATCAGGTCGAAATCGCCTTTGGGCAATGTGCTAAGCAGATCGGCGCAGATGTCGCGAATGTCGCCCGCCAGGCCAGCGATCCGTCGCGAGGTAAAGGCGTGCAGGACAAGGCGGCGCAAGCGGGTGTGCTCGGGTGCCTCCAATTCCAGCAGGGAATGTCGTTCGACCGCATTGAAGGCCGTCAGATGGTCAGGCACGGGCCGCTTTTTCGACGCGGGCACGGCACGACCCAACCGCCTATCGCGCAAGAGCGCGTGCACCGTGGCGTGATCAAAGGCGGCCATCATGCCGTAGTCCTGCCAAAAGAGCACGGGCCCGCCGGAGCGGACGCGGTCGTATACCGGATAGGGATCCTGGACAAAGGCGGGGTCGTGGGGCGATTGGATCAGCATGACTGCTGGTGTCTCAGGAGAGGGAGCGCTTGGCAAGTCTGGTCAAGCGCCGCGTGGCCGCGATAAGCTGATCCCATGAGCGATGGTGTCATCAGACGTTTGGCGATTGTGCTGGCCTTTCTGGCCGCGGTCGCTGCTGTGGCGGGCGGTGTCTGGCGCTATGGCTATTTCCAGGCCCTGGACCAGTTGGCACGTCAGGGCGCGTCCGATCTGGCGCTGGCCAGTGACCGGCTGACGGGGCAGTTGCAACGCTACCGCGAGTTGGCGGTGCTGGTCGCGGATCACCCACAGATCGGGGCCGTTCTGGCCGGTGAGGATGTGGCAGCAGCCGAGGCGCTTTTCCTGGAGATTGCGGATAAGACGGCCGCACAGGACATCCTGTTGACCAATGCCGAGGGCCTTGTGATGGCAGGGGCGCGAGGCGGGACCAACGGGGTCGATATCGGGCCGTTGGTGCAGCGGGCCATGCAGGGCGCGCTTGGCTGGGGCAATGGCGAAACGCAGTCGGGCGCGCGCGTCTTTGCCTATGCCGCGCCGGTGTTTGACCGGAACGCAGATGTGCAAGGGGCCATTGTCGTCTCTGCCGATCTGGCCAGCATTGAATGGGATTGGGTTGGGTCGAACCCGGCTGTGTTCTTTACCGATGCCTCTGACCAGGTGTTTATCACGAACCGCTCTGAAATCGTGTTTTGGACCCGCTCGGATGATGCGGCGGGGCTGGTGCCGCCACAGGGTCTGGCCTTGCCCTTTGACAGCTATTGGATTGGGCGACACGAGGTGTGGCAGTTGGGCTGGGGGCCGTATCTGCCGGAAAATGCGCTGCATATCACGCGGCAGCTGCCCGTGATCGGGATGACGGGCGAGGCACTGGTGGACGTGGCCCCTGCGCGGCGGCTGGCGGCCTTGCAGGCGGCGGCGCTGGCCGGGCTGTGCCTGGCCTTTGGGGCGTTGCTCTTTCTGGCCACTGAACGGCGGCGGACGCTGGCGCAGGCCAATGCCTTGCTTGAGGCACGGGTTGCCGAACGGACCGCGGCCTTGTCTCAAACCAACGCGCAACTGCGCCAGGAGGCGGAAGAGCGCGAAGAGGCCCAAGCCGCCCTGGCGCGTGCGCAGGCCGATCTGGTGCAGGCGGGCAAGCTGAGCGCGTTGGGGCAAATGAGTGCTGGGCTGAGCCACGAGTTGAACCAGCCGCTGATGGCGATCCAGAACTACGCCGAAAACGCCGTTGCCTTTCTGGAGCGCGAAAAACCGGACCGGGCGCGCGACAATCTGGGCCGCATTGCCGACATGGCGCGGCGCATGGGCCGTATCATCAAAAACTTACGCGCCTTTTCACGGCAGGAAAGCGAGCCAGCGGTGCGAGTCGATCTGGTGGCCGTGCTGGACAGCGCGGTTGAGTTGCTGAGCCCCCGGATCAAACGGGATGAGGTGACGCTGATCTATGACCGCCCGTCCGCGAACCTTTGGGTGCGCGGTGGCGAGGTGCGGCTGGGTCAGGTGTTCGTCAACCTGATGTCCAACGCGCTGGATGCAATGAGCGAAAGCGAGATGCGCGAGCTGCGTCTGGAAATCGCGCAAGGCGACGATGTAAAAGTGCATTTCAGTGATACAGGTCCCGGCATCGACGTGCCGGATAAGGTTTTCGACCCATTCTATTCCACCAAGGAGGTGGGGCGGGCCGAAGGGATGGGGCTGGGATTGTCGATTTCCTACGGCATCGTGCAAAGCTTTGGTGGGGAGATCCGGGGCAGCAACCGTGAGCGCGGTGCGCTCTTTACGGTTGAGCTGCGCCGTTGGGCAGATTTGGCAGAGGCGGCGGAATGACAACGCAAGTGTTGGTGGTGGACGATGATGCGGCGGTGCGCGACGCACTGGCGCAAACGCTGGAATTGGCGGACCTTGAGCCGATTGCAGTGGCATCCTTTGTCGTGGCCAGGGATCACATTGCCGAGGACTTCGCAGGCGTCATCCTGTCGGATATTCGCATGCCAGGGCGCGACGGATTTCACCTCTTGGCCCATGCGCGCAAGGTCGATCCGGACTTACCGGTGATCTTGCTGACAGGCGAAGGGGACATCCCCATGGCGGTACGCGCTATGCGCGAGGGAGCGTTTGGTTTTTTGGAAAAACCCTGTGCGCGCAATGACTTGCTGGCGGTTATTGAACGGGCTCTGAAATCACGCGGGCTGGTTTTGGAGAACCGACGTTTGAGAGCCTTGGTTGAAAGTGGCGACCCGGCGGCCCGCATGCTTTTTGGCATCTCCGATCAGGCCAACGGGTTGCGCGCCCGGGTTCGCCGGGTTGCCCCGCTCGAGACCGAAGTGCTCGTTACCGGCGCGCCGGGCACCGGCATTTCCAAAGTGGCCGAGGTTATTCACCTGTCTTCGCTGCGCTCAAAAGCGCCCTTTGTTAAGCGGGCAGCGGCAGACCTTGGGGTCGCAGCACTGGCCGAGGCGCTGGAAGCGGCAAAGGGTGGCAGCCTGTTTCTGGACGAGATCGCAGGCCTGCCTGCGGCGAGCCAATTGGCGTTGTTGGAGGCGTTGGAGGCCAGCAGTGATCCCCGATTGATCGCGGGCAGCACGCGGGATCTGGGCGCGGCGGTAGAGCAGGGCGCGCTGAACCCGGACCTATATTACCGACTGGAGGTGATGCCCGTGCGTATCCCATCGCTCAGCGAGCGGCCCGAGGATATTCCGGTGCTTTTTCGGCACTACGTCGAACAAGCGGCTGAGCAGGCAGGGCTTGCTGTGCCCGAGCTTGCACCCGATCACATGGCCGCGCTGATGGCGCAGGATTGGCCCGGAAATGCACGCTCGCTGATGAGTGCCGCGATGCGCTTTGTTCTGGGCATGCCGGATGAGGCGGTGCGCGAGGCCGACCTGGGGCTGGCCGAGCAATTGGCGCGGGTGGAGCGGTCGCTGCTCATTGCTGCCTTGGGCCGCCAGAACGGGCATGCCAGTGATGCCGCCAAGGCGCTGAAGCTGCCGCGCAAGACCTTTTACGACAAGCTGACCCGCTATGGGATTCGGGCCGAGGACTATCGGCGTTAATTTGTGCGGATTTCCGCACAGGCTGGTTTTAGACTGTGCGGGTTTTCGCACTGCTGCAAATTTCGGGGTTGCATATTTTTGTAGCAATGATGTGTAAGTGCCTGTTTTTAAGAAGATTAACCCTTTCAGAACACCAATTGAACAAAATGCTTGGGATGATCCCGTCCCTTCGATTTGATGCGTTCGACGCTGCCTTCACCGGTTGGCGCACCTCATTTTATATCTCTGGGAGGAGACACCATGAAACTTTTGACCGCTGCCGCAACGGCACTGGCTCTGACTGTCAGCGCGGGCGCTGTGTCCGCCGCATGTGACGCGGGCGAGCTTGTCATCAAGTTCAGCCACGTGACCAACACCGACAAGCACCCCAAGGGCATCGCCGCCTCACTGCTGCAACAGCGCGTGAACGACGAAATGAACGGCACCGCCTGCATGGAAGTGTTCCCGCAGTCGACGCTCTATAACGATGACCAGGTTTTGGAAGCGCTGCTGCAAGGCGACGTCCAACTGGCTGCCCCTTCGCTGTCGAAGTTCGAGCAGTTCACCAAAACCTTCCGCCTGTTTGACTTGCCTTTCATGTTCAAGAACATCGAAGCCGTTGACGCATTCCAAACCTCGGAAACCGGTCAGGCGATGAAGGAAAGCATGGTCCGTCGTGGCTTGCTGGGCCTCGCGTTCTGGCACAATGGTATGAAGCAGATGTCGGCCAACACGCCGCTGAATTCGCCTTCGGATGCCAATGGCCTTAAGTTCCGGGTGCAGAACTCTGACGTTCTTAAGGCACAAATGGCGGCCATCGGCGGCTCGCCTCAGCCCATGGCCTTCTCGGAAGTGTACGGCGCCCTGCAGACCGGCGTTGTGGACGGTCAAGAAAACACTTGGTCCAACATCTACGGCCAAAAGTTCTTTGAAGTGCAGGACGGAGTGACCGAAACCAACCACGGCATCATCGACTATCTCGTGGTGACGTCGACCGATTTCTGGGACAGCCTCGAAGACGGCACGCGCGACCAGCTGGCCACCATCCTGGAAGAAGTGACCACAGCCCGGAACTCTGAATCCACACGCGTGAACGAAGAGGCCAAAGCGGCCATCGTTGCCGCAGGCGGTGTTGTACGTCAGCTGACGCCCGAGCAGCGCGCGGAATGGGTCGAAGTGATGAGCCCCGTTTGGGACCAGTTCAAAGATGATGTCGGTCAAGAGAACATCGACGCAGCGCAGGCGATCAACGCCGGTCTCTAAGTCATTGATCTGAATAAAGACCCCATCCTGGCGCAATCCGGGGTGGGGTCCACTTGGGCTGCGACGCCCTGCCTTCCCGCATTTCTGAAAGGTGCCTGCCATGGCGCATCCCGCAAAGCCCACAACGACGCTGGGCCGCATCGTCAACGAGATCGAAGAGACTATGATCGCCCTGCTGCTGGCAGGTATGACGATCATCACCTTCATCAACGTGGTGCTGCGATACGGCTATAACACTGGCCTGATCTGGGGCCTTGAGGCGGTGACATTTCTGTTTGCCTGGCTCGTCCTCTTTGGGGTCAGCTATGCGGTCAAGGTCACCGCGCATCTGGGCGTGGACGCCATCATCAATCTGTTTTCCCCGCCTGTGCGCCGGGTCTTGGCGCTGATTGCGGCGGCGGTCTGTCTGGCCTATGCCTTTCTGCTGCTCAAGGGCGCGTGGGACTATTGGGCGAACTTTGCGAACCTGCCGCAGACCACAGGCAAGTGGTTCCCGACCGGGTTCGAGGAAATGCGCCGCTCGTCTTATCGCGGCTGGTACGAGACTATCGATATTCCCTTTCCGGAATGGCTTCGCTGGATCCAGCCCATCATGAACGAGGGCGAGGATTACGAGAAAATCCCCCGCTTTATTCCCTATGCGATCCTGCCCTTTGGCATGGCCTTGCTGTTCTTCCGTTTTGCGCAAGTCACTATGCGTCTGATCCGGGGCGAAGCCGAGAGCCTGATCGTCAGCCACGAGGCCGAAGACGAAGTCGAAGCCGTGAAACACATGAACGAAGGCCGCTAAGTCATGGAAGTTGCAATTCTTTTCATCATGGTCGTCGGCTTGATGCTGATCGGTGTGCCGATTGCTGTGAGCCTGGGCATGTCGTCCATCGTGTTCCTTCTGGTGCTGAGCGACACGTCGCTCGCTTCGATTGCCCAGACCCTGTTCCAGGCGATGGCGGGGCACTACACCCTGCTTGCTATCCCGTTCTTTGTTTTGGCCTCTACTTTCATGTCGACGGGCGGCGTGGCCAAACGCATCATCCGCTTTTCCATTGCCGTTGTGGGCCATTTCCCGGGCGGCCTGGCGATTGCGGGAGTGTTCGCCTGTATGATGTTTGCGGCCCTTTCAGGATCATCGCCCGCCACGGTTGTCGCCATCGGCTCCATCGTGATCGCAGGTATGCGGCAGGTGGGCTATTCCAAAGACTTTGCCGCCGGTGTCATCGCCAACGCGGGCACATTGGGTATCTTGATTCCCCCGTCGATCGTGATGGTCGTCTACGCCTCTGCCACGGACGTGTCTGTGGGGCGGATGTTTCTGGCTGGGGTGATCCCCGGATTGCTGGCCGGCTCTATGCTGATGATCACGATCTATGCCATCGCCAAGATCCGCAACCTGCCCAAGGGCGAGTGGCAGGGCTGGGGTGAGGTTGCGGCCTCCGCCGGGGCTGCCTCGGGCGGATTGTTCCTGATTATCATTATCTTAGGTGGGATCTACGGCGGTATCTTTACGCCGACCGAGGCGGCTGCCGTTGCTGCGGTCTATTCCTTCCTCATTGCCAGCTTTATCTATCGTGACATGGGCGTCTTTGCCCACAACGCGCCCAAGGCGGGGAACTTTACTGGCATCACGCTGATGGTTGGCCTGTTCTTTGGCATCATTCTGTGGCTTGTGTCAGGCGGTGCCCTGACCTTGACGATTGCGACGCTGATCGGCTTTGCCGCCGCGGCCGGTGTCGCCGTGGCCGAACGTATGATGCGCGGCCTGCCGTTGAGCCCTGTTGCCATCGCAAGCGACTTTGCCCGAATGCCTCTGGCGCTGATTCACCGCGATACCAAGAACGCGTTCTTTGAGGCCGGCAAGCTGACCGTGACGCTGATGTTCATCATCGCCAACGCCTTGATCCTCAAGCATGTTTTGACAGACGAGCAGATCCCACAACAGATCGCGGGCGCGATGTTGGACGCAGGCTTTGGCCCCATCGTGTTCCTGATCATCGTTAACGTCATTCTGTTGATCGGTGGTCAGTTTATGGAGCCGTCGGGCCTCTTGGTCATCGTGGCCCCGCTGGTCTTTCCCATCGCCATTGAGCTGGGTATCGACCCCATCCATCTGGGCATCATCATGGTGGTGAACATGGAGATTGGGATGATTACGCCGCCCGTCGGTTTGAACCTGTTCGTGACCTCTGGCGTGGCGAATATGCCCATGATGCGGGTCGTGAAGGCGGCGCTGCCGTTCACGGCCGTGCTGTTCGTCTTCTTGCTGATGGTGACCTATATCCCGGCGATTTCGACCTGGCTGCCGACGCTGATGATGGGGCCGGAGATTATCATCCGTTAGCGCCTGCGGCGTGCGGTGTCTGGGGGGGCAGCCCCCCAGACCCCCCGGAGTATTTCTAAAGAAAAGAAGGGGTTAGGACGCGGCCAGTGCGTCGATGATCGGTTGGAAGTCTGTAGGCTTGAGCGATGCTCCTCCGACAAGCGCGCCGTTGACGTTCTCGGCCTGGAAGATTTCGGCTGCGTTGGTGGGCTTGACCGAGCCGCCGTAGAGCAGCGTGATCTTTGCCCCCTCGTCGCCCAGCCGGGCCGTCAGTTCGGCGCGCAGCATGTCATGGGTTTCGATGATTTGCGCAAGCGTGGGCACCTTGCCGGTGCCGATGGCCCAGATGGGTTCATAGGCGATCACTGTGTTCTCCGCCGTCGCATTGTCCGGTAGGGAGGCCTGGAGTTGGTCCGCGATGATGGTGAGGGTGTCAGAACCTTCGCGCTCAGCCTCGCTTTCGCCAATACACAGGATCGCGGTGAGGCCTGCGGCCCAGGCGGCTTGGGCTTTGGCGCGGATATCGGGGTTGGTTTCATGGTGCCCATCGCGGCGTTCGGAGTGGCCGACGATCACGTGGGTGGCACCCGTTTCGGCGATCATGCTGGCCGCGATATCGCCGGTGTAGGCGCCTTTGGCTTCGGCACGGCAATCCTGACCTCCGATTTCTACTGCGCTGTTTTCACAGGCTTTTGCCGCCTGAGCGAGTAAGGTGTGAGGCGGGCAAATGACGATTTGGGGGGCATCCGTTGATTGGTTTCCCGCCAGCGTGGCAAGGCCGTCCACCAGCGCCAGATCACCGTTCATTTTCCAATTGCCTGCGGCCAGTTTGCGCGCCATGTGCTGTCCCCTTTGAATTCCTGTTCGCTTGGTCCTAGCATCGCGGCGGGACCTCGGCTAGTGCTGCGCACAAGAGCGATGGAGGCGGGTATGATCCCACGATTGGATGCGGCGAAATTGGCGGCGGGCGATGCCGCGTCGTTGGAGGCTTTGGCCGAGGCGGCGACAGGGGTGGGATTTGCCACCGTTCACAACACCGTTCTGGATGCCGCGCGGGTAGAGCAAGTCATTGAAATCTATCGCGCTTTCTTCCATCTGGAGGAGGCGGCCAAGCGCGATCTGGACATGGCACAGACCGGGTCGAACCGCGGCTGGGGCGCGCCGGGATCAGAGCAGGTCGATCCGGATGCAAACCCCGATTACAAGCAGTTTTTCGACGTCGGGTTTCAATTGCCCGAGGGGCATCCATTGGCGGAAAAGACGTTTTATGCGCCGAACCTTTGGCCGGAAGATACGGAATTTAAGCGTTTAATATCAGTGTATTACGACGATACCTTGAGCATTTCGAAGGGCCTGCTGCGCGCGATTGCGCGGGCGCTGGAAATGGATGCGGATCACTTTGAAGGCGCGTTTGACACGCCCATGGCGCTTTTGCGCGGCAACTTTTATCCCGCGCGCCCCGATTGGGCGGGGGCCAAGGATTTCGGGATTGCGACCCATACCGACTATGGTTGTCTGACCTTGCTGGCCACCGATGGCTCGCCCGGGCTGGAGGTGCGCAAGCGCGGTGGTGGGTGGATCCCGGTCAGTGCGCCGCCCGGGGAATTTATCATTAATTTCGGGGAGATGCTGGAGTTTTGGACTGAAGGCCGGGTCAAGGCCACGCCCCACCGTGTTGTGGGTGGGTTTGCCGAACGCATCTCTGTCCCACTGTTTTTCAACCCGACCTATGACACCAATGTGGCCCCGCCCGGCGCGCCCGTGATGCTGGCGGGCGATCACCTGTCGGAGCGGTTTCGCCAGACCTATGTGCATCTGCAAAATCGAAGCTGAACCAAAGAACCGAACGCATCGGTTAAGGCAGCGTGCGGCGGTTAACATTTGTTAAAACGTACAGACTCGCCGCCAATATGCACGTTTTGTGCGGGTCACGGCGGATGGATTCTCGCCTGTTTTTCACAATTGAGCAGTTCGGCTCGCAAACTGTACGTTTTCGCGCCCCAAGGGGCGTTAACCCACTGTTCACAAAAGATCGGCGTTAAGGTTTGAGCGGCGGCGATAACTCTTTGGAAAGCTTTGCCTCTCGGCGCAGCGGAACAGTTTGCGATTGCTTGACGCATGGCCCCCGCCGCCGATAGGATTCGCGCATAGGTTCAGGGGATTTCAATGACGCAGGCAGCCGACCGCATAAAACTACCACTGCAATATGACGCGCAGCGCATGTTGGACGAATTGTCCAAGGATATGGCCAAGCCGTTCCTGTATTATTCGGTTGTCATGCTGACCGTGCCGCCCGACATGAGCGCGCATACCGGCGCGTCGCGCGCCCCGTCAAAGGACATCGGTGATCTGAGCGATATTCCCTATATCAAGTCGATCATCGAAGAGTTCCGCGCCCATACCGTGGTCACGCTGACCCGGTTGCTGCGGCTTGAAGCCGGGGCGGAGGTGAAGGAACATACTGATCCTACCCTTGGTCTGGATGTGCCGGACAGCGTTGTGCGGCTGACCATCCCCATCACGCCCACCGATGACGTGGATTTCGTCCTGAACGGTGAGCCGGTGCAGATGCAGCCGGGCGAGTGCTGGTATATGAAGCTGAATGATCCGCACAGCGTGCTGCATCACGGCACCACGCAGCGTGTCAATCTGACGATTGATGTCGTGCCGAACGATTGGGTGCTGGAGCAATTGGGCGTCGCCGCCTGAGCGGTTGACGGTTCGGATCAGAGGTGGGCGAGGGCGGCGCGTGCCAGTTCGGTGGCCTCTTCCGCGTCATCAAGCGCGCTGTCGGGCAATTCCCAATAGGGCATGGCGGTGGGCGATTTCCCGGGCCGCGTATAGGTCCAGCGGGTCAGGCCCATGGCGTCGAGCCGCGCCTGCATGTCGCCCTGGCCCTTGATCAACGTGCGCCCATCCGACATCAGCAAGGCAAAGATGGTGCCGCGATGATAGATCGCCAGCCCGCCAAACATCTTGCGTGTTGTGAGATCACCAAGATCGGCAAAGAGGTCGAGTGCGTGCGCGATCTCTTCCTCTGACACGGCCATTTAGCTGGCGTTCTGTTCCGCAGTCAGTGCGTCCACGTCCTTGAAACTGATGGACTCGCCGCAGCCGCAGGCATCGGTGACATTGGGATTGTTGAACTTGAACCCCGATTCCAGCAGCGAGGTTTCATAATCAATCTCGGTGCCAAAGAGGAACATCTGCGCCATGGGCGCGATCATCACCCGCGCGCCGTCCTGTTCGACGGTTTCGTCGTTCGGGTCCGCCTCGTCCACATATTCCATGGTGTATTCCATGCCTGCGCAGCCGCCTTTTTTGACGCCGATGCGCAACCCTTGATGCCCGTCCTTGGCCATCAGTTTGGCGATATGGGCCGCGGCGCGGTCTGTGATGCTGACGGCTTGCTTGCCGGGGATCGAAAACATGGCGGTGCCCTTCGGGTTATCCGACTGTAAAGGTAAGGCTTTGGCTGTCGTCCTGCAAGGGGGCAGGGCGCGGCTGTGACAGGAAGGTGCCGACCGCATCGAGGGCGGCGCGGATGGCTGGATCGTGCCGGGTGTCCTGGTGGCAGACCAGCCATTCCTCGGAGGTGAGCGCATCGATGATGCCCGACACGCGGATCAGATCGGGGGCCGCGTCGCCCGCAAACGTGGGCAGCACAACCCGGCCCGCGCCCCCCCGCGCCAGCGCCATGCGGATGGCGGGATCGTTGGACACGGCCACCATCTCGTCCCCGTGATGGGTGATTGTCCACGCCTCGGAGGGCAGCGTGGCGGTGTCATCGCTGGGCCCGATCCAGCCGGTGACGTCCGGGGAGGTTGCAAAGGCCGCGTGTTCGACCGTGCCGGTGCGCCGGCCCGCCAGCCAGGGATGTGTCGGCCTGCGGTTGCGCACGCCGATGTCCACCTCGCGCCGCTCGATATCCATGTCGCGGTTGCAGCTGATGAATTCGGGCGTCCAGGCGTCTGTTTTTGACCAGAAGGCGGGCAGGGCGCGCGCGAGATAATCGCTGGTCCAGGTGCCTGCCGATATCCGGACCCGTGGCGGCCCGGATTGCGCGGCGGACCAGTGGGCGATGTCGCGCGCGGCCGCCTCCATCTTTTTGGCTCGTTCGAGCAGGGCCCGACCTTCGGCGGTGGGCGCATAGCCGCTGGCCCCGTGCACAAAGAGCCTGCGCCCTGTCCGCTGCTCCAGCGCCGTCATCCGCCGTGAAAGCGTCGCCTGGCTGAGCCCGGTTTCGCGCGCGGCCCCCGCCAGAGAGCCCGCGCGGGCCACGGCGGCAAAGAGCCCGAAATCTGTCCAATCGGTGATTTGCATATCTGCAAGCATAGGTCCGAAATTCGGGTCTGACAATCCGTGTGCCGCGATGCCAGATTGGGGTCATCAACGAAAGGATACCCTATGGAAAGCCCTTATATTCCTTTGGA
This sequence comes from uncultured Tateyamaria sp., assembly GCF_947503705.1. Taxonomy (GTDB): domain Bacteria; phylum Pseudomonadota; class Alphaproteobacteria; order Rhodobacterales; family Rhodobacteraceae; genus Tateyamaria. Next base: position 42,816 of record NZ_CANNES010000007.1, on the reverse strand, counting down.
AATGCGCAGTCAGTATGCGCGCGAACAGGCCCTTTTTGCAAAAATGAAAGAGGAGGCGCAGATTTGCAAGCGCCGCCAGCGTCGTCGCCGTGCTCTGATGTGGGTGCTGCGCCGGTTGTGAGCCGTGCTTTTTGGTCCGGGACGTGCCTGTCTGGGCTGCGTTCCGGGCCGGGTGTTGCCGTGGTGGTTTGCGTTTGGCCTACATGAAGCCCAGTTCGAGCCGCGCCTCGTCGGACATCATTTCCATGCCCCAGGGCGGCTCCCATGTCAGTTCGACATCGACCTGTTTCACACCGGGCAGGGGTTCGACCGCATCCGCAACCCAGCCGGGCATTTCGCCGGCAACGGGGCAGCCGGGGGCGGTCAGCGTCATGATGATCTTGACCTCGTTTTCGGGTGAGATGTCGATGGTGTAGATCAATCCCAGCTCGAAGATATTCACAGGGATTTCCGGATCATAGACCGAGCGGCACGCCTCGACGACCGCCTCGTGCAACGGGTGATCCGTGGAAGAAGGCGCAATCAGCGGTGTGCCTTCGAGCATGTTGTTGGACTGGTTCATGATGCGCCTCGGGATGTTCCTGACTATTTTATATAGGCATTGTGCCCGGAGGGGTAAAGGGTCGTCGGGCAATCGCCGGGTGAAACCGTATTGCGGAGAGGCGGGGCTGTGTCGGGATCGTCGTCAGCTCTTGATCCGTGTGATGCGAGAGGGCCCATCGGCCAGCATGCCGAGGTCTGCGGGCAGGATGTGGCGGTTCCATTCGTTCTGGAGCTGCCCGAATGCGCCCAGGTGGATGATATATCTGTTTTGCCAACCCCATCCGTTGGGCAGGTCGGGATTGTCCTTGAAATACTTCAGATAGGACAGCGTGCGGCGCCGCAGCCCTGCCAGGCTGCGCAGGGGGAAGTGCCGGATGGTCAGGGCCTCTTCGGCCACCAGCGTGTTTCGCCCTGCCTGCGCCCAGGCCGCGACGTGATGGGCACCTGCCCGAAGCTCCTCGACCTTTTCCAGCGGGAAAAAGAGTTTTGGTGCCGCGCTGAGATCCTGAAAGAATATCGGGAAATCAATGCTGTCAAAGACGTCGCCCAAGGGCTCGCCCCGTTGGATGCGCAGGCGGAAGGGGGTCGTGTCATGGCCCTGGTCCACCATGTTGCGAAAGACGGAAAACAGGTCTTGCCCCGTCCAGCTTAGGCTTTCGTGATCGGGGAAACAGTTTTTGCGGGGCAGGGCATAGGTCGTCTCGCCGTCCATCACATCCGCCAGGGGTTTTTGGGGAAAGATGAATTCATCCGTATCGCAGATCGTCAGGTAGGCAGAGGGATTGCGCGCCCGGGCGGCATCCATCAATTCGGCAATCCAGCTGTTGCTGGCGGGGGCATCGCGGTGCTTCTGGATCAGCGAGACGCAGTTGAGATCGACATATCTGGCCAGAATGTCGGCGCAGCCGTCGTTGGAGCCGTGGTTGATGATGTGGAAGTGGCTGAAGCCGCAGTCGAGGTGGTGGCGCAGCTTGAGATCCAGGATGTCGTCTTCATCCCGGACCGCGAAGGCCATGACCGCCTCAGGGGGCACAATGCGCCTGCCAGAACTGCGACAGCCCGCGTTGATCGGCCTGTGCCTTGACTGCGTTTTGCGCGATCAGGGCCTGTTCCCGCCGTGCTGCCGGATGCGCCAGCCAATGGGCCACACAGTCCACCAGCGGCATCTTTTCCGCGTCCCACCAGGCGCTGAGGGGGCGCAGGGCCGGTTCAATCTCTGCCCGTTCTTCGGAGAGGGAGAAGGCCCCGATATGGGCCATCGACAAAAGCCGCATCATGCCGATGTGCTGGAAGGGCGCCCGATGCCCGAGATGCAGGATGATCCGTGATCGGGCGGCGAGGTCGTTTCTGAAATAAGAGGTCGTGACATCGCCGACATCCAGCAAGCGCAGGCTGTACCGGTCTGCCAGATCGTTCAGAACCGGAACCCGTGTATCATAGACCCGCCCGAAAAAGAGGATGTCGATGTCGCAATCGGCCTCGCCGCGTGGGGCGTGGGTTGTCAAAGCCGGGCAACAGGCTGGTGCGAGTTTGTAGACGGGCAGGTCATAGGCCTGTGCCATGAATTGGACGGACTGTTCGAAATAGGAAAGGAACGCCTTGGCGTTGCGGAACAGTCGATCCAGCGGTGGGCGAAACCAATGCGCCGTCTCGGGCTTGTAATTGATCTTGCCGTCATCGAGCAGTTCGACGTCAAAGACGGCATAGCCCGCCTCAAGCGCTGCCAGCCGGTCGATGACGGCATCATTCACATAGGGAAAGCCGACGAGAATATTGAAGCATTCGGGGTCAATCGCGCCACGATCCACCGATACATCGCAACCGATTTGCCCCAGCCAATAGGCCAGCGTGATGTAGATCTCTTCCTTGAGAACCGTCATCGTCGGTTGCGGATCAAAGACTGCCAGATGAACCCGAATGTCCGTTACTCCACCACGAAATAGCTGGGATGCGTCAGGTAAGGTACGCGCCGCAAGGCGATGTTGCGCAGGCCAAGGACGTCGCGGACGGCCAGTGTTTCGCCGGGAAACGCCTCGTCATTGAGTTCGTCCAGAACGACAATACTGCCTTTGGTCAGGAAAGGCGCGATCTCTTCCAGTACCACTTTGGTCGGGTCGTACAGGTCCATGTCCAGATAGGCGAGCGAGATGATGGTTTGCGGCCGTTTGGCCAGAAAGGCAGGCACGGTTTCGCGCGCATCGCCTTTGATGATGTCATATTTGACCTTGTGGCTGAGCGGTTTGGTCAGCTCGTTTGCCCGCATCAACTGGTGCAGGTGATCCTCGTAGCCCTCGGTTGTGGCCACGGCCCCGGGCACGGCATAGCCTGTGTTCAGGTCTTCGGGCGCTTCGTCCACAAAGCCGGAAAACGTGTCAAACCCATAGATTTTGCGCAGCCCGTTTGTCGGCTCGTAGAGCGCGCGCAGGTTGGCAAATGTCGCGAGGTTCTGCCCCCAGCGGCAGCCAAATTCCATGATGACCCCGGGCACGGTGACGATCTGCCGATACAGGATATCGAGAAACAGGATTTTGCCGATCTGCATATGATCGGTGTAGAGCGCTGCGTTTTCCGGCCGCTCGTCGGCTGGAATGGGGGTGTTGACCATAAGGTCGGCCATGGTGTCGCGGCCAAGCCGTTCGTCGGGATTGAAATCACGTTTGAAAAGCAGTCCATCTCTTTCAATCATGTGTCTGTATCTCCAATTTGACCGACATGCAGGCTGCCGCACAGCGCCGTCCAGTCATAGTTAAGCGCGGCCTCTAGGGCGATGCGGTTTGGGGGTGTTGTATCGTGGCAGGCCAGAATGACCCCGGGCCGCAAGACAGGTTTCAAGGCCGAGACCATTTTTTGGATTTCAAACGGTGTGTGACTGATGTCTGAAAAGATCAGGCCGTAATCGTCGATAGGCAGGACGTCACTGACATCGCCGGGCACAATTCTGCTCAGGTGCAGCACATTGTGGTCGGCCAGTGTCTGTTTCAATTTCCCGACCAACCCGCCGGGCGCAGTGATCGCGGGCAGAACAATCGTTTCATAGATTTCGGCGGTCGTGTGCCCGCGCGGTTCGGTGTCGCCGGGGCACCAGAATTCGACCTCGTCCTTGTCGTTGCGACGAAAGAATGTCTCGTCCGGGTTCAACTCGACCGAGGTGACCTTGTCGCCCGGTTGCCTGTCTTTGCGCAGCAGCAATCCCCGGGTGAGGCAGACCGTCGAGCGGCCGATCCATGGCCCGACCTCAAGGATCTGGCCATCTGTGCGGGCCGCCAGGGCATGAAGCGTCTGCTGTTCATTGGGTTGCAGCCAGCCTTGGATGTCGACAAGGCCATGGGTCTTGGAAAAGCTGTCCGTCAGCTCGACAAAATCTGCCTGCGTGATCATTTGACCCTCCGCAAATAGCCGGACGGGGCCTCTGACACCAGGAGCATGGCATCGACCGCGCCATCAATCTCGAAATCCTCTGTCTGTTCCAGAAAGGTGCTGACTGCCTGCATGGGCGAGTTGCCCGGGCCAAAAGGCCGGTCCTCGATCGGGTGGTCGAGATGTTCGATGAAGGTGTCGAAGACAACAATATAGGAATCCACGCTGACCATGGGTGCGTAGGCCTGCAGCTCTTTCAGCACATGGTCTTTGGAGTGGTCGGAATCGAGGCAGATCAGAACCTTGTCGCCGGGCCTGATTTCGGATTTCACCGCGGCAATCGTTTCGGCGGCCACGCAATCCCCTTCGATCACCTTGATCGTGCCATGCAGCGGGCCTGTGGCGACCGCGTCCCGGGTTGAAGGCAGCACGCCCTTTTCCACGCCGATCACCCGCCCATCGGGTACAGCCATTTTCAGCACGGACGCCAGAAAGAGCAGCCCCCCGCCATAGGCGACCCCCGTTTCGATCACCACATCGGGTCGCAACCGATGGATCAGCATTTGCAGCATCATCAAGTCCTGCGGGTACTTGAGAACCGGTTGCCCCATCCAGCTGAAGTTGTAGCCGTATTTGTATTTGAACGAGGTGTTCAGCCAATCCTTGGAGATTTGTGACAGTGCCTGGTCATCCGCCATGAGTTTGCGACGGTCTATCGCGTCCCTCTGAAAGCTCTTGATCATGCCGGACGCGCTCCCTGCCGCTCAACTCTGGTAACAGGACAATGATGCACGCGCATGAAACGACTACCTTTGGATGTAGAGTGGCTAGCCAATTGCGACGGTCTGCACAAGGGTCTCTGCGCGCGGGTTTTCGACAAAGCGCTGATAATTCAGGGCTTCCGGCGCAATGCGCGTAAATGCGTCGCAGTTGGGCGTGCGCGTCACTCGCCTTTAGGTTGCGGTGCGGTCTGGCAGGTCCTTTTTCGGCGGATGTGGGTCAAAGCCCTCGGCCGAAATCCTCCACCAGTGATTGCACCACCTTTTTCAGCGCGTCCTCGCGGGATGCCCCTTTGTCGAGGGCCGATTGCAGCGTGTCCAATTGTCGTGTGGCGCTGGTGCCGTCCTCGAGGATCGTGCTGGCGCTGCGCAACTCGGCCAGACAGCCCAGGGCGGCGGCATGGGGCGTGAGCAGTTCGATCAGTTCGTCCATCAGTTCGGGGAACGGTTTGACGGCACCCACCCCAAAGTCGATCAGCCCGTCGCTGATCCCGTAGCGTTGCGCCCGCCAGCGGTTTTCCTCGATCAGGAACCGGTCATATTGCCGCCAGCGTTTGTTTTCGCGCCGCAGGGTGTAGAGCATGTGAAAGAGGCTTTGCGTCAGGGCCGCCAGCGCCACGCTGTGGTCAATCCGGGGGCAGACGTCGCAGATCCGCGATTCCAGCGTGGGGAACTTGGCGGAAGGGCGCGCATCCCACCAGATCTTGCTGCCGTCCTCAATGATCCCCGTCTTGATGATCGTCTTGATCGAGCGGTCATATTCTCCAAAGCTGTTGAAGCGGGGCGGGATGCCGGTGCGCGGCAGGTTGTCGAATACTGTGAGCCGATAGGATTTGAGCCCGGTGTCGTCCCCTTCCCAAAAGGGCGAGGACGTCGACAGCGCCAGCAGGTGCGGCAGGAAATAGGTGAACTGGTTGAGCAGGTCGATCCGCATGTCCTCGTCTTCGATCCCCACATGCACATGCATTCCGCAGATCAGCATGCGCCGGGCCACGCCGCCCAGATCCTTTTCGAGGGTGCGGTAGCGTTCGCGGTCGGTGAAATGCTGTTGGTGCCATTTGGCAAACGGGTGCGTCGAGACGGCGATGGGGGCCAGCCCATGGGCGTTGCATTCGGCCTGAACCGTCCGCCGCAGATGCGCCAGATCGGCACGCGCATCTGCGACCGTGGCGCAAATGCCGGTACCCACCTCAATCTGGCATTGCAGAAACTCGGGGCTGACCTGTTCGCCGAGCGCATCCACACAGGATTGCATCAACCCCTCGGGCGCGGGCACCAGATCAAGCGTCTGGGCGTCGACGATCAGGTATTCTTCTTCGATCCCGAGGGTAAAGCTGGGCGCTGTGTCAGTCATGATCGGGCCTTTTGTAAAAAGGGGCGGTATCTGCCCGTGCCCTGAGTGTAGCGAGATCGTCGGAGCAAAGGCAACTTGGCCGCATAGGTCGAGGCACCCGTCGCGGTTGTGCAGATTCACGATTTTGCCCAATTCCTGTCTGACTGCCGCCTTGATGCCCTTTCAGATTGATCAACAATCCGAGCAGAGGAAGACGCATTATGACCCAATCCGAGAACAATATCCCGATGCTGCGCGCATGTCCTGACGTTGATCTGCGCCTGATGGCGGCCATGTGGGATGTCCAGAGCCTGAAGCTGCGCGAGATGCGCCCCACGGACCGGGCCACCATCCGCCAGGCGGTGACGGCGGTTGAAAACCTGGGTGCGCGTTTGATCGACATGATGGGCGGGACGGGCGTAATGACCTGCCGCGCCATGCCCCGGATCACCCATCTGACCCGCATCCGCAAGGCGCCCAAACGTCTGTGGCTGGAAATCCGCCATGCCGACAGCGACGCGGCCTTGTTTCTGGAGTTCAAGCCCGAGGACGTGACCATCGGCATGCACGCTCCGCGCTTTGCGGATGATGCGACCCGCAAGGACGCTTGGGCCCGGTTCCGCAAGCACAAGCCCCAGATCTTTCGCGCGCTCAAGCAAAAGCGGTCGGCCGAGGATGGTCAGATCGACGACAGTGGCACGTCCCCCGGCGCCTGGTCGCTGTCCAAGCGTCGCCCGCCCGTCTTTGCCTTGCCCGGCGACGCCCCTGCCAAAGTGCCGGGCGCGGTCACCATAAGCCGCGCGCTTGAGGCGGATGTGAGCGTGGCCGAGATGGCCACCGACCTGTCAGAAGCGGCGCGCCTGTTTGCGCCGTTCCTCGAACTGGAGGGCCGCGAAATGCCCGCTCTGCTATGTGCGCTGGCAACGCTGGATGCGGCCCCCGCCGCCGAGGGCGTGCGCCTGTCCTAACGCCGCTTGCGCGCGGGCTGAGGTTTGACCCGCGCTTCGATCATGTCATAGACGCGGCCGACAATATCCTTGCCGGTCGCTTTTTCGATCCCCTCAAAGCCGGGGCTTGAATTCACTTCAAGCACTTTTGGCCCGGTCTCGGAGCGCAAAAGGTCCACGCCGGATGTGCCCAGCCCAAAGGCACGCGCGGCGCGCACGGCGGTTTCACGCTCTTCCTTGGAAATCCGCACCGATTTGGCGCTGCCGCCCCTGTGCAGGTTCGAGCGGAAGTCGCCATCCGCCCCGGTGCGTTTCATCGACGCCACCACCTTGCCGTCAATCACCAGGCAGCGGATGTCCTCGCCTGCCGCCTCTTTGACGAAATCCTGCACCAGAAAGTTGGCGCGCAGGCCCCGGAAGGCGTCGATCACGGATTCGGCGGCCTTCTTGGTTTCGGCCAGCACGACACCCTTGCCTTGGGTGGATTCGAGAAGTTTCACGATGACCGGCGCGCTGCCCACCAGCCCCAGAATGTTGTTCGTGTCGCGCGGCGAGGCGGCAAAGGCGGTCGTGGGCATCCCGATTTTCTTGGAGGCCAGGATTTGGTGCGCATGCAGCTTATCCCGGCTGGCGGTGATCCCCGCGCTGCCGTTCACGCAATAGGTGCCCGTGGTTTCAAACTGACGGATCACGGCGGTTCCATAGGCGGTGACGGAGGCCCCAATGCGCGGGATCACCGCGTCAAAGCGGGGCAGCCGTTTGCCGTCATAGTGCACTTCGGGGGCCATGGCGTTGATCGCCATGTAACACCGCGTGGTGTCGATCACCTCGACCGCGTGGCCACGCGCCTCGCCCACCTCGACAAGCCGCCTCGTGGAATAGTTGGCCTCGCGGCTGAGCACGGCAATCCGCAGCGCCCGTGCGGGGGCCACCTTGCGCATGGCCGACGAGTGGTAGACGTCATAGCTGAGGTCCGGTTGCAGCCGTTTTTCCGACGCAGTGATGGTGATATGTTCGCTGAGCGCCTGACGGCCCAGGAGCATACGGCTGGTCATGGAAGATCGATCGGTCAACGTGACCTCGATGGGCCAGGATTGCCCTGCCACTTCGAGCCTGGTTTCAATGACATAGCGCAGTTCCGCCTCGCCATTGGAGGAGGTGACCTCGCGCCTGTCGAGGATGGGGGCCGAGCATGTGATCGACACGTGATCCTTGCCCGCGATGGGGTGCACGTTGAACCGCACCTTGGGCTTGGACGCGGGGCCAAAGACCTCGATGTCGTGGGCATGTAGCGCGGATGTGCGTGCGCCGGTGTCGACCTTGGCCTTGAGGGCGGGCAGGCCAAGCTCCGGCAGGCTCACCCATTCTTCCCAGCCGAAATTCAGATTGTCCATGCGCGCGGTCCCCCGGTGTTGGTTGAAGGGTTACCGTAGCAAGGCGGGCGGTGGGCTACAACGTGATGGTGGTTTTCCTGAGTCTGTTAAGCCGTGCGGTATGGCCGTACTGCTATTAACGCGGCGTTCACTGTGGACGGCCTGGCTTTGGTCATTGTGCATCATTCAGCGGAGACGCGGATGGGGCTTGGCATTTTGGCCGTGCTCCGGCATGAGATCGCTTTATGAGCACCTTTTCCTTTGATCTGACTGCCACCGATGGCGCGGCCCGCACGGGCGTTATTCATACGCCCCGTGGCGATATTCGAACCCCTGCCTTCATGCCCGTGGGCACCGCCGCCACCGTCAAGGCGATGATGCCGGAAAGTGTGCGTGCCACGGGGGCCGATATCCTTTTGGGCAACACCTATCATCTGATGCTGCGCCCCACCGCCGAGCGGATTGATCGCCTTGGGGGGCTGCATAAGTTCATGAATTGGGAGCGGCCGATTTTGACGGATTCCGGCGGCTTTCAGGTCATGAGCCTCGCCGATCTGCGCAAGCTGACCGAGAAGGGCGTGACCTTTAAGAGCCATATTGACGGGTCCAAGCACGAGTTGACGCCTGAGCGGTCGATGGAGATTCAGCGCCTTTTGGGCTCGGATATCGTGATGTGTTTTGACGAATGCCCCGCGCTGCCCGCCGACCGGGACCGCATTGCCGAGAGTATGCGCCTGTCCATGCGCTGGGCGGAACGCTCGCGTGACGCCTTTGGGGACCGGCCCGGCCATGCGCTTTTTGGCATTCAGCAGGGCGGCCTTGAAGAGGACCTGCGCGCCGAGAGCGCCGAGGCGCTGCGCGCGATTGGATTTGAGGGCTATGCGGTGGGCGGTCTGGCCGTGGGCGAGGGTCAGGCGGCCATGTTTGGCTGTCTGGACTACGCCTGTGATCAGCTGCCCGTGGACAAACCCCGCTATCTGATGGGCGTGGGCAAGCCCGATGACATTGTGGGTGCTGTGGCGCGGGGCATCGACATGATGGATTGTGTGCTGCCGTCACGCTCGGGGCGGACGGGGCAGGTGTTTACGCGTCGCGGCGTCGTCAACATCAAGAACGCCCGTCATGCGGATGATCCGCGCCCTCTGGATGAGGATTGCACCTGCCCGGCGTGTTCGCATTATTCGCGTGCCTATCTGCACCATGTGTTCCGCGCGCAAGAGATGATTTCGGGGATGCTGCTGACCTGGCACAACCTGCATTACTTTCAGGAGATCATGCAGGGGATGCGGGATGCGATTGCGGCTGGTACTTTTGAGGCCTGGCAGGCGGCGTTCCATGCTGGTCGGGCGCAAGGCGATATCGAGCCGCTGTAGCGCATATAAACGATGCCTTAACCGGTTGTCTGGTAGCGTTCTGCTGGAGATAGCAGAAGGGCGGTCCGGTGGACCCATTGCAGACAGAACAAGGGGCGGGGTGGGCGCAAGTGGCGCCAATCATCCTGGCCCGGCAACGCGAGATTGCCGATCACGTCGCCGCACAGGCCAATGTTGCGACACGAGAGGCGCGCGAGAACCGCGTGGATCAGGTGCGCCCGGCAGAACGGTCCGCTGCGTCGAATGGACCGCGGCTCGGGCAATCGGGGTCTGAGCGGGGTACGGATGCACGCGGGCTGAGCCAGGCCGAGCAGGATCAGGTTGCCGATCTGAAGGCCCGTGATGCAGAGGTGCGCCGCCACGAGCAGGCCCATGCCGCCGTTGGGGGCCAATATGCGGGATCACCCAGTTATACCTACCAGACGGGGCCGGATGGGCAGCGCTATGCCATTGGCGGGGCGGTTTCGATTGACGCGAGCCCCGTGCCGGATGATCCGGCAGCGACCATCGCCAAGATGGAAGTCGTCAAGGCGGCGGCCCTGGCCCCGGCAGAGCCTTCTGCCGCTGACCGGCAGGTGGCGTCATTGGCTGATGCGCAGCGGGCGCAGGCCATTGCGGATTTAGCGACGGTGCGCGCAGTGGAACGGGCGGATGCCCTTGACCAGCGGTTGTGATGGGGCGGAGACCGAAGGTCAGGAATTCCCCCATCGCGCGGGTCGCCGCTGTGCCATATGTAGAAAGAGTTCACACACCCTGGGGAGGGACGTTCATGCCGTTTGCAGTATTCTCATTTGTCTGGTTTTCCGTTTCTGTCCTGGCGGTTCTGGTGCTGGTCTGACCCGGGCCTGACCGTTGATCGGGGCGATAGTCTTGCCGCCTGAGGGGGGCGAGGTCCGGGCCGCTCTGGAGGGCGATACTCTGGCTACGCAACAGGACAGGGCCTGAGAGCGCGGAAGGACGAGAGCATAGCTGTCCAGAAGGGCGGGACCTTGGCTGCCTAAAAAAGCGAGGGTCCAGCCGCTCAGAAGGATGGAGTCTTAGCTGCCCAGAAGGGCGAGTGCCCAACCGCTTAGTCCGATCTGAAACAGCTGGATCACGACGCTGACCCCGTGCAATGCCTTAAATCGGGCTTTGTTGCCTGCATCGGTGGCTGCGTTGATCTGGTGCATCAAAATCTGGCGGGCATAAACGGTGCTGAGCGCGATGGCGATCAACAGCCATGCGGCCATGGTGCTGGTGGCAAGGGCCAGCGCACTGGCCACGACGGCCGTGGCAATGACCCACAGGTAATAGTGCGGAAATGCACCGCGAATGGCCAAACGCGCCTGATCGGGGCCGATCACGGCAAAGAGTACGGCGGCAAAGCCGAATGAAAACAGTGTCATACCGCCAAAGAGCAGGGCGGCGATCAAGAGGGCGAGGGTGGTCATGCGCAATCCTTATCGTTGGCAGGCGAGGTAGTGCTGTGCCCCGCAGATCAACCGTGCCGATGCGGCACAGATTGCCGCATGTCCTGCTCGCAAGTGCCCCATATTGCGGTTTTGGGGCCTACGACCACGACAGTTTGTGCCAAAAAACTGGGGACAGTTTGCATCGTCCCATTGCACCCCGGCGCGGCCCCGGTCATGCTGGACCTTGACACTGACGGGCCGCAGACACAGATCAAAGCCCTAGACACGGAGACAGCACAGGGTTGCCGCAATCGGGACCACGCTGTTTTGCCAAAGATAAGGACAAGAGCATGCAAGAGCCTCTAAACGCCTCCTACCCGGTGCTGCCGTTGCGCGATATTGTGGTATTTCCTCACATGATCGTGCCGCTGTTCGTGGGTCGGGACAAATCCGTCCGCGCCCTCGAAGAAGTGATGGCCGATGACAAGCAGATCCTGCTGTCGAGCCAGGTAAACCCCTCTGAAGATGATCCCGATGCCGCAGGCATTTACAAGGCCGGGGTGCTGGCCAATGTACTGCAACTGCTGAAGCTGCCCGACGGCACCGTCAAGGTGTTGGTCGAGGGCCAGGCGCGCGTGCGCATTACCGAATATCTGGAAAACGACTCCTTCTTTGAAGCGCGGGCCGAGTATCTGACCGAGATGCCAGGCGATGTGGCCACGACCGAGGCACTGCTGCGGTCGGTGGGCGACGAGTTTGAGCGTTATTCCAAGGTGAAAAAGAACATCCCCGAAGAGGCGTTGGCCGCAGTGGGCGAGACCACCGAGCCTGCGAAACTGGCCGACCTTGTGGCCGGGCATCTGGGCATCGAAGTGGACCAAAAGCAAGATCTGCTTGAGACGCTGGCGGTGAGCGAGCGTCTGGAAAAGGTGTATGGCCTGATGCAGGGCGAGATGTCAGTCTTGCAGGTCGAGAAAAAGATCAAGACCCGCGTCAAATCCCAGATGGAGAAAACCCAGCGCGAATATTACCTGAATGAGCAGATGAAGGCCATTCAGAACGAGCTGGGCGATGGCGAGGATGGCAAGAACGAAGTCGCCGAACTGGAGGCCAAGATCGCGGCCACCAAGCTGAGCAAAGAGGCCCGTGAAAAGGCCGATGCAGAGATGAAAAAGCTCAAGAACATGTCGCCGATGAGTGCCGAGGCGACTGTTGTGCGCAACTATCTGGACTGGATGCTGTCGATCCCGTGGGGCGTGAAATCTCGCGTGAAGAAAGACCTGGGCCGGGCCGAGCGCATCCTCGACAACGATCACTATGGCCTTGAAAAGGTCAAGGAACGCATCGTCGAATATCTGGCTGTGCAGCAGCGCAGCAAGAAGATGAAAGGCCCGATCATGTGTTTGGTCGGCCCTCCGGGCGTGGGCAAGACGTCGTTGGGCAAGTCGGTCGCCAAGGCCACGGGCCGCGAATTTATTCGCATCTCCCTGGGTGGTGTGCGCGACGAGTCCGAAATTCGCGGTCACCGGCGGACCTATATCGGGTCGATGCCCGGCAAGATCATTCAGGCGTTGAAAAAGGCCAAGACGACGAACCCTCTGATCCTCTTGGATGAGATTGACAAGATGGGTCAGGATTTCCGGGGCGACCCGGCGTCGGCGATGCTTGAGGTTTTGGACCCGGAACAAAACGGCACCTTTGTCGATCACTATCTGGAGGTCGAGTATGACCTGTCCAACGTGATGTTCCTGACCACGTCCAACAGCTACAACATGCCCGGGCCGCTGCTGGACCGGATGGAGATCATTCCGCTGGCGGGCTACACCGAGGACGAAAAGCGCGAGATTGCCAAGCAGCACCTCATCGCCAAGCAGGTCAAGAACCACGGCCTCAAAAAGGCCGAGTTCGAGCTGACCGATGACGCGCTGTCGTCGATCATCCGGTACTACACTCGCGAGGCGGGCGTGCGGAACCTGGAGCGTGAGATTGCCAAGGTGGCGCGCAAGTCGCTGACCAAGATCGTCAAGAAAGAGGCCGAGACCGTGCGTGTCACCGCCGACAATATTGACGAATTCCTGGGTGTGAAAAAGCACCGCTATGGTCTGGCTGAACAGGCCGATCAGGTGGGTGTTGTCACGGGGCTGGCCTGGACATCGGTGGGTGGTGATTTGCTGCACATCGAGGCGCTGAAACTGCCGGGCAAGGGTCGGATGAAGACCACCGGCAAGCTGGGCGACGTGATGAAGGAATCCATCGACGCGGCCTCAAGCTATGTCCGGTCGATCAGCCCGCAGATTGGCGTCAAGCCGCCCAAGTTCGACAAGATGGACATCCACGTGCACGTTCCTGACGGGGCAACGCCCAAGGATGGCCCTTCTGCCGGGTTGGCCATGGTCACGTCCATCGTGTCGGTGCTGACGGGTATTCCGGTGCGTCGCGACATTGCAATGACGGGCGAGGTGTCGCTGCGCGGCAATGCGATGCCCATTGGCGGGCTCAAGGAAAAGCTGCTCGCGGCGTTGCGCGGCGGGATCAAGACGGTTCTCATTCCGCAAGAGAATGAAAAGGATCTGGCCGAGATCCCTGACAACGTCAAAGAGGGCCTGGACATCATCCCGGTGACCCATGTGCGTGAAGTGCTGGAACATGCGCTGACCGCCGTGCCCGATGCCATCGAATGGGACGAGGCCGCCGAAGAGGCCGCCACCGCTGCCGCCGCTCAGGCACAGACCGGCGGGGCAGGGGCCACGGCCCACTGATCCGGTCGGCCCGTGTAGAAAAACAAAGCCCCGCAGGTCGTACTGCGGGGCTTTTTCGTGCCTCGGTCTGATCAGTCGATGGTGCGCATTTCGATCCCGAGCGCGCCGTAATCCACAGCCATATATCCGTAGCCGAAGGGCACGACCGCCTCTGGCGCGACCTGTACCACGTCCTGGGCCATTACGCCTTCATAGGTCTGCGTCCCGCCGATATAGCTGAACTGAAAGAGCGGCAGATCGAGCGCGGTTGTGCCGACCTGCACGATATCCGTTTTGAGCCGCGCGTCGCTGACATCCATCGTTCCGCCCGACCCGCTGGACACGGCAACTGCAACCACGGCCAAGAGCAGCAAAGGCACCAAAATCCCTGCGGAGGAGGAGGCCGCCTCTTCGACGATCACGGGCGCTTCGATCACGGGGTCAGAGACGGCACCTGCCGAGACGTGGGCCGCCGAAAGGGCAAGGCAAAGGGCGGAGGCTGTAATCATCTTCATTGTGCAATCCTTCTTCGGTTCAGGCCAAAAAAGTACAAATCGAAACATTGATCGGTCAAGTTCGGATGTGGGATGCGGGATTTGCGCTCGCGCAGGGCGCAAATGGGCCAGTCTGGCGTGGCGCAAATGCGCCAAATGACCCTTTGTGCGTGCATTTTGCCGCGCTGGCGTAGCCTTTTTAACCCATTTGCGCTATCAAACCGCAAATCAATCAAAAACCGAGGCATCCATGGCAACCACCCGCAAAACCACAACCAAGACGAGCACCAGCAAATCCACGACTTCCGCCGGAAGCGCGGTATCCAAGGCCAAGGCGGCCGCAGCCAAAACTGCAAGCAGCGCCGCCACGCCAGACACATCCGTTGTGGTCAACGCGCCGCAGCCCGTCGTGTCGGGCCCGGTGATGCGCAAGCGCGAATTGATCGACGCTGTCGTCGCCAAATCGGGCATCAAGAAGAAAGATGCCAAGCCCGTGGTCGAGGCGATGCTGCATGTACTGGGGGCTGCCCTTCAGGATGGTCGCGAACTGAACCTTCAGCCTTTGGGCAAGGTCAAGGTGAACCGCGAAAAGAAGATGGCCGAAGGCAAGGTGCTGATTACCAAGATCCGCCAGGCCCGCGATCTGCCCGCCAGCCCCGTGGCTGCCGAACAAGAGGCGGTGGACGAGATCGACGCCCCCGCAGCCGCCGAATAAGAATTTTGGCCATCAAGCCCTCTTGCGCGCGTTCCGGCAATTGGCTAGGACGCCGGGGCTTTGGGTGATTAGCTCAGTGGTAGAGCGCTTCGTTCACATCGAAGATGTCAGGAGTTCGAATCTCTTATCACCCACCATAGCACCACCGTTTTTTTCAATTGAGATACAGCCGCTGAGCGGTGGGCCTGACCGACGCGCGTCGCCTTTGGCACCACGCTGGGTCATGAGTTCGAATCTCTTATCACCCACCATAGCACCACCGTTTTTCCAATAGAGATACAGCCGCTGAGCGGTGGGCCTGACCGACGCGGTCTTTTGCGGCCCTCTGGCTTAATCGTCGCGGAAGACGTCCGGCATCACGCGGACCAAGACGCCCATCAGGAATGCGGTGCTAATGCCAAAGGTCAAAAGACCGGTGATTGCACAGAATGTCCCAACGATCCGCGTGTCGGCGTCCAGCACAATATCGCCATAACCCAGCGTCGTGTAGGTCACCGTCGCAAAGTAAAAGCTGGTGGCGACGTCGGGCAGATCGGTGAGATGCATGAAATACACCGACCAGACCCATATCTGCGCCGTGTGGCCCACCACCAGCACAATCAGGGCCAGCGACAAGAGCGCCGCGATCCGTATATGCGGCCACTTTTGGGGCGTGAGGACACCTGCCAAACGCTTGATCAGCGGAATGCCCACCGATACGGCGCTGACATGTAGCAAGGCGCAGAGCGCCAACAGCCCCGTGCCGATCAGGATCTGAAATGGTGTGCCCAAAGATTGTTCCTCGCATAACTCGTATAAGCTGCTACCATTCACTAACACGTTTCAAGCGACGCGGGGATAGGGCCTTGATATTCAAACAATTCACCGGATTTTTGACCATGGCTGCGGCCTGTATCGCCACAGCGGCCGTCGCCCAGGATACGGTTATCCGCCCTGCCAAGGTGGCCCAGATCATCGCCAGCGACGAGACCATCAATCGCACCTACCCGGCGATCGTGCTGCCCTCGCGCGAGGTTGTGATGTCGTTCAAAGTGTCGGGTCAGGTGATCGAGCTGCCCATCCGTGCCGCTGCCGAAGTCAAGGCGGGCGACGTGCTGGCCCGGATTGATCCGCGCGATTTCGAGAACCAGATTGCCCAGTTGCAAAGCAGCCGGGATCAGGCTGTGGCCCAGCTGGAGGCCCTGCGTGCAGGCGCGCGCCCCGAAGAGATCATCGCGCTGGAAGCTGCCGTCGAGTCCGCTCAGGCTCAGGTGGATCAGACCCGCGAGGCGCTGGACCGGGCGCAGGAATTGCTGGATCGGGGCGTGAGCACCCGGGCGCAGCTTGAGACCGCGCAGGCCAATGCCCGTGTGGCCGAAGCCAACTTGCGTGCGCAGGAAGAGCAGTTGCGCATCGGTGAGATCGGTGCCCGCGCCGAGGATATCGCCGCCGCCGAAGCCGCCTTGCGCGGCATTGATGCTCAGATCAAGGTGGCCACCGACAGTTTGGCCGACGCGACCCTGACCGCCCCCTTTGACGGCATCATCGCGCGTCGGGACATTGAGAACTTTACCAATGTGCAGGCGGGGCAGAACATCGCCCTCTTGCAAGGTTTGGACGTGGTCCACCTGGCCTTTGACATTCCTGGCCCTGATGTGACGGCCCTGACCCGCAACGGCACTGACCAGATCCGCAATATCGCGACCTTTGACGCGTTGCCCGGTCAGGAGTTCGAGGCCGAATTTGTCGAGTTTTCGGTTCAGGCCGACAGTGCCACCCAGACTTATCGTGGTCGTGTGGCCGTCACGGTACCCGAAAACGCGGTGATCCTGCCGGGCATGTCGGCCAATGTCGTGTCCTCGACGGCGGGCCGTGCCGCGCAATTGCGCGCGCCCCTGTCGGCCATTGCGGCGGGCCCGGATGGCAGCCCCTTTGTCTGGCGTGTGAACGAGGCCGGTGCGGTGTCTGCCCAGCCCGTGACCCTGGGTGATGCCAGTGGTTCAAGCGTCGTCCTTACCGATGGGGTCGCGGTGGGCGACACCGTGATTGCGGCCGGGGTCAGTCAGATTCTGGAGGGTATGACCATCCGCCCCATCACCCAAGTCGGGAACTGAGCCCATGGATCTGGCCCGTTTCGCCCTGGAAAAGCGGCTGATCTCAGCCGTTGCGACCGTTTTGATCCTGTGGGGCGGCTATTTCGCCTATACCGCCTTGCCCCGCTTTGAAGACCCTGAATTCGTCATCCGTCAGGCACAGATCATCACCCCTTATCCCGGTGCCACCGCCGAAGAAGTGGCCGAAGAGGTCACGGAAGTGGTCGAGAATGCGTTGCAGCAATTGCAGGGTGTGGATGAGGTCCGATCCGTGTCTTCGCCAGGCGTCAGCACGGTTACGGTGGAGTTCACCATTGCCTCGACGCCGGATTATCCCGAGCTTTATCAAACCTTTACCCAGATGCGCGCTAAGATTTCGGATGCGCAATCACAACTGCCCCCCAATGCCTTGCCGAGCCAGGTCTATGACGATTTTGGCGACGTGTATGCGCAGTATTATGCGGTGGTGGGCGAGGGGTTCTCCCTGACCGAGCTGCATGAATATGCCAAGGATTTGCAGCGTGAGTTGGTCACAGTGGACGGTGTGTCCAAAGTGGTTCTGAACGGGGTCCGGAGCGAGGTGATCTATGTCGAGTATGCGCCTGCGCGGCTGACGGCCCTTGGTCTCGCCCCCTCGCAAATCCAGCAATTGCTGGAGGCGCAGAACCTCGTTGCCCCGGCAGGTTCGGTCGTGGCAGGTGACACGCGGCTGGAACTGCGCCCGCTGGCGGCTTTCGACTCGGTCGAGGCGATTTCAAAGCTGTTGATCACCAACCCCCAATCGGGCGTCAGTTTCCGGCTGGGTGATATTGCGACTGTGAGCCGGGGGTTCAAGGATCCGGCCACAACGCTTTTGTATCGTGACGGCCAACCAGCCATCGGTATCGGCGTGTCCAACACTCTGGGCGGCAATGTGGTCAATATGGCCAATGCGGTAAATGACCGTATCGCCGCACTGGAGGATACTCGCCCGATTGGCATTGAAATCCTGTCGATCTCGGATCAGGGGGCGACGGTCAAGGCGTCGGTGGATGCCTTTGTCGTCAATGTCGGTGTGGCCCTGGCCATCGTGGTCGGCACGTTGCTGGTTTTTATGGGGTTGCGCTCGGGCATTCTGATGGGCGGTATCCTGTTGGTGACCGTCGCGGGGACGCTGATCGGGATGTACCTTTACGGCCTTGATATGCAGCGTATTTCGCTGGGCGCACTGATCATTGCCCTGGGCATGCTGGTCGACAATGCCATCGTTGTCGTCGAGGGCACATTGGTGCGCGTGCAGCGCGGTGAGGATGCGGGGGATGCCGCCCGTGCGGTGGTCAAACAAACCACATGGCCGCTGCTGGGGGGCACGCTTGTGGGCATTCTGGCCTTTTCGCCCATCGGCTTTTCCCCCGACAACACGGGTGAATATGCGGGCAGCCTGTTCTGGACAATCGGTATTGCGCTGCTCTTTTCCTGGCTCGTGGCAATCTGGCTCACGCCCTATTACTGTTCGGTGCTGTTGAAGAACACCAAGGTCACCACGGACAGCAAAGAGGGCGCGGTGCTGACCCTTTATCGGACGATCCTGGCGCTGGCCATTCGGATCCGTTGGGTCACCGTTGCCGTGGTTGTGGCGCTTTTCGTGTCGGCCATCGCAATCTTCAGCGCGGTGCCGCCCGGATTTTTCCCGTCCTCGACGCGCGCGCAGTTCGTGATTGATTACAACCTGCCGCAGGGCACCGACATTGCGCGCACCGAGGCTGACATGCAGCGGATTGCAGAATATGCCCGCGGTCTTGAGGGCGTGACCGGCACCAACACGGTGGTCGGGGCCGGACACCTGCGTTTCATGCTGATCTATGAGAGCGAGAACCAGAACCCGGCCTATGGTCAGATCCTGGTGGACGTCGAGAATTTCCGCATCATCGACGATTTGCGTACCGATCTGCAGGCCCATATCAACGAGGCGTTTCCGGATGCCAACGCCAAGGTGTGGAAATTCGTGTTGGGCCCCGGCAGCGGGTCCAAGGTGGAGGCCCGCTTCTTTGGCTCGGACCCGGCGGTGTTGCGGGGGCTGGCGGATCAGGCCAAGGCGATCCTGAATGGCGCGGGCGCAGTGGCCGTCAAGGATGACTGGCGCGAGCAGGTGCAGGTGATCCGCCCTGTTATTGACGTGGAAAATGCCCGCCGTCTGGGACTGACCCAGGGCGAGATTTCTAGTGCGCTGCAAAATCATCTGACGGGCGCGACCCTCGGCCTTTACCGTGAAGGGGACGAGTTGCGTCAGGTGATCATGCGGCCCTTTGCCGAGGCCCGAAATGATGTTGGGGGCCTGCGCGATATTCAGGTCTATGCCCAGGGCCTTGGGGAATATGTGCCGATCAGTCAGGTGGTGGACCGTTTTGATGTGGTGTTCGAGGCGGGCAATCTGCGTCGTATCGACAGGCAACTGGCGATTATGGCGCAAGCGGACAACGCGCCGGGCGTGTTGTCGGGTGACCTGTTTGACGCGGTCCGTGGCCCCATCGAGGCCATTGAATTGCCCCCCGGCTACAGCATGGAGTGGAAGGGCGAGTTTGGCAGCAGCCAGGAGGCCAACGCCGGTCTGGCCGCGACCATGCCCTTGGGCTTTGGCGCGATGTTCATCGTGGTGCTCTTCCTCTTTAACGCCTGGCGACAGACCATCATCATCTGGCTGGCGGTGCCTTTGGCGCTGATCGGGGTGATCTATGGGCTGGCCGGCACGGCGACGCCGCTGGAGTTCATGGCGATCCTTGGAGTTTTGTCTTTGACGGGCATGCTGATCAAGAATGCTATCGTTCTGATCGACGAAACCGACAGTCAGATCGCGGATGGCAAGGCGCGTATGGCGGCCGTCGTCGATGCCGCCGTCAGCCGCGTCAGGCCGGTGTCATTGGGCGTGCTCACCACTGTGCTTGGGGTTGTGCCGCTGTTGTGGGATCCGTTCTTTGCCTCATTGGCGGTTGTGATCATCTGCGGGCTGACCTTTGCGACGATCCTGACGCTGATCATCGTGCCGACGCTTTACACCATCTTTTTCGCGGTCAAGGCGGATGAGGTGGACGCGCCCGCGTGAGGCGGTTGAGAGGTTATTGAGTGGCAAGCACGAACTGGGAGACGCGTCGTGCCTGCCACTCAATTCTGCGGCACCCGTGCTGGGGACAGGGTGCTGCAAGCCCATGTGTCGCGTGGTGGAGTTCTGGGATCAGCGCGACAGGTCTTCTTTGCGAATGCGGTCCGCCATTTTAATCAACCAGTCGACCGTTTCCGATTGGGTGTCGGACAACCCCTGAACTGCCGCCGCCTGGACGGCAAAGGGCCGGAATTCGTGCCAACGCAGATGAAAATCAATCAGGTCGCGCACGGGCCCGGGGTCAAACTGGCTCGGGGTGTTGTGTTTACCATTACCGCCGACATTCATACCTGAAACACTCCCGATCCGAGATCACATGACGGCGCATTACGCCGATGGGTGTATTGAATATGAAGTTTCGCGTGCCCGAATGCTTGTGAATAAAGCGTGAAGTCACTTTGTCCTTTGCGTCTCACAACATAATGTGGTGGGGCACACACTGGGGGGTGAGGGATGCGCACGGCCATGGCCAAACTTGAGATTAATCTGTTTGGCTCTTGCTTTGTTCGCCGCAGCGGCGCCGATGGTTATGAAATCACCGGCACCAAGCACAAGGCCCTTTTTGCCATTCTGGCGACTGCCCCGTTTGGCCGCCGCACCCGCAGTTTCCTGCAAGATGCGTTGTGGGGCGCCTCAACTTTCGACAGTGGCCGCCAAAGCCTGCGCCGTGCAATTTCCGACATCAAGGCCGTGATGGGCCCGGATTTTGACCGTCTGCTGACCACCACCCATTCCGAGATCACGCTGGACCTGCAGCAGGTCCGTTTTGTGGGCCGTCCCGGCAGTGCCACTTTTCTGGAAGGTCTGGACATCCGCGAAGAGGGGTACAATGACTGGTTGCGCAGCATCCGGCAGAACCCCAGCCAGCTTTTCGGCCTTTACAGCGCCAGTCACCAGCCGCCGCCGCCCTCCATCCTGCCCACGGTGGCCGTCATTCCGTTTCGGATGGTCAATTGCAGCCCGTCGGATGTCCCATTGGGCGATTACGTGGCCGAAGAAATCTGTCGCTCGTTGTCGCGTTCCAACCTGATGGCGGTCATCTCGCACATGTCCACCCGCCGCCTGGCGGACAGCCATGTGGACATTCAGACGGTGCATACCGAACTGGGCACGAATTACTGCCTGTCGGGGTCCTTTCGTGTCAACGGGTCCGAGGCGGTGCTGGATGCGGATTTCATCGACACCTCGACCGGGCGCATCCTGTGGACCAAGACATTTCCCGCGCCGGTCAAGGATTTCCTGTCTGCCGAGAGTGTGGCCATCGCAGAGTTGACCCATAGGATCGGGCGCAAGATCGCCTCGGACACCGTCCGCCATGTGCGGGGCCGCAACCTGGCCGATCTTGAGGATCATCGCCTGTTATTGGCGGGTGTGGGTATGATGCATGAATTGCGCCTGTCCAGCTTTGCCCAATCCCGCCAGTTGATCGAAGAGACGGTTCGCCGCGCCCCCCATGCTGCCGAACCGCTGGCTTGGTTGGGTGATTGGTATGTCATGTCCATCTGGAACGGGTGGAGCACGGACCCCAAGCAAGACGCCCGCCTGGCTGCGGAATGCACCCAGCGCGCCTTGGACATGGAGCCCGACAATTCGCTGTGTCTGGCTGTGGACGGTGTCATTCACAGCGCTCTCAACAATGCGCAGCCTGCGGCGGAAAAGCAGTTTGAAAAGGCATTGGACATCAATCCCAACGACGCAATGTCCTGGCTTTTCAGCGGTGTGATGCATGCCTTTCGCGACAATGGCGCGGTGGCTGTGGAACGGGTGGAAAAAGCCCATCGCCTGTCCCCGATTGATCCGCTTGGCTATCTCTACAACTCGCTGGCCTCCTTTGCTCATGTGTCGAATGAGGACTATGCCCGCGCCGTTGAACTGGCCGACAAGTCCCTTGCGCTGAATGATCGCCATGTCTCGACCTTGCGCACCAAACTGTGTGCCCATTTCCATCTGGACCAGACCGAAGAGATGCACGCGACCGCGCAGCAATTGCAGCGCCAGTTGCCCAGTTTCAGCCTTGATGAATATCGCCGGTCACACCCGGGCGCAGATTTTGATGTGGGTCGCCGCATGGTGACGGCCCTGCGCGCCGCGGGATTTTCCTGATCCTTCACTCGGGTCACACACGCAGTTAGGGGAAGTTCAATGTCACTATTTGGTCCATTTCACGGCGGCCACGGTGGTCACGGCGGTCATGGGGGGCACGGCGGCCACGGCGGCCACGGTGGCCACGGTGGACATGGAGGACATGGTGGCCACGGCGGGCACGGTGGACATGGAGGGCATGGTGGCCACGGCGGACACGGAGGCGGATTGCCTTTTTATCCTGTCGGCGGTGCCCTGCAATCCGCGGCCATGGCGCTGGTGCACCACGCGGGCACCGATGACGTCACCACCGATCAGATCACACCTCTGGCCCCCAACGCCACGGCCCATATGGAGCGGTGGTCGCCCAACGTGCGCGCCATGCTGTTGCAGATGGAGTTTCTGCAAGGGTTCAATACCTCGACCAATGCCGCCTCCCGACCCAAGAAGGGCAAGCCGACTTCGAAACCCGTCAAGGTGACGCTGTCCTGGCAGGGGGCTGAATTTGGCTATCTCTATCCGGCCAGTGCCGACACGCTGGCGGCACAGCTGCCCATTGTCCGTGCCTATGCCGATCAGCGTGGCGACCGCACCGGCGAGGTGCTGTCACAACTGGACTATTTTACGGATTTCTATTTGACCGCACTTGGCATTCCAGCGGGCCGCGCCGCCCATCTGATAGAGCTGATCCTGGTGACCCAGCTCTTGTCGGGCCTGTGTTCGATGCCTGCCAAACATATGTTGGCCTGCCGCCGCCCTGACGAGTTGGACAGCCGGATCATGTCGCTGATCCCGTCACCCTCCCATGGCAGTCTGCCCAGCGGGCATGGCACCCAGGCCGTCGCGATCGCCACTGTCCTCAACACCTTGCTGACCCATGCCGGGCTGGAGACTGCCGACATGCGCAATCGGCAAAGGCTGGTGCTGGCGCAATCCCACCGCATTGCCGTCAACCGGACCGTGGCCGGTGTGCATTATCCGATGGACAATTGGGCTGGGGCCGTGATTGGCCGCGCCGTGGGCGAAATTATCGTGGCGATGGGCATTGGCACGACCCGCACCCTTCCGGTACTTCAGGCCGATCCCAATGCGCCCAATTCGCAGGCCGCCGACTTTGCACTGGCCGACCTCAAGCTGCTCTTTGACAACCCGGACGCCAAACCTCTGGTCGGTGTGCAAGAGGTCCCGGCCCGCGGCGGCAAGGGCGCCGTTCAGGCCGTGGACCTGGGCGGACAGAGCGACCTATTTGCCTGGCTGTGGGGCAAGGCCCTTGAGGACATCCAGCATGTAACAGGCCGGTCATGACGGAGGCCCCCGAGGCGGGCACCGATGCCGACCCCTATGCCACCTGGGTCTATGACAGCGGGGCGGCGTACCTTCATCCGGGCCTTGACCGTCGGGCCACGGCCCTGTCCTGCGTGTTTGAGTTTTCGGAGCCTGTGGATTTGCCTGCCTTGGCGCAGGCGGCGGGCGAGGGTGGTTTTGCCTGCCCTGTGCTGTGGGCCGGGTCAAAGACCCGGTTCGTGCCTGCCGCCTTTGTCGATCCGACGCCGGTTGAGGCAGGCCGCGTGGCGCGTATGAACACCGCCTTTGCCCGCAATTTCGGGGCAGGGCAGGCCCGCGCCAATCTGACCCTTCGCGATGCAACATTGAACATGGATTGGCACGACGCCCCGGGCCCTGCGCCCTGCGCCGATGCGTCTGATCCCATCGTGATCGTGGCAATCATCGACGATGGCATCCCCTTTGCCCATCGCAATTTTGCCTGCACCGGCCGCAACGGCACCCGTATTGATTACTGCTGGTCGCAGTCCGCGACCAAGGGCGGCTATCCGATGCTTTGTGGTCAGGAGTTCGACAAGGCCCGGATTGACGCGCTTTATGCAGAATATGACGGCGACGAAGAGGCGGTCTACCGCGCGGCGGGCCTTGCGGGCGATGGCAACCCGAACATGCGCCTGCCGCTGGACAAGGCGCATTCGCACGGGGCCCATATTCTGGACCTGCTGGCGGGCAATGCGCCCGGGACGGATGTGGGCGATCAGGACCGCGTGCATATCATCGCCGTCGATCTGCCTGCCATGACCAGCGCGGAAACTTCGGGTTTTGGAAAGGACATGTTTCTGCTGTCCGCCCTTCACTACATCTTTGATCGAGCGGACCAGATCGCGCGGGCCCATGCGCCCGCCGGTGCCAAGGTGCCCCTGGTGATCAACCTCAGCTATGGCCATTCGGGCGGTGCCCATGACGGGACCGGTGTTCTGGAAGCGGCGATGGACGAGATGATCGCGGCCCGTCGCCAAATCCATCCCACAGCCCTTGTCATGCCCAGCGGCAACATGTTCTTGCAAAGCATTCACGGTGTTGTGGATCAGGCGCAGTTCGATGCAGCCGACGGGCCGGTCGAGTTGAAATGGTTCATTCCGCCACAGGACCGTACCTCGACTTATCTTGAGATCTGGTATCCGGCGGGCGTTGATCCGTCTGATTACAAGATCGAACTGATGCCCCCAAAGGCTGCTGGCCTGGAAGGCGACACCTTTGTGATGCCGGACGTGCCGGATGCACCCCGGTCGCGGGCGCATCGCCTGATCCGGCGGGCGGGGTTTGCCATTGGTCAGTTGTCTACTGAGAAATATCGCTGTGGCCGCTGGCGTCATGTGGTGTCACTGGCCCCGACAGAGGCAGAGGATGATGTGGCCGTCGCTCCGGCTGGTGTGTGGCGGTTGCGTCTGACGGCACACTGCCCGCGGGCTCTGCCGGAATTTACCCAACACAATGGGCAAAAGACGGCGGGCGGTCTTCAGCTCTGGATTCAGCGGGACGAGGATTTTGGAGGGGCGGGCACGGGTGCGCGTCAAAGCTATTTCATTGATCCGAACAACGCCCTTTGGGATGATACGGGCGCGTTCAACGCCCGCGACAGTTTGGAGGATGGCGCCTTTGTCCGTCGCTTTGGCACGCTGAGCGGAATGGCCACCGGGGCCTTGACGTTGCGTGTGGCCGGGCATGTGCATGCCAGCGCAGAGGCGGCCCGCTATAGCTGTGCGGGTGGCGTACGGCGCAACACGCACGCGCCTGTGTCGGCGGGCCCGCAGGTCGCGGCCTCGGCCATGTCGGAACGGTCCTGGGCGCATTGGGGCGTGGTGGCGGCGGGCACAAGGACGGGCATCCAGATCGCCCTGGGCGGGACATCTGCGGCGGCCCCGCAAGTGGCGCGCGCCTTGTCGATGCTGTTTCTGGACAATCCGGATTGTGCTGATCAGCAAAGCGGTGATTATGCCCCGCTTTTGCCCCATATCCCCGGTGCCGTGCCTGTGCCGACAGCAGGGATGGAGGACCCGGGGGGGCAGGAGCGCCTCGGCGCGACCTTGATCCGCACCGATTGGTAACGCGGTCGGCCGGACGCCTGTTATGGATCATTGGGCAGTTGCCTGTCCGGATTTGTGACTGACGGTCGGTTTTCACGCTGCCTTCACATTGGTTTCTTATTGTCTTCACGGTTTACATGCCAAGATGTGGATGCTGCCTGGTGCCTGTGTTTTAAATCATACATAGGCCTGAACATACGCAGCCGTCTTGGTATGGCGCAGACCAGAAAGGCCCGAGGACCACGCGATGCCCAAAGCCATCATGCACCACGTTCACGCGGATATGATCCCGGCGACCGAAGGGCTGTGTGCGGCGGTTGGCGGCACTTTTACCAAATTTCTCGACGGCGACGGCCGCTATACGGCGATTTGCAATCACCCCGTGGATGATCCGGCAGGCGTGCCGGATATGGCGTCTGTGATGGCCCCGGTCGCCTCACCCATTCTGTCTGTGGTGCCGGACGGCCCGCCCTCGGCGGCTTATCTGCAGCACAGTTCTGACCTGGCCCTGTTGCATCCTGCGGTCCGCCGCAAGGTTGTGGCCGTGCAACAGGATTTGGTGGCCTGCGCTATACCCTTCAGGATGTTCGAGACCTTTCGCAGCCCGCATCGGCAGGCGGCCCGTTTTGCGCAAGGGCGCGGTTTGCCCGGTCGCCGTGTGACCCACGCGGCACCCTGGGCGTCGTTCCACCAATTTGGGTTGGCGGCCGATTTTGCCCGCTTTGATGTGGACGGGTGGGCGCGTGGAGCTGGCACCCCACAGGCGCGGCGCGATTGGGAGGCGTTCCAAAGCATTGCGCGGGATCGTGGGCTGTTGCCGATCAATTGCCCCAAACCACATGTGCAGCTGCGGGGCGTGACCCTGCGCGACCTGATGAACGGTGCCTATCCTGCGGGCGGCGATGCGAGCTGGGCCAACAATCTCGCGGATGCGATCCGGGGTTGGCAGATCAAGGGCGGCCCGCCCAAGCCAACTGCACCCGTGTGCGACACGACCGCGTAATCGTCTGACGGGCGACCGGAGTGACATCGCGCCCGAGCGATCTTTGCAAAGCTGGTCTTGTGAGGCGCAGCACAACGCGGTAGCGATCGCGCATGACATATCCTCCTCTCTTGATCCTTCGCCACGGCGAAACCGAATGGAACCGCGCGGGCCGTATGCAGGGCGAGGCTGACAGCCCTCTGACCCCGTTAGGGACGGCACAGGCCGCCGCACAGGGCCGTCTGCTGGAGACCTTCGACATCACCGGTTGGGACCTGTGGTCGAGCCCGCAAGGACGGGCCCGTCAGACCGCAGAGATTGCCCTGACCTCCCTCGACGCGCTGGCTCTTGATGCCCGTCTGGCCGAGGTCACACTGGGCCAATGGTCAGGCGTATCCCGCACCGAGATTGCCCGCCAGGCCCCGCATCTGTTCGAGTTGGACGACAGCCTGATCTGGTATGATCATGCGCCCGGCGGCGAGGGTCTGGATACCCTTTACGCGCGCACCGGTGCCTTTTTGGCCGAGCGGACCACCCCAAGCGTGATCTTTACCCATGGGATCACCTCGCGCATGTTGCGCTGCCATGCCTTGGGCCTTGAGCCGGGTGCCTTTGGCGAATTGCCGGGGGGGCAGGGCGTGATTTATCACCTGGAGGACGGGGTCCAAACCTGTCTGAGCGAATGAGGATCCGGGTGCTGATGACCTTGTGCATCGCTCCCCTTTTGAAAGGGCTTGAAGCCCTTCGCAGCATTGAGTAGACAGCGCGTAACGGGTCGTTAGCTCAGTTGGTAGAGCGCTTCGTTTACACCGAAGATGTCGGGAGTTCGAGCCTCTCACGACCCACCATTCACCAACCTTTCCGCTTCTTGCTGTGCTCCGCGCTGCGGTGGGCCCGACTTACGCGCATCGCCTTTGGCGCTACGCTGAGTGCGGGAGTTCGAGCCTCTCACGACCCACCATATTTCGTCCCATGGTTTGATTTTGAAAGCGCGCCGCCCTCTGCCTTGGCGTTGCCTTGGGTCGGGTGTTTCAGCGGTTCATTGTGCTTCTTTTATCGCATCCTTGTTGCCCAGTCAGCAGCGCTTGGTGCGTTGGTGTCTTGCGGTTTCTAGAAACCGTGAAGGTTGGCGGAATGTGTGAAAAATATTTGAAAACAAATAGATGGAAATGAATTCCCGCAGCGATGCGCGCGAAATCTGGCGTTCAGATTTCGTTGGCCGACGGGGCGGTTGCCCGGCTTGGCGGTGCCTTTTCGGCAAGATCGTTCTCTGGTCCTGAGCGGATCGTTTTGGGGCCAGGGTCAGGCCCCTCTGTTAGGCTTTCGTAGAATTATATTGACAACCGCAGCGTGTTTCGGATCAAGTTGACGTGGGGTAAACTTTTTATTTATTTTGTTTTACAAGGCGTATGCCATGAAATTTGGTTTTTTGACGATTGCGCATTCGAGTTTCGCAATTCTTGGATGGGTGGCCAGTGCGCAGATTGTTCTTGCCACGCAAAATTGCACAACGACAAACGGCATCCTGGACTGTTCCAATGTGACCCTTGAGGGCGAGAATTTTAGCGCCTATCCGCCGGGGTCGCTTGTGAACGGGATTTTTGACAACGCTGATCTGACCGGAGCGAATTTTGCCGGGCAGGACCTGACAGGAGCCAGTTTCGTGGGGGCGACGCTTGGCCCCTGGGTTCAGGGCAACGGCCAGGTCGTCACCTCGTTCAACAGCGCGACCCTTGCGCAAACCGTTTTTGCCGGTGCGGCCATACAGGCGGCCAATTTCGAATATGCCACGTTCCATTGTGCCGATTTTTCGTCGACCAACCTGCTGGCGGCGGAATTTGGACCAGCACAAAGCTTTGTGGTGGATGACAGTTGCCGCAATGATTTTTCCCAAGCCACAATCGACGTCAATGCGATCAACACGGACAACTGGGGCCAGTCCGATTTTTCCTATACGGATTTCCAGAATGTGGGCCCTGATACCTTCAATCTGCAAGGCAAGGATATCACCGGAGCAATCCTCACGGGGGCCGTATTTCAGAACATAGATATGACGGGCAGCAACCTGACTGAGGTTGATTTCACCGATGCCGTTTTGTCAGGTTCTGACCTGACGGGTGCTGCGGCGAACGGGATCGTCCTGGTGGGGGCATCGGTCGATTTTGCGACGCTGGATTGTGTGCGGTTTTACTATCAGGCCGGGGACACGACCAGTGCAAGCGCACAGCATTGTACCGACGCCCTTCCGACCACGGCGCCGACGCAAGCCGCAGACCTGACCAGCGTGAACTTGTCCAGCTCGACGCTGCGCTACGCCACGATGGACTATGCGGTGTTGTCCCAAAGCAACCTGAGCGCGACCGATTTCGAGGGCGCGTCTCTGCGGCATGCGATGTTGGCCTCGGATGGCAATCCGACCACCATATCCGGCACCATTTTCAAGGATGTGGATTTCACAAGTGCGGGTCTGAACGGTGTTCTGTTTCAGTTTTCGAACCTGATCGGCGCGAAATTTGGCGATGCGACCGGGCAGTCGGGGGGCGTGACCTTGCAAGGTACGAACTTTACCGGGGCCACGATGCCCAACGCGGATTTCACCAACACCGTTCTGGAAAATGTCACCTTTAGCGGGGCGATCTTGCAAAGCGCCATCTTTCGCGGCGCGACCCTGAAGTCGGCCGGGGAGGGGACGGATAACAGCGGGGTCATCTTTTCCTGCGCGCAGCTGGGTGGATCGACCTTTGCCGACGCTGACACCCAGCAGGCCAGCTTTGCCAATGCAGTCATGCCCGGCCCTGACGGCTGTTGCACCAGCGGTGGCAGCACGGTGTGCGGCACGGTGGCCGCAACCGGCCTGACCTATGGCAATGTGACCAAGCCGCAATTGACGACCCCCGTGATTTGCCCGGACGGCAATACGGCCATCTGCTCGGGCGACCAGTGGGAAATTCCCAATTGGACTACCAAGAGCTGCGCGCCGGGCAACACATCGCGGGTGATGTGGACACCACCTGTCTGTGGCGATCAGGGCCCGGTTGTGGAATTTGCCGATCCGGCGCTGGAGGATTGCATCCTGTCCGGGTTGCCCGATGGTCAAACCTCGATTTCGATTGCTTCGGCGGCTGTGCAACGGTCGGTGGATTGCGCAGGAAAGGGGATCACCGATCTGGGCGGGTTGGAGGATTTCGTCGGCCTGCAATCCCTCAACCTCGAAGACAATGAGATCTCGGAGTTCTCGTTTGAGTTTGACCAGTTGGCCGAGTTGAAGATCGGTGACAACAAACTGTCGAGCCTCGATTTGCAGCGTATTCCGGGCATCACCTGGCTGGAGGCGGAAAACAACATGCTCCAAAGCGTGTCGCTTAAT
This sequence comes from uncultured Tateyamaria sp., assembly GCF_947503705.1. Lineage (GTDB taxonomy): Bacteria > Pseudomonadota > Alphaproteobacteria > Rhodobacterales > Rhodobacteraceae > Tateyamaria. The sequence continues at coordinate 12,763 of NZ_CANNES010000007.1, read as the reverse complement.
GCAAACACCTTCCTTCAGGTGCTTGATGTGTCGGGCAACGCTTTGGACAGTTTTGATCTGGCCATTCAGACCAACCTTCTCAGCGCGGATCTTTCGGACAATCCGAGCCTGAAATCAGTCATGAACAGCGTGGCCACGTCACTGTCAGGTTTGCGCAAGTTGAGCTTTCTCAATCTTGCCTCGACCGAAGTGCCAACCATCGGACCGGCGACAAGTATTGCGCGATCCCGGTCCAATCCGACCGGCGCGCTGACCGGGTTGTACCTGAGTTGTGACGTGAGTTTCGACTGTGCCAGCCTGCAATTGGATGCCAGTTCCGTCGCCTATACCGGCAGCGGCTGCGCGCAACTGGATCAAGGCGGCAATTGGGTGCCGCTGACCAACCCGATTTGTCCCGGCAATTGATAGCCGCGTTCAAATAATTAAAACCAAAGGATTTTTACCATGCCCCAAGATATTGGATCGGCCAGTGCAAGCTTTCACATCGATCTTTCGGATGCGCTGGATCACGAGGTTCCGGTGCTGGTTGCGCGCGGCAAGCGTCACGTTTTGCACCGCCACGACGATGCGTCCCGCGCCAAGGCTCGCAAGGCCTTGCCGCGCCTTGCCAAGGTGTCTGATGACCGTCTGACCCACTATGCGGCGGATGTTTCCGTGCCCGCCGGTCACGTGCTGCGCGTGCATGTGAAACTGACCAAAACCGTGGTGGCGGGCGAAGTGGACAGCCCCGATATCCCCTTTCTGACCGCCATCATCGTCACGCCGGCGGCGGGTGAGGCGGCCAGCTTTGCGATCGACTATATCTCGACCGCCGAGGCGCTGGCCTTTCATCACCCCAATCTGATCACCGGCAACACCGATGCGGCCAAGGCCATCACCGACATGATGCAGCAAAACGCGGTGATCGCCGAAGGTTTCAACGCGCTTGGCACCCTGATCCGGACCCTTGGCCGTCCGTCGACCACCCCGGGGGCCGGTTGGGCAACCCTGGTGAAGTTCGAGCGTCCCGCCGACCCGTCGGTGACGGGGACGGCACCCGATGGCACGGTGGTCAGCTATCCGGGCATCAACAGCTTTTTCCTGAACCCGGGCGATGCCTATCAGGCCCAGGCAGGGCCGGTGCAGACACAACTGATGCAGGTGGCGATGAACTCACCGGCGCTGCAAAACATCAAGTGGGACGTCCAGTTTGGCACGAACACCGTGCCTGCGGATGCCCCCGATCACCCTGATCCGGTGGCACCCTCCCTTGCCGCGCAGTTGCAGCCCCTCGCGACCGTCGCGGTGACCAGTGCCGCCGATACCGCCAGTGACGACTGGACCGTCGCTGTCACCAATGGCCAGCGTACCGATGGGGTGCAGATGTCCGTGTCGGACATCAATTCGGATGCCAAGAGCTATACTCTGACCTTCACGGATCGCGACCTGCGCTATCTGGGTGTCTACGTTCAATTCTATGACGCTGAAGGGAACACCATTGATCTGACGCAGCTCGATCCGCCTTGGCAGCCGGACAATCCCGACACAACGATCAAGGTCATCCGTGCCGGTTTGGGCGACCTGATTGAATATCCCGACACCCAGTTGATCGGTTATACCAGCGGCGTGGTGACGGTGCTGGGTATCCCCACTGCCGAGGCGAGTGTCTCGTTTGACATTACAATGCCCGAAGGTGCGGTGGGGGCCAAATTCTTTGGCTCGGGCCTGGGCCTTGCAGGGTCCATGGATCATCCCAAGACCGTGATTTTCGGGGCTGCGGTCACGGTGATCATGAACATGGTTGTCCCTGCTGTGATGCTGGCGGGTGCGGCATCGGACCTGTCCAATGGCCCGACCAAGGCCGAGGTGCGCAAACAGCTCAACAAGGACTGGTGGAAGGCGATTGGCGAGGCGGGCTATTATTTCTATGAGGCGCTTACCGGTACCATCGCCGACAAGGAGGTCGACTGGGCGGATCTGATCGAAATCGCCAAGGTGCTGTTCGATCCGGTGTCGCTTGAGTTGTTGCTGTTCATCGAAGCGGAGATGGCCGCAGAAGAAGTGGCAGAGGAAGTTCCTTTTGCCGGCTGGATCCTCTTTGCGCTGAACCTGTCGGTGGGCATTGCGGAATTGGCCGAAACCATCGTCGAGGTCGTGACCTCGCCCTGGCACATTCCGGTGGGCGTCGTGTCGACCATCACCTCTACCGTATCCGTGGAACCCGATCCGCGCGCCGGTGGGGCCTATCCCTATCCGTCCGAGGCGGCAGAGCTTGTTGTCACTATGAGCTACAAGGGCGGCAAGCGCCCCGCCGTGACGGCCCGTGCCGAGGTGCCAGCGCTGAATACCGATATGCTCGCCGTGGCGTTCCCCAAGAACACCTTGGGCGGGCAGATCAAGATCGAGGTCAGCTATTACGTAAACGGGTGGACCGCGGCGCAGGCCAGCAGCGGCTGGTTCGACAATAACGAGGCCAACGCGGCCCAGATCACCCTCGCCTTGGTGCAGAACCCGATCCCGCTGGACGAAAACTCGATCTATGCCGAAACCGCGCAGCTGATTTATCAGGACGGCGCCTATGGCTACGAGACGGTGGATCAGAACCCGACTGCGACCGAGGCCGTTGCGGATACTGGCTCCAGCGGGAATGCGATTTCGGTCTGGAACGGCATCACCCTCAGCCAGCGGTATGGCATGTTGGGCTTTGCGTGGAAGGCCGCCGGGATGGGCATCACCGACTGTGTGAACGGCACCGGTGGCCAGCTTTACGCGATGCAGAACGTGAATATCCCGGGCACCAAGATGACCGATGCGGCCTTTCCGTCCTGTGGGTTCACAGGACCTACGCGCATGGTCTATGACCCCTATCCGCCCAAGTTTCTCATGGACGCCGATGGCAATTGGGAGATGACGGATACCGATCCGCCGACGCCGACGCCCGATCCGAATGATCCGGGCCTTGGGGACTATTTCGTTGATCCGCGCACGGCGGCGACCCCCACGGTTCAGGGCGGCGGCTATCATCTGCGCAGGATTGATCTGTCGACCTCGCCGGTGACCATCGACACCAGTGCGGATCAACCGAGCTATGGGCGGTTTACCTATTTCCCGACCTCGCTGACGATTCACCCGTCGGGCCATGCGATCGGCGTCAACGACGCCAATTGCAAGCTGAGCATTGTGCCGATTTCCCCCACCGGCGTCGCAGATGAAGACGCGCCGCTGGCCACGGATTTCGCCGGTCAGGCCTTGCAGGACGGGCGCGCGGGCCTGCTGTTTCGGCCCGTCGCGGTGACCTGCGCCTATGACGGCACCGTTTTGGTGCTGGAAAGCACCCATGGCAGCGACACCTTTGTGACATATGGTGCATTGGCGCGCATTCAGGCCTTTAACGTGGCGGGCGACCCGGTAAAGCGGTTTCACGACAGTAATGGTGGGTTGTCGCCATTCCTGTCGCTGGAAGGGGCGGGGGATTACACCTATCTCGACATGTGCGCAGTGGGTGACCTCAAGCAAACCTATATCTACGTGCTCTATCAGACGCCACCGGACCCGGCCGAAGGCGTCCAACCTGGCGATTACTGCCTGGCGATTTACGAATACGGCCTGAAGGCGCCGACCACCAATCCACTTGTCGTTACGACAGGGGCGTCAGCGGCCAGTATTTTCGCCGATATGTGGCACCAGATGTACAGCCTGAACTACGCCATGGTGACGGATGCCAGCGGCGCGCCAAGCGGCCCCGGCGGTGACGGGACCGGCCCCGGGGGACGCACCGTGCCTGCAATCGGCCAGTGGTTGCCCCCGTTCCCATCCACAAACACGTGAGAAAAGGAGATTGGTATGTTGATTGATCGTGTAACCCGGGCCGTCCTTCTGGCATGTGTCCCTGTGATCCTTGGCGGGGTATCCGCCTGGGCCCAAGCCGAAGACCCTCAGGCAGGTGTGCCGGTGGATGCCGCCTGCATCAATTGCGCGTTGGCCGGGGCCGATATTCCCAGCGGTACCACGCTGGAAGGCGCCAACTTTACCGGTACCGATTTCAGCGGTGCGACCCTTGCGGGCCTTTCGGTGTCAGGCAGCAGCTTTGGCTCCACCGACCTGAGCGGGTCGGATTTGTCCACCTCGTCCTTTGGCGCATTGGAGGGGGTTCCGACCTCCTTCGACAACGCGAACCTGAGCGGTGCGAACCTGTCGGGGGTGATCGTATCCGATGCGACGTTTCGGTTTGCCGACCTGTCCTGTGCCAACCTGGCGGGTGCGGATATGCGGGGGGCGCACTTCGATCAGGGCTTTGTCCGCGAGGCGGTTTCTGACGGCGGCTGTGCACTGGACGTGACAGATGCGCAATTCAGCTGCGAGGCGCACCGCCTCGCGCCCTGGCTGGTGGCGGCAGGGGCTGCGCCCAATCCACAATGCGGCACCCAAATCGCGACAGCCGCTGACGCAACCACGCTGGAATGGTCCTGTCCCGCGCTCGATGCCTCCACACTTGGGCAGGCGGTCTATGTCGCCAGCACCGGGACGGATAGTGGCAGTTGTGGCACATCGGCTGGAACGGCTTGCAAGACCATTCAGACGGGCCTCAATCAATGCAGCGGTGATGGAACAACCTGCGGCGTTCTGGTGGCCTATGGCTCTTACACGCCCGCCGATACGCTGTCATTTCCGAGCAACGACATTTCGCTGATCGGGGGCTGTCTGGCCTCCGGCGGGTCGGATGGCGACCGCTCGCAGATCAACACGACGGCAGGTGCGCGCGCGATGCTCTTTAACGCGACCACCGGCGCGACGGTCCAGAACCTCAACATCCTCGGCAGTCAACCGGGCGGTACGGACGGGACACCGTTTGTTGCGATATCCATGACGGCGCAATCGGCTGTGCATTTCGAGAACCTGACGATTTCGGGTGGACAAGGTGCGCCGGGCGCGGATGGCGTGGCCTCGACGGCGGGGGTAACGGGCGGCAATGGCAGCGGTCAGAACGGCGCAAATACCTGTAACGGGTGGACTGGCGGCGATGGCGGTGATGGCGAGACGACCGATTACTACGATGGAAAATGCCACTATTCGTGCAAAGGCAATCCGTCTTCGGATTGCGAGGGGAACAACGGGTCGGGATCGCTGGGCGGTGCCGGGGCCGTCTTCACCCATATCACCAATGCCTGCAAAGTGCTGAGCTGCCCGTCGGGCAAATATGGCGCGACGGGGGGCAGTGGCACGCATGGGACCTGCGGTGTGAACGGCACGCCCACCGCGTCCAAACGCGGCGGCGTCAGCGGAACAACCTGGGTGCCGTCAGTCAGCGCTCCGGGGACAGCCGGGGAAAGCGGCGGGCCGGGCGGTGGCGGCAGTGGCGGCAGCGCCTGTTCTCACACATTCAGCGAATATAATGGCGGTCATGGTGGCGGAGGGGCTGCCGGTGGCTGTGGCGCAACCGAAGCGGGTGGCGGCCAACAGGGCGGCGCCTGGATTGGCCTGAACGTCTCTGACCAATCCGTGCCTACATTTGCCAATGTGATCATTACCGGTGGCCTTGGGGGCAAGGGAGGCGATGGCGGTGACGCGGGTGCGGCCGCCCCCGGTGGGTCTGGCGGTTCGCCGGGGTCGGGCAGCAATGACAACGGTGGCGGCGCTGGTGGTCCCGGCGGTTGGAGTGGATCGAGTGGCGCTGGCGCAGGCGGCAATGGCGGCCCCTCGATTGGCGTCTTGTTTGCGGGCATGTCCGAATCCTCGATTGACGGGGCGCAATACATCAACGGGCAATCCGGGGATGTGGGCAAAGGCGGCCAACCGGCAAATAACCCCAGTGGCGCACCCTGTGCGCCGACGGACCCGGCCCTGCCTGGTTTGCCTGGCGATATCCTTGCGGTGGTGAGCATCCAGTAGGATGAAGAGTGTGTGACCTCGATGCGGGTGGCAGCCCGCATTGAGGGCTTTCTCGTCTTTGGCCTATGCTGCGGGTGGCTGTTTCACAAAGAACCCAGCATCGATCCAGCGTTGTCGTGTGGCGCTGCCCGCATCCCACCCGCGCCTGACATCCGCGTCGCTTTGACCAAGGGCATGTGAAACTGCGCTGAGCGCCGCGGCCACGTTTTCGCCTGCGCATAAAGCCTGCAAAAAGGTGAAATGCGCATGAGATAACGGCACAGTCGTAGTCTGGTAATTTGCGCGCAGCACGGCGACGAATGAGGGGCGTTCCGACGGAATTGGAGGGTCGGAGGCCGCGCGCACGCCATGAAAATAACTTGAAACATCGAAGCCGTATTCCGCCACGGTCAGGCTGGGTTGTACGGCCAGGGCGCTGTCAGGCGTGGCGAGGTCAGCCATTTCCAAGCCGCTGCTTTCCACCCCGTCGCAATCATGAGCGACATAGACTTGCCGTTCGAACCGGGCCAAGTCGATCAGAAAGTCGATCCAGGTTTCTTTTTCAGCGGCATCCTTGTCGGGGCGTTGATCTGCCAGAAACCCGGCAAAGCGGCGGCCCAGATCGTGCAACGTATAGCTTTCTGGGGGCAGAGCGGCGACGTAGGTTTCGACAAAATCATTGAAGAGCGCCGCTCCCAAAGCATGGCAGGTGGCTGGAAACTGTTCGCGCATGCAGGCCGCCAGCCGCAAGGCATAGCTGCGCTGGTAGATCGACAGGGCCTGTGCCGCATCCAGATGCGCCATGGGCGTCAGGAAATCAGCCGCCCGGGCCTGGCTTTCGCTGCCCGGTGCCAACAACGTACTGTGCATCCAGCGCTGGACTTCGCTCAGTTCGGTCATGGGCCGCTATGCACCGTCCGCCAGATGCGTGACGTCGTCAATGCCGGGCACCAGAAACTGGACCGGGTTCGAGACGTTGGCCGAGATCGCCGTGCTCCGCTCTGCCACCAGATCCTGAAAGGCGCCGTCGCGGTAGGCCTTGGATTTCAGCAGTTCGGCATGGCAAGTCTCAAAGTCGGGGATATTGCCGTCCCATTCCAACAGCGTGGCCACCCCGCCGGTCATGGCGCAGGCCAGGGCATAAAGCTGCCACACCTCGGGCCGGACCGGCTGGTCATGGCTGTCGATGATATGCGTGCCCAGATCGGTATGGCCCGCCAGATGCATCTGTACGACGCGGTCCATCGGAAAGGCGCGTAGGTAGGTGGCGGGGTCCGTCCCCGCGTTGACGCAAGACACATAGACATTGTTGACATCGAGCAGCAGGCCACAGCCGGTCCGCTCGGCCAAGGCGCGCAGGAATGCAGGCTCGTCCATGGTGGTGGCGTGAAAGCTCACATAAGTGGATGGATTTTCGAGGATCAGGGGGCGACCCAGATAGTCCTGCACCTTGTGCACCCGTGCCGCGATGTGGTCCAGCGTTTCGGCGTTCAGGGGAACAGGCAAGAGGTCATGGCTGTTAAGCCCCATGACCCCGGTCCAGCACAGATGGTCACTGACCCAAGCGGGCGACACCTCTGCCGTCAAGGCCTTGAGGCGTGCAAGATATTCCATGTCCAGCGGATCGGTGGACCCGATCGACAGCGACACGCCGTGCAGCACCACTGGGTAACGTTTGGCCACGCGGCGCAGCACGTCGCGGGGGCGGCCGCCACTGTCCATGAAGTTTTCGGATATCGCCTCGAACCAGTCGACTGCGGGCCAATGGTTCAGGATATGCTCAAAATGGACATTGCGCAGCCCAAGGCCCAGGCCCAGTTCAGGCAGCGCCGCAAGATCGCTCGCCCGCGTCATCCGCAGCTGCCGCCACCCGACATCCCGCTGGACCCGCAGGCCGCAAAAGACGATTGCTCGCCCTCGGGCATGGTGGTGATCCACGCATATGTTGGCCCATCGGGAAACTCTGACGGCGCGTCTTTGGGGCTTTGCGGCGTGTGTCCTTTGGTTGCTTTGCTGGGATCAAAGCTTTCCTTGAAAACGGCGCGCGCACGGTGCCAGACGCTGGTGCCACGATAGGCGCCTGTGGTGATGAACCGCTCAGCGTTGATCGGGGTCGCGCAGGATCCCATCGACCGACAGGCATTTGCACCGGGGCGGTTCAATTCGCTTTCGGAGCCATAAAGCCCGCACCCACCCTGATTGGCGCAGTTGTTGTTGGTGTGACAGCTGTGCATTTGCGTGGTCGCGCAATAGCCTTGCCCGGCGCAATCGTTGGGCGCAAATCCGGGCGCGCCGTCCATGCCATAGCGGTCTTGGCCTGCGCAGTTGTTGAGCCCCATGCAGGCGTGCAGTTCCTCGCCGGGCACGGGCACCCGCTTGAAATCGGCCGAGGGTTCAAAGGGCCGGGTGGTTGGGGTGCCACACGCGTTGCTGGCGGCGGTTTTGGTTTGGCAATCGTTGCTCATGATAACGCGTCTCTCTTTCGTCTCAGGCGTGGGTTTGGGGCAGGTTGCCCACCCAGTAATCGGCTGTGTTCGGCAAGTTCATGGAGTGTTTGCCATCCGGGCTCAGCTGATCGACTGACCGGTCCACCAGCTCTTTGACCCGCGTTGACGAAGGGTCCAGCACATGGGCGGCGGCGATGGCCTTGTCGCCAAGCACCTTGAGCGCATCAAAAGCCTGTTCGCGGGTGCCGAGGCTGAGGTTTTCGAACGTGGGCGCGCATGTTTTGCCCGCATGGGGGCCTGAGGGCAGGGGCGGCAATTCGCGCATGTACTGGATGTATTTGTCCATCACCCAGATCATCGACCGGTGCAGCGCCTGATTGAAGAACAGATGTTGCGGATCAACGCCGCCGGTCTCTTCGGCCCCGTTGGAGGGCACCAGATAGATCGTTTCCGACAGGATCAGCATGTATTGGAACAGCCCCGAGAGGAAATCGTTGATCTCGGAATAAGGCTGCGGATATTGCGCCGAGACCGGGCTGTTGGGATAGTCATAGACCACGCCGCCCGACACCAACCCGCTGGCATCATATTGCTCCTGGGTGGCCGCCTGTGTCTTGAGTTTGTCGATCTCGTCCTTCATCCAGGGCAGGGCCCCCGCCATCATCGGCAACTGCTCGACACTGTCCTCAAAGGCCGAGAACCGCGATTGCAGGCGCAGGAATTTCCAGAAATGGCTGTCTTCGGGGGTGTAGTTGCGCCATTCGCCATCCTTGTCATGCTGGCTTCCCGTGCTTTTGCCCGTGGGTTCGGTGGTCGCGGCCTCTGGCAGGCCATACCCCTCACCCTGTTCGCAGATGGTCGCAAGTGCGGTGAAGGCGTCCTGTTTGGACGAGACGGAAATCAGCTCTTCGTCCTCTTCCCAATCCTTCGAATGATCGCCTGAATGGCTGTCGGGTTCGTTCATGTAGCCAGCGACATAGGCGGCATTGGGCAAGGTGCCCGGCGCTGGTTTGTCCTTGGGATCGGTCGGCTTGGGGGCGGGTTTGGCCCGGCTGAATTTCTCGGTCGGATACATCGTGTCGACATTGTTCGGCGCATAGTTAAAGGCCTGGATCTGGCAGGCACGTGCGCCGTTGGTAAAGTCGTCATCAGTGATCAATGAGGACGCGATAAGGCAGCGGATGTAGGAATAAAACTGGCCAATGGAATTCCAGTTTTCGTCCGAGGGCCAGCCAAACTCCTTGAGGAATGCGCCATAGTCGTCACCATCAATCGTGTCTTCGCTCAGGTCGCTGATCCGTTTGTCAAATGTCCCTAACAGTGTGTCTACATCGGCAATCTCGACGCCTACCGGTTTCATCGGATATTCGATTTGCAGGAAATGCCACATCTGTTCAAAGCTGAAACCGCGCAGCGGAATGTGGGTATCCACATCTGTCGGACCACCGGGGCCGGGCGGGCCCACTGGATTATGATGCGGCAGCATTGTCGGGTAATATCCGGGTGCATTCATATAGAGCGTCGGCGGTTTGCCCGTCAGCGCAAAATAGATGTTGCTGGACAAGGACATGTGCAGCATCTCTTCGACCGCGACGGACATAATCGCACCGCCGGCATTATTGGCAAATTTTGAACTTGGCTTGAGGTCCTGGCCGTTTGTTTGGGTCCGGTTGATCGAATAATAGGTGTAGAGGTAAATCGGGATAGTCGCCAATTCGACGGAAACGGCGGCCTGCAGGTCGCCTGCAAGCCGCGTTTTCACCTGATCGCGCGACATGGTCAGATTGATAACGAAGACCATGAATGTTTCGGAGGCAGAGAGATCAAGCTGATCTTTGGCGGCGCGCGCATCTTGCCAAGCCTGTGTAATGTCTTTCACCAAACTGTCCTTTCCAGAGTTGCAAGCTTTCGCGGTCATTGGGCCGGTGAAACATGGTCCCGGAACCGCAAGATATGAAACTTGCCAATCGTTTAAATCTGATCGACCGGCCCATCGTCGTGACATGTGGCAGTCTGATAAAATCAGAGCGAAAAATGCTCTTTTTGATGTTCCCCCGACGTGATCCCCAAGCGAGCGTGGCCTGAAAATCCAAGGCACTGCTCAACTATGGGTAGCGTGGCAGCAGTTGAAATCTATTTCAACAGTTTTTCGCAGGGCCCTCGGGTGCGGTCTGATCTGGCAAAGTGGGCAGGCCGTGCTGATACGCAAAAGGGCGGCCCGTTCGAGGCCGCCCTTTGTCACATGGCATGTTACCTGCGCCCTGTGCAGATGATCCATTCCCAGCTGATCAACGCGAAGGGTATCGCGTGTCGTTTCTGACGTAGTATGTCGGAACGATTGCGCCTGTCGGGTTATTTGACGATCAGCAGGTCGTCCATTGATTTGCCATTTGCCACGGCGTCCTTCACCCAATTCGGTTGACGGCCCCGGCCCGTCCACGTCATGGCGGGGTTGTCGGGGTGGCAATATTTGGGTGGCGCTTTGCTGCCCTTTGTTTTGCTGGCTCCAGTAAGTTCGCCCAGAGCAAAGCCCATTTCAGCGGCTTTGGCTTCGACAGCGGCCAGTGCTTCTTTACGCTTGCGCGCTTGGAATGTGCTGATCGCTTTGGTTGCTTTCTTTTGAATGGTCTTCAGGTCTTCGAGCGACAGTTCATCCCAGTTGATGTCGGTCATGGATTTGTCCTTTGTTGCGTCTCCAATTCTTCGGCTAGTGCAAATAACGGCTCGTCGCAATAACAAGAATGCGCACTTGCATTTATTCACGTTCAACGGGCGTTTTTACGCCGAGGGCGGTTTGTAATCGCACGAAAACAGCAGGTTATGACGCCGATACGCGTCATGACTTTTGACCAGGTCGTTTTAATCATGTGTCGTTGGCAATTCGTTTTTTTGGATCAAGAGCCAGAAAAAGAACGTCTATTTAAACAAGTTCGCGGCCTTTCAACCGCAGGCCGGTTTGTATGGGCAAGTCTAAAGGCGGCGGGCTATGATGACTATGTCGTTTCTTTTGAACGGCTGATTTGAGCAGGCTGAACAGAGAGTGATGTCTCGCGTAGGCCCGCGCAAAGCATCGGCATTCAAAGTTCAAAAGGCTGCCTTGCGGTTTGAAAGAACGCAATCGCAAGTGTTGATTGATACTTTCGAGCATGCTCTGCCCCTCCGCCTTCTCTGCGCGTATTTGCACCAAAGCCCTCTATTCTTACCGGTTGCGTGCGCATCCTATTCAGCTATCTTTGGACCAACCTTGATATTGGAGAGCCTGAGATGAGCTGGAATCCCGCCCTTGATCCCGATTGCCCAAAAGGCGACGCGGTAGATGCCATTGAAACCGTAATCGTGCCCCGCGCCCGTGATCTTGGCGGTTTTGAAGTGCGCCGCGCCTTGCCTGCGCCCAAGCGCCAGATGGTTGGACCGTTCATATTTTTCGATCAGATGGGACCGGCAGAGTTCGTGACCGGCAAGGGCATTGACGTGCGTCCCCATCCGCATATCGGTCTGGCCACGGTCACTTACCTCTACAAGGGCAAGATTCATCACCGCGACAGTGTGGGTACGGATCAGTGGATCGAGCCGGGCGCGGTCAACTGGATGGTTGCAGGCCACGGGATCACCCACTCCGAACGAACGGATGGAGAGATCCGCCAAAAGCCACATGATCTGTTTGGTATTCAAACCTGGGTGGCTTTGCCCAAGGATGCCGAAGACGATCCGGCCGCCTTCGAGCATGCGCCCAAGGATACGCTGCCGTTCCTGGAAGGCGAGGGCAAGGAAGTGCGCTTGATCCTTGGCGACGCCTGGGGCGAGCGCGCGCCCGTTCGCACGGCCTCAGAGATGTTTTATGCCGATGCCGTTCTTGAAGCAGGGGCCAGTATTCCCTTGCCGGACAACCACGAAGATAGAGGCGTCTACGTGGTTCAGGGTAGTATCGTCGTGGCCGGCGAAACCTATGAGGCGGGCCGCATGATGGTGTTCCGCCCGGGCGATCGCATGTCGCTGACCGCAGGCAATGCCGGTGCGCGCCTGATGATGCTGGGTGGCGCGACACTTGAGGGCTCGCGCCACATCTGGTGGAATTTCGTGGCCTCGTCCAAAGAGCGGATCGAGGCGGCAAAAGAGGCATGGCGGGCCGGAGACTGGGCCCACGGCCGCTTCCAGCTGCCACCCGGGGACGACGCCGAATTCATACCGCTGCCCGACAAGTGAGAGGTGTGGCGGATATCACATCCGCTCGACCGGCCTTTGGCTCAGGGGGTCTTGTCGTCGCGATGTTGGCGGCCCGTCATGGCCGTCTTGGGTGATGGTGCCACACCATAATCCGGATTTCCTGCGCTTTCGCGCAAAACGCCGCTTGACGCGCCTTCGGACCGCCCATATTACGCCAGAACGCAGCGGGCGGTTGTAGCTCAGTTGGTTAGAGTACCGGCCTGTCACGCCGGGGGTCGCGGGTTCGAGCCCCGTCAACCGCGCCA
>NZ_CANNES010000006.1 GCF_947503705.1 uncultured Tateyamaria sp. | reverse complement strand
GGTTGTAGCTCAGTTGGTTAGAGTACCGGCCTGTCACGCCGGGGGTCGCGGGTTCGAGCCCCGTCAACCGCGCCACTGCTGCGACGCTTGTCGATGCGTTAAATCGACAGCCTGTCAGGGCGTTGATCTGACACGATGCGCGGTTGTAGCTCAGTTGGTTAGAGTACCGGCCTGTCACGCCGGGGGTCGCGGGTTCGAGCCCCGTCAACCGCGCCACTTTCTCCTTGATTATGTCACTTGCGGTGGCGGAAAACGATACGTTTTCCGGCTAATTTTCCGTGTCGGAAAATTGCGCGTCAGGCCATCCATGTGTGTTTTTGCAACGAGCGGAGCGCGGGGTCGGCCCCTCGCATTCCCCGGGATATTTTTAGCCAGGAGAATGATCCGTTTGGGAGTAGGTATAGCCCAGCGCTGCTTCCTGCTCCGCATTAACGCTGGCGCGCAGAAAGTCATGATCGGCCTGCGCCCATGTCTCTGGCAGGAGCGGTCTGTTTTCGACAGACGCTTTGTACTTTGAGCCCAGCCGTTTGACCACTGGACGGAAGGCTTGGGTCTGTGAGGCGGCGCCGAGCCCTCTAAGGATCGTGTTCAGCGTCACTTCGGGCGCGGCTTGCGCGTCTTCCATGCGGACAAAGACGCATGTGCAGTCTCGCTTTAGCAGTCCCAGCAACATCGCCAGTTTTGCCTGTCGCAGTGCAAAGAGACTGGCAAATCGAGCCCCGGTGACCGGATCGCGGTCTTGTTGCAGAGGGGTTCCGATGCTGCCCTTCTCAATCAGCCCACCGAAATATCGTGGGCGGTCGATGATCGTGTCCCATTCGGCGCGGATGAACTCTGAAAATTCAAGCGCTTGCAGCGCAGGCGTCGTGTGCCACGGTTTGGAAAACATCGAGCGCGCCCAGGTGTCGGCGCGCCGGACGGAGCAGATCACCGCCATATCGGCTGGCACCGCCATCATCTGCGGAAACCCGTGTTTCCAGCCCAGTGCTTCGGTCGGGGTCAGCTTGCTGTTGCGCCCGATCAGCCGTTTGACGAAATTGGTGCCCGACGATCTCTCGCCCAGCACCTGAAACCGCGTGATGTCCGTGTCGCTTGCACGTTGGATATGCAGACCTGTCTGAGCAAATTCGGGGGGCAGGGACATGGCGCGCCTTTGCGGCAAATTAACGATTCTCTTGGCAGGGTGCCTGAGGTAGAGTGCCCCAAACAAGACCCTGAGCAGGACCCATATCAGATGCAGACAGTTGCCGCCGTCACCATGGTGCGTGATGACGCATTTTTCCTCAAGGCGTGGCTCCGCCACTACGGTGAGATGTTCGGACGTGAAAATTGCTATATCGTGAACCACGGTCGCGGGTCCGAGGTGGCCACACTGGCCGAGGGGTGCAACATCATCGGTATCCCCGGCGATCCGCACAAGAATTTCGATATCAAGCGGTGGGGTTTGCTCAACAATCTCATGGGGGGCTTGCGCCGCTATTACCGCCACGTGATCGTGGGGGATGTGGACGAATTGGTGGTCCGTGATCCCGATGCCGGTGGCAGTTTGCTGGATTTCCTGGAGGCCGCTCCTGAAGGCCGCGTCGTGACCCCTTTGGGGTTGGAGGTCATTCATCGGATCGACATTGAGGATCAGGTGATCGAGGACGCGATTCTGGGCCCCCGGCGCCATGTTCGACCCGCGCCGCATTACTCAAAACCCTGCATCATCTCGGCCCCGGTCAAGATTGCGCGCGGTGGGCATTTTACCCAATCAGACAAGCTTTTTACCCCCGATGACCTTTACCTGATGCACCTGAAGTTTTGTGATTTTGGCGCCTATGTGGGTGTTATGGATCATCGCAATCAGGTGACGGCAGACGTGCAGGCGGGTGTGAAAGACGCGGCCATTGGCCGTCATTGGTTTGCCGAAGCCCGTGGCGAGGATCGTGCCGTCTTTGACGCCTTTGCAGAGCTAGAGATGGTCGAGGAATTCGACATGCGCCCCTTGCGCCGCAAGATGCAGCGGTCGTTCAAGCCGCGCGGCGACACAGGGTATTATCACTTTGATCGACCTCACTATACGACCCAGTATGTCCTGCCCGAGCGGTTCAACGGCCTGATCTGAACGCGTCGCCGATCATTGGGTTTGCGTTATGTGGATGCGGTGACCGTTGTCAAAAAGTGATGCAGCGCCTGCGTGGTGTCTTCGGGGTGTGTGTCGGGAAAAAAATGCCCGCCGGGCAAGCCGATGCTTTGCATGTTTTTAAGCCGGTCGGCCCAGGTTGCGGCCATGTCATAGGCTTGCCCCATGATCCCGTCCTTGCCATGGAGAACCAGTGCAGGCGCTTGAATTTTGCGCTGTAAATCATTGGCATCAAGGGTGAAATCGACATCAATAGCGGCGCGGTAGTCGTTGCACATGGTGCGGATGCAGTCGGGATCGTTCCATGAGGTGCGATAGGCGTCGAGCGCATTCGCGTCAAAGCCGTCCATGCCACCGCCCCAGCCTGCAAGGCAGCTTTGAAAATAGGCGTCCGGGTCATGCCCGATCAGAGTTTCGGGAAACGGTGCGGGTTGAGCTAGAAAGAACCAGTGGTAATAGGCCCGCGCCACCTCTTGCGTCAGATCGTTCAGCAATAGATGCGTGGGCACGATGTCCATCAGCGTGAGCGATTGCACCGCCTCAGGCCAATCCAGTGCCAGCCTGTGGGCGGTGCGTGCGCCGCGATCGTGGCCGATCAGATGGAAGCGGTCGAAGCCCAGACCTGCCATCAACGCCACTTGATCAGCCGCCATGGGGCGAAAACTCATATCCTCCATACGGGGCGGTTTGGAGCTTGCGCCGTAACCGCGCAGGTCCGCGGTGACGACCGTAAAGTCTTGCGCAAGCGTCGGCGCAATCGCATGCCACATGGCTTGGGTTTGCGGGAAGCCGTGCAACATCAGGACAGGCGGGCCGCTGCCGCTGATCTGATAGGCGATGGACTGGTCGTTGACCTTCGTGTGCCGGATCATCTGTCTGCGTGGGTCATGAGAGCGGGAACGGGGGGCCAGCCCGTCGCGCTCCCCGGTATATCATTGGAACTGAGAAGGGGGGCCGCGCGCGTCACGTCAAAGCGTCCAGGATGCGCGCCCAGCTGCGGATGCCCTTGTGAAAGCTTTCCATGTCGTATTTTTCGTTGGGCGAGTGGATTTGGTCATCGTCCTTGCCAAAGCCCACCAGCATGGGCGTGGTGCCTAGGATATCCTGGAAATGGCCCGCGATGGGGATCGAGCCGCCGCAGCCCACATAGGCCGCCGGTATCCCCCACTCATTGCTGAGTGCGGTGCGCGCGGCCTCGAACGCGGGGTCTGTGGTTTCCGTGACCGAAGCCTGGCCGGCACCGTGATCCTTGAATTCCACCTCACAATCGGGCGGCAGAGCATCCCGAACCATCTGGCGAAAACTCTGCCGGATTTTCAGCGGGTCCTGGTCGCCGACCAGCCGGAAGGACACTTTCGCATGGGCCTTGGAGGGCAGCACCGTCTTGAATCCATCGCCGGTATAGCCGCCCCAGATGCCGTTCACGTCACAGGTGGGGCGCGACCAGATCATCTCGATCGGTGTGCGGTCGGTTTCGCCCGCGGGCGCAGACAGCCCCACATCGCCCAGGAACGTGCCGTGATCAAAGGCCAGACCTTGCCACTGGCTGCGGATGTCATCCGGCAATTCGGGCACGCCATCATAAAATCCCGGCACCGTGATCCGCCCCGCGTCGTCATGGAGCGATGCGAGCACCTTGCTGAGCACCCGAATGGGGTTCATCGCCACGCCGCCATACATGCCGGAATGCAGGTCCTTGTCAGGGGCGGTGATCGTGAGTTCCTCACCCAAGAGCCCACGCAACATGGTCACGATAGAGGGCACCCGGCTTTCAAACATGCCAGTGTCGCAGATCAGCGCCAGATCGGATTTCAACTCGGCTGCGTTTTCCTCCATGAAAGGGACCAAAGAGGGTGAGCCGCTTTCCTCTTCGCCTTCAAAGAAGAACGTGATGCGACAGGGCAGGGTGCCATGTTCGGCCTTCCAGGCCCGGCATGCCTCGACGAATGTCATCAGCTGGCCCTTGTCGTCGGACGATCCGCGCCCTCTGATGACGGGGCCTTTGGCGGTGTCCTCAATCTGTGGATCAAACGGGTCGCGGTCCCAAAGCTCAAGGGGATCAACGGGTTGCACGTCGTAGTGGCCATAAAACAGCAGATGCGGTCCGTCCCCTTCCACATGGCCCACGACCATCGGGTGGCCGGGCGTTTCGCGCTTTTCCGCAGGCACCCCAAGGCTTTGCAGGTCGGCCACCAACCAGTCGGCAGCGGTCTGGCAATGATCCTTGAACGCGGGATCGGTCGAGATGGATGGGATGCGCAACAGTTCCAACAGACGGTCCGTGGCCTGGGGCAAGTCGGCATCAATGCGGGCGAGAACGGCGTCGAGGGTCATGGCGGCTCCTGAGGATGTGTTTGGGCCGAGACTACGACCTTGCCGCGCGGTGTCCAGTGCCTCGCTGTGCCTCTATCGGAAACAGGCGTCACCCTTGGGGATCACAGACATGTCACCTGCGACATGACGCGCAGGGCAAATTCATTGATTGGACGGCCTGCAATCTATATTCGTTCTAAAAGCGATGCTTGGATGCCGTTGAAACGCACCCAAGCCATGACAAAGACGGAGCCGCGCGTGGACTATACCGCCTCATTGGACACAGCCCTTCAACGCCTGCATGACGAAGGCCGCTATCGGACCTTCATCGACATTGAGCGGCGCAAGGGCCAGTTCCCCCATGCAACCTGGACGAAACCGGACGGGTCCGAGG
Organism: uncultured Tateyamaria sp.; assembly: GCF_947503705.1. GTDB lineage: Bacteria > Pseudomonadota > Alphaproteobacteria > Rhodobacterales > Rhodobacteraceae > Tateyamaria. The sequence goes on along the minus strand of NZ_CANNES010000006.1, from coordinate 245,053 downwards.
CGCCGATTACCGTATGGTGCGGCAATGATTATCTGGGCATGGGGCAAAACCCAATTGTGCTGGCGGCGATGCACGAGGCGATTGACGCAACCGGCGCAGGTTCTGGCGGGACGCGCAACATTTCAGGCACTACGGTCTATCACAAGCGGCTTGAGGCCGAACTGGCCGACCTGCACCAAAAAGAAGCGGCGCTGCTCTTTACCAGCGCTTATATCGCCAATGACGCTACGCTCAGCACGCTCCCCAAGCTTTTTCCGGGCCTGATCATCTATTCGGATGCGCTCAACCACGCCTCCATGATCGAAGGGGTGCGCCGCAATGGCGGGGCCAAGCGGATCTTCCGCCACAACGACCTGGACCATTTGCGTGAACTGCTCGCGGCGGATGATCCGGCGGCCCCGAAGGTCATCGCCTTTGAATCGATCTATTCCATGGATGGCGATTTTGGCCCCATTGCCGAGATTTGTGATCTGGCCGACGAATTTGGCGCGCTGACCTATATCGACGAAGTGCATGCGGTGGGCATGTACGGACCGCGCGGGGCAGGCGTGGCCGAACGGGACGGCCTTATGGACCGCATCGACATCATCAACGGCACATTGGCCAAGGCCTATGGCGTGATGGGCGGCTATATCGCGGCATCGGCCAAGATGTGCGACGCAATCCGGTCCTATGCGCCGGGCTTCATCTTTACCACATCCTTGCCCCCCGCAATTGCGGCTGGTGCGGCGGCATCGGTGGCCTTCTTGAAAACAGCCGAAAACCTGCGCGCAGATCATCAGGCACAGGCCAAGGCGCTGAAACTGCGGCTCAAGGGGCTGGGCCTGCCGATCATTGATCACGGCAGTCATATCGTGCCCGTCATCGTGGGCAACCCCGTGCATACGCAGCTTTTGTCGGACAAACTGCTTGAAGATCACGGGATTTACGTCCAGCCGATCAATTTCCCGACTGTGCCGCGCGGGACAGAGCGCTTGCGCTTTACCCCGTCGCCGGTGCACGGGCCGCGCGAAATGGATGCGTTGGTGGGGGCGATGGACAGTTTGTGGTCACATTGTGCGCTAAATCGCGCCGAGGACGTGGGCTGATTTACTAAATAGTGTAAATGGCGTTGCCTTGTGTTACAGTCTGTTAAACAAAAGCGCCGAGGCGAATCGAGTGGGATTGGTTCGTTAACGTGTGTGGAGACGGGGCAGCGGGATGATCGGGCGAAAGACCGGCAAAACCAGCACAGAAGAAATCGCAGAGCCAAAAGGCTTTGACGATTTTGAACTGCGTCTTGGGGACGTGATGCGCGGCGAGCGTGCCACCATGGGCAAGTCGCTCCTGGATGTGCAGCGCGAGCTTCGGATCAAAGCCAGCTACATTGCCGCCATCGAATCCTGTGATCCTGATGCTTTTGACACGCCAGGGTTTATCGCCGGTTATGTGCGCTCCTATGCCCGCTACCTGAACATGGACCCGGATCGGGCCTTTAACACATTCTGCGCCGAAAGCGGGTTTTCGGTGGCCCACGGCATGTCTGCCGAGGCTTCGGTCGTGAAAAAGCCTTCGCGCGAAGAGCGGTTGGGCAAAGGCCATGGCGCGGACATCTTCAAATCCCCTGCGACCCCCTTCGCGCCCACAGGCGAGGCGGTGTGGTCACGGATCGAACCCGGTGCAATTGGATCGTCGCTGGTGCTGCTTGCCTTGATCGGCGCGATTGGGTTTGGCGGCTATTCGGTCTTGCAAGAGGTCCAGAGGGTTCAGGTGGCCCCGGTCGATCAGACGCCAGTGGTGTTGTCCAACCTCGATCCGTTGAATGGGGTTGCCCCCGCGCCCGAACTGACGGGCCCGAATATTCAGACACCGCGCGCCGACGCGCTGGATCGTCTTTACCGCCCGCAAGCGCTCGACGTGCCTGTCCTGGTGGCGCGCGATGCACCTATCGCCACGCTTGATCCGCGCGAAAACGGCAGCTTTGCCGCGCCGTCGCTCGATGGCCCTGTCTTTGCGGGCCTGTCCGCGGTCTCTCCCTCCTTGCCCGAGGTGCCCCAATCGGTGCCGCGCGTGGTGGAAGAGCCTGCACCTGCCTTGCAAATGGTCGCTGTGCGCCCCTCCTGGGTCCGCGTCCGCTCTGCTGATGGCACCGTGATCTACGAGGCGACGATGCAGCCCGGCGACACATGGGAAGCCCCGCTGACAGAAGAGCCGCCAACCCTGCGGACAGGCGAAAGCGGTGCGATCTACTTTGCTATGAACGGCAAGTTCTACGGCCCCGTGGGTGCGAAAGGGCAGGTGACCTCGAACCTGCCGCTTGAAATTGCGGGTTTGCAGGAAACCTATCTACCGGTCGATATCCAGACCGACGAAGGCCTCGTGCGCTATGCCGAGGCCAAGGCTGACGCGCTCTTCAACGACAGCGAATAGGCGCGCGATTTAGATCGGCCTGCCCATTGCCGCATCGCCCACATCTGTCTATCTTGGTTTACAACTGACGTCCTGAACAAGGTGGCCCGAATGTCGCTGAACCACATCCGCCCGTGGCGCAATATCTACCGGCGGACCAGCCGCCAGATTATGGTGGGCAACGTGCCTGTGGGCGGGGACGCGCCCATCACGGTTCAGACCATGACCAACACGCTGACCACCGATGCCAAGGCCACGATTGAACAGATCCAGGCCGCCGCCGAGGCAGGGGCCGACATCGTCCGTGTCTCTGTCCCGGACGAGGCGTCGTCGAAGGCGATGAAGGAAATCGTGCGCGAAAGCCCGGTGCCTTTGGTGGCCGATATCCATTTCCACTACAAACGCGGTATTGAGGCGGCAGAGGCGGGGGCCGCCTGTCTGCGCATCAATCCGGGCAATATCGGCGACGAAAAGCGGGTCAAAGAGGTGATCAAGGCCGCCCGCGACCACAATTGCTCCATCCGGATCGGGGTGAATGCCGGGTCGCTGGAAAAGCATTTGCTGGACAAATACGGCGAACCCACGCCCGACGCGATGGTCGAATCCGGTCTGGACCATATCAAGATCCTGCAAGACAACGACTTTCACGAGTTCAAAATCAGCTGCAAGGCTTCTGACGTGTTCATGGCTGCCGCCGCCTATCAACAGCTGGCCGAGGCCACGGATGCGCCCATCCATCTCGGGATCACCGAGGCGGGCGGGCTGAAATCCGGCACGATCAAATCCGCCATCGGGTTGGGGCAACTCTTGTGGATGGGCATCGGCGACACGATCCGCGTCAGCCTCTCCGCCGACCCGGTTGAAGAGGTCAAGGTCGGCTATGAAATCCTCAAATCCCTTGGCCTGCGCCACCGCGGCGTGAACATCATTTCCTGCCCGTCCTGCGCGCGGCAGGGCTTCAACGTGATCAAGACGGTCGAAACACTCGAAGAGCGGCTGGCCCATATCAAGACACCGATGAGCCTGTCGATCATCGGCTGTGTGGTGAACGGACCGGGCGAGGCGCTGATGACGGATGTCGGCTTTACCGGCGGCGGGGCGGGATCCGGCATGGTCTATCTGGCGGGCAAGCAAAGCCACAAGCTCGACAATGACCAGATGGTCGACCATATCGTGGAACAGGTCGAGAAAAAGGCGGCAGAACTGGATGCCGCCGCCGCTGATGTACAGGCCGCCGAATAAACGACTGGCTATCTTCTTTTCTTCAAAAATACTCCGGGGGTCTGGGGGCTGGCCCCCAGGCGGTCGCCGCAGGTCACCTGCGGCGAAACCGCTGCTTCAGCCCCGCTTTTCGTCAACCAGTGCCCGCATCTGATCATAGGGCAGGAACCCGCGCAGCAACTCGTCTTCCAGCACGAATGTCGGCGTTCCGGTGATCTGCAAACGCTGAGCCAAGGCGCGGGTCTGGGCGATTTCTTCGGTCACTTCGGGGTTGTCCATGCGGGCCTCGATGGCATCGGTATCCAGGCCAAAGGTCGATGCCATCCGGCGCAGGCTGCGCATCGAGACATTGCCATCCAGGGTCATCAGCGCGTCGGCCACATTCTTGTAAGCCTCACCACCCGCGACCTGCTTGGTGGCAATGGCAAAGCGGGACGCCAAAAGGGATTGTTCGCCCAGGATCGGGAATTCTTTGACAATCAGGCGGATATTACCGTCCGATTCCAAGAGTTTGGCAACCTCACCATGAGCACGCTTGCAAAATCCACAGCGGTAATCGAGAAATTCGACTAGGGTGATGTCGCCATCCGGGTTACCGTCGACAAAGCTGAAACCGTCATCGAAAATCGCATCGGCATTGTCCGATACCAGCGACAAGTCGGCCTGCACCTGGGCTTGCTGCTGGCGCTGCTCCAGGACGGCAACGGCGTCCATGATGACCTGCGGATCATCCATCAAAAAGGCACGCACCTCCTCGCGGAAAATAGCGCGTTCCTCATCTGTCATCTTGTTCAGGTCCAAAGCCGCGGAGGGTTGGGCCACAGCGAGGGCAAGGCCCAGGGCAAAGGTCATCATGGCGAGAGCGCGAAACATGGGGTTATCTCCGTTTCTTCTTGGCGGCACGTTCAGATGCAATCAACACATCCTGCGCCCGTTGCCAAGGGCCAGAGCCCACCGACAAGAGGCCCGTTGCCCGTTTTGCGTGAATACCTGCATCGTCCAGGCGGCCCCGAAGGGCATAGCGTTCGGCGGTGATCAGAGAGGCCATGCCACGCTGACCTGTACGGGCATAGGCCACGCTCAGGTCGCGCAGCATGGAGCCGTCGCGAAAGTCGATGGAGCGGGCGCGTTCCAGCGCGCCAAGCGCGGCCTTGGTGTTGCCAGAGGCCAGTAGCGCCCGCCCGTAACCGGCCTGCAACAGCCCGTCATTGGGCCGCAGGCGCACGGCCTGACCATGGGCGTTGGCGGCAGCCGCGAATTGGCGCGTCTCCATCAGAATCTGACCTTTGAGGTCGTAAAAGAACGGGTCCTGCGGCCGCAAAGCGATCACCTGATCCACCGCCCGAAGGGCCTTGCGCGTGTTGGAATTGCGGTGCTGCGCCATGGCCTCGCGCAAAAGCGCGACATCGCGATAGCCGCTCTCGCCCACCCGGTTCAGGGTCCAGCTTGGCCGCCGCTGAAATGCGGTCAGCTTGCCCTTGGCCCGCGCAAACCAATAGTCCGATGTGCTGGTGTCAGTGGCCGCATCGCCATATGCCACGGCATAGGCCTCGATCGCGCGCAACCGGTCCCGGCTCAGTGGATGCGAGCGCACATAGGGGTCCTGGCGCACCTCTGAAAGGGCCTCTTGGCCCCGAAACAGGCGCATCACGTCACGCATGCCCGACACGGGCACGCCTGCGGATCGCATGAACCGCACACCCGTTTGGTCTGCCGACGATTCTTCGGCTCGTGTGTGGCGCAGGAACGCGCGTTCCGCGGCGCTTTGTGCGCCAATCGCCAAACCGGCAGCGCCCGAACCTGCGCCCGCCGCCGCCGCAACCACGGCGAGCGCCGTGCCAAGCCCCGCCGCAGTGCGCGCCGTGCCCAGATTGCTGATCCGCCGCGTCAGGTGCCCGTTAGTGATGTGAGCCGCCTCGTGGGCGATCACCGCTTGCAGCATGGCCGCGTTGTCCATCCGCGAGATGAGCCCCGAATGGATGAAAATGGCGTCATTGCTGACCACAAAGGCATTCAGCGACCCGTCATTGACCACCAGGATCTTGACCCGCGACGCACTTAAGCCAGCCGCCTTCAGGATCGGGGCTGCAACCTGGCTCAGGGCATATTCCATCCCCGCATCACGCAACAACGTCACCGCCCGCGCGGGCAGGGCCAACGCAAAACTCAAGGCAAGGATTGACGCCAGCCGCGTCAGCGTATGAAAGCTCATGACAGTGATCATAGGAGAGCCCATGCGAACCTCAACCCGCAGTGATGTCGATCCCTTCATTGTGATGGACGTGATGGAGGCCGCGCGCGCCGCCGAAGCGGCCGGCCGCCATATTATCCACATGGAAGTGGGCCAACCGGGCACCGGCGCACCGCAGGCGGCAACCCGCGCATTGGCCGCCGCGATGGCGGACGGCCCGTTGGGCTATACCGTCGCCCTAGGCCTGCCTGAGCTGCGCGCCCGCATCGCCCGTCTTTATGGCGACTGGTACAACCTTGATCTGGATCCGGCCCGCGTGGTGGTGACCTCCGGGGCATCGGGCGGCTTTATCCTGGCCTTCAACGCGCTTTTTGACAGCGGGGACCGGGTGGGCATCGGCGCACCAGGCTACCCCAGCTATCGCCAAATCCTCAGCGCCTTGGGATTTCAACCCGTTGACCTGCCCACTTCTGACGCCAACCGGTTGCAGCCAGTGCCGGTCGATTTCGCAGGTCTTGATCTCCAAGGGCTGCTTGTCGCGTCCCCCGCAAACCCCAGCGGCACGATGCTGGACAGGTCCGCGATGCAGGCGCTGGTCGAGGCGACCCAAGGGGCAGGCGCCAGCTTCATCAGTGACGAGATTTACCACGGCATCGAATACGAGGCCAAAGCGGTCAGCGCCCTGGAGGTCAGCGACGATGTCTACGTGATCAACTCGTTCTCGAAATATTTCTCCATGACGGGCTGGCGCGTCGGATGGATGGTGGTGCCCGAGGATCATGTGCGCGTGGTCGAACGGATCGCCCAAAACATGTTTATCTGTCCCTCGCACGCCTCGCAGGTTGTGGCGCTGGCGGCAATGGATGCCGATGATGAGCTTCAGGCCAATATGGATGTATACCGTGCCAACCGCGCGCTGATGCTGGAGGGTTTGCCACGCGCGGGCTTTGACCAAATCGCGCCGCCCGATGGGGCCTTCTATGTCTATGCGGATGTGTCCGAACTGACCGATGACAGCCGCGCCTTTGCCGCCGAGATATTGGACAAGGCCGGGGTCGCCGTGACCCCCGGCCTCGATTTCGACCCGGTGCGAGGCCACCAGACCTTGCGCTTTTCCTATGCGCGCAGCACCGAGGACATTGCCGAAGGGTTGCGCAGGCTCGCTGATTTTATGGCCCGGCGCTGAGACAGGGGATTCACCTGACCGCGCCGATGCCCTAAGCTGTGCCAAAAAAGGGCAAGGCAATGCGGGCGATACTCCTTGGCATAATGATGTGGTGTGCGGCCACTTGGGCCGTGGCGCAGGATCTGTCGGGTCTGGCTCGCGTCGATGGCGATCAAAGCGGGATCAGCGATGGCTGGTTCGGTGACACGGCCCTGACCCTCACGCTCAGCCAGGGGGTGCCGTTCCGCGTGTTCACCTTGGATGATCCCGCGCGCCTTGTGGTCGATTTTCGCGAGGTCGATTTTGCCGGAGTGTCAGCGGATATGCTGTTGCCTGAACCGGGGCGGGTGGCGGCGGTTCGCTTTGGTACGTTCCGCCCCGGCTGGTCGCGGCTGGTGGCGGATTTGTCCGAACCGATGCTGCCGCGCGAAATTGCGATGCCAGTGGATACAGGCAACGGACAAGCGGTGCTGAGCATCATTCTGGAACGTGCTGACGCCGAGGAATTTGCCGCACGCGCTGTGCCGCCGGGTGACCCCGACTGGGGCATTGCCGCTGCCTCACCCCCGCCGCCCGTGACCCAAGACAGCTTTGTCCTTGTGCTCGATCCCGGTCACGGCGGTGTGGACCCCGGCGCGGTACGTGGCTCAACCACGGAAAAAGAGCTGATGCTGGATATTGGCCTGGCCCTGCGCGATGTATTGCGGCGCACGGGCGAGGTCGAAGTGATCATGACGCGCGACCGCGACGTGTTCGTGTCGCTGCCCGGCCGCGTCGCGCTGGCCCATCAGGTGGGCGCAGATGCCTTTGTCTCGCTGCATGCAGATTCGCTCAGTCAGGGGCAGGCGCGAGGGGCCACCGTCTATACGCTCTCGGACGAGGCCAGCGATGCCGCCTCCGCTCAACTGGCCGCACAGCATGACCGCTCTGACATTCTGGCGGGCATTGACCTCAGCGGCACGGATGACGAGGTGGCAAGCGTCCTGATGGATTTGGCCCGCGTCGAAACCCGTCCCCGGACTGACACGCTGGCCACGGCGTTGATCGACGCGATGGCAGCGCAAGGCGGGCCGATGAACAAGCGGCCACGGCGCGAGGCAGGGTTTTCGGTACTCAAAAGCGCCGATATTCCATCTGTTCTGGTCGAGGTGGGTTTTTTGTCGGACGCGCGCGATCTGGCCAACCTGCGCGATCCGGTCTGGCGGGCGGTCATGGTCGAGGCGTTGGCGGCGGGCATCCTGGCCTGGCGGGATGCGGACCTGGCGGTGCAGCCTCTGGTGCGTCAATAATGCGGCAATCACATCGGCGGGAACGCGCCGCGGATGTGTTTTGACGCCCCCCACCGCCTCGCGTATAGATGAACGCCAAAGCAACCGATCTAAAACAGGTGCGGGCGGTCATGTTCCGGTTTATTTTATCCTTCTTCGGCGGGATCTTCACGACAGTCACGATGGGGCTCGCCATGATTGCCCTGTCGATCGGTGCGGTGTTCTGGATGTACGGGCGCGACCTGCCCAGCCACGAATCTCTGGCCCAATACCAGCCCGCCACGATCAGCCGGATCTATTCGGGCGAGGGGCAGATCATTGACGAATTTGCCCAGGAACGGCGACTTTTTGCACCGGCCGACACGATCCCTGATCTGGTGAAACAGGCCTTTATCAGCGCCGAAGACAAGAATTTCTACACCCACGAGGGGTATGACCTGCGCGGCATCGGGGCGGCGGCCTATGACGCGGTGCGCACGCGTGGTGCCGATGTGCGCGGGGCGTCCACGATCACGCAGCAGGTGATGAAGAACTTCCTTTTGTCCGGCGACCGCCAGGCAGAACGCAAGATCAAAGAGATCATCCTCGCCGCTCGGGTCGAAGAGGCACTGAGCAAGGAAAAAATCCTTGAGCTGTACCTGAACGAGATTTTTCTGGGCCAGAACTCTTACGGCGTCGCAGCCGCCAGCCAGACCTATTTCAACAAGACGCTCAGTGATCTGACCCCGCACGAGGCGGCCACGCTCGCCTCCCTGCCCAAAGCGCCCTCCGATTATCACCCGGTCCGCCGCAAGGACCGGCTCTTGTCGCGCCGCAACTTCGTCCTCAAGGAGATGATGGAAAACGGCTATATCGACACGCCGACCTACGAGACTGAAATCGCGATGCCACTGCGCTCGGTCCAGAATGGGGACTTTGACAGCTTCAAGGCCGAACTGCCGCCACGCGACTATTTCACTGACGAGATTCGCCGCCAGTTGAGCGAAGACTTCGGCGAGGGTGAGTTTTTTACTGGCGGCTATACCGTGCGGGCCACCATCGATGCCGAAATGCAACCGGTCGCGGCCAAGGCCCTGCGACAGCAGCTTGAAAGCTATGACCGTGGCCAGGGCATCTGGCGCGGTACGGGCAAGACCATTCCCGCCGACGCGTTGGACTCCTGGGCCGAGGCACTGCCCGGCATCACCGTGGCGCGCGACATCGACCTGAATGGCGTGTGGCGTCCTGCCGTTGTGCTTGAGGTCCAGGACCAGCAATTGCGCCTGGGCATCGAAGGTTGGACCGAAGACGAGGCGGCCCCATTTGTGCCGCGCGAAGACATCCGTTGGATGCAGGGCAACTTCTTTGACAATTTCGAGCCCGGCGACGTGGTCCATGTGCGGGCCATGACGGCAGACAGTGACGGGTCGTTCCTGCGCTGGTCCTTGCGGCAGGTGCCAGCCGTACAGGGCGGTTTTGTGGCCATGGACGTGGACACCGGCCGGGTGATCGCGATGCAGGGCGGGTTCAGCTATCAGCACTCGGTCTTCAATCGCGCGACACAGGCCAAGCGGCAGCCGGGCTCCAGCTTCAAACCCTTTGTCTATGCCGCAGCCCTCGACAGCGGCTATTCGCCGGCCACCATCGTTGTGGACGCGCCGATCGAGATCAATACGCCCCAAGGGCTGTGGCGGCCGCGCAACTCGTCCAACCAGTTCTATGGGCCCACGCCCCTGCGCACCGGGATCGAACGGTCGCGGAACCTGATGACGATCCGCCTGGCCGAAGAGGTGGGGATGGACGTTGTGGCGGACTATGCCGAACGGTTCGGGGTCTATGACAATATGGGGCGGTTCCTGGCCAACTCGCTGGGGTCCGAGGAAACGACGCTGTACCAGATGGTGTCGGCCTATGCGATGTTCGCCAACGGCGGCGAACGGGTGCAGCCCACATTGGTGGACCGGGTCCAGGACCGGTTCGGGCGCACGGTCTACCGGCATGATGAGCGGACATGCCGCGATTGTACGCAACTGGCCAGCCTCGACGAGGGGTTCGGGCCGCGCATTGTGTCCAACCGCAACCAGATCATGGACCCGATCACGGCCTATCAGCTGACCTCGATGATGCAGGGCGTCGTGCAGCGGGGTACGGCCTCAAGCACTGTGAACCTGCCGGTGCCCATTGCGGGCAAGACAGGCACGACGAACGACGCCAAGGATGTGTGGTTCGTGGGATTTTCCAGCAATATCGCGGCGGGCTGCTATATCGGCTATGACCAGCCGCGCAGTCTTGGGCGCGGGGCATCGGGGGGCGGCATGTGCGGCCCGGTGTTCAACACTTTCATGAAGGAAGCCATCGGCAAATACGGTGGCGGGGCCTTTGATGTGCCCGAAGGCGGGCGGTTCATCAAGATCGACCGTTTCACCGGCGCACGGTTGAGCGACAGCGCCTCGGGGCCAAGTGTGGTGGCGGAATATTTCCGTGACGGCGAGGAACCGATCTTTGGCATTACCTTTGATGGTGGCTTTGCCATGGGTTCTGACCTGCCGCTGTTCGAAGAGGCAGGGGGCGGCGCACGGCAAGTCACCACCTCAACCGGCGGCCAGGCAGTTGTGGGGCCCAAGGCAAACTTCGGCACGCTCAGCTCGGGCGGGCTCTATTAACCCCATCCGGTGCGTGCCCGCTTGAAGCGGGCGAGGGGCTGGTTTATCACCCGGTCTCTATCCCTTTGCAGGCGGACATCCCATGCGCGCAGAAATTCAGAACCTCGTGGCCGAGATCGAGAAATCCGTCGCCCTGTTGGGGCAACGGCTGGATGTGGAAACTGCGCCGCACCGGCTTGAAGAATTCAACGCGCGCGTTGAAGATCCCAACCTGTGGGACGACCCCGAAGCCGCGCAAAAGCTGATGCGGGACCGCCAGATGCTGGTCGACGCGATGGAGACCCACGACCGGATCAAACAAGAGATGGCCGACAACATCGAACTGATCGAACTGGGCGAGATGGAAGAGGACGAAGAGGTCGTGGCCGACGCCGAAGAGGCGCTGAAGGCGCTGGCCGTCACGGCGGCGCAAAAAGAGCTTGAGGCGCTGCTGGACGGCGAGGCAGATGGCAATGACACCTTCCTTGAAATCAACTCGGGCGCGGGGGGCACCGAATCCTGTGACTGGGCGTCGATGCTGGCGCGGATGTATGTCCGCTGGGCCGAGAAAAAGGGCTACAAGGTCGAACTGCAATCGGAAAGTGCGGGCGAAGAGGCGGGCATCAAATCGGCCACCTACAAGATCAGCGGTCCCAATGCCTATGGCTGGCTAAAGTCGGAAAGCGGCGTGCACCGTTTGGTGCGGATTTCGCCCTTTGACAGTGCTGCCAAACGGCACACGTCCTTTACATCTGTTGGCGTCTATCCGGTGGTGGACGACAATATCGAAATCGAAGTGAACCCCGCCGATATCCGCATCGACACCTACCGGTCGTCCGGGGCGGGCGGTCAGCACGTGAACACCACCGACTCCGCCGTCCGGATCACCCACGCGCCCACGGGCATTGTGGTGACAAGCTCCGAGAAATCCCAGCACCAGAACCGCGACATCGCCATGAAGGCCCTGAAATCGCGGCTCTATCAGATGGAGCTGGACCGCCGGAATGCCGCCGTCAACGAGATGCACGAGAACAAGGGCGACGCGGGCTGGGGCAACCAGATCCGGTCTTATGTTTTGCAGCCCTACCAGATGGTCAAGGATCTGCGTACCAATTACGAAACATCCGATACCAAGGGCGTGCTGGATGGTGATCTGGACGGGCTGATGGCGGCCACACTGGCGCTCGACGTGTCGGGCAAAAGCCGGGCGGACGCCCAGGCGAACTAGGCTGCGTTTCGTCCCTGTGATCTGCGGACAAAGGGGGCCAGCCACCGCATGCGGAACCCCGGTATTTTTTGGACCAGAGGAACAGGGGACGGTTTCGCCTTGTGTCAGACGTGGCGATTGCGTTCACTTCTGTGATGGATATTTGTGACATGGATGCGCTGGACCTGAGCGCGGCCCTGGCGGCCGACAAGCTCAGCGCGGTTGAGGTGATGCAGGCCACGCTGGCCCGGATCGAGGCGTGGAACGGGACGGTCAATGCCATCGTATCGCTGCGCGATGGGGAGGCGCTACTGGCCGAGGCGTGTGACGCTGACGCGTCAGACAGCAAGGGCTGGCTGCACGGCATTCCCATTGCGATCAAGGACCTGGCCAATGCCGCAGGTCTGCCCACGTCCATGGGCTCACCGCTATTTGCGGGCCAGGTGGCGCAGGCCGATGATATTATCGTGGCGCGTCTGCGGGCCGCCGGGGCGCTGATCATCGGAAAGACGAACACGCCCGAATTTGGCCTCGGCTCGCATTCCATCAACCCCGTCTTTGGTGCGACCCGCAACCCCTATGACCTCAGCCGCAGCGCGGGCGGCTCCTCAGGTGGGGCGGCGGTTGCGTTGGCCACCGGCATGCTCGCCGTGGCGGACGGGTCGGACATGATGGGCTCGCTGCGCAATCCGGCGGGCTGGAACAACGTCTATGGGATGCGGCCCAGCTGGGGGTTGGTGCCGTCCGAGCCTGCGGGCGACATGTTCCTGCACCCGCTGTCCACGAATGGCCCGATGGCGCGCAGCCCCCGTGATCTGGCAGCGCTTTTGGACACGATGGCCGGGGCCGACCCGCGCCAGCCCTTTGGGCTGAACCAGCCACCAAGCCTGCCGCAGATGGGGCAGGCCGCACGGCACCTGCGCATCGGCTGGCTTGCGGATTGGGGCGGTGCACTGTCGATGGAGGCGGGCGTGCTCGACACCTGTGCTGCCGCCTTGCAGCAGTTGGAGGGGCTTGGCCACAGCGTTTCGGCGCTGGCCGCCCCGTTTGACCGCGACGCGCTTTGGCAGTCCTGGACCGATTTGCGCAGCTTTGCCGTGACCGGAAAGCTCGCGCCGCTTTACGCCGATGACACCCGGCGAGCGCATCTCAAAGACAGCGCGCAATGGGAGGTTGCCCGCGGGCTTGCGTTGAGCGGTTCGGACGTCCAGCGCGCCAGCACGATCCGCTCCGATTGGTTCAAGACGGCCACGACCCTGTTCAACAGCCATGATGTACTGGCGCTACCGTCGGCCCAGATGTGGCCCTTTGACGTGACGCTGGACTGGCCGCGGACCATCAATGGTACCGCGATGGACACCTATCACCGCTGGATGGAGGTCGTGGTGCCGGCAAGCCTCATCGGTCTGCCCGCCATTTCGGTGCCTGTGGGCTTTGGGGGGCCGGACAATTTGCCCATGGGCCTGCAACTGATCGGGCGGCACGGGTCGGACGCGCAACTGCTGCAACTGGCAGAACACTGGCATCAAGCGACCGAATGGCCTAAAATGAGGCCACCACAGGTGTAACCATGACCGCGATCACGACAAATCCGATGCCAAGCTTGCCGCCCGGCGTGCCGCCCATTGCGCCGCCTTTGCCGGGGTTCATCGGCCGGGCCTTGCGTGCAGGTTGGGCCGACTTTCGGGCCGCCCCCGCCTTTGGGTTGCTGACGGGGCTTGCGGCTGTGCTGGCGGGATGGCTGCTGGCCGGGATCACGGTCTGGTCCGGGCACACCTTCTGGCTGATCCTCGCTGTCTTTGGCTTTCCGCTGGTGGCTCCGCTCTGCGCGCTTGGCACCTACGAAGTATCGCGGCGGATCGGGGCCGGCCAGGATGTCAGCCTAAGCGCCGTGGCCGCGCGGCTTTGGGCCGAACGGATGCGTCAACTGCCGTGGCTGTCGATGATGATTGTCGTCGCGCTGCTGTTCTGGTTTTTTCTGGGGCACATGATCTTTGCGCTCTTTCTCGGGCTGCGGCCCATGACGAACATCATGTCCTCGGTCGATGTGTTCCTCAGCGTGGATGGGCTGATGATGTTTGGCCTGGGCTCGGTCGTCGGCGGCATCTTTGCCATGGTGCTTTACGCATTTTGCGTGCTGGGCCTGCCGTTGCTCCTGGCGCGCGAGGTGGACGCCATGACGGCGATCCTGACCAGTGCGGGCCACGTGCGGGACAATTTCGTGCCCATGCTGTCCTGGGCCATCGTGATTGTCGTGCTGCTGTTTCTGGCGATCCTGCCGGCGCTCCTGGGGTTGCTGATCGTGCTGCCCTGGCTGGGGCACGCGTCCTGGCACATTTATGCCCAAATGGCAGACGGCGCCCGCTAAAGCGGGGTTTCGCGCCCCATTTCAACAAGCCGGGCACGCAGGCATGGCGCATCCGGGTGGCCCAATTCCAAGGCAAATATATAGGCGTGGGTCAGGTAGAACCCGCGCGTCTCCTCATCCTTTGCCACATCTGCCGCCTCACGATAAAGCGCCACAAGCACCGCAACATCGCTCTGTTCGTGCGCCGCAAGCAAACGGGCGTCGAGGTCACTCATTCCGCAGCGCGGGGCTGGCTGCGATGGGCCTCCATACGGGCCGCGACCCAGGCGTGAAAGAGGTGGGTCGGCCCATCCATTGCGGGCGAAAACCGGCCTCCGTCAAACATCGGCGCATGGCGGCCGCGCTGCATACCTTCCACGACAAAGATGTCCTCTTCAAACACCTCTTTCCACTGCGCAGTATTGCGAGCGCGCAATTCGGGGTCTGTGTCGGGCTGGGCGTAGTAGAGATGCACATGCTCGGTCGTCTGGCCTGGCCCGTTGGGGACCAGAATGATGGCAAAAGCATGATCGCGGTGCACGCCCAACAGCACATTGGGATAGGCCGTGATATATTCGGCGGCGGTGTCCCACTTGTCACTCAATCCCTCGAAATCGGGAAAGGTCTTGCCGTCTTCGCCGGTCAATTGGCGGTACACCCAGGTGCCCTGGCCCGAGAAACGATCAGGGGCCTCGATGTGATAATGGTCCTCCAGCCGGGAATAGCTGTTCAGACCGGGATGGACCCAGGGCAGGTGATAGCTCTCGCAATAATTCTCGACGGCCAGTTTCCAGTTGCACGCGACCTCCAACTGGAACCGGCTGTCTGCGCCACCGTGATAAAGGGGTTTGTCAAATTCCGACCAGCGGGCCAGCAGATCGGCATTTGCGTCTTCAAAAGAAGGCGCATCACCCGACAGATTGATCCAGACAACGCCCATCCAGATGTGGCTGCGCACTTCGATCAGGCCCAAAAGGCTGCGATCAATGCCGTCTGCCGTGTTCTGGCCCGGCCCACCCACATGCGGGGTCGAGACCAGCCGACCTTCGGTCGAATAGCACCAGCTGTGATAGGGGCAGCGAATGGCACCCTCGATCTTGCGGGGGGCATCGACCAGGATCATGCCGCGATGGCGACATATGTTCTGGAACACGCGGACCTGACCGGATTTGTCGCGCACCAGCAACAAGGGCATCTCCAGGAAGGTGAGGGGGCGGGCGTCACCCGGCTCGGGCACGTCAGCGGCCACAGCCAATCCGGCCCAGCCGGACATCAACAAGGCGGTACGTTCCTCGGCAAAGACAGACGGGTCCGTATAGTGGGCATTGGGTAGCCCATTGGCTGATCCGATCGGTCGGCGCACGGCGCTGAGGTCAGTGTGATCCATAAGGCCCTCCAATGGCTGTGATAACAGCCTAGAGAGTCAGGGCGACACCGCATGCGCAATTTCGACCCGAATTTTCCGGTTGCGACATTAGTGCGTATACGAAGGGCAGCGGGCGAGTGTCTGCGCAGCAAGGGCCAAGCGGGTTCCCGCCGAACAAATCACATGCGGATACCCCAAAATCGGGCCTCGTCCATGGGCCGTGGCGCGGCCCCAAACAATTTGGCGTGGGGGCTTATCCTCGACGACGCTGAACCGGCTGCGGCGGAGGGGTGGGGCGTCTGCTGGTATCAAGGCGGAAGGGCAGGATCTTGGCCTGGTTGTCCGACCGTGTCCGCGGGCGCGCCACTGATTGCAGATCATCCGCCAAGGCGGTACCACAGGAATGTCCCAGGCGGCTGGTATTGTGGGCCAGGCGCAGATTGCGACGGGTAGACACGTCAAATTCAACCAACTCGCCCACTTCGAAAAACGCATCGGGCAGATGAATGCTGTCGGGTTCCGACAGGAATGCAAGGTCACCCTGGTCTTCGCACCAGATGACGGCCTTGTGGTCGTCTGCATCGCTCCAGAGAATAACGCCGATCATGTTTCCACTCTTGGTTGCTTAACCAGCATCAAACCTGATTGCGTGTTGATATGACATGGTTAACTCAGCAACGTTCACTTGCTTTTTGTGTCCATAACGGTATCGTATCAGGGCTTTATCGCGTCAGGTGTGACGCTATTTCGCATCATGTTTTGCTGCAAAGCAGACCAGTTCAGACCAGTGCCAGTTTTTCAGGACTCAATACTAACGAACGGCGAATAGCACATGTCCATTGCGCGCAGATCACCTTCGGAGTTGCGCAGTATGTTCGGCTCCAACTTGCGCAGTCTGGCGCAGGCCTATCCTTCGATATCCGAACTGTCGCGCCAGTTGGGCATCAACCGGACCCAATTCAATCGCTATCTGTCGGGCGAAAGCTTTCCGCGGCCGGACGTTCTGGCGCGCATTTGCCATTTCTTTGACGTTGACGCACGGGTCCTGTTGGAACCGGTTGAAAACCTTGCTCACGGCAACGATCCGCTTGGCGGCCCGTTTCTCAAGGACTATGTGGGGGACGGTGTCAGGAATGTGCCCGAAAGCCTCTTTCCTTCCGGATTTTACCGCTTTTCCCGGCGCAGTTTTCTGGATCAGGGGCGATATGTGCTGGGGTTGGTTTGGGTGTTTCGGCGTGATGAAGGGACGTTTATTCGCGGCTTTGAGGCGCGCGCGGCGATGCATTCGCAAGGGCTGCCCATGACCCGGGATGCCCGCGAGTTTCGTGGCCTTGTCATGCGGCAAGAGGACGGCGTGGGTGCCGTGATCTCACGGCGCGGCACGATGACGGGCTCATATAACTTCCTCAACCGCGTGACGTCGTTCGAGAACAATTACTGGGTTGGGTATGTCGCCCGAACCATGCGCGAAACGGCCGGCACAGAACGGGTCGTGCGCATGGTCTACGAGCATCTGGGGCATGATTTTGGACTGGCCAAGGCGGCCAGCCGCTCAGGCGGCTATTGCGCGGTAGAAGACCTGTTGCCCTTCCACCAACGCTTGCTGCAACCCGACGAGGCCTTCGCCTGATCGCCGCGACTTAGTCGCCGCGGGGCAGGGCCGCCACGCCAGTGCGCGCCACTTCAGTCAGACCCAAGGGGCGCATCAGGTCGGCAAAGGCGTCGATCTTTTCCGGTGCGCCGGTGATTTCAAAGACAAAGCTTTCCAGGGTGCTGTCGACCACGTTGGCACGGAAAATATCGGCCAGACGCAAGGCCTCGACCCGCTTTTCGCCCTGGCCCGACACTTTGAACATGGCCAATTCACGCTCGACCGATGCCCCCTCGACCGTCAGGTCGTGGACGCGGTGCACAGATACGATGCGGCCCAGTTGTGCCTTGATCTGTTCGATCACCTGCGGCGTGCCGGTGGTGACGATAGTGATGCGGCTGAGGTGACCTTGATGATCGACCTCGGCCACGGTCAGGCTCTCGATATTGTAGCCGCGCCCCGAAAACAGGCCGATGACGCGGGCCAGAACACCCGGCTCGTTTTCGACCAGAACGGCGAGGGTGTGTTTTTCAACCGTGTCCGAAAAGGTGGGACGTAGGTTGTATGCGGAGTGGCTGGTGGAGCCTTTTTTGAGTTTTAGGGCTGACATAGTCTATCTTCCTTGCTGTGGCCGTGGTTTGGGGCGGTTGCGGAAACCGACACGGTTTCCGGCCTGTTTTCCGATGATCGGAAAACGACGTCACACCAAGACCGACCCTTTTGCATCAATCACACCTTGCGTATCGGCTTCACCGAGCAGCATCTCGTTATGGGCCTTGCCCGACGGGATCATGGGGAAGCAGTTTTCATGCTTTTCCACCAGACAGTCGAACAGGACCGGACCATCGTGATTGATCATCTCCATGATCGCATCGTCCAGGTCATCGGGGTCCGAACAAATGATCCCCTTCGCGCCGAAGGCCTCGGCCAGCTTCACGAAATCAGGCAAGCTTTCCGACCACGAATGCGAATACCGCTCGCCGTGCAGCAACTCTTGCCACTGGCGCACCATACCCAACCGTTCGTTGTTCAGGATGAACTGTTTGACGGGCAGGTTGAACTGCATCGCCGTGCCCAGTTCCTGCATGTTCATCAACCACGACGCCTCGCCCGCCACGTTGATCACCAAGGCCTCGGGATGGCCCATCTGCACGCCGATGGACGCAGGGAAGCCATAGCCCATGGTGCCCAAACCGCCGGAAGTCATCCAGCGATTAGGATCCTCAAAGTTCAGGTATTGCGCGGCCCACATCTGGTGCTGGCCCACTTCGGTGCAGACATAGCGGTCGTGATCCTTGGTCAGGGCCTCAAGACGGGCCAGCGCATGCTGGGGCTTGATGGTCTTGCCGGACTGGTTGAACTTCAGGCAATCCACAGCCTTCCACTCTTCAATCTTGCTCCACCATTGGGCGACAGCCGCGGCATTGGTCTTGCGGCCGCGCGATTTCCAGACCTTGAGGACATCCTCAAGCACATGGGCCACGTCGCCCACAATCGGGATATCCGCCTTGATCACCTTGTTGATCGACGATGGATCAATGTCGATATGCGCCTTTTTCGACTTGGGGCTGAAGGCGTCCAGCCGCCCGGTGATCCGGTCGTCGAACCGCGCCCCGATGTTGATCATCAGGTCACAGTCATGCATCGCCATGTTCGCCTCATAAAGGCCGTGCATGCCCAGCATCCCGATCCAGTGTTTGCCGCTGGCGGGATAGCTGCCCAAACCCATCAGGGTCGAGGTGATGGGAAAGCCGGTCGCATCCACCAATTCACGCAAAAGCTGGCTGGCTGCGGGCCCCGAATTGATCACGCCGCCGCCGGTGTAAAAGATCGGGCGCTTGGCCGTCTCAAGAGCGGCGACCAGTTCCGTAATCTCTTCCATGTCGCCCTTGACCTGCGGCTGGTAATGCGAGGTCGAGGGTTTGGGGGCCTGATAGGCGCCGGTGGCAAATTGCACATCCTTGGGAATGTCCACCAGAACGGGGCCGGGACGGCCCGCGGTGGCCACATGGAACGCCTCATGCATCACGCCCGACAGCTTGTCGGTCTCTTTGACCAGCCAGTTGTGTTTGGTGCAGGGGCGGGTGATGCCGACGGTGTCAGCCTCCTGAAAGGCATCCGAGCCGATCATGAAGGTGGGCACCTGGCCCGTCAGCACGATGATCGGGATGCTGTCCATCAACGCGTCGGTCAGGCCGGTCACCGCATTGGTCGCACCGGGGCCAGAGGTCACAAGGCACACGCCCGGCTTGCCCGTGGCACGCGCATAACCTTCGGCGGCGTGAACGGCGCCCTGCTCGTGACGCACCAGGATGTGTTTGATCGAGTTTTGTTGAAAAATCTCGTCATAAATCGGTAGCACAGCGCCACCGGGATATCCGAATACCGTGTCGACGCCCTGATCAATAAGGGCTTGGACGACCATTTTCGCTCCGGTCATTTGACGTGTCATATCCGCGTGCTCCGAGTTGCGGTTTCATTCAAGCAAAAAAAAGCCCCCGGGTTTCGGGGGCGCATGGGATCAGATCTGGTATACCGTTACCGGCCCATGCGCGTGTGTCCTACGATGACGACTAGAGGTGTCATTGACCAAAAGGCCCTTTCATTGCGTGGGCGGACATTATGCGCGTGCAAAAAGGGCGTCAACAGGCAAAACGGAGCAAAATGTTTCCCAAACCGAAAAAAATGGGACATTTTCTTGCGTTTGACCTGCCCCAGGCGAAAGAACGGCAAATCAGATGGGCGATTTTCGGCGATCGGGACCGGTATAGGGTTCTTCCGGTGACCTGTTCGCCATGTCGCGGCGCGCGGTCAACGAGAGATGTTGGATTTCTTCTGCCAGTGTTTTGAACTCTACCGCGATAACGCCAAGGCCGCGGCCCGCATCGCCGACGCGCGCGGCCTCGACCGAGGCATTGAGCGATACCAGACGGACGTGCCTGCCGATTTGTTCCAATCTGGTCAGCGTGGTCGCGATCGCGCCGCCTGTCGCGGCTGCTTTTTTCATCTCGCGGTCGCGCGCGGCATCAAGCGCGCTCCAAAGATCATCGCAAAACTCCGATACCGACTCAAAGAAACCGCCGCGGCCAAAGGCGAAATGCGCTTGCAGGGCGGCATCGAGGGCGTCCACATCGTCACGGCTGGCCGCATCAACTACGGCGCGGGTCAGGTTGTGCATCCGCTCGAACGCGGCGGTCTGTTCTGGCAGGTCTGCGCCTCGTGCCCCGATCCAGTCGCAGATGTCCTTGGGCACTTGGTCAAGAGGATCCGACCCTTTGACCAATATGCTGGCCCGTTCCAAAGCGTCACACTGCTCCTGCAAAATCGCGCGCCACTGCGTTCGCGTCTCCTCGCTTTCGGGTTTGGTCGGGTGTTGGCGCAGCAGATAACTGCCGAACAATGCCGAACGGATTGCACGGGCCCGACTGGTCGCAAGCAAATCAATGGCGGCGCGCCGTTTGGCGAACAGCGCATCGTCTGAACGGGGCTGCCGAGCAGCGGGAAGGGGGGCGAGGCTCATATTTCGCACCCAACCAGATCAACATGAACAATCAGTTAGCGCGGGTCCGTCACAGTGGATTTCCCGTGCCTTGCAGCACCCCATGTTCCAACGCGTAGCGGGTCAAGCCAGCGGTCGAGGAAATGCCAAGCTTGCGCTTGATGTTCTTGCGATGGGTCTCGACCGTGCGCACCGAAATGTCCAAAGCAAGCGCGACTTCTTTGTTCGACAGCCCCTGCGCCAGTTGCAGCAAGATCGTCTGTTCGCGCCCCGTCAGTGCGCCCGGTACATCGCCTGACTTGGGCGCAATCGCGCCCTCGGCCCCCGTGCACAAATAGCGCTCGCCACGCATCACGGTTTCAATGGCTTCGGCGATCTCGTCCGTTGGCACGTCTTTCAACACATAACCCATCGCCCCGTGGCTGAGGGCCGAGGCGATGTATTCGGGGTTGTCATGCATCGACAGGATCAGGATGCGGGTGCCGGGGCGGCGCTCCAACACCAGTTCGGTCGCGGTCAGGCCGCCCATCTCGGGCATGTTCAGGTCCATCAGGATCACGTCGGGGTCCAGTGTGTCCAACTGCTCCAGCACGGCCCGGCCGTTGCCAACGGTGCCCACGACGGTGATGCCCGCGTTGTCCTCGATGACGGACTGGATGCCTTGGGCGACCATCGGGTGGTCGTCCACGATCAGAACACGGATGGGCTGGGTCATGCGCGCACGCTTTCCTTGGGCTTGGTCTGTAATTTGGACTGTGCCGTTTCTTCGGGCGGCAGCAGGTGGGTGAGGGGGACGGTTGCCTCGATCATAGTGCCGGGCTGACCACCCGGGGCGGACAGGATGCGAAACGCCCCGTCCAACTGTTCGATCCGTTCCTGCATGTTGCGCAGACCGATGCCCGAGGCGCGGCGACGGCGGGCGGGATCCACGCCCGAGCCATTGTCGGAAATCAGCAGGGTCGCGCCCCGTTTGTGGCCGCGCAAATCGACGGTGACACGGGTGGCGGCGGCATGACGCTCGATATTGGTCAGGGCCTCCTGTGCGATGCGGTACAGGGCGATTTTGGCCTCGCTGTCGAGGCGGTTGCGAAAGACAACGGTTTGAAATTCGGTCTGGATGCCGGTGCGCTGGCCAAACTCTTCGACCAGGGTTTTCAAAGCCGGACCAAGGCCCAAGTCATCCAGCACGCCCGGGCGCAGATCGCGGCTGATGCGGCGGACCTCGGAGATGGCCGAACCCAGATTGTCGATGCCTTGCTCCAGCGGCGCGCGGGCATTGTCCTGCCCCTTGTCCAGTCGGCGGCGTGTGGTGTCGAGCGCATAGCGGACGCCGACCAATATCTGGCTGATCCCGTCATGCAGTTCTCGGGCCACGCGACCGCGCTCTTCCTCCTGGGCGTCAAAGACGCGTTCGGTCAGCTTTTTCAGCTTGGCATCGGCCAGACGACGTTCGCGAATGTTCAAAGCCATACCAGAGCCAAAGACCAGCAGAAGGGCGGTCAGGGTAATGGCAGAGATGTAATAGAAGGTGCGCTGCACGCGGGCCTCCACATCGGCGCGGGCGGCAGCCACCGAGGTCAGCACATCGTCAATGAACACGCCCGTGCCAACGGCCCAACGCCAGGACGGGAAGGACGTCACATAGGTGATCATCTCGGCCTCTTGCCCGTTCGAGGGCTTGGGCCACAGATGGGTCAAATACCCATCTCCCTGACGGGCAATCTGGATCAATTCGGCCACAACGGCGGTGCCGGTACTGTCGGTCAGCTCCAGATGGTTGTTGTTGATCATCTCGGTCTGGCGGGGGTTCACCAGGTTGGTGCCATCATAATCATAAACAAAGAAGAACCCCTC
This sequence comes from uncultured Tateyamaria sp., assembly GCF_947503705.1. GTDB lineage: Bacteria > Pseudomonadota > Alphaproteobacteria > Rhodobacterales > Rhodobacteraceae > Tateyamaria. Next base: position 222,335 of record NZ_CANNES010000006.1, on the reverse strand, counting down.
ATCGCCGTAAATCATCGCCGACAGGATCTGGGCAACCTGATCCTTGGCCTCCTGATCGTCGGGGGCGGCAGAGCCATAGATAAAGTAGAAGCCGTTGCGGGCCTGGGTCACATAGTTGCGCAATTCACGTTTCTTGGCCTCGATAAGCTGGGTCTCAAGGGCCTGTATCTCGCGCTCGGCCAGGGCGCGGGACTGGATGCCCACCAGCACGGCAATGGCTGCCACCGCCAGGATCAGCGGGATGCCTGCCACCAGGGACAGCTTTTGGCCATAACTCAGGCGCGGAAAGGACAGTACGGAACGCATGAGGCGATTCGATACGACGAACCGGGCGCGAATCAAAGGGGTAGGGGCAAAAGTCAGGGCGCTAACAGGTTAACAGTTTTGCGATGAGTGCCTGAAATTGGTGCGTAAATCTGACCAAAATCGCGGATTGGCCGCATTTCTACGCAGTACTAGGTATTCCCTTTGCAAAGCCCATCGCTAGGGTGGCGACACTCGAAACGATACGCCCGCGACATGCAGGGCAGGTATCACTTATGGGAGGAATATCTCTATGGATCGTCGTTCTTTTTTGAAGACATCTGCGCTCGGTGGCACGGCTGCCGCAGCATCCACGCTGGCCGCTCCGGCCTATGCCCAAGGCAAGCGTACCCTGACAATGGTCACATCCTGGCCCCGCGGCTTTGCGGTTCTGGATGACGCGGCCACCTATCTGGAAAACTTTGTCTCGGCCATGTCCGACGGCAACCTGACCATCGACAAGAAAGCCCCGGGCGAGCTTGTTGGCGCGCTGGAAGTGTTTGACGCCGTGTCCTCGGGCCAGGCAGACATGTACCACTCGGCAGACTACTATTTCATCGGTCAGCACCCAGGCTACGCCTACTTCACGGCTGTGCCCTTCGGCGGCACAGCACAGGAAGTCACCAACTGGTACGAGCATGGCGGCGGCCAAGAGGCCCACGACAGCCTGGGCGAAATCTTCAACCTCAAAGGCCTGCTGGCGGGTAACTCCGGTTCGCAGTCCGGTGGCTGGTTCCGCAACGAGATCAACTCGGCGGCTGACTTCAACGGTCTGAAATTCCGTATGCCCGGTCTGGGCGGCAAGGTGCTGGGTAAACTGGGCGCTTCTGTTCAGAACATCCCCGGTGGTGAACTGTATCAGGCGCTGTCGTCCGGTGCTCTGGACGGTCTGGAGTGGGTTGGCCCGATGGCTGACGAACGCGCCGGCTTCCAGGAAGTGGCCAAAGTCTACTACACCGCCGGTTTCCACGAGCCAGGTTCGGCCCTGTCGGCCAACGTCAACCTCGACGTCTGGAACGACCTGACGCCACAGCACCAGGCGATCCTGCAAGGCGCTAGCCGCGCGGTCACATACTACCAGCTGTCCGAGACACTGGCCAACAACGGTGCCGCTCTGGCCCGTCTGCAACAGCAAGGCGTCAAGACCCTGCAATTCTCCGACGATGTCTGGGATGCGTTCGGTGCGGCCTCTGCCGAGGTCATGGACGAGAACATGGGCGACACCATCTTTGCCGACATCCGCGCCTCGTTCGAGGAAAGCCTGGCCAACTCGGCAAGCTGGATCAACAAGTCCGACGGCTACTATGTCCAACAGCGCGTGCGCGTGCTGGGCGGCTAAGCCGATCCACGACAAGAAAGAGGCCCCCCGAGCAGTTCGGGGGGCCTTTTGAAGAATTTAGAAGACCCAAGTATGTCGGACGTGCAAGTCTTGTCTGAAACTTGACGGGGGAGTTCCATGGAAAACGAAGGTGCCGTATCATTCGGTCAGATGCTGTCCGCTCTGGGCGGGGGCGTTGTCTGGGTCCTGCAAGAACTGGCGATGGCCTATTACAACATCGCCTACGCGATCACGCATCCGGGCCTGTGGCTGGACTGGACCAACAAGGAATCCCTGATGCGCTTCGTCTATTACGGCGGATCGACAGAATTCTTCTTTGCCATCATGGCCATCGTTTTGGTGATCACCATCGTGGGGATCATTCGCAACCAGTTCCTCTGGGGCGTTGTGCGTGTCCTCGAAGGGCTGGCCAACGGTACCGGGCGGCTCTTTGCCTGGGCGGGCCTGTTGATGGTGCTGCAACAGATCATCATCGTGTTCATGCAGCGGATTTTCACCCGGCCGGACATTTCGTTCGGGTTCGGTATCCCGCTGCAATTCGACATCTCGTGGTTCGCCGAAGAGCTGAAGCTGTATAACGCCATGGTCGTGTGTCTCTGCGTGACCTACACCTTCGTGCAGGGCGGCCACGTGCGGGTCGACCTGATCTATTCCGCCGTTGGCCACCGGGCCAAGCGGATGATCGACATGTTCGGCGCGCTCTTCTTCATGATGCCCGCTGCCGTGCTGATCTGGATGTATGGCTGGTTCTTCCTCTGGCGGCACCTGATCGTGCCAAACCCATCGGCCTCCGACACGCTGGATCGGTTGCTGCTCAAATCGCGGGCCTTGCGATGGAACGTGGAAACCATCGGGTTCAGCCCTAACGGATTTACCGGCTACTTCCTGTTCAAGATCCTGCTGGTCACCTTCACGGCCCTCGTCTTTATCCAGGCCGTTGCCTTCTTCTACCGCTCGTATCTCGAATGGAAAGAGGGCGAGGAAAGTGCCGGCAAATACATGGACCGGGACAGCCTGGGCGAAGGCGAAGAAGCCTACGAGGGGGCGCATTGATGACCTTCCAAACCACAACCGCAGGGCCGCTGAACCGGCCCGCCACCCAAAGTCAGAAGTAGGGGCAGAAAACCATGTTGTTTGGACTTGATGGCGTCGAGATCGGCCTGATCATCGTATTCGTCTGCCTCTTTGGGGGCATCCTCTCGGGCTTTCCGGTGGCCTTTGCCATCGGCGGGGCCGGTGTCATCTCCTTCGGGATCATCGCGTCGCTGGACAGTGCGGGGCTGTTGATCCACCAGGCGATTGACCAATCCAGCGCGGCCTACCGCGATCTTGTGAACAGCGGGGTCAAGGCGGATGCGATCAGCATCTTCAGGTATCCCGACCTGCCGCGCATAGGCGAGCCGGTCTTTCCAAAAGGCTGGGAAGTCGCCCTCGATCGGAACGTTTCCTTTGTTGTGAACCGGATGAACGAGCGGGTGCTTGCGGGCCAGTCGATCGAGACGCTGCTGGCGGTCCTGATGTTCGTTCTCATGGGGATCACGCTGGAACGCTCCAAGATCGCCAATGATCTGCTGACGACCATGGCGCGGGTCTTTGGCCCACTGCCGGGCGGTCTGGCCGTGTCGATTGTGGTTGTGGGCGCGTTCCTGGCCGCCTCGACAGGCATCGTGGGGGCGACCGTTGTGACCATGGGGCTGCTCGCACTGCCGACGATGCTTAGAAACGGATATTCACCAGAGCTTTCAACCGGGGTCATTGCTGCCTCGGGCACACTGGGGCAGATCATTCCGCCGTCTATCGTGATCGTTCTGCTGGGCACGCTGGCGGGAGATCTCTACTCCGCCGCGCAAGAGGCACGGGCCCAAGCGCAGGGCTGTACCGACGCGCTGACCTATCTGGGTGAGCCTGCGGTGGTCTCCGTGGGCACGCTCTTCCAGGCGGCCCTTCTGCCGGGGATCATGCTCGCGCTGCTCTATGCGCTCTACGCCTTCGGCTACGCACTGCTGAACCCCGACAAGGCGCCCGCGGTGCCCATGGGCTCCACCAATGCCGAACCGATCACGCGCAGCGAGGCGTTTACATGGTTCCTGGGCGCACCCGTCCTGATCATCGTGGGCACCATCCTGCTGGGCAACCTCAACGTGGTGGGCAGCCAGTCAACAACAGTCTCGGCCTTCTCCGACATCGGCGAAAGCGCTAGCTTGCGGACCAATGTGGGCGAGGAATGTCAGGCCGCCATGATTGAACTGCACGGGCAAGAGGCCTGGGATGCCGCTGTCGCCCAACAGGTCGACATCAACGCCGCTGGCGGCCTGCAACAATCCGAACGGCTGACGGAAGAAGAGTTCGCCGCCGCCGTCGAGGCCAAGATTGCCGCCGCAGCCCCCATCGGGACAGGCACGGCCATCCTTCTGGTGCTGATGGGGCTGATCATGACGACAGCCCGGGGCATCGCCCCCAGCCAAGAGGCACAGCCGCTGCTGATCGGCGGGGTCGGGGTCGTGCTGGCGCTGCTTGTGGATATCATCCTGCTCAGCCCCACAACCTCACCCGGCGTCTGGGTCGTGCTGATGGCCATCCCCTTCGCGCTGACGATGTATGGCGTTGTCGAGGGGGTCAAACGCTGCGCCCAGAACGAGCTGATCCGGGTCGTCTTCCCGCCGCTGGTGCTGATCGTGGCCGTGCTGGGGTCGATCCTGGGCGGGATCACCAACCCGACACCGGCCGCCGCACTCGGGGCAGGGGGGGCGATCATGCTCGCCGCCTACCGCAAGCTCAAGGACGAGGACCGCAGCCCAAAGGTGATCATCTGGTCTACGCTGGCAATCATCGTCTGTATCCTTGTGGGGGTGAACTTCGATCTCAGGATCAACCAGGACGGCGTGTCGTTCCAATCCTGGGTCGCGTTCTTCGTGGCCTACGCGGCCTACCTCTACGCGCTCTTTGGTCTGCTGTTCAGCTGCTACATCCTCTATGTCTCGGGGGTGCTGACGCCGGTGGTGCGGGAAACGGCCAAGGTCACGTCGATGGTCTTCACCATCCTCATCGGCTCGCAGCTTTTGAACCTGGTGGTGATCTCCTTCGGCGGAGAGCACTATATCCAGCAGTTCCTCAAAAGCTTCGACAACGAATTCACGGTCTTCCTGATCGTGATGCTGGTGCTGTTTGTGCTGGGCTTCGTGCTGGATTTCCTTGAGATCATCTACATCGTGATCCCGATTGTGGGGCCGGTCATCTACGGGGGCACGTTCGACCCCAAATGGGTGACGATCATGATTGCCGTAAACCTGCAAACGTCGTTCCTGACGCCACCCTTCGGGTTCGCGCTGTTCTACCTGCGGGGCGTCGCACCCAAGGAAGTGACCACAGGGCACATCTACCGAGGGATCATCCCCTTTGTGCTGATCCAGGTGGCGGGGCTGGCACTCCTGTGGACGTTCCCCGGCATCGTGACGATCATCCCCGACCTGATCCCGAACTGATTAAATTCGGAATTTAGGAAAAACAAAGGGCGGCCCAAGCGGTCGCCCTTTTGCGTGTTATGTCCGCACGATCCAGCATCGAAGAACTGGACAGGATCGCACACGGGGTTAAAGTGACGGCCAAGGGGCGCAGTGCCGACAACGGCACGGAATCGCTAAGAAAATCAGGGTGGGGACCCACAACATGCCAAATGATCAAACATTCGCTAATTACCACTTCTTCAACTCTGCGCCGGACGGCTCGACAACATATAGCCTTCCTGCCAGCGGTACGGTCAGCACGTTGACCGACGGACCGGATGGGAGCGCGGACGGCAGCACCGCCATCGGGGACGACCTGACATGGTCCGCCAATGGCGGCACCACGACACTTTACGGCTTTGCCTCAAACGGCGACCCGATCGTCGAGACCAATTTCGGCACGTCAGGCGGGGTGATCCACGTGTTTGCGGGTCGCGATCTTTGCAGGGAAAGCGACCCCCAATCACCGTACCTGAAATCCACCCCAGAATCGCGCTCTGCCAACCATTTACCAGACTGCCACCCATAGGTTGAAACACACCCACCAACCGCGCAGCCCGTAAACGACACGCCGTTAAACGGAGAAAGTCCAAAGATGCCCACATTTACCTCTGACGCTTACCTTCGCTTTACTGCGAACGATATCGGGACGACATTGACGCCGACCGGAAATTTCACTCACAACTCGACTAACTTCAATGTTTTTGATGATGGTGATGGGAACGCGGACACTGCGACTGATTATTTTATTGCTACCAATGTTTCCTATTCAGGTTACACCATGGAACTTGACGGCGCAGACTACGCTATTTTTACTGATGGAAATTTTTACTATATCCCCTACTTCGACCCCACCGAGGGGTTCGCGTCTCTTAACAATACAGCCATTACACAACCCATCACGCAATCGGGCGAGAACGCCGTTGTGGTCAACCTGTGCTTTGGCGCGGGTACGCTGATCGCCACCCCAACGGGCGAGCGGGTGGTGGAAAGCCTGCGCATCGGGGATCTGATCACCACCGCCGATGGCCGCCACGTACCGGTCAAATGGCTGGGCCAGCAGACCCACCAAACCCCCGCCGTCAACATGCGCCTGCCGGATCGCGCCCAACCCGTCCGCATCCGCGCCGGTGCCCTTGGTGGGGGCCTGCCGCACACCGATCTGCTAGTGACGGGCGATCACGCGATGCTGCTGGACGGCATGCTGATCAACGCCGCCGCCCTCGTGAACGGGGCCAGCATCGATTGGGTGCCGATGGCGGAGCTGGGCAACAGCTTTACCGTCTACCACGTCGAGGTCGAGGCGCACGAGGTGATCCTGGCCAACGGCGCACAAACGGAATCCTTCGTGGACGTGGCGGGTCGAAAAACCTTCGACAATTACAACGCCTACATGGCGCGCTACGGGTCCGAGCGGATCATCCCCGAAATGCGGGTCCCCCGGATCACCGCACAGCGGATGGTGCCTGCCTATATCGGCGACCGTCACGCCAGCTAAAAGGCGCGTGCAAAGCTTATCAAAGCATTAATCTCGTAGTGTAATCAGTTGTTTTTATTGGAGTAAAATTCTGTCCCCACGGGGACAGCCCCTCAGGGCTTGTGCGTGGGCCGCGTGTCGGGCAACGAAATATTCGCCACCTGTTCCGCAATCGGATCGGTCGAAAGCGGGTGCGTATCCGGATGGAAATTGTCCGGGTCCGACATTTTTTGCCAGCGCCCGCCTAGATACACTTCAAGCCCCGAAAACTTGGATTTGTACCCCATCTTCTGGCTCCCCGGCACCCAATATCCCAGGTACACATAAGGCAGCCCCGCCTCGCGCGCGATCTCGATATGATCCAGGATCATATAGGTGCCCAGCGACCGCCGCGGCGCGTCCGGCGTGTAAAAACTATAGACCATGCTCAGCCCGTCGCTCAGCACATCCGTCAGGCTCACCCCGATCAGGTCGCCGCCTTCCTCGTCCGTGTATTCGATGACCCGACTGCGAATTGGGGTCTCCTCGACCATGGCGGCAAATTCGAACACGTCCATGTCCGCCATGCCCCCATCCGCGTGGCGGCTGTCGAGGTAGTCACGAAAGAGCGCGTATTGATCCTCTGTCGCCCAGGGCGATGTGGCCCGGCGCTTGAGGTCGGTGTTGCGTTTGGCCGTGCGCCGCTGGCTCTTGGTCGGCTCAAACAGCGACACGTCGATCCGCGCCGACAGGCAGGCCGAGCAATCCGCGCAAGAAGGCCGGTAGAGCACGTTTTGCGAGCGGCGAAATCCTTGTTGGCTCAGGCTGTCGTTCAGCTTCTCCGCGTTCTCCCCCTGCAGCGCCGTGAACAGCTTACGCTCCATCCGTCCGTCCAGATACGGACAAGGTTGGGGCGCAGTCACGTAGAACTGCGGGGCAAGGGGAAGTGTGTGGCGCATGATCATCCTATGCGGGTTGCGCGGATGATACCAAGCCAGCGCAAACTGGCAAGCTGTAAACGCGGGCTTACAGGCGGGCGCGCCGGTTCAAGGCTACGGTTCCCATCACCATGTCGGTCAGACCCTGGCCGCGTTCGGTCGTGGCCATCATGACCATCGACACCAGTTGCAGCGGCGAGATGGCCCAGCTGACCGTGTACCCCAGCGTGTGCAGGAACGCCTGGCCGAGGTCCAGACGGGCACCGGAAGCGTCGCGCAACTCGATGGCCATCAGGCGCATACCCCAGGTGGCCGAGCCCGTGGCGATTGTGATAACGCGGTAGATAAAGCTGACCACCGCCGCCAGACCCACGATAAAGAACAGCGCCACGAAGGCGGTGAAGGGCACGATCAGCACCGTGATCACTGCGATAATCGCGCTGTCGATGAACCAGGCGATCAGGCGCTTGCTGGCCACGTCGCGGTAGAACTGAGGTTGGGTGGCGGGGTCTGCGAGGTTCATGGTTCCGATTTTCCGATAAGAGAGGGAAAGGCCCCGGGGGAGGAACCCGGGGCCGGAGGGTGGAGGGATCAGTCTTCGGATTTGGCGGCGTTGGCGCGCTCGTCCATGAACTGATCGAACTCCGACTTGTCCTTGGCTTCGCGCAGACGTTCAAGGAAGGCTTCAAAGTTGTTTTGCTCTTCTTCCAGACGGCGCAGAGTGTCGGCCTTGTAGCTGTCAAAGGCCGCGTTGCCGGTGGACCGCATCGTGGTCATGTGTTGCCCCATGCGACGGGGGCTGCAGGATTTTGAAAACATGCGTTTGCTCCAGATCATGTAGAACAGAAGGGCCAGGCCAACGGGCCAGAAGAAGATGAAACCAAGGACCATGGCGGCGATCCAAGCGCCCTTGCCCTTTTCATCAAGCCAGCGTTCCGATTTGGTAAACCAGCCCGCGCTGTCATGGGGTGTCGGGGCGGTTGTGGACATGGACGTCATTTTCGAACCTTTCGCTATGGGGGGCAGCGTGCCCCGGTGACCCTGTGTCGATGTGAATGTGTTTTACATCCACACCACCAAGATTGGGGCAGGGAGGCTCGCGTGCAAGCCTAAATGTGAATGTTTTTTACATAAACGCGTTTTATGACGCAAAATCAGAGAGTTGCGCGCCAGAAATTTTCAACATTTCTTGTGGGTTGGACCGAAAAACATGGTGTGGTGTGCCCGCTGCAGCCCAAATCACGTCAAAATCCATCAGCCTGGGGTCTACAAAGGCGGTGATCGGGTTCACGTGGCCAACCGGAGAAACACCCCCGATGGCAAAGCCGGTTTGCGCGCGGATCAGCGTCGCATCGGCCTTGCCCAAGGGTTCGCCCGCAAGCGCGGTGGCCTTGTCCGCATCGACGCGGTTGCCGCCTGCCGTGATAAAGAGGATGGCTTTGCCGCTGTTCTCGCCGCGAAAGATGATGGATTTGGCGATCTGGTCAATCTCGCACCCCAAGGCCGTCGCCGCATCGGCTGCGGTGCGGGCGAGGGGTGTTTCGATGATGTCGGTGTCGATGCCTGCGGCGTTCAGCGCCGCGCGCACCCGTTTCAGGCTTTTGCTCATGGCCTTGAACCTGCCCCGAGGGGCCCGCCGCTGCAAGGCCCATTGACGTCGCCGCGCCCATGTCGTGAAGGTGGGGCCATGAGCCTTGCCAACGCCCTGACCCGCATGCCACGCCCCTTTGATCCCGACCGAGGGGACGAGGCCGCCGCATCGGTTCCCGATCTTTCGGGCGACTTGGCCGCGCTGGTCAGCGGGGCCGCAGGGTGCAGCCCTTATCTCGCGGGCCTGATCCAGCGGGAGGCGGCATGGTTGCCGGAGGCGCTGGATGCGCCCGATGCGGCCCTGGCGGCAATCCTGACGCGGCCCGATCCAGATTTGCCTGACCTGAAATCGGTGCTGCGCCAAACCAAACGGCGTGCGGCGCTGCTGACGGCGCTGGCCGATCTGGGCGGGGCGTGGAGCCTGGAACAGGTGACCGACGCGCTGACCCGATTGGCGGACATGGCGTGCGAGGCGGCGCTGACCGCGGGGCTGGCCCATCAGGTGAAACGCGGCAAGCTGCCTGATCGTGATGTGGGTCTGTTTGTGCTGGCCATGGGCAAGATGGGCGCATTCGAGCTGAACTATTCATCCGACATCGACCTGATCTGCCTGTTTGACGAGACGCGCCATAACCCGGAAGATTTTCCCAATATTCGCCGCGCCTGTGTCAAGGCGGTGCAGGACATGTGTGCCACGCTGAGCGACAATACGGGCGAAGGCTATGTGTTTCGCACCGACCTGCGGCTGCGCCCTGATCCATCGGTCAATCCGGTTGTCCTGTCTGCCGGAGCGGCCGAGCGGTACTATGAAAGTCTGGGCCGCACGTGGGAGCGGGCCGCCTATATCAAGGCGCGCACCTGTGCAGGTGACATCGCGGAGGGCGATGCGTTTCTGGAAGAGTTGCGCCCCTTTGTCTGGCGGCGTCATCTGGATTTTGCCGCTGTGCAGGACGCCCATGACATGCGGCTGGCGATCAGGGCGCATAAGGGCACGGGCGGGCCGATCACATTGCCCGGGCATAACATGAAACTGGGGCGGGGCGGCATTCGTGAGATCGAATTCTTCACCCAGACCCGGCAATTGATTGCAGGCGGGCGTGATGCGGATCTGCGCGTGCGGGGCACTGTGCAGGGCTTGGCGCGGTTGGCCGAAAAGGGCTGGGTGGCGGATGATCTGGCGGCGCGCCTGACCGATCATTACCGCTTTGCCCGCATGGTGGAGCACCGCGTGCAGATGGTGCGTGACGCCCAGACCCACAACTTGCCCGGCAATGACGAGGGGTTTGAGCGATTGGCTGCCATGATGGGCACCGACCGCACGGCCCTGGAGGCGGCGTTGAAGGGCCGGCTGGCTGAAGTGCACAGCGAGACCGAAGGGTTTTTTGCCCCCGAACCTGTCGCGGCGCCCGTGGCGGTCGACAGCACGATGCAGGCCCGTTGGCGCAGCTACCCGGCCTTGCGCACGGCGCGGGGTGCCGCCCTTTTTGACCGGATCGAGCCGATGTTGCTGGCCCGATTGGCCGATACGGCCAAGCCTGCCGAGGCACTTGCTGCCTTTGACGGGTTTCTGGCGGGCCTGCCTGCGGGCGTGCAGCTGTTTTCGCTTTTCGAGGCGAACCCGACGCTGGTGGATCTGTTGATCGACATTGTGGGCACGTCGCCCGCGCTGGCCAAACACCTGTCGCGGAACGCCGGGGTTTTGGATGCGGTGATCGGGGGCAGTTTCTTTGCTCCGTGGCCCGGACGGGATGCGTTGCAGATGGATGCAATCGCACGTTTGACGGCAGAGGATGATTACGAGGCCAAGCTGGATGCAATCCGCATCTGGGCCAAGGAATGGCATTTTCGCGTGGGCGTGCATCATTTGCGCGATCTGTCCTCGGCCCGTGAGGCGGGCGCGCAATATGCCGATCTGGCCCGTGCGGCGTTGGCGGCCCTTTGGCCCGAAGTGCAGGCTCAATTTGCGCGACGCCACGGTCCGCCGCCGGGGCGTGGGGCGGTGATCTTGGGGATGGGCAGCCTGGGCGCGGGGCTGCTCACGCCGGAATCTGATCTGGACCTGATTGTTATTTACGACCCCATGGATGTGGAACAGTCCGACGGCCCGCGTGCGTTATCCACGCGGCCCTATTATGCGCGCCTGACCCAGGCCCTGATCACCGCCGTGACAACGCAAACGGCGCAGGGGCGGCTGTATGAAGCGGACATGCGCCTGCGTCCGTCGGGCAATCAGGGGCCGGTGGCGACCAGTTGGACAGCCTTCCAGAGTTATCAGGAAAATGACGCGTGGCTGTGGGAGCATCTGGCGCTGAGCCGGGCCACTTGTGTGGCGGGGCCGGAAGCCTTGGTGGCGGATGTGGAGGCGTTTCGCCAGGCGATCATTGCACGACCCCGTGACCGCGCGGCTGTCATGGATGATCTGGCGGATATGCGGGACCGAATTGCAGCGGCCAAGGCCCCGGATGGGGCGTGGGATGCCAAGATTGGGCCGGGCCGGTTGCAGGATATCGAGCTATTGGCGCAGGCCGGTCTGGTGCTGAGCGGGACACCCGCGCGGGATGTGAGCGCCGGTTTGGAGGCGGCTGTCGCGGTTGGTCTGATGGATGCCGCTGATGCGCAGACGTTGGCCCAGTCCTACGCCATGATGTGGCGCGTGCAGATGGCGACCCGGCTGTTGACCGTGGGGCCGGTGGATGCCGATGCTGTGGGGGCGGGCGGTCAGGCGGTGCTGTTGCGCGCGGTGGGGGCCGCAACGATTGCAGAGGCAGAGGCCACCCTGCGCAGATGCGAGACAGAGGCCGCCGCGTTGATCACGCGGGCGGTCCAGACGGGACAGAAGGACGAACGGCCATGAGCATCAAGGGCAACGCGCACGACCCCAAGGGGCTGATCTTTGAAGCCTACCGGATCGAGGGCATTACCAAATCTGAATGCCGCACCATCCTTCTGGATTGGGCGCTCAGCCTGGCCGACGGGCAGGATGCGGTGGCAACCATCGGCCATCTGCTGGCCGAATATGAGGGCGCGCATCCGGACCACCCCATGACGCACGTCCTGCAAGAGGGGCAGACCCGCATGTCCAGCCCACGCCGTCGCGGAGGGTGGCGATCGCGGACTCGGGCCAGCTGACCTGCCACGTGTCAGCCACGGACAGGCCACGAAACAATCTTGGCTTTGAACACAAATTGTCGAAAATTCGCCTTAATCGGGAAGCATATCTGTCGTCGTAACAAAAAGTGCGCAGACCAATTGCGCCGATCGGAGACTGATATGAAACGCTTCAAACTAGTTCTTGTGCTTGTTCTCGGTGGCCTTGTTTCGGCCTGTGCCAACCCCAACATTGCATCGCGGAACGCCCCGTTTGAAACGACGACGTTGCCGCCTGCTGCACAACCGGGCGCGCCGTCCCAAGGGGCCCAAACGCTGGCGCCGCTGTCGGACGTGCGTGTGGAGGCGATCACCGTGCGGGTGCCACGCAGCCTCAAAGTATCGGAAGCCAACCGTTTCTTGCCCTCGGGCGACATCGTGTGGCGGGATGATCCCGTTGGGGACCGTTACCAGCAGGTGCAGGCCATCTTTGAGACCGCACTGGCGCGGGGCACCGCCCCTCTGGAGGGCGCATTGCCCATCGCTTTGGACATCGAAGTGACCCGGTTCCATGCGCTGACCGAAAAGGCGCGCTATACCACGGGCGGCGTGCACAATATCAGCTTTTTCCTGACCTTGCGGGATCCGGCCACTGGCGTGATGCTGTCCGAGCCGCGTCACATTCGTGCGGACCTGAGCGGTCTGGGCGGACGTGCCGCATTGCAGGCCGAGGCCCGCGGTCAGACCCAGAAAGTGCGCATCACTGACCATCTGGCCCACGTGATCCGGCAGGAATTGACCACGGTGGAGGGGTTCGAGAACCCCAAGCTGGGTCTCATTCAGGCGATGAACCAAATCTGATCTTTCCCACAGAGGGACAAAGACGTAGAGGGGGGCGCTATGACAGCGCCCTTTTCTGCGTCTCAGACGCCCCGCCCCCATGTTCGTATGCGCCCCAAGACAGATGCCAAGCGCATCCGTTTCGGCTTTCCCTGGGCCTATGCCAATGAGGTTGTGACCGACCGCCGGACCAAGGCCCTTGCCGCAGGAACCCTGGCTGTGCTGGAGGATGAGAACCGCAACCCTTTGGGGCTGGCGGCAGTCAATCCCGGATCGAAGATCATTGCGCGCATGATTGACACCGATCCCGAAGCAGAGGTGGATCAGGCCTGGTTTGCGGCACGTCTGCGCCGGGCTTTGGCCTTGCGCGACCGGCTTTTTGACGCGCCATTTTACCGTTTGATCCATGCAGAGGCCGACGGCCTGCCGGGCGTCATCATCGACCGTTTTGGCGACACGGCCGTGATCCAGCCCAATGCGGCCTGGGCCGATCTGCGCGTCGATGTGATCGCTGCGGCCCTTGTCGAGGTGACTGGCGTGACCCATGTGCTCAAGAATGCCGGTGGACGTACGCGCAGCCTTGAGGGGTTGGACGATGCCGGCGGGGTTTTGATCGGTGCCGCACCGGAAGCGCCCATCGCGGTGCCGATGAATGGCGCTGTGTATATGGCGGATGTGACGGGCGGGCAGAAAACCGGTCTGTTCTATGATCAGCGTCCCAATCATGCATTCGCCAAATCGGTGGCACAAGACGCGCGGGTGCTGGATGTGTTTTCGCATGTGGGCGGCTTTGGCCTCGCCGCGTTGGCTGGCGGTGCCGTGTCGACCCTATGTGTGGACGGGGCTGCACCGGCGCTGGATCTGGCCCGGCAGGGGGCTGTCGCAATGGGGGTCGAGAACCGGTTTGAAAGCCGTCAGGGCGATGCTTTTGACGTGCTGACGGCCTTGGGCGAGGCGGGCGAACGATTTGATCTGGTGATTTGTGATCCGCCTGCTTTTGCGCCCGGGCGACCCGCGCTGGATGCGGGATTGCGCGCTTATGAGCGCGTTGCGCGTCTGTCGGCGGCATTGGTGGCAGAGGGCGGTATTCTGGCGCTGTGCAGCTGTTCGCATGCAGCTGATCTGGCGAAGTTCCGCACCGCGTGCCTGCGCGGGATCGGGCGTGCCGCGCGGCAGCCCGCGCTGATCCATACAGGCTTTGCCGGGCCGGACCATCCGTTGCAGCCGCAATTGGCCGAAAGCGGGTATCTCAAGGCGTTGTTCTTCCGCCTATGAAAATCCTGATCGACGCCAATGTCCTGTATCCCACGGTCATGCGCGAAGTGGTTTTGGGCGTGGCGCGGGCCGGGCTGTTTCAGCCGCAATGGTCGGCGCGTATCCTTGAGGAATGGGCACGTGCGGCGGCCCGTCTGGGCCCAGAGGCCGAAGCGCAGGCGCGCGGTGAGATTGTGATGCTGAACGCCGCTTGGCCGGGTGCAGAAATCCGGTATCCGCCAGAGTTGGAACATCGGCTCTGGTTGCCTGACCCCGGAGATGTCCATGTGTTGGCCGCCGCGATTGCGGGGTCGGCGGATGCGATCATGACCGCCAATGCCAAGGATTTCCCGCGCAATGTGCTGAACGAAGAAGGGTTGTTGCGGGTGGATCCGGACGGATATTTGCAAGGGTGCGCGGAGGCGCAGCCGGGTGTCGTCTCGGCCGTTGTGGATGGCGTTCTGGCCGAGGCGCGTCGGTTGTCGGGGCAGGCGTGGACACGGCGGAGCCTGATGAAGAAGGCGCGATTGCCCCGCCTCGGTAAGGCGCTGGAGCGGATGGGCTAGCGCGCGGGCATATAGCCTGCGACCGCTTGATCCAGTTGCTTGAGAACGGAACGGTTGAATTTCAACACCTTTTGCAGCTCGGTATCGGGCAGTGCTGCACCGGTCGCGGTTTTGTCCAGGGTGGGGCGCATCTTGCTCCAGAACAGGAAGGCGGTGCGCAGGTTTCGGGCCACGCGCGCGTTGGGCGGTGCCGCGACCCCTGGCCCCCCGTCGATCAGAGTTTTTGCCGCGCTTTCCATTTCCTGCAACGTCAAGCTGAGCCGGGCGCGGGGCAACCCGAGGTCGAAATGGATATAGCACATTTCGCTGAGCGCGCGTTGCGACAGCATCCGGTAATGCGCGGCCAGCCGCATTCCCGCCGCACTGGGCGCATCAATCAACTCCTCCCCGAAGCGGGTGAGGTAATGCCGGGCCAGGGCGTCCGCGCTGTCCGATGTTGGGGTGACGGAATAAATTGATTGGCGGATGACCACGGAATGCCAATCGCCCGCCACAAGTTGTCTGATCGCAGGTTCAAAGCGTTGCCAGTGTTCGCTGGCGCGAGAGAGGGCGTCGAGGTTGGCCGGATCGGTTTCGGGCAACAGTTCCATCCATTGTTGACCATTGCGCAATCCCGCCAGGACTGTGCTGTAGGTGTCGGCCTGTTCCAGTGCCTGGCTGTCCATCCTTTGCGCGTCCAGCCCGCCGATGGAAAAGCAGACCGACATCGCCATGCTGTGCAGCAAGGCGGATTGGCGGGCCGCCAGCGTCACCCGCGCCACCCGGTCGCGGAGTTGGTCTGCGCCTGCGCCATTGGCTAATATCGGCGCAGGTGCCCAAAGCATCACAAGGGCCGTCAAGGCGATGAGAGTTGTGCGCATAATACCTCTGCCTACCCGTCAGCCGAGACGCTACGGGACAGAGATTACCATTCTGCTAAGGGGCGGGGATCGCGTCCCACTTTGCCTGCAAATCCTGGAGCGCCTTGATCCGTTCAGTGGTTTTGGGGTGGCTGAGCAGCCAGGCGGGTGCGCGGCCTGCATTGGATTTGGTGAGCGCTTCGAGCTTGTTGAACAGCGTGATTTGCGGCGTGATCCCGATGCCTGCCTTTGTCAAAAGCGCGGCGGCATAGGCGTCTGCCTCGTATTCATCCTGCCGCGAGAGCCGCGCGGCCAAAAGTGTCGTCAGCCCATTGGCAATCCAGACCCCGACCCCGGGGATAAAGCGGGACAGTACCATGGCCAGCGCCGTGCGCAGTGCGTTTTGCCCCGAAAAGTCGATCATCCGGCGGCGGGTGTGCCCAAGCGCCACATGCCCCAGTTCGTGTGCGATCACGCTGGCCATTTCAGAGGCGGAGACCGCGCCTTGCCGGAACTTGTTGTAGAAGCCCCGCGTTATGAAGATCCGCCCGTCGGGAGCGGCCAGACCGTTGACCGGCTCGATCTCGTAGATGTGGACCTTGATCCGCTCAATTTCGAGCGCACCGGCCAGTTGGTCGCACATTTGCCGCAGCATCGGGTCGGCCAGTTCGGTGGATTTTTCGTCCAGCTCGCGGGCCGTTCGCCAGACCGAAAACCGGTACATGGCAAGGCCGTAGAGGACGGCGAGCAGGATCGGGGCAAATTTGATCATGCGCTTGATATGGGGCGCTTGGACGCTTGTGGCAAGCTTTGGGATTTTGAGTGTTTTTAGAACAATGAAGTCAGGGCGCCCAAGTGACGGGCACTTGGGTCGGGCCGCGAAAGGCCCAGCCTTGAAACGGGGCGTCACCTGCGCGGGTGAGCCCCGGCATTTGGTCAAAGAGCATCGGCAGGGCGTGGTCAGCAATCAGGCTGCGCGAGGCGGCGGCCCCTGCGCAGAAATGCGGCCCTGCGCCGAAGGGGATCGCGGGGCCTGTGTCGCGGGTGATGTCAAAGCGGTCGGGGTCGGTGAAATGGCTCTCATCCCGGCAGGCAGAGCCGAACATGAAGAAGATCAGCTCGTCCTGTTGGAACGTGACGTTGCAAGCGGTGCCGTTTTGGGCGACGCGCCGGGGGCTCATCCCGATGGGGGCGACGACGCGGGTATATTCGTTGAAGGCGGCGGTCCAGGTGGCTTGGCCGGTGTCGATCATTTCCCTTTGATCGGGATGGGTGAGGAGCGCCCAGGCGGTGCCCGCGATGGCATCGCGCGGCTCGTTCTGGCCGCCGCCGATGATGACGCGCACATTGCCCGCGATGGCATCCAGCGACAGGCCCGCCTGATCAAGAACCGAGATGATGGAGCGGTCGGGCGCGGCGCGGAGTTCGGGCAGGCGGTCTTTTATCAGAGCCAGAACCTGCGCCGCAGCCGCGTGGCCTTTGGCGTCGATCTGAGGATCGTTTTGGTAGTTGGCGGCGGCGTCCAGCATGGCCTGGCTGGCTGCATCCATGTCAGCGGCCTCCATGTTCGTTAGCCCCGTCATCACCCGCAGCGCGTCCGCCGAAACCGGCATCGCAAAGTCCGACACCAGATCGCACGAGCCCATGGGTTTGAGCCTGTCGATATGCCCCTGCACGATGGTGCGAAACTGTGGGGCCAGCACGTCACGTACCGTGCGCGGGCTGAGCGCGGGAAAGAGCGCGCGGCGTTCGGCCATGTGGGCGTCGCCATCCTTGCGCATCAGGTTCTCGCCCATGACCTTGGTCAGCAATCCGGCGGGCTGGTGGCTGGAAAACATCTCGATCCGCTTTTCCTGTACGAACACGTCGTCGCGGCGGGTGAAAAGGGTCGCACCGAGTTCGGGCACATAGCACACCGGGGCCTGGGCGCGCATCTGGGCCAGCGTCGGGTACGGATCGGCGTGAAAACCGGCGGGATCGATGGAGAAGACGGGGGCATCTGACATGGGTCAAAGCCTAGGGAGGCGGCGGCACAATGGCAATTCCGCCGTCGCCTAGCGCGTCAGGGTTTTCATACCCCGGCTGAGCCCTTCGAGGGTCATGGGCACCATGGCTTCGGGCCCGAAAATCTCCTGAATCATGCCGATGGAATGGGTGTAGCCCCAATATTTCTCGGGCACCGGATTGATCCAGAGGTTGGAGTGCCAGTGATCACGGGCGCGCGCCAGCCAGACTTGGCCCGCCTCGGCGTTCCAATGTTCGTTGGCCCCACCGGGATAGGCGATCTCGTAAGGGGACATGCTGGCGTCGCCGACGAAAATGCATTTGTAATCAGGGCCATAGGTGCGCAGAATCTCATGCGTCGGGGTCTGTGCATCCCAGCGTCGGCGGTTGTCGCGCCACACGCCTTCGTAGAGGCAATTGTGGAAATAGAAATGCTCAAAATGCTTGAATTCGGATTTGGCGGCTGAGAACAGCTCTTCCACGATCTTGATGTGGGGGTCCATGGAGCCGCCAATATCGAGGAACAAGAGCACCTTGACCGCGTTGCGCCGCTCGGGCCGGGTTTTGACGTCGAGGTAGCCGTGTTCGGCGGTGGCGCGGATCGTGCCGTTCAAATCCAATTCGTCCGCCGCCCCGTCGCGGGCCCAGCGGCGCAGGCGTTTGAGGGCCACCTTGATGTTGCGGGTGCCAAGCTCGACCGTGTCGTCGAGGTTTTTGAACTCGCGCTTGTCCCAGACCTTGGTGGCGCGCTGGTGACGGGATTTGTCCTGGCCGATCCGCACCCCTTCGGGATTGTAGCCATAGGCGCCAAAGGGTGAGGTTCCCGCCGTGCCGACCCATTTGTTGCCGCCCTGATGGCGGCCCTTTTGTTCCTCAAGCCGTTTCTTGAGGGTTTCCATGAGCTTGTCGAAGCCGCCTAATGCTTCGATTTCGGCGCGCTCTTCTTCTGACAGGTGCTTTTCCGCCAGTTTCTCAAGCCACTCCTGCGGGATGTCCACCGCCTCCAGCACCTCGTCGATGCTGATCTGTTCCAGCCCCTCAAAGGCGGCGGCAAAGGCGCGGTCAAACTTGTCGATGTTGCGTTCGTCTTTGACCATGGCGGTGCGGGCGAGATAATAAAACGCCTCCACATCATAGGTGGCCAAGCCCGCCTGCATCCCTTCCAGAAATGCCAGAAACTCGCGCAAGGAAACGGGCACCCCGTTTTTGCGCAAACTGTCAAAGAAGGGCAAGAACATCTTAGCTGCTCAGGATGCGGTCGATCACGACTGTGGCAATCAGTCCCACCACGGTAAAGGCGAGCGCATAGCCGGCAGCGTATTGGGCGATATCGAGGCGATTGCCGCTGCGTTTGCGGGCGGTCATACCGCCGATGATGGCCCCGGAAAGGGCCGCCAAAATTACGATCATTTCACTTGCCTTTCAAAGCCTTGGGGCGGCAAGTTCAACCATTCAGCGGGTTCAGCGAAGAGATTTCCCGCAGCTTGGCCCGCACCGCCCAGTCCGGGCCAAATCCGTATCGTGCCCAGCCCAGGCTGTCCAGCCTGACGGTGCGCGCCTCGGCGGACCGGCCCTGCAGGTCCAGTGCCTCGGCGCGCAACAGCAAAAGGGTCGACAGCAGCGCCGCGTTTTCGTTCTGCGCCGCCTCGTCGATGTGCGGGCTGAGGATCAGCATGGCCTGATCGCCGTCGCCACGGGTGATTGCATAGGCGGCCAGTTGGGTGGCCACATAGGCCCGGTGCAGATTGGCACCGGGGGTGGCAGCGTAATACTGATCGGCGGCGCGGAAATGGGTCTGGGCCGTTTTGGGATCAGAGGCCAGCAGGAGCCGCCCCTTGGCATAATGCGCAAAGGCGCGACGGTGGTCTTGCCAGCCCATGGCGCGGGCGATCTGGAGCGCCTGATCGGAGGCTTGCTGGCGTTGGCTGTTGGTTGATCCGGGGCCAAGGGCGGTCTGGATGGCCTGGCTCCAGGCGCGCGGCGTCCGGGTGGCGTAGTTGGCGCGCAGTCCGTCGCCTTGCGGGTTGATCCGGCTGAACACAGCGGGCAGGCGGCTGGCCACCTGGCCCCGGCTCATGCCGGAGCGCAGTTCAGGGGCGTAGTAGGCCCGCAGCATCATCATATCAAAACCCGTCAGGACCGTGTGCACATTGTCGTCGTTGAACACGGAGTCGGGCAGCCGGTAGAGGTCATTGAGCGGCCCAAGCGCTTGGGCCAGTTCTTCGTGCAGGCAGTCGCGCACCTCTTGGGGGCTGGCGTCATTGGGCAGGAAGATGGCCAGTTTTTCGCGGGTGCGCAGGTTGCTCCAACTGGTGCGTACGCTGCGCCGGTTGGGTTTGTATTCCGATATGGTGGTGATGTTGGGCACCACGAAACAGGCCGCATGGGGCAGGGCGCGGCGGATGTCGGCGCGGCTCACGGCCTCAATGGTGATGTTGGCGGGATTGCTCGGGGCCGTTTGATGGATGTCGATCCCTGCTTCGGTGCGCAGCCGGTAGATCAGCCGGTTCAGGTCACTGCCCAGCGAGGCGGGCGGCGCGCCCGTGACGCGGACGGAGATCGGCCCTTCGAACCGGGTGAAGACGGGCAGGTCGCGGCCGGATTCCAGTTGGAAGCTGAGTTCGATGAAGTCCAGCGCCAGGTCGTTATTCGATTTGATCGGCTGGTCAGGGCGCGGGGGCCCAAAGGTTTTCATCGGCGGCAGGTCGCTGGATTGCGGCAGGGCGCGCGTAGGCGTGTCGCCGGGCGTGACGGGTACGCAGGCGTTCAACACCAGCACCAGGGGCAGGACAAAGCGGCGCATCGGGCTCATCCTTTTTGGTACTTTATGAAGGGGGTGAGGGTTGCGACGCGGTCGTAAAGCTTGCGCGCTTCTGCGTTGTTATCCTGCGTCAGCCAATAGACGGTTGGCACTCCGGAGGCCTCGGCGGCGGCATAGACCCCTTCAATCAGCTTGCGGCCCACGCCGGTGCCGCGGGCTGCGGGCGTGGCATAGAGGTCTTGCAAATAGCAGGTGTTTTCGACGTTCCAGCCATGGCGGTGAAAGAGGTAATGGGTCAGGCCGACAAGCGTGCCGTTCTGTTCGGCCACCAAGCCATTGTAGTCTTGCGGGTCGTCGCCCAGCAGGCGATCGAAATAGATGTCAAAAATGTCCTGGGACCGTGAAGTGCCGTAAAAGTCGAGATAGGCCGCCCACAGATCACCCCAGCCGGAGCGATCCGACACGGAAAGTGGGCGCACAATAAGTGCGTCTGAACCATACATTTAAACTGCCTGCCTGCCTTTTAGCATTTTGGATGCGGGTGTTTTCACCTCTCATCAAGGTCAGGTTATGGAGCATTTCAGGCAAAATAAAGACATTTTACCGCGCCAGAGGTGAGGCGCGGGGCAGATGGGCGGAAATGTGACCGAAAAGACTCGGGTTTTTGGGTGGGCTTAGCGCTGACCGCGCGCCATGAAGGCGAGCCGTTCAAAGAGGTGCACGTCTTGCTCGTTCTTGAGCAGAGCGCCGTGCAATTTCGGCAGCGACGATGCACCCCCCGCCTTGAGGTCTTCCGCGCTCAGATCCTCGGCCAGGAGCAGCTTGAGCCAATCGAGAACTTCGGAAGTCGATGGTTTCTTCTTGAGGCCCTGCTGGTCGCGGATTTCAAAGAACTGGGTGAGGGCGGTCGTGAGCAGGCTTTCCTTGATGCCGGGGTGATGGACCTCGACGATCTGGCGCAGCGTGTCCATGTCGGGAAAGCGGATATAGTGAAAGAAACAGCGGCGCAGGAAAGCGTCCGGCAGTTCCTTTTCGTTGTTGGAGGTGATGATGACCACGGGGCGATTGACGGCTTTGATGGTCTCGCCGGTCTCGTAGACAAAGAACTCCATCTTATCGAGTTCCTGCAGCAGATCATTGGGGAATTCGATGTCTGCCTTGTCGATCTCGTCAATCAGAAGGACGACTTTTTCGCCCGCCTCAAAGGCCTCCCACAGCTTGCCCTTTTTGATGTAGTTTGCAACATCGTGCACCTTGTCTTCGCCAAGCTGGCTGTCGCGCAGGCGGGACACGGCGTCATATTCATACAGGCCCTGCTGGGCCCGGGTGGTGGATTTGATGTTCCATTCGATGAGGCGCAAACCAAGGCTGCGCGAGACCTGTTTGGCCAATTCTGTCTTGCCCGTACCGGGTTCACCCTTGACCAGAAGGGGCCGTTCGAGGGTCACGGCGGCATTGACCGCAATGGTGAGGTCGTCGGTTGCCACATAGGCGTCTGTGCCTTGGAATTTCATTTGGGTTCACCTTGTTGCGGTCAGGACTTGATGCGGTTGCTTTTAGCCAATCTGGGACGGGATTGTGTAGTGACAATCTTTCTGGCCTCAGATAGATGCACCCTCAGGGAACTGATCGGGGCAGTGCAGAGGATCGTTCATGTCTGATGTCAGTCATATCGAGGGGAAGCCAATGAAACAGGAAGTGTTTCTGCCGGAGGACTATCGCCCGGCCGATGACGAACCGTTCATGAATGAACGGCAAGTTGAGTATTTTCGCCGCAAGCTCTTGGACTGGCGGTCCGAGTTGCTGGCGGGCAGCAAGGACACCATCGAAGGGTTGCAGGACGGCACCCGGAATATTCCGGATGTGGCCGACCGCGCCAGCGAGGAAACTGACCGGGCGCTGGAACTGCGCACCCGGGACAGACAGCGCAAGCTGGTTGCCAAGATCGACGCGGCGCTGCGCCGGATCGACGAGGGCGAGTACGGATATTGCAACGTGACGGGCGAGCCGATTTCGCTCAAACGCCTCGACGCACGGCCCATCGCCACGATGAGCCTTGAGGCGCAAGAGCGTCACGAGCGCCGCGAAAAAGTGCATCGCGACGATTGATCGGTTAACGCAGCGTGCGGTGGCCCTTGACCGGGGGCCACTGGCAAGACTGTGCATTTTAGGTGGAGCAGTGTACGTTTTGTGCGCTGCTGCAACCGCTTAATCTCTACTGAATTTTTCAAAACGTACAGCTTCCCGCCGGGACTGTACGTTTTTGCGTTTTGAGCACGTTAACTGATCGCAAACGATTGCAGGCGCGTTAACGTTTGGAGGCTTGCATTCAGTTTTTGGCAACAGTCTGCGGAAATGACACATGAAGCATCGGTCGCGTCGATATTTTGAACAAGTGGCAGCTTTGAGCCCTTACTTACCAACTCTCTGCAGGACAGCGAATGTCCGGTCGTGAAACCGCAACTAAAACGTGTCGAAGTCGGGCATGTCAATTAAGACTCTCGCAGACGTCATAGAAACTACAATAGTCTGCGGTGACGTTCACACTCGTCATGGGGTGGCTGGAGAACTCAATTGTGGCGCCATCACGGCGCTCTCCAAATCTGTAGAGAGTAATGCTATCTCCAGCCCTCAAATACATGTTCTCGCCCACCACCTGCTCCCAACAGGTCATAAATGAATGGTCTGCAGCGTCGACATTAAGATACCCCGATAACGTTTCACAAGCTTCTGCACCCAGTTTTCCGAGGCTTTGGCCATTGAATGTAATCGAAGCGTTTCGAACTATCGCCGGTCCCAGCCCGACATTGACTAATTCAACACGAAAGAAGTCGTCACTGGAAGCTCTTAAATGTGTTGCTCCGATGAGCTTGGGAGAAACAGATACCCTGTTGTGCTCATAGGTAAGCCAGGATTGCCAACCTGTGAAAGCCAAGGCGAAGAAAGAAACACTCAAGGCAAGAATTGATAGAGTTCTATCCAGCATAGCGGTCCCCCATTGAGTCGTTCAGTGTCTTTCTAGCGTATGCATCCCCAAGCGCAGCACCATGCGTGACAGTTCTCACGGTTTTGGCCCGCAAGTACGGCAGAAATCAGCCTCAAGAACAACGGGACCTCTGAACGAAGTTCTACCTTGATTGGGAATCGGACCATTCGAAAAAACCTCATCAACAGCGCTTTGACTTATCCCGCTAAGGCTTGGAACACTGGGATCATTTGCGACTCCGTAATTGCCAACAGCGAAAACAATACGGGCCAGTGAGTCTTGCATCCAAGCGGCATCCCAAGTCAGCGGATTGACGCAAAACTCCACGCAGTTGTTGGCTAAGCCATCGCATACCGTCACGTCTATCCTGTCGCCGCCCGCACCAAGGCCATCCCAGCACTGCGCGGACGCAGCAATGGGGGAAAACGCGAGGAATAGGGTGATGGTACCAATTGACTTCATTCGCTTTCGCATATTGTCTTTCTCCAAAATTTATTTGCTAGGCTGCTGTAGCCAGCATGCACTGCCGAATCTCGGAAAGACAGCTTTAGAAGTCATGAAATACGTTTCCTAAGTGTTTTTGAGCGATGGCATGGTTCATGTTGCGGGCACCGTCCGAACAGATTGTAACAGTGCTTTCTTCATCCAAAGCGGCCACTTGCGCAGTCGCAGCGAATTGGCGGTTTGTCCGCAGAGCCGCTATTCAATGAAATTGGCGGCTGAATTGCTTTAACCGTGTCGCTTTGTGAATTTGATCCATCAAGCCTCCTTGGCCCGTCCCAGCATCCCAAACAGATCCCTTGGGTCATTCGGGTCGGCCAGCAGGTCAAGGGGGTGGTAGAAGGCTGTGCCTTCGATCTGATCGCGGACGTAGCGCAGGGCGGAGAAATCTTCGATCGCGAAGCCGACGCTGTCGAAGATCGTGATTTGTTTGTCGGAGGTTCGGCCTGCGGCAGCACCCGTCAGCACTTGCCAGAACTCGGTCACCGGGTGGTCGGGGGCCAGTTGCTGTATGTCGCCTTCGATCCGGGTTTGGGGCGGGTATTCCACAAAGATGTCGCCGCGCCGCAGGATGGCGGGGGCCACCTCGGTCTTGCCGGGGCAGTCGCCGCCGATGGCGTTGATGTGCACGCCGGCCCCCACCATGTTGTCCGTCAGGATCGTCGCATAGGCTTTGTCCGCCGTGCAGGTGGTCAGGATCTGAGCACCCTCGATGGCCGCTTCGGCTGTTGTGCAGGCCGTCACGTGCAGGCCTGTGCCCGCCAGGTTGGCCGCGCATTTGGCCGTCGCCGCCGGGTCGATGTCATAGAGCCGTACATGGGTGATGCCCGCGATGGCCTGCATGGCCAGCGACTGAAATTCGGACTGCGCTCCATTGCCGATCATGGCCATGGTGGTGGCCCCTTTGGGTGCCAGTGTCTTGGCCACCAGCGCCGAGGTTGCCGCTGTGCGCAGCGCCGTGAGCATCGTCATTTCCGTCAGCAGCACTGGGTAGCCTGTGCCCACATCGGCCAAGAGCCCAAAGGCGGTGACGGTTTGCAGGCCCTCGGACATGTTCTTGGGGTGGCCGTTGACGTATTTGAACCCATAGGTTTCGCCGTCAGAGGTGGGCATCAGCTCGATCACCCCTTCGGCGGAGTGCGAGGCCACGCGAGGCGTTTTGTCAAAGCTTTCCCAGCGGGCAAAGTCATCGGCGATGTAGCCCGCCAGCCCGCGCAACATGTCGGAGAGCCCCACATGGTGGATCAACTGCATCATGTGATCGACAGAGACGAAGGGCACGAGGGCCTTGTCGGAAGGTTGCATGCTGGGATCCTTTAGTAAGCGCGTGTGGGGCGGTCAAAGACGCGGCGGCCAAAGGCGGATGCCGTCAGGTCGACCATGACTTGAGCGGTGCGCCCCCGTTCGTCGAGGAAGGGGTTCAGCTCGACCAGGTCGAGTGAGGTCATGAGATCGCTGTCGCAGATCATCTCCATCACCAGGTGCCCCTCGCGGATGGTCGCACCGCCGGGGACGGTGGTGCCCACGGCGGGGGCGATGGCAGGGTCGAGGAAGTCGACGTCGAGCGAGACATGCAGCAGGCCGTTTGCGGCGGCCACCCGATCGAGAAAGGCAGCGAGCGGTTTGGCGATGCCGTGTTCGTCGATATGGCGCATGTCGATATAGGTCACATCGGTGGCCTCAAGGGCGGCCCGTTCCTCGGCATCGACGGAGCGCAGGCCCAGCATGGCGATACGCTCGTGCGGCACGGGGGTGGTGACAGCGGGAAAGCCGTCAAAGCCTTCGCGCCCGGTGACATAGCCCATGGGCGTGCCGTGCAGGTTGCCGGACCCTGTGGTGTCGGGCGTGTGGTAATCCGTGTGGGCGTCGAGCCAGAGCACGAAAAGCGGGCGGTTCAGCCCCGCAGCATGGGCGGCGGCCCCGTGAACGGTGCCGAGCGCGAGGGCGTGATCGCCCCCCATGAAGATCGGCAGGGCTGTGGCGCAGGCCGATTGTGCCGCGCGGGACAGCGCCGCCGTCCAGGCGATGTTTTCGGCGCGGGCGTAGACTGTGGGTTCTGCAACGTCCTCGAACGGGTCGGGTGCGACGTTGCCCTGATCCACCACCGTGTGGCCCAGAGTGCGCAGGGCGTCCGCCAGCCCCGCAGTACGGTAGGCGTCGGGGCCCATGAGGCAGCCCTGGCGGCGTTTGCCGCAATCGACGGGCGCGCCGATGAGGTGGATTTCTTTGCTGGGCATCGGGTGAGTCCTGTGCTGCATGTCGCGTTGCCCTTTAATTCTGGACAAAGCGGGATGTGGACAAGTCACCAAATTGCGCATATCGGGAAGCCATTGACCAAAATGGACAATTTAAATGGACAAAACGGACAATGCCCTGATCGCCGCCCTGCGCCATGACGCACGTGCCTCGTTATCTGACCTGTCGGCGCGACTGGGTCTGTCACGGGCCACCGTGCGGGCGCGGATCGACAAGCTGCGCAGCCGGGGCGATATTCTGGGCTTCACCGTGGTTCTGCGCGAGGACACGCTGCGCGACCCGGTGCGCGGGTTGATGATGATCGCGATTGAGGGCGGCGGGACCGAACGGATCATCCGCCAGTTGCATGGCATGTCCGAGCTGCGCGCGGTGCATTCGACCAATGGCCGCTGGGATGTGATTGTGGAGATCGGGACGGATACGCTGGAAAGCTTTGACGCGGTTCTGTTCCGTATCCGCCGCCTTGAGGGCGTGGTGGCCAGTGAAACGTCGTTGCTGTTGTCGACGCGGAAATCAGCCTAGGCGCGGCGGCGCAGCGCGGTGATCCAGATTGCGGCCAGCACCAGTGAGATCACCATGTTCCAGCCTGCCATGCTGAGCCCCGCCAATTGCCACGCGATGTCGTCGCAGCGCACAAGCGGCGCGCCCATGATCTGGTCAAAGAGCGCATTGGGATCAATGCTGTCGATGGCACCGGCGGTGCAGGTGGATGGCCCTTCCCACCATCCTTGTTCCACGCCCATGTGATAGCCGCCAATCCCTGCGGTCGTCAGCGCCGCGAGCGCGCCAACCAGGATCAGGGCGGACAGGATCATCGCGGGCAGGGGGATGAAGAATGCGATTGCGCCAAGCGCTGCGGCAACTGCGTGGGGGTAGCGCTGCCAGAGGCACATCTTGCACGGGGCATAGCCCAGGGCCTGAAACAGGAACGCCCCCGCCAACAATGCAGCTGAGCCAAGCGCGGCGAGCGCGATGAGGTTCTTGCGGGTCATAGACCAATCCATCCTTTGATCAGGCTGGCCAGGGTTGCCCCGGCGACGATCAGGGTGCCGATCCACGCGGTGCCCAGCACCATACCCAGCAGCACCAGTATTCCATCGCGCTGTAACAGACCCATGGCGACGATGACAACGGCAAGCCCGGGCACGGAATTTGTACCGGGCAGGGGCACGAGGATCGAGGCGCTGAAGAGCACAAGGCCCAAGCCCACGATCCGGTCAAGCGGCGCCTTGGTCAGGGCCGTCAAACGCGGGCGGCTGAATGCCTCGATCCGTTTCAGCCAGGGCGCTGAGCGGCGCGACAGCGTGCCGAGTCCTTCGGCAGAGAAGGTACGTGCGCTGAGGCTGCGGGGTAGCCATGGGGTGCGGCGGCCCAGCACGATCTGGGCCGAGACAAACATCAGCGGCAGCGCAACGATCTGGGGCAGCCCGTAGAGAAAGGGAATGCAGCAGGGCAGCGCCAGGATCAGCAGAAAGAGGCCGAAGGCCCGTTCATGCAGCTGCGCCATGATCCAGTCGAGCGTCACCGTCTTGCCACCGGTGTCGGAGACCAGTTGCGCAAGCCGATCAGAGATCGCCATGTCCTGTGCCAAAGCGGCCATTCTGTGAAACTCTCTGTTGCTGCTCGCGCTCCGCCTATCAAATCGGCGGTGGCTGTTCCAGTGCTCTGCACGCTTGCGCAAAAAATGTGGGCCTGAAGGGGCTTGGGCCGCTTGCCCATGCTTATGGCCCGGTGTAAGGAAGCCCCGAGGCCCAAGTGGCGGAATGGTAGACGCAGGGGATTCAAAATCCCCCGCCTTTGCGGGCGTGCCGGTTCGAGTCCGGCCTTGGGTACCAATAATAAATGCCTCACCAAAATGCGCGGTTTGTTGCGCGTCTGTCCCACAGTGAGACGCTGTGGGAAAAAGGGTGCCTGGGCCACCGAGTTGCAGATTGCGGCGGCACTGTTTCGGCCATTACGTGCCGGTCTGGCCGTCTTTTGCCAGGGTGATCGGCAACGGACCGGATCGGAGGGGTAGTGCCACCCGGCAGGCCGAAAAATTCACGTCACGAGTGGTTTGGAAAATTGGTGCGGCGCTCGTCGCGCAGCACGTTGGTCTCGGTGTTCGCAACCAGTGTCGGCGACACGCCATAGGTGCGCTTGAACGCCTGGCTGAAATGTGACGGAGATTTGAAACCGCACAGAAACGCAACCTCGTTGATGGCCCGGTGTCCGCCGCTTTTCGTGCTGGCCAGCAGAGACCTGGCAACGTCAAGCCGCACCTCGACGACATAGGCCATTACCCCGCCCGGCACGGGAAATGCGCGATACAGTGAGGCCCGGGACATCCCCAGATATTCGGCGATGGTCTTGGGCGTCAGTGTGGTGTCGGCGATGTTGTCCATCACAAAGACCCGCACGCGTTCCCGCAACGTTTCCTGGGGCTGATCGGCTTGGTCGCTCGCCAGCAGTCGTGACACGATGTCCTTGGCAATGAGATTGAGCGGATCATTCGCACCCAGCCCGCCGGTTTCGGTGAGCGTTGTTTCGACAGCCGAGATCGTATGTGACAGCAACCGCCCTGTCGCGGTGCTGCCGCGAAACGTGATCAGGCCACCAGCCTGGTCAGTGACTTTGCCAAGGGCTTCATCCGCCAGAAGCAGACGTGTCACGACGCCGGGACCCAGCGTGGCCCGCATGGAGTTTGCCGTGGTGATGTAGATGTCGCCGGTGTTCAGCTTGTAAGACACCTTTTCGGTCCCGACGACGGCTTCGCCCGCGCTGACAAGGCTCACGGCGACCAGACGACTGCCACGGCGGTTTGCGTCGCCGTTTGTGTGGATCAGGCGGTAACCTGTTGTTTCGACCCGGGATGTAAAAATCTCTTCTCCGAACATCCGGTGCACGCGATGTTGTTCAGGGCTTTCTGCACTGATCGGAGACAGTTCATGCCCGGAGAGCAGCCGCCTGGGGCTTTGGTCGGAAAACTGTGCGAAGGCGGCAAGCCGTTGCGAACGCTCAAATCGGTTGGAGTCAAAAGCGCTCGGGGGATTGCCTGGCATTCTCTTTTTTGACTCCAACGACACTGCCTTTCCTAAGTATTTCGTATCGGTGATGGCGGTTTTCAACCTGCCTTCCTGTCAGGTCGATGAGAGAAGGGGCGGCGGTTTCGGCGTGGTGCCGCGGCGCTCAGGCACTTTTCGACCTGGACGTGAATTCGAGTAAGGTGTCCTTGCGCCAGGCCCCGGGCGGTTTTCCGGTTTGGCGTTTGAAGGCGGCTGAAAAGGATGCTTCGGAATCGTAGCCCACTGACGCCGCGATGTCATAGATCGGGCGGATGGGGTCTTTCCTCAGCATCCGCATGGCCAGATGCATGCGCCAGTGCGTCAGATACCGCAGCGGTGGTTCGCCGGTCAGCAGTGCGAAGCGGGCGGCAAAATTGGACCGCGACATGCCCACTTTGACCGCCAATTCCCTGACCGACCAATTGTGAGCGGGGTCGGCATGCAGCAGCCGCAGGGCCTTGGAAATGTTGGGATCTTGCAGGCCTCGGATCCACCCAAGGTGATGGGATGTAGGCGTTTTCAACCATTGTCGCATGAAGTGGATGAACAAGAGGTTCAGTAACCCATCCAGTGCTGCAAGCGCGCCGGGCGCTTGTGTCGACGCTTCTTTCGCGATGCGCCGAAGAAGAGGGTCCACCCACTGTGAGGTGTCATCGCTTTCGCGGCGCAGGACAAGTTGATCCGGCAGGGTGTTGCCAAATTCGACCGTCCTTTCGCTGCCAAAATCAAAGCGCACGCAAATCAGCGAGGTTTCGGGGCCGTTGCCGCCCTTTACGATATTATGCACCTGACCGCCCTGAACCGAATGGGCGCTGACTTGAGTGTCTTCTTCGGAAAATGTCACGAAAGGGGCGTCTGACGCGCTGCTGAGTATGTGGGCGTGCCCTTGGGTAAAGAACGCCATGTCCCCCTCGTGAAGGCGGGTGGTTTTTCCCTTGAACGTGATCAGAACCGACCCTTTGGAGACAAGATGGAAGACCGCCTCGTTGTTTTCGGGGGACTGAAAGGCCCAATCTCCTCGAAGGCTCAACAGCCCCATCACGCGTCCTTTCACAAGAAAGTGGCTTAGAACGTCGCTCATCAGATCCATTTGGCTCAAAGGCTCCTCTTTATCCTTGAGCGGCGTTGCGAAAAGCCTCTCCTGGGTACCTTGCATCACGCTTGATCAAGCCTGCCCGGAGCAGAGAAAGAGACGAATGAAGCAGACGTTCGGCGTTTGGATGGGATGCGGCGGTATGATGGGGCATCGCGTGCCCTGAAATCTGCCACCAAAGACTTTTGCCCACCCGTTCGCGCCTGTCTCCTCCATGCGACTGGCGGACTGTCCGCCGGTCGGATTGCCCGACCTTTGCCCCATTGAAGCCAGCTCATCACGCTTGCCCCAAGGTAAAGCGGCGCCGTCAGGGGGCGGCAAGCCCCAGCAATATTATTGAGACGCTGACTAAAGACTCTGAGACAGTCGCACATGGTCTCGCCCAATGGTTGACCTTGGGACTTGCATATTTGCCTGACAATTGATCGGCATGGCCGTTTGGGCGCATGAGGCGACGGGCGTATGTCGACCCGCCTGACCATTGATCGCCCGATTTGAAGCTCCGGAAACGCCAAAGCGTTGAAGTCACTGCGCGATCAAGCTCGTTTGCTGCCTGCGCAACACCTTTGAGGTCAGTGATCGGGCATTCTGGACGCTCGGACAGAAGTTCCGGACCCCCCAAGATACCGGGGTCTCTAGCCACGAGGTAGGTGTCCGAAGCAGTAAACACCGCTTTACTCACTCGGGAGCGCGGCTGCGACCCATAACCCGACACTCCTATCGCGCCGTGCTCCCACCTTTTCTTCTTGCAGCCCCGAATAAGGGGCGCACCCGATCGAACGCACCCTAACGGGGCCCCGCTGCGTGCAGATGGCCCCAAAGCAAGGAATGAATACGAATGCCCACAAGTTTCACGTTTGGCCGCTCTTTCGCAAATGTGCCCAACGGCACCAGCTTTGTGTCTTCGCCGCAAGACGTTACCGCCACGGCGGTTGTGGATGATGGGGTAATCTCTGCGGGCGATCTGGTAATAATGTCGAATGTGTCCAGCGGTATAAGCGGGCAATCAGGCATTCAGGACGGCGATGTTGCCTACTATCTCGGGTCGCTCGATCTGGGTGGCAAGGTGGGGTACATCTTTTCAGTTTTCCCGACGATCGATGAATCCACCAGTTTCCTCATGCTCACGGACTCTGGTGCTGATCTTTCGGATGACGAAATGTCGACCTTTCGGTCTTTTCTGCTGGGGGCGTTGAACGATAGCTTTGCGCTCCAGCCGTTGTCGCCTGACCCGGCCTGTTTCCTGGAAGGAACGTTGATCAAAACCGCAAGCGGCGAAGTTCCTGTCCAGGATCTGTGTCCGGGTGATACCCTGGTCACGGTCGAGGGGCGGGAGACCACGGTCAAATTCGTGGGACGGCAAACCTTTGGCACCCGTTTTGGTGTGCCCGAACGTCTGGGCCTGGTCTGTATCCGGGCAGGTGCCCTCGGAAATGGTCTGCCGACGCGCGATCTTGTGGTCACGGCGGATCACGGCATGTGCGTCGAAGGGTTTCTGATCAATGCGAGCGCGCTGGTGAATGAAACCACAATTCACTGGTGGCATTTGAACCATCCCAACGATGTGTGCAGCGTCTATCATGTTGAAACCGACGCACATGAACTGATTTTGGCCGAAGGAACGCCTGCCGAGACTTTTGTGGATATCACAAGCCGACGCGTCTTTGATAACTTTGCCGAATATCAGGAACGCTACTACGACGAACCGGTCATCGAGGAGATGCGCATGATCCGGTTGCCCAGCTCTCGACTGGTTCCAGACAGTCTGCGCGATCAGTTACAGTGCAACGCAGATCGCCTGCAAACGGTCGACCAATCCTGAACGCTTGGGAACGGCTGCGCTGTCGCTTGATGTGGTGTGGGCCTGCGGGTCGATCTGTGCGTCAGCGGCTGGTTTTTACGCGGAACACAAGCCGTTAACCCATTGATTAGGGGGCACAGCGTGTGCCATCGCCGCGGGATGGCTTGGCGCTGTCGTCGCGTGCGTTTTGAGATGCCTGATCCTTCTGTCCCTGGATGCCCGCGGCAAAACTCCAACATGAAAATCAGCGCGCCCGTGTGATGGCGCTGGAGCCGGTCGTGTGATGCGGTTGTGCGGCGCGATCACTGACACGGCCGTCACCCGCGATTCGCCGAATGTGGCGTTGAATGCCGCATTTGAGGTTCAGTTTCCTAAAATTTGCGGCATTGATGCCGGATCGTGAACGGTAATGGGCGAGAATATGGCGGAAATCTACTCGCGCCCTGATTTGGCCTTTGTTTCCACTCTGGAAACCTGACGTTGAAACGCGTCATCGGCTGCGTCCCGCCCAACTCCTTATGTTTTGGGCGGTTAGGAGGAAAGTTGCCTACCTATGCGTGTATTGGCGAAAAATCGCCCACTACCGCCGGTTGCTGATTGTTTACATACTGTGCCGTTTGGCGCGTCGGACGGGCCCTAATGCAGCAGTTTTTCGGACATTTTTCCCTTTGTTTGCATCAATTGTGGGCCTATCACATCCATGCCCAACTGGGGGGCGATGTCTAAAGGTCACGGGGGCGACCGCACGAAACGCGCATTGTTTGCGATGCGATGAGACGTGTGTTCGCTGGGTTTGCTGCTGCAATTCTAGTGACGCAGAACTGCGACGACCATGTTGGTCGGCGTGTTCCCGCTGGTTTAGCGGGGTCTCCTCCATTTGTGGTGCGTTGGTGTGGTTGCCGGACCGAACGGCAAAGCCTGACGGGGTGTGTATTTTTGGTTGTCCGCTGATGTGCGGCACAGCGTGCCGGACAACGGTAAATGGAGACGATAACGATGGCTGATAATTTCAATGACCCCTTCGCCCAGAACCTTGTTGGTTTGTGGGATTTCCTGGGAAGCGACCCGAAAGCAGACACCGGCCTGGCCGATGGTATTGCCCAGAACGGGAGCACGCGCGGTGATGTGAATTTTGCTGGCGACCGCGCGCATTTTGATGGCCATGGTGATGTGTTCGATGTGGCGGGCGACAAAGAAGTGGCGGGCAACGACGCCCCATTTGATCTGTCCGAGGGCACGATCAGCGTTGAGTTCAGCCAGGACCAGCATGTCGGTTCGTCCCCCGACACCATCGTCAACCGTGGCGAGGAAAAAGACGCCCATGACGAGGGTTTCTTTGAGATCCGCGTGACCGAGGATGGCAAGGTCGAGGTCGAGCACATTTCCGCGAATGGCCAGATTGAGCTGAAGACGCCCAAGGATTTCTTTGAGCCCGGCGATGACATCAAGGTGACCTACACCTGGTCCGAAACCGGTGGCACATACCTTGTGCAGAACCTGACCCAGGGCACGGAAAATTCCCAGAATACGTCCGAAAACCTGACGATGGATATCGGCGACAATGACGACGAGTCCTTCAGCTTTGGCGCGCGTGAAAAGGACGATGGCGAGTACGATCACTATTTTGACGGCTCCATCGCTTATGTCGCGATCTATGATGTGGACGTGATCAACAACCCGCCCGTCGATCCTGATGGGATTGTGGACGGGACGGATGCCGGCGACCTGATCGACGTGAACTACGAAGGCGATCCGCAGGGCGACAGCATTGACGCAGGCGACGCGATCCTGCCGGGCGAAGCGCCCAATGACGATATTGTGGACGCGGGTGCAGGTAACGACACGATCCTGTCCGGTCTGGGCGAAGACGAAGTTTATGCCGGCAGCGGTGATGACAGCGTTGAGGGTGGTGCAGAAGACGACATCATCTATGGCGACAGCAATCTGGACCGTGGCCCCGATGCCACCGTGCGCGAAAGCTTTGAGTGGGATCTGGCCGGTGCTGCCGATGGCGCGGCCCTTGGTGGCTTTACCCAAAACACCGGGTCCGTCGATGTGACCTTTAGCCAGACGGCTGCGGGTGCGCATTCCGTCACCGAGTTTTCCTCGAACGAACAGAATGTTGCGGGCATTGATGCCGATGGCAATCCTGTAGACGACAATAGCGGTCTGTTCAGCAACTCGCTGAGCGGGGCGGGCACGTCGAACGACTACAAACTGGATTTCTCGGCTGAGGTCGAGAATGTATCCTTCCGGGTCAATGACATTGACGGTGACGGCGTTGTCCGCATCAAGGCCTTTGACGCGGATGGCAATCCCATCGAGGTGAACCTGACCGCAGGTGGCAACCTGACCCTGCTGGACACCGATGCGGTGGCCGGTGCCGATACTGCCGACAGCAATGGCGGATATGACGGTGAGGACACGCCCAGCTATTCCGTGCTGGTCGACATTCCGGGCCCTGTTGCCCGCATCGAGATCGAGCACGATCAAAATGGCGACAACAACACAGGCATCTGGGTCACGGACGTTTATTTCGACGCCTCGACCGGTCCTGTGGACGACGGCGAAGACGGCAACGACACCCTGAACGGTGGTGGCGGCGATGACCTGATCTTTGGCGAAGGCGGCGACGACCGCATCTTTGGTGGTGCGGGCAACGACACCCAAATCGGTGGTGACGGCAACGACACACTTGGCGGTGCTGATGCCGGTGATGACGTCTTCTTTGGGGGTGCGGGTGACGACATGGTCGAGGCCTCCTGGGGCAATGACACCATCGACGGCGGCACTGGTAATGATGACCTTTGGGCCTCGTCCGACGATGACCTCGTCAACGGCGGTCAAGGCGACGACAGCATCAATGGCGGTCTGGGCAATGACGTGTTGTTTGGTGACGCGGGCGATGACAGCATTTCCGGTGGGTCGGACAGCGACACCATCGACGGCGGCGCAGGCAATGACAGCATTGACGGCGACGCGGCCTTTAAGGATGACAACGGCAACGGTGCGGCGGACGTCATCGACGGCGGGTCGGGCAACGACACCATCAACGGCGAAGATGGCGACGACACCATCAGCGGTGGCGCGGGCGATGATCTGGTCGACGGCGGCGTTGGCAATGACGTCATCTATGGCGACGATGACGGAAATGGCGCAGGTTCGAACCTGATCCAGAACGGGTCGTTCGAGAACACCGCCGGCATGACGACAACCGGCTACGGCTTTGTCGGCACGGGCTCTGTTCCCGGCTGGACAGAAAGCAACGACGCCGAGATCGACTTCCATTCCGATGGGCGCGGGGGCGTGGACGCCTCTGACGGTTCCAACTGGCTGGACCTGTCCGCCTCGCCCAGCGAGGGCGTGATCGGCCAGGATGTTGGCGGTGTCGAAGACGGTCAGACCTATACCCTGACCTTTGACGCGGCCGATGGCGACGGCCTTCCCGGTGGCGACAACCAGATCAACGTGATCTGGGGTGGTGAGGTTATCGCCACCATCGACCCTTCCAGCAGCGACATGGAGCAGTTCACATTCGAGCTGACCGGCGGGTCGGGAGACGGCAGCAACCGTCTGGAATTCGGCAATGTGGGCGGCAACGACAACTTTGGTGCCTCCATCGACAATGTGAGCCTGGTCAGCACTGCTGATATTGTTGGCGGCGACGACACGTTGAATGGTGGCATTGGCGACGATGAAATCTATGGCCAGGGTGGCGACGATGTCATCACCGGCGGCGAAGGCGATGACACCCTGTCGGGTGGCGCGGATGCCGACACCATCTTTGGTGGGGCAGGCGACGAGGTTGACGGTGGCGCGGGTGGTTTCAGCACCAACCCTGCTGAAAACACCGACCTCGACGTGCTGGATCTGACCGGTCAGGGGCCATTCTTCCTCGACAATGTCACGCCAGACAGCAACGGCAACGGCATCAACGGCACGGTTGTGTTTGTGGATGGCAACGGCAATCCCAATGGTCTGACCCTCACCTTTACCGAGATCGAAGAGGTCGTCGGTGACGAGATCAACCGTGGCCCCGATGCGGTGGACGACACCGCCGAGGTGGACGAGGACGGCAGCGTTGACATCAACGTTCTGGGCAATGACACCGATCCGGATGGCGATGACCTTGAGGTAACCGATGCGTCCTCGCCCGATGGGGAGGTAACCATCAACCCCGATGGCACGCTGACCTTTGAGCCGAACGAGAACTTCAACGGCGACACGACCATCACTTACACCGTCAGCGACGGCAATGGTGGCGAAGACACCGCCACCGTCAATGTCACCGTGAACCCGGTGAATGACGCGCCCGATGCCGTCAACGATACCGCCGAAACGGACGAAGACACCCCCGTCACCATCGATGCGGTTGCCAATGACACTGATGTGGATGGCGACGACCTGACCATCACTGGCGCATCCGTTCCTGCCGAGCAGGGCACAGTCGACATCGTGGACAACAAGCTGGTCTTTACGCCTGCCGAGAACTTCAACGGCGATGCCACGATTTCCTATTCGATCTCGGACGGCAATGGCGGCACGGACACGGCTGACGTGATCGTGACGGTCAACCCGGTCAATGATGATCCGGTGGCTGTGGATGACCTTGGCGAGACCATGGAAGATGAGCCCGTCACCCTGAACCTGGTGGGCAATGACACCGATGTGGACGGCGACACCCTGCTGATCGGCACCGTTTCCGTGCCGCCAGAGCAAGGCACCGTGGTCAACAATGGCGACGGTACGGCGACCTTCACGCCCGCTGAAAACTTCAATGGCCCGGCCACCATCACCTATACCGTCGTTGACGGTCAGGGCGGCGAAGACGAAGGCCAGGCCATCGTCAATGTGGGTGCGGTCAATGACGGACCGACGGCTGTGGATGATATTGCCGAGACCGACGAAGACACGTCCGTCACCATCGATGCGATCGGCAACGACACCGACCCGGATGGCGATCTGCTTGAGATCACGGGTGCTTCGGTACCTGCGGATCAGGGCACCGTGGACATCGTGGACAACAAGTTGGTCTTTACGCCTGCCGAGAACTTCAACGGCGACGCGACTATCACCTATACCATCACCGACAACAATGGTGGCACGGATACCGGCGAAGTCGCAGTGACCGTCAACCCCGTCAATGATGACCCGGTGGCCGTGGATGATATCGAGACCACGGACGAAGATGTGGCTGTGGTTGTTGACCTGGTTGGCAATGACACCGATGTGGATGGCGACACATTGACCATCGGCACCGTTTCGGTTCCGCCAGAGCAGGGCACAGTCGTTGACAATGGCGATGGCACGGCGACGTTCACACCGGCGTTGAACTTCAACGGTCCGGCAACCATCACCTATACCGTGATTGACGGGAATGGTGGCGAGGACGAAGGTCAGGCCATCGTGTCGGTGGGTGCCGTCAATGACGGCCCCGTGGCCGAAGATGACGTGGCCGAAACCGACGAGGACACCAGCGTCGACATCACCGTTCTGACCAATGACAGCGACGCCGATGGCGATGAGCTGAATGTCATCTCGGCTGTGGTTCCGCCGGAGCAAGGCGAGGTTGTCGTCAACGGTGACAACACCCTGACCTTTACGCCTGCGGACGATTTCAACGGCGAAGCGACGATCACCTACACCATTTCTGACGGCAATGGCGGTTCGGACACGGCGGATGTTGTGGTCACAGTGAACGGCGTCAATGACGGCCCTGTGGCCAATGACGATGCCGACACGGCCAATGAAGACGGCCCAGCCATCGACATTGATCTGACCGGCAACGACACCGACGCGGACGGCGATGATCTGGAAATCCAGTCCATCGACACCACCGGCACATTGGGCTCGGTCACCATCAACCCCGATGACGACTCGGTTTCTTATGACGCCAATGGCGCCTTCGAGAGCCTGGGGGCGGGCGAAACCGCGACCGACACCTTTACCTATACGGTTGAGGACGGGAACGGTGGCACCGACACGGCGACGGTTACCGTCACGGTTGAGGGCGAGAACGATGGCCCCACGGCCAATGATGATGCCTCTGACACCGAGTTTGACACGCCTGTCACCTTTGACGTGCTGGCCAATGACACCGATCCGGACACCAATGACGTGCTTGAGATCACCAGTGCCACGTCGCCCGATGGCGATGTCGTCGACAACGGCGACGGTACGCTGACCTTCACGCCGACACCCGGCTTTGAGGGCCCTGCCGAGATCACCTATACGATTTCGGACGGCAATGGCGGCACGGATGAAGGTGTATGGACTGTTACGGTGGCCGAACAGCCGCTGGACGGGATTGTCTCCAACGGTGACGATGGTGCGCTGATCGACGAAAGCTATGACGGCGACCCAGAGGGCGACGTTGTTGACGGCGGCGACAACATCTTCTCCAACGATCCTGAGGATGCCGACGACGACATTATCGAAGCAGGCGGCGGCAATGACACGATCATTGCGGGCGAAGGCGACGACAGCGTCGATGCGGGCACGGGCGACGACCAGGTTCATGGTGGTCCGGGCAATGACACGCTGAACGGTGAAGACGGTGAAGACACCATCAACGGTGGTGCTGGCGACGACAGTGTCGACGGCGGGGCCGATGATGACGAGATCAACACCGGCGACGGCAGCGATACCGTCGAAGGTGGCACCGGCAACGACAGCATCGACACCGGCAATGGTGAGTTCCTGCCTGACCTTGGCTTCCCCAATGACGATGGCACGCCTGCACCGGGCTTCCCCTTCGGCTTTGCGGCGGATGAGAACCCTGACGATGACCTCGACTTTGTTGACGGTGGGGACGGTGATGACACCATTTCAACCGGGGACGATGCCGATACGATCATCGGCGGTGACGGCAATGACGTCATTGACGGCGGCATCGACGACGATGTGATCCAAGGGGACGACTCGACCGATCCGACGGCGACGGGCGATGACCGTATCGTCGGTGGTGAAGGGAATGACCTGATCGAAGGTGGAAGCGGCGACGACACCATCTATGCCGGCAACGATCCTGTCCTGGGTCTGGACCAGCTGAACATCGAGGATGACGGGTCCAACCCGATCTTCCCTGCGGATCCGCGCCCTGACAACGGCAAGGACACAGTGTTTGGCGGCGACGGCAATGATGTCATCTTTGGCGCGGACGACGACGACGAGCTGTTTGGTGAGGAAGGCAACGACACCATCGACGGCGAGATCGACGACGATCTGATCGACGGCGGTGTTGGCGACGACAGCCTGTTGGGTGGTCAAGGCAACGACACGATCTTTGGTGGTGACGACAACGACTTTATCGACGGGGGCCGCAATGCGGACACTCTGGACGGTGGAGACGGCAGCGACACCATCTTTGGCGGCAACGGTGCCGACAGCATCGACGGGGGCGAAGGCGACGACGTTCTTGATGGTGGCACCGGCGACGACACGCTGAACGGTGGTGATGGCAATGACAGCATCACCGGTGCGACCGGTGACGATGTGATTGACGGCGGTGCCGGAAACGACACCATCGACGGCGGCAATGGCGGTCAGGACATCATGTCGGGTGGCGACGATCGCGACCTGTTCATCAATGTCGATGCGGGCGAGACGGTGGACGGGAACGAAGGCGGCGACGACTTTGACACCCTCGATCTGCGTGGCTCTGCCCAGGGTGGCGGTTCTTTGCAGGTCGTGTTCGATCCAACCAACCCTGAAAACGGTGTGGTCAACTACTTTGACAACAACGGCGATCCTGCCGGCACGCTGACATTCACCAATATCGAGAATGTCATCCCCTGCTTTACCCCGGGCACGCTGATTGCGACGCCATCAGGTGAGCGCCGTGTCGAAGAGCTGAAGGTTGGTGATCGGGTCATCACCCGCGACAACGGCATCCAGCAAATCCGCTGGGTCGGCGCGCGTGACATGTCCGGTGCCGAATTGGCAGCCGCCGCACATCTGCGCCCGGTTCTGATCCAGAAAGGCGCGTTGGGTGCCGGTCTGCCAGAGCGTGACATGCTTGTCTCTCCACAGCACCGCGTGCTGATGGCCAATGACAAGACGGCGCTGTACTTCGACGAAAGCGAAGTTCTGGTGGCGGCCAAGCACCTGACGGGTATGGACGGGATTGATGTGGTGGAGGCGTCGGCCACGACCTACATCCACGTGATGTTTGATCATCACGAGGTGATCCTGTCGGATGGGGCCTGGACCGAAAGCTTCCAGCCTGGTGATCAGACCCTGGCGTCTATGGGAGATGCGCAGCGCGCGGAAATCCTGGAACTGTTCCCTGAACTGGAAACAGCCGCCGGGATCGAAGCCTACAGCGCGGCCCGCCGCAGCCTGAAAAAGCACGAAGCGCAGCTGCTCACGCAGTAAGCGCGCCTCGGGCGACACCGGTATACGCCGGCGACCACATTTCAGAACAATGCAGCTCCCTGCGCGTGATTCGCGCAGGGCACGTGGAACGGGGCAGGGGGCTGCACCCGTTTTTCGTGTTCAATACGACCGCACACGACCCATTGTTTCTGCTACGGCAGCGTATGGTGCTGCATTGCAGCATCATAGTGCACCGATTTGCCCCAAAACGGCCTAGGTTAACTAATCCCGGGATTTTCCCCCTGATTTGCGTCTGCATTTGAATTAAATACGTCCAACGCGTGTTGATCTGTTGGGGGACAGCGCAAAACGCGCCTGTTTGTCGACTGTATACTCTTTGTGTGAGGACCGCTGCCATGGCCGTGATCAACGGAACATCCAATAACGATACCCTTCAGGGTACCAACGATAACGACACGATCAATGCCCAGAACGGGCAGGATCTGGTGTCGGGTGAAGGCGGCGACGACAGCATTCTGGGCGGTGGCGGCAACGACACGATCTTTGGCGATGTGGGCGAGGGCACGGCCCCCGGTCAGGATGCGACCCCCCTTGTCATCGACATCGGCAACCTGGTGACTGACGATGAAGACGACGACAACGCGTCGGCGGGCGATTTCGCGGTCTATCGCAACGTTGCCCAGCTAGAGGACGGCACGCAGGTGTCCGCCCGCCTGGTTCTTGTGTCGAAATCGGATGACGATCTGAGTGTGGACCTGTCCGGCGGAAATGGTTCTGAAATCCTGATGAATGGCGACGGAACCGGTGAAACCGCCAGCTTCCGCATGGAGTTCTTCATTCCCGACAGCCCAAACGCGACGACGGGCACGCCGGTCGCGTTGAATTCAACTGCAACAGTGAACGATCTGGACCGCAACAGTGTGACGGACCGCGAAGCGGTAACCATTGACGCCAACAGCTTTACCGCCTTTGCGACGTCGTCCGATACGTCCCTGAACGTTACCCAATCGAACGGAACTGTGACCGCAGCGGGTGGCGAGCAGAACAGCCCAAGCGATCAGGACGCCTGGTTCAGTGCGTCGTTCGAAAACCGTGAGTTCATCGAGTTCACCCTCGAAGCGCGGACCTCCAATTCCGGTTTCTCGTTCTCGGGTGACCTGATCGACGATATCGTTGTGACCCCTATCGAGGCGGGCGACGACACCATCGAAGGCGGCAGCGGTCAGGACCAGATCTTTGGTCAGGGCGGCAATGACAGCCTTGTGGGCGATGGCGGCGATGATACGCTCGATGGTGGCGAAGGCAATGATACGCTGGAAGGCGGTCTGGGTCAGGACAGCCTGGTTGGCGGCGCAGGTGAGGATTTCCTGACCGGCGGGCAAGGCAATGACACCCTTGAAGGCGGTGATGGCGCCGACCTGTTGGAGCTGGGCCCCGGCAGTGATCAGGCCGATGGTGGTTTGATCAGCGACCGCTTTATCTTTGCCGAAGGTGGCAACCACACGATTGTGGGTGGCGAGGATGCGGATGGCTCGGATATCGACGTTCTGGACCTGACCGGTCAGCGCACCAATGTCATCCAAACCGGCCCCGAATCCGGCACCATCGAGTTTCTGGACGAGAACGGCAATATTATCGGTCGCACCACCTATTCCGAGATTGAGCAGATCATCATCTGTTTCACGCCCGGCACCCGCATCGCCACCCAAAAGGGCGAAGTTGCGGTGGAGCGGTTGCAACCCGGTGACAAGGTATTCACCCGCGACAACGGCATTCAGACCCTGCGCTGGGTTGGTCAACGCGATCTGGCGCCTCAGGAAATGCGCGCCCATCCGGAATTTCAGCCGGTTTTGATCCGCAAGGGGGCCTTGGGCAATGATTTGCCCCAGCGTGATATGCTGGTCAGCCCGC
Organism: uncultured Tateyamaria sp.; assembly: GCF_947503705.1. Classification (GTDB taxonomy): domain Bacteria; phylum Pseudomonadota; class Alphaproteobacteria; order Rhodobacterales; family Rhodobacteraceae; genus Tateyamaria. The sequence continues at coordinate 179,926 of NZ_CANNES010000006.1, read as the reverse complement.
AGCACCGCATGTTGCTGACCTCTGATCTGGCTGAGGTGATGTTTGACGAGCGCGAAGTGCTGGTGGCCGCCAAGCATTTGACCGGCCTTGATGGGGTGGATCAGGTGCAAACGGGCGCGGTCAGCTATCTGCACCTGATGTTTGACCAGCACGAAGTTGTCCTGGCCGATGGCGCGTGGTCCGAAAGCTTCCAGCCCGGTGATCATTCGCTCAAGGGCATTGGTGCCGATCAACGCTCTGAGGTTTTGACATTGTTCCCCGAGTTGGAGACTTTGGCGGGTCTCGACGCCTATGGGGCGGCGCGCCTGTCGCTGAAAAAGCATGAGGCGCAGATTCTGGTGGATCGCCTCAAATAGGGGTTTGGCCTGCGCGCCAGGCGGCCCATGCTTCGGGCGTGTCGAGGTCAAGACGCGCGGTTTGACCTTTGAGTGGCACAAGGTGCACGCGGTTTCCTGCCGATTTTACAACGGCTTGGCCGCCGCTGTCGCCGGTGAGCCGTGTCAGTTGCGCAAAGAGGCTCGCGTCGAACACGATCGGGTGGCCGGGCTTGCCGTCTTGGGTCGCCCCGCGCCAGATCAGCGCGTCGGGATGTGTTGCGACGCTGTTTTGGATGGCGCGCAAGTGGTGCTCTGATATCTCCGGCATGTCGGCAAGCAGGACCATAACGTGCGTTGCATCGGCCGGCAGCGTGGCCACTGCGGTGCGGATACTGGCCCCCATGCCTTCGGCGGCGTCGGGGATTTCCAGCGCCGTTATGTCCAGATCCGCGACCAGATCATAACGCGGATGCGGGTGCGGGGGCAGGGCGACGATCACATGGTCGCTGACCTGCCGCGCGATGCTGGCCTGCCTGCGCAGCAGGGGCGTGCCGCCCACCTCTTCGCGCAGCTTGTCGCGCCCACGCATCCGGGAGGACGATCCGGCAGCAAGGAGGATGATCGGCATCATGGTGCCAGTCTATCACCCCCGCATCCGAGCGCCATCCGCATCGAAAAGCGGTGTGGTGATCACGCGGGCCGGGCGCATCTGACCTAGAATTTCGATCTCGACCGCGCGGCCTTCGGCGATCTGGTCGGTGGGCAAAAAGCCCAGGGCAACTGACTTTTGCGCATGATGCGAGTAGCCGCCCGAAGTGCAGAAGCCCACGACCGCGCCGTCGAGCCAAATGGGTTCGTAGCCATGCACGTCGGCGTCGTCGGCATCGACCTCAAACGCGGTAAGTTGGCGGGCGGGGCCGGTTGCGCGCTCTGCCTCTGCGGCGGTGCGTCCGATGAAGTCGGTGTTTTTCTTCCACGAGATGAACCGGTCAAGGCCGGTTTCGGCCGCTGTGTAATCCGGCGAGAACTCGGCCATCCACGAGCCAAAAAACTTGTCGAGCCGCAGTGACATCATCGCGCGCATCCCAAAGGGAGCCATGTCGTGATCTGCACCTGCACGCCAGAGCGTGTGCCATAGCTGGCGCTGCGCCATGGGATCACAATAAATTTCGAAGCCCAGATCGCCGGTATAGCTGACCCGTTGTACGATGCAGTCGGTCATGCCAACGGTCATGGGCCACACGTCGAGGAACTTCATTTCGGTCATATCCGTCAGCGTGCAAGCCTGGAGGACGTCGCGGGCGCGTGGGCCTGCGATTTGGAAGCCGTTTCGTTTATCGCTGATATTTTCGATGGTTACGCCGTCTTCTTGATGTTGCAGGAACCAGCGATAGTGAAAGGCCTGACTGCCGTAAGAGGCCGTCAGTTGGAAGGTTTCCGCGCCCAGACAGGACATGGTGAAGTCACCGATCAGCTTGCCCTTCGGGCTGAGCATGGGTGTGAGCGAGATGCGGCCCGGTTGCGGCACGCGCCCCGCCATGATCCGATCGAGCCATGCGCGGGCGCGCGGGCCGGTGACCAGATATTTGCCGAAATTATGGACCTCATTGATGCCGACAGACGTGCGCACGGCGTTCACTTCGCGCGCGGTGGCGTCAAATGCGTCTGAGCGGCGGAAGGATGGTGTTTCATAGTCTGGGTCGCCGCTTTGAGCGAAGTAATTGGCCACTTCGAGGCCAAACTGCTGGCCCCAGACCGCGCCCATGTCGCTGAAAATGTCGTACATCGGTGTGGTGCGGTTGGGTCGCGCGGCGGGCAGCTCTTCGTTCGGGTATGCGACGGAAAAGCGTTTCTGGTAGTTCTCGATCACCTTGGGAAGCGTGTAGCCGGGCGTAATCCAGTCGCCAAAGCGGGCCACGTCCATGGCCATCACGTCGCGCTCGGGCTCTCCCTCGACCATCCATTGGGCGAGCATGAGACCCACGCCGCCCCCCTGGCTGAACCCCGCCATGACGCCGCAGGCGGACCAGTAGTTGCGCATGCCGGGCACGGGGCCCACCAGCGGATTGCCGTCCGGGGCAAAAGTGAAGGGACCGTGGATCACGTTCTTGACGCCCGCCCGCTCCAGGTCGGGGAAGCGTTTGTAAGCGAAATCAATGCTTTGTTCGATCTTGTCAAAATCGTTTGGCAAGAGATCCTGACCAAAGTCCCACGACGTGCCGCCCACGGCCCAAGGCCGACAGGTCTGTTCGTAAAAGCCGATGCAGAGGCCCTTGCCCTCTTGCCGCAGATAGCTTTCGCCCGCCGGGTCCATGACGTGAGGGTGTTCGACCCCGTCCTTGGCCATCTCGACAATCAGCGGCACATCCTCGGTCACGAGGTACTGGTGTTCCATCGGGTGCAGCGGGAAATAGACGCCGGCCATCGCGCCTACTTCGCGCGCCCAGAGGCCACCGGCATTCACCACATGTTCGGCATGTACCGTGCCTTTGTCGGTGACCACGTCCCAGGTTCCGTCGGGACGCTGGTTGGTTTCGCGCACCATGGTATGGGTGTGAATTTGCGCGCCGCCCATGCGCGCGGCCTTGGCATAGGCGTGGGTTGTGCCGGAGGGATCAAGGTGGCCGTCGAGCGGGTCATAAAGCCCGCCGATGATGCCGTCGGTGTTGGTGACGGGCGCGATCTTGGCGATCTCTTCGGGGGTGACGATCTCGGTCTCCAGCCCCATGAACCGGTGTTTGGCCCGTTCAGCCAGCAGCATATCGAACCGGTCCTGGCTGTCGGCCAACGTAACCCCGCCCACATGGTGCAGGCCACAGGACATGCCGGTGATCTCTTCAAGCTCTTTGTAGAGCCGGATGGTGTAGCCCTGAAGCGCCGCCATATTAGTGTCACCGTTGAGCGTGTGAAAGCCGCCCGCCGCGTGCCATGTGCTGCCCGAGGTCAGTTCGGAGCGTTCCAGCAGCATGACATCGGACCAGCCCAGTTTGGTCAGGTGATAAAGCACGGATGCGCCGACGACGCCCCCGCCGATGATGGCGACACGGGTGGTGGTTTGCATGTCTGGCTCTCCTGATCTGGCGATGCGCTGGGATGCGCTTCTGGCGTTTTGAGTATTTTTAAAGAGAAGAAGCAGGGGCTGTGCGCCATGAAAGCGACGTGGGGTGTCGTGAATGGCGTATGCGTTTTGAAAGGGGGCGGCTGGATCGCAGCCTTTGACGCGCGTATTGGATGCTTTAGTGTTGCGGCGATGGAATGGAGGATTGGCCATGCTGCGTTGTGTTTTTGTCGTGCTTTTGTGTCTGGGGTCAACGGCCTGGGCCAATCCGAACAACCAGATCCCGTTTCATAGGTCGGTCGATATGAAGGTGGGTCAGTCCATGGTTGTTAATGGTTTTCGCGGTGAATGTGGGGCGCGGCCCCGCAATGTTGACCCGAACCGCACCCGCGACACCAAGCTCGGGGTGTTGAGCAACGGCAAATGGGGAGTGACCAAGAGCCGGACCTGTGGCGGGTGGACCCCGGCGGTTGAGATTATCTTTACCGCCCGGAAAAAGGGCCGTGAGACGATCACTGTTGCCGGTGAGAGGATCAAGGTGCGCGTGCGCTGAAACTTGAAACGGTGCCGGAGACCGGTTTTCAATAATCCCGCGCTGTTGTTCTGTTGCGACCAAAACTGTCGTCTTTGCGCAACCTGCGCGCGGAACGGCGCGACAGTATGCCTGACAGAGACATTTGGACGGGACAGGACAGAATGCGCACCCATGCTCAGGCCGTAGTGATCGGAGGTGGCGTGATTGGCTGCTCGATCCTTTATCATTTGACCAAGCTGGGCTGGACCGATGTGGTTCTGCTGGAGCGGGACGAGCTGACCTCAGGCTCTACCTGGCACGCGGCGGCCAATATTCACGGGCTGCATGACAGCACCAATATCAGTCGTATTCAGCATTATACCATGGGCCTCTACAAGGAGTTGGAGCAGGAGACGGGCCAGGGGTGTGGCGTGTTTCAGCCCGGCTCGCTCTATCTGGCGCAGACCGAGGCCCGCGAACACCAGCTGCGTTTGCAGGCGGCCAAGGCCAAGCTGTATGGCATGAATTTCTACGAGGTCGACCGGGCGGAGGCAGAGCGGTTGCATCCTCTGGTCGATTATGACGGCATCCGCTGTATCATGTGGGAACCTGAGGGCGGCAATGTGGACCCGTCGGGCGTGACCAATGCCTACGCCGCCGGTGCCCGCCAGAACGGGGGCGAGATCATTCGGTTTTGCCCCGTGACGGGGACTGAGCAACAGCCGGATGGCACCTGGATCGTGCGCACCGGGAAGGGCGATATCGCGACCCCTTGGGTGGTCAATGCAGCCGGCCTGTGGGGTCGTGAGGTGGCCGCTCTGGCGGGCATCGAGCTGCCCTTGCAGCCGACCGAGCATCAGTATTTCGTGACCGAGACCATCGCCGAGATTGCGGGAATGGACCGTCGTTTGCCGTCCGTTGCGGACCGGGATGGAGAGTATTACCTGCGCCAGGAAGGGCAGGGGTTGCTCGTTGGGGCCTATGAGAAGGATTACCGCCTGTGGGCGGAGAATGGCACGCCGCAGGGTTTTGGCCATGAACTTTTTGCCGATGATCTAGAGCGCATCGAGGACAACATGATGCGCGCCATCGACCGGGTGCCTGTGGTGGGCACGGCGGGGATCAAGCGTGTCATCAACGGGCCGATGATCTGGTCGCCGGACAGCAATGTGTTGTTTGGGCCGGTGCCGGAATTGACGGGCTATTTCTGTTGCAACGGGATCATCCCGGGCTTTTCCCAGTCGGGCGGCATGGGGTTGCTGGCCGCGCAATGGATCATCGAGGGTGAGACCAAATACGACATGTTCCCCTGGGACATGGCCCGTTTTGGCGCCTGGGCTGGTAAAGAATTTACCAAGGCACGGGTGGGCGACCAATATGCCAACCGCTTCAAAATTCATTTCCCGAATGAGGAGCGCAGTGCGGGCCGCCCGGTGCGCACCCGCCCCGTGTATGACATGCAGCGCGCCATGGGCGCGGTGATGGGCCTGAACTACGGGTGGGAGCACCCGCTGTGGTTTGCCGATGGCCCTGACGTGCAGGACACGGATGGCTTTACCCGTCAGAACTGGTGGGGGCCTGTGGGCGAGGAATGCAAAATGCTGCGCGCGCGCGGCGGCATTATCGATATCTCGAACTTTGCCAAATATGAATGCAAAGGACCGGGGGTCGAGGCGTGGTTGAACGCGGTTTTTGCCAACCGGATGCCCAGGGCCGTGGGGCGGTCTTGCCTGACGCCGTTGATCGGGAAACGCGGCGGTATTGCAGGCGATTTCACCGTGACTCGTCTGGCAGATGACGAATTCTGGATCATCGGGTCGGGGATGGCGGAACGCTATCACCAGCGGTTCTTCAAACAAGTGCCTTTGCCCGAAGGGACAACGTTTGAGAGCCGGACCGAGGCCGTTTGTGGCTTTAACGTGGCAGGCCCCGACAGTCGCGCCATGTTGCAACGGATGACCAACGCGTCGCTGGCGACCGAGGATTTCGCCTTTATGCGTTCAGCGCGGATCGAGCTGGCGGGTGTCGAGGTTTTGGCGTTGCGGGTGTCATTCACTGGCGATCTGGGATGGGAGTTGCATTGTGCGACCGAGGATCAGGTGCGGCTGTATGAGGCGCTGATTGCCGCTGGGCGCGATATGGGCATCGGGCCGGTGGGCAGCCGTGCCTTGATGAGCCTGCGGATCGAGAAGGGCTATGGTTCTTGGAGCCGTGAATACAGCCCCGAATACTGGCCCCAAGAGGTGGGTTTGGATCGGTTGGTCAAGATGGACAAGGACTTTCTCAACAAGGATGCGGTGGCCGAGACCATGGCCAGGCCGTCCCGCGAATCGCTGGTCATTCTGCACCTCGACGATGCGGATACGGATGCGTCCGGGGCTGATGCAACAGGGGGCGAGCCGATCTTTCGCGCGGGTGCGGGTATCGGTCGTGTCACCTCGGGGGCCTATGGCTATTCCGTCGGGATGAGCCTTGCCCTGGGCTACGTGAAGGATGCAGGGCCGGGGGACCGGGTCGAGGTGATGGTGCTGGGACAGCCGCATGGGGCAACTATACTTGGCGCTGCGCCCTTTGATCCGGACGGCACGCGCCTGCGCGCATGATTTGCGCAAGGGTTGAAGGTGCGGCGACGATACAATGTACTGGTGATTCAGGCCTGTATACTGAAACGACGTAATTGCGTCGCCGCACCCTCTGTCAGGCCGTTGTGATCCGTTTACTCTAGTTGGCGTCACATGCTAAGCAAAACCCATGTTGGGTCCTGCATATGATCGCCAAGTGCAATTATATGTCTCGAATGGTGCTGTGACGCATTTCACGATACGTGAAATGTACCAGCTCTACGGGACGTGGCCGATGTGGTCGCTGTTCGCGGTGGGCTTTGTGATCTTGTCGACTGGCCATCCGGTGACTTTGCCCCAGTTCGACAGCTTTTGGCTGCGCCTGAGCTTCTGGTGGTTGGCGCTGGCGCTCTATCTTGCGATCTCGCCTTTCTATGCGCTGCTGACTGATGGGATATGGTGCAAGCTGTTCCGCGGACCAATCCCGTTGATTTTCCTGTCGACGCCTCTGCTGTTGATGGCGACCTATGGGGCTGGCGCGATTCTGACCGTTTTGTTTGTGCCGGGTTCTCCTCCTTTTGAGGTCATGACCTGGCAGATGAACCTGCGCAATATCGTGGTGGCCCATGCCTTTGAGACAATCGCACTGTTGTGGTTGCTGCCTTCAATGCGGGCGCGCAAAGCGGCAAATGATCCCGAAGGGCGCCACGTAATCCTGGCGGGGCGCAAAGTTGCGCTGGCGGGTATCCTGCGCGTCAAGGCGGCCGAGCATTACCTCGAGGTTCACAGCGAAAGCGGCGTTGAAACCGTGCGCGAGCGCATGGCCACCCTGCTGGATCAGGTGGATGAGACCGACGGCATTCAGACGCATCGCTCTCATTGGGTGGCAAAGGCGCAGGCTGTCAAGCTTTCGGGTTCGAACCTGCGGTTGGTGGATGGCACGGATGTGCCGGTCGCGCGCGGTCGGATGGAGGACGTGCGCCAGTGGTTGAACAGCCTTGAGGCCGACCGGCTTGCCAGCTAGTCCAGCGCCTTGATCCGCAGCGCGGTGATCCGATTGCCCTCGCGTTGCATCACCTCAAAGCGGAAGTTGTGAAAGCTGAACACCTGGCCCACGGTGGGAATCATCTGGGCTTCGTGGATGACCAGACCGGCGACGGTGTTGGCCTCTTCATCGGGCAGGTTCCATTCGGTGGCCCGGTTCAGATCGCGGATCGTCATCGCCCCATCGACAAAATAGTGGCCGTCCTCGCTCCGCTGCACTTGATGTTCGGCATCGGGGTCGAATTCATCGGTGATCTCGCCCACGATTTCCTCAAGGATATCCTCAAGCGTGATCAGGCCCTGAAGCGAGCCGTATTCGTCGACCACCAGCGCAAAGTGGCTGCGGATGCGCAGGAATTGCCGCATCTGGTCGTCCAGTGTCGTGGTTTCGGGCACGAAATAGGGCGCCATGGCCACGTCCGAGATGTCGAAATCCTTGAGCGCGCTGGCATCGCCATCCGGCCCGCCGATGATTTTGTACATGGCGCGCAGGAGGTCCTTGGCGTGGATCACCCCGATGATATTTTCCTGTTCATCCTGGTAGACGGGCAGCCGGGTGTGGTTGGATTTCAGGCATTGCTCAAGAATGGATTGGGGATCGTCGGCGGCATTGATCATCTCGATGCCCGAGCGGTGCAGCATGATCTCTTCGACCGTGCGATCGCCCAGATCGAGCGCGCCCAGGATGCGATCGCGGTCTTCCTTTTCCACCACCCCTTCGGAGTGGCCCAGATGCAGCGCGCCCGCAATTTCCTCGCGCACGGCCATGATGTGGCTGTCGGGGTCAATCTGGACCCCAAAGACCCGCAAAACGCCACGCACCAGCAACCGCACCGCCGACACGATGGGCGAAAAGACCGTCACTACAATCGAGATGGGCCGCGACACCAGCGAGGCGGCGGTCTCGGAATTGGTGATGGCATAGGTTTTGGGCAGCACCTCGGCAAAGATCAGCACCAAGAGCGTCATGACCAGAGTGGCCACCGCTACACCGCTTTCGCCAAAGGCACGGGTAAAGAGCGCCGTGGCCAACGACGTGGCCAGGATGTTCACAAGGTTGTTGCCCAGCAGGACGGAGCCAATGAGCCGCTCATTGTCATCTGTGATGTCGAGCGCCCGTTGTGCCCCCTTTGAGCCTTTGTCGGCCTGGCTGCGCAGCTTGCCGCGCGAGGCTGCCGTGAGCGCCGTTTCCGAGCCCGAGAAAAAGCCCGACAACACCAGCAACATCAGGATCGTGCCTCCCGTCATATAGAAGGCGGCGTCAAATGCGGTACTTGGGTCATCCATTCGTGATTTATCCTTTGATCTGCCTTGCGTTATGGGGGTGCCGTACGTTGCATTCAAGGGAAGGCGGCAGATGCGTCACAAAGACCTGGGCGTTTTGACGGGCCCTGTGCTGATTTTCGGCGGCCCCTATTCCAATGTGCAGGCCACGCGCGCTGTGTTGGCCAAGGCTGAGGCGCGTGGCGCGGTGCCGCTTTGTACCGGTGATGTGGTCGCTTATTGCGGCGCGCCTGTCCAAACCGTGGCGGCGATCCGCGCCAGCGCCTGTGCGATCGTGGCGGGCAATTGCGAGCGTCAACTGGCGGCAGGTGCGCCCGATTGCGGCTGTGGCTTTGACGCGGGATCGGCCTGCGATCTGTTGTCGGTGGGCTGGTTTCGTTTTGCGGACGCAGCGATTGGTGCAGATGATCGCGCTTGGATGGGCGCCTTGCCCGATGTGTTGACCTTCTCCCAAGCGGAGGCGCGTTACGCGGTCATCCATGGTGGGGTCAGTGATGTGGCCCGATTCTTGTGGTCGGTGAGCCCGGATACGGAGTTTGAGGCGGAATGGGACCTGCTGGAGGCTGCAATTGGTCCGGTGGATCACGTGGTTGCCGGGCATAGCGGTATCCCCTTTGTCCGTGAGCTGCGCCGAGGCCGATGGATCAATGCGGGTGTGATCGGGATGCCTGCCCATGATGGGCGTATGGCCACCCGTTTTGCCATTCTGGAGAAGGGCGCCGTCACGGTCCATGATCTGGACTATGATGCGCAGGGCGCGGTGGCCGATATGCAGGCCGCGGGCCTGACCCAGGGTTATGACCGAGCATTGCTGACTGGTTATTGGCCGTCTGAGGAAGTCTTGCCCCTGGATTTGCGCCGCCCCGTCGACAGTGGGTGATGATCCAGCACCAGTTCGGTCAGCCGGGCATCCACCACATGGGTGTAAATCTCGGTCGTGGCCACATCGGCGTGGCCCAGCATCGTCTGGATTGCCCGCAGGTCAGCGCCACCAGCCAACAGATGCGTGGCAAAGGCGTGCCGCAGCGTGTGCGGTGTGACCTTGTCCGGTGAGACGCCCCCATGGACCGCAAGCGATTTGATCCGCGTATAGAACCAGTGCCGCGTCAGGTGGCCCGAGGTGCCGCGCGAGGGAAAAAGGGCTGGGCTGGGTGTCTGGCCTTTTTGCGCCTGTTCTTCGACGCGGGTATCGCGCAGCTTGATCCAGGCGGCCAAAGCCGCGCGGGCAGGTGGCGACAGGGGCACCATCCGTTCCTTTCCGCCCTTGCCCAGGATCAGCAGCATCTGCGGATTGCCCCGTGCGGCAGAGACCGGCAGGCTGACCAATTCGCTGACCCGCATCCCGGTGGCGTAAAGCAGTTGCATCAAACAGGTGTCGCGCAGCTTGTCATGGGTGTTGCGCCCAAAGGTCTGCGCGGCCTCCAGCAACCGATCCACCTCACCCTCGTCCAGCGTCTTGGGCAGGCGCTTGTCCTGGCCGGGACTGGCGATTTGGATCGCCGGATTGTCGGCGCGCCAGCCCTCTTCGAACGCAAAACGGTATAGCTGTTTGATGGCCGAAAGCCGCCGCGCGCGGGTGGATTTGGCAAGGCCCTGGGCGTCGCAGTGAATGAGGTAGCCCTCAACCTCGGCTTGCCCGGCGCTGTCAAAGTCAAATCCTTTGGCCGCGAGCCACTCCTGCACATCCTTGAGGTCGCGTCCATAGGCCAAAAGCGTGTTGCGCGCAGCCCCCAGTTCGGCGGCTTGCGCGTCGAGAAAGGTGGAAATCCAATGGGTTGTCATGATTGCGGCCCCAACAGCAGAACCTGAAGGGCTGCCCGCCGCGCCACGTCCTCAAGCCCGAGCGCGCGCAGAGTGGCAAGCCCGGTGCTCAGCTGCGCCACATCGCCTTTGCCTCCTGCATCCATCAAGCGCAGAGTGTCAAAGAGGGCGTGGCCTAGCCTGCCGGATTGCGCGGCGGCGATGATATCTGCATCCGGGGCCGCGTCGCGAAACCCGCTGAGCACGGCGCCTGCGGTGCCGCTGGCCGACAGATCGGCGCGCACCTCGCCCGAGGCCGCGGCCGCCAGCACAGGTCGTTGCAACGCACGCGCAGGAAAGGTGCGTGCCGCCGTCTCGTATTGGGACGACAACAGCAGCACCTCAAAGGCGATGTCGGCGGTTCGCCCGCTCAGCACGATGTCGCTGAGATCGGCGGCAAAGAGGTTGGCAAAGGGTACGGCGAGCCGCGCCCGGCGCATTTGTTGCCAGGCATTCGGCAAAGTCTTGGCCACGGCCGCAGGGCTGCGCGTGCCAAGCGCTGTTTCAAAGCGTTGGAGCGCCGCCACCCTGTCCCAGACCCCGCCAGAGGCGGCAGGTTGGCGTTGGGTATAGAGGCCCAACAGGCGGTTGTCGGGCAATGCTCCGCTGCGCGCCAGACGCTCGGCGGCCTCGATCTGTGCCTTCCAGCCTGCGGTGTCCGACAGATCGGCATTGGCATAGACCAGCGGCCAGATCCGCGTGGGGATGGGTGTGCCAATCGCCTGATAGAGGCGAAAGAGAAGCGGGTCGGGCATGGCCGGTACAGCGAGGGGTGGTTCATCCTCGAACAGGTCAGGATCCAGAAATCGTTCAAGCGCTTGGGCGGTTGTGTCAGGAATCATCCCCAGCACGCGGGCGGTGCCCAGAACCAGCACGGCGGTTTGCCAATCACCGTCCCGCGCGGTGCAAAAGACCCTGTGCGCCTCGCTTGGGGTCAGGGTCGGTTGGGCGCGCTGGATGGCGCAGGCCCGGCTTTCGGTGCCCGCCAGAAGGGCCATATCGGTATAGCGGGCGAAATGGGCGCGGTTCAGATCAGGGCCGGTTTGTTCGACGAGGGCCAGCGCCGGATCCAGTGCACCCAGATCCATCAGCGCATCAATGCGGGCCATGTCAAAGGCGTCGGCGCTGGTGCGGGGCGGAGCGGCCTCGGCGAGCAGAAGGGTGTAGTAGAGCGATTGCAGGGCAGGCAGGTGCAGTATCGGCATGTCGCGCACAGTGCGGGCCAGCTGTGCCCCGTCGCTGCCCGCCCAGATGCCGTCTGGCAGGCCTGTCACATTGGCGGGGGCAAGGCCCACGCGCTGTGGGGCGGCCGAATTGAGCGGAGCCACGGATACCGTTGGCACGGACCCGCTATTGGCCACATCGGGCTCGCTGGGTTGCGGTGCAGGGGCGGCGCTGGTCTGCTCATCAAGCCAGTCAATCACGTTCAGCGGCTTGTTGTCGGGCGCCTGCGCCATTGCGCCCCCCGCAATCGCCAGCACCGCGACCAGGGGCAAGCCGATCTGTCCCAGCCTATTCGGCATCGAGCGTCACAGGCAGCCGCGTCTCGGATTGCGGCGGCGAAAAGTTGGCCCCAAAATATTCACCGACATAGGCATAGCCCACCAGACCGATGAACCCGGTGATCACCAGAAAGATCAACAGCTTGAAGATACGGCCCATGATTGCTCTGCCCCAGATAATTGCGCGTGCTTTTGTTGTTTTGCTCAAAGCATATATGGCCTTTTTTACAAAATCACGTCATTGACAGCGCAATGAGCGAAAATCAGCACTCAAAACCCCGGTACACCCTGAAAAAAACCATCGTGATGGTCGGGATGATGGGTGCCGGCAAGACGGCTGTGGGCCGTGGACTGGCCCAAAGGCTGGACGTGCCGTTCCTGGACAGCGACGCCGAGATTGAGGCTGCGGCTGACCGTACGGTGCCCGAGATTTTTGAGCGGGACGGGGAGGCGTTTTTCCGCGCCAAGGAAACCCAAGTGATCGCACGTCTTTTGGACGAGGCCCGTGGCGTCCTGTCCACCGGCGGGGGCGCGTTTCTGGCGGAGGTCAACCGCGCCAACATCACCGCGCGCGGCGTGTCGGTTTGGCTGAATGCGGATCTGGATCTTTTGTGGCAACGGGTGCGCCACAAGGATACGCGGCCCTTGCTGCGCACCCCTGATCCCCGTGCAACCCTGGCCGAGATTTATGCAGCCCGGGTGCCGCTGTATTCACTGGCGGATGTGGCGGTGACGTCCCTACCGGATCTGTCCATCGAGGAAATGGTGGACCGGGTGATTGCCGTTTTGCTGGCCGACCGCCCGGATGTGTTGGAGAGAAGTGATGCGTGAAACCGTACATGTCCCCTTGGGCGAGCGCGCCTATGACGTCGTCATCGGGCCGGGCTTGCTGGTCGAGGCAGGGGCACTGATCGCGCCGTTTCTGCCGCGCCCGCAGGTGGCCGTGGTGACGGAAAGCCGTGTGGCGGCGCTGCATCTTGAGGCCTTCAAAGCGGGTTTGGCGGCGCAAGGCATCGGTTGCACCGTGTTGGAATTGCCCCCGGGCGAGGCGACCAAAGGTTGGGCCCATCTGGCGCAGGTGACCGAGTGGCTTTTGGACCAAAAGGTTGAGCGCCGCGATGTGGTTGTGGCCTTGGGCGGCGGCGTGATCGGTGATCTGGTGGGTTTTGCCGCCGCGATCCTGCGCCGCGGTGTGCGCTTTGTGCAGGTGCCCACGTCGCTTTTGGCGCAGGTGGACAGTTCGGTCGGGGGCAAGACGGGCATCAATACGGCGCAGGGCAAGAACCTGGCGGGTGCGTTTCACCAGCCGAGCTTGGTGCTGGCTGATACAGAGGTCCTTGGCACGCTGAGCCCGCGCGATTTTCTGGCGGGCTATGGCGAGGTCATGAAATACGGCCTGCTGGGGGACGCGGTGTTTTTCCATTGGCTGGAAGAGAACGCGGCGGCGATGGCGGCAGGTGACATGGCGTTGCGGGTTCGGGCCGTCAAGCGGTCGGTTGAGATGAAGGCCGAGATCGTGACGCGTGATGAAACGGAGCAGGGGGACCGGGCGCTTTTGAACCTGGGCCACACGTTCTGCCATGCGCTTGAGGCGGCCACAGGGTATTCGGATCGGCTGCTGCATGGCGAAGGGGTTGCAATTGGCTGTAGCCTTGCCTTTGCGCTGTCGGCGCGGATGGGGTTGGTCAGTCAGGAAGAGCCGAGCCGGGTACGGGCGCATCTTCAGGCCATGGGGATGAAGTCAGACCTGTCAGATATCCCGGGTGATTTGCCGTCGGCGGACGCGTTGCTGAACCTTATGGGGCAGGACAAGAAGGTAGTGGCTGGTCGGCTGAATTTTGTGCTCGCGCGCGGCATTGGTGACGCTTTTGTCACCGGTGATGTAACGCCCGAAATGGTGCTGGATGTGCTGCGTGCCCACGGGGGCTAGGCGGAAACTGACGCGCCGGTTTAATTGCTTGGACAGACATTAGAGGCCTGGACCCGGAAACTGTGTCAGTTTCCGAGCCGGATTTTGTGTCAAAATCCGCGTCGCCTAGAACGGGATTTCGTCGTCGAGATCGCGTGAAGGTGTTGGCGTGGACGATCCACCACCACCGCCATAGTCGCCGCCCCGGTCGTCATAGCCCATCTGGCCACCACCACCGCCGCCGCCAAAGTTGCCGCCGCCGCCACCGCCGCCATCGCGACCGTCCAGCATGGTTAGCTCGGATCGGTAAGGGCGCAACACGACTTCGGTGGAATAGCGATCCTGGCCCGACTGGTCCTGCCACTTGCGGGTCTCAAGCTGACCTTCGATGTAAACCTTGGAGCCTTTGCGCAAATATTGCTCGGCCACCCGCGCCAGAGGCTCGGAGAAAATCGCAACCGAGTGCCATTCTGTCCGCTCCTTGCGCTCGCCCGTGTTGCGATCTTTCCACGTCTCGGATGTGGCAATTCGCAGATTGCAGACCTTGCCGCCATTCTGGAACGTGCGCACCTCTGGGTCGCGCCCCAGATTGCCGATCAGGATGACCTTGTTCACTGATCCTGCCATGTGATTCCCCTTTTTGTCCTTGGGCACGCACCGATTCCCGGGCCGCCGCCTTGAATTTGCAACAACCTATACTTCGCCGAAACATGGTTAAAGCCAGTTAAACAGGCATATGTGGTTGAGACTGGCACAAGCGCGAAAAAACCGCTATTTGGTGCCCTGTGGACAACGGGCCACGATGGTGAGGGGCAAAACGCTTGAGACGGGCACTGACGGGCGGAGTGGTGATTTGCGCATTGCTGGGGCAGGCAGCTGCGGCGGATGTTCTGTCCACGCGCAACCGTTCCAAGCTCTTCAAGTCGCAAACCAGCATCCTCGACACCCGCGCCTCCAAACAATACTCCAACTCGGTCCGCTTGCAGCCTCCCAAGGTGATCACGCCCACCAAGTGGGACAGCCAAAGCCCCAAGTTCAACGGCAAGTATAACGGCCCTTACCTCAGCATGGCCAAACGCGCCGCGCGCAAGCATGGGGTGCCTGAAGACCTGTTCTTGAGGCTGGTCCAGCAGGAATCCGGCTGGAATTCCAAGGCGCGTTCGCACAAGGGCGCCTATGGCCTTGCCCAGTTGATGCCCGCCACTGCCCGCGCGCTCGGCGTGGACCGCGAAGACCCGGGCCAGAACCTCGAAGGTGGCGCGCGCTATCTCAAAAAGCAGTACCAGACCTTTGGCAGTTGGCGTCTGGCGCTGGCCGCCTACAATGCCGGTCCGGGGGCCGTCAAACGCTACAACGGTGTCCCGCCCTTCAAGGAAACGCGCAATTACGTGAAAATCATCTGGGGCAGCTAAGGCTGCACCCAAAATTTGCGTTTTGCCGCCACGATCCCGCCATTTTGTCTTGTCATGCGTGTACCAGACACGCGGTTTCGCCGCGCACAGACAAAAGGATAACGCCCATGGCCCACGCCGCCCAAAGCACCTTTGAACAACGCCTTGCGCGGATCGAAAACCAAGAGGTTTCGGGCGCGGGCGCTTACCGCAAGGACCACCTGGTTCAGGAAACCGAGAAAAAACGCCGCCTGCATTGGGACATGATCGCCGTTGGTGGCCTCGCAGGCGGTATCGCGGGCACGCTTTTCGCGATGAATGTGGGCCTTCTGGTGCTGGCGTCGCTGGACGTTATAACCATCTATCAAATGGTCATGGGCAACTATGTAATGGGGGCCTATATCGCGGGTGTGGCCATTGCGCCGGTCGGCTTTGTGATGAGCCAGATCTTTGCGCGCAGCAACCCACGTGGGTGGCAGTTCTGGATCGGCTACCTGGGCGGGGTCCTGGCCTCGAACTACGCTGATCTTCAGACGTATTATTATATCCTGATGAACCCTGCGGCCTGAACCCGCCACAATCAGGATGAGAAAGGGGCCGCGTAATGCGGCCCCGTTTGTTTATTCGGCAGCGATCTTGATGACGGGTTCCATCTGCGCCAGTTTTTCGTCACTGAGGTGGCATTTGACCTGATGGCCTTCGGCTAGCATCCGCACCGGCGGCACCTCTTTTTCACACAGGCCCCCCGGCACTTCGGATTTCCAGCGGCAGCGGGTCTGGAACGGACAACCGGAGGGCGGGTTCATCGCCGATGGAATGTCGCCTTCGAGCACGATGTGCTTTTTCTCGACCTTGGTGTCGGCAATGGGCACGGCGGACAACAGCGCCTCGGTATAAGGGTGATAGGGGGGCGAAAACACCTGATCGGTGCTGCCCAATTCCACCACATGGCCCAGATACATCACCATGACCCGGTCACTGAGATAGCGCACGATGGAAAGGTCGTGGCTGATAAAGAGCAGCGTGGTCTTGTGCTCGCGCTGGATCTCCATCAGCAGGTCGGTGACAGCGGCCTGAACCGACACGTCAAGGGCCGAGACGGGTTCATCCGCGACAACGATGCGCGCGTCGCCCGCAAAGGCGCGGGCAATGCCGACGCGCTGTTTTTGCCCACCCGACAGTTGGCGGGGCATCCGGTCGGCAAAGGCGCGGGGCAGCTTGACCAGATCAAGCAGTTCCAGCATCCGCGCGCGACGCTCAGCCTCGTTATTGCCGATCTTGAAGATTTCCAGCGCCCGAATGATCTGCCGCCCCACGGTCATCGAGGGGTTCAGCGTGTCAAAGGGGTTTTGGAACACCATCTGGATATCGGCCACGGTTTGCGTATCGCGCTTTTCGATAGGAATGTCCTGGATCGCATTGTTGCCTAGGGTGATGGTGCCTTCCGTCGCGGTCTCAAGGCCCATGAGAACCTTGGCAAAGGTGGATTTGCCGCAACCGGATTCGCCCACAATGGCGAGGGTTTCGGACTCGCGGGCCTCGAAACTCAGGGTCTCGTTTGCCTTGACCACCTTCTTCTCGCCAGAGGAGAAAAGGGCAGAAGCGGCCACCTCGTAATACTTCTTGAGGTTGTCCATTTTCAAAACGACATCGCCGACGGCGCCCTTGGTCTTGACCTCGCCCAGTTCGGGCGGGGCGTTCCAGTTGATCTCTTGGAACTTCAGACAGCGGGTTTCATGGCTGCCATCAGCATTGGCCGGGGCCATCTTGATCGTCTTGTCCGCGTCACAACGGCCCGCTTCAAAGTAGTCGCAACGGGGCCCAAAGTTGCAGCCCGGTGGGCGCTCGTGGGGCAGGGGGAAGTTGCCAGGTATTGCCACCAGGGGACGCGCGTTCTTGTCTGCGCCGGGCAGGGGGATCGACCGGAACAGCGCCTGAGTATAGGGGTGCTGCATCTCGTCAAAGACCTGCTTGATACTGCCGCGTTCCACCGCCTCGCCGGAATACATCACACAGATGCGGTCGCAGGTCTCAAGGACCAGGCCCAGGTTATGCGAGATAAACAGCATCGAGGTTCCGTATTTCTTGCCCAAATCCTTGACCAACTCGACCACGGCCGCCTCCACTGTCACATCAAGGGCGGTTGTGGGCTCATCCAGGATCAGCAGGGACGGCTCTGACATCAGCGCCATGGCGATGACGATCCGCTGTTGCTGCCCCCCCGACAGTTGGTGCGGGAAGCTGTTCAAGATCCGCTTGGGATCGGGCAGTTTCACATCCGTGACCACCTGAAGCGCGCGGTCATAGGCTTCCTTTTCGGACATGCCCGCATGTATCATCGGGACTTCCATCAGCTGCTTGCCGATCTTCATCGCCGGGTTCAGCGAGGCCATGGGTTCCTGATAGATCATCGCGATCTCGGAACCGCGAATGTCACGCAGCTCTTCGGCGCTCATTTCCTGAAGGTCACGGCCCTTGAACTTGATCGAACCGCCGACGATGCGGCCGTTCTTGCCCAGATCCTGCATGACGCCCAAGGCCACGGTGGATTTGCCGCAGCCGCTCTCGCCCACAAGGCCTACGGCCTCACCCGGTTGCACGGTTACGGAAAAGTCCATCACAGCCGGGATTTCCCGCAGCCGCGTAAAGAAGGAAATGCTCAGCTTGTCGATCTCAAGGATCGGGCCGTCATAATCCGTTTTCGCCATCTCATGTTCTCCCTGTCGGAGTGTCGGGGGTCTGATGCCCCCTGCTTCTTTTCTTCAAAAATACTCCGGGGGTCCGGGGGCTGGCCCCCGGTCCCGCCGTCTCAACCTAGTCCTTCAGGCTTTCTTCGCGCAGACCATCGGCCAGCAAGTTCAACCCAAGCACCAGCGTCATCAACGAGATCGCCGGCGGCAGCAGGGGATGGACATAGGCCCGAATAAGCTGGCGACCGGTGTTGATCGTTGTGCCCCAGTCGGGGCTTTCCGATTCCAGCCCCAGGCCAAAGAAACCCAAGGTGCCCAAGAGGATCGTGGTGTAGCCAATGCGCAGACAGAAATCCACGATCAGGGGGCCACGGGCGTTGGGCAGGATCTCCCACAGCATGATGTACCAGGGGCCTTCACCCCGGGTCTGGGCTGCCGCTACATAGTCCCGTGTCTTGATGTCCAGTGCCAGGCCCCGCACGATCCGAAAGACCGTGGGCGCGTTCACAAAAACCACCGACACGAACACCACAAGTATCCCAGCGGGGATGTCAAAGAGGTCCAGGAACTCGGGCAGCACCGCCACCTTCGACCCTGCATCCGAGATCAGTGACAGATAGATCCAACCCAACACACCCAGCACCACAATCAAAAGCGGCGTGCGCAGGCTTGGCTGGGTGTAAAAGCGCGAATTCAGCAGCACCGCCACAAAAACCAGCGGGAACACGAACAGAACCGTTGCCATATAGTTGGGAATGCCCGTCGCCACGATCTCCGGCGTCACGAGCAGATAAAACAGCAGAATAACCGGGAAGGCGAGGATCAGGTTCGCCAAGAACGACAGGATCGTATCGAGCCGTCCGCCATAATATCCGGCGGGCAGGCCGAGGGTGATCCCGACCATAAAAGCAAAAAGCGTTGCCAGCGGCGCGATCTGCACCACGACCCAGGCGCCTTTGAACAGACGGCTGAAGACATCGCGTGCCAGGTTGTCACCGCCCAGCAGATACCAGGCATATTCGCCGTCCTCTGCCCCAAAGAGCGGTGTGCCCGGGCCTTTGTTCTTCATCCCCGACACCTGGCTGAGGCTGTCATGGGTGGTGATCCAG
This sequence comes from uncultured Tateyamaria sp., assembly GCF_947503705.1. Taxonomy (GTDB): domain Bacteria; phylum Pseudomonadota; class Alphaproteobacteria; order Rhodobacterales; family Rhodobacteraceae; genus Tateyamaria. The sequence continues at coordinate 160,747 of NZ_CANNES010000006.1, read as the reverse complement.
TCAAAGACGCCCGCCATCACGCCGGCAAACACCCAGAACATCACCAGTGCAAAGCCGATCATGCCCACGGTGCTGTCAAAGAGTTTGCCGTACAGACCCAGCTTGCGCTTGTACTTGATCGACACGACAAAGGTGACGATCAATGCGATCCACACAGGCAGCAATTGTTGCGCCATACCGCCGACAATACCCACTGCACCGGGCCCACCGACAACGCCGATCCCGATGTAGAGGATTGCAACCACCAGCAGGGCAAGGCCAATCCAACGCACCGCCGAGGCCGCCAGATCATAGGGTCCGCCTGCCGAACTCAGTGTGCCGTCGGGGTTGGTCACAACCCGCGCGCCACTTGTCACCACGCTCAGCACGATTTGCGCCAACAGGGCGATGGCAAAGACAATTGCCAAAACATAGGCGACCGGGTCCAAGAATTGGCCAACGGCGCCTGTCCACGTCAAAGGTTCCATATCTCTGGCCCTCCCTTAAGAAATGCGGATGCGTGGGTTGAGGAAGACGTAGCCGATATCCGATATCAGCTGCGTGATCAGCACCACGACCACAGAGACGACCGAGACGGCCAACAGAAGTTCGATGTCATTGTTGCCTGCCGCCTGCACCAGCAGCCAGCCAAAGCCCTTGTAGTTAAAGAGCGTCTCGACAATCACGACCCCATTCAAGAGCCACGGGATTTGTAGCATGATCACCGTGAACGGCGCGATCAGCGCGTTGCGCAGCGCGTGTTTCATCACGATGTTGCCAAAGCTTACTCCCTTGAGTCGCGCAGTGCGGATGTATTGCGCCGTCATCACCTCGGTCATGGAGGCTCGCGTCATCCGCGCGATATAGCCCATGCCATAAAGGGCAATGGTCAGCACCGGCAGGGTGAAGTTGGCAAAGGTCGCGTCGTCAATGGCCTTGGTGGCCGACCCGGAAAAGAGCGTTTTGCCCTCGATCCAGCCCCATTCCGCCAAAAGCGGTGAGACCCCGAACTTGGACGAGGCCAGCAGAGCAATGAACACAACCCCCGACACGTATTCAGGTGTGGCAGTTGTGGCGATCGAGAAGGTCGAGAGTGACCGGTCAAGCCCCGAGCCTTCGCGCATGCCCGCCAGCACCCCAACGATCAACGACAGCGGCACCATCAGTAACAGAACAAAGCCCATCAGCTTGCCTGTGGCCGCCAACCGCGTCATCACCAGACCGCCGACATCATCCTTGAACACCAGCGAATAGCCCCAATCGCCCTGGATAACGCCACAAAAGCTGGAGCGTTCGTCCTCGGGTGTGTTGGGGGCAAAGCATTTGCCAGTTACAGTTCCGTCTTCGTCCTCGTTGACCCAACCGGGCACAACGCCCAGCCAGCGGCCATATTTGATCAACATCGGATCGGTAAAGCCGCGCGGCTCAAGCCAACTTTGCACTTCCTCTTCGGACATGCGGAAGTTGCCTTGGGTCTTGGCCAGTTTTTCAAGGTTTGGATAGAGGTTGGTCAGAAAGAAGACGAGGAATGTCAGGCATAAGGCCGTCAATATCATCACGCCCAGTCGTCTAAGAATGAATAGTCCCATATGTCGCCCCTGTTGGGTGGCTTGTGGCAGAGTTTCCTGCCGGTGAGTGTGCGGGCCTCATTTGGTGGGCCTCACATTTTTTGACGCCCGGATGCCCGGGCCGCAGTTCGTTTTGCTGATTTTTCGTGTCGTGCTTGGTTTTGCCTTGGTGCGCCCCAAAGGAGTGGCCCCTGGTGCGTTGTCCCCATCCTTTTCCGTCAGTCCTGCCACCTGCGCGCTGGTGCAATCGGGATGGACTGACTGTCTCAAAAATTACGATAGGTCCATGAGGCAACAGATAAAGCCACAGGTCAACGGTGAGCGTGGATGAATCGTCGCCTGTTTGCGACATTTGGTTATCGCATTTACGACATTGCCTGCTTTGCCGTCAGTTTTGGCGGCGCAATGTGTTGCCCTCTGGTCCGGCGCTGCGGCGCAGGGCAGTCGGGGTTTGCCCGGTATGTTGCTGCATGAACCGGGTAAAGTAAGCCGCCGATCCAAAGCCCAGATGGCGCGCCACATCCTGAACGGGCACGGTCGTTTCAATCAATGCGACCCGCGCGGCATAAAGCACCCGCTCGGTCAGCAGATCGGCGGCCGTTTTGCCCGTGGCCGCCTTGCAGGCGCGCGTCAGGTGTGTGGGCGTCACGTCGAGTGCGGCGGCATGATCGGCCATCGACAGGCCCTCGCGGTGATGATCGACGACCCGGGCGCAGAATGCGGCGCTCAGTCGGGCGGCGGCGTTCATCGCCAAGGGCAGATGTTCCGGCTCGGCAATCTGACGGCGCAGCCAGACCGACATCAGCGCGACATGCGCATCCATCGCGTCCTGGGACAGGGGGCGCGGATGGCTCACCTCGCGCTGCGCCACTTCGAACAAAGCTGCCAGTTCCGAAATCGCCGTGTTGTCGCGCAGCCGCAATTGGCGTGGACCGGTGGGCAGGCGCACGTCGGTCCCGTCGGGGATCACGACGACTTGCCCCATGCTTTGTCGCCCCAGGTCCAATGCAAAGAGCGTGTGAGGCGGTACAGAGATCGCATTATTCGTCCCTACACCGCGCCGCGTTCCATTCAAAAGCAACCGACCCTGGCCCCGTGTGATCCAGATCAGCAGATGCGCAGGCCGATCATGGGCCAGCGTCAGACGCCAATCCTGACCGCCTGTCCATTGCGACAGTGTAGAGACGTGGATGGGTGGCAAAGACATGACAATGTTCGCTTTGATCAACTCAATCCCATTTTTGCATGGAAAATTCGAGCAGCTAAGCGGAAATAGTCATTTTTCGGCAAGCGTTGCAGAGGGGACCCAGTGCCAGTCGCCCATCCGAGCGCGAAACCAGGTCCGTTGCCGTTTGGCATAGCGCCGGGTGGCGATGGTGGCGGCCTCAATTGCTTGGGCGCGCGACAGGGTTTGATTAAGCACACCCATCGCCTCTGCCACCCCGATGGCGCGACACGATGGCAGCCCGTGGTCAAAGCGGTCTTGCATGGTGCGTGCCTCTTCCAGCCCCCCTTGATCCAGCATCTGGGCAAAGCGCTGTTCGATGCGCGGGGTTAGCCAATCCTTGGGGCTGTCCATGACGATGCCGGTATAGCTGCCACGCGGCAGGATCGCCTCGGTCTTGTCGTCCTGCCAATCGGCAAGGCCCCGGCCTGTGGCGTGCAGAACCTCCCAGGCGCGTTGCACCCGGGCGCGATTGGCCAGGTCGATGCGCTTGGCCGTCGACGCGTCGAGTGCGTCACGCATGTCATTGAGGTCCATCGCGTCGGCTTGCGTCCGCACAGCGGCAGGTGTGGCCGGTATTTCGGCAAGCCCTTCGGTCAGCGCGGTAAAGTAGAGGCCCGTGCCGCCCACAAAGATGGCTCGTTCGGTACCAAGAATGGGCGCAACCTCGCGCAGCCAGTGCCCGGTGGAATAGGGCGCGTCATAGGGCAGGTGCCCATAAAGCCGATGCGGTGCGCGCGCCTCTTCTTGGGCTGAGGGGCGGGCCGTGAGCACCCGCCAACAGTCATAAACCTGGCTTGCATCTGCATTTACGATGACACCGCCCTGCGCCTCGGCGATGGCCAGCGCCAGCGCGGATTTGCCAGACGCAGTCGGCCCGGCAATCAGAACGGGCGCGTCGGGGCGCAAAGATGCGATCAGGTCGGCAATCATGTGGTTCTGTCCATTGAAAACCGGGCCGTTTTAGGACAGGTTGCGCGCAATATCAAAGAGCGGGGGACACGCCATGGTCGAGACAGACACCGGAGCTACTTTCAAACGGGTCATGCTGAAGATTTCGGGCGAGGCTTTGATGGGCGACCAGGGGTTCGGCCTGCACCCGCCAACCGTCGAACGGATTGCCCGAGAAGTCCAATCCGTCCACGATATGGGCGTCGAGATTTGCATGGTCATCGGTGGCGGCAATATCTTTCGCGGGCTGCAAGGATCTGCCCAGGGCATGGAGCGGACAACCGCCGACTATATGGGGATGCTTGCAACGGTCATGAATGCGCTGGCGATGCAATCGGCGCTTGAGGGCCTGAAAATCCACACCCGCGTGATCAGCGCCATCACCATGAACGAGGTGGCCGAGCCCTATATACGCCGCCGCGCCGTGCGCCATCTAGAGAAAAAGCGGGTCTGCATCTTTGCCGCCGGGACGGGCAATCCGTACTTCACCACCGACACGGCGGCGACCCTGAGAGCCAACGAAATGTCCTGCGAAGCGATTTTCAAAGGCACCAAGGTCGACGGCGTCTATGACAAAGACCCGGCCAAGCACGACGACGCGGTGCGTTATGACACGGTCAGTTATGATGACGTGTTGGCCAAGCGTCTGGGCGTGATGGATGCCAGCGCCATCGCGCTTGCCCGCGACAACAACCTTCCCATCATCGTCTTCTCGCTGGATGAGCCCGGCGGGTTCCGGGGCATTCTGGCGGGCGAGGGAACTTACACACGGGTGCAGGGCTGACTAAGCAAGGCCTGCACAACTCCTGCTGGCCATCCGCACCTGCGATGATTTATACCGGGTGAAAACCGGCCATCGTCCACATAATGAATACGGGGAAAACGCATGTCAGACGACTTCATGCTGGATACAGACGACCTTCAGCGCCGCATGGACGGCGCAATGGTGAACCTCAAGACCGAATTTGCCTCGCTGCGCACGGGCCGTGCGTCGGCTTCCATGCTTGAGCCGGTGATGGTGGATGCCTACGGCTCCATGACGCCGATCAACCAGGTGGGCACCGTCAACGTGCCGGAACCGCGCATGGTGACCATCAACGTCTGGGACAAGGGCCTTGTGAACAAGGTGGAAAAGGCGCTCCGTGAAAGCGGGTTGGGCATCAATCCGCAGCTCAACGGCACCATCATCATGCTGCCCATCCCCGAACTGAACGAAGAGCGCCGCCGCGAATTGACCAAGGTCGCGGGAAGCTATGCTGAAAACGCCCGCGTGAGTATCCGCAATGTGCGCCGCGACGGCATGGACCAGATCAAGAAGGCCAAGGCTGACGGTATGTCCGAGGATGACCAGAAGCTGTGGGAAGGCGAGGTTCAGGATATGACCGACGCGGCCATCAAGGGGATTGATGCAGCGCTTGAAACCAAACAAGCCGAGATCATGCAGGTCTAACAGGCCTGATTGGAAAACGTCCGGGGGCCTTTTCTGCCTGTGGAAGGGCGGAGCCCCGGATGGAAACGGTTGACCACATTTCTGCCAGCGACGTTTTTTCGTAAAACAACCCCAAGGATCACACCATCGCTGACCCCGCACATACCGGCCCGCGTCACGTCGCCATCATTATGGACGGCAATGGCCGTTGGGCGACGCAACGGGGGCGGCCGCGCCTGTTTGGTCACCATGCCGGTGCCCGCCGGGTCCGCGAAGTGGTGGAAACCTGTCCCGATATCGGTGTCGAATATCTGACGATCTTTGCCTTCTCGACCGAGAACTGGAAACGCACCCAGGTCGAGGTTGCGGGCCTGATGAGCCTTTTTCGCCGCTACATCACCAAAGAGGCCCGCGCGCTGAACGAATTCGGCGCGCGTGTGCGGTTCATTGGAGATCGGGTGCGGTTGGACAAAAAACTGATCGCGCTCATGGACGAGTTGGAGGCGCTGACCGCGCACAATACCAGCGTGCATCTGACCATTGCCCTGAACTATGGCGGCCGCGACGAGGTGGCGCGCGCCACCAAACGGCTGGCCGAAGACGTGGCGTCGGGCAAGCTGGATCCGGAAACGGTGGATGAAGAAACGCTTCCAAAGTATTTGGATACTTATGTTTTACCAGATCCTGACCTGGTCATTCGCACCAGCGGCGAGGCCCGCATTTCCAACTTTCTGCTGTGGCAATCGGCGTATGCGGAATACGAGTTTATCGACACGCTCTGGCCGGATTTCGGGCGCGCGGAATTCACCGCGCTGTGCGAGAACTATGGCGGGCGCGATCGCCGGTTCGGAGGGGTCAAACCATGAGCGAGAAACCCGAAAAATGGTCTGACCTGGCCACGCGCATGGGGTCTGGCCTGATCATGGTGCTGGTGGGCGTTTGGGGCATATGGATGGGCGGGGACGTCTTTCATGTGCTGGTGTCGCTGGTCTGCGGGTTAATGGTTTGGGAATTGGCGCGCATGTTGGTGCCCCTGAACCGCCCGCTGGCCTTGCAATTGGGCGCTGTTTCGGGCGCGGCTCTGCTGTTGGCCATCTATTTGCCGACAGGCTTTGCCCTGCCTTTGTTGTTGGCGCCCGCGATGGTCGGCTTTGGACAGTTGGAGCGGAACCGCGCGACATACATGACCTTTACCGTGCTGATACTGATGGCGGGTTTTGGCATGATGAATGTGCGTGACGATCTGGGTTTTGGCTGGATGGTGTGGCTGGTTCTGGTGGTCGTGGTCACGGATGTAGTGGGCTATTTTGCTGGGCGCATGATTGGTGGGCCCAAATTCTGGCCCCGTGTCAGCCCCAAGAAAACATGGTCAGGCACGGTGGCTGGCTGGATCGGGGCAGGCATTGTCGGGGCCATCTTTGCCATCAACACCGAGGCCAGCCTGCAACTGATCGGGGTATCCGTTGCGCTGTCTATGGCCAGCCAGATGGGCGACATTTCCGAAAGCGCGCTGAAGCGCAAGATGGGCGTCAAGGACAGTTCGGACCTGATCCCGGGCCACGGTGGTGTGTTGGATCGCTTTGATGGGATGCTGGGCGCGTCGGTGTTCTTGCTGATGCTGGGCCAGGTCGTGGGGTTTCCCGGGGGCGTGCTGTGACGCGGCGGGTGTCGATCTTTGGGGCCACAGGCTCCATCGGTCAGAATACCATTGATCTTATTGCGCGCGATCCAGAAGCCTATGACGTGGTGGCGCTGACCGGTGCGTCGAATATTGAAGTGTTGGCGCATGATGCGATCCGTCTGAACGCCGACGTGGCCGTCACGGCAGATGAGGCGCGCCTGGATGACCTGCGCGCGGCGTTGTCTGGTTCGGGCGTCGAGGCAGCAGCGGGGCAGGCGGCCCTCACAGAGGCGGGGTGCCGTCCGGCCGATTGGGTGATGTCGGCTATTGTGGGCGCGGCGGGCCTGGCACCAGGAATATGTGCCCTGCAACAAGGGGCGACATTGGCGCTGGCCAACAAGGAATCGCTGGTCTGTGCGGGGGGCCTGATCCTGCAAACCGCCAAGGATCACAACGCCCGTGTATTGCCGGTCGACAGCGAGCATTCCGCCGTGTTTCAGGCCCTCGTGGGTGAGGATATGGATGCGGTGGAGCGGATCATCATCACCGCTTCGGGCGGGGCGTTCCGCGATTGGCCCATGGAAAAACTGGCGGGTGCCACCCTGGCCGAGGCGTCGTCCCATCCCAATTGGGACATGGGTCAGCGGATCACCATCGACAGTGCGTCCATGTTCAACAAGGCGCTGGAACTCATTGAAACACGGGAATATTTTTGCGTGTCCCCTGACCAGATCGAAGTGTTGGTGCATCCCGAATCGATGATCCATGCCATGGTCGGCTTCAAGGACGGTGCGCTGATGGCTCATGTGGGGCCGCCGGATATGCGTCACGCCATCGGCTATGCGCTGCATTGGCCCGCCCGCAAGAGCCTTCCTGTCGAACGGCTTGACCTGGCCCAGATCGGCGCGCTGACCTTCCGCGCACCCGACGACGTCCGCTGGCCCGCCTTGCGTCTTGCCCGCGAAGTGATGGAGCGGGGCGGGCTGTCGGGTGCCGTGTTCAACGCGGCTAAGGAAACGGCCCTGGACGGGTTTATCGCGGGACACTTGTCTTTCCCCGGCATGGCGGAGGTGGTTGATCAGGTTCTGACCGACACCGACCCTAGCCATATTGATGCCCCAATGACCCTTGATAACGTCGTGGCTGCGGACCACATCACCAGAAACGCGGCGCGCAGCGCGATACAGCAACGAGCAGGATAACACTTTGGATATTGCGGCCCTCATTCCCGCCTTTGGCGGCCTTGCCTGGACCATCTTTTTCTTTGTCGTGGCGCTCAGCGTGATCGTCGCGATCCATGAATACGGCCACTATATCGTGGGCCGCTGGTCCGGCATTCAGGCGGATGTGTTTTCCATCGGGTTCGGCCCCGTGATCTGGAGCCGGATGGACAAGCGCGGCACCCGTTGGCAGATCGCGGCGTTGCCTTTCGGCGGTTATGTGAAATTCGCAGGCGACGCCAATGCCGCATCCGGCAAGGATGAGGCGGCGATGGCCAAAGCTGAGGCCGACCCGGTGCGCTTGCGCGCCACAATGCACGGCGCCCCATTGTGGGCGCGGGCGGCTACCGTCGCGGCGGGCCCGGTGTTCAACTTTGCCCTGTCTATTCTGGTCTTTGCCATCGTCGGCTACACTAACGGCGTTACGCGCGATCCGCTGACCGTGGGCGAGTTGCGCCCGATGCCCACCGAAGTGCAAGAGTTGCAGGTCGGTGACGTGATCCTTGAGATCAACGGCGTGCCCGTGCCCAGCATCGAAGACCCCGCTTATGGCGACCTGATGAACAGCCTGCCGCCCACACCGATCTTTGACTACACGGTCGAGCGCGATGGCAGCCGACAGGTGGTGCAGGGGCCGTATCTGCGCCCCGCGATGGTCAGTTCGGTCAGCCCGCAAAGCGCGGCATTGGCCGCGGGCCTGCAATCGGGCGATGTGATCGTGGCCGTGGACGGCGAGCCGGTCTATGCCTTTGGGCAATTGGTGGTGGCCGTCGAAGGGTCTGACGGGCGCAGCCTGGCGCTTAGCGTTTGGCGCGACGGTGACGTGATTGAGAAAGTTCTGGCCCCCAAACGGGTCGACGAACCGCAACCCGAGGGCGGGTTTGCCACCCAGTGGCGGATTGGTGTTGCGAGTGCCAATGCCTTTGAACCGGCAACCGAATCCCCCGGCGTAGGTGCGGCCATCACCGGCGGTGTGGCCCAAACATGGCGGATCATCAGCGGATCCATCTCAGGATTGGGGCATATGATCACCGGCTCTATCAGCACCTGTAATCTGTCGGGGCCCATCGGCATCGCACAGGTGTCGGGCACGATGGCCAGCCAGGGGGCGCAAAGCTTTGTCTGGTTTATCGCTGTCCTTTCAACGGCTGTCGGTCTTTTGAACCTCTTTCCCATTCCCGCACTGGATGGCGGGCACCTGGTGTTTTACGCCTATGAGGCGGTCACGGGCCGTCCGCCCAGCGATGGTGCGTTGCGCATCCTTATGACAGCGGGGCTTGCGATGGTGCTGACATTGATGGTCTTCGCGCTTGGAAATGATCTTTTCTGCCCCTGAGGCGGTATATGTGCGCTTTGCCACAGTGTTGCCACAGTTGGTCCAAGTTGGGGCCGCAATCTGGGTCTAGTTTCAATCCAACCAAAGGATTGAGACCATGCAAACACTTCAAAGCGGATACCGGGGCCTGAGCCTTCTTATGTTGCTGAATTCTGACCGCGTGCTCTATGCCGCGACGCTGGCAGCAGCCCTTGGGGCAGGTGCCTGGTTGGGCAGCCTCTAGGCCAAAACTTATCCACAGTCACACATCTGTCACCCGCGCCTAGGCGCGGGTTTTTGTGCTTTTGACAAGCCCTCGCAATCCCGTTACTCACATCTGTATTAGATGTCTGAACACGTGGGGATACACCATGGGACTGGGGATGAGGGGCGCGGGCGGCATGCTGCACATTGACCACCGCACTGCCCTGCGAGCGGTACTGTTTTTTGCACTGGTTTCAGTGGCTTGGATGGGGCAAAGCGCCACCGCCTTCGCCCAGCAATTCCGGTTTACGACGATTTCAGTGGAGGGGAACGCGCGCGTCGGTGATGCCGCAATCATTACCCGCGCTGGAATCGCACCGGGCCAGACGGTCACGGCGGGTCAGGTCAATGACGCTTTGCAGAACCTGCAATCCAGCGGACTTTTCGAAAGTGTCGAAGTCGAACCGCAAGGATCACGCCTGCTGATTACCGTGGTCGAACTTCCTACGCTGAACCGAGTGACCTTTGAAGGCAACCGGCGGCTTGACGACGAAGCGCTCAGCGCCATCGTCCAAAGTCAGGAACGGCGCGTCTTTAGCCCCGCCCAAGCGGATCGCGACGCCAGCTCCATCGCCGAAGCGTACAGCACGCAGGGGCGCATCGCGGCGCGCGTGACGCCCCGGATCATCCGCCGTGCGGACAATCGTGTTGATCTGATTTTTGAGATTTTTGAAGGCGACGTGGTCGAGATTGAGCGTCTGAGCTTTGTCGGAAACCGTGTCTTTTCCGATCGCCGTCTGCGCCGCGTGCTGCAAACCAAACAGGCGGGCCTGTTTCGGGCGCTCATCCGCTCGGACACCCTGATCGAGGACCGGATCGAGTTCGACAAGCAAGTGCTGCGGGACTTCTATTTCTCGCGCGGCTATGTCGATTTCAGGACGCTTAGCAGCAATGCCGAACTCACCGAGGAGCGGGATGGCTTTTTCCTTGTGTTCAATGTGCAGGAAGGCCAGCAGTTTCGTTTTGGTGAGGTAACGGTCAGCAGTGATCTTCCTGAGGTTGATGCAGACGCTTATGAAGAGTTGATAAAGGTCAGGCCCGGAGTGGTGTATTCGCCCACTCTGGTCGAGGCCGAAGTGGCCCGCCTTGAAGTGCAGGGCCAACGCGAAGGCGTTGATTTCCTGCGGGTCGAGCCACGTGTGATCCGCAATGATCGCGATCTGACCCTGGATGTGGAACTGATCCTCAGCCGTGGCCCGCGCGTCTTTGTCGAGCGTATCGACATCGAGGGCAACACCACGACGTTGGACAACGTGCTGCGTCGCCAGTTCAAAATCGCTGAGGGGGACCCGTTTAACCCGCGCGAAATCCGCGATGCGGCCGAACGGATCCGCGTGCTTGATTTCTTTGCCTCTTCCAATGTGAACGCCCGCGAAGGGTCGCGGCCGGATCAGGTCGTGATTGACGTTGATGTCGAAGAGAAGCCTACAGGCTCGTTGAACTTTGGTGGCTCATACTCGGTCAATGACGGGTTTGGCCTCGCGGTTAGCTTCACAGAGCGGAACTTTCTCGGTCGTGGTCAAACGCTTGGTCTGACTTTTTCGACTGCCGAAGATGCGGAACGCTATGGTATCCGCTTTGTCGAACCGTCCTTGCTGGGGCGCGATGTGGCCTTTGGTTTGAACCTGCAATACAGCGAAAGCGACAGCAGCTTTGCCAACTATGACAGTGAAGCACTGGTGTTCAGCCCCTCGCTGACCTTTCCGGTCAGTGAAAACGGGCGGCTTGAACTCCGCTATACGGCGCGTTCCAACGAAGTGTTGGCGCGGGATCCGATCGAGCATGGCACGGTTGTGCAGAACGAAATCGACGCGGGCGAACAATTCAGCTCGGCGCTTGGCTATACCTACAGCTACGACTCGCGCAACAGCGGGCTGAACCCGAATGCCGGTGTGCTGCTTGAGTTCAGCCAGGATTTTGCAGGTCTGGGTGGCGATTCCGAATACATCCGTACCACCGCCAAAGTGGTTGGCCAGCGCCGTGTGTTCAGCGAAGAAGTCACCTTGCGAGCGTCTCTGGAAGGGGGCCTGTTGGCCTGGTCCGGGGGCACAAACCGCACCATTGACCGCTTCGCTGTTGGCCCAAGTATTTTGCGGGGCTTTGAGCCCGGCGGTATCGGTCCGCGTGACAATTCCGGGTCTGGGGATTCAGATCCGTTGGGCGGCAACATCTATGTGGCAGCGCGGTTCGAGGCGGAATTTCCTGTAGGTCTGCCCGAGGAATATGGCATTCGTGGCGCAGTGTTTTACGACGTGGGTAACCTGTGGGATCTGTCTGATGTCAATCTGGCCGGTGGCAGCGTGGTTGGAGAAGGCGGATCGTTCCGTCACGTGATCGGCGTGTCGATCCTGTGGGATACGGTTGTCGGGCCGTTGCGCTTCAACTTCACCAACGCCCTGCGCAAAGAAGACTTCGACCAAGAGCAGACCTTTGACCTGACGCTGTCGACGACGTTCTGATCGCATGCGGGCTGGTCCGATGTGGCATCCCGCGCGTGTTGTTCTTCTCGCGCTCGCCCTGGTTATCGGGGCGGGCGCGGCTTTGTCTCAAGACCTGCGCAGCCCGGTTCTGACGATTGACAGTGACCGGCTCTATAGCGAAAGCGCCTTTGGCAAGCGCGTCGTTCGAGACATCGAGGCTCAGACACGTGCCCTAGCTGACGAAAACCGCACGCTTGAAGCCGAGCTTGAGGCAGAAGAAAAAAACCTGACCGCGCAGCGCCCCGATTTGACGCCCGAAGAGTTTCGCACACTGGCCGATGCCTTTGATGCAAGGGTGCAGACCATTCGCCGCGATCGCGAGGCCCAAAGCCGCGCCATTGCCAACCAGTTGGAAGAGAGCCGGGGCCGGTTCCTGACCGCTGCGGCACCCGTCCTTGAGGCGATCATGCGCGAGGCCGGGGCTGCGGTGATCCTGGAACGGCGCAGCGTCTTTATCAGTGCAAATGCGATCGACATTACGGCCCGCGCAGTCGAGCGGATAGACGACGTTCTGGGCGACGGCACGGACGCGCCAGCAGAGTAGCGCCGACTTGCGGCAGGCCCCGTGCCTTGCTAGGCAGGACCAGACGAAAAGACCACAGAACAAGGCCGGAGCAGACCATGACCAACGAGCTTTTGACCGCAGATATCGGGCTGATCCAGCGCATCCTGCCGCATCGCTATCCTTTCCTACTGGTGGACAAGGTTGTCGATATTGACGGCTGCAATTCGGCCCGCGGCATCAAGAATGTCACGATGAACGAGCCCCACTTTCAGGGCCATTTCCCCGGCAAACCGATCATGCCCGGCGTCACCATCGTCGAGGCAATGGCGCAGACGGCCGCCGTGATGGTGGGCACCGCGCTCGATATGGTCGACAAGGAAATGCTGGTCTATTTCATGGCCATCGACAAATGCAAATTTCGCCGCATGGTTGTCCCGGGCGACGTGCTTGAGCTGAAGCTGACCACCACGCGCGGCAAGGCCGGCAGCAAGGTTTGGAAATTTTCCGGCCTGGCGGAGGTTTCTGGCGAAATGGCCTGCGAGGCTGAATTTACGGCCATGATGGATATGTCCAACACATGAGTGATGCAGCGATACATCCCTCTGCGGTGATCGAAGCGGGTGCACAGATTGACCCGACGGCCCGGATCGGTCCGTTTTGCGTGGTCGGTCCAAACGTGGTCATTGGTCCCGAGGTTGAACTGAAAAGCCATGTGGTCGTGACCGGTCACACAAGCATTGGCGCAGGCACGGTTGTGTTCTCTTTCGCCGTCATTGGCGAGGTGCCGCAGGACCTGAAGTTCAAGGGCGAGGCCAGCCGCCTCGAGATCGGCGCGCGCAACCGGATCCGCGAGCACGTCACGATGAATTGCGGCACCGAGGGCGGGGGCGGCGTAACACGGATCGGCGATGACGGTCTCTTTATGGCGGGCTGCCACATCGCGCATGATGCTCATATCGGTGACCGGGTTATTGTGGTGAATTCTGCAGCGATTGCAGGGCATTGCCGCCTTGAGGACGATGTAATCGTCGGTGGTTTGTCTGGTATCCATCAGTTTGTTCGCATCGGGCGCGGGGCCATCATCGGCGCTGTCACCATGGTCACAAATGATGTGATTCCCTATGGGCTGGTTCAGGCGCCGCGCGGCGAATTGGATGGGCTGAACCTTGTTGGGTTGAAACGGCGCGGCGTTGCCCGGTCCGACATCACGGCGCTGCGGGCTGCGTTTCAGATGCTGGCACAGGGCGACGGCACGTTCCATGATCGGGCCGAGCGTCTGGGCCGCGAAACCGACAGCGATTACGTGCGCGAGATTGTAGCCTTTGTCATGGGCGACAGCGACCGTTCGTTCCTGACGCCGCGCTGATGCTGGCGCTGATTGCAGGGCGGGGCGCGTTGCCTGCTGCTGTAGCGGCGGCACAAACGGTTGTGCCTGTGGTTTGCACGCTGGAGGGACACGTGCCCGAGGGGCTGGCCGTCGATCTGTCCTTTCGGATTGAGCGTCTGGGTACCTTTCTGAATACGTTGAAAAAAAAGGGGGTCACGGAGGTTTGCTTTTGCGGCGCCATTGACCGCCCCCAGCTTGATCCCAGTCAGATTGACGCGGCCACGATGCCCTTGGTTCCGGTGCTCGCGGCTGCCTTGGGATCGGGAGAGGACGGCGCTTTGCGCGCGGCTATTGGAGTGTTTGAACAGGCGGGTTTTGCGGTGCGGGCGGCTCACGCCTTGGCCCCTGATCTGATCCCGCCTGTGGGGGTGTTGACCACCACCAGGCCAGGTGACGGCGCGGAGGCGGATGTGGCCGTTGCCCTGCGCGTCTTGGCCGCGCAGGGGGCTGCCGATCTGGGCCAGGCGTGCGTGGTGCAAAACGGCTCCGTCCGGGCGCGCGAGGATGCTTCTGGAACGGACGCGATGTTGGTCGGCTTGGGCAGGTCTGCGCCGCCACTTTTGGGCGATGGTGATCCGGTGTCGGGGCTGATGGACATGGCAGGCGACATGCTGGGCGAGGCCGCTGATTGGCTGTCGGGTGAGGGCGCTAAGCCTTTGTTATTCAAGGGGCCAAAGCCCGATCAGGACATCCGCGTCGATCTGCCAACTATTGGCCCACAGACCGCACGGAATGCGGTTTCAGCAGGGCTTGGCGGCATCGTAATTGTGGCGGGTGGCGTCTTGGTTTTGGACCGTGCCCGGGTAATCCAGATCCTTAATGATGCAGGCCTGTACCTGTGGGTGCGCTGAGGGTTTTTGTTGTCGCTGGCGAGCCCTCTGGCGATGCGCTGGGGGGCGCGTTGATGGCGGGTCTCAAGACACTTGCGCCGGATGTGGAATTCGCCGGAATTGGTGGGCCGCAGATGCAGGCACATGGGCTGACCTCGCGCTTTGACATGTCCGAATTGAGCGTGATGGGCATTGCCGAGGTGCTGCCCAAATATTTCCACCTCAAACGCCGGATTGCCGAAACCGCGCAGGCGGTAATCGACACCAAGCCGGATGTGCTGATCACCATCGACAGCCCCGACTTTTCGCTGCGCGTGGCCAAGCTGGTCAAGGCGGGGTCGGACGTCCGCACGGTGCATTATGTGGCCCCAACCGTATGGGCCTGGAGGCCGGGGCGTGCCAAGAAGATGGCGGCGATGATCGACCATGTTCTGGCGCTGTTTCCGTTCGAGCCGCCCTACATGATAGCCGAAGGGATGGCGTGCGATTTTGTGGGCCATCCGGCGGCGACAGTGCCGCAGGCCAGCGGCACGCAAGTGGCTGATTTCCGGTCGAAATATGGGCTTGAAGGGGCCGAACCGCTGATCCTGGTTTTGCCCGGATCACGGCGCGGAGAGATTGCGCGCATGGGCCCGGTTTTCGGCGAAACGTTAGGAAAATTGGCGGCAAACCGACCGGGGATGCGGATGATTTTGCCGGCCGCTGAGGCGGTGGCGGGGCTGGTGCAGGAGCAGGTGAAAGACTGGCCCGTGCAGCCCGTTGTGTTGGACCCGCGCGGCATGGAATTGCAGGCGGGATTGGCGGAAAAACGGGCGGCGTTCCGGGCGGCGGATGTGGCACTGGCCACCTCTGGCACCGTCGCGCTGGAGCTGGCGGCGGCGGGCACACCGATGGTCAGCGCCTTTGATCTGCATTGGCTCAGCCGGGCGATTATCAGTCGCATGGTGACCACGGATACGGGCAGTCTGATCAACCACGTGACGGACAGCCGGGTGGTGCCAGAAGTGATTGGCAAGGACTTTACCGTGCCCAATGTCGTGGCGGCGATGGAGGCCCTTTTGGCCGATCCGAGCGGACAGTTGGCCGCGATGAACGAGACGATGGACAAGCTGGGGCGTGGGGGCGAAGCGCCGGGGCTTCGGGCGGCGCGGGCGGTTTTGGCACGCATGGGTTAACGCAGCGTGCGGTGCCCAGTGCGCCGTGAAATGAGCAGTTTCATTCCAGGTCTGTACGTTTTGACCGGCTCGGATCGCCGGGATCGGCCCTGATTTTCAAGCAATGAGCAGTTAAGGGGGCAAAATGTACGTTTTAGGCACCCGCCGCGCGTTAACCATTCGGTCATAAACGCCCGCCGTTAAGGTTTGACGGCGCGCGTTTACTTTTTTGAAAGCCTTAGCCCAGTTGCACCAGCGCGTGCCGCTTTTTGCCTGCCGACAGTTTCAGCGGCGCAGACAGCGCGCCTGCGTCGATCATCAATCCGGCGTCGCCCAGCGGTTCATCGTTCAGACGTGCACCGCCTTCGGCGATCAGGCGTTTGGCCTCTTTGCCTGATCCGGCAAGGCCCGATTTGACGATCAACTGCACGATGCTGATCCCGTCGCCGATATCCGCAGCACTCAGTGTCAGGGTGGGCAGGTCATCACCCACGCCGCCCTTTTCGAACACTTCGCGTGCTGTGTCGGCGGCGGCGGCGGCGGCGTCGACCCCGTGCAAAAGCGTGGTGACTTCGGTGGCCAGCCGCGCCTTGGCCTCGTTGATTTCGGACCCCTCAAGCGCGCCAAGGCGGTCGCATTCATCCAGCGGCAGTTCGGTGTAGAGCTTGAGGAAGCGCCCCACATCCGCATCCGTGGTGTTGCGCCAGAATTGCCAGAATTCGTAGGGCGACAGCATGTCGGGGTTCAGCCACACGGCCCCCGCTTGTGATTTGCCCATCTTCTTGCCGTCAGACGTTGTCAGCAAGGGCGAGGTGAGACCGAACACTTCGCCCTCGATCACGCGACGCGTCAGGTCGATCCCGTTGATGATATTGCCCCATTGATCCGAGCCGCCCATTTGCAGGATGCAGCCATAGCGGCGGTGAAGCTCCATGAAATCATAGGCTTGCAGGATCATGTAGTTGAATTCGAGGAAGGACAGCGATTGTTCGCGGTCGAGCCGGGATTTGACGCTTTCGAACGACAGCATCCGATTGATCGAGAAATGCCTGCCGATGTCGCGCAGGAAATCGAGATAGTTCAAGCCATCGAGCCATTCGGCGTTGTTGATCAAATAAGCCCGTTTGTCTTCGCCAACTTTATACCAGCTTTCGTTGTCATAGCTTCCTTGAAATTCGATATAAGATGTAAAAACTTTCCTTATTCCGGCAATATTGGCATCGATCTGCTCTGGTCCAAGTAGAGGCCGTTCATCAGCGCGGAACGAGGGGTCGCCAACTTTTGTCGTACCGCCGCCCATCAATACGATTGGCTGGTGCCCGGTTTTCTGGAACCAGCGCAGCATCATGATCTGGATGAGCGAGCCCACATGCAGCGACTTGGCCGTGGCATCGAACCCGATATAGGCCGATTGCGGACCAGACAGCAGCAATTCGTCCAGCCCCTGCATATCGGTGCAGTCGGCCAGAAAGCCGCGAGATTGCATCACGTGCAGGAATTCGGAGCGGGGGGCATACGTCATTGTGCTTGTCCTTGGAAGCCTTCGCGCGCAGTCTATACGGGGGGTTGGGGCAAAGGAAAAGGCCATGGATAAGGTCAGGCAAAAGGGTGCGGTCATTCGGGCACTGGGCGCGATGTCGGGCACGTCGCTGGACGGGGTGGATGCGGCGGTGATCGAGACCGATGGCGTCACGATCAAGGGCTTTGGCCCGGCGGAATATCTGAGCTATTCGGCAGAGCAGCGGGGCGTTTTGCACGCCGCGTTGGGCCACTGGCATGGCGACGTTTTGGCGCCCGCGACAGACGTGGTGATGGACGCGCATCGCCAGCTTTTGGGCCAGTTTGCCGAGGTTGATCTGATCGGGTTTCATGGCCAGACGGTTGCCCACGCGCCCCGTGCGCAGGGCACGTTGCAATTGGGTGATGGGGCGGCGTTGGCGGAGGCATTTGGCGTGCCAGTGGTCTGGGATTTCCGGTCGGCAGATGTGGAGCTGGGCGGGGAGGGCGCGCCCCTGGCCCCGTTTTTTCATTTCGCCTGTGCCAAGTGGTTCGGGGCGGATGCCCCGGTGGCGTTTTTAAACCTTGGCGGTGTGGGCAATATCACCTGGGTGGACCCGGGTTTTGACCGGCCCGAAGAGGACGGCGCCTTGCTTGCCTTTGACACCGGGCCTGCCAATGCGCCGATCAACGATCTGGTACAGGCCCGCCTGGGCGTGCCTTATGATGCGGGTGGGGCCATCGCGGCCAAGGGGACGGTCGAGACCGGTGCCTTGGAGCTGTTTCTGGCCGAGCCGTATTTTGCCCGTATTCCGCCCAAGTCCCTGGACCGGAACGATTTTGCGGAGATGGTCGGCCTCGTTGCCGAGTTGAGCGATGCCGATGCCACCGCGACCCTGACGGCCATGTGTGCGGCGGGTGTGGCCGAGGCGATGCAGCATTGCCCGCGCGCCCCGTCCCGCGTTCTGGTCACGGGTGGGGGGCGGCACAATCCGGTGCTGATGCGGATGCTGGCGGTATCGCTTGATTGCCCGGTGATGCCGGTGGAGGATGTGGGCCTTGACGGCGATATGCTGGAGGCGCAGGCCTTTGCCTATCTCGCGGTGCGCGTGGCGCGCGGCTTGCCGACCTCTTGCCCCGGTACGACCGGGGTGCGGGCGGCGGTGTCGGGCGGGACGCTGAGCGTGCCTGCGCCCTAGCGCGGGATGTCGAAACCGGGGGGCGCCAGCGTGAACCCGTCGAACTGAAATCCGGGGGAGACCGTGCAGCTGACCAGCGTATAGGCGCCGGTACTGCGTGCGGCCTGCCAGTGTCCTTCGGGCACGATGATCTGTGGTGCGCCCTGCGTCAGGTCTGGCGTCAGCAGGTGGTCGGTGGCGGGCCCTGTATCATCGGCGCTGAGCGACAGAATCAGCGGATCGCCCGCGTGAAAGAGCCAAATCTCGGTGGCATCCACCTTGTGCCAATGGCTGGCCTCGCCCTTGCCCAGCAGGAAATAGATGCAGGTGCCGGTAGGCCGCCCGTCATTTTCCGCAACCCAGGTTTGCCGGTAATGCCCGCCTTCGGGATGGGGCGTCAGCCCAAGGTGGTCAATGATCTCTTGCGCGTTCATGGCCGCAGCCTAGGGTGGGCCGAAACGGAGGGCAAGCATATGAAAGTGGTGATTATCGGGGCGGGCATCATCGGTGCTGCGCTTGCTCGCAGCTTGAGCACTTCGGGCGCTGACGTGACGGTGATGTCGTCGGGTGTCGGGGCGACAGCGGGATCTTTTGGCTGGATCAATGCGAGCTTTTATCTGGATGCGGATCACTTTCGGTTGCGCGCGGCGGGGCTGGAGGCGTGGCGGCGCTTGGACGTGCCCCTGAACTGGAGCGGAGCGCTGTGTTGGGAGGAGGAGGGCGCGGGGTTTGATCAGCAATTCAAAGCGCTGAGCGACTTGAATTATGACGTGGATATCATTGATCAGGATGGGTTTTCTGAGTTAGAGCCGCATGTCGTGGCCCCGGCGCGCGCGTTGCGCTTTGCCATCGAAGGGGTGGCGGAGCCGAGGGCCACGGCGCAGAACCTGCTGGCGGGAGTGCGCCGGATCATTGGCGTGCCTGTCCGCGGGATTGCAACGACTGCGGGCAGGGTCAGCGGGGTCGCGACCGATCAGGGTGTGATGCCCGCCGACCGTGTGATCGTTGCGGCGGGCAATGGCAGCCCCGCGCTGTTGGAGCCGTTGGGCGTGGCGCTGCCCATGTTGGACCGTCCGGGGCTGATGATGCGGACGGGTGCAGTGCCGCCGATGCTGGCTCATGTGCTGGTCACGCCAGAGGGTGAGGTGCGCCAGGACTCGGGCGGCCATATCTGGATGCCCACGGCGGCGGCCCATCAATCGGACGCCAGCACGCAGATTGATAGCCGCCCCGATGTGCTGGCGGATCAGGCGCTGGCGCGGTTGGAGGCGTTGGTGCCGGGCACGGCGTTGGCGTGGGATCGGGTTATGCTGGCGTACCGGCCCGTTCCGCAGGACGGGCGGCCCGTGATTGGGCCCTGTGGGCCGGAGGGGCTGTTTACCGCCGTCATGCATTCCGGTGTGACCTTGGCGGCGCTCTCGGCCGAATTGCTGGCCCCCCAAGTGTTGGACAGGCCGCTGAGCAATGCGCAGGCGGACCTGATTGCACCCTATGGGCCATCGCGGTTCTAAAGGGTGATATCGAAAAAGCGCAGATGGGCGATGAAACGCGGATCGGGCTCGTAGAAGGGCGCGCAGGGGGCAAAGCCCATCGCTTCATAAAGCGCGATGGCCTCGGGCAGGGTATGGACCGTGTCGAGGACCATGCGCGTGTAACCGTCTGCTTTTGCAGCGTCCAATCCGGCCCGCATCAAGGCCCGGCCCGCGCCGCTGCCGCGCGCGGCTTCTGAGACAAAGACGCGCTTGATCTCGCAGGTGCCGGGGGCGATTTCGTAATACATGGCACAGCCCACGACCGCATCCGCCCGTTCTGCCACCAGAATGTCGCCCTTGGGCCGGGCATGGATGCGGGGCAGGTCGGCGATCAGATCGTTATAGCTGTCCTTGGCATAATAGAGGTCCAGCATCTCTGCAAAGTCAGCGTTCCGTTCGACCAGAAGATCGCGATACGCCCAGCAGAGCGTTGAAATCACGGGCAGATCGTCTGGTGTGTGGGTGCGGATGTTGAGGGTCATGGCGACATCATTGGCGGCCACCATGACCAATTGCAAGGCTTAACGCAGGATGGATTTGCCCGCGTATTGGGCGGTGGCGCCCAGCATCTCTTCGATCCGGATCAGCTGGTTGTATTTGGCCAAACGGTCTGAACGGGCGAGCGAACCTGTCTTGATCTGACCGCAGTTGGTGGCGACCGCCAGATCGGCAATGGTCGCATCCTCGGTTTCGCCAGAGCGGTGCGACATCACGTTGGTGTAGCGGGCGCGGTGGGCCATATCGACCGCTTGAAGTGTTTCCGTCAAGCTACCGATTTGGTTGACTTTTACCAGCATGGAGTTGGCGCAGCCCCGTTCGATCCCTTCGGCCAGACGCACCGGGTTGGTCACAAAAAGGTCGTCGCCCACAAGCTGTACCTTGTCGCCCAACATGTCGGTCAGGGCCTTCCAGCCGTCCCAGTCGTCTTCGGACATGCCGTCCTCGATCGAGATGATCGGATAGTCGGCGACAAGGGCGGCGAGGTAGGCGGCGTTTTCATCCGAGGACAGTGTTTTGCCTTCGCCCGCATAGACGTAAGACCCGTCCTTGTAATATTCGGTTGCCGCACAATCGAGGGCCAGGTGAATGTCGTCGCCCGGTTTGTAGCCTGCCTTTTCGATAGATTTCAGAATGAAATCAAGCGCATCGCGGGTGGAGCTGATGTCAGGCGCAAAGCCGCCCTCGTCGCCGATCCCGGTGGAAAGGTCAGCGTTTGACAGCTCTTTCTTGAGCGTATGGAAGACTTCGGAGCCCATGCGCACGGCCTCGCGGATGTTGTCCGCAGCGACCGGCATGATCATGAATTCCTGGATGTCGATGGGGTTGTCGGCATGCTCGCCGCCATTGATGATGTTCATCATGGGCACAGGCAGCATGCGCGCCGAGGTCCCGCCCACATAGCGGAAAAGCGGTTGCGACGTCCAATCAGCGGCTGCCTTGGCCGCGGCAAGCGACACGCCCAAGATGGCGTTGGCGCCCAGGCGGCCCTTGTTGTCGGTGCCGTCCAGTTCGATCATGGCCTGGTCAATTTCGACCTGTTCAGTAGCGTCGATGCCGACCAGCGCCTCGGCGATCTCGCCGTTCACGGCGGCCACAGCCTCCAGCACGCCCTTGCCCATATAGCGGGATGTGTCGCCGTCACGCTTTTCCACCGCCTCATAGGCACCGGTCGAGGCCCCCGATGGCACAGCGGCCCGGCCCATGGTGCCGTCCTCAAGGGTCACGTCCACTTCGACCGTGGGGTTGCCCCGGCTGTCGAGGATTTCGCGGGCATGGATGTCGATGATCGTGCTCATGGGGCAGCTCCTTAACGTCAGGTTATGCAGCGTTTAGCGTTATGGTGGCGCTAACAACAAGGGGTTTTACGCCGCAGGGGCGGATTTTACGACCTGTTCGCGCCAGAGCGTGTAGAGGCCGGAGAGGATGATGATCGCCGCCCCGATCAGGGTCAGCGCGTCGGGGGTTTCGTCAAAGATCGCGACACCAATGATCAGGGCAAAGATCATGCGCGAGTAGCGGAACGGGGTGACAAAGCTGATCTCGCCCACGCGCATCGCGACAGTGACCGCGAAATAGGCGACGGCCCCGATAAGGACGCAGGCCCCCAGCAGCCCCCATGCGCGTGCCGTTGGAGCGACCACTGTGCTGTCGCTGAACAGCAAAAGCAGCGCGGCAGCAGGCACCAGCGAGAAGAACGCCAGCATGCTGAGCTGGACCGAGCTGACCGCCGCCTTGACCCGCCGGGTTGCCAGATCGCGGATGGCCAGCCCCACAACGCCCAGCACCGCATAGAGCGCCAGCCAATTGAAGTCGCCCGTGCCGGGCCGGATGATCAGCATGACGCCCGCGAACCCCACAAGGATCGCGCCCCAGCGCCGCCAGCCCACGGGTTCGCCCAGGAACACTGCGGCCCCGAGCGTGACGAGGAGCGGCCCGGCCTGAAGGATGGCTGAGGCCGTCGAAAGCGGGATGAGTGAGAGTGCGGTGACAAAGCCCACGGCCCCGATCAGTTCGGCCAGGTTGCGGATGATCACGGCGGGCGCGAGAAAGGCGGGCGTCCACAGCGCCTGACCCTGTGCCCGGCAGATCAGCGCAAAGACGATGCCGCCGCCCATGCCCAGCATCCCGATGATCTGGCCGATGGACAGGTCGTCCGACAGAAACTTGATCACCGCGTCCTCGACCGCAAAGCCGAGCATGGCGATCACCATGATGGCCGCCCCGCGCAGGTTGTCGAGATTGTTCACCTCAGCGGCTCAATCGCATCATAAGCTGGTTGCCTTGCTTGCGGGTCTCGACCCCTTTGAGGGCCTCGACGAGAGCGCTGAGTTTACGGTGCCCATAGGTGCGGGTGTCGAAATCGGGGTGGGCGTTCTGGATGGCCTGGCCAATCTGGCCGAGGCCGTACCATTCGTCCTCCTGGTCGATTTTGTCCATGGCTGCCTCGATCAGGGGCAGGGCGGATTTCGGGGCCTCGCGGGAGGGCGATGATTTGGCCTGGTCCACGAGGTTTTCAATCAGGATAAAGCGGTTGCAGACATTGCGCAGCGCTTCGGGGGCCTTGGCCTCGCCGATGCCGATCACGGTCAGCCCATCCTCGCGCATGCGGTTGGCGAGGGCGGTGAAATCGCTGTCCGACGACACGATGACAAAGCCATCAAAGCGCCGCCCGTGTAGGATGTCCATCGCGTCGATGACCAGGCCGATGTCGCTGGCATTCTTGCCCGTGGTGTTGGACGTGTCCTGATGCGCCACGAGGCCCAGTTGCAGGATGCGGTCCGACCATGCCTTGAGCCTGCCGGAGGTCCAGTCGCCATAGACGCGGCGCAGCGCGGGTTCGCCAATCGACGTCACCTCGCGCAGGATCGCGTCGGCGAATTTGGCGGGCACGTTGTCGGCGTCGATCAGAACGGCGAGCAGGGGGCGGTCACGGTCGGCCACTTTGTTTCCTTTGGTCAGGTCAGCGTTTTTTCGGCACGCCGTAAAGTTCAAGCCGGTGGCCGCGCAGTTCATAGCCCAGCTTTTCGGCAATACGCTCCTGGAGCGCTTCGATCTCGTCGTCCACGAACTCGATCACTTCGCCGGAGTTGAGGTCGATCAGATGGTCATGATGTTCCCGCTCGGCGTCCTCGTACCGGGCGCGCCCATCGCCAAATTCCAGCTTGTCCAGGATCCCTGCCTCTTCGAACAGTTTTACGGTGCGATAAACGGTGGCAATGGAAATGCCCGCATCGACCGCACTGGCGCGATTGTAGAGCTCTTCCACATCCGGGTGGTCATCGCTGTCTTGCAAGACTTGCGCGATCACCCGGCGGGGCTGGGTCATTCGCAGGCCTGCGGCTTCGCAACGGGCGATGATGCTGTGGGTCGTGTCGGTCATGCGGTTCGTTTAGCGAAGGTTTGCGCGTTGCACAATTCGGTTACGGCAATTGCGGTTGACGCCATGCATGGTTCGGTTCACTGGGGGCCATGAGCGATTTTGACATGATGAACCTGCCCGCCGCCCTTTCCAAGCGTGTGGCAGAGATGGGCCTGACCCAACCGACCCCCATTCAGGCGCAAGCCATCCCGCACGCGCTGAACGGGCGCGACGTGATGGGCCTTGCCCAGACCGGCACCGGCAAGACGGCGGCCTTTGGCATCCCGCTGATTGCGCGGCTGATGGAGGAGGGGGGGCGCGCCGCTCCCAAGACCGCGCGCGGTCTGATCCTGGCACCCACGCGGGAATTGGCGGGGCAGATCGCTGCCGTGCTGCGTGACCTGACGGATATGAAAGTGCAGATTGTGGTGGGCGGTGTGTCCATCAATCCGCAGATCCAGCGGCTGTCCAAGGGGGCGGATATTCTTGTGGCCACTCCGGGCCGGTTGCTTGATCTCGTGGACCGGCGGGCCGTGCGGTTGGACCAGACGAATTTTCTGGTGCTGGACGAGGCGGATCAGATGCTGGACCTGGGCTTTGTCCATGACCTGCGCAAGATCGCCAAGATGATGGGCGATGACCGCCAGACAATGCTGTTTTCGGCCACAATGCCCAAGCAGATGGCCGAGATTGCGGCCAGCTACCTGCACGAGCCGCTGCGCATCGAGGTGTCGCCCCCCGGCAAGGCCGCCGACAAGGTCACCCAAGAGGTGCATTTCATCGCCAAGGCCGAGAAAACGGCGCTGTTGATTGAACTGGCCGCGAAGCATCGTGAGGAACGCGCGCTCGTCTTTACCCGGACCAAACACGGGGCTGACAAGCTGACCAAGGCGCTGGACAAGGCGGGCTACAAGGTTGTGGCCATCCACGGCAACAAGCGACAAGGGCAGCGGGATCGGGCGCTGGCCGCCTTCAAATCGCGCGAGATCCTGATCTTGGTGGCCACGGATGTGGCCGCGCGCGGCCTGGATATCCCGGATGTGAAACACGTCTATAATTACGAGTTGCCCAATGTGCCCGAAGCCTATGTGCACCGGATCGGGCGGACGGCGCGGGCGGGCAAGGATGGCGCGGCGATTGCGTTCTGTGCGCCGGACGAGATGCCGTATCTCAAGGACATCCAGAAGGTGATGAAGATCCGCATCCCCGTGGCCTCTGGCCGCGCGTGGGAGGAAATGCCAGACCCCGCCGCCAAACCCGGCGGCGGGCGTGGACGGGGTCGCCCCGGCGGCGGGCGCCCGGGTGGCGGACGTCCCGGCGGAGCACCAGGCGGGGCCAAACCGTCCAACCGGCGGCGGCGCAAGCCCAAACCCAAAGGCCCGGCGGCCTAAGGCAAAAGGGGCCAGGCACAAAACGCCCAGCCCCTTCATTGTTCTCTAAATACTCAAAAACCGACGTTCAGGTATAGAGCGACGGCACATTCAGTTGCGCGTGGATGCCGTTGACGGATTGCGCGTCCAAACCCAGCCCTTGGGCCAGTTTGTGCAGGTATTGCGCCTCTTCGCTGCTGTCGAGATCAATGCCCAGAAGGGACATGGCATAGACCTGTGGCCCCATGCCCCGGGGCACTTGCGCGACCAGCCCGTCAATGTCGACGGGGGCTGCCATTTCGGCGCGCACAAAGGCTGCTTCTTCGGCGTCCACGTCGCCGCCCAACTGGCCCACCAGCTTTTCCTGTTCGGCGTCGTCCAGCTTGCCGTCGGATTTGGCGGCCTGGATCATTGCGCGTAGCATCAGCGCAGCGGCGGCTTCCTGATCTGCGGTGGGTTCAATCTCTGGCTCGGGCGTTTGGTCAAAGGCGGAGTTCAGGACCTGGCCAAAGCTGGCCCCATTGTCCGCAGGGCGGGCCGCAGCCTTGCCCGAGAGCGCGCCCAAGAGGCCCGCCGCCCCGGCGCCGCCGGCCAGACCACCCAACATGCTTTGCAAGCCGCCACCCTGTGCGCCGCCGCCAGCGCCGCCCAAGCTTTCCAAGATGCCGCCCAGACCGCCCGTGCCGCCGGATTGCGCCCCGCCCATGAGGCCGCCCAGCATGTCCTGCAAGCCCGCAGCGCTGCCGCCACCGGCCTGCGCGCCGCCGCCCATCAGACCGCCCAGCATGTCTTGCAGGCCCGCGCCCGCGCCGGCCTGTTGGGTGCCCGCACCGCCCGCGAGACCGCCGAGCAAGCCGCCCAGGCCGCCGCCCGAAGTGCCGCCGCCCGCGCCGCCTTTCATCATCGAACTTGCACCCTTGGCCACGGCCACACCGATGGCCACTTTGGCCAGTGTTTTCATCAAACTCATTGCAGTCTTCCCTTTTTGCAGAATCGCTTGGCGCCAGCTTGGCACAAATCGGGGCGGGGCTGAGGGGGAAACTCGCTCTAGAATCGACATGGCGCGGTGACGTGCGGCAATTGACATTGCGGGCGGGCCAGCCGCTAGTGGCGGCCATGACACGCAAATCCCATATCGACCTGATCGGGGCCGTGGCCCTGATCGCCTTTGCCCTGAACCTTGGCTGCAATCAGGTGGTGATCAAGCTGGCCAATGGTGGCTTTCAGCCTGTGTTCATGGCGGGTCTGCGTTCGGTGGGGTCGGGCGTTGTGCTGATGATCTGGATGTGGGCGCGGGGCATTCCGCTGGCCTTGCCACGGGCTGCCTGGTTTGGCGGTGGTTTGGCGGGGGTGCTCTTTGCGGTCGAGTTCATTCTGCTGTTTCAGGCTCTTGACCTGACCAGCGTCGCGCGCACCTCGATCCTGTTTTATGCGATGCCTGTCTGGCTGTCGCTGGCTGCGCACTTTCTGTTTCCGGGCGAGCGGTTGACGCCTGTGCGCCTGTTGGGTCTGGCTCTGGCCATGGGGGGCGTTGTCATTGCCGTGGCCGATCGCGGCGGCGCGCCCGGCAACCTGTGGGGCGACCTGATGGCAATGGTTGCGGCGATGTGCTGGGCGGGCATCGTCCTATGCGTCCGTTTGACCGGTTTGAACGTCTTGCGCGCCGAACAGCAGCTCTTGTGGCAGCTTTTGGTGTCTGTGCCGCTGTTGATGTTTGCGGCCCTGTTCTTTGGCGACTTTGTCCGCGATCTGGCCTGGGTCCACGTGGCGGGTCTGGTCTATCAGATTTTTTTCATCGCCAGTTTCGGGTTCCTGTTCTGGTTCTGGCTGATGAAGATTTACCCCGCCTCTGGTGTTGCGTCCTTCAGTTTTCTTTCGCCCGTATTTGCCGTGCTGTTGGGCTGGGTGATCCTGGGCGAAGAGGTGGGGTTGAGCATTTGGCTTGCCCTTGGTCTGGTGGCTGCGGGGCTGATTTTGATCAACCGGCGGTGATTTGTTTCAAGCCTTGGATGTGCATATTTTTGGAACAATGAAGGGTTAAGTGCCGCAGAAGGTGGCGGGTACGATCTCTGACTGTGTGGGTGGTTTGTGCAAGGCATCGTCCGTTATTGCGTAGGGCGTGCCCAGGGCTTTGGTGAGGCGTTCGAAGGGGGCCATGTCGCCGTTGACCGCCGCATCGATCATTGCCTCGATCCGGTGGTTGCGCGGGATGATCTTTGGGTTGGCCTTGGCCATGATTTCGATGGCGGTGGGGTCGGTGCGGGAGTGGCGTTTTTGGTCCCAAGCGTCGAAGGCGTCGCGGTCGGTGAACTGGTCGCGGGCGTTGTCGGTGCCGAGGGCCGCGAAGGTGTTGGTGAAATCTGCGCCGTCGTTTTGCATGAGGGTTAGCAGTTCTTCGATCAGCGGTTGGTCCTGTGCCGTCGGGTTTGTGAGGCCGATTTTCGCACCGAACCGGTGCAGCCAAGCGGTTTGTAGCTGTTCCGGCATTTTGTGCACGATTGTGGTGGCCTCTTCGACTGCCGCCTCTTTGTCGTCGAAGAGTTGCAGGAGCGCTGTGGCCAGTTGCGCCATGTTCCAGACCGCGATGCGCGGCTGGTTGCCGTAGGCATAGCGCCCCGTCTGGTCGATGGAGGAAAACACCCGCCCCTCGTGATAGCCGTCCATAAAGGCGCAGGGGCCATAATCGATCGTCTCGCCCGAGATGGTGCAATTGTCGGTGTTCATGACCCCGTGGATGAAGCCCACGGACATCCATGATGCGACAAGGTCCGCCTGGGCCTGACAGACGCCGGCGAGCAGGCCCATGGGGCCATCCGCGTCCGGGTAGTGCCGCGCGATGGCGTAGTCGGTGAGGGTTTTGAGTTCGTCGATCTGGCCGCGATGCGCGAAGATCTGGAAGGTGCCCACGCGCAGGTGGCTGGAAGCGATGCGGGTCAGCACGGCGCCCGGCAGCGGCCCTTGTTCGCGCAGGACCGGTTGGCCGGTACCGACCGCTGCGAGCGCCCGTGTGGTGGGGATGCCGAGCGCGTGCATTGCCTCGCTGATCACGTATTCGCGCAACACAGGACCCAGCCAGGCCCGCCCGTCGCCCATGCGGGAATAGGGCGTGGGGCCGGAGCCTTTGAGCTGGATATCGCGACGTTGGCCGCTTTGGTCGATGACCTCGCCCAGCAGGATCGCGCGCCCATCGCCCAACTGCGGGTTGTAGCTGCCGAATTGGTGGCCTGCGTAGAGTTGCGCCAGGGGGATGGCGCCTTGCGGCACGGTATTGCCTGCGAAAACATCGGCGCTTTGGCCTGTGATCCCCAGTTCGGTGGCAAGCGCCTTGTTCCAGGCGATCATGCTCGGCGTTTTGACCGGTGTCGGGTCGAGCCGCGCATAAAAAGCGTCAGGCAGGGCGGCGTAGCTGTTGTCGAAGGGGATGTGCAGGGTCATGTCCTTGAGATAGGCCGCGCCGGGGTCGTTGGCTAGAGCATCCGCGTCATCAGGTGGTAGCCGTCGCGGAGCCGGAAGCCTGCGCGGCTGTAAATTCGTTGCGCGCCTTCATTGTCCGTACCGACCTCGAGGTGCAGGGCCTTGAGGCCTGCGCCGGCCAGCGCGCGGGGCAGGGATATGAGGACTTCGCTGGCGATCCCGCGTCCGCGCACGCCCGGGCGCACGAACAATTCGTCCACGAACCCGTCCATGCCGCCAAATTCGACGGACCAGCCAAAGGTGACCACGATATAACCGATGGGCGCGCGCGGCGGGCCGATGAGATAGGCGGCACCGTGCGGGATACCTTCAAGCAGGGGCATGATCGCGGCGCTGCGCTGGTCGTCAGAGAGTGTCAGCCCTTCTTCGGCGTGGAAGGCGGCGACGAGGGGGATCAAACGGTCGAAATGCGCGGGCGTGGCCAGGGTGAGGGCGGCGCTCACAACCTGGCCAATCGTTCGGTCAGCAGAGCAAAGAAGCCGTCGTCGTCCAGATCCCCGATAAAGAGCGCGTTTTTGGGCCGATCCGTGACGCCCCACCAATCGGCAACGGTCATGCCCAGGGTGAGTTCGGATTGGGTTTCAATCTCTACATTCACGCGGCGGCCGGTGAACAGGTCGGGCTTGATCAGGTAGGCCGTGACACAAGGGTCATGGAGCGGCGCGCCCGCCGAGCCGTATTTTTCCTTGTCGAACCGTTCAAAGAAGTCCGTCATTTGCGCCACGGCGATGCCTGTGGGGGTGCCGAGCGCGCGAAAGGCATCGTTGCGCGATTGGGTGACCAACGCCTTGTGTGTGACGTCGAGCGGCATGACCACGATATCTATGCCGGATTTAAACACGATATCAGCGGCTTGTGGGTCGACATAGATGTTGAATTCCGCCGTGGGTGTGATGTTTCCCACCTCGAAATAGGCGCCGCCCATCAGCACGACCTGCTGGACCTTGTCGACGATATCGGGGGCCTTTTGGAAGGCGGTGGCAATGTTTGTCAGCGGACCGAGCGGGCAGAGCGTAACAGTGCCCGGGGCCTCGCTGCGCAGGGTGTCGATGATGAAGTCGACGCCGTGGCCGGGGGTGAGTTGCTTGGTCGGATCAGGCAGGGATGGGCCATCAAGCCCGGTTTTGCCGTGCACGTGTTCTGCCGTCACCAGCGGGCGACCCAAGGGGCGGTCGCAGCCTGCATAGACCGGAACATCAACTTTGCCTGCCAACTCACAGATAATAAGGGCGTTCTTGGAGGTGAGGTCGAGCGGTACGTTACCTGCGACAGCCGTGATGCCGAGCACGTCAACCTCGTCAGGGCTGGCCAGCGCCAAGAGGATGGCTACCGCGTCGTCCTGGCCGGGGTCGGTGTCGATGATGATCTTGCGCGGTGCCATGGGACCCTCGTGAGCGGTGATGAAATCGCGCGCACCGTGGCCGCTTTGGCACCCCTTGTCCAGAACGTCCCGCAGGGTTTGCGCAAAAGCTTGCGCGTTGTCACGGCGCTGGCATAAGGGCGGGTATGGCTGAGGCTCGACTATTCCTTCACGCAGGTGCGCATCGCACGGGCACATCGTCGTTTCAGATGTGTTTGCACCGCAATCGCAAGGCGTTGGCGGCAGCGGGATGGGCCATGGCCTATCCGGGGCGCGACGATATTCCGTCGGGCAAGCTGGCGCTGCGCCTGCCGCGCCCCAAGGATGGGGTGACGGAGGCGGCCATTGCGAAGGCCCGAAAAACCCTTGCAGATCATTGCGGTGGCAGGAACCTGATCCTGTCGGAGGAGAATATTCCCGGCCGGATGATGCATTTCATGTCGGGCCGGTTTTATCCGGCGGCAGAGGCGCGATGTGCTGTGCTGCGTGCGGCCTGGGACCGGCCGATTGCCCATGTGCTTTTTGTCGTGCGCCCCTATGACGAGCTGTTTGTGTCAGGCTATCGCAAGCGGGCCGAGGACAATGCTGTAGAGGATTTCGAGGCGCTGCGCCCGCATTATCTGTCGATGGATCGCGGCTGGCCTGAGTTACTGGCGGTGATGCGCGATGTGCTGCGCCCCGAGACCATGACTGTGATCCCTTATGCGGAACGCGGGACCAGTGCGGCGTTGTTGGCGCGGATGGTGCCGGGGCTGGACGCAGACGCTTTGAAAGAGCCGCAGCGCGTGATGAACCTGAGCGCCACCGATGCCGCGCTGGAGGCGTTGCAGGTGCGTTACCGGGCGGGTGAGACGTTGAACAGGGCCGCGTGGCAAGAGATCGTGGGCGCGCATAAGGACGACAGGGGCCCGCGTGGTTTTGCCGCGTTTTCCGATGCGGAAAAGCGTTTTTGGTCAGAGCGTTATACCCATGATCTTGATGTGATTTCGAAAATGGACGGGATCAGCTTCGGCTAGCCTTTTCGGCCTGTTTGACATTGTTCCAGAGGGCGTCCATTTCCTCTAGCGTGCTGTCTTGGGGTGTTTTGCCCCTCTCGGCCAGCGCCGCCTCGACCGCGCCAAAGCGACGGGTGAATTTGGCGTTGGTGCGCCGCAGCGCTTCTTCGGGGTCGATGTCGAGATGGCGGGCGAGATTGGCCATGACAAACAAGAGATCGCCCATTTCGTCGACCATCTCGTCGTGGCCCATCGTGTCGCGGGCCTCGACCAGTTCCGCAGCTTCTTCCTTGATCTTGTCGATCACATGGGACGTGTCGGGCCAGTCAAAGCCCACACGGGCGGCCCGTTTTTGCAGCTTGAGGGCGCGCAGGAGCGCGGGCAGGTTCATCGCCACGCCATCCAGCGTGCCTTTTTGGGCTTTGCCCGCACGTTCGGACGCCTTGATCGCTTCCCAGTCACGGGTCTGTTGTTCGGCGGATTTATCGCGGCTTTCGTCGCCAAAGACATGCGGATGCCGGGCCACCATCTTGTTGGAAATGTTGGTGACCACGGTTTGAAAGGTGAAATGGCCGGCCTCTTCGCCCATGGCCGTGTGGTAGACCGATTGCAGCAACAGATCGCCCAGCTCGCCCTCAAGCTCGGGCCAATCGGCGCGCTCGATCGCGTCGGCGACCTCGTAGGCCTCTTCGATCGTGTAGGGCGCGATGGTCTGGAAGGTTTGCTCGATATCCCAGGGGCAGCCGGTTTCGGGGTCACGCAACCGGCGCATGATTTCCAAAAGACGCTCAATTCCTGCCGTTTGGTCGTTTATCAGATCGTCAGCCATTGCAGGCCCCCGTGGTTTCGGATTTGCTGTCATGTGACGCATCCCGCAATCAGGAGTCCAGCCATGGCGATCATCAACCGTATTGGAGACTTAGGCCCGGAGATGACCGCGTGGCGGCAACATCTGCATTCGATCCCGGAATTGTCCTTTGACTGCCCCAAGACGGCGGCCTTTATCCGCGCACGTCTAGACGAGATCGGGGTGGACGAGATCCATGACGGGATTGCGCAAACAGGTATCGTCGCCATCATCGAAGGGCAGGGCGAAGGGCCGACCATTGGCCTGCGCGCGGATTTTGATGCGCTGCCTATCGAGGAGGAAACGGGGGTCGATTATGCCTCGACCCATCCGGGCAAAATGCATGCCTGTGGCCATGACGGGCACACGGCGATGTTGCTGGGGGCCGCGAAATACCTGGCGGAGACGCGCAACTTTGCCGGCCGCGTCGCGCTGATCTTTCAACCGGCCGAAGAGATGGGCGGTGGTGGCGAGGTGATGGTGCAGGAGGGCATCATGGACACCTTTGACATCAGCGAGGTCTATGCCATCCACAATGCGCCGGGCAAGGATTTCGGCACGTTCCACACCACCGCAGGGCCAATTATGGCCGCCGCCGACACGTTCCACATCCATGTGACCGGCAAGGGTGGGCATGGCGCACGCCCCTATGATTGCGTGGACCCGGTTGTGGCGGCCTGTGGCATTGTCACGGCGTTGCAGACCATCACCAGCCGCAACCACAACACCGCCGGGTCGCTGGTCATTTCGACCACGCAGATCCACACCGGAACAGTTGAAAACGTGATCCCTGAGACCGCCTATATCAATGGGACGGTCCGCACCTTTGACAAGGAGGTGCAGGCGATGGTGGTGCGCCGGATGGAAGAGATCGTGGCGGGCCAGGCCGCGGCCTATGGCTGTACCGCCGAACTGAAGTTTGAGTTTGGGTATCCGCCTACCGTGAACGACGCGGCCAAGACAGCCTTTGCCGCGCTGGTGGCCGCCGAAGTGGCGGGTGACGCGGGTGTCGAAGATCGGTTGCAGCCCGTCATGGGGGCGGAGGATTTTTCCTATATGCTGGAGGCGCGCCCCGGCGCTTATCTGATGCTGGGTCAGGGTGAAGGGGCCGGCGTGCACCACCCCAAATACAACTTCAACGATGAGGTTGCGCCGATTGGCGCGTCATTTTTCGCCCGATTGGTCGAGACGGCCCAACCCTTGCGCTAGCGGATGGGGGCGCTGCCCCCCGGGAATTTTGGAACACAGAAGAAAGACGCGTGATGGCCCTTGAAGATGCCAAAAGCCAAATCGACCATGCCTTTACCCGCGATGATCCGCGCGGGCCGTCCTATGAGCTGACCTTTGGCGGGGCGACATCGTTTTTGCGCCGCCGCTATACCAAGGACCTGAGCGGCGTGGATATTGCGGTGACGGGCGTGCCGTTTGATCAGGCGGTGACGAACCGCCCGGGCACGCGGCTGGGGCCGCGCGCAATCCGCGAGGCGTCGTCGCTGCAAGCGCCCGATGCGCCCTATGGTTGGCCCTTTGACGTGCTGAGCGAGAGGATCATCGTGGATTATGGCGATGTGGCGTTCGATTATGCGGATGTGCCTGCCTTTCCCGCGGCGTTGACCGCACATATTCGCGGGATTTTGGAGGCGGGTGCCGCCAGCGTGGTGCTGGGCGGCGATCACTATATCTCCTTTCCGATCCTCAAGGCCTATGCCGAAGTTTATGGCCCGATTTCGCTGATCCAGGTGGATGCCCACACCGACACATGGGCCGATGACGACATGGATCGCGTGGATCACGGCACGATGTTTTACAAGGCGGTGAAGTCGGGGATCGTGGACCCGGCCACCTCGGTCCAGATCGGGATACGGACCACGAATGAGGATACGCTGGGCGTGAACATCATCGACGCGCCCGAATTTCACCGGATCGGGCCGGAAGCCGCCGCCGCGCGGGCGCGCGAGATTGTCGGGGATCGGCCCTGTTACCTCAGCTTTGACATTGACGGGCTTGACCCCGCCTTTGCCCCGGGAACGGGGACGCCGGTGTGGGGCGGGCTGTCGTCAGCCCAGGCCGCGGCGTTGCTGCGCGGCCTTGCAGGTGTGAACATTCGCGGCGGTGACATTGTGGAGGTTTCCCCGCCCTTTGACACCACGGGCGCCACGGCGATTGCAGGTGCCCATGTGGCCGTTGAAATATGTCAGTTGCTGGGGTGGAGGATGCGGGAAGGTGCCTAAGAACCAGCCCATCAGTGGCAATGAGCTGGCCCGATTTTCGGGGCCGAACACGTTCATGCGCCTGCCCTTTGCCAATGACCTTTTGGGGTTGGATGTGGCGGTGCTGGGCATTCCGATGGATATCGGGACGTCCTGGCGGTCGGGGACGCGTTTTGGCCCCAAGCAGGTGCGGTCTGAGTCTGCGATGATCCGGCCTTACAATTTGCAGACGGGTGCCGCGCCCTTTGACAGTCTGCAGGTTGCCGATATTGGCGATCTGGCGATCAATACTTTTTCGCTGGCGGATAGTCTGCGCATTATTTCAGAGAGTTATGATGCAATCCTCAACTTTGATGTGATCCCCATGGCCATTGGGGGAGATCATTCGATCACCTTGCCGATCCTGAGGGGTATTGCCAAGCGTCATGGGCCCGTGGCCCTGGTCCATGTGGATGCCCATGCGGACGTTAACGATGAGATGTTTGGTGAGCGTGAGACCCACGGAACCGTGTTTCGCCGCGCCTATGAAGAAGGGCTGATAAACCCCTCAAAAACCTACCAGATTGGGCTGCGCGGTACGGGTTATTCGGCAGAAGACTTTACCGAAGCGGCCGGTTGGGGGTTTCAGCAGTTTCTGGCGCCCGAGCTGTGGGGCCGTGACCTGAGCACGCTTGGCGCCGAGATTCGCCGCGATATTGGCGACGGGCCGGTTTATGTCACCTACGACATCGACAGCCTTGATCCGGCTTATGCGCCGGGCACCGGGACACCGGAGATCGGTGGGTTGACCACGCCGCAGGCAATGCAGCTGATCCGGGCGCTGAAAGGGGTGAACATTGTGGGCTGTGATCTGGTGGAGGTGTCACCACCCTATGATACGTCCGGCAATACGGCGCTCACGGGGGCGAATATCCTGTATGAACTGTTGTGTATTTTGCCTGGCGTTGCCTATCGTTGATGGCGCGATTGAATATTTACTGGAACAATGAAAGATGAAGCTCGTCGTGTATCTACTTGTTTTTATTTTAGTTTTCGTGATCTCTGGTTCGTTGTTCGTGCGGTTGGCGCCCACGGATGCGCGCCGTTGGCATCAGCCGGTTGAGGCGACTGAGAGCCAGGATCTGACCGGCGGGGCGATCCGGGTTTTTGAGGCCGAGCCAGACGCCTTGGCCCGCATTGATGCCGCAGCCCGTGCCCTGCCACGCACGGATGTGATTGCCGGGTCTGTGGATGACAGGCGTGTAACCTATCGCACACGCAGCAAGTGGATCGGCTTTCCCGATTTTACCACAGTCGAGTATGTGGACGGTCAGATCCGGATGTTCGCGCGCCTGCGCTTTGGCCGATCAGATCTGGGAGTGAACGGCAAACGACTGGAGCGGTTGCGGGCTGTCGCCGAACGGGGATGACAGCGACGAACTGAGGCATCCTTGTTCGACCTCTCGCCACATGGGCGAGTTCAGCGACATCTGGCATTGCGCCATGAACATGCGCCCGCCCACGTTCAGACAGACAGTTTGACCAAGCTCGACCCGGGCGCCGGATTTGTCGGTGCAGTAGCATTCGACCGTTTTGCCGGAGGGGCTGGTGACATCGGCCAGAGCCGGGGTGAGTACCGGGCTGACCATGAGGGCGGAAAGAACGATAAGCTTTTTCATGCGCTCCATATAGCACGAACGGCCTCTTGACCAAAGGCCCTGCTTGGATCAAACCCGCGACATGATCGCGCAAGACCGCCTTATTCAGATCACCCAACGCTTTCAATATCTTGAAGCGGCGATGGCGGCTGGGTCGGACGATATTGCGGTGCTGGCCAAGGAGTATTCCGATTTGCGCCCGGTGGTGGAGCAGATCGAGACCTATACCCGTCTGGTGGATGAGTTGGGCGAGGCCGAAGCGATGCTGGACGATCCCGACATGGCGGAGCTGGCCGCGGAGGAAGTGCCCCGGTTGAAGGCGGCTTTGCCGGAAGCCGAGGCCGCCTTGCAACTGTCGCTGTTGCCCAAGGATGCCGCTGATGCCCGTCCTGCGATGCTGGAGATACGACCCGGGACGGGGGGCGATGAAGCCGCCCTTTTTGCGGGTGACTTGCTGCGCATGTATCAGCGTTATGCAGAGGCGCAGGGCTGGCGTGTGGAGATCATTGAAGAGCAGGCCACCGAGTTGGGCGGCATCAAGGAAGTGGTGGCTCATATCAAGGGCGAGAACGTCTTTGCCCGGTTGAAATACGAATCCGGTGTGCACCGGGTACAGCGTGTGCCCACAACCGAAAGCGGCGGGCGCATCCATACATCTGCTGCCACGGTGGCCGTTCTGCCAGAGGCGGAAGACGTGGATATCGACATCAACCCCGGGGATATTCGCATCGATACCATGCGTGCCTCGGGGGCGGGCGGGCAGCACGTGAACACAACCGACAGTGCCGTACGCATCACGCACCTGCCCACGGGCCTTGTCGTTACCAGTTCGGAAAAATCCCAACACCGCAACCGCGAGATTGCCATGCAGGTCTTGCGCGCACGCCTTTATGATCTGGAGCGGCAGCGGGTTGACAGCGAACGTTCGGCGGACCGCGCGGCGCAAGTGGGATCGGGTGACCGGTCCGAGCGTATCCGCACCTATAATTTCCCCCAAGGCCGCATGACCGATCACCGGATCAATCTGACGCTTTATAAGCTGGATCAGATCATGCAGGGGGACCTGAACGACGTGATTGATGCGCTGACCGCGGATGCGCAAGCCCGCATGATGGCGGAGATGGGCACGTGACCGCGGCCCAGGCGATGGCGTCCGCCACAGCGCGATTGCGGGCGGCTGGTGTGCCGGACCCCGCGCGTGATGCCCGGCTGCTTCTGGCCCATGCGGCGCAGGTGGATGCGGCCCGTGTGACCCTGATCGCGCCCGAGGATATCGCACCCGAGATTGCGGAGCGCTATGATAATCTGATTGCCTTGCGCGCCGTGCGCGTGCCCGTCAGCCACCTGATCGGCGAGCGGGAGTTTTATGGCCGTCGCTTCAAGATCAGCGGCGATGTGCTGGACCCGCGCCCCGAGACCGAGACATTGATCGAGGCGGCCCTGGCGGAAGATTTCGCCCGTGTGCTGGACCTGGGCACCGGATCGGGCTGCATTCTTGTCACTCTTCTGGCGGAACGACAGGACGCAAAGGGCCTCGGCATTGATCTGAGCGAGGCGGCCTGTTTGCAGGCCAGCGCCAATGCCGTTCTCAACGACGTGGCAGACCGCGCTCAGATCATCACCGGCGACTGGTTCGAGGGTGTCGAAGGCCGCTTTGACCTGATCGTGGCGAACCCGCCCTACCTGGCCGCCTTCGAGATGGATGAGGTATCGCCAGAGCTGCGCGATCATGAGCCGCGCATGGCCCTGACAGATGAGGGCGACGGGCTGTCAGCCTACCGGATCATTGCAGCGGAGGCGGGCAGTTACCTGACCCCGCGGGGCCGTGTTCTGTGTGAGATCGGTCATGAACAGGGGCCTGATGTGCGCCGCATCTTTGAGCGCGAAGGCTGGGGATCGGTGCGCATTCTGCCGGATCTGGATCGTCGTGACCGGGTGGTTGTTGCGCAAAATCCCGCATAGGGCGCGCAAAAATGCCCCGAATGCGGGATTTGGACTTGTTCTGGAACCAAACCCATGCTTATTCATGCGCAGACCCGGTGTTATGGCATGTTGCCCTGCATACGGTCTTCGCCCGATAGATCGCCGCGTGTTATGAGGATGGTGCCAATACTGCACCACAAGGCGATCAGCAAAACACTGCCAGAGAGCTGAACAGACTACATGAAATCTTCGAGATCACGGTCCCGGTCCAAGAACAATCGCAGCCGCAACAACAACAGCGGTGGCGGTGGCAACGTCGTAAATCGTGTCTTTGACAGTTCCGGCCCAGAGGGCAAGGTGCGCGGCACGCCGCAGCAGATCATCGACAAGTACAACCAGCTTGCGCGCGACGCGCAGCTGTCCGGCGACCGGGTGGCAACAGAGAATTTCCAGCAGCACGCAGAGCACTACCTGCGGATGCTGAGCGAGGCGCAGCGCGAGATTGATGCCCGCCGCGAAGAGCAGGACCGCCAGAACCGCGAACGGCAGGCCGAACAGGATCGCCAGAACCGTGAACGTCAGGCCGAGCGTGACCGCGAGCGCGCCGCCCGTCAGGA
This sequence comes from uncultured Tateyamaria sp., assembly GCF_947503705.1. Classification (GTDB taxonomy): domain Bacteria; phylum Pseudomonadota; class Alphaproteobacteria; order Rhodobacterales; family Rhodobacteraceae; genus Tateyamaria. The sequence goes on along the minus strand of NZ_CANNES010000006.1, from coordinate 122,320 downwards.
GCAGGAGGCGGCACAACCTGCGCCCCCGTCTGATCCGACCGAGGCGCCCCAACCTGATGTGGTCGAGGCCGAAGGCGACAGCGGTCTGGTTGAGACGCCAGAGAGCAAACCCAAGCCCAAGCCGCGCACCCGGACCCGCAAGCCCAAAGCACCCACTGACGAAGAGACGCCGACGCCAGACAGCGGTTCGGCACCTGAGGCGGCAGAATAGGCGCTAGCCTGCGGCAACCGCCCGGGCGAGCGCGCAAAACCCTTCGAGAGATACCTGTTCCGCCCGCTCTGTGGGCGCTATACCGGCTGCGCGAAGCCGGTCCTCGATATCGGGTGCAATGCCCTTGAGGGCCGAGCGCAGCATTTTGCGCCGCTGGTTAAAGGCCGCCGCCACAACCCGGTTCAACACCAGCGCATCCGCTTCGAACCGGGGGGCGGGCAGGGCCGTCAGGTGGACCACGGCGCTGGATACCTTGGGCGGCGGCGTGAAAGCCTCGGGGGGTAGCGACATAACGATCTTGGCATCGGCCCGCCATTGGGCCAGCAAGGCAAGCCGCCCATAAGCTTTTGAACCGGGGGCCGCCACGATCCGTTCGGCCACTTCGCGCTGAAACATGAGCGTCAGCGATTGCCAGAAGGGCGGCCAGTCGGGCGGCGTGAGCCAACGGACCAGCAATTCGGTGCCCACATTGTAGGGCAGGTTGGCCGCCACCCGGATGGGTGCTTCAAGGTGGGCCAGCGGATCAATGTCTAACGCGTCGCCTTCGATCACCTGCAACCGACCCGGATAAGCACCCACAATCTCGCCCAGAGCCGGCAGGCACCGCGCATCCTTTTCAATGGCGAGTACCTTGCGCGCGCCTTCTGCCAAAAGGCCGCGGGTCAGCCCACCAGGCCCGGGCCCGATCTCGAGCACATCCACCCCGGTCAAATCCCCTGCCTGCCGTGCAATCTTGGCCGTGAGGTTCAGATCCAGCAGAAAGTTCTGGCCCAAGGACTTACGCGCGCTCAGCCCGTGATCGGCAATCACACGGGATAACGGCGGCAGATCGTCGATGGCACTCATGTTTTCATTGTTCCCAAAATATGCCCGCCGGAGGCTTTACCCATTTGCCATCCGCGCGGCCAGCTTGATCGCCTCGATCATACTCGTCGGGTTGGCGATGCCGCGCCCCGCGATGTCAAAGGCGGTCCCGTGATCGGGAGAGGTGCGGATGATCGGTAAGCCCAGGGTTACGTTCACACCCCGGTCGAAATCCAGCGTCTTGATCGGGATCAGGGCCTGGTCGTGATACATGCAGATGGCCGCGTCATAACGGGTGCGGGCGGCGGCGTGAAAGAGCGTGTCGCCGGGCCAGGGGCCAGTGACGTCGATGCCGGTGGCCGCGACTTCGGCCACGAGCGCCGCGATCCAGTCCAGTTCCTGGCGGCCCATGGCCCCGCCTTCGCCCGCATGGGGATTGAGGCCCGCGACGACCAGCCTGGGCGCTTCGATCCCGAATTGGTCGCGCAGGCCTGCGGCCGTGATTTGAATGGTTGTGCGCAACAAATCCGGCGTCAGTGCGGTGGCAACCTGATCCAGCGCGATGTGGATTGTGGTGGGCACCACGCGCAGTTCGTCAGAGGCGAGCATCATCACCGCGCGGGGCGCGTCCGTCAGCGCCTCAAGGTATTCGGTGTGGCCGGGATAAGCGAAATCCGCACCGTCCATCAGCACCTTTTTGTGGATGGGCGCCGTGCAAAGGGCGCAGGCGCCACCTGCGCGTACAAGATCGACACCGCGGGCGATCACGTCGATCACGCCTTGGGCGTTGCCGGGGTCTGCCGTGCCTGGCGTGGCCGGGCCGGCGAACGCATGGTGCAGGACGGGCAGGGTGTCGGCGCAGACGGCAGGGGCCTCGGACGCGTCTGACACGATCGTGACGGGCGTGCCGCCAGGCAAATGGCGCGGGTCACCGATCCAGACCATGGGCACCTCGCCGCGCAGCGCCGCCCAGCCCTTGGCCGCCACCTCGGGGCCGATGCCGGCCGGTTCGCCACAGGTGATGGCGACGGGTGCGCCGGTCATGACCCTATCACTCAAAAATGCGAATGGTGGCGTCGGCGCGCAGCTCTTCCAGAAGCGTATCGGAAAAGGCGGTCAGGCGGCTGTTGCGCAGTTGTGCGGCCACAGCCTGGCGGTCGACCTCCTGGTCTTCGGGCAGGACAAGCGTGCGCCCGCACAGCATCAGGAAGACCAGCGTTTCGCCATTGGCCCGCGTCAGCGCGGTAGAGACTTCGCCCGGGTCCAGCTTGGCCAGTTCAATGGCGATGTCCTGAGGGATCTCTTCGGGCGTCAGGCTGCCCCGCTCCAGAACATTTTCGGGCTGACCCTGGGCCACGCCATAAAGGTCGTCACAGCGGTCCACGCGGGCGCGGATCGCGGCGGCGCGCGACAGGGCCTCGGGCGTGCGCCCGCCGGCGATGTAGTAAGCCGCATATTCGATGGCGGCATATTCTGGATCAGGCGTGTCTGTTTCGCGGATGTCACGTAGTTGGAACAGCGCCACTGCATTGGGGATAGGCAGAGGGGCGGTGACTTCGCCCTGACCCAGCGCCAGCAGGATCGGGCGCAGCGGCGGGGGCAGTTCGGTGATCGGCAGCCAGTTCAAACGGCCCCCGTTGCCCCGCGAAGCAGTCGCGGAAAAACGGCGGGCGTAGTTGGAAAACTCCGCTTCGGTCGTGCTTTCGGCAATCTCTTCGGCCTGGGCTTGCACGGCGGCGGCGCGGTCTGGTGGCGCGGGGATGATGATCTCTGACACCAGCACTTCGATGCCGGTATTGGTGCCCACGGATTGCACGGCGCGGTCCACTTCTTCGTCCGAAATCTGGACCCGCGCGCCGAAGCGGGCGCGGATGTAGTCGCGCCAGATGATCGAGGTGGCGACAAAGTCGCGGAAGGTTTCGCGGGCGATCCCTTCACTTTCGAGGCCCTTCACGAACTCTTCGGCAGAAAGCTGGGCGCGGGCGGCAAAATCCGTCAGCCCCTGTTGCAGATCCTCGTTCGACAGGGTGATGCCAGATTGGATTGTCGCGGCCTCGCGCAGGCGGTCCTTGATCAACTCGTCCAGCACGTCCGCGCGCGTGCCCACGGGGGTGCCCAGCACTTGCAGGAACCTGATGCGCTGTTGCACTTCAAATTCGGTGATGACCGCCTCGTCCACCTGTGCGGCCTTGGAAAAGAGGTTTTGCGCCACAGCGGTGGCGGGCGTCAGCGCCGCCACTATGCAAAGGGAGGCTGCCGTCTGGATCAGCTGTTTCATGGTCTTACCGCTCATTTCGCCTGCTTTCCGCATGATCGCGTGTGTGTGGTGCCCCCGGTATCAGCCGAAAAGCCCCGCAAGGATACTGTTAACCCCAGACTGGTGGAAGGCTCAACACTTGTTGACGAGGTATAGCGCCGGTTCACCGACATGGCGATGGTCACGCATTCGTTGGAATAGCTCAGTCCCGCCCCTGCAGTGGCGGCGCGCCCCTCTTCGAGGTCGTAGCGCCAGTCAAGGCTGGCCGTCCAGAACCGGTCGATCCGGTAGGCCCCGTCAAAGGTGAACTCGCTGATCGGGGACAGCCGGTCTTCGGCCGCATCATCCGAAATCCAGATATAGCTGCCCCCCAGATCGAGGCGCTGATTGCTCCAGTCGCCACGCACCTCGGCCTTGGACACGTCAAAGTTTTCATCAAAGAGCGTGCGCCCCGATACCGCCAGCCCGCCATTGAACTTGAGCTGACCGGCCAGAAGGAAATCAGAGGTGGTCGTGGCCAGCCCTGAGGTTTCAGTGAAATCCGCCTGCGCGTCCTCGCGCAGGACCTGACCCATCGTCAGGTTTGCCGACCACGTATCGGCCCCGTACCGCGCCCAGGACGCGCCATAGGCCACGGCCCAGCCCCGTTCGCGCACGTCAGGGGCGGGAAAGCGCGACAGTGACAAAAGGTTGCCCTCGTCAAATTCGACCCGCGTGCTTTCTTCATTCGGGACGGCAAGCCCATCGCCACCGACCCAACCGAATTGCACCACGGGTTCGATCAGGTTGCTGGCATTCTTGCCGTAATGGACCAGCGGATAGCGCAGGGTCACGGCGGCCTTTGGGGCGATGCCGCTATCGCTGTCGTCAAAGGTGCTGTCCTGGTTCACGCGGAACGCGTCCGCCGACACCCCAAGTGTTGTCTGCACTTGCAGGCCGCCCCATTGGAGGTTGCGCAGCCATTCCGCGTCGACATTCACCCGAAATACATCCCGCCCGTCCACGATCCCGTCGCCATTGGCGTCGACATCCACGCTGGAATGCCGGAAATGAGTATGCGCCGCCGCCGTCAGCCGGAACTCGCCCCCGATGGCCCGGGGAAACAACCGCCGTTCATAGAGTGCGTCGATCACGTCCGTGGGCAGCGTGTCGTTATCTTCGCCGTCGCGCAGCGATTTGAAGTTGATATAGCTGAGCCGGATATATTCGTCGCGTTTCGTCCGGCTGACCCTGAGTTCGCTGTCCAGCCTGTCCTTGTCCGAAAAGCCGTAATCCTTGAGGTAGGCGTCGTCCGAAGTCACTTCGATGTCGAATTGCAGAACAAAGTCCCGTTTGAGTGCAAATTGTCCGATCCCAAAGAGATAGCCCCGGCCGTTGCCCGGTTCCAGATCGTCGTCCGTGATCGCCCCCTCAAAAGCGATGCGCCCACGGGTAAAGGCTTGCCGGTAGCGGAATTCCAGCGTGCGCGTGTTGCCAGACAGGTACGGCGTCAGCGTCAGATCCCGGTGATCGCCCAGCCGGATGAAATAGGGCACCTTGATCCCGGTCCCCAATTGCGAAGTTGATTTGACGGAAGGGATCAGAAAGCCGGTGGCCCGTTTCAGCGTCGGATCGGGCAGGCGCAGCCGGGGCAGGTAAAACACCGGCGTGCCTTTGATCCGGAACTGTGCCTCGTCGAAATAAAGTTGCCGTTCTTCGCGGTCATGCACCACCCGTTTGGCCCGGATCTGCCAAAGCGGCGGCGTTGGGTCATCCTCGCAAATCCGGCAGGAGGTCACGGCAGTCTTGTAAAGCTGGGTGTAGCGCCCGCCGACCCGGTTCATCTGGACCGCGGCCAGTTGCAATTGATCGTTCAGCACCAGCCGCGCGCCGGTCAGCAGCCCGTTTTGCAAATCGCGGCTCAGTTCCGCCTGATTGGCGAGGATCGTGGTGCCGTTGCCGTCTTCGATCGTGATCGGCCCCGTGATGGAAAGCGCGCCGGTGTTCTGGTCATAGCGGATTTCTCCAGCAGTCAGCCGGGTGGTGCCCTGAAACGCCTCGACATTGCCGCTCGCAATCAGCACTCGGTCGCGAGTCACCTGGATATCGTCGGCAATCAGAACAGCGGGCGGCGGTGCTTTGGTTTCGGGTGCCTCCTGGGCCCAGAGGCCCGTTGCCGTCAAAAGCAGGACCAAAAGGGCGGCGTATCCCGATGGCCGGAAGGCCCTAGCCATCTTCGGCCTGCAACAACAGCCCAAGGGCCAGCAGAATCGAGGCCACCGGCGGCGCCCATGCGGCCAGCATGATCGGTATCTGCCCGTTTTCACCTAAAATCTGCGCAAAGCTGCGAATGAAATACAACCCGAACCCCAGTAGTACCGCGGCCAGCACTGCCATGCCGGTCCCCCCAAATCGGGTATGGCGCATCGTAAAGGCTGCGGCAACCAGAACCATGCCCATCAGGAACACAGGGCGGGCGAGTTCGGATTGGAACCAAACGTGGTGGCGCCGCGCGGAAAAGCCTGCCTGTTCCAGCTGGGTGATGAATTGTGGCATGTCCCAGATCGAGACATTGGCGGGCGTGCCCAGACTTTCGCGAATGCGGTCGAGCGTCAGGGTCGAAGGCACCACGAGGATATCGTGGGTTGCGGCGTTCGCTTCGGGATTGAGGCCGGTGGTCAGCGGCCAGACCTTGGCCTGACGCAGGGACCAGCCGCCCGGTTGCAGTGCGGCGCTGGCCGCCTCGATCCGCCGCACCGGGCCGCCCTGGGGTGCGTAGGCCACGAATGTCACATCATAAAGCACCGAGGCATCCGCATTGGACCGGCTGGCCCGGATCACCGTTTGCCCCTGCGCGCCGCCCTGGCGCAGCCAGAGCCCGTTTTCAGAGATCGACAGAGCAGAGGCGCCGCCGGATCTGTAGGTTTCCGACAGGGTGGCGTAGCGTTTCGAGGTTGCCGCCACCAGCGGACCCAGCGTCGAGGTGGCAAAGAGCCCCAAGAGCAGGGCAACCGTCACGGGGGCCACCAGCGCCCGCATGGCAGAGCGTCCCGCGGCCCGCATCACCACAAGCTCGGACGACCACGCAAGCGAGATGAACAGCGACACGGTGCCCAGGATCATGATCAGCGGCAGGATCTGGTTGATGGTTTCCGGCGCATTCAGAAAGGTCAGCCCAAGCCGCTGGCCAAAGGACACGCTCAGGTCCGAGAACCGCCGCGTTTGGTCGATGAGGTCTACCAGAACGATCAACGCAGTGAGCACGGTGGCGATCAGCAAAAGCCCCATGGCAAAGCGCCGGGCGAAATAGAGATGCAGGATCATGCCAGTCCTCGCAAGCGTCGTCGCCAGATGCCGGGGTGGGCTGCCGTCCACAACAGCCCGATGACGGTCAGCCCGCCCACGAGCGCAGGCAGGTAGAGAATGGGCCACATCCGCGCGTCGTTCAGTACGGGCGCCGAGAGGGTGGAACGGACGCCATCCAACGCCACAAGCAGCAAAAAGGCGATCACGATCTCGCGCCAGACCCCAAAGCGGGAATAGCCCCCCACAAGCAAGGTTGCAAAGCCGATCAGCCCGGTGACAAAGCAAAACGCCGCCCGGGCGAACCGGCTGTGCAACTCTTCGGCTACCGCCCCGGTGGTGGTGTTGTTCTGTGTGGCCACGTTCGCCCAATCGCCCATCAGGGCGGGGCTGCTAAGATAGGTAATCGAGGGGTCGATGGCATCGTCCGTTCTCATCAGCCCTGTGATATCAAAGGAAAAGTCCTGAAACTTGGCTGTCGACAGGCGTTTGCCTGGCTCGGTCAGCCGTTGGGCCAGCCCATCGACCATGATCAGCGATGTGCCGTCATTGTTGCGCACAAGATAGGCCTCGGCTGCGGTATAGATCATCCGCTCGCTGTCATCGCGCCGGTCGGCCAGAAACACGTCGCGCAGCACGCCATCCTCGCCGATGGCGCGGCTGTAGAAGGTGACGCCGGTTGAGGGGCTGAGAAACGTGCCCTCGGTCAGCAGGCGCGATGTAATGTTGCGCGAAACTTCGACCTCGCGTTCACTGAGTTGTGCAGCGGCGGCAGGCACGAGGAAATGGCTGAGCACGCTCATCATGAGGCCCGCGATCAGCCCAAAGATCGTGACCGGCCAGGCCAGCCGCCAGGGCGAGCTGCCTGTGGCCATCATCACCGTCAGCTCGCTTTCGTTGTTGAGCCGGTTGGTGAGATAAATCGTGGCCGCAAAGGCCGCGATGGGCAAAACGGTTGTGATGAGCCGCGGCAACCCCAGAGCGGTGAATTCGAGAAAGACAAGCGCTGTCTGTCCGTCACCTATCAACCGATCAAACAGCTGAACGGCCCGGTTGATCCAGAAGACGGCCACCAGAACAAGCGCAAAAAAGCCAAACAGCACAAGCAGTTGCGACAGCATATAGCGGTCAAACTTTGCCAAGGTGGTCCCCCGCTCGGTGGTCGTTTTCATGTTATGACGCGGCAGCGTTTCGCCCAAGCTAACGCATGTGTAAGACGGGGAAAACTCCTAAACGTTTCATCGGCGCTGGTCAGCGGCGGGTGGGCGCGTTAGGTCTGTCTGAAACCCCGCATTTGACAGAGGCTGCCATGACCGACCTGACCCCCATTTCCTTTGCTGCAACCGATCTGGACGCCATCGCCACCCGCAAGGGTCGGGTGGCTGTTGTTGTCACGCCTGACGGCAAGCTGGAGCAATCGGCCCGTCGGGTGAACCGGCTGACAAAAGGGGCGGTGCAGCGCTTTGTGGACAGCGATGGCTTTGCCAAGCTGAAACCTGGCGAGGTGATGTCGATGGCCTGGCCTGCGGGAATGGAGGCGACAGCGGTGGATGTGATCTGTCTGGCCCGCAACCATTCGGTTGAGGACGCGCGCAAGGCGGGCGCAGCATTGGGCAAGCTGCGTGGGTCGGGCGATATGCTGTTGGCCGTGGATGGCGCGCGGCGGGTCCAGGAAATCGCCTTTGGTCTGGCGATGCGCGACTATGCGTTCACGCCCCACAAGACGGATGCCAAGGATGCAGACGGCGCGGTCGTCGTGATGTGCAGCCGCCCCGAAGAAGCGACGGAGGCGGCGGCCCCTTTGCTGGCGATCGCCGAGGGCACTTTTATGACCCGCGATCTGGTCAATGAGCCGGCCAACGTGCTGACCACCACCGAGTTTGCGGATCGTCTGGTTGAGATGGAAGCTCTTGGCCTCAAGGTCGAAGTTCTGGATGAAGATGCGCTTGCAAAGCTAGGAATGCGAACGCTTTTGTCTGTAGGGCAGGGGTCTGATAGCCCATCCAAAGTTGTCGTCATGCAGTGGAATGGCGGGGCTGAGGGTGACGCCCCACTGGCGCTGATCGGCAAGGGTGTCGTGTTCGACACTGGTGGCATCAGCCTCAAGCCTGCGGGCGGCATGGAAGACATGACCATGGATATGGGCGGTGCCGGCGTTGTGGCGGGCACCATGCGGGCGCTGGCGCGTCGTAAAGCCAAGGCCAATGTCGTGGGCCTTGTCGGTTTGGTGGAAAACATGCCGTCGGGCAATGCGACCCGCCCCGGTGACGTGGTCACGTCGATGAAGGGCGACACGGTCGAGATCATCAACACTGATGCCGAAGGGCGTTTGGTGCTGTGCGATGTGATGTGGTACGCGCAAGAGCGCTTTGAGCCTGCGGGCATGATTGACCTGGCGACCCTGACCGGGGCAATTATTATCGGTCTGGGGCACGAGAATGCCGGCGTGTTTTCCAATGACGACACGCTGTGTAACGCGTTCCTGAAGGCGGCTGGCAATGAGGGTGAGGGCGCGTGGCGCATGCCGCTCGGCCAGGCCTATGACGATATGCTGAAATCGCGGATCGCGGATATGAAGAATATCGGCGGTCGCCCTGCGGGGTCGGTCACGGCGGCGCAGTTTCTGCAACGCTTTGTCAAACCCGGTACGCCGTGGATTCACCTCGATATTGCGGGTGTGGCTTCTGTCAAATCCGACACGGCCTTGGCCCCCAAGGGCGCGACAGGCTGGGGCGTCATGGCCTTGAGCCGTCTGGTGGCGGATAACTTCGAGAGCTGAGGGCCATGGGTGCCGCCTATTTCTATCACCTGACGCGCCGGTCCCTGGATGTCGCCTTGACCGAGTTGCTGGAGGCCGCGCGCAAGCGCAATATGGTGGTGGCCGTGCGCGGCACGGATCTGGCGCGGCTGTCCTGGCTGGATGAAAAACTGTGGCTTGGGGCCGATGACGGTTTTTTGCCCCATGGATTGGCTGGCGGACCGCATGATGCGGATCAGCCGATCCTGTTGACCATTGGCGAGGCGGCCAATGGGCCCGCTTGCGTCATGTCCGTGGATGGGGCGGCTGTATCGGCTGAGGAAGTGGCGGCGTTAGAGCGGGTTTGTATCCTTTTTGACGGCAATGACGAGGCGCAGTTGAACACGGCTCGCGGGCAATGGAAGGCGCTGAAGGACGCTGGCGCGTCGGCGCAGTACTGGTCCGAGGAGAGCGGCCGCTGGGAAAAGAAGGCGGAGACCTAGCGCGAAAGCGTCAGTTCATTGCCCGAAATCTCGATCCGGCCCCAGCGTTGCAGGTAGCCCATGCCGAGCAGGGACTGTTCCATCTGGCCGTTGTTCACGACGGCGGGCACGTCGCGATCCTCAATGCTGCCGATGGCGACAGTGTCGAGGCGCACGGGGGCAGTGCGCACCTCGCCATTTGCTGTGAAGGCCCGGCCAAAGTAGTTGAGCGTTTCGGGGTTCAGCCCGGCGGCGGCCGCGTCGGCCTGGGTCAGTACCATGTCGGTCGCCCCGGTATCCACCATGAATGCGGTGGGCGTGCCGTTAAGGTCGAGCGTGAGGTAATAGTGCCCATCCCCGCTGCGCGGGACGATGATCTGGCCGGTGTCGTCAAAGCGGGTCTGGTGTGGAAAGAGATCATCCTGGATATCGCCCCAGATGCCAACGGCCCCGATGGCGCCGACAAAGATCAACACCCAGATGGAGGCCATTTGAAGCGTCTGGCCGAGTTTCAGCTTGGACGTCAGAAGGAACCCGCCGCCCAGCACGAGGGCGAAGGTACCGAGATAGATCAATTGGGCAATGCTGTCTGAACTCATGAGTGAGATATAGGGTCGCTTCGCGGGGTTGTCAGCCGGGGATCAGCCCGAAATCGCGCAGACCCTCAAGCACGAACTGGACCGAGAGGGCTGCCAGCAGCATGCCCAGGAGGCGTGTGACGACCGTGATCCCGGTTTTGCCCAAGGCGCGTTCCAGCAGGCTGGAGGCGAGAAAGAGGACAAGGACGACGCAAAGCACCAATGCGGTGATGCCCAGCACCAGCGCCAATCCTTCGGCCCCGGGGCGTTGGCCTGTGAGCAGGATAACAGAGGCAATGGCGCCAGGCCCTGCGATCAGGGGGATTGCGAGGGGGAAGACGGAAGGGTCGTCAAAGCTTTCCTCCTCGCTTTGATCCTCGCGCCGTTTTGTACGTCGTTCGAACAGCATATCGAGGGCTGTGAGGAACAAGAGTATGCCGCCCGCCACCCGGAAGGCGGGCATGGAAATGCCGATGAAGCCCAGCACCGCCTCGCCGAACAGACCAAAGACGATGAGGATCGCCATGCCGAGCCCGCAGGCGCGCAGCGCGATGTTACGACGTTGTTTTGCAGGCACGCCCTGGGTCAACGCCACGAAGAGCGGGGCCAGGCCGATGGGGTCGATCACGACGAACATGGTCACAAAGGCGGTGATGAGAAAGGCGGTGTCGATCATGGCTGTTTTCTAACGGAGCGCCTGTCGGCGCATTCTATCTATTTTTCGTATTGGGGCTCTGCCCCAAACCCCGGAGTATTTCCAAAGAAAAGAAGCTATGGGGCTTCGGCGGTTTCGAGTTTTTCGAGGTCTTGCATCCAGAGCGCTTCGGCGCGGTCGAGCGCGCCCATGACTTCGGCGTACTTTTTCTGCCAGACCTCCATCTCGCCCAGCTTGGCATCCTCGTAAAGTGCGGGATCGGCCAGTTTCCTGGCCAGCTTGTCCCGCATCTCGTTGAGTTTTGTCACGCGCGCTTCGGATTTGCGTACCTCGGAGCGTAGCGCGAGGATCGCGTCGCGATTGGGGCGCTTGGGCTTTTCCGGAGCGGGTTTGGTGGGCTTGGCCGGTTTGTCGCCTGCCAGCAGCATTTTGCGGTAGCTTTCGAGGTCGTCCTCGTAAGGTTTGACCGTGCCGTTCGAGACCAGCCAAAGCCGGTCGGCCACAAGGCTCAGCAGGTGCATGTCATGGCTGACCAGGATCACGGCCCCTGTGTAGCTGGTGAGCGCTTCGACCAGCGCCTCGCGGCTTTCGATGTCGAGGTGGTTGGTGGGTTCGTCCAGGATCAGAAGATGCGGTGCGTCGATGGTGGCAAGGAGCAGCGACAAACGGGCCTTTTGCCCGCCCGAGAGGCGGCCCACGACCGTTTCGGCCTGGTCGGGGCCAAGCCCGAAGCCTGCGAGTTGGGCACGCAGTTTGGATTGCATCACGCCGGGGCGCATGGATTGCAGGTGTTGCAGTGGCGTTTCGTCAATATGTAGCTCGTCCACCTGGTGCTGGGCAAAATAGCCGATCCGCAGTTTGGTTGACCGAGTGGTTTTGCCGGACATCAGCGGGAGCCGTTCGGACAGCAGTTTGGAGAGCGTTGATTTGCCCTGGCCGTTCTTGCCCAACAGAGCGATCCGGTCATCCTGATCGATCCGAAGGTTGAGGCGCGACAGGATTGTGGTGTCGCCGTAGCCCGTGGTGCCGCCTTCGATGCTGATGATGGGCGGCGAAAGCTCTTCGGGTTCGGGGAAGGTGAAGACCCGTTTGGCCGCATCCTCTGGCGCGGCGATCATGTCCATCTTTTCGATCATCTTGAGGCGCGATTGGGCCTGTTTGGCCTTGGACGCCTTAGCCTTGAACCGGTCCACAAAGGCCTGCATGTGGTCTCGGCGCAGCTGCTGTTTCTTGGCCATTGCGGCCTGCACAGCGCGGCGTTCGGCCCGTTGGCGGGCAAACTGGTCGTAGGGGCCGGAATAGTAGGTCAGTTGCCGTTCTTCGAGATGCAGGATCGCGCTGACGGCCCGGTTGAGCAGGCCCCGGTCGTGGCTGATGATCAGCACCGTGTGCGGGTAGCGGGCGAGGTAGGATTCGAGCCAGAGCGCGCCTTCGAGGTCGAGATAGTTGGTCGGCTCGTCGAGCAGGAGCAGATCGGGCTGCGCAAAAAGAACGGCGGCCAAAGCCACGCGCATCCGCCAGCCGCCCGAGAAATCGGAGCACGGCATTTGCTGTTCAGCCGTGTCAAAGCCCAGACCTTTTAGGATGGTGGCGGCGCGCGCCTCTGCCGACCAGGCGTCGATATCGGTGAGCCGCGTCTGGATGTCGGCGATGCGGGCAGGGTCTGTGGCGCTGTCGGCTTCGGCCAGAAGGGCCGCGCGTTCAGTGTCGGCCTCAAGCACCGTGTCGATGAGCGATGTGGCCGAGGCTGGCACCTCTTGGGCGACGCCACCGATGCGGGCCTTGCTGGGTAGGTTAATCGACCCGCCCTCAAGGACCAGTTCGCCCCGGATCAGCTTGAAAAGGGTTGTCTTGCCGGCCCCATTGGCGCCCACCAATCCCACCTTGTGGCCTTCGGGAATGACGGCACTGGCCCCTTGAAACAGAGGGCGGCCTTCGACGTTGTAGGATATGTCAGATATGCGCAGCATGGGTGCCGTGTGCCGCAGTTGCGCGGCGGCGTCAATCGCGCCTTTCCAAGCGCAAAGGCCCATGGTATCGGGGCCGCGATTTCAACACGAGGGCGCAGCAGACTTGTGCCCGAACCCAAGAGGAATGATCCCATGGCTCTCGAGCGTACATTTTCCATCATCAAGCCCGACGCAACCCGCCGCAACCTGACAGGCGCGATCAACGCCAAGTTCGAAGCCGCTGGCCTGCGCATCGTCGCCCAAAAACGCATTCACCTGACCAAGGCGCAGGCTGGTGCATTCTATGCCGTGCATGCCGAGCGTCCATTTTATGACGAGCTGTGCGAATTCATGGCGTCCGCGCCGATCGTGGCTCAGGTTCTGGAAGGCGAAGGCGCCATTGCCAAGAACCGCGAAGTGATGGGGGCCACCAACCCTGCGGATGCAGAGCCCGGCACGATCCGCGCCGAGTTTGCCGAATCCGTCGGCGAGAACTCGGTTCACGGGTCGGACGCCCCTGAGACAGCGGCCGAAGAAATCGCGTATTTCTTCTCGGGTCTTGAGCTGGTTGGCTAAGCTGTCCTGATTGACAGTTGATTTTTGAAGGGGCTGCGGCGGATGCTGTGGCCTCTTTTCATGTGAGGCAGGCGACGGTTTTGTGGCCAAAGGCACAGGTTTCAGGTGTTCAGTTGATAGGTGACCCAATCACTCTTGGTGGCATGTCGATCGTAGACTGACCTTGCCCTATAGTTGGTTTCCGATGTCATCCATCGTACGACGTCCCAACCATGTTCCTTGGCATAGTCCCCAACGGCTTTGATCATTTGGTCAACCACGCCCTGACCGCGTGCCGAAGGTGCCACAAACATATCGTCGATATAGGCACCTTTTGTTGCGGGCATGGGGCGTTCGTATGACCTGAAATGCGTGAAACCAACCACGTCGCCCTGATCACTCTCGGCAACGAAGCATAGAGTTTGCGCTGTACTATCGTGTATCCAGCCCCAGACGCGATCCCTCATTTCAGCGGTCTGTTCGTCGCCGCCAAACTGACAATATGCTTTGAACATGGCATCCCATGCGGCGCGATCTTTTTGAGCGGCTTGTCGGATTTTCACAACCATTTCAGTTCCATTCATGCTCAAGACTAATTGGGCCTTACCATGTTACGGCGGCCGACACTTGGAAGGGCGCTGATCGCCAGTTTCGTGCGTAACACATTTTATCTTTGCGCCGGATCTGGTTGACGTCCTAGCCGCGTTTTTCGATCACGCCAATCGCGTCCAGATGGCGTTCGAACTCGGATAGACCGCTGTCGAAGGCTTCGGCTTTTATCGCGTCAAAGCGTACTCGCAGGGCTTTTTTCTCATCGCCCTTGCAGTCGTTCCAAGGTCGCCCCTGTAGCCCCATCACCAGCACATAGTATCCGATGAAATGAGGCCGCGTGCCGGAGCGGAGTAGCCGACGATAAGTCTCATCCGGGCCGAGTTCGCGCACGGTTTCTGCGTCGGGAATGCCCGCCTTGGTGCAGGCCTCATCCATGGCCGGGCCGAGATTGCGGATCGAGGAAACGGGCGTGCTCATGGCCGCAACCTAACGCTGCGGCGAGGGGCTGTCACCCGCGCAGCGCTTCAGATGCTGGCGTAATCGGTAAAGACGGGCGCGGGCGCCGGTTTGGTTTGTGGCATGGGTTTGGTCGCGCTGGGGCGGGGTTTCCGGGACATGGATCACCTTTTGACTGCTCTGCCGCTCGGATCGGCGGCTGTGCCACCTCAGCACGCGAGCATGCCGCTGTAAGGGCGCAAATGTGGCGATTATGTGGCGTGATCCAGACAATATTCGGTGATTTGTCGGTATGGCGTCTCTGGCGTGATCATCACGCTGGGAAACTGGGGTTGGTTGGGTGCGTCGGGCCAGCCCTGCGGTTCCAGTGCGATGCCTGCCAGTGGGCCTATATCCGTGCCGGGCAGGCAGGGCAAATAGGCCCCGGCATAGACTTGAAGGCCGGGTTCGGTCGATTTGATCTGCATTCGCAAACCATCGGTGCCGGTGAGAACCGCGACCCGTTGCGGGCTTTGTGTTGGGGCATCGCTGAGGCAGAGGTTGTGGTCGATGTCGGCGGACAGGGCGCGCGGGGTGCGGAAATCAAAACCGGTGTTTGCGACTGACGCCATCATGCCTGTGGGCAGGTTCCGGGCATTGACCGGCAAATAGTGATCGGCGGGCACCATCAGCCGGTGATCGGCGGCATTGCCCAGCCGCCAATAGGGGTGGTGCGCGATGTTCATGGGCGTGGCGGCATCAGTGGTGGCCGAAATTGTGAGGCGCAGCGTGGCGTCGATCAGTTGGAACTGTGCCCGGATGTCCCGTGCGCCCGGCAGGCCGCAGTCGTCATCCGCAAGCAGGCATCGGAACGTCACGTGATCTGCGCCGTGTTTCGCAACCTGCCACGTGCGCGCATGCAGGCCTTCAGGGCCGCTGTGCAGGCACGTTGCGCCACCTTCGTTGCGCGGCATCTGGTGCGTTTGACCCGCCACCTTGACCTGACCGTCGGTAATTCGGTTGGCCACCGGCCCCACGATGGCCCCCGGGTAACACGCGTACCAAACGGGATGCGCCACTGGGTCAGCGGCCAGCACGAGGTTTTGGCCACCATTCAGCGACAGGTGCAGCAGGCGCGCGCCGAAGGGGTGAAACCGTGCGGTGAGAGGGCCAGAGGTGAGGGTGATAAGGTTTTGCATCATCGCAGAATGGCGCAAGCCAGGGCCGGGCGCAAACCTTTGCCCTTGACGGCGCAGCACCGGGCGCACTTGATGCGGGTGACCGCAGATGAGGCCCCGATGCAAGACAGTCATATTTCGACCCATGATGCCGCAGCGGATGACCGCAATGACCACATCAAGATCTATGTGGATGGTCGGATCGTGCCCCGGGCCGAGGCTGTTGTCTCGGTTTATGACAGCGGGTTCATGCTGGGCGACGGGATTTGGGAAGGCTTGCGGCTTTATGAAGGACATATTGCCTTTTTCGACGACCATCTGGATCGGCTTTTTGAGACGTCGCTTTATACCGAGATTGAGATCGGGATGGACCGTGCCGCACTGAAACAGGCCGTTTGGGACACGCTGGCGGCCAATGGGATGACGACAGATGTCCATATCCGCCTGATGGTGACGCGGGGACGCAAGACCAAGCCGTTTCAGCACCCGCATCTCAGCATGTTCGGCTCAACTATCGTGATCATCGCCGAGCATTCCAAACCGGATGAAAGCGTGGTGACGCGGGGTATTCGACTGTCTACCGTGCCGCATCACCGGGGTCTGCCGTTGACACAGGATGCCAAGCTCAATTCCCACTCGAAACTCAACTGCATCATTGCCCTGAACCATGCGGTTCGCGCCGGGGCGGACGAGGCGTTGATGCTTGACCCGTTCGGGTTTGTGAACACGACCAATGCCTGCAATTTTTTCATCGTCAAGAAGGGGTCGGTTTGGACTTCGACGGGGGATTACTGCATGAACGGCATCACGCGCCAAAAAGTTATTGATTTGT
Organism: uncultured Tateyamaria sp.; assembly: GCF_947503705.1. Lineage (GTDB taxonomy): Bacteria > Pseudomonadota > Alphaproteobacteria > Rhodobacterales > Rhodobacteraceae > Tateyamaria. The sequence goes on along the minus strand of NZ_CANNES010000006.1, from coordinate 105,813 downwards.
GCCGTGATCTGGAAATTCCGGTTTTCGAGCGGAACTATTCCCTGGTCGACACCTACGGTGCTGATGAGGCGTTCTTGACGGGCACTTTTGGCGCGCAAACGCCAGTGTTCGAGATTGATGGGCGGGTCATTGGGGACGGCGTGGCAGGCCCTGTCTTTGCCCGATTGCGTGCGGCCTACAAGGCGTTGATCAAGGCGGACGCGGCATGAGTTCTGATATCTCGCCCTATCAATCACGCCCGCCTTGGGCCTTTTGGCGCAGCGCAGTGGTGGAGCGTCAGGCGGAGGCGGTGGCCCACTTGCATAAACCCAAATTCCAGATGGACGCGGGCCTGCCAATCATGACGGCGGGCAGCTGTTTCGCCCAGCATCTGCACCGCAAGTTGGACGGCATGGGCTGGAATGTGATCCAGACCGAGGATATCGCCGACCGGATCCCGCGCCGCATCGCGCGGCGCTATGGCTATGGCCTCTATTCCGCGCGCTACGGCAACCTCTATACCCCGCGCCAACTGGTCGAATTAATGCGTGAAGTGGGCGCGCCTACACCGATCATCTGGGAGAAAGACGGCCGGTTCTACGACGCTTTGCGGCCGGGCGTTGAACCGCAAGGGCTGGGAAGCGCGGATGATGTGGTGCAGGCGCGGGCAGCGCATTTGAAATGCGTTGAAATCGCGTTGAGCCAAGCGCAATGCCTGATCTTTACCCTTGGTCTAACAGAGGCATGGGTGGACCGTGCGACAGGCCGCACCTTGCCCACAGCCCCAGGCACCATTGCGGGCACCATCACCGACAATCCTGTGGATTTTGTGAATTTCGGCTTTGCCGAAATCCTGGGCGACATGATCACCGTCCGCGACATGCTGATGGCGCGCAATCCGGACATCAAGATGCTGCTGACAGTGTCGCCTGTGCCCCTGACGGCCACCGCGACGGAGGCTCATGTGGCCGTGGCCTCGACCACATCGAAATCAATCTTGCGCGCGGTTTGCGCCGAACTGGTCGCGCGGTTCGACAACGTAGATTATTTTCCCTCCTACGAGATCATCACGACGCCTGTTCTGGGCGGACCCTTCTTTGCCGACAACCTGCGCGACCCCTCCGAGGTAGGGGTGGCAAAGGTCATGGACACATTCGTCGCCAGCTATGCGGATGGTGTAGTCGACGTGATCCCGGCGCCCGTGCCTGTGCATGAGGCGGAATGGGACGTGCAATGCGAGGAGATTATGCTTGAGGCCTTTCGCACGTGACCCGCGTGGCGATCATCGGCAACTCGCATCTGGCAGCTTTTGCCGATGCGGCTGAGGCGATCGAGGCGCGGTATCCCGGTGTGGCCCTGTCCTTCTTTGGTCTCGACAATCAGCTGTTTTTCAAGTCCGATTTGCGCAAGGGCAAGGCGCTGCGTTTGGCCGATCCGCCATCCGAAAACACCCGCCAGGTCATTGATCCAAAAGGCGCGCATGTGCTCGACTTTGCAGCCTTTGATCTGGTGTTGCTGACCTCGCACGGGTTTTACCTGCGCCATCTTTTTGAGGCTTTGGGCAGCTTCAACCTGCTTGGGCTGCGCGCGCTGAACGACACGGGGCCGTTGGTGTCGCAGGCCTGTCTGCGCGACGCGATGGCGGGCCATATCAACGCCTATACCAACCGTCTGCGCCGGTTTTTCCCAGCGGCGGAGAATATGGTGGTGGTGCAGATGCCGTACCCCTCGACCAAGGCAGTGGAGGTGAGCGACGCCCTTGCCGGATTGCAGGCACAACCGGATCGCCAGGCCCTGTTCGAGATGTTTAACTCAGGCGTGCACGAGCATATGTTCGCCAAATCGCTTGCCTACTTGCCTGTTCCCGAAACGGCCATGGCCGACCCGTTTTTCTCAAAGCCCGACTTGTCACGGGCTGCCGAGATGGACCCAGATGCCGAGCCCGAGCTGACGGATTACATGCATATGAATGCCAGCTATGCCGCGCTGGTATTCGACGAGTTACACAGGACGATATTGGCAGGCTGAAGAGTTTGTCAGGCACAAAAAAACCCTTCAGGATATTGATCCCAAAGGGCTTTTTATGGCTCCGGCGGTAGGGATCGAACCTACGACCAATTGATTAACAGTCAACTGCTCTACCGCTGAGCTACGCCGGAACGGTTCGCGTCGTATAGCAATGCGGATTTGTGGCGTCCAGAGGGTTTGCGCCTGTGATGCGCAAAAAATTATCTAAGCCGTCAGAGCCGTTGAAACAGGGTGTCCGCCTGCAACGGGCCCAAGGCCTGGACCGTGGATTTTCCCATCAAGTCAATGAGATGCGCCAATACGTTGCGCTCTGCTGCGGGCAATAGAGCGGCAGGTGTATCTGTATAGACGGCGCGGGTGAGGGCCGATGCCGTTTTGGCGCCGTTGCCCAAGGCCGCCAGGATCGCGGTCTCGCGCCCTTGGCGATGTCCGATCAGCCAGTCGAGGCGCGCGGCGGGCGTCGCAATCTCGGCCCCGTGGCCGGGCAGAAAGCGCGACCAGCCGCGGGAACGCAGACGGGCACATGACGCCATGAAATCGGTCAGGTCACCGTCGGGTGGCGAGACCAGCGAACTGGCCCAGCCCATCACATGATCGGCTGTCAGGCACAAATCACCCAGGCCAAGGCAGATGTGATTGCCCAGATGCCCGGGCGTATGGATCACTTCAAGCTGCCAATCCTTTCCGATGATCAATTGTCCGTCTTCCAACTCTACATCGGGGACAAAACCGTGGTCGATCCCCTCACCACCACCCACCAACCCCGAGGCGGCCAATTCGGTCATGACCGCGCTGCGCCCGGCGGTCGCATGGCCAAACGCATAGACGGGTGCCCCAGTCCGCTCGGACAAAGGGGCGGCGAGGGGTGAATGATCAAGGTGGCTGTGCGTAACGATGATATGGGTGACGCGTTGGCCGGGGGCACAGGCCGACAGGATCGCTTCGAGATGGTCATGGTCCATAGGCCCCGGGTCGATCACTGCCAGATCCCGCGTCCCGATCAGATACGTATTTGTGCCCCGGTAGGTCATGGGCGAGGGGTTGGGCGCCACGATCCTGCGCACGCCTTGCCCCAAATCCATCGCGACACCTACGGGCGGATCGAAATCGTCAGGCGGCATCATGGGTTGCACTTTCGTATTGGGGCGGGCACCGCTAGGCTCTAGCCCATGTCATTCGCTTTGCTCAAACACTATCTGCCGCGCGGGATTTATGGGCGCGCCGCCCTGATCCTGCTTTTGCCTGTTGTGGTGGTGCAACTGGTCGTTTCCGTTGTCTTTATTCAGCGTCATTTCGAAGATGTCACGCATCAGATGGCGGATGCCGTTGTGCGTGAATTGCGCATGGTGCTGGGGGCGCAGGAGGCTGTTTTGCCCGAAATCGCGGGGCCATTGCAGATCGACGTGCGCCCGGTAGAACCGGAGGTGTTGGAGGCACCGGATACGCGGCTCTGGTATGATTTTTCGGGACTGGTCGTCAAAACAAGGCTGCGGGCCGCTTTGCCCGAGATTGCCGTCGTTGATCTTTATGACAACGATATTGTCCGTCTGGTGATCGACAGCGACCGGGGGCCGTTGGAGGTTGTTTTTGACCGAAGGCGGATTTCGGCGGCCAACCCGCATCAATTGCTGGTCAACATGGTCTTTTTCAGTGTGCTGATCACTATCATCGCCTTTATCTATCTGCGCAATCAGCTGCGCCCCATCAAACGGCTGGCCCGGGCGGCAGAGGCTTTTGGTCGGGGGCGGCACATGGCCTATACGCCCGGTGGTGCGACCGAGGTGCGCGCGGCGGGCACAGCCTTTGTCGACATGCGCAACCGGATCGAACGGCAGATCGAGACGCGGACCCTGATGCTGTCGGGGGTCAGCCACGATTTGCGCACACCGCTGACCCGGATGCGCCTGGCTCTGTCGATGCTGGAAGACGACGACCGCGTCCCGCTGGAACAGGACGTGACCGAGATGCAGCGGATGATAGACGCCTTCCTTAGCTTTGCCGCCGGCGACACAGAAAGCGAGCCTGAAAGCGTTGACCCTGTCGAGATGGCCAAATCCATCGTGGAGGATGCCCAAAGGGCAGGGCAGGCTGTCACGATCCACAGCATTGAAGGCAGCGGCATGGCCATGCTGCGCCCCGTCGCGATGCGCCGTGCGTTGGACAATCTTGTCAGCAACGCGGTGCGCTATGGCGCGCGCGCCGAGGTGTCAGTCGCCATCACCGATAAATCCCTGCGCCTGCGGGTCGAGGATGATGGCCCCGGCATTCCCGAGGATCAGCGCGCCGATGCGCAGCGCCCCTTTGTGCGCCTTGATCCCGCGCGCAATCAGGACAAGGGCTCTGGCGTGGGCCTCGGATTGGCTATCGCCACTGACATCGCCCGTGCCCACGGCGGCGTGCTGCGCCTGGGGCGAAGCGACCGATTGGGAGGCCTGCGCGCCGATATCGTGATTGCACGTTAGGTTGTGCCGCAGCGGCAGGCTTGCTTTATGGCGGTGTCGTGATCTTAGTGGCGCATAGCCACAGGAGTGCCTCCATGACCCCATTCGAGATGATCCGCGCGCAGCTGAGCCAGGCGGTGCCGTTTGCCAATTATGTGGGCGTCGAGGTGGTGGAGGTGGGCGATGGTACGGGCGTCACCGCGCTGGACCAGCGCAACGAGACGTCGAACCATATTCAGTCGCAGCATGCAGGCGCGATGTTCACTCTGGGCGAGGCGGCCTCTGGCGCGGCTCTGGCGGGTGCGTTCGGGCCGATGATCTTTCAGGCGCGGCCCGTGGCGTCGGGCGCGCAAATTTCCTACGTCAAGATCGCCAAGGGGCGGCTTGAGGCCCATGCCAAGACGGAACGTCCCGGCGCGGAGCTTGTCAAAGAGCTGGAAGATGCGGGCAAGGTTGCCTTCGACATCACCGTCGACATTCGCGACGCTGCGGGCGACACCGTGGTGACGATGGTTGTCGGATGGCACGTGCGGAAGGGCTGATGTGCCGGATCCGAAAATGTGTCGGGCCGCCCATACGGTAAGATCGATCAATGCCCGCGCTGGACGCAGGCAACAAGTACGGCAACAGCGCGGGCAATCTCTTTAGCTGTTTACGCGTGTGCAGGACGTCACATTTGGCTGGCTCATGCAGGTCTGGTACGAACTGTAACACCCCGCATTGTACAACCCTCCATACCATGCCGTCCAGCAGCCAGCCGCGGACGCCGATGTGGCCGCCATCAATCCGGCGATCGTCGCAGGGATCAATACTTTCATCTGGTCATCTCCATCTCGAAAAAGCTAATGTTTTCAAAATAGCGGAGTGGATTGCCCTTGTGAAGGCCATTTGTGCATCGGGCCAACAGCCACAAGTTGAAAATTGTCGGGTCTGTCGAAAACGTGATCGACATATCCTGTGCGTCGACACGTGCCTGGCGGCGGTTGGTAGGCCCGGCAGGACTTGAACCCGCAACCAAAGCGTTATGAGCGCTCTGCTCTAACCAATTGAGCTACAGGCCCGCCTGAGCACGGGCATATCACCCGAGCCGGACGTGTCAAGATATCCTGGCGCGCCTGGTCAGAAGGTAAATCGCGCACCAAGAAAGACGACGTCGAGATCCTGAAAATCTGTCGTGGGCGTGGTCACGTCATAGGTCCGGTAACCGCCGTAAAACTCGGTGTTCCAAGCATCCACTTTCTGGACCACAAATAGGCTGATGGATTGGGAACTGCTGCCGTCCACACTCTGATTCTGACCATCATAATAGTCCACCGCGAACGAGGTCGTGCCGGCCTTGAGCAACTCTTTGGTCTGATAGCCGAGCTTGATGTAATTGAAGCCGGGATCACGGTCCGAGCCATCCAAGTCATCACTGCCGCTGGCAAATGTCAGGTTGAGACCGGTAGGTGTGTGAAAGGCCGAAACCGAGCCGCTGATGCGGTCAGCTGTCTGCGTTTGAGCATAGGCTGCGGCGGCTCGCACCCGAACGTCTCCAATGGTCCGATCGAAGCGCAGTGCCACGTCGTCACGATCATCCTCACCCAGGGTGACGGAGGCGACAAAGCCATTCAGGAATTCAGGCGTGTCATAGCGAAACCGCTCAATCCGGCTGTTGCCGTCAAGGTTGGTAAAGAAGTTTCCCACATCGTCGCCGGTGAATGCGCCCGCGGTATTCCGCAATAGCTGGCTGCCTGCAATCAGCGCCACATCGGAATTGTTCCCAAGCGCCGTGCCGGACAAGTCCACTTCTGATACACCGTTGGAGGACGCATCGCCCTGGCCATAGGTAAACGTCCCGAAACCCGTTTCGGCAAAAATCTCGAATTTGCGTTCGTTGGCGACTGAGCTGCTGATGTCGGAATTGAGTTGGCTGACCGAGTTCGAGGAACTGAATTCGAATTCATATTCGATATTGCCGCCAATCACGAAATTGCCAAAATCATAGGCCGCACGCGCCCGCAGCCGGGTGGAAGAGTTGTCATTGTCCACAAAGAACGAATTGCTTTCGACCCCGTCATCGGCAAACAGAAAGGCCCGGTTGATCTGCCCCCCGAATGTCAGGGTAAACCCGCCATCCTCAATATCGACGACTTGCGCCTCTGCGGCGAGGGGCAATGTCAGCCCCAGCGTCAATACGCAAAGGGCAGGTGCAATAGGGCGGCGCATGGGCTTGTCCTTGGGTTGGAGACTGTGCGGGGCGCGAATGTGTCACGCTCGTGGTCTCAGTATCGCGTGCAATCATGACAAAGTCATTTCACACCCTCGTGACGGGAACTGCGCCCTGTACCCATGGTCTCGGATTGACCTCGCGCCGCGTATTTCCTTTTGCAACCTTGATGCGGTTCACGGTAAGGGGCGGTCAGGCCTGAGGAGAACGCAGATGAGCGATGGCAAGAACGGAATGACCTATGCCGAGGCGGGCGTGGATATTGATGCGGGCAACGCGCTGGTTGATCGGATCAAGCCGGCCGCAGCCGCGACCAAGCGGCCCGGTGTCGCCTCGGGTCTGGGCGGCTTTGGCGGGCTGTTTGATCTCAAGGCGGCGGGCTTTGCCGACCCGGTTTTGGTCGCGGCCACCGACGGGGTGGGCACCAAGCTGCGCATTGCCATCGACACTGGCAATGTGGACGGCGTGGGCATTGATCTGGTTGCCATGTGTGTGAACGATTTGGTCTGTCAGGGGGCCGAGCCCCTGTTTTTCCTCGATTACTTTGCGACGGGCAAACTGGAGTTGGACCAGGCGACCCGCATCATCGAAGGCATCGCCAAAGGCTGCACCGCCTCGGGCTGTGCCTTGATTGGGGGCGAGACGGCAGAAATGCCGGGCATGTATCCAGCAGGCGATTTTGATCTGGCGGGCTTTAGCGTCGGCGCGATGGAGCGGGGCACAGCCCTGCCTTCGGGTGTCACCGAGGGTGATGTTTTGCTCGGCCTGGCCTCGGACGGTGTACATTCCAACGGATTTTCGCTGGTGCGCCGGATTGTCGAGGCCTCAGGCCTCGGATGGGAAGATGCCTGCCCCTGGGGCGAGGGGACGCTGGGTGCGGCCCTGCTGACGCCAACACGCCTTTATGTCAAAGCTGCGCTTGCTGCCATTGGGGCCGGTGGGGTGCATGGGTTTGCTCATATCACCGGCGGTGGCCTGACCGAGAACCTGCCGCGTGTGATGCCCGAGGGCTTGGGCGCGGATGTGGACCTGTCATCCTGGACCTTGCCGCCTGTCTTTGACTGGCTGATGGCCCAAGGGGGCATGGCCGAGGCCGAGATGCTGAAGACCTTCAATGCAGGCATTGGCATGGTCGTGGTGGTCAGCCCCGGACATGAGGTGGACGTGACACAGGCCCTGCAATCTGAAGGGCAAACCGTCACCCGGATCGGCACTGTGACCAAAGGCGACGGTGTCCGCTATGCCGGGGCGCTGGCGGGTGCCTAAACGGGTCGCCATCTTTGTTTCGGGTGGCGGGTCGAATATGCGCGCGCTGGTCGAGGATATGGTGGGCGATCACGCCGCCCGGCCCGCGGTCGTTGTGTCGAACAACGCAGATGCAGGCGGGATCGCTTGGGCCAAAGGGCAGGGGATCGCGACCGAAGTGGTTGATCACCGCCCCTTTGGCAAAGACCGCCCGGCCTTTGAAGCAGCGCTGAACACGGCGCTGGCGCCCCATACACCCGATATTTTGTGCCTGGCGGGGTTCATGCGGGTGCTGACGGCAGGATTTGTGACGCCTTGGGCGGGGCGAATGCTGAACATCCACCCCTCGCTATTGCCGAAATACAAGGGGCTGCACACCCATGCTCGCGCTCTGGAGGCCGGTGACACAGAACATGGTTGTACCGTGCATCTGGTTACGCCTGCGCTGGATGACGGTCCGATTCTGGGCCAGGCGCGGATTGCGGTGCATGCCTTTGACACGCCGGACACACTGGCGGCGCGTGTCCTCGTGCAGGAACACCGCCTTTACCCGGCCGTTTTGCGTCGTTTTGCATCAGGCGAGACACGGCCACTGATGCTCTGACCCTGTGATCCGCGTGCGGCCCTAGTCACTGCGCTGCCTTTGGTGTAGACCCGGAAAACCAAGACGGTCCAAAAAACACGAACAAGAAGCCGCGTATGAAAACCATAACAACGACCGAAGACCTGGCCGCATATTGCAAGGAGGCGGCAACGCATCCCTTTGTGACGGTCGACACCGAATTTCTGCGCGAGCGCACCTATTATTCCAAACTTTGCCTGATCCAATTGGCCATGCCCGGCACCACGGATGAAAATGCCGTGTTGGTTGATCCGCTGGCTGGAAATATGTCTCTGGAACCACTCTATGAGCTGTTTCGTGACACCTCGGTGGTCAAGGTGTTTCACGCCGCGCGACAGGACCTTGAGATTTTCTATGTGGATGCGCAGGTCTTTCCCGAACCGCTTTTTGACACCCAGGTGGCGGCGATGGTCTGCGGCTTTGGCGAACAGGTGGGATACGAGACGCTGGTGCGCAAGATTGCGCGCGAGGGGGTCGACAAGACCTCGCGCTTTACCGACTGGTCGCGCCGTCCGCTGACGGATGCGCAAAAAAGTTATGCCATCGCGGATGTGACGCATCTGCGCCAAATCTATGAGTTTCTGGCCGCCAAGCTGGAAGAAAGCGGGCGCGCGCGCTGGGTGGAGGAAGAGCTGCAAGTGCTGCTGTCACCAGCGACATACATCATTCAGCCCGAAAATGCCTGGAAACGGGTCAAGACTCGGACCTCATCCCCAAAATTCCTCGCCATCGTCCAGGAATTGGCCGCGTTCCGCGAAGAATATGCACAGCGCAAAAACGTACCGCGCAACCGGGTCTATAAAGACGACGCGCTGGTCGAACTGGCCAGCAACAAACCCAAGAGCCATGAGGATCTGGGCCGGTCGCGCCTGTTGCTGCGCGAGGCCCGCAAGGGCGAGATCGTCGAGGGCATACTGGCGGCGGTGGCGCGGGGCGTCTCAATGGACCCCGGCGCAATGCCGAAACCCGATCGCAGCCGAGAAAAGATGCAGGTGAACCCGGCTCTGGCCGATCTGCTGCGTGTCCTGCTCAAGGCCAAGACCGAAAGTGCGGGCGTGGCGGCCAAGCTGATCGCCACAGCGGCAGATCTGGACGCAATGGCCGCAGGCATGCGCGATGTACCGGCCCTCAAAGGGTGGCGGGCCGAGGTTTTTGGCGCGGATGCCATGCGCCTTTGTGAGGGACGCGTCGCGCTCACCGCTCAAGGGGCGGACGTACGCATTATTCTGTTGGACGACGAATAGAAGATCAGCGACGCGAGGTGGTCTGGGCGTTCAAACGCCCCTCAACACGGATCACCCGCGCCTCGGCCAGTTGGTTGTCAGTCAGGCGGCGCGCGGCCATGACGGTACGCTGCCGTTCGGTGCCACCGCGCACAACACGCGCCGGGCGTACACCTTCCAGCCGATAAGTCAGCACCCCATCCTCATCGACCTCTTCGTTGTCGTCCGCTGGCGTCAGACGCACATCGTAGATGCCAAGAACTTCGCTGATCCCGGTAACACGGATGATGCCGCCGCCGGGCACACGTTCGATCACCAGACCACTGACCTGATCAATGGGCGTGCCCAGATATTCCCGAGCCGCATCCCGCGCGCTTGAAAACAGCCCGCCCCGCGTTGTTTGCGGGATCAGCGGGTTGGTTTCTTCTGCGGTCTTCTGCTGGACTGGGGTCGACCGGCTGCCACCGAACCAGTTCAGCGGATTGACCCGGCTTTCCCGGACTGCACCGCAGGCGGTCAGTGTCATGGTCGCAACAAGAAGAGAGATTGTCAGAATACGCATGGGTCGCCTGCACTTGTGTTTGCGTCAGTTGGTAGCGGATCGGCGGCGCGTTGAAAAGCACCGTTTCGGGGGCTGGACCTTTGGCCGTGGCGCGCCTAGGTCCACGGGGACAACGTTGGGAACGGGGCAATCATGGCCAGTGCTGCATTTGAAGAGATCGTCGAGGACTTTGAGTTTCTGGAGGATTGGGAAGATCGCTATCGCTATGTGATCGAGCAGGGCAAGGCGCTTGATCCGCTTCCCGATGCGCTCAAGGTGCCCGCAACGAAGGTGGATGGCTGCGCCAGCCAGGTCTGGCTGCACCCGGTGATCGAAGGTGGCGTGTTTCGGTTTGAAGGGGACAGCGACGCGATGATCGTGAAAGGGTTGATTGCCGTTTTGCGCCACCTTTACAACGGATTGACCACGGCAGAGGTGCTGGAGGTCGACGCCCGGGCAGAGATGACGCGGCTCGGTTTGAATGATCATTTGTCGGCGCAACGCTCAAACGGGCTGCGCGCAATGATCGAGCGTATTCGATTGGTAGCAGCGGGCTGAACATCGCCCGGTTGAGGACTTTGGCGCCTGTGTGTCGTGTCGGCAACTTGCGGGCCAGCCCCCGTACCACCGCGAAATTTCTGGCCAGAAGACAAGAGACAGCTCAGAGCTGTTTGAGCGTCGTTTCAAGATCGCCGTAGCCCGTCAGGCGTCTCTCGAATGCGAGGCCCAGGGTTTCGGCGGCGTGGCGCGCCTTTTCGGTCAGCTCCGGATCGTCGGTTTGCGCCTGATAAACCAGCTTTTCATAATTGCCGAAATACATGTCCCGTAATTCGGGGTGCCGGTCCAGGCCCATGGGTTTGAGGATGAACGCCTCAAACTGCCGCACCAGGAAGTCGGTGAGGTAAAAGGCGGTGATTTCACTTTCACTCTGCTTTGCAAAGCGTTCATTTCCCTCAAAAAAACTGTAGCAATGCGGTCCTGCAATCATCTCGACGCCCATCTCTTTGCAGGTCACTTCAAGCAATCCGCCCGTGCCGCAATCGGCATAGACGACAAAGATCGTCGCATAGTTGGCACGATGCTTGGCGACGGCCGCGCGCACAGCCTCGGTGATTTTGTCAGGGTAGAGGTGCAGTTTGGCGGGCAGGCAGGTCAGATCCATGTGATGCCAGCCATTGGCGGCCTTGAGGTCTAGAATTTCGCGGGCCAGCGCGCCGCAGGCAATGAGCAAGATGCGCCCAGTGCCCACAGCTTCGAACCCTTTTTCCGTCAGCGTCCTGTCGTCAAGGGTCGTCATGTCAGCGCCTTCGTGAACATTGCGATATGGTCGCCCTCACGGGCCCAGCTCAGCGATGCATAGAACCCGAGGGCCTCATGGGTCGGGTCCGCGAGCACCCAGATTTCGGTGCAGCCGATGGTCTGCGCATGTGCGGATGCCTCTGCTGCGAGGCGCGTGGCAACACTGCGCCGCCTAGCCGTTTCAAGGACGCCCAATTCGTTGATCCACATCGCGCGGGGCTTGTCGGGGTGTATGTAGTCTACCGCAGACAAAAAGCCGACGGGGTCGCCCATGCTGAGCGCCAGAAACAGGTGGTGACGCGGATCATCCAGCATTTCGGCTGTGCGGTCCGGGTCAGGGGGCGCGTCGAACAGGTGCGGCGCGCCCATGATCACATCGAGGTCGGCGCGCGTTGTGCGGCGCACCTCCATCTCTCGATTATCCGGCAGCCATCTGATTGTGCTTGCGGGCCACGAATTCCTTGGCCGTCTCCACCGCCACGGCTGCATCCCGGCAATACGCGTCAGCCCCGATGGCTTTGCCGAACTCTTCGTTCAGGGGCGCGCCACCAACCAGCACAATATAGTCGTCGCGAATACCCTTTTCGACCATCGTGTCGATCACGACCTTCATATAGGGCATGGTTGTGGTCAGCAGGGCCGACATGCCAAGAATATCGGGGCCTTCGGCTTCCATCGCTTCGAGGTAGTTTTCGACCGGATTGTTAATCCCGAGGTCCACAACCTCGAACCCGGCCCCTTCCATCATCATCGACACAAGGTTCTTGCCGATGTCGTGGATGTCGCCTTTGACCGTGCCGATGACCATTTTGCCCACGCGGGGCGCGCCTGTCTCGGCCAGCAAAGGCTTGAGGATGAACATGCCGCCCTTCATCGCGTTTGCCGCCAGCAGCACTTCGGGCACAAACAGGATACCGTCGCGGAAATCCGCGCCCACGATCGTCATGCCACCGACCAGAGCCTTGGTCAGGATGTCATAGGGCTCCCAGCCGCGCTCCAGCAGGATGTTGACCCCTTCTTCGATCTCTTCCTTGAGACCATCGTAAAGGTCGTCAAACATCTGGTTTACAAGCTCTTCGTCGTCGAGCTCCGCGAGGATGATGTCGTCTTCGTCTGCCATGGGCGTACCTCTGAAATCAGGTCTGAGAACCTGCTGATGTTTCTTGGTTTATGGTCCAATATGTCGCAGCGGAATTTTCAAATTGCGACATGGGCGGCGCTGTGCGCGACGCCAAAGATCGGTTTGGGCGTGAAAACCCGCCAAAGCGGACTGATTTACAACTCTTTTCTGGCGTTTGTTCTTTATTTGTTCCAAAATATCGTGATGAAACCTGATTTGCAAAGCGCACAGCCTCGGGGCCGGGGTACGGTGTCCAACAGAGTGAGCCGTTATGACCGCGTCAGCCGCCATGCGGAAGCGGATGGTTGGGACCGGGAAGAGGATTTGCCGATCTTGCGCACACAAGTGTCGGTGGAACGGCCGCGCAGCATCATCAGCTATAACCGGTCGCCCGATCTGCCTTTTGACCGGTCGATCAATCCCTACCGTGGCTGCGAACATGGTTGTGTCTACTGCTTTGCCCGGCCCAGCCATGCCTATCTGGGCCTTTCGCCGGGATTGGATTTTGAAACAAGACTGGTTGCGCGCCCGGATGCGCCCGAGGTGTTGCGGACCGAGTTGGCCCGCAAATCCTACAAGGTCGCCCCGTTGGCAATCGGAACCAATACGGACCCGTATCAACCGATTGAACGTGAACATGGCATCATGCGCCGCTGCCTTGAGGTGCTTGAGGCCAGCGGCCATCCGGTTGCCATTGTCACCAAAGGGGCCTTGATCGAACGTGATCTCGACGTTCTGGGTCGCATGGCGCAGCGGGGGCTGGTGCGCGTGGGCATTTCGGTGACGACGCTGGATGCAACCCTGTCGCGGCTGATGGAGCCGCGTGCGCCCGCACCGAGGCGCCGATTGACGATAATCCGCCGTTTGGCGCAAGCCGGAGTGCCCGTTCGCATCATGGCCTCGCCCATGGTGCCTGCCCTGACCGACCCCGAGCTTGAGGCGATCCTGGCCGCAGGCAAAGACGCAGGCGCGCGCAGCGCAAGTTGGATCATGCTGCGCCTGCCGCAAGAGGTGTCGCCACTGGTGCAGGAATGGCTGGCCGAACACTTTCCTGACCGGGCGGCGCGCATCATGGCGCGCTTGCGCGAGATGCATGGCGGGCAAGATTACGATGCCCGTTGGGGACACCGGATGCGGGGCGAGGGGCCCTATGCCGAGATCATTGCCCATCGGTTTACCGTTGCCATGAAACGTTTGGGGTTAAAGGAAAAAGCACCGCCCATGCGATGCGACCTTTTTGTGCCGCCGCGCCTGCCAAGCGCACAGCTCGACCTGTTTTAGGCGACGCGGGCGCGTCCGCGTTTGCGCCGTGCGGGTGGGCCATTGCCATCGGTCCCGTCGCTGTCAGACGAAAACGCGCCCAGAGCGGAAACAATAGCGTCCAGCGTTGGGGCCGGTTGGCGGGGTCGGGTGTCGAGCGCCTCGCGCATCTTTTCCAGGTGCATCGGTTGCGTGCCACAGCACCCACCAATGATTGAAGCACCACAGTCGCGCGCCATGACGGCATAGTCTGCCATCAACTCGGGCGTGCCATCATAGTGGATGTGACCGTCATGGTACTTCGGGATGCCCGCGTTGCCTTTGGCCACAATCGGTATTTCGGTGCCGGTGGCCGCAAAACCCTGAACCGTGCGCAACAGGTCTGAGGCGCCTGTACCGCAATTGGCGCCAAAGGCGGCAGGCGTGTTGGGAATGCTGGACACCATGGCGACCATATCCTTGCTGGTAACACCCATCATCGTACGCCCTGCGGTGTCAAAGCTCATGGTGCCGACCCACGGCAGTCCGGCCAGCGCAAACCCTTCAGCGGCGGCGCGGTATTCTTCGGCCGCCGAGATTGTTTCGAGCCAGCCGATATCAGCACCGCCGGCCTTCAAACCTGCGGCGGTTTCATGGAACATCTCGACGGCGTCGGCGTGGCTGAGGGTGCCAACCGGTTCCATGATATCACCCGTTGGACCGACGGAGCCTGCAACAATCACGGTGCGCCCCGCCTTGTCGGCCACCTCGCGGCCGATTTCGGCGGCGATCTTGCTTAACTCAAAGGCGCGGTGACCCGCATCATGCAATTTCAGCCGTGACGCGTTGGCCCCAAAAGAGTTGGTCAGAAAGATATCGCTGCCTGCATCCACGGCCCCCTTGTAGAGGGCGGTGATTTTTTCGGGGTGCGTTTCGTTCCACAGTTCAGGTGCATCGCCGGACATCAGCCCCATGTTGAACAGGTTCGTACCAGTGGCACCGTCTGCCAAAAGCGTTCCCTTGGCGGCCAGCATGCGGGTAAGAAGATCGGGCATAAATGTACCTTTCGCGCGCGATTGTGCGCTTAACTGTCATGGCACGCTTTTTGAGGCCAGTTCATAATCTTCATCAAGATGATGAGGTTTGTTTGATAAAAGGCGGTGGGTCGCATGGTTCTGCGTGATCTTTTGAGGGCGGTGATGCCACTCAACCGCACGCTGTCCCGATGTGGACGTGTTGCCAAGACTGGTCATGGCAACCAACTTGAACATGCAACAAGTGAAAACCGATCCCTCTGTCGCCCGGCGGTACGGGCACAACCGCGTTCGGTGGGCGCTGAGGCCTGCGAAACAGTCGAATACTCAAGCCGCAAATAAAAGTGTCAGCGCTTGCTGTGCGTCGGCGCTTCCGGCAAGGACCACTTCCGACACGAAAAAACGCGCAAAACCACGATGGTCTTGCGCGCTGCATTCACTTTAGGTTTTAGCAGTAAGCCGCTGATCTCAGTCCGTTTCGCTCATCAGCTGCGCTTTGGCTTCGGTCATCAGTTCGGCCATTTTGGCACGAATTGTCGCCTCGTTCGCCAAATCGCCCAGATCGCCCGAAACCTTGCGATAAACGTCCTCGTGGCCTGCCTCTTCGAAATCTGACTTCACGACCTCGCGCGCATAAGCCGCAGCCTCGTCGCCCGCTTTGCCCATCAGGTCGGCGGCCCACAGTCCCAGCAGCTTGTTGCGGCGGGCGTCTGCCTTGAACTGCATCTCTGCATCATGGGCGAATTTGTTTTCAAATGCGTTTTCGCGGTCGTCAAAGGTGCTCATGGGTCACGTCTCCGGGCTATGTCGTTGCACAAGATATGCGGGGGTCCGCGCCCCGGTGCAACCCCTTTGCTTGCGGCGTATCCCCTGATTGCTTATGAGGGCCACAAGCCGGGCAGACTCGTATCCCGGAAGAAGCGAAAGGACGCCCATGGCGCGACGCAAGAAGATTTATGAAGGTAAGGCCAAGATCCTTTATGAAGGACCCGAGCCAGGCACCATCGTTCAATATTTCAAAGACGACGCCACCGCCTTCAATGCGCAGAAAAAGGACGTGATAGAGGGCAAGGGTGTCTTGAACAACCGCCTCAGCGAATTCTTTATGACGGGCCTTGGGCAGATCGGTGTGCCGACCCACTTCATCAAGCGGATCAATATGCGCGAGCAACTGGTCCGCACCTGCGAGATCATCCCGCTGGAAGTGATCGTGCGCAACTATGCCGCAGGCACGCTGAGCACCCGGCTTGGCATCGACGAGGGCACGCAACTGCCGCGCCCGATTGTCGAATACTGCTACAAGGATGACAGCCTCGGCGATCCACTGGTGAGCGAAGAGCACATCGCCGCTTTTGGATGGGCCAGTCAGCAGGACATGGACGACATTCTGAGCCTTGCGCTGCGCGTCAACGATTTCCTGTCTGGTGTTATGCTGGCTGTGGGCATCCGTCTGGTCGACTTCAAGATCGAGATTGGCCGCGTCTATGACGGTGATTTCATGCGCCTGATCATCGCCGATGAGATCAGCCCCGACAGCTGCCGACTGTGGGACATCGAAACAGGCCAGAAACTGGACAAGGACGTGTTCCGCCGCGATCTGGGCAATCTGGCCGATGCCTACACCGAAGTGGCGCGTCGTCTGGGCGTCTTGCCCAAGACATCGAACCCGATCACGAAACCGACGCTCATCAATTGAGTATTTTTGAACAATGAAAGGCAGGGCATGAAAGCGACTGTGCATGTGATGCTGAAGACCGGTGTGTTGGACCCACAAGGCGATGCCGTGCGCCATGCATTGGGTGCGTTGGGCTTTGAGGGCGTGAATGGCGTCCGTCAGGGCAAGGTGATCGAGCTGGATCTGGCCGACGGCGCAACCGAGGCCGACGTGAATGCCATGTGCGAAAAGCTGTTGGCCAACACGGTGATCGAATCCTACCGGGTCGACATGTCATGAAGGCGGCGGTCGTCGTTTTCCCCGGCTCAAACTGTGACCGCGACCTGGCCGTGGCCTTTCGTGCGGCAGGCGCCGATGTCACAATGGTCTGGCACAAGGACACTGACCTGCCTGAGGGCGTTGACATTGTTGGCGTGCCGGGTGGCTTTTCTTTCGGTGACTACCTGCGCTGTGGCGCGATTGCGGCCAATTCTCCCGTCTGTCAGGCGGTAAAAGCCCACGCGGATCGCGGCGGTTATGTCTTGGGTGTCTGCAACGGCTTTCAGGTGTTGACCGAAACCGGCATTCTGCCTGGCGCGCTGCTGCGCAATGCGGGCCTGAAATATATCTGCAAGACTGTGGGCCTGAAGGTTGAAACCTCGCAATCAGTCTATACCGAAAGGTACAATGCGGGCGACGTCATCGACATCCCGATTGCGCACCACGATGGCAACTATTTTGCTGATCAATCGACACTGGACGCCTTGGCGGGCGAGGATCGCATTGCCTTTTCCTACACCGACAATCCCAATGGATCGCTGCGCGATATTGCGGGCATCCTGTCAGAGAACCGCCGCGTCCTTGGCATGATGCCGCATCCCGAGCGGGCGGCGGATATGGGCCATGGCGGCACCGATGGGCAGGCGCTCTTCCGCGCAGTGGCGGGGCAGCTGACATCTGCGTGACTTGAGCAGGCGTTGGGCGCGGCTTATGCTGCGCGGCATGGCAAATCCTACAGCATCTGGGCCTCGCCCCACAGCAACCGCTCGCACCATCAGTTGGCGCGTACGCTTTGCGCTGGCGTTGCTGACGGTTGTGGCCATTGTGACCGTGGTCATGACCAACCGTTTGCTTACCGACCGGTTTACCGAAACCACGCGGAACCGGGCCGAGCTGCGCCTGGCGCTGTATTCCGGAAATCTGCTGAGTGAACTGCGCCGCAGCGCCATTGTGCCTCAGTTGCTGGCCCGTGATCCCACCTTGATCGGGGCGCTGAATTCGGCGGATTACCAGCAATCGACCCAGCGTCTGATTTCCTTTGTTGAAGAGATTGGGGCCGCAAACCTGATGCTGCTGGACCGTGACGGGCGGGCCGTGGCTGCCACCGACCGCAACGTGCTTGGGTCAGCCCATCGGGCGGAGCCTTACTTTATCGACGCCTTGCGGGCTGCCGACACCATCTTCACCGTCGCCCCCCGGGAGACCACGGGTTTCTCCTTCACCTACTCGCGGCGGGTGACCGCAGGCGGCGACGTGTTGGGTGTTATTGTGGTCGAGGTTGATCTGCAAAAGTTCGAACGGGCCTGGTCGGGGATTTCGGCCGCTGTTCTGGTCACCGACAGCGTCGGCCAGATCGTTTTGGCGACCGAGCCGCGCTGGCGGGGCCGAACCGAAGAGGCAGCCTTGGCCCGCCAGACCCCGCAAAGCGCAATCGAGCGGGCAATTCGGGCAACCGCCGATTGGACAGCCCTGCCGCCCGACGCCTATTTGCAGGGCGAGGGTGTGATGCGCCTTGAAACCCGTATTCCATTCCGGGGCTGGCGCATGGCGTCCTTTACCACATATGCCTCGGTCCGCGAGCGGGTGAACGGGGTACTGGCGCTCGAAATTATGGGATTCGCGATTCTGCTGGCGCTGGCGTTCTATGCGCTGAGCCGTAGGTCGGCCTTGCGCCTGGCCCTGTCGGCGCGCGAGTCGGCAGAGCTTCGCCATCTGAACGCCCAGCTCCAGCGAGAAATCGCCGAGCGCAAACGGGTCCAGGAAGACTTGGCCGTAGCTGAGCAAACCCTTGAACAGTCGTCCAAACTCGCCGCTTTGGGCGAGATGTCGGCCGCCGTCAGTCACGAGTTGAACCAACCGCTGGCGGCGATGAAAACCTATCTGGCCGGCGCGCGGCTTTTGCTGCGCCGCAACCGGCCCGACGAGGCGTTGGTCAGCTTTGGCCGCATCGACGATCTGATTGAGCGGATGGGCGCCATCACCCGTCAGCTCAAATCTTATGCCCGCAAGGGTCAGGACGCGCTGAGCCCTGTAAACATGGGCGATGCGCTGGCCTCAAGTCTGTCGATGATGGAGCCGCAGCTGCGTCAACGCCGGGTTCTGATCAACCGCGTACTGCCCCCTGATCCTGCCATGGTGATGGGGGACCGGATGCGCATCGAGCAAGTGATGGTGAACCTCTTGCGCAATGCCATTGACGCCACCAAATCCACCCGTGACCCGCAGGTGGATATCATCCTGTCAGCGGGGGAGACCGCTACGCTGACTGTGCGTGACAATGGCCCCGGGATTGCCGACCTCGATGAGCTTTTTGAGCCGTTTTACACCACCAAGCAGCCAGGAGACGGCGTTGGCTTGGGCCTTGCCATCTCGTCGGGCATTGTGAACGATTTGGGTGGACGGCTGACCGCGCGAAACGGACAGGCAGGCGGCGCTGTCTTTGAAATGCAGCTTCCGATCCTCGTCGAGGATACGGACCCCAAGACCCAAGCGGCGGAATAAGCCGGGAGAGAACCGATGACCCAAGCCATGAAGATCGCGATCGTCGATGACGAACAGGACATGCGCCAATCCATCAGCCAGTGGCTGGCCCTGTCGGGCTATGACACCGAAACCTTTGCCAGTGCCGAGGACGCGCTGAAAAACCTTGGGCCCGACTACCCCGGCATTGTCATATCAGACATCAAGATGCCCGGAATGGACGGGATGCAGTTTCTCAAAAAGCTGATGGGCAGTGACAGTGCACTGCCTGTGATCATGATCACGGGGCACGGCGATGTACCGATGGCGGTCGAAGCGATGCGCGTCGGCGCCTTCGATTTCCTCGAAAAGCCCTTCAACCCTGATCGCATGTCCGAACTGGCCAAAAAGGCCACGGGCGCGCGCCGCCTGACAATGGACAACCGTGCATTGCGCCGTGAACTCAGCGATGGTGGGCAGCTGATGAAAAAGCTCATCGGCAAGTCACCGGTGATGGAACGACTGCGCGAGGATATCCTGGATCTCGGCCAAGCCGATGGTCATGTGCTGATCGACGGCGAGACAGGGACAGGCAAGACTTTGGTCGCTCATGCCTTGCACGCTGTCGGGTCGCGGGCGGGCAAGAAATTTGTGCTGGTCAGTTGTTCGGCTTGGGAAGAAGACGCGCTGGCAAAGCGCCTGTTTGGCCCGATGCAGCCCGAAGACGCTCAATTGCCCGCAATCGAAGAGGCGCGGGGTGGCACGCTGCTTCTCGAAGACATCGAGGCGTTGAGCGAGCCGCTGCAGGCCCGCCTTTTATCCGTCATAAACGAACAGGGCACACCGGCGGAAACCCGCATTGTGGGCATCTGCAACATGCAAGAGGCGGGCCGGACCTGCGAGGATGCGCTGCGCCCGGACCTGTATTACCGGCTTGCGGCCCTCAAGATCACCGTGCCGCCGCTGCGTCAGCGGGGCGAGGATATCCTGACGCTCTTTACCCGTCTGAGCGACCAGTTCGCCGATGAATATGGCTGTGACGCGCCAAAGGTTTCGGCACAAGAGGCCGCCCAACTGTTGCAGGCCCCGTGGCCGGGCAATGTGCGCCAATTGATCAACATCGCTGAACGGGCCGTGTTACAGGCGCGTCGTGGCACAGGCTCTATCGCGTCACTGCTTATGAACGATCACGAGGAAATGCAGCCTGTCATGACCACCGAGGGCAAGCCGCTCAAGGAATACGTCGAGGCGTTCGAACGAATGCTGATCGACAACACGATGCGGCGTCACAAAGGTTCCATCGCATCTGTCATGGATGAGCTGTGCCTGCCGCGCAGAACGCTGAACGAAAAGATGGCCAAATACAGCTTGCAGCGCTCTGACTATTTGTAAGGCTGTTTCAAACTGTCGAAATCTGTGACCGGTGGGATCGGCGAGGGCCGTTTCCATCGCACCGCACCCGTGTCACACAAGCCCTATGAACCACAGGGCGGACATGATGAAACCGGCTGCATTTCTTTTCGATATGGATGGCCTGCTGATCGACAGCGAGCGGGTGTACCAGCGTGTCATGCTCGATATTCTGGTCCCAAAGGGCCACGCGCCTGCAGATGTCGAGGCGCTGTCTTTACGGCTTGTGGGCAATTCCGGGGTGCGGGGCAGGGCGCTCTTGGCGGAATTCCTAGATGGCGGCGTGGATGAGTTCAACGCAGCCTGGCATGCCGGGGTCCGCGATAGCCTCGCTGCGGGCGTTCCGCTGCGCCCGACTGTACGCCACAGTATCGAAGCGCTCGCCGAGACCGGCGCGCGGATGGCTGTGGTGACCTCGACCCATATTGCACATGCGCGGAGCAATCTGGAACGTGCGGGGCTGCTGGCGCATTTCGAGCTGGTGGTGGGTGGCGACGAAGTGCCCGCAAACAAGCCAGACCCGGCGCCTTATATGCAAGCTGCGGCCGGTCTGGGTCTTGATCCGCAACTCTGCGCCGCTTTCGAGGACAGCGATGCAGGCACAACATCAGCGGTGCGCGCCGGGTGCCATACGACGCAAATCCCGGATCTAAGGCCCTTGCACCATCCCTTGCCGGACCTTGGCCAACAGGTCGCGCCAGACCTGGCGTCGGCTTTGATGACGTTGGGTGCGATTTGCCAGAATGGTGTTTTACGGGGCTAACGTGTGCGTCGTGACGCGATTCCCGCACCAGTTGTGGGTGCCGGAACGATTGGCCATTGTCATTGCCCCCACAATCGCCTTATCTAAACCAATGGGTTTACGGCGCGCATCTGCGTCGCCATCCCATTATTTTGAGTTTCGCTGTTGGACGGACACTGGCTGGTACGCCGCGCAAGACCTCTGACAGACCGATTGGGCCTTGAGACAGGCCACGAGATGCTGACGCAAGGCCGAGGCCTTTGTGCAGCGAATGAACGGATGCGCGGCCCCAGTGAGGTGCCCGTGTCGGAGAAGAACCGCGATGATGCGCGTTGATTTATACAATCACCCAGCAGGGGCCCAAACCGGCCCAACCTGCCGCGCATCTCTGATCGCCCAAAATAGACACGACCCCAAATCGGCCGCACCCCCGGGTACGTCTGATGCGCTGTCGTGCAGTGAAAGACTATGGCCAAGAAAATGCTTATCGATGCCACCCACGCGGAAGAGACCCGCGTCGTGGTGGTGGACGGAAACAAGGTCGAGGAGTTCGACTTTGAATCTGAAAACAAACGGCAGCTTGCCGGCAATATCTATCTCGCAAAAGTAACACGGGTCGAGCCGTCGCTTCAGGCGGCGTTTGTGGACTATGGCGGCAACCGCCATGGGTTCCTCGCGTTTTCGGAAATCCACCCTGATTATTATCAGATCCCTGTGGCGGATCGCGAGGCCCTGATGGCCGAAGAGCGCGCTTATGCCGAGGCGCAGAAGGCCCGCGACGAGGAAGAAGACAAGCCAAAATCCACTTCGACCCGACGCCGGTCGACCTCTTCCAAGTCCAAGGCGGCTGCCGCCAAGAATGACGATGCTGTCACGTCGACCGAAATCGACGGGATGGAGACGATTGACCTGGAGGCTGACACTGGTGCCGAGGCCGAGATCGACGCCTCCGAGGCGGCCTCGCCCATGGAGACGGTCAAGGAAACACCCGTTGAAACCCCTGCGGCGGATGAAGCGGTGGCCGAGGAAGATGTCGCAGACGATGCGGCTGAACAGACCGCGTCCGAAGAGGCCAATGCAGAGGGCGCCACGGCGTCTGATGATGCGCCGGCCGACGCCGATGCGGACACCGACGACGACAGCGACGAAGAGGACGCCCCCAAGAAATCTTCGGCTGCGTCCAAGGATGACAGCATCGACACCGTGGCCGATGATGACGATCAGGATGACATCCGCCCGCCGCGCAAACCGCGCCCGCGCCGTTACAAAATCCAGGAAGTCATCAAGGTTCGTCAGATCTTGCTGGTGCAGGTCGTCAAAGAGGAACGCGGCAACAAGGGCGCAGCCCTGACCACCTATCTGTCTCTGGCTGGCCGCTACTGCGTCTTGATGCCGAACACAGCCCGGGGTGGTGGCATCAGCCGCAAGATCACCAACGCCGCGGATCGCAAAAAGCTGAAGGAAATCGCCAACGAGATCGACGTGCCCCAGGGCGCGGGCTTGATCGTGCGTACCGCCGGTGCGCAGCGGACCAAGGCCGAAATCAAGCGCGACTACGAATACCTGTTCCGCCTGTGGGAGCAGATCCGCAAGCTGACGTTGGAATCCATTGCGCCCGCGAAAATCTATGAAGAAGGCGATTTGATCAAACGCTCGATCCGCGATCTCTACAACCGCGAGATCGACGAGGTGTTTGTGGAAGGTGAGCGCGGCTATCGCACCGCCAAGGATTTCATGAAGATGATCATGCCGTCCCACGCCAAGAACGTTAAACTTTACAGTGAAAGCCTGCCGCTTTTTGCCCGCTATCAGGTCGAGACGTACCTGGCCGGCATGTTCAACCCGACTGTCCAGCTGAAATCCGGCGGCTACATCGTGATCGGCATCACCGAAGCTTTGGTGGCCATCGACGTGAACTCGGGGCGTTCGACCAAAGAGGGCTCGATCGAGGAAACCGCCACCAAGACCAACCTGGAGGCGGCCGAAGAGGTGGCGCGCCAGCTGCGTCTGCGCGACCTTGCAGGCCTGATCGTGATCGACTTCATCGACATGGATGAACGGCGCAACAACGCCAAAGTCGAAAAGATGATGAAGGACAAGCTCAAGACCGACCGCGCCCGCATTCAGGTGGGCCGTATCAGCGGATTTGGCCTGATGGAAATGTCGCGCCAGCGTCTGCGCCCCGGCATGATTGAGGCGACGACACAGCCCTGTGCAGCCTGTCACGGCACCGGTTTGATCCGGTCCGACGACAATCTCGCCTTGTCGATCCTGCGTCAGGTCGAAGAGGAGGGCACCCGCCGCCGTTCGCGCGAAGTGCTGGTCAAGGCCCCCGTGGGCATCGCCAATTTCCTCATGAATCAAAAGCGCGAGCATATCGCCCATATCGAAGCCCGCTATGGCCTATCGGTCCGGGTTGAGGGTGAGCCGCATCTGGTCAGCCCCGACTTCACCCTGGAAAAGTTCAAGACCGCCACGCGGGCTGTGCCAGTAGCCACCGCTCCGGTTGTGTCGGTGGACACCTCGATCATGGATCAGGTGGACGAGGATGAGGCCGAGGTGGATGACGCTGTCGCCGAAACTGATGTGACGACCGGCGAGGATGGCGAACCAAAACCCAAACGTCGTCGTCGGCGGCGTCGTCGGAGCCGGAGCAAGTCGTCCACAACGACTGAAACGGATGGTACAACCGAGAACGGTGCAGAGGCGACTGACAGCGACGCTGCGGCGGATGCACCGGCGGCGGATACGACCGAGACCGCGCCAGCGTCTGACGCCGCAGAACCCGCTACGGACGCAGAAGACGTGCCTGTGAAAAAGACACCGACG
Source organism: uncultured Tateyamaria sp. (assembly GCF_947503705.1). Lineage (GTDB taxonomy): Bacteria > Pseudomonadota > Alphaproteobacteria > Rhodobacterales > Rhodobacteraceae > Tateyamaria. Next base: position 81,459 of record NZ_CANNES010000006.1, on the reverse strand, counting down.
CGGACCCGCAGTTCCAGCCGCTCCACGACGACATCCAAATCGTCCACTGCGGCCAAGGCCGAAGCAGAACCTATCGCGGAAGCGGCTGCAGAAAAACCTGCGCCCAAACCACGCACGACGCGTTCACGCAGCACCACCAGTGCCAAGGCCAAGGCCGCAGCGGCCGCCGCTGAGGTGCCTGCTCAGGCAGCGTCGGAGCCCGTGGTAGAAGAAGTGACAGCGTCGGTCGAAGCCCCGTCCGAGCCTGTGGAGGCAGACCCGGCCCCCGAAGCAGTAATTGCCGAAGCGGCGCCCGAAACAGTTGTGGCAGCCGCCATACCTGAGCCTGCGCCCGAGCCTGTTGCGGAAGAGGTTGCGACCCCGGATGAGCCGCCAAAGCCGAAGAAGCGCGGCTGGTGGTCACTGGGCAAGTAAGCCGGACAGCGATGAATTGGTCAAAGGGCGCGCCGCAGGGTGCGCCCTTTATCCTTTGCGGATCACATAGCTTTGGACAGGTCCGCTCAGATCACTGGACACAAGTTCATGCCCGGCCTCAGCACAAAAGTGAGGCACATCCACCACGGCAGCCGGATCATCGGCCAGAACGGTCAACGCCTCGCCAAGGGCGAGCGATTGCAGACGTTTGCGCGCTTTGAGTACGGGCAGGGGGCAGAGCAAGCCCACAGCGTCGAGTGTGTATTTGTCATCCATCCCCGGGAAATAGGCGTGATGTTTCAGTCTGTCCACAGACATGTGACCGCATGTCCCGTGACGGATGGGCCGCGATAGGATAGGCGAGGGTCATGTTTGGAATTGATCTCATCGATGCGAGCCTATTGCCCGCCATAGCCGTGGCACTGTTCGCGGGCATCATAAGCTTTCTCAGCCCTTGTGTACTGCCCATTGTGCCGCCCTACCTGGCCTATATGTCCGGCATGACGGTGCATGAGATGTCTGAAGGGCGCAGCGCGCGCAATCGCGCCACGATCACAGCCCTCTTTTTCGTGCTGGGCCTGTCGACGGTGTTCATATTCCTCGGCTTTGCCGCCTCGGCCTTTGGTGCGTTTTTCCTTCAAAACCAGATCCTGTTTTCGCAGATATCGGGGGCGGTGATCATCGTCTTTGGCCTGCACTTTCTGGGTGTTTACCGGATCGGCTTTCTCGACCGCGAGGCCCGCATGGATGCGGGTGATCAAGGCGGGTCGTCCTTTGGGGCCTATATCCTTGGCCTTGCCTTTGCCTTTGGCTGGACGCCCTGTATCGGCCCACAACTGGGTGCGATCCTGACACTCGCCGCGTCAGAGGCGTCGGTGACCCGCGGAACATTCCTGTTGGGTATCTACGCTTTGGGCCTTGGTATTCCGTTCCTGTTGGCGGCGATGTTCATGAGCCGGGCCATGGGTGTGATGAACCGGTTAAAGCGGCACATGGCGATGATCGAAAAGGTCATGGGCGCGCTTTTGGTCTTTGTTGGGGCTGCGATGCTGCTGGGCCTGTTTACCCGGTTCTCGTTCTGGCTGTTGGAACAATTTCCCGCACTTGCCACCTTGGGTTGACACACTGGTCTTTGAAATCAAGACCGGCTGGAAACCAACGTGGGGCCCTGTGCCGCCATTCATATCAGCCATCTGTGCCGGAAAACCACCAAAGACTGCACCCGTCTTCGACAACGATTAAAGTCGCGTGAACGTAGCCCCACGCCGCCTTACTTTGGCCAAAGAAAGCCGTTAGTATCTCTGGAAAAGAGGTGCATCCATGAGCAGTCCGCATCCACAAACCGTCAAAAACCGCCGGGTGTTTTACATCCCCGGCTATGACCCTATTCATCCGCGCCGCTATCGCGAGCTCTACCGCAGCGAGGGTGCGGCCCAAGCGGCTATTTCAGGATATGACCTGACCTTGAAACCGCGAACGGGCGGTTCGCATTACGGCTGGCAGATCGACACAATGATCGACGACGCCACAACCCATGCCGATGTGGAAGTGCTGGTCTGGTCCGACATTGTCCGTGACAGCATGGACGCCTCTATCCCCGGGACGTATTTGCAGATGGTTCGCACCGCTTGGACCTATATTGCCTCAGGCGCTCTATGCCGTCTGATGCGTCTGCGCAAAGGGCCGGTGATTGCGGCGCTTTATCCCGTGGGTATGCTTTTGGGGCAGCTGTTGATCGCGCTTGCCCTCTGGTTGGGTATCTGGCGGCTTGGCAGTTTGACCTTGGGCGACATTGGGGCATGGATCGGGGCGGCTCTTGGGGCGGCTGCATTTGTGGCCCTCTTGCGTTGGTTCAAATCCAAGGACGGCAAAGTCTTTGCTTATTATCTTATGCATGACTACGCCTACTCGGCCGCCTCAAACGGAGCGAACCCAAAGCCCCTTGAAGATCGGATGCACCACTTTCAGGACAGTATCGCAGAGGCGCTTGCCACGGACGTGGACGAGGTTCTGGTGGTTGGCCATTCCTCGGGCGCCCATTTGGGGGTGTCTATTCTTGCCGATCTGATCCGTGCGGGCCGTGTTCCGGTCCATGGGCCCAAGCTGGCGTTTTTGTCGCTGGGCCAAGTGGTGCCTATGGTATCGTTTTTGCCTGACGCGCATCGCCTGCGTGCAGACCTGCAATATCTTGCCGCGCGCGAGGAACTCACTTGGGTCGATGTCACCGCGCCCGGCGATGGCTGTGCCTTTGCGCTATGCGATCCGGTTGCGGTCTCGGGCGTTGCGCCGCCGGCCAAAAAATGGCCGCTCGTCTTTTCCGCCGCGTTCACCCAAACCCTCAGCGCAGAGAAGTGGTCGGAATTGCGCTGGCGCTTCTTTCGGTTGCATTTTCAATACATGTGCGCCTTTGATCGCCCCAAAGACTACGATTATTTCCAGATCACCGCAGGCCCTGTGACCTTGGCCGAACGATATGCAGGCAGGCCACCCTCGAAATCGCGGATTGATCACGCCGTGTCCAAATACACGTCTGTGGCCGCATGATCCCGCCCAAACCGCCCAGCAGGCCGGATCGCGTATCGCTCTGGCGGTATATGCAGCTTTTTCGGCGCGATATCCTGTCGGCGCAACCCGCGCGACTTTACCGCGCATGGATGGCAGAGTTTCGCACGCCATTCTTCCGCAGCTATCTGATGAATCAGCCCGATCTGGTCAAAACGGTGCTCAAGGATCGGCCCGATGACTTCCCCAAATCCGACCGGATTGGCGAGGGGCTGCGCCCACTGTTGGGAAATTCGGTTTTTTTGACCAATGGCGAGATGTGGAAACGGCAAAGGCGGATCATTGATCCGGCGTTCGAAGGTGGTCGCCTGCGCGAGACCTTTCCCGCCATGTGGGACGCATCCGAGGCGGCGGCTGCCCGTTTGCCCCAAGGCATGACGGAGATTGAGGAACACACCAGCCACGCCGCCGCAGACGTGATTTTTCGCACGCTTTTCTCTATCCCCATTGAGGACAAGCTGGCGGGCGCGGTGTTCCACGAATTTCGTGCCTATCAGCGTAGCCAACCGATCCTGAACCTGGCAGCCTTTGTGCCCCTGCCCAAATGGATGCCGCGTCTGTTTCGCCGTGACACGCGGGCCAGTGCGGCGCGTATTCGGGCGTTGATCGGCCAATTGGTGCAGCGACGCGCAGAGGAGATCGCGGCGGGCTCCGCCCCGGATGATCTTGCCACCAAGATTATGACCACCCGCGACCCCGAAACGGGAGAAACCTTTTCGCCGGGCGAAATGGTGGACCAGGTGGCGATCTTTTTCCTGGCAGGCCACGAAACGAGCGCATCAGCGCTGGCCTGGGCACTCTACCTCATGGCGCTGTACCCCGATTGGCAGGACAAGGTTGCCGGCGAAGCACAAACGCTGGAGGCTTGCGACTTTGCTGCGATGTCAAAGCTGCCGATCACACGCGATGTGTTTCGCGAAACCCTGCGGCTTTATCCTCCGGTTCCGATGATGGTGCGCGAAGCCGCCTGCCCAGAGACGTTCCGCGAGCGAGCCGTGCCCAAGGGCAGCCAGTTGGTGTTGAGCCCCTGGCACTTGCACCGGCACGAACGGCTGTGGGATCGGCCTGACGCTTTTGATCCCGCGCGGTGGCACACTGAAAACGGCAAGACCTGCCAACGTGAAGCGTTTATCCCGTTCTCTGCCGGCGCCCGTGTCTGCACAGGAGCCGGTTTCGCCATGGTTGAAGGCCCGCTGATTCTGGCGCGACTGTTGCGCGATATGCGCGTGGAAACGGTCGAAGGGCGCGATCCGGTGCCCGTGGCGCACCTGACGGTGCGGGCCAAAGACGGCATCTGGCTGAATTTGCGCAAACGGTAACGCTAACACCGGGGCGGTGGGATTACACCGTCGCCTGGATTGCGATAGGCCTGTTTCAACAACAAATCCTAATCCTTCCGGAGGTGACCCGATGACTGATGTTGCAACAATGCGTGCCCAGATGGAAACCGGTTCGGGATTTATTGCTGCGCTCGATCAATCGGGCGGGTCCACCCCCAAGGCACTGGCGCTCTATGGTGTGGACGCCAATGACTATGGCAGCGAAGATGAGATGTTCGCTGAAATCCAACGAATGCGCGCCCGCATCATTCTCAGCCCCGATTTTACCAGCGCCAAGGTCATCGGCGCGATCCTGTTTGAAAAAACGCTGCATGAGAAAATCGACGGGCAATCCGTGCCTGCCTATCTCTGGAATAAGCGCGGTGTTGTGCCGTTTCTGAAAATTGACAAAGGTTTGCAGGATCAGGCCGACGATGTGCAATTGCTGAAACCCATTCCGGGCCTCGCCGAGATGCTGGCCGAGGCCAAGTCGATGGGCGTCTACGGCACCAAGGAAAGGTCGGTTGTGCATGGCGCCAATGCCACGGGGATCGAGGCGATTGTCGCCAATCAGTTCGAGGTGGCACATGAGGTTTTGGCAGCAGGTATGGTGCCGATCATCGAACCTGAAGTGAACATCCATTCCGAGACCAAGGCCGAAGCGGAAGCGATGTTGGCCGCAGCACTGATGCGCCACGTGGAGGGCTTGGCCGAAGGTCAGGACGTAATGCTCAAACTGACATTGCCCGATCAACCTGGGCTTTATGATGCGTTGGCCGATCATCCGCGGGTGGTGCGAGTTGTGGCGCTGTCAGGAGGATATTCGACTGACGATGCAAGCGCGCGCCTGGCCCAGAACCACAAGATGATTGCCAGCTTTAGCCGCGCCTTGACCGAAGGGTTGCAGCGAGACATGAGCGATGAAGGGTTCAATGCCGCACTCGGTGGCAATATTGACAAGATCTATCGCGCATCGGTTGCGTAATCGGTCTTTGACGCAAAGACCGGCTGGAAACCGACGCGGTTTCCGGTCCAGATTTTCCGGTTTTCGCGCCGAAAACCTGCCGGAGACCGCGCCGGTCTCCGGCTAGGCCAAAGGGTGGACCGGTTCCGCATTGCAAAAGATCACGATCTGGCCCGCATTCTCAACGGCTGCATACCCGCGCCGGTTCAATTCGGACAAAAACACCTGACGGCCCACGTAGCGTTCGATATCGCGCGATTTTCGACGTATCACTGCGCCATCGCGTGCGGCCTTGGAACTGAAGATACCCAAAAGGTAACCTTCAGGGCTGAGCGGGGTGGTTTTTGCGGAACCAGACATACGGAGCACCTTGCCCTGTCTTGGTTAACGTTCTCTAAAACGGGACAACACAAACACACGGATCGCCGAGGCAAGCCCCACATCCGGCGCGCGCGCGGCATCTATTTCGCTGGCCAGCGCATTGATCGGTTTGCCGTCAGCCGCCGCAATCTCGCGAAAAGCGGCCCAAAACTCTGGCTCCAGTGACACGCTTGTGCGATGTCCTTTGAGGGTCAGGGAATGCTTTTGCGGCCCGTCGTTCACTGTTCGGCCCAAACACGCCGGGTCGGATCGAGCGTCGAGACGCGGGCATAGGTGTTTAGAAGACGGGCCAATGCCCCTTCATTCGCACGGATATACCGTCGGGCCCGTCGCAAGGCGCGCACCCGATTGCGATCTTCAATGCTTTGGTCCGTCTTCTGGGTCATAACAATACCTGTCACATTTAATACGCTGACAAGTTGCCTGGAATTTATGGCTTTTTGTTGCCGTCTTTTGCACCATTGGCGGACGTTTCGAGGGCTTTGCCGTCCAGTTCTCTCGTCATGCGTGCTGTTTCTCGCTCTGCGTGCTGCTTTTCGGCCTTGGTGCGCCCGAATGCGACCACATTCGCCTCTGCCCGCGCCGTTTTTTCGGCGCGAGCCCGGGCCTTGCGGGCCTTGTTGAGGTTGATAGGCCGCGTCACTTAGGCCCGATCATGTTCTCAGGGCGCACTACGCGATTGAACGTTTCTTCGTCTACAAAACCAAGGGCAATCGCCTCTTCGAGCAGTGTCGTGCCGTTCTTATGCGCCGTCTTGGCGACCTTGGTGGCGTTGTCATAGCCGATCTCGGGCGCAAGGGCTGTGACCAGCATCAGTGATTCGCGCATCAGCTTGTCGATGCGCACCTCATCCGCTTGCAGCCCATCAATGAGATTGTCGGTAAAGGCCGAAGCGGCGTCACCCAAAAGCTGCATGGATTGCAACACGTTGTAGGACATCATGGGTTTGTAGACGTTCAGCTCAAAATGGCCCTGCGACCCAGCAAAACCAACAGCTGCATCGTTGCCCATCACATGGGCACAGACCTGCGTCAGCGCTTCGCATTGGGTCGGGTTCACCTTGCCCGGCATGATGGAGGAGCCGGGCTCGTTTTCGGGCAGCACCAACTCGCCCAGACCGCAACGGGGCCCCGAGCCGAGCAGGCGGATGTCATTGGCAATCTTGAAAAGCGATGCAGCAACAGTCTTCAACGCTCCTGACATTTCGACCATGGCGTCATGAGCGGCCAGTGCTTCGAACTTGTTAGGAGCCGTGACAAAGGGCAGGTCAGTGATGTCGGCCATATGCGCCGCGACCGCCTCGGCCCAGCCCTTTTTGGTGTTCAAGCCTGTGCCCACAGCCGTACCGCCCTGCGCCAACTCGTAAATCCGGCCCAACGCGTCTTTGACCCGCTGAATGCCCATGGCGACCTGGTGGGTATAGCCGGAAAATTCCTGGCTCAGGGTCAGGGGTGTTGCATCCTGCGTATGGGTCCGACCGATCTTGATGATCCCGTCAAAGGCTTCGACTTTGAACTGCAAGGCTGCATGCAGTTTCTCCAGCCCGGGCAGCAGCACGTTATGTGCGGTCATGGCCGCGGAAATGTGCATCGCAGTAGGGAATGTGTCATTGGAAGACTGGCCCATATTGCAATGATCGTTAGGGTGCACCGGGTCTTTCGATCCGATCACGCCGCCCAGGATTTCGATAGCGCGGTTTGCGATCACTTCATTGGCGTTCATGTTGGATTGGGTGCCAGAGCCGGTCTGCCACACGACGAGGGGAAAGTTGTCGTCAAATTTGCCGTCAACCACTTCGCCCGCCGCCTGAATGATCGCGTCTGCAAGACGCGGATCGAGACCACCCTGAGCCTTGTTTTGCATGGCACACGCTTTTTTGATCACACCCAGCGCACGCACGATGGCGATTGGCTGCTTTTCCCAACCGATGGGAAAATTCATGATCGAGCGTTGCGTCTGCGCACCCCAATATTTTTCCGAAGGGACCTCAAGGGGGCCAAAGCTGTCGGTTTCTGTGCGGGTGTCGGCCATCGGGCGGCTCCTGATTGAAAAAATGTTCAGGTTTGGTTTACCGGGCGGCACCGGCACAGACAAGCATGGGGGCCGCGCCCATCGCGCGTTGTGCGGTCACAATTTTCAATGTTTGGGTGCAACATCGTCGGCACCGTCCTATATTAAAGCTGCGCGCAACCGAAGGAGCCTTCCCGATGACACCTTTACGATCGTTTCCCTCATTGGCGGTGATGCGGCTGGCCGGTTTGATGGCCCTTTTGGTTTTGATGGCAGGGGTGGCGCGGGCCGATATTTCGGCATTTGTGGGCACCTATACCGGCTCGGCTGAGGTCACCTCGGCAGACGGTACGAAAATCCCGCGCGACATGAGCGTCGACATTTCGGAAACCAAGGAAGGATTTCGCGTGAAATGGACCTCTGTCACTCTGCGCTCTGACGGGCGGCGCAAGGAAAAGTCTTACACCATCGATTTTGTGCCCAGCGACCGCGACGCGGTTTATGCGGCGGCCATGCGACGCAACGTGTTTGGCCATGAGGTGCAGTTGAACCCGATGAAGGGCGAACCCTATGTCTGGTCGCGCATTGATAGTGAAACGCTGACCGTCTATTCGCTTTTTGTGGATGTGGACGGCGGTTACAGCCTGCAACAATATGACCGCACGCTTAGTGATGGTGGCCTAGACTTGCGGTTTCAGACAATTCGTGATGGCGAAATCCTGCGCGCGGTCGATACGTTCCTGACCCGCCAGTAAGCGCGTCCTTATTTTCGAAAACTGTCGAGAGAGACAACATCGGCTGGCTTGGATTCTTTGTCAGTCGGCGCTTTTGGTTCTGCCATCTGAGTTGCCTTCACAGTCGGACTGGGCAGCATTTCGGGCGGTGGCGGGGCTTTGGCCCCTTCTTCGCCGTCTTCCTCCTGGGTCTCGAACCGCAGACCGAATTCCACAGATGGGTCGACAAATGTCTTAATCGCGTCATAGGGCACAAAAAGCGGCTCTGGCGCGTCACCAAAGTTCAGCGTCACGGAAAATCCATCCTCGCCAACTTCCAGCTTGTCATACCAATGTTGCATCACGACGGTCATTTCGCCTGGATAACGATCAGACAGCCAATCGGCCAATTCGGCATCCGGATGGCTGGTGTCAAAGGTGATAAAGAAATGGTGAGCGCCTGGCAGGCCATTCTCAGACACATCGGTCAGGACTTTGCGAATGAGGCCACGCATGGCCTCATGCATCAAGTTGCCGTAATCAATGCTCCGGCTCATGGCAGTCCTCGCACAAGTTGCTCTTAGCATATCCCAATTTTGCGCCAAGGAAAGAGGGGCTTGGGAATTCACTGGGCTTAACTGAGACCAAGCAGACCCAAAGTGCAACCCGTTGCGGCCATGAGAGCAAGGGCAGGCAGCAATGAGACGCGCAAGCCCAGCATCAATACCATCGCCACTGCCGTCAACAGAACTGCCCAATGATTAAGCGTTGCGACATCAGGCAGAGGCAGGGCGAGCGCGTTAACCTGGGCAACTTGGCCAAAAATGACGTGTAAGGCGAACCAAACCGACAGGTTCAGGATCACCCCTACAACCGCCGCAGTGATGGCGTGCAAAGCGGCGGAAAGGCGCGGGCGCGCGGCGATGTGTTCGAGGTAAGGGCCAGCGGCAAAGATCCACAAAAAGCAGGGCGTGAAAGTCACCCAAAGCGCCACAGCGCCTGCCGCCAAGGCCATACCAAGCCCGCCTTGGGCAAAGCCCGCAAGCAAGGCCACGAATTCAGTCACAAGGATCAGCGGCCCCGGCGTGGTTTCGGCCAGTCCCAGTGCGTCAATCGTTTGCCCGGTGGTGATCCACCCGTAATTCTGCACGACCTCTTGCGTCATATAGGCCAGCACTGCATAGGCGCCGCCAAAGGTAACGACCGCCAGTTTGGAAAAGAACAGACCGATCTGTAGCAGGAAATCCTGCGCGGTGATCCAAAGCACGACAATGGGGGCCACCCAAAGGCCGCCCCAGATAAGGACCGTGCGTGCTGTACGTGCTTTGGCGTGGGGTGGTGGCGTGGAGTTTTCACCTTGTGCAGTCAGATACCCATAAATGCCTGCGGCGATCACGATCACTGGAAAGGGCAGGCCGAATACAAACAGGGCCGCAAAGGCGAGCCCTGCCAGTATCCATGCTGCACGGCCCGTCAGCGCTTTTCTCCCAAGGCGCAGCAGCGCTTGCAGCACCACAACAATCACTGCAGCCTTGACCCCAAGGAACGCCGCCTGGATCAAAGGAAGGTTGCCATAATGCACATAGCCTATGGCGAGCCCCAGAATGACCAGCGCCCCGGGCACAACAAACAAAAGCCCGGCAAGCAGACCGCCCGGCACCCCACGCAACCGCCAGCCTGCATAGGTCGCCAATTGCATCGCCTCCGGGCCGGGCAAGAGCATGCAAAGTGACAACGCGCGCAGGTATTCCTGCTCGGTCAGCCATTTGTGGCGCGTGACAAGCGCCTCGTGCATCAGAGAGATCTGCGCCGCAGGCCCACCAAAGGACATGCAGCCGATGCGCCCGAAAACGCGGGCAAGCTGCGACCAATCCTGTTTCATGCCGCCCCCTCGCGAGCGGCGACCCAGGCCGCATCGATGATGGACAATGCCGACGCGGCTTGCGCCTCGGAACTGTGGTGGAGGTGGGGCAGGGCAGTCAGAAGGGGCAACCATGGCGCAGCCTTGCCATCAATCTGCGACAGAAAGGTGACAAGCGGCACGTAATCGAGGCCCGCTTGAGAGCATAGCGTTTCGATACGTCGCGGCGCAGGCTGCGCGCCAAACCGGGCCGCCACGTCGCCGACCATCGCGGCAGGCACCCACATGATCTCCGCCCCGTCATCAAACCAGCGATGGATCAGCCAGGCCAAGCACAACGACTGGGCCGTGACCGGTGCGGGCAGAACCCAGGAAGCGATGCCTGCGGAGCCTGTATTCAGGGCCAGACGGGGCCGTTTTGCATCAAACCAGCCGAGGTTTCCGCCCTCCAATGCACGGGCGTGAAAGCCCCGTGCGCGCAAAAGGGCCGCAGCACCATGGCTCAGCTTGAGCCCTTTCTGACAGATCACAACCACAGGCCGCGCGGGATCGGCCGTTTGCATCCATTCGCGAATGTCACCATGCGCCACATGACGGGCACCGGGCAGGCGCCAGGGCGCTGCGGCAATATCTTCGGGCACGCACACGTCGATCAGACAGGGCATTTGGCCAGTGCCCATCACGCGCATCAAGTCATTGGGGTGAAAACAAAAATCAGGGTCCATCATGGCATCCTTTGAGCACAACAAAAGATGCGACACTTGGGCAGGGCGGTTGTTTGGCAAACCGGAACCATGAGCCTGATGGGGCAGTCGCGTGCGCCCCTGATAATTTCGTATCGGGGGCCATGGTTAAGGTCAAGCCCCTAGCGCAGGCGCGTGCCGCTGAGCATGACGGCCATCGCGTTTTCAGGCAGGCAGCCCAGCTGTTCAAACAACAACAACGAATCGACGCCGCTGTAGACCTCGGACATCTTTTGCCCGTCAAATCGCGCAATCATCTGGCCGAAGACATGCACAGGGTCACCGCTGGCCACTGCATGGCTTTTGACCTCGACCAGCGCAGAAAGCCATTCGTCCTGATCAACCGTGATGGGCAAGGTGATGGTGATCGGGCCGAGTTGTTCGCGGATCATAAAGATCAGGTCCGCCAAGTCGTCCGCGTCGAACGGCATGTCGCCCATGATCCCGCGCGTGCGGGCGTCCGGTGCAAAATAATCTGGAATGGCCTCAAGGTTTCCCTTGGTCCAAACCTCGTCATAATAGCCTTGAAGCGTTTTGAGTTTGTAGGGCATGGACCGCCTTTGCACTGATCATCCAGAGGTTGATCAACGCCTAACACCACGACATTAACAAGGTTTGAAGTTTGGGAATAAAGTGCAGGCTTCTGTTGCCAGGTGCCTGCGAACCCCGCCTAACGCGGCTAGGCGTTAGGACTTAATTTTCGATATTAGGAACAGCTTACGCTGCTACTGCCATCGGAGCACGATTGTCATTTGCAATTGTACAGTTTTCGCCGGTAACGGTGGCAGACAGCCGAGACAAAGCTAACCCCTTTAGACGTCCGTCGATCCTGTTTCGACCCCGTGGTCCCCCAAATGAAGGGATGTTGGTGGAGTCGCCGGGTACCGCCCCCGGGTCCGATCCGCTTATGACGAGCGCGTTTATGTCCATAGTCCCGAAGGACACTCCATATATAGGAGAGCGCACTGCCTGATGCAATCTGTCGGAGCTTCCGATTGCGCATTTTTTGGACCGACGATTGCAAGCGGGAACGTCAACAATGCGGCGTACTGCTCTGATTTTAAAGGTTTGCGACCAGAAACCATGCTGATAGCGCGGCTTCAATCCCCCCAAAGATGATCACCTTTCTCGCCGGCGGCGCATCAAAGATCAGTGACAGAACGCGGCCCAGCGCTGCCCCCATAAAGGCAAAGCCGATCATCACAAAGGCCAGCGGATCATCCAGCCAGAGCGCTGCAAGCCCGGCAACTACAAAAAGCCCGCCCACGGAGGCGCGCATTTCGCTGAGGCCCATTGTGCTGGTAGTCGGTTCCAGATCAAGCGCCGCAGCGGTGTAGCGCGGCGCGACAAAGCCAAAGAGCCCAAAACCGATAGTGAGGACTGCGGCAATGATGTTGAGAATGTCTATCATGCCAGACAGTTAGTACATGGTGGCGCGGCTTCAACGGCGGGTGGCGAGAATGAAGGGTGCGGTTACCAGACGGAAAGCGTGCCAAAGCTTTTGCTTTTCAACGGTCGTGGCACGGACGGCGAAACGCGAACCCGCCATCGGCATCTATCCGCCGAGTGGTTACGCCACCGCCCTTTTTGCGAATGCACGCGGGACTTGTCATGCAAAACTGACACCATTCGCTTTTTAGTTGATTCACAGGACAGGTAGATGGCTTTGAGATATTCCCGCCAAGATGCAGCAAGAGACGAGGCATATTCCGCCAGATTATCCGACAGTGATGCGGCAGGCCTTTCTGAAACCGAGCCGATGAGCCGCAGCGAATGGGCTCGCGCGAACCAAGACGCGCAGGCGGATCATTTTGACTTTGTGCGATCCAACGGTGGGCGTGATGATGGCGGCGCGATCACGCGCGCCTCCAACGATGGGCGGACGGATCTGCCGGTCACACCAGACCCGATACCGGTTGAAGACAGTGATCCCGATCCCGCGCCACCGCCCCTTGATCCACCCGTTTCGCCCGACGCGCCGACCGAGGCAGGCAGACCCGGCGATGCCACGCCCGGCACACCGCAAATCTCGCAACCCAGCCCGGCGCCGGGGGACACAAACGCAGAATATGGCAGAGCGGATGACGCCACGCCCGGCCCGCTGCCCGATGGGCCGGTCACCAGCTATACAAGCGGCGGCCCGGCCAGTTCCTCGTTCAACGTCACGATTGAATTCGTCGGGACCTGGTCGACGGCCCTGCAAGACGCCTTTACCGAAGCTGCGGATTACCTCAGTTCAATCATTCTGGCCGATCTGCCCGATGCCATTGTGAACGGGGTCGCTGTTGATGACATCAGCATCACCGCAACCTTGCAAGCCATCGACGGGGTGGGCGGCACGCTGGGCAGCGCGGGGCCGCGGGTGCTGCGCGACGATGGGACCTTCCTGCCTTCTACAGGGGCGATGACCTTTGACAGTGAAGACGCACAAAACCAGCTTGATATCGGGAATTGGGAAACCATCGTGTTGCACGAGATGTTGCATGCGCTAGGCTTTGGCACCCTATGGTCGTTGATGGGGCTGACAAGCGGTTCGGTCGCGGGGGGTGACATCCGCTTTACCGGTGCCAATGCAACAGACATTTACCAAACGGAATTTGCGACAATTGCCGGTGCAGATGCGGGTTCTTTGCTGGGTATTCCAGTGGAGACAGACGGTGGGTCCGGCACGGCGGGCGGCCATTGGGATGAAGATCTGTTTGGTGCAGAGATTATGACCGGATTTGTCGATCAGGGCGGGTTCGTTTCTTTGATGACGATCGCCTCGCTTGAGGACATGGGCTTTGATACCGTCTTTGACAGTCCCTATGATCCCAACGATTTAAGCGGGCCAATTCCGGTTGATCCGCTGATGGACATACTGGTCTAGGCCAGCACCGCAATTACAATTCGACGCGCACGTCGTGCAGCCAGATTTTCGGCGGTCGGGACAGCATGAACACAACCACATCGGCCAGGTCTTCGGGTTCGGTAAAGATGTGGTTGGGCACGTCCTCGTTGGCCTTGGCAAACATTTCGGTATTTGTGCCGCTTTGATAGAGCCCCGCCACGCGGATACCGCTGTCGGCCTCATCGACCTTGAGCACTTCGGTAAAGCCGCGCACGCCGTATTTGGTGGCGGTATAGACCGCCTGACCCGCCTGGGCCACAACACCGGATTTTGAGGCAACGTTCAGGATGATGGCCTCGCCCCGCGTGCGCAAGTGGGTGATCAAATGCTGGGTCAGTTGCATCAATGCGGTCAGGTTGGTCTGGACCGTTGCCAGAAGCGTTTCGCCGTCGATGGTGTCGAGGCGGCCGGTCTTGTGCCAGATGCCTGCATTGTTAATCAGAATGTCGATGCCGTCAAAATCGCTCAGGATCGTCTGTGCCGTGTTCTGCAGCGCGCCGCCGTCGCGGATATCGCAGGCGTAGGTATGGACCTGAGGCGCACCAGCACTGGCACAGGCTCCGGCGACTTCCGCCAACCGGGACGTGTCACGACCGATAATGGCAAGGCGGCATCCCTCGGCGGCCAGTTTCAGGCAGATATGCTTGCCGATCCCGTCGCTGCCGCCGGTGACCACAACGGTCTTGCCTGAAAGTTCCATGATGTGCGCCTTTATGCAGAGGATAAGTGCCTTGCATAGCAAAGGGTGCGCAGGGCGCAAGCGGCGTCAGAGCGCTGTCAAAAGCCCGATGCCGCCCACGACAATCAGGCTGAGCGCCCAAAGAAGCTCCAGGTCGAACCAACTGCGGCTCAGAAATTGCAGTCCCAACCATCGGTGCACCGCATAGGCCATCGCCCCGCCCGATCCCATCATCGCGATGGTGTGCAGGATCGCGACCCCCAGCGCGAGAGTGGTAGTGGTCATGAGGGCGGAGGCGGCCTTGTGCCCTTGGTCCAATTCTTCGATCGCGCACAGACCCAGATAGATAGGCACCAACATCAACGCAGCCCCGTGGGCAAGCGCCACAAGGAAAGACCAGAGTGCCAGTCGGTGCGGCGGGATGCGGGCGAGAAAGCGCGGGTGTCGCCGGGTGATGGCCAGGTAGAGGCCCATTGCGATGACGATCAGGCCGGCGCCGATGCGAATTTCACGTTCATAATCAATGAGCAACGTCATCATGGAAAACGGCAGTAAGATGCCCAGCATTGCCGCGAAATGGCCAAGGCTCAGCGCGCCAAGCGCGGGCCATAGGGCTGACGCTCGCCGCTCAAACAGCGCCGAGGAGACCGCAAGCGGCCAGCCCATGCCGGGATTGAGCCCATGATAAAGCCCGGAGAGGATAACGGCGAGCCAGAGGCCCGCCGCTGTTGTCAGGTCCATTTACACCGACGGATAGCAGAAGCTGTCGGTGGAACAGTCGCCACCTTCCAGCCGGATCTGGTGGCTGCGATAACCCTCGGGGAACTTGGTCCAGAACTTTTCGTCCAAGGTGATGCCCCCGTTTTCGCCAACATTGGCCATGACCATCGCCGCCCCGCGCTCACCGGGATAGAACTGATCATCCCACGTGGAATACAGCGAATTGGTCCAATAGACCCGTTTGCCATCGCGGCTTATCTCGACCATCTGCGGGCCATAGCCAAAGTCTTCGCCATTGGGGTGCTTGTGCTTGGCCACGATGCCGCCGATCTCGACCTTGCCGGCCAGAACCGGGTTCATCGGGTCGGACACGTCGTATTGGTGCATTTCGCCCAGTCCCCAACACGCGACATACAGGTATTTGTCGTCCATGCTCAGGTCGATATCCGTGACTAGTGGAGGCACTGCACCAAACCCTTTCAACAGGTCGGGCAGGTCGTCGGGATCGGCAGGAACGGGATCAATAGTGATCGTCTTCTTGGCCTGCCACTCGCCATTGTCATCCTTCCACCAAGTGAAAATCGCGCCTTGCAGGTTGGTGGTGTCGACCACCACGCCACAGAACCCGTATTCCTTGATCGGGTCGTGGGCAGGGCGGATTTCCAGCGCCATCTGGTGGTTTTCGCCCAGATCGATGGACTTTGCCACCTTGCGCGCGCGCAGATCCCAGAAGTGGATCGTGTGACCGTATTTGTTGCTGAGCAGGTCCTCGGCGACGACGCCGTTTTCGAACTGCGGTGGCAGGCCCCATTCGGAACTGACCATGTAATCGCGCGGCAGGTTCCACCAGAAATCGTAGTGCTTGTCCTGAATGCCGCGATCCATTTCGTAGCGGCCTTGGATTTCGAACGTCTGGCAATCCATGATGAAGATGCCGGGGGGGCCGTCAGTGCCATCCTCGCCACCGCCGCCCAGGGTCGAGACATAGATGCCCTCGGGGCCGCAATGGATGGTGTGGGGGCGGGAATAGCCGGTCTTGGCCATCAACTCGTCAGCTTCGATGATCTTGTGGATTTTGCAATCCATCGGGTCTTTGACGTCAATGATGTAGATGCGGGATGACCGGATGCCGGGGATGATCAGATAGCGGCGTTCCAGAAAGGCGTGACCTGTCAGCGGCGACAGCGACGATGAACAAGCGTTCCAGCCAAAGTGGTGAAATTCATCGCCCAGGTTCGGCACGTACAATTCATGCACGATCTGGCTGTAGGTGTCGCTATCGGGGTCTACGTCCACGACGGCCAAGCCATCGGGCTTAGTCCCATCGGGGCTGAGCATCAGCGTAAAGGCCAGCTTTTCGACCGGGGCTTCCATCGCCATCTTGGGCGAAGGGTGGAATGTGGGGTCTGGTCTCAAATTCATAACGTCCTCCCTGACGTATCGTTGAAATCGTGGCTGGCCCCTCCGTTATTTTATGTGGCTGAGGGATCAGACCGTCTTGCGCTCCTTCGGTTTGGCCTTTTTGGCTTCTTGTTGGTGTTTCGCTTTTGCGGCCCGGGCCGTGACGACACTGTGGGCCAGTTCTCGGGTGTAGCTTTCCAGCTTGAGCAGCGTTTCGTCGGTGCGCGCTGCATCCCCGGCCTCAAGCGCGTCGGCGAGATCGGTGTGTAGCGCTACGATGACCTCACGCGACCGCGCGGTGAAGGTGATCATGTTCATCAAGGGCTGCATCGCCTCGACAGCGCCGGCCAGTTGATAGCTCAGAACTTTGTTTCCGGCACCATCGACCAGCGCGCGGTGCAGTGTCACGTCAGAGGCGCAAAACGCCTCGTCCGTCAGGCCGGGCTGTGACTGGCGGTGAATTTCGGCGCGCATGGTGGCCAGTTGGTCTGGCGTGCGGCGCTGTGCGGCGAGCGGGGCACAAGCGCGTTCCAGCGCATAGCGGGCCTCGCAGGCCACATCGAAACTCACCGAATTCATGCTGAGCAGCAGCGTCGAGGTGGTCACTTGCTGGTCGTAGGCTTCCTCAAAGCGCAGGCGGTTCACAAAGGCCCCGCCGGTGGCCCCGCGCTGGGTCCGAATCAGTGATTGTGCCGCCAAACGCTTGAGCGCCTCGCGCACGGTGGGCCGTGACACGTCGAATTGATCAGCAAGCTCAGCCTCGGAGGGAAGGCGTTGATCTACGAGTAAATCACCGCTGACAATAGCATCCCGGATCGCCTTGGCGATCTGTGCCGAAAAATCTGCAGTGCTGTCAGGATCAATTTTCATTTGTCATACATATTAATGTCTGACATTTAATCTGGCAACACTTGAGTCGGGGAGGTCTCATGCCGCACGTCATCCGCAGCACGCTTTGGCTGGCCTTTTTCGGCCTGATCCTGGTGGCGTGGTGGGTCATGTATGCGATGAGCATGGACATGGACCTCGACCTGCTGGGCCGCCCGGGCGAGATGGGGGCACGCATGGCCGCAATGGACCCGCGTATGCCGATGTATATGCCCATGGCCAATTTCGGGCCGCTCTTTTCGATGTGGGCGATCATGATGGCGGCGATGATGTTGCCCACGATGGTGCCCACGTTGCGGAGCTATGAGGATCTCATGGTCAGCGCCGATGGTACGCGCGCAGGCTGGCTTGGCGTGATTCTGGGATATTTCGTAGTCTGGGTCGCCTTTGCCGCTCTCATTGCAGGTGTCCAATTGGCCCTGCTTTATGGTGGCGTGATCGACATGCTGGGCATCCCAAAGACGTCCCTGTTTGCAGGCATTTTGCTGTTGGTTGTCGGCGCTTTCCAATTCACCCGCACCAAAGAGATGTGCCACGGCGTCTGCCACAGCCCGATGACTTATTTCTTGGGCAACTGGCGAACCGGTTTTCAGGGCGGGCTTCGCATGGGGCTGGGCCTTGGGGCTTTTTGTGTCGGGTGCTGCTGGGGCTTCATGGCCCTTGGCTTTGTGGGCGGCGTGATGA
Organism: uncultured Tateyamaria sp.; assembly: GCF_947503705.1. Lineage (GTDB taxonomy): Bacteria > Pseudomonadota > Alphaproteobacteria > Rhodobacterales > Rhodobacteraceae > Tateyamaria. The sequence continues at coordinate 63,230 of NZ_CANNES010000006.1, read as the reverse complement.
ACCTGGCGTGGATGGGGCTTGCGACCTTGTTCATGGTGCTCGAAAAATTGCCCCAGATCGGGCATGTTGTGACAAAACCCATGGGGGTGATCCTGATCATCTCTGGTCTGGCCGTGTTGGCCTGGCCCTACTTCGGAGGAGTATGACTATGGCCGTGAAAAAGCGCCCAGACGCCGATAAATTGCCCATCAGCCAGCGGATCGACAGCCGGATGCCCAGCACATCGGGGCGACGGCAGATGTCGCCGACGGAATGGGCGATCAAGGGCGAGTTGTTCCTGAATTGCTCGTGCGAAGTGTTTTGTCCCTGCGTTGTCAGCCTGGGCGCGCACCCGCCCACCGAAGGGCACTGCCACGCCTGGATGGCCATTGCCATCGACGAAGGGCACTTTGAGGGCGAAAGCCTTGCGGGCCTGAACGTGGGCCTCATGGTCGACATCCCGGGGCGGATGGGCGAGGGCGGTTGGCGCGTTGCGGCCTATGTGGACGAGCGGGCCTCGCAAAAGGCCTACAACGGCATCTTGCAAATCTTCTCGGGCGCGGCGGGCGGCACGACAGGCCTGTTCACTATGCTGGTCAGCGACATTGTGGGCGCAGAGCGTGAAAAGGTCGAGATCGTGCGCGATGGCAAAAAGCGGGGGCTTTATATCGGACGCAAGATCCAGGGCGAAATCGAGATGATTGACGGGGGCAACCCGGATCACCCTGTGATGATCACCAACTCGAAATACTGGATGGGCCCCGATATCATCGCGGCCCGTGGCGTGAAGTCGCGTGTGCGCGACTATGGGCGCATTTGGGACTTTGGCGGCAAATCCGCCGAGATTTGCCCAATCGACTGGAAGGGCCCCAAGCCTTGATCGATCCGGGTTATGTACGCACCATGGCCCGATATAACGCCTGGCAGAACCGCCAGTTGATGGAGCTGTTGGCCGAAGCCCCCGACGACGTGCTGCGCGCAGATCGCGGCGCGTTCTTTGGGTCAATCATGGAAACGCTGAACCACATCCTGTGGGGTGATACCCTCTGGATGAGCCGGTTTGAGCCGCGCGTGGCCAAGCCTGCCGCTGACGCGGATCATCGCACCTTCACACCCACATTTGCGGTCTGGAGTGCGGAGCGCTTTCGCATGGATGGGGCGATCCGAATGTGGGCAGACACGCTGCGCGGCCTCGATCTCAAGGGACAACTGTCGTGGTTTTCCGTGACGGAAGGCCGCGATTTCCGCCTGCCTCTTGAGACCTGCATCGTTCAGCTCTTCAACCATCAAACCCATCACCGCGGCCAAGTGCACGCGATGATGACTGCTGCAGGGCTGAAGGCCCCTGTGACCGACATCGTATTCATGCCAGAGGATTAAATGATGGCTTTGATTTCTCCTTCGCGCCGACTGCGGCGCACCCCGTTTTCCGATGGTGTCGAGGCGGCGGGCGTCAAAGCCTATACCGTCTACAACCGGATGCTCTTGCCCACGATGTTTGAAAGCGTCGAGGCCGATTACCGTCATCTCAAGACCCACGTACAAATCTGGGACGTGGCCGTCGAGCGTCAGGTGGAACTGCGCGGCCCCGATGCCACTCGGCTCATGCAGATGCTCACGCCGCGCGACCTGCGCCGGATGCTGCCGGGCCAATGCTATTATGTGCCCATTGTGGACGAGACGGGCGGCATGTTGAACGACCCCGTGGCGGTAAAGCTGAGCGAGGATCGCTGGTGGATTTCGATTGCCGACAGTGATCTGTTGCTCTGGGTCAAGGGGATCGCCCAAGGCTTTCGCCTGGATGTGCTGGTGGACGAGCCCGACATTTCGCCACTGGCGATCCAGGGACCCAAGGCAGAAGAACTGGTGGCCCGCGTCTTTGGCGACCGCGTTCGCGATATCCGCTTCTTCCGATTTGACATGTTCCAATATGAGGGGCGCGATCTGGCCATTGCCCGGTCGGGATATTCCAAACAGGGCGGGTTCGAGATTTACGTCGATGGCACAGAGATCGGCATGCCCCTGTGGAACGAACTGTTTGCGGCGGGTGAAGACCTGAACGTGCGCGCAGGCTGTCCCAATGCAATCGAGCGGATCGAGGGCGGTCTGCTGTCTTATGGCAATGACATGACTGACGACAATACGCCGCATGAATGCGGGCTGGGCCGGTTTTGCGACACGCAGACGGCCATCGGATGTATCGGGCGCGACGCGTTGTTGCGCGTGTCCAAGGAAGGGCCGGTCCAGCAAATTCGCCCCATCGCAATTGACGGCGACGCGGTTCCATCGTCCGACCGGGCCTGGCCGATCTATGGCAACGGCAAGAAGGTGGGGCAGGTCACATCATCGGCCTGGTCCCCCGATTTCAACACGAACGTGTCCATCGGCATGATCCGCATGACCCATTGGGACGCCGGAACCCGGTTGGAAGTCGAGACGCCAGACGGTATGCGAAGCGCAACGGTCCAGGACGCGTTCTGGTTGTGATTGTCGGACTGGGGTTCCACCCCAGACCCCGGAGTATTTTTGAAGAAAAGAAGCAGGGGATCCTTCCCCGGATAGGAGATGACGATGTTTGATGCACTTGTGGTGAACAAGGACGAAGAGAGCGGAAAGACCTCGGCTGCAGTGGCGCAACTGTCACTGGACGATCTGCCAAGCGGTGACGTAACTGTTGCCGTCGAGTATTCGACCGTGAACTACAAGGACGGTCTGTGTATCGGCCCCGGTGGCGGCCTTGTTCGCAAATATCCCCATGTGCCCGGCATTGACTTTGCAGGCACGGTCGAGGCCTCTGATGATGATCGGTACGAGCCCGGCGACAAGGTTGTTTTGACCGGTTGGCGTGTGGGCGAGGCCCATTGGGGCGGCTATGCCCAAAAGGCGCGTGTCAAGGCCGATTGGTTGGTGCCACTGCCCGAGGGTCTGGACACACGCCAGGCGATGGCCGTGGGCACCGCTGGTTTCACCGCTATGCTGGCTGTGATGGCTTTGGAAGATCATGGAATCAAGGCGGGTCCGGTTCTCGTCACAGGTGCCGCGGGTGGTGTCGGCTCTGTTGCAACGGCCATTCTGGCTAACCTTGGCTATAAGGTGGCAGGGGTGACGGGCCGTCCTGAAACGGCCGACTATCTAACCTCGCTGGGTGCCTCGCAGATCGTGGCCCGCGACGAGATCAACGAGACAGTGAAACGCCCGCTTGAGGGTGAAACATGGGGTGGCTGTGTCGACGCCGTGGGCGGCGCGATGCTGGCCCGCGTGCTGGGACAGATGAAATACGGCGCAAGTGTCGCCGCTGTCGGCCTGGCCGGCGGTGCGGGCCTGCCGGCCACCGTTATTCCATTCCTTCTGCGCGGCGTGAACCTTTTGGGCATCGACAGTGTCATGCAGCCCTATGACAACCGCGTGCGGGCCTGGGAACGGGTGGCGAAAGACCTGCCCATGGACAAGCTCGAAGCCATGGTCCAGCCCGCGACCCTTGCGGACTTGCCGCAGCTTGGCGCTGATATCCTCAAAGGTCAGGTCAAGGGCCGTGTGGTTGTGGATGTCAACGGCTAACGGCCCCCGGAAAACCGAACAGCGAATGAAGATTGGGCGGCCCTCGGGTCGCCCTTTGCTTTTTCGGGGTGCGCCATCTTGGACAGGCGCGTGCCACCTTGTATTAAAGGGGTAATTGCACAAGGAAACCGCTGATGACCGCCTATGACGACCAGAACATCTTTGCCAAAATCCTGCGGGGTGAAATCCCGTCCTTTGCGGTTTACGAGGACGACGACACCTACTGCTTTATGGACATCATGCCGCGTACCGACGGGCATTGCCTGGTGATCCCCAAGACACCTTGTCGCAATGTGCTGGATGCCTCGGATGCACAGCTCGCTGCCGTTGTGGCCACGGTCAAGAAAGTTGCGAATGCAGCCAAAACGGCCTTTGACGCCGATGGGATCACCTTGCAGCAGTTCAACGAAACGGCGGGCGGGCAGGAGGTGTTTCACCTGCATTTCCATATCCACCCGCGCCACAGTGGCCAACCCATGCGGCCCGCCGGCCAAATGGGGGACATGGATGCGATCAAGGCACATGCAGCCAGGATCAAGGCGGCTCTGGCCTAAAAGGTGATGCGGACAAACTCGCCATCTGTGTGGGTCGTGTGGACCCGGCACTTCGCGTCCTGAGCCACTGCATGAAGCAATGCAAACTGAACATGGGCAGGCGCAAGATCAGGCGCCTCGATACCCGACAGGATATCCCAAAGCCGCGTGTCGAACGTGACTTTGGGAGAATAGCCTGTAAGGGTCCACGCGCCCTGGTCGCAATTAATCTCGATCCGGCCACCATAGGGCATCGCTGTTTCCAGGCATTGAATGCCGAGAAAGGCCATGCGCACCGCCCAGCGTGGCTGTGGATCCAGCGGGCCATACGCCACGTCCAGGCGGCCGCCGCTCAGGTTGTCCTTGAGGATCGACACCACATCGGCCCGACCCATTTGCTGATCGCTGGCCGCCCCATAAGCGATGCGGAAAAAGCGGATGCGGGCACTGGCATTTCCGACACTTTCGGAAATCAACTCCATCTCGGGGCCGTCATTGTTGCCGGCCATGCCCAACAGTTCGAGGCCATTGTTGATCGCCCCGATCGGGGATATCAGGTCGTGGCAGATGCGGCTGCCGATCAATGCCGCGATATTGACGTCGCTATGACCCATGGGGCGCCTCATTCGAAGGGGATGTTATGGAAAGTCTGAATGCCATTCTGGCTCCGGGTATGTTGGTGCGCCATCCCGACCATGACGAATGGGGCGTGGGGCAGGTACAAAGCAATGTGGGCGCCAAGATCACCGTCAATTTTCGCGAAGAAGGCAAAATTGTTATTGATGGCACACGCGTCGTTCTCATTCCGGTGTTTGATGCCACAGCATAGTTTCCGAAGTCTTAACGCTTTGCAACCAATTGGCGAGTGAATGACAGGTCCTTATCTTTTAGGGTGCCAAGCGGCATGACCCAACCACCCGTACCCCAATTTCGAATTGCCATGGCGCAGAACGAGGCCGATCTGCGTGCAGCTCAGACTTTGCGTTATGATGTTTTTGTGCGTGAATTGGGCGGTGGTGGCACTTTGGTGGATCATGACATGGGGCTGGAACAGGATCGGTTTGATCCGTTCTTTGATCACATGCTGCTCTTTGATGACGCCATTGGGCAGGTGGTTGGGGTGTACCGGATGCTGCGCGCAGATCAAGCGCAAGCGGCGGGCCAATTTTACTCCGAAGACGAATACGACCTGTCGCGATTGCGGGCCACGGGTCGGCGGTTGTTGGAGTTGGGTAGATCCTGTGTCCATGCCGATTACCGCGGGGGCACCGCGATGTTCCACCTGTGGGCCGGACTGGCGGATTACGTCGCGCGCCACCAGATCGACATCATGTTTGGCGTGGCGTCCTTTCATGGCACGGACCCCAAGGTGTTGGCCCAGCCCTTGTCGTTGTTGCATCACCGCCATCTTGCACCTGAACCATTGCGCGTGCGCGCCTTGCCGCCCCACGCACAAGACATGAACCTGGTGCCTGAGGATCAGATCGATCGACGTGCGGCCATGGTGCAGATCCCGGCCTTGATCAAAGCCTATCTCCGTTTGGGGGGCACGGTCGGTGCGGGGGCGTATGTTGATCACAGCTTTAACACGACTGATGTGTGCCTGATCATGGATACGGCCCAGATGTCGGAACGGCAAAAACGGATATACGGAGCAGGGCCATGAGCGTGACATGGGACGGCGCGCCACCACCAGATCATCCAACCCTCGGGCCAATGGCTTTGACGCGGATCGCTTATCGGGCAGTGGCCATTGTACTGACGATCGGACTGGGGTTGGCGGTGTTGCTGCCACTGCGATTGATTGAAAGGCCCTTTTTCGGGCTCGCGCGTCCCTGGACGCCGTGGATCACGCAAGCCGTGTGCCGCATCTCGATGTTCTGGTTGGGTTTGGGATTTCATCGTACTGGGCGGCCCATGCAAGGACGCGGGGCGATTGTCGCCAACCACTCCAGTTGGCTCGATATCTTTGTCCTTAACGCCTCTGACCGGGTCTATTTCGTGTCCAAGTCCGAAGTGTCGGGCTGGCCGGGTATCGGGTTTCTGGCCCGGGCGACGGGAACGCTGTTCATCGCCCGTGATCCGCGCAAGGCCAAAGAACAGACCCTTCTGTTTGAGGAACGCCTGATGGCCGGGCAACGTCTGCTCTTTTTCCCGGAAGGAACCAGCACGGACGGGCTGCGGGTATTGCCTTTCAAATCGACGCTCTTTGCCGCGATGTTTGTGCCAGAGCTGAAAGAGGCGCTGTCAGTACAGCCCGTGACTGTGATCTATCACGCGCCAGAGGGGGAGGACGCGCGGACCTACGGCTGGTGGGGCGACATGAGCTTTGGCAGTCATCTGATCTATACGCTGGCCTTACCCCGTCAGGGGCATGTCGAGGTGGTCTATCATGCGCCCCTGCGCGTGTCAGAGATGGGCGATCGCAAGACGTTGGCCAATAGGGCCCAAGCGGTCGTTCATGCAGGCCACGCGTTGGCTGAGTAAGGCAAAGGTTTAGCGCCGCCTTGCGGGGCAAGCAAAACCATCGCAACCCAATCCTGCGCGCTCCCAAGTCTTCAGTGTTCCAAAAATATGCCAATCCAAATCGCGGCACCTCGCAAAACCCCTTGCCATTGCCCCACCACTCCCCTAAAGCCCAGCCCATTAATCCGCAGTCCGGGGCGGGCAGATGGGGGAGACATCCCCAAATGTCCACCGGTTGGTGCATCCGCACTGATACCCCAGACGAGGCGAAAACCGGAAAAGGAAACGAACATGGCTCTTCCCGAGTTCTCCATGCGCCAACTGCTTGAAGCAGGCGTACACTTTGGTCACCAAACACAGCGCTGGAACCCCCGTATGGGTCCCTTCATCTATGGCTCGCGCAACGGTATCCATATCATGGACCTGACGCAGACCGTGCCAATGCTGGACCAGGCCCTGCAGGCCGTTCGCGACACCGTGGCCAAAGGCGGCCGCGTTCTGTTCGTCGGCACCAAGCGCCAGGCAGCTCAGCCCATCGCCGATGCGGCCGAGAACTGCGCACAATACTACATGAACCACCGTTGGCTGGGCGGGACGCTCACCAACTGGCAAACGGTTTCCAAATCGATCCAGCGCCTCAAGGCCATCGACGAGCAGGCCGAGCGCGGTTTCGAAGGTCTGACCAAAAAAGAGCGTCTGGGCATGGAACGTGACCAGGGCAAGCTTCAGGCGTCCCTGGGAGGTATCCGCGAAATGGGCGGTCGCCCTGACCTGATCTTTGTCATCGACGTCAAGAAAGAAGCGCTTGCCGTGGCCGAAGCCAACAAGCTGGGCATTCCGGTTGTGGCCGTGGTTGACACCAACTGCTCGCCCGACGGCGTGGACTATATCATTCCTGGCAACGACGACGCGGCGCGCGCCATCTCGCTCTATTGCGATCTGGCGGCCCGTGCGGCGCTGGACGGCATGAGCGCCCAACTGGGTGCCGCAGGCGTTGACTTGGGTGCCATGGAAGAGGCCCCTGTCGAAGAGGCAGTTGCCGAAGAGGCAGCACCGGCGGCCGAGGCCCCAGCCGAAAGCTGAGCCTGTCACAACCTTGACACATGCGGCGGTGCAATAACCGCCGCATGAGACATCCGCGCGGCGCCCTCCGTTCGCCGCCCCCCAACACGATATTTGAGGAGAGCCGAAAAATGGCAATCACAGCATCAATGGTCAAAGAGCTGCGCGACAGCACAGGCGCCGGCATGATGGACGCCAAAAAGGCACTGACAGAAACCGATGGCGACATGGAAGCCGCTGTTGACTGGCTGCGCACAAAAGGTCTGGCCAAGGCGGCCAAGAAATCGGGCCGTACCGCCGCCGAGGGGCTCGTGGCTGTCGTCGTTGACGGTGGCACGGGCGTCGCCGTCGAAGTGAACTCGGAAACCGACTTTGTCGGCAAGAATGCCGAATTCCAGGAAATGGTGTCCGGCATCGCTGCTGTTGCTTTGGGCGCAGACGATGTTGAGGGCCTGAACGCTGCTGACATGGGTGGCAAGACTGTCGCCGACGTCGTGACCGACAAGATCGCCACCATTGGCGAAAACATGTCGGTGCGCCGCATGGCCAAGCTGTCGGGCGACACCGTTGTGTCCTATGTCCACAACGCCGCAGCCCCCGGCATGGGCAAGATCGGCGTACTGGTCGCGATGACCGGCGGGGACGAGGCATTTGGCAAGCAGGTTGCGATGCACATTGCGGCTGTGAACCCTGCCTCCTTGTCCGAAGATGACCTGGACGCGGCGGTCGTCGAAAAAGAAAAGCAGGTTCAGATGGATATCGCCCGCGAAAGCGGCAAGCCCGAGCAGGTCATCGAAAAGATGATCGTCGGCCGCATGAAGAAATTCATGGCCGAAATCACGCTGCTGAACCAAAGCTTTGTTGTGAACCCTGATCTGACAGTGGCCAAAGCTGCCGAAGAGGCAGGCGCGACCATCACAGGCTTTGCCCGTCTCGAAGTGGGCGAAGGCATCGAAGTCGAGAAAGAAGACTTTGCGGCCGAAGTGGCGAAAGCGGTTCAAGGCTAAGCAAACCGCTTGCATTTGATGTGAAACGGCGTGCCCATAGGGTGCGCCGTTTTGCATTGGAGGGGGCGATATGCTGAACGTGGGGCAGGGGCATCGCCTTTGGTTTGAACAGGCGGGGCGCGGGATCGACGCACTTGTGCTGCACGGTGGCCCGGGATCGGGATGCAAGCCCGGGCATTATGACCTTTTTGACCTGACCCGGTTTCGTGTGACCCTGCTGGACCAACGCGGCTGTGGGCGCAGCACACCAAATGCAGCACAGGATCTCACGGCCCTCGACCACAACACGACGGTTCATCTGATCTCGGATATCGAGTCTTTGCGGACCCACCTGGACATTGACGCCTGGACGATATTTGGCGGCTCCTGGGGATCAACGCTGGCCATGGCCTATGCGCAAGCGCATCCGGGCCGCGTGCGCCACCTTGTGCTGGCGGGCGTTGCCACGACCGCCACGCGCGATCTGAAATGGCTTTATGGCGATATCGGCAACATCTTTCCCGAAGACTATGACGCCTTTTGCACCCATGTGCCGAAAATTTCCACCGATCCCGCTGACACACCCGCTCGCATCCGCGCCTACGCTACCCGATTGCGCGACCCGAACACGGCGCAAGCCGCTGCAGATGCGTGGTGCGCATGGGAGACTGGCATTTTCGGCGGTGACATCAATGCGCCCGGGTCACGCTTTGCCGATCCGGCGTTTCGCTTGGGCTTTGCCCGGGTGGTCACCCATTACTTTTCCCACGATGCGTGGATGGAAGATGACCAACTGTTGTTGAACGTCCGAAAAATGGCCCACATCCCCGGTACGATGATCCACAGCCGCTTTGATCCGTCCTGCCCTTTGAGGGGCCCATGGGAGCTTGCCAGGAACTGGCCCGCCGCCACGTTGCAGGTTTTGGGAGGGACTGCCCATTCCGCACTGGATGCAGAGATGGTGACCGCGATCCGGGCCGCGACCGATGCCATTGCCGGGTAGAAAAGCAAAGTCGGCGGGATTGCGTTTTGGGGGTGCAATCCCGCCTCTTTTGTCGACGTCCTTGGCCACGGGGATGAGACACGCGGACGCGATCAAAGTCCGACCCGTCACAGTCAATATACCTGGACGGGCCGGGTCCGGAAGAACCGGTCGGATCAAAGAGCCTCTGTAATCGCAAAGGGTCTGACCCGGTGTTCCCTGGCCAAAGCCACCACTCACGGAACAGGATTAGAATGCAAATTTACCTGAGGTAAAGAAAGTGGGGGATTCCTTACCTAGTGGTCAAAAATTACGTTTTACGCTGGGGAACCAGCATTTTTCTGTCGTGGAGGGGAATAACAGACAGTTATTGAGACGGGTTTTTCACACAATGCCGCCTGGGTCGCTCCTGCCGCGTGGAGAGATTCGCAGCCGCTAGGCTTCCAGGATGAACATCTGATTGGCGAAAGCGGCCTTCAGAACCGCCTGTGCCGTCGTTTCAACTGCAAGCGCTTCGCGGGCCAGTCGCAAATGCTTTTCCACCGTGGCCGAGGTCAGGCCCATCAGAACTGCGATGTCCTGCATGGTCTTGCCATCGCCCACCCATTCCAGCGCCTCGCGCTGACGCTTGGTCAGCCCTCGGTTCGGCGCGCTATAAGGCAAGGTCAAAATCTTGAGATGGGCCACGTTGTTCATCAGATGAATATCACGCCCATGTTCAGCCCAGACCGCATCGATATCGTCCTGGGTCATGCCCTTGCGCGCGGTCAGGGCTATCGCACCTTTGGACCGGGCCGAGACCGATTTGAAGCTGACCGTGTAACCGGCCGTCACACCCATGGAATAGTTGAACTCCAACACCCGCTTTTCAGCCGCAGTCAGGGTCTCTGTGGATTGCATCTGGGCCAACATGCCCCAGCTGCCGGCACCTTCATGGTTGAGCGCCCAATTGACCATGGGGGCGTGCACGTAATGCTGCTCGCCCAGAAACACATCCGTATATTCGCGGCTGTGATTGGTCAGGATGATGAAGTCTTCTGGGTCGCCCAGCGACGTGCCCGACCGGTACCGGGTAAACCCATAGATCAACCGATCAAAGCCATATTCATCCATTTTGCGCGTGTGCGCTTCCCACAACTCTTCGATGGTCTGGCAGTTGGACAGGCGGTGCAGATAGCTTTTCACGAGGCCTCTCCCAGATGTGCGAGCATAGCGTCGATGGCCAGTGTATAACCCGCCGCACCAAAGCCGCAAATGACGCCAACGGCCACCCGTGCGATATAACTGTGATGGCGGAATTCCTCCCGCGCGTGCACGTTGCTCAGGTGCAGCTCGATCGTTGGAACTTGCGTGCCCGCAATGGCGTCATGCAATGCGATGGAGGTGTGGGTATAGGCGCCCGCATTCAGGATGATGCCCGCATGCGCACCTTTGGCGGCGTGGATCGCATCGACCAGCGCACCCTCGTGGTTGGATTGGATGCAAGCAACGGTGATCCCTTTGGCAGTGCCATGAGCGACGCATGCCGCCTCTACATCGGCCAGGGTCGCCGCGCCATAAATCTCGGGCTCGCGGGTGCCAAGCAGGTTCAGGTTTGGGCCGTTGAGAATGAGAAGGGAGGTCATTGCAATTCACCTATGTGTTACAAGGGTGTTAGCGACTTTGCCCTATCCCTGTCCAGCATCCGATTGTTCGGGTGCGTCAAACACGGCCAACCCAAGCCAATCAGCCACAAGGGCAGGCGTTTCCTGGCCTTCGATCTCGATCGTCATCTTGGTCTCGCGCAACAGGTCCGTGGCATTGCGTTGCGTGATGCCTTGCAGGGTGAACCGGCCACGCAAGCGGCTGCCTGCCTTCACGGGGGAAAGGAACCGTAAACGGTTGAAGCCATAATTGATCCCCATGACCTGACCAGGTGCCATATCAAAGCAGTCATAGGCAAACCGGCTGGCCAAGCTCAGCGTGAGAAACCCGTGGGCAATGGTGCCCCCGAAAGGGGTGTCACGGGCCGCGCGTTCCGGGTCCACGTGAATCCACTGATCATCATGGGTCGTCGTTGCAAATTGATCAATCATTGCCTGATCGACGGTGATCCAGTTGGACACGCCGACCTCCTGGCCAATCTGCGCCTTCATCGCTGCCTTGGCCGCGCAGATGGCATCGGTCATGGGTCAGGCCCTACACGCACCATGCGCTTGCCGGTGTTGTCCCCGTTCAACAGACCAATCAGGGCATCGGGCGCGTTCTCCAGCCCCTCCACGACATCCTCAAACACCTTGATCTGACCGTTTTGCACCCAAGCCTGCAACGCGCGCGCCGCCTTGGCGTCGTCATGGGCAAAGTCCATCACGATAAACCCCTCCATCCGCAAGCGTTTCACCACAACGATGCCGGGCAGGTTGCGGGGGCCGGTCGGGTTCGTGCTCTCGTACTGGCTGATGGCCCCGCAACAGACAACGCGGCCGCGTTCATTCATCAGGTTGAGGGTCGTTTCCAATATCTCGCCGCCCACATTGTCGAAATAAACGTCGATGCCATCGGAGCATGCCGCGCGCAGCACCTTGAACAGCCCCTCAGCCCGGTAATCCACGCAGGCGTCAAAACCCAACTGGTCAGTGACAAAGGCGCATTTTTCGGGTCCACCCGCAATACCCACCACACGGCACCCAAGCGCCTTGCCGATCTGGCCCACATAACCGCCCACAGACCCGGCAGCGGCGGATACAACGATGGTTTCACCAGCGAGCGGCCGGCCCACGCTCAACAATCCATGAAACGCCGTCTTGCCGGCGATGCCGTAGACGCTGTGCAAATGGGTCAGGGGCTGCACAGGCGGCATTTTCTGAACACCGCGTGCAGGAATCGCGACATAATCGGCCCAGACGCTTTCCGCGGCGACAATGTCACCGGCGGCAAAGCGGGGCGATGCACTCTCTACCACTTCGCAGATGCTGTAGGTCGGCATGACGTCGCCCGCGTTCACAGCCGCACGGTAGGTCGCGCCATTCAGCCAGCCGCGATTGGCGGCATCAATGCTCATCAGGATTGTGCGCAGCAGCACTTCGCCGTCTTGGGGAACGGGCATGGCGGCGCTCTCAAGTCGGAAGTGGTCAGGCGTCAGCGTGCCTTTGGGCAGCGCGTCCACGACAATCTGTCGGTTGGTCATTGCAAGGCTCCTTGGTAAGAGGGGGCATGGACAAAGAATACCGCCAACCCGTTTTTACGCCACCCCCAGGGGCGGCTGATCTGCTTTTGATCCGGCACGGAGAAAGCGCACCCGCCCGCGCCGGTGTCGATTTTCCGATGAAAGACGGTCATGGCGATCCGGCCTTGCATCCACAAGGGGAGCGGCAGGCCATCGCTGTGAGTGAACGGTTGAAAAATGACCGTTTTGCAGCGCTTTACGTGACCAAGTTGGTCCGCACGCATCAGACGGCGGCGCCGCTGGCCGCCCAAATAGGCATGCAACCGGTCGAGAACCCGGACCTGCACGAAGTGCATTTGGGCGATTGGGACGGGGGCCTTTACCGGATCAAGGCGGCCGAGGGCGATCCGATTTATCAGCAGGTCACCGCGACCCAGGATTGGTCGGCGATTCCCGGAGCAGAGGCGCGCGACGCTTTCTTTGGTCGGGTGCGGCGTGGGTTGATGAGCATTGCCCGCGCCCACGAGAATGAGCGGGTCGCCGTCTTTGTCCATGGTGGCGTGATAGGGGCCGCAATGGCGATGGCCACAGGGTCGGAGCCCTTTGCCTTTCTGGGGGCGGCCAACGGATCGATCAGCCGGATGGTGATCCACGGCGAGCGCATGATCGTGCGCGGCTTCAACGAGGTGTCGCATCTGGACCACCTCTAGGGCGCTCACGTGGTCAAGACCACTTTACCCAACACCTTACGGTCTGCAATCATGTCGAGTGCCTGTGCCGCATCCTGCATCGAAAAGCTGGCCGAGATACGCGGCTTGACCAACCCTTTGCCATAAAAGTCAAAGAGTTCGCCCATGTTTTTCATATGACCTGCGGGGTCGCGATGGACCGAAGCCCCCCAGAACACCCCGACAATCTGGCAGGACTTGAGCAAAGTCAGATTCAGCGGAATTCTGGGGATACCTGCCGGAAACCCGACCACCAGAAACCGCCCGGCCCAGGCCATGGAGCGGATGACAGGCTCGGCATAGTCGCCACCCACCGCGTCGTAGGCCACATCGACACCGCCGGGGCCCGCGATCTTCTTGATCTCGCTAGATAGTGCCTTTTGTGCGTCACGGTCCATGTCGCGCGGATAGATGATGGTTTCGTCCGCGCCCAGTTCACGGCAGAACGCTGCCTTCTCCTCGGAACTTACCGCCGCAATGACGCGCGCCCCAGCCGCTTTGCCCAACTCAATGGCTGCCGCACCGACACCGCCCGCCGCGCCAAGGATCAACAGGGTTTCGCCCGCCTTGATCTCGGCACGGTCCTTGAGCGCGTGATGCGACGTGCCATAGGTAAAGACAAAACAGGCTGCTTCCTCAAACGGCATGTCGTCAGGCATCTTCAGGCACGCATCGGCAGGCACGCAAATCTGCGTCACGAAACCGCCAAAGCCGGGCATCGCAATGACCCGGTCACCGACGGCCAAGCCCTCAACCGCCTCTCCGATCTCCTCAATCACACCGGCCACTTCACCACCCGGCGCAAAAGGGCGCGGCGGCTTGATCTGATAGAGATCGCGAATGATCAGCGTGTCGGGAAAGTTCACGCCTGCCGCCTTGACCGCGATCCGCACATGCCCCTTTTTTGGGGTCTGGTCCGGCAGTTCTGTCCATTCCAGCGTGTCCGGTCCACCGGGCGCAGTGCTCAGCATGGCTTTCATCGTGGGTCCTCCCTCGGACGGCGTGACGTTACGGCAAGGGTGCAATACGGTCGCCTTTGACACATCCTGCTTGAGAGACCGGCATGCGTAAAGGCGCAGACGCGCGCGACGTGACGGAACCATGTTTGATCGGGAGGCATGCATGGACGAGGCATTGGACGATTTCCGCGCCACGACAAGGGCTTGGCTAGCGGCGAACTGCCCACCCGAGATGCGCGATGCCGCGCAGGACGAGGATGCGATTTGCTGGGGCGGACGTAACTGGACCTTTGCGTCAGAGGCGCAACGCCTTTGGCTGGAACGCATGGCCGTAAAAGGCTGGACAGTACCAACATGGCCAGAGGCCTATGGCGGCGCGGGTTTGAACCGCGCGCAAGACAAGGTGCTGACCGAGGAAATGCAGGCCATCGGCGCGCGCCTGCCGCTGCAAAGTTTTGGCATCTGGATGCTGGGGCCAGCCCTTTTGCATTTCGGCACAGATGCACAGAAACGCGAATACCTGCCGCCGATTGCGCGCGGCGAGGTGCGCTGGTGTCAGGGCTATTCCGAACCCGGCGCAGGCTCTGACCTGGCCAGCGTGCAGACCCGTGCCGAGGTCGACGGCGACATGTATGTGGTGAACGGTCAAAAGGTGTGGACGTCCTATGCGGATAAGGCTGATTGGATTTTTGCCCTTGTCCGTACCGACCGCAACGCGCCCAAACACAAGGGTATCTCGTTTATTCTTATCGACATGACCACACCCGGCGTGACCACCCGACCGATCCGCCTGATCTCGGGTCAATCGCCGTTTTGCGAAACGTTCTTTGATGATGTGCGCACCCCTCGTGCCCAGCGGGTTGGCGACGAAAACCGCGGCTGGGACGTGGCCAAATACCTGCTTAACCATGAACGCGAAATGATTTCAGGTGGTGGTGGCGTGCTGGGTGATCGGTCCCTTGGCGCGGTTCTGGCCGAAATGGATGGCGAGTTGGATGCCACCTTGCGGGCCGAGGCAATAGACTGCGAGATCGATACTTTGGCCATGGCACTGACGCTTGAACGTTACAAGGATCAGGCGGAGACGACCGAGATCGGCGACGCCTCAGCGATGCTGAAATATGCGGGCACCGAGCTGAACAAACGGCGGCATGAGCTGGTGATGAAAGCCAAGGGCTCGGACGCGTTGGCGTGGGAAGGTGGCGAGGCCGAAGGGTGGTTGCGCACCAAGGCAAATTCCATCGAGGGCGGAACATCTGAGGTGATGTTATCCATCATTTCGCGGCGCGTGCTGGGGTTGCCGGGATGAGCCTATTGCCAACCGAAGACGAAGTGATGCTGGCCGGCGCGGCGCGCGGTTTCCTGGACAGGGCAGCCCCTGTCACGCACTTGCGCGGGTTGCGGGATGCGGGCGCGACCCATAACGCAGCACTCTGGTCGGAGATGGCGGCTATGGGCTGGGCGGGCGTGCTGGTGCCAGAGGCGCAAGGCGGGTCCGATATGGGCCACGCCGCGGCGGGCGTATTGGCCCGCGAAATGGGTAAAACGCTGGCGGCCTCACCGTTTCTGAGCACAGCAGTGATTGCGGCGACAGCCTTGCGGCAGGTGTCCAACGACCGATCCGCCAAAGCCTTGGCCGAAATCGCGGCCGGGCGGTTGACCTATGCGCTGGCGGTGGATGAAGGGCCAAAGCACAACCCCCATGCCACGCGGCTTGAGGCCGTGGCCGAAGGCAACGGGTTTCGCCTGCATGGACGCAAGAGTTTCGTTGTGGATGGCGGCACTGCAGATCGCGCTCTGGTCCTGGCGCGCACGGACAATGGCTTGACACTCTTTGACCTGCCGCTGGACCGGGACGGGATAACATCCGTACCCAAGGCGATGATTGACAGCAGAGATGCGGCGGACCTCGATTTCGGCGATGTGATTGTGACAGGCGACGACGTGCTGGGCCGCGTGGATGACGCCATGGCTGTGCTGCGGCCTGCTTTGCATGCGGGCCAGGCGGCGCTTGCCGCGGAAATGACGGGCCTTACGGCGGGCGCCTTCGGCATGACCGTTGCCTATTTGCAGGAACGCAAGCAGTTCGGGGTGCCCATCGGCGCGTTCCAGGCGCTTCAACACCGGGCTGCACACCTTTGGTCGGAAACGGAAATAACCGCTTCGGCGGTCCTGAATGCGGGCAGGATTCTGGACAGTGGTGAGGATGCGACCCTTGCCGTCAGCCTTGGCAAGGCGCGAGCGACCAAAACCGCAGAACTGGCTGTGCAGGAAGGCGTGCAAATACATGGCGGTATCGGAATGTCGGACGCTCATGATATGGGCTTCTTTATGAAACGGGCCCGGGTCAGCGCCGAATGGTTGGGCGATTACAGCTATCACGCTGAAACCATAGCGCGGCTGCGCGGGTTCTGAGGGGGGATAAACTATGACGCCGAATGCGTTGTTTTCGTTGGAAGGTAAGGTTGCGCTGGTCACAGGCGGGGCAACCGGCATCGGTCGCATGGCTGCGACCGGTCTGATGATGGCAGGCGCGCATGTGCTGATCGCCTCGCGCAAGGCGGATGCCTGTGCCGCAGTCGCGGCTGAGCTGAACGCGATGGACAGCCCCGGCTCTGTCGAGGGGTTTGCGGGCGATGTGAGCACCGAGGCAGGCATCGACGCGTTGGCCAAGGCGGTGACCGAGCGGACGGACAAATTGCACATCCTGATGAACAATGCGGGCGTGACATGGGGTGCCCCCATGGGCCAATTCCCCCACGCCGCCTGGGAAAAGGTGATGAATGTGAATGTAGCGGGGTTGTTTCACCTGACCCAAGCACTGTTGCCCACATTGATCGCCACGGCCACGCCCGATGATCCGGCACGGGTAGTGAATGTAGGATCAGTGATGGGCGAGGCAGCACTGGGCGACGGGGCCTATAGCTATGCCGCGTCCAAGGCCGCAGTGCTTCACCTGACCAAGATCATGGCCAAGGAATTGGCAGGTCATCACATTACGGTCAACGCGCTCGCACCCGGCCCATTTGTCAGCAAGATGACCGCTTTTGCCACGGCGGATGAGGGAATGCGCGAGAAAGTTGGCGCAGATGTGCCTTTGGGGCGCGTGGGCCGGGACGAAGATATCGCAGGCTGCATGCAGTTTCTTTGCGGGCAGGGCGGCAGCTACCTCACCGGTGCAGTTTTACCCGTTTCGGGTGGCATTCAGGTGATGAGCGGCCCGAACCTCTTTCGCGCGGCGCTGGAGCCAAAGGCATGATCCGCTTTGACGACCGCGTGGCGATCGTCACGGGCGCAGGTGCTGGCCTTGGCCGAAGCCACGCACTTGGGCTTGCCGCGCGCGGCGCGCAGGTGGTGGTAAATGACCTGGGCGATGCGCAATCTGTGGTGGCCGAGATCGAAGCAGCCGGCGGCGCGGCCATGGCCCACAGTGCCGATGTGTCGGATGCGGATCAGGTTGCCGACATGATTGCCCAAGCGATGGACCGCTGGGGACGCATTGACATTCTGATCAACAACGCGGGCATCCTGCGCGACAAAACCTTTGCCAAAATGACACTGGACGATTTCCGAAAGGTCGTCGATGTGCATCTGATGGGCAGTGCCAATTGTTGCCATGCGGTCTGGCCAGTCATGCGGGCGCAAGGGTACGGGCGGATTGTGTTAACCTCGTCTGGCTCCGGGCTTTATGGCAACTTTGGCCAATCCAATTACGGGGCGGCCAAGGCGGCCATGGTCGGCCTCATGAACGTGCTCCATCTGGAGGGTGCGCGCGACAACATCCGCGTCAACACACTTGCCCCGACGGCGGCCACGCAAATGACAGAAAACCTTTTGCCAGAAGCGGCACTTGCTCTGCTGCAACCCGAAACGATCACGCCCGGCGTACTCTATCTGGTCAGCGAAGACGGCCCAAGCCGCACGATCCTGAGCGCGGGGGCAGGCACGTTTGCTCAGACCCGCATCTTTGAGACACAAGGATATATGCTGGAGGGCGACATCACACCCGAAGCGGTGGCCAAAAACTGGCACGCCATCACCGACGCTACGGGGCAGGAAGAACTGCAAGACGCCTTTGCACAAACGCGCAAATACGCCCTGCGGGCCGCCAAAGCCAAGGGGGTCACCCTTGACTGGTAGCGTGCGATCCTCCTTCATCCTGCCAGAAAAACGCCGGCGATCTGGGGTCGGCCCCCAGTCCCGAACCATCTCGCCCTAAAGGACACCTGATCATGCGCGACGCCGTTATCGTTTCCACCGCCCGCACACCCATTGGCAAAGCCTATCGCGGTGCCTTCAACGCCACCACGCCACAGGCGCTGGCCGCGCACGCCATCTCAAACGCGGTCAGCAGGGCGGGGATCGAGGGCGCGGAAGTGGCTGATGTTGTCTTTGGCGCGGCACTGCAACAGGGGCACACGGCGTCCAATATCGCGCGGCAAGCAGCCATTCGAGCGGGCCTGCCGGTCACCGTTGCGGGCATGTCGCTGGATCGGCAGTGTGCGTCGGGCATGATGGCGATTGCGGCGGCGTCCAAACAGGTCGTACAGGACGGGATGGACGTGGTCATCGGCGGCGGCGTCGAAAGCGTTTCGATGGTGCAGACACCGCAGATGCGCGCGCACAGCGACTCCTGGCTCAAGACGCACAAGCCCGAAATCTACATGACGATGCTAGAGACGGCTGAAACCGTTGCCGCCCGCTACGGTGTGACACGCGAAGAGCAAGACCGCTATGCTGTGCAATCCCAGGCCCGTACGGCAGCAGCGCAAGAGGCAGGCAAGTTTGACGACGAGATCGTACCCATGTCCACAGTAATGAAAGTGCAGGATCGCGAGACCAAGGACATCTCTGACGTTGAGGTCACCCTGGCCAAGGACGAAGGCAACCGGCCCGGCACCAGTTATGAAAACGTTGCAGGCCTCAAGCCTGTCTTTGCCGATGGCATCCACGTGCAACAGGGCGAGCATATTACTGCCGGCAACGCATCGCAACTGAGCGACGGGGCCTCGGCGGCGGTGGTGATGGAGGCGTCTCTGGCCGAAAAGCGCGGCCTTGAGCCTCTGGGCCGATGCGTGGGCGTGATGGCGGCTGGGTGTGAGCCTGACGAGATGGGTATTGGCCCTGTGTTTGCTGTGCCGAAACTGCTGGCCGCCCATGGGCTGCACATGGACGACATCGGGTTGTGGGAGCTGAATGAGGCCTTTGCTGTCCAGGTGCTCTATTGCCGCGATACGCTGGGTATTCCTGACGACTTGTTGAACGTGAACGGCGGCGCAATTTCCATCGGCCATCCCTACGGTATGTCCGGTGCACGCATGGTGGGGCACGCCCTGATCGAAGGCAAACGGCGCGGCGCCAAACATGTTGTCTGCACCATGTGTGTGGGCGGCGGCATGGGCGCTGCGGGTCTCTTTGAGGTGCTTTGAGCGATGCGCGTGCTGATCTGTCGGAACCTCCGGCGGGGATTTTATACAACAGAGAAGATAGGACCGGCGCTTTGACCATCAGGACGAACGCGGATTTACCAACAGCTTTGCGAGGGTTGCGCATACCGATGATTGCTGCGCCCTTGTTCATCATTTCCGTGCCAGAGCTGGTCATCGCCCAGTGCAAGGCGGGCATCGTTGGCTCGTTCCCCGCCCTCAATGCGCGCGAGGCACAGGGCGAGCCCCCCTTGCTTGATGCCTGGTTGACCCAGATCAGCGAGGAACTGGACCGCCACAATCAGGCCAATCCAGATACTCCTGCTGCCCCCTATGCAGTCAACCAGATCGTGCATCGATCCAACACGCGCCTTGATCGCGATTTGGAGATTTGCGTGAAGCATAAAGTCCCTCTCTGGATCACCAGCCTTGGCGCTCGGGTCGACGTAAACGAGGCGGCCCATTCGTGCGGGGGGATTGTGTTGCATGACATCATCAACAACACCTTTGCACGCAAGGCTATCGCAAAAGGGGCGGATGGATTGGTCGCCGTGGCCGCGGGTGCAGGCGGACACGCTGGGCAGCAATCGCCCTTTGCCCTGATCCGCGAGATACGAGACTGGTTTGATGGGCCTTTGGCCCTGTCGGGCGCTATTGCAACCGGCGAAGCGTTGTTGGCGACCCGCGCCTTGGGGGCCGATTTCGGCTATGTCGGCTCGCCCTTTATCGCGACGGACGAGGCCAATGCCGTGCAAGACTACAAGGACATGATTGTTCAAAGTGGTGCAGAGGACATCGTTTATTCCTCGCTGTTCACCGGCGTCTGGGGCAACTATCTGCGTGGTTCTGTCGAGAATGCAGGCATGGACCCCGACAACCTGCCAGAGGCGGATGCCAAGGCGATGAACTTTGGATCGGGTTCGTCCAAGCCCAAGGCATGGAAAACAATCTGGGGCTCGGGGCAGGGCATCGGGGCTGTCCGTTCGCAAGGTCCTGCCGCCAGAATAGTGGATCGAATGGCACGCGAATATGCCGACGCTGGTGCGCGCCTTGCCAAAGAGTTCGGAGGTTGAGATGACGCAGACCCAAACGCTCGACACCGGGGCCGTTGCCGCATTCCTCAAGGATAGGTTGCCCGGGTTTGATGGCCCAATCGAGGCTCAAAAATTCGAGGGTGGGCAATCAAACCCGACTTTCCTGCTGAAAACTGGTGCCGGCAATTATGTGCTGCGTCGCAAGCCGCCCGGTCAACTTTTGAAATCCGCCCATGCGGTGGACCGCGAGTTTCGGGTGCAGAGCGCATTGGCAGGCTCGGACGTACCCGTTGCCAAAATGCATGTGCTTTGTCAGGACCCGGATGTGATCGGATCGGATTTCTATGTGATGGACCACGTCGCGGGGCGAAATTTCAACGAACCCACAATGCCCGAGATGGACAATGCGGGCCGCACCGCCGTCATCTCCGACATGAACCGAGTGTTGGCGGCGCTGCATGACGTGGATATCGACGCGGTTGGCTTGTCCGATTACGGCCCGCCCGGCCACTATCTCGAACGGCAAGTAGCGCGCTGGTCCAAACAGTACCGCGCCTCCCAGACCCAGGAAATTCCGTCCATGAACCGCCTGATGGATCGGTTGGCCGACGAGATGCCAGACGATGATGGCCAACGGACGCTGGTTCATGGGGATTACCGCATCGACAACCTGATCTTTGAAGCTGAGGGCACCAATTGCCTGGCTGTGCTGGATTGGGAGCTAAGCACCATTGGCCACCCCTATGCCGACTTGGCATCGGTCATCATGCAGTGGCAACTGCCCGCGGGCCGCGATGGGCGCGGGCTGATGGGCGTGGACCGGGATGCTCTGGGCTTGCCGAGCGATGAGGCCTTTATTGCCGCCTATTGTGACAGGCGCGGCTTACCGGGGATTGATGATTTCGGCTATTACCTCGGCTTTTGCTTTTTCCGCATGGCGGGGATCATCCAAGGGGTGCTCAAGCGGGCGCTGGATGGCAACGCATCGAACCCGGAGCGGGCGATGAAGGTCGGGGCCTATGTTCCGGTCTTTGCCGAAAATGGATTGCGAGCACTGGAAAGTACTCAATAACAATTAATTAAGGTTAATAATGAATGTACTACTTTAAGATTTTTCCCACCCCAAGCTCCCGCAAAGCGAGAAATCAGAACGCTTGACATATCACGGTGGTGTGTAACGCTAGCGCTATCCCGGCACCAAATACGCGCGATCAACAGCGCAGCGCCGGGCACACGTTCTAGGGAGGAACACATGCGCAAACCCATTATGCTTGGCATGGCCACGGCATTGACCCTGACCGTCAGCGCCTTTGCCGTCACAGCGGACACCGTGAAAATCGCCTTTATCGACCCGCTCAGCGGCCCCTTTGCGGGCACTGGCGTCAACGGACTGCACCAATATGAATTCGCCGCCGAAGAGTTGGTGAACAAAAAGGGCGGTGTTCTGGATGGCGACATGTTCGAAATCGTCGCTTTCGATAACAAGATCAGCCCCAAGGAGTCGCTGATCCAGCTACAGGTCGCGATTGACCAGGGCATACGTTATATCGCCCAAGGCAACTCCTCCGGCGTCGCCAACGCCCTGACCGAGGCGATCCAGAAGCACAACCGGCGCAACCCGGATGACCGGGTGCTGTTCCTGAACTATTCTGCTGTTGATCCGGCCCTGACCAACGACAAGTGCAACTTCTGGCACTTCCGCTTTGACGCCAATGCAGACATCAAGATGGATGCGCTCACCGACGTGATCGCCAAGGATGAGGCCATCGAAAAGGTCTATATCATCGGCCAAGACTATTCCTTCGGAAAGGCTGTGGCCGCTGCCGCCGTTCGCTTTATCGGTGAAAAACGCCCTGACATCGAGATTGTGGGGAACGAACTGCACCCCATTGGCAAGGTCAAGGACTTCACGCCGTACAGCCGCAAGATCATGGCTTCGGGGGCCGATGCGATCATCACAGGCAATTGGGGTGCAGACATGCTGGGCCTGGGCAAGTCAGTGCTTGAGAATGGGTATGAAGGTCCGATCTTTACCTATTACGCGGCCGCGGATGGCATCACCGCTGCCTTTGGCGAAACGGGCGAGGGATCGCTCCGCCTTGTGGCCGAGGGGCAGATCAACCCGCCCGCAAGTGATGCCGCTGCCGCCTATTATGAAGCGTTCAAGGCCAAGTATCCCGACGGCAACATCAGCCAGGCACGCATCACAAATGTGATCGAAATGCTGGCCAAGGCGATCAATGAGGCGGGCACTGCCACAGACGTGATCCCCGTCGCCTACGCGCTTGAGGGGATGGAGCATGAGAGCCTCTGGGGCGGATCGGTGAAAATGCGTGAGGTTGATCACCAGTTGATCCAGGACGTGCACATTCACGCACATACCGGCAGCGATGTGACCTTTGACTATGACAATTCCGGCTTTGGCATCCGGGTGGAGGAAACGGTGACCATGGCCGCCATGGACAGCGAGACCAGTTGCCAGATGCGTCGCCCCTGACACCAAAGCGGTCCGCCTGAACCGGCGGGCCGCTTTTTCATTCTTTTGGCTGAAAATATCCCGGGGGAGGCCGAAGGCCGGGGGCAGAGCCCCCTAAATAATGTCGTGGCGCAGCCGCATTCGGATCACGCAAGGACTGCGAAAACATGGATCTCATCCTCGTCAACCTAATCGACGGTCTGGTCACGGGCCTCTTGCTCTTCATGCTGTCGGCAGGCCTGACGCTTATCTTTTCGATGATGGGCGTTCTGAACTTTGCCCATGCCAGTTTCTACATGCTGGGCGCCTATTTCGCCTTTCAGATCAGCATCGCGCTGGGGTTCTGGATGGGCCTGCTTCTGGCACCTCTTATCGTGGGCGTCATGGGGGCCGGGGTCGAACGGTACGGCCTCAGGCGGGTACACCAATACGGGCATGTGCCCGAACTGATCTTTACCTTTGGCCTTGCACTACTGATCGAAGAGCTGGTGCAATTCGTTTGGGGCAAAAACCAGATGCCCTATGAGGCGCCCGAGATCCTGCAATTCACCGCCTTTGCCATCGCGGGCAATTCGATCCCGGCTTACAAGATTTTCATGATCTTCATATCGGTCATCATCTTCATTGGGCTGCTTTGGGTTCTGACCCGAACACGCGTCGGCATGATCATCCAGGCGGCCCTGACTTACCCCAAGACGGTGGAGGCACTAGGCCACAATGTCCCTCTTATCTTTATGGGCGTCTTCGGCGTCGGAACAGCGCTGGCCGGTGTGGCGGGCGTCATTGCTGGCCCGGTGTTGGGCACGTTCCCGGGCATGGCCTTTGTCCTTGGCTCCATCGTCTTTGTCACCATCGTAATCGGCGGGTTGGGCAGCCTTTGGGGTGCGCTTGTCGCCTCGCTGTTGATCGGGTGGATGACCACCTTCGCCAAGGCCTATAATCTGCGGATGGAGGACCTGCTGACCTGGATTGGCTTTACCAAGCCCGAGGTTTTGTGGGACAGCGCCTGGCGCGACCTTTGGACAATCACCAGCCCGCAGATTGCCGATATCCTACCTTACATTCTCATGGTGTTGATCCTGATTTTCCGCCCCTACGGCCTGTTCGGAAAGCGTGACGCATGAGCGACCAGTTCACCACCGACCCGACCAAGCCGGCACAGCGGATGCGCGCAGGCGCCATGATTCTGCCACTGTCTCCCTGGATCATCGCGGCCTTCCTGCTGTGCGTAATGCCGTTCATTTTCACCAACAACTCCGCAATTACGATCATGAACCAGATGGCGATTACCATCATTTTTGCTCTGGCTTACAACATGTTGTTGGGTCAGGGCGGTATGCTCAGCTTTGGCCACGCGGTCTATGCCGGTGTGGGCGGTTTTGCCTGCATGCATATCATCAACTGGGATGGGTTCTTTTCCGGGCTGCCACTGCCGATCTTGCCCGTTTTTGGCGGGCTTATGGGCATGGGGCTGGCCACGATCGTGGGCAGTTTCTCAACCCGTAAGGCGGGCACGGTGTTTGCCATGATCAGCCTTGGCGTGGGTGAGTTGATCGCTGCCTGTTCCGTGATCATCGTGGCCTTTTTCGGGGGCGAAGAAGGCATCTCCGGCGACCGCACCTATGGCTTGCCCTTCTTTGGCGTCGAGTTCCTGCAACAGATCGAGGTCTATTACCTCATTGTGTTCTGGCTGATGCTCTCGGCGATCCTGATGTATCTCTATTCCCGCACGCCCATGGGCCGCATGGCCAACGCGGTACGCGACAACCCCGAACGGGCGGAGTTTCTGGGCTATTCCGCGCGCTGGGTTCGCTTTTACAGTTTCGTGGCGTCGGGCTTTTTCGCAGGCATCGCGGGCGCGCTGTTCGCCATCAACTATGAGATTCTGACCGAAGAAAACCTGAACACCACCCAATCGGGCATCATTCTTCTGGTGACATTCCTGGGCGGCGTCGGTTTCTTTTTTGGCCCGATCCTGGGGGCTATCGTCTTTACACTCGTGCAAACAGTTCTCAGCCTGCAGACCGAGCTTTGGGGGTTTTATCTCGGCATCATCTTCGTCGCCACGGTGATGTTTTTTCCCGGCGGCCTCGCAGGGCTGATCATGATGCATGTACCAGCCCTCAGGCTGGGCAAGTTGGGGCATTTGGGCGTGCCCTACCTCAAGACGCTTTTGCCTGCGGCCATAGGCACCCTGGGCGCGGCCGCCTTGGTCGAAATGACCTTTCATGTCCGCCATGCGGCCACGGGCGATCATGAGATGACGCTCTTTTGGACGACCTTCGACAGCCACAGCTTTTTGCCCTGGATCATCGCAGGTGTCGTGACCTTCGTTGGTTTTGCCATCACCCGCGCCACTGCCCCGGCATTGGTCGAGGCGTGGAACGAGGCAAACACGCCTGAGGGGATGTCGCGATGAGCCCGGCGCTGGAGCTTGACGGGCTCAAGAAGTCTTTTGGCAAGACCGAGATCATTCGCGGCGTGGACTTGTCCATCGCCAAAACCGAACGCCATGCCATCATCGGCCCCAACGGGGCGGGCAAGTCTACGCTCTTCAACTTGATCACTGGCCGGTTTCCGCAGACTGAGGGGGCTATCCGCCTGCACGGTCAGGATCTGGCAGGCAAGGCCCCGTTCGAGATCAACCGCATGGGACTGTCGCGCAGTTTCCAGATCACCAACATCTTTCCCAAGATGACGGTGTTTGAAAATGTGCGCTGTTCGCTGCTTTGGTCGATGGGCTACCGCTATAACTTCTGGTCCATGGTCGGACGCAGTCGCGCACTGACCGAAGGGGCCGATGAGATATTGCAACAGATCAACCTGACAGCGCGGCGCGACTTGCCTGCGGGCGTTCTCAGCTATGCCGAACAGCGCGCCCTTGAAATCGGGATCACAATCGCGGGCGGCGCGGATGTTATCATGTTGGACGAGCCCACGGCAGGCATGAGCCATTCCGAGACCGACTATATCGTGGAACTCATTCGCACCGTGACCGAAGGAAAGACCCTGATTATGGTGGAACATGACATGGGTGTTGTCTTTGGCCTGGCTGATCAGATTTCGGTGCTGGTCTATGGCGAAATTATTGCCACGGGCACGCCAGAGGCGGTACGCGGCAATGCACGGGTCCAAGAGGCCTATCTTGGCACCGCGTTGGAGGATCACTGATGCTCGAGGTCTCTGATCTACACGCCTATTACGGAAAATCCCACATCCTGCAGGGCGTCGACCTGCGCATAGGCGAGGGCGAGATCGTGGCCCTACTTGGCCGCAACGGGGTGGGACGGTCCACCACTTGCAAGGCCGTGATGGGCGAGGTCGAACCGCATGGCTCTGTCCTGTTCAAGGGACAGGAGATAGCGGGACGCAAGGCGTTCGAAGTTGCCAATCTGGGCATCGGATATGTGCCCGAGAACCGGGATATATTTCCCGGACTGACAACGCGCCAGAACCTGATCTTGGGCCTAAAGCCCGGGCAGAAGGATGGTGCGGGGCGCTGGTCGATGCAGGATATGTTCACACTGTTCGAAAACCTCGAACGGCGCGCTGATGTCGAAGCGTCGGTGCTGTCTGGCGGAGAGCAGCAGATGCTTACCATGTGCCGGACGCTGATGGGCGACCCGGACTTGGTGATGATCGATGAGCCGACCGAGGGGCTTAGTCCTCAGATGGTGCAACGCGTGGCCGAGTTGTTGCAGGAGATCGCAAAGCGCGGGATTGCGACGCTACTGGTCGAACAAAAACTGTCAATCGCGCTGGATATCGCCCACCGGGTCTATGTAATGGGCCATGGCAGGGTCGTGTTCGAGGGCACACCCGCAGAGTTGAAAGCGCGTGACGATATCCGCAAGGAATGGTTGGAAGTTTGAATGCCATGGAAACCGTGTCGGTTTCCGGCCGTTTTCCGTCTCGGAAACCGCCGCCTCCGGCGATCAACACGCGCGGCTCACATGGCAGCCGCCTTTTGATAGGCTTTTCGCGCCCGCAATCGGTCAACATAGGCTCCAAGTCGCGACAGAGCCTCCATATCAACCCCAATGCCTTGGGCACTGATCACCGCCGACCCCGTCATGATATCTGCGCCGCTAAAATCGCCAGCCAGATAGTCGCGCCCGTCCAAGGCGGCATCCACCGCCACCAACATCTGCCCCAAGAGCTTCTTGGCCCGTTTGGCGTGCACCTCTGATTGCCGCTCGGGCGGTAGAAAGAACGTCTCGACCATGTAGGAATTGATCGGTGGCATGATCATCCCTTCGGCATAATGCAGCCACTGCAAATAGGTGGGAAAGTGGATGCTGTCCGGGGCAGGCCGAAAACGTCCCTTGCCATGCCGGGCGAGCAGGTATTCGAGGATCGCGCCGCTTTCCATGATCCGCACATCCCCATCCTCAAGCACCGGGACCCGGCCCATCGGATGGATTGCGCGAAATTCTGGTGTTCGCATCGCCGGATCGCCCAAATCATAGCGCACGAGATCGTAGTCCAGTTCCAACTCTTCCAGCAACCAAGCCACGCGCAATGCACGACTGCGCGGCGCAAAATACAGCTTGAGCATATCGGCTCCTCCCTCATCCTCACACCGTAGCGGCGGGTGATTTGGCTTGGCAAGGGCGGTGGGCCGGGTATCGTGACCTGAGGCACGCATGCAAGGGGGGGCCATGGCCGATACAAGCTGGATCAAGACACGCGATGACGGCCCGCTGCGCCATCTGGTTCTGGACGCACCCCCTGTGAACGCGCTGCGCCCGGCGCGGCTGATGGGGTTGGCAAAGGTTGTCGCAGAGGCCGAGACGGACACGAATGTGCGCGCCATTATCATATCCAGCGCGTGCAAAGTCTTGTCCGCAGGGCTCGATCTCAAGGTGGCGCGGGATTTCAACGAAGATGATCAGGCCCGCATCGTTGACGGGTTGAACGTCGCCTTTCTGTGTCTCTTTGCCTGCCCCAAGCCCGTGATCGTCGCCACCGACGGGGCCGCCATTGCCGGTGGCCTGTTTTTTGTTTTGACGGCAGATCACCGTATCGCAACACCACGCGCCAGCTTTGGACTGGCGGAGGTCCGTGTCGGCGTCGATTTTCCAGTGGGCCCGATGGAGATTGCGCGCGCCATGCTTGCGCCTAAAGACCTGCGTCGCCTGATGATGCGGGGCCAACCGATCGCGGCCGACGCGGCGCTGGCCTGTGGGCTTGTCGACGAAGTGGTCGATCCGGAGGTACTCATGGACGTGGCCGTGCGCGAAGCCCAAGCCTTTGCGGCGATCCCACCCGTCGCCTATGCGGCGGTCAAGCAGCAGATCCGCGGCGACACAATCGCCCGGATCAAGACGCAGATGGGAAAGGCGCGCGGCGCTTGGTTCACGGCCGAGACGCGCGATGCCATGACCGCGATGTTGGGAGGATAAGGCAATGTTGACCCTCGACCCGCGGCGCCTCGATCGTATCACCCCTTGGGCCGACCGCTATGTGGCGGAGCGTAAATTCCCCGGTCTGTCGGTTTTGATCCGCCAAGGTGATCAAGAGGTGTATTTCAATGCCACAGGCCTGCGCGATCTGGATAGCGGCACGCCCTTTGCCAGAGACACATTGGCCCGCATCTATTCGATGACCAAACCGGTGACGGCGCTCGCCCTGATGATGCTGATCGAGGAAGGGGCCTTTACCCTTGATGCACCGGTCTCAAGCTTTTTGCCGGAATTTGCAGATGCCCGCGCCCTGATCCCCGGTGCCACGTCGTTGGACCAGACGATGCCTTGCGCCCCACCCACCTTGCACCAATTGCTGACGCACACATCCGGGCTGAGCTATCCTTTCAATCCCTCGATCCTGTCCGAGGAAATGGCCGCGCAAGACCTGCTGTTCAAACCCGGCGCCGGGTCATTGGCCGCTCAATGCAACGCCGTGGCCGCCTTGCCGCTGGCCTTTCAACCCGGAACACAGTGGGAGTATTCGGTCGGCATCGACGTGATCGGCCGGGTGATCGAGGTCGTTACCGGCCAAAGCCTGGGCGAGGTGTTTCACAGCCGGATATTCGAGCCTTTGGGCTTGTCAGAAACGGCCTTTGACGTTCCCCAGAGCCGGCGCGACCGATTTGCCAGCCTGTACACGCCACTGGCGGGCGACGCGATGGACCTCAATACTGCCGCTTCGGGTGGCGACAGCTTGCGCTGTGTGGATCATGCAGATGGATCGCCCTTTCTTGACCCAACGTTGCATTCGGGGGGCGGTGGGCTGGTGGGCACACTAGACGACTACATGCTGTTTGCCGATTGTTTGCGCGCGCGGGGGCAGGGCCTGATTTCGCCATCAACCGCTGACTTCATGATGGCCAACCATCTGCCTGGCGACATCGCAAGCCTTGGCCCGGCCAGCTTTGCCGAACAGCCCATGGACGGGGTGGGATTCAGCCTCGCGGGTGCAGTTGTGCTCGATCCTGCACGCAGTCGGGTGCCTGGATCGGTTGGGGATTTCAGTTGGGGCGGTATGGCTTCGACCTTCTTCTGGATTGACCGGATTCATGATTTCTCCGTCGTCATGTTCACCCAACTCTCGCCATCGTCCAGCTATCCGGCCCGGGCCGAGCTCAAGGCACTGGTTCATGGGGCCCTGACATGAGCCGTCCGATCCTCTGGACCCCGCCTGCCGCACGCGCAGACGCTTCGACTATGGCACAATTCATGCGCTGGCTCGCCGCCGAAAGAGGCTTGCATTTTGACGACTATCCGGCGCTTTGGGAGTGGAGCGTATCCGAAATTGACACCTTTTGGGGGGCGATCTGGGACTTCTTTGGCATTGTGGGCACGCGTCCCGACGTGTTTCTCGCCAAACGGCAGATGCCCGGGGCAGAATGGGGGCCGGGCGCACGGTTGAACTATGCCACGCAAATCCTGCGTCATACCGGGGCGCGCGGTAGCGACACGGCCCTGATTGTCCAATCCGAAACCTTTGGCGAGCGCGCGCTCAGCTGGGACCAACTGTGCGACCAGGTGGCCAGTGTCGCCCATCATCTGCGCGATATGGGCGTGACCAAAGGGGACAGGGTCGCAGCCGTTCTGCCCAATACCGAAGTGGCCCTGATCGCCTTTCTGGCAACGGCGTCTTTGGGCGCGATCTGGTCCATTTGCGCCCCCGATATGGGGCAGGTTGCGATCCTTGACCGGTTCAAACAGATCGAGCCGAAACTGCTGATCGCCCAGGACGGTTATGTGCATGCAGGAAAGACGGTTGATCGCAGCAGCCAGGTCGACGAAATCATCGACGGGCTTCCCAGTCTCGCCCATGTCGTGATGGTGCCCGTCTGCCAACCTTTGGCCGAAAACCGGCGCAATTGGGCGGATCTGGTGCAAACCCAGGCGGAGAACGCACCGCTGGATGTGGCGTTCGACCACCCGCTCTGGATCGTCTATTCCTCGGGCACCACGGGCGACCCAAAACCCATCGTGCACGGCCACGGCGGGATCGTGCTGGAGGCGAACAAGCAATCGCTGCACCATGACCTGACGGCGCGCGACAAGTTCTGCTGGTTGACTTCGTCAGGTTGGATCATGTGGAACGCGCAATGGATGGGGCTGGGGCAGGGGGCCACGGTCGCGATCTTCGACGGCGCGCCAAACCACCCCGATCTGACAGCAGTATGGCGGTTTCTTGAGAAACACAAAGTGACCCAATTTGGCGCAGGTGCTGCATTTTACGATGGGTGCCGCAAGGCGGGGATTACGCCCAAAGACATGGACCTCTCCGCGCTGACCGGGCTCGGCTCGACCGGGTCACCGCTTTCGCCGGACGCCTTTGCCTGGATTTACAGCGATGTGAAACCGGACATCAGCTTGATGTCCATCTCGGGGGGCACCGATATCGCTGGGGGCTTTGTGCTGGGCAATCCGCTCTTGCCCGTGCGGCTGGGCGAAATCCAATGCCGTGCGCTTGGCAACGCGGCCCGCGCCTTTGATGCGGACGGCAACGAGGTGTTTGACGAGGTGGGCGAACTGGTGTGCACCGAACCTTTGCCTGCCATGCCGCTTTACTTCTGGGGAGACGATGACGGCAGCCGTTTGCATGACGCATATTTCGACACCTATCCCGGCATCTGGCGGCACGGCGACTGGATCGAGTTCACGCCTGCGGGTGGTTCCGTCATCTATGGCCGCTCTGACGCCACGATCAACCGCAAGGGGCTGCGCCTTGGCTCGGCCGAGATTTATCAGGCGGTCGAGGGGATCGAGGCGGTCACAGACAGCCTTGTGGTCGATCTGGAATACTTGGGACGCGAGAGCTTCATGCCGCTCTTCGTGGTGACACCAGGCGGGTTGACCGACGGGATCAAGGATCAGATCAACGCATCCATCCAAGATCAGGTTTCACCCCGGTTTCTGCCCAATGAGATCATCGAGGTCGCAGAAATCCCGCGCACGTTGTCAGGCAAAAAGCTGGAAGTCCCGGTGAAAAAACTGCTCTTGGGCGGTGATCCGGCAACACTGGTCAATCGCGATTCGATGGCCAACCCGGACAGTCTCGATTTCTTTATCGCCTATGCAAAGGGCCGCACAACATGAGCGACGCACACCAGACCCTGTTGAACCTGTTGGCGGTAGAACCGCTTGAGGTGGACCTGTTTCGCGGCACCGGGCAGGGGGGCGAGACGCCCACGCGCATCTTTGGGGGGCAGGTCATCGGGCAGGCGCTCGCATCAGCCTATCAAACGGTCGAGGACCGGCTGTGTCACAGCCTGCACGCCTATTTCATTCGCCCGGGCGATCCTTCGATCCCGGTGATATATCAAGTGGACCGCGCGCGTGACGGGGGCAGTTTTACCACGCGCAGGGTTGTTGCGATCCAGCATGGCAAACAGATTCTGAACATGTCGGCCTCGTTCCATGTGGCCGAGGATGGCTGGACCCATCAGCACCCGATGCCCGATGTCGAAGGACCTGAGGGGCTGGCCGATCGCAGCACATTGCGCGCCGCAGTTGTCGACAAGATCCCCGAGCGCCATCACGACGAATTCCTGCGCCCCCGTCCAATTGACATCCGCGAGGTCGCGCCGCGTGATTTCTTTACGCCGGAACCGGCGGATGACAAGAACCACCTTTGGTTTCGCATGGCCGCCGCACGCGGGATCAGCCCGCAGTTGCAGCATTGCCTGCTCGCTTATGCCTCTGACATGAACCTGCTGGGCTCGGCACTGCGCCCGCATGGTCAGACGTGGTTCACAGGGGCGGTCATGGCCGCGAGCTTAGACCATTCGATGTGGTTTCACGGCCCGGCCAGTTTTTGCGACTGGCACCTTTACACGATGGACAGTCCCTGGTCAGGCGGCGGACGCGGCTTTAACCGGGGCATGATCTATAACCGCGATGGCACACTGATCGCCTCGGTCGCCCAAGAGGGCCTCATTCGCCAGATCAAGACCAAGGGCTGACGTACCCGCCTCTCTGTTCCAAGAAATCCGGCGGCTGGGGCAGTGCGCCGAACCAACACTCAAAGCGCGCCAAAACGTCGGTTCAACTTTCTCATGCCGCCAATCCACTTGTCATAATCCGCAGTCTTGAGGCGCATATAGTCCAACACGCCAGCGTGGGGCAGCACCAGAAAGGTTTCGTCCCGGATGGCGTTGACACACGCACGTGCGGCGTCCTCAGGCTCCAGCATGCCGTCGATAGCCGCCACATGATCCTCCAGCCCTTCGGTCATCGCAGTGCGCACCGCTTGGGGGCACAAGACCGAAACTTTGATACCGGCGTCGCCATGGGTGATCGCAAGCCACTCGGCCAGGCCCACGGCAGCGTGTTTTGTTACCCCGTAAGGCGCTGACCCAATCTGGTTCAACAACCCAGCGGCGGACGCCGTATTCAACAAATACCCACCACCCCGTTCGGTCATACGCGGCACGATATGGCGGGCCGCCCAGACATGCGCCATGACGTTGATATCCCACAGCCGCTGCCATTCCGCATCGGGCGCTTCTGCTCCGCCTTCGGTCAACACGCCTGCGTTTGAGCAAAAGAGGTCAATGGGGCCAAGCGTGTCTTCGACCTGCACGATCATCGCGGCAATATCCGCCTCATGTGACACATCCACTTCAACAGCGAACCCATTGATTTTCCGTGCAACTGCACGAGCGCCTTCAATGTCTCGATCCACGCAAGCTATCGCCTTGGCGCCTGCCGCCGCAAAAGCCAAACACAGCGCTTTGCCGATGCCGTTGGCCGCGCCGGTTACAACGATGATCTTGTCCTTGAGGTCCATGGTCGCGTCCTTTTACCTGATGTCTGCATCCGCCAGACAGGCGGCACGAATGCCACGTCGATCCAGCTTGTCGGTCGCTCCGCGGGGCAGGGGTTTGGCCTGAACCCATATACGACTTGGAATCTTGAAGTGGGCGATATGCGTGGCTAGGAAATCCTGCAACGCTGCCTCGGTCGGGACCACAGCGCCCTCCGCCTGCACGATCGCGCCCACGACTTCGCCCAGACGATCGTCGGGCAGGGCAAAGGCACAAGCCTCACGAACGCCAGGGTGGCGATGCAGGGCACCTTCGATATCCAGGCAAGCGATGTTTTCGCCACCCCTAATAATGATGTTTTTCTTGCGGTCGAGGATGGTGATCATGCCGTCTGCGTCGATCCGACCCAAATCCCCCGTACGCAGCCAGCCATCTTGCAAAACCTCTGCCGTGGCATCTGGTTTGTTCAAGTATTCCCGCATGTTACAGGGACTTTTTACAGTTATTTCACCGACCTCTCCGACAGCGACCTCGTAGCCCGCATCGTCCAGAAAGCGAACGTCTTGCACAGGGGGATACAACCGTCCGGCTGCGCCGGGATGACGCGCATAATCGCGTCCGACCAATCCGATACCGTTGGCGTTAGTTTCTGTCATGCCCCAGCCTGTTGCGATCTGGGCACTTGGAAAGCGCTTGGACAAGGCAGCCACCTGTGCTGCGGGGCGTTTTGCACCACCAGAGCCAAGATATTCGAGACTGTCGAGCGTCAGGCCCAATCGCGACGCCGCCTCCATCAGATCAGCCGATTGTGTGGGCACCCCTAAAAAGCGCGTGACTTTTTCGCGGTCGATCAGCCGCGCTGCGGTATCGGCGCACCATTTGTGCATCACCACCAATTTCGCGCCTGCAGGTAAGCTCAGCAGGAACATCGGATGCGTTGCGGTGACATGAAAGAGCGGCGTCACAATCAAGATCACAGGCCGCGGGGCAGGGGAACTATCGTCTTCTGGCGGTTCGATCAGCTGTGTCAAAGCAGCCTGCATCAGCCACGTGAAGACCGCGTTGATCGCCCCACGATGCGTCTGCACCACACCCTTGGGATGGCCCGTCGTGCCTGACGAATACATGATCGCAAAGTCATCATCTGCTGCGATCTGCGCAGCGTCAAAGCGTGAGTCAGACTGTGCCAACACGTCTGACAGGCCCGCGCCATGATCTTCATGGGCTGTGCCAAGGTTGACCACGTGCAGGCCGTGGGCTTGGGCCAATCGGGCGAGGCGGTCGGTACGCATATCATCGGCCAAAGCAACTTTTGGACTGCTGTCGCCAAGCGCATAGTCCAGTTCGGCACCGGTCCACCAGGCGTTGAGAAACACGGTCACGCCGCCAAGCGCGCTGATCGCCATCATCCCGATCAACATGGCCGGACAGTTGCGCATGGCCAGCGCCACACGCGTGCCTTTGGTCACGCCATAGTCACGCTGAAGGAGACGGGCCATGCGGTGCACATCCTGGACAAACGCATCGAAGGTCCATCGTTGATCTTCGAACACCAGATAGTCCGAGGCACCATCGCCATGCGCCGCACGACTGGCCAAAAGAAGAGCGTAGATGTGATCAGGTGCGTTGCTGAACACACGGTACTGCGTGCCGCGGATTTCTGCCGTGCCCACGGCAAAGGTCGGATTTTCGGCGGTCACTTTGGCCACGGCCTGATCAAGCGTCAGTCCGCTCATCGCCTGATCCCCATACACTTCCTCCCATTGATCCGTCGCGACTTTGATCTGCGGCGGTGTATTTGGAAAGTTAGGGGCAATCACGAGATGTGCCAAGTGGGTCGATGGCACAGCTTTTCTGGATACCGGCCTGATTAATGTATAATCCACATTATGTAATTAATGTGGATGGACGGAATGGAGATTTATTTATGTAATACCGATGATTACACGAAACTCTTCATGTCACCTCATCCAAGTGCATATCCAGCGCCACGCACCGTGCGCACTGGATCGTCGCCGCCAAATTGAGTCAACGCTTTGCGCAGCCGTCCGATGTGGACATCGACGGTCCGTGTGTCGACATAGATGTCACGGCCCCAGACGCGGTCCAGCAATTGCTCGCGGCTCCAGACCCTGCCAGGTTTTTCCATGAACGTACTGAGCAAGCGGAACTCGGTTGGACCAAGCTTCACCTCGTCACTTCCGCGGAGCACCTTATGACTCTCGCTGTCGAGCATTATGTCGTCGAATTCCAACCGTTGCCCGACCGTCGTGGGACGCACGCGGCGCAACTGGCTGCGTACCCGCGCCATCAGCTCGATCACAGAATATGGTTTGACCACATAGTCGTCCGCACCCGTCTCGAGGCCACGGACCTTGTCGACCTCTTCGGACCGCGCTGACAGCATGATCACCGGGATGGTGCGCGTCTCGGGCTTGATCTTCAGGCGACGGCATACTTCGATCCCGCTCAGATGCGGCATCATCCAGTCCAGCACGATGATGTCTGGCAGATCCTCGTCCACGAGCAACAACGCCTCTTCGCCGTTTTGCGCGCGGCTCACGGCAAAGCCTTCGGCCTCAAGGTTATAGGCCAAAACCTCGCGCTGTGCGGGTTCGTCTTCGACGACCAAGACACGGGGTTGACTGGCTGACATCGGATCACTCCACCGGCAATGAGGTTTTGTCGGCCTTTGTGCGGGTCTCGTCCGGGTGCGCACCCGTAACGAGATAGACGACCTGTTCCGCAATGGCAGTCACGTGATCGCCCATTCGCTCGACGTTTTTGGCGATGAAATGCAAATGCATGCAGGCGGTGATATTGCGCGGATCTTCCATCATGAAGGTCAGGAATTCGCGGAACAATGCGTTATACATCTGGTCGATCTCGCGGTCGCGGTCGATCACGTCCTGGGCCAGTTCCGCATCCCGCGCGATATAGGCGTCCAGCGCATCCTTGAGCATCCGCTCAACTTCCCTGGCCATGCGGCGCAAGGCGCCGGCGCTGTCGTCGACCGGTGCCATCTGAGCAAGAACGCCAGTCCGCTTGGCCATGTTCTTGGCATAGTCGCCGATACGTTCAAGGTTGGCGCTGACCTTGATCACGGTCAGGACCAGACGCAGGTCGATTGCTGTGGGTGCGCGCAAGGCAATGACGCGCGCTGCCTCTTCGTTAATGGATTCTTCAAGCGCGTCGATGACCTTATCAGCCCGGCGCACGGCTTCTGCACGCTCTTCATCGCGAGATTCCAGGCTGATCGCGGCCTCAAGAATAGCGTTCTCGACAAGCCCGCCCATTTTCATGATCTGCGCCTGAATGGCTTCCAGGTCGCGGTCAAAGGCTGATGCGATATGTTGGTCGTTCATGTGTTTGCTCCTCAGCCGATCCGGCCGGTGATATAGCTTTCGGTGCGCGGGTCTTCGGGATTGGTAAAAATCTGACCGGTCTCGCCGTATTCCACGAGGTTCCCAAGGTGGAAGAACGCCGTCTTTTGGCTCACCCGTGCGGCTTGTTGCATCGAGTGGGTCACGATCACCACGGAATAGTTGCGGCGCAGTTCGTCTATCAGCTCTTCGACCTGAGCCGTGGCAATGGGGTCAAGGGCCGAACACGGCTCGTCCATCAGCAAAACCTCGGGTTCGGTCGCCACAGCGCGGGCAATGCACAATCGCTGCTGTTGGCCGCCGGAAAGCCCTGTTCCGGGCGCGTCCAAGCGGTCCTTGACCTCGTCCCAGATGGCGCCCCGGCGCAGGGACTTTTCGACGATCTCGTCCAATTCAGCCTTGTTGCGGGCCAACCCGTGGATGCGCGGCCCGTAAGCGACGTTGTCATAGATCGATTTGGGGAACGGGTTGGGTTTCTGAAACACCATGCCGACTTTAGCGCGCAGCTGTACCGGGTCGACGCGCGGGTCATAAATGTCCTCGCCATCAATGCGGATATCGCCCGTCACCCGGGCAATATCAATCGTGTCGTTCATCCGGTTGATGCAGCGCAGAAAGGTCGACTTACCACAGCCCGAAGGGCCGATAAACGCCGTGACGGTCTTGTCCTGGATTTCGACGTCCACGTCCTTGATCGCATGGGTGTCGCCATAATGGACCTGCACGCCCTTGGCCGCGATCTTTACGTTGTTGGTGTCCACGTCTCTCTCCACAATTCGCATATCGTTCATGGGTCTATCCCCTTACCAGCGGCGTTCAAAGCGGCGCCGCAGGATCACGGCCAGCGTATTCATCGAAATCAGGAACCCAAGCAGGATGATGATACCACCCCAGGCCCGTTCGTAGTAGGCAGGGTCCGCCCGCTTGGCCCATTCATAGATTTGCGCGGGCATGGCCGAGTTGGGATCAAGCAAGCCACTGGCAATCCCGTCTGGCGCATTCGAGGCGATAAAGCCCACCATGCCAATCAACAAAAGCGGCGCGGTTTCGCCCAAAGCCTGCGCCAGACCGATGATTGTACCCGTCAGGATGCCTGGGGCCGCCAGCGGCAACACATGGTGAAACACCGATTGCATTTTCGACGCCCCTACCCCAAGGGCCGCATCCCGGATTGACGGCGGCACCGCCTTGAGCGAGGCGCGCGTCGAGATGATGATCGTGGGCAGCGTCATCAGCGTCAGCACGAGACCACCGACCAACGGCGCCGATTGCGGCAAGTGCATGAACTGGATGAAAACGGCCAGGCCCAGAATACCAAACACAATGGACGGCACAGCCGCCAGGTTGGCAATGTTCACCTCGATGAGGTCAGTCCAGCGGTTCTTGGGCGCGAATTCCTCAAGGTAAATCGAGGCTGCGACGCCGATGGGCAGCGCCAGTACCAGAACCACCAGCATCATGAACAGTGAACCAATCATGGCCACACCGATACCTGCGGACTCCGCCCGGCTTTCGGACGCATCCGCACCGGTAATAAAGGCCAGATTAAAGGTCTTTTGGATCACACCGAGCGGCACCAGAGCGTCGACGATATCGAGGTGGGCCGCGTCGATGTTCTTGTCACGCTCAACGTCTTCACGCTTGACGCGATCCTTGAGGTAGCCGTCGACCCGGCTGGCCGCCAGAATACGAAACGTGACCGTTTCCCCGATCAGGTCGGGATTGGCGATCACCGTATCGCGCACCTGCGCGGCGGCAGAGGCCGAAATAAGTGCCTTCATATCCTTGCGCTTGGTCAGCGGTGTGTCGATGTCTGCTTGCTCTATTTGCTGCAACACCGCGTCCTGGATCAACGGGTTATAGCCAAACGTCGATACCTTCTTGATATCTTCGATGTCGCGGTTGCCATTCTTGTCGAGCTTTGCCGGATCAAGGAAGACCGGAACGTTGATGAATGTCTGCTGGAACGCGCCCATGCCGCTGGAGACAATGGACACCAGCAGAACGATCAGGAAAAAGATCCCAGTGGCAATGCCCGCGATCCCGTACATGCGAAACCGCTTTTCGGCAGCCTTGCGCTTTTGCGTGCGCGCGTCGGCCTGCATGAGGGATGCGCGATGCGGCGCGTCGGACGAGGCGGGAAGGCTTGCGTCGGTCATTCATACTGCTCCCGGTATTTACGCACGATATAGAGGGCGAAGACGTTCAGCCCCAACGTCAGAACAAAAAGTGAAATGCCCAGGGCAAAGGCCACCAGCGCCTCGGGCGAGGCAAAATCGCTGTCTCCGGTAAGCTGCGACACGATCTTGGCCGTGACGGTCGTCATGGCCTCGAACGGGTTCAGCGACAGGCGGGCCGCAGCCCCTGCCCCCAGCACAACGATCATCGTCTCGCCAATGGCGCGGCTTGCGGCCAGCAAAACGGCACCCACGATGCCCGGCAAGGCGGCGGGCAGGACAACTTGTTTAATGGTTTCAGACCGCGTCGCCCCAATGGCATAAGAGCCGTCGCGCAACGACTGAGGCACGGCGTTGATGATATCGTCGCTGAGCGAGCTGACAAAAGGGATCAGCATGATGCCCATGGCGATGCCCGCCGTCATCACCGACCGACCCCCGCCCATCCAACCGGTGCCATCCTCGCCAAAGACGCTGACCAACAGCGGGCCAATGGTCAGCAGGGCAAAGAGGCCATAGACGATTGTCGGGATACCAGCGAGGATTTCCAAAAGCGGCTTGGCAATGCCGCGCACCCGCGGCGTCGCATATTCGGACAGGTAGATCGCCGAGAAAAGGCCCACCGGCACCGCCACAAAGAGCGCCACGATCGAGATATAGATCGTACCCCAGAGCAGCGGCAAGATACCCAGGCTTGAGGTGCCGCCGCGCCCCGAAAAGCTGGGCGACCATTCCAGCAGGGTGAAAAAGTCGATGGCAGGATAAAGGCGGAAGAATTCGACCGTGTTAAAGATCAACGACAGGATGATGCCGATGGTGGTCAGGATCGCAACCGAGGCGGCGGCGATCAAAATGGTCAGAACGCCGCGTTCCACCACGTTGCGGGCGCGAAACTCGGTGCCGCTTTGCATTGTGCCCCAAGCACCGCCTGCCAGCGCCAACAGCAGCACCACAATGGTCATCAGGCTTGACGATGTCGCGCTCATCTCGCGATAGGCCTGGGCCGCGTTGAGAATGGGTTGAGAGATATCACTGGTCACGACCTGACCCGCATCCCGTAGCATGTTCGAGATCGTCGTGGGATCAGCCCCCGCGCTGGCGGCGTCACCGGCACTGATGAAACCGGCCGCAACCGCGTTGTCCAGACCGTCCGCCGTTCGGCGTACCTCGGACATCACCAGGCCCATGGTGCTGCCCTCGGTCAGCATGCTGTCGGGGATCATGCCTGACACGCTGTTTTGCAGGATCAAGGGTTGCGCCAGCAGCCACAGGATCATGACGCCAAAGGCAGGTACAATCGCCTTCATCAGCGCATTGGTGCCATAGTAATTCGGGAGGGAATGCAAAGCCCGGCTGTCGCCGCCGGATGCGCGCAACGCCCTTTGCCGACCGCTTACAAACATCACGATGGAAATCGCAAC
This sequence comes from uncultured Tateyamaria sp., assembly GCF_947503705.1. Classification (GTDB taxonomy): domain Bacteria; phylum Pseudomonadota; class Alphaproteobacteria; order Rhodobacterales; family Rhodobacteraceae; genus Tateyamaria. The sequence continues at coordinate 22,693 of NZ_CANNES010000006.1, read as the reverse complement.
GACGATCAGTGATAGCCATAGAACAGGCATGTGCCCCCCAATTCAGTCCCGCATGGCAAGCGCGGGCTTAGACGTGAATGCGGGCGGCACAGACTGCCGCCCGATTGCGTGGTTTCGGTTTGGTCACTTGGACCGGATCAGCTACCGCCGCCCATGATTTCTTCGTTAGACACGATGGCTTGGGTTGTTGCCAGCTCCGGGTCAGAAACAAGGCCGTACTCGGCCAGCGGGCCGTCTGGGCCTGCAATCTCATCCGCGACGAAGAATTCGGTGAATTCCTTGAGGCCGGGGATCACGCCCAGATGCGCCTTCTTGATGTAGAAGTACAAGGGACGCGACACGGGGTATTCAGCCGCCGCGATGGTTTCCGTGGTTGGCACAACGCCGCCCATGGTTGCGACTTTCAGCGTGTCGGTATTGTTCTCGTAAAAGGCCAGACCAAACACGCCAATGGCGTTGGAGTTCGCGTTGATCGAGGCCAGTGTCTCGGTGTAGTCGCCGTCGATGTCGACGGACTTGCCATCAGTGCGGACCGACAGGCACGCGTCTTCGGCGTCATCCTCGGACATGCCGCCCGCGATCATCGCTTCCATGGCTCCAGTCGCTTCGCAACCGGTCAGCAGAACCTTTTCCTCAAAAACTTCGCGTGTGCCGTGCTTGGTGCCCGGGATGAACGCCAGGATGTCAGCGGCTGGCAGGTCTGCGTTGAAGTCAGACCACTGCGTGTGCGGGTTGTCGACCAGCGCGCCATCCACCATCACCTTGGGGGCCAGAGCGTTGAAGATGTCGGATTGGGTAAAGGCGTCATAGGCTGGGCCATCGAGCTGGCTGGCAAAGACGATGCCGTCATAGCCGATGCGCACTTCGATGATGTCGGTCACACCGTTCTCGGCGCAGGCTGCGATTTCTTTTTCACGGATGGCGCGCGAGGCATTCGCGATGTCGGTATGCTGGGTGCCAACACCCTGGCAGAACCGCTTGAGGCCGGCGGACGAACCGCCCGATTCCACAACCGGTGTCGGGAAATCAAAGTTCTCGCCAAAGGCTTCGGCTACGATGGATGCGTAAGGCAGCACAGTGGACGAGCCTGCAACCTGAACCTGGTCACGCGCTGCTGCGGTGGTTGCAGCCATGGCCGTAAGGGCCAGCGCCGAAGTGGTGAGTTTCACAAAGGACATGAATGTCTCCTGTTATCGAATTTCGAGTGATCCCCCCCATGGGAACCTTGGCGACCGTCTATGGCGCTGTAGCAATGCTTTTGTGACAGTTGTGTAACAGTTTTATGAAGGCACCAGATTTGTGCACGAAACGCCGTACATGATGCCCCAGAATCAGACTTTTTCGTTTATTTTCTGAATTTTAGGGGATTACCCCACTCGCAGTTCCTGTCGCATCTTTTTCATCGAAAACACGCAATACGGATGCGCGTACTGCAAATGCTGCGCGGTTATGACGGTTCAGTCGCAAGGATGGGATGATTCTGACCGTGCAGCGCCCCGCGCTGTGAGCCAGATTTAGGTCATCACGTCATGTCGCGGCAGGATCACGGTGAATGTCGCGCCCCTGCCCAGCTCACTTTCCACCCGCAACCGGCCCCGATGGCGGTTGATAATATGTTTGACGATGGCAAGGCCCAACCCGGTGCCGCCCAAGGCTCGACTGCGATGATCATCGCCGCGATAAAACCTCTCGGTCAGTCGCGGCAGGTGCACAGGATCAATGCCCGGCCCATAGTCTGTGATCCGCACGCGTGCGCCCGGCGCGCGCAAGGCCGGTTCGCGGTCGTTCACACTCAGCTGCACGGTGATACGCCCACCCGATCCGCCATATTTGATCGCGTTCTCAATCAGATTGGTAAAGACCTGTTTGAGCTGATCCGCATCGCCGTTCATCTCGACCGGGTCAGTGCCGAAATCGGCCTCGATCTCGACACTCGCGTCCTTGGCCAGCGGCCGCAAAGTGCGCAAGGTGGAGTCGAGAACATCGACCAAAGACACCGTCGCCGTCGGACGCACCCGTTCGTCCCCTTCCACCCGGTTGAGCGACATCAGGTCCCCAACCAGTCGGTTCATCCGCTCTGCCTCGTCCTGCATGATGTTCAAAAACCGCTCGGATGCCGCTCGGTCATCGCGGGCCGGACCGCGCAAGGTTTCAATAAACCCCATGAGGGCGGTCAGCGGCGTGCGCAATTCGTGGCTGACATTGGCCACGAAATCGCGGCGCATCTGGCCGGCAGTCTCGACCATGGTCATGTCTTCGAACACCAGCACAACCGCGCCCGCCGCATTGCGCCCGACGCCCTGAACCGCCCGGCAGCTTACCCGAAAGGTGGTGTCCTGTGCGCCGTCATTGCTGAGATAGCGGGTGGTGCGCGCCACGCCGTCCTGCAAGGTCGCCTCGATCGCATCCAGCAACGCGGGTTGGCGCAACATCGAGACATAGTTCATGCCGACCGCCCGTCCGCCGATGAGACTGCGTGCGTCAATATTGGCCGCGATGATCCGTTCAGAGCCGTCAATGGCCAGGGCGGGCAGCGGGATTGCGCCCAGCAATGCCTCAAGCGTGTCGCTGGTCATGGCTCGCGCCCCTACTCCGCTGCCGCTTCGACCGCCGCAGTGAACACGTCGCACAACGTTTGCGGGTCTTCGAGGCCGACAGACACCCGAAAGAAGCCTTCGGACATGCCCAGCTCGGCGCGCCGCTCTGTTGTCAGTGCCCGGTGCGACGAGGATGCGGGGTGCGATACTGTCGTACCCACATCCCCCAGCGTCGGTGCAAAGTTCAACCCCTGCGCGGCCCGCGCAAAGGCATTGGCCTGCGCCCGTCCACCCGGAATTTCAAAGCTGACCATGTTGCAGTTCTGCCCCTTGAGAAGGGTAGCCGCTTGTTCCCGGTCGGGATGATCCGCGCGGCCCGGGTAAATAACCCGTTTGACCCCCGCCAACCCGCTTAAGTGATCGGCCAGAACCGCCGCCGTCGCCTGCGCCCGGTCAAACCGCAGATCAAAGCTCAGCATGCCCCGTTCCGCCAGCCAGCAATCAAAAGGGCTGGGCGTCATGCCCGTGGTCACCGTGAACACCCGCAAGCGGTCGTTCAGAGCCTTATCCCTGGCCGCCACATAGCCCAGCATCACATCGGAATGCCCCGCCAGCAGCTTGGTGATCGAGTGGATGACAATATCCGCTCCGTGTTCAAAGGCCTTGAAGGCGCGCGGCGTGGTAAACGTGTTGTCGACCACCAGCAGCACACCCGTCTCACGCGCCAGCGCCGCGAGTCCCAGAATATCAGCCACACGCAAGGTGGGGTTGGACACAACCTCGACCAGAATCATCCGCGTCTCAGGGCGGATGGCGGCGCGCACGGCGTCCACATCGCCGGGATCAACCATCGAGGTTTCGATCCCCAAACGCGGCAGGTCTTCGGACATCATCCGCAAAGAGCGCCCATAAAGCTGGTTGCCGCCGATTACATGGTCACCCGCCTTGGTCAGGCCCAACAAGACGGCCGACACAGCGCCCATTCCGCTGGAACAGAGCACACCCATATTTGGCGCCCCTTCCATCCGGTCGATGGCCTTGGCGACCACGTCGGCGTTGGGATGGCCCTCGCGGCTATAGGTATAACCGTGCATGTCCCCCTCATACTGCGCGTCCAGCATGTCAGGCGTGTCAGACGCATAGACCACCGAGGGGCTCAGCGGCGTTACAACGGGGCGCGACGCGCTGTCGGGCAAAGGCGTCGGGCGCATCAAGGACCCACGGTCGTTTTTCATTGGCTCACCTCTTTCATCTCTTCGCGAAAACGGCGCATGTTTTCCTGGTAATGCAGGGCCGAGGCGCGCAGGCCCTGAATCGCTTGTGCGTCCAGTTCCCGCACAATTTTGCCCGGCGCGCCCATCACGAGAGAGCCGTCGGGGATGACCTTGTTTTCCGTGATCAAGGCCCCTGCCCCGATCAGACAATTCTTGCCTATCTGTGCGCCATTCAAAACGGTCGCCCCCATTCCGATCAGAGAATTTTCCCCGATGGTACAACCATGGAGCATGACCTTGTGGCCAATGGTGCAGCCCGTGCCGATGGTCAGCGGAAAGCCCAGATCGATATGCATCACGCAGTTTTCCTGCACGTTGGTGCCAGCACCGATGCGGATTTCCTCGTGATCGGCGCGGATCGTGCAACCGAACCAGACGCTGGCGGCCTCTTCCAAAACGACCTGACCGATCAGATTTGCATCAGGGGCTACCCACGTGTCGGGGTGGATGTCGGGGCGTTTGTCGCCCAAGGCGTATAGGGTCATGGCAGCTCCTCGAACTGGGCTTGCAAGGTGCGCACGTGATCCGAAAGGCGCGGCTGTTGCGCAAATTTCAGACGCTCGGCGGCGACAATGGTTTTCAGCTTGGCTTCGGTCTCGTCCAGATCCTCGTTGATCAGCACGTAATCATAGCCATCCCAATGGCTGATCTCGTCCCAGCTTTTGCGCATGCGTTTGGCGATGACCTCTTCGCTGTCCTGACCACGGGTGACCAACCGGCGGTGCAATTCGCGGATCGAGGGCGGCAAGATAAAGATCGACAGCGCATAGGCCCCCAGCGCCGAGTTGCGGATTTGTTGTGCACCTTGCCAGTCGATATCAAAAAGAACGTCGCGCCCCGCCTCGATAGCGGCTTGAACGGGTGGTTGGGGCGAGCCATAGGAATGGCCAAACACATGCGCATGCTCCAGCATCTGTCCATCGGACACCCAGGTGCGAAACCGCGCCTCGTCTATGAAATGATAATCCTTGCCGTCCACTTCGCCGGGCCGCGGCTTGCGCGTCGTGGCCGAAACCGAAAAGGACAGTGTCGGATCCCACTCCATCAACCGCTTGGCCAAGGTGCTTTTTCCGGCACCCGAGGGCGACGACAGAATAATCAGCAATCCACGCCGGTCAGCCATTGGGGTCTACTCCACGTTTTGGACTTGTTCGCGCATCTGGTCAATCAGCACCTTGAGGGCCAGACCGATCCGCGTCAGCTCTGCATTCTGCGCCTTGGAACACAGGGTGTTGGCCTCGCGATTGAACTCCTGCATCAGGAAATCGAGCTTGCGACCGATGGCGCGGCCCTGCGCGATCAAATCGCGGGCGGCGGTGACATGCGCGGTCAGGCGATCAATCTCTTCGGTCACGTCCGCTTTGACAGCCAGCAGCGCCAGTTCCTGGGCCACCCGGTCGGGATCGGCCCCATCGGTGTTATCCAGAACGCGGGCCAGATTGCGTTTCAGTGTCTCGGCCACATCCGCCTTTCGCGCCTCGGCAACGGTCGCGGCCTCTGCCGTGAGCGCCTCGATCTGGTCCAACTGATTGCGCAGAACATCACGCAAGGCAGCACCTTCGGCCAACCGCATCGCATCAAAGGCGTCGAGCAGCGCGGGCACATCGGCCAAAACAGCCGCCCGCAAAGGGGCCGGGTCATCTTGGGCTGCGGATTGCTCCATTATACCGCGCATGGCCGCAATGTCGCTGGCCCGTGAGGGCGCAAGGGACAGACCCTGATCCATTGCTTCGGCTTCAATCTCCAGCAAGGCGTGCACCACCGCCTTCATCTGGATCGCACTGACGGCCAGCTTGGCCACAGCATCCTCGCGGTTGACGCGCAGGCCGACGGTCACATTCCCGCGCTGCACACGCGCCGCCACCAAGGGGCGCAATGCCGCCTCAAGCCCGTCAATCCAGTCTGGCACCCGCAGGCGCAAATCAAGGCCCTTGCCATTAACGCTACGGACTTCCCAAGCCCAGCGGAACGGGTCCATAGCACCGGTTTGTGCGGCAAAGCCTGTCATCGAACGAAGATCGGTTTGGGGGTCTGCTTTGGTCATGACTGTGGCTTTAGGGCGAACCGCAGGCTCAGGCAAGCCAAAGCCCGCTCGCATCATCTTGTGTCGCGGCGCCGTAGGTTAACCATTTGTAAGGATTTAACGCCAATTACCCTGCAAATTTGATATGCATTGTGTCGAGGACAACCACATTGGACGTGTCCATGTACCGAATAACCAGTGAGAGACGCAGGCAATGGACAAATCTGACCCGAAGGCCCACAATATTGTTGCAATGACAGAATTTCGCGCAGAGATCGGATACTCCGCAATTTCCCAGGTTGAGGCCTATTGGGAAGGTCTGCGTGGTATGCGGATGATGCCCAAGCGGTCCGAGATTGACCCGCGCGGGATCGAATCCGCCCTGGAATACACGTTCGTGCTGGAACGCATCGCCCCCGGCATGGCTCGCATCCGCATTGCCGGCAGCCACCTGAGCGATCTGATGGGGATGGAGGTGCGCGGCATGCCGCTGACCTCCTTCATTACGCCCCCCGGGCGCCGTCAGGTGTCGGACGCGCTGGAGGAAGTGTTTCAACGCCCCGCCGTCAGCGAATTGCGACTGAGCGGTGAAGTTGGTGTGAACAAACCCCACATGGATGCGCGTTTGCTGCTCTTGCCGTTGAAAAGCGATCTTGGCGACGTCAGCCGTGTTTTGGGCTGTTTTGTCGCGCAGGGCGACATTGGCCGCGCGCCGCGCCGATTTGACGTTGTGGGGGCCAAAATCCGCTCGATCTCTGCCCCATCGACCTTGCCCGCCTCGCAGCCTGATCCCAAGCCCGAGCCTGCGCCGATGCGCACCGGCGTCGATGGCTTTGCGGAACCCAAGGTGCGGTTTGAGGCGCACGCGCCCCGGCCTGATGTGCCCTATCTGCGTCTGGTCAAGAACGACGACTGATCATCTCTATCAGGCACGAAAAAAGGCGCGCCCGGATCAGCCGAACGCGCAATTTCTTCGTCGTCGGTTTTTTAGCTGGCCGCGCGCGCCTTGGCCCGTGCCGAACGCAGGTTCGACAGTTCTTCTGCCACCAGGAACGCCAATTCCAGCGATTGCGACGCGTTTAGGCGTGGATCGCAGGCCGTGTGATACCGGTCGCTCAGATCCTCGTCGCTGACTGCACGCACGCCACCGGTGCATTCGGTGACGTCCTGGCCGGTCATCTCGAAGTGCACGCCGCCCGGCACAGTGCCTTCCGCCTCATGCACGCCAAAGAATTCGCGCACCTCACGGAGCACCGAGTCGAAGGGCCGGGTTTTGTAGCCCGTGGACGACTTGATCGTGTTGCCATGCATTGCATCGCATACCCAGGTAACATTCGCCCCTTCCTCGCGGACAGTATTGATCAGGCGCGGCAGATGTTCGCCCACCGCCCCCGCACCAAATCGCGCAATCAAGGACAAGCGGCCCGGCTCGTTTTCAGGGTTCAATTTGGCCATCAACAACTTGAGGTCGTCGCTGGTCATGGTGGGACCACATTTCAAACCGATGGGGTTCAGAACCCCGCTGGCAAATTGCACATGAGCCCCGTCAGGCTGACGCGTACGGTCACCGATCCAGATCATGTGACCCGAGCCGGCAAGCCACTTGCCAGAAGTGGAATCAAGCCGCGTCAGCGCCTCTTCATATTCCAACAGCAGAGATTCGTGGCTGGTGTAGAATTCCACGGTCGAGAATTCATGCGTCGTGTCGGCGTCGATGCCTGCGGCTGCCATGAAATCAATCGTGTCCTGAATGCGCGTGGCAATCTCGCGGTATTTCTCGGCCCCGTTGCCCTCGGCAAAGCCGAGCGTCCAGGAATGCACCATGTGCATGTCCGCAAAACCACCGGTCGAAAAGGCGCGCAGTAGGTTCAGTGTTGCCGCCGCCTGGGTGTAGGCTTGCAACATCTTGGCCGGATCGGGGATCCGCGCCTCTGGCGTGAAGGCCAGATCGTTGATGATGTCACCGCGGTAGCTAGGCAACTCGACGCCGTTCACTGTTTCGGTATTGGCCGAACGCGGCTTGGCGAACTGACCGGCCATGCGGCCTAGCTTGATCACGGGCACCTTGGCGCCGTAGGTCAGCACCATGGCCATCTGCAGCATTACCTTGAACGTGTCGCGAATGCTGTCCGCGCTGAACTGCTCAAAGGATTCCGCGCAATCTCCACCCTGAAGCAGAAAAGCGTCGCCGCGACCAGCCGCACCCAGATGTGCCTTGAGCCGACGGGCCTCACCCGCAAACACCAAGGGCGGATACTTGGAGAGCTGGCCCTCGACGGCATTCAGTGCCGCTTGGTCAGTATAATCGGGCATCTGTACCCGGGGCTTGGCGCGCCAGTCAGATTTTGTCCAATCGTTCATCGTCTCTCTCCGCAAAATGTTAGCGATCCCATGATCGCGGTCCCTCTATACAAAAGGCTGGCCGAGGTGACCATATCCCAAATGCGCCCTCTTGACGCGGCGTTTGGCCCGTGCTCAAGGTCTTTTGCAGGCAATAAACAGCCGTGTGTCCCCGGGGCACCGATAACAACAGGAACCCGCCGCAATGTCGACCTCGCGCCCGGCCACCCGGACCCATGACGACACGCACAAACCTACGCGTTACGTGTTTGTACTCCTTGATAATTTCACCCTTCTTTGCTTCTCCGCAGCCATTGAAAGCCTGCGTATCGCCAACCGCATGGCCGAACGCGAATTATACAGCTGGCGCATCATCGGTGAGGGGGGCGAGATCGCCCATTGCTCGGCCGGGGCGGGCTTTGCCCTTGATGGTGATCTGGATGAATTGAGCCGCGATGACGTGGTGATGCTATGCGGTGGGATTGACGTACAAGCGGCCACCACCAAACGTCTTTTGGGCTGGCTGCGCCGCGAGGCCCGCAAGGGCGTGTCTGTCGCAGGTCTGTGCACCGCCGCATACACCTTGGCCAAGGCCGGATTGCTGGACGGGAAAAAGGCGACGATCCACTGGGAAAATCAGGACAGCTTTGCCGAGGAGTTTCAGGAGGTCGAGCTGACCAAGTCGGTCTTTGTCGTGGATGGCACGCGTCTCACCACGGCAGGCGGCACCTCCTCCATTGATCTGATGCTCAAGCTGATTGCCGATGATCACGGTGAAGAACTGGCCAATGCGGTGGCCGATCAGCTGATCTATTCATCGATCCGGACCGATCAGGACACCCAGCGTTTGTCCGTGCCCACCCGTATCGGCGTGCGCCACCCGAAACTGAGCCAGGTCATCCAGATCATGGAGCAAAACATCGAAGAGCCGATCAGCCCTTCGATCCTGGCCAAAGACGTGGGCATGTCGACCCGGCAATTGGAACGCTTGTTCCGCCGCTATCTGAACCGGTCGCCCAAGCGTTATTACATGGAATTGCGCCTACAAAAGGCCCGCAACCTGTTGATGCAGACCGATATGAGCGTGATCAACGTGGCGTTGGCCTGCGGCTTTGCGTCGCCTTCGCATTTCTCAAAATGCTACAGGGCGCATTATGACACGACGCCCTATCGTGAGCGCGGGACGCATGCCGCACGGCTGTCGATCTAGAGGATTAGAATCGGTCCATGATCGATTTGGCCGTCGAGTTCAACACAAACTCTAGAACCACGATTCCATCGTCTCGGCGATGTAAAAGTGCATAGTAGAACAGATAGCCCGTCAGTCCCGACCAATAGGCACGCGCCTCTTGTTCGAACCCATTTTCAAGTGTGACTGACTTCAGGATTTTCACGTTTTCGAAGTCGCGCACATAAAGAAAATCCAACTGTCGTTTGAAGTTCTCCAACTGTTCCTTGGTAATTGCGTCCCCGCCCCCCAATTGAACGACCAATGGAATGTAATCCCGTGACATAATCTGCGCATCCACGTAGGCCTAGTAGTCGTCATATGTAGGGAAGAAGGACGTCTGTTGCGCAAAAGCGCTTCACGGCAAGATCAGGATCAAGGCATAAATAAGGAAACGCGGCATCTACAACTCCTGATTAGGTAGTGCAGGAAATATCCGCGATGGCAGCGAAGTCAACGCTACAACCGCTTATCCTTTGCGTCTGCTCTAAAAAACCTTATCGCGACCACAGCTTTGCCCAATCTTGGCTCGGTTTTGCAGATAACCCCTGCGAATGAACCTGTTCCTTGCTAAGATGACGCCGCATATGCGCCTATTTGAACTGATCCGTCAGCAAGAGCTGCGGCGCGGGCAGAAAAAGGACGCAGCAGCGCCAACGGGCACAGCCTCTGACGCGTTTTTGGCGCGGGCGGTGACGTCCCTGACGCGGTGAGCCTCGACTAAGGACCGATGTTCGACGAAAAAAATGCTCAAGACATCCGCAGTAGGCTCATCCAACATACGCAGGCGTATTAACCTTCTTGCCCAAAGGCGCCCGGTTTGGCACACTACCTGTGCTGCGCAATCTGCACGCGGAGCGCTGGACCGACCTGCTTGTCTAAAGTGTGTTTTGTTGCTGCCATGAGCCTTCACGATCCCAACAACCCCCGTCACGCGCGTATCTTTGACCTGTTGCGTCATGGTGATCCGTCTGTTGAGACCGACGTTGACGACATGATCGCGCCACCCGCAGCCAATCCGACCAACCACCAGGATGATGTCAAACAAGCGGCTTTGAGGTCCTTTTCCAGATCAGACGTCGTCGATGGCGCCCTTGAACCCGGTCGCAACCACAAACTTTTCTGAACTGTCAGAGCGTGAGGCAGGTGGTTTCACATTGGCCACTTTGGCAAAGCGCTGTTTGAGCAGTTTTTGCAAGCTGCCCTCGGCCCCGCCTGCAAGAACCTTGGCAACAAATGTGCCGCCCTCATCCAACACGTCAAAGGCAAAATAGGCCGCCGCCTCGCAAAGCGAGATGATGCGCAGGTGGTCGGTCTGTTTGTGACCGGAAGATGCCGCCGCCATATCCGACATCACCACATCGGCCTTGCCGCCCAGCCAAGCCTTGACTTGCTCATCAGCGCCGTCATCCATGAAATCCAGCTGGTGCAATTCACAACCTGCAATCGGCTCCATCTCTTGCAGGTCGATGCCGAGGATCGTGCCCACGGCCTTGCCCGACCGTTCGTTCAGGACGTTGCAGCGTTTGACAGCAACCTGACACCAGCCACCTGGGGCTGCGCCCAGATCGACAATCCGCGCACCCGGAACGAGAAAGCGAAACTTGTCGTCCAGTTCCATGATCTTGTAGGCGGCACGGCCCCGGTATCCTTCGGCGGTGGCGCGTTTGACATAGGGATCGTTGAGTTGCCGTTGCAACCAGCGGGTCGAGGACAGCTTGCGACCGCGCGCGGACTTTACCTTGACCTTGAGGTCACGTTGCCCACGGCCAGAGGTGTTCTTGCCACTTGGGGTCTTGCTTTTGCCGGTTGGGGTTTTGGCCACGAGGATCACCTGTCTGAGTTGCTGTTCAGGTAGCGTGTGGCGCGCCGATCATCAAGGACCCCGCCTGGATTGCGCCCTAAAGCGCGTCCGTATCCAGCACGCCATCCGCGCTCATCTGGGCGTAAAGCAGCCCCTCGCGCAGGCCACGGTCGGCCACAGACAGGCGGTTCGTGGGCCAGCAGCGCATCAGCGCTTGCAAGATCGCCGCCCCCGACATGATCAACGCATGACGGTCCGAGCCGATGCGCGGATCGGCACGGCGCCCGCCAGGCCCCATCGCCAGATAGGATCGGATCACCGTGTCGATCTGTTCGGACGTCATGCGCAGCCCATCCACCTTGGTCCGGTCATACCGCTTGAGGCCCAGATGGGAGGCCGCGACAGTTGTGACCGTGCCGGAGGTGCCCACGATCTGAAACCGCTCTGTCGGCTCGGTCGCATGATAGGGCGAGAAATCCGACAGGTTTTCCTCAAAGAACCAGCTCATCAGGGCAAAGCGCGCAGAATCGTCCTCAACGTCATTAAACTGTTCGCGCAATGTGGCGACACCCAACGGCACGCTGATCCAGTCCACGACACGGGCCTCGGGCACATCGGTCAATGCCTGTTTGAACCCCGAATGCAGTCGCATGATCGCCTGAGGGCGGTCATGTTTGGGCACATGGGCCAGATCAATCCACACCAGCTCGGTCGAGCCGCCGCCAATGTCAACCACCAACAAGTTTTCCGTTTTGGGGCTGACCAGCGGGGCGCAAGAAATGACGGCCAACCGCGCCTCTTCCTCTGGCTCGATGATATCGAGGCGCAGGCCGGTCTCGCGGTGCACCCTGTCGATGAAATCCTTGGCATTCAGCGCGCGGCGGCATGCCTCGGTCGCGACGAGGCGCATGCGCTTGACCTTGTGGCGCTTGAGTTTCTGCTGGCAGATGCGCAGCGCCTGTACTGTGCGCGCCATGGACCCGCGCGACAGCCGACCCGACCGTTCCAGCCCCATGCCCAACTGAACCGATTTGGAAAAACTGTCGACAACGTGAAATCCCGCGCCTCGCGGCTCGGCGATCAACATACGACAACTGTTCGTGCCGAGATCAAGCGCTGCGTATAACGCAGGCGACCCATCGGCACGTGGCACGGGCTGAGGTGCACGGCTCGCACCTCGCGTTGCTTGCGCGCCCGCACCATGGGGACGCTTTGGCGCCATATTCTGCGCCTTTCATATCGAGTTGTCGTGACGATATGTCTTAGGACACGATCCCGCAAGTGGCTTGGACGCCGTCAGGCTGCCACACGCTCCAGCGGATTTTCGAAAAACCGGGCCAGATGCGCATATTCAGCCGCCAGCCGCTGTTTCAGAACGCGGTGCGTTTCGGGCTTGAGGTCATCCAGGGTCAGTGGTCGATCGCTGGAATTGAAGTGCGGGACAACCACTTCGCGGCCCACATGCGCGCTGAGGTCGGCCGACAACGCATTGATTTCGTTGGTCTTGTACACTTTGGTATAAACATCAAACCGGCGCCCTGTGAACAAGGCCGTCGGCAGCGCGTGATGTTTGATGCTGGAGGATACCTCAACATATTCTTCGAGGTGCTGGAAAAAGAAATCAGGATCAGGATCGGCGGGCAGGTCAACCCGTCCCCGTTTGATCTTGCGGCAATTATAAAGCTCGCGCAGGCCGACGACACGGTTGGTATAGACGCCCAACAGGCGTTTCAGAGGGTCGCGCACAACCGTAAAACGGAAATAGTCATCCAGATGCATCCAGCGATGTTTACGAAAGCGTTGCGTCGCATAAAAGGCGTGCACCTCTTTTTGACCCATCTGGGTGGGGTCATCAACCGAGTGGGTCGGATCAAGTGCGGCAAGCGACGCCTTTACAGAAGAGCATGCCGCCTTGGGCACCGCCATATAGGCAATCTTGCTTGGGTCTACGCGAACAACCATGATTTCAGCCCTGAACCTGAGGATTTACGAATATTAATATTAGATTAACAACGTTGGTCCAAAGCCAACAGTCCGGTAAACGTTTTTGGCAGGCTGTTGCATAACCGACTCACGCCCGCGCCCCGCGTCGCAACAGTCACTGCTTTTGTCGAAATTGAGCCGTGTGGTGCGTTGATCGTGCCGTATTCAGGGCCAACTCTCACTGGAGGAATCACATGCCCGACGTCACCATCGTTTATTGGCGCGACATCCCGGCCCAAGTCATCGTAGGCAAAGGCCGCCGTGGCTCCAAACGCCAGCTCGAAGAGCGGTTTGAGCAAGCCATCGACCGCGCCGCGATGAAGGTGAATGCCAAGGATGCTGATGCCTACCTTGCAGAGTGGCGCAAGGCCGACCCCTACCCAGTCGAGGGCGATCCCGACGTGGTGGCCGAGGCGGAGGCCGTCCGTCTTGAAACCGAATATGACACGGCGCGCATCAAGGCGCTGATCGACAATGAGGGTTGGGCCTGACCGGCCCTGGACATCAAAACTACGGGTCCACTTGGACCGCATGGGAGTAACCGCAATGGCGTTGTTGAAATTCAAGAAAGACGATGGGCCCGTCGCGGGCACGCTCAGCGCCGAGGTTGAGGCCCTGTTGCAGAACTATTCCATCGAGGTGATGCCCCGCACCGCCGAGAAGGTTCCGGATTTCCGCGCCATCCTCCCCGAGGGCACCCGCGTCTATATCGCCCATATCGAGGGCACGCCGATCGAGGACATGGTTGCCACGGCCAAGCGCCTCAATGCCGATGGCTTTCCCGTCATGCCCCACTTTCCCGCCCGCATTATCAAGGATGCGGCAACCCTGACCGACTGGATAGCCCGCTATCAGGGCGAGGCGAATGTGGATCAGGCCTTGCTCTTGGCCGGCGGCGTGGACAAACCCCATGGCGACTTTGACAGCTCCATGCAGCTGATGGAAAGCGGGGCGTTCGACAAGGCGGGCTTCAAGCGTTTGCATGTGGCGGGCCACCCCGAGGGCAACAAGGATATTGATCCAAACGGTGGCATGGCCAATGTGGATGCGGCGCTGGCGTGGAAACAGGCGTTTTCGGAACGCACGGACGCCGACATGGCACTGGCCACCCAATTTGCGTTCGAGGCGGGCCCGATCATCACATGGGCCGACGCGATCAAGGCGGCAGGTATCGACTTGCCCATCCATATTGGTATCGCGGGTCCTGCCAAGTTGCAGACCATGATCAAGTTCGCTATTGCCTGCGGCGTGGGCCCTTCCCTGCGCGTGCTGCAACGTCGCGCCAAGGACGTCACCAAGCTGCTGATGCCCTTTGAACCCACGGACGTGATTTCTGAGCTGGCCGCCCACAAGGCCGCCAACCCTGATTTCAACATCACCAACGTCCATTTCTTTCCCCTGGGCGGGATCAAGACCAACGCCCACTGGGCCATCGAAAACGGCGGCGCCTCTGCCCGCCCAGCCAACGCCTGAAGGACTATTTGAATGGTACGCACCATCGTCGAATCCAAGACCAAGACCGCCATCATCGGCTTTGATCAGCCCTTTGCGGTCATCGGAGAGCGGATCAATCCAACCGGGCGCAAGATCCTGAACGAAGAATTGGAGCGCGGCGACTTCTCCCGGGTTGAGGCGGATGCCGTGGCCCAGGCGGCCGCTGGTGCCACCATTCTCGACATCAACTCCGGCGCGGTGTTCTCCAACAAGATGGCCGAAGACCCACGTTACGCCGACAACAACTTTGTCGAACCCACACTGATGCGCGAATTGGTCGAGCGGGTTCAGGCCGTGACCGACACGCCCCTTTGCATCGACAGCTCGGTGCCCGGTGCTCTGGAAAACGGCCTTGCTGCTGCCGAAGGGCGGCCTTTGTTGAACTCCGTCACAGGCGAAGAAGAACGCCTGGAACTGGTCCTGCCGCTGGTTAAGAAATACAACGTGCCCGTCGTGGCCATTTCTAACGACGACACCGGTATCTCCGAAGATCCCGATGTGCGTTTTGCCGTTGCCAAAAAGATCGTGGAACGGGCCGCTGATTTCGGCATTCCCGCCCATGATATCGTGGTCGACCCGCTTGTGATGCCCATCGGGGCCATGGGCACAGCCGGTTTGCAGGTCTTTACCCTGGTGCGTCGTTTGCGCGAAGAACTGGGCGTGAACACCACCTGCGGTGCTTCCAACATCTCCTTCGGCCTGCCCAACCGGCACGGCATCAACAACGCTTTCCTGCCCATGGCGATGGGTGCCGGGATGACTTCGGCAATCATGAACCCGGTTGCCCTGCCCGTCGGGCCGCTCAAGATTGCCGAAAAACGGGCCGAAATCGAAGCCGCTGGTATCATCCTGCCTGAGGGCATGGATGACGAGGCTTTTGTGCAGATGTTCGGCATGGGCTCGACCAAGCCCCGCGCGGGCAAGGAAATGGAAGCGATCCGCGCGGCCAACTTCCTCACCAACAATGACGAGGGTGGCGGCGCGTGGATTGCCTTCAACCGCCAGCCCCCCAAAGCAGGTGAAGAAGGGCGCGGTCGTGCGGGCCGCAGCGGCGGACGACGTCGGCGCGCCTGAACAGACCAATCGCGTTTGAATAGCCCGCGGCGTGTTGCGCTGCGGGCTATTTCTGTTTCAGAACAGAACCGTATCCGAATTTCATCAAAAAAGTCATTTGCCCGGTCTGAGGGTAACGCGGTCTTAACGGACCGTCCGCTAGAAGTTGCCTCGTTGTTTTTGTGATACGGAGGCCGTGATGCGACGTCAGATTTTTGAAACGGGTCAGGTGATCAATGGTTGAACCGATTGTATTGCCACCGCGGCTGGATCTGGCAGCGGTCGCAACTCTAACGCAAAGCATGGCGTCTCAGGTGCCAGGGGGTAAAGTTGTCTTGGACGGCAGCGAAATCACCCATTTGGGGGCCCTTTGCGCCCAATCGATCATAAGTGCTGCCCGGACCGTTCTGGATGCGGGCGGCAGCCTTGAGATCACCGGGCTGACCGAACGCGCAGTGCAGCAATTGTCCTGCATGGGACTGACCCCTGAAATGCTGGCGGAGGGTGCGCGATGACCCTTGAAGTTCTGGCCGTAGACGACAGCCGCACGATGCGCGACATGATCCGGCTCGCGCTTGAGCCTGCTGGGTTCACCGTCCACACCGCTGACGATGGCGTGCACGGCACCGAGGTACTGTCCGGTATTACACCGGACGTGATCATCACTGACATCAATATGCCCCGCATGGACGGGTTCGGCTTCATCGACGCGGTGCGCGATCAAAGCAGCCACCGTGCGACACCCATTCTGGTCCTGACCACCGAGGCGGCGCCCGAACTGAAAATGCGCGCCCGAAACGCGGGTGCCACCGGTTGGATCGTAAAACCCTTCGATCCGGCCAAGCTCGTCAAAGCCTTGCAAATGGTTGCAGGATAGGAGCATCTGATGACCTCCCCCGATCCGATGGCCGAGATCCGCGCGTCGTTTTTCATTGAATGCGAGGAACTGCTTGAAGCGATGCAAGACGAGCTACAGGTGATGGATGATGGCGCGGACGATACTGAAACCATCAACATCGTCTTTCGCGCGGTCCACTCGATCAAGGGGGGTGCCGGGGCGTTTGGCCTCGAACCGCTCGTGCGCTTCGCGCACCGTTACGAGACCGTGCTTGATCAGGTCCGCAGCGGGCATCTAACAGTCGAACCTGACCTGCTGAAACTATTCTTCCGTGCCGCTGACCATCTGTCGGACCTCGTGCGCGCCTGTCGCGATGAATTGGACATGCCTGATGCCGAAGGACAGGCAATTCTGACAGAGCTGAACAAACACGTCACCGAGGACGAAACAGAGGCAGACGAAGAAATCGACTTTCAACCGTTGGGATTGGCGCTGGATTTTGATCTGCCGGACCTCCCCGACTTGGATGCGACGCCAGACAATTCAAGCCCACAGTCGGGCTTTCGCATCACCTTCGCCCCTGAGCCTGAGATGTTCGAGACAGGCAATGACGCCGTCCCAATCCTGCGAGCGCTGTGTGACATGGGCGATTGCAAGGTCACTTGCCATACTGAAAAGATCCCGACCCTCGTCGAACTGGCGCCGGAAACTCCGTATTTGTGGTGGACCATCGACCTTCACACCCAAGCGCACAAAGACGAGGTCACGTCTGTCTTTGAGTTCGTTGAAGGGCTGTGCAGCCTTACTATTTCCTCTCTCAATGACGGTATGACCACCGGCGAAACGCTTCCTTCGCTTCTCGAGCTGGAAACACCTGCTCCTGATTCAGAACTTCTCCCGATCACCGAAGAACCCCTTGCCCCTCCCATAGTCGAGCGAAAGGTCAGCACCCCACCGCCAACTGCTGCGAAATCCGTTGTACGCGTTGATCTCGACCGGATCGAGCGTTTGGTCAACCTCGTTGGCGAACTCGTGATCAATCAGGCCATGTTGGCGCAAAGCCTCGAAAGCTCCGGTTTATCCCCACATTCCGATGCCATGAACGGCCTGGAGGAGTTTCAGCGGCTTACGCGTGACATTCAGGACAGCGTAATGATGATCCGGGCACAGCCGGTGAAATCCCTGTTTCAACGCATGTCACGCATCGTGCGCGAAGCGTCTGCGGCGGTTGGCAAAGACGTGCGCCTGATCACCGAAGGCGAGACGACCGAAGTCGACAAGACCGTGATCGAGCGATTGGCCGACCCACTGACACACATGATCCGCAATGCGGTCGATCACGGGTTGGAAAACACCCAAGACAGGGCTGCGGCCGGCAAACCCGCTGAAGGGCAAGTGCGCCTCACGGCAGCACATCGCTCAGGTCGTGTTATCATCGAAGTGAGCGATGATGGCGGGGGGATTGACCGGCCAAGCGTCATGCAAATCGCAATCGATAAAGGGCTGATTCCAGCCGACAGTGCACTTTCGGAATCCGAAATCGACAACCTTCTGTTTCTGCCCGGATTCTCGACCGCTGGTACAGTGTCCGATCTGTCCGGGCGCGGTGTGGGCATGGATGTGGTGCGCACCTCTATTCAATCGCTCGGCGGGCGGATTTCGATTTCCTCGAACAGGGGCGAGGGCACCACCTTTTCGATTTCGCTGCCATTGACGCTTGCGGTGTTGGACGGAATGGTTGTGAAAGTCGCCGACGAAACGCTTGTATTGCCCCTGAATGTTGTCGCGGAGACCCTCACCTTGAGCGCTGAAAACCTTGATGAAATCCAGCCCGGTTTCAATGTGGTGCGCGTGCGTGGGGGCTTTGTTCCGCTGTTCGATTTGGGTCTGCAACTGGGCTACCGTGAACGCCGAGACAGTTACGTGGACAGTGCCGCACTTTTGATTACGCAAGAGGACGGCACGCGTGCAGCCCTCATCGTGGACGAGATCCAAGACCAGAGACAGGTCGTCATCAAAGGTCTCGACGACGGGTTTTATCGGGCCCCGGGGATCGCCGCCGCAACGATTCTTGGCGACGGACAGATCGCGTTGATCCTGGATCCATCCGACATCATCGCGCAGGCAAGCACGGATATTATGCCCGCACCTGCCTTGCAAAAACAGGAAGCTTGAGATGAGTGACAAAAAGACTGCCACGCCCGTTGAACTGCTCACTTTTGAGTTGAGCGATCAGGAATATTCCCTCGACATCATGTGTGTTCGCGAAATTCGCGGGTGGACACGCGCCACCCCCCTGCCCCACGCGCCAAGCTACATGAAGGGTGTGATAAACCTGCGTGGCACCGTTTTGCCAGTGATGGATCTGGCCGAACGGCTTGGCCTGCCGGTGCGAGACAAAACGGAGCGGAACGTGATCATCGTTGTCAAACATGATGACATCATGACAGGTCTGTTGGTCGATGCGGTATCCGATATCATTGCGCTGACCGAAGAAGACTTGCAGCCACCACCGGACAGCACCTCGGGCCAAGGTCCGAGTGTGATCAAGTCACTGACGTTGATCGATGATCGCATGATCCGTGTGCTCGACCTCTCGCATATCGTGAACACTTTGCGCAGCGACGCGGCTTAATGTCTGCGGGCGCGACACAAGCCACGCTCGGCCTTGATACATTCAAGGATATTGCCGCGTTGGCCTATCGTGAAAGCGGTTTGCTGTTGGTGCCGGAGAAGCTGCTGATGGTCCAATCCCGCCTCAGGCACAGGCTTCGCGCTTTGCAGATACACGATTTTGACCAATATGCCTCGCTGGTATGTTCTGATCCGGGGCGCGATGAACTCCGCTTTATGATTTCCGCTCTCACCACAAACGTGTCACATTTTTTTCGCGAACCACACCATTTCGATCTGCTGACCGAGCATCTTTTGCCGATCTTCAGAAAGAAAATTGCCACCGGCCAACGCATCCGCATTTGGTCGGCAGGTTGTTCAAACGGTCAAGAACCCTATTCGATTGCAATGCACTTGTGTCGTACCGAGCCTGCTCTGGCACGCGCAGACTTTCGTATACTGGCCACCGACATCGATCCGAACGTCGTCGCGTTTGCAACACGCGGCACATATCCAGAACAGCAACTGACGGCAGTGTCAGAGGCCAACAAGTCCGGCTTTTTTGAACAGGCGCCAAACAACGCGGGATGCTTGACTGTGCAGGATTATCTCAAAAAAATCATTTCCTTCAGAGAATTGAACCTGCTTGGCGCGTGGCCGATGCGACAGACATTCGACGCGATTTTTTGCAGAAATGTGGTCATCTATTTTGATACAAAAACCCAAGAAAAGCTCTGGCCAAGATTCAAAGAAGCACTGGCACAAGATGGCATGTTTTTCCTCGGGCATTCAGAACGGATCAGCTCACCCGACAGCTTTGGATTTTCGACAATCGGGCCCACTGCTTACAAAGCAGACAAACAACTTTCCGCAATTCGGCATAATTAACGGGAGACGTCGCATGGCATTGCGCGATCAAATACGGATCATGGTCGTGGACGATATGTCCACAAGCCGCGGCTTGATCACTCAGGCACTGGACGGTTTGGGTGTGCGCCATGTGTCGACGGCCGAAGACGGGAACGACGCGCTGCAAACTCTTGCCAAGAGCCCCGTACACTTGGTCATCTCGGACTATAACATGCCGAACATGGACGGGTTGAAGCTTTTGCACCACTTGCGCAGTGCTGCCAAAACAAAAGGGATTGGATTTATTCTGATCACTGGCCGCGCCGAACAACAGATCATCGATTACGGCCGTAAACTGGGTATGAACAACTATCTCAAAAAACCATTCGAACCCGCAGATCTGCGAAAATGCATTGAAACCGTCGTGGGGCCGCTGTGACGGAACATCACGTTGATCCACTCACGCTTGATCGCGTTGCCACACATTTGGGTTCGCTTTCCGACGACGCGCTTTATATCGAACATATCGTGGCGCAATTGATCGCGCATCAGCGGGATTCCGTCACATCCACCTTCGTCCAGGACCTTCAGCGCCTCGACCACCTGTCCCAGTCTCTGCGAGACCTGTCGCGGCTGGTCCAAGCATTGACTGCTGACGGTCAGGATCGTGTACACCACCTTAACTCATTGAAGCTTTCTGCGACGCGCGATCTCTTGAACGACGCGCCAAAACAAGCAACTCAAGCTTCGGGTGTGGTTGATCTCTTCTAATTCGCAAACAGATTCCAAACCGCCAAATACGCCTCAACTTCAGAACAACTCAATCGCATTGCCTGTGGACAATGGCGCATGACTTTCCGCGTCCCGCAACCGTACATCCGTCAGTTTTTGCTGCGCCCGACCTGTGGTCGGCCAAAAACGCAAGTTGCGCGCCTGGCACCCCCCCAGGGATTCAGTCACCAATGGAATTCCTTCGGCCTCAAGATAGGCTTTGGTGAACGCAGCATTTTCCGCGCCGATATCTGACAAGCCAGAGATCATGCGGGCTCCACCAAAGACCTTTGCGCTCAGTCTGTCACGCCGTGCCCCCAGTTTGATCAACTCGTTGATCAACAATTCCATTGCATTGATGCCGGACAGGGTATGCGCAGATGCGCCTGCACTTGGCCGGGCCAACAACATATGGTTCATACCACCGACACCGGCCTCGCAATCCCAGAGACAGCAAGAAACGCAGGATCCAAGCAACGTCGAAATCACGAGCTCATGATCAGTACCCACCGCAAATTCGCCCTGGGTGATATGCAAACGGGTCTCTGTCAAAGCCCGCCCCCCATGTGGACAGGGGTTGCCACCAGTTTCATCAACAGCGGTCCAATTTCACCAATATCAACCTCGTGCTGGGCCGCGCCCAACCGCTGCGCCGCCCCCGGCATTCCGTAGACGACGCAGCTTTCTTGTGATTGCACAACCGTCTGGGCGCCGTTTTGCAACAGTGTTTGCATGCCCCGAGCTCCGTCCGTTCCCAACCCGGTCAAAAGTGCAGCGGCGACATATCTCGCCCAAGGGGCGGCCGAGGAAAACAGAACATCGACCGAAGGGCAGAACATATGTTCGGGCTGTTGTTCTACATGTTGGATGCGCCATGCATTGCTGTGCCAGGCAATACAGGTTTGCATCGCTTGCGAAGGAGCAATCCGAACCTCGCCCGGGTTCAGAACATCACCATCCTGCGCAAAGTCCACGTTTCGGCCCGAAAGCCGGTTCAATCGCTCAACAAAGCTGACCAGAAAGGCATGCGGCATATGTTGTGCGATGACGATTGGCGGCGCATCCTGAGGTGTTTGGGACAGCAAAGCCTCAATCGCAGCCACGCCACCTGTTGACGCGCCGATCAGGATGACTTTGCTGTTGGCTGCGGTGCGCGGTGCCAGCGACGACGTTTTTTGTGCGCCGGTGGTACCTCGCACTGCGGCGACAATCTGATCGCACAAATGCTGAACCGCGGTTGGCGTTGGAAAGACAGGTTTCTTGACGCACGCAACCGCACCTATCTGTTTGGCTTTGGCAACAAAAGACAGGTTTTTGTCAAACCTGGAGGACAGCATGACCACCGGCATGGGACGCAACCGCATAATATGCGACAGAAACTCCAAACCATTCATACCGGGCATTTCAATGTCCAGCGTCAGGACATCCGGCTGTGTCGCCTTTATGACCGCACGCGCCTCTTCAGCGGTTCCCGCCATGCCGACAACTTGAAGCCTGGCATCGCGGTTCAGGACACTGTCCAGCCAACGCCGCATGGTTAGCGAGTCGTCGACAATCACAGCCCGCAAGGGGCGATCTTTGGGGATTGCTGATGTGATCACCCTGCATCAACGCATATTTGAGCCAAAAACGAAGGACACACATGCCACATAAACCACATTGAAATGCGGATCAGTCAAATCTTTAAAATCGTTTCGCGTGCTGTATACGCCGCGCGCTTGCCTGCTCCAAATCATTGCCTATGGCTGCCCATACCAGTGTCGGTTCAGGCACCATAGGCTCAAAGTTGTGAAGGTTGGCTTAAGCTACCCCCCTGGTTTTTTTTATTTTTTATTTTGTGACTGCGTTCATGAATCTGTGTTTGATGACGACGGGGTCCATTGTTA
>NZ_CANNES010000005.1 GCF_947503705.1 uncultured Tateyamaria sp. | reverse complement strand
GACCAGACATGTTCACCACTCGTTTTTCGAACCGTGAATCACGCCGTCGCCCGGAAATCAATGGGTCCTGACCCTAGAGTTATCCTGCATGCCCAGATAGAGTTTCTCCAGAGGACAATATCATCTCTATTCATCACGATTCTTGGTGAGGGCCAGTTTTAGCAAAAAATGGGCATTGACACCTCTTGGCGGCCTTCTCATTTTCAAAAATATGTAACAAATATATTAGCTTAACGACGATAAAGCCACCACCTCTTCCAAATTATAGTGGGCTCAATCCAAAAAAGCATGTTCCGGTCCAGCCCCCAATCGTAATTTGACACAAGCGAGTGGGAAAAAGGTCGGATACAAAAATGGCGCCACGGGGGAGGACCGGAGCGCCATTTCATTCAAAACCAAAGGGACGGGATCAACCGATCATGCCGCCGCCGGGTCCTGTCGTCTCGTCATAATGTTGCTTGAGCCGCATCAACGCGATGCGCAACACGATCTTGCCCGACCGGGCCGACCAGCCAAGGCGTTTTTCAGCCGTCTCCAACCCTTCAAGGTAACAGCAACAACGCAGCACCACGTCCGAAAGACCGGGGCCGAGGTCGCGCAGGGCGCTTGCGACGCGGTTGCGCGCTCCTTCAGGCCCGTTGCCTACGCCGCTGTCCATGGCAAAGCCGCCGCGCCCGCCACCTGTCAGGAAACGATCCCAGTTCTGGGCCACGCGCGGCCCCATTTGCGCCAACTCAAAGTCTTCGCGCAACCGCTCGCCCGCGCTGACCAGATCGTCAGACAGAAAGGGCGTGCCATCCCGATCCCGGCGTCGCGCCAACGCGGTCAGGGGTGATTCAGCTAGGTTATACCGGACCTTGCGCGGCTGGCCCGTCTCGCTGTCGCGCACCGTGCGTTCGCCCCAGACCCGGTGCTGATCAGCAAAGGCCGCCGGAGCTTCGGCCAATCCAGGCGGCGGCGCGGGCGTCGCGTCGGCATCGTCCATCATCTCAGACAGCGCGGTACGGCCAGCGGCAGTTATTTTGTAGCGCGTGATCCGACCCGCCTTATCCGCACTGATCCAATCCTGGAGCGCCATGGCCTCAGCCACCTTGCGATCCACAACGGCCGTCCGGGTGCTCGCCCCGGAAACACCATCGCGCACCACAACGGCTTTTTCCATGTCAACGGCCACGGCCAGCACTGCGCCCGTTTCACACATACGACGCAGTATGCGCTGTGCGTCGCGTGTCAGGGCTTGCGTATCCGGTCCTTGAACTTGATCCTTTGCAACAGCTGGCATGGTTACATGCTCCTTTTGGTCCACTTGCGCTGTCGATGATGGGATGTGAACAAGCCCGGCACCCAGCTTTCGCAAGACCGCATCAATCAGCGGATCGTCGCGCCGCGTCTCGAAACGTCTGATCTGGCGCAGAACGGTTGACGCGTGGCAGCCTGACTTACGGGCCAGTTCCCGAATGGGCAAGCCCGCTTCGGTATGGGCCAGATAGTTCAGGGCGGCATCGGGCACCCAAGGGGGAAACCCCGCCAGGACCGGGTGCGATGTCTGTGTGTCACGCATTGCGTTGCTTTCCGTTCTCTCTTTGCGAATGCCCCTGTGTGATTGAAAGTTTTCCACAGGTTATCCACACAACCTAAAAGTGCATTGGTTACTCGTTCGTTAACAATCATCGATATCCGCAGCATTGTTTCTAAAAGATAAACAGTTGCTAAAGGAACGTTCGCGGCGCGACGGCTGCACGCAACACGCCTTTAAGTTGTGCAAAGGTGATCAGGTCAAATCTGGTGGGGACCGGGTTTGCCCCGATCAAAGGAGTACTGGAAATGCAAGATATTCTGTCGATGCTGAACGCGATGCGCCGCCCGCGTCTACTGATGCGGGCCGCTCGAATCGGCGCAGAGGATTACCGCCGCACCGCCCATCTGCCCCGCCTTCTGGGCTATGGAAACCTGCCGCGCCATGGCGCGGCACTGATCCGTCTGGTCGAGATCGAGGGTGAGTTGAACGCCCAGCGCATTGGCGACGATTCCGCCTACAACCTGTTGCGCCATATCGACGTATTGATTGCAATCGTTGGCGAGGCCCGCATTCTGCGCGCCGCCAAACCCAACCAACCCGTTTGACCGATCACATAAAGCTGTCGGGTTCTGCCGCTTTCTTCGTGGCCACAAATGCATCAAGCGCTTCGCGCGTGGCAGGATCCATGGTCGGCTGCTGATAATCCGCCAGCATCTTTTCGACCCGCCGCGACGCCAGTGTCATCGTATCGCGGCCGCCTTCATCCTCCCATGTCTCGTAGGGCTTGTAGTCCAGCACGTCAGATTTCCAGAACGCCGATTTGAAGTTCGCTTGCGTATGGGCGCAACCCAGGTAGTGCCCGCCCGGCCCCACCTCGCGGATTGCGTCCATGGCCTGCGCATTTTCATCGACCTGCACGCCAGCCGCAAAATGGTGCAATGCACCCAATTGATCGGCATCCATCACAAATTTCTCAAACGAGCTGACCAAGCCACCTTCGAGCCAACCGCACGCGTGCAACATAAAGTTCACGCCAGACAACAGCCCCATATTCAGAGAGTTCGCCGTCTCGTAGGCGGCTTGTGCATCAGGCAGTTTTGAGCCGCAGAACGATCCCGCCGAACGGAAGGGCAAGCCAAGCCGCCGCGCCAATTGCCCGGCGCCATAGGTGATGTGGCTGGCCTCGGGGGTGCCAAAGGTGGGGGCACCCGAATTCATATCGATCGAGGTCACAAAGGCCCCCATGATTACCGGCGCGCCTTTCTTGCACAGCTGCGAATAGGCGATGCCTGCCAGCACTTCGGCCAACACTTGTGTGAGTGTACCGGCAACGGACACAGGAGCCATGGCCCCACCCACGATAAAGGGAGAGATGATGCAGGCTTGGTTGGCCTGCGCGTAAACATCCAAAGCACCCATCATCACATCGTCGAATGTCATGGGTGAGTTGATGTTAATGAGCGAGGTCATGACCGTGTTTTCGGCCACGAAATCCTTGCCGAAGAGAACTTCACACATCTCAACCGAATCGCGGGCTCTGCTTGGCTCTGTCACGGACCCCATGAACGGCTTGTCCGACAGGGTCATGTGCGCGTGCAGCATATCCAGATGTCGTTTGTTCACGGCCACATCCGTCGGCTCGCACACGGTGCCACCGGAATGGTGCAACCACTTGGACATGTAGCCGAGCTTCACGAATTTGCGGAAATCTTCCATCGTGGCATAGCGTCGGCCACCAGCCATATCGCGCACGAAAGGCGGGCCGTAAACGGGGGCTAAAACGAGGTTCTTGCCGCCCACGACAACATTGCGGTCTGGATTGCGGGCGTGTTGCACATAACTGGACGGCGCAGTGGCACAGAGTTGACGGGCCAAGCCGCGCGGAATGCGTACACGATCCCCATCCACATCGGCACCGGCGTCACGCCAGCGCTGCAGGGCCAAGGGGTTATCGGGAAAGTTAACGCCGATCTCTTCCAACACTGTTTCCGCATTGTACTCGATCAGCTCAAGCGCTTCTTCGGTGAGCACTTCGAAATTGGGAATGTTACGCTCGATAAAGCGCGCGGTCTCGAACGACACCGCACTGCGCTCTGCGCGACGCGCGGCACCGCCGCCCCCACGTCCCCGTTTGCGAACTGCTGCTTCGGCCATCGCTTGTCCCCCGTCTGAGATCATCAGTGCAGGCGTCCTACATCATCCGTGCTGCGCAAGCGCGCAGATAACGGCCCCCCCGGTAAAAAAGCGACATCCCCTTCCCTGTTCCAAAAAAATCCCGGGCGTTCGGGCGCTGTCCTCTGTCCGCCACTTGCCACAGGCAGTGCCCGCGCATATTGCACAGTCATGACAGACCAGACCCATGACCGCCTCCTCATCATCGACTTTGGCAGCCAGGTGACGCAGCTTATCGCGCGCCGCTTGCGCGAGTTGAACGTGTATTGCGAAATCCACCCCTTCCAGCAGGTCACAGATGCCTTTCTCGCTGAATTTCAACCCAAGGCCGTGATCTTCTCCGGCGGGCCAGCTTCGGTTTTTGCCGAGGGCGCGCCAATGCCCCCCAAATCTGTCTTTGATCTGGGCGTTCCGATCCTCGGCATCTGCTATGGCCAGCAAGTGATGATGCATGTGCTGGGCGGCAAGGTTGAGCGCGGCCACGGCACTGCCGAATTTGGCCGTGCCTATGTGACGCCCGAGGCGCGCAAGCTGGCGCTGCTGGATGGTTGGTTTGCCGCCGACCGCGAACAGGTCTGGATGAGTCACGGCGACCACGTCAGCGAGATTGCCCCGGGGTTTGAGGTCTATGGGACCTCCCCCAACGCGCCCTTTGCAATCACTGGCGACACGGCTCGCAATTTCTATGCGGTTCAATTCCACCCAGAGGTTCACCACACGCCAAATGGCGCCATGCTCTATGAAAATTTCGTGCGCATGGCCGGGTTCAAAGGCGACTGGACCATGGGTGCCTATCGCGAGGAAGCGATCGCCAAAATTCGCGCGCAGGTCGGCGATGGCAAGGTCATCTGTGCCTTGTCCGGCGGGGTCGACAGCTCGGTTGCGGCCGTCCTCATTCAT
Organism: uncultured Tateyamaria sp.; assembly: GCF_947503705.1. Lineage (GTDB taxonomy): Bacteria > Pseudomonadota > Alphaproteobacteria > Rhodobacterales > Rhodobacteraceae > Tateyamaria. The sequence goes on along the minus strand of NZ_CANNES010000005.1, from coordinate 300,678 downwards.
GAGGCCATCGGCGATCAACTGACCTGCGTTTATGTGGATCATGGGCTGATGCGCAAAGACGAGAGTGAACAGGTCGTCGGCATGTTCCGCGAACACTATAACCTGCCGCTGATACATGCCGACGAATCTGATCTGTTTCTGGGCAGGCTTGAAGGTGTCAGCGACCCCGAGACCAAGCGCAAGATCATCGGCGGTCTCTTTATCGACGTGTTCGAGAAATATGCCAAAGAGATCGGTGGCGCGGATTTCCTGGCGCAGGGCACGCTCTATCCCGACGTGATCGAATCAGTGTCCTTCAGCGGCGGTCCCTCCGTGACCATCAAATCGCACCACAATGTGGGCGGTTTGCCCGAGCGGATGAACATGCAACTGGTCGAGCCGCTACGCGAACTTTTCAAGGACGAGGTCCGCGCCTTGGGCCGCGAGTTGGGTCTGCCACCCAGCTTTATCGGTCGGCACCCCTTCCCCGGGCCCGGCCTTGCCATCCGCTGCCCCGGAGAGATCACGCGCGCCAAGCTGGACATTCTGCGCGAGGCAGACGCCGTTTATATCGACCAGATTCGCAAGCACGGGCTTTACGATGATATCTGGCAGGCCTTTGTTGCGATCCTTCCGGTCAAGACGGTCGGTGTGATGGGCGATGGCCGGACCTATGATTATGCTTGCGCCTTGCGCGCCGTCACATCAGTCGACGGGATGACAGCGGATTATTATCCTTTTTCGCACGAATTTCTCGGTGAAACGGCAACGCGGATCATCAATGAGGTGCCGGGCATCAACCGTGTGACCTATGACATCACATCGAAACCGCCGGGCACAATCGAGTGGGAATAATGACGCCTGCGGCTGGAAGACTGTCCGCTCAAGGCGTTAACACGCCTTATCGGCCCAAAAGAACTTTCGGCCTGACGCGAGGATATTTAAGGCCAAGAGACAGATGAACCCAGTTTTCAAGGCCGCCCTGTGGATGTCCGGCTCCATCGCGTCTTTCTCAAGCATGGCCGTGGCCGGGCGTGAGGTCAGCGATACGCTTGATACATTCGAGATCATGATGTTCCGCAGCCTCGTTGGCGTGATCATCGTCTGTGCCCTCGCTGGCCTGACCGGGGCCTGGCGCGAGATCAAGACAGACCGGCTCGGTACGCACCTGACGCGCAACCTCGCCCATTTCACAGGCCAAAACCTGTGGTTTTTCGCGGTCACGGTCATTCCACTGGCACAAGTCTTTGCGTTGGAGTTCACATCCCCGATCTGGGTGATTGTTCTCAGCCCACTTATATTAGGAGAGCGGTTGACGACGTCGCGTGGACTGGCGGCAGTGATGGGGTTCATTGGCATTCTGATCGTGGCCCGCCCCGATATGGCGGGCCTCAACCCCGGCGTTATGACCGCCGCCTCGTCCGCGATCTTTTTTGCGATCACGATCATGCTGACCAAACGGCTCACCCGGAACGAGGGGATCACGTCGATCCTGTTCTGGCTCACAACCATGCAATTGGTCATGGGGCTGGTGATGGCGGGCTATGATGGCGACATCGCGATTCCCAACACCGACGCCCTGCCTTGGGTCGTCCTGATCGGCATTGCGGGGCTTTTGGCGCATTTTTGCCTAACCAACGCCCTCGCCATTGCGCCAGCCACAGTTGTCGTGCCTATCGACTTTATTCGGTTGCCGACAATCGCCGTGATCGGAATGCTCGTATATGGCGAAGTTGTTGATATATGGGTCTTTGTTGGCGCGGCGATCATTTTTGCGGGCAATTACCTGAACATCTGGGTCGAGACTCGGACGCAAAAACAGCAGTGACACGAATGTCACAACTTTATGACGCTCCGTCACAAGGCGCATTCTGCCCTAGGGTCAACATTGACGGCTAGGGGTTGAAATCGGCTAAAACCCGCCCAATGCGTCGCACTCACGGCGCCCTTGGGAGGAAATAACATGAAAACCATAGGACTCGCCGCGACGGCGTTGGTCGTATCAGCGGTTGCCGCGCAAGCTGTCGGGCTCGACCGTTCGGGTCGCCCAACTTCCTTTATTTTTGAAGACGGCAATATGGTCGAATTCAGTTTTGGTGGGGCAAATCCAAGCATCGATGGCTCGGACGTCTTTACAAACCCAACCGGAAACATTGGCGACAGTTTTGCCGTCTGGGGCGCGGGCATCCGCTATCAAGCGAGCGACAAGCTGTCATTTGGTCTGATCATCGACGAGCCTTATGGCGCCGACATTATGTATGGCCCCTCATCCACTGTTCTAGATGGCACAGCGGCCACAGTGGACTCCAGCGCGTACACCGCCTTCGCCCGCTACAAGTTCAACGACAACTTCTCTGTACACGGGGGGCTGGTCTATCAGAACGTCAGCGCCAACGTGACGCTGAGCGGTTTGGCTTATCAATCGTCGGGCCTGAACGGTTACAATGCTGCCTTCTCCAATGATGGTGCCTTTGGCTACATGGTTGGTGCAGCCTATGAAATCCCAAGGATCGCTTTGCGTGTGGCCCTGACATACCACTCCGAAATCGATCACAGCCTGGACACCACACAAACAATCAACGGCGTCGTTGTGGCCCCTCCAAGTGCAACAGACGTGACAACACCTGAAACGATTGCACTCGATTTTCAAACCGGTGTGGCCGCAGATACGCTGGTTTTCGGTTCGATCCGCTTTTCTCATTATAGCGTGACGTCGGTACGCCCGACAGCACTGGGCGGCGCATCGCTGACAGACCTTGAAAACGGGTTCGACGTGTCGCTGGGTGTCGGTCGCCGGTTCAGCGAAAAATGGGCCGGGAGCGCCACAGTCGGTTGGAGCCAGAAGGGCGAAGACGATCTTGTTTCTCCGCTCGGATCAACAAACGGCTCTGTGTTCCTCGCTTTGGGCGCATCCTATCAGCTGAATGAAAAGACCGAGATCAGCGGCGGCGTTCGTTATACCGATTTCGGCAATGCGATCCCGAATGTTGGCGGTAACCCCGTGGGCGCATTTGGCGGCGACTCGGCCGTATCCGCAGGTTTCCGAATCCAATACAGCTTCTGATCGCATCGCTTGGGCCATCAGCCCAACGATAGATCACCGGAAAACCCTGCCCTTCATCCGGGCGGGGTTTTTCTTTGCGCAGGTTCCGGGTGGCATCGGTCGCTCGCCCCTGTCACACCACGTTCATGACAGTGCAAAAAACCATATCAAGCCGCGCCTGGGCCGAGATGCTGTTGCTGGCAATGATCTGGGGCGGCTCATTTCTGTCCATACGGATCGCGCTGGATGAAATCGGCCCGCTCACCTCGGTCGCGCATCGCACCTTCTGGGCGATGTGCGCTCTGTGGATCGTGGTGTTGTGCATGCGCCTGCCCATCCCACGCGCACCGCGCATCTGGATTGGGTTTTTGGGCATGGGCCTTTTGAACAACGTTATCCCCTTTGGCCTGATGGCCTGGGGCCAGTTGCATATCGAGACGGGGCTGACCTCGATCCTGAATGCCGCGACAGCCATTTTTGGAGTGCTGGTCGCAGCCCTCTTTTTCGCCGATGAAAGAATGACATTGCGCAAGGGCGTTGGCGTTGGGCTCGGTTTCCTGGGGGTTGCTACGGCCATTGGGTTGGATAATTTTCGCAGCTTTGACATACGCAGTCTTGCGCAAGTGGCCATCATCGCAGGTACCATCAGCTATGCGCTCGCAGGTGCATGGGCGCGGACATTTCTGTCAGGGCTCGCACCACAAGTTGCGGCGGCGGGTATGCTGACCGGATCAACCTTGATTGCCGTGCCACTGGCCAGGCTGAGCGAAGGGCCGCTGACGCTTGCTCTGGATCCGAGCACGTTGGTCGCCATTGGGTATTATGCGATTATTGCCACCGCAGGGGCCTATTTGCTGTATTACCGCGTTCTGGCGATGGCGGGGGCGGGCAACCTGATGCTGGTGACCCTGTTGATCGCACCGGTCGCGATTACGCTCGGAGCAATGGTGCGCCACGAGGCACTGGGCTTGAATGCCTATGCAGGCTTTGCCTTGCTGGCCCTCGGGTTAATCATCCTGGACGGTCGCGTGTGGGCCATGATCCGGCCAAGGCACGTTGACCGCATCCCCCCCCACCGGTAACACCGCGCGCAGGACGATCTTTGGGGACCACTGAGATGCTTTACCGTGATGCGGACCATTGGCGTAGCGCCGCCCGCAAACAAGTGCTGGTCTATGGCATGTCGGGCTTGGGCAAGACACATATGTCCACCACGCTGCGCGCTTCGGGACATTGGTTTCACTACTCGATCGATTACCGGATCGGAACGCGCTATATGGGCGAGTTGATCGCCGACAATGCCAAGGCCGAAGCGATGAAAGTCCCGTTCCTGCGGGACCTGTTGCTCAGCGACAGCATCTATATCGGGTCAAACATCACCTTCGAGAACCTGACGCCTGTATCCACATATCTGGGCAAGCCCGGCAACGTAACCCAAGGCGGATTACCCATCTCCGAATACCGCCGCCGTCAGGAACAATTCCGCCGCTCCGAAGTGCTTGCGTTGGAAGATACCGGCTATTTCGCGGAACGCGCGCAAACGCTTTATGGCTACCCCCATTTCATCTGCGACACAGGCGGGTCGATCTGTGAGTGGGTGGACCCGGTCGACGACGCGGATCCACTGATGACGACGCTCTCAAACGTGTGCCTCCCGGTCTGGATCAAAGGGGATGCCGCCCACACCGCTGCCTTGATTGCGCGGTTCGACAGGGCACCCAAACCGATGGCCTATCAGCCCGAATTCCTGCTCGAATGCTGGCAAGGCTACCTTATTGAAACCGGCCAAGCCGAGGACGCGGTGAACCCCGACGACTTCATCCGCTGGACCTATGCCCGCGCGCTTGCCCACCGGCAACCCCGCTACGAGGCGATGGCCCGATGGGGCGTGACGGTGACGGCGGACGAAGTGGCCTCGCTGAAAGGTGAAGGCGATTTCACCGATCTGATTGCCACCGCTCTTGAGCGGCGCGCGGCTTAGGCCTATCTGCACCACTCGCAGGTTTCATTGTTCTCGAAATACTCAAAAGCCCCTGACCAGGACCAGCCCTATGCCCATCAAACTTCCCTCGACCCTGCCCGCCTATTCCGTGCTCACGGACGAGGGCGTGATGGTCATGGACGAAGAGTTGGCAGAGCATCAGGATATCCGGCCACTGAAGATCGGGCTTTTGAACCTGATGCCAAAGAAAATCCAGACAGAGACGCAATTTGCACGCCTCATCGGTGCGACGCCGCTGCAGATCGAGCTGACCTTGATCCGAATGACGGATCATGCCGCCAAAAACACTGCCGCCGAACATATGGAAAGCTTTTACCAACCGTTCTCGGAAGTCAAAGATCAGAAATTTGACGGTCTGATCATCACCGGTGCTCCAATCGAACATCTCGATTTCGAGGATGTGGACTATTGGGATGAACTGACCGAGGTCATGGATTGGACCCAGACCCATGTGCACTCCACCTTTGGGGTCTGTTGGGGCGGGATGGCGATGCTGCACCACTTTCACAACGTTCCCAAACATCTGCTCGATGGCAAGCTGTTTGGCGCTTACAGGCACGCAAACCTGGCTCCGTCATCGCCCTATTTACGCGGGTTCTCGGATGATTGCGTCGTGCCTGTCTCGCGCTGGACCGAAGTGCGCGCAGCAGAAGTCGAGGCGGCAGGTCTGCCAATCCTTTTGGGCAGCGACGTGACCGGCCCCTGCCTGATCGAAGATCCTGATCACCGTGCGCTCTATATCCTCAACCACTTTGAATATGACAGTGACACGCTGAAACAGGAGTATGACCGCGACCTGGCCTCGGTCCAGGTGGAAGGGGCCGAGATTGCCCTGCCGGTCGGGTATTTCCCGGAGGACGACCCAAGCAAGCGGCCCTCGAACCGTTGGCGCAGTCATGCGCACCTCTTGTATGGAAATTGGCTGTCCGAGATTTATCTGACTACCCCATATGACATGGACCTGATCGGGCAGGAGAAGACCGATCTGAGGGGGTGACGCGAGATGAAAACCGTTTTTATTCTGATGGTTGTGCTGGCTTTTCTGATCATCGGCATGGTGCAGTATTTCGCGTTCAAACGCGAACGTGAGGCGGCAGAGGCGTTTCCGCCAACAGGCCAGATGATCGACGTTGACGGTGTGCGCGTTCATGCCGAACAGATGGGCCAGGGACCGGATGTCGTTTTGATCCACGGCGCATCGGGCAACACCCGTGATTTCACCTTTGCTTTTGCCGATATGTTGTCCGACAGATACCGCGTGACCATCCTTGACCGTCCAGGCCTGGGATGGACCGACCAGATGGCACCTGCGCACAAAGCCGTCTGGACCACGGCCCATGCAGGGCCACGCGCACAGGCACGCCTGCTCAAGGGGGCCACAGATAAATTGGGCGTCATCAATCCGATTGTGGTGGGGCATTCCTTTGGCGGGATTGTGTCTTTGGCCTGGGCGCTCGAATTTGATGATCTCGCCGGCGTCGTCTCCATTGCGGGGGTGGCCAATCCCTGGCCTGGCGAATTGGGCTGGTTCTACAAGGTGAACGGGGCAGCCTGGGGCAGCGCATTCGTCGTGCCTATGCTCAGCGCCTTTGCTCCCCAGACTTACGTAAACGCGACCGTCGCCAGTATCTTTGAACCGCAGCCCGCCCCGGACGGATACCTTGATCACGTCGGCCCGGCCCTGACCCTGCGTCGGGAATCGATGCGGGCCAATGCACGGCAGGTCAATTGGCTGCGTCCTCATGTCGTTGAAATGTCAGAACAATACGACAGGATTGACGTGCCGGTCGAGGTTGTGCACGGAGATGCCGACACGATCGTTCCGCTCAGCGTCCACTCCGCGAAATTGCCGGATCAGATCGAAGGCGCCAACGTCACTGTGCTGCAAGGTGTGGGGCATATGCCGCAACACAGCCACCCCGAGGCCGTGATCGCAGCAATCGACCGTGTCGCGGCGCGTGCGGGTTTGCGTTAAGGGCCGCCCTGCCCCATATTACATGTTAAGAGCAGTAACTTGGGACGAACACCATGAGCCTTCCTTTTGACGGGGCGATCACGGATTTCTTTGAAACCGGTGCGCCCGACGATGTACGCGCCAAGATCAAGGACGCCCAAAAAGGCGACATTCTAACGCCCACCTACCCACACAGCGCACGGATGAAACGCAAGACCTATGAGGCCGACATGGCCGCGCTGCAAATTGAGCTGGTCAAGATGCAGGCCTGGGCGTCAGAAACGGGCGCACGGGTGGCCTGCGTCTTTGAGGGGCGAGATGCAGCGGGCAAAGGCGGCACGATCAAGCGATTCCGCGAGCATCTGAACCCACGCGGCGCCCATGTGGTGGCCCTCTCGAAACCAAGCGAGACCGAAGCCAGCGAATGGTATTTTCAGCGCTATATCAGACAGTTGCCCTCAGGCGGCGAGATCACTTTTTTTGATCGCAGTTGGTACAATCGCGGTGTGGTCGAACATGTGTTCGGCTTTTGCGAACCCAATGAGCGTGAGCATTTCTTCAAGCAGGTTCAACCGTTCGAAGAAATGCTGGTGGATGACGGCATCATCCTGTTCAAATTCTGGCTGAACGTCTGCAGGGCAGAGCAACTGCGCCGGATCATGGCGCGCGAACGTGACCCGCTCAAGCAGTGGAAGCTGAGCTGGATTGACGTCGAGGGGCTTAAGAAATGGGATGGTTATACGGATGCCATTCGCGAAACGCTTGCGCGGTCGCATTCGGACCACGCCCCTTGGACCATCGTGCGGTCGGATGACAAGAAACGGGCGCGCCTCAACGCGATCCGCACCGTTCTGCACGGGCTAGATTACACGAATAAAGACGCGCAAGCCATTGGCAAGATAGACAAAGCGATCTGTGGTGGTCCGGATATCTGGGATGCCTAAACGTGGCTATCACCACGGCAATCTGCGTCAGGCCCTGATTGACGCCGCCCTTTTGCTGATCGAGCAGAAGGGCCCAACGGGCTTTACCCTGTCAGAGGCGGCCAAGCAGGCGGGCGTGACCCCGGCCGCGGTCTATCGCCACTACGAGGGCCGCGAGGACCTGATCGCGGAATGCGCGCGCCAAGGATACACGATTTTCGCTGACCTGATGGAGCATGCGTACCAGTCCGGCCAACCCTCGGCCCTCGCCGCGTTTGAGGCCACGGGCCGTGCCTATCTGGCCTTTGCGCGCAAGTTTCCAGGCCATTACATCGCGATGTTTGAGTCCGGGATTTCGGTGAACCGTACGCCTGAATTGGCGGATGTCGCGGGACGCGCCAACGCGGTTCTGGAGAAGGCGGCAGGCGACCTGAGCCAACACATTCCCGAAGACAAGCGCCCCCCCGCCTCGATGTTTTCCGCCCATATCTGGGCGATGAGCCACGGGGTCGTCGAGTTGTTTGCGCGCAACTCTCCGGGGCGCGCATCGCCCTTTCCACCCGAGGATCTGCTAGAGACGGGGATCGGAATTTACCTGCGCGGGCTTGGATTGATCAAGCCCGACGCGTGACGCGCAATGGCGCGGCCGTTTTTGTCAGCGAGTCGACGTTTTTGCCATATTTTCAAGGGAAATTGGCCTGCACTGCCCTTACATAAACCTGTGCACCGTTTGTGCATTGATGGCTGGGTTAACGTAGCGTGCGGTGGGGTTTGTTGACAAAGGGTAAAAGGCGGGTGTGCAGACGAAGCGTCATATCGCTGCGGCTGCTCTAAGGTCTGCTATCTATGATTCTCGGTCTGTGCTACCGGACGAGTATGTTGATCAAGCTCTTTAAGAAGCTGGAAGAGTCGAAGTGGTTGCCATGGGTAGGCACAGCACCATTCATTCTCATTCCTATAGCAATCGTTTTTGGCGGTGAGATAACGAAAGCAGCAGGCGTTTTCGCATTCTTCGCCAGTATGTGGCTGGGGATCGTCCTCGGCGGCAAGATTGCTAACGTCGTTTCCATTCACCTCCTCAAAGCTTCCGAGGACGCAAACAAACGAATGACTTCGGGCGGCTGTGCCTTCGGTTTGCTATTCCTCCCCGCGCTTGTAGGTTCGTTTACTAATTCCAATCTAGGAACCAGCATCGAAATGCGCTCACTCGGCGCTCACTTTCTCTGGGCTTGCATTGGCGCTGGATCTTTTCCTATGTGGGCCCCAAAAAGCCTTCAGGAGGCAGCTAAACCGGTCGTTGGTTCGATGATGCGCATCATCTGTCTTTTTCGGCTCAAAGCGGACCATTTTGCCAACGCAAAAGGCCGCCCCGATCCCGGAGCGGCCTTTCGCAGTGCTGTGAACCCAAACCTTAACGCTTGGAGAACTGGAAGCTCTTACGGGCTTTGGCCTTACCGTATTTCTTCCGCTCAACCACACGGCTGTCGCGGGTCAGGAAGCCTGCCGCTTTCAGAGCGCCGCGCAGCGACGGGTTGTAGAGTTGCAGTGCCTTGGACACGCCGTGCTTGACCGCACCGGCCTGGCCGGACAGACCGCCGCCCTTGACCGTGGCAACCACGTCGAATTCCCCTTCGACGCCGGCAACGGTGAAGGGTTGGGCCAGGATCATTTGCAGCACGGGACGGGCGAAATAGTCGTTCATCGCCTTGCCGTTCACGGTGACCTTGCCCGAGCCGGGCTTGATCCAGACGCGGGCAATCGCGTCTTTGCGCTTGCCTGTGGCATAGGAGCGGCCCAGTTCGTCGCGAACGGGCTCGCGGTGAACCATTTCAACTTCGGCAGGCGCGTCGCCAGCCACAGCTTGCAAGTCTTCGAGTGTGTTGATTTCGTCGGACATGCTCATGCGCTCCGCGTGTTTTTGGAGTTCATGGACGCAACGTCCAGAACTTCGGGGCTTTGCGCCTCGTGGGGGTGGTCGCCACCTGCATAGACGCGCAGGTTGGTCATGATCTGACGGCTCAGGCGGTTGCCGGGCAGCATCCGCTTGACGGCCAGGGTCACGACGCGCTCGGGGTGCTTGCCTTCCAGGATCTGCTCCTTGGTACGGCTCTTGATTCCGCCGGGGTGGCCGGTGTGCCAATAGTGATGCTCCTGGCGTTTCTTGCCGGTCAGCTGCACTTTTTCAGCGTTAATGATGATCACGTTGTCGCCACAGTCCATGTGGGGTGTGAACGAAGGCTTGTGTTTGCCACGCAGGCGCATGGCGACGATCGAGGCAAGACGGCCCAACACCACGCCTTCGGCGTCGATGATGATCCATTTCTTGTCGATGTCCGCAGGTGTTGCGGTAAAGGTTTTCATATGTCGCATCCCTAAAGGGTCGGATTTCGGATTGCGCGGTTATAGGGGGGCGGTATTGCCGGGTCAATGGCGTTCAATCACGTATAAATGTTCAAAAACAATAGGTTAAAATTATGGTATCTGAATACCCCATTATACCATGAGGATTCTCGCCTTGCCAAACCCGGCCTCGCCACGCCACATAACACTGCCCAAGATATGAAACAGCCCCTGCCCTATGACCCCATCCCTTTTTGCCCCGATCCTGGCCACTGTTATCCTGCTTGTCTGTGCGACGGCCGGTGGCATTCCAGTCGTGCGCAAATTGATCACCGTCTATGAGGCCAAGCACGAGCTGAAGCAGGGCTCGGCTGGGTGGCTGCGCAGCATCGGCGGCTGGTCGATCATCGCGTTTTGGCTGATGACCACCTGGTTTGTCGCCACCGTGATCGGCGATTGGGGGGCCACGGGGGACCTTGAAGGTGCGATTGATCGGTCCTGGCTGCGCCTGCGTGTCTTGCTTGAGATTGCCGTCGCGATCATGGACTCCGACTAAGCATGGAACCTGCTGCCTTTCAGTCTGAGTTGCAATGCCCCAATTGTGCGGGCCAATGCGTCTATGATCCCGCGGTTCAAGCGCTGAGCTGTTTGAGTTGTGGCAACGTTCAGGGCCTGGAGACGGACGCGGACGATGCCGCCGCCGCCGAGTTTCCCTTTGACCCCGATGCGCCAGTGGCCGAGGCCCCCATGACCATCGGGGCCCAAGTGCACCGGTGCGAGACCTGCGGCGGGGCCGTCAGCTTTGTCGGGCCGTCGATCAGCGAACGCTGCGCCTATTGCGACGGCCCCGTGGTGCTTGACACCCAAGATAGCGCCTATGCCGCCATGGCCCTGATCCCATTTCGCGTTCCCGAACAAGACGCACAGAAATTTGCCCAAACCTGGGTCCGTCGCCGGATCGCCGCCCCAAGCGACCTGAACGATGTTGTGGCCAAAGCCCGGGTTGCCGGACTTTATGTGCCGTTCTGGACATTCGATAGCCAAGAGGCGGTGGACTACTGGGCCAATTACAAGGTCCGACAGGGCAAGCGAACGGTGGTCCGCAAAACATCAGGGTCTATGCACATGTCCTTTGACGATATGCTGGTGCCCGCCTCGCGGCATGTGACGCCGCTGATCCGCGATGGTATTCTACACGATTTTTCTCCCACGCGCCTGCGGCCCTACCGGGCAGGATACCTTGCCGGATTTGCCGCCGAGCAGCACCATCAAAATGTGGCCGACGGTCTGGACGCCAGTGCGGATGACAAACGTCTGCTGATCCGCAATCGGATCAAACGACATATCCGCAAATCTGGCGTCCATGGCATCCGCTACAACACGGACACCAGTGGCATCCATTACCGCCGCATTCTGTTGCCGGTCTGGATTTTGCACTACTCATACAAGGGCAAGGCGAAAAAGGTTGTGGTTTGTGGCATGCAGGGGCGCACCTATGGCGAGCGCGCTTTTTCTCAGTGGAAATTGGCAGGCTATGCCGCACTGTTATCAGCCCTTGCCATTGGGTTTGGACTGGCCTGGGGGGCGGCAGGTCTGCTTTAGACGCCGATCAACTCCGGTGGGTTGTCCAGCAGGTCGCGCAAACGTCCGATGGCGGCCTCAAAACTGCTCAGGCTCACGCCCGCATTGATCGCGAAACGTACCGCGTGGGGCACACGCGCGTCGCGGCTGGCATATTCCTCGGCCGACCGAATGCGCACGCCCTGAGTTTCGGCGGCCTGCACAAAGGCCCCTGCCCGCCAACCGGTCGGCAGGCGCAGCCACAGGAATGGCACATCCGCACGCCACGCCAGATCATAGCCGCCCAGGATGTTGACCGCGCTGCGCACGTATTGGCCGATTTCCTCACGCGCTCGGCTTGCAACCGGCGCGAGGCGCGGATCATCCAAAAGCTTAGCACAAAGGTCCGTCATTGGCGTGGCCAGACCAAAGAACGCGTATTCTGCCGTGCGCCTAAGGGTCGGGGCCTGCCCTGGAGGCGCCACGGCAATACCAAATCGCAATGCAGGCGTGATCGATTTTGACAAGGACGAGACGTACCAACTGCGCTCTGGCGCCAACTTGCGGTAAGTTGGGGCTTGGGCGTCGCCCAAGCGGTAGCAATCGTCTTCGAGGATTTGAAGATCATAGCGGCGCGCGATGGCAGCCAGTTCCTGGCGGCGCGCCAAAGGGGAGTAGCCGCAGGTGGGATTGTGCACTTCGGGCGAGGTGCACAGGATTTGTGCGTCATGCGTGCGCGCCGCGGCCTCCAGTGCTTCGGGTAGAATGCCGGCCTCGTCCATGGCCACTGGAATGACCTCTGCCCGTAGCAGTTCAGCCGCCCGGCGAAAGCCCGGATAGGCCAATTCTTCGACCAGGACGGCGGGTTTGCGCCCGCGCAGCACTGCCTGAAAGATCAGCATGATGGCATTCTGACCGCCATGGGCCAACACGATGTCATCCGCCCCGACAGGCCCCAACATAGGCGAGGCAAGCCAGCGCGCGGCAGCGGCGCGGGCTGGTCTGCCACCTACCCGCGTCGGGTAATGCATCACGCCCGATGGCGGATCCTGGGCTACTTCGGCCAGCAATTGCCGGATCAAACCCGCCTGCCCCACGCTGGGCAAATGCGGCGAGAACAGGTTGACCTGATCGTCTTGCGCTTCGGCATTATGCGTGGCGCTATCCACCTCAATGGGCAATTCGCGCAACAGCGGTTCCTTGTGATCGGGTGCGGAAACGAACGTGCCGCGCCCGACTTCGGCCACCAACGTCCCGTCATCCGTCAGCAAGGTATAGGCCCGCGCCACCGTGCCGGGAGTTATCCCGAGCTTCCAGGCCAGATCACGGACGGGGGGCAGCTTCTCTCCCGGCATGAGGCTATTGGCTGCAATGCTGTCGCGGATGGCCTGCATGACCGCCTTGTACTTGGGACCTTGGCCCGTCAACAGGCTCGGCTGCCAAATTGTATCCATTACAATATTTCCATAGCGTCATGAGTAATCACATTGTATCGTTACTTCATGGCGATAACGCCACATTGTGTCAATACAATTTAGGAGATTTCCCATGACACGCCACATGACTGCACCCGCATCGCACCTTGCTTACCTGACTGCGCAGAACCGCATTCCGGCCGCATCGCTGATTGCTGTCCGCGTCGCTGTGGTCCTGTCGAAATGGGCCACACGTCGGCGCACGCGCCTGGCGCTGCAGCAACTGACGCCGGATCAGCTGCGCGATGTGGGATTGACACCTGCCGAGGCCTCGCTTGAGGCGCGGCGCGTGTTCTGGCGGATGTGACATCCCCGTGGCGACCGCCAGACCTCTTCCTCTCGGCCGGGCTTGTCCCGGCCGCTTTTTGTTATTCTTCCCAATAATTTAGTCAGGCAGATCGACACCTGCGGGCGGAATCGCATAGGTCAGACTGGCCCGCGCCACCGGCTTGTCCATCCCTTCGGAATAGACCAACACATCTGACACCGACAGCGTCTTGCCCAGCTTGAGCAAGCGGCCATGGGCGATGAGATCGACACCCGCCGCAGGTTTGCGCATAAAATCAATCGAACAGTTGGTGGTCACGGCCAGCGCGCGTGGCCCGATCTGTGCGAGCGTGACCATATAGGCGGTGACATCCGCCAGCCCGAACATTGCAGGCCCAGAGATTGTACCCCCAGGGCGCAAATGTCGATCTTGTACCAATAAACGCAAAGTCACGCCGTCGTCGCTGACCTCTTCGACATGAAATTCGCCTGCCACTTCCAGAAAAACTTTGCCCAAAAACGCATTCATCTCGGCCGCATTCATCACAACGGTCATGCTTTTCCTCTCCCGTTCAATGCCTTAGGATGGGCTGCAAATCAGGACGAGGGCAAGATGGCAATTCTGGAACGTGAGGTCACGGGCGCGGTCGCCCATCTGCAAATGAACGCGCCCGAACGGCTGAATGCGCTGTCAGACGAGATGATTGCCGCACTTCACGGCGCATTGGACGAGATCGCCGAAGACAGCAGCATTCGCGCGGTTGTCCTGTCCGGCGCAGGCAAGGCGTTTTGCGCGGGCCATGACCTGAAACAGATGACCATGGGCCGACAGAATGAGGATGGCGGGCGGGCCTATTTCAAAGACCTCTTTGACCGCTGTGCTGCGATGATGGCGCGGGTGCAGTCCCTGCCCCAACCCGTGATTGCCCAAGTCCACGGCATTGCCACCGCCGCCGGGTGCCAACTCGTCGCGACCTGCGACCTCGCTGTGGCCGCACAAGACACCCGCTTTGGCGTCAACGGCGTCAATATTGGCCTCTTTTGTTCAACACCTATGGTGGCCCTGTCCCGCAACATCCCCCGAAAACAAGCGTTCGAAATGCTGACCACTGGTGAGTTCATCGAGGCTGATCGCGCCGCCGCTTCGGGTCTGATCAACCGCGCCGTCCCCCCTGACGACCTCGCAATTGAGGCGAATACACTTGCCAATCAAATCGCGTCCAAGCTGGGTGTGGCGGTGAAAATCGGCAAGGAAGCGTTCTATAATCAACTGCAAATGCCCGTCGCTGATGCCTATGCCTACACTGGTACTGTCATGGTCGAAAATATGTTGGACCGGGATACCGCCGAGGGCATCGACGCGTTTATCGCAAAACGGCCGCCGAACTGGTCGCAATAACCACGTTAAAACTCTTAAAATTCACCACGACAATGCGTTGTTTCCAAATCGAGACCGGACTATTTCCAATTCAGGTCTGGCAAATTGGGCGCAAATGAGGCACAAATGGGACACGGTTAACACAGCCGTAACACTTTTGGGTCGCCGTGGGCGGAAGGTCCCTCCAGGTCAGCCTCTCACTGACCGACCATCCCCGCAGCGGCGACCCCAAAACTCCCTTTAATTCCCTGCTAAATTCACAGCTTCATGTCCGATCAAACGGGTGGTGTGCAATCCTCTACGCTCAGATCCAAAACTGGATCCTCGGGGCCGCATGCTTCACCCGAAACGGGGTAACGCTCTGGGTTTTCGCAGGCCTGCACCAAGATCATCGCAAGCAGAGCAAGCGCAAATTTAGGGTAAGTCATCGTCGTCTCCATTCAAACTGCACTTACGGCATAACCTCCGGACAACCGCACCGATTGACATGTATCAACGCGCATATGCGTCGCGTCCGCATTTCCCCCGCCGCGATCCGTTGCGCGCAACACGGCTTTGCCCTACATCGCGCCCATGACACACACACTTCACATCGTCGGCGGCGGTATGGCCGGATCCGAAGCAGCCTGGCAAGCAGCCAATATGGGCGTGCAGGTGGTCATTCACGAAATGCGGCCCAAAGTCGGCACCTTTGCGCATCAGACGGGCCTGTTGGGCGAAATGGTCTGCTCCAACTCCTTCCGCTCTGACGACAGCGAACAGAACGCCGTTGGTCTGCTGCATTGGGAAATGCGCGCGGCAAACGGGCTAATCATGCAGACGGCAGACAAACACCGCCTGCCGGCCGGCGGCGCCCTGGCCGTGGATCGTGACCCATTTGCCCAATCGGTGACCGACGCGCTAGTGGCGCACCCCAACATCTCGGTGGACTACGGCGAGATTACCGAGCTGCCCGACAACGGCCATTGGATCATTGCCACCGGCCCCCTCACCTCATCGGCACTGGGCCAAGCGATTGCCGCCGAAACCGGAGCCGAGGCACTGGCCTTTTTCGACGCCATCGCTCCCATCGTCTATTTCGACAGCATAGATATGTCACAAGCATGGATGCAGTCGCGCTATGACAAAGGCGAAACCGAGGAGGAGCGGACAGCCTACCTCAACTGCCCCATGACCAAGGAACAATACGAAGCCTTCATCGACGCCCTTCTCGCGGCGGAGAAAACCGAG
This sequence comes from uncultured Tateyamaria sp., assembly GCF_947503705.1. GTDB lineage: Bacteria > Pseudomonadota > Alphaproteobacteria > Rhodobacterales > Rhodobacteraceae > Tateyamaria. The sequence continues at coordinate 284,527 of NZ_CANNES010000005.1, read as the reverse complement.
TTTCATGAAGGCGAGACAGCAGGCTATTTTGATGGCTGCTTGCCCATCGAAGTCATGGCCGAACGGGGGCGCGAAACCCTGCGCTTTGGCCCGATGAAGCCGGTTGGCCTCACAAACCCGCACGCGCCCGATCAAAAGCCCTACGCTGTCGTACAATTGCGCCGCGACAACAAGCTGGGCACGCTCTACAATATCGTAGGTTTCCAGACCAAGATGAAGTACGGCGCACAAACGGATGTTTTCAAACGCATTCCCGGGCTTCAGAACGCGAACTTCGCCCGATTGGGTGGTATCCACCGCAATACCTTTTTGAACAGCCCGACGCTGCTGACGGCCGACATGCGGTTGCGTTCCCGGCCCAATGTCCGATTTGCGGGCCAGATCACAGGCGTTGAGGGCTACGTTGAGTCTGCCGCAATGGGTCTGCTGGCCGGGCGGATGGCCGCAACCGAGTTGCTGGGCGGCTCGCTTGATACGCCCCCCAACACTACGGCCATGGGCGCGCTTATCACGCACATCACTGGCGGTGCCGAGGCCAAGACGTTCCAACCCATGAACGTGAATTTCGGCCTGTTCCCCCCGGTCGAAGGCCTCAAGGGCGGACGGCGCGGTCGCAAGGACCGATACAAAGCCTACACCGACCGCGCCAAGGCGGACTGGCAAAACTGGCTCGCGCCACAATCACAAGCGGCTTGATCTTCTTTTGTTCAAAAATACTCCGGGGTGTCTGAGGGGCTGGCCCCTCAGTCCCGCAGGTGCAACCCACTGGACGGACCGGGCTTGTGACGGCTAGTTTGACGCATGACAAACTTTCTGGACAAAGCCTACACCGCCCGCGACGCCGCATCGACCCGCAGCCTTTATGACGACTGGGCCGCCAGTTACGAGGCGGAGGTTGCGGAAAACGGATATGCCACACCGGGCCGTTGCGCAGAGGCACTTAAATCCCTGACCAATGACCTAAGCGCGCCCATTCTGGACTTTGGCTGTGGCACCGGCCTGTCTGGCCTCGCACTGAAACTTGCCGGATTTGCAGCCATTGATGGCCTCGATCTGTCGGCCGAGATGCTGGAGGTCGCGGACACCAAAGGTGTTTACCGCAAACTGGACCAGATAGAAGCGGATGCAGACCTGCCTTTTGCCCAAGGCACCTACAGCGCCATGGCGGCCATCGGTGTGATCGGAGCCGGGGCCGCGCCAATCGCTGTGCTGCACACGCTGATGCGCAAGCTGGACTCTGGCGGCAAACTGGTCTTTTCCTTTAACGATCACGCCCTGTCCAATCCCGAGAATGAAGGCGGTGTGTCAGAGTGGACCGATTGCGGCGCGGCGCGACTTTTGTTCAAGCAACATGGCGCTCACCTTCCCGGAATTGACTTGAAGTCCACCGTATACGTTCTTGAAAAAGCGTGACTTTCAAGACCCGCTTTGCACCATCCCCCACGGGGCCTTTGCATCTTGGCCATGCCTATTCTGCACTCGTGGCCCACGATATGGCCATTGCGCACGGTGGCACATTTCTGTTGCGGATCGAGGACATTGACCGGGCCCGCGCGCGCCCTGAATGGGAAACTCAGATTTTTGACGACCTTGCGTGGTTGGGTGTACGGTGGCCGGAGCCCGTGATGCGGCAATCACAGCGGCAGCAAGCCTATAATCAGGCCCTTGATACGCTTTGGGCCCGTGGCCTCCTCTTTGCTTGCACATGCAATCGGCGCGACATTTTTGCTGCGGCCCAGGCCCCGCAGGAAGGCGCCCCGCTGATCGGTCCGGATGGTATCGTCTATCCAGGTACCTGCCGTACCTTGCACACGTCAGCGCAAGCTCAAACGCCTAGGCCCAAAAACGTCGCACTGCGTCTGGATATGGCCGCTGCCGTGCAGGCACTGCAGGCTGATCAGAGTGCGCGACCATTGCTTGAGTTTTCAGAAACAGGCAGCGGTCCCAACGGCGAAACGGGTCAAATTGATGTGCATTATGATACACTTGCCGAAACCGTAGGCGACGTTGTGCTCGCCCGGCGCGATATGGGCACTTCCTATCACCTGAGCGTTGTGCTGGACGATGCGGAACAGGGGATCACACATGTGGTGCGCGGGCGCGACCTCTTTGACGCGACCCAAATCCATGTGGTGTTGCAAGGTCTTCTTGGCCTACCCAAGCCCGTCTATCACCACCACGCTCTGATCCGAGACCAAGCGGGCAAACGGCTGGCCAAACGCGATGATGCCCGCGCGATCAGAAAATACCGGGATGACGGGTGCACGCCAGATGATATCAGGCGTATGATAGGTCTCTGACGCGCTACATTGGCGACATCAACTCCACCTCGGAACCAGCTGTTACATCAGTGTAAAAGCAGGTTCGCCGCCCCGTATGACAGGCCGGACCGCTTTGCCGCACCTGAATGAGCAGACAATCGCGGTCACAATCCACCCGCAACGATACCAGTTCCTGGACATGGCCGGATGTTTCGCCCTTGATCCAGAACGCCTGCCGCGATCTGCTCCAATAGGTCACACGGCCCGTGGAAAGCGTTTGCGCCACCGCTTCGGCATTCATCCAGGCCATCATCAGCACCTCGCCCGAAGTCACATCCTGCGCGATTGCAGGCACAAGGCCATGATCATCATATTTCAGAGTGGCTGGGTCAAAAGTCACGGCGGCAGCGGGGTCGGACATAAGCAAAACCTTTTGCATCTGGGATGAGCCCGCTTATGTAAGGATAAAGAATTCGCGACACCAGAGCGGAGGGGCCATGCCCGCCGATATCGACCTGATAAAACTATATTCCAACCGCATCCTCGGCCTTGCGGCGGATATCCCGCATCACGGCCGCCTCGATACCCCCGATGCAACGGTTAAAAAACGTTCGCCGTTGTGCGGCTCCACGGTAACGGTGGACGTACAAATCGCTGATGGGCGCATCTCAGGCTTTGGCCAAGATGTCAAAGCATGCGCTTTGGGTCAGGCCGCCGCTGCTGTGACTGGAGGCGCGATCGTTGGACGGACCCTTGAGGAGGTCACCGGCGCGCGCGACGCACTGCGCGCCATGCTGAAAGAGAACGGCCCCGTTCCCTCCGCTCCTTTTGATGGGTTCGAAGTTTTAGAACCTGCACGCGATTACAAGAACCGCCACGCCTCTATTCTCCTGAGCATTGAGGCTGCCGTCGAGGCGATGGAACTGGCCCTGCAATCAGACTGCGCCTGATCCTAGATTAGTCAATTGTGAAGGAATCAGCGCTAGAGCATGTGCACCTCCAGCGAAGAGTTCACATATGACGGCGCATCCCGACTTTCCCGAAATTCCACAGATGAACGCGCTTGCCCGCGCAGCATCGGAGTTGGGATATGAAATTGTCGATATTGCAGGCTTTCTCGACATGGTCGAAGAGCGGGCGCGCGATCAACGCGCCGCCCTGACGACGCTTGAACATGGTGCTGGCGAAATCAAGACCGCCAATGGGGCGGTGCAGGCAGTCGCGCAGGACTTGACCCAAACCGTCACGAAAACTTCGCAAGACGTAAGCCAATCGGCGGCCTTGGTTCGTGATCTGGGGGAAAACTCGCGCACTGTGGCCACGTGGGTCCAAGACCTGTCTGACCGCAGCGCCGACGTGAGCGACACGTTGAAGGCGGTTAAAAACAACAACACGCAAATTGCATCGATCGCAATGCAGGTGAATACCCTGGCCATCAATGCCAAGATTGAAGCGGCACGTGCGGGCGAAAGCGGTCGCGGCTTTGCTGTCGTGGCTGAGGCCATCAACGAATTGTCACAAGCAACACGACAAGCAGCGGACCAGATTTCCACCAATATCGAGACACTTACTCAGTGGATTTCCGCCCTGGGGTCGGAAGCAAATAGCGTGGCGCAATCTGCCGCGGCCGTTCTCGACCAAAGCAAAGATACCGATCTGGCTCTTGGTCGGATGGAACAATCGGTGGCGGACACCGACACCCAAGTAACCCGAATCAATACACAGACAGAAACGGTGCGCGCAGCGATTGACGCCTTTGCGCCCGGTATGAACGGGATTTGTAACGGGATCACTGCAACCAGCACCGGGATCACGCAAGCCCATGGGCGCGTGCAACGGTTGATCGACACCTCAGAGGAAATCGTGCAAGCTAGTGCAGCCTTGGGCGGCATGACCGATGACGGGCCCTTTATTGATTACGTAAAAAACCGCGCTCATCTTGTGTCTGCCGCAATCGAGCAAGCCTTGGACACAGGCCAATTGCAGACCAGCACCCTTTTTGACCGGACGTATGTCCCTATTCCGAACACCGATCCACAGCAGGTGCGCACGAGTTACGTGGATGTCTTTGACGCGATTTTGCCGGACATCCTTGAACCCGCGTTGGAATTTGATCCCAAGGTGGTGTTTTGCGCCGCCGTCGATGTGAACGGCTACCTGCCGACGCATAACCGCAAGTTTTCGCAAACACCGCGCAGTGACGTTGTCTGGAACACCGCCAATTGCCGCAACAGGCGCATCTTTGACGACAGGGTAGGCCTCAAGGCGGGGCGCAATACTGCGCCGTTTCTGCTACAAGTTTACCGGCGTGATATGGGCGGCGGCGCGTTCAAGATGATGAAGGATCTGTCCGCTCCGATCATGGTCGGAGGACAGCATTGGGGTGGCCTGCGGCTGGCCTACACGTTCTAGGCAAAAAAAGCGCCGCACATCCGGGCGGATGGCGGCGCAAGGAAAAGCAATTCTTGCTTGGGACAGATACCGCAAACCCCGAGGCAACGAGGGTTCGGTCAGACAGGCAGAGACTGACCAAGATGCGCCAATGTGGGACGGGCGCGGGGCGGGATCGTAAGCAAGATCGCAGGCAGAACTCAGAACAACGACGGAAGGTGCAAACCAACCAGCAACATCACCATCAAAGCCGCCGCCCCAACTGCATCCTGAAGCAGATTTGCTTCGGCGCGTGTGGCGATTTCCTTGATGTGGCGTAGCGTGATCATGTTGGCGTCTCCGTCTTCGAGTTGCCTCTTTGTTCTCATATTATTAACAATCGGTAAAGAACTTTTTAAGAACATTTGCGAACTTTTCAGAACAAAACTGCTAACCTACTGAAATCAAACGGATCGCTTCATCCTGCCGCATCAGCCATAACAACGCGCGCGCCGCCTGCCCGCGCGGTGTTTCCAGTGTCGGATCATCGGCCAGCAGTTTGCGCGCATCGGATTGGGCGATCGCCATCAACGCGGTGTGCCGCTCCATGTCAGCGATACGAAAACGGGGCACACCCGATTGTGCGGTTCCGATCAGATCGCCATGGCCACGCATCTGCAAATCTGTCTCGGCAATTCGAAACCCGTCTTCGGTTTCGCGCAGAACTTCAAGCCGCTTTTGCCCTGCCTCAGACAGTGGGGCCTGGTACATCAGCAAACAGGTTGACGCCGCACTGCCGCGCCCGACCCGCCCACGCAACTGGTGCAATTGTGCGAGGCCAAAAGTTTCGGCCCGTTCAATTACCATGATCGTTGCGTTGGGAACGTTCACACCAACTTCGATCACCGTTGTCGCAACCAGAACACCGGTTTCGCCCGCCTGAAAACGCGCCATGGCCGCGTCTTTTTCAGCGGCCGGCATCTGGCCGTGTACTAGTCCGACAACCCCTTCGCCCAACGCCGCCCGCAAACGTTTGAACCGTTCTTCGGCAGCCGTAAGATCAACGGCTTCACTTTCCTCAACCAAAGGACAGACCCAATAGCACTGTCGCCCCTCTGCCATCACGGCGCGCAAGCGGTCCACGACGTCATCCATGCGCCCCGTACTAACCAGCGCTGTCTTGATCGGTTTGCGCCCTGGCGGTTTTTCGTCCAGCATAGAAACATCCATATCGCCATATTGGGCCAGTGCCAGCGACCGCGGGATCGGCGTTGCGGTCATCACCAGCACATCCGCATCCGCCCCTTTTTTTCCCAATTCAAGCCGCTGCCGCACGCCGAAACGGTGCTGTTCATCAACAATGGCGAGGCGCAGATCTGCAAAATACACATCCGCCTGAAAAACCGCATGGGTCCCAACCAGAATATGGATGTCGCCTGCGGCCAGTGCTGCCAGTTTGGCGCGCCGTTCTACCCCTTTGTCACGTCCTGTCAGGATTTCCAGCACGACACCGGCGCTTTCGGCCAAGGGTTGTAACCCTTCGAGGTGCTGCCGCGCCAGGATTTCAGTGGGCGCCATCATGACGCCCTGCCCGCCCGCTTCGACCGCGACCAAGAGGGCCATGAAGGCCACGAATGTCTTGCCCGCGCCGACGTCGCCTTGCATCAAACGGTTCATGCGCACGTTTTGCGCCATGTCCTGGGCAATCTCGTCAATCGCGCGATCTTGGGCACCAGTTGCGGCAAACTCCAACGCCGTGCGCACCTTTCGTTGAAGGCGCCCATCCCCAACACTCATTCGCCCCGGTACACGTCGTTCGGAGGCGCGCGCGAGGGCGAGGGTCAACTGGTGGGCCATCAATTCGTCATAAGCCAAACGGGTTCGCGCCAGACTTGTCGCAGCCAGATCGCCCATCGATACGGGTGTATGCGCCGAGGTCATCGCTGCGGCGAAATCAGGCCAACGCGCTTGCGCCAACTGGGTCGGATCAATCCATTCACCGAGCTGAGGCAACAGTCCAAGTGCCGCACGGCTGGCCTTGAACATCGTTTTTTGCGTAACGCCCGCAGTCAGGGGGTAAACGGGTTCAAACGCAGGGATGGTTTCGACGTCTTCTACGGATACGATGTGTTCAGGATGCACCATTTGGACGATCCCATCGAACATTTCGACCTTGCCCGACACCACACGCGTGCTGCCTTGAGGCAAGACGCGGCCCAGATAGTCACTGCGCCCGTGGAAAAAGACCAATTGAAAGCTGGTCTGAGCATCTTCAACGTGAATGCGGTACGCTCCTCCTCGATTGCGGGCGGCGTGATGTGCACCGACTTTCACCTCTACCGTCAGGGTTGAAGGGAGATCAGCGCCGGATACAGTCTCGCGCAGGGCCCGGTCTATGCCGGAATGCGGTAGGGTAAAGAGGATGTCACGCGGCGCTGTAACACCGAGATGCGCCATGTTCTGGGCCGTTTTCGGGCCAACCCCGGCCAGTGTTTCGAGCCCGGCAAAGAGCGGAAACAGGATCTCGGGTCGGCTCATGCGGCGCCGATCAGCGCAAGCCAGCCATCTTCGTCAAGCATTTCGATCCCCAATTCGGCGGCTTTTTTGCCCTTTGAACCAGCGCCTGGGCCCGCGACAACCAGATCGGTTTTGGCGCTGACCGACCCTGACACTTTGGCACCCATCGCCTCGGCGCGGGCTTTTGCCTCGGCCCGCGACATGCGTTCGAGTGTTCCAGTAAACACAACGGTTTTGCCCGCGACGGGGCTGTCGCTGGTGTCCGGTCGCGTGGCCTCTTGGATACTCAGATGTTCGGCCAATCGTTCGATACTGGCCCATTCCGCATCTTGCTGGAACGTGGTCGCCAAAGACTGGGCCATAACGCCACCGACCCCGTCGATGGATATCAGATCATCCCATGCCGTATTGCCGAGTGCCGCAGTGCGCATTGCAGTGCTGAAAGACTGCCAGTCTTGGTAATGTGCGGCCAACAAATTGCCTGCAGCTTCGCCCACATGTCGGATCCCCAGGGCAAAAACTACCCGGCCCAGCCCGATCTCGCGACGCTCATCAATGGCGTCAAAGAGATTGGCTGCCGATCTCTCGCCCCAACCTTCGCGATTTTTCAACTGTTGCAGCCCGCTGCCATAGCGGTCGCGCAACGTGAAAATGTCAGCTGGTTCTTTGATCCAGCCATCGGCGTAGAACTGCTCGACTTGTTTTGCACCGAGACCTTCGATATCAAAGGCAGAGCGGCCAACAAAATGTTTCATTTTCTCAACGGCTTGGGCTGGGCAAACCAGCCCCCCTGTACATCTGCGCACCGCATCACCCGGTTCGCGGACGGCAGCACTGCCGCAATCGGGGCAGTGGTCTGGCATGACAAAGGGAACGGCAGTTTCGGGCCGTTTGGCCAAGTCGACATCCGCCACTTTCGGGATCACATCGCCCGCGCGGTACACCTGGACCCAATCACCGACACGAATGTCTTTTCCGTTTCGGATATCTGCGCCTTTGCTGTCGCGGCCCGCAATATAGTCTTCGTTGTGCAGTGTCGCGTTGGATACGACGACGCCCCCCACGGTCACCGGCGTCAAACGGGCCACCGGGCTGAGCGCGCCGGTACGGCCTACTTGAATGTCGATGGCCTCCAGGTGCGTCCAGGCCAATTCGGCGGGAAACTTGTGCGCTGTTGCCCATCGGGGGGTGGTTGAGCGGAAGCCAAGCCGCCCTTGCAACACCAGATCGTTCACCTTGTAGACAACGCCATCAATGTCGTAGCCAAGATCGGCGCGCAGTTGCTCGATCTTGCGATAGTGCGCGATCATTTCATCAGGACCGTCACACAGTGCAGTTAGCGGGTTGGTCTGGAAGCCATATGCGGCCAGCTGTTCAATCGCGCCCGCCTGAGTTTCGGCCAGCGGCGCACTGAGCGCACCCCACGCATAGGCAAAAAAACGAAGTGGCCGCGCGCGTGTGATTGCGCTGTCCAATTGGCGTAGAGATCCCGCCGCAGCATTGCGTGGATTGGCAAATTGCTTGTCCCCTGCCTCGGCCTGGCGCACATTCAGCGCCTCGAAATCCGGGTGTGACATGTACACTTCGCCCCGCACTTCCAAAACCTCCGGCGCGTCAGCGATTTCGTGCGGGACATCATCGATCGTGCGTGCATTGGCGGTGACGTTTTCTCCGACAGTGCCATCGCCGCGGGTGGCCGCCTGGACCAGTTTGCCGTTCTCATAGCGCAAGGACAGCGAAAGCCCGTCAATCTTTGGCTCGGCCGTATAGGCGAGCGACGCGTTGGCACTCAAACCCAGATACTTGCGCACCCGCCCGTCAAACTCGCCTACATCGGCATCATCAAAAACGTTGGATAGGGAAAGCATTGCAACCGCGTGGGTCACTTTGGTGAACCCTTCGGCCGGGGATGCGCCAACTTGATCGGCAGGGCTGTCCGCGCGTTTCAATGCAGGAAACAATCGCTCGATATCTGCATTGCGCCGTTTCAGGGCATCGTAGTCTGCATCACTAAGATCTGGCGCATCTTGCGTGTGGTAAGCCGTATTGGCTTCGTTCAGGATTTCGGCCAATCGGGCCAGTTCGGCTTTGGCTTCGTCTTCCGACAAAGTGTTGGGGTCCGGTAAAGCGGTCACGTCATCCCTCGCGCGCGGTTCTTGGACAGAGATAAATCCGCCACCCGCCGGGGTCCAGTCTTTCCGTCATCTCCAGGGTTGGAGTTCAAAAACACCAGCCTCATATCGCACAAAAAAACCGGCACGCAGTAACTGCACGCCGGTTGTTATTGTTGGGATCGCCTTAGGCTCCGATAGCAAGCCGTTCGCCGTCATCCGCTTCCACAGGTTCGGGGTCGCGCAAGACATAGCCGCGCCCCCATACCGTTTCGATATAGTTGTGGCCGCCGGTTGCTGTCGTGAGTTTCTTGCGCAGCTTGCAGATAAACACGTCTATGATCTTCAGCTCCGGTTCGTCCATGCCGCCATAGAGGTGGTTCAAAAACATTTCCTTGGTCAATGTCGTGCCCTTGCGCAGGCTCAACAGCTCGAGCATCTGGTATTCCTTGCCCGTCAGGTGCACGGTTTTGTTGTCCACGCTGACCGTCTTGGCATCCAGATTCACCGACACGTCGCCAGTGTTGATCACCGATTGCGAGTGCCCTTTGGACCGGCGAATGATCGCGTGGATGCGCGCCACGAGTTCCTCGCGATGGAAGGGTTTGGTCAGATAATCATCCGCACCAAAGCCAAAGCCCTTGATCTTGTTTTCAGTATCATCCGCGCCGGACAGGATCAAAATCGGCGTCTCGATCCGGGCCAGCCGCAATTGGCGCAGCACCTCGTGACCATTCATATCAGGCAAATCGAGATCCAACAGGATCAGGTCGTAGTCATAGAGCTTGGCAAGGTCGATCCCCTCTTCTCCCAAATCCGTCGCATACACGTTCAGATTGGCATGGGTCAGCATCAGTTCGATGCTTTTCGAGGTCGTTGGGTCGTCTTCAACAAGCAACACGCGCATTCTATCGATCTCCGCAATCGGGGTGGCAATTCTTGGAACTGAACGTGAACCGAAAAGGTTAACCACACGTTACCCTTGTCGGGATTGTAACATAACAACTTAAAGTTGTCTATATTTTTGAACCGACGTTGCCTTGAGAGCATCCTCCCCATGGGTGGACACCGCACGCACCCATTCCTCGAACTCTTCCGCGCTGATCCCGTACCGCTCTTGCGCACCCTCTTGGCTGATCAAGCCATAGATCACGCCCCGCACCACAGCCGCCTTGCGCGAGGCCACCCAACGGCGCGTCGTCACCGGCGGCAAATCGGCTTGCGTCAATACAGTTCCATCCGGCAGCGTGACCGCACGCGGCCCATCCACTTTCTTCAAATACATCGGTCTGCTCACGTCATTTGTTTGAGGCGACCATGCGCAATCGCCTTTAATGACCCGTTAAACGCGCCCTTGAGACTATTTCGCATTTTCATATATATGCGTTCAACTCACCCCGGAGACACGCCATGCTTGACCAGACCGGTCCGCTCAATTCATTGGGTTTTGCCAAAGCCCCCGCCGACACGCGCGTCGTTGTTGCCATGTCCGGCGGCGTCGACAGTTCCGTTGTCGCGGCCGAGCTTAAAAGCCAGGGGTATGACGTCGTCGGCGTGACTTTGCAGCTTTACGATCATGGGGCAGCGCTGGCCAAGAAAGGGGCCTGCTGTGCCGGCCGTGACATCCATGATGCGCGCCGCGTTGCCGAGGAAATGGGTTTTCCCCATTACGTCCTCGACTATGAAAATGTATTTAAAGACGCGGTGATAGACGAATTTGCCGACAGCTACCTGGGTGGCGCGACACCTGTACCCTGCATCCGTTGCAATGAACGGGTCAAATTCAAGGACTTGCTGGAAACCGCCAAGGATCTTGAGGCCGATTGCATGGCCACAGGTCATTATATTCAAAGGAAAATGGGGGATGCCGGGCCGGAACTGCACTCGGCCGCTGACGCGAACCGCGACCAAAGCTATTTCCTGTTTTCGACCACGGCGGCTCAACTCGATTACCTGCGCTTTCCGCTTGGGCACCTGCCATCCAAGGACGACACGCGCGCTTTGGCCGCCAAATACGGTCTGGCTGTTGCAGACAAACCCGACAGCCAGGACATTTGTTTCGTGCCCAATGGCGACTATGCCGCCGTGATCCGCAAATTGCGGCCAGAGGCCGCCGCGCCTGGCGACATTGTGGACATGAACGGCCGGGTTCTGGCGCAGCATGATGGTGTGATCAACTATACCATCGGGCAACGCCGGGGACTTGGGATTGGCGGGCTTGCTGACCCGCTTTATGTGGTGAAACTGGACGCAGACGCCCGGCAAGTCATTGTTGGACCCAAGGAAATGCTGGCCACCCGGTCAGTGCCGGTGCGCGAGATAAATTGGCTGGGCGATGCCCCCTTTGACAGTCAGCCGGAATGGCACGTAGCAGTCAAAGTCCGCTCTACGCGCCCCCCTACAGATGCCGTGATTCGCCCCATCAGCGCGACAAAGGCAACAGTCGAACTGGTTTCGGCCGAGGCAGGCGTTTCGCCGGGCCAGGCTTGCGTCTTTTACGACCGCGACAGCAGCCGCATCTACGGCGGTGGCTGGATTCACAAGGGCTAGCCGCCCCGCGCGACGCCAAACAAAAAATGTCGTGCACGCATTTGCGTGCTCATTTGGATCACGACCGCTTGCCAGAAGACGCATCCCTTGCATAACTGAACGTGTGTTCAAATCCTAAGGAGGGGTCTCGACCATGGAACTCAGCACAACCAGAGCGGTAGTCACAGGCGGCGCATCCGGCCTTGGCGAGGCAACAGCCCGGCATTTTGCAGCGCACGGGGCCGCGGTAACGATCCTTGATCGGGATGCAGACCGGGGCCGAATCGTCGCGCAAGAGATCGGCGGCTTCTTTGCCGAGACGGACGTGACAGACGAAGCCTCGGTCCAAGCCGCCATCAATCAGGCCGTAGCTGACATGGGTGGTCTGAATGCTGCCGTGAATTGCGCGGGCATCGCATTGGGGATCAAGACGGTCGGCCGCGATGGCCCCCACCCACTCGGAGCCTTCCAGAAAACCATCGACATCAACCTGGTGGGCAGCTTCAACGTCTCCCGCTTGGCCGCGGCAGCTATGGCCGACAATGCGCCAGAGCCCGACGGCGCACGCGGCGTCATCATCAACACCGCCTCCATCGCCGCCTTTGACGGGCAAAAAGGGCAAGCGGCCTACGCCGCCTCAAAAGGGGGCATTGTCGGCATGACATTGCCCATGGCGCGCGATCTGGCCTCCACCGGCATTCGCGTGATGGCCATTGCGCCGGGCATTTTCCGCACGCCCATGCTGGCGGGCCTGCCCGATGATATACAGGCGAGCCTTGCCGCAGATGTCCCTAACCCTTCGCGGCTCGGCGATCCGAACGAATATGCCCGTCTGGCCGGCTTCATCGTGGAAATGGGCTACCTCAATGGTGAGGTTATCCGGCTCGACGGCGCGCTCAGGATGCGATGATGCCCAGTGAGCTGGAAAAAATGCGGGCCGGTGACTGGTACACGTGCCTTGATCCCGAATTGGAAATGATGCGCGTTGCGGCGCTGGACGCCGTTTATGCGCATAATCAGCTGGCCCCATCAGATCGGCGTTCGCTCAGCACGCCTTTGGCCCGCCTCTTTGGCAGCCATGGCAGGAATTGCCTAGTTGAGGCGCCGTTTCATTGTTCCTACGGCTTCAACACCCATCTCGGGGACGACGTGTTCCTGAATGTCGGCTGCGTTATCCTTGATTCGGCCCCTGTGCATATCGGCTCTGGCACGCTTTGCGGGCCAGGCGTTCAGATTTATTGCGCAACGCACCATACCAATATCTCCAAGCGGCGTGCGGGCGTTGAAAACGCGCGCTCGGTTCACATCGGTCAAAACGTCTGGCTCGGCGGAAATGTAATCGTCTTGCCCGGGGTGAGCATTGGTGACGGCGCCATCGTGGGCGCAGGCAGCGTGGTGACACGCGATATAGCGGCCGGCGCAAAGGTGGCAGGCAATCCGGCCCGCCCCCTCTAAGCTTCCGCTTTTTCTGCCAGTTCCAACCATTCCTCTTCGGCGGCTTGCAGTTTTTCGTGCCGCGCGACCAACGCATCGGTGGCTTTTTGAAACTTGACGGGTTGCGCAGTGAAGAGGTCAGGATCGCTCAGCAATTCTTCCAGCTTGGCGATCTCGGCCTCAAGCCGCGCCATCTCTGCAGGCAACGCCTCAAGGCGATGCTTTTCAGTAAAGCTGAGAGCGGCTTTCTCGGTAGGTTTTGACTTCACCTTTGATCCGGAAGTACCTGTTTTTGCTTTTACTTCAATCGTCTCAGTTACGCGCTTTTGTGACCGATAGTCACTCCAACCACCGGCATAGACCGTGGCCTTGCCATCACCTTCCATCGCAATCGTTGTTACGGCGACGCGGTCGAGGAAGTCACGGTCGTGGCTGACCAGCAGAACCGTGCCGTCATACTGACCAATCAGGTCCTGCATCAGGTCCAGCGTTTCCACATCCAGATCATTGGTCGGCTCGTCGAGTACCAACAGGTTGCTTTGGCGCGCCATGATCTTGGCCAAGAGCAAACGCGCCTTCTCCCCCCCCGACAAAGAGCGGACAGGCGCGCGCGCCTGCGCCTCGTCAAAGAGAAACTCCTTGAGGTATCCAACAACATGCTTGGGATTGCCGCGCACCATCACCTGATCGGCCTTGCCGCTCACGCGCATGTCAGGATCGCCGGTCAGACTGTCCCAAAGGCTCTGATCGGGGTCCAGTTGCGCGCGGGCCTGATCGAACACGGCCAGTTCCAGATTGGTACCATGGGTCACGGTACCCGTGTCGGGTGCCGTCTTGCCGATCAACATGTTGAGAAGCGTCGTCTTGCCCACACCATTTGGGCCAACAAAGGCGATCCGGTCACCCCGCTGCACCTTGAGGGAAAACGGCTCGAGGATGACCTTCTCACCGTAGGTCTTTGAAATATCGACGGCTTCCAAGACCTTGCGGCCAGACTTAGGCCCTGCGTCCAAGGCCATCGCCGCCGTACCTTGCCGCTTGATCTGCGACGCGCGCTCGGCCCTTAAATCCTGCAAGGCGCGCACCCGACCCTGATTGCGTTTGCGGCGTGCCGAAATCCCTTCCACTGCCCAGCGGGCCTCGGCCTTGATCTTGCGGTTCAATTTGTGGCGCTGGCTGTCTTCTTCGGCCCAGGTGGTGTCACGCCAGGCCTCGAACGCGTCAAAGCCTTTCTCCATACGGCGCACCATTCCTCTGTCAATCCAGAGGGTTGCGCGGGTCAGTTCACGCAAGAAAGCGCGGTCATGCGAGATCAGGATGAAACCGGCCCGTGTCGTCTTCAGTTCTTCTTCGAGCCAGCCAATGGCTTCGATGTCGAGGTGGTTGGTCGGCTCGTCCAGCAACATCAGATCCGGGGCTTCGGCCATCAACCTGGCCAGGGCCGCGCGACGGCGCTCCCCTCCGGAGGCGGTTTCGACCGGACGGGCCGGGTCGAATTTCAAACCCTCGCCTGCGCGCTCGACCTTGTACATCTCCGAAGGGTCCAGACCATGCACCGCGAAATCACCCAGAGTAGCAAAGCCCGATAGATCCGGGTCCTGCTCCATATACCCGACAGACACGCCGGGCCCGGCAACGATGTCGCCACGGTCTACTTCAACATTGCCCGCCATGACCTTCATCAAGGTGGATTTGCCCGACCCGTTACGCCCCACCAAGGCCACCCGGTCGCCGGGTTGGACAACAAGGGACAGATCGTCAAAAACAGGATCGCCCCCAAAGGTCAGGGAGATGTCGGAAAGCTGCAAAAGAGGAACACGTGCCATGCGCGCCAGCTAGAGGGTCCGGTCAGGGCCGTCAACCGCAACGGGCCAATGCTTTCATTGTTCCAAAAATATGCAAATTCAGCGCTCTGGATATACGCAAGTCACCCGGCAACGGCGCGTAACAGCCGTTTGCGAGCGGGGGGAATCGCCCCGATCTCGACCCCGGTAAAGACATGCAGCGTGTTCATCTGGTCATCGACCACCACATGATCGCTCACCCACGCCCCCATCAACAGATAGGTCCGCAGCAACGGCGGCATACGCAACATCGCCTTTTTCATATCCGGTTTGCGGCGCAAGCGGGCGGCGTATTTGAAGACGTGCGGGGCCTTGACCCGAGGCAACCAGCGCTTGGGGGCGAGGTGCCGGGCTTTGAGCATGGCAAAAGCGTCCAGGTAATCGGCAGTATCCGTACCCGCAAAAGAGGAACAGCCAAAGAGCAGCTCGACCCCGTTGGCATCCACGTAGGCCGTCATAGCCCCCCAAGCCACGCGCAAGATGTCCGGGTCACTTAGGTTGGGGTCGATGCAAAAGCGACCCATTTCAACCATCTTGCCATCAAAGGCGGCCAGCCGATCCAACTCATAGTACTGTGCGGAATAGCTTTGGGCGATCTCCGCTCCGGTCAGGGGCAACATCCGAAAACAACAGACAAGCCGACTGTCGGCCTCGGAATGGACCAGTATATGAGTACATTTTGCATCATAAGGATCTGAATCACGCGGCGATGACACTTCGAAACACCTTGCCCGCAGCGCCTGTGCCGCTGCGATGTCGCCCGGCCCTTGGGCTTCGCGCGTGCTGTAACGGCCCTTTTTCAAAGCGATCATGCCATGCCCTTTCGGCGCCCTGCTTGGCCGCCGCTTAGCACACAGGATGTGTCAGAAGCGTGACGGTGATCAACCGCCAAACGCGCCCTCGGGCCCGATCTGGCCAATATTGCCCAGCAGCTGTCGGATAAAGGACACGTCGTTCACGCTGCTTGAGGTGACACGGCGCGACAGGCTGACGACGCGACCGTCCTCAAGACCAAAGCGTTCGATATTGGCCAGTACCCCTTCACCGTCAAAGCTCATGGCAAGCACTTGACGCTCGATCTCTTGCGGTGCGCGCAGCCCCAATGTCTTGGTCCGGCTGCGCACATAGAAGTAATTTCCGTTCTCAAGTACTCCGCCGGACGAGGGCGGGCCAACAAGGTCCTCAATCGTGGCGCGGGTATCGATGCCGACGACAAGTTCCTGCAATTCTTCCTCGGGCGGGATATAGCCGTGGTTGCGATAGGTGGCCGAGCACCCCGCCAGAACCACGGCGGTCATCAGTGCGATCAACGGTGCTAAGGTCCGCATGCCGGCCCCCCTTGGTATGTCTTGCCCCTTGCTCATGTGGCACGGGGCTTTTATCTCGACTTACTCAAGGATGGCCTCCGGTTCAAGAAACGAAAGTATCAGCCTCATGTCCAAGTCTCCTCCCTCGGGTGCCGCACTTCGGGTTTCCGCCTTGGCACAAAACGCCGCGACCCCTTTTTTGGTGCAGCCGGACGCGGCCGCCATGGTTGTCATCGCCGAGGAGTTGGCGCTGTCAGGGTTGCGCAAATTGCGCTTTGGCGGCGAGGTGCGTGGGCATGGCGCGACCGATTGGTTATTGTCCGGCACTTTGGGCGCGACAGTAACCCAGCCATGCGGTGTAACCCTGAAGCCTGTGACAACCCGCATCGACGTACCTGTGCGCCGCCTTTACGTGCGCGACCTTCAGGAGGTGGATGCCCCCGAGGTCGAGATGCCCGAAGACGACGAAGTGGAACCCTTGACGCAGTGGATCGACCCCGAAGTCGTCATGATCGAAGCCCTCAGCCTGTCGCTGCCCCTTTATCCGCGTGCCGATCACGCCGAACCGCTGCCAGAGACCGTGTTGACCGAACCCGGCGCTGCCCCTTTGACAGCGCAAGCCATGAAACCATTTGCCGGTCTGGCCGCCCTCAAGGACAAGTTGGAAGGTGACGACGACAGCTAAGCCAGAAAACCGCTTGCACCGAAGACAAAGATGCGTATTTTCGCGCTTTCACGACATTTTGGGTTGGACATGCCCGGGGCCTTTGCCTAAACGCACGTCACGCCCACATCCGGTCGATCCAATTCGTGCCCGCTGCAGGGCAACCCGAAACACGCATCCGCACCCGTTGCGGCGCTGCCCGAAATTCAAAGGCCCATTCCAATGGCTGTGCAACAGAATAAAGTGTCCAAGTCGCGTCGCAACAACCGCCGTGGCCATGACAGCTTGACCCCCGCCAACCCCAACGAATGCCCCAACTGTGGTGAGTTGAAACGCCCCCACCACATCTGTGCGGCGTGCGGTCACTATGACGACAACGAAATTGTCGCTATGACTGAAGAGGTTGATCTGGAAGACGACGCGGCCTGAACGGCGCGACGCAAGCAAAGGCAGGCACAGCCCCGATGACGGCCCAAAAAACCGATCCGGCCGATCAACACGGGCAACTTGCCTTTCCCATCATACTTTCAGTTGACGCAATGGGCGGGGACAGTGGCCCCGCCTCTGTTGTGTTTGGATGTTCGATCTCCGCCAAGAAAAACCCCAAATTGGGGTTCATTCTCCACGGTCCCAAGGACGAGCTAGAGCGTCTTGTCGCGCGCCGCAAGAACCTGATCAACCGTGTCGAGATTCGCGACGCCGCCGATGTCGTCACCATGCAGGACAAACCCAGCCACGTGGTGCGCAACGGCAAGGGTACATCCATGTGGTCGGCCGTTGAGGCCGTGCGTTCAGGCGAGGCCACCGTGGCCGTCAGTTGCGGAAATACCGGTGCCCTGATGGCGCTGTCGATGATCCGGTTGCGCAAGCTGCCCGGCGTGAACCGACCCGCCATCGCCGTTTTGTGGCCCAGCCGGAACCCCCAAGGCTTCAATGTGATGCTGGATGTGGGTGCTGATGTACGGGCCGATGCCGATGACTTGCTGCGTTTTGCCCTGATGGGCACCTCATATGCCCGAAACGGCCTGGATCTGCCCCGCCCGCGCATTGGCTTGCTGAATGTCGGCACCGAAGAGCACAAGGGCCGCGCTGAGTTGAAAGAAGCCTATGAGTTGATCGGCGCCCAGGCAGAGGCCGCCGAATTCGACTTTGTCGGTTTCGTCGAAGGCGGCGACATCCCGGGTGACGTGGCCGACGTCATTGTCACAGACGGCTTTACCGGCAATGTCGCCATCAAAACCGGCGAAGGCACGGCTGGGTTGATCGGCGATCTCTTGCGCGAGGCCTTTCGCTATTCGCCCCTTTCACGGCTGGCCTCGCTACTGGCCTTTACCTCTTTGCAGCGCTTGAAACGCCGCATTGATCCCCGCCGCGTCAACGGCGGCGTGTTCCTCGGGTTGAACGGCACGGTGGTGAAATCCCATGGCGGCGCGGATGCAACGGGTGTATCTGCTGCGATCAAGCTGGCCGCTCAATTGGCGGAACTGGGCTTTAACGACAAATTGGCCGCACGGGTCGCACATGTCACACCGGGCAGCGAGGCCGCGCCAGACGACACGCCCGCCAAGGAGAATAACACATGACTTTGCGCGCAGTGGTTCGGGGCGTCGGGCACTACCTTCCGACCCGCGTCGTGGACAATGCCGAGTTTGAGGCGACGCTAGACACCACGGATGAGTGGATCCGTTCACGGTCCGGGATTGAGCGACGGCATTTCGCCACCGATAACGACACAACCTCAACCATGGCAACCGCTGCGGCGAAGGCTGCGCTGACCGATGCGGGCCTTGAAGCGGATGATGTGGATGCGATTGTTTTGGCCACCTCTACGGCAGACCTGACCTTTCCCTCTGCTGCGACGATGGTGCAGGCCCAATTGGGCATGACCCGCGGCTTTGCCTTTGATGTGCAGGCCGTCTGTGCCGGTTTCATCTATGCGCTGTCCAACGCCAATGCGCTGATTGCCTCGGGCCAGGCGCGCCGAGTCCTCGTCATTGGGGCCGAAACCTTCAGCAAGATCATGGACTGGACCGATCGGGGCACTTGCGTGCTCTTTGGCGACGGTGCCGGTGCGCTCGTGCTTGAGGCTCAAGACGGCGCTGGTACGGCACAGGATCGGGGTATTCTGGCCACGGACCTGAATTCGGACGGACGGCACCGCGATCTGCTTTATGTGGATGGCGGCGTCAGCACGGGCACAAGCGGATATCTGCGGATGCAGGGCAATCAGGTCTTTCGCCACGCGGTGGAAAAGCTGGCCTCGACCGCGCACACCGCCATGGACCGGGCAGGTGTAACCGCCGATGATGTCGATTGGATCGTACCTCATCAGGCCAACATCCGCATCATCCAGGGCACCGCTAAAAAGATGGGCGTGCCAATGGACCGGGTCGTCGTGACTGTCCAGGATCACGGCAACACATCGGCTGCATCGATTCCCCTGGCCCTGTCGGTTGGACGCGACCGCGGCCAGATCAAAGAGGGCGATTTGCTGGTCACCGAGGCCATTGGCGGTGGTCTGGCCTGGGGAGCAGTGGTCCTGCGCTGGTAGAAAACCACGAAATTCACACCCGCTTCACGGGAAATTCACCGCAAAGCCGCCTTTTGCCAACCTTCCAAGCCATTGATATTGACTCGGATTTTGTGACGGCCCTATGCTTTGCCAAAGGGGAAACATGATGGCAGACAAGACTTTGACCCGCATGGACCTGAGCGAAGCGGTGTTTCGTGAGGTGGGTTTGTCGCGCAATGAAAGCGCGCAATTGGTGGAAAGCGTTTTGGACCACATGTCCGATGCTTTGGTAAAAGGCGAGCAGGTCAAAATCTCGTCCTTTGGCACCTTTTCGGTCCGCGACAAGTCGGCTCGCGTCGGCCGCAATCCAAAGACCGGTCAGGAAGTACCGATCAATCCGCGCCGCGTGCTGACCTTTCGCCCATCACATCTGATGAAAGAGCGGGTCGCATCAGGTAACAAATCCTGATCTGATGTCCAAATCCGCAGACGCCTTTCGCACCATCTCTGAAGTGGCTGACTGGCTGGGTGTGCAAACCCATGTGCTGCGGTTTTGGGAAAGTAAATTTACCCAGATCAAGCCCGTCAAACGGGCGGGCGGGCGTCGCTATTACCGGCCGGCAGACATGCTTTTGCTGGGTGGGATTCGCAAGTTGTTGCATGACGATGGCCTGACCATCAAAGGCGTGCAAAAGATTCTGCGCGAGGAAGGCATGGCCCATGTGGCCGACATGTCCGGCCCGCTGGATGACGAAACCGCTGCGCAGATTGACGGCGATCTGGTGGCCGAAAGCGATTTCGTCGAGGCGGAGTTGGCACCGGCAAGTGCCGCCGAAGATACGGTGACGCCCTTCCCGCCCGTCACGGCCCCTGCGCCGCTGACTTATAACTTGCCCGACCCGGAACCTGAGCCGGAGGAACAGCCCCCAATGACGGCCGAGGCGCCGCTGACGCCTTCGCAAGAGCATGTGACCGCAGAACCTGACCTGGCGCCCTCGCTCTTTTCAGAGCCGGAGCCAGAACTGACCCCTGCCCCGGACGAACCCGCCGAGGTTCAAATGGAGGTCGAAACGCCGGCACAGGTTGCCCAGGCCGCCGACCCAGAACCGTCGTTGGTCGCCGAGCCGGAGCCTGCTGTTAACCCAGAACCTGAAGCAGCCGCCCCACCATTCGCAGAAGAACCGCTTGCGATTTCAGATGCGGCGTCGGAGCCCGAGCCAGAAGACGCTTCCCCGATTTTTGCCCACTCGCCCGAAGGACAACCCCCTGCAATTGACGTGTCCGCCACGCCAGATGTCGAAGAGCCTGCCGCTGCCTCAACACCGCTGCCGTCCTTTCTATCCCGCGAGTTTCCGGTGCCCGATGCCCCGGCCCATGATCCTGCGCCAGCCGCCCAGGACACCGCCCCAGAGCCCGCGCCCGCACCACCCGCCGCACCGCGCGCGCGTATCGTCGATGTGCCTGCCGATCCCGATCACAGCACGCTTGAGGCTGCGCCCTCACCACTCAGCCGCGTATCACGCGTCACACGGCTGACATCGTCGCAGCGCAGCGCTCTGCGGCCCCTTCTGGCACAGCTAACTGCCCTGCGTGATCAGATGGCCAGTGCCCGCCGCGATCCCTGACAAAGAGTTCCAACTCCGTGACAGTTCCCCCTTGCCCCCGGCCAGAATTCGGGTATGAGAAGCGCCAAGTCGGGCTATGGCGCAGCCTGGTAGCGCGTCCGTCTGGGGGACGGAAGGTCGCAGGTTCGAGTCCTGCTAGCCCGACCAATTCAACCCGCCCCAGCGCTACGGGGTTTTGCAGGGTCGCCCCTTTGCGGCTATCAGCCACAGCCAGTCAACCTGAGACGACCTGCGAGGGAATGCGATGACTGGTGTGCTTGCCGACACCCAACTGACTCAGATGATCGCGCGCGCCGAGATTGCCGCCGACCCGGCGATCATCCCCGCTCAGATCCAGCCCGCCAGCCTTGATCTACGCCTTGGGCAGGTCGCTTACCGGGTGCGTGCCTCGTTCTTGGCGGGCCACGGGCGGACCGTCGCCGAACGTCTGCTTGAGTTTGAAATGCACCGCGTGGACCTTTCAGAGGGGGCCGTGCTTGAAAAAGGCTGCGTTTATGTCGTGCCGTTGATGGAAGGTCTGGCCTTGCCCAACGACGTGCAGGCGGTGGCCAACGCCAAAAGCTCGACGGGGCGGCTTGACCTCCTGACCCGCACAATCTCCGATGGTGGCACCGAATTTGATCGTATCCCGCCTGGCTATCACGGCCCACTTTACGCCGAGATTTGCCCGCGCTCTTTCTCTGTCCTGGTTCGACCCGGTATGCGCCTGAACCAGATCAGGTTCCGATCAGGCCACGCGATGTTGAGCGACGCCGACCTTACCGCACTGCATGCCGATGCGCCGCTGGTGGATGGTGAAGCGGTGATTGATGACGGCCTGGGCTTTTCCGTCGATCTGCGCCTACCCGGCTCGACGCTTGTGGGCTACCGGGCCAAACCGCATACGGGCGTGATTGATCTGGACAATCTGGACCACTACGAACCCGCCGAGTTTTGGGAAGAGGTTCACAGCACCCAAGGTCACATCATCCTGGACCCGGGCGCGTTTTACATTCTGGTGAGCCGCGAGGCGGTGCATATCCCGCCCGACTATGCCGCCGAAATGGCCCCCTATCTCGCGATGGTTGGTGAATTTCGGGTTCATTATGCGGGCTTTTTCGATCCAGGTTTTGGTCACAATGCCGCTGGCGGCGCGGGATCACGCGGTGTGCTCGAAGTCCGCTGCCACGAGGCCCCATTTGTGCTGGAACATGGCCAGATCGTCGGTCGGTTGATCTATGAGCGGATGGCAGAGCGGCCCGCGCAGCTTTACGGGTCGGGGATTGCGTCGAACTATCAGGGCCAAGGCCTGAAACTGTCGAAGCACTTTCGCACCGGTTAATGACTGGCGCGTCCGCTACATCATTAAACTTTCGACAGAGCGTTAGCCGGTTCAGCTGTCACGCGACTGGTTCGCCGCCTGGCGCGCCTGACGGGCGGCCCGTTTGGCCTGGCGTTGCTGGCGAATTTCGGCCTGTGTGGGGCCAGTGCCGTCCATTTCATCCATGTCCATTGGGGGCGCTTGCTTGCGGCCCCGGGTCGCGCGGTTCACGCCTGCGTCGATGCCCTTGCTGATCGCTTTGCGCATCACGATCTTCATGATCATGTTGATGATCTGGTTGACGTTCATGGGTCTGCCCCTTTTTTGCCTCGGGCAACATATAACAGAGAATGCGGCCATTTTCAGGCCCCTTGGCACCTCAATCCTCGAAAAGTTCGGACTGCCCTTCGCTGCTTTCCTCGTCTTCGTCGCTTTCTGGCCCGGGCAAGGTGCCGGGAGGTGGCCGGTTTTCCAACAAGCCGGCTGCCCGCAATTCCTTGAGGCCCGGTAGATCACGTGCATTTTCCAGCCCAAAGTGGTCAAGGAAAGATTGGGTGACCACAAAGGTCACCGGGCGGCCAGGGGTCATTTTGCGGCGGCCAAAGCGGATCCATTCCAACTCCAGCAACTGGTCAACCGTGCCCCGACTCACGCTGACGCCCCGGATTTCCTCGATTTCGGCCCGGGTGACGGGTTGGTGATAGGCGATGATGGCCAGCGTCTCGATCGCCGCACGGCTCAGTTTGCGGGTCTCGACGGTTTCCTTTTGCATGAGAAAGCCCAAGTCGGCGGCAGTTCTGATAGCCCAGGCGTCCCCGATCTTGGTCACATGCACGCCGCGTCCTTCATAGCGTTTGCGCAGGTGCACCATCGCCTCGGCAGGGTCGCAACCATGAGGCATGCGCGCTTCCAGTTCGCGCAGGGTGATCGGCTCTGCGGTGGCAAAGAGGATCGCCTCGATCATGCGCTCTTGTTCAGCCATCGGGGGCGCTTCGAACAGGCTTTCTTCTTTTTCTTCAGGTGCTTCTGTCACGGTCTTCATCTCGTTTGCGCAAATGGATCGGCGCGAAGGCGTCGTTTTGACGAATTTCCAGATGCCCTTCCTTGACCAGCTCAAGCGAGGCGGCAAAGGTCGCGGCGGTTGCGGACCGGCGGCGCACGGGGTCCACCTCCCACCCTTCGGGCAGATAGCTCAGGATGTCGGTCCACTCGCCTGCATAGCCGATCAGCCCACGCATACGGTCCAGCGCCTGTTCCATCGTGAACACCGCGTCACGGTCCATGACAAAGGGGCGAAATTCGTCGCGGGTCCGGATGCGGGCATAGCCCTGCATCAGGTCCAAAAGCGTAGCAGTGTAAGTCACCTTGCGCACGCGGGTGACCATTTCGGACTGGCCGCGCGCAAAGAAATCGCGCCCCAACTGGTCGCGGGCCATGAGACGGGCGGCGGCATCGCGCATCCCTTGCAGACGTTCGAGTTGAAACGCCAGATGCGCCGCCAATTCTTCGCCAGATGGCCCTTCTTCTGTGGGGTCAGGGGGCAACAGCAAGCGAGATTTCAGAAAGGCGAGCCAGGCCGCCATCACCAGATAATCGGCAGCCAATTCCAGCCGCAGCGCCTTGGCTTTTTCCACAAAGGCCAGATATTGCCGCGCAAGCTGCAGGACCGAGATCTTGCGCAAGTCCACCTTTTGTGTGCGACTGAGCGTCAACAGCAGGTCCAATGGTCCTTCATACCCATCAACATCAATGATGAGCGCCTCGGCAGCGAGGCGTTCGGCGACAGAAATCTTGTCTTCCTCAAAAGTGTCGTCAGCCATGCGCCCTGCCCGATTGCTTGGCCTCAGGCCAAAAGCGCTTCAAGTTCGGCGTTCAGCTCGGCAATGTCAATGTCGTCGGGGGTGCGGCGGGCAGCAAGAGCTGCCTCCGCACGGGTCTGAGCGGCATCGGTCATCTGGCCCGCCGCATTGGCGGTTTCGACCCGTTTGGCCAAAGGCGCGTTGCAATGTAGGATCACGTCACAGCCTGCGGCCAGCGCTCGCGTGGCGATCTGACCCGGTGTCCCGCTCAAGGCCTTCATGCCGATATCATCGGTCATGATCAGCCCGTCAAAGCCGATATCATCGCGCACCAGCCTCATCATATCCGCCGACAACGTCGCGGGCTGCTCGTCTACCGCCTCGTAAACCACATGCGCCGTCATACCCATGGGCAGATCATTAAGGGCCCGAAACGGCGCAAAGTCCGTTTCGCGAAGGGTGTCGAGGCTCACATCCACGCGTGGCAGGTCAAAATGGCTGTCCAAATCGGTGCGACCATGGCCGGGTATGTGTTTGAGAACAGGCAAGACCCCTCCTTCAAGCATCCCGTCAGCGGCTGCTCGGCCCAATAGGGCAATGTCACCCGGGGACGCACCATAGCAGCGATTGCGCAGAAAATCATGCGTTTCCTTGACGATGATGTCCACCATCGGTGCGCAGTTGCTGTCGATGGTCAGCGCGCGCAATTCGTGGGCAATCAGGCGGTGACGGATATACATGGCCCGCTCGGCCTCATCGCCTGCGGCGCGGACAAAATCCAAGGGCGGCGCCCATTCGCGCCATGTGGGTCCGCGTAACCGCTGCACCCGCCCGCCTTCCTGATCAATGGTGATGGGCGCGTCGCGGCCCACGGCATCGCGAAACTCGGAACACAAGCCATAGACCTGATCCGGCGTGTCGATATTGCGCGCAAAGAGGATAAAACCAAACGGGTCGGCGTCGCGGAAAAACGCAATCTCGTCCTTGCTGAGCCTCAAACCATCCGCGTCCAGGATGGTCGCCCCGAAATTCATCGTGTGACCACCGGAATACAGTCTGCACCTTCGGCCACGAGGGCCGAGCAAAAGCGGCGCGCATCGCTCAGGTCCGTGAACCCATGTGCGCGCAGGCGGTAAAAGATGCGCCCACCGCTTTGAGCCCTTTGAATGATCCGGTCCTTGCCATTCAGATACTCGCCATAGCGCCCTTGCATCTTGTCCCATTCGCTCCGCGCGATTTCGTCGCTGGCAAAGGCACCCAGTTGAACAAGGCGAGTGCCAGCGGGGATACTGCTGGCGTCAAGCTCTGCTGTCGTTACGGCCACAGGCGCGCTGGCCGGGACAACTACGGCCGGGGCTGTTGCAGGTCGCAACTGCGGGCGGCGCGATTGTGAAGGACCTGGCCCGGTGATCGTAACGGTCGGTGTCGTCTGCGGTGCCGTGACCGTCGTGGCCACCGGGGCAGGTTCGGCAGCCTGCGTTGGGGCCACGTCGATGGCTTCAACCCCTGCAGTCAATTGATTGACCAGATCTTCGACAGATCCGCCCTGCAGGGCTGCGGTCACGTCTATATCGGGCGAGGTTTCTTCCAGCGCTGCGCCAACGTCTAGGGGTTCAGGCTGTTGCACGGGTGCCACCATCAAAGAGGCCATAGGCACGTCTTCTTCGGCCAAATCGACGGGGCGTGGGGCCAGAACAAGGCGGTCGGCAGGAGCGGCAGCCTCGCCTGCGGCAGCAACCTCGTTGACGGAAAGTCCGGTGTTTCGGGCCAATTGGCCGCCTGGCTCTTCCGGGCGGACCCGCATTTCGCCGCCTGCCGCGCGCACCACCGGAATGCCCGACACATCGCGCATAACCAGTTTGTAGCCCCAGACAGACACGCCCGCGATCAGTGCCAGAGACACCACCGCGCCCGCGATATTCGTCATATTTTTCAACATGTTGGATTGCGCGTACGGGGCCGCCTGATCCTGGCTGTCATAGCCTTCGGGCGCGGAATACCCCACATGACCCAGGTCATGGGTATAGTGCATATTTGCCATCTCTGCCTCGTTGCCCATGCGAATACGTGCCCGCGCGGGTCATCTTGATGATTGTCGCCTGTGGTGCCCCTATTACGGGGTCAACGCAGCTCTTTGGCTGGTTCAACCCCAAGAATACCAAGGCCCGCTGCAATTACAACGGCGCAGGCCCGCGCAAGGGCGATTTTTGCCTGAGAGGTGGCAGCATCATCCTGAAGGAAGCGCAAGGACGGCACGTCATTGCCCCGGTTCCAGAGGCCGTGGAACGTGCCCGCAAGGTCATAAAGGTAGAAGGCGATCCGGTGCGGTTCATTACTACGCGCCGCTGTTTCCACAAGGCGCGGCCATTCGGCCAGCTTGGCCGCCAGCGCCAGTTCCGCCTCGTGATCCAACTTGCTCAGGTCTGCGGCGGCCAGCACCGCATCATCCACAGCCACATCAGCCTCACGAGCCTTGTTCAAAACAGAGGTCACGCGCGCATGTGCGTATTGGACATAAAACACCGGGTTCTCGCGGCTCTGTTCCAGGACCTTGTCGAAGTCAAAGTCGAGCGGCGCGTCATTCTTGCGCGTCAGCATATGGAACCGTGTTACACCGGGGCCCACCTGATCGACCACGTCGCGCAGAGTCACAAAGGTTCCGGCCCGCTTGGACATTTTGAAAGGTTCGCCGTTTTTGTAGAGCTTCACCAACTGCGTCAGCTTGATATCGAGCGGCACAGAACCGCCCGACAACGCGGAAACCGCCGCCTTCATCCGTTTGACATAGCCGCCGTGATCCGCGCCAAAGACGTCGATCAGCGCGTCATAGCCGCGCTGCACCTTGTCAAAGTGGTAGGCGATATCGGGTGCGAAATAGGTCCAGGCCCCATCGGATTTCATCACGGGCCGGTCCACGTCGTCACCGTGATCGGTGGATTTGAACAGGGTTTGCTCGCGCGGTTCCCAGTCTTCAGGCTTTTTGCCCTTTGGCGGCTCAAGCACGCCCTCATAAATCAGGCCCTTTTCGCGCAAATCCGCAAGAGCCGCCTCGATCAGGCCGGTGTCATAGAGCGACTTTTCAGAGAAGAAGCGATCCATCTTCACGCCCAGAGCGGCGAGATCCGCGCGGATCAGGTCCATCATCGCGTCAGTCGCGTATTCGCGCACATCCGTCAGCCAATATTGCTCGCCCTTGTCCACATAGGCGTCGCCCACCTTGGCCTTGAGCGCCTCGCCCACCTCGATCAGGTAGTCGCCTGGATAGGTGCCATCGGGGAAAGCCACATCCTGCCCATGCGCTTCGAGATAGCGCAGGTACACGGACCGGGCGAGCACATCGACCTGCGCGCCGCCGTCATTGATATAGTATTCACGCGTCACCTCGTGGCCGGCAAAATCCAGCAGGGACGCCAGCGCATCCCCAAACACCGCCCCCCGGGTGTGGCCGACATGCAAAGGCCCCGTCGGGTTGGCAGAGACATATTCGACGTTGACCTTTTTGCCCTGCCCCATGGTCGATCGGCCGTAATCCGCACCTGCTGCCAGAACGGCACCAATGACGCCCTGCCATAGGCTCGGTGCCAACCGCAGGTTCAAAAACCCGGGCCCAGCTACTTCGGCCGATGTGATCCGGGGATCGTCCGCCAGCCGTGTAGCCAGCGCCTCGGCGATGTCGCGCGGCTTCATCCTTGCGGGCTTGGCCAGAACCATCGCCGCATTCGTTGCCATATCCCCATGGGCGGCATCGCGGGGCGGCTCGACCGTGACATTATCGGTAGCCAGTCCTTCGGGCAGCACGCCATCTTTGGTCATGGCGTCCAGATTGGACAGGACAAGGGCGCGGATGTCGGCAAACAGGTTCATGGGACTTCTTTGATATCTGACGTTCATCTGCGGCAATACCATGCGGCCCCTTAACGTCAAGCGCGCAGGCGGCCTAGCCCATCAACCGGGCATGTTCCTGCAAGGCATAGCGATCCGTCATGCCAGAGATATAGTCGCTCACGCTGCGGGCCAGTGCGGTCTCTATTTGGGTGTTGATCCCCCGTGACCAGTCTTGGGGCAAGAGGTCAGGTTGGCGCATGAACAATGGAAAGAGGTCGTTGACCACAACGGTAACTTCCGCGCGCTTCGTCATTACCGAAGGTGCACGGTACATGTTCTGGAACAGGAATTTGCGGATATGTTGGAGATCGGCCCAGAGCGTTTCGGAAAAGCGGATCACGGGGCGACCCAAATGGCGGATGTCATGAGCAGAGGTTGCACCACTGTCCGCCAACAGCGCCTTGGACGTGGACACAACATCGCTGACCATTGCGCCAAAAACCCGGCGCAGTGCCTCATGACGGCGGCGGCTGGCCTCCAGCCCCGGATACATCGCATCCACCTCGGCAAAGGCTGGCCCGATGATCGGCAAGCCCATGATGTCATCCTCACGAAACAGGCCTGCGCGCAATCCGTCGTGCAGGTCGTGGTTGTTATAGGCAATATCATCGGACAGGGCCGCCACCTGCGCCTCGGCGCTGGCATGGGTGGACAGCTCAAGATCGTGTTCCGCGTCATATTCGGCCAATGCGTAAGGCAAATCACCGATGACAGGGCCGTTATGCTTGGCGATCCCTTCCAAACACTCCCATGTCAGGTTCAGCCCGTCAAAATCAGCGTAGTGGCATTCCAGCTTGGTGACGATCTTGATTGCCTGGGCGTTGTGATCAAAGCCGCCATAAGGCGCCATCAGCGCCTGCAACGCGTCCTCGCCCGTGTGTCCAAAAGGGGGATGGCCCAGGTCATGGGCCAGCGCCACAGCTTCGGTCAGGCAATCGTTCAGACCCAGCGCACCTGCAATAGTGCGGGCGACTTGCGCCACCTCAATCGAGTGCGTCAGACGTGTGCGAAAATAATCACCTTCGTGTTCGACAAACACCTGTGTCTTGTGCTTGAGCCGCCGAAAGGCCGAGGCATGAATGATCCTGTCCCGATCGCGTTGAAAACACGAGCGAAATGACATCTCCTGCTCTGGCCAACGCCGACCCCGGGCGCGGGCTGGATCGCATGCATAGGGCGCGGACATCTGCCTTATCCTTGTCGCCTGTTCTTTCTGTCCATATATTGCGATTGCGGCGGAAATGAAACCGCCCGTGCGCCCCAGGAGACCAAGATGCAATTGCCCCCCACCGTGACCCCCCGCGCCTTTGAACGTCTGGCCGAAATCGGTGCTGCGGATCAGGGGCAGGCCCTGCGGGTGGCCGTTGAGGGCGGTGGCTGTTCTGGGTTTCAATATGAAATTGCGCTGGACGCCCCCAAGGAGGACGACCTGGTGCTGGAAGGGTCGGGTCAAAAGGTGGTCGTGGACGCGATCTCGTTGCCTTTTCTGTCCAACGCGGTCATCGACTTTTCCGAAGAGTTGATCGGTGCCCGCTTTGTGATCGACAATCCAAATGCCAGCAGCTCTTGTGGCTGTGGCACATCTTTTTCGATGTAGACCTAAATGGTCGCAGGCTCGGCGCGGGCGAACTGCTCAAAAAATGCATCGAAATGGGGCGTCGATCGCTCTGCTGCCAGCAAAACTGTCATCGCCTCTGGGGTGAGCATTTCCGTTACCCCCGGGCGCATCCGGGACCACTCGCGATTGCGCTGACCGGCAAAGCTCATCAGGACTGCTGACATTGCTCGCAATGCACCATCAGGCGCTTGCACTTTGCGAAACAGACACCGCCCCCCCGGCACCGCCTGCCCGCTGTCGTCAAGCCCCATCATCAGTGTGGCCCAGGTCGACACCAGATATTCGTGGTAATCATCCGACAGGCTTGCCGTGTCATCACGGCACACCTCGAAGCCACTCAGGCCATTCCGTACCGCATCCTCCCAGATTGGGCTGGGAACTTGGCCTGCCTGGCGCAGTGCGACACAGATTTCCGCAAGCAGATCAAGGTTTTGGTCCAGATATGCCAGAATGCCTGCATAACACAGGCTCTGACGCGCGCCCGCATCCAACTCCGGATCACGTCGCCCGTATTCAGAGAGGTAAAACACGGTATGAGTCAGTTCGTATGCCGCCTTCTTGTTAGGCAGCGCAAAGGTGGCTGAGCGCCCGATAAAGGCACGTAACCGGTCATCAAGGCCCGGATCAGCGGCCTTGGTCGCGATCGCGCGCCGCGCTAACAACCGCCGCGCTTCTGCGCGTTGAAGATCGCTCAACTCCGCATCGGGCAGGCCCTGGGTTGCGACCCAGTGACACAACGGTTCCATCCGACCACCGGGAATACCGAGATCTTCGAGATCGAGGCCGATGGACAAAAGGAACCGGTAGTATTGCGGGAAGAATTGCAGCCGCGCTTCCAGCGTTTGGTAAAAGCTGAGATATGGCGACAAGGCCTGCGGATACACCGCCTGCCCTGTGCATTCGAGTATATTCAACAGCTCGGCGTTTTCCTTGAGCCAGAACACGTCCTCGCGAATGCGCCGGTCACGTGCAAAGACCGCGACCAGAGGTTTTGTCCGCTCTGACAAGCGTTGCCTACGGGACGCGACGTTCAGGGCAATGATATTGGACATCGAATTTTCCTTTGTCTTTTCATGCGCTACGCGCGTCCGGCTGGCTGGCACCCGCGGGTCAGGAGCCTGACGAGAAAAGCCCCGTCACGTCGCCCGACAAGGTCACCGCCGTTGTGGGAGAAGAGCCTGACGAAAACATCTCGGTGGCATCGCCGGCGGTCGCGTCGCTTGCAATTGGCGCCGAGCCAGACGAAAACATCTGAACCGCATCACCAGACATCGCATCTGTCGACATCGGAGCAGAACCGGAAGAAAACATCTCGACACCTTCGCCGCTATACATCGCAGACAGGTCTGTGGCATGGGGCATTGCGGTCGTTTTGCGTTGGGCTGTCATAGGGAGAAATCCTTTAATCATCTCAAGGTTGCAGTAGGTGAATCGTTGCCCGCTAAAGATGTATTTTCCAACGCAAATTTTCGACGTCGCCAAATTGCGCCGCAGTTATCCACATGAAAAACTGTTCGGAAATAGCCGAAAGAAAATCGAATTGGCGTAAAAAAGTAACCCGCGAAAAACCTTATCCACAAGTATGATTTTACTACCTTTTTTCGTGTATTTAGGAAAAACGCACACCTTTAGGGCGAATCAAGATATTAACAAATCGTTAAGACGGGCGTTTTCGCAATTCACTTGCCCGCCTCGGCAGGATCAGTCAAATCTATCCCATACCAGTGAAAAGGGACTCCAGATGAAGATCGCTACCTTCAATATCAACGGGATCAAGGCAAGGATCGACGCGCTGCCCCGCTGGCTGGACGAGGCCCTTCCCGACGTGGCGCTGTTGCAAGAGATCAAGTCGGTGGACGAGGCTTTTCCGCGCGAGATTTTTGAAGACCGCGGCTATAACGTTGAAACCCACGGCCAGAAGTCCTTTAACGGCGTTGCGATCCTGTCCAAGCTGCCGCTTGAAGACGTGACGCGCGGCCTGCCCGGCGACGATGAGGACGAACAGGCCCGCTATATCGAGGCGACGGTTGTAGGTGACGCGCACGCCGTGCGGCTATGTGGGCTGTACCTGCCCAACGGCAACCCGGTTCCTGGCCCCAAATACGACTACAAACTGGCCTGGATGGAACGGCTGCGGCAACGGGCCCAAGCCTTGCTGGCCGAAGAGACGCCATTTTTGATGGCTGGCGATTACAACATCATCCCGCAGCCCGAAGATGCCAAGCGACCCGACTCGTGGCGCGAGGATGCCTTGTTTCGACTGGAATCGCGCACTGCCTATCGCCGTCTGTTGAACCTTGGGCTGACCGAATCCTTCCGCGCCCGCACACATGGCACCGGTCACTATTCCTTTTGGGATTATCAGGCAGGTGCCTGGAACCGCGATGACGGCATTCGTATCGACCACGTCTTGATGTCACCGGCTTGCGCCGACATGATGACCGAATGCCAAATCGACAAACAAGTGCGCGGCGAGGTCAAACCTTCCGATCATGTCCCGGTCTGGGTTGATCTGGCCGCTTGATGACAAGCGGATAACAAGGCTGTGGGTGACCTTGGCGACGTGCAAAACCTATGCTTAGCTTCGTGTCACTGCTGAGTTTTGGAGACATGACATGCCCACACGTCGCACCGTTCTGACCCTTGCCGCCGCCGCACCCTTTGCCGCAGTCTTTGCGCGCGACGCCTTGGCCCGCACTCCTCCAGTTTATGCATATGACGGCGTCGCGGTCGATGGCAGTGATGTGGTTGCCTATTTTACCCAAGGCGCACCTGTCAAAGGCAGCGATACTTACATCCACGACTGGAATGGCGTGACCTGGCACTTTGCGACTCTGGAAAATCGGGACCGATTTGCCACTGATCCGACTGCTTTTGCCCCACAATATGGCGGCTACTGTGCCTATGCGGTGAGCGAGGGATATACCGCCTCAACCATCCCCGAAGCGTGGAAGATCGTCGACGGGAAGCTGTACCTGAATTTTTCGCGCCGCATTCAGCGCCGATGGGAGCGCGACATCCCGGGCCGCATCGCCGCTGGCGACGCCAATTGGCCCGGTCTTGTGGGATAACCCCCTCGAACGTCACGCTTCGAGTTCGGCGTCCCAATACAGGAAATCCATCCAACTTTCGTGCAAGTGGTTGGGTGGAAATTTGCGGCCCATATTCCGCAATTCTTCAGCCCCAGGCTGGCGCGGTGGTTTGCGCAATGACAAGCCCGTCCGATGCAGCGCCTTTGAGCCTTTGCGTAAGTTGCACGGGCTGCACGCGGCCACCACATTCTGCCAGCTGGTCACGCCACCACTGGCGCGCGGCACCACGTGGTCAAAGGTCAGGTCGCCCTTGGCGCCGCAATACTGACAGCGAAATTCGTCTCTCAAAAACAAATTAAAGCGCGTGAAGGCCACGCGCTTTTGAGGTTTTACATAGTCTTTGAGGACGACCACAGACGGTATTCGGATCACCGTGCTTGGGCTGCGGACAACTTCGTCATATTCGGCGACGATATCCACCCGGTCGAGCCAGGCCGCCTTGACCGCCTCCTGCCAGGGCCAAAGAGACAAGGGATAATAGCTCAGCGGCCTGTAATCGGCATTCAACACCAACGCGGGATGCTGTTTTAACGCCGTGGGGCTGCGTACAAATTCCGTTCTGAAATTACCGTCTATCACCGTCAC
Source organism: uncultured Tateyamaria sp. (assembly GCF_947503705.1). Classification (GTDB taxonomy): domain Bacteria; phylum Pseudomonadota; class Alphaproteobacteria; order Rhodobacterales; family Rhodobacteraceae; genus Tateyamaria. The sequence goes on along the minus strand of NZ_CANNES010000005.1, from coordinate 251,074 downwards.
ACCGTCCTCGCCTGCCTGCCGTCTCTCGGCACCAGAGCGGGGAGCCCGCCCCAGTCATATATTCAAGACTATATATCGTGTTTTCAATCTGGCAAGCGCCGATCGAACCACAACATGTCGCAGGTGGGGTATGCCGACTTCGTAACAACCGCGTGACGGTATGAAGCTGTCGGCGATGCTCAGAATGGCAGCAAATCACGGTAAGGCGGAGGTCTCCTTCACCCCGCCGTCCCTATAGACCGAGCTTGTCGCGCATAAAGGCAAGGGCCACGCTCAGACCATCCGGAGCAATGCCGTGAGCGGTGCCTTTCATCACATGGCCGTACACATCCTTCCACCCGGCCTCTTGCAGAGCCTCTGCCGCTTGGGGCATGGATTGCGGGGGCACCACATCGTCCGCATCACCGTGTACCAGCAGCACGGAGGGTCGGCTGACCACCTCGTCGGCCAACACTTCGGGGTTCAACAAGCGCCCCGAAAACGCAACGATCCCGGCCACTGCATCTTCGCGGCGAGGGGCCACATGCAGCGCCATCATTGTACCTTGGGAAAACCCAAACAGAACTACCTGTTCCGGCAGCACATCCTCGTCCACCATCAGCGCGTCGAGAAAGGCGTTCAAATCTTCGCTCGCTGCGATCAAACCGCGCTCGGCCTCTTCCTCGCTGGACCCATCGATCCAGGGGATCGGGAACCATTGATGACCCGTGGGCATGCCCGGGATCGTCTCGGGCGCATCCGGCGCCACGAAAAGCGTATCGGGCAGATGTTCGGCCAAGGGATCAGCCAGCCCTAAAAGGTCAGCCCCATTGGCACCGTACCCGTGCAAAAAAACCACGATCGAGCGCAGCTCGCCTGATTGCGGTTCGACCCGCCCTGCATTCAAAACCCGTGTCATGTGATCCCTTCCCTGCCCTTGGCCACGCGGTAGTAGGTGAAGAAGAGACGCGCGGCAACCGCCCGCCATGGGCTCCAGTCCTCGGCCATCGCGCGCAGCGCCTTTTCGCGCGGACGCTCGGGCAGATCAAAGATCAACCTGGCCGCCTCTTGCAGCGCCAGATCGCCGGGGGCAAAGACATCGGCCCGGCCCAAGGCGAACATCGCATAGATCTCGGCGGTCCACTGGCCAATGCCTTTCACCGCCGTCAAGGTCGTGATGACCTCAGTGTCGGGCGCCACGCGCAACGCCTCATAGTCAATCCCCGCCCTGGCCAGCGCCAAGGCATAGGCAATCTTCTGACGACTGAGACCCGCAGCACGCAAGCCCTCTTCGCCTGCGGCGATCACAGGTGCAGGCGACGTTAATCCGTTCGCTTCCAACCTTAACCAGATCGCGTTGGCCGAAGCCGTGCTGACCTGCTGACCGATAATCGCGTTAAACAGGGCGGCAAAGCCATCCGGGCGGCGGCGCAATGGCAATGGGCCTGCCGCATCGAGCGCATGCGCCAAAGCCGGATGATGGTCCGCCAACCACGCCGCACCTTCGGCCACATCCGCATCCGTTTCGATGATCCGCCCAGTCACAGGCTTTGCACCCAGTGTTGCACATCTTCGTAGGACGCCAGATGCGGCCCATCCGGTCTTGCGGGCGGTCGCAAGACGACTGCTGGCAATCCCAATTCTCGGGCCGCCGCCAATTTTGGGAAACTGCCTGCCCCACCAATATTGCGCGCCAAAACCACGTCGATTTTGAGGTCTGTTAAAAGGCCGACCTCATCGGCCACGGCAAAAGGCGCATTGCCAAAAATGAATTGCCCGTTCGGCAACGGCATTGGCAGGTCGTGCCTTGTCAGTTGGCGCAAGAACACTGGACCATCATGGGCGGCCAGAACGTCCAGGCTGCCCCGCCCCGTCGCGGCAAAGACGCGCGCGCCCGACGGCAAGGCCGCCACGGCCTCGGTCAGCGTCTGCACTTCGGTCCAAAGGTCGCCAGGGCCTGGCACCCAGGGTGCGCGGCCAACGTGGGCATATGGCACGCCCGGAGCACGGGCGACGGCGATGGCGCGGGTGACCTCGTCAAAGCTGTGGCTCGCGTCCAGGATTGCATCGGTTTCAGCCAAGCTTACCATCGGTGCATCTCGGAATGGCGTGCGCACGGGATCGGTGCCTGTCCCCCAGATCACCACACCGTTTGCGCCCGCACGGGTCAGCCATTCCACGGCGCGTAAAGTTTCACGCGCACCACCCAGAACGGCAATCATTTGTCCCTTGTTCATTGCGCCACCCTAGCTTGCAATCCAAACCGCGCAACCATCTGTGCGCAGACAGGGGAAATACGGCACTTGCCGCTGGCAGGCGTTCGGGTTTAGTCAGTGCACATGACCCAAATTGATGACACCCGCGCCAAACGCAATGTGGCCGTACTGGTGGCCGCACAGGCCTTTCTCGGCTCACAAATCACGATGATGTTCGTGGTGGCAGGGCTTGCTGGGCAAATGATCACGCCCTTCGCCTGTTTGGCGACGCTGCCGATCTCGCTAATTGTCTTTGGGTCGATGACAACGGCGCCCTGGCTATCAAACGTCATGCAGCGGTTCGGGCGCAAAACAGGGTTCATCCTGGGCGCCATTGGTGGGCTCATCGGGGCGGCCATCGGGGTCTATGCCCTGTCGATCAGCAGCTTCTGGCTGTTCTTGGTGGGCAGCTACATGACCGGTATCTATATGTCGGCGCAGGGGTTTTACCGCTTTGCAGCCGCCGACACAGCATCCGAGGCTTTCCGGCCCAAGGCGATTTCATATGTTATGGCAGGCGGGCTTTTGTCGGCCATCATCGGCCCACAAGTGGTGGGCTATGTCACCGCCAACAGCGCCGATGCCACCGTCGCCCGCTACATCCCGATCTATTACTGGGCGATCGGCTTCAATGTGCTGGGTATGCTATTGTTCTTGCTGCTCGATATCCCGAAACCGCCACCCGTTTCTGCCGCAGATGGCCCCGGGCGCAGCCGACGCGAGCTGTTGGCCAGCCCGCGTATTCTCGTGGCGGTGATCTGTGCTGCCGTGTCCTATGCGCTGATGAACCTGGTTATGACGTCCACGCCGCTCGCCGTTGTGGGTTGCGGATTTGGGGAGCCGGACGCCGCCAATGTCGTAACCGTGCATGTGCTGGCCATGTTCACACCGTCCTTCTTTACCGGGCACCTGATTGCGCGTTTTGGCACGGAAAAAATCATGGGGCTGGGCCTTGCCATTCTGGCTGTGGCAGGGGTTGTCGCCTTGCAAGGCGTTGATTTGGTGAACTTCTATGCCGCTCTCTTCCTGCTTGGTGTGGGTTGGAACTTTGGCTTTATTGGGGCGACGACGATGCTGGCAGGTGCCCACACGCCGCAGGAACGGGGTCGCATGCAGGGCATGAACGACCTGATCGTCTTTGGTGGCGTGACCTTGGCGTCGCTTGCATCGGGCGGTTTGATGAACTGTATCGGTGGTGATCCAGTCGAGGGATGGGCGGCCGTGAACATCGCCATGGTGCCCTTCCTGGTGCTGGCAGGCGGATCACTGATCTGGCTGGTGATGCGTCCCAAGGCGGCCGCCGCCTAACGCCCGGTCAGCGCCGCCCAAGTCAGGCCAAAGGCCGGGACCGCAGGCGTAAGCCGTCCCTCGCCCACCGCAGCCGGATCGCGGATCACCTGGTCCAAGGTTTTCCCAGCCCCAATCGCAGGCCATAAGGCAGGCTTTGCGCGCGACGGAACAGCTTGCGCCGTAAGCCGATCCTTGGCCCGCCGCGCCAGTTCCGCCAGGCCCTGGTGGCTTCCGTCCAACAACGGGATGCGCTTGGCTTCGACCAAGGCAGGCACGGCGCGCAAAAACGCCGCGACGGCGGCAGCATAGGCAACATGCCGCACGCCCTCTTCCGCCTCAGGCTCTGCCCCCAACAACTCGCACGCCGTCCACATCAGATGACCCGCCGTCTGATCAAGATAGGCATCCATATGGGCCTGATCGTCGAACGGATCCTTGTAGATGTCCCACCGGCGCGCGGCCACACTTGTGTCCAGTCGTTCGGCCTGCGCGGGGCTTAGCAATGCGGCCAAGGGCGTGGTCACTTCGTGCTTGCGCACCGGTTGGATCGTGCTGATTTCCTCCAACACATCGCGCCACCATTGCAGGCGCATCTCGGCGATCATCGGCTCTTGGGTTAGCCAAGGGGCACGGGCCACTTCGACATTGAACGCGTAAAGCGGAAAAAGACATGCGCGCGCCGCCACCGGGGCGGCCATCACGGTACGAAAGCGATCGGGATCGCCCTGTTCTACAATGCGGGCGCAGGGGATGATATCATCGGCGAGGGTCATCGCGGGGTCACGATCAACAAAGCATAGGCGATCTGTTCCGGCACGGCTGCCCAGCGGTCAATCTCCAGTTGGTTTTCTTCGAGCGCCACGGCCAAGGCCGCATCCGGGTCTAGCTTGCGCAGCATATCCATACGGGCCTGCATGGGATCGAAATAAGCGCGCCAGGGCGCGCCCACAATCATGCGATGCGCCTGCACTTCATAGCCCGCATCCGCGACCTGTGCCTTGATGCCTTCCAGGTCCGTGATCTGTGGATATTCCTCCCAGAAGGCGGTCGCTTCGGCACTGGCCGGAGTGGTGACCAAAACAGGTTCGGAAAAGGCGACCATACCGCCGCGATTGAGCGCATCGCGCCACCTTTTCAAGCCAGCAGTTACCCCAAGAAAGTACAGCGCACCTGCGCACCAGATCAGATCGTAGGTGCCGTCCAGTTCGGCCATATCACGCAGTTCGGCCGTTACGCGGGGAGCATACGCGGCAACACGGGTCTGGGCGGCCTGGACAAAATGTGGCACCTTGTCTATGCCTTCGATCCGCGCCTCAGGCAGGGCGCGCGCCAAGACCTCAAGATCAGCACCCGGTCCACAGCCGGCATCCAGCACACGTAAGGTGCCGCTGAGCCCCAAATGTTCCACCGCCCAATACACGTCATCGGGCAGGCCCGGCCCCTCGCGCGGCAAATCGCTGTGGACGGTGAAAAAGGCCGCCTGTTCCTCAGGCGTCATGGCGCCGTCCCGGCATGGTCACGCACCAGTTTCCAGCGGATCGCATCCAGCAGCGCCTCAAATGACGCGTCGACTATGTTGGCCGAAACGCCAACGGTCGACCACCGTCGCCCTTGGCTGTCTTCACTGTCAATGATGACGCGGGTAACCGCCTCCGTGCCGCCTTGGGTGATACGCACCTTGAAGTCGACCAACCGTATGTCCTCAACCAGCTTTTGATACGGGCCGAGATCTTTGGCCAACGCCTTGGCCAATGCGTTCACGGGGCCCCGATCCGTGCCGGTTTCGTCCATGGACTCAGACACCGAATGCATCTTTTTACCATTGACCTTGACCACCACAACCGCCTCGGACAGCGACACCATGCGGTCCCGTTTGTTTTTGCGACGCTCCACGGTCACACGGTAGCGTTTCACCTCGAAAAAATCAGGCAACAGTCCTAGTTCCTCGCGCGCCAGCAGCTCAAAAGACGCCTGCGCGGTGTCATAGCTATAGCCGTCGGTTTCGCGCAGTTTGATGGCGTCCAGAATGCGGGCCAATGCCGGGTCCTTGGGGGCCACATCCAGCCCCATATCCGCCAGACGGCGGCGTAGGTTAGATTGCCCCGCCTGGTTCGACATTGGGATAACGCGTGCATTGCCCACATCTTCGGGGCGGATGTGTTCATAAGTGCTGGGGTCTTTGAGGATGGCGCTGGCATGCAGCCCCGCCTTGTGCGCAAAGGCCGAAGCCCCCACAAAGGCCGCTTGTTTTTGCGGCACGCGGTTCAGGATGTCGTCCAGCATCCGGCTGATCCGCGTGAGGCCTTTGAGAGCGTCAGGCGTGACCCCTGTTTCAAAGCGGCTGGCATAGGGTTCCTTGAGCAACAGAGTAGGAATTAACGCCGTCAGATTGGCATTGCCACAACGCTCCCCCAACCCGTTCAGCGTACCCTGAATTTGCCGCGCGCCCGCGTCCACAGCCGCCAATGAACCTGCAACCGCGTTCTCTGTGTCGTTATGGGTATGAATCGCCAGATGATCGCCTGGAATGCCCGAGGCGATCACCGCCGATGTGATCCGGTGAATGTCTGCGGGAAGTGTGCCGCCATTGGTGTCGCAAAGCGCGATCCACCGCACGCCCGCATCATAGGCGGCGTGAACAGCCTGCAGGGCATAGTCGGGATTGGAGGCGTAGCCATCAAAGAAGTGTTCGGCATCAAAGATTGCCTCGCGCCCGTTGGCTTTGAGCTGGGCAAAGCTTTGCGCAATGTTGGCTGTGTTTTCATCAAGCGTGATGCCGAGAGCCGTTTTGACGTGAAAATCATGTGTCTTACCCACCAGACAGACAGCGGGCGTATTGGCATTCAGCACGGCGGCCAACACGTCATCATTTTCAGCGCTGATCCCGGCCCGTTTCGTCATACCGAATGCGGTAAACGTCGCGCGCGTCTTTGGGGGCCCTTCGAAAAAAGCGCTGTCGGTCGGGTTTGCCCCGGGCCAGCCACCTTCGATATAGTCGATGCCGAGGGCGTCGAGCGCCTCGGCAATCTGGTGCTTTTCATTGGCCGAGAATTGGACGCCCTGCGTTTGCTGCCCGTCGCGCAGGGTGGTGTCGAAGAGGAAGAGGCGTTCGCGAGTCACAGCAGACCCTCCAGCTTCGAAGGGTCAAAGTCCGACGAGATTTCCCAAGTCGACGGTTTTTCTTTTCGGTCGTGAACAATAACGCCAGCTGCATCAAGTGCTGCACGGATTTGGTCAGCCGTTGACCAATCCTTAGCTTGCTTCGCCACGTGACGCGCCAGAACAATCTTTGCAACAAGGTCTTCACCCAATTGCGCAGTTGGCTCGTCTGTCTCCGCATAACACGCACCGATGGTTTCCAAATCAAAACCCAGAAACTCAAGCGATGCGCGTAGTCTTCCCGTATCCTTCTTTTTGGCAAGAGTTCGAAGATGGGTGATTGCCAAAGAAGTATTCAAGTCGTCGGACAACGCGCCAAGAAACTCATCTGATACTGTAGTGGCGTCAACTCCATGCACTAAAGACTTGAACCCCTCCAAAGTTTTCTGCGCATCAGTCCGCTTCTTTTCCGTCCAGTCCATCGGCTTGCGGTAATGCGTCGACAGCATCACAAAGCGGATCACTTCGCCTGGCACACCCTGATCCAGTAAGTCCCGCACGGTAAAGAAGTTACCCAAAGATTTGGACATCTTCTTGCCTTCTACCTGCAGCATCTCGTTGTGCATCCACAGATTGGCAAAACCGTGACCCGCACATTTCGATTGTGCGATCTCGTTCTCGTGGTGGGGAAATTGCAAGTCGTTGCCACCCCCGTGAATGTCAAAGCGATCCCCCAACAGCTCATAAGCCATGGCGGAGCATTCAATGTGCCAACCCGGGCGGCCACGCCCCCAAGGACTGTCCCAGCCGGGCAGTTCTTCCGAAGACGGTTTCCACAGCACAAAGTCCATCGGGTCTTCTTTGTAGGGCGCAACCTCGACGCGGGCACCCGCGATCATGTCATCGACAGAGCGGCCAGACAAAGCGCCATAGTCCGCATATTTGCGCACCCGAAACAGCACGTGGCCCTCGTTTTCATAGGCATATCCGTCAGCGATCAAACCGGAAATCATCGACACCATCTGCGCGATGTACTCGGTCGCGCGCGGCTCGTGATCCGGGCGCAGCGCGCCAAGCGCATCCATGTCAGCATGGTACCAGGAGATTGTCTCATTCGTCCGCTCGGCCACCAACTCTTCGAGCGTGCCAGGGGCACCGGCCTGTTGGCGCGCCAAGGCGGTTGCGTTGATCTTGTCATCCACGTCGGTAAAATTGCGCACATAGGTCACATGATCAGCGCCATATTTGTGCCGCAGCAAGCGGTACAAGACGTCAAAGACCAGCACCGGCCGCGCATTTCCCAGATGCGCCCGGTCGTAAACAGTTGGCCCACACAGGTACATCCGCACGTTTGAAGGATCGATCGGCACAAAGGTTTCTTTGCGGCGGTGAAGGCTGTTGTAGAGGGTGATGGTCATGAATGTGCTCGCGCGAGGGGTTGGCGCGGGCCTAGCAATTCTGAACTGTCATGAAAACAAAGAACCGGCCCGCTGACGAAATCAGCAGATAATGCAGCAAATGATGCAAGTAGTCCGGGTCATAGCACATGCCTAGCGTGGCGTGCCCGGGTGGGTCAAGGCTTGTTTCCCAAAGGGCATTGTCGCAAGGTTTTCCCCATGACACGCGACGAGGTCGACCAGATTTGCTCAGCCCTGCCCGGGGCCCATTTCGCCAGCCATCACGATGGGGGGCTGGACGCGTGGAAAGTGGGGGGCAAAATGTTTGCCTGCATCGGGATGGCGGGCGATGGTGTGTCGGTGAAATGCGCCGATGTGGACACAGCCCAATTCCTGATCGAGATTGGGGCCGCTCGAAAGGCCAAGTATTTCCATCGCTCTTGGGTGCGGGTGCCCTTTGAAGGAAAAGGCCCCCAGGAAATGACCGAACGTATCCAAAGCTCTTACGACCTGATCCGCGCCAGCCTGACCAAGAAGGTGCAGGCAACACTGCCGCGGCGCTAACGCCCCCCAACCTACTCTGTTCCTGAAATTCTTGGGGAAGGGCGGCATGGCCCGAGGGACAGAGCCAAACAACGCCGCATATTGACAAATCAACGGCCCTCTGACCCCTTGACCCAAGTTCAACGGGGGCGGATGCACCATGGCACTTTCAAAGCGGATCACGACCCTGACCGGGGGCGGCTCGGACGGATGGGATGTGTTCCTACGCGCCCGCAAGATGATCGCTCAAGGCACGCCCGTGACCGAACTGACCATCGGCGAGCATGACATCCGCACGGCGGCCCCGATTTTGCAGGCAATGCACAAAAGTGCCATAGGCGGGCACACCGGTTATGCGATGGTGCCGGGCACGGACGCGCTGCGTGACACCGTTGCACGGCGGACAATGGAACGCACCGGCGTGCGCACGACGCGCGACAACGTGTTGATCACACCGGGCGGGCAATCGGCCCTTTTTGCAGCGCACTCCGCGGCCTGCGATCCGGGCGATACGGCACTTTATCTCGACCCGTATTACGCCACCTATCCCGGCACATTGCGTGGTGTAGGCGCCATCCCCAGGGCCGTTCAGACACGCGCCGAAGACGCCTTTCAGCCCCGCGCCCGCGATATTGAGGCGGCTGCCGCTGGGGCGCGCAGCCTGCTAATCAATTCGCCCAACAACCCGACCGGCACTGTCTATTCGCAAGCGACGCTGCAAGGGATCGCAGATGTCTGCAAGGCACACGATCTCTGGCTAATCTCGGATGAAGTCTACGACAGTCAGATTTGGGAAGGAGCACATATCAGCCCGCGCAGCCTGTCCGGCATGGCCGAGCGGACGCTGGTGATCGGGTCGATGTCGAAAAGTCACGCGATGACGGGCTCGCGTTGCGGTTGGGTGATCGGGCCCGAGGACGCGATCGAGCATATGATCACCTTTGCCACGCACACGACCTATGGGGTGCCAGGCTTTGTCCAGGATGCAAGCGTCTTTGCGCTGGAACAGGGACCGGCATTCGAAGAAGAGGTGGGCGCGCCTTTTCGCCGCCGCCGTTCAATTGCCCAAAAGGTGCTCGAAGGGCAAAACACTGTCGGCCTGATTCCTGCACAAGGGGCGATGTATTTGATGCTGGATATCCGCGCCACCGGGCTCAGCGGCGACGACTTTGCCAACGCACTTCTGGATGCGGAGCATATCGCGGTGATGCCGGGCGAAAGCTTTGGCGCGTCCGCCGCCGGTCACATCCGGGTAGCCATGACCATCGACGACACTGTATTCGAGGCGGCCTTGAAAACCCTTTGCCGCTTTGCAGAGGCACGCCAAATGGCCGTATCTCCTTGAGGCGGGCGTGTTGCCCGCCCTGCCCTTATGCTAAACACGCCGTGTCAAAACCGGATTGATCCGCGCACCGTCAAAGTGGTCGCATCCGCATCAACGCCTGACCCGTTGATATCGTCAAAGCTGTGATCGAGCAGCTCTGCGCCGATCAGATAGCGATCATTGATCTGGTAGGCAAAACCGATCCCGTAGAACTCACCAGACTCGCTGCCCAGGCTTGTGTCAACTTCGGCCACACCCGCCGTGACATAACCCAGCGTCCGGCCAAAATCATAACCCGCGCGCAGCTTGAGGCGGGCCACGCCATCGACCGAAGCAGCCCCGTTCAGATCAATATCGGCAAAGTCGTAATCAATCTCGCCCCCCAGAACAAAAGTCCCAAAGTCGTAACCATAGCCGACATGCACACCGGCAAGCAGGTCGTCACCGTCTGCAGTGCCCGTGCCGTCAATATCACCGTATCCCAGTTGGACACCGCCATAGGCACCCGTCCAATCGCCTGAAACCGGCACCGGGGCCACGGGTGCAGGCGCCGGAACCGGGGTGTCCGCTACGGGCACCTCGGGCGAGCCCGCGAATGCGGGCGCCGCTGCGATGGCCAAAACACCTGCCGCAAGTAACTTGATTTTCATCGATCTGCTCCTTCGTGCTCTGTTTGGGGTAAGGCGTGGTCTTGGTGAGGCACCCGTTCGTCAGGCACCCGCTGTTTGCAGAAAGGTGGGCAAGCCCAGCCGCCATTTCCAGTCATATCGGTTCACTGTCCTGTGACTGAGCAGCGCGCCGCCCAAATGCCGCACCGGCTCAGCAACCCCTTGCCAGTTCGCGATTTTACCCATGTCGCATTTGGGACAGACGGGCGGAAATCTGCCCGTCATTGTGAAAAAAACGGCAGTTCAACGACAGCAGGGAGGCTTTCGTGCAGGTACGCCACTGCAAGATTGTGCTGGTGTCCCGAACCATCGGGGCAGAACGAGGCCGCGCGGCGCGAGGACGCCCGCAAAACGTGTGATCAACCGATACGCGTTTTCTCTGCTTTTTACTCCGGACACCGATACATGAACGACCAATCTCCCTCACGCTCTGGCGGCCGTGCCGCACGCCGCGCGGCCCGCGCTGCTCCTCTTGCCGATCATCTACGCCCGGTACGCCCCGGCCTGTCCGGCGGACGATATAATCCTCTAACCGACGCGGACGTGCTGCGCATCCACAAGGCCGCCCTCGAAGCTCTTGAAACCATTGGTCTGGCTGACGCCCCCGACAGCGGCATCGCATATCTCACTGGGGCCGGTGCAATTTTGGGCGACGACGGGCGCATCCGCTTCCCCCGTGCGCTGGTCGAGGACACCATCGCCCGCGCCAACCGATCGCTGACGCTGCACGGTCGTGACCCGGCCCATGATCTGGAATTGTCTGGCAGCCGCGTGCACTACGGCACCGCCGGTGCCGCCGTGCATCTGGTCGAGGCCAATGGGCGTGAATACCGCGAAAGCACCGTGCAAGACCTGCATGATGCGGCGCGCATCTGCGATGTTCTGGACAACCTGCACTTCGTGCAACGGCCCATGGTCTGCCGCGACATCGTAGACAACCTCGAGATGGACTATAACTCAGTCTATGCCTGTGTGTCGGGCACGACGAAACATGTCGGCACAAGCTTTTACGAACCGCACCACGTAGCTCCGGCCATGGAAATGCTGCACATGATTGCAGGCGGCGAAGACAAATGGCGCGAACGGCCCTTTGTGTCGAACTCCAACTGCTTTGTCGTGCCGCCAATGAAATTCGCCACCGAAAGCTGCCTCGTGATGGAGGAGTGCATCAAATACGGCATGCCTGTCCTGCTGTTGTCGGCTGGCATGTCCGGCGCGACGGCTCCATCGACCATTGCGGGCGCCATTGTGCAGGCGGTGGCGGAATGCTTGGCGGGCCTTGTCTACGTGAATGCGGTGAAACCTGGTGCACCTGCCATCTTTGGCACCTGGCCCTTTGGGCTTGATCTGCGTACCGGGGCCATGACGGGTGGGTCAGGCGAACAGGCGCTCCTGACAGCAGGATGCGCTCAGATGCACCGCTTTTATGATCTGCCCGGCGGTGCCGCAGCAGGCATCGCCGACAGCAAACTGCCCGACATGCAGGCCGGTTGGGAACAGATGTGTTCCAACGTGATGGCGGGGCTGTCTGGGCTCAACATGGTCTATGAGGCTGCGGGCATGCACGCGTCCTTGCTCGGCTTCTGTCACGAGTCTCTGATTATGGGCGATGACATCATCGGTCAGGCCCTGCGCTGCGTGCGCGGGATCGAGGTGAATGACGAAACGCTGGCATTGGATCAGATTGCCGACGTGACCATGAACGGGCCGGGTCACTATTTGGGCACCGAACAAACGCTCAGCCGGATGCAAACCGACTGCGTCTATCCCAGCATGGGCGACCGGACCTCTCCCAAGGAATGGGCCGAATTGGACAAGCCCGATTTGGTGGAAAAAGCGACACGGCGCAAAGAGGAAATCCTTGCCACGCGCCCAACGGCCAGCCTTGACCTGACGCTCGACGCAGCCATACGCGCCAAGTTCAACATCCACCTGCCTGTATTCTAGCGCGAGGCGAAGGACACCGCGCCTTTAGGGGATCACGAAGATCGTCGCCCCCTGATTCACGTTTCAAAGATTCCCGGGGGAAGGCCGCATGGCCAGAGGGGCAGCGCCCCATGACCCCAAAAAACGCGAGGCCCGGCACCTGGGGGAAACCGGGCCTCACACCCCCACCCTTCTACCGCGACGCGCCACACAAACACGTGGGCGGGGCAGAAATGCGGGAAACGGCTGACCTTAGCCGTCCGTGGGTGGCATCAGCCCCGCTTCCTGCGCAGCGGCGATCTCATTGCCATCCAGCGCGCCATCCGCGTTCAGGTCCATCGCGGTAAAGCTGTCTGTGGTGACGTCAGGAAAGCTGGCCTGCACCTCGTCAATGGTCAGGACACCATCGCCGTTCACATCCAGATCCGACGCGCTTTGGCCCATAGCCAGCGCAGGCAGTGTCATGGCAACCGCAAAGGTCAGTGAAGCAAATTTGGTCATGTGGAACTCCATTTGATGTTTCCAGTCAGAGGATCCGTGAGTGGCCCTCTCGTGAAGGTTTGAGTGCGCAATCGCGATGCGCATCCCTTGGCCACGGTTCACACGCAAGGCCCTGCCGATGGCACGGTCAAGCATGGGCAAGGGCTTGCCCAAAAAGGGGGCAGTGGCAGGATCGGCGAAAACCCCCGGGCTGGTAAGCGATCCGCTCGGACGCCACGTTTAAGCCATGTCCAACGCATACAACCTTGTGGCCCTTATCCCGATGCTCACACGCCGTGCGCGCCGCTTGTCTCACGACAGAAGCGAGGCCGAAGACCTCGTCCAGGACACGCTGCTCAAACTGTGCCAGCGTCTGCGCCGCGGCCGCGCGGTTGAAGACCTGCCCGCCTACGCGATGCGCACCCTTCAAAACGAGGCGCGCAAGGGGTGGCGGCGGATCGGGACCGAGGAATTGCAAGAAGACGATGCGCTGACCCAACCAGATGCACTTGTGCGCCTGGATTGCGCGGATACGTTGGCCGCCATCGCCGCCCTGCCGCAACCGCAGCGTCGGCTGTTGGAACTGGTGATCGCGGGCGAAACATCGCCCCGTGCCATCGCCTTGGCCACAGGTCTGCCGCTAGGCACCGTCATGTCACGGCTGGCACGGGCGAGAGCAAAGTTGCGGCTGGTGCTGGCGGAAGAATAACGGCATGGGCAAAGGCGCATGATATGATGCGTCGGTGGGCGGGTGCCTATTGCGCCCTGCGCACAACAGACAGGCCACCGACCGCAAGACACACTCAGACAAAAAAGGGGAGCGCGAACGCTCCCCTGTAGTTTCGCCGTTCAGGCTCAATATGTTAACCGCCCGGTACTTTTCTGCCTGCGGCCTGAACGTCGTTCGGGGGCGAGCGCACCCGCCCCGTGTGGCAGAGGTGAATTGCTCCACCCCTGTAATAGGATGGGAAGGACTAAAGTCGCGCCCCACCCTGTCTCGTCGGGGGCCTCAATCGGTCAAACCGACCAAAGCCCCCTCGCGCCCCTTCCCCGGGACACGTAGCTTTTAGCTACACCCCGACGTGCCGCCGCAAGTGTTGCACTTCATGCAGGTGCCGTTGCGCACCAGGGTATAGTTGCCGCATTCGCCGCAAGCTTCGCCCTCATATCCTTGCATCTTGGCTTTGGTCCGTGCGTCCATGCTGACCGCGCCGCTAGCCATCGCCGTCGTTGTGGACGACACCGCAACACCGCCGCTTACGGCCACTTCAGGCACGAGAGTTTGCAAGGCGAGTTCGGCATCCGACGCCAAGGCTGTTGCATCCGCCATGCCGCCTTGCAGCACCACAAGGTCTTGCGGCAAACGCTTGCGCAAATAACCGGTCGAACTGATTTGCTTTAGCACTTCCAAAGACTTGGACGCCGCGGTGTCGGAAAGCTCGGACACGTTGGACACGCCCTCTTCCTCGCCCTGACCCAACGTGTCGAATGTGGCCCCTTCGGGCTTTACATGCGCCAGATCAGTGCGGTCGAGGTAGGACACAGCCAGTTCGCGGAACACATAGTCGAGGATAGAGGTCGCATTCTTGATGCTGTCGTTGCCTTGCACCATGCCCGCAGGCTCGAATTTGGTGAAGGTAAAGGCATCCACGAACTCTTCGAGCGGCACACCATATTGCAGACCAACAGACACCGCGATGGCGAAGTTGTTCATCATGGCACGGAAGCCCGCCCCTTCCTTGTGCATGTCGATGAAGATCTCGCCAAGGTTGCCATCCTCGTACTCACCGGTGCGCAGGTACACTTTGTGGCCACCAACGATGGCTTTCTGGGTGTAGCCCTTGCGGCGCTGAGGCATTTTTTCGCGGTGCGATTTGATGATTTCCTTGACGATGATCTTTTCGACGATCTTTTCGGCCAACACGGTCGCCTTTTCGACGGGTGCGCCGCTTTCCAGAATTTCCTGGGCCTCCTCATCATCTTCGACCAGCGAGGCGGCCAAAGGCTGCGACAGTTTCGATCCATCGCGATAAAGCGCGTTGGCCTTCACCCCGAGCGACCAGCTGAGTTCATAGGCCTTCTGGCAGTCCTCGATTGTCGCATCGTTGGGCATGTTGATCGTCTTGGAAATCGCCCCCGAGATGAAGGACTGTGCCGCCGCCATCATGGTGATGTGGCTGTCGACACTCAGGAAACGCTTGCCGATTTTGCCGCATGGGTTGGCACAATCAAAGATGTGGTAATGCTCTTTCTTGAGGTGCGGCGCACCTTCCAGCGTCATTGTCCCGCAGACATGGTTGTTGGCCGCGTCGATATCCGCCTTGGAGAACCCGAGCGAGCGCAGCAAGTCAAAGGTCGGATCGTTCAGCTTGTCCGCAGGGATGCCCAGAACCTGGGTGCAGAACTCCTCGCCCAGCGTCCACTGGTTGAACACAAACCGGATATCAAAGGCGCTTTCCAGAGCCGCGTCCACCTTGGCCAATTCATTGGTACCAAAGCCGTGGCCAGCCAGCGACGTGTGGTTGATCGCGGGGCTGTTACCAATTGATCCGTGACCCACCGCATAGCTGATGATTTCCTCGATCTGGGCCGACCCATAACCGAGGTTCTCAAGCGCCGCAGGCACCGAGCGATTGATGATCTTGAAATACCCGCCACCGGCCAGCTTTTTGAACTTCACCAGTGCAAAGTCAGGCTCGATACCGGTGGTGTCGCAGTCCATGACCAGACCGATCGTGCCGGTGGGTGCGATCACAGTGGATTGCGCGTTGCGGTAGCCATGCTTTTCACCCAGTTTCAGCGCTTCGTCCCACGTCGACATTGCCAAATCAATCAAACGTGCGTCGGGGCAGTTGGCATGGTCCAAGGCAACAGGTTTCACCGCCAGCTTTTCGTACCCCTCGGTGGAGCCATAGGCCGCCGTCCGGTGGTTGCGCATCACGCGCAGCATGTGGTCGGCATTCTTCTTGTAGCCCGGGAACGGCCCCAGCTCGCCCGCCATTTCGGCGGATGTGGCGTAGGACACGCCGGTCATGATCGCGGTCAGCGCCCCACAAAGTGCGCGCCCCTCGTCACTGTCATAGCCAAAGCCCATGTTCATCAGCAGACCGCCGATATTGGCATAGCCAAGGCCCAGTGTGCGGAAGTCATAGGACCGCTGTGCAATCTCCTTGGAGGGGAACTGCGCCATCATAACGCTGACTTCCAGCGTCACGGTCCAGAGGCGGGCCGCATGCATGTAATCTTCGACCTGAAACACGCCGTCCTTGAGGAATGTCAGCAGATTCATGGACGCCAGGTTACAAGCCGTGTCGTCCAGGAACATGTATTCAGAGCATGGGTTGGAACCGCGGATTGCGCCATCTTCAGGGCATGTGTGCCAGTCGTTGACCGTATCGTGGTACTGAATGCCGGGATCGGCACAGGCCCAAGCCGCGTGGCCCACCTGCTCCCACAAATCACGGGCTTTGACGGTCTTGGTGACCTTGCCGTTCACGCGGTTGATCAACTCCCAATCCGCGTCTTTCTCTACAGCCGTCAAGAACGCGTTGGTAACCCGGATCGAATTGTTGGAGTTTTGGCCGGAAACCGAGTTGTAGGCTTCAGAGTCCCAGTCGGTGTCGTATGTCGGAAACTCAATGCTGGTGTGGCCTTGCTTGGCATAGTCCAGCACCCGCTTGACGTAGGTTTCGGGGATCGCAACTTTCTTGGCCGCTTTAACCGCATCCTTCAACGCGTTGTTTTTCTTAGGATCGTAAGCGTCCGCTTCGGCGCCGTCCCACGCCTTGATAGCCGCGAAAAGGCCGTTCAGCTTTTCTTCGTGCATCTTGGAGCCAGCGACGATGCTCGCCACTTTTTGCTCTTCGATGACCTTCCAGTTGATGAAGTCCTCAATGTCGGGATGATCGGCATCCACGATGACCATCTTGGCCGCACGACGCGTTGTGCCGCCCGACTTGATTGCGCCCGCCGCGCGGTCGCCGATTTTGAGAAAACCCATGAGGCCCGAGGATTTGCCGCCACCCGACAGGCTTTCGCCTTCACCGCGCAAGGACGAAAAGTTGGTGCCGGTGCCGGAGCCGTACTTGAACAAGCGCGCCTCACGCACCCACAAATCCATGATACCGCCGTCATTGACCAGATCGTCAGACACGGACTGGATAAAGCAGGCGTGGGGCTGCGGATGCTCGTAAGACGACTTGGACTTGGTCAGCTTGCCGGTCTTGTAGTCGACATAGTGGTGCCCTTGGGCCGGACCGTCGATGCCGTACGCCCAATGCAGACCGGTGTTGAACCACTGAGGCGAATTCGGCGCGGCACGCTGGGTCGCCAGCATGTGGCGCATTTCGTCATAGTAGGCGCGCGCATCTTCTTCGGTGGTAAAGTACCCACCTTTCCATCCCCAATAGGCCCAGGCCCCTGCCAGGCGGTCAAACACTTGCTTGGAGGACGTCTCGCCGCCCATCTCGGCGCCGGGGGCCGCTTCAGAGCGCCACAGGAACTCGGGCACGTTTGCTTCTTCGATCTTTTGCAGCTTGGACGGCACACCAGCTTTGCGGAAGTATTTTTGGGCGATCACATCACTTGCGACCTGGCTCCACTTTGCAGGCACTTCCACTTCGTCCAGACGGAACACGATTGTGCCATCCGGGTTGCGGATCTCAGACACGGTGGTGACGAAATCGAGGTCAGAGTATGCGTCCTGACCGGCTTTGGTGAACTGTCTTTCAATTTTCATCGCGCTGCCTCGTTATCCAGCATGTTACCTTGCCAGGCTGACCCGACGTTGCGGGGGCCCAAATTGTCTTGCTTGCACGTCGGTACAAAACTGCACTGCACCGTCACAGGCTTGATGCCCAAGACGGTCCGACTACCGTTCAGAATGCGAATGTTCTGTCCCTCGTGCTTGGCCCGTGCCCTTAGCGTTGATCACTAAATGTTGTGGCATCGGACCTAGCCCACACAAGGTGACGTATATGCGGGGTCTGCGTCAACGGAATTTTAAAAGTTTTTTGACAACTTTTGTCTTGACCCATTGGGCCGTTTTCGGGCGGCAAAACGCCATCCGATTCATTTGCACGCAACGCACGAAGGGGCCGAAAATTCGTCCCCATGCCGCGATCTGGATTTTGCTGAAAATGATGGGACTTAGAGGTTCATCTGCAAGCTTTGGCTGAACTTATCCACAGAACATGCCCGCCGACCGAGAAAGGTTTTGCCGCGCTGCGGAAAATATGTTGATCTTGCAACATGTCCGTTTTCAGGCCCCTTTTGCGACCCGCTTTCGCCCTTATCGCCGTCGCAGTGTCGGGTTGTGCACCACAATATGTAGAGACAATTGTGACTTCGGAACAAGACCTGCCCGTGAGACGCGCGTTTTTTGAGCAAATGCCGGAACCGCTGGATGATGCGTTTCGGGCAAATTGCGACTCGCCCGGTGACCAAATCATGCAGGTCTCGCGCACCGTGGTGCAATGCCGGATCCTGCCACCGCCTGATATGGCTGCGTTTCTTGTGCTCCAATATGACGGCGCACTCGAAGCACCCGCCCTTGTTGTTCAAAAAGAAACCGATGCGATTGACGACCGTTTTCTCGTCGAGATGTCCTATTTTGCCGAGGTTATCCAAAAATCCGGAAACCCGCGCCGCATCTATTTCAAGCAAAGGTCGCTGGATCGGTTGATGGACGAACTTTTGCAAGCCACCGGTGGCATCGCCGCCAACGACTGAGCAAATCCAAAAGAACAGTTATATGGGGAAATGGTCGGAGCGAGAGGATTCGAACCTCCGACCCCCTGTACCCAAAACAGGTGCGCTACCAGGCTGCGCCACGCTCCGACCGTGCGCCCCTCTTAGACATGCTTTGACGAATTGAAAAGCCCTATCGCGAGCAGAAATGGGTCAGAATTGCGCTTTGTCACTGCCAGATACCGAGCGATACACCAATTCGAGCATAGGTCAGCGCCGATGCGCCCACTCAACAAGGCCAAGCAGCAATGGATTGGTCAAAGCTCGGGTGTCGCAACTGGTCGCCAACATCCAATCCGAGCAGGCGCGACATACCGCCGTTGATCTCAAGGACGTGGGTCAAACCATCCCCGCCATTTATCGGCTCTTCGCTCAGTGGAACGGCCCGGTGGTGGATGTGTTTGACCACACCCGTCGGGCCGACAAAGAGCATATCAAGTTCGATCAAGGTGTTACGCATCCAGAAAGACAACGCACCGGGTTTGGGGTAGACGAAAAGCATGCCCGCAGAGCTGGCCATCTCGGTGCGGTGCATCAGGCCCAGAGCCCGTTCTTCACCATCATCTGCAATTTCAACGGCGAAACGGGCTTGGCCAAATTCGCCGCGGATCCAAACTGTGTCGTCCCGACACGCAGCGAATGCAACTGCCGCCAATCCCGGCCAAAGCAGCATGGCAAAAGCGCCACGGGCGCACATACGGTACGGTAGGTTATTCATTCTCACGAGGCAAGGCGGCCTCCCAGGCCAGCACTTCGGCCGCCATCTGCCCCCGTTTGCCATCAATCACCCGCATCGCCAGCGCCTCGCCCGGCTGCAAATCGGACAAGCCCGACCGGCGCAGCACTTCGACATGCAAAAACACATCCGCTGCATGGCCGAACACATTGGCAAAACCAAAACCCTTGCCCTTGTCAAACCACTTGACGCGCCCCGGTTGCAGCGGCGCTTGGGCGACGTCGGCGTCATCCAGTTCAGCGATATCCGTCAAGGAGTGTGGGGCGTCCTGCACAGGCGGCACGACATGCATCACTTCGACGGCTTGAACGCCACGATCCGTTTTTTGAATACGAATCTCCAGGGCCGCGCCATCCGCGATCGACGACTGCCCGAAATTGCGCAACACATTGACGTGCAAAAGGATATCCGGGCCGCCGGTATCCGCGACGACAAAGCCAAAGCCCTTCACGGGGTCGAACCATTTCACTGTGCCAGTGACAAGGTCGGTATCTGTTGAGTGTTCTGACACGTGGGGTCTTTCTTGAGTGTTGTGTCGCCTCCAAGACTTGCGATATTTTGCACTCCCTTTTCAAGCAGTAAAAAAGCTTTTATTTTCATTATCTTGCATTTCACGTCACGTGAAATTCATGGGTTGAGGCGGCAAATCTCCCATGCAGAGCCGGGATTTTCGCGCCGCCAGCGGAACCTGTCATGTAGGCGAAACGCCCCATCCGCCCAGAATTCAATCTCGGTCGGTGTAATCCGGTACCCCCCCCAAAAGGGTGGCCGCGACGGGTTTGTTCCGTGTTGCGCTGTCACTTTGGCAACCTTGGCCATGAGGCTCGCACGCCCATCAAGCGGCTTGCTTTGATCGGAGGCCCAAGCCCCCAACCGGGATTTCAGAGAACGGGACGCATAATAGGCATCCGCCTTTGGCCCGTCTTCCTTGGTGACAACACCGCGCACCCTTATTTGACGGTGCAGGGATTTCCAATGCATCACGAACGCCGCCTTGCCTGCCTGATCCAATTCCCCTGCCTTTGCGCTGGTGTAGTTGGTGTAAAAGACAAAAGCGTCATCCTCGATGTCCTTGAGCAGAACCATCCGAACATTGGGCATACCGCCTGCATCCACCGTGCTCAGGGCAATGGCGTTGGGATCGTTGACCTCGGCCGCCTGCGCCTCAGCCAACCAAGTGCGAGCAATCTCGAACGGGTCGTCCCCTGCAAATTTGCCATCACGGTCTGCCATTTTCGTCTCCATTCCTGCTCCCATCAGAGCTAGCGCTGCGACCAACCCGGATCAACCACGCTTTCGCTCTCTTGATGCGCTCAGGTCTATAGCCTAAAGCTGAGCGCCAGAAACGGCGACGGGATGGGCAGTGCAATGGCAAACGAACTTATGACAGGCAAGCGGGGTCTGATCATGGGCCTGGCCAATGACAAATCCATTGCGTGGGGCATCGCCAAGATGTTGCGCGATGCAGGGGCAGAACTGGCCTTTTCCTATCAGGGTGATGCGCTGAAGAAACGGGTTGATCCGCTGGCTGCCCAATTGGGTAGCGATATCGTTCTGCCCTGCGATGTGGGCGACGAGGCGTCGATTGATGCATTGTTCTCGGACCTCAAAGAACGTTGGGACAACCTGGATTTCATCGTCCACGCCATCGGTTTTTCCGACAAGAACGAGTTGCGCGGTCGCTATGTCGACACCAGCCGGCCAAACTTCAACCTGACGATGGACATCTCGGTCTATTCCTTTACCGCAGTGATGCAGCGAGCCGAAAAGATGATGAAGAACGGCGGCAGCGCCGTGACACTCACCTATTACGGAGCCGAACAGGTCATGCCCCATTACAACGTGATGGGCGTGGCCAAGGCCGCTCTTGAGGCGTCGGTCAAATACCTCGCCGAGGACCTGGGCAAGGACAACATCCGCGTCAACGCCATCTCGGCGGGTCCGATCAAGACGCTGGCCGCATCCGGCATCGGTGATTTCCGCTATATCATGAAGTGGAACGAGTATAACTCGCCCCTGCGCCGCAACGTGACTATCGAAGACGTTGGCAAATCGGCGCTCTACCTGCTCTCTGATCTCGGTTCGGGCACCACGGGTGAAAACCTGCACGTCGACGCAGGCTATCATGTTGTTGGGATGAAGGCCGTCGACGCCCCCGATATTTCAAAGGGCTAATCCATGACGCTGACCCTGGCGGAGCTTGTGGCCTTCAACACCGTGCTTTTGGCGGCACTCCTGTCGCCGGGGGCCGCGATGCTGTTCATCACGCGCGCGACGGTGACAGGTGGGCGGACCGCCGGGATTGCAACAGGTATCGGCCTCGGAATGGCCGCGGCGGTCTGGACGCTCGCGGCGCTGCTGGGGCTTGATGTGGTTTTTTCTCTCTTTCCATGGGCCTACACGGCCCTGAAAGTCGGCGGCGCGCTTTATCTGATCTGGATTGCCATCCAGACGTGGCGCCATGCCAACGCGCCGATGGGCAACGCGCCCCTGCCACGAGGTCGAGCCGTACTGTCGGGTATGTTGCTGAATTTCGGTAACCCGAAATCCATGCTCTTTGCCGCCGCCGTGATTGTCGTGATCTTTCCAAAAGGCCTCGCGGCTATCGATATCGGCTTCATCGTTCTGAACCACCTCGCACTCGAGTTGATCTTTTACACCGGTCTCGCGCTTGCGCTCAGCACCCCGCAGGTGCGCCGTGGCTACCTGAGCCTCAAACCCATCTTTGACCGCATCGCCGCGACGCTCTTGGGCGCGCTTGGCCTGCGCCTGATCCTGGAGAAATAAACCATGGCAGATCGCCTCCCCCATGAAAAAGGGTTCCACGTCAGCTGGGATCAGATGCACCGCGACAGCCGCGCACTGGCCTGGCGGTTGGATGGCAAAGGCCCCGATGACGGCAGCTGGCGCGCGGTTGTCGCCATTACACGCGGCGGCATGGCGCCTGCCATGATCGTGGCCCGCGAGCTTGATATCCGCACCGTCGACACGATCAGCGTCAAATCCTACCATTCGGGCGGCGGCAAAGCCGATCAGCGTCGCGACGCCGAAGTGCTCAAATCCCCTGACCGCGACATGATGGGGGACGGCACGGGCATCCTGATCGTGGACGATCTGGTGGACAGCGGCAAAACCCTGGAGCTGGTGCGCAGCCTTTATCCCAACGCCCATTTCGCTACCGTCTATGCCAAACCCTCGGGCGAGCCCCAGGTGGATACGTTTATCACTGGCGTGAGCCAAGACACATGGATCTTTTTCCCTTGGGATATGGCGCTTCAATATGTTGAGCCTTATCGCGGCACCGACTGAACCACGACACGAGAATTCCTGCCTTCGGCAAGGATATTTTGGACCAATTGAAGTAAGAGACGATAGCTCTGCTGGCTCAAAATACCCCCGCCGGAGGCTCCGACACCAGCCACCGGAGCCGCGCCATGCCCCTGTCTCGCACCGCCGCCACATTCGCCCCCCCCGTTATGGAGGCGCGCCGCTGGTTGGACGGCGTGACGTTCCCTGCGGATCGTCCGCTGATGAATGTCAGCCAAGCGGCTCCCGTGGACCCACCGCCACAGGCACTGCGTCAGGCCATGGCCGATGCGGCGCTGACACGGGATGACGCGCATCTTTATGGCCCAGTCTTGGGCAATGAAGACCTACGCGCAGGTCTCAGCGCTCAGATCAACACGCATTACAAGGCAACCACTGGCCCTGAACACGTGGCCATCACGTCGGGTTGCAATCAAGCCTTTGCCGCCGCCATTGCCACGCTATGTGATGAGAGTGACGAGGTGATCCTGCCCACCCCTTGGTATTTCAATCACAAAATGTGGTTGGACATGGCCGGGGTTCGGTCTGTTCCTCTGCCCGTAGGCGAGGGAATGCTGCCCAGTGTGGACGCGGCCCGCGCCCTGATCACTGATCGCACCCGTGCCATCGCGCTGGTCAGCCCCAACAACCCCGCTGGTGTCGAATATCCAGCCGATTTGCTCTTGGCCTTTTACACACTGGCTCGCGACCACGGGCTTGCTCTGATCGTCGACGAAACCTACCGCGATTTTGACAGCCGGTCCGGCCCACCTCACGCGCTGTTCCAGCAACCGGATTGGCAGGACACGTTCATTCACCTCTATTCCTTTTCAAAAGCGTATAGGCTGACAGGCCACCGCGTGGGCGCTTTGATCGCGTCCCCGGCCCGCCTTGCCGAGGCGGAAAAGTTTCTCGACACCGTTGCCATCTGCCCCGGTCAGATTGGGCAACACGCCGCCCTGTGGGGTCTTGAAAACCTTGGCCAGTGGGTGGCCGGAGAGCGCGAAGAAATCCTGGCACGGCGCGCCGCCATCACCGATGGTTTCCCAAAGCTTGCGGTCAAGGGTTGGCAGCTTTTGGGCCTCGGCGCTTATTTCGCTTATGTCCAACACCCATTCGCCATGTCCTCGGCGGATCTGGCGCCTTTGTTGGTCAAAGAGGCAGGGATCCTGTGCCTGCCCGGTACTATGTTCTGGCCCGAAAACGCACCTGACGGGGCGGCACAATTGCGCATCGCCTTTGCCAATCTGGACGCAGGCGGCATCGCGGAATTGTACACAAGGCTGTCAGCTTTCGACCTCTGACCCAAACGCCCTTGCCGGCGGGCCAGCCCCCGGATAGACAGCGTGAAACGCGCAGAAATCCCAAGCGAGGGCAAGCATGGCCAAGGGCTCAAATACACTTTCGAAAACCGCCGTGTGGATTCTGATGGGTCTTTTGATCCTGGGCCTGGGCGGCTTTGGGGCCACCAGCCTCACCGGCACCCTGCGCACCGTGGGCCAGGTCGGTGACAAATATATCGACATCAACCTCTATGCCCGCACCCTTAGCCAGGAAATTCAGGCGGTCAGCGCCGAAACCGGCAACCCGCTGACCTTCGCCCAAGCACGCGCCATTGGGCTTGATCAAGCGGTTTTAGCGCGGATCGTGCGCGCCCGCGCCTTGGATCACGAGGCGGAACAAATGGGCCTGAGCGTCGGTGACGAAGCCTTGCGTGACGAGATATTGAACATCCCATCTTTCCAGGGTGTCGATGGCAGTTTCGACCGCGACGCCTATAGCTTTGCACTGGATCAAGCGGGCACATCTGAGGCCGAGTTTGAAACCCAGTTGCGCGAGGAGGTTGCCCGCTCTCTCTTGCAGGCGGCCATCATGTCCGGCACCACAATGCCCGACACCTATGCCGAAACGCTGGTGTCTTTCCTCGGCGAGACCCGCGATTTCACGTGGAGCCGTCTTGGAACCTCTGATCTGGCGGAACCGCTGGAACCTTCCTCCGATGAGGTATTGCGCGCCTACTACGAAGCGAACCTTGGCGACTATGAGCTGCCCGAGACAAAGCGCATAACCTTCACCGTTTTGCTACCCGATGACCTGATCGACACGATTGCCGTGGACGAAGAAGACCTGCGCGCCGAATATCAGGCCCGGATCAACGAATACAATCGGCCCGAGCGCCGCCTCGTAGAGCGCCTCGTTTATCTGGATGAAGCCGAAGCGGATCAAGCCGCAGCACAGTTGGAAGTGAACGGCACCACCTTTGAAGCGCTGGTGCAGGATCGCGGCCTGTCGCTTGGCGATGTGGACTTGGGCGATGTGTCCCGCCTCGAACTGGATGCTGCGGGCGAAGCGGTTTTCAACGCTGAGGTGGGCGATGTCGTCGGCCCTCTGCCTTCGACGCTCGGACCAGCCTTGTTCAGGGTAAACGCCATTCTGCCCGCCCAGAACACCAGTTTTGAGGATGCGACCCCCCTGATCCGTCAGGAGCTTGCGTCCGACGCGGCCCGCCGTCAGGTGGCAGTACTGGCCGAGGAGTATGACAACTTGCTGGCCGGTGGTGCGACCCTCGAAGAGTTGGACCAGGAAACAGATATGCGGATCGGCACCATCGACTGGTTTCCCGCACAAGGTGAGGGCATCGCCGCTTACGACGGATTCCGCGACGCCGCCGCCGCGCTGAGCGAAGACGATTTTCCCGAGATTGTGCAATTGGACGAAGGCGGCATAGTCGCCCTGCGGCTTGAAGAAATCCTGCCGCCCCGCCCCGCCCCCTTTGAGGAGGCGCGCTTGAATATCCAGGGCAATTGGGAGGCCGAGCAAACCGAACAGCGGCTGACCGCACAGGCCGAAGCGGTGGTACCTGCCCTGGAAGCAGGCGAAAGCTTTGCCAGCCAGGCGCTCGATTCCATTGTCGAGACCGATCTGGACCGCAGCGCATTTGTGCAAGGCACGCCCCCCGCCTTCATGACCGAAGTCTTTGACATGGAGCCCGGCGACGTCCGGATCATCCCCAGCTTTGGCTCAATCCTGATTGTGCGGCTCGACGGGATCACGCCAATTGGCGGCAGCGCCGAGGCTGCAACCGAAACCGCAGCGCTGAGCGAAGAAATGGGCCAATTGCTGGCCGCCGAAATCTTTACCATCTTCAGCGAAGATGTGGTGCTGCGCGCGGGCCCACAGATCAACCAGCAAGCGCTTGACGCGGTGCATGTGAACTTTCCCTGATGGCCCTGATCCCCGAATATGACGCCTTTGCAGCAGCACACGCGGCGGGGCAAAACCAGATCGTCTATACCCGGTTGGCGGCTGACCTCGACACGCCCGTGTCACTAATGCTCAAGCTAACTGGGGCCCAAAAGGACGCCTTTGTTCTGGAATCGGTGACCGGCGGTGAAGTCCGCGGGCGCTATTCCATCATTGGGATGAAGCCTGATCTGGTCTGGCGTTGCCGGGGTGAGACATCCGCCGTCAATCGCACGGCGCGCTATGATGCGGATGCATTTGTGGACATGCCGGGCAACCCCCTCGACGTGCTGCGCGACCTGATCGCCGAAAGCCGCATCGACTTGCCCGTGGACCTGCCACAGGCAGCGGCGGGCCTCTTTGGCTATTTGGGCTATGATATGGTCCGGCTGGTTGAACATCTGCCAGACGTGAACCCCGACCCGCTGGGCCTGCCGGATGCGATCATGCTGCGCCCGTCGGTCATTGCGGTGCTTGATGGGGTCAAGGGCGAGGTGACGGTTGTTTCGCCCGCATGGATCAGCGACGGGCAATCGGCGCGCGCCGCATATGCCCAAGCGGCCGAACGTGTGATGGATGCGGTTCGCGATCTGGAACGCGCGATGCCTTCGGAAACCCGCGATCTGGGCGAGGCTGGAGCCGTTGCGGAGCCGGTGTCGAATTTCACCAAATCGGGCTACATGCAGGCAGTCGAAAAGGCGCGCGACTACATCAAGGCAGGCGATATTTTTCAGGTTGTCCCGGCCCAACGCTGGACCCAGGAGTTTCGCGAACCGCCCTTTGCGCTCTATCGTTCGCTGCGGCGCACCAACCCGTCGCCGTTCATGTTCTATTTCAACTTTGGTGGCTTTCAGGTCATCGGGGCCAGCCCCGAAATTCTGGTCCGGGTCTTTGGAAACGAAGTCACGATCCGCCCCATCGCAGGCACCCGCAAACGTGGCGCCACACCAGAGGAAGACCGCGCGCTCGAAGCCGATCTTTTGGCGGATGAGAAGGAGTTGGCCGAACATCTCATGCTGCTCGATCTGGGCCGCAACGACACGGCGCGCGTGTCCAAGATCGGCACTGTCCGCCCCACTGAAGAATTCATTGTCGAGCGGTATTCGCACGTGATGCACATAGTCTCCAACGTTGTGGGCGAGCTCGAGACCGGCAAGGATGCACTTGACGCCTTCTTTGCAGGGATGCCAGCGGGCACCGTGTCCGGCGCGCCCAAAGTCCGCGCGATGGAGATTATCGACGAGCTGGAACCCGAAAAGCGCGGCGTCTATGGCGGTGGCGTTGGCTATTTCAGTGCGGGCGGCGACATGGACATGTGTATCGCATTGCGCACAGCTGTAGTGCAGGATCAAAAGCTCTATATCCAGGCAGGCGGCGGCGTAGTCTATGACAGCGACCCTGAGGCTGAATTCATGGAGACCGTGCACAAATCCGGTGCCATCCGACGCGCGGCAGAGGATGCGGCGCGTTTTGGCGGTGGCAACCGGTGACCGCATCGTTGGCGCATCGACCGATCCACGCGCAAGTGGCTGATCAGCCCTTCGGGCAGGATCTTCATAGAACAGAAAAACGGGGACCTGGTCGCCCCACAAACCTGTCCTGATGCCGAACGCTGCGTTTCAGATCGGAACCACCACGATTTCACCCGGTGCGCGTGCCTCAGTCGCCCTGCCCGTTTCGGCCTTGCCCGATCACACGCCGGTCGATTTGCGTGTCGAAGTCGTCAATGGCCGCCGCACTGGCCCGACTATGTTCGTTTCTGCAGCCGTGCATGGGGACGAGGTGATCGGGGTCGAGATCGTCCGCCGTTTATTGCGCGCGCCGCAGCTGGACAAGTTGCGTGGCACGCTCTTGGTTGTGCCCATCGTCAACAGCTTTGGCTTTCTTGCGCGCTCCCGTTATTTGCCCGACCGACGGGACTTGAACCGCTGCTTTCCCGGCTCATCCGCCGGATCGCTGGGGTCGCGGCTGGCGCATATTTTTCTCAACGAAGTGGTGCTGCGCTGCGATTACGGGATCGACCTGCATTCCGCCGCGATCCACAGAACAAATCTGCCGCAGATCCGCGTGACGCCCGGCGACAGCACAACGGCCCGCATGGCCCGCGCCTTTGGGGCGCCCGTGATCCTGACGTCGCCCCTGCGCGATGGCAGCTTGCGTGGCGAAGCAGCCGAACGCGGCACGCCTGTTCTCCTCTATGAGGCGGGCGAAGGGTTACGCTTTGACGAATTTGCGGTGCGTGCTGGCGTCGCCGGCATTTTGCGGGTGATGCGCGACCAAGGCATGATCGCCGCCAAGGGCATTTCACGCGCCCGCTCCCCGTCGCTTGTGTGCCGGTCCTCGCAATGGTTGCGCGCCCCATCAGGGGGCCTCTTGCGTACCTTCCGGGCCGAAGGTGATGTGGTGGCCGAAGGCGACGTACTGGCCGCCGTTTCAGATCCCGCAGGCGGGACAGAAAGCGAATTGCTTGCGCCAAAGCCGGGCATACTGATCGGCCGGGCCGTCCTGCCCGTTGTGAACGAAGGAGACGCGGTTTTTCATCTGGCAGAGCTTAGCCCGAAGGCGGATGAAGACACGGTTGACGCGCTGACCGCCCAGCTTGAGGCCGATCCGCTTTTTGACGAAGACGAAATTATCTGAGGCGCGCCCTCTGCGCATCCATCCAAAGTTTGGTTATTGGTGCGCCAAGGGCTATGGCGCGCCGGATGTCAGAACCGCAGAGATCGGGGCAAGTGCCACACGTTCTGCCCGATCCGCCAACCCCCAAAGCAGCAGAGCCGAAATCGTATCGGGGCGCACCCGCCCCATCATGATCACGCCCCCCTCCTGGCCCGCCCGAAACGCGGCCTGGTCCAGAAACCGGCGAATGACCGAGGGTGTTTGTCCCGCACTGTCAAAATCGCGAAAGATCAGCCCGGTTGGCACGCCTTCGCGCACGGCAAGCTTTTGGGCGGTGTTCAGCCCCTTGGACTGCAAAACGAGACCATGGCCCGACGCCTTGAGCGCCTCGGTGACCTGATCCGACGCCTCGCGGCTTTCCTGAAGACCGGTGCCGACCCCTTCGATCACACCGACAACCTCGGGCACCGCCGACAAGGCAGCAGACAGGTTGACCTCGACATCCCCCGCGGTTGCTCCTTGGGGCAGGTCAATCGCGGCCAGAACCTCAAACCCTTGCGCACGGTAATCTGCCATCCGGGCGCCTGCATCCGGCAGGCTCACATCGACGGCAAAGCTGAGCGGGTAAGGAAAGCTCTGCAATGCGGCCAAACCAACGGGCCCGCCCGTCAGGTCGACACCACTGTCGAGCAAAACGATGGCCATCATCGGCTTGTTTTCGGGGTTCTCGAAGGCGGCGGCAAAGGCCTCTATTGGCGGCAAGCCACTGGCCGCAGGAACAGGAGTTTCGGGTGCTGCATCCGGCACCTCTGGTGTACGGTCTACCAGCGATGTGGCACGACGTCCGATGCGCGGCCCATCAGTGATCGCGGGCGCAGGATCCAGGGCCGACGGCAGGGCGGCAACAACGTCCTCCTGCGGAGCTTCCGGGGTGGCTGGCGCTACTGGCGTTGTTTCGGCAGTCTCAGCTTCCGTCTCTTCCAGTAGCACAGGTTGCTCCGGCGTAATGACGCTCTCTTCGACCTCTGCGGGGCCCGGTGCATCGGCAAAGGCGCTGTCCACCTCTGGCACATCTGGCGCAGGGGGTTGTGCCGGATCGGTTGAGATCGACAAAGCCCCTTCTGTGTCTGGCGCGGATGGCAGCGCCGCTTGCGGGCTAGGCAAAACGGGGGCCTGATCCGGTACAGTCACTGCGGCACTGTCTGCTGGTTGCGCAGGACCGCTCAACCCATCTGCGCCGCCGGTCTGTGGCACCACAGGCGTGTCGGAGCCCGCCTCGGCTGCTGCACTGACGTCGTCAACGCTGGGCGCTGTTGAGGGTTGCGCCAAACCATCGCGGACAAGGTCGGCATCGGTCACCGCATCGGCGGTGCTGGTATCGGCCGCACCCGGTGCCGCAGCCCCAATCGGCGCGGTGGCGGCCACATCGGGCCGTGAAGGTGCATCTGCCAACACCGACACGATACCTGCCCCGGCCACGCTGACCACGCCACCCCAGATCATTCCGCTTAGAAAACCCCGTGCCATGTTCTGTCTCCGCCTGCTTTGGCTTTGCGCCCCGCTTTGCGATGTACGCGCACCAGACTGCTTTATCCGCTTGCTCCGCCCGCCCGGCCCTTGACGCTGGCGGGCAAGCCTGAGCATGTATGCGCCAAACTATACTGGCCTTGGCCGCCCCTTGGAACACTGAATACGACCATGCTGCTGCTGATCGACAATTACGACAGTTTTACCTACAATCTGGTCCACTATCTTGGCAGTCTGGGCGCCGATGTTGTTGTCCGGCGCAATGACGCTTTGGATGTGCAAGAAGCGATGGGCATGCGGCCCAGCGGCATCTTGTTGTCGCCCGGTCCGTGCGATCCTGATCAGGCTGGCATTTGTCTTGCATTGACGGCAGCGGCGGCTGAAACACGGACCCCGCTGATGGGCGTCTGCCTCGGCCACCAGAGCATCGGACAGGCCTTTGGCGGCAAGGTCGTGCGCGCAGGCGAGATTGTTCATGGCAAGCTTGGAACGATGCATCACACCGGTACCAGCGTATTCAAAGGATTGCCAAGCCCCTTTGCCGCCACCCGTTACCATTCGCTGATCGTTGATCGGGCCACCCTGCCCGACTGCCTGGACGTCACGGCAGAGCTGGAAGACGGCACGATTATGGGCCTCGCTCATCGCGATTTGCCGATCCATGGCGTGCAATTCCACCCCGAATCCATCCGTTCCGAACACGGGCATGCGATGTTGCAGAACTTTGTCGATATGATGCCGGTGACCGTATGAGTGACGCGCTCAAACCCCTGATTGATGCGGCCGCGAATGGCCCCCTGACCCGTGATCAGGCCGAAGCAGCCTTCCAGATTCTCTTTGAGGGTGAGGCCACGCCCAGCCAGATCGGCGGCCTTTTGATGGCGTTGCGCACACGCGGCGAAACGGTCGATGAATATGCCGCCGCAGCCGCAGTGATGCGCGCCAAATGCAATGCCGTGCGCGCGCCCGAAGGGGCCATGGACATCGTCGGCACGGGCGGCGACGGCAAAGGAACGCTCAACATCTCGACCGCCACTGCTTTTGTGGTGGCCGGGGCTGGTGTGACCGTGGCCAAGCATGGCAACCGCAACCTCAGCTCCAAATCCGGGGCCGCAGATGCGCTGACCCAGATGGGGATCAACGTGATGGTTGGCCCACAAGTGGTTGAAAAGGCGCTGGAACAGGCGGGCATCGCCTTTATGATGGCGCCCATGCACCACCCCGCCATCGCCCATGTCATGCCCACACGGGCCGAATTGGGCACCCGCACGATTTTCAATATCCTTGGGCCCCTTACCAACCCGGCAGGCGTCAAGCGGCAACTGACAGGGGCGTTCTCGCGCGATCTTATTCGCCCCATGGCCGAGACGCTGGCGCAGCTCGGCTCTGATGCCGCCTGGATGGTGCACGGCTCGGATGGCACGGATGAGCTGACGATTACCGGCGTCTCTTGGGTCTCGGGCTTGGAAAATGGCACGGTTACAGATTTTGAGGTGCATCCCGAAGAAGCGGGCCTGCCCATCCACCCATTCGAAGATATCATTGGCGGCACGCCCGAGGAAAACGCGCAAGCTTTCCGCGCCCTACTGGATGGCGCGCCCGGTGCTTATCGTGACGCGGTGCTCTTGAATGCCGCTGCCGCACTGAAAGTTGTGGGTAAGGTAGACAGCCTCAAGGGCGGCGTGGCAATGGCGCAAGAAAGCATCGACAGTGGCGCGGCAGCCGCTAAAATCAAAGCCGTGGCACAGATTACGCAGTCTTGAACCTCATCCTGGCCTGACAGCTTCTTTTGGCCGAAACATATCCCGGAGGTCTCGGGGGCTGGCCCCCCGTCCCGCACTGGCAACACGAGCAAACCCAATGACCGATACAATCCTGGACCGCATCAAAGCCTACAAGCTCGAAGAGGTGGCCGCTGACAAAGAGGCCAAACCGCTGGAGGCCGTCGAGGCAGAAGCGCGCGAGGCCTCCCCTGTCCGACCCTTCGCCGACGCCCTGCAACGGGCCAGCCGCGAAAGCTATGGGTTGATCGCAGAGGTGAAGAAAGCCAGCCCGTCCAAAGGCTTGATCCGTGAGGACTTTGATCCCGCCACCATCGCCAGCGCCTATGCCGAAGGCGGGGCGACGTGCCTGTCTGTCCTCACCGACACACCCAGCTTTCAGGGTGCCAAGGAGTTTCTTATTCAAGCTCGTGCGGCCTGCGATCTGCCGGTTCTGCGCAAGGACTTCATGTACGACACCTATCAAGTGGCCGAAGCCCGCGCGTTGGGGGCCGATTGCATCCTGATCATCATGGCAAGCGTGAGCGATACCCAAGCGTCCGAGCTTGAGGACTGCGCCCATGAATGGGGCATGGATGTGTTGATCGAAGTCCATGACCAGCCCGAGCTGGAGCGCGCAAGCCTGCTCAAAAGCCCCCTTGTGGGGATCAACAACCGCAACCTCAAGACATTCGAGGTCACCTTGGACACCACACGCAAGCTGTCGAAACTGGTGCCCGCTGACAGAACTATTGTCGCCGAGAGCGGCCTGAACACCCCACAGGATCTGGCCAATCTCGCCATGTATGGCGCGCGTTCCTTCCTCATCGGCGAAAGCCTGATGCGCCAGGAGGATGTCGCCGCGGCGACGCGCACGATCCTGGCCAATCCGTTGGTTGCAGGCGGAGGCATGTAAGATGGGGTTGACCCACTTTGACGACCACGGCGCGGCCCATATGGTGGACGTGTCTGATAAGGCCATCACTGACCGCATTGCGGTGGCTGAGACGTGGATCAAGATGCGCCCGGAAACCTTTGAAATTATTACCGAAGGCCGTGCCAAGAAGGGTGATGTTATCGGCGTTGCGCGTCTTGCTGGTATCATGGGGGCCAAAAAGACCTCCGATCTGATCCCCCTCTGTCACCCATTGCCCATATCCAAGGTTTCGGTGGAGCTTGAGCCCGACGCGGACCTACCGGGCCTGCGCATTACCGCTACAGTCAAGACAACCGGTCAAACGGGTGTCGAAATGGAAGCGCTGACCGCCGCCTCCACCTGCGCCCTCACGGTCTATGACATGGCCAAGGCCGTCGACAAGGGGATGGAGATTGGCGGGCTGCGCGTCATGCTGAAAGATGGCGGTAAATCAGGACGTTACGAGGCGACATGATCACCGTCGCTCAGGCCCTTGATCACCTATTTGACCTCGCTGATGCATTGCCAACAGAAACTGTGCCGCTGCGTTCTGCGGCAGGACGGGTGTTGGCCGAACCAATGGCCGCGACCCGCACGCAACCGCCCTTTGCCGCATCGTCGATGGACGGCTACGCGCTGAAAAGCGTTGAGGCCGATCTGCATGCCCAATTCAAAGTTGTAGGAGAGGCCGCCGCGGGCCATAGCTGGAAAGGCACGCTGGGCCCCGGTCAGGCAGTGCGTATCTTTACCGGCGCGCCGGTGCCTGATGGGGCGGACAAGGTCGTGATCCAAGAGGATGTGACCCGTTCAGGTGCCTTGATTACCATCACGGACGACCCGGGCCCCAAGGACAACATCCGCCCTGCAGGCGTCGATTTCACCCAAGGCACGATCATGAGCGCGCCTCGCAAACTCAGCCCCGGCGATGTGGCGCTGCTGGCTTCAATGAACTGCCCGGACGTTCCTGTTGTGCGCAAGCCTGTCGTGGCTCTGATCTCCACCGGCGACGAATTGGTAATGCCGGGCGAGACACCCGGGCCGGACCAGATCATCGCGTCCAACACCTTTGGTCTGGCGGCCTTGCTCGAGAACGCGGGGGCCTCGGCCCGCATCCTGCCCATTGCGCGTGACAGTCATGCTTCGCTTGCGACGGTGTTGGGCTTGTCGCAGGGCGCCGACCTCGTTGTGACCATTGGCGGCGCGTCCGTCGGTGATCATGATCTGGTGGCCGACGTGGCGGCCGACCTCGGCATGGATCAGGCATTCTACAAAGTCGCGATGCGCCCGGGCAAACCGTTGATGGCCGGACGATTGGGCGGCGTGCCGATGGTCGGCCTGCCGGGAAACCCGGTATCTGCCATGGTTTGCGGCACCATTTTTCTGGTGCCGATGCTGCGTGCGATGATGGGGTTAGGCCGCGCCCCTGCTTCGCGCATCCGCCTGCCTCTGACAGGCGGCATTGACGCCAACGGCCCGCGCGAACACTACATGCGCGCGATTGTGGTCGATGGCACTGTGCGCAGTGCGGGGCTGCAGGACAGCTCGCTCCTTTCGGTACTGGCGGCGGCAAATGCACTGATGGTACGCCCGCCTCATGACCCCGCTCACCCCGCAGGCACAGAGATCGATGTCATCGCCATTGACTAATTGTTGACACAAAAGGGGAACGTCCGTAGAACAAAACCAAACCCATGGGGCATCCATGGGACCGGTGGTGGATCATTCACCTTGGAATTGGAGGAACGGGCATGTTGACGAAAAAGCAGCTGGATCTGCTGGAGTTCATTCACAAGCGGGTGCAACGCGATGGCGTCCCCCCCAGCTTTGACGAAATGAAAGAAGCGCTGGATCTGCGTTCCAAATCCGGCATCCACCGGCTGATCACAGCTTTAGAGGAACGTGGGTTCATCCGCCGTCTGGCCCACCGCGCCCGCGCCATCGAGGTTGTGCGCTTGCCCGAAAGCCTCGGCGGTCCTGCGGGCGGCTTTGCCCCGCGCGTCATTGATGGCGACAGGCCCGATGTGCCGCCCCCGAATGCTGCCATTGCTGTCGAGGCGAGCGCCGTGGAATTGCCGGTGATGGGTCGGATTGCAGCCGGTGTGCCGATTTCCGCGATCTCCGAACAATCCCATTCCGTTGCCGTGCCCAGCCAGATGCTGTCGGCGCAAGGCGACCATTATGCCCTTGAGGTCAAGGGCGATTCGATGATCGAGGCGGGCATCAACGATGGGGACGTGGTGGTGATCCGCGAGACGTCGTCAGCTGATAATGGCGATATCGTTGTGGCGTTGGTCGAAGATCACGAAGCCACATTGAAACGCTATGTTCGCCGCGGGGACAGCATCGCGCTTGAGGCCGCCAACCCAGCCTACGAGACCCGCGTTTTTCCGGTGGGTCAAGTCAAGGTGCAGGGTCGCCTTGTGGGTCTGATCCGCACTTATTGAACCAAGACTATGGCGCAACAGTAGGCACTCCTTACGCGGTTTTGCATATCTTCGGGGCGGTCCGTTCTGGTCCGCCCTATTTCGTTTTCTGCGCAAGGCGACGGGCTTTCGCATCCAGCGTCAACGCCGGATTAGAGTGTTTGCCCCATCCCGACCACATCCGGTCGCCGGTGATATCGCGCGACGTCACGAGACGCGCGTCTGCCCCTTCACCAATCACCGCTACGGCCCCCGTCTTGCGCAGCGTCGTTGCATCCAGCAGCAGGCAGTCGATGGTCAGCGCGTCGCGTGCAATCTTGCCGTTGGCCACGACGATCTGCCCCGGGGTGCAGCCCGAGAAACCAGCAAGTGCACGCTTGCCGCTTAGATGGACAACGCGGCCGTCGAGCCATTCGGCATCGCCGCTTTGCCATCGCCCCGCAGCCAAGGCTTGGTCGACCCCATCCCCGTCATTCTCCAACCAATTGCGGGCGACGAATCCGGCCCCTTTCTCCTTGCTCAATGCGCGTCCCTGCGCGGTCATCACACCGACCAGCGCGCCGGTGTCGGCAATCAGGATCGCGGGCCGATCGCCGGTCTGCCACAAGGCCAGCGCGCCCCCGATCACCGCCACACCCGCAAAACGCATCTTCCCGCGCCACAGGATGACAAAAAGTGCGCCAAGCGCCATCATCGGTAACACCCATGGGTTTGGCCCCGGAACATAGCCCCGCGCCCCATCCAACCCCGAGACGGTTTCAGCCACCCACAAGATCCAGGCCAACCCGCCGCCCATCAGCCACAGCCCCACGGCCTCGAGCCCGAAGGGCGACAAGAGCAGCGCAAGCACCGCCGCGGGGATAACCAGCACCCCCATGAGCGGCACGCTAAAGAGGTTCGCTAGCAGCCCGTAATGGGCCACCGCGTTGAAATGTGCCGCTCCGATCGGCGCTGTGGCCAGCCCCGCAACAGAGGAGGAGACGATCAACCCGATCAGCGGTTGCGCCCATTTTGGACCGCGCGGCACGTCGCGCATCCAACCGAAAACGGCCACCAGCGCCGTTGTCGCGGCAAAGGACATTTGAAATCCCGGCCCCATCAGCGCCTCGGGCCGCAGGGCAAGCACGATCATCGCGGCCATGGCCACGGCGCGCAGGCTGAGTGCACGACGGTCGATCATCACGGCGCACAGTGCAACGGCAACCATGACAAATGCGCGTTCCGTGGCCACGTTTCCACCAGACAAGGTCAAATACACTGACGCCGCAACGAGTGCCCCACCCGCCGCCAATTTGCGCGCAGGCCAGCGCAACGCAACCGCCGGGATCAAGGCGAAGCACAGCCGCAAAAGGCCGAAGACAAAGCCGCTGAGCAGCCCCATGTGCAGCCCCGAAATCGCCAGCAAGTGCGCGGTATTCGAAGCGCGCAAGGCTTCCAGCCCCGCTTGGCTGATACCGCTGCGATCCCCGGTCGTCACGGCAGCGGCAAAACCACCGATATCACCCGGCAGCACGTCCCGAACCCGCGCCGACGCCGCCATCCGAATGCGAAAGATCATCTGGGCCATGTCGAATTCTGCCGCCGCGATGGCCAGAATCGGCACTCGGACATAGCCAACAGCGCCCAGTTGCGCGAACCAGGCGTGACGTTGGAAGTCAAAACCGCCCGGCTCAACCGGGCCGCCCGGCGGGCTGAGATGACCGGTGGTCATAATCCGCAAACCAGGCACCGGGGCCACGCCCAGATCGGGGTCACCATGCAGGGAAATACGTACACGTCTGGGCGTATCTTGGGGCGCGACGCGGTCCAGTTTGACACGGTCTAGGGTCAGGCGCACAGCGTCGGAGCCGCTGCGGTCCATGCCGACGATGCGCCCTTCGATCGGCCCGTAATAGCGCCAATCGATCACCGGCCCGGCCACGGAGTGCGCCCGCCATCCTGCCAGCGCAAAACCCAAGGCCACCATGGTAAAAAAAACGGGGATCGGCGACAGGCTTTCATCCAGCACGCGCGCAGCGCAGATCAGGGTCAAACCGGCCACAACAACACCCACGAACACCGCCAATGACGGTTCGAACCGGACCCCGAAATATAGTGCAATGCCCGTAGCCATGCCGACCGGCAGCCAGCCGAAAAGCCCGCCGCGCTGGTGCAACATCATCTGCCGAAAGGCAATGCCAAGGCCCATGCTTGCCCCTTGCGCCCATGGTGGATAGTAGGAAGGAAAACCCTAGAACCATTATGGTTACGGAAAGGTAAACGCGCCTCATGTCTACACCGGTTGTCACCCGTTTTGCGCCCTCGCCCACGGGCTTTTTGCACATTGGCGGTGCGCGCACCGCGCTGTTCAACTGGCTTTATGCCCGCGGCCGAGGCGGCAAGTTCCTGCTGCGGATCGAAGACACGGACCGGGCGCGTTCGACCCCCGAGGCAACGCAAGCGATCCTGGACGGGATGGCGTGGCTGGGTCTGGACCATGACGGCGAGGTGATCAGCCAGTTTGAACGCGCCGACCGCCATGCTGAGGTTGCCAATCTCTTGTTGGCCGAGGGCAAAGCATACAAGTGCTTCTCGACCCAGGACGAAATTGCGGCCTTTCGCGAGGCGGCCAAAGCAAAAGGCCATTCGACCCTTTTCCGGTCTCCATGGCGCGATGCCGATCCGGCGACGTTCCCCGACAAGCCCTTTGTCGTGCGGATCAAGGCGCCACAAGATGGGACCACCGTGATCCGCGACGCGGTGCAGGGCGACGTGACGATCGGCAACGAACAGCTTGACGATATGGTGCTGCTGCGCGGCGACGGCACGCCCGTCTATATGCTGGCCGTTG
The DNA here is from genome assembly GCF_947503705.1 of uncultured Tateyamaria sp. Classification (GTDB taxonomy): domain Bacteria; phylum Pseudomonadota; class Alphaproteobacteria; order Rhodobacterales; family Rhodobacteraceae; genus Tateyamaria. Next base: position 213,005 of record NZ_CANNES010000005.1, on the reverse strand, counting down.
TGGTCGATGACCATGACATGGGCGTCACCCATGTCATCAGGGGCGACGACCACCTCAACAATGCAGCGCGGCAAATGATGATTTATGACGCGATGGGTTGGGACGTTCCGGTTTGGGCCCATATCCCGCTGATCCACGGCCCCGATGGCAAGAAACTGTCGAAACGGCACGGAGCGTTGGGCGCGCAGGAATATCAGGTCATGGGTTATCCCGCGGCTGGCATGCGCAACTATCTCGCCCGTCTGGGCTGGAGCCATGGGGACCACGAATTTTTCACCGATGCGCAGGCGCAAGACTGGTTTGACCTGAACGGGATCGGCAAAAGCCCTGCGCGGTTCGACGTCAAAAAGCTCGAAAATCTGTGTGGCCAGCATATGGCACAGGCGGATGATGCTGCATTGCAGCGCGAAATTCTCGAATTTCGGGCTGCGGCAGACATGGCTGCGCTGAATGATCTGCAACAAAAGGGACTGATGGACGCACTGCCATTCGTCAAAGAGCGGTCCAAGACCTTCCCGGAACTCCTTGATAAAGCTCACTTTATCCTAACGACCCGTCCGATCACGCCAGATGACAAGGCCGCAAAAGCGCTTGATCCGGTATCCCGTGGTATACTGAAGGAATTGACGCCGCAGCTGCAAAGCGTTACTTGGGAGCGTGACAGCCTAGAGGCGATCCTGAACGGTTTTGCAGCCCAGAAGGACACCAAATTCGGCAAACTTGCAGGCCCCCTCAGGGCGGCTCTTGCGGGGCGGGCCGTGACGCCTTCGGTTTTTGACATGATGCTGGTTCTGGGACGCGAAGAAACCCTTGCCAGGCTCGAGGACGCTGCGGCCTGACGGTTTCACCTGTCACAAAAGGTGCGTAGTCTAATGATGGAACCACCCGCATAGGTGGTGACACGTGGCGCGCTGCGCCGCCTGTGACGAAAGGAAGAGACCTGATGGCTGAAGCACCCAAGACTGCAAAATTGACGATTGGCGACGATACTTACGACTTGCCGATCCATTCGCCCACTGCCGGTCCCGACGTGGTCGATATTCGCAAGCTCTACGGTCAGGCAGGTGTGTTCACCTATGACCCCGGCTTTACCTCGACTGCCAGCTGCGACAGCACGATCACCTTTATCGACGGCGGCGAAGGTGTGTTGTTGCATCGCGGCTATCCCATTGATCAGCTTGCGGAAAAATCACACTACCTCGAAGTCTGCTATCTGCTTCTGTATGGTGCCCTGCCCTCTGCCGCACAGCTCGAAGAGTTTGAAAGCCTGGTGACAAACCACACAATGCTTCACGAGCAAATGGTGTATTTCTATCGCGGTTTCCGCCGTGATGCGCACCCGATGGCGATCATGACGGGCGTTGTGGGGGCCATGTCGGCCTTTTATCACGACAGCACCGACATCCATGACGCGCACCAGCGTGAAGTCGCTTCGATCCGTCTGATTGCCAAAATGCCGACGATTGCGGCTTGGGCTTACAAGTTCTCTATCGGACAGCCCTTTGTCTATCCGCGCAATGATCTGGACTACGCGTCGAACTTCCTGCGCATGTGTTTCGCCGTGCCCGCTGAAGATTATGAAGTGAATCCGATCCTGAGCCGGGCCATGGACCGCATCTTTACACTGCATGCCGATCACGAGCAGAACGCGTCGACCTCGACCGTGCGCTTGGCTTCGTCATCCGGGGCAAACCCCTTCGCCTGTATCGCGGCGGGCATCGCGTGCCTTTGGGGTCCGGCCCACGGTGGTGCGAACCAGGCCTGCCTTGAGATGCTCAAGGAGATTGGCACGGTCGACCGTATCCCCGAATTCATCGCGCGCGCGAAAGATAAAGAAGACCCGTTCCGCCTGATGGGCTTTGGCCATCGGGTCTACAAAAACCACGACCCCCGCGCCACCGTGATGAAGCAATCGGCTGACGAAGTGCTGGACCTCTTGGGTGTCGAAAACAACCCGGTCCTTCAGGTCGCCAAAGAACTTGAAAAAGCGGCGCTCGAAGATCCGTACTTCGCCGAGAAAAAGCTGTTCCCGAATGTGGACTTCTACTCGGGCATCATTCTTGAGGCCATGGGTTTCCCCACTTCGATGTTCACGCCCATCTTTGCGCTGTCGCGCACCGTTGGCTGGATTTCGCAGTGGAAAGAGATGATCGCCGATCCACAAAACAAGATCGGTCGCCCCCGGCAGCTCTATCTGGGCGAAACGTCGCGCGATTATGTGGACATTGAAAACCGCTAACAGATTCGGTGTTTATTACCAATTCCCGGAATGGGAGAGTTTACTCTCAACCCTGAGATGATTTGGTAAAACGCTCTCAATTCGGACGCCAATTAGGCAATATACCCTCCGAAATGCACATAAAGGCCCGTCAGCTCTGTCTGGCGGGCCTTTTCCTTTGTGATCAAGGATTTAACGTTGCAAACAATCACCCGCATTTTGTCATATTGGTGCCACAAACGACACAATCGGGCGCCTGCGTTGACAGTTCTGGGAAACAGGATCAATCATTCATCAATAATTAACGAATGAATGTATCTGCCGAGGTCTGCCATGCTTTTTCTGCTATCGCTGTTTCCCGCCCTTTTCACCGACGCGCTGTCTGTGAATGCGAATGAAGAGGACGATGGTGTCATGGAAACCGGCACATCGGACGAAGACACGCTAACCGGTGGCGACGGCGATGACATCATTCTGGGCCTGCTCGGCGGTGACCTGATGAGCGGCGGCGCAGGCGACGACGTGATGCAGGGCGGCGGCGGTGAAGACGTCATGCTGGGCGAGGCCGGGAACGACCTGATGCAGGGTCGCGGCCAAGACGATACCGTCCAGGGCTTCTCCGGCAGTGATTGGGTGGACGGCAACGACGGCAACGACCTTGTCCGCGGCGGCAGCGGTGACGATGTGGTGATCGGTGGCGAAGGCGAAGATGCGATCTTTGGCCGGAACGACGATGATATTTTGATCGGCGGCGAATTCGCAGCAACTCCATTCACGACCGAACAACTGGCGCAGATCCGCGATGGTGCCAACCTCGAAGACCTCTTGCCCGCCTCCAACCAGATTGTGGACGATGGTGATGCCGACACGCTGGACGGCGGCAATGGCAACGACTTCCTGCTGTTTGGCGCCGGTGATAGCGCAACGGGCGGCGCAGGCGCAGACAGCTTTGCCGTGTTTGGAGAACTGGCCGAGGACGGCTCTGGCGCCGCGACGATCGAGGATTACAAGCCCGGTACCGACGCGGTGCTGGTCTATTTCCAGACGGCCGAAGCGGCCGAAGACGCTGATATCACCGTCGCGGATGATGGCGACGATGCCGTAGTCAGCGTGGACGGCGAAGAGATTGCGCGTGTTGTGGGGGCCGCCGGCAACCTAAGCGCTGATGATGTTGAAATCGCCCTGGCGAATGAAGACACCGAGGTTGAGCCCCCTGTCACCAACGGCACGGATGACGCCGAAACCTTTGACTTGGGCGAGGCCGATGACATCCTGAACGCGGGCGGTGGCAATGACGATATCACGGGCGGCTTTGGCGATGACACGCTGAACGGCGACGGCGGCGCTGACATTATCCAGGGCGAAGCGGGCTTTGACCGTATCAACGGCAATGCCGACAACGACCTGCTGCAAGGCCGGGGCGGCGATGATTCCCTGTCCGGCAATGCGGGCGAGGACTGGGTGGACGGCAATGATGGCAATGACCTTGTCAACGGCGGCACCCAAGACGACACCGTAATCGGTGGCCTTGGCGAAGACACGCTGAGCGGCGGCCAACGCGCCGACGTTCTGGTGAGCGGCGAACTGGTGGCAAATCCACTAAGCACCGAAGAGTTGAGCGCCCTGCGTGACGGTGCCACAATCGAAGACGCCATTGGCATCGCATTGGAAGACGCGGGCTTCTTGCAGGATGACGGGGCGGCGGACCTTCTTGATGGCGGCACCGGCGCTGATCTGCTCTTCTTTGGTGCGGGCGACACTGCAACGGGCGGGACAGGCGCGGATGACTTTAACCTGCTGCAAAACAGCCTGGGCAATGGCCTTGGCGCGGCAGTCATCACCGACTTTGACAGCGCCGAGGATGAGTTGTTCCTTGTGTTGGATGGCGCGATGTCAGACAGCGATCCGGTCATCACGATCGAGACCGAAGGCGCGGAAGCAAGCATCCTAGTGGACGGCGAAATCCTGGCACAGGTCACAGGCGGTGCAGGCCTGACCGCTGATCAGGTGCAGTTGGTTTCAGACGTGCCCGGCGACGTTTTCAACCCCAACTTCTGATCGCAGTACTTTGGTTTCACGCATTCAGGCAGGCGCTGTTTATCGGTGCCTGCCTGTTGCGTTTACAAACCTGGGATTGAGCGGTTTTTCGTTCCAGTTCAACACGCTACAGGGCATTGTGCACGTCTGGTGAACAATGCTCGATAAAGTTTGATCGACTTCGACCCGCTACGATACAAGACAGACTGACATGTATGAGGGGATAGTGCCATGTTTGGATTCGCGCTTTTGGGCTTGCTCGGGATCGGTTTGATAATCGGCCTGAACGGGGACGACGATGACAACTCTTTCAACGAGGGCGACGAACGCGCACAAGGCAGCCAGGGCGACGACTTGATCGACACGGGCGGTGGTGACGACACCGTGTTCGCGGCGGGTGGCGATGATGTGGTTCTGGCCGGCGCAGATGACGACCGCGTCTTTGGTGGCGATGGTGATGACCTGATCGTGGGCGAATCCGGTGATGACTTCCTGCGCGGCGGCGCGGGAGATGACCTGATCTTTGGCAGTGCAGGTGAGGATGTGATTAACGGCGATGTGGGTGACGATCAAATCAGCGGCGCAGACATCATCGACGCGCGTGGCCTGTTCGATGCAACTCAGAACGCCGTTCTGACGGGCACCACGCTCACGGACGCGGATATCGAAAGCTTTATTGATCTGGATGCCGATACCGGCGAAGCGGACACGCTGAACGGCGGTGTGGGCAATGATATCATCATCGCGGGCAGCAACGATGTGGTGAACACCGGCAGTGGCAGCGACCTGGTCAATGTCGGCCAATGGGTCGACCCCGATGAACCCGTACAGATCACCGATTTCAACGCCGTGCAGGACGATATTGTCTATTCCTACGAGGGAAACACCGAACCCAACGTGTTCTTTGGTGAGGACGATGACGGCACCGCAACCTTGGTCGTGGACGGACGGATCGTGGCCTATTTCGAGAATGCCGACTTCTTCGACCTTCAGGCCGAGACGTCGATCATCCTTGAACGCTTGGTGTAAGGTACCTTTGACCCGCCGCCGTTTAGACACTGGCGGGCGCGAAAGCCGGGCTTATCGCCCTTCGAAGTCAGGCTTGCGCTTTTCGACAAAGGCCAGGACGCCCTCGCGGAAGTCGCGGCTTTGGCCGCAATCGCCCTGCTCTGTTGCTTCCACGGCCAATTGCGCCTCAAGGTCATTGTGCCAACTGGCACGGATCACACGCTTGGCCGCGGCAAAGGCCTTGGTCGGGCCGGTCGCAAGATGGGTTGCCCGGGCCCGCCATTGCGCATCAAAAGCCTCGTCTTCAACCGCTTCCCAGATCAGGCCCCAGGCATCTGCATCGCGTGCACTGATCTTGTCCGCAAACAGCGCCGCCCCCATCGCTTTGGCCATGCCCATCGTGCGCGGCATTACATAGGTGCCACCAGCATCCGGGATCAGTCCGATGCGTGTAAAGGCCTGAAGGAAATACGCTTTGTCACTGGCAATCACCACATCGCACGCCAAAGCAAGGTTCGCACCCGCACCCGCCGCAGCCCCATTCACCGCCGCAATCGTCGGCACCGGGCAGTCGATGATGGCGTTCAGCATCGGCGTGTATTCATCGCGCAGCGTCCGTTCCAGATCAAGGTTGCCCGCATTGGCCCGATCCCCCAGATCCTGCCCCGAACAGAACGCGCGCCCTGCCCCGGTCAGCACCACGACCCGCGCCGCTTGGCCGCCAGTTTTAACAGCGTCTTCGATCTCGGCCCGCATTTGGGTCGTGAGCGCATTCATCACGTCTGGCCGGTTCAAAGTGATCAGCGCAATGCCGTCCTCAAGCGCATAGGTGAGGGTCTCGTAATTCATGGCGCGGCCTCCTAAGGGTGCGAACTACCCCTCAATACCAAACCGTTCGGTTCAGAAAAGCCCAAACGACGCGTCACTCGTCGAGAATTTCGCGCAAGCGTTTGGCTTCGTCCTCGCTCAGGCCGGTTTGGATCGGCTGTGGCGCTTTGCTGCGCGCCCGGACATAGCCGATACCGACCCCGAGCGCAGTGAGGAACATCAATGGCCCCGCCGCCCACAAGAGCCAATTTGACCCGCTGGGCCGTGGGTTCATCAGGACAAATTCGCCGTACCGTTCCACGAAAAAGTCGATGATCTCGTCGTTGGTCTTGCCCGCCGCCACCTGTTCGCGGATCACGCGGCGGGTGTCGATGGCCCATTGAGCGTTGGACGAGGCGACAGATTCCGACTGACAAACGACACACCGCATCGCGTGATCCAATTCGCGCGCCTGCGCCTCTTGTACCGGATCATCCAGCATCTCGGACGGGTCCAGTGCGAGCGCGACTGTCGTGGACAGACTGACGATCAAAACAGCCACCAAAATTCTCACATCATGACCTTTCAAACAGGCAGGTTTTGAACCATTTCGCTATCGCTTTGGTTTCTTCCAAAAGAACAAAAATTGAAGCACCGAAGGCGAACAAAAGGTAGGGTGGTTCGACGTTGTTGGCGTACAAAATAGCAATCCAAAGCGTGGCAAGGAACAATGCTTTGCCCATCACCTTTCCACTCATCATTCGGCTGGCACCGTTTTCGCTTGGGCTTTGCGGCTGCCTGCCGCCACACGGAACCGACGGTCGCTAAGAGAAAGGAAACCACCCAGCGCCATCAGGGCACAGCCGATCCAGATCCAGTTGGTGAGAGGCTTGATATAAGTTCGCACCGCCCATCCTCCATTGACCTGCTCGTCACCGATAACGATATAGACGTCCCGCGCCAGATTATAGTCGATCGCCGCCTCTGTCGTGGGCATCTGCGCCACTGGATAAATCCGTTTTTCAGGGCGCATCTGAGCGATTTCCTGGCCATCCTTGGACAAGGTGATCAGCGCCATGGTCGACAAGAAGTTCGGCCCTTCGAATTCCTCAACGCCATCCAACTCGATGGTATAGCCCCCCACTTCATAGGGCGCACCAATCTGCGCGACCCGAATGTCCTCGGACTGCCAAGAGGTTAGGCCCGCAACACCCAGCATCGTTATACCAAGTCCGGCATGGGCCACCGATTTGCCCCAATCAGCGCGTGGTAACCGCCACAAGCGGCTCGCATTGAATTTCTGGCCCGTCCGGCTCGCCAGATCAATTGCTGCTCCCATGACCAACCAGGCCCCCAGGAATGCACCCATCGGCCCTATCAGGCTCCGCCCGGACTGCATCGCCCATGCTAACCCCGCGCAGGCAATTGCCAGCACAAACGCATAGCGCAAAGGCCGCATGGCCTTGGTCAGGCTGGCCCGTTTCCAGGGCATCATCGCGCCCACGGGCATGATCAGGCCCAAGAGAACCATGAACGGCGTAAAGGCCATGTTAAAAAATGGCGGTCCCACGCTCAGTTTCCGGTCAAAAAACATCTCGGCCACGAGCGGCCACATCGTGCCGACAAAAACTACGAAACAGCTCACGGCCAGCAACAGGTTATTGGCCACCAGCGCGCTTTCGCGACTGACCATGCCAAAAACGCCCCGCGCCTCCATCGCGCCTGCACGAAGGGCGAATAGGATCAGCGCGCCGCCCATGAAGAAGCCCATAATCATCAAGATGAACACGCCCCGCTCGGGGTCATTCGCAAAAGCGTGGACTGACGTCAAAAGGCCCGAGCGGACGATGAATGTGCCAATCAGCGAAAAGCCAAAGGCGAGGATCGCCAGCAGGATGGTCCAGGATTTCAGGCTCTCGCGCTTTTCCACGACGATGGCCGAATGCAGCAACGCTGCGGCCAGCAACCACGGCATGAAAGATGCGTTCTCCACAGGATCCCAGAACCAGAAACCGCCCCAACCCAACTCGTAATAGGCCCACCAGGACCCAAGCGCGATGCCGATCGTCAGAAACACCCACGCCGCCAGCGTCCAGGGACGCACCCAACGGCCCCAGGCCGCATCCACGCGTCCCTCGATCAGGGCGGCAACAGCAAAGGAAAACGCCATGCTCAGGCCCACATAGCCGAGGTACAAAAACGGCGGATGAAAGGCGAGGCCCGGATCTTGCAACAACGGGTTCAAGTCCTGCCCATCAAAGGGTGGCACGGCAAGGCGCAGAAACGGGTTCGATGTGAACAGAATAAAGGCCAGAAAGGCCAAGCCAATGGCACCTTGCACGGCCAGCACCCGGGCGCGCAAGCTGGGGGGCAAATTGCCGCCGAACCAAGCCGCCATGGCCCCGAACAGCGCCACGATCAGAACCCAAAGCAGCATGGATCCTTCGTGGTTTCCCCAAGTCCCTGAAATCTTGTACAAAAGCGGCTTGGCCGAATGGCTGTTCAGCACCACCAAGCGCAACGAAAAGTCGGATACGACAAAGGCCCACATGAGGGCCGCAAAGGAAAATCCGATCAGCAGGAATTGCGTAGTTGCCGCGGGCTCAGCCACAGCCATCCAGCCGGGATGTTTGCGCCACGCGCCAACAAGAGGAACAACCGTCTGCACAAGGGCCACGACGAAGGCGAGGATAAGGGCGAAATGGCCAAGCTCTGTAATCATGCCGCAACTATAGGCCGAGGCGGGCAAAACGCCAATGCCCCCGGCCCTTTTGCCGCATCACAAAACCGCTGGCATCGTACCTTATCTGGTCTGGAAAATCCCGGCCCGTCGCGCACGGGGGCAGCGCCCCTTCGTCCCCTCAGGCTGCGCGGCGCCAATCGTCCAGCGCCGGGTTCTCGGCCGGTTGCAAGGAAGCGGTGGTCAACCGTGCATCCTTGCCCGTATCAGCAACTCCAACGCTGTCCGCCCGCAGCGCCCGCAAGGCCGCCACATTCTCCATCATTTGCGGCACGCGGCCCATGCTCAACGCAATCTCGCGCTGGAAATTCTGCGATTTCACCTGATGACGTGCCCCAAAATAGAACGACACAATCACGCCCAAAAGCCACCAAAGAGGCTCTGGCACCAGCGCTATCCCTTGCATCCGTTCGGCAAACCACAGTGGCTCTACCATGGCTGACACAAACAGACCCAGCGTGCCAAGAGCCAGCGCGGGGCGCGGCAATCGGTTCACACCGTCCATAAAGCGGTCAAAACCACCCTGTCGGGGAACCAGAAACTCCTGACCCAGTTGGGTCATCGCCTGCATTTGCACTGCCTGTGCTCGATCTGCTCCCGCCTCACGGTTTTCGCGAAACACCTGGACCGTCTCCTTGACCACATTGGCCCCGCCACCGAACAGCAGGCCAAACACCCGTTCCATCAACCCCATGACGCTACCCTTTGCTGAAACTGGGCCGCGCTCAAGTGATAGCGGGGCGCAATGAATTCTTCGGCCCGTTTGATCCAACCGCCTTTGGCACCCGACCGGGTGCGCGCAAATTTACGACTGGCAGGGCGGCGATCCGCGATGCGGAAGTAGTAGTTGCGCCGCGCGATGCCGTAGGCGTCGACAAGGTGATCCGGGGCCGCACGCCACGCGGCACGGGTCGCGGCAATGGATTGTGGCCCCAAGGCCCCATCCACCGCGACGCTATGCCCCATCTCGATCAGCAGCCGTTGCAGGATCTTGACCGCATTGCCCCCTGCATTGACATACATGTCAAATACGGTCGCGTGTAGCGGACTGGGCAGTTCTGCAATCAACGGGCGTTCAAAGTAATGAGTGACAAAAATATCTGTGGCCTGGCTGCGGGTCAGTGCTTTGACGTCAGCCACATTCACATCCCCGTCGCCATCCAGGTCCAAGCCCAAACGGCGCATGGTATGAATGGTTACGCCGAAATTCGTGGCCCCGCCCGGATCATCCGGATCATTCACATAGCCGCCTTCGCGCACCACGATCTCTTGGGCAATTTCTCTGACAGTTTGCATGCCTGGCCCCCTCGCCAATCAATGCGGCAAGACTGCTCAGATAATGATTAACGGAAGTTAACCGGTGCGTACGCTAGCCCTTGGGTTCTTGGTAAACACCTTGCTCCTTAAGGGCGTCCACGACTTCGGCGGGCATGTATTTCTCATCGTGTTTTGCAAGAATTTCAGTCGCTTGAAACACACCGTTGACGTAGCTTCCGGTGCCGACCATGCCCTCATTCTCCGTAAACAAGTCGGGTAGTACGCCAGTGAAAACCACCGGCACGCTGGCGCCACCATCAGTTACCTCAAAGCGAATGGATTCGCCCTGCCCACGCACCAATGTACCCTCAGCCACCAAACCACCGATGCGAAACACCTCAGTTGGTCCGGGCGGCTCGGCTATGATCTGGCTGGGTGCGCGAAAGAAGTTTATGCCATCGCGCATAGCATAGCCGATCAACGCCGTCGAAATCGTCAGGGCCACGACGGCCAAGGCGATCACTTGAATACGGCGTTGTTTCTTGAGGTTCTTCATCAGTTCCACCCATTACGTCAGGCGAAGATTTTTGAAAAACCCTTCGCCCTTACGGAAACAAGGGTGCCATCATCAGCCCCTCAGTCTCTTCAATACCTAACATCAGGTTAGCGTTTTGCAACGCTTGGCCAGACGATCCCTTGGTCAAATTGTCGAGGGCTGCCACCACCACAACCCGCCCCGACAACCGGTCCGCCGCGACGCCGATGTGACAGAAATTCGAACCCCGAATGTGCCGGGTGCTAGGAGCCTCGCCCATCGGCAACACTTCGATGAACGGCTCGCTCTCATAGGCCGTGGCCAAAGTGTCATAGACGGCCTGCGCATCCCCCTTTACATAGGCTGTGCCCAGAATACCCCGGTTTGCGGGGATCAGATGTGGCACAAATTGGATATGTACATCCCGACCCGCAACTTTGGAAAACTCCTGGTCAAATTCGCCCAGATGCCGATGCGTCCCGCCCAAAGCATAGGCGTGGTAGCCCTCGCTCAGTTCGGCATGCAACAGATTTTCCTTCAACGCCCGGCCCGCCCCGGACACGGCCGCCTTGAGGTCAAGGATGATGTCGTCCAAATCAATGACCCCGGCTGCAATCAGTGGCCGCAAGGCAAACTGCCCCGTCGCCGCGTTGCAGCCGGTACCAGCCACCAAACGTGCGCCCGAAATTTCATCCCGGTAAAACTCCGTCAGGCCGTAGATCGCTTCGCCCTGCATCTCGATTGCTGAATGCGGATTGCCGTACCATTTGGCATAAGCCTCAGGATCGCGCAGCCGGAAATCGGCCGAGAGGTCAACGATCTTCAGATCCCGCGGTAGGCCAGAGATGACCTCCTGGCTGGTCTTATGCGGCAAGGCACAGAAACACAGATCAATGCCCGACCAGTCGATCTGGTCAAAGGCCACCATCGTAGGCAAGTCCAGATGGCGCAAATGCGGAAACACCTGCGCCACGGTTTGACCCGCCTTAGAAAAGGCGCCCAAAGCCTTGATTTCAATGGAAGGGTGTCCGACGATCAGCCGGATTAACTCAGCGCCCGTATAGCCGGAAGCGCCCAGAATAGCGATGTTATAGGTCATGTTAGTCTTCTTGAATAAAGTATCAGGTCAGGCGGCTTCAAAGACGATTTGTCGTCGCAAAAACTGCGTGGCGCGATCACTGACACGTTTGGGATCGCCCGTGGTGAGGTAAGCAGAACCGCCGCTCCCCATCTTGTCGGAGTGCCGTTCCAGATAATCGGCCAGGCTCTCGCCCACCAAATGCCCCTGCGAAAACACCTTTACGCTCTCCCCCAATGCCGCCTGAAAGGCCTCTTGCATCAACGGATAGTGCGTACAGCCCAGAATGGCCGCTTGCGGGTCTGGCATCTTGCGTTGCAAGGCATCCACATGGGACCGGACCAGTGCCTCGGCCAGGATCATGTCGCCATCCTCGATGGCATCGACCACACCACCACAGGCCTGCGCTTCAACGTCGACACCGATGGCGCGAAAAGCCAGCTCACGTTGAAATGCACGGCTCGACACAGTGGCTGGGGTGGCAAAAAGGGCCACATGTTTCACGGCCACTTCGCGTGGCGGGGAATTGTCGCCCCACTGCCGTTCCGTCAGCGCCTCGATAAGGGGCACAAAAACGCCCAAAACCCGTTTGTCATCGGGCACCCATGCTTCCTGCATCCGGCGCAAGGCAGCAGCAGAAGCGGTGTTGCACGCGAGGATCACCAGATCACAGCCCGCATCAAACAAACGTTGCACCGCTTTGCAGGTCAGATCGTAAATATCATCCGCCGTGCGCACGCCGTATGGCGCGTTGGCACTGTCTGCAAGGTAGACGAATTCCACATCCGGCAGCCGCTTTTGCGCGGCATCCAGCACGGTCAATCCGCCCAGTCCGGAATCAAAAATACCAATCGCCATTTCGCGCCCTGCTGCGGCCCTAGCTGCGGTGCCGCTCTTCGAATTCATAGCCCAAATCAAACATTTTAACCGGGTTCGGGTTCAGCTCATACGTGGCTTTTCGCAAGAATTCCATCATCTGTTTCGGGTCGCCCGCCATCGGGTTCAAAACGGCACGGTCGATAGGGTCGCCGATGACCACGCGCACCGATGTATCGACGCGCTTTTTGAACTCCTTGATCAGCAGGCCAAGCCGCAGTGTGTTGTGCATGTGGCTGGCGATCTGGAATAAACGACTCGTGTGGCCGTCGAAATACAACGGCACAACCGTGGCGTCCGATTTCGCGACCATCCGGGCGGTAAAGCTACGCCAGCCGGGGTCCATCGGTTTGGCAAAGGGGCGCGCCGCCGTGCTGACGGTTCCACCTGGAAAAATCCCGATAGCCCCATTGTCGCCCAGATAGCGCAACGCTTCTTTTCGTGTCGCGATGTTCAGGGCGACCGCCTCGCGGGTATCGTCAAAGCTGATGGGCAAGAGCACGCGGTTTAACTCTTCGGCCTTTTTGAATACCGAGTTGGCCAGCAGCCGGAAATCGCCCCGCACCATTGAAAGAATATGGCCCATCATCAGCCCGTCCAGAATGCCATAGGGGTGATTAGCAATCAAAATCAAAGGCTTGTCGCGGGGGATATTTTCAAGACTCCCTCCCACGATGTCCAGGCTCAAGCCATAGCGTTCGACCATCACCTGCCAGAAATCCCGCCCAGCGGCGACTTCGCGCTCATAGCCTTCTGCGCGTTTAATCAACCGCAAACGACCGGTGGTGTTTTCCAACAATCGGATCATGGCCCGCCCGCCCTTGGTCTCTGCCGAGTGGGCATAGCTGATCTCGCGGGCGATCTGGCGTTGTGCGTTGGGCATGACGTCGGAATGCTCTTTCAGGCTCAGGTTGCGCCTTATCTAAGGACTGCGACGCAATCTGCCTAGCCTTTATGACACCCCTGTGACGCGATTACTCAGCAGCCTGGGCCTGATCAGGGCCACCCGCGCCTATCACGCTCAGCAACTCTTCGCGCCGTTTGGCCGCCTTGGCCTCGTTGCCCTGCTTGACCGGACCAAAGCCACGGATTTGCAGCGGCAGTTCCGCCAGCGCAATCACCGCGTCGCGTGTGTTCGCCGTCAGTTGCGGCAGCACCGCTTTCATATCCGCCTCATACTGCTTGATCAGCGCGCGTTCCATCCGCCGTTCCTCGGTCCGGCCAAAGACGTCCAGCGGCGTGCCCCGCAGGCCCTTGAGCCGCGCCAGAATGCGGAAATTGCGCATCATGCCGGGCCCATATTCTTTCTTCATCGGGCGGCCATCGGGTCCCTCTTTGGACAGCATCGGGGGCGCAAGGTGAAATTTCATCGTGAATTCCCCGTCGAACTGTTCGCGGGCCTTGCCCTCGGTCTCAAGATGCAGGCGGGCGACTTCATATTCGTCCTTGTAGGCCAGCAGCTTGTGATAGCCCTTGGCCACCGCCTCGCGCAGCCCCTTGTCCTCGATGCCATCCACCAGTTTGCGATAGCGTTTCGCAAGACGCTTGCCCTGGTATTTCACCAGATGGTCGGCGCGAAAGGCGATCTTCTCTTCGAGCGTCTTGGGCAGTTGGATCACCTTGGGTTCTGCCACGCGACCCGCCTCTTCGGGGTGCAGGACCGCCCAGCGCCCGATGTCAAAGGCGCGCAGGTTCTTGTCCACCGCCGCCCCGTTCAGATCAATCGCCTGTCGAATCGCTTCAAGGCTGAGGGGCACCAGCCCCCTCTGCCAGGCCGCGCCAAAGATCATCATGTTTGAAAAAATCGAATCCCCCATCGTCGCCTTGGCCAGATCGGACGCGTCAAACAGATCCACCCGGTCCCGTAGCCGCGCCTCAAGCGCCAGAGCCAGCCGCTCGCTGGGCAGGGCAAATTCGGTGTCGCGGGTGAAATCACCGGTAATGATCTCATGACTGTTGACCACCGCTCCGGTCCGGCCACTGGCCGTCAGGCCAAGGGTCTTTGCCCCCGCACTCACCACCAGATCGCCGCCGATCAACGCATCAGCCTCGCCCGTGGCCACACGAATGGCGCTGATATCCGCCGGATCATTGGCCAGACGGCAATGGATATGCACCGCGCCCCCTTTTTGGGCCAGCCCCGCCATTTCCATCATGCCCGCCCCTTTGCCATCGATATGGGCGGCCTGCGCCATCACAGCCCCGATGGTCACGACGCCGGTGCCCCCAACGCCCGTGATGACGACATTCCAGGTGCCCTTGATCGTCGGCAGGTCCGGCATCGGCAGATCGGGCAGGTCCAGCGTCGCCGTCGCCTGCTTCTTCACCTGCGCCCCTTCCAACGTCACGAATGAAGGGCAAAACCCTTTGACGCAGGAAAAATCCTTGTTGCAGGAGGACTGATCAATCGCTCGCTTGCGCCCCAACTCGGTCTCCGCAGGCACAATCGACACACAATTCGACTGCACCCCGCAATCGCCACAGCCCTCGCAGACATCGGTATTGATGAAAACACGCTTGTCGATATCCGGGAACGTTCCGCGCTTGCGACGACGGCGCTTTTCGGCGGCACAGGTCTGGACATAGACGATCACGCTGACGCCGGTCGTCTTGGCCATCTGCTCTTGCACGGTCTGCAACTCTGCCCGCTCATAGGTGGTCACGTCGCCGGGAAAGCGGCCAAAGTCCACATCTTCCTTATCGTCATAGACGACAGCCACGTTCGAACAGCCCATCGCCCGCACCTCGTTCACGATGCGGTAGGGATCAAGATCCCCCTCATTACCCTGGCCGCCAGTCATGGCGACGGCGTCATTGTAAAGAATTTTGTAAGTCATGGTCGTGCCCGCTGCCAAAGCGGCGCGAATAGCCTGCACGCCCGAATGATTATAAGTGCCGTCGCCGATGTTCTGGAACACATGGCCACGCGTCGAGAACGGTGCCTCGCCAATCCAATTCGCGCCCTCGCCCCCCATATGGGTATAACCCAGCGTCTCGCGGTCCATCCACTGCGCCATAAAATGGCACCCGATGCCGGCATAGGCGCGGCTGCCCTCCGGCACCTTGGTGGACGAATTATGCGGACAGCCTGAGCAGAAATAGGGCAAGCGCGCGGCGATTTCTTCGGCATTGTCCGACCGGCGGGCCTCATCCAGGGTCAGCAACCCGCCGCGAATGGCATCAGTATCCCGGCCCTCGTCGATCAGAACCTGACCCAGCTTAGTCGCGATCTCGACGGGGTCCAGCGCCCATTTGGCGCTGAAAAACACTTCACCGTCCTTCGTTCCGCCATAGACGCGCCGCCCAGCGCGGTTGTCAAAGATGGCTTCCTTGATCTGTACTTCGATCAGCTTCCGCTTTTCCTCGACCACGACGATCAGGTCCAGACCATCGGCCCAATCGTTGAAACCTCTCATATCCAGCGGCCACGTTTGACCGACTTTATAGGTGGTGATGCCCAGCCGCTCGGCCTCGGCCTCGTCAATGTTCAGCAAGGACAAGGCATGGACCAGATCCAGCCAGTTTTTGCCCGCCGCGACAAAACCAATCTTGGCCCCCGGCTTGCCCCAGACGCGCTTGTCCATCTTGTTGGCATTGGCAAAGGCCTCGGCAGCAAAGCGTTTGTGGTCAATCAAGCGCGCTTCCTGTTCGATGCGGTCATCGACAAGGCGGATGTTCAAACCGCCCTCGGGCATCGGATAGTCAGGCAGCACAAATTTCAGCCGATGCGGATCGCCATTAACCACCGATGTGGCTTCAACCGTGTCCTTCATCGTTTTCAGCCCCACCCAAACGCCCGCAAAACGGCTAAGCGCCAGACCATAGAGACCATAATCCATGATCTCTTGCACACCCGCAGGGGAGACAACGGGCATATAGGCGTCGACCATCGCAAATTCGGACTGGTGCAGCACGGTCGAGGATTCGCCGGTATGGTCGTCTCCCATTGCCATCAGCACGCCACCATGTTTGGACGAGCCCGCCATATTGGCGTGGCGCATCACATCGCCGGTACGGTCCACACCAGGGCCTTTGCCGTACCATAGGCCAAAGACGCCATCGAACTTGCCCTCGCCACGCAATTCGGCCTGCTGCGCGCCCCAAAGTGCTGTGGCAGCCAGATCTTCGTTCAAACCCGGCTCAAAACGCACATCAGCCGCCGCCAAAGGCTTCAGCGCGCGCGTCATCTGCATATCGACCGCGCCCAAAGGGGACCCGCGATAACCGGTCACATACCCGGCCGTGTTCAATCCCGCAGCCACATCGCGGGCCTTTTGCATCAACATCAATCGAACCAGCGCCTGCGTGCCATTCAGCAGCACAGGGCTCTTGTCCAGATCATAGCGGTCATTCAGAGAAATCTTTTGCGTGCTCATCTTTGGCCTCCCCTGCCACAAACGAACCACATGCAGTGGCGCATGTCTTGTGCTCAAATATAGGTCACAAATGCTGACCTGCCTAATGAAATTTTCGAAATCTGCAAAATCATGCCAAGTGGACGCGTGCGATCCGTGCCTGTTTGCGCTAAACACCTGGGCAAGTCACAAGGGTGATCCAAGATGGACTGGGACAAGTTACGAATATTTCACGCGGTGGCTGATGCGGGCAGTCTGACCCATGCGGGCGACAAGCTCAACCTGAGCCAATCAGCGGTCTCGCGGCAAATCCGCGGGCTTGAGGAATCGTTGAACGCGACGCTCTTTCACCGCCATGCGCGCGGGCTGATCCTGACCGAACAGGGCGAATTGCTGTTTGACGCCACCAGCGCCATGAACCGGCGGCTCGACACCGCATCTGCCCGTATCCGCGACAGCGAGGAAGAAGTATTCGGCGACTTGCGGGTGACCACAACCATTGGCTTTGGCACGCTTTGGCTCGCTCCGCGTCTGGCAAAGCTCTACAAGCTCTATCCCGATCTTCGTGTCGATCTGATGCTTGAGGAACGCGTGCTCGACCTGCCCATGCGCGAAGCGGATGTGGCCATTCGGATGAAAGAGCCCAGCCAGGCAGACCTGATCCGCAAAAAGCTGATGACGGTGAAAATGCAGCTGTTCGCAACACAGCCCTATTTGGACGAAAATGGCGTGCCGGAACGGCTTGAAGACCTGGCCGATCACAGGCTGATTTGTCAAAATGCCAATTCTGCACAAGTGGGCGCGGGCTCAAATCTGGTCCAGCACCTTATGACCTACGATGTGCGGTCCTTGCTGACCGTGAATAACTATTTCGGGGTCCTGCAAGCGGTGCTTCAGGATTTGGGCATCGGCATCCTGCCCGACTACGTCAGCCTGGACGATCCGCGACTCATTCAAGTGCTGCCTGAGATCGAGTCGGCAGACGTGCCGGTATTCCTAGCCTATCCAGAAGAATTGCGGCAGTCCAAGCGGATTGCAGCCTTCCGAGACTTCGTTCAGGAAGAGATTGTGGCATATCGCAAGGTTCTGAGAGCAAAAGAAAATAGCTGAGCTATGCACGAGGTGCATATCGGGCATGAACGGAATAGTTCATTTTCTGCCTTGATTGGCAGCAGTGCCAACCCTAATTCGCCTAATGAAGAGACACGGCGCATAGCGCGCCTTCTTCAACCTCCCTGTTGGACTTGGCCGAGCTTCGCGCTCGGCCTTTTTTTTTGCAACACGTATCGGCTCAATCGCGCCCTTCCCCTTGCCAGCGGCACGCACCTGCGTTCAGGCTGCGTCAAAACAGCCAACTCGCAGCCCATAAGGGCCGCTACGGGAAAGTCGCCATGAATAGCATCCAGAATTCGGCCAGGACGATCGCCGCGCAACTCGCCGTCTGCCTCGCCCTTTGCCTGATTTGGGCTGCACCAATCAGCGCGCAATCGCTGGTGCCCCTTGGCGACACAACCGAAGCAACAGCGCCCGCGCTGCCTGATCCCCTGACCGAGGAGGCCGCAAATGCGCTGATCTCCAGGCTCAGCGATACCGAAGTGCGCGCGCTATTGCTGGACCAGTTGAACGCGCAGGCGGTTGAGGAAGATGCCACAGACGAAGGCGTATCCGAGTTCTTTTATCACGCCACCACCGGGGCCTTCACTTCGATCACCCAAGCCGTTGCGCGCCTACCCATTTTGTTCAGCAGGCAGGCCGAGGCTTTTGACAATTTCGGTACGTTCCTCGGCTGGGGCGGGATGGCGCGACTGATGGGCTTTCTGCTTATGGCCATCGCGGGCGGACTTGTGGCGGAGCTAATCTTCCGCCGAGTGACGCGCAAATGGCTGGTCTTGCCCAACGTGATCGA
The DNA here is from genome assembly GCF_947503705.1 of uncultured Tateyamaria sp. Taxonomy (GTDB): domain Bacteria; phylum Pseudomonadota; class Alphaproteobacteria; order Rhodobacterales; family Rhodobacteraceae; genus Tateyamaria. Next base: position 194,188 of record NZ_CANNES010000005.1, on the reverse strand, counting down.
GGCCACGACAACGCTGCGCCAGACGCTGATGAGCTTGCTGGCCCGGCTGACCGGTGAGGTGATCGCGGTCGTTGTCTTTGTGGTCGTGGCCTATGCAATAACCTTCACATTGGTGCCCGAATTCTACCGCCCCTTCATCGGGCTTGTGGGCCCCGCGTTGATTGGTCTTCCGCGGATATCGACGGCGGTGACGCGTTTTTTCATGGCGCCCAACAACCCAGCCTACAGGATCGTGCACACCGATGATGCCACGGCCAAAGGCATGGTTTACCATACGCGTCTCTTTGCCCTGCTTATCGGGTTTTCCTTTGTCATCCTTCCTTTCAACGCAGCTAACGGGGTGCCCATGGGCGAAACCCGGCTGGGCTTTTGGCTGAACCTGGCTGTGCACATCTATGCGGCCATCGTTGTCTGGCGCTACCGCGACGGTCTGATCATGATGATGCGCGGCGCCGACCCCGATGTCAGCCCGATCGAAGAGCGGATCGCACGGGCGTTCCCCATCTTTGGCATCGTGGTGTCCATGGGCACCTGGTGGGTGGTCAATATCGTAGCCAGCTATGGCAATTTTGCATTGCTTGGCTCAGCCCCTCATTACAAAACCATGGTGCTGCTGTTCTTTGCTCCTGCCATGGACACCGCCATTCGAGGCTTGGTGCGCCACCTGTCACCGCCCATGACGGGCGAAGGGCCGATTGCGTTGCGCGCCTTTCACGCCACCAAACGATCCTATATCCGCATTGGCCGTGTCCTGGTCTTTGGCATCGTCTTGGTCACCATCGCCGGTTTCTGGGGGATGACGGCCACCAATATCGCAAGTGCTGGCGTGGGCGAGCGGTTCGCCGCGAACCTGATCGAATTCCTGATGATCATGGCCGTGGGCTATCTCGTTTACGAAGTCGTCTCATTGATTATCAACCGCAAGCTGGCCGCCGAACAGACCGCAGCCGGCGTCGACCCCCATGACGAGGCGATGGGTGGTGGAGACGGCGGCGGGGCCGGTGGTTCAAGGCTCTCGACCGTGCTGCCCCTGATCCTCGGCGTGTCCCAAGCGGCGATCGTGGTGCTGTTCCTTCTCCTTGGGCTCAGCAACATTGGCGTCGATACCACGCCACTTCTGGCGGGTGCTGGTATCGTCGGCCTGGCCATCGGTTTTGGTGCGCAAAAGCTGGTCACCGACGTGGTGTCCGGCATTTTCTTTCTGGTCGATGACGCCTTTCGGACCGGCGAATATGTCGAGGTGGACGGGACCATGGGCACGGTCGAGAAAATCTCGATCCGCTCCATGCAGCTGCGGCACCACAAGGGGCCTGTTCACACGCTGCCATATGGCGAGATTCCAAAAATCACCAACTTCTCGCGCGATTGGGTCATCATGAAGCTGCGCTTTACCGTGCCCTTCGGCACCGACCCCGAAAAGGTGCGCAAGATCTTCAAGAAGATTGGCCAGGAAATGGCCGAGGTCGAGTTGTATAAGGACGATTTTCTCCAGCCCTTCAAATCTCAGGGCGTGTTCGAGTTTGACGATGTGGGCATCGTGATCCGGGGCAAGTTCATGGCCAAACCGGGCACACAGTTCACCCTGCGCAAAGAAATCTACAACCGCGTGAACAAAGCGTTCGAGGAAAACGGCATCGATTTTGCCCGCCGCGAGGTGCGTGTTGCCCTCCCCGGCATGGAAGACGGGTACAAGATGACCGAGGACGAAAAGAAAGCCGTCGCCGCTGCCGCCACCCAAGCCGCACAGGAAATGGCGGATCAGGCCCCAGCCGCCGACAAACCGGGCGACTAGAGGCGCGTCACTGCGCGTCCAACAGTCCCGCCAATCCCGGATGGGGAAATTTACGCGGCAAGGTCACGGCGAAAAACGGCTCCATTATGTCCAGATCAAAGGGCGCGGTCGCCACCAGTCCGCCGGCGACCTCATCCGCCAGCACAACCGTCGGGGCCACGGCGACACCCGCCCCTTCGCGGGCCAAGAGGCGCACCATCGCCATGTCGTCCACGTCCGCCACGATATTGGGCGTGACACCCAAACGTGCCAGAAGGCTGTCGAACCCGGTGCGAATGACACTTTCAGTGGGCAGGATCAGAGGCGCCTGTGTCAGCAGGTCCGGGAGCGTGTCATAGGCCAGCAGGTCAGCTTTGCCATGCAGACGCACCGGTTGCTCCGCGATCCGCTGGGCAGCGAAGGGTAGCGGGGCATCGCTTTGCGGCACTTGGGTTGTGAGAACCACATCCAAAGACAGCTCTGTCAATTCGGCCAGCAAGGTCCGCGTATTTCCTGATTTCAGCACAATCCGCGTCTCACCCGCCGTCAGCAAGGGGCGTAAAAACTGCAACTGAAAGTTCCGCGACAGTGTCGACAAGGCCCCGATGCGCAATGGGGCTATGCCCGCGCCGCGCTGTGCCAGGGTCGCCACCAGTTCCTCACCGGCCCCAAATATCCGCTCAGCATGGTCAAGCGCGATCCGACCTGCTTCGGTCAATACCAAGCTTCTTCCCACGCGGTCAAAGAACGCATGGCCCATCCGTTCTTCCAATTGCTTGATTTGAATGGACAATGCGGATTGGGAAACGTTTAACCTCTCGGCAGCACGGCCCAGATGGCCCTCGACCGCGACTTCCCGAAAGTACCGAAGGTGGTGATAGTTCATCTTACGATCATTCACTTAAACAGAACGAATACAATCAAAATGTATATTTTTCTTTATATTTGACAAGCGATACCTAAGCCTCACACCGCCAGAGGACAGCGTCATGGATATCATCGTCACAATCGCCACTACGATTTTTGAACAGCTTCAAAAGCCCACCCTTTCCTTTTTGATCGGGGGTATGCTGCTTGCCGCATTGGGCAGCAAATTCGAAGTGCCCGAGCCGGTTTACAAGTTCATCGTTATCCTACTCCTGCTCAAAGTGGGCCTGGGCGCAGGTATCTCTGTCCGCGAGGCGGATCTGATCAGTCTTTTGGTGCCGGCTATTGGGGCCGCTATTGTCGGCATCGCAATCGTCGTGCTGGGCAGTTACACCCTGGCACGGCGCAAAGGGGTAAGCCAAGTCGATGGCCTTGCCACTGTGGGTCTCTTTGGCGCGGTCTCGGCCTCAACCCTTGCCGCTTCCATGGCCATGCTTGACGACAGCGGCATTGCCTATGAAGGCTTTATCGGCGCGCTCTATCCCTTCATGGATATTGCCGCCCTGGTGACCGCCATCGTCATGGCCAAGGTCGCCGCGGCACGCAAAACTGCAACGTCCGTCAGTGCCCAAGGCGGCACAATGACCATGGGCGGCGGCGCAGGTGGGATAGGTAGCAATACCGGCCAAGACCCCGTTGTCGAAGAAGGCCTGATCAAAGGCATCCTTGTCGATACGTTCCGCAGCCCCGCCATCTCGGCCCTGCTCATCGGCCTGGCCATCGGCATCTTTGCCCAGCCAGACAGCGTCTACAAAAGCTTTTACGAGCCGCTATTTCGGGGTCTTTTGTCGATCCTGATGCTCATTATGGGGATGGAGGCCTACTCGCGCTTTGCCGAACTGCGCAAAGTGGCTCACGCCTATATTCTTTACGGGATAACGGCGCCGATCATCCACGGGCTCATGGGCTTTGGCGTTGGCCTCATCGCTCACCATCTGACGGGCTTCTCGGCCGGCGGCATCGTGCTCCTTTCGGTGATGGCGGCCTCCAGCTCTGACATCTCGGGCCCGCCCACCATGAGGGGCGCCTTGCCTGAGGCAAATCCGTCAGCCTATGTGGGTACGTCCACCGGCCTAGGCACCCCCATCGCGATCCTGAGCATCCCGCTCTTCATCGCGCTCGCCGAAGCTTTCGTCGGTTGGTGATCCCTTAAATTTATAGACAGGCCCGTCATGTCCCCATGGCGGGTCTTTTCCATTTGATCACTCCTGCCCCGCCCATGGCCTGTATCTGCCCCTTTAACCCCGGCCTCACCTGCATTAGACAGCGCCCCAACAGCGCCCGGGGGACCACCATGCAAGAACCACAGATCACCGAGGAATTGATTGCGAGCCACGGGCTGTCGCCTGATGAATACCAGCGCATCCTTGAGATCATCGGCCGCACGCCCACCTTCACAGAGCTGGGCATTTTTTCGGCGATGTGGAACGAACACTGCTCTTACAAGTCCTCCAAGAAATGGCTCCGCACCCTGCCTACAACCGGGCCCCAAGTGATCTGCGGCCCAGGCGAAAACGCGGGCGTCGTTGACATCGGCGACGGCCAAGCCGTTGTTTTCAAGATGGAAAGCCACAATCACCCCTCCTTTATCGAACCTTATCAGGGGGCGGCGACTGGCGTGGGCGGCATCCTGCGCGACGTCTTCACCATGGGCGCGCGCCCCATCGCAGCCATGAATGCTTTGTCTTTTGGTGAGCCATCCCACCCCAAAACCCGCCAGCTTGTGCATGGTGTTGTTGAGGGTGTCGGCGGCTATGGTAACGCGTTTGGCGTGCCGACCGTGGGGGGCGAGGTGCGTTTTGATCCGGCCTATAATGGCAACTGCCTCGTGAATGCCTTTGCCGCAGGGCTGGCTGATGCTGACAAGATTTTCTACTCCGCTGCTTCCGGCATCGGCATGCCCGTCGTTTATCTGGGGGCCAAAACCGGTCGTGACGGCGTCGGCGGGGCCACCATGGCATCGGCCGAGTTTGACGACACGATCGAGGAAAAACGGCCCACGGTACAAGTCGGCGATCCTTTCACCGAGAAGCGGTTGATGGAAGCCACGCTTGAGCTTATGGCGACCGGCGCCGTGATTTCGATCCAGGACATGGGGGCCGCGGGCCTGACCTGTTCGGCGGTCGAAATGGGCGACAAAGGGGGCCTTGGCGTCAAGCTGAACCTCGACGATGTGCCCGTACGCGAGGCGCAAATGAGTGCCTATGAAATGATGCTTTCGGAGTCTCAGGAACGCATGCTCATGGTTTTGCGCCCCGAACTTGAAGCCGAGGCCAAGGCCGTTTTTGACAAATGGGACCTCGACTTTGCCATCGTGGGCGAAACCATTGCCGAAGACCGCTTTGTCATCGTACACGGCGGCGAGATCAAAGCCGATCTACCGCTCTCAAAACTTTCCTCAGAGGCACCCGAATATGACCGTCCCTGGGTGCCCACACCCGCCGCAGAACCGCTTGGCGACGTGCCAGGCATTGACCCCATAGACGGACTTCGCGCGCTGATCTCCAGCCCGAATTATGCAGCGAAGCAATGGGTCTACGAACAATACGACACGATGGTTATGGCCGACAGTGCCCGTACGCCGGGGCTGGGCAGCGGCGTGATCCGCGTGCATGGTACTGACAAGGCGCTGGCTTTCACGTCCGACGTGACGCCCCGCTATGTAAAGGCCAATCCGGTGATGGGCGGCAAACAAGCGGTGGCCGAAGCCTATCGCAATCTTTGTGCCGTGGGAGCGACGCCGCTGGCGACCACCGATAATATGAACTTCGGAAACCCGGAAAAGCCTGAAATCATGGGACAGTTTGTCGGGGCGATCCAAGGGATCGGTGCCGCCGTCACAGCCCTCGACATGCCTATCGTGTCGGGCAACGTGTCGCTTTACAACGAAACGGACGGCACCGGCATTTTGCCCACGCCAACGATCGGGGCCGTCGGTCTGATCGAAAACGTTGACGATATGATCGGCTGCGATGTGCGCGATGGGCATGTGGCTTTACTCATCGGGGAAACCACCGGCCATCTGGGGCAATCGGCGCTGCTGAGCGAAGTTTTTGGCCGCGCCGAAGGCGACGCGCCGACCGTCGATCTGGAGGCCGAAGCCAAGCACGGTCAGTTCATCCGCGACAACCGGCACCTGATTACCGCTTGCACAGACCTCAGCGATGGCGGGCTCGCGCTCGCGGCGTTTGAACTGGCCGAAGCAGCGGGCGTTGGCCTCGTGCTTGACAGTGGCGATACCGGTTTCCTCTTTGGCGAGGATCAGGCGCGCTATCTCGTGGCGTGCAACTTTGACAAGGCCGAAGCGTTGATGATGGCTGCAGGTCAGGCGGGCGTCCCGATACAATCGGTTGGCAAATTCACGGGCGACACGGTTTGGATGGGCAAAGCCTCCGCCCCGTTGTCTGAGTTGAGTGATGTGTTTCGCGGTACATTTGGTGATACCTTCGCCTGATTGCTTAACGGTTTATCATCCGAAGCAACCGGTCACGATCACCGACGTCATCGCGCCGTGAAATCACCGCCGCCAACTCTTCGAGTGAAGCGATTGAATGGCCTGCGCGAAAGCTGTCTACATGAGGAAGCATCGCGGCAATCCCACGCGCCTTGGGCGCAAATTCGTCCCATCTTAACAATGGGTTGATCCAGATCAGACGGCGTGCTGAAAGGTGCAAGCGCTCCATCTGCTTGGCCAGCGCGTCAGGGTCGTCACGGTCCAGCCCATCGGTGATCAGCAACACAACCGCACCCTGCCCCAGCACCCGGCGCGACCAGTCGCGATTAAAGGCCTCAAGGCACGCTCCGATCCGCGTGCCTCCTTCCCAATCCTGCGCTTCTGCGCCCGCCGCCTTGAGTGCTGCGTCGACATCCCGCTGGCCCAGATGTCGGGTAATATTCGTCAGTCGCGTGCCAAAGGTAAACGCATGGACTCTTGCCCAGCCTGCGCCCTTGGCATTCGATACCGCATGCAGGAAATGCAATACGGCGCGCGAATACTGGCTCATGGAGCCCGAAATATCGCAAAGCACAACAAGGTTCGGATAACGGACCCTGGGTTTCTTCCACTTCAGATCACGCAATTCGCCACCCTGTCGCATGGCTGCTCTAAGGGTGCGCGCCGCATCCACACGACCCGACACCGCCGCACGGGTCCGGCGTGCGGCAATCGGATCAACCGGCAAGGTCATTCGCGCCAGCATCGCCTTGGCCTGTGCCATCTCTGCGGTGCTCATCTGTTCAAAATCCAGGGTTTTCAGCTTTTCGTCAGCGGACATGGTGAGCGAAGCGTCCACCTCAATCTCGGTTCCACCCTCTTCTTCAGGCGTGCTTTGAGGGGCCTCTGCCCCGTCAAGAAGCGCTTCGGCTGCACGCTTCTCTGCTGCTTGCGCGCCGCGATCTTCCTGGACCCCGCGCACCGCAGGAAGCATGGCAGCCATCATATGCTCCAGATAGCGCGGATCACGCCAATAGAGCCGGAACACCTGTGCAAAGACGGTGCGTTGCTCGGGACGCGACACGAAACAGGCGTGCAGTGTCCAGTAGAAATCGCGCCGCTGGGTAAAGCCCGCCGCCTCAACTGCGCGGATGGCGTCGATCACCCGGCCCGGCCCGATGGGGATGCCCGCCCGTCTAAGCGCGCGCGCAAAATGCGTGATATTGCCCGCAAGTTTGGGGTCGTCCGGCAATTCGAGCGGTGCATATTCTGGCATCTGTCGTACCGGGGGGTCAGCCCCCGGCCCCCGGGATTTTTTTGAGTACAGAGAAGGATCTAGGCGGGCTCCAGCGAAGCCTTGGCCTCATCCAGAATGCGTTTGGCTTCGGACCCATGCAGTTTTTGGATATCGTCCTGATACTTCAGGATTGCGCCCAGCGTGTCGGCGATAACCTCGGGGCTGAGCGTAATGACATCGAGTGCAAGCAGACACTTGGCCCAGTCGATGGTTTCGGCGACCCCGGGTTTCTTGAACAAGTCCTCGGTCCGCAAACGTTGGACAAAGGCCACCACCTCGCGGCTCAACGTTGCGGCAGCCGCGGGCGCGCGAGCCGTCAAAATCTCCATCTCCCGGTCGAAACCGGGATAGTCGACCCAATGATATAGACAGCGCCGCTTGAGCGCATCATGCACCTCGCGGGTCCGGTTGGAGGTCACGATGACGATGGGTGGTTCTGGCGCGTTGATTGTGCCCAGTTCGGGGATTGTGACCTGAAAGTCGCTCAGCGCTTCCAGCAAGAAGGCCTCGAACGGCTCGTCGGTGCGGTCCAGCTCGTCGATCAGCAAAACGGGCGCGCCGTTTTCATCCGGGCGCATGGCCTGCAACAAGGGCCGTTCGATCAGGTACTCATCCGAGAAAAGCTCGGTCTGGAGCGCGCCGCGTTCCGCACCGCCCGTGGCCTCGGCCGTGCGGATTGCGACCATCTGAGCGGGGAAATTCCATTCGTAAACCGCAGAGGATGCATCCAGCCCCTCGTAGCACTGCAACCGGATCAACCGACGGCCAAGACCTGCGGCCAGCGCCTTGGCGATCTCGGTCTTGCCTACGCCCGCTTCGCCCTCAAGAAACAGGGGCCGACCGAGCGACAAGCTGAGAAACACAACCGTACCAAGCGCCCGGTCACAGACATAGCCTTGTCCTGCCAACATCTCTTGGACCGCATCAATCGACGACACATCTTGCATGAATTCGTTCCCCTTGCCCGTGACCAACCTGCATCGCAGGGCGCTGGCGTCAAGGGCTGTGGCCCATGGTCGTTGACGTGATTCGCGTAGGCTGGCATGATGTTAACGATAGAAAAAGAGGTCATGGGGCACAAAAGCACCCGGACCCAGCAGAGGCGATGGCGGATGGAACCCAACCCAAAGGCGGGCGTGTAATGCGCATTACGGCTGTCACTTGTGTGAAGAACGAGGGGCCGTTCCTGTTGGAATGGATCGCCTTCAACCGTCTGATCGGGGTGACCGACCACCTGTTTTATTCCAATGATTGCAGTGACGGCACCGATGATTTGCTGGATGCGCTGGCCGCGCGCGGCCTTTGCCAGCATCTGCCCAACCCAGCACAAGGTCGTAATTACCAGATGGAAGCGCTGAAGGATTCGCGCCGCCATGACATCGTCACCACCGCCGATTGGGTCTGGATCGCGGATGTGGACGAGTTCTTGAACATTCATGTAGGTGATCACACGATCCCCGCCCTGATCGACGCTTGCGGCAATCCCCAGGCGATTTCAGTGAACTTTCAGTTTTTTGCCAATGACGGCACTGAGGGGTTCGAGGATCGGCCCGTCATTGAGCAGTTTACCAAATCACACAACCCCGACATCTGGTGCGGCGAGGCCGCGATAGAGGTCAAATCGCTGATGCGCCATGACTTTCCGTTGAAATACTTTGGCGCGCACCGGCCCTTTGCCAAGGGCAAGGAACGTCCCGAATGGACGGACGGATCAGGCCGCAAGGTGCCCCACAAATTCCTCGTGGCTGCCAACCCGCGCCGTTTACGCCGCTTTCCGGCCCATGGGGCTCGAGAATTGGCAACGCTGAACCACTATGCCCTGCGTTCTCTCGACAGCTATCTGGTCAAGAATGACCGGGGCGACGTGAACCGCGAACACCGGGCCTTTGACGACACATATTGGCGCGAACGCAATGATCCTGCTTGGGAGGATATATCGATTGCGCGCTATCTGCCCGATCTGAAAAAAGCCTTGGCTGAGCTGAAGAAAGACAAAGAGATCAAGGCGCTGCATGACGAGGCCGTCAAACGTCACCTCGCCAAACGGGATGAATTGTTGGCCCAGCCTGAATATCAGCAGATGCAGGCGCAACTGCGCACCGTCTCCACCCTGCCGCCACAGGAAGAAGCGCTGTTGGTCGAATTGGGTCTGATGGAGCCTGCGGCATGAGCCTGCGTGTGGTGAATTTGGGCTTGCCCAAGACGGGCACGACGACGCTGGCACGGGCCTTGCGTCGGTCGGGTATGCCTGTGGCAGATCACCGTATACGCGCAAAACAGACGGACAAGACTGAGTTGCACGGGGCTTTTGTGGCTGACCTGCTCTATCGCGGGTTTTACGAGACGGGCGACCCTGGCGCCTACCTCACTGATTTTGAAGCGATTTCCGAAATGAGTGTGCTGCGCGAAGGTCGCTCGCTCTGGCCGCAGATGGACTTTGCGTTGATAGATGCGATCCGCACGCATCATCCGGACGTGAAATTCATGGCCTCAAATCGCGACCCTTTTGCGCTGTCGCAATCTATGTTGGCCTGGTCCGATCTGGGCACAGCGCGTTTGCCCGGAGCCAACGTGCCGGGTCTGCCCGAAGGGTATGGCGAAACCAGCGCCGAACGGATTCGTTGGATCAATGGTCATTACGCACATCTGCGCGCCCTTTTTGCAGGCGACGACAGTTTTCTGGAATATGACGTTGCTGACCCCGCCGCCCGCGACCTTATCAGTGGATTTCTGGAAATTCCCATCCAGTGGTGGGGCAAAACAAATGTGAACAAGTTGAACGAGGTTGCGTGATGAAAATCCACCTGCATATCGGTTTGGAACAGGTGGGGGCCGACCGGCTTCAATCCGTGCTGGCACTCAAGCGCGAGCAATTGCTGACCAAAGGCATCCTTTTCGCGCGCAGCCCGGGAAACAAGAATCATACACGATTGTATATGGCCGTGACCGATCCTGGGCACATTGATCCGCTCCGCTATAATCGTGGCTTTATCACACGGCAAAAGCAGGAAAGTCTGCAAAAGCAGGTGGCCGAAGGGCTGGCGAAAGAAGTTGCACAGCATAGCCCTGATCACCTGATCCTCTCAGCTTCGCAATTAGGGGTGAGCCTGTTTTCGCAATCGGAGTTGGAACGGTTGCGAGATTTGTTAACCCCTCTATCCGATGACATTCGGATCGTTGCCCATATTGATGAACCTGCGCGCCTTTTGGCCCGCCACTACGCGGAACAGATCATGGAGGGGCGCGCCACCCCGCTTGATCAGGAACTGGCTTTGGCGGGGAGCAAAACCTGGTGGGACGACGCTTTGCAACGGGCCCCGATCATAAACCCACAAGCTGGCGTGTTTATCGAAACGCAAAGCCCTTTGTTCTGGCTGGACTTTGCAGCCCTTGAGGCCCTTTGGAACGGCGTCTTTGGCGCTGGCGCGGTGACCTTTCGGGCCTTTGATGCCGAGGCGTTTGGTTCCGAAACTGTCACACAAGAGCTTCGCGAGGCGTTCCAGATCGAACATGCCATTGGCAAAGCCGCTCCGCTTCCGCCCTATCGCGAACCGTCTGCCGCTTGGCTGGCCCGGGGAAGACAGCTCAACGCGCTTTTGCTCCAGGTCATGGCATCAGAGAAACGGGTGCTGCCGCGGCAACTCTGGCGATCTTTCGTGGGTGAAATAAAGGTCGACGGCGACCCGATTGATCCCGCCAGCCTTTCAGCCATCTCCAAAACATTCGCCACCAATAACAAAGCTATCGCGAAGGTCCATGACCTCCCCACCGAACTGTTCAAAGCGCCCCGCGCCAAAAAGGCCTGGGTCGAGGCCGATCCAACAAAAGGATTTCGCGCATCGCAATATCTGCTGGGCTTCATGTGGCGTATCGACAAGGCCACAAAGGAAGAACGCCGGTACAAGGTTGCCGATCTTGAGGTCATGAATGGACGCAGCACCCCTGCCCCAGTGGCTGCGAAACAAGACGGGCTAAGCGACGCCGCCCGCGCGTTGATGCCACAAACGGCGATCGAGCATTTTCACAAATTGCGCACCTCTTCCTTTGCCCCGCACAACAAACTGGGCGCTGTGAACGAGGAAGAACTGGCCGCCGCTTACACGCCAATCAAACCCCGCGACTTGCCCGAGGGTTCCAGCGGCAATGTCATCGTGGGCTGCATGAAAAACGAGGCGCCCTATATCGTCGAGTGGGTCGCTTATCACCGTGCTATGGGTGTCGACAATTTCCTGATCTACACCAACGGCTGCGAGGACGGGACGTCCGAGATTCTGGACCGTCTGCAGGAAATGGGCGTGATCCAGCACCGCAACAACGACAACTGGAAGGGCAATTCGCCCCAGCAATATGCGCTGAACCAGTCGCTCAAGGAACCACTGATCAAGAATGCCGATTGGATCATCCATATCGACGTGGATGAATTCATGAATGTACGCACCGGAAACGGGACGTTGCAGGATTTCTTTGACGCGGTGCCAGATGCTACCAATGTGGCGATGACCTGGCGACTTTTCGGGCACAACGGGGTGACCGATTTGAAAGACGACTTCGTCATTGACCAGTTTGATCACTGCGCCCCGAAATTTTGTCCCAAGCCGCACACGGTCTGGGGCTTCAAGACCATGTTCAAGAACATCGGCGCCTACGAAAAGATCAGTTGCCACCGCCCAAACAAGCTTGATCCCAAGTTTTCCAACAAAGTGCGCTGGGTGAATGGTTCTGGCAAGGATATGACCAAAGAGGTCGCCGAAAATGGCTGGAGAAGTTCGAAAAAGTCAATTGGCTACGATCTGCTTCAGCTGAATCACTACGCTTTGCGCTCTGCCGAGAGCTTTCTGATCAAGCGGCAAAGGGGGCGCGCGCTGCATGTGGATCGCTCCATCGGGATAAACTACTGGATCCGCATGGATTGGTCAGATTTCCGCGACATCACGATCAAACGCAACCTGCCGCGCATGCGGGCGGAATACGAGGCGCTTATGGCTGATGACACCTTGCGCGGTTGGCACGAAAAGGGCCTCGCCTGGCATCGTGCCAAGGCGGATGAATTGCACGCCAACCCCGAATTCAAAGACCTGTATGAACAGGCCCTCAAGGTCAAATTGACCGAGACCGAGCGGGTGGCCTATGCCCTCGCCCTTGACATGGAGAGTTGATATGGATGGCAGTACTTCAATTGATCCAACAGGTTACATCAAATCACGTGGCCTGAAGTTCCCCAAGGACGGCACCTATCTCACCGGAAAGGTGCGCGGTTTGCTGCGCGAAAACGGGTACGAGCGTGACCTGACCGCCGCCGCCCTCAAGGCAACGCGCGCTGGCGACACCGTTCTGGATCTGGGCTGTGGCCTCGGCTTTGTCGCGGGCATGCTGGCCAAGCGACGCGATGTTGCAGCCATCCACGGCTATGACGGCAACGCAACCCTTCTGACTTACGCCGAGGCGATGTTGGCCACCAATGGCATCGACGGCGTCACGCTGAACCACGCGGTCCTGGGCAAGCGAAAATCGACCGTTCCATTTTATGTGCGTGCCCCTTTTGCCGCTTCGTCCCTCACCCCGATTGAAGGCGAAGAGGCGACAGAAACGACTGTCGAAATGTTGAACATGAAAACCACTTTGACGGCGCTCAAACCGACCGTGATTATCTGCGACATCGAAGGGGGCGAGGCTGACCTGCTTGACGGCGCGGACCTCAAAGGCGTGCGACAGGTCGTGGTCAAATTGCACCCGGCCCATATCGGGCATGAAGGTATGCTCAAGGTGTTCGACGCAACGGCCAAAGCGGGGCTTGCCTATGATCCGCGTCTGAGCGCGGGCCGCATCGTTGGTTTTGGCACCGCGTGAACATCCTAGCAATTTTGTGTGTGCGCAACGAAGGGGCCTTCCTGATGGACTGGTTGGCCCATCACAAGGCCTGTGGTTTTACGGATTTCCTAGTTTTTTCCAATGACTGCCAGGACGGCAGCGACGATATGCTCGACGCGCTGGCCGCCGATGGTCATCTGACACACGTGCGCAATGATGGCCCCTACGACAAGGGCGGTATCCAATTCACAGCCCTGAAAATGGCCGCCAAAATGGATGTCGTGAAATCCGCCGACTGGATCCTGCCCATTGATGTCGATGAATTCGTCAATATCCATGCGGGCGATGGCACCGTGTCTGATCTTATGGCTGCTCTCCCCCAGGCAACCGCAATCACGCTGACCTGGCGGCTGTTTGGCAATGACGGGCAAGTCCGTTTTGTCGACGCGCCGCCAACCCAGACCTTTACCCGTGCCGCCCCTCAGGTCATGCATTGGCCATGGCGGGCCGCGATGTTCAAAACGCTTTATCGCAACGACGGCACGTATCGCAAACCCGGCGTTCACCGCCCCCGCGACACGGTTGAGGATCGGCTGCCTGACGCGCGCTGGTTCGATGGCGAGGGCCGAGAGCTCGATGAGCAATTCAAAACCCGGCGCATCTTTTCCAACTTTGGCCGCTCCAACTATGCCTTGGCGCAGCTCAATCACTATCCGTTGGGCACGATGGAGAGCTATGTTCTCAAGGCGGATCGGGGCCGTGCCGTGCATTCGGAGGACTTGTTGGGCCTTGATTATTGGGTCGAGCGGAATTGGAACACTGAAGAAGACACGTCAATCCACCGTATGTCCGAACGCAGCAAGATGGCGCTGCAAGGATTGGCAAGTCCACGTATCCAGACCCTGCACGATCAGGCAGTGGAGTGGCGTAAGAGGCGGTTTGACACGCTGATGCAGCAAGAACCCTATCGCGCGCTTTTTGGGCGCTTGCTCATGACCCCGACCTCGCGACCGGTCCCTGAAAAAGCTGCGCAGTTCATGGTCAGATACGCAAATCTCGCACGGCAACAGGCGCAATAGTCGCTCAAATTTTCCCTAATTCTGCCGCAATACGCCGATAGAGCCATCCTAAACCCATGTCTCAGACGCGTGGGAGAGTAAGGATATGTCGATGCAGGACACGTTTAACGATTTCGAGGCTGATCTGGCCGATCTGACCAAGCGCGAATGGCTAACCCGGCTTGCGGGTGTCGCGCAGGCGCATGGGTTTTTCCAACCTCTTGGCAAACGTCATTTCGCGGCCCACGTGCGCCGCGGCAGCACCCTTTTGGTCACCTTCGAAAGCATTCAGGGCATGCGCGCCCTGACCGAGAGCGCAGAGCCGCTGGGTTGGCAAATGGTGCGCGACAATGATTGGTCGCATCTATGTCTGGCCAGTGATGGCGATACCTGGTTTCGCGATCCCAAGGTCATCGGCCTTTTTGATCACATGATCGACGACGGCTTTTTTGACGATTTCGAGACAATCCTGTTTTACGGCGCGGGCCCCTGCGGCTACGCCGCCGCTGCGTTTTCTGTGGCCGCGCCCGGCGCGCGTGTGCTGGCGATCCAACCCCAGGCCACGCTTGATCCACGCGTAACCGAATGGGACGATCGCTTTGTCGAAATGCGGCGCAAGAATTTCACCGATCGCTATGGCTATGCGCCCGATATGCTAGACGCATGCGACGCGGCCTTTGTGATCTATGACCCTGCGGAGACGCTGGATGCAATGCACGCGGCCCTCTTTACCCGCCCCGGCGTGACCAAATTGCGGATGCGGTTCATGGGCGACGCGATCCAGCGTGATTTGATGGCGATGGGCCAGCTCTATTCGCTGCTCGACGCAATGGCTGAGGATGCGCTGACGGTCGAAAGTTTTGCCCGCATGCACCGTGCACGGCGGTCCCACCCCCCTTATCTGCGTCGCCTGATGGCGGCGCTTGATGGGCAAGAACGCATCGATATGGTCGAGGTCATGGCGCGCAACATCACCAGCCGGATGAAGGCCCCCCGCTTTCAGCGCCGACTGGCCGAGATCGAAGCAGCCCGCACAACCCCGGCAGAGGACTAGCCACCGCCCCGCGCTCCGTGCTAACGGGCGGCCATGACAACAATCACCCTCGCCCGCCCCGACGATTGGCACCTGCATTTGCGCGATGGCGCCATGATGCGCGCCGTTCTGCCCCACAGTGCCGCGCATTTCGCTCGCGCCATCATCATGCCGAACCTGGTGCCGCCTGTGGTCACCAGCGCGCAAGCAAAGGCCTATCGCGATCGGATCATGGCGGCGCTGCCCGAGGGCATGGATTTCGAGCCTCTGATGACGCTCTATCTGACCGAAGATACGGATCCAAATGACGTGGCAGCCGCCCACGCCAGCGGGCTGGTCAAGGCGGTCAAGCTTTACCCTGCCGGGGCCACCACGAACTCCGCCTCGGGCGTGGCCAATTTTGACGCGGTGCGCCCGACGCTTGAACGGATGGCCGAGATCGGCCTGCCGCTTTGCGTACATGGCGAGGTGACAGACCATGACATAGACATCTTCGACCGTGAGGCCGTGTTCATCGACCGCGTGCTCGACCCGATCCGGCGGGCGACGCCGGGTCTGCGGGTCGTGATGGAACATATAACAACATCCAATGCCGTCGACTACGCGCGTGCCCAAGACGGCACGCTAGGGGCAACGATCACAACCCACCACCTTGTGATCAATCGTAATCATATCCTCGCAGGGGGCATCAAACCGCATTACTATTGCCTGCCCGTGGCCAAACGCGAGGAACACCGCCTCGCCCTGCGGAACGCCGCGACGTCGGGCGAAGCCCGGTTCTTCCTTGGCACCGACAGCGCGCCGCACACGGATGCGAACAAGCTGCTGCCCTGTGGCTGCGCGGGCTGCTTCACTGCGCCCAACACCATGTCGATCCTGGCCCAAGTGTTCGAAGAAGACGGCGCATTGGACAAACTGGAAGGGTTCACCTCGAAAAACGGTCCAGCCTTCTATGGGCTGCCCGTCAATACCAGCACGATCACCTTGACCAAAATACCGCCCACGTTCCCGCCACATGTGGACAGCGACGATGGCCCCGTCACCGTCTTTGACCCCGGCTTTGATCTCACTTGGTCCGTCCAATAACGTCTTTTCTGTCCTAAAAAATCCCCGCCGGAGGCTCCCATATCCTCCACCCGCGAATCCAATCGAAAGTCACGCCGATGATCCCCACAAGCTTCCCAACCCAAGACGAAATGGCGCGGCTCACCGCCCGTATGCTTTTGGAAATCAAAGCGGTGCATTTCAACGCGGCCGAGCCATTTACGCTCGCCTCGGGCTTGCCCAGCCCAACCTATATCGATTGCCGCAAGCTGATCTCATATCCCCGGATCCGCACTACGCTGATGGATTTCCTCACAGTCACGGTGATGCGCAACGCGGGCTTTGAGGCCTTTGACAACATCGCCGGCGGCGAAACGGCGGGCATCCCCTTTGGTGCTCTGGTCGCCGAGCGTATGGCATTGCCGATGAGTTATGTCCGCAAAAAGCCCAAAGGCTACGGCCGCAACGCCAGGATTGAGGGCGAAATGAGCGAAGGGCAGCGCGTGCTGCTGGTCGAGGATCTGACAACCGATGGCGGCTCCAAGATCAGCTTTGTGGATGCGATCCGTGAGACGGGTGCGACCTGCGGGCATACAGCTGTCATCTTTTACTACGACATCTTTCCAGAGACGGAAAAAACACTTGGCGATCATGGGGTGCAACTGCACCATCTGTGCACATGGTGGGATGTTCTGGCCGAAGCACGCGCCACAGAGGCCTTTGACGAGGCGACACTGTCCGGGGTCGAAGAGTTCCTGCGCGACCCACGGGGTTGGCAAGCCGCCCGAAATTGACTGGTTGGGCAGTTTTTTGCCTGTACCCGCCCTATGAAACGCCATGACACCTGTGGATGTTGTGTGGAGAACCGCGATTCTCTGACATAGAATCGCCCAGATGTTGTGCTCACCCAGCAAATGACATCGACATATGGCCAATTTGATGGCAGACTAAGACTTATCCACGACTTAGCCACAGCTTTGCTCTGGGTTGCGACGGCTGCGGCGATTGTGGCATTGCCCGACCTTGCAGCAGACAGCCAGAACGAGCGGGAAACAGCGCCATGAACGAGATCACAGCCTTCAATCCAACCGGCGTCGCCGTTCAAGACCCCGAGACGATGCCGCATTCGATCGAGGCTGAACAACAATTGTTGGGCGCGATCCTGACAAATAATGACGTCTATGATCGCGTTGCCGCAATCATTGGGCCCAAGCACTTTTACGACCCTGTGCACGCCCGCATCTTTGAAATCTCGTCGGCCCGCATCGCCAAGAACAATCTGGCCTCTCCCGTGACCCTGAAGGCGTTCATGGAAGACGATGAGGGGCTACAAGAGCTGGGCGGTCCCGCCTATCTGGCCCGTCTGGCAGGGGCAGCGATCAGTGCCTTTGCCGCACGCGACTATGCGCAGATGATATATGACCTAGCCGTGCGCCGCGATCTGATCCTACTGGGCCGCGACATCAGCGCCAAGGCCGCAAAGGTCGATGTGGCCTCCGAGCCGCGCGAACAGATTGTCGAGGCGGAACAGGCTCTGTATCAGCTGGCCGAGCAAGGCACCTCTGACACTGGTTTTCAAAGTTTTCTCAAGGCAGTAACAGACGCAGTTAATGTTGCCAATGCCGCGTATCAGCGTGAAGGCGGGCTGGCAGGTATCTCGACCGGCCTTATCGATATGGACAAGAAACTGGGCGGCCTGCACCCGTCTGACCTGTTGATCCTCGCGGGTCGTCCGTCGATGGGTAAGACATCACTGGCCACCAACATCGCCTTCAACATCGCCAAAGCCTACAAGAAAGGCATCAAGCCCGACGGGTCCGAAGGGGCGATCGAAGGGGGCGTTGTAGGCTTTTACTCCCTCGAAATGAGCGCCGAACAGCTTGCTGCGCGGATCCTGTCGGAGGCTTCCGAGGTGCCCTCTGAACAAATTCGCCGTGGCGACATGACAGAGGCCGAGTTCCGCCGCTTTGTAGATGCGGCCAAGGCGCTTGAGGCCTGCCCGCTTTACATCGACGACACGCCCGCCATTCCCATTGCGCAACTGGCCGCCCGTGCCCGCCGCCTGAAACGGACCCATGGGCTGGACCTTCTGATCGTGGATTATCTGCAACTGGTGCGCGGCGTTGCCGACAACCGGGTGCAGGAGATTGCCGAGATTTCCATGGGCCTCAAGGCCATCGCCAAAGAGCTCAACATACCGGTTATGGCCCTGTCTCAGTTGTCGCGTCAGGTCGAAAGCCGCGAGGACAAACGCCCACAGCTGTCGGACCTGAGGGAATCAGGCTCAATCGAGCAGGACGCCGATGTCGTCATGTTCGTGTTCCGCGAGGAGTATTACAAAGAGCGTGAAAAACCCGGCGATCACGATCTGGAGGCCATGGCCAAGTGGCAAGAAGAGATGGAGCGCCTGCATGGCCGCGCCGAAGTTGTGATCGGCAAACAACGTCATGGACCCATCGGCACTGTTGATCTGAGCTTTGAGGGTCGCTTTACCCGCTTTGGCAACTTGGTACAGCAATGGCAGCAGGGTGGTGATGGCGGCGACGTCGGGTTTTGAGTATTTTTGAAGAAGAGAAGAACATAACCTGTTCTTGACTGGACAGATACGTTTGAGACCCGTTCACTCCGCGTCATGCGCTTCGTTCTTTGCCTTTTGCTGATTTTCGCGACGCCTGTCCGCGCCGATGACAGGACCGAGGTGGATGTCGAGCTCTTTTTGGCGGTCGATGTGTCGCGATCCATGCAGCCCTTCGAGCTTGAGATTCAGCGCCGTGGATATGCAAACGCATTGCGAAGCCGTGAGGTACAAAACGCACTCGCCCGCGGCATGCTGGGTCGGATTGCGATCACCTATGTGGAATGGGCCGGAGCAGGCAACCAGCGTGTCATTGTGCCCTGGACCTTGATCCAGAACCAATCCGATGCGGACAACATCGCGGCACAAATCACCGCTCATTTTGATGAAGGTCTGCGGCGGACGTCAATTTCCTCGGCCATCGATTTTGCGACCACCTCGATTGAGTTAAATGATTTCAATGGCTTGCGCCGTGTCATTGACATATCAGGCGATGGGCCAAACAACATGGGAACGCCGGTGACCGAGGCACGTGACCGCACAGTGGCCCAAGGCATCACGATCAACGGGCTGCCTCTTATGACCCATGGCGCCGATGCCTTTGCCCGTTGGAGCATCCCTGACCTCGACGCCTATTACACCAGTTGCGTGATTGGGGGCCCGGGCGCCTTTGTGTTGCCTGTCACGGATTGGGCCGAATTTGAGGATGCCGTGCGCCGCAAGCTTGTACTCGAAATTGCCGGGCGCCCTGCCCGCCTCTACCGCGCACAGGCTGATGCACCTTATGATTGCATGATCGGTGAGCGTATCTGGGAGCGTAATCGCGACATCTTTGCCCTGCCCTGAGGCAGCGACCGGTACGACACGCGTTTTACCTCTTCACCAATCCGCGTGGGCCTGTCAAAACCGCAGTCATGACATCCGCGACCCTGACAATCGACATCCGCGCCGTTGTGCAGAACTGGCACGCGCTCGACTCGCTCAGCGACGGCGAAACGGGTGCTGTGGTCAAGGCCGACGGCTATGGCCTTGGCGCAGGTATCGTGGGTCGCGCCCTGGCCGCAGCGGGCGCGCGTAGCTTTTTCGTCGCCACCGCAGGTGAAGGACAGAGCCTGCGCCACACCTTGGGTCAGGGCCCTGATATCTATGTGTTTTCGGGCCATATGGAAGGCGACCTGGAGGCGATCCGGGACGGCCATCTGATTCCACTTCTGAACTCGGTGGACCAAATGTTGCGCCATGTGGAGGCGCTGCCAGGGCACCCGTTCGGAATTCAACTCGATACAGGGATGAACCGGCTTGGGATGGAGCCCAGCGAATGGTTCGCCGTCCGCGACATCGCCTTTGCCCAGCGCCCCGCGTTGATCATGTCGCACTTGGCCTGTGCGGATGAACCCGACCACCCGATGAACGCCCACCAACTTGAAGCCTTCCGCTCCATGACTGACGGGTTGGATGAAGTGCCGCGTTCGCTCGCCGCCACGGGCGGCACTCTGCTGGGCCAAGCCTATCACTTTGATATGACCCGGCCGGGTGTGGGCCTTTATGGCGGGCTGCCCTTTGTCGATGCGCGCCCTGTGGTAACCCTTGATCTGCCAATCATTCAGGTCCGCGAGGTCACTGCGGGCGAGCCTGTGGGCTATGGCAACAGCTGGATCGCGCCGCGCGACAGCCACATCGCCACGGTCTCGGGTGGCTATGCCGATGGCTTGATCCGGGCGATGGGCGCCGGGGCCACGCTTTTTGCGGGCGACACGCCTTGCCCGGTTGTCGGCCGCGTGTCGATGGATTTGATCACTGCCGATGTGACCGATTTGGGCCAGATGCCTGACAGTCTGCAATTGATGGGACGGCACCAGTCGGTGGACACCATCGCCGATGCGGCGGGCACCATTGGATATGAGATCCTCACGTCGCTGGGGGCACGCTATGACCGGGTGTATGACACATGAGGCAACTTGCCATCATCGGACGGACCGTCCTTGGGTTGTTGGCGGCCATTGGTCGCGTCAGCCTGTTTGCGTGGGGCGCGCTGACCCACCTGATCCGGCCCCCCTTTTACCCGCGTGAAATAGGGATCGCTCTGTTGCACATTGGATGGCTGTCTCTGCCCGTCGTGGGGCTGACCGCGATTTTTACAGGTGGGGCACTGGCACTACAAATCTATGCAGGCGGTGCGCGGTTCAACGCGGAGGCCGTGGTCCCGCAGATTGTTGCCATCGGCATGGTTCGCGAGCTTGGTCCGGTTCTTGTGGGCCTGATGATCGCGGCACGGGTGACCTCGTCCATCGCCGCCGAGATTGCGACTATGAAAGTGACCGAGCAGATTGATGCCCTTGTCACCCTTTCGACCCATCCGATGAAATACCTCACAGTGCCTCGGGTACTGGCAGGCACGCTGACCGTGCCGTTTTTGGTCGGTGTGGGCGACATTATCGGCATTTTCGGCGGCTACGCCGTGGCAACAGGAACACTGGGCTTCAACGCAGCGGCCTATATCCAGAATACAGTCGATTTCCTTGAGTTCACCGACATTAGTTCGAGCCTCGCCAAAGGCGCTGTCTTTGGTTTTATTGCCACGCTCATGGGCTGTTATTTCGGTATGAATTCAGGGCGCGGTGCCCAAGGGGTCGGTCGCGCCACCAAAGGTTCGGTCGAGGCGGCAGCCGTCCTGATCCTGGCGGCAAACTTCGTGCTCACGGGGGTATTTTTCTCGCTATGATCACACTCGACAACGTCCACAAAAGCTTTGGCAGCAACCATGTTCTGCGCGGCGTGAATCTGCATGTGGCCAAAGGCACGTCCATGGTGATCATCGGTGGGTCCGGCACGGGCAAATCGGTTGCGATCAAGACAGTGCTCGGCCTCGTCATCCCTGACAGTGGTACAATCACCGTGGATGGCACGGACGTGACCAAGGCGGACCGCGACGCCTTTCTGGCGCGCTTTGGGATGCTGTTTCAGGGCGGAGCACTCTTTGATTCACTACCTGTCTGGCAAAACGTGGCCTTTCGCCTGTTGCGCGGCAGTTTGGCCAAGCCCCGCGACGAAGCTCGCGAGATCGCCATCGAGAAATTGCGCCGCGTGGGTTTGACACCCGATGTGGCCGACAGGTTGCCTGCGGAGCTTTCCGGCGGGATGCAGAAACGCGTGGGGCTAGCGCGTGCCATTGCCGCCGAGCCCGAGATCATCTTTTTCGACGAACCGACCACGGGGCTCGATCCGATCATGGCGGGCGTGATCAACGATCTGATCCGCGAGATCGTGACCGAAATGGGGGCGACCACCATGACGATCACCCATGATATGACCTCGGTGCGCACGATTGCCGACAATGTCGCGATGCTCCATGCGGGCAAGATCCGCTGGACTGGTCCGGTCTCGGACATGGATGCGGCGGGTGACCCTTATGTCGACCAATTCATCCATGGTCGTGCCGAAGGGCCGATCGAAGCGGTCCGCTAAGCGCGCGGGCGGTGCACATGTATCGTTGGATTAACCTGACGCTCCTCGTTTTGTTTCCGTTGTCGTGGTTTGCCCCGCTGATGCGCGCCGGGCTTTTGCCGCTCTTCAGCCTCAGTGAAATCTCTGTCATCACCGGGTTGCAGTCGCTTTGGGGGATAGACGTGTTTCTGGCCCTTGTCGTCACGATCTTTGCGATCTTTGCACCCTACCTCAAGACCATCGGCCTCGCACTGATCCATTGGCGCTTGCTCAGCCCGCGCGTGACCCCGGCACTGGCGATTTTGGGCAAACTAGCCATGGCTGACGTCTTTCTCATCGCGCTCTATATCACTTTGGCCAAGGGCATTGGGGTCGGGAGGTTGGAGACGGCATGGGGCCTTTACCTGTTTACCGCATGCATTCTTGCCTCGATCTGGGTGAGCCACGCCACTGAACAAGCCCGCAAAACCCAAGGCGCAAAACAATAACCCTTTGACGCAGGTCGCAGGCTCGGGCACACCCCGCCCATGGCTAAAAACCCCTCATTCTCCTGCGCTTCTTGCGGCACGTCTTTTACCAAATGGTCCGGGCGCTGCGACAGTTGCGGCGAATGGAACACAATCACCGAAGACAAAGGGCTGTCCACCGGACCATCGGGCAAATCCCTTGGCGCCAAGCGCGGCTCTGCCATTACGCTCAGCGATCTGAGGGCAGAGGAAACGCCGCCCCCCCGCACGCAATCCACTATGGGCGAACTTGATCGGGTGCTGGGCGGCGGCCTTGTGCCAGCCTCGGCCATACTTGTGGGCGGCGATCCCGGTATCGGTAAATCCACTCTGCTCTTGCAGGCAGCCGCCCAATTTGCGCGCCAAGGCCTGAAAACGATCTATGTAAGCGGCGAAGAGGCGAGCGCCCAGGTCCGCATGCGGGCGAGCCGCTTGGGCCTGACGGACGCACCGGTGCAATTGGCCGCAGAGACGAACCTGCGCAACATCCTGACAACGCTCGAATCCGAGGCACCCGGCCTGGCCATTATCGATTCGATCCAGACCATGTGGCTTGATACGGTCGACAGCGCACCAGGCTCGGTCTCCCAAGTGCGTGCAGCGGCTCATGAATTGACCACCTTCGCCAAGCGCAAAGGTGTCAGCGTTATCCTTGTGGGCCATGTCACCAAAGAAGGGCAAATCGCGGGCCCGCGCGTCGTTGAACATATGGTCGACACGGTCTTGTATTTTGAGGGCGAGCGGGGCCACCAATTCCGCATTCTGCGCGCGGTCAAGAACCGCTTTGGCCCCGCTGACGAGATCGGCGTGTTCGAGATGACCGGCGCGGGGCTGGCCGAGGTCACCAACCCCTCTGCGCTGTTCCTCAGCGAACGGGGCGAACCATCGCCCGGATCGGTCGTGTTTGCCGGGATCGAAGGCACACGGCCCGTGCTCTGCGAATTGCAGGCGCTTGTCGCTCCCTCCCCCCATGCTCAAGCGCGACGCACCGTTGTGGGCTGGGATGGCGGCAGGCTCGCCATGATCCTCGCTGTATTGGAGGCACGATGCGGCATCCCCTTTGCAGGGCTTGATGTCTATCTAAACGTGGCAGGCGGGATGAAGATCAACGAACCCGCCGCTGACCTTGCGGTTGCAGCCGCTCTTCTGAGTGCACGCGAGGATAGTGCCCTGCCTGCCGACACTGTTGTTTTCGGGGAAATCAGCCTGTCGGGGGCCCTGCGCCCCGCGCCTCAGACGGAAAACAGGTTGAAAGAGGCGCAAAAACTTGGTTTCACCAGCGCCATCGCACCAAAGGGCGGTAAAGCACTGGGTGCATCCGGCATGGCATTGCAACAAATGAGCGACTTGACCGGGTTTGTGGGTGAAGTATTTGGCGCAGGTTAAGCGCTAACGGGCAGAAAAAAGGACAGGACCATGGAAGGGTTCACAATCATCGACGGCGTTGTGGCCGCGGTCATCATCCTGTCGGCTCTGCTGGCATATGGGCGCGGTTTCGTCCGCGAAGCCATGGCTATCGCGGGTTGGATCGCCGCCGCCGTATTGGCATTTCTCTTTGCCCCGCGTGTCGAGCCGCTGGTGCGCGAAATCCCCGTCATTGGCGACTTCATTGCAGACAGTTGTGAACTCAGTATCATCGGCGCCTTCGCCATCGTCTTTGCCATCGCCTTGATCGTCGTGTCCCTCTTTACGCCACTCTTTTCATCATTGGTCCAGCGCTCCGCCGTGGGCGGTGTTGATCAGGGCTTGGGCTTTCTCTTTGGTGTGCTGCGGGGCATCCTGCTCGTGGCCATCGCGTTCTTTGTCTACGATACAGTCATCACTGGCCAGGAATTCACTATGGTCGACGAAAGCCGTTCGGCTGCTGTCTTTGGCCGCTTCACCGGCCAGATCGAAGAGCAGAACCCCGAACAGGCTTTGGGCTGGATCACCCGGCAATATGAAGCACTGGTGGGCAATTGTGGGCAATAACGGCGTCCGCGCCTGAATTGGGCCATCATGGTTTGGATGTACCGCACATGTCCGGGCCGCACGTAAAGGCGGCCCGACATGGCCTCTGGCAACATCCACACACCGTGCGGCACAAACACCAATTTTTGAGGTGAGACGCGTGACTCCTGCAAGCGGGCGCAGTATCAGACACACACGCTCTCAGATTCGAAAGGCTGCCGCCCTTGACTGACGATCTTTCCTGGCCATCGCATCCTTTTGATTTCGCCGCATATGGCGACGACGACAAGCTCAAGGAAGAATGTGGGGTCTTCGGCGTCCTTGGCACACTGGACGCCGCGAATTTCGTGGCCCTGGGCCTACACGCGCTGCAACATCGGGGCCAAGAGGCTGGGGGCATCGTGTCCTACGACGCCGAACAGGGGTTCAACTCGGCCCGTCGCTTTGGCTATGTGCGCGACAACTTCACGTCTCAGTCCATTATGGAAACCCTGCCGGGATCATTGGCCATCGGACATGTGCGTTACTCCACCGCAGGCTCCAAGGGACAAACGGCGATCCGCGACGTGCAACCCTTCTTTGGCGAGTTCGCCATGGGTGGCGCCGCGATTGCGCATAACGGCAACATAACCAATGCAGACGCGCTGCGACGCGAACTAATCGAACGCGGCTCTATTTTCCAAAGCTCTTCCGACAGCGAATGCATCATCCACCTTATGGCAAGGTCGCTGCAACGCAACATCCCCGAACGGATGGAAGACGCGCTGCGCCGAGTTGAGGGCGCGTTTTCGGTTGTGGCCATGACGCGCACCAAGCTGATCGGCGTACGCGATGCCTTGGGTGTCCGCCCCCTGGTGCTGGGCAAGCTCGACACCGGCTACGTGCTTAGCTCCGAAACCTGTGCCCTCGACATCATCGGGGCCGAGTTCGTGCGCGAGATTGAACCGGGCGAGATGGTCGTCATCACAGACAAAGGCGTCGACAGCCGCTTCCCCTTCCGTCCGAAGAAATCCCGTTTCTGTATCTTTGAACACGTCTATTTCAGCCGCCCCGACAGTATACTGGGCGGTCGTTCCGTATATGAAACACGAGAAAACATCGGGCGCGAGTTGGCCAAAGAGGCGCCGATCGATGCCGATCTGGTCTGCCCCGTTCCAGACAGTGGCACACCTGCCGCCATTGGGTTTTCGCTGCAATCGGGCATTCCCTACGCAATGGGTATCATCCGCAACCAGTATATGGGCCGCACATTCATTGAACCGACGGAAAGCATCCGCAACATGGGTGTGCGCCTCAAGCTCAACGTGAACCGTGCCCTGATCAAGGGCAAGCGGGTGATCTTGGTGGACGATTCCGTCGTGCGCGGCACGACAAGCCGCAAGATCAAAGAGATGATCCTGGACGCCGGTGCGGCAGAGGTCCATTTTCGCATCGCCTCGCCGCCCACCGCATGGCCCTGTTTCTACGGCGTGGACACGCCGCAGCGCGAAAAGCTGCTCGCCGCCACCATGTCAGAGGAAGAAATGCGCGATCACCTGGGCGTCGACAGCCTCAAGTTCATATCGCTCGACGGGCTCTATCGTGCTGTCGGAGAGGCCAAGGGGCGCAACGCAAAGCAACCGCAATATTGCGACGCCTGCTTTAGCGGCGAATACCCGGTGGAACCTGCCGACATGATCGAAAAGGGTTTTGAGATGAAGGCGGCAGAATAGCGGCTCTGGCCGGAAACTGTCAGCAGGTCGGGGCAACATGACGTCATGGACCCGATGCCCGCCCCCCTCCTTGACCGCATCAGCCGCTGGCCTGATCCGGCGCAAATACGTCTTCAATCCATGCGCGCCATGTTCCACGATGTGGCCCAAGCCGCAGATGTCGGGCCACTTGATGAAAGTTTGAAATGGGGCCACCCCGCTTGGCGTCCAAGACGCGCGCGTATGGGCAGCACGTTGCGGCTCCACTGGTCCGAGGGCTCCCCAAAATCGCTGATCGCTTTCGTGGATTGTAAAACCAATCTGGCCCAACAAATGCAGACGCGATTTCCCGAAATTCCCACGGACGGTCGGCGCGAGATACGGCTTGCGCTGGATCAAGACCACGCGGATGCCATCTGGCAACTGGCTTATCTCACCTTCACCTATCACAGAGCCAGGCAGGCGGCGGCCCGTTGACCAAAGGGCAATCGGCACCCGACCGCCGATGCCAAAACCGCGCATGGCAGGCGCATCACCCACATGCTAGCGCAAGCTTTCGACCAAGAAAATCGAAGGCAACCATGAGCATTGAAACCAACCTGATCACCGCAGACCTCGCTACCATACGCAGCGCCCTGCGCCTGAACAAACTGGCCCTGATCGGCATCGTGGGCACCCCAGATGAGCGCCGCGCCCTGATCCGCCACGCAGGCGGCGACATCGAGACGCTGAGTGTGGGCGACACGCTCGGGCGCGGCACAATCACAGCCATTTCCGAGGATGCGGTGATGATCGACGGCACACGCGGCCCGACGCGGCTGACGATCCCAGAGGCCCCGCGCCCCGCCGCCGCCGCTTGACGCCCGGCGTGCGCGCAGGCATCAGAGCGACATGACACAAACTGCACTCATCACCGGCGCCTCGCGCGGCCTTGGCGCGGCGCTGGCGCTGGAACTGGCGCCCACCCATCACATCATCGCCGTGGCCAAGACCACTGGCGCATTGGAAGAGCTGGACGATCAGATCACGGCGCTTGGCGGGGCTGCCACGCTCGCCCCTATGGACATCACAACTGAGGCGGCAATGGCCACGCTCTGCCGTGGCATCTTTGAACGTTGGGGCAACCTTGATCTTTGGGTTCATGCCGCCGTACACGCGCCCCCCTTGGCGCCGGCGAACATGATTGACACCAAGGACATGAGCAAATCGGTGGCGACGAATGTGACGGCCACTGGCACGCTCATCACCTATATCGCACCGCTTCTGGGCCAGTCGGGTACCGCGCTGTTCTTGGACGACCTCCGCGCAGGGCAGCCGTTTTTTGGCAGCTACGGGGCCACCAAGGCCGCCCAAATCGCACTTGCGCGCAGCTGGCAGTCCGAAACCGCCAAGACCGGCCCGAAAGTCCATATCGCAACGCCCGATCCGATGCCCACCGCGACGCGCGCCCGCTTCTTCCCCGGCGAAGACCGCGCGCCGTTGGCCGACCCAACGAGCCAAGCCAAACGGATCCTGGCCGAGCTTGGGCGCGACGCCTAGATCCGATGCTGCACCGCCTCGCTCGCTTTGACCGCCCCCGCACCGCTGCCACGGGCGTCATGCAGCGGGTCTATGACCGGGCGGCCTCTGGCTGGCAGGACGGTATCGCGCAGCTTGGCTTTCTCGCGGCCTATGATCATCTGATGGCACAGGTGGACCTGGCGCGTCCCGCACAGCGGGTGCTGGATGTCGGCACTGGTACGGGCGCTTTTGCCACTGCCTGGACCGCGCATCACGGACAGCCCAAGCACCTCACTTTGATGGATATCTCGCCCGCCATGCTCGACATAGCAGCCGCGCGTTTGCCATATGCCGACACGCAGGCCAACGCCTTGGGGGACAAAGTACAAACCCCGCCCCAAGATGTGGTCCTATGCGCCCATGTGATCGAACATCTGGATGATCCATCTTTGGCACTCACGTGGCTATTCGACCGGCTCACGCCAGGCGGCACTCTGGTACTGGCCATGTCGCGACCCCATTGGTGCACCGCACTGGTCCGCTGGCGTTGGGGCAATGCCGCCTACACGCCCACCCAAGCCACGCAGATGCTGCGCGCGGCAGGCTTGCAGGACATCACCCCTCACCGCTTCCCCGGTGGCCCGCCTGCGCGTGTCTCTTGTGGCTACACCGCCCGCCGCCCGCTCTGAACTGCGCCCCCGACGCAACGGTCCCACATCTGTGTTCCAAAAAAGTCCGCGCCGGAGGCTCCTCCGGTTGCCCACTGTCACGCGGCTGGCCTAATAAGGCGCAAAGGGGCGACACATGCGCATTCTCATCACCAATGACGACGGCATCTCGGCACCGGGCCTGGCCGTGCTGGACCAGATCGCCCGCGATCTTGCAGGCCCCCATGGCGAGGTCTGGACAGTAGCCCCCGCGTTCGAGCAATCGGGTGTCGGCCATTGCATCAGCTACACGCGGCCCATGATGATCCAGAAACTCGACGACAAACGCTTTGCAGTCGAAGGCAGCCCTGCCGACTGCGTCCTGGCTGGCCTGCACGATGTTCTACATGACGAAAAACCCGACCTGATCCTTTCTGGCGTGAACCGGGGCAACAACTCGGCAGAAAACGCACTCTATTCCGGCACGCTGGGGGCCGCGATCGAAGGGGCATTGCAAGGCGTTCTCTCAATCGCGATCTCGCAATACTATGGCCCGCGCAATCGCGACCTCGACAACACCTTCGAAGCCTCCCAAGAGCACATCAAAGCAGTGATTGAGCGGATTGTCGCCGCCACGCCCACCGCCAGTGACGGCTATGGGCTGTTTTACAATGTCAACGTCCCGCCTGTGCCCGCCGCCGAGGTCAAAGGGGTCAAGATCGTGCCCCAGGGCCTGCGCCCCGGTCTTGGCTTTCACACTGAGGCTGCCACTGCCCCATCAGGTCGGCAGTTCCTTTGGATCAAGGGCGGCGACCAGCAACGCCCGACCGCGCCGGGCACGGATGCAGCGGTCAACCTGGATGGATACATATCGGTCACGCCCATGCGCGCGGATTTCACGGCGCATGACATGCTCGATCAGTTGAGCGCGATTGCCATATGAGCGACGACGACGATCTCGCCACCCGCAAGATGCAGTTCCTTTATTCCCTGCGCTCCAAAGGGGTGACGGACAAACGGGTACTGCAAGCGATGGAAGAAATCGACCGAGGCCCCTTTATTCGTGGGCTTTTCGCCGAACGCGCCTATGAGGACATGCCTTTGCCTATTGCCTGCGGGCAGACGATCAGCCAGCCATCGGTGGTGGGGTTGATGACACAAGCGCTGAATCTCAGCCCCCGCGACAAGGTTCTCGAAGTGGGCACAGGCTCGGGCTATCAGGCGGCGATCCTGGCGAAACTGGCGCGGCGCGTCTACACCGTTGACCGACACCGCAGGCTGGTGCACGAGGCGCGCGCGATCTTTGACGAACTGGGCCTGCACACGATTACGGCGATCACTGGCGATGGCTCGTTCGGCTTGCCGGATCAGGCCCCTTTTGACCGGATCATCGTGACGGCTGCGGCCGAAGACCCCCCTGGCCCATTGCTGAAACAGCTCAAAGTGGGGGGCATCATGGTTCTGCCTGTGGGCCAATCCGACACGGTGCAAAGCCTGATCCGCGTGCACAAAACCGAAACCGGCCTCGAATATGACGAAATGCGCGATGTGCGCTTTGTCCCCCTGCTCGAAGGCTTGGGTAAAGAGTAAAAGTGGTGTAAAACTCTGCCATCCCGACAATGCCCCCGCTCAGAGGGGTTCGGCAGAGGACGATGCAGATGATCCTGACGCAAAACGCGCGGCGCGCGCCGCTTATTCTGGCCACGTGTGGCATGGCAGTGCTCGCAGGGTGCGATGACCCGCTTGATTTTGACCTGCGTGGTCTGGGCGGCGGATTTACCACATCCCAGGCCGCGCAAACCGCCACTGCGGACAGGCCTCGCCCCGACAGTCGGGGCGTGATTTCCTATCCCAGCTATCAGGTGGCCGTGGCCGAGCGGGGCGATACGCTCGCGGATGTGGCAAACCGGATCGGTCTGCCTGCTGCCGATCTCGCCAGCTTTAACGGGATTGAAACGGATGTGCCCTTGCGTCAGGGCGAGGTGATCGCCCTTCCCCGCCGCGTGGCCGAACCTTCGCCTTCGACCGGGGCCATTGGTACAGGGCCCATCCAACCTTCAGCCGTGGATGTGACGACGCTGGCAGGCAACGCCATCAACAACGCCGCACCCACGCCCGTGGCATCCGCCCCCCGAACGCCATTGCCGCAAACGGGCCAGGAACCGATCCGCCACCAGGTGGAACGGGGTGAAACCGCCTTTACCATCGCGCGGCTTTATCAGGTTCCCGCCAAGTCATTGGCTGAATGGAATGGGCTAGGCGCTGACTTTTCTGTGCGTGAAGGACAGTTCTTGCTGATCCCTGTGGCGCGTGTGGCCGCACCGCGCCGCGACAGCACAAACACCACGCAACCGGGTGCCGGATCCCCGACCCCGACGCCTCCCAGCGCTACGCGGCCCTTGCCCGAGGACGACACCGCCAACCCGCCCGCACCACCACCTTCTGATAAACCCGTCGCCGATGTGGGCGAAACAACGGCCCCCGCCAAAACCACCGAGATGGCGTTGCCCGTCCAGGGCAGCATCATTCGCGGCTATGCCAAGGGCCGCAACGAGGGCATCGACATCAAGGCGGCGCCCGGCACACCGGTCAAGGCCGCTACGGCAGGTACTGTTGCTGCCATCACGAAAAGCGCCGACGGGGTGCCCATTATCGTGGTGCGCCATCCCGGCAATCTGCTGACGGTCTACGCCAATGTAGATCAGGTGCAGGTCGCCAAAGGCGACAGTGTGCGGCGCGGCCAAGCCATCGCGCGCCTGCGCGACAGTGCGGACGAGGCCTATGTCCATTTTGAGGTGCGCGATGGGTTCGACAGTGTCGATCCAAGCCCTTATCTCGAATAAGGCAAAGCGCGGGCAATTGGGGCATTTCGCTTACCTTGAAGGGTAAACCTGCCGCAATTGCCGAAAAATGACCTCGAATTTAACTAAAACGGCACCGTATGGCCCTAACTGCGCCCTCTTGCGCATTCAGAAACAATCCAACGACATGATGTGGATTGGTTTCCGAAGATGGCTGTATTTTATGCCTACACCTTTGCCCTCCAGGGCACACAAACGACGATCAACGGCGCGCCTGTTGACTATGCTTTTGCCCCCAACGGCACCTGGAGCTATAGCGGCGATACCACCTATTTTGTGGTCGAAGAGAACGATGGCGCGACCGTCTTCAACGGCGACGGTGACGTTAACGAATTTGTAGATACCAATGAACGGTTCGGAGGAGCCTGGGAACAGACGGCCTTTGTCGACGGGGTCGAGCGTCAGATCATCTGGGACTATACCTTTACCGTCACTGATGGCACGAACACTTGGCGCATCGGCGTCATTGATGTGGATCTGAACAACGACAACGATCTCAACGACACGGTCGGCGGCCAAAGCGAGGATGGGTTCTTTCTTGTCTTTCCTGACGGTCTGCCCCCGCCCAACACGGACCTGACCACCGGCGGCATTGTCGAAAATGATGACAGCACACCACATGTGGGCCTCGGCGCGACGGTTGTATGTTTTGCCGCAGGCAGCCAGATCGACACGCCCGATGGCCCTGTCCCGGTGGAACACCTCGCCTCCGGCGATCTGGTGCTGACCGCGCATGACGGCCCGCAACCGGTTCAGTGGGCAGGTGCAACGACTGTCGCGGCTCAAGGCGATGCCGCCCCGATTATCATCACGGCAGGAACCCTGGGCAATGACACCGATTTGGTTGTCTCCCCCCAGCATTGCATCTTGCTCAGTGATTGGCGCGCAGAGTTGCTTTACGGTCAGGACGAAGTGCTGGTGCGCGCCGTGGACCTGCTGAACATGGACGGGGTTTACCGCCACACAGGCGGCATGGTCACCTACTGCCATATCCTGATGGAAAAGCATCAGGTTGTGTCGGCCCACGGGATCTGGAGCGAGACGCTCTATCCTGGTTCCGTCGCAATGGGAGCGGTCGGCCCCGCAGCCATGGCAGAGATCGAGGCTCTCTTGCCCGATCTCAGCAGCTATGGCCCCACTGCCGCACCACGGCTGCGCAGTTTCGAGGCGCGCCTGCTCGCAGCCTAAAGGCGGACGCCG
This sequence comes from uncultured Tateyamaria sp., assembly GCF_947503705.1. Taxonomy (GTDB): domain Bacteria; phylum Pseudomonadota; class Alphaproteobacteria; order Rhodobacterales; family Rhodobacteraceae; genus Tateyamaria. The sequence continues at coordinate 161,443 of NZ_CANNES010000005.1, read as the reverse complement.
CGCCGCCCGGCCAAATCACAGAAATACTGCCACGCGACCCGACCCGACCGCGACCCGCGGGTTGCCTGCCACTCAATCGCCTCGGCCCACAGGGTATCATCGTCTATTTCGACGCCATATGCCCCGCAATAGCCACGGATCATCGCCAGATATTGGTCCTGATCGCAGGCATGAAAGCCCAGCCACAAACCAAAGCGATCCGACAGCGACACCTTTTCTTCGACTGCCTCTGACGGGTTGATGGCGCTGCCGCGCTCGTTCTCGATCATGTCTCGGGGCATCAGATGGCGGCGGTTCGACGTGGCATACAGAATCACATTCTCTGGCCGTCCCTCAATCCCGCCATCCAGCACCGCCTTGAGAGACTTATAGTGCTGATCATCATGGCTGAACGACAGATCATCGCAATATAGGACAAAGCGGGCGGTGTCCGCCTGCCGCAAAACGTTCAGCAAGCGGCCCACCGAAGGCAGATCCTCCCGGTGCAACTCCACGATCTTTAAATCAGGAAATTCTGGATGAAGTGCGCCATGTATTGCCTTGACAAGGCTTGATTTTCCCATGCCTCGTGCACCCCAAAGCAGCGCGTTATTCGCGGCCAGGCCTTGAGCAAATTGGCGGGTATTGGCCAAAAGCGTATCGCGCGACCGCTCTACCCCCAAAAGCAGATCCAGCGGAACGCGAGCCACGTTGTGCACAAGCTCCAGGCGGTCGGGGCCGGTTTGCCAGACAAATGCTCCGGCTGCACCAAAGTCAGGGGCTGCAAGGGGGGCTGGAGACATACGTTCCAGCGCCGCCGCGATGCGGTCCATTGGGTCGTCAATCATCTATACGCGCTCCCGGATCAGGGTCTGTTACTTGGGCTCATCCTCGGGCACATCACCCAGATCGTCCTCATCGTCATAATACCCTTCGGCACGCAGCTTCGCCTCGCGCTTGGTCTCGACCCGGCGGACCAGGAAAATCGACACCTCGTAAAGGCCATAGACGACCACAAAGAGGATACCTTGTGTGATGACATCGGGGGGTGTGACCAAAGCGGCCAGCACCAAAATACCCACCATCGCGTATTTGCGCACGTTGCTCAGCCCCTCGGCACTGACCAATCCGGCCTTGCCCATCAGGGTCAACAGTACGGGCAGTTGGAAGCACAGGCCAAAGGCCATGATGAATTTCAAAGTGATATCAAGGCTCTCATTGACCTTGCCGAAAAAGGTGATGCGAATACCGCTGTCAGTTTCGGTGCCCGTCACCGCCTCAACCGGAACATCACCGCTGACAAATCCGCTCATGAGGCCTGCAATGATCGACGGCACATCAGCAAAGCCTAGGAAAAAGGCCATGGCCAGAGGCGTCACCACGAAATGGGCAAAAGACGCACCGAGGAAGAACATCACCGGTGAGGCGATCAGAAAGGGCAGGAACGCGTTCTTTTCCTGCTTGTATAGGCCAGGCGCCACGAACCGCCACAGCTGAAAGCCGATGACCGGAAAAGCCAACGCAAAGCCAAAGACCATCGAAATCCGAAAGAGCGTGAACAGGTATTCCTGAGGGCTGGTGTATTGCATCGTGGGCGACGGATCACCCAGCTCGCGCAGGGTTTCCTCGATCGGGCCCAGCAGGAACTGCAAGATCGGTTCGGCCACGGTGAACGCCAGGATGATGCCAACCAGAAAGGCCAGCACCGCCCGGATCAGCCGCGTGCGCAGCTCGGCCAGATGTTCGATCAGCGGCGCAGTGCTGTCGTCCACATTATCGGTTTGGCTCATGTCAGCTTTCTTTTGTCGGATCAGGGGCGAGTGCCGCCTCGTACTCTTCGGCCTTCTTGAGGGCTTCTTCGGCCTCGCGAGCCTTGCGCTCAGCTGCCGCGCGGGCGGTGGCCGCGTGAATCTTGGCCGCATTCTTGGCGCGTTCGGCCTTTTCCGCAGCCATCTTGCCGGTCTCGCTTTCGGGGTCCAGATCGGTCAGGCTCGATGTCACGTCTTTGGCCGCATCCTTGAACCCGTCCATCGCGGACCCAACCGGATTGGTCGCCGTGTTCAACGTCTTTTGTATGTCTTTGACGCCCACATCGTCGGCGGCTTGGTTCATGGCGCTGGAAAATTCACGCGCCATTCCCTTGGCCTTGCCGACAAACTTGCCGACATTGCGAAACAGCACGGGCAGGTCCTTGGGGCCCACGACGATCAACGCCACAATCCCAATCACCAGCAGCTCGGTCCAGCCGAGGTCCAGCATGGATCAGACCTTGTCTTTGGGGGTCTCGGCTGCGGGTGTGACGTCCTTGGCCTCTTCGGCGGACGCCTCTTCCAGCTCTTTCTGGCCTTCGCTCACACCCTTCTTGAAGCTGGTGATACCTTTGCCGACCTCACCCATCAGGCTCGAGATTTTGCCGCGTCCAAACAGGACAAGGACCACAACCGCGATCAAAAGGATGCCGGGCAGGCCAATATTGTTCAACATGGTGTTTCTCCCAAAAAGTGGACGGACCGGTGCCCGTCTGTCGGGTGATGTTCTACGCCCTTGCTGCGTTTGCGAAAAGGCCGATGGCAGAGTCCAGGCCATCCAGCTCTGTCTTTCCTATGATTTTTTCGTTTGGCTTGCGATCAACTGACAGGTTAGTGTCAGTTGAAGATGGCTAAACGGGTCACATCCATCGTTCAATAAAAGGAGTATCCTGATGCGACCCCTGACAACTGCCCTCTTTGCACTGACCCTAGCGCAAAGCACCGCCGCCGAAGGCACAGGTCATGTACCACCTGTGGCCGAAATCGTGACCTTCCGCTTGATCGACGGCGCGGACCCGGTCGCCTTTGTCAAAGCCGCCAATGCCCTTGGTCCGTTTTTGCGCAGCAATGATGACTTTGTGAGCCGCACGCTGTCTGTAGACGAGACGGGCGTGTGGACGGATCACATCCTGTGGTCTTCCCAAGCCGGGGCAACACGCGCCTCGCAACTGATGTTCGACCAACCCGAAGCGAAGCCCTTTTTGGCCTTCATGAAAGAAGACGGTGTCAATCTGCGTTACGCCGCCGTCCAAATGCAACAGGAGTAACATGCGTCGCACCGACCGCCTCTTTGATATCATCCAGATCCTGCGCGACGCCAAATTGCACACTGCGCAGGAGATTGCGGATACTTGTGAGGTGTCGGTGCGCACCATCTACCGGGATATGGACACGCTGGTCGCGTCCGGCGTGCCGGTCCAGGGCGAACGCGGCGTGGGTTATATGATCACCGAGGCAATCAGTCTGCCACCCTTGACGCTCACAACCGAAGAGCTTGAGGCACTCAATCTCGGCATGGCAATTGTGGCCGAGGCCGCCGACGACACGCTCAAATCCGCCGCCCGCAGCCTTGCGGACAAGATCGACGCAGTGCTGCCTGAACGGACCGTGGCTGAGGCAGACAAATGGAAATTCGCGGTCTACCCCTTTGCCGATGCGGTTCGCGGCTTTGGCCAGATGCCGATCCTGCGCGCCGCGATACGGGCCAAACAGAAACTGCGGCTGACCTATCATTCCAAAGGCGACCGCATCACCAGCCGCACGGTTCGTCCCCTGCACATGGAATATTGGGGGCGGGTCTGGACGCTGACGACCTGGTGCGAATTACGAAACGGTTTCAGAGTGTTCCGGGTCGACCTGATCCAATCGGCCGAGGCCTTGCCAGAGATGTTCGTAGATGAACCCGGCAAACGGCTGCGCGACTACGATCCAAACTTGTGAAAATCGCCGGGGGCGGCGGGCGGGCGCCTTTGCGCCAGCAAACAGAGCCGCCCGACGGCATACGCCATCTGTGATCATACGGGGCTATTCTGAACGAACCGGCAGGAACACCTCAAGTGCAGCAACCGCCATCAGAGCCACGTCACCCGCCACAGGCACATCCAGCCCACCCTTCTCGACCACAACCTCGACAGTCCCATAAGGCAGCAACGCCGAAATAACTGACACATCCACAGCCTCCGGCCGGGGCACTCCGATGTGCACAACAACACGCATCACGTCCCGTTCCTGCCCCAAAGTGTCAAAGATCGGCAAAGACGCGCCCTGCAGCGCCTGCTCAACGGCCCGCCGCGCGGCCTTGGTGTCGTCACGGCCATGCAGGTCGACCCCTTGGGCCATCTCGATGATCAAACGTTGCTCGTTCATGACGGCACCTCCACCGACACAACCAGGGCCGCCTGTGCCATCACGGTCGGATTACCAACCCCTTCCGGACGGGCCACATCCAGCCCGCCATGCTCCACAACAAAAGACGCCTCGCCATAGGGAAACACCTCAGCCAGAACGGCAACATCTACCACCTCAGGCTTGGCGCAACCAATGCTCACTTCAATGCGCATATCCTCTTTGCTCACGCCCATATATTCCGCCAAGTTGATGGAATTGCGCCACAGCGCGGCGCGCACCGCGCGCGCGGCGGCCTCGGTATAGCTGCCCCGACGCAAGGACGTTCCTAGACCAAATTCCACAATCATCGGACCGCTCATGCGCTCACCTCCGCTGGAAATACAAAACACTTGTCGCGCCGAATGCGCAGCCACATGGCCGTCCCGGACTGCGGCAAAAACACACCCGGCACTGTTACTTTCATGATCGACCCATCGTGATCCAGGCGGAACTCGACCAAGCTCTCATTGCCCATGAACCGTGCACGGGTCACCATCGCCTTTGCGGCTGTGCCCTCGGCCGCAGTCGGCCCCGGCCCCACACCCGCCCGGTCAAAGTCAATGCGCACATGTTGCGGGCGAAAGACAATATCCACATCTGTCCCATCCGGCACACCCGGCGCTAAAAAGCGCCCAAAGGGGGTCATGGCCAATGCACCCTCGACCGTGGCGCGCAACCGGTTGGCATCACTGAAGAACGCGACCGATGCACGATCCACTGGCCGGGTATAGACGTTATAGGGCGCGCCCCGCTGCACGATCCGACCATCGCGCATCAACGCAATCTCATCGGCCATGCGCATCGCTTCATCCGGTTCATGGGTGACGAGCAAGACGCCGGTGTCTTCCTGTTTCAAAATCGCGAGGGTCTCGTCGCGGATACCGTCGCGCAGACGGTTGTCCAAACCGGAAAAGGGCTCATCCATCAGCATGATGCGGGGACGTGGGGCAAGCGCACGGGCCAGCGCCACACGCTGTTGTTCGCCCCCCGACAGCTGATGGGGAAACATGTCGATGAACCGGCTCATGTGGACCCGCTCCAGCATCTCTTCAACACGGACACGGCGTTCGTCCTTGGGCCCGGACAGCCCATAGGCCACGTTCCCAGCCACGCTGAGGTGTGGAAAGAGCGCAAAGTCCTGAAACATCAGGCCAATCTCGCGGCGTTCGGGCGGCACGCGAAACACCGTGTCGCAAATCAGGCTGCCGTCGACATAAATCTCGCCGCTGTCCTGCATCTCCACGCCTGCGATCATCCGCAAGGTGGTCGACTTGCCACAACCCGAGGGCCCCAAAAGGCAGGTCACCTGCCCCGGCTGAATGCTCAGGCTCACGCCGTCCACGACAGTGCGCCCGCCAAAGCTGCGCACAAGGTTCCGAATTTCCAGCCTTGGTGCCGTCACGCCGCATATTCCCGATCAAAACAGTCGGGAGGTATCAGGCCCGCCGCGAACCCGCAAGCACCGCGGCAAAGCCAACGCCCAGAACGACAACACATATCACCAAAAGCTGTTCGTATTTGTGCCCCTCTGGCAGGATCGCCGCCACACTGGACCAACCGCGCCCGAAATAGGTCACCGCCCCAAGAACAGCCGTGGCAAAGGCCACCAGAAAAGCCCATAGCGCCACGCGTCGGCCGCGCACCAATCCCACGACTAAAACCGGAGCCAGGAACATCGACGCCGTCCCGCTGACCGCCACGGCATCAAACAGCGTCGCATTGCCCCATAGCGTCAAGAGCGCACCAAGCGTCATGAACACAACCATCACCATCCGCCCCCCGCTCAATGAACGCGGCGCCCAAGCAAGCTCCTCCACCACCAACCGTGCCGCGGACGACAGGGCGGAATCAAGCGTCGACAGGGCCGACACCAACAGCGACAAAATCAAGAGTGCGAAAACCCAAGGCGGAAACATCATCCCCCAGGTGCCAATCAACTCGCGTTCATAATCCGCGCCCACGAGGCTCGCCTGAATCCCAAAAAATCCGAACCCGACGATGCATAAGGTCGAAAGCCAGAACGCATGTAAAAACGAGGCCCGCGTGGTGCGCACGTCGGCTAAAAATCCGCGATCCATCATCACCGGATCATGGGCGGGATATGAGAACACCTGAAGCAAGGCAACGGCCATCAAAACCCAACCGTTATAGGATCCCGCCGTCCCCGGTGCCGTCAGAACGGCGACCCAGGAAAACCCCGGGCTCAGGATCAGATAGGCGAATGCCACAATAAAAACGGCCAGAAACAGCGCCATCTGTACCACATCCGTGCGAAGTGCGGCACTCAAACCGCCCCAGGCGGAATAGGCCAGCCCCACCACAGCGACCACAAGGATCGCCGCCGTCCCATTGCCCTCAGATACAGCCCCCGCAATCAGGCCGACAACGAGCAGATTGGCAAAGACTTCGGACAAAAGGCGTAGCGCCACCACCAGGTTATAGGCCCCCGTGCCCACCGACCCGAAACGCGCGTTCAACCAATCCTGCACCGACCCGGCATCAGCATGACGCAGATGAGCAATGATGAAAGCACCGGTCAAAAAGCTGCCGTAATAAGCGGCATAGGCCAGCGTGCCTGCGATGCCGTAAAAGTAGCCAAGAATCGCCGCGTTCATCAAGCTGCGAGCAAAGATCCACGTGGTCACCTGGCTCAGAACCAGTGTCCACAACCCCGGCGCGGCACCTGCGGTCTTACCGCCAAAGAACCCCTCGACCGTGGCCCTGCGTGGGGCAGCCAGAACGCTGGCCCCAATCACGATTGCAAAGAGGGCGATGAAGGTCAGGGGCGTCATGGCAGGTCTTTCCGCAAAGAATTTCCGCGAGGATTAACAGTGCGATCCTGTTCGCTCCACCAGCTGCACAGCTTCGTGAAGACCCGTCATCAAGTGCGCCAACATGGGTCGGTGGGTGGGCGCATTTTGAAAGCGCAGCGTCAAAACAGTCCCGCCCACCGATCAAACGATTGCAAACGTCGTCCTCGCCCGGTCTACACCATTGACCTGCACGATCAGGCCATGGATCCCGGGATAAAGCTGAAAAGTGGTCGCGTTTGCCTTCAGCTTGTGCACCTTCTTGAGGATCAGCGGCTTGACCCGGCTCACCCTGCCCGCCTTCAGCTTGAACACCTTTTCGCCTCGCTTGCCGCCCGGTCGCGCAAACAGGATACGGTAATCCACAATCACCGGGGCCGCACCCTCGACCCTCACCTCAAATTCAAGGGGTTCGCCCATCGCGATGACGGCGCGGTCCACGTCCACGCATACATCCACCTCCGCATCTGCAGCATAGCCCAACATCTCCATCGCACCCGGATGTCCGTCCTTGATCAAGGTGCGCAACGCGTGGCGGCGCATCCACTCATGCTCTTTGGCTGTTTGTGTCCCCCCCGACCAGGCCGCCAACCGGCCCAAAACCGCTTCCGGGTCCGTCTTGGCAATGTCATTGAGGTGATTGGCGACCGAGCGGGTCACAAAACGCGTGCTATCCCCTTGCAACCGGTCCAGCAAAGGCAAAGTCTGCGCCAAGGTCAAATCCACTTTGCGGGCCCAAGGCAGTTTAGGCCTTGTCCCCTCGCTCACCAAGCGTCGCACATGGTAATTGTCGTCGCCAGCCCAAGCTTCCAACCGGGCCAGGGTCTCCTTCGGCCACCGGTTCAAGAACGGGCGGATGTAAAACTCCATCGAAAAGCGCTGCGTGGCCGCATGCAAAAGGTCCAACGCCCGGTCCCGGTGAGCCTCCAGCCCATGGCGCACCGCCAGAACCCCCGGCACTGCATGGATGAAGCGGCCAAAGTCGTCATCGCGCAGCGTCGGGTCCAGTGGCGCGGGCATCGCCGCCTCGATCTGCTCCGCCATGGCCGGAAAATCCGAGGCCAGATAAGGCTCCAGACAGTCGGCAAACCAATCCAGACACTCCAGCAACGAACGCTCCGCCACGCCGCCCAAAGCGGCGCGGTGAAACGCGTCCCGGTCGAAACCTGGCACAGCCCCCGCATATTCACCCGCCAAATCCCCAAGAGAATCGGCGTTAAAGAGCTGATCTTTCAATGAAAATGTGGGGGCTGCTTTGGCCATCAGATTGTTGCCACCGTGGCGCCGCCGTCCAAAAGCAGGTTCTGCCCCACGATAAAGCCTGCATGGGTCGAGCACAGGAAAGCACAGGCCGCGCCGAACTCTTCGCGCGTGCCATAGCGGCCTGCCGGAATCGTCGCCGCGCGGCTTGCACGAGCCTCTTCAATCGTGATGCCCTGCGCCTTGACGACACCGCCATCCAACGCATCGGCACGGTCGGTTGCATGAATGCCGGGCAGCAGGTTGTTGATGGTCACGCCCTTACCTGCCACCTGCCGCGAGGTGCCCGCAACATACCCGGTCAGCCCCGTACGCGCCGAATTCGACAGCCCAAGCACAGGGATCGGGGCTTTGACGGATTGCGAGGTGATGTTGACCACCCGGCCCCACCCACGCTCCATCATGCCGGGCACCAACGCTTTGATCAGCGCAATGGGGGCCAGCATATTGGCATCCAGTGCCTTGATGAAATCGTCGCGGTCCCAATCGGTCCACATGCCCGGCGGGGGGCCTCCCGCGTTGTTGACCAGAATATCCGCGTCACCCGCCGCCTCCACAAGCTGCGCCTGCCCTTCGGCCGTGGAGACATCGGCGGCTACGGTGACCACATCCACGCTGTATTTGGCCCGAAGGGCTGACGCCGACGCCTCTAGCGCCTCCGCACCACGCGCGTTCATCACCAGATTGCACCCGGCCTCTGCCAACGCCTCGGCACAGCCCAGCCCCAACCCCTTGGATGAGGCACAAACCACCGCCCGTTTCCCTGCAATTCCCAGATCCATTCCAAATCTCCCTCTCTCATGTTGCTTGGCCCAGAGGTAACGGTCCATCACGACTTGCGCCAGCAAAAGACCGAACCGTTGACCCCAACCTGCCACAATTCTACGCTACTGCCTTGGCATTCCCAGGCGCATCGGACCATGAAACACGCACCAAACAACAGCCCCGCCCAAAGCTTGCCTGTCTATGCCGCAGACAGCTTTGTGGTGACACAAGGCGCCAACCTGGGCGATCCCTTGTCCTATGCGGCCGAGCTGATGTTGGACGATGTCTATCAACTGACGCCTGCGGCTGTGCCCGAACGGCTCACCCTGCACGCCACAGACGAAACGCATCTGACCGTGGCTGAGGGCAGCGCGCTTGGCACGACGGGGGCCGCCATTCACCTCGATTGCGCCCTGACGCTGATGTCGCCTGATGGGCAGATCACCGATGCGCTGGTCTTGGTCGAAGTGGACGGCGCAGGCGATATCGACGCCATCTATCTGCTGCCTTTGGCAGGGCTTTTGCCACGCGCGCCCTATGCTCTGGTCGGGATTGACCGCGAGGGTGCGCGGGCCAAGTTTGCGCACCTGTCTTGCGCCCGTTTCACGCGGGGCACGCACATAACCATGGCTTCCGGCTTGCAGACCCCGATCGAAAAGCTGCGCGTTGGCGACCGTGTCCTGACCCGCAATGACGGGGTCCAGGAAGTGCGTTGGATTGGCCAATCCACTGTGCGCGCCGTCGGCGACTTCGCCCCTATCCGCATTCGGGCTGGAACCCTCAACAATCTGCACGACCTGATCGTGTCGCCCGACCACCGACTGTTCATCTATCAGCGCGAGGACCGGCTTGGCGCCGGACGCTCCGAACTGCTGGTCAAGGCACGGCATCTGGTCAACGGTGACAGCGTGACGGTCCAGGATGGCGGATTTGTCGACTATTTCGAACTGCTCTTTGACACGCATCAGATCATCTATGCCGAAGGGATTGCGGCGGAATCCATGCTGATCGACACGCGCACCAAACCGGTTGTACCCGATGAGGTCAGCGCGCGTTTGACCGAAGGAACGGATGCCGGACTTTCTGGCCTCGACGTCAAGGAAACGCTGCTGGACCGACCCGACGCCGCCGAGTTGCTGCGCCGGGCCTCCACACGATAACCTATTCAGAGTAGAAGAACTCCTCGCGGGTGATCTTGCCATCGGCCACGTGATACACCGCGACTTCTTTCATGTCGCTCACTTCGCCGGTGGCGATCATCTTGGCCTTGACCTCGAAGATCACTGCGAAACGGTCGTCGCCATGTGGCATAGGGTCGGAAATCTCGCCGCCCAGCATTTCAAACGTGCTGTCCCACCACTCATGCTTGGCCTTGATCGCATCCAGGCCCACCGCCTCACGACCCTCGCCATGATCAATCGGCTCGACCGATACAGCGTCGGGGGCATAAAGCTTGTCCAGGTTCGCAAAGGTCTGGTCCGAACGGCATCCTGCAACCAATTCGTTGGCAATTTCATTCAAAGTCATATCAGCGTCCTCGCTTGGTTTGATAGTCCATGGCTAACCGGCACTCATGTCAATTTTTGTCAGGACGTCTCTTGCGGCATCGCATCGAACTTTGTGCATTGCGCAACCGGCGCAATACCTTGTCCCAGTCCGCCTTGCCCCCTCGCGGCGGCAGAGTTATAGGGCAGGAATGCTGGACAATCGCCCCGAACTGCCCCCCGAAATCGCCCGTCGCCGCACCTTTGCGATCATTTCGCACCCCGATGCGGGCAAGACGACACTGACCGAGAAATTCCTGCTCTTTGGCGGGGCCATTCAAATGGCTGGTCAAGTCCGCGCCAAGGGCGAGGCACGGCGCACCCGTTCCGACTTTATGGCAATGGAGAAAGACAGAGGTATCTCTGTCTCGGCATCGGCCATGTCCTTTGATTTTACCAGCAAAGCCAACACGTTCCGCTTTAACCTTGTGGATACACCCGGTCACTCCGACTTCTCAGAAGACACCTACCGGACCCTTACGGCCGTTGACGCGGCAATCATGGTAATCGATGGTGCCAAGGGCGTCGAAAGCCAGACCCAAAAGCTGTTCGAGGTCTGCCGTATGCGCGACCTGCCGATCCTGACCTTTTGCAATAAGATGGACCGCGAAAGCCGCGACGTCTTTGAGATCATTGACGAAATTCAAGAAAACCTGGCCATCGACGTGACCCCCGCCTCCTGGCCGATCGGCGTCGGCCGTGATTTCATTGGCTGCTACGACATCTTGCGCGACCGGCTTGAACTGATGGACCGAGCGGATCGCAACAAGGTTGCGGAGTCCATCGAAATCAATGGCTTGGACGATCCACAGTTGGCAAAATATGTGCCGGCTGAACTGCTGGAGAAGCTGCAAGAAGACCTGGAGATGGTGCGCGAGCTGATGCCGCCGCTGGACCCGGCACTGATGGCCGAAGGGTCGCTGACACCCATCTGGTTTGGTTCTGCCATCAACTCCTTCGGGGTCAAGGAACTGATGGATGGCATCGCGACCTATGGCCCCGAACCGCAGGTACAAAAAGCGCAGCCACGCCAGATTTTACCAGAAGAAACAAAGGTCTCTGGCTTTGTTTTCAAGGTTCAGGCCAACATGGATCCCAAGCACCGCGACCGTGTCGCCTTTGTCCGCATGGCCTCCGGCCACTTCAAACGCGGCATGAAACTGACCCATGTGCGCACGAAAAAACCGATGGCGATTTCCAACCCGGTCATGTTCCTCGCCTCTGACCGTGAATTGGCTGAAGAAGCTTGGGCCGGCGACATTATCGGCATCCCGAACCACGGCCAACTGCGCATCGGTGACACGTTGACCGAAGGCGAAGCGCTGCGCGTGACCGGTATTCCCTCCTTTGCCCCCGAGTTGCTGCAAGGGGTGCGGGCCGGTGATCCGCTTAAGGCGAAACATCTGGAAAAAGCGCTGATGCAATTTGCGGAGGAAGGCGCCGCGAAAGTCTTCAAACCCTCCATCGGCTCGGGGTTCATCGTGGGCGTCGTGGGCGCATTGCAGTTTGAGGTATTGGCAAGCAGGATCGAACTGGAATACGGGTTGCCCGTACGGTTCGAAGCCTCACAATTCACCTCGGCCCGCTGGGTGAATGGCGACCGACAAGCCGTTGATAAGTTTACCGAAGCCAACAAACAGCACATCGCCCATGATCATGATGGCGACGTTGTCTACCTCACCCGGCTGCAATGGGATATCGACCGCGTCGACCGCGACTACCCGGACGTAAAGCTGACGGCGACCAAGGAAATGATGGTCTAGGCCGTGGCGGGTGGCGTCGCCTTGGCCGTGCCCGGACCGGTGCAAACCGACCCCGACAAACTGCGCTGGGGCATTGTTTCGACGGTAAAGGCACCGCTGGAACAGGTGGCACGTTTCGCAGCATTTTACCTTGATATGGGTGCGCACCGGGTCCATCTGCATCTGGATTTGCCCGATCCGGCACTGGCCGAACGGCTCTCGCATCCCCGCGTGCGCGTGCATCAATGCAACGATGCCTATTGGGCGGGTAAACCGGAGAAGCTGAGGGAAAGCCATCAGTTACGTCAAGCTTTTAATGCAACTCGCATCTACCGGATCAGCACCCTGGACTGGCTCGCCCATATTGATGTCGATGAATTCGTTCTGGCGCCCGGCCCGATAAAGCCCCTACTCGCCGCAGCTGACCCCAGTGCCACCCACATCGCCATGGCGCCTGTTGAAATGCTCGATACTGCAGGCGACCCTCACCACTTCAAACGCACAGGACCCAAGGCCGCCCTGCGCCAGATCTATCCCACCTATGGTGAGCATGTCGCGGGTGGCTTCATCAGCACGCAAAGCCCCAAGAACATCGCCCGCACGGGCCTCGATGGTGTCCGTCTTGGCATACATGCTTTGCGCCATCACGGCAAAGTCGTGAACACCGGCACGCACGTTCCAGGGCTGGAGATCGGCCACGCCCACGCCCCCGACTGGGAAACCTTCCACCGCCACATCATGTACCGTCTGGACAAGGGCAGTTATCGCAACCGCAAGGGGCGATTTAACCCATTGGGCGGTCTGATAAAAACCCTGCTGGAGGATGGAGGCATCCCGGCCTTGCGCCACTTCCACACCGAGATGTCCGTGGCGAGCCCCGAACGCCTTGACCTGCTGGACGCCCATGACATGCTGGTCACCGCGACACTTGATCTGGATGCCAAGGTCGCCCGCCATTTCGGCGACATCGAAGGGAAATGAATGACACGTTGGGGCCTGACTGCGACGATCCTTGCGCCCGCAAGCGACATCCTGCGCTTTGCGGCCTATCACCTCGAACAGGGCGCACATCGGCTCTATATTTTCCTGGATGAGGACAACGCGGAAGCGTTCAAGCCGTTGAAAGCCCACCCAAAAATTCGGGTACAGACCTGCGACAGCGCGCATTGGCAAAAACTGGGCTGCCCGCGCCCGAAACGCCACCAGGTACGCCAGACCTATAACGCCACACACGCCTATAACCGGCGGGCCGAGGTCGATTGGCTGATCCACATGGACGTCGACGAATTCCTAGTGCCGCAACAGCCCATCTCCGAGGTTCTGGCAGCATTGCCTGCGAACCAGACCTCGGCTCGTGTTCGCCCGATGGAGTTGTTGGGCGGGTCAACCACCGCCTTCAAGGGGTTCGTTCCCGCCAACAGCAAACGGCAGGGCATTGTGGAACAGATCTATCCCAATTTCGGCATGCACATTCGCGGCGGGTTTCTCAGCCACCTTGCGGGAAAACTCTTTGTGCGCAGTGGATTACCGGATATCACCGTCAGAATTCACAACGCGTTTCAAGCCAACGTCATGATCCCGGACGCGGCCGAATTGACACAGATCGACCTTGCCCATTGTCACGCCAAGTCGTGGGAAGCATGGCGCGCCTCCTTTGACTACCGGTTGGACAAAGGCTCGTACCGGGCGGAGTTGAAAGGCGTCAAAGCCCCGGAAAAGGGGGGCATGAACCTGCATGATCTGTTTCTCGCGATCATAGCCGATGCGGGAGAAGAAGGGCTGCGCCATTTCTACGACGAAGTGGTCGGGGACAGCCCCGACATGCGCGCCCGTCTCGACAAACACGGCCTGTTGCGAGAGGTCGATCTGGACCTCGACACTGTGGCCCAAAAACACTTCCCGGACGCGTTCGTTTGACGCCAAGCAGCGCCTTTGTTATGGACGCGCAACATGTTGGGGCACGGTGCCCCCTCTTGGGCCAGTCGGGCCGACATGAGCAGACGCCGCGGGCCAAGTCAGTGTCCGCAACCCACGGATATACATGACAAAATTCTCTGATCTGAATCTGAATTCCAAAGTCCTCAAAGCGATCGAAGAGGCGGGGTACGAAACCCCCACTCCGATCCAGGCAGGCGCGATTCCCCCCGCCCTTGAGGGGCGTGACGTTTTGGGTATCGCCCAGACCGGCACCGGCAAAACCGCCAGCTTCACCCTGCCCCTCATCACCATGCTCGCCCGTGGTCGTGCGCGCGCCCGGATGCCGCGCAGCCTTGTGCTGTGCCCCACACGCGAACTGGCCGCCCAGGTCGCCGAAAACTTCGACACCTATGCCAAGCATGTGAAGCTGACCAAAGCATTGCTGATCGGCGGCGTTTCGTTCAAGGAACAGGATATCCTGATCGACAAGGGCGTCGACGTCCTCATCGCCACACCCGGTCGCCTGCTCGACCATTTCGAGCGTGGCAAGCTGATCCTGAATGATGTAAAAGTCATGGTCGTGGATGAAGCGGACCGGATGCTCGATATGGGCTTTATCCCTGATATTGAACGGATTTTCGGCCTCACACCTTTCACCCGCCAGACCCTCTTCTTCTCTGCCACCATGGCGCCAGAGATCGAGCGGATCACCAACACCTTCCTCAGCAATCCCGAGCGGATTGAGGTGGCGCGTCAAGCCACGGCCTCCGAGACCATCGAACAGGGCGTTGTCATGTTCAAAGGATCGCGCAAGGATCGTGAAGCATCGGAAAAGCGTAAAGTGCTGCGCATGCTGATCGACGCCGAAGGCGAGAAATGTACCAACGCGATCATCTTTTGCAACCGCAAGACCGATGTGGACATCGTCGCTAAGTCTTTGACAAAATACAAATATGATGCGGCCCCTATCCACGGCGATCTGGACCAGTCCCAACGGACGCGCACCCTCGAAGGGTTCCGTAATGGCGATTTGCGCTTCCTTGTGGCTTCTGATGTGGCGGCACGCGGTCTGGACGTGCCGTCGGTCAGCCACGTGTTCAACTTCGATGTGCCCAGCCACGCCGAAGACTATGTGCACCGCATTGGCCGCACCGGTCGCGCCGGGCGCGATGGCAAAGCAATCATGATCTGCGTGCCCCGGGACGAGCGGAATTTTGAGGACATCGAAAAGCTGATCCAAAAGGCTATTCCGCGCATCGACAATCCGCTGGCCAAGGGCAGATCGGAGGCCGCAGAGGCCCCCAAGGACGCCGCCGAGGAAAAGCCAAAGGCGACGCGCGCACCACGTGCCCCCCGCACCCCCAAGGCGGAGCCTGCACCCGCAGAAACCACGACAGCGCCTGAGCCTGTCGCCGAAAAACCCAAATCCACATCCAGCCGGAGCCGGTCTTCCTCGTCCAGTCGGAGCCGGTCTTCCTCCAGCCGAGATGAACGTGGCGGCAACAAGGTCGTGGGCCTGGGCGATCACACGCCCAGCTTTATCGAACTCAGCTTCGAGGAGCGGCGGGCCAGCTAAGGACCTGTTGTGAGATACAAAAAAGGCGGGCCATGGCCCGCCTTTTTCATTTCATAACACCGGAACCTTAGTGCATCCGGCTGATCACAACCGTTACTTCGGGTTTCTTTCCAATCTCGTCCTGGCCCGTCTTGCGCACGATCCGGCGCAACGCTTCCTCCAGCGGGCCATCGTCGCGCAATGTCTTGGCATCGGCCCGACCGAGAAACTGGCTGAGATCCGCCTCCAGCACTTCGACCAGCGCTGCCTTGGACCGGCCAGTTTCGGGCAGACCCATGGTTTCACACCACGGCTCCCCCAGCGGCTCATCCGCCTCGTCCAGGATCAGCGTGACCAGAACATGCCCGTTCAGCGCCATGCGGATCCGATCACGCACGACACCGTCCAGCGCTCCGATCTGCACCGAGCCGTCCAGGTACGTGCGCCCTGTCTCGATATACTCCGCAACTGTGGGCGCGTTGCCCGACAGGTCAATCATCATCCCGTTGACTGCCAACACTCCGCGACGGCCCTTGGCCTCTGTCAGCTTCACATGCTCGCGCAGGTGACGGTGTTCGCCGTGCATGGGCACCACGATCTGCGGGTTCACGATATCCTGTAACCGCTCCAGATCGGGGCGGTTGGCATGGCCCGACACATGATAGAGACCTGAGGAATCATCAACCACATCGACACCTTTTTCAGACAGTTGATTCATGATGCGGATCACACCACGCTCGTTACCGGGGATGGTTTTTGAGGAAAACAGGAACAGATCACCCTCTTTCAACTCAAGCCCCATATACTTGCCATTGGCCAGTTGGGCGGACGCAGCGCGACGCTCGCCCTGCGAACCCGTGACCAGAAGCATCAGGTTTTCGCGCGGAACATTGCGCGCATCCTCAGGGCTGATCACTGGCGGGAAGTCTTTCAACACGCCCGTCTCGATCGATGCCTCGATCATCCGGCGCATGGCCCTACCCAGCAAGACAATCGACCGCCCTGCCCGCTCGCCCGCCTCGGCCAGGGTTTTCACCCGCGCCACGTTCGACGCAAACGTGGTCGCAACCACCACCCCTTCGGTATGGCCCCGGATCAGCTTTTCAATCTCCGGGCCAAGGGTCGCCTCGGACCGGCCGGCATGGGGCGAAAAGATGTTGGTGCTGTCGCAGACCAGCGCCTTGACGCCATCCTTGCTGACATCAGCCCAAAGGTCGGGGTCAAAGGGTTCACCGACAAGCGGTGTCTCGTCCAGCTTGAAATCCCCGGAATGGATCACGCGGCCCTCAGGGGTGTCGATGATCAGGGCCGCACTTTCGGGGATCGAGTGGGACATGGGCAAAAAGCCCACGGTAAAGGGCCCCGCCGTCACGGTTTCGGGCCAGGTGCCTGCAACGGTCACTGCCTTGTCCGGATGGCCATATTCGCTCAGCTTGCGCCGCGCGATATTGGCCGTGAACGGCCGCGCATAAACCGGCGCGCCCAATTGTTCATAGGTGTGCGACACGGCCCCCACATGGTCCTCGTGGGCGTGGGTGATAAACACCCCGTCAATGCGGTCTTTGCGCTCTGCCAGCCATGTGATGTCGGGCAGGATCAGGTCCACCCCGGGCGAGCCGTCCATATCGGGAAAGGTCACGCCAAGGTCCACCACGATCAGGCGTTCCTGATCCGGGGCGCCATAGCCATACACATAGGCATTCATGCCAATTTCACCCGCCCCACCAAGGGGCAGATAGATCAATCGTTCACTGCTCATGAGATCAGTTATTTTCCTTGTTATAGCGATAGATGACCGTCAGGCCATGCATCGTCAAATCGTCTTGATAGTCGTCAAAAAGTCTCTCGGTCTGCTGGAACAAAGGTGCCAGTCCACCGGTCGAGATCACGCGCATGTCGCGGGCGCGTTCCGCCTTAATCCGGGCACATATCTCACGGACGAGGCCCACGTAACCCCAAAAGACGCCAGATTGCATACAGGCCACAGTATTGGTGCCGATGACCGCCTGCGGTTTGGTGATGTCCACATGAGGCAAGGCCGCAGCGGCATTGTGCAGCGCCTCAAGGCTCAGGTTCACGCCCGGCGCGATGACACCGCCGATATAGGCCCCATCCGTGTCCACCACGTCAAAGGTGGTGGCGGTCCCAAAATCCACCATGATCAGGTCACCGCCATAAAGGTCAAAGCCCGCAACTGTGTTCACCAACCGGTCAGGGCCGACTTGGGTCCCCTCATCCACGCGCACGCCAACAGGCAACATGCAATCAGCCTTGCCCACCACGTAAGGTCGCGTGTTGAAATAACGATCCGCCAGTACGCGCAGATTGAACACAACCCGCGGCACAGTGGACGAAATGATCATGTCGGTGATGGTCACGTCGATATTCTGGAACTTCATAAGCGTGGACAGCCAGACATAGTACTGGTCCGCCGTGCGCTGCCATTCGGTCGAGGTGCGCCAGGTGCCGATGAACCCCTCACCGTCCCAGATGGAAAACACGGTGTTGGTGTTGCCGCAATCAATCGCCAAAAGCATGCATTGCCCTCCTCGTCAGAAAAACAGGTCCGCCGCAGCGATCCGTTCGAACGACCCGTCGTCCATTTTCAGAATCAAGTTGCCGTCGAGATCAATGGTGCGGAATATCCCGCGCACTTCACGCTTGCCCATCCGCGCCACCACGGGCTGATCCAGGCCATAGGCGTAGCCGATCCACATCTTGCCCACGCTTTCAAAGCCGTAGTCCCGGAAAATACGTTCCCAATCCGCAAACGAACAGGCAAGACGATGCAACACATCTTCGGGGCGCGGCACGGTGTGACCGTCTTGGCGCAAACTTGTGGCGGGTATGGCTTGCGGCTCAAGGTCAGACGACGCGGGGGCGCCGCGCAGGTTTGCACCGAATCCAATGCTCAACCACTGGCATTTGTCCTTCAGGCTCTCGCTTTCCAGCAAAATGCCCGCAATTTTCCTTTTGTACAGCAATACGTCGTTCGGCCATTTCAACGCAAACTCGCCTACCGCAGAATAAGGCGACAGCGCGGATAACATCGCAAGTCCAGCAGTAAATGCGCGCAAGGCCGCATGGGCGATGGGTTCGTCCGGTCGCATCACCAGGGTTGCGGAAAAGTTACCCTCTGGCATGTGCCACACACGACCACGCCGCCCACGCGGCGCTGACTGATTTCGCGCGAAAATCCACGTGGGCCTTGTCAATTCAGGCAAACGTCTGCGGGCCTCGTCCATCGTGCTGTCGACCTCGTCCAGCACAATGCAATCATAAGCCTGCGGCCAAGGCTGGTCGAAATCGGTTTTTCCCAGCTCATGCATGACGGCGTGCCGACGTGGTCGAAGCGGCGCTGCTCAGAGCACCAGCGCTGCCGCCGCTGCCGCCGCCGCGCCCTCCACACCGAACATGTTCACGATGCCCAGAACCATGATCACAGCCGATCCCATTAGGAAGGCCCAGAGCACGGGTGACTTGCCACCGTTCAGCCCTTCTTCCTTGGCATCGCCAAAATACATGAAGAAGACGATACGCAGATAGTAATAGGCCCCAATCACCGACGCGATCACACCGGCTACAGCAAGCCAGGCCAAACCGCCTTCGTAGGCGGCCCGCAACACATAGAACTTGCCGAAAAAGCCCAGCATGGGGGGCACGCCCGCCAGCGAGAACAGCAGTACGAGCATCGCCAGGGCTTTGCCCGGCTCACGCTTGGCATACATGTTGAGCGACGAAATTTCGACCACGGGCTGGCCATCCTTCTCCATCATCAGGATGAACGCAAAGGTGCCGACGTTCATCGTCACATAAATCGCCATATAGACCAGCATCGCCTGCACGCCCAACACGGTGCCCGCCGCAAGACCCATCAGGGCATAGCCCATATGGGCAATGGACGAGAACGCCATCAGACGTTTGATATTGCTTTGACCGATGGCGGCAAAGGCGCCAAGGAACATGGACAGGACCGAAAGCAGAGCCATGACCTGCTGCCAGTTCGACACTGCATCGCCAAAGGCGTCATGCATCACGCGTGCAAAAAGCGCCATGGCCGCAACCTTGGGCGCTGTCGCGAAAAAGGCGGTAACCGGTGTGGGCGAACCTTCATAAACGTCTGGCGTCCACATGTGGAAAGGCACGGCCGAGACCTTGAAGGCAAAGCCAGACATAAGGAACACTAGGCCAAACAGCAGCCCTAGCGACATGTCGTCTTGGGCCACCTGCACAATACCTGAGAACAGCGTCGTGCCCGCATAGCCATAAACCAGCGATGCGCCGTAGAGCAGAAGACCGGACGACAATGCACCCAGAACAAAGTATTTCAAACCTGCTTCGGTCGATTTGACACTGTCGCGTCGCAGCGAGGCGACGACATACAAAGCTAGCGATTGCAGCTCAAGCCCCATGTAAAGCGCCATCAGGTCGCCCGCCGATACCATCATCATCATGCCCACAGCGCTCAGTGCTACAAGCATCGGATATTCAAAACGCAACAGCCCTCGCGCCTGCATATACCCTTCGCTCATCAACAGCACAGCGGCGGCAGACAGCAGGATCACAACCTTGGCAAAGCGGGAAAACCCGTCATCGACGAACATGCCATTGAAGGCGATGTTGGTCCCCTCTCCCGTGAGCCCGATCCAGGCCGCCAAAGCAATGAACACCGCCGCCGTCGACCAAAGCAAGGCTGACGCCAGCCCGTCCTTCGCCGTATAGACCGCGCCCAAAAGGCCCAGCATGGCAAAGATCGCCAGCAGGATTTCCGGCAGGATGATTGTAAGATCAGCAGCCATGGTTCAGGTCCTTAATTCGCAGCCAACTGGGTCGCGGCCTCTGCCGCGGCCAGGGCCGTATCGTATTGTGTTACAAGGGCGGCGACCGACGGCCCGATGATGTCGAGGATCAGGGCGGGATACACGCCCAACAGGATCGTCATAACCACCAGAGGGGCAAAGATCGCACGCTCGCGGCGGCTCATGTCTGTGATCGACTTCAGGCTTTCCTTGATCAGATCACCCATCACGACCCGACGGTAAAGCCACAGCGCATAAGCGGCGGAGAAAATCACGCCCGTTGTGGCCACAGCCGCAACCCAGGTGTTAACCTGGAAGACCGCCATCAGCGTCAGGAACTCACCCACAAACCCAGAGGTTCCCGGCAATCCCACATTGGCCATGGTGAAGAGCATAAAGATCAGCGCATAGGCCGGCATTCGGGTTACGAGACCGCCATAGGCGTCAATATCCCGCGTGTGCATCCGGTCATAGATCACGCCCACACAAAGGAAGAGCGCGCCCGAGATAAAGCCGTGCGACAGCATCTGGAAGATCGCCCCGTCAATGCCCTGCTGGTTCGCCGCGAAGATCCCCATTGTCACAAAGCCCATGTGAGCGACGGAACTATAGGCAATCAGCTTTTTCATGTCCTCCTGCACCAGCGCCACAAGCGAGGTATAAACAATCGCAATCGCCGACATCCAAAGCACCAGTGGCGTCAGAACCTCGGACCCCACAGGGAACATCGGGATCGAGAAGCGCAAAAAGCCATAGCCGCCCATTTTCAACAGGATCGCCGCCAGCACCACAGAACCGGCCGTGGGGGCTTGTACGTGTGCATCAGGCAACCAGGTGTGTACTGGCCACATCGGCATCTTGACCGCAAAGCTGGCAAAGAACGCGATGAAGAGAAGCGTCTGCATTCCACCAATGATCTGCACACCGAGCAAGCTGAATGTCTCGGACGCGAAATTGTGGGTCAACAACTGCTCGATATCGGTGGTGCCCGCATCGGCAAACATGCCGACCATGGCCACCAGCATCAGGACCGACCCGAGGAAGGTATAGAGGAAGAACTTGAAGCTCGCATAAATGCGATTCGCCCCGCCCCAGATTCCGATGATCAGGAACATCGGGATCAGGCCCGCCTCAAAGAAGAGGTAAAACAGCACCAGATCCAACGCCATGAACACGCCCAGCATGAGCGTTTCCAAGAGCAGGAAGGCAATCATGTATTCCTTGACGCGGTCCGTCACGTTCCACGACGCGGCGATCACCAGCGGCATCATGAAGGTGGTCAGCATCACAAACAGAACCGAAATCCCGTCCACGCCCATTTTATATTGCAGGCCCAACAGCCACTCGGTCTCTTCCACGAACTGGAAACCGGTGTTGTTGGGATCGAACTCAAACAGAATAAAGAGCGACACCAGGAAAGTTGCAGATGTGGCAAACATCGCTACCCATTTGGCATTGCGCTGTGCCGCCTCATCCTCGCCTCGCAGGAATACACCCAGGATCAGGGCTGCCAGTGCGGGGATGAAGGTGACGATGGAAAGAAGGTTGTCCATCAGAACAGTCCCCCGAAAAAGTCAGTGAAGAAGGCGATGACGAGTACGAAGGGCAACACTGTGATCAAAATGGCCACAAAAACGGACAGGTAGGCCGTCGTGCATACAAAGAGACCTCCGCCCCCGATCACAAGCGCAGATCGCGCCAGGCCACGCTGCCACCAGTGCGGCGCGCCGAGAAAAAAGGCCGCAGCGGCCATGAGCAACACGCACGCGCCTGTCAAAAGCCAGAACTCAAACGGAAGCGCCGCAAGCATCAGTTTGCCCCTCCGGAAAGCGTCATCCACGTGACCAGAACAGCGATCCCGATCACCATGGCAAAGGCGTAGGTAAAGATATAACCGGACTGCGCCCGTCCCGCGAGCCGGGTGATAAAGGGCACGATGCCCATGGCCACCCCGTTCAGCGACCCATCAATGACGTTGCCATCGCCCTTTTTCCAAAGCTGCTTGCCGATCCACATGGCCGGTTTGACGAATATGACGTCATAGAGCTCGTCAAAGTACCACTTGTTCTTGAGGAACAAATACAAGGGCCGCTGATTTTCGGCCAAACGACCGGGCAGCGAGGGGTTTTTGATATAGAACCAGAAGGCCACGATGAACCCGATCAGCATTGCGACAAAGGGCGACAGCTTGACCCAGGTCGGCACGTAATGCGCCTCGTGCAGGATCGTGTTTTCGGGCGCGATATAGATACCCGCCTCACCTGGTCCATCTTCCATCACGTATTTCAGCTCTGAGGCTTTCGGGCTGCGCTCGGCGACGGCCTTCTTCAACTCTTCTGCCGGGGCCTCATAATGACCACCAAAGAATTTGATCACCTCGTTGGTCTTGCCAAAGAAAGACGAATACCAGATCGCACCGGCAAATACGGCGCCAAGCGAAAGAACGCCCAGCGGGATCAGCATGACCATCGGGCTTTCATGCGCGTGCTCATGGGTATGTTTGTCGCCGCGCGGCGTGCCGTAGAAGGTCAGGAACATCAGCCGCCACGAATAGAAGGACGTGAACAGGGCCGCAATCACCAGCGCCCAGAAGGCAAACCCGTTGCCCGATGCAAAGGCGCTTTCGATCACGGCGTCCTTGGATGCAAAGCCGGCAAAGCCGATCCAGCCGGTCAGCGGAATCCCCACGCCTGTGATCGCAAGCGTGCCTATCATCATGGCCCAGAAGGTGTAGGGGATTTTTTTGCGCAGACCACCGTAATTCATCATGTCCTGCTCATGGTGCATCGCGTGAATGACCGAACCGGCACCCAGAAACAGCATCGCCTTGAAGAACGCGTGCGTGAACAGGTGGAACATCGCGACAGAATAGACACCCACGCCTGCGGCCACGAACATGTAACCCAGTTGCGAACAGGTCGAATAGGCGATGACGCGCTTGATGTCGGTCTGGACCAACCCCACGGTCGCGGCAAAAAAGGCTGTGGCCGCACCCAAAATGGTGATGAATGCCGTCGCCTCAGGTGCAAACTCCATCAACGGTGACATGCGGCACACCAGGAACACACCGGCGGTGACCATGGTCGCTGCATGGATCAGGGCGGATACGGGCGTCGGCCCTTCCATCGCGTCCGGCAACCAGGTGTGCAGGATCAACTGCGCTGATTTCCCCATGGCCCCGATAAAGAGCAGAATGGCAATCAGGTTGGCCGCATTCCACTCGGCCCACAGAAAGGTCAATTGCGTCTCGGCAATCGTCGGCACAGCGGCAAAGATGTCGTCAAAGCGGATGCTGTCCGTGAGGAAAAACAGGGCAAATATGCCCAGGGCAAAGCCGAAGTCGCCCACCCGGTTGACCACAAAAGCCTTGATGGCCGCCGCATTGGCGCTTGGTTTGCGGTAATAGAAGCCGATCAAGAGGTAAGAGGCAACGCCGACCCCTTCCCAACCAAAGAACATCTGAACCAGGTTGTCGGCGGTCACCAGCATCAGCATCGCAAAGGTGAAGAAGGACAGGTAAGCAAAGAAACGGGGCTTATACGTTTCACCCTCTTTCCACTGCGGGTCTTTGTCCATGTAGCCAAAGGAATAGAGGTGCACGAGGGCCGACACGGTGGTGATCACGATCAGCATGATGGCCGTCAGACGATCCAGGCGGATGGCCCAATCGGTGGACAGGCTACCACTTTCTATCCAACGCAGGATCTGAATGCTCTGGGTCGTGCCGTCAAAGGTCAGGAACACGATCCAGGACAGTGCCGCGCTTAGGAACAGCATGCCGGTGGCGATCCACATGGCCGCCGTCTCGCCAAAGATGCGCCAGCCAAAGCCACAGAGCAGCGCGCCAACCAGTGGGGCAAAGAGGATGATAGTTTCCATGTGCCTTAGCCCTTCATCACGTTGACGTCTTCGACGGCGATGGTGCCGCGATTACGGAAGAAACAGACCAGAATGGCCAGACCGATAGCCGCCTCTGCCGCCGCAACAGTCAGGACAAAGAGGGTAAACACCTGCCCAACCAGATCACCCAGAAAGCTTGAGAAGGCCACCAGATTGATATTCACCGCCAGCAGCATCAACTCGATGCTCATCAGCAGGATGATGATGTTCTTGCGGTTGAGAAAGAGGCCAAAGATGCCAATCACGAACAGCGTCGCTGCCACCGTCAGATAATGCTCAAGTCCAATCATGTCGTCCCTCCGGGGGTGTACCCCCGTTTCTTGGTCTGATGCCGGGCGTTAGCCGCCCAACACGAATTCTGTCTTGTCGCCCCGTGCGTCGGGGTAGAGTGCGGCGCAAGCACAAGGCTCTGCCGTCAGGGTGGTCAGTTCGATATCTTTGGCGATGCCGTCCAGATCGGCGGCAATACGATCAAAAGTGGCAAAGGTGCGGGCACCCGCCTCGTGACGGTCGATGATGGCCAACGCCTTTTTGGTCCGATCAAAAGGCAAACGCGCGCTCATGTTCTCTTCCTGGCTGCGAAAGCGCAGCGCGGTGCCCGGCGCACAATCCACCAGAGTGAACGAGGTCGACGTGCCTTCCTGGCTCCACCAATCGCGCCACATCACACGGCCTTCGCCCATATCCACATGATCAGCCTCGCCCCCATGAGAAATATGCGTGGTGCGGTCACAATCTGTCAGGGTCACTGCCGAAACAGGCCCGGATAGAACCATCGCTGCCACCAGCGTGCAGGCGGAATTTTTCAAAAATTCCGAGCCGTTTTCTTTGTAAGAAAACGACATCAGAGGCCCTGCCCCGGTTTGACGTCTTTCAGCTCCATCGCCACTGCTGGATCGCGCATCATTTGCGCAACCACGTCCTGACGCTTCACATCCGAACGGTGGCGCAGGGTCAGCACGATGGCACCCACCATCGCAACCAGCA
Organism: uncultured Tateyamaria sp.; assembly: GCF_947503705.1. Taxonomy (GTDB): domain Bacteria; phylum Pseudomonadota; class Alphaproteobacteria; order Rhodobacterales; family Rhodobacteraceae; genus Tateyamaria. Next base: position 135,989 of record NZ_CANNES010000005.1, on the reverse strand, counting down.
GAATCAGACCCGACAGCTGGAACAGCAGGAAATACTGGTCATAGAGGACCATTCCCAAGGCTTCGGTATTGTGGCGATCTACCGGGATGACCTGCGCACGCAGGCCCTCGGCTGCCGACGCGCTTTCCCATGCCCCAAAGGCCATCACGAATTGCATCAGGATCACAACAGCAATCAGCAGGGCAAGGGGCAGATACTTGGCCATCTCAGCCTTGAGTTCCGCAAAATCCACATCCAGCATCATCACGACAAACAGAAACAGCACTGCAACCGCGCCCACATAGACGATGATCAACAGCATCGCGACGAATTCCGCGCCCAGCAACACGAACAGGCCCGCCGCCGACAAGAAGGACAGGATCAACCACAGAACCGAGTGGACCGGGTTACGGCTGATCACTGTGAACAGGCCCCCTGTGATCACGGATATGGCAAACAGGTAGAAGGCAAATACGGTCATGTCTTGTCCTCGTCAGCATCATTCATGACCTCTTGGGCCAATTCCATGGCGCGGGTCATGGCGGGCACGCCGGCGAACATCGCCATCATGCCCAAAGTCTCGGAAATTTGTTGATCGGTGGCTCCTGCCGCACGGGCGTGACGCACGGTCTGGCGCACGGCACTGTCGGCCTGCGCGCCCTGCATGGTCAAACCCGCCAGCGTGATCAATAGACGCGTCTTGGCGTCCAGCCCGTTTTCATTCAGTGCGTTGCCGAACCAGGCTTCCATGATCTCCTTGGGCATGGTCGGCCACATGGCCTCCATCGCCTTGGGGTCAAAGCCCTTGGCCGGATCAAAAGCCGCCATCTGCGGAAAGGCCTTGGCCATTTCCTGCATCTGCTCCTGCATCTGGGCCATCATGGCGGCAAAGGGGTTTTGCGGCGTGTCAGTCACAAAAGCCCCCTCAAACGGGTTTCAAGTCCGTCCATTTCAGCAGACCACAAGCCCCCGAAATCGGGATTTTCGGCCCAAAGCTCGGCAATTTCGGAATTTTCGGCGCTGATCCGACGCACGGCTTTCAAGGCAAGTGGGATCAGATCGCGGTCTTGCTCCACATCTTCAGCATGTTCGCGCAAGCGATCAAGGTCATCCTCGTCCAACTCGGGACCCGCATCAAAGCTGGTGGCGACGACTTCGGCCGCCGCGCGGGCGGCTCCGCCCTGGTCAACTTCGATATAGTCACCCGCAGAGGCGTCAGCCGCATCCGACAACGCGCTGCGCACTGCTTCTACGCCGCCTGTCGCATAGTCTTCCTCGATCCAGTCGAGACAGCTATCGTCCTCAAATATGCCTACGCCACTCGCGCCCATTGCCTTGGTTCCCTGCCCTTACCGATACGGGGCATCAATTTCGAGATTGCGCGCAATCTCGGCTTCCCATCGCTCGCCATTGGCCAGCAGTTTATCTTTATCGTAATACAACTCTTCGCGGGTCTCGGTGCTGAATTCGAAATTCGGACCTTCCACGATCGCATCTACCGGACACGCCTCCTGGCAGAAGCCGCAATAGATGCACTTGGTCATATCAATGTCATAGCGCGTGGTGCGGCGGCTGCCGTCCTCGCGGGGTTCGGCATCGATGGTGATGGCCTGCGCCGGGCAGACCGCTTCGCACAGCTTGCATGCGATGCACCGCTCTTCACCATTGGGATACCGGCGAAGCGCGTGTTCACCGCGAAAGCGTGGCGACAAAGGCCCCTTTTCATGGGGGTAGTTCAACGTGGCCTTGGGGGCAAAGAAATATTTCATCCCCAGCTTCATCCCGACCCAGAAGTCATGAAGCAGAAAATATTTCGCGGCACGTCCATAGTCGATCTGTGTCATGTCAGTCCCCCTGCTTGCCATCATTGAGGTTCATATAGGCCCAGGCCTTGATCGCCCGCACCACGTCGTCATTATTGATGTCGACCATTTTGCCATCAGTGTCCTGGGTGACCATCTCGCATTCAGACACCACAAAGGCCGTCAGATCCGCCAGATCGTGGGCGCTTGTCGTTTTGATAGCGTCGGCCAGTTTCATCTCAGCCCCCCAACGCCCAACGGGCATAGATGCCACCGAACCAGTCGAACTTGGCCGCAAAGGCCACGAACACGACCCAGAAGAGCGAGAAGGGCAAGAACACTTTCCACCCCAGACGCATAAGCTGGTCATAGCGGTAGCGGGGCGTGATCGCCTTCACCATCGCAAAGAGGAAGAAGAAGAACGCCATCTTGGCCACCATCCAAAGCACGCCGTCAGGCAGGCCCGGGATAGGCGACAGCCAGCCACCAAAGAACAACAGGCTCATCAGCGCACACATCAGGAAGATGGCAATATATTCACCGGCCATGAACAGCAGGAAGGGCGTGGAGGAATATTCGACCTGATAACCCGCCACCAGTTCGCTCTCCGCCTCTGGCAAGTCGAACGGGGGCCGGTTGGTTTCCGCCAAGGCACTGATAAAGAACAAGAAGACCATCGGCAGATGCGGCAGCCAATACCAGCCAAAGAACCCGTATCCGGTGTCTTGGGCATTCACGATGGCACCAAAATTCATGGACCCTGTGGACAGGATAACACCGATGATGATCAAGCCAATGCTGACCTCATAGGAGATCATTTGCGCAGCGGAGCGCAAAGACCCAAGGAACGGATATTTGGAGTTCGAGGCCCATCCGCCCATGATCACGCCGTAAACCTCAAGCGAGGAAATGGCGAAAACGTACAGAATGGCCACGTTAATGTCCGAAAGGACCCAGCCTTCGTTGAAGGGGATCACGGCCCAGGCGACCATCGCCAGCACGAAACTGGTCATGGGCGCGAGCATAAAGACGGTCTTGTCAGCGCCTGCGGGCACCACCACCTCTTTGACCACATATTTCAGAGCGTCCGCTACGGTTTGCAGCAGGCCAAAGGTGCCCACCACGTTGGGGCCCCGGCGCATCTGCACAGCGGCCCAGATTTTGCGATCGCCATAGACCAGGAACAGCAGCGAAATCATGACAAACGCCACAACCGCGAGCACCTGGGCGAGGATCAGGACGGCAATGCCGCCAGGAGTGGTAAAGAAATCAGCCATAAGTCCTCACACCGTCGGTATTCCCTTCTCCGCACAGGCTGCGGCCACGACTTCGGCGTCAATGGTCCGCAATCCACGCGGCAGGGCTGGCGAGATGGTGTAAACAGCATCTGCTTTCCACACGCCAGCCTCTTCGTCTACATTTGTGCGCAAATGACGCGCAAATCCCCACCCCCGGATCAGGGTGTAGCCTGCTGCGGCACATTCCGCATAATTCGACACGTCCTGCGCACTGAGCGCATTGGTCATTTCCACGTTGAACTGCACCAGATCGTCAGACAGCAACGTGGTATCCACGCCTCGGTAATCGGGGATGAACTGCTCTGCCGTGGGCACAGGTTCACAGGCCATCAAAGGCATGCAGGTTATGAGCCATGCGGCCTTCATTCAGCGGCCAAGGCTCCGTTTGCGCGTGCTTTGACGCCAGCACTCAGTTCGGCCATAAGTTCGCTGGACCGCGCGATGGGGTTGGTCAGATAAAAGTCTGTGATGGTGGTGGTCAGCGTGCCGCCTTCCATCTTGCCCTGCTCCAGCGCTTCGCCCGCATTTTCCGCCACGATATCGATATCGCCCAGATGGGGGTGTGCTGCCACAATGGCACTGCGCAACGCGCCGATATTGTCGAAAGGCAATGTCGCGCCCATTTCACCCGACAGCGCGCGCAGGATGGCCCAGTTTTCCTTGGCCTCGCCGGGGGCAAAGCTGGCACGGGCAGCCAGCTGCGGACGTCCTTCGGTGTTGACGAACAGGCCAGGCTCTTCGGTATAGGCGGCCCCAGGCAGGATCACGTCGGCGCGGTGCGCGCCACGGTCGCCATGGCTGCCCTGGTAGATCACGAAAGCGCCCGCCGCGATGTCAATCTCGTCTGCGCCGAGGTTATATATGACGTCAGCGCCATCCACGGCTGCCATCGCATCTGGGTTTGTGGCCCCCACATCCATCGCGCCCACGCGGCCCGCAGCGGTGTGCAGGATCAACAGCCCCGACTTGGTGCTTTCGGCCAGCGCCTGTGCCGCGGCCAGCACGGCGGCGCCGTCGCCACGCGTCAATGCGCCCTGGCCGACGATGATCAGCGACGGCTTTTCCGCCACGGCAGAATGGTCACGGCCCAACAGCTCGGTGATCGTGTCGCTGCCAGTGCCGATGTGGTTGTACTCATAAGTCAGGTCGACCGCCTCGCCGATCACGCCCACATTCGCCCCTTGCGTCCATGCCTTGCGGATGCGGGCGTTCAACACGGGCGCTTCGACGCGAGGATTGGAGCCAATCAGCATGATGGCCTCGGCGGTGTCGATATCTTCAATTGCCGCCGTGCCGACGTAGGCCGCGCGGTTGCCCGACGGCAGTTTGGCCCCATCGGTCCGGCACTCGACGATCCCGCCCTGCCCTTCGATCAGTTGCTTCAGTGCAAAGGCGGCCTCGACCGGGGCCAGATCGCCAACGAGACCGGCCAGGTTCGACGCACCTTTGATAGCCTCCGCCGCCTTGCCCAAAGCTTCGGGCCATGTGGCGGGGCGCAGCTTGCCATTTTCGCGGACATAGGGCTTGTCCAGACGCTGGCGGCGCAAGCCGTCCCAGACGAACCGGGTCTTGTCCGAAATCCATTCCTCGTTGGTGCCGTCATGGTTCAGCGGCAGGAACCGCATGACTTCGCGGCCCTTGGTGTCCACGCGGATGGAGGAGCCAAGGGCATCCATCACATCCACGCTTTCGGTCTTGGTCAGCTCCCACGGACGGGCCGTGAAAGCATAGGGTTTCGACACCAGCGCACCCACCGGGCAAAGATCAATGATGTTGCCTTGCAGGTTCGAATCGAGGGTTTCACCCAAGTAGGACGTGATCTCGCTGTCTTCACCCCGACCGGTCTGGCCCATCTGTGTGATCCCTGCGACTTCGGTCGTGAAGCGCACACAACGGGTGCAGGAGATGCAGCGGGTCATGTGGGTCTCGACAAGGGGGCCAAGGTCCAGATCATCCACGGCGCGTTTGGGCTCGCGGAAGCGCGAGAAATCCACCCCGTAGGCCATTGCCTGATCCTGCAAGTCACATTCGCCGCCCTGATCGCAAATCGGGCAATCCAGCGGGTGGTTGATGAGCAGGAATTCCATGACCCCCTCACGGGCCTTTTTGACCATGGGCGAGTTCGTTTTGACAACCGGGGGCGCGCCCTCGGGACCGGGGCGCAAATCCTTGACCTGCATGGCGCACGAGGCGGCGGGTTTTGGCGGACCGCCCACAACCTCGACCAGACACATACGGCAGTTACCCGCAATCGACAGACGCTCGTGATAGCAAAAGCGCGGGATTTCGATCCCGGCTTCTTCACAAGCCTGGATCAGGGTCAGGGCCGGATCGACCTCTACCTCTTTGTCGTCGATGATGATCTTGCGGGTGTTGCTCATTGCGTCAGTTCATCCTCAATAAAGCGCCAATCTGGCTCTCTTTTTCAATCTCTGCCTGGCCAAGCAAGCAATAGGTTTCGGGCGCGTCACTTTGCACACCCGCAGCCGCCAAATAGGCGGCACGCTTGGCCAAAAGGCGGCTCTTTTCCACATCGGATTTGCGGTAAGCGTCTATCTCGTCGTCGGAATAACCCAGATCACGGGCACGCCCCTTGAGGCCGTTGACCAACAGTACCGCCTTGACCATCCGGGCCGATATGCTGGGGCAATTGTTGCGGATTTCGTCCGCGATGCCGACAGCCAAAATGGTGCCGTCAATCTCGGGCACATCCCGCAAATGCGGTTTGGCCAGGGCTGCCCCTGCCGTCATGCCAAGAAGAATTGCCATAGTCATTGCGCGCATCACATCTCTCCACCTTGTACGCCATTGCCGCGTTATGTGGGAAAGCATTGTTCTGATATGCAATATCAAGCCGTTCCCGGGCACGCCAGCACCAAAATGCCGCGATTGCACATCGTGTTCAGGTCAGGGGGTGCAGGTGCCGGTCAAAATCAGGCGATCATTGGCGATGCGCAGGGTTCCATCCTCGGCATCAGGCCCTTCAGTCCAGTCCACGGCGGAGGTTCCGAAGTTCTCGATACAGTAGCGCGTCGCCTCATAGCGACCCGCCTCGCGCGCGCCTTCGATGGAAGAAGACGCGGGTGACACCGTCACCTCGAACACGTCGCGCTGCTTGTCCACCTTGCTTGCGGTCGAGCGGAAGAACACCCCGTCAAAGGCCACCTTGTCCGCCCGCCGTTCGGCACAGGCGGTCAGCAGCAGGGCCGCGATCAGCAACGCGCCGGTCAGCAAGGCCGGCCGCGCGTCGTTCAGGGTGAGGGATTTGGTCTTGGTCATCTTGGTCTTCTCCACCGCCGTTCTTGCGCCGCGTGGCCCTTGGATGCGTCAGTTCGGCGCATCTTGCAAGTGGGCCCAGCCAAAGGCGTGGTCACTATTGCCATGGTTCCCAAGATGATGAAAGCGCTCCATCGCCTCAGCCACAGTTGGGATATGCCCCTTCGGCACCCACCACATCACCAGCCGCGTGCCTTGCTGGTCCAGATCGTACCACTCGGCCTTGCGATCATAAAACTGCTTGTGCACGGTCTGAAAGACAAAGTGGCGAAAGCTGGCGACATCCTGCCAGACTGACAAAGTCGAGGCGGTGCGAGGATTGCCTCCCAACGGGCCACCCAGATCAAGCTGCGCCGCCTCCATATCCTCGGTTTCCATATGCCAGATGTAACCGGGGCTGCGGCGCGCAATGTCATAGACGCGATCAAGGTTGTTCTGAAAGTCCGCCACCCGCGGATCGTCCCAGTCGTATTTCAGGGTGCCGATGTTGAATTCAGCGAGGGGCATCAAACGTCGTCTTTCGTGCGCAGCCTGTTGGCCACGGATTTAGCCAGCGCAAAGAGCACAACCATGACGCCAATAGAGGCGACCCCCAGCAGCGTTTGCGCAACAAAGCCCGACACCCCAAAGCGAAAGAACAAGATCAGGATAAATGCGGGCAACGCGAATACGCAAATCGCCAGACCGATGCTGGCAGCCTTGCCCCACCCATCCGCGCGCGCAAGGGTATAGAGGGACAGGCCAAACAGAATAGCGGTGGCAAGGAGGTAAAAGCTATCCAATTGCATTCTCCCGGATCGAAACTGAGGGCGTCACACTAAAGGAGGCCTTTTAGATCGAGAAACGTCAAAAGAGTGATCGCAGCAATCGCAAGCAAAACAATCGACATCACAAACGGAACGGTCGCAGGTCGAGGGTCCGGTTTAACAGACCCGTCCGCACGGAAAGACACCTTGCATCGCGCACACCGCACAGCCTCGCCAAAGGTCAGACCGTTTTCGTGCCCACAGATGGAACATGTTCCATGGTGCGGCGGCATCGGTGCTTTGGAAACCAACGTTTACTCCGCAGCGATCCGCTTGTGCCTGATCCGATCCTCGATCTCGCCCCGGAAATTCTTGATCAAACCCTGGATTGGCCAGGCGGCCGCATCGCCCAAAGCACAGATTGTATGCCCTTCGACCTGCTTGGTGACGTCCAGCAGCATGTCGATCTCCTCGACCTCTGCCTCGCCGCGCACCAGACGGTCCATCACGCGCATCATCCAGCCTGTGCCCTCGCGGCAAGGCGTACATTGACCGCAAGACTCGTGCTTGTAGAACTTGGACAACCGCCAGATCGCTTTGATGATGTCGGTGCTTTCGTCCATCACGATGACCGCGGCGGTGCCGAGGCTTGACCCTTTTTCCTTCAACGCATCGAAATCCATGATCGCGTCGCGCATGTTCTCGCCCGTCACACAAGGCACCGACGATCCGCCGGGGATCACGGCCTTGAGGTTATCCCAACCGCCCCTGATTCCGCCACAATGCTTGTCGATCAGCTCTTCAAAGGAAATCGACATGGCCTCTTCGACGACACACGGGTTGTTCACATGACCCGAGACGGCAAAGAGTTTCGTGCCCGCATTGTTCGGACGGCCAAAGCCGGAAAACCAGGACGCACCGCGCCGCAGGATCGTAGGGACGACAGCAATGGATTCCACATTGTTCACTGTGGTCGGGCAGCCATAAAGGCCCGCGCCCGCCGGAAACGGCGGCTTCATCCGAGGCATGCCTTTTTTGCCCTCAAGCGATTCTAGCAACGCCGTCTCTTCACCGCAGATATAGGCCCCTGCCCCGTGGTGCAGGTAGATGTCGAAATCCCAGCCGGAACCAGCCGCATTCGGGCCAACCAGACCGGCATCATAGGCCTCGTCGATGGCCGCCTGCAGCGCCTCTTTCTCGCGGATGTATTCGCCACGAATGTAGATGTAGCAGGCATGCGCATTCATCGCGAAGGACGCAATCAGGCACCCCTCGATCAGTGTATGGGGATCGTGGCGCATGATCTCGCGATCCTTGCAGGTGCCCGGCTCCGATTCGTCGGCATTCACAACGAGATACGCAGGACGCCCATCGCTTTCCTTGGGCATGAAAGACCACTTCAGACCAGTGGGAAAGCCCGCGCCGCCACGGCCACGCAGCCCGCTGTCTTTCATCTCCTGAACGACCCAATCGCGGCCCTTCTGGATCAACTTGTCGGTGCCATCCCAATGGCCACGGGCCTGGGCGCCCTTCAGCGTCCGGTCGTGCATCCCATAAAGGTTGGTAAAGATCCGATCCTTGTCAGCAAGCATGCGCACTTAATCCTTGTCACTCTGGCGGTCCCGCCAGATCCCAATTGCAATCCAAAACGCCCAGGCGAAACCGGCCAGGGCCGCAAGATCAAACAGGGCGCGCGTCCGATTGGACCAGCCCAGATAAGACCCCGCAATATTCGCACAAACCCAGAGCAGCCCAACCCCGGCAATGACCAGCGCCAGTCGCTGGCCTGCCTTGTTGGATGAACCCGGATCTTGCGTCATCATGTGTCGGCGTTAGTAAACGCCGCCTTTCTTGACCTTGGACGAGAACTCGGTGGTTCCGCCTTCGGCCAGAATTTTCGCCTGTTCGACCCAGTTGTCGCGGCTCACGCGGCCCTTGAAGCCTTGCAGGTTCTGATCGACCCACGCGACCTCGTCCGCACCCCAGTTGCCGACCTGATCAAAGTGGTAAAAACCCATCGAATGCAACAGCGCCTCAAGCTTGGGCCCCACGCCCTTGATCTGTTTCAGATCGTCCGGGCCACCGTCACGGGCCGCGCTCAGTGTTTCGGGCTTGGTGCCGGGGCCTTCGGCTGCAGGCGCAGGTGCGGCCGATTTGGCGGGTGCCTTTTTCGCAGGTGGTTTCTTGGCTGGGGCCGGTGTTGCAGCCTCACCCTCGTATTTCCACTCGCCTTTGCGCGCGGCAAGGTCCTCTTGCCCGGGTAGCGGTTTGGACGGTTTGACTTCGGCCTCTGTGACGGCCGGTGCGGACGCCGCCGCTGGCTTTGCTGCGGCAGGCTTCGGCGCGGGTGTTTCCTCCTCAGCCGTGCCAATGGTTGCCGTACCGATCGGGGGCAAGGGACGACACAGGATGAAACTGATCAGAGCACCTGCAACGACGAAAAGAACCGCGCCGATGAACGCCGCCTGCATAAAGCTCCAGCCGCCAAGCACCATCAGCAACACCGCCGCCAACACGCCCGCGAGCAATGCCACGGCCCAGGTGCCGATTGCGCAGCTCATCATTCCTTGATTGTTGTCCATCTCGTGTCCCTCTCCCGTGTTCACGATCACTTACTCGTCATACATACCGTCTTTTTTCGCACGTTTGGAAAATTCTGTCTCGGCACCGGTGGCGAGGGCCTTGGCCTGCGTGACCCAATTGTCACGGCTGACGCGCCCCTTGAAACCTTTGAGGTTCTGATCGACCCATGCAACTTCGTCCGCCGTCCAGGCCGCGACCTGATCAAAGTGGAAAAAGCCAAGTTCATGCAGCAGGTTTTCCATCTTGGGGCCGACGCCTTTGATCATCTTGAGATCATCCGCCTTGCCACCGCGGGCCGCGTCCAGAGTCTCAGGCTTGGTGCCCGGCCCGTCGGCAACCACAGGGGTGTCTGGTTTGGCTGCGGAAACCGCATCAGTCGGGGGTGTCTTGTTGACCGGCTTTTTGCTTTTTGCAGAGGCTTTGGGCTTGGCCGATGCATTGGCAGCTTTGCCCTGCCATGGCGCGATCAGGGGCACTTCGGTGCCGTCGATGCGCTTGACCGTGTCGCCAATATCCGTCGCCAGTTGGACGGAGGCGTTATATTTCGTGTGCCCGCTGTCGAAATCCTTGAGGGTCGTCAGACCGCCCAAAGGCTCCGCCGCATACCGGCCATTCTGAGGCCCCGGCGTCGGCACCTCGCCAGCAGCAAGCGCATCGATCAGCTCGCCCATGCGCGCAGCGGTCAGATCTTCATAATAATCCTTGCCGATCTGGGCCATGGGCGCGTTGGTGCAAGACCCCAGGCACTCCACTTCTTCCCAGCTGAACTTGCCATCTGCGCTCAACTGATGCGGCTTCTTGGCGATCTTTTCCTTGCAGACGGCCACCAGATCTTCGGCCCCGCAGATCATGCAGGACGTGGTTCCACAGACCTGAATATGGGCAACAGAGCCAACAGGTTGCAGTTGGAACATGAAGTAGAAAGACGCCACCTCAAGGCCCCGGATGAACGCCATATCGAGCATGGTGCAAACGGCCTCGATTGCCGGGCGTGTCAACCACCCCTCCTGCTCTTGGGCACGCCACAGCAGCGGGATGATGGCCGACGCCTGACGGCCTTCGGGATATTTGGTGATCTGCGCTTCGGCCCAGGCCTGGTTGGCGGGGGTAAAGGCAAAGCTGTCGGGTTGTTCAGCGTGAAGTCGACGTAGCATGGATCAGTTGAACCCTTTTGGTGAGGCGTGCCAATGTCCCGCCTCTTGGAAGTATGTATGTTTGGCGCGCAGGATCAGCATCGGCGTTCCAGACGGTCCGTGCGCTCACCCAGACCAACAAGCCCGTTTCTGCGCTCAAACCTGCGGTCTTCAACGGACAACGCCCTCAATCCCAGATAGGAATAGGTCAATGGTATCAGAGTGTTGAGCGCCTCGTCTTTCCGACATTCGGTCACGCTGCGCTGCAAATCCCCGACCATGTCGTCGAACCGGCGCTCTTGCCCATCGAACAAGGTGCACAAGACGGCTGTGGCCTGCGCACGCAAGAACGCATTGCGGGCGTCGATGACCGGGTATTTCGCAGAGGCGTCGCAATCGCTGTCGATCGTGCAGGCGGAATAGGCGCGGTATTCGTCAGAAAACGGGGACGGACCGCAAGCCGGTTCACTGGCAGCCGCGTGCACGGTGCCAGCCAAAAGAACCACCAAGGATGCTGTCAACCGTTTCACCGGTCAATCTCCCCGAAGACAACGTCCATGGTGCCGATAATGGCAGCAACATCAGCCAGTTGGTGGCCGGTGCTGATGTAGTCCATGGCTTGCAAATGCGGGAAGCCGGGGGCACGGATCTTACAGCGGTAGGGTTTGTTCGACCCGTCCGCCACCAGATAGACACCGAACTCACCCTTGGGGGCCTCGACAGCGACATAGACCTCGCCCGCAGGCACGTGGAACCCTTCGGTATAAAGCTTGAAGTGGTGGATTAGGCTTTCCATCGAGGTTTTCATGTCCGAGCGCGACGGCGGCGTGATCTTGCCCCGGGCCAGAACGTCACCAGGACAATCGCGCAGCTTGGCAATGGCCTGTTTGATGATGCTCACCGATTGGCGCATTTCTTCCATGCGGCACAGGTAGCGGTCATAGCAGTCGCCATTCTTGCCCACAGGGATCTGGAAGTCGAATTCGTCATAGCATTCATAGGGTTGCGCACGGCGCAAGTCCCAGGCCAGGCCCGATCCGCGCACCATCACACCAGAGAAGGCATAGTTTTGAATGTCTTCCTCGGTCACCACGCCGATGTCGGCGTTACGCTGTTTAAAGATGCGGTTTTCGGTCAGCAGCCCGTCGATATCGGCCAGCACGTTCGGAAACTCGTGGGCCCATTGTTCGATATCGTCGATCAGGTCATCCGGCAGGTCCTGATGCACGCCACCGGGGCGGAAATACGCCGCGTGCAGACGCGCACCGCAGGCCCGCTCGTAAAAGATCATCAGCTTTTCACGCTCTTCAAAGCCCCAGAGCGGCGGGGTCAGCGCGCCCACATCGAGGGCCTGCGTGGTCACGTTCAGAATGTGGTTCAGAATGCGCCCGATTTCGCAGTAGAGCACGCGGATCAGTGAGGCGCGGCGGGGCACTTGCACGCCTGTCAGCTTTTCAATGGCCAGACACCAGGCATGTTCCTGGTTCATCGGGGCAACGTAGTCGAGCCGGTCGAAATAGGGCAGGTTTTGCAGATACGTCCGGCTTTCCATCAGCTTTTCGGTGCCACGGTGCAACAGGCCGATATGCGGGTCGCAGCGTTCCACGATCTCGCCGTCAAGCTCTAGCACCAGCCGCAAAACCCCATGCGCCGCAGGGTGTTGCGGGCCAAAGTTGATGTTAAAGTTGCGGATTTTCTGTTCGCCCGTCAGGGCGTCTTCGAAACCTTTGGAACCGTCCATTAGCTTCTCCACTTCTTCGTTGTGAGACCGGCACACGGTATGCCGTCAGAGTCGTTTCGTTCGGCTTCGGGCGGAAAGTTGGAGAGTATTGATCGCATGAGCATCCCCCCGCAATAAGCGATTGCGCAGCCGACAAGAGCCACACCCATAACGTATGCGATTGGGGACATCAAAAAACCGGCAGAGACTTCGTTGAGTTGCAGAGGGCCGCCCTTTGAGATGCTCGTCATGCTGATCAAACCCAACAAACCATAACCCCAGAGCCGACACTTTAGGCGGGTCCCTTTTGAATAGCGTTCATCACAGAAGTGCGCCAAAGCAAATAAAGCTCCAACGGCCAAGAACATCAGAATCCATGCTTCAGCCGCGTAAAAACCATCGAAAAACGCTGTCGGGAAATTGGCGAAACCAGGCATCACCGCTTCTCCATCTCTTGCAGCTTGATCGCCATGAGCCACAGCAGAATGATCGTCCCGACCGGCAGAATGCAGAACACTGCGTAATACTTGTGGAACCCGAAATGCGGTAACAGCTTGAACATCGGGATGATGCTCGCTGCTGCGATCAAAACCCACCAAAGCACACCGTCCATCAGCTTTTCCCCGCGTCTTTCTCATCGCCGGGCAGGATATATTCGGCCCCTTCCCAGGGAGACATGAAGTCGAACTGGCGGTATTCCTGGACCAGCGAAACGGGTTCATAAACCACCCGCTTTTCCACCTCGTCATAGCGCACTTCGGTATAGCCCGTGGTCGGGAAATCCTTGCGCAGCGGATGGCCGCGAAAGCCGTAATCGGTGAGGATGCGGCGCAGGTCCGGGTGACCGGAAAACAGGATGCCGAACATATCGAACACTTCCCGCTCAAACCAGTTGGCCGAAGGGTGTACGTCGGTGATCGAGGGCACCATTTCATCCTCGCGGATCGACACACGCAGGCGGATGCGATGGTTCTGGTACATCGACAGGAAATGGTAAACGACGTCAAAGCGCTTGGCCCGGCCGGTGTAGTCCACCGCCGTGATATCCACGAGGGTCGAGAATTTGCAGGTCGCGTCCGTCTTCAAAAACTCAACCAGCCCCGTGATGCTGGAAGGCGCCACATCCACGTTCAGCTCGCCTTGACTCACATCCCAGGCCAGCACGCAATCGGGGCGCTTGGCTTCGACGTAAGTGCCGAGTTCGTTTAGTGCTTCGGTCATAGTCGCTCCTTGTAGGACTATTCTTGCGCGCGGCGCTTAACGGACAATCGTCCCGGTCCGGCGCATTTTGCGCTGCAATTGCATGATGCCATAAAGCAGCGCCTCGGCCGTGGGCGGGCAACCCGGCACATAGACGTCCACCGGCACGATGCGGTCGCAGCCGCGCACCACGGAATAGCTGTAGTGATAGTACCCGCCGCCATTGGCGCAGGACCCCATCGAGATCACGTAGCGCGGCTCCGGCATCTGGTCGTAGACCTTGCGCAGGGCGGGCGCCATTTTGTTGGTCAGCGTGCCCGCAACAATCATCAGGTCGGACTGACGGGGGGAGGCGCGGGGCGCTGTGCCGAACCGCTCCATGTCATAGCGGGGCATGGCGGTGTGCATCATTTCGACCGCGCAGCAGGCCAGACCAAAGGTCATCCAGTGCAGCGACCCTGTGCGCGCCCAGTTGATGATGTCATCGGTCGAGGTCAGCAGGAAACCCTTGTCCTGCAACTCCGCATTCAGGGCCTGCGTGGCGTGGTCCTTGTCACCGCCTGCAACGGCGGGACCAAAGGACCCTGCGTCTGTTACTGCCATTCCAGTGCCCCCTTCTTCCACTCATAGGCAAAGCCGATGGTCAGGACCCCAAGAAAGACCATCATCGACCAGAACCCAACCATGCTGATGTCCTGAAAGGCGACGGCCCAAGGGAACAGGAAAGCAATTTCGAGGTCAAAGATGATGAACAGGATCGACACCAGATAAAACCGAACATCAAACTTCATCCGGGCATCGTCAAAGGCGTTGAACCCGCATTCATAGGCGCTGACTTTTTCGGGGTCCGGATTGCGGACCGCAACGATCACAGCGGCAAGGATCAGGACAAGGCCGAGGCCGATGGCGACGGCCAGAAAAACGAGAATGGGGAGGTACTCCCGCAGCATCTCTTCCATGATGGCTCCTTCAGTGTTGCGCGGCAGGCCCGCGCATGCGGTCAACTGGCAAGGCTGACTGCGCACCGGTTTACGCCTCTGACCCGGCAGGGTCAATAAAGGCAAAGGCCGGAAGTGACGCAAAAACATGGTTGTTTTTGACGCAGCTTTGTCACCCGCTCAGGAATTGAGCACAGTCCAGTCTGCCAATATCAACCCGCTCTTGACCGGCGACACCCGTACAAGCACGCGGATTGCCCCCCGTCCCGGCACAGTTAGTGTCATTTCGGCCTCTGGATGGCCCTCTTCCAGCACAGCCGCGACACGCGGCGGCAAACGCATAACGTCGAGGTAACTCAGGCCCAGTTGGCTGCGCACTGCCAGATTGGCAAAGACCAGGTCGCCATCTGTATTTTGTACCGTCAACGCGCGGTCGCGCAATTCCGCAAGCACGGACAATATCGCATCGGTTTCAGCCAATGCCGCACTGAGCGCCCTTTGTTCGAAACGCAGGATGTGGCGTTCGATCTTGCTTTCGGCCAGGTCGGCAACCGCCAGCATGTATTCCACCTCGCCCTGGGTCCACAATCGCGGCTCAGAAGACAGGCCGCACATCGCGCCCACGACCTCGCCACTTTCCAGCCGCAAGGGTACACCGACATAGGCCCCGATCCCCAGCGCGGCGACAGCGGGGGTGTTTCGCAGGGCGAGGTCTTTTGCAATGTCGGCCACGCGCACGGGCGCGCCTTGGCGGACCGTATGGGCACAAATCAGGTCGCGGGCCGATACGGCGCGGTTGGCGGCGGTATTGACCTCTGGCGGGCGTCCCAGAGCGACCAATGCATCCTCGTGCACGATGCTGATCAGGCAACCTTTGCAATTCAATGCGGCCTGAACCGAGTGCGCAAGAGCTGAGAACTCAGCCATATTGCTGAAATCAATTGAATAATGCGTCATCCGTCCGGTCCCATAAAGCGCGCTGTTTGTACCGACTGAGAAACAGAAACAAATTATATACGAAATAAAATAACCCCAGGGGATCAAAAATCAAAATTAAATTACCAAAGCCCTTTCATTTTAGCGAAATATCCCGCCACAAGTTGAATCCAGACACAAAAAAACGCCGCACGACATTCGCACGACGCATCAGGGAAGTGTGTGCCTGGCTCAAAGCAACAAAATGTCTGACGCACCGATCCCCATCCGCAAGGCATGGATATCCTGCAAATCCGGATCAGCCTTCCAGGCTTGCGCCGCCGCTCTGTCCGGGAATTGCAAAAGCGCCATCATATCGGGTGTGGGCGCGGTGCCTTCCAACACGCTTGGCTCTGGCGAGGCTTGCACAACCGAACCACCGTGGCGGGCCAATGCTTCGGCGGCCTTTTCACGATACAGCGCAAGGGTTTCGGGATTGCTCACTTTGAGCAGTACAACAGCATGAGTGGTCATCGCAGGGTCCTTTCTGACGTGCTGAGGCAAATGTACTGGCTCTATCCCTGAGCGATAACTGATGATAGATGCGGGCTGGCTGTGCAAAAACGATCAGGGTACGCAATGAACTGGGACGATCTGCGATATGTGCTCGAAACTGTGCGCCAAGGCGGGTTGAGTGGTGCGGCCCGGGCCTTGGGGGTGAACCACGCTACGGTCGCGCGCCGGATTACGGCCGCAGAAGACAGCCTTGGCACCCCGCTCTTTGACCGCCGATTGACCGGGTACGTGCCGACCGAGGCGGGCCAAGACGCGGCCCGCGCCGCCGAAGATATCGAAGCGCGTCACGCCGCCCTGACCCGCGCCATCGCCGCACGTGACGCCATGATCAGTGGTCCGTTGACAATCACGGCACCGCAATTGCTGATTCAGTATACGCTCGCACCTGTCCTGCGCGACTTTGCCGCCGCCTATCCGGATGTGCAGGTCACCGCGCTTGGGGCAAACGCGCCGTTGAACCTGGCCCACCGCGAAGCAGATGTGGCCATTCGCATTTCAAACGATCCCGACCCGGACCTTTTTGGCCGCAAGGTCGCTGAACAGCGCGCGGCCGTTTATGCAAGTCATAGCTATGTCGCACAGTTGCAGGCAGATCCTGATCAAAGGTTGGAATGGATTCGGTTCCTGCATTGGCAAAGGCCAGGTGCTGCGGTCGAAGCGGCCTATCCCAACATGCGTATCGCAATGCATCTTGACGATATGGTGGCGATGCTCGGTGCGCTGCGGGCGGGCATCGGGGCGTCTCGCCTGCCTTGTTTTTTGGGGGATAGCGACTCCGAGCTGATCCGCGTGCCGGGCATTCCACTACAGCCCTATACGCCGATCTGGATTCTGACCCATTCCGACATGCGGCATGTTCCACGCATTGCAGCCTTCACAGATTTTGTGTGGACGGCGATGCGGTCAATGCGGCCTGCGTTTCTGGGGGATTAGGGCATCCAAGCCGCTTTGCGTTTGTCAAAAAACGCGCCGATGCCCTCGGCGGCCTCTTCTGTTTCCCAGCGGGATTTGAGGGCCTGAATTGTCATTTCAATCGTTTCAGCATCTATGCGCGGACCCAACTGGCGGGCCAAAGCCTTGGCGGCTGCCACGGCACCGGGCGCGCAGGTCAGATAGGGCGCAACCTCTGCCTCGATCGCCTCGGCCAACGCGTCGCCGGGCACGGAACGGGCCAAGAGGCCCAGATCGACAGCCTCTGACGCATCGAACAAGCGGGCCGACATGAAGATCCGGCGCGCGCGTCCCTCGCCCATTCGGGCCAAGACGTAGGGGCCAATGGTTGCCGGGATGATGCCCAGTCGCGTTTCGGTCAGACCCATGCGCAGATGATCCACGCCAATGGCCACGTCGCAAATCGAGGCCATGCCGACACCACCGCCAAAGGCGTTGCCTTGTAGTGCCCCGATCAGCGGCTTGGGCATTGTGTTGAGGGCTTGCAGCATATGGGCCAGTTTTGCCGCCTCGCGGGCGCGGGTCTCTGCATCCGCATGCATCTGTTCGCGCATCCAACCCAGATCGCCACCGGCGCAAAAACTTTTGCCCGCCCCTGTCAGAACCACAACGCGCACACCATCATTCGCCCCCAGATCAGCGGCGGCCTGGGTCAGCTCTGCCAACATCTGGGCGCTGAGCGCATTGTGTTTTTCAGGGCGATTCAAAGTGAGCGTCGCCACGCCACGTGCATCGGTCGAGATAGAAATCGTGTCGAACATAACGCTCCCTTTCCTGCGGGCGGTGGCGATTTCCGGCGCGGAAATCGGCCCGGAAACCGTGTCGGTTTCCGCCCGCTCAGTGTCGTAGCGCCCGCGCTATATCAGCGGCCTTCGCGATCTTTTCCGGTGAGAGGCCCGTCTCATAGCCCAGCCGCGTCAAATGTTCGTCAACCGCCTCGGTCGCCACATTGCCCGCAGCTCCCGGCGCAAACGGGCATCCGCCCAGACCGCCCACAGCGGCGTCAAACACCCGCATACCAAGGCTGAGCGAGGCATCTATATTATCTAGGGCTCTGCCATCGGTGTCATGGTAATGGCCCGCCAACCGTCCAACAGGTACCACGTCGCGCACGGCCAACAGCATCCGTGCGATAGCATCAGGTGTTCCGCGTCCCAGCGTGTCACCCAGACTGATCTCGTAGCATCCCATGGCAAAGAGCCTGTCTGCCACCCGCGCAACGGCTGTCGGATCAACGACCCCGTCATAGGGACACTCGACCACGCAAGACACATAGCCCCGCACCGGCAGATCAATGGCCCGCGCCGCTTCGATCACGGGCGCAAACCGCTCAAGCGATTCCTCGATGGAGGCGTTGATATTGGCCTTGGAAAACCCTTCGCTCGCGGATCCAAAGACGGAAATCTCATCCGCTCCAGCCGCCCGCGCGTCCTCGAACCCGCGCATATTGGGCGTCAGAGCGGCATAGCGCACGCCGGGCGCACGTGTGATACCCGCCAGCACCTCTGCGCTGCCTGCCATCTGGGGCACCCGTTTGGGGTTCACGAAACTGGCACATTCGATCCGGCCAAAACCCGCATCGCTCAGCACATCGACAAGCGCAACCTTGTCGGCCACCGATATCTCACCCGGCTCGTTTTGCAGGCCGTCGCGCGGACCCACTTCGAAAATCTCGACTGCACCTGCCATTCAATCCTCCCATGCTGGATAGAAGTCTTGGGCATAAAGGCGCTCGCTGTCCATCGGCAAACTGGCCTGAAAGGCCGGCCGTTCGGTGATGCGGGTGTACCATTTGGCGACCTCCGGGTGGCCGTCCAACCCGCGAAAATGACGCGCCATATAGACTGCCTGCCCCACTGAGACATCCGCAGCAGAAAACCCCGACGTCAGCAAATAATCCCGGTTTTCCACCGGCGTCGACAGCCGCGCCTCCAGCGCATCATAGCATTTGGCGAGGCGTGCGGCTTCCAGCTTCATCACCGTCGGGCTGCGCATTTCATCCGTGTAAAGGACCACATGTTGCTGGGTCAGGGCTGCGGCGTGTTGGCTGATGGTTTCGGCAAAATGCACCCAGACCAGCCAGGCCATCCGGTCCGGGCTGCCAGTGCTGCGGCCCAACCGGTCGGGGCTAAACCTTTCGCAAAGATATTCGGTGATTGCACCGGTCTCGAACATCCGCTCGCCCTCGATCTCAAGAGCGGGCACACGCCCCGCAGGACTAAGGCTCAGGTATTCGGGACGGCGGAGGGACTTGTCGAACGGGTGTATGACAACGCGGAAATCGACGTCCAGCTCGTGCAGCAGCCAAAGCGTCCGCATAGAGCGTGATTGCGGACAATGATGCAGCCTGATCATGCCCCGTCCCCTGAATCTTCGAGCCGAACAAGGGCCGCGCCTGCGCTCACCTGATCCCCCTCTTGCGCCATGACTTCGGCCACGATCCCGTCACGGGCGGCCAGCAAGGCGTGCTCCATCTTCATGGCTTCCAGAATGGCCAACCGATCCCCTTTGCAAACTGTGTCGCCCGGGTTTGCAAACATCGCTTTGACGAGGCCCGGCATGGGCGCTTCGATGACATTGCCATCGCCTACGGCCCCGGCGGCCACATCCAGCGGGTCCACGACGTCAAAGCGGATGCCATAGCCGTCAAAGACGGTTACGACCCCACCCGCAACCGCGACGTCCGACGCGGGCACCCCATCAATCAACCAACGACCCTGACGGCATTCAGCCGATACTTGATCCCCGTCCACAGTCCAGCAGTGTTGATCAGGCGCCAGCACTTCGACGACAATATCAAGCGCTTCGCCCTCGCGCGCCAATGGCACCGCGCGGCGCAAGGGTTGCCAAAGATGAAAGCCCGACAGGGGTGCAGTCGTCGTCAAGCCCGCGACAGCCATCGCCGCCGCAACCGCATGGCGCGGCAAGACGGGTGCGGGTGTTGTCAACACTTCAAGATCGCGCGCGATCAGCCCGGTATCGACGTGACCCTTGCTAAAACCATCATGCTCCGCCAGCGCCCCGAGAAACGCCAAATTGGTCACAGTGCCTGCCACTTGCGTGCCCACGAGGGCCTGAGACAGGCGCGAAAGGGCAACCGCCCGCGTAGGCCCGTGCACGATCACTTTGGCAATCATGGGGTCATAAAATGGACTGATCTCGTCACCTGCACGCACACCGCTATCGGCCCGCGCAAAGGCGGGAAAATGCAGATGGCTCAGCGTGCCAGTGGCGGGCAAAAAGCCCGCGGGCACATCTTCGGCGTAAAGCCGCGCCTCAAACGCATGGCCGGTGATGGACAGATCGTCCTGAGTTGCGGGCAATGCTTCGCCTGCCGCCACCCGCAATTGCCATTCGACCAGATCGACGCCGGTGATCGCTTCGGTCACCGGGTGTTCGACCTGCAACCGCGTGTTCATCTCCATGAAGAAAAAACCGTCGGGGCGCAGCGGGCCCGAGCCATCCACGATGAACTCTACAGTCCCTGCCCCTGCATAGCCGATAGCTTGCGCCGCCTTGACCGCGGCGTCGCCCATCGCTGCGCGCATCTGGTCGGTCATTCCAGGTGCCGGGGCTTCTTCGATCACCTTTTGGTGGCGCCGTTGCAGGGAACAGTCGCGTTCAAACAGATGCACAGCGCGGGTGCCATCGCCAAAGACCTGCACCTCGATATGGCGCGGTTGGCTCACGAATTTTTCAACCAGCACATCGGCATTGCCGAACGCTGTGCGCGCCTCGCTGCGGGCGCTGTCCAGTGCTGCGGCAAAACCGGCGGCGTCTTCGACCAGGCGCATGCCCTTGCCGCCGCCACCTGCCACGGCCTTGATCAGCACCGGATACCCGATCTTGTCCGCCTCGGCGGCCAACAGATCATCCGACTGATCCGACCCGTGATAGCCTGGCACAACCGGCACGCCGGCCTCGACCATGAGCGCCTTGGCGGCATCCTTGAGGCCCATGGCGCGGATCGCGTTGGCTGACGGGCCGATGAATGTCAAACCCGCCCCCGTGACCACGTCGACAAAGTCCGGGTTTTCGGACAGAAATCCATAGCCCGGATGGATCGCCTGCGCACCCGTATCAAGGGCCGCCTGAACGATCACATCGCCGCGCAAGTAACTGTCGGCAGGGGCCGATCCGCCGATATGAACCGCCGCATCGGCCATCGCGACATGTTTGGCTTGCGCATCGGCATCCGAATAGACGGCGACGCATCTCACCCCCATGGCTTGGGCGGTTTGCATGACCCGGCAGGCAATTTCGCCCCGGTTGGCGATCAGAATAGTGTCAAACATGGGCGACCTCGCTGGGGCGGCGCAAACACCGACGCAATACCGACAAAAAACCGACGTGATACAGACAGGCCATTTTCACATCCGAAACACGCCAAAGCGTGTCTCCTCAATCGGGGCATTCAGGGCGGCACTCAGGCTCAAATGCAGCACGTCGCGCGCCTTGCGCGGGTCGATGACACCATCGTCCCACAATCGGGCCGATGCATAGAGTGGATGGGCCTGTTCTTCGAACATGTCGATGGTTGGCTGCTTGAAGGCGGCCTCTTCCTCGGCCGACCACGTGCCGCCCGCCCGCTCAATCCCGTCGCGTTTGACCGTTGCCAAAACGCCAGCCGCTTGCGCGCCCCCCATCACGCTGATCCGAGAGTTTGGCCAGGACCACAAAAAACGGGGGCTGTAGGCCCGACCGGCCATGCCGTAATTGCCAGCGCCAAAAGATCCGCCGACGAGCATCGTAACCTTGGGCACGGACGTCGTCGCGACGGCCGTCACCATCTTGGCGCCATGCCGCGCGATACCCTCATTCTCGTATTTGCGCCCCACCATAAAACCAGTAATGTTTTGCAGGAAAACCAATGGGATACGGCGTTGACTGCACAATTCGATAAAATGCGCGCCCTTCTGGGCGGCTTCGGAGAAAAGCACGCCATTGTTGGCGATGATGCCCACTGGACACCCCTTGATATGCGCAAACCCGCAAACCAGCGTTTCGCCAAAGCGGGCCTTGAACGCGTCGAAACGTGACCCGTCAACGATGCGGGCGATGACCTCGTGAATGTCGTAAGGGGTGCGCAAATCAGCCGGAACGACGCCCAGGATTTCGTCAGGGTCAAAGGCCGGCTCTTCGGAACTTTGCAAAGTGACAGTACTGGGTTTGCAAAGGTTAAGGTTTGCGACACTTCTGCGTGCCAAGGCCAAAGCATGTGCATCATCCCGAGCCAGATAATCCGCCACGCCAGACAGGCGGGTGTGCACATCGCCGCCGCCGAGGTCCTCGGCGCTGACCACCTCACCCGTGGCTGCCTTGACCAAAGGGGGACCCGCAAGAAAGATAGTGCCTTGTTCTTTAACGATAATCGTCACATCCGACATCGCAGGCACATAGGCCCCGCCTGCCGTACAAGACCCCATGACAACGGCAATCTGCGGAATGCCCTTTGCGCTCATTTGCGCCTGGTTGAAGAAGATGCGGCCAAAGTGATCGCGGTCGGGGAACACTTCGTCCTGGTTGGGCAAGTTCGCCCCACCGCTGTCCACAAGATAGATGCATGGCAGGTGGTTCTGTTCGGCGATCTCCTGAGCGCGCAGATGCTTTTTGACGGTCATCGGGTAGTAGGTGCCGCCTTTGACTGTGGCGTCATTGCAAATGACCATAACGTCATGGCCCATCACCTGCCCAATGCCCGCAATGACGCCTGCGCAAGGGGCTGCGCCATCATACAAGCCATGCGCAGCGGTCGCGCCCACCTCAAGAAAGGACGAGCCGGGGTCAAGCAAATTTGCCACCCTGTCACGCGGCAACATTTTGCCGCGGCTAACATGGCGCGCACGCGATCGTTCCCCGCCGCCATGCGCTGCCAGCTCAGCCGCCGCTCGCACTTGAGCCAGCGCATCAAGATGGGCCAACCGATTGGCGCGAAAGCTCTCGGATCCGATCAGGGCCTGAGATGTCAGTTTCATGTACTCTCTCCGATTTCTTCTTCGGCGCGGGCTTTTAGTGCCTTGCGGATTACCTTGCCCGGTACGGTCATCGGCAATTCGTTCAAGAACTCTATTTCTCTAGGATATGAATACGTTGCGAGACGTTCCTGAACATATACCTTAAGTTCCTCAACCGTCGCTGTCGCCTCCGGTTTACGGACAACATAGGCTTTGACAATCTGCGTGCGCAGCGGGTCTGGCTTACCTACAACCCCCACCGTGGCCACATCCGGATGAGTCATCAGGCAATCCTCAATCTCGGCCGGCCCGATACGGTAGCCAGCGGATGTGATCACATCATCCTCTCGGCCAAAAAAGCGGATGTCCTGCCCATCGCGTTGCCCCCGATCGCCGGTCAGCATCCAGTCTCCGCGGAATTTCGCAGCCGTTTCATCGGGCCGCTGCCAATACCCCAACATCATGGAGGGTGCGCCACGACGCACTGCAATATCGCCTTCGTCCATGGTCACGTGTCCTTCGGAATCAATGACTTGCACGTCAAAGCCGGGCACTGGCCGCCCCATAAACCCGGGCCGCGCCGCGAACCTGGCCCCGCAGCTCGACACCACCATGTTGCATTCGGTCTGGCCGTAGAATTCGTTGATCGTTAGACCCAATGCGTCGCGCCCCCAGGCCAGCATCTCGGCCCCCAGAGGCTCACCACCGCTGGCGACAGATCGCAAGCCGTCGATCCGGGCATCCGCCGCCTTGAGCATCCGCAAGGCTGTTGGTGGAAAAAATACATTTTTTACATTGCCTTGTGCGATGATTTTCACGCAATTCTCGACGCTAAACTTCGGCATCCGCGCCGCCACGACAGGTACGCCCAAGGCAAGACCCGGCATCAGCACATCAAAGAGCCCGCCGATCCACGCCCAATCCGCAGGCGTCCAGAGACAATCGCCCGGTCGGCCCAGATCATCATGACTCAGCACGACGCCCGGAAGGTGCCCGCCGAGAACCCCATGGCCATGCAGCGCGCCCTTGGGCGTCCCGGTGGTACCAGACGTGTAGATCAGCACAGCAGGCGTTTGCGAGGTCGCCGACGTGAACGGCAGCGGGTCGCCCGAAATACCTAGCTGATCAGCCCGCAAAGGCTTTGCCAGATCGCCCACCAAATCCACCCCATCCTCGTCCGTCAGCACGAATGTGATCCCCGCGTCACCGATCCGCGAGGCCAATGCATCATGCTTGAAGAGTTTGAACAAAGGTACTGAAATCGCACCAATTTTCCAGATCG
This sequence comes from uncultured Tateyamaria sp., assembly GCF_947503705.1. GTDB lineage: Bacteria > Pseudomonadota > Alphaproteobacteria > Rhodobacterales > Rhodobacteraceae > Tateyamaria. Next base: position 111,636 of record NZ_CANNES010000005.1, on the reverse strand, counting down.
CAAGATGTGCCGCTGCACACCAGGTCGTTTGACCCAACAGCACACCGACGCGGTCACCTGCTGCCACTTTGGTCCGCAAAAACCGGGCCAAACTGTCAACTTTTTCGGATAGATCGCCGTAGGTCACGTCACGACGTGCGCCGCTTGACAGATCGATAATCGCAGTCTGGTCAGCGGGATGATCGAGTGCTTGGGCGGCCATGTTCATGGCTGCACCTGTTGCGGTACGGTGGACTGCCATGGACGTGGAAGCTTCATATCCCGCCATCCTCAACCACCGAAGTACGGCCCATCCTGTCCACTTGATACAAGGTCACGCCACAGCGCACTTGAAACACGGCGCCGCCCTCGCCCGGCCAACCGGCACAGTCTGCGGTGTCCACACCGTGCATCTGGGCATGAAGTGTTGCCACAGCTTCGATCACACCGCTGGCCTCCAGCGTGAGCTGTCGTTGGCCCAGCCAATAGCCGCCAAGAGCCGCCAAAAGAACCAGTGTCGAGGTGGTGATGAGCACGGAGCGTGGCATCAGCCCATCGCCGTAACCAATTCGCGGCCCACAAGCATGCGCCGGATTTCCGACGTGCCGGCACCGATTTCCATCAGTTTGGCGTCGCGGAATATGCGGGCCACTGGGGCGTCGTTCAGGAACCCGGCACCTCCCATCGCTTGCACCGCCTGATGCGCCTGCTTCATCGCCTCCTCGGAGGCATAAAGACAGCAGGCCGCCGCGTCCTGCCGCGTCACATCGCCCCGATCACAGGCCTTCGCGACTTCGTAGACGTAGGCGCGGGCGGAGTTCATAGCGGTATACATATCCGCAATTTTGCCCTGCATCAGTTGGAACGACCCGATGGGTTGGCCGAATTGGCGGCGCTCGGCCATGTAGGGCATGATCTCGTCCAGGCAGGCGGCCATGATCCCTAGGCCAATGCCCGCCAGCACGACGCGCTCGTAATCCAGTCCCGACATCAGGACCGCAACACCGCGTCCTTCCTCGCCCAGCACGTTCTCGAAAGGCACCTCAACGTCGTCAAAGATCAGCTCAGCCGTGTTCGACCCCCGCATCCCAAGCTTGTCGAAATGGGGTGACGTGGTGAAACCTTTCATGGACTTTTCAATGAGGAAGGCCGTGATGCCCTTGGAACCCGCGTCGGCGTCCGTCTTGGCATAAACCACCAGCGTGTCGGCGTCAGGGCCATTGGTGATCCAGTATTTGTTGCCGTTCAGAATATACCGATCGTTGCGTTTTTCAGCCGACAGCTTCATCGACACCACGTCAGACCCGGCGCCCGCTTCGGACATGGCCAGCGCGCCCACATGCTGACCACTGACCAAACCGGGCAGGTATTTCGCCTTTTGTTCGGGGGTTCCGTTCAGTTTGATCTGGTTTACGCACAGGTTCGAATGCGCGCCATAAGACAGCGAGACAGATGCGCTGGCGCGCGCGAGTTCCTCAACCGCGACGGTGTGGGCAAGGTAGGACAAGCCCGACCCGCCAAACTCTTCCTCAACGGTAATGCCCAAAAGGCCCAGTTCGCCCATTTCGGGCCAGAGTTCGGGCGGGAAGCTGTTGCTGGCGTCAATCTCGGCCGCCATCGGCTTGACCCGTTCTTGCGCCCAACGATGCACCATATCCCGCAATGCATTGACGTCCTCGCCCAAATCAAACTGCATGGATTGAGTGAACATGGCGCGCCTCCCCGATTTAATGAACGCTTGTTCAATTTATATGGAATACTGCGCAGTCTGTCCAGTATCTAGATCAACCGCAAAGGCGCCGTCAGCGACATCGCGGATATGCTCGGCAAACCTTGATGGGTGCGCTACATGGACGCTTGAGAGATCAGCCACGAAGGTAAGACCCAAACAATGACATCAAAACCGTTGCGCGCGGGGCTCAAGACTGTGTTGGAGTTCGGCCCGATCATAGGCTTTGTCCTGGCCTATCTGGTTTTTCGCAATGACAGCTTTGTTGTGGCGAACACGGAGTATTCCGGTTTGGTCGTCGTCATAGCCGCGTTTCTCCCCGTCTTTGTAATCGCCATTGCGACGCTCGGGTATCTGACAGGGCAGATCGCCCGGATCCAGGTGGCAACGGCGGCGATGGTGCTCGTCTTTGGCGGTCTCAGCGTCTGGCTCAACGATCCCCGGCTGTTCAAGGTGAAGCCGACCGCGATTTACCTGACCCTCGCGATCCTGCTGTCCATCGGGCTGTTGCGCGGGCAATCCTGGCTGAAATACATTATGGAGGACATGATACCACTCAAGCGCAAGGGTTGGATGATCCTGACCAAGCGCGTGACGCTTCTGTTTTTTCTGTCCGCAGGTGCAAACGAACTGGTTTGGCGCACGCAATCCGAAACGGTCTGGGTGATATTCGAGACCGTAGTGATGCCGGTCATAATCCTTGTCTTCTTCCTCACCCAGATCGGACTGTTCGTCGATCACGTGTCGCTGAAGCCCGCGAAAAAGAAACGCAAGGAGGGCTCTGCCCGCTAGGCCGTCGCCTGATAGACCGCCGATACCTCGCCCCGGATGATCCGCGCGATCAGTGCGCAGTCGTCCAGGCTGAAAGTCAGGGGTACGCGCATGTCGACCACGCCTGCCAGAATGCGGTCGCTCGCGGCCATAGGCGTGGACGGCGCATACCGCCAGCTGTCATAGCGACTGGTGAAGGCAACCGGTTCAGCAGCGCCAAACCATTTCAGCTCGACCCCGCGGGCAAGGCACCGCTTGATCACCTCCTGAACGGCCGCAGCCGTCCAATCGAGCAGCAGGAATTGGATGGACGACCCCACAATCGTTTCCTGGGCAGGGCGGTCAATGACCTTCAGGCCGGGCGTATCGCGCAACCCAGCCTCAAGCGCATAATACCGTTCGTTCCAACGGGCGCATTGCGCCGCCAGATCCGCCACTTGCGGGCGCAGGATCGCCGCGCGCAGGTTATCCATCCGGCCCGAGATGTTGGGCGTGTCGTATTTCAGATCGGCAAAGGCCTCTTTGGGCGGGGCCGCCAAGTGCCGCTCAAACAGCATATAGCTGCCCGACAGCATCACGGATTTCGCCGCCAGATGCGGATCGTCCGTGACCAGAAAGCCGCCCTCGCCCGAATTCACATGTTTATAGGTCTGGCAGGAATAGCAACCGATGGCCCCATGCCGCCCCGAAGGCACTCCGTTCCAGGCGGCCCCCATCGTATGTGCGCAATCCTCGATTACGGTGACGCTCGCCGCATCGCACATCGCCATCAACCGATCCATATCGCAGATATGCCCACGCATATGGCTGAGCAGCAAAACGCGGGCCTGATCCAGCTTGGCCTCAAGATCATCCAGATCAATTGTCAGGCTTTCGGTCACGCCGACAAAGACCGGAACCGCCCCCACCGCTGCAATCGCTCCTGGCACAGGGGCCAGGGTAAAGGCGTTGCTGAGCACGTGATCGCCCGGTTTCACGCCTACAGCCCGCAATGCCGTAGCCATCGCATACCCGCCAGAGGCAACCGCAAGGCAATATTGCGCGCCGACGCTTGCGGCAAACTCCTGCTCCAGCAGGGCCGTTTCCGACACCTCGCCGGGGGCGGTGTTATAGCGGTGCAAGCGGCCGTGGCGCAAAACGGCCAATGCGGCTTCGATCCCGGTTTCAGGGATCGGGTCTTGCTGGGTGAAGCTGCCGGTAAAAGTCTCTGTCATGGGCAAAGTTGTGGTGTCCCGCCTGCATCACGTCAAGATGGAGCGCACCCATTCCACAACTCGAAATCGGGTCTTTGCCGATCAGCGGGGCAAAAGCGTTGCGGCCACCGATGGCAAGGCCGCAAAATCATCGAGCAGCGCCTCGGGCTCCAACGCTGCCATGTCGCCCCCTGCCGGGCCAAAGGTTACCAGAACCGACGGCACGCCTGCCGCCCTGGCGGTGTTACGATCCGTGTCGCTGTCACCAATCAGGATGCAGGCGCGCGGGTCATGTCCCAAACGGCGCGTTGCCTCGAACAGCGGTTCGGGGTCCGGTTTGCGCACAGGCAGTGTATCTGCGCCGACAAGGCTACCAAAAGCATCGCGCACACCCAGGTTGCGCAACAATTGCTCGGCCAGACCTTCGGGCTTGTTGGTGCAGATGCCCACACCGTAGCCTTGTGACTTCAGCACTTCGACCGCATCCATGGCCCCGTCATACATCCGCGTATGGACAGAAATGGCAGCACCATATGCCTCAAGCAGCACACCGTAATAGCGATCCACAATGGCCTCATCCATTTGGTCCACCCGCGCGAGCCCGGCTCGCAGCATCGCCCGCCCGCCCCGCAAGGCGACCCCCGCATCCGCTGGACCCAAGACATCGCCCAAGCCCATATCGCGAAAACAATGGTTCGCCGCGGCCAGCAAGTCACCGCTGGTGTCCGCCAAAGTTCCATCCAGGTCGAAAATTACTGCCGTCATGCCCTGCCTCTGACCGGGTGCGCAAAGGCGATGAACCGCCGATCCGTGTTGCAACCCGCAATTTTGTTTGATGTGCCGCCCGCTTGCGCGTGGTTTCCCAGCGGATAAACAGGGCAGAAGCAAAAAACAAAGAGAAACAGCATGAGCGTCGCACTTATCATCCTGGCCGCAGGCAAAGGCACCCGGATGAACTCCGACCTTCCCAAGGTTTTACACCCCATCGCAGGCGCGCCCATGCTGCACCACGCCATGGCCACCGGCACCGTTTTGGACCCTGCCCATGTGGTTGTCGTTGCAGGGTTTGGCGCAGACCTGGTGACCGCCTCGGCCAATGCGTTTGACCCTACGGCGAGGGTCGTTCTGCAAAAAGAACAGTTGGGCACAGGCCATGCTACGGCACAGGCCAAGGATGCACTGAAAGGTTTTGACGGTCTGGCTATCGTCCTTTTCGGCGACACACCTTTCTTGCGGCCGGAGACACTTGAGGCCATCGCAGCTAGCACCGCGGACGTCACCGTTCTGGGCTTCGAGGCCGCTGACCCTGGCCGATATGGCCGCTTGGTGATGGAAGCGGATCAGTTGGCCCGGATCGTCGAGTTCAAGGATGCCTCTGAGGCAGAGCGGGCCATCACACTTTGCAACTCAGGTGTCGTGGCGGCTCCGGCTCCGCTCATGTTCGACCTGATCGATGCGCTGGATAATGACAACGCGCAAGGCGAATACTACCTCACCGACCTGCCCCGCCTTGCCCGCGCCCGCGACCTGAGCGTCACGGTTGTCCAGTGCGACGAGGCGGAAACACTCGGCATCAACTCGCGCGCCGAACTGGCCGCGGCCGACGCCCAGTTTCAACGCAGCGCGCGCATCCAGATGATGGAGGATGGGGTAACCATGATGGCACCTGACAGTGTCTATCTGTCACTCGACACCATCATCGGGCGCGATGCACTGATTGAACCCAACGTCGTCTTTGGCCCCGGTGTCACGGTCGAATCGGGCGCCACCATTCGCGCCTTTTCCCATCTGGAGGGCTGCCATGTGTCACAGGGTGCAATCATTGGCCCCTATGCGCGCCTGCGCCCGGGCACCGAACTGGCCGAAGACGTACGCGTCGGCAACTTTGTCGAGATCAAAAATGCAACCCTGGCGGCGGGGGCCAAAGTTAACCACCTCAGCTATATCGGGGACGCATCGATCGGCGAGGCCAGCAACATCGGCGCGGGCACCATCACCTGCAACTATGATGGCGTGATGAAGCATCGGACCGAGATTGGGGCGCGGGCATTCATCGGATCAAACACAATGCTCGTCGCCCCGGTTTCCGTGGGGGACGAGGCAATGACGGGCTCTGGCTCTGTCATCACATCAGACGTGGATGCAGGCGCCTTGGCCCTGGCCCGCGCTCCACAAGTCGAAAAACCGGGCATGGCCCGCAAATTGTTCGAAATGTTAAAGGCCAAAAAGGCCAGACAGAGCAGAGGCAGTTAAAATGTGCGGAATTGTAGGGGTGCTGGGCAATCATGAAGCCGCGCCGATCCTTGTTGAAGCCCTCAAACGGCTGGAATATCGCGGTTACGACAGCGCGGGCATCGCCACAGTAAATGGTGGTGTCCTGGACCGCAGGCGTGCCGTTGGCAAACTGGCAAATCTCAGTGACCGACTGGTTCACGAACCGCTGGCAGGCAAAGCTGGCATCGGTCACACCCGCTGGGCCACCCATGGTGCCCCAACCGAAACCAACGCCCACCCGCATCAGGCAGGGCCGGTGGCAGTGGTCCATAACGGAATTATCGAAAACTTCCGCGAATTGCGTGCCGAACTGGCGGCTGCTGGGATCAACTTTCAGACCGAGACTGATACCGAAACCGTCGCCCTGCTGACCCAACACCATATGAACCAGGGTCAGGCACCGGTCGATGCGGCCTATGCTACGCTTGACCGGCTACACGGAGCCTTTGCGCTCGCCTTTCTGTTTCACGGAGAGGACGATCTGATCGTTGCCGCGCGCAAGGGCTCCCCCCTCGCCATCGGGCATGGAGATGGCGAGATGTTCGTCGGCTCTGATGCGATTGCTCTGGCACCGCTCACAGACCGGATCACCTATCTTGAAGAAGGCGACCGCGCGGTTGTGACCCGCCAAAGCGTCGTGATCACTGATGCCAACGGGTCTCTGGCAAACCGCGCTATACGCCAGATCCAGATCGATGCGACCCGTGTCGACAAGGCAGGCCACAAGCACTTCATGGCCAAGGAAATTGCAGAGCAGCCCGCCGTGCTGGGCAACACATTGACGCACTATCTGGGCGTTGACGGTCAGATCAACCTGCCCGACCTGGGCATCGATTTCACCGCCTTCGACCGGGTCACAATGGTTGCCTGCGGTACGGCATTTTATGCATGCATGACCGCCAAGTACTGGTTCGAACAGATCGCGCGCCTGCCCGTTGAAATCGACGTGGCCTCGGAATTCCGCTACCGTGAGCCGCCCATTCCGACGCGCACCCTGGCCATCTTTGTCAGCCAATCGGGCGAGACAGCCGATACCCTCGCCGCCCTGCGCTATTGCCAGGGAAAGGCGGACAAGATCGTATCGGTAGTGAATGTTCCCGAAAGCTCCATCGCCCGCGAAAGCGATCTGGTTTTGCCGATCTACGCGGGCGTTGAGGTCGGCGTCGCCTCGACCAAAGCGTTCACCTGTCAATTGACGGTCTTGTTGATGCTGGCGTTGCGCGCGGCTTCCACGCGTGGCGTGATCAATGCGGACACGATGGCCGATCACGTTTCTGCCGTGCGCAGCGTACCCGCCTTGATAAACCTCGGGATCGAGCAGAGCGGCGCGATGCAACGCACGGCACGCAAGCTCGCGGAAGCGCGTGATATCCTGTTTCTGGGGCGCGGGATCATGTATCCGCTAGCCCATGAAGGGGCGTTAAAATTAAAGGAAATCAGTTATATACATGCCGAAGCTTATGCATCAGGTGAGCTAAAGCATGGTCCCATTGCACTGATCGACAAGCACGTGCCTGTGGTTGTCATGGCTCCCAAGGACCCGCTGTTTGAAAAAACCGTGTCGAACATGCAGGAGGTGATGGCGCGCAAGGGCAAGGTCGTCTTGATCTCTGATGCGGCGGGCCTGTCAGAGGCCGGTGATGGTGTCTGGGAACAGATTGAAATGCCGGTTTGTCCGGACATCGTTGCCCCGATACTTTATGCTGTGCCCGCCCAATTGCTGGCCTATCACACCGCAGTTGCCAAAGGCACGGATGTGGATCAGCCGCGCAACCTGGCCAAGTCTGTGACGGTGGAATAAGTGCGGATGCCCACGCCATCGTTCTGCTGCTCATCATGAAGCCCGAAGCCGCACTAGAGGCGATCCAAGCCCATGCCGATCCAGAGCGCGCGCTTGGGGCCAAGGCCTATCACAAGTCAAACCGTGTTCACCTCGGCGTCGCGAACCCCATCCTTAACGATCTGGCCAAGACCTGGCGCCAGAACCTTGACGTCTCGGCACGCGTCACCTTGGCGCGCGCACTTTGGGACAGCGATATTTTTGAGGCGCGACTGGCGGCGGCCAAATTGTTGACCCAGGCCCGGATGCGCCCCGACGTCGAAGTCTGGGAGTTGATCACGTCCTGGGTGCCTGATTTCGACAGTTGGGCCATCGCCGATCACGCCTGTATTGCAGGGCAAAAGCGCTTGATCACTGACCCGTCGCGTCTGGAGACGGTCGAGGCCTGGACCAGATCGGAGCACATGTGGACGCGGCGCGCGGCGTTGGTCATCACTCTGCCCTGGACGAAACAGAACTTTCCCAAACCCGAAGAAGAGGCGGTACGCGAACGTGTACTGGGCTGGGCGGCCACTTATGTGGACGATAAGCAGTGGTTTATTCAAAAAGCCATCGCCTGGTGGGTGCGCGACCTCAGCAAACATGATGCGGATCGTGCGCAGGCGTTTCTAAAGACTTATGGGGCGGCAATGAAACCTTTTGCAGCCAAAGTGGCGGCAAAATATCTGTCAAAGCCTTGAGGGGTGTCGGATATCGATCCGATATTCAACTGACTTCCGAAAAGAAAAGCGCGGCGCGCCAGTGGCGACGTTCCGGTCTCTTTGCCAAGGGCGGGGATCGGAAAGCGGCTCTAGCTGTCCACAAATACATCGATTTCAACAAGATCGGTCAAGCCCACGCCAAGCGCCTGCATGGCCTGCAATGACATCCGACTGCCCGCCGTGGCAGGCCCATCAATCGGGATCAGCGTGACAGAGACTTCCGCCCCCGTCCCTGCATCCTTTACTCGCCCCGCACTTTCAACAGGCACCAATGGGGTCCGCAACCACAGGCCCGGCTCACCTGCATTGCCCAAGGTTGCAATGGTGCGTCCCAAGGCGCCATCCGCCAACACTGGCGCAACAGGCGGCACCGCCGGACGTGCTTGTGGGCGCACCAATACGTCTGCACTGACGCCGCCGCGTGCTTCGCCCACCGGATCTGCAGGGTCCGCCGTCCACCGCTCAGGCACCAACCCGCAACCCGTCAAACTTACAGCCGTGATCATCATCCAACGCATGACGGCAGCATAGTGCACCCGATTTGACACGCAATGCCCCTTGCGGTGCGCCCCGCGCATGCCTACCAATTGAACCATGACAGCCCCTTTGATTGACCCGTTTCAACGCGCCATCACGTACCTGCGCGTCTCTGTGACAGACCGCTGCGATTTCCGTTGCGTCTATTGCATGTCCGAAAACATGACTTTTCTGCCCAAAAAAGAGCTTTTGACGCTCGAAGAGCTGGATCGCATGTGCTCCACTTTTGTTCGCTTGGGCGTGGAAAAACTGCGGATCACCGGCGGCGAGCCGTTGGTACGCCGGGATATCATGACGTTCTTCAACTCCATGGGACGGCATCTGGAGAGCGGCGCGCTCAAAGAGCTGACACTGACAACAAATGGCAGCCAGCTGGAACGATTTGCCACCGATCTTTATGCGGCGGGCGTGCGCAGGGTGAACATTTCCCTCGACACGCTGGACGAACAGAAATTCGCCGATATCACGCGTTGGGGCCGCTTGCCCCAGGTGTTGCGCGGTGTCGACGCCGCCCTTGCCGCAGGTCTCAAAGTCAAAATCAACGCTGTCGCCCTCAAAGGCTTCAACGAGGACGAATTGCCCACCATTACCCAATGGTGCGCCGAGCGTGGGATGGACCTGACCTGGATCGAAGTCATGCCCATGGGCGACATCGGCAATGAGGACCGGCTTGGCCAATACTGGTCCTTGAAAGAGGTGGAGGCGGCTTATGCGAACCATTTCAGTGTCACTCAACTGGACGAACGCACCGGCGGACCCGCCCGCTATGTCCGCCTTGAGGAAACCGGGCAAAAGATCGGGTTCATCACCCCGCTCAGCCACAATTTCTGCGAAAGCTGCAACCGCGTCCGCGTGACCTGCACCGGTGAGATTTACATGTGTCTGGGCCAAGAAGACATGGCTGACCTGCGCGCCCCGTTGCGCTCATCTGAGTCGGACGGCCCGTTGGAGGACGCAATTCGCGCGGCCATCAACCTCAAACCCAAGGGGCACGACTTTGACTACTCCCGCCAGCGGCTGGACGGCCAGATGCCACGCCATATGAGCCACACGGGCGGCTGAGCCTCGTGCGGCCCACGGCCCTGTTTGTGCTCTATCGTGCGCTGTCGGCCTTGGCCCTGCCCTTTGCCGCACGCAGCGCCGTGTCTAAGCTGCGCGGCGCAGGCGTGCCCGTTGAGCGCGCCCATGAGCGTCTTGGCCATGCAACGGAATCGCGCAGGCTTGGCCCCCTGATCTGGCTGCATGGGGCAAGCGTCGGTGAGGCGAAATCGGTCCTTCCTTTGATGGCCTATATGGCCCAAGCCCATCCCGAACTGCGGCTCTTGCTAACGTCTGGCACGGCCACCTCGGCCCAAGCCGTGGCAAGCCGACTGCCCCAAGATGCTGTGCACCAGTTCAGCCCGTTGGATGGCGTCGGACCGCTGAACCGATTTCTGGATCATTGGCGGCCGGATTTGTGTGTGTTGGTCGAATCAGAGCTTTGGCCGAACCTGCTTGACGCCTGCGCACGGCGCGACCTGCCGGTGGCTTTGCTGAACGCGCGGCTGTCGGACAAAAGCGCACAAGGCTGGAAACGGTTTGCGGGCACCGCGCGCTATGTTCTGCGTGGCGTCCGATTTGCCCATTGCCAGGATCGGCGCAGCCGTGATCACCTCCGCGAAATGGGCCTGGACATCGCCGAGCAGGGCCAGAACCTCAAGGCGATGCCTGGTCCATCGACACTTGGTCCCAAGGCTCTGGATACGGCACATACCGAACTCGGCGGGCGCTCTGTTTGGGTCGCCGCCTCGACCCATCCGGGCGAAGAAGAGGGGGTTTTGGATGCGCACAAGCGCCTGTTGCAAGATCACCCGAACCTGTGCCTGATACTGGTGCCACGCCATCCCGAGCGCGCCCCGGAGGTGATGGGCCTGATCGAGGGCAAGGACCTGAGCGTCGCGCAGCGCAGCACTGGCGGTACACTGTCAGACAAGGCACAAGTCTATCTGGCCGACACAATGGGCGAGACTGATTTGTGGTATGCGCTCAGCCCGATCGTCTTTCTTGGCGGCTCGTGGAGCGCAGTAGGCGGCCACACGCCCTTTGAGCCGGCCGCCGCCCATTCCGCCATCCTGCACGGCCCGAAATACGTCAACTTTTCCGAAGCATACGCCGTTTTCCGCTTAAAAGATGCAAGCGTGGAAGTGGCCGATGCGACAGCCCTGGCATCTGAAATCGACACCCTGTTAATCCATCCCAGCCGCGCCGCACAACTGGCCGCCAATGCGCGCCCCTTGGCACAGGCCGGAGATGCGGCATTGGCTGACATCAGTGACCAACTCTTGTCTCTGGCAGGCATTGAGGCCAAAGAGACGCATGGCTGACCTCAACGACATCGACGTGATCGCGCCCAATTTCAAACGGCGTCTGTCCGGAGTGACGTCGACCGTGATCCGGCTGGTGCCCTTGCAAGCACGATCCATCGCGATCACCGCCTGCGCACCGGACATGCCCGAGCACGTGCCCAACGTGGGTTGGATCAAGCTTTTGACCATGTCGCGCAAGGGTCCCTCGGGAGCACGAGTCTGGCATGCCCGCCGCAATGTGGAAATGATCGCGGGTCTCGCGCTCAAATGGCTCTTGGGCAAACAGCTCAAACTGCTTTTCACCTCTGCCAGCCAGCGGCACCATTCGGGCCTGACCAAAGCGCTCATTGCGCGGATGGACGCGGTGATTTCGACCTCTGCCAAAACGGCAGGATACCTCGAACGGACCTCGACCGTCATTCACCATGGGATAGACACCGAAACCTTTGCGCCCCATCCCGACAAGACTGCGCTGCGCGCCGAACTTGGCTTGCCCCAAGGGGCGCTCATAGGCTGTTTCGGACGGATCCGCGCACAAAAGGGCACGGATGTGTTTGTGGAGGCGATGATTGCGCTATTGCCGCGACATCCCACTGTGACTGGCATTGTCATGGGGCGCGCGGTGGACAAGGACCAGGGCTTTCTGGACGACCTCAAAAAACGGGTCTCCGCAGCGGGTCTCGGCGACCGGATTCTCTTTTTGCCAGAAGTGCCGGTTTGGGAGACGCCGCGTTTCTACCAGGCGCTTGATCTGTATATCGCGCCGCAACGCTGGGAAGGGTTCGGGTTAACCCCGCTTGAGGCGATGGCTTGTGGCGCGCCCAGCATCGCAACGCGCGTCGGCGCGTTCGAAGAATTAATCGTGGACGGCAAAACAGGCACGTTGATCGACGCAGGCGATGTGACCCAGATGGCAGAGGCCGCCGATGCCATCCTCTCAAACCCAGAGATGTTGGCCCAATGGTCCGACAACGCGCGCAAGCACATGGTGCAGAATTTCCAATTGCAGCAGGAAGCGGACGCGATCACGGCGATTTACCTGCAATTGCGGAGCGCCTGAGGGACGGTGGGTGGGGCGACCTGCCGAATGGCAGGAGCGTCACCCGCCGCCCCAAACGAAGTCAGGATGCCGCAGGCAGACGCTGCTCGACTATCTCTGCCCACCAGGAACAGCCTGCCGGGATCGCCTCGTCATTAAAGTTATACTTTGGATGATGTACCATCGCCGTGTCGCCATTCCCGACCAGAATATAGGCCCCGGGCCGTTCTTCGAGCATAAAGGCGAAATCCTCGCCGCCCATGACCAAAGGCGCTTCATCGCATTGCCCTGAAATCGAGCGGGCCACATCCGCCGCAAAGGCTGTCTGCTCGTCATGATTGACCATCGCAGGGTAGTTCCGATTGTAATCGACACGGGCCACACCACCGAACATGGCGGCCGTGCCTTCGCAAATCTCGGTGACCCGCTTTTCGGCCAAGTCCCGAATCTCCGGCGACATAGTACGCACGGTGCCCATGATTTGTACCTTTTGCGGGATCACGTTGAAGGCTTTGGACGAAGTTTCGAACGCGGTGATCGATACCACAATCCGCTCGATGGGGTCTGCGTTGCGGCTGACGATACTTTGCAGAGCGGTAACCGCATGGGCCGCCATCAGGGTCGTATCTACCGTCTCATGCGGTTTGGCTGCGTGCCCGCCCAAACCCTCAAATTCGATTTTCAAAAGGTCGGTCGCCGCAAAAAACACGCCCGGGCGGATCGAAAAAGTACCCACTGGCATCCCCGGCCAATTGTGCATGCCATAGACCTCGTCGATGTTCCAACGGTCCATCATGCCATCGTCGCACATCTCGCGACCGCCGCCGCCGCCCTCTTCGGCGGGTTGAAAGATTACCACCGCCGTACCGTCGAAATTCCGCGTCTCCGCCAGATAACGCGCAGCGCCCAGCAGCATCGCCGTATGCCCGTCATGCCCGCAGGCATGCATTGCCCCGTCGGTTTTGGAGGCATAGTCCACACCGGTTTCCTCGTGGATCGGCAGTGCGTCCATATCCGCGCGGAGCCCAATCACCTTTCCCGACGCATCCGTCCGGCCCTTGATCAAACCGACAACGCCCGTGCGTCCGATGCCTTCGACCACCTCATCACAGCCAAATTCCCGCAGCTTATCCGCCACCAATGCGCTGGTACGATGGGTTTCGAACAAGATCTCGGGATGTTGGTGAATGTCGCGGCGCCAGGCGGTGATATCGGCCTGCATTTCGGCAAATCGGTTCTTGATCGGCATAAACTGTTCCTTTGTCTGGCGCGCGGGCAATTATTGTGCGGGCATCCGTTGTTCGATCACTTCGACAAACCAGCTGCATCCGGCCGGTATTGCATCATCATCAAAGCGGTATTCGGGGTGATGCAGCGTCGCACCTTCACCGTTGCCCAGCATGATATAGGCCCCGGGGCGCTCGTTCAGCATAAAGGAAAAATCTTCCGCCGCCATAATGGGCGGCATGTCGGTGATCACATCCCCAGCAACCGCCCGCGCGGCCGCCGCTGCATAATCGGTATGTGTGTCGTCATTGATGGTCACGGGATAGCCAAGACGGTATTCTACCTCCGCCACGCAATCATAGGCCTCTGCCGTGGCTGTCGCGATCTTGATCACCCGCGCCTCGACCTGGTCGCGGATCTCGGGTTTGAGGGCGCGCACCGTACCCGTCATCCGCGTCGTTTGCGGGATGATATTGTGTGTGTCCACATCCGAATGCAGCGCGCACACCGACACAACCGACGCCTCTAACGGGTCCACGTTGCGGCTGGCGATACTTTGCAATCCGAGGATAATATGGGCCGCCGCCACGTTTGGGTCGATTGCGGTGTGGGGCGCCGCGGCATGGCCGCCAAGGCCCGTGACAGTAATCTCGAACTCATCGGCTGCGGCCATGATGGGCCCGGGCCGGATCGCGAATTGCCCGGTGGGCAGGCCGGGCATATTGTGCAGTCCGTAAACCTCTTGGATGTTCCAGCGGTCTAGCATGCCGTCATTGACCATTTCGCGGCCACCGCCGCCGCCCTCTTCGGCGGGTTGAAAGATCATCACGGCAGTGCCGTCGAAATTGCGGGTCTCAGCGAGGTATTGGGCCGCTCCCAACAACATCGAGGTATGCCCGTCATGGCCGCACGCATGCATCTTGCCGGGAACGGTCGAGGCAAATTCGACGCCTGACGCCTCCATGATCGGCAGCGCGTCCATATCCGCCCGCAGGCCAATGACCCGGCCCTTGGTGTCCGTTCGCCCCTTGATCACGGCGACCACGCCGGTTCGGCCGATGCCGGTGGTGATGTCATCGACGCCCATCGCTCGCAGCTTGTCCACGACAAAGGCCGCTGTTTCATGCACATCAAAGTCCAGTTCGGGATGCGCATGCAGATGATGACGCCAGCCGGTAATCTCGGCATGGGTCTCGGCCAGGCGGTTCTTGATCGGCATCAGCGCACTCCTTTTGGTCGCTCAGAGAGAGGGGCCGATGTGAACGGCAGTTCCATCGGAAAATCGGCTCAGACGGAACCGCGTCAGATCATGACCCACATCGCCGCCGGTGACCAGAGCGGCCAGCACCCGGCCCATGCCTGGGCCGATGCCAAAGCCGTGACCGCTCATCCCCGTGCCAATGGACAGACCCGGAAGGGCGGTCACACGGTCCACCACTGGAACGGTATCGGGCATCGTGTCGATCATCCCTGCCCACGCGCTGGCAATTTGCACCGGCCCAAGACCGGGAAACAATGCGCCAAAGTCGCGGGCCAGCGCCTTGAGCTTGCCCCGATTGGGTGTCGGGTCCAGCACCCGCATCCGCTCAAAGGGCGATTCTTGATCTGCAGCCCAGTGGCGTGGCGTGCCCCATGCATCGGGGTAGCCGGCAGGTGCTGCGGGCAGAAATCGCGTGCCAAATGGATCAGCCCTGAGCTGTGCGATAAATTTGGGAAATGCGCGAAAGGCATCGGGTCCGACAAAAAGCTCGTGAAAGCCACCTGCAGCGAGGGTGTAGCCGCCATCCTGCCGACGACGAAAGGCAATACGGCTGTCGGCAGCTGCACCGAGATGGACCTTGGGCATGGGCGCTGTTGCGGCCACTGTGGCGCGCACGGACAATTGCGGCAATGCTACACCATGGCGGCGCAGGAACAGCGCCGACCAGGCACCGCCTGCCACAACAACCTCCCCAGCAGCAATGCGGCCTGCCTCGGTTACAACACCTGCGACGCGCCCGTCTTGTATGTCCAACGTCCGGGCGGCACAGTTTTCGACAATTTGCGCGCCCGCCCGGGTGGCGATCCCCGCCAGGGCCGGAACGGCGACCCAAGGTTCGGCGCGCATGTCACTCGGCGTGTGCAAGGCACCGGCATAGCTTTGAGACATGGCAGGGATGAGGTGCGCCGTTTCTCTTCGGCTGAGAAGGCAGCTATCGATGTTCAGTGCCTGAGCATGGGGCAACCAACCGGCGTAACCTGCCAACTCTGCTTCCGTTCGGGCAAGATAGGTGACGCCACTTTGCCGCAAACCAATGTCAACATTGGTTTCATCCGCCAATGCCCGCCAAAGGTGGTTCGCCTCGACCATAATCGGCAGTTCATCCGGATCGCGGCCCGTTTGACGGATCCAGCCCCAGTTTCGGCTGGATTGTTCCCCGGCTATACGCCCCTTTTCCAAAAGGACGACGCGACGACCCGCGCGGGCGAGATAAAGGGCCGTGCAAACCCCGATGACGCCACCACCTATAACGACCACATCGGTCTCGGGCGGTGGCGCACCTGGATAGGTCACGGGCGAGGTATTGGAAATCGGGAAGCTCATCGGAGACCGACGCGGTCTTTGGCCCATTTCCCCACGCAGAAAATGGCGCGAGCGACAGAGGTCACGCGCCACCACCACCGCTGGGCGCCATCGGAAAATGAGCCGTTTTCCGGCCCGTTTTCCGTGTCGGAAAACGCTTTCTCAGGCAAGCCGTCCAACCAGATCACGCATAAAGGCATGCCCTGCCTCGAACTGCGCAACCGTGATAAACTCATTGGGTTGGTGCGCCTGCGCAATATCACCAGGCCCGCAAACAACGGCAGAATAACCCGCCTGCTGGAACTGCCCCGCCTCTGTACCGTAGCTTACAACATGGCTCGCGTTATCACCGGTAATCTGGCGCACCAAGGCTTCGGCAACGCCGTTTTCTTCCGGCTCCAGTGGCGGTACGGCAAAGCGAATGTCGATCTCCACCCGCGTATCCGGGTGCACGGCCTGCATGTTTGCCTCAATGGCCGAAACGTGATCCAGATACGCCTTTTTGAGTGCTTCGGTGTTGTCCCCAGGCACCGCGCGGAAGTCCATGGAAAACCTACACTCTTTGGCCGTGATATTATGCGCCGTCCCACCCGAGACCTGGCCGACATGCCATGTGGTATAGGGCGGATCAAACATCGCCCCCAGCGTCGTCGGCTCCGAGGCAAAGACCGCGGCATTGCGCTGATTGGCAAAATCGATGATCTTCACCCCTTCGAGGATGGCGCTGACGCCGGTGTGCATTATCGAGGAGTGCACCTCGAAACCCACAACTCGCGTGTCAAACCCCTGCCCGCCTTTGTGCCCGGTCACGGCCTGCATCATCGACGGCTCGCCCACGATTACCGGGCCACCCTTGGGAACCACCCCCTGCATGGCGGCAATCATGGGCGGGGCGCCCAGACAGCCGATTTCCTCGTCAAAGCTGAACGCCAGCTGCAAGGGTTTGGACACGCCTGCATAATGTGCCTCGACCAGCGCCCAAAGGGCCAGCGCATCAAACCCTTTCATGTCGCAGGTTCCGCGCCCGAAATATTTGCCATCCCGTTCGGTCACCACAAACGGGTCCGTATCCCAAGGTTGGCCATCCACCGGCACCACGTCCGTGTGCCCCGAAAGGACAACCGCCCCCTCGACCTCAGGCCCCACATGAGCAAACAGCGCTGCTTTGGGTTGATCGGGATGCGGATAGCGATGCGATGTGATGCCGTGGCTGTTCAGGTAGTCTTCAACCCACTCCACCAAGGGCAGATTCGTATCGCGGCTCACCGTGGGAAAGCTGATCAGCTTGGTCATCAGCTCAAGCGGGGTAAGGCGGGCAGTCACAGTCTGTATCCTCCGGACACGGTGAGAACTTCACCGGTGATAAAGGCCGCATGTTCACTGGCCAGAAAGCGGACAGTGGCGGCGATGTCTTTGGGCGTGCCAAGGCGGCCCAGGGCGGTGGCGTCGATAAAGAGTTGGCGCAGCGCCTCGGGGCGGTCTGCATCCTCGACGTCTATGGCCCCGGGGGCAATGGCATTCACGCGAATGCCGCGCGGCCCCAATTCCTTGGCAATGCCACGCGTCCACAGCTCTAGTGCCGCCTTGCTGGCGCCAAATAGGCTGGCACCGCCGGGCGGCAAGACGGCATTGACGGATGAAATGTTGATCACGGCGGCACCTGCCTGCAAATGCGGCAGGGCCGCGACCAACAGGCCATGAGGGGCGAGCACATTCACGTCCATCATGGCGCGGGCACCTGTCATGTCAAAGGTATCAACCGGCGAGGCCACAGCACTGCCTGCGTTGTTGATCAGCACGTCAATCCGGCCAAAATGATCTATAACTGCCTCTACAACCGCCGCCGGGTGCGCGGCGTCCGTCAGATCGCAGTGTACTGCAAGAATATCGTCACTGAGCCCATCTGGCAGCGTATTTCGATAGGTGATCGCGACGCCGTGGTCCCGGGACATGTCCAAAGCCATGGCTCGCCCGATCCCCCGGGCCGCACCGGTGATCAGGGCCACCTTTTGCGCATGCGGTTGCGTCACGGCCAGCGCCGCCTCAATAACCGCTATCAGTGGTGAGCACGAAATGGCCCGGCTCGACCTCGTCATATTCTGACGGGGCCGGATCATAGCCTGCGGGGTGAATCGGCGACGGGATCGGCTTGAAATTCAGATCTTTTTCTTCCTTGCGCCTGCGCGGGTCGGCAATGGGCACCGCCTTCATCAAGGCTTGGGTATAGGGGTGTTGCGGGTTTTCGAAGACGCGGGCGCGCGGGCCCAGCTCCACGATGCGGCCCAGATACATGACGCCCACATGATGGCTGACCCTTTCGACCACCGCCATATCGTGGCTGATAAACAGGAAGGACAGCCCCATTTCGGCCTGCAACTCCATCATAAGGTTCAATACCTGCGCCTGCACCGACACGTCGAGGGCTGATACAGCCTCGTCCGCGATGATCAGCTTGGGGTTCAACGCAAGTGCGCGTGCGATGGCCACCCGCTGACGCTGCCCACCCGACAATTCATGGGGAAAACGGCGCATGAAACTGCGCGGCAGCTCAACCCGGTCAAAAAGCATTTCGACCCGTTTTCGCCCTTCCTCCCCTTTGAACATGCCATAGTTATGCATCGGTTCGGCCACCTGATCGGCCAACTGCATCTGGGGGTTCAGCGAGGCAAAGGGATCTTGAAAGATCATTTGCATGTCCAACCGCGCGGTGCGCAGATCACGATCGCTGAGCGCCATGATGTCCTTGCCGTCCAGCATGATCTGACCCTCTTGAGGGTCTACAAGGCGCAGGATCGACCGACCTGCCGTGGATTTGCCGCAACCACTTTCGCCCACCAGACTCAGGGTCTGGCCCTTGTTGATGGTAAAGGACAGATCCTCGACCGCATGCACATTGGCCACCAGACGGCGGAAAAAGCCGCCCTTGACCGGAAAGCGCGTTGTCAGACCCTTGACCACCAAGAGCGGTTCTTCGGTGCCGGGGATCGGCATAATGGCCTTTTGGTCGCGGCCCATCAGCTTCATCGGTTCAGGATAGGCCTTGCCGCTCATCTCGCCCAATTTGGGGACGGCGGCCAGCAGCGCCTTGGTGTAGGGGTGCTGAGGGTTCTCGAAAATCTCGGCGACGGGGCCTTCCTCGACCTTTTTGCCGCGGAACATGACAACGACGCGGTCCGCCATCTGGGCAACGACGGCCATGTCGTGGGTGATGAACATCACGGCCGTGCCCGTTTCACGCTTGAGGCGGTCCATCAACGCCAGAATCTCGGCCTGGATGGTCACATCCAAGGCGGTGGTAGGTTCGTCCGCAATCAAAAGCCGCGGTTTGCACGCCAGCGCCATGGCAATGACTACACGCTGACGCATGCCGCCTGACAACTCGTGCGGGTACTGAACCAAGCGGCGCTCAGGCTCGGGGATGCGGACCTGGTTCATCAGTTCAAGCGCGCGTTCCTCGGCCTGCGCCTTGGACATACCGCGATGCAAGCGCAACCCTTCGGTGAGTTGGCGCCCCACGGTAAAGACGGGGTTCAGGGCGGTCATCGGCTCTTGAAAGATCATCCCAATCTCGTTGCCGCGAATAGTGCGCATCAGGTCCTGATCGGTCTGGGCGAGGTCGATGTTATCGGCATCCTTGCGGTCAAAGATCAGTTGGCCGCCCGCGATTTCGCCCCCGCCAAACTCGACCAAACGCATCAGCGATAGCGAAGATACCGACTTGCCCGACCCGGATTCGCCAACAATACAAACGGTTTCGCCTGCGTTGACGGTGAATGACACATCCTCGACGCCGACAACCGGGCCATCCTTGGTCTGGAATTCGACCCGCAGGCCACGGATATCTGCAATGGGCGTGCTACCCGTCTCGTCAAGCATTCTGAACTATCCCCGAAAGGGCCCCGCGAGGGCCGTTGATTGAGGCTATGGCCAAGCTTGCAGCACTGTCAAACCCCGCATACGGTTTTCTTAGTAATTCGAGCAACCGAGGCTTGCATTTTCATCAAGTTCTGTTTCGATGGCAGGTGTTCATCCGGGGGACTGTTTGAAAACCGAAGTGAAACCACAGGTTTACGCGGCAAGAGTGCGCTCACGATCCCGCCGGAAACGAAACGCGATCGCAGTGAATGCGGCGCAAGACCGGCATCAGGCCTTGGCCTGGCGTCCAACAAGGAGTGAAACATGAAACTGAAAACCCTGCTGCTCGGCGCAGCCGCAAGCGTCGCATGTGCGCCGTTCGCCTATGCCGATGGTCATTCCGGCGACCGTGGCCGCGATGGCGAGCTGAAGATCATTTATTGGCAAGCGCCATCCATTTTGAACCCGTATCTGTCCGGCGGCACCAAGGAACTGGAATCATCCAGCCTCGTGATCGAGCCCCTGGCACGCTACGACACCGAAGGTGCACTTGTACCTTGGCTGGTTGACGAAGTGCCCACCGTCGAAAACGGCGGCGTGAGCGAAGACCTGACACAGATCACATGGGTTCTGTCCGATGGGCTACTGTGGTCCGATGGCACGCCGGTGACATCCGAAGACGTCAAGTTCTCGTGGGAGTACTGCACCGCTGAAGGCGGCGGTTGTGCCCAGGCCGAAAAATACAACGACGTGGTTTCTGTGGACACGCCGGACGCACAGACAGTTGTCGTGACCTTTGGCGTACCCAAGCCCTTCCCCTACGGCCCATTTGTCGGTGCCCAGGCGCCGATCATCCAAAAAGCGCAGTTTGCCGAATGCCTCGGACCCAAGGCGCCCGAGTGCACCGAGGCCAACTTTGGCCCGATCGGCACAGGCCCCTTCACCGTAACGGAATTCCGTCCAAATGACGTGATCACCTTCGCGGCCAACGAAAACTACCGCGATCCAAGCAAACCCGCCTTTGCGACCGTGACCTTCAAAGGTGGTGGCGATGCCGCAGCAGCAGGCCGCGCCGTGCATGAAACGGGCGAGTACGATTATGCCTGGAACCTGCAACTCGCGCCTGACGTACTGACCCGCATGGAAGAAGCAGGCCGTGGCAAGAACGTTGTGTCCTTTGGCACATCGGTCGAGCGTATTCACATCAACCTGACCAACCCATCGCCCGACTTGCCCGAAGGCGAGCGCGCGACAATTGCGCATCCGCATCCCTTCCTGACCGACAAGGCGGTCCGCCAAGCAATGTCGATGGCCATTGACGTGGCTCTGCTGACAGAGATCGGCTATGGCGATTTTGGCCGACTGACCTGCAACGTGCTGCCTGCGCCGGCGATCTACGCGTCCACGGCGAACGAAAGCTGCAAAACCCAGGACATCGCAGGTGCCAACGCGGTGCTGGACGCTGCCGGTTGGGTTGACAGCAACGGCGACGGCATCCGCGAAAAGGACGGCATCGAATTGTCGGTTCTGTACCAAACATCGACCAACGCCGTCCGTCAGGACTATCAGGCGCTTGTCAAAGACTGGTGGAGCCAGATCGGCATCGAAACCGAATTGCGCAACATCGACGCGTCGGTCTTCTTTGGCTCTGACCCCGGTTCGCCTGACACGTTCCAGAAGTTCTATGCCGACGTTGAAATGTACACCAACAACTTCGATGGCACCGACCCTGAATCGTATATGGCAGGTTGGGCTTGTGACAAGCGGCCACGTCCTGAAACACAATGGCAGGGCACCAACATGATGCGCTTCTGCTCGGAGGAATACGAGGCGCTGATTGCTGAAATGGCCGTCACAGGCGAGCTTGAAAAGCGCGCTGAGCTGGCCAAGGCGATGAACGACATCCTGATGCAGGAATATGTCATCATCCCGCTGACGCACCGTGGTCGGAACGCGGCCCATGCCGTCACGCTGGGCGGTGTGGACCTGAACGTCTGGGATTCCGAACTGTGGAACATCGCAGACTGGTATCGCATCAAGTCGAACTGATGACGCGGCGGCAGGAGTAATCCTGTCGCCCTTTTCATTTCCGGTCAGGCGCGTGCGCGCATGTGCCTGACCACCCTTTACTTGTCCTGAAACCAATGCCCCGAGGTGTCGATGCAGACCTATATCATCCGACGATTGGTCCTCTCCATTCCGACGCTTTTGTTCATTAGTTTTGCCATTTTCATGCTGTTGCAGCTGGCCCCTGGCGACCCCATGAGCCAGGTGCCACTGACAGTCCCGCCCGAAGTCAAAGAGAAGATGCGCGAAGCGCTTGGCCTGGGCGAACCCATCATGGTTCAATATTACAAGTGGATGGTGCAGTTCTTCTGGATCGAGCCGCAGGTGCTGATTGACCACTGGTTCGGCACCAGCTTTGCCGAAGGCAAGCAACGCGTGATCTCCTGGCAGACCCGCAGCCCCGTCATGGACATCGTAGTGCAGCGTATTCCCCAGACTCTCTGGGTGGTGGGCCTGTCCTATGTGGTCGGCATCCTGATCGCCCTGCCCATCGGGATTTACTCCGCCTATCGGCAATATTCCGTCTTTGATCAGTCGGGCACGTTCATCACGATGATCGGATTTTCGATCCCCCCCTTCTTCACCGGGCCGTTGTTGATCGTGATCTTTTCGGTCCAACTGGGCTGGTTCCCGTCGATCTATGACACCACCCACGTTGTCACCGATTGGGCCAGCTTCAAAGTCCAGTTCATGCAGATGATCATGCCCGTGATGGTGCTGGCCCTGCAAACCACTGCCCAGCTCAGCCGCTACATGCGGTCCTCGATGCTCGACAATCTGGGCCAGGATTATGTACGCACCGCCCGCGCCAAAGGCCTGCGCGAGGGTGTCGTGGTCATGCAGCACGTCCTGCGCAACTCGATGATCCCGGTGATCACTGTCATTGCTCTGGGCGTGCCCGCAATCTTTGGCGGCGCGATCATCACCGAGAACGTGTTCAAGGTGAACGGGATCGGGCAACTTTTGCTAACGGCGCTATTTGCCAGCGACATTCCAATGGTCATGACGCTAACCTTCATCTTTGCGATCCTGATCGTGTTTTTCAACCTGATTGCCGACGTCCTCTACGGCGTCCTCGACCCAAGGATCCGCTATGACTGATCAAGTGACAGATCCGCTCGCCGCCCTGCAGGACAAGGAAC
This sequence comes from uncultured Tateyamaria sp., assembly GCF_947503705.1. Classification (GTDB taxonomy): domain Bacteria; phylum Pseudomonadota; class Alphaproteobacteria; order Rhodobacterales; family Rhodobacteraceae; genus Tateyamaria. The sequence goes on along the minus strand of NZ_CANNES010000005.1, from coordinate 88,374 downwards.
CGTCCAAGCCGCCCCGATCCCAATGGATCGACGTGTGGGATCAACTCAAGCACCACAAGGGTGCGATGTTCGGCGGTGGGTTCCTGATTTTCATCACCCTCGCGGTGCTCTTTGGTCCCTACATTTATACCGTGGACGCGACCCAGATCGACATCCGCAACAAGGACATGCGCCCGATCTATGTGGGACTTTGGGACAGTTCGGCCAAAGTGGGCTGGAACAAGCCGCTGGGCTCGGACCAACTTGGGCGCGATATTCTCGCACAGTTGATCGCAGGCGGCCGCGCCTCCATGGCTGTGGGCTGGGCCGCGATGGTCCTGGCGTTGGTCATTGGCGCGGGCGTCGGTGTCGTCTCTGGCTATTTCAAGAAAGCCGACTTCTGGCTGATGCGCTTTACCGATCTGGTCTTGTCGCTGCCGATCCTGCCCTTGCTGCTGGTGGCTGTCACCCTGTTCCGGCAACCGCTGAACGAGGCGTTCGGGCCTGAGGGCGGCATGTTTGTCCTGATCGTCAGCGTCATAGGCCTCACCAGTTGGATGCAGACGGCACGGATCGTGCGCGGCGATATTCTGGCGCTGAAAGAACGCGAGTTCATCCTTGCCGCGCGGTCCATCGGAACCACGCCGGGCAAGATCATCGCTCGGCACCTGCTGCCCAACGTCGTATCTCCCATCATGGTGTCGGCCACTTTGGGCCTCGCCACCGCGATCATCACCGAAAGCGCGCTCAGCTTTTTGGGTGTGGGCTTTCCCTCGGACTTCCCAACATGGGGCAAACTGCTGGCGGATGCCGTGCAACGGATGGAGCAGTATCCCGAGCGTGTCGTTCTGCCCGGTATCCTGATCTCGCTGACGGTGCTTGGTGTGAACTACCTTGGCGACGGCCTGCGCGACGCTCTTGATCCCCGTATCCGCGGTCGCTGAGGCGTGGTGGCGGATCAAGATCCGCCTTACGGGCAAGAGACTGACGTTTCAAAAACCCCCGTAAGGCGTACCTGTTGGTACGCCCGCGCCCTACCCTATTTCTCGACCGACTGGCGTAGGCGCCGGACGAGCCACCACACGGCAAAGACCACCGGCAGGGTCACAAGCGCCGTGAGGTAGTTCTTGGACAGGCCAGTGGGGGCCTCAAGCGGATAGATCAGGTAGCCCGCAAGCGAGACCGCATAGTAGCTGATCGCCACGACCGACAGGCCCTCAACGGTGCGCTGCAAGCGCAGTTGCAGGTCCGACCGGCGGTCCATGCTTTCCAGCAGCGCCTGGTTCTCGGCAGAACGTTCCACGTCGACGCGGGTCCGCAGCAAATTCGCCGCGCGCACGCCCCGGCTCGACATCGCATCCAGACGCTCTTGGGCCGATTTAACCGTTCGCATGGCGGGTTGGTAGCGGCGCATCATGAACTCACCAAAGCTTTGGCGGCCGTCATAGCGTTCCTCGCGCAGCGAGGTGATGCGCTGGTTCACCAGCGCCTCATAGGCCCACGTAGCCCCAAAGCGAAACGAGGATTGCGCCGAAAGCGTCTCCAACTCAGCCGAGATCGCGAGGAGGGATTCCAGCGTTTCCTCCGCCTTGGAACCCGGCTCTGACATCATGCCGACCAGTTCGGTCAACCGCGTGTCCAGCGAGCCCAGTTGCGACCCCATCCCGCGCACCCGGGCAAAGCCAAGCATGGACATGGATTTATAGGTCTCGATCTCGCACAGACGCTGCACGATGCGTCCAACCCGACGCTGGCCCGTCGTCTCAGAGGCAAAAACGGCAAAGCGCATGTGCCCGTTCTGATCGATCCGAAAATCGCCCGCCATTACCGCAGCATCATCCAGCACCGCACTGACAGCGAGGCTTTCGGGCACAAACCAGTCGCGGAGTTTGGCGCGAATCGCGTCAACCTTGGGACGCTCCTCCACCCGCAACAGGATCGAGGTGATGCGCTGCCCCGGGGCCGTTTCCAGCCAGTCTTGGGGAAAGGGATCAAAGGCGCGCGGATCAAAAGGAGTGTCCTGCACCCCTTCCGAAAAGATCGTGTAGGTTACGAATTCGGTGTGCTGCTCCCACTTGAGCCAATGGCGCCCGATCTGGCCATAATAATGGGTGGCACCGGGTTGCGGATGTGGCGCACCGTGGCGGTCGAGCAGTTGAAACAAGTGCTGCACATCAGCATCCCTGTCCCGGTTCGCTGCCATTTCGGGCTGTTTGAACGCTACATAAGCCGCGGCACAGGGCGCGCGCATGGACGGGAAAGGGCGCGCGTGCAACTCATTGGCCAGCTTATAACGCAGCGGGTGGTCTTCGATGGGGGCCATGATCTGCTCCGTGCCTGATGGGACAGACATAACGCAACACATTTGCAAAGCAAACAAAATTTCACATGTATTTCAACGTGTTAAAAGAATGCAATGGTATGCCGAACGTCTTGAGCGACGTGGATTGAGCAAAGTCACAAGCAAATCAGCAGCTTCGCGCGTGACGCAGGACAGTTTGGGCTTACAGGGATCATTGCCGCGTGCCGCATTCGCATCTGCGCAAGGCACACTTCCGTGCGCGCCATTGCCCGCATCACAATGCAAAAGGGCGGACCTGGTTGGCCCGCCCTTCCGAAATTCCATATCCAACCAAAGGTCAGTCGATCATGGGCAAGAGCTTGTCGATCGACGCTTTGGCATCGCCATAGAACATCCGTGTGTTGTCCTTGAAGAACAGCGGGTTCTCGATGCCGGAGTAGCCGGTCCCTTGCCCTCGCTTGGACACGAAAACCTGTTTGGCCTTCCAGCATTCCAGAACCGGCATACCGGCAATGGGAGAGTTCGGATCGTCTTGTGCCGCCGGGTTCACGATGTCGTTCGAGCCGATGACGATGGCCACATCCGTATCCGGGAAGTCATCGTTGATCTCATCCATCTCCAGCACGATGTCGTAAGGCACTTTGGCCTCGGCCAAGAGCACGTTCATGTGCCCTGGCAAACGCCCCGCAACGGGGTGGATCGCAAAACGAACTGTTTTGCCCGCCGCGCGCAATTTGCGCGTCAACTCGGCCACACCCTGCTGTGCCTGCGCCACCGCCATGCCGTAGCCCGGGATGATCACGATGCTGTCCGCCTCATTCAGGGCCGTGGCAACGCCGTCGGCCTCGATCGCTATCTGTTCGCCTTCAACCGCCATCTGCTCCCCCGCTGGGCCGCCAAATCCGCCCAGGATCACAGATACGAACGACCGGTTCATCGCCTTACACATGATGTAAGACAGGATCGCACCGGAGGAGCCCACAAGCGCGCCCACCACGATCAACAGATCATTGCCAAGCGAGAAGCCGATGGCCGCCGCAGCCCAGCCTGAATAGCTGTTCAGCATGGACACAACCACAGGCATGTCCGCGCCGCCGATCCCCATGATCAGGTGATAGCCGATGAACAGACCCGCCAGCGTCAACAGCACCAGCGCCCAAGAGCCGCTGCCGCTCAGATAGAGGATCAAAAGCAGGACCGACAAGCCCGCCGCCGCCGCGTTCAGGAAATGCCCGCCGGGCAGTTTCTTGGCGCCTGTATCAATCTCGAACGGCAGTTTGGACGACCCGCCCGCCAGCTTGGCATAGGCGATGACGGAGCCGGTAAAGGTGACCGCGCCGATCCAGATACCCAGCACCAGTTCAACCCGCAAAATCCCGATCTCCACGCTGGACTTCTTGGCGATCAGCTGACCAAAGGCCGACAGACCATCATAGACCTCTTTGGGCAGGCCAACGGCCGTCACGCCATCAATGCCCACAGCGCCCATCACGAGCCCTTCGGCTGCATAAATGTCAGCGATGTAATTGATCATCAGATCGGCGTTAAAGCCAACAAAGACAGCCGCCAGACCCACAAGCGAGTGCATGATGGCCACAAGTTCGGGCATCTGCGTCATCTCGACCTTGGTGGCCAGCTGATAACCCACAGCCGCGCCGCCCGAGATCAGAACCAGCGAGGCAAACCAGAGGCCGGAACCGGGGCCCACGAGCGTCGCCAGAACGGCGATACCCATGCCCACGATGCCGTACCAGACAGCCCGCTTGGCGCTTTCCTGCCCCGAAAGGCCGCCCAGCGACAGGATGAACAGAATGGCTGCGACCACATAGGCCGCGATGGTGAATGCGTTTTCCATTGTCCCCGCCCTCTTAAGATTTCTGGAACATGGCGAGCATGCGCCGTGTCACGAGGAAGCCGCCGAAGATGTTGACGGAGGCCATGAAAATACCCAATGCGCCCAGCAAGGTGATCAACATGCTTGTCGATCCGATCTGGATCAACGCACCCAGAATGATGATCGACGAAATCGCGTTGGTCACCGCCATCAGTGGCGTGTGCAGCGAGTGCGCCACGTTCCAGATCACCTGGAACCCGATAAAGACGCTCAGAACAAAGACGATGAAGTGCTGCATGAAGCTGGCGGGCATGCCAGGGATCAGTCCGACACCCAGAACCAAGGCACCGCCAACACCCAACAGGGTGAACTGATTGCGCGTCTGAGCCTTGAAAGCGGCGTCCTCTTTGGCGCGTTTTTCCTCGGCCGTCAGCTCTTTGGGCGCTTCTTTTTTGGGTGCTGCCGCAATCGCGGCCACCTTGGGTGGTGGCGGCGGGAAGGTGACTTCGGTCGCATGCGTAATGGTCGCGCCCCGGATCACGTCATCTTCCATGTTGTGATTGATCACGCCGTCTTTTTCCGGTGTCAGATCCGTCATCAGATGGCGGATATTTGTGGCATAAAGGCTCGAGGCTTGCGTCGCCATCCGGCTCGGGAAATCCGTATAGCCGATGATGGTCACGCCATTCTCGGTCACGATTTTCTCGTCCGCGACGGTCAATTTGCAGTTGCCACCCTTTTCAGCCGCCAGGTCAACAATGACAGACCCGGGCTTCATCGAGGCAACCATGTCCTCGGTCCAAAGCTCGGGCGCTTCGCGGTTGGGGATCAGGGCTGTGGTGATGACGATATCAACTTCGGGGGCCAGTTCGCGGAACTTGGCCAGCTGTGCCTCGCGGAACTCGGGCGACGAGACCGAAGCATAGCCACCCGTAGCGGCCCCATCTGTCTGCTCTTCTTCAAAATCGAGATAGACAAACTCGGCGCCCATGGATTCGACCTGCTCAGCCACTTCGGGCCTTACGTCAAAGGCGTAGGTGATGGCACCCAGGCTGGTCGATGTGCCGATGGCGGCAAGACCCGCAACACCCGCGCCCACGACCAGAACCTTGGCCGGGGGCACCTTGCCCGCAGCGGTGATCTGACCGGTAAAGAAGCGGCCAAAGTTGTTGCCCGCCTCAATTACGGCGCGGTAGCCCGCGATATTGGCCATCGACGACAGGGCGTCCATCTTCTGGGCGCGGCTGATCCGGGGGATCATCTCCATCGCGACAACGGTGGCACCCTTCTTGGCGGCCTGGCCCATCTTGTCTTCGTCCGCAACGGGGCTGAAGAACGAGATCAGTGTTTGACCGTCACGCAGGCGCTTCATCTCTGTCGCGTCCGGCGCGCGCACCTTGGCGACCACATCGGCAGCCTTCCAAAGGGCGGCAGCGGTCTTGACCACCTCGACGCCTGCAGCCTTGTAGGACGCGTCGTCAAATCCGGCCTCAAGCCCCGCACCCGTCTCGACCAGGCATTCATGGCCCAGCTTTTGCAGAGCCAAGGCGCTTTCAGGCGTCATTGCGACGCGGCGCTCTCCGGCAAATGTCTCTTTTGGTGTTCCGATCTTCATGGGAACAGATCCCCCGTCTTTAAAAAGTCATGAATGGCAAGCCAAACGATCAACTTGGCGCACGCTGCGCAGAAATCCACTATCGCCCTCGTCGAAGAGTTACAAGGAGTGGGGCCGCGCGCACCGCGACATTAATGCAAAGATTTACACCCAGCGACGCACTTTTTGTTCATAGCGCGCAAATTCTGACCGAAAAGTACGACGCATCCGGTCTTCTTCGGGGATGATGAAATGCCGTTCGATCCACCAGATGAAGATCGGCACCAGGACCAGAGACAGCACCGCATCAAAGCGCAGGACAAAGCCAAGCAAAATGAACGCATCGCCTAGATAGATGGGGTTGCGGCTGCGCGCGAAAATCCCGCTGGTGATCAACTTGGCCGGAACCTGATGCGGCAGGATCGTTGTGCGCGCTCTGCGAAACTCCAAGGCGGCCAAGGCGATCAACAGCACTCCGCCACCGATGAAAACGCCTGCCATCAGGTCTGTCGCCCCGGACGCAAGGCTCAGCCCCATTGGCGCAAACCGCGCCTGAACCCAAGCGATCAGGATCGCAAACAGCAGCCAAAGCGGCGGTATGTCCAAAATACTTTTCATATGTGTTCCCGTGGTGCGGGCATGGTGACGGGGATTTTGACGCTTTGTCAACGCCTTGCGCGCAGACATGGCGGCCTGCCGCGTGGATGTGGTTGATCCTTGGGCGGTGCAAGCCCATGCTCAACTCTCAATGGCATCACACAGAGGAACGCCCGATGGCTCAGGAACAGACACTTACCGGCACACACGCTTTGGTCACTGGCGGCGGTACGGGCATTGGTCTGGCCATTGCCCAGGCGCTTGCGGCTCAAGGGGCGCAAGTCACCATCACGGGACGGCGGCAGTCGGTGCTGGACGAGGTGGCCGGTGACAGGATGTTCGGCGCGGCCATGGACGTGCGCGACGAAAGCTCTGTCTGTGATGTGATCGCGGCGGCCGTGGCGGCGCGCGGCCCGGTGCAGATTTGCGTGCCCAATGCGGGCGTTGCCGAAGGGCGCAGCCTGCACAAGACCGACATGGCATTTTGGCGTGACATGATGGCCACCAACCTCGATGGGGCGTTCCTGACGATCCGCGAATGCCTAAGCGGTATGCGCCAGACCGATTGGGGGCGGGTCATTGCAGTCTCTTCAATCGCGGGGCTGCGGGGCCTGCCGGGTGCTGCCGCATATGCGGCCTCAAAACACGGGCTGATCGGGTTGGTCCGGTCGCTGAGCGAGGATTACATGAGCCAGCCCTATACGTTCAACGCACTGTGCCCGGGCTATGTGGACACGCCCATTGTAGATCGCAACCAGACAGCCATCGCCGCGCGCACAGGCATGAGCGCCGAAGCCGCACGCCAGGTCATGGTAGAGGCAAACCGCCACAAGCGTTTGCTAGAGGTGGAAGAGGTCGCTGCCGCAGCCCTCTGGCTGGTTGGCCCCGGCTCTCAAAGCATCAACGGACAAAGCATCCAGATCTCTGGCGGGCAAACGGTGTAAAGGATGGATAGCGCGAGGCGGAGGACACCTCCGCCTTACGGGGATACGTCCGAGGGCCAGCTCAGGCGCGATGTCACAACTGCGTCAAGGATTACGCCTGTCGCCGCTCCGGGCGCGCCCTTGCCACATCCCCGTAAGGTGTACCTGTGGTGCGCCACCCGGGTGGCAAGGGGTGATATCCGTCGCCGATTGGACTTGTCGACGGCACTTCGCCCCGCGCAATCGCCCTGTGCACCGACGACCAGGGCCAATCCTGCATCCGGTTCACCAAACCCGCCTGCACTGGCGCGCTATGGATCATGTGGCGGTGCGCCGCCAGATCGTCCGCATCCCGGATCACATGCTCCCAAAACCGACGCTGCCAGATTCCCTTTTCGCCGGGGCGCAAGCGCACCCCTTCTCTCACTTCTGGCGCAGGCAAGCCGCGCGAAAACAGGGATTTCAACATCCGCCAGCGGGTCGAGAAATCAGAATCGTCCACAGGCAGCTTCCAAATCGTGTGAATCACCGCAGGCAGAACGACAATGTCGACAATCTCGAACGGCATGCGATCGCGGGTCTGGCGCGTCACCTGACGCAACTGCGCGACTTCGCGCACCAACAGGCTAGACCGGTGATCGGCCAACCGAACAGTGAAAAAATATAGGCCGCCTGCGCGGCCGGTGCGATTGTAGCTGGGCATGGACCCACGCTAAACGGGCCAAGGTTAATCGCTGTTTAACGCAGCCGCATCTCAGGCACTTCGCAACACCGGGTGCGCGTGTTTGCCGTTAGACCAATCGCGGCACGCCGCACCAAAAGCCTCGAATAGGGGGCGCGACACGGGGTCTGCCTTTGCATTCCATTCCGGGTGCCACTGCACCGAAAGGGTAAAGCCCGGCGCGCCGTCAATATAGATCGCCTCGGGCGTCCCATCCGGGGCATGACCGTCGACAACAACACGAGGGCCCGCCGTCTTGATCCCCTGCCCGTGCAAGGTGTTCGTGGGCACCGACTGGCGCCCCATCAACCTGTGAAACACGCCCCCTTCGGAAAAGGTCACGTCATGGCGGAGGGCAAATTTCTCGTCCAACGTCCCGTCAGGCGGCATCCGGTGATTGTCGCGGCCCGGCAATTCGCGGATCTCGGGATAGAGCGAACCGCCCATGGCCACGTTGACCTCCTGAAAACCGCGGCAGATGCCCAGAAAAGGCTGGCCGCGTTCGACCAGGGCCCGGATCAAGGGCAAGGTGACCTGATCGCGCGCGCGGTCAAAATCCCCGTGGGCGTCGGTCGGTTCTTCACCATATTCCTCGGGATGCACGTTTGCGCGCCCGCCTGTAAAGACAAAGCCTGCACAATGCTCCAAAAGGTCGGCGATGCGCACTTTGTCAGGCTCGGCAGGTACAAGCAGCGGCAGGCCTTCAGCCACATCCGCAACAGCGGAGGTGTTGATCATTCCCGCCGCTTGCACACAATACTCTTCATTGATGACATGGTGATTTGCGATGATGCCGATGATGGGCCTTGCCATGAACAACCTCTTAATTTGCGCGTGACGCAGATATAGTCAAAGCTGCCATTTGTGAACAGAGCGACCCGCGCGCAAGTGCCTGTGCGCAAAGCCGCAACTGAACAAATCGCCTAAATTTCCGCCACAAACCCCGCCTGAGCGATACCAAATGCCGCCACAGCCGCGTCATTGTCCGAGGTGTCGCCTGTTACGCCCACGGCGCCGACGATCTCACCCGCCTGGTCGCGCACCAAAACGCCACCGGGCACCGGCACAACCTGACCGCCATAAACGCCGTTGACGGCCGCCATGAAAAACCCCTGTTGTTCAGCCCGGGCCAGTTGCGCCGTGCCCGCCATGCCCAGCATGACAGAGCCATAGGCCTTACCCTGAGCAATCCCGAACCGACCGGGGGCCGCGCCGTCCTGACGTTCAAACGCTTTGCAGTGACCGCCAGCGTCCAGCACCACCACCGACAGGGGTTTAAGGCCCATCTCAGCGCCTTTTGCCAAAGCCTGCGCAATCATGATCCGCGCCTGTTCCAATGAAATCGACATATTATTTCCTTCCCTCAAGCGCTTCTCGCGCCCCATTTCTCTCGGCCAAATATATCCCGGAGTCCGGGGGCTGCCCCCGGTCCAACGGAGCGACCTACTCAACCGGCGGCTTTGAACTCCAACCGGCGGGCATGAAGAACAGGCTCGGTGTAACCCGAGGGCTGCACGCGACCTTTCAACACCAGATCACAGGCTGCCTGAAAGGCAACACCGTCAAAGCCCGGCGCCATTGGCACATAGGCCCCATCACCTGCATTCTGCTGATCCACAACCGCAGCCATCTTTTTCAGCGCCGCCATAACCTGCTGCTCGGAGACAACTCCGTGATGCAACCAGTTGGCCATGGCCTGCGCACTGATGCGGCAGGTGGCGCGGTCTTCCATGAGGGCCACATCATTGATGTCAGGCACTTTCGAACATCCGACCCCTTGATCGACCCAACGCACCACATAGCCCAGAATGCCCTGGGCGTTGTTCTCCAACTCGCGGGCAATTTCCTGATCCGAGAAATTGCGACCCAAAGCCACCGGGATAGTCAACAGATCGTCCAGCGTGCCGCGCGCCCCCCCAGCCTTCAGCTCGGCCTGCCGGGCCAGCACGTCGACATGGTGATAATGCGTGGCGTGCAAGGTGGCTGCAGTGGGCGATGGCACCCAGGCGCAGTTTGCGCCTGATTTGGGATGGCCGATCTTGGCCTCCAGCATCTCGGCCATCAGGTCGGGCATGGCCCACATGCCCTTGCCGATCTGTGCGCGCCCCTGCAAGCCACAGGCCAGACCGATATCGACATTGCGATCCTCATAGGACGCGATCCAGGCAGCCCCTTTCATCTCGCCCTTTGGCACCATGGGCCCGGCTTCCATAGAGGTGTGGATTTCATCGCCGGTCCGGTCCAGGAAACCGGTGTTGATAAAGGCGACGCGGGATTTCGCCGCGCGAATGCATTCCTTTAGGTTGGCGCTTGTGCGCCGTTCCTCATCCATGATCCCCAGTTTCACAGTATTGGCAGGCAGGCCCAGCACAGTTTCCACGCGGGTGAAAATCTCGTCAGCAAAGGCGACCTCGGTCGGCCCATGCATCTTGGGCTTGACCACATAGACCGAGCGGGTGACGGAGTTACGCAGTCCACCCGTTTTTTGCAGATCATGCATGGCGATCAGCGTGGTGCACATCGCATCCATCAATCCCTCGCCCACTTCCAGGCCATCGCGGTCCAGTATGGCGGGGTTGGTCATCAGATGGCCCACATTGCGGACCAACATCAGGCTGCGCCCCTTGACGTCAAATGGCGCACCGTCAGGGCCGGTATAGGGTGCATCTGCACGCATCTGGCGGGTGATCGTTTTGCCACCCTTTTCAAAGGTCTCGCTCAGATCGCCCTTCATCAGGCCAAGCCAATTGCCATAAGCCAGAACTTTGTCCTCGGCATCGACAGCCGCCACGCTGTCTTCGCAATCCATGATCGTCGACAAGGCCGATTCAAGGTTGATCGTGGCGATACCAGCCGGGTCGGTCGCGCCGATGGTGTCACTTGGGTTCACCACCACCTCGATACCCAGGCCGTTGCGTTTAAAGAGATAGCATTGCCCAGCGTCGCTGGTGGCATGGCCTGCATATTGGGCTGGGTCCACCAAATGGACCGAATTACCGCCCGCGGTCAAAGTCAACGCGTCACCGTCCAGATCAATGCCGTCCACATCGGCCCATTTGGCACCGCTCAGTGGCATAGCATCGTCCATGAACGATTTGGCCCAAGCCACAACGCGCGCGCCGCGTGCCGTGTCATAGCCCTTGCCCGCAGGCAGGTCGCCCAGCACATCGGTGCCATACACAGCATCATAAAGGCTGCCCCACCGGGCATTGGCCGCATTCAGGGCAAAGCGGGCATTCATGATCGGCACAACCAATTGCGGCCCGGGGATTTGCGCGATCTCGGGGTCCACATTGGCGGTTTCGATCTCGAAATCCGGCCCCTCCGGCACCAAATACCCGATCTCGCTCAGAAAGGCACGGTAGGCAACGGCGTCGAAGTCTTCGGCCCGGTGGGCCACATGCCAGGCGTCAATCTTTGCCTGCATGCTCGCGCGTTCCGCCAACAGGGCCCGGTTCTTGGGACCAAGATCATGGACGATGCCGGAAAACCCGGCCCAGAAGTCAGCGACATCAATACCCGTACCCGGCAGCGCGCGCGTTTCAATGAACTCTGCAAGGGCATCGGCCACCTGCAATTCAGCGCGTTCAACGTAATTTGTCATGGTCGGCCCCTCGCCCAGTCCTTGGTATACGCGGGCATACCTAGTGCCGCTGTTTCCTATCGTAAACAGCATTGGTCCGAAAATATTACCAAAATGATGAGATTTCGACGCGATTCAATTTTTGCGATCAAAGTCCGGCAAAATCCCCGTAAGGCGTACCTATTGGTGCGCCATGCCTAACGGCTGGATTTTGCGTCGCGACGGCAGCGGTCAGAACAGTATTTGATCTCGTCCCAGACCTTGTCCCACTTTTTCCGCCAAGTGAAAGGCCGGGCACAGACCGGACACATCTTTTGCGGCAGGTCTGCCTTGCGCCGCATCCGCCCCATCAGAAATCAAATCCCATCTGGCGGGTGTCGCGAGCGGCGGACACCCCCGCCTTACGGGGCCTGGGCGCGCGGTCGTTTAGGAAATGCCGCTGCGGGTCTTTGCGGCTGGCATGTTTTTCGATCACCCGCGACGCCTCGGCCCGGAACGCCCCGCCCTTGCGCACGGCCCAAACCTTGTCCCGTGCCGCACGCGCCGCCGCCGTCACATCCACGATCGGTGCAGGATAAACGCGGCCCAGCACCTGCCCTGCCCCCGCCCAGCGCCACGGTTCCTGCAGGTACTCATCTGGCACCGCCGCCAGCTCGGGCAGCCACGCCCGCGTGAACACCCCATCCGGGTCCTGATCCCGCCCCTGTTTGACCGGGTTGTAGATCCGCACGGTGTTCATCCCGGTCGTACCCGATTGCATCTGCACCTGCGGCCAGTGGATGCCCGGCTCAAAATCCGTGAATTGCCGCGCCAGATGCAACCCCGTTACCCGCCAGTCCAGCCAAAGGTGATAGGATGCCACCGCCATCACCATCGACCGCATCCGAAAATTCAACCAGCCCGTCGCGTTCAGATAGCGCATGCATGAATCCACAAAGGGCAGCCCCGTCTCGCCCTTTTCCCAAGCCGCCAGCCGCGCTGCGTCCGGGTCCAGCGGTCGCAGCCCTTCATAGGCGGAATGCAGGCATTGATGCTCAAGGCTCGGCTGATCCTCCAGCTTTTGCATGAAATGGTCCCGCCAAGCGAGACGCGCCTGAAAGGACTTCAGCGACCCGCCCCAGTCCTCGCGCGTGCCTTTGACCTCGCGCTGGCGCGCCGCTGCGGCTTGGGCCGCCTCGCGCCCGCTCAGGCACCCAAAGGCCAAGTAAGGTGACAACCGGGAACAGGCCCGCTCTCCGGTCAGAGGCGAGGACATGTCGCGGCGATAGGTCTTGCCCCGCTCGGTCAGGAAACTACCCAGAAGGGACAGCGCCATGGGCCGCCCACCGAACTGCCGCGCAGTGCAGGGGTCATCCGCGACCAGGCGCGGGACCGGGTCTGAGGTCATGATTGGGCCACTCAGCGCGCCGGGCATTTCTATCTGCGCCTGGCGCATGAATGCATTGCGTTGCACCGCCCAGCCATCGCGCCCGTTCAAGCGGCGCACGACGCCCGATTGTGCCAACTCTTCCCAGATGACCCCATTGGCCCGACACCAGTCGCCCACCTCAAGGTCGCGGGCATAGGTCCAGCCGTTGCCGGTTTCCTCGTGACTGGTCATCCGGTCAAATCCGATATCGCGACGCAATTCGGCCAGCACGTCAACAACGCGGCCCACCCGCACGCTCAACCCAAGCCCCAGGCCTTGTAATGCCGTGTCCAACGCCGCCACGCTTTCAGCGACAAAGTCGAACTGTCTCCCCGACACATCCGGCAGTGCCCAATAGTCCGGCTCATATATATAGAGCGGCACGACGTCGCCCAGCGCCGCCGCCCGCGCCAGCGCCGCATGATCTGTCACACGCAAATCCCGTTTGAACCAAACAACCGTTGTCATAACGACCGATCTAGGGCGCAGGCGCCTGCGCGCCAGCCATCCGCAGCGATCTTGCAGCCCGACAGCCATCCGCCTAACGTCTGCCCAACTGATTTCCCCAATGGCGGTATTTCCCACATGCGCGACGCGAGCCCACAGACGATCTTTCTTGCTGACTACACCCCCTTCGGCTTTCGGATCGAAGAGGTGCACCTGACCTTTGATCTGGCCCCGTCGGCCACGCGGGTCACATCCCGGATCCGCTTTGCCCCGAACGCGCAAGCCACGGACCAGACGTTTTTTCTGCACGGTGAGAATCTGTCCTTGATCAGCGCCAAGATCGATGGAGAGGCGGTTTCGCCCAACGTGTCGCCCGAAGGGCTGACCTGTGACGTCCCCTCCATCCCCTTCACCTGGGAATGCGAGGTCCAGATCGACCCGGAGGCCAATACGGCGCTGGAAGGGTTGTACCTTTCGGGAGGTATGTACTGCACGCAATGCGAGGCCGAGGGCTTTCGCAAGATCACCTATTACCCCGACCGTCCGGATGTGATGAGCACCTTCACCGTGCGGATCAACGGACCGCACGGCACACTGCTGTCCAACGGCAACCCCGTGGCTTCGGGCGACGGCTGGGCTGAATGGCATGACCCATGGCCCAAGCCCGCCTACCTCTTTGCGCTCGTAGCCGGCGAACTCGTCGCCCACCGCGACACCTTTACCACGAACGAGGGGCGCAAGGTCGACCTCGCCCTCTATGTCCGCCCCGGCGATGAAGGCAAATGTGCCTTTGGCATGCAGGCCCTCAAAGACAGCATGATCTGGGACGAAAAGGTCTATGGCCGGGCCTATGATCTGGATGTGTTCAACATCGTGGCAGTGGATGATTTCAACATGGGGGCGATGGAGAACAAGGGGCTGAACATCTTCAACGCCTCTGCGGTGCTCGCCTCGCCCGAAACCTCCACCGATATGAACTTTGAGCGGATCGAGGCGATCATCGCGCATGAGTATTTCCACAACTGGACGGGCAACCGGATCACCTGCCGCGACTGGTTTCAGCTGTGCCTCAAGGAAGGGCTGACGGTCTTCCGCGACAGCCAGTTCACCGCTGACATGCGCAGCGCGCCGGTGAAACGGATTTCGGACGTGATCGACCTGCGCGGGCGGCAATTCCCCGAAGATCAAGGGCCGCTCTCGCACCCGGTGCGCCCCGAAAGCTTTCAGGAGATCAACAACTTCTACACTGCCACGGTCTATGAAAAAGGGGCCGAGGTCATCCGGATGCTGCAAACGCTCGTGGGGGCTGATGCATATTCCAAGGCCGTGGACCTCTATTTCGACCGGCACGACGGGCAAGCTTGCACGATCGAGGACTGGCTCAGGGTGTTTGAGGACAGCACCGGCCGCGACCTCACACAATTCAAACGATGGTATAGCCAGGCGGGCACGCCAACGGTCAGCGTCACAGATGGGTTCGCGGATGGAACCTACACCCTGACGGTGACCCAATCCCTGCCGCCCAGCGCCACAACGCCCGACCCAAAACCGCAAGTGATCCCCTTGGCCGTGGGCCTGCTTGCCCCGGACGGAACCGAGGCGATGGGCACCCAAATCCTGGAACTGACGGATGCGAGCCAAACCTTCACGTTCCCGGGCATGGCGGCAAAACCCGTGCCCTCGATCCTGCGCGGGTTCTCGGCCCCGGTGGTGCTGGATCACGCCGCCGATCACGCGTTCCTGCTTGCCCATGATACGGACCCGTTCAACCGGTGGGAGGCCGCGCAAAACCTCGCGCGAGCCTCGTTGATCTCGACGATCACCAAGGGCAAGGCACCGGACGAGGCGTGGTTGAGCGGCATCGCTAAACTCTTGGCTGACGACACGCTCGACCCGGCCTATCGGTCGCTCATGCTGGACCTGCCAAGCCAGTCGGCCTTGGCCGCCGAATTGCACCGCACCGGGCACACGCCTGACCCGGATGCAATCTGGGACGCAGGGCACGCGCTGAAATACGCACTTTCGGACTTGATGGCCGATGACCTGCCCGCTCTCTATGCTGCCAATCAGGTCCAAGAGGCCTACGCGCCCGACGCCGCCCAATCCGGAATGCGCGCGCTTGGCAGTACCCTTTTGACCTTGCTGACCCGGCAGGACGGCGGCGATCAGGCTCAGGCGCAATATGACAACGCCGACAACATGACGCTTCAACTCAGCGCGCTGGCCAACTTGATCCGTGCCGGGCGCGGCGACGCGGCCCTGTCGCAATTCGAGGCACAGTGGAAAGACGACCGGCTGGTGATGGACAAATGGTTTGGCCTGCAAGTGTCCACCGCCGACCCTGACGATGCAGCCGACACCGCCAAGGCGCTGACCAAGCTCAAGGCGTTCAACTGGAAAAACCCCAATCGCTTCCGGGCCACTCTGGGCGCACTGGCCGGGCATCACGCGGGCTTTCACGCCAAGGACGGCTCCGGCTATGCCTTGCTGGCCGACTGGCTGATCACGCTTGACCCGGTGAACCCGCAAACGACGGCGCGCATGTGCGCGGCATTCCAGACCTGGCGACGCTATGATGGCATTCGCCAGTCGATGATCCAAAAGGAATTGGAACGGATTGCAAACACCCCGGGCCTGAGCCGCGACACTACCGAAATGATCACGCGGATCAGAGAAGCCTAGCGCGCCTTTGTTCTCTGTTCGAAAAAAATCCCGGGGCGGGTGCGGGGCTGCTGCCCTGCTCCCACCCTCTCAAGCAAAGCCAGATCATGACCCTTTTTGACGTCACAGTCCCCCCGCTGAAACGGCTGACCCAGGCCATCCCCCGCCTGATCAGAAAACTCGACGATGAGGGTCCTTTGGGGCACCGCCTGGCCGAGGACGGCTTCACTGGTGGGGAACACTTCTGCGTCGCTTTAGGCTATGTGGCCCGCACCGTCATGCCGCTGCAAGGCGACGACGTACCTGACTTGCCTTTCGACCCATCGGCGGGGGCCATCGTGGCACTGGCCCAGGACATGCACTTTCTGCTCGGCTCTCTCACGCCATTGAATTTCGAGGGGGCCGAAGCCCGTGAGATCACTCATGTCGCGGGCGAGGCCGAACTGACGCAGACAGGCCAGGATTACGCATTGCTCTATGCTCTTCCCAACGCGCAGTTCCATTTGACGCTCGGCTATGCCACGCTGCGCGCCGCAGGAGCAAATGTGGGCAAAGGGGACCTTGACGGGTTTCATGTCTACAGTCCCGGCACAAATTTTGCCCAGCGCGGCACCGTATCACACTGACATTTGCACCGACGCTATACCGACCAAATACCGACATCAAAAAAGGCCCCGAAATGACCCAACGCCCCGTTTGCCTCATCACCGGCGGTTCTGCCGGGATCGGCGCTGCCTGCGCGCGCCTGGCTGCCCCGGATTACGACCTCGTGCTGAATTACCGCGCTTCGCGATCCGATGCCGAAGCGGTCCAGAAGGACGTCGAGGCCGCTGGCGCGAAATGTGTCATCGTGCAAGGGGACGTCGCAAACCCGGACGATATCCAAACCATCTTTAAGGCAGCAGACGACAGCTTTGGCCGCATCGACGTGCTGATCAACAATGCAGGGATCGTGGCCGATGCCGCCCCTCTGACTCAGATCGGCCATGCCCGTCTGACGCGGATGATGAACGTCAACGTCATCGGCGCCATACTGGTCGCCAAAGAAGCCGTGATCCGCATGCAGGCTCAGGGCGACGGTGGTGCAATCATCAATCTGTCATCCGCCGCCGCCCGGTTGGGATCAGGCAATCAATACCTGGACTATGCCGCCTCCAAAGGGGCCATTGACACCTTCACCAAAGGGCTGTCGGACGAGGTCGCCCCGGACAACATCAGGGTCATGTCCGTGCGCCCCGGAATCATCCTGACGGACATTCACGGCAAGGGCGGTCAACCTGACAGGGCCGAACGGCTTGGGCCGATGGTGCCCATGAAACGGGCGGGCACGGCCGAGGAAGTCGCTGAAGCCATCCTCTGGCTCGCCTCCGCCAAGGCGAGCTATATCACCGGTTCCGCGCTGGATGTTACAGGTGGGCGCTAGAGGGCATGAAACCCTATTCTTTTGAAACCACTGGCCGAAACCGGGCCACCCTGATCACGCTGATCCTGGTCTGGGGGGCGCTTATTCTGGCGGTCACCCAACTCGAGGCGGCGCCTTGGCTGATGGGGGTTTTGGGCCTTTTCACCCTACCGGCACTCTACGACCTGATCAGCGCGCGCAGGTCCGGGCTGCGGCTGGGCAGTGACGGGCTCAGTTTTTTCTCTGGCCGACGCAAAGGGACGATCACCTGGGATCAGATCAGCCACCTACGGCTCGACACGCGGCTCGACCTGTCGATCCGTACAACGGTGGTACTGATCACGGGCCGTAAAATAAGATTGCCGCTGGAAACCACCCCGCCCGCGGACCTGTTTGAGACCGAACTGACCGAGCGCGGTATCAAAGTCGAAAGACACCACTTCTCGCTCATGGGCTGACGCGGCACTCCCGTTCTTCTTTTGGCTATAAATATCCCGGGGGTGTGGGGGCTGGCCCCCACAAAACGCAGTTGCCGGAGGCAGATGCAAAACATCGTGCGCGCCGAAAGGCGCTCAATCCGATAGAGCCGGACGGGCGACGGGTCGGGTCTGGGCCAAAGCCTGACAATAGGGCTGGCGGCGCAACCAGCCTGCAATGTCGGCGCGCTTGGCGCGCGAGCGCATGGGGCCCCAATCCGCACTTACCCCGCGCCATTTGCGATCACGGCCGTGGATCACACCGTCACGGGGCACAGTGACGGCCATGATACGCACGGCACAGCTGAGGTTCGCAGCGCCGTTCTTGAGCGCCTCACCCGTACCGACGTTACACTTATATCCCCGGGCCGTGGCGGGCAGGATTTGCAGCAGGCCATACCATTTGCCGCCCCCCCCGATCGCCGCGGGCCGGTACGTGCTTTCGTGTTTGGCCAGAGCCGACAAAAATCCGACCCAAAACGCACGACGTCCCGCCCCATCCGCGCCATCATATGCCGGGCACCAGTTTGATATGTCACCGGGCACCATCTCAACCAGCGCACGACCATGTGTCTTGAGGGCAGAAATCGCCGCACGGTTCCACACCGCATGTCCCGGTTGGTGGGTCCAGCGGGTGTGGGGCAAGGCCCCCTCGCGCGCCACAGGGCGCACCGGTTCGGGGCTTGCCACTTCGGCAGAGGCCACAACAGACCAGAACAGGCAAACAAGGCTCAAAACACGTAACATGACCGCGAATATGGCGGGGTCTTGCCCGCGCTGTCCACGATAGAATCTGGCGGGCCCTGTGGCATTCCCTGCTCAAATCAGGACAATCCACGACCCCAGATTGCATTGTTTCGCCACCTGCGGGTAAGTGCAAAAATTCTTCGCGGCAATTGCCCTTTGTTGACGCCAGCCTG
Organism: uncultured Tateyamaria sp.; assembly: GCF_947503705.1. GTDB lineage: Bacteria > Pseudomonadota > Alphaproteobacteria > Rhodobacterales > Rhodobacteraceae > Tateyamaria. Next base: position 69,527 of record NZ_CANNES010000005.1, on the reverse strand, counting down.
CCCTGTTTGCGTCTCAATTCCCTGCCACAACGTGCTCAGTAACCAGTGACGGATTGTTTTTACGATGGCATTTGCAGAACGCATTCTAGCGCCTTTGGCGCAATTCCGCAGCAAACTGCGGGACCCTTTTGGCGACATGGCATTAGACGGCGTTCTGCAAACTGCGCCGAAACCGAAACCGAAGTTTAACCGCAGGCAGATGGCAACTGCGCTGGAAAGCGCGCTGACGATCCCCTGCCCCGACCCCACGGCCGAAGACCGCGACCGCGATGCCCAGCAATTGCGGGGCCTCCGATTGGCCCGGCAAGAAGATTGGGCAGGCCTGTCAAAGGCAATCGCAGAGGCGGATGCCGCACGGCTCAAGACGCAGGGCGGCATGCCCATCTCCGAACTCATGGCCTATGGCGCACGCGCCGATGTTGTTGGCGCTGCCGAACACGCCCTCTTGTCGGGCCGTCCCGACCGCGATGCCCCACTCTTGGCGGGTATCGAAGCGCTCGAAGAGGTTCTGGCCGACCACCCCGAGGATCCGGTCATTGCCGCCATCGTGGCCAAGGCGCATATGGACATCGGCTGGGCCTGGCGCGGGACCGCCTGGGACATCGAAGTACCCGCGCGCAACCGCGAAGCCTTCGCCGCCCATTTCGACCGGGCCGCCGATATTGTCGCTGCATTTGACACCAAGCACCACACTCTGACACTGCTCGCGTCAGCCCGGTGCGCGCTCATCGGTGGCATCGGCGGCCCCGCCCGCAAGATCGTTGCTGATTACGAGGCCTGGATCGACATTGATCCCCGTGACCCCCGCGCCCTGCGCGCTTTGGGTGGCCACCTGCTGCCCCGCTGGCATGGCGATTACGACCGGCTTGAGCTTGAGGCCCGCCGTGCCGCCGGGCGGACCCACGATGTCTGGGGGGCCGGGGCCTATGCGTGGGTCATGTTCGACGCCATTTCCGCCGATACGGAGGCCTGCGCCCGCCTTGACCTCGACTTTTTCCTCGACGGATTGCGCGACATCCTGCGCGTCTCGCCGGACCAGTACACCGTGAACCTGATCGCGGCCTATTGCGCCAATACCATGGGCGCCACGCCCACGGGTCATGACGAGGCGGATTACATCCGTGCACAGATCGCCTCTGCCGCGGCATGGGTGGTCAAGGACCACCTGACCGAGTTGCATCCGATGTTGTGGGCCCATGCCGCACGCGGGTTTGATAATGCGCTCAAGGTGCGCTGTGCCGACCGTTTTGCCGCCTCGGGCTATGCGGACGCGCTGCGTTATCTGACGGATCTCTTCCGTCGCGAACTGGCGGCGGGCAAGCGGGTGGTCTTTACCGAAAACGGGGCCGAAACGCACGCGGTATGACGCAGGCTCAGCCTTCCCCACTCAGGCAGTAGACGGGCACTTGGGATGCAAGCCCTGCGATGTTTTGAGCGCCGCAGGCCTCCAGTTCGATGTCCGTCACGGCCGCTTGCGTCGCCGCATCGACCAACACCGATACGCCCAAGATCTTGCACTGCCCTTCAAGGCGGGCAGCCAGGTTCACAGCGTCCCCATAAACCGTAAAGGACTGGCGTTCAGACGAGCCGATTGTCCCCGTGACCAGATCGCCGCTGGCAATTCCCACCCGAATGTCAAAACCGTGTCCCTGCCCAATGCCCAAAAGGGCGCGGGCCGCCTGCATCGCCGCCTGCTCGGGGTTCGGAATGCCAATAGGCGCGTTGAACGTCACCAGAAATCCATCCCCAAGATAGGACATCACGATGCCGCCATGCTTTGATACTACATCCGTGGCATCGGACAAAAAGGCATCCAAAACGCGGATGACATGTTCCGGCGCATTCTGGGCGGAAAAGGCGGTAAAGCCAGCGATATCCATGACAAGGGCGGTGCCCGCCGTTCGTTGCGGCCGCATCGGGCCATCATTCGCAATCAGCCTTTGCGCAATCTCGGCCGGCACGTATTTTCCCAAGAGCGCGCTGACTTTCTGGCGCGCATCGCGTTCGCGTCGCTCTGCAAGGTCCGAGGCCACTTGGGCAAAGAAGACGCCCCGCGCCCGGTACACGGCCACCGCCAGGATCATTGCGCCAAACATCAGCATCGCGGTTTCTTCGATCCGGTTGCCCCGCCCGACAAAGTCGATGGACAAGAACACACGCTCGTAATCGGCGCGTGTGGCATTGGCCGGGATATCGGCCCAAGACAGGTAGGTTTGCATCCCCGTGATCACCCACCCAAACGCCGCCCACCACCCTGCAACACAAAGCGCACCGGTCCACAGCACCAGACGCCATGACAGGCTGAGGCAGGCAATCGCGACAAGCGGAAAGAGGTAGTAAATGCCGTAGGCCCGAAAGGCGATGATCTGGGGCACGTCGTCCGCCCGACTGATCGGGATCAGAGCAAAAGTCGCACAGATGGACAGAGTATCAAGGGCGTACACGGCATATTTCATCCAGGACCGATCAAAGCGCGTGCCGATCACCGCCAAATGCGCCACCCCCACGGCGGTAAAGAGCAACAAGACAAGTACAGCGGCCAGACGCGGTTCAAACCCGTCAAAGAGGATCGGTGCGCCCACATACCAAGCAAAAGCAAGCCCGGTAACCAGCGTCCGGCAGGCGATGGCCAGACGCAGGCCATTTTGCTCGGCCCGGATCAAGCGCGCCGCAGATTCTGCGGCAAACGGATCAGTGTCAGCGGTCGTCATGAGCGCAGTCTGCGCGATTTTGACCCGGTTTGGGACCACGAAAATGGCTGGCTCAGCCTGACGCCAAAGCTGAACAAAAAGCCCGCAGCGATGATCGTCACGCCGATGATCTCTGCCCCGGTGGGCATTGTGCCAAAGGCTGCTGCCGCAAGGGCGAGTGCCACCACGGGCGTAAATATCGGTAAAAGGCCCGCCACCTGCACCGGCATCAGACGCACGGCCCCGATCAGGGCGACGACGCTGATAACGCCACCGACCAGCCCTTGCATCACCGCTTGAAGGATCAAAGCCCCGGTCGGCGCGCTGAGCAAACTTTCGGCCGCGACCCACCCCAAGGCTGGAATGGCCGTCAGGGCCGATCCTGCGGCCACAGCCACCGTCCCCTGGATCATGGGCACGCGCCAGTGGCGCAGCAACACGGTATAACCGCCCCACATGGCCCCCGCCGCAACAAACAGCACGACGCCCTGCCCCCAATCTGCCCCCAGATCGCCAAGGCCAAAACCGACCAGCACCCCGAGGCCCGTAAACATAATGCCTGCCCCAGCCAGCCGCCGAGCGCGTAGCGGTTCCGCCAACAGGATGCGGCCCAGAACGCTGGTGGTGACAAAGACCGCCACCGGCGCAAATAATAGCCCGTGGGACAAAGGCGCGTGAACATAACCGCTGACCGCCACGAGGCCAAAAACTGGACCGCCGAGCAGCACCAGTACAGCCAAGCGCCGCAGTGTGATGCCCAAAGACCGCCCCCGCAGCCACAGGACCAACAGCAGTGGAACCGCGATCACCCCCGGAACCGCAAAGCGCAAAAAGGTTAGCGCCTGAGGCGAAATACCGGTGTCGATGCCATGTTTCGCGGCAACATTGTAGCTGGACCAACACAGGATCGTGGCAAACCCTAACAGGGGTCCAGTCAGATGTTTCAGGGTCATTTCGGTCTCCATCCAAGGGTCGCCCTAGATTGAAGCCTTGAACTGATACTCTCCAATGCTAATAAATACCCAAACCAATACTCATGAGGCATGGATTATGGAGCTTCGCCACCTGCGCTATTTCGTGGCCGTCGCCGATCATGGTGGCATCAGCCATGCGGCTGAACGCTTGCGGATCGCCCAGCCTGCGGTGTCGCGTCAGATCCGCGACCTCGAGGCGGAATTGGGCGTTGACCTTCTTTTGCGCGAGGGACGGCGGGTGGTGCTGACGGATGCGGGTCGCGCCTTTTCCAACCGGGCGCGCGCAATTCTGGCCGCTTCAACCAAGGCTGCGGATGAAGCGCGGCGCATCGACAAGGGCGAGGCAGGCCACCTGAGGATCGGCCTGTTGGAAAGTGCCTCTTGGGCCGGGCACATGCCGCAGGCCCTCAGCCGATATGCCCGCGCCTATCCCAATGTCCGGCTCGACGTGCGACCCATGGGCTCGGTTGACCAGATTGATGCCCTATTGGCGGATGAGTTGGACGCGGCCTTTGTCTATCGCCAGGACAATCTGGTCGAGGATACATTGAACATCCTGTCCCTTCGGGTGGACGATGTGGTGCTGGCCGCCTCCACTGATCTGGACTTTGACAAGGACGGGCCGCTGGACCTCGACGACATTGACGGCCTGCCCGTCGTGGCCTTTCCGCGCCGCGTCGCACCGGCCTATCATGACGCCTTGTTTGGCGCCTTGGCCCACATCGGATTTGATCCGCTTGTGGTGCAAGAGGCGGAAAACGAAACCACGATTCTCAGCCTGGTGTCCGCAGGCGTCGGCTGTGCCTTTGTCAACTCGGCCAATATGGCTCGCCCCCCGAAACAGGTGCAGTTTCGTCGGGTGGCCGGGCTCTCGGTGCCGATTGAGTTTCTCTTTGTCACAGGCAAGACGCCTGGAAAGCTGACAGAACGGCTGCGCAATGTGGTTGCCGACATTGATGCCTAGAAGGTATCACCTTCATATCTTATTAGAATTTTTAATTATGCGATGACATCGCCAGATTAGTCCCATCACAGCAACACGATGGAGGCTACGATGAAACGCAGACTGACCGGCACCCTGCTCGCCACAGCACTTTCCCTGCCCTTTGCCGCGCAGGCCGAGGCCCCCAAGGCCGGCACGCCGATAACCGCCGAGACCCTTGTGGCACAGGCTGAAATGATCCGCATTGCCGATGCGCTGGATGCAGCGGTCGATGCCAAGGACTGGACGCTGGCCCGCAGCTTTTTCACCGACATGATCGACGTGGATTTCACCTCATTGGTTGGCGGTGATCCGGCCACAATCCCGGCCGATGCGCTTATCGCGGGGTGGTCCGCCAATCTGACCGCGGAAAAGGCGTCCTTCCACCTGCGCGGCAATCACCGCGTGACTTTCGAGGATGATGGCAGCGCCACGATGTACTCGCACGGCTATGCCTGGAACCGGATGGAACGCGGCGCATTGGAGGAAAATGGTGGCGATGCCATGTGGGAAGTCTGGGGCACCTATGTGCACGGCTTTTCCCAAACAGAGGCCGGTTGGATGGTTAACGCCATGACCTTTACCGCCACGGCAGAGCGGGGCAACGATTTTGTCCGCAACACCCCAGGCAGCTAACCCACACATCTGACTTTACGTGAAAAAATCGGAGTACTGATATGACCAATCAACTTAACCCAACCCGCCGTTCGATTCTGACTGCAGGGGCCGCCGCCCTTGCCTTGGGCAGTGTCACGCCCAAGCGGGCTGCTGCCCAATCCACCGCGGCGGCGACGGTCGAAGGCCGCCGCATGTTGGGCGGGCTCAATGTGTCCGCCATCGGTCTCGGCGTGCAGAATCACAGCCGCACGTTCCAGACCACCATCCCCAACCGGGCCGAGATGCACAGGATCATCCGCGCCGCAGTGGATGAGGGCGTGACCTTCATCGACACGGCCGAGGTTTATGGCCCGCACGAGTCCGAGCGTATTCTGGGCGAGGCGTCCCAAGGCATCCGCGACAAGATGCAGATCGCGACCAAGTTCGGCTTTAACGTCAACCTCGAAACCGGGGCCTGGCAACCGGGATTGATCAGTCGCCCCGCCCATATCAAGAAGGCGGTCGAAGGCTCGCTGCGTCGTTTGCGGACCGACCGGGTCGAGCTGCTCTATCAGCACCGGGTAGACCCCACTGTGCCAATCGAGGAGGTGGCGGGCGCCGTGCGTGACCTGATGGATGAGGGCAAGGTGCTGCATTGGGGCCTGTCCGAAATGGGGCCGGAGACTTTGCGCCGCGCCCATGCAGAATTGCCCGTGGCTGCGGTGCAGAACGAGTATTCGATGCTGTGGCGCGGGCCCGAGAATGGCTTGCTCGCACTTTGCGAAGAGTTGGGTATCGGCTTTGTCCCCTTCAGCCCGTTGGGCTACGGCTTTCTGACCGGTGCAATTGACATGGGCACCAGCTTTGCCCCCGGTGATTTCCGCGCAAATACCTCGCGGATGGACCCAGAAAACCGCGAGGCCAACATGGCGTTGGTGGAGCTGGCAAAATCCTGGGGCACCCGCAAGAACGTCGCCCCCGGTCAGATCGCTCTGGCCTGGTTGATGGCCCAAGGCCCCTCGGTCGTGCCGATCCCCGGCACCACGCAGATGCCGCATATGCTGCAGAATGCGGGCGCGACGGCGGTGCGTTTCACTCCGGAAGAGTTGGCCGAGTTGAACGCCGCCGTGGCCGCCATCACCGTCAAGGGCGCACGGATGCCCGAGATGGTGCAGGAATGGTCGGGTGTTGAGGCACCCGCAAGATCCTGATCCGACGGGAAAATTTGGCCCTGACGGTGCAGAAATGGCATCGTCAGGGTTTTTGCCGTCTATCTCAGACGCCGCGCCGCCCCGGACAACAGGGCCCGGGAATAGACTTTGTGCGCGCCCAGCAAGCTAAGGAACACCGGGCCCAGCGTCAGCTTCCCGCGCCGCCCACGCACCGGCACCACAACGGACCCAAAGCGCAGCGTCCCCCCCTCTGCCTGCAACCACGACAGCGTGCGCCCGTTTTGGTCGCCCATCAGCAGTTCGGCCCCTGTGCGCCCCGCAACCTGCCACACGGCAAAGCGGTCTGCCTGCCCCGCAGCAAGCGCGGCCACATCCGCATCGGTCGAGGGCGCGCGGGCCAGCACGCGAAGCACCAAACGCTCGGCCCGGAACAGCGGCTGGGTGTAGAAGGCGGTGATGAACGCGGGTAACGATACTGGCGCCGAAACGGCACACTCAAAACAATCGACATGATGCCCCTCGGCCACAGCAAAGGGGGCGATGAGCGTGCCCTCGGGCACCGGGCGTTCGTCGATGATCATCTGCCCAGTTTGCACGCCTTGCCCGCAAAACCAAGGGGCCTGAACGCCGCGCCCTCTTGCGGGGCACCCCCACCTGAACTACACCCCAAACCGGCCCCAACTGACGCGGTGAGACAATGCTTGATCTGACATACGAGACCCCGACGCCCAAAACGATTGCTGGCGCGAAACATGACTGGGAATTGGTCATCGGGATGGAAGTGCATGCGCAGATCAGCTCGAACGCGAAACTGTTTTCTGGCGCCTCCACGACCTTTGGGGCAGAACCCAATTCCAACGTGGCCTTTGTGGATGCGGCGATGCCTGGGATGCTGCCTGTGATCAACGAGTTTTGCGTGGAACAGGCGGTGCGCACGGGGTTGGGATTAAAGGCCGCGATCAACCTGACATCGGCCTTTGACCGCAAGAATTATTTCTATCCCGACCTGCCGCAGGGTTACCAGATTTCCCAGCTTTATCAACCGATTGTGGGCGAAGGCGAAGTACTGGTCGAGATGCCGAACGACCAGGCGCGCCTTGTCCGGATCGAACGGATTCACATGGAGCAGGACGCGGGCAAATCGATCCATGACATGGATCCGAACATGTCCTTTGTCGATCTGAACCGCACCGGCGTGGCGCTGATGGAAATCGTCAGCCGCCCCGACATTCGCGGGCCTGAGGAGGCGGCGGCTTATCTGACCAAGCTGCGCCAGATCCTGCGCTACCTCGGCACCTGCAATGGAGACATGCAATCGGGCGCGATGCGGGCGGATGTGAACGTGTCGATTTGCCTGCCCGGCCAATACGAGAAGTATCAGGAAACACAGGATTTTTCCCATCTGGGCACCCGCTGCGAGATCAAGAATATGAACTCCATGCGCTTTATCCAGCAGGCGATCGAGGTCGAGGCGCGGCGTCAGATTGCCATCGTTGAAGGCGGCGGTGAAGTCGAGCAGGAGACGCGTTTGTACGATCCGGACAAGGGTGAAACGCGGTCGATGCGCAGCAAGGAAGAGGCGCATGATTACCGCTATTTCCCGGACCCTGATTTGCTGCCTTTGGAGATTGAACAGGGCTGGGTTGACGACATTGCCGCCTCTTTGCCGGAGCTGCCGGATGCGAAAAAGGCGCGCTTTATCAAAGACTTCGGGTTGACCGGATATGATGCGAGCGTGCTGACAGCGGATGTGGACACGGCGGCCTATTTTGAGGATGTGGCGGCGGGGCGTGATGGCAAACAGGCGGCGAACTGGGTCATCAATGAGCTGTTTGGCCGGTTGAAAAAGGACGACCGCGATATCACCGACAGCCCGGTGACGCCCGCGCAACTGGGCGGGATCGTGGACCTGATCGCCTCGGATGCCATCTCGGGCAAGATCGCCAAGGAAGTCTTTGAAATCGCTTACACAACCGGGCGCGACCCGGCCGAGATTGTCGAGACCGAAGGCATGAAACAGGTCACGGATACCGGCGCGATCGAGGCGGCTGTGGACGAGATCATCGCCGCCAATCCGGCACAGGTGGAGAAGGCGCAGGCCAATCCGAAACTGGCGGGTTGGTTCGTAGGTCAGGTGATGAAAGCGACGGGCGGCAAGGCGAACCCCAAGGCGGTGAATGCGTTGGTGGCGGCGAAGCTGGGGCTGGGTTAAAGCGCCCCCGTTAATGGGGCGTTCGGTGGGACGTTTTGGCGAAACCGTGCAGTTACGCGCTCAAAATGTACATTTTGAGGGGCCGCCAAACTGCTGACTTTCGGGCCTTATGGAGCAAACGTACGGTTTGGCGGTCAAAATGTACATTTTGAGCCGGTCGGCGCAGGTCATGATCCGTTAACTTTCGGGCGGCGTTAATGTTTGAGTGGGCAGGTTTACTTTTGCGTAACCCCTGCCCGCGTTTACTCATTTACCCCCGCCACGCAAGCACCGCATAAAGCAGCACCATCGGCAGATAGACTTCGGGTTTTTGCGTGGCCCAAGCCGCCCAACTGTGGCTGGCACAGAGCCCTCCGTAAAGGCCGTGATGACAGACGCAGAATTTCATGGCTTTCTTCAAACGCTCAAACATTGTTTCCCTTTCAGATTGAGCGTCGGGCCCGACGTGGTTACTGTGATGCGCAGGGATAAGGTGCCGTATTCGACTGCACATTTCGTTGTGGGAAAGATGCGGAACGGCCGTTGGCCCAAGTTGTTCGGAGTTGTGGAAAGTTGTTGGACCCGGTCGCCTTTGGCGCGCTGATCAAACGCAAACGGGGCGAGGCCCGGTTGACGCAGGAAACGCTGGCGGGCGATGTGTTTGGTGATTCCACGCGCAAGGCGGATATTTCGCGGATCGAGAATGGCCGGGTGACGCCGCAAGAGGCGACGATCCAAAAGCTCTGTGACGCATTGGCGATTTCAGCGGCTGAGACGGAGCACATCCGGCAAGCGCGGCCTGCTGCGGAGCAGTTGGCAAACATTCCGGCACTGAGCCGGGAGGAATTGCAGAACCTTGGGGCGCGGTTTGAGTTGGAGGGTGCGTTTTCTTTGCCGGACGATGAGTTGCGTCGGTTGCTGACACTGAAAGCGGATGAGCATCGCGTCCTCAAGGCCGAAGTGGATTCGATTGACGATCGGTTGAAGCGGTTGTCGAATCTGAAAGCCGCCGCACAAGATGCCATAGCGCGTGTTGATCTCGACGAGGTTGAGGAATTGCTGAGCCGCGTACAGGAGGTCGAGTTAGAGGAGGCAGCAAAGACCGCCGAGTTGCGGGCCAACAATGCATTGTTGCGCGGGCGGGTGAATCAGGCCTTTCGCATTCTGTGTGCCGCGGCAGACAGTTTTGGGAGTGTGGACCCACTGGAGCCTGCACGACGGCGTATTCAAGCTGCGAACAAAGCATTTCCGATGCTTTATGACCATGGGCTGCGTTATGGTGGAGACGGCCTAACAAAATCGGCAGAAATCATCCAACAAGTTCTCACTGTTGATTTGCGCGAACAAGATGCGAAGCTATGGGCAGTTGGGCAAAACAACCTTGCTTTGGCGCTACAAAACAAAGGCAACCGCACCAACGGGCCGCAAGGGGCTACTCGGCTCGCGGAGGCGGTGAGCGCTTATCGCGCCGCGCTTCAAGTTTTGACGCGCTCAGATTACCCGGTGGATTGGGCGATAACGCAAAACAACCTTGGCATCGCTCTTAGAAACCAAGGTATCCGCACCGATGGCCCCAGAGGCGCGCAGCTTTTTTCAGAAGCCGTGGACGCATATCGCGAGGCTCTTGAAATCTGCACCCGCTCAGACCATCCGCTGGATTGGGCGATGACGCAAAACAACCTTGGCATCACCCTTGGAGACCAAGGCAATAGCACCACCGGGCCGACAGGCGCCAAGTTGCTGGCCGAAGCGGTACACGTCTTTCGCGCAGCGTTAGAGATTTATTCCCGCGCGGACCATTCAGTAAATTGGGCGATGACGCAAAACAACCTGGGCAACGCTCTTCAAAACCAAGCGATCCGCACCGACGGGCCGCAAGGGGCAACACTGTCAACAGAGGCGGTCGCAGCTTATCGCGCGGCGCTTGAGGTGCGCACCCGCGAAGACCATCCCGTGCAGTGGGCCATGACGCAGAAAAACCTCTCCATTGCGCTACATTCGCGGGCGTCAAGGATTGATGCGTCGTATCCGCATACTGATTTGACCTCCGCCTGTGCAGCGGCGAACCGCGCATTGGAGGTTTTTGACCCGGAGCACATGTCTTTCGAGTATGTCGAAACCACCCGCGTGCGCGACGCTATCCTGGCCGATCTGGAGGCTTTGTCGGACTGATCCCTACCCCGACAATAGCCCGGAATAGTGCATCATCCCTGCGCCGCAGAGGGCGGTTTCGATTTGGGTCCAGAGGGGGGCGAATGTGGTTGTGTCCTGCTCTGCCGTCTGCTGGATCGCCTCCAGTGAATTTCGCCCGTTGATGTGGGCGATCAGGGGGGCGGCCTGAGGATCGACCGGGAAGGTGAACGCCTCTGCCGCCGTGTCGATGGTAATCTGCCCCCGTTTGCTGACATGGGCCGCGAGGTCGGCGGCGGCCACCATGCGCAGGTGGGGGATTGCGTGCGCATCGCCCTTGGGGGCGACTACCTGCCCCCTGAGCCGCGCATAGGCCACATGGGTTTTGAACGTGCCGCGCAGGTTTTCGGCCAATTGCATTTGTGCTGTTTGCGCCATCCCGGTCACGTCGCCCACCAGCGTGGTGGGGTCGTAGAGCATGGGCTCGGGGCTGCCTACGTGTTCCAGCCCTGCCCCGTCCAGCGCGCCCATCAATTCGGTGATCGTGTAGGGCCGGTCAGAGCTGTGCAGCAGCAGGTCATAAAACCCCGCGTCCCCCTGTTTGTGGTCCACCAGCCGCGTGTTGCGTTTGAACGGGTGGGCGTCGGGCAGCCCCTCAAAGATTGCCTTGGCCCGTTTGAGCCGTTTGCGCGGCTCCACCCCTTGCAGCAACTGGTTGAATGCCGCTTGCAGCGGGTAGACGCCGGAGCGCCCGTGCGGCGCGTAGACCATGAGACCGATGCCGCCCTGGGGCTTGAGCGCGTGGGCCAGCGCGTTGAACCCCGCCTGCGGGTCGGGCAGATGGTGCAGCACGCCGCAGCAGTCGATGTAGTCGAAGGGGCCGTATTGGCCTGCGTCCAAGAGCGATCCGGTGACGAAGGTGATGTTTTTCAGCTTGCGGATCGCGGCCCGTTTTTCGGCGATGCGCCGGGCGGCGGTGGACATGTCGAGATAGGTGATATTATAGGGGCGGCCTGCGTCTTTGAGGGTCTGGGCCAGTTGCATCAGCCCGTCACCGGTGCCGCCGCCTGCGATCAGCGCGTGCAAGGGTTGGGACCAGTCGCGCGCGCCCCCCCACAGCCAGTGATCCATTTCAACGGGCAGCGAGGGGGAGCCGGAGATCAGGCGCTTGCGCTCGTCGGTGGGCTTGCGCTCGGGGTATGGGTAGGCCTCGTATTGGGCCTGGACATCGGATTGGGTCATGGGGCGGTCTTTCGAATGCGCAACGGGGTGCAGGGTATCATCCCCGCTCGGCTGCGCAATCGACATCCGTCCCTTTCGCGCGCCCATCGCCTGTCGTACCGTGGTGGTACCATGCTGAGGGAGTTGCCCATGACCGCGCCTTTTCGTTCTTCGACTCTGACCGTGAAACCGGAGTGGATCGACTATAACGGCCATCTGAACATGGCATATTACAACGTGCTTTTTGATCTGTGCGCGGATGAGATTTATGAGCAGATGGGCTTTGGCCCAGATTACCACAAGGCCACTGGCAACACGACCTATGTGGCGGAGTTTCATGTGGCCTACCTGCGCGAATTGCATGTGAACGACCCCGTCAACGTCACCTTTCAACTGATTGATTTTGATGCCAAACGATTTCATTCCTATCAGGAAATCTGGCACGAGGATGGGTGGCTTGCCGCCACTGGTGAGGCACTGACCCTGCATGTGGATCAATCGGGACCGCGCGTGGCGCCGATGCCAAGCGAGGTGCTGGCCAAGGTGACCGCCCTGCATGCGGCCCATGCCGCCCTGCCGCGTCCCGAACGGGTGGGCGCAAGCATCGGCATCAAGCGGCGTTGACGCCACGGCGCACGCCGCATTGACCGATCTGCGGGCTTTCCTCGGTCGCGCACCGGCGCTATATGCGCCGAACAAAGACATCAATGAGGCGAGTCATGGCCGGTTGGGAATATAAAGTCGTGCCCGCCCCCTCGAAGGGGTTGAAGGCGCGCGGGATCAAGGGGCCAGAAGAACGGTTCGCCAACGCGATCGAGACGCTGATGAACCAGATGGGGGCCGACGGCTGGGAATTTCAGCGCAGCGAAACCCTGCCCTCGATTGAACGATCCGGCCTGACCGGATCAACAACCGAATGGCGCAATGTGATGGTGTTTCGCCGCATGGTGGCTGCGCCAATGGATGCGTTTGAGCCTGAATTGCTGCCCGCACCCGTGCCCGAAGTAACCCCGGTTGCCCCTGTGACAACAGCCGTAGCGGATAGCACGCCCGCCCCTGTGGCCGAAGTTGCGCCGTCTGCCGCAGTCGCATCGGCGGTGATCAAGGAGGACGCGCCCGAGGCCGACACCGTTTCCGACGCGGCAGCAGAGGAGACCACAGACGCCTCTGAGGAAGAGACGCCCCACACGCCTCAAAAAGCGGTCTTCAAGCCCGGGCCCGGAGCCACGCAGATGTTGCCCGACAACGGGGTGGAAGAAACCAGTGAGGTGTCGGGCATGACGGCGTCCTTAAGAAGCCTTGTTGCGACAAGAAAACCCAAAGAAACAGATGCTTGATCGACGTTCTTAAACGTCGAGATCAAGAGCCAGCGCGTGAATGCGCCCGATGAGGTCGGGACCAAGCGCACCGTGCACGGCCCGATGTCGTGCAAGACGGTTTTTCCCTTCAAAATCACCGCTACGCATCATGACGTTAAAGTGGCTTTCACCCGCCGCAGGGGCGCCGGCATGGCCTGCATGGCTTGCACTGTCGTCCACAACCACTATCTCTCGCAGCGCGAAGGCTGCGCGCAGCTTGTCTTCGATTTCCTGCCGCACTGTTTTTTGTGTCTGGGACATTTTTTTGTCCTACCCCCTTCAATCCTGATCCCCAAAGTCTAAACTTGAGCGCCTGAGTCGGAAAGGACCGTTGCTATGACCAAATCAGATCCCTTCGGTTTTGACATGTCCGTCTCGTCGGCGAAAAAGAAAAATCCCCGCGGGCGGCGGGGCATGTCCGGTGCGTCCGAGACATCGACCCGGGTGTGTGATCACGAGGGTTGTGAAGAAGCGGGCAAGTTTCGCGCCCCCAAGGCCCCCGATGTGCTGGATGATTATTTCTGGTTCTGCCAGCAGCACGTGCGCGAATATAACCTGAAATGGAATTTCTTTGACGGCACGACCGAGGCCGAGATCAACGCCCAACAATCCAAGGACAAGGTGTGGGAACGCGCCACCAAGCCCATGACTGACCCTGAGGCACGCGCCTGGGCGCGGCTGGGCATCGAGGACCCACATCAGGTCTTGGGCAAGAACAGCACCCAGAACCCCGGCCGCAACAAGCCCGGTGGCGGCCGCAAACTGCCCCCCACCGAAAAGCGCGCCATTGAAATTCTGGATGCCGCCACCGCCGAGACCAAGGCCGAGGTTCGCAAGGCCTATAAGGCGCTGATCAAGGTGCTCCACCCCGACATGAACGGTGGCGACCGCAGCCAGGAAGAGCAGTTGCAAGAGGTCGTGTGGGCCTGGGATCAGATCAAAGCGAGCCGGAATTTCAAGTAAACGCGTGTTTAGGTCCAGTGCGACGCAGGTTGCGATGAAACTGGTCTGATGGGAGGCGGCAGGCTTTGTTTGCGGCGCGCCGCGACGCTTTTTTGATGCGACCCGCTGCCCCTTCCCCTTGCCCTTTGCCGCGTTATGTTGCACCACGAACGGCGCGCCCATTCGGGGCGCGTTTTATGCTTTTGAAGGAACGGCAAAATGGCGGACGGCGCGATCGATATCAATGCGAAACCCAGCGAAGAGATTTCCGTCCGTGAAGTCTTTGGCATCGACACCGATATGGTGGTCAAGGGCTTTGCCGACCGCACCGAACGCGTGCCGGAACTGGACAGCACCTATAAGTTTGATCCTGACACCACCCTCGCCATCCTTGCAGGTTTCAGCCACAACCGCCGTGTGATGATCCAGGGTTATCACGGGACGGGCAAATCGACCCACATCGAGCAGGTGGCGAGCCGCCTGAACTGGCCCACCGTCCGTGTGAACCTTGACAGTCATATCAGCCGGATCGACCTGATCGGCAAGGATGCCATCAAGTTAAAGGATGGCAAGCAGGTCACTGATTTCCAAGAGGGAATCCTGCCCTGGGCCTTGCGTACGCCGACCGCCATCGTCTTTGATGAATATGATGCGGGCCGGGCCGACGTGATGTTCGTGATCCAGCGTGTTCTGGAAGTTGATGGCAAGCTGACCCTGCTGGACCAGAACAAGGTGATCACGCCCCACCCCTATTTCCGCATCTTTGCGACCGCCAACACCGTTGGTCTGGGCGACACCACGGGTCTGTATCACGGCACCCAACAGATCAACCAGGGCCAGATGGACCGTTGGTCGCTGGTGGCCACTCTGAACTATCTGTCCATCGACGCCGAGACCGCCATCGTTCTGTCCAAGAACCCCCATTACAACACCGCCGAAGGCCGCAAGACCGTCAAGCAGATGGTGACCGTGGCCGACCTGACCCGGACCGCGTTCATGAATGGCGACCTGTCCACCGTGATGTCCCCCCGGACGGTGATCGCCTGGGCCCAGAACGCCGAGATTTTCCGCAATGTGGGCTATGCGTTCCGCCTGTCCTTCCTCAACAAATGCGATGAGCTGGAGCGTCAGACGGTGGCCGAGTTCTATCAGCGTCTGTTTGACGAGGAACTGCCGGAGAGTGCTGCGAGCGTGAGCTTGGGGTAAGGCAACGCGAAGGAGGCACGATGCATATCGGCCTGATTGGCGGTATCGGTCCCGCAGCGACCGTTTCGTATTACACGCGCCTGACCGCTGCGATGCGAGGCCTTGGTCATCCATTGGAACTGACCATCGTGAATGCGGATGTCGACACCTTGTTGGCAAATAACAGGGCGGGCGATCGCAATGCGCAGGCCCGGGTCTATGCGGGTCTGATCGACCGGTTGAAAGCGGCCGGCGCGGACTGTGCCGCGATCACGTCGCTGGGCGGGCATTTCTGTTTTGACGAAACCGTGCCGTTGTCGGCCTTGCCATTGGTCAGTGCGGTGGCACCACTGGATGCGTTTTTTGCGTCTCGGGGGGTTGAGACTGTGGGATTGCTGGGCACTGCCGTTGTCATGCGCACGCGGCTGTTTGGCCAATTGGCGCAGACCCGCGCGGTTGCGCCCGATGATCTGGAGGGTTCGGGCGATGCCTATACCGATATGGCCGTGGCCGGTCAGTGCAATGATGCCCAACGCGCCTATTTCATCGAGCAGGGTCGCATATTGGTTGAGCAAAAGGGGGCCCAGGCCGTTGTTTTGGCAGGCACCGATCTGAACCTGGCCTTTGACGGGCGCGCGGTGGGCTATGAAGTCATCGACGCTCTTGATATTCATGTGGATGTGTTGGTTGCTTTGGCGACCGGGCGCCAAACCTTGTCTGACCATTCCGTAGGCGGTTCCGAATGAGCACCAACAACGACAATCCCGCAGATCCGTTCAAAAAGGCCCTCGCTGAGGCGACCAAGGTCATGGCGAATGATCCTGAGTTGAACGTCTCATACTCCGTTGATCCGTCGGGCGTGTCCGGCGATGCGATGCGTTTGCCGCAGGTCTCCCGCCGGATGACCCGCGACGAGGTTTTGCTGGCGCGCGGCACCGCTGATGCGCTGGCCCTGCACCGCCGCTATCACAATGGGCAGACCCATGCCCGCTATTCCCCGCAGGGCGAGATGGCGCGTGACCTCTATGAGGCGATGGAGACCGCCCGTTGTGAGGCTGTGGGCGCGCGCGACATGCCCGGGACGGCCGGCAATATCGACGTCAAGATCAAGCATGACGCCATGCGCCGCGGCTATGACCAGTGCAAACAGGCCAGTGACGTGCCTTTGTCTGTCGCCGCTGGCTACCTGATCCGCCATCTGGCCACGGGCCGCGATCTGCCCCCCGGGGCCGAGAACGCGATGGAGCTGTGGCGCGGGTTCATCGAAGATCAGGCGGGCGGCACGCTGGAAAACCTGGAAGACATCCTTGAGGATCAGGGCGCTTTTGCCCGCTTTGCCCGCCAGATCATCAGCGATCTGGGTTATGGCGATCAGTTGGGCGATGACCCCGATCAGCTGGACGAAGACCAGGAAGACCAGGCCGAAGAAGGCGAAGAAGAAGAGCAGGATCCCGACAGCACCGGTCAGGATGATCAGGACGACGAGAATGCCGAAGGCACGCCTGAATCCTCGCAAGAGGAGCAGCAGGATGCCTCGCAGGCCCAGGTCACCATGGACGACATGGCCGATCAGGAGATGGGCGAGGAAGCCGAGATGCCCGAGGGCGAGGCCCCGCTGGAGCCCCCTGCCCCGCAACCTGTTTCCGAGGCCGATCCCGATTACCGCGTCTACCTCGACACCCATGACGAAGAGGTCATGGCAGAGGAGTTGGCCGAACCGGTCGAGCTGGAACGGTTGCGCGCCTATCTCGACCAGCAGTTGGAGCCCCTGAAGGGCGCCGTTTCCCGTCTGGCCAACAAGTTGCAGCGCCGCTTGCAGGCACAACAGAACCGGTCTTGGGAGTTTGATCTGGAGGAAGGCACACTGGATGCGGGTCGTCTGGCGCGCATCGTGGCCAACCCGACGACGCCCCTGTCCTTCAAGGTCGAGAAAGACACCGAGTTCCGCGACACTTGCGTGACGTTGCTGCTCGACAATTCAGGCTCCATGCGGGGTCGCCCCATATCAATTGCCGCCATTTGTGCCGATGTTCTGGCCCGCACGCTGGAACGGTGCAATGTGAAGGTGGAAATCCTGGGCTTTACCACCCGCGCGTGGAAAGGCGGGCTTGCCCGTGAGGCGTGGTTGAATGACAGCCGCCCGGCCCAACCCGGCCGTTTGAACGACCTGCGCCACATCATCTACAAATCCGCCGATGCGCCCTGGCGCCGGGCGCGCCCGAATCTGGGTCTGATGATGAAAGAGGGCCTGCTGAAGGAAAATATCGACGGTGAGGCGCTGGAATGGGCCCATCGCCGGATGGTGAGCCGCCCCGAGGCTCGCAAGATTCTGATGGTGATTTCGGACGGCGCGCCCGTGGATGACAGCACGCTGTCGGTGAACCCGGCCAACTATCTGGAAAAGCACCTGCGCGATGTGATTGCATTGGTCGAGCGCAAGCGGCAGGTCGAGTTGCTGGCCATCGGCATCGGCCATGACGTGACCCGCTATTACGACCGCGCGGTGACCATCACGGATGTAGAGCAGTTGGCCGGCGCCATGACCGAGCAATTGGCCGCGCTCTTTGACAGCGACCCAAGGGCACGGGCCCGCATCATGGGCATGAAGCGCGCGGGCTGAAGCCGAGCCTCCGGGGAAGATTTTTTACAACAGAGAAGAGGGACTGGGCATGTTTCAATCATTTGAGGTCACCGCCCGACCCGAGCAGGGGCCGCCCCGCCTAGAGGCCTTGCGCGCTGCAATCCAGTCGGAGGGCTTGGACGGATTTCTGGTGCCCCGTGCGGATGCCCATCAAGGGGAATATGTCTCGGCCCGGGATGAGCGGCTGGCATGGCTCACCGGTTTTACCGGATCGGCGGGGTTTTGTGCCGTTTTGGGGCATGTGGCGGGCGTGTTCATTGATGGCCGCTACCGGACGCAAGTGAAGGCGCAGGTGGCGGATGTCTATACGCCGGTGCCCTGGCCCGAGGTGTCCTTGGCCGCTTGGTTGAAAGAGCAATTGCCTGAGGGGGGTCGGGTTGGGTTTGATCCCTGGCTGCACACGCCCGGTCAGATTGCGCAGACGCGTGATGCCTTGGCCGGGACATCGGTTGAGCTGGTTCAGGTGGGCAATCTGGTCGACCGTATCTGGCCCGATCAGCCAGCGCCTGCCGCCGAGCCTGCTAAGGTACACCCCCTTGAATTTGCAGGCGAAAGCCATGAGGACAAGCGTGCCCGCCTGGGAGCGGATTTGGCGGAGGCAGGCTGTACCTCGGCCGTGATCACCTTGCCCGACAGCCTGTGCTGGTTGCTGAACATTCGCGGGGCGGACATTCCGCGCAATCCGATTGCGCAGGGCTTTGCCGTGTTGCACGCAAGCGGGGCGGTGGATCTGTTCATGGCCGCGGCCAAGCTGGGAGAGGTGCGCGATCATTTAGGCTCGGATGTGACTTGTCATGCGCCAGAAGATTTCCTGCCGTTTTTAGAGACGCTTGCGGGTCCTGTTTGCCTCGACAAGGGCTCTGTCCCCGTCCGCGTGGCCGATGCCATCGGGGACCGGGTGCAATGGGGCGATGACCCCTGTTCCTTGCCCAAGGCCTGCAAGAACGCGGCCGAGATCAAGGGCAGCGCCGAGGCGCATTTGCGTGACGGAGCAGCAGTGGTAGAACTGTTGGCCTGGCTTGATGCCCAGGCCCCCGGCACCCTGACCGAGACGCAGGTGGTGTCCCGGCTGGAGGCGATGCGCCGCCGCGACAACGCCCTGCAGGACATCAGTTTCGAAACCATCGCGGGTGCGGGACCCAATGGGGCCATCATGCATTACCGCGTGACCGAAGAGACCGACAGCAGGCTCGAAGACGGTCACCTGATCGTGCTCGACAGCGGCGGGCAGTATCTGGATGGAACCACCGACATCACCCGCACCATCGCCATCGGGGACCCGCGCGTTGAGGCGCGTGCCGCCTTCACCCGCGTGCTGATGGGCATGATCAACATGTCCCGTCTGATCTGGCCCAAAGGGCTCGCGGGCCGCGATATCGAGGCCATCGGCCGCGCCCCCTTGTGGTATGCGCACCAGGATTTCGATCACGGCTTGGGCCATGGCGTGGGTGCATACCTGTCGGTGCATGAGGGGCCCCAACGCCTGAGCCGGGTGAGCCATGTGCCGATCGTGGCGGGCATGATCCTGTCGAACGAGCCAGGGTATTACCGCGAGGGGGCCTTTGGCATCCGCATCGAGAACCTGATTGTGGCAGAGGTGGCAGAGGTGCCCGAAGGGGGGGACGCCCACCGCGACATGCTGTCCTGGCAAACGCTGACCTTTGCGCCGATTGACCGCCGCCTGATCGTTGCCGAGATGCTGGATGGGCCGGGGCGCGCATGGCTCAATGCCTATCACGCGGAAACACTGGCCAAGATCGGGCCACGGGTGTCGGAAACCGCTCTTGCATGGCTGCAACAGGCGACCGAACCGCTCTGACGCTGGCGCTGTTGTCACGGGTCTGTTACACCCTACCTTCACGACAGATATCATGACATTCGCAGGAGGCACGCATATGGCTGATCACATCACGATCCGCAAAGCACCGGGGACTTGGACGGTGCGCGCAGGTGGCGCTGTGCTGGGCGAAAGCCAAAACGCGCTGGAACTGACAGAGGGCGATTACCCGTTCGTCATCTATTTCCCGCGCGATGATATTGCGATGGCCTTTCTGGACCGGACCGACAAAAGCACCCATTGCCCGCACAAGGGCGATGCCAGCTATTTCTCGGTGGTGACAAAGTCAAAGACGCTGGAAAACGCGGTCTGGAGCTATGAGGCACCGCTGGAAGACGTGGCGCGGATCAAGGATCATCTGGCTTTCTACGCGGGTGATGAGATCACGGTCGAAAAGATCTGAGCAACGCGCGTGCGGGTCGGCGGGTGGGCGTCTTTGCGTATGCAAACAGACCAGCCCGGCGGCCTCAGCTGTGTTCTTCGGCCGCCGTCGCCGCCAAGGCCCGGTTATAGGCCTTGAGCGCATCCACATGAAAGAGCGCGCCCTGCAACTCGGGCGCGTTTCCCTCGCCCGTCAGTGTCACCACCGGGATAAACGGCACCATCGCCCGATCAAAGATCGGCAGTGCCACTTCCAGCGTGGCCCCGGCATCCACATAGATCGCATCGCCAATCATCTCCCAACAGCGCGCCTCATCCGCCGCTTGCGGATGGTCGGGCCTGCGCATCACCGTGTTGATCCGGAACATCGCCAAAAGATAGGCTTGGGGCCCTGCGGCCAGATGCACGCCCTTGCGCTCAAGCTGGGTGAGGAAAAAGCTGCGATGCACCAGCTTTGAGGCCAGCGCGGTCGACATCGACACCGCCACCATCACGGCCAGCCCCGTCTGCCAGTCCCCCGTCAGCTCGAACACGATCAAAGTGGTGGAAATGGGCGCGCCCAGCACCGCCGCCGCCACCGCCCCCATGCCCGCCAGAGCATAAAGCGTGGCAGAGCCTGACACATCCGGGAAAAGACCTGTGGCAACCAACCCAAAGCCCAAGCCCGTCAGCGCGCCGATCATCAGCGAGGGCGAAAATACCCCGCCCCCCATGCGCCCCGCCATCGTCACGGCCACCGCCGCCACCTTGAGCACGGTAAAGACAACAACATCGTTCAGTGGTAATTGACCCGTCAGCGCCAGCGACGTTGTCTCGTATCCGACACCGATGATGTGGGGATAGAAAATCGCCATCCCGCCCAGCACCGCGCCCGCAATCGCCGGACGCAGCCAGCGCGGCAGCCCGGTCCGCGCTTGCAAGGCGCTGCCCACGTCATCGGTCCAGAAAATCGCGCGCATCAGCACCACAGCCACGAGCCCCGACACCAGCCCAAGCAACAGGAAGGCCGGCAATTCCTGATAGAAATCAAGCGTGTTGGGTTCAGGCAAAGCAAATTCGGTCACGTCGTCATATTGCAGCCGGTTGATGACGGTGCCCGCCACGCTGGCAATCACGATTGGCGCAAAGGCATGCACTGCAAAATGGCGCAGCACCACCTCAAGCGCAAAGAGCGCGCCCGCAATCGGCGCGTTGAAACTGGCCGAGACCGCTGCCGCCACAGCACAGCCCAAAAGGTCGCGCCCCGTGATCCCGTCGGCCTTGATGAACCGCGACACCTTGGTCGAGATCACGGCGGCAATGTGCACCACCGGCCCCTCGCGGCCCGTGGAGCCACCTGAGGAGAGCGTGATGAAGCTGGCAAAGGCCGACGCCAGCCCGGCCCGTGTACCCACCTGCCCGTCGCGCAGCGCGGCCCCTTCGATCACGTCCGACACGCTACGCACGACACCATCCTTGGTGAAATTGTGCAGGATCAGGCCCGTTACCAGCCCGCCGATGATCGGGATGATCAGGATCAGATACCATGGCAGGCCAGAGGCGAAACTGTGCAGATATTGCACGTCGTCGGTGCCATAAAGCCAGGCTTGCAGTGCCTCGATCCCCTTGCGGAAATAGAGAGCCGCATAGCCGGCGGCGATGCCGACCAAAAGGGCGATAAACCAGAACTGCACTTGCCCGGGGCCTTGATGGCGCAGCACTTTCCAGCCGTCCTTGCAGGCGGTCACGGCCTGGTCAAGCTGGTCGGAAAAGATGCGGCGCTGGGGTGCGGACATGACAGACGCGGGCCCAAAAAGTGCTTTTGTTCTTTTGTCTTAGGCTATCGCCGGGCGCGTGAAAAGCCCGCCCGGGGCTGCGCGTACGAAATCAGTGCCCCAAAAGGGCGCGCGCGGCACCGCGTGCCTGATCGGTGATCGTGTCACCGGCCAACATGCGCGCGATCTCGTCCACCCGGTCGGGGCTGGACAGCGGTACCACTGTCGAGGTGGTCATGCCCTTGGTCACACGTTTTTCCACCCGCCAGTGATGCGCACCGAGCGCCGCCACTTGTGGGGAGTGCGTGACAACGAGAACCTGACCGCCCGCAGCGATGGAGGCCAGACGCCGCCCCACCGCATCGGCGGTGGCCCCGCCGACGCCCCTGTCAATTTCGTCAAAGATCATCGTGAGGCCCGATTGCCCCTTGGTCAGGCACACCTTGAGCGCCAGCAAGAACCGGCTGAGTTCACCACCCGAGGCGATCTTGTTCAAAGGCCCGGACGGCGCGCCGGGGTTCGTGGCCACGGTAAAGGCCACCATGTCTGTCCCGTCAGGTCCGGCTGTGTCGGGGGTGATTTCGGTGGCGAAGACCGCCCGCTCCATCTTGAGCGGGGCCAGTTCGGCCATGACCGCCTTGTCGAGCCGTTTGGCCGCCGCCTTGCGCTTGTCCGACAGGGCTGCGGCGGCCGCGTCATAGGCGCCTTGGGCGGCGGACAAAGCCCCGCGCAACTGTGCCAAATCAGCGTCGCCTGCATCCAGCGCCGCCAGTTTGGTCCGCAGATCATCGGCAAAAGCCGACAGATCATCAGGGGCGACAGAATGTTTGCGGGCCAGTCCGCGAATGGCAAAAAGCCGCTCTTCGGTCTCTTCCAGCTCGGACGGGTTGAACTCCAGCCGGTCCATGGCGGCGGCAATGCCGTCTGCGGCCTCGTCCAGTTCCACCATGGCGCGCGCTAGGGCGGCAAGCGGCGCATCGAGTGCGCCATCAGCCTGTTCGGCCACCCCGTCGAGCCATTTGATCGCATCGTTCATCGCGCCCTCGGCCCCGTCATAGCCTAGAATTTGATGGGCGCGCGCAACGTCGTCGCGGATGCGTTCGGCCCCCTGCATCAGGCGTCGTTGAGCATCGAGGCTCGCATCCTCGCCCGGTTGCGGGTCAAGCGTGTCCAACTCACCCACGGCATGGCGCAGGAATTCCTCTTCGGCGCGGATCGCTTCCATCGCGGCCTCGGCCTCGGCCAATGCCTTGCGGGCCGTGGCCACATCACGCCAGGCGGCGCGGGTTTTGGCGCGTGCGGGCGCGAGCCCTGCAAATTCGTCGAGGATGTCGCGGTGCCCGCGCGGGTTCAACAGGCCCCGGTCGTCGTGCTGGCCATGCAGTTCCACCAGAGTGTCCGAGAGCGCGCGCAGCACCTCGCCTGAACAGCGCCGGTCATTGACCCAGGCCGTCTTGCGCCCGTCCGCCGTGTTCACACGGCGCAGGATCAGCTCGTCCCCGCGCGGCAGGCCCGCCCCGTCCAGCACGGCCTGGGCCGGGTGATCCTCGGGAAGGTCGAACCAGGCGGTCACCTCGCCCTGGGCCGCGCCCTGCCGCACCAGATCGGCCCGCCCCCGCCAGCCCAGCACAAAGCCCAGACTGTCGAGCAGGATGGATTTGCCCGCCCCGGTTTCACCGGTCAACACGTTCAGGCCCGGCTGAAAGCTGAGTTCCAACCGGTCAATGATCAGCATGTCCGAGATATCAAGCCCGCGCAGCATCAGTGAAATCCTGTAGGGCGGGGTTCACCCCACCATCCGTTTTACAGCCACCGGCCCTTGATCATCTGGCGGTAGATCTGGCGCAGCCAGCCGTCGCCCCGCGCGCGCGGCTCGAGCCCCTTGCCGGTCAGCAGCTTGAAGCTGTCCTGATACCACTCGGTCGATTGGTAGTTGTACCCCAGGATCGCCCCGGCGGTCTGGGCCTCATCCGTGAGGCCAAGCGACAGGTAACCCTCGACCAGACGGTGCAGCGCCTCGGGCGTGTGGCTGGTGGTCTGGAAATCCTCGACCACGACACGGAAACGGTTGATCGCTGCCGTATAGTGCCCCCGGCGCAGGTAATAGCGCCCGATCTCCATCTCTTTGCCCGCGAGGTGGTCAAAGGCCAGGTCAAATTTCAGGATCGCGGATTTGGCATATTCGCTATCGGGATAGCGTTCGATCACTTCGCGCAGGCTTTGCAAGGCCTGGAACGTCAGCCCCTGATCGCGGCCCACCTCGTCAATCTGGTCATAATAGCTGAGCGCCAGAAGGTATTGCGCGTAAGCGGCGTCGTCATCATCGGGGTAAAAGTCGATGAACCGTTGCGCCGCCGACCGGCTGTTGGGGTAGTCCTTGTCCCGGTGATGGGAAAACGCCTGCATGATCAGGGCTCGGCGTGCCCAATCGGAATAGGGATAAAGCCGTTCGATTTCAGAGAAGTAGAAAGCGGCCTCGGCCTCTTCGCCGCGCTCAAGCTCGAACTCGCCCCGGCCAAAGATCTGTTCGGCGGTAAAGTTCTCCAGCGGAACTTCCTGCTGGTTGAAAATGCCGCCTGTCGTCGGACGCCCATTGCCGCCACAGGCCGCGAGCATGGCCGAAGTGGCCAGCACGAACACCAGACGTGTTGTGGATTTACCGCGGATCATGCCTTGCCACCCCCAAAGATGCCGTACACCGCCCATTTTGAGGGCTGTTGAGACGTCTCTAGCACAATAGTTCCCGGGGAGAAAATGACGAATTCGCCCACGCGATGGCGTGTATCACGCGACGGCGGGAATCTCGTCCCAGACGAGGCCGTGGCCGGGCAACCGCGAAGCCATTTGCGCGTCGCAGGTGATCATCCGCACGGCACCGGGCGTGGCGAAAAGTTCGCGCAACAGCTGGTTGGTGACGGTGTGCCCCGCCCGCTCGCCGGTATAGTGGCCGATCAGCGGCGCACCGGCCAAGGCCAGATCCCCCAGCGCGTCCAGCATCTTGTGGCGCACAGGTTCGTCCGCGTGGCGCAGCCCACCGGGGCTGGTCACCTTGTCGCCGTCAAAGACCACGGCGTTGATCCCGGGCGCACCGCCCAGAGCCAGCCCATTGGCTTGCATTTTCTCGACATCGCCCATGCGGCAGAAGGTGCGGCTGTCGCAGAGTTCGCGCGCAAAGCTGCCATTGGCCATGTTCAGCGACTTGTACTGACGACCAATGGCCGCGTCCTCAAAGTCGATGTGAAAGTCGATGCGCATAATGTCGGAGGGCGCGATTGTGGCCTTGGCCTCGCCCATTGTCACGGTCACCGGCTTGAGCACTTCGAACGCCCGCACAGGGGCGTTCAGTGCCCGCAAACCGCGCTGCATGATCCCGCGCACGAAGGGCGCGGCGGAGCCATCCAGGATCGGTACTTCGGGCCCGTCAATCTCGACCAGCGCGTTGTGCACGCCGCAGCCCGCGAGGGCCGCCATCACATGTTCCACCGTGCTGACGGTGACGCCCGCATCGTTCACCAGTGTTGTGCACAGCGGCGATTGGCGCACCACGTCATAGCGGGCCGGCACCATCGTGTCGCCCACTTCGATATCGGTGCGGCGGAACCAGATGCCGTGTTCTGCCATGGCAGGCCGGATCGTCAAACGCGCAGGTTTACCGGAATGCAATCCGCATCCGGTAAAGGTAATTGGCGATTTGACAGTCGTTTGCATGCGGCCCACCCGATTGCGTTTTCTGTTAGCGTTAGAGGTATTGGGCCGGGGGGGAACACTCAACTCAATCTTTGTAACGGTCTGAAACATGGAAATTCTGCATGGGCGGTTATGCGCGCATCCCACCAGAACTCTATGTTTTTAAACGCAAAAAAGGCCGCCCTGAGGCAGCCCTTGTTGGTGTCTATGCGCGTTTTTTAGTTCGCTTGACGGCGCAGGAAGGCCGGAATTTCGATCCGTTCCTGATCGGGGTCCACCGCTTCGGTCGGCTGCGGGGCCGGAGCGGGCGCAGGGGCCGCAGCGCGCGTTTGCACGGGCGGTTGTTGGCGGGTGGGCCGTTCGGCTGGTGCGCCTTCGTTGGTGCCGGTCATGCGGTTGATCAGTGAGTTGATGCCGAAACGCGGGCGTTCACCTGCGGCCGCTGCGGGTGCAGGGGCGGGTTCTGGCTGGCGTTGCTGCGGTGCTGCCTTTTGCGTGGCGGCGCGCAGACGGGCCAGCGCCTCTGGCGAAGGAGTGCCGGGTGCGGGAGCACGGGGGGCCACGAATTCTTCGGCGCTTGGTGCTTCGGGCTCTGGCGTCGGTTCAAACGCGGCCACCTGAGGCTGATAGGCCGGGGGTGGCAGGTCATCGACAGGGGCCTCATCGGCAAAGATGTCTTCGGCCATGTCCTGGGCTGCCGCTTGTTGCACATCCATCTGCTGGAAGAGCGAGGGCTCTTCTGCGGCGGCTGCCACAGGGGCGGGTGCCGGTTCCGGGATGGGCGCAGGTGCGGGCTCTTCGGCGGCGACCTGTTGGGTCAGCGGGGCAGCCATGGAGCGGCGTGGCACGGGCAGTTCGCTATGCACGTCGCTGGCGTCAATGCCGGTGGCTACAACGCTGACGCGCATCATGCCTTCCATCGCCGTATCCAGGGTCGAGCCCACGATGATGTTGGCGTCTGGGTCGACTTCCTCGCGGATGCGGTTGGCCGCCTCGTCCAGTTCGAACAGGGTCAGGTCGTGGGCGCCCGTGATGTTGATCAGCACGCCTTTGGCCCCGCGCAGCGAGATTTCGTCGAGCAGCGGGTTGGCAATTGCCTTTTCGGCGGCCTGGATTGCGCGATCTTCGCCATCGGCCTCGCCGGTGCCCATCATCGCCTTGCCCATCTCGTCCATCACGGCGCGCACATCGGCAAAGTCGAGGTTGATCAGGCCGGGACGCACCATCAGGTCGGTGACCCCTTTGACACCCTGATAGAGGACATCATCAGCCATCGAGAACGCTTCGGTGAACGTCGTTTTTTCGTTGGCCAGACGGAAGAGGTTCTGGTTGGGAATGATGATCAGCGTGTCGACCATCTTTTGCAGGGCTTCGACACCGTCTTCGGCCTGGCGCATGCGTTTTGCGCCCTCGAACTGGAACGGTTTGGTCACAACACCGACGGTCAGCACGCCCAGTTCGCGCGCGGCCTGTGCGATGATTGGTGCGGCCCCGGTTCCGGTGCCGCCGCCCATACCAGCGGTGATAAAGCACATGTGCGCACCGGCCAGGTGATCGACGATTTGTTCAATTGATTCTTCGGCGGCGGCGGCCCCGACAGAGGCGCGGGCCCCTGCCCCCAAACCTTCGGTCACTTTGATGCCCAACTGGACCCGGTTTGTGGCGGAGGACTGTTGCAGCGCCTGCGCGTCGGTATTGGCGACCACAAAATCGACGCCATCCAGTTGTTTTTCAATCATGTTGTTGACGGCGTTGCCACCTGCGCCACCGACACCAAAGACGGTGATACGGGGTTTCAACTCGTCCTGCCCGGGCAGTGAAAGGTTCAAGGTCATCGCAAAGTCCGCCTGTTTGGTTTGCCGCGTTCGCGGGTGTTTTTGTGCCGAATTCCCATAATCTTAACGGTTTGTGACATTAACGTCACCCAAAAAACACGTATTGGACGCAAAATATGGGCGAAATCTCGCCTCTGTTCACTCTATGTCCGGGTGTTACGCCAGATATAGCGTTCACCAGTTGTCGCGGAACCATTTGACCGCGCGTCGCAGGCTGCGGGCGGGATAGCGGTCATGGGGGATGTCAAAATCCCACCATTCGTCCTGAGGGTGCGCCGCAAAGAGGGCGAGGCCCACGGCGCTGGCAAAACTGGGCCCGGTGGCGGCTTGTGGCAGGCCGTGCACCCGCAAGGGGCGACCCAGCCGGACCTGTTGGCCAAGAATTTTCGAGGCAAGCCCGTCAAGGCCGGGGATCTGGCTGCCCCCGCCTGTCAGAACGATCTGTTGGCTGGGCAGATGGTCGAACCCTGCCGCATCGAGGCGCGCGCGCACCTCTTCGAGGATTTCCTCGACCCGGGGTCGCATGATCCCGATCAGTTCGGCGCGGCTGGCGGTGCGCCGGTCGTGTTCGTAGTCGCCCGTCTCGCCGCCGATCTCGATCATCTCGCGGTCGTCCATGCCGGTGGCCTGCACCCCGCCATAGAACGTCTTGATCCGTTCGGCATTGGCGGTGGGCACTTGCAGCCCCATGGAAATGTCGCTGGTCACATGGTCGCCGCCCATGCGCACGGTGTCGGCAAAGATCATGTGTTTCTTGATAAAGATCGACACGCCGGTGGAGCCACCGCCGAGGTCGATACAGGCCGCCCCCAGTTCCTGTTCATCCTCGACCAGCGCCGCGATCCCCGAGGCGTAGGAGGAGGAGGCGATGCCTGCCAGTTCCAGGTCGCAGCGTTTGATGCAATGCGCCAGGTGCTGGACGGCCGCGGCGTCGACGGTGAGCATGTGCAGATCGACCGCCAGTTCGGTGCCCAGCTGTCCGCGCGGATCAGAAAGCCCCGAGCGGTGATCAAGCGCAAAGTTGACCGGCTGGGCGTGCAGCACTTCGCGCCCCTGGCCATAGTCGGGCACATCGCAGCGCGACAGTACGCGGGCCACGTCGGCCTCGGTCACCACCTGGCCCTCGACATCAACCTGGGCGTCGAGGCCATAGCTGCGCGGTTCGGCCCCGGCAAAGCAGGCGATGACGTGATCGACGCGGATGCCGGCCATTTTCTGGGCAGCCTGAAGGGCAGTGCGGATGGCGCGTTCGGTTTCCTGAATGGCGCAAATCTCGCCGAACCGCACCCCGCGCGAGCGGGTCGTGGCGGCCCCGATGACCCGGAACCCCGATTGACCGGCCAGCGAGCCAATCTCGCCCTCGTCGCCCAACTTGGCCGTGCCGTCAAAGCGCAGAACGAGGCAGGCGATTTTCGAGCTGCCCACATCCAGGATCGCCACCACACCGCGTTGCATCGCGATTTTGCGCATATTGCGCATGCTGCGCTGGCTTGAATAAAGGTCGGTCATCACTGCAAACTTTTCCCGGAGTTCAACTGTTTAATCCGCCACCATTCTTCGGTTGCGGTTGCATTCATGCGCACGGTGGGCCGGTCGCCCAAGCGCAGATCGACGCGCGCCACATCGCGGCTAAGCACTTCGCGCGTGCTTTCCAGCACGATCACCCGTTCAAGCGCCCGTACGGCACCGTCCTTGGGCAGCATGATCCTTTGGTTACGATCCAGCACCACATCCCAGCGCCGGTCGCCCATACGCACCAGTCCGCGCAGGCGGTCACCAAGGGGTGCCGCCGCATTCACGAGTTGCAGCGCCTCGTGCACATGAACGGGTGCGCCGTCGCCAGCGATCACAGGCAGGTCCGGTTGCAGGCCGCGCTGCGCGATGGGGGCCACATGCGCACCCTCGCGGTCGACGAGCATCAGCCCTTCGGCGGTGCGCCAGATGGCAACGGGGATGCGCGGCACAATGTCGATTTGCAAAACACCGCCGGGGCGGATGCGCACCGACGCCTCGCGCACGGGCGGCATTTCGAGGATACGGGTCCGAATGCTGGCCGGGTCCAGATCAAAGGACGAGGTGGGAAAATCGAGCGGGACCGCCTCGCGGATAGACGCAGCAAGCGCGGTGTCAGCCCCGTCAATGGCCATCAGGTTCACCATGAATTCAGGGCGTTGCGCGATGCTGGCGCGCGCCTCGGCCACGGTGTCCTGGATCGCGGTGCGCGTGGCGGGATCAGAGAGGTACCAGGTGCCCAGCGAGAGCGTCAGCACAAATGGCACCCCTGCCCGCAGCCCCAGCCGAAAGGCGGGCGTCAGCATCAAACGCTGCAAGCGCCAAGCCCAGCGTGAGGGGGCCGGATCGGCCTTGGTGCTGCGTTTCAGCGATGGCATGAGGCATCCTCCACCATCCAGGCGCACAGCTCGCCAAAGGAGAAACCGGCATGCTGCGCCTGTTCAGGCGTCAGCGACGTGGCCGTCATGCCCGGTTGGGTATTGGTTTCCAGCAGGATCAGCCCGTCGGCCCCTTTGCTTTCATCCCAGCGGAAATCAGTGCGGCTGACCCCCCGGCACCCCAGGGCGTTGTGCGCGCGCAGGGCGTAATCCTGGCATAGCGCGGTAATTTCCACAGGCACATCGGCGGGGATCACGTGGCGCGAGCCGCCGGGTTTGTATTTGGCGTCATAGTCGTACCAGCCATCTGTAATGATGTCGGTGACCCCAAGCGCGCGGTCGCCCATCACGGTGGTTGTCAACTCGCGGCCGGGCGCATAGGCCTCGACCATCACCATATCCGGCATATCATCGTCCAGTTGCGGGGGGCCGTTGGCCTCCTCGTGCACCAGATAGATGCCGACACTGGACCCTTCGTTATTGGGTTTGACCACATAGGGCGGCTGCATCACATGGGCCGTGCGCACGTCACTGGCGGGCACGATCATGCTGCGCGCGACGGGCAGACCGGCGGCGCGGTAAACTTCTTTGGTCCGCTCTTTGTCCATGGCCAGAGCCGAGGCCAGCACGCCGGAATGCGAATAGGGCATGCCGATCCATTCCAAGAGGCCCTGCACACACCCATCCTCGCCCCAACGGCCATGCAGGCAGTTCAGGACGGCGTAAGGGTTGATTGAGTGCAAAACGGACACGAGGTCGGGGCCTGCATCGACCTCGACCACCTCATATCCTTGACCTCTCAGTGCGGCCGCACAAGCTTGCCCGCTTGCCAGGGACACCTCGCGCTCTGCCGAGGGGCCACCCAATAATACCGCCACTTTTGAGGTCGTCCTGCTCGACTGACCCGCCATGTGCCTCTGATTCCGGGGCCCGTTTGCGGACCCTCATCGTTGTTTGCCGATTGTAAGTTGTTGTTTTTTCGGCCTGCCTTGCGCCTGTGACCTTATGTCGGCTCACCAATGCGCATAATTTCCCATTCTAGCGTGATCCCACTGGAATCGTAAACCTTTTTTCGCACCTCCTCGCCCAAACCTTCGAGGTCGGCGGCGGTTGCGGTGCCGGTGTTGATCAAAAAGTTGGAATGCTTCTCGCTCATCTGTGCGCCGCCCTTGCGCGCCCCCCGCATCCCTGCGTCGTCAATCACTTTCCAAGCCTTGAGGTCGTGCACGTCGTCGGCTTGCCCGGTGGAGGAAAACCCCGCCGGGTTGCGGAACGTGGACCCGGCGCTGCGATCCTTGGTGGGTTGGGTTGCGTCCCGTTTGGCCAGTTGATCCGCCATACGACTTGCCAGCGTTTCGGGGTCGCCCGCCTTGCCCTTGAGCGTAACGCAAGTGATCACGGCCCCTTCGGGCAATTTGGATTGGCGGTAGGCGAAGTGCATATCATCGGGCGTCAGCGTGACCTGGGTGCCGTCCCGCAGCACTGCCTGGGCCGAGACAAAGACATCCGCCGTGTAGCTGCCATAGCAGCCCGCGTTCATCCGCACCGCCCCGCCGATCGAGCCGGGGATGGTCCGCAGGAAGGTCAGGTCGATCCCTGCCGCCGCTGCCGTGTTGGCGACCCGTGCGTCCAGTGCCGCCGCCCCTGCGGTGACCTCCAGCCCGTTCACCTCAATCTGCCCAAAGGTGCGGGGGGAGAGCCGAATGACCACCGCCCGCATGCCCCCGTCGCGCACGATCAGGTTTGAACCGACGCCCATGGGAAAGACGGGAACGCTGGGGTCGAGTGCCTTGAGGAACGCGCTGAGGTCATCGCTGTCCGCCGGTTGAAACAGCCAATCCGCAGGGCCGC
Source organism: uncultured Tateyamaria sp. (assembly GCF_947503705.1). Taxonomy (GTDB): domain Bacteria; phylum Pseudomonadota; class Alphaproteobacteria; order Rhodobacterales; family Rhodobacteraceae; genus Tateyamaria. The sequence goes on along the minus strand of NZ_CANNES010000005.1, from coordinate 37,709 downwards.
CTACGCGCAGCCAGGTGAGGCCCGAAAGAGCTTTTTGTGCGGTGAGTCTGCCACGTGTTTGGGGAAGGTCGTATGTCATGGCCGGTGCAATGGCCGTTGTCGCCGCTGGGGTCAAGCCGTCTTGGAATGCCGCTGGACCAGCCAGCCAAAGAGCGCCCCGCCCAGCACGCCCGCAATCCCAGGCATGGCGACCAGCGCACCCGCCGCGACCAGCGCGACCGCATCAAGGTGATCGGATGGCAACGGCGTCCAGAGGGTGAAGGCGAGCATGAGCGTCAGGATCCCCACGCAGGCGATGATCGCCACACCCCGCCTGCCCCGCCCCAGCACAAAGCCGACGGTAGCCGCGATACCCAGTGCGGTGAGGGGAATGGCCCAGATCATTTGCGCGACTCGACCCAGTATTTGATCCGTTTCGACAGGTAGATGACCGGCCAGCGCAGCACGCTCATCCCCGCGCCCATGACAAAGATACCCGCCCCCGGCCCGTGTTGATAGGTGACGAACCCCACGATCGGGATGCCGATGGCGATGAGCACATAGGCATAGGTCCAGTGGTTGTCGCGGCTGGGCAACATGGCGATCAGGTTGGCCATGAGGCCCCAGATACAGGCAAGGATCAAAGATGTGCTCATCAGCGCAGCTCCGGTGGAAGTTGAGGGTTCTGGCCCCGCGCCTTGGCCCAAAAGTACCTGAGCGGGTTGCGGAACATCGAGAGGAAGGCGGCCAGGGCCAGAAGGCCTGCCCACCAGGTGAGAGCGATGCTGATCCAGAGGATCAGGAGCGGGGCGGCGATCAGCAGGGCGACGCCGGGTAGGTATTGGTGGCGCATGGGCAGCATGGCCACAGCAGTGGCGGCAAAGACCCAGGCGATGGCGGCAAGAGCGAGGGTCATCGGCTGAAGGACCAGTAACCGAGCTTGCCGATCAGCCCGAAGGAAAACCCGACCACGGTCGCCCCCATCATGAAAAAGCCGATGTAGAGCAGATAGCCCAGCGCTTCTGCATCCATGGAGACTGCGCCCAAAATGATGGCCGCGACGCAGGCCGCGAGGACCCAGAGCGCCCTCCCCCCGAGCATCAAGGCCAATGCGACACCAGCCAAAAAGAAATAGATCAGAACGCTCATGCCGCCCCTTTTTGCAACCTGGCGGGAAGTGCATTGGCCCATGCGCTGATTGTGCCTGCGCCCAGGCATACAACCATATCGCCGGCGCGCGCTTGTTCGCGGACCAGTCGTTCCAGGTCGTCCTCGCCCATCACGGCGCGGGCGTGCCGGTGGCCGTGGCGGATCAGCCCTGCGACCAGATCATCGCGGGACGCGCCTTCGATGGGGTCTTCTCCCGCCGCAAAGATATCCGTGATCCCCACCACATCCGCGTCGTTAAAGCACGCACAGAACTCGTCGAAATGGTGGTGCAGCCGTGTGTAGCGGTGCGGTTGGTGGACCGCGATCACGCGGCCATTGGTGGCTTGGCGGGCGGCTTTGAGCACGGCGGCAATCTCGACGGGGTGGTGACCATAGTCGTCAATGATCGTAACCCCGTCAATTTCGCCCACGCGGGTAAAGCGGCGGTTAACGCCGCCGAACGCGGCCAGAGCGCTGCGAATTTCATCCGCCTTCATCCCCAGATGGCGGGCTACGGCGATCCCGGACAACGCGTTGGAGACGTTGTGATCGCCGGGCATGGGCAGGCTGCATCCTTCGATCACCCTGTCTTCGGCCTGGAGGGCCACGTCGAAATGGGCGACCCCGTTTTCATAGGTCAGGTTCAGCGCCCGCACGTCCGCTTGCGCGTTGAACCCATAGGTGATCACGCGGCGGTCGGTGATCTTGCCCACCAGCGCCTGCACGTCCGGGTCGTCGGTGCAGCACACGGCCACGCCGTAGAACGGGATGTTGGAGACGAAATCGAGGAAGCCCTGGTGCAGCGCCTCTTCGGTCCCCCAATGCTCCATATGCTCGGGGTCGATATTGGTGACGATGGCGATGGTGGCGGGCAGGCGGTTGAAGGTGCCGTCGCTCTCGTCGGCCTCGACGACCATCCACTCGCCCTCGCCTTTGCGGGCGTTTGACCCGTAGGCATGGATGATGCCGCCATTCACCACAGTCGGGTCAAATTTACCCTCGTCCAGAAGCGCCGCGACCATGGTTGTCGTCGTGGTTTTGCCATGCGTGCCTGCCACGGCGATGTTGGATTTCAGGCGCATGAGTTCCGCCAGCATCTCGGCCCGGCGCACGATGGGCAGGCCGCGCGCGCGTGCCGCATCGAGTTCGGCATTGCCGGGTTTGATGGCGGAGGAGATCACGACGACCTCGGCGTCCTGAACATTGGCGGCCGCCTGCCCCTCAAAGATCAGCGCGCCCAGATCAGCCAGCCGGTCGGTGATCTTGGAGCGTTTGAGGTCGGAGCCTTGCACCACATAGCCGTGATTGAGCAGCACTTCGGCGATGCCGGACATGCCGATGCCGCCGATGCCGACGAAATGAATGGGGCCCACGTCTCCGGGCAGTTTGGTGGCGGCGTTCATGATGTCCCTTTCTCAGCGAGGGTTTCAACGAGGGCCACAAGGCTTTCGGTGGCCTCGGGCTTGCCCACGCTCAGCGCGGCCTGGGCCATTTGCATCGCACCGTCGGGATTGTCGAGGACGGTTGTGATCTGGGCGGCCATTGTTTCGGATGTCAGCTGGCTTTCGGGGATCAGGATGGCGGCCCCTGCCCCGGTCAGCCCGCGCGCATTGGCGGTTTGGTGGTCGCCGGTGGCGGCAGCAAAGGGGATCAGGATCGAAGGGCGACCGATGACCGAAATATCCGCAACCGACGACGCGCCCGAGCGCGAGATGATCAGTTGTGCCTGCGCCATGCGGCGGGGCACATCGTGGAAGAAAGGTTGGACATCTGCATTGATGCCGTATTCGGCATAGAAGCTGCGCACCCGCTCTTCGTCCTCGCCGCGTGCCTGATGGCTGACGCGCAGGTTCCTGAGCCGCTCCATGGACAGGCTGGCGATTGCGGGCGGGATCACGTCGCTGAGGATGCGGGCGCCCTGGCTGCCGCCGATCACCAGCACCTCCATCGGGTAGTCGCCGGGGGTGATGTAGCCTGCACCGGCCCGGTCCAGCACCGCGCTGCGCACGGGGTTGCCGACATGCACGCCTGCGATCCCTTCGGGCAGGTCCGTGGGCCACGTGCCGCAGGCGACGGTGTTCACACGTTTTGCCAGAAGCTGGTTGACGCGGCCCAGCACGCCATTCTGTTCGTGGATCATGCGTGGTAGGCGCAGGATTGTGGCGGCAGTCATGGCCGGGATGGTCGGATAGCCGCCAAACCCCACAACGACCGTGGGCCGGTCCCGCATCAGCTTGAACAAAGCGCCAAGGACACCCGCACCGATCCGAAAGGGCACAGCGGCTTTGGCAAGGATGCCGCCGCGCGCAAAGGTGGCCGACGATATCTGCTCAATCTCTGTCGTGTGCGGAAAGCCGCCCGTATAGCGCGCGCCGCGGGCATCCGTGCTTAGCTTGACCCGCCAGCCGCGCGCCAGCATCGCCTCGGCCAGGGCCTGAGCCGGGAACATATGGCCGCCGGTGCCGCCAGCGGCGATGAGCAACAGGGGCTGGGTCATTCATTTCTCCGTAGGGCGGGGTTTATCCCACCAGCGCAACAGACGATCATCGACGGCCTCGTCCCAGCAGGTCCGAAATCTCGCCCTGTGCCCGGGTCCGGGTGAAGGCCAGCAGCATCCCGATGGCAATGCCCGAGGCAATCACCGAACTGCCGCCATAAGACACAAAAGGCAACGTCATCCCCTTGGCTGGTAGAAGGCGCACGGCCACGCCCATGTTGATCATCGCCTGCACCCCGAACATGCAGGCCAGACCCGTGCCCGCCAGACGAATAAAGGGGTCGCGTTCGCGTACAAGGCGCAGCAAGGAGCGCACGACAATGCTCGCATAGAGCAGGATGATGCAGAGCACGAGGATCAGGCCGTATTCCTCGGCCGCCACCGCAATGATGAAATCCGTGTGCGCATCGGGGAGCGACCATTTCACCTGCCCTTCGCCCACGCCGACACCAAAAAGGCCGCCTTCCTGGATTGCGTTGGTGGCATAGCCCAGTTGCGTGCGCGGATCGACATCCGGGCTGAGGAAACCGTCAATGCGCCGGGCGAAGTGTTCGGAATTGGAATAGGCGATGGTGCCACCAAAGATCACCAGCCCGGCCATGCCGACCAGCAGGATCATCGGGGCTCCGGCCACGAAATACATCACCGCCCAACCGAAAAGGACAAGGCAGGCCTGGCCAAAGTCGGGCTGCAACGCCAGCATCAGCACGATGGAAATGCAAAGCGCAAAGGACCACGCCTTGCCCGGTGGCCCGTTGAGGTCCTGGCTGGCCGCCATCATCCAGGCCGCCGCCACCACAAAGCCGGGTTTGAGAAACTCAGAGGGCTGGATCGACCCAAAGCCAAGCGAATACCAGCGCACCGCCCCTTTGCCGAAATCCGTGCCGAAGAAGGGCAAGAGCGCCAGGGCCACAAAGGCCACAAGGAACCCCAGCACGGCCAGGCGGCGCACGACCACAGGCGACATCATAGAGGTCAGGATCATTGCAACCAGTGCCGCGCCCCCGAAAATCGCCTGTTTGGTCACATAGTGAAACGGGGCAAAGCCGTTCTTTTCCGCAAGCGGCACAGAGGCGGCAAAGCCCAACAGGAGCCCCACGGCACACAAGATCAGAACGCAGGACAACGACCATTTGTCGATTGTCCGCCACCATTTTGGGAGAATGGGTTCGCCGTCCCGCACGGGGACCGCGCCATAGACCATTTCAGTCATGATCTGCCGCCTTGCTGCCTAAACTGCCTCATGCCTCCGGTTTCTCCGAAGTGCTTGGCGTGCAGCATAGCGGTAAATTGCCGTGCGGGCCAGCCTTTGTTGGCCAGCCCGCGCAAGGGTTTAGGGCGCTTTAGGCGGCTTTATGCGTGCCGCGAATGGGATAGTCGTTGTTGCGGATAAAGGTGATCCCGCCCAGCACGCCCGCAAGATCGGGGCGCAGGAAGGGCGCGTTTGACACGTCCACCATCTGAATGGCCCCGTCCGCGTTGACCACGAACAGCCCAGGTTCGGAAAACGGACGGTCGGTTTCCTGCGGGCTGCGCGGGTCAGAAATGTAAAGGCCCAGGCCCTGCATCTGTGCCACGCTCAACCCGTAGCCCATGGGCAGTTGCGGGGCGTGTTCGGCGGCCATGGTCTGGGCCTTTTCCTGAGGGTCGCCCGAGGCCACGACCACATCGACACCGATCTCGTGAAACTGGCCTTGCATCTCGTTGAGTTGCGTCAGGTATTTCTTGCACAAGGGGCAGTGCAGGCCCCGATAGATGACCACGAGTTGCCAGTCGCGCCCACCCTGCGGCGCGCCCAGCGCGACGGTGCCGCCGCCCAGTTTGGGAATTTCGGTGAGGGGAAAGGGGGAACCGGCTGTAAGCGCTGTCATGGGAGGTCTCCGTTTTGCATGTCTATGAGGGACGTAACCTCGCCCAGGGCCACCGCAACCCCTTGGCCTTGACCCTTTCTGTGCAATCCTGCACGGGGGGCTCTATGGATTTCGATACGCTGATCATAGGGGCCGGTGCGGCCGGCATGATGTGTGCCGCCCATGCGGGTGGCCGCGTTCTGGTCGTTGATCACGCCAAGGCGCCGGGCGAAAAAATCCGCATCTCCGGTGGCGGGCGCTGCAATTTCACCAACATGTATTGCGATGCCCATGCATTCCTGAGCGAAAACCCCCATTTCGCCAAATCGGCGCTGGCCCGCTATACCCAGTGGGATTTCATCGAACTTGTAGACCGGCACGGGATCGCCTGGCACGAGAAAACGCTAGGCCAACTGTTTTGCGACGGGTCGGCCAAGGAGATCATCGCGATGCTGCGCGACCTTATGCAAGGCGCGGGCGTGGCGCTGCATTTGCAAACAGACGTGCGCGACTTTGCAAAGGCGCCGGATGGGTTCACCGCGACGCTGGTCAAGGACGGCAAAGGCACGCCCGTCACTGCGCGCAACGCCGTCATCGCCACGGGGGGCAAGTCGATCCCCAAGATGGGCGCGACCGGCTTTGCTTATGATGTGGCGCGCGGGTTCGGGCACCGGATCACGGCCACCGAACCGGCCCTGGTGCCCTTCACCTTCCCCGATCGCCGCTTTGCCGACATCTCGGGCGTGGCCTGTCCGGCCCGCGTGACCGCCAACGGCCCCGGCTTTGACGAGGCGCTGCTTTTCACCCATCGCGGCCTGTCGGGACCTGCAATCCTGCAAGCCTCCAGCTATTGGGAAGCGGGCGCGGCCATCACCGTGCATCTGGCGCCAGAGACGGATTTCGCCACTGTCCTGCGACACAAGCGGACCGAGGATGGCAAAAAGGCCCTCACAACGGAACTGGCACACCATTTGCCTGCGCGGTTGGTGGACCACCTGGGCACACAAATTGATCTCAAAGGCCGCTTGGGTGATTTATCCGATGCACGGATCGACGCGATTTGTTCCGACCTGACGGAATGGCGTCTGACGCCCGGCGGTACCGAAGGCTACCGCACGGCCGAGGTCACACGGGGCGGGATCGCCACGGACGAGATCAGTTCAAAGACGATGATGTCAGGCCGCGTACCGGGCCTTTATTTCATTGGCGAAGCTGTGGATGTGACGGGATGGCTGGGCGGTTACAATTTTCAATGGGCCTGGTCCTCGGCCATGGCCGCCGCCCGCGCCATTCCCACCTGATCCGCTTATCGCCAAAGGTTGCAATGCGCGCCAAACAAAACATGTCGTGCGCGCGCATGCGCGCTCCTTTGGATCACAGCCGGGCTTGGACCTGGGCGATGAAATCCTCGCCGCGCCGTTCAAAGCTGTCATATTGATCAAAGCTGGCCGCGGCAGGTGCCAACAGAACGACATCGCCTGGCTCTGCCTCGGCCATGGCGGCAGCCACGGCCACCTCCATCGTGCCGCACACCTGCGTCGGCACGTCCAGTTGCATGGCAAAAGTCGCCGCCTCGCGCCCGATCACGTAGGCCTTTTTCACCGCGCCAGAAGCCGCGTTCACGTCGTCCAACCCGCCCTCTTTCTGCAACCCGCCACAGATCCAGCGGATATTGTCAAAAGCGGCCAATGCCTTGGCGGCGCTGTCGACATTGGTGGCCTTGCTGTCATTGACAAAGCGGACGCCATTCGCGTCGGCGATCAACTGGCTGCGATGCGGCAGGCCCGCAAAGGTCTTGAACGCCGCCTCAATCACCTTGGGCGCAATCCCCAGTGCCCGTGCGGCCGCATAGGCGGCGCAAGCGTTTTGGTGGTTGTGCGCCCCGGGCAACCCGTCAATGCTGCGCAGGTCGATCGAGGCCACTTGCCGCCCCTTGCGGTATTCCGACAAAAATCCCTTGCGAGCAAAAACCTGCCAGCCCGGCCCTGTCAGCTTTTGCGCCACTGACACCCGGATCACCCGGTCATCGGTGGGCCCCTCAACAAGCTGGCCCGCCAGAAACCGCCCTTCGTCCTCGTCCACACCAATGACCGCCCGGTCGGGCCCGCCCTCGGCAAAAAGCCTGCGTTTGGCCGCAAAATAGCCGCCCATACCTGCGTGCCGGTCCAGATGGTCGGGCGACAAATTGGTGAAGACGGCCACATCTGGTGTCAGGCTGCGCGCCAGATCGGTCTGGTAGCTGGACAGTTCCAGCACCACGACTTCGCCATTATGCGGCGGATCGATGTCGAGCACCCCGCGCCCGATATTGCCCGCAAGCTGTGCGGGCCTGTCCGCCGCGTCCATGATGTGATGGATCAGCGCCGATGTGGTGGACTTGCCGTTGGAGCCGGTGACGGCGATGACACGCGGGGGGCTGTCAAAGCTGCTCCACTCCGGTGTCGCAAAGGATTGAAAGAACAGACCGATATCGTTGTCCACCGGCACGCCTGCGGCCAGGGCGGCAGCCACAACGGGGTTGGGTGTTGGGTAAAGGTGCGGAATGCCCGGCGATACGATCAGCCTTGCGATGTCGTCAAACGCCCCTGCCCGTTTGAGATCGGCGCAAGCGAACCCTTCGGCTTCGGCTTTGGCGCGCGCCGCGTCATTGTCATCCCAGCAGATCGGGGTGGCCCCACCTGCGTCCAGGGCCCGGGCGGCAGAGAGGCCCGAGCGACCAAGGCCCAGAACGGCGATTTTTGCGCCCTTGAGACCACGGACCGGGATCATTGGGCCAGCCCCCAGACAAACCTATTCCCGGGGGCCAGCCCCCAGACCCCCGGGACATTCTTGGGAAACAAAAGCGTGAGCATTACCATTGGATTTCCTGACGGTCGCGGAAGAACTTTCCTGTCACGTCGCCCGCGTCCAGCGCCAGCCAGAGGGCTGTGTCAGCCCCCTGCTCTGGCGTGCGCGGCGCACTGGGCCCGCCCATGTCGGTGTGCACCCAGCCGGGGCACATCGCGTTGATCGTCACGCCCGCAGGCAGGTCGCGTGGCAAGGCGAATGTGAGTGCGTTCAGCGCCGCTTTGGCGACGCCGTAGCCGCCCGGTCCTTCCATATCTTCTGCAAAACTGCCCCAGCCCGAGCTGAGGTTTATGATCTTGCCCGCGCCTTTTTCCCTCATATGCGGCAGGCACAGACAGATCAACTCGAACGGTGCGTGAAACATAACCTGCATGGAGCAGCGCAGGCCGTCAGGCGCAGCGATCATGCTGTCCTCGATCAGGATGCCCGCATTATTGATCAGGATGTCGATTGGCCCGGCAGCCTGGATGGCCGGAGCGAAGGTATTTGGGCGTTCCAAATCAAGGTGCACCGATTGACAGCCCAGCTCGGTCGCCGCCGCCTGCCCTTTGTCCGCGTCCCGCGCCCCAATCACAACATCTGTGCCCCGTGCCACCAGTCCCGCGGCAATGGCAAAGCCTATGCCCCGGTTGCCCCCTGTGACCAACGCCCGCACGGACTAGCGCACCTTGAGCGTGGCCAGCCCGATCATCGCGAGGATCAGCGCAATGATCCAGAAGCGGATCACGATCTGCGGCTCGGCCCAGCCTTTTTTCTCATAGTGGTGATGGATCGGGGCCATCAGGAAAACCCGTTTGCCCGTGCGTTTGTAGTAAAGCACCTGGATCATCACGCTGAGCGCTTCGGCGACAAAGATGCCACCAACGATGGCAAAGACGATCTCGTGCTTGGCCGCGACTGCGATGGCGCCCAATGCGCCCCCAAGGGCGAGCGAGCCGGTGTCGCCCATGAACACTGCGGCGGGCGGTGCATTGTACCACAAAAAGCCAAGGCCCCCGCCGATGATTCCCATTGTGATCACCAGTAACTCGCCGGTGCCGGGCACATAGTGCAGCCCGAGGTCTTCTGTAAAATCGACCCGCCCCACAACATATGCAATCACGCCCAGCGTGCCGGCCGCGATCATCACCGGCATGATGGCCAGACCATCAAGCCCGTCCGTCAGGTTCACCGCGTTGGCCGCGCCCACGATCACGATGATCGCAAAGGGAACAAAGAGGATACCGAGGCTGATCAGCACGTCCTTGAACACCGGCACGGCCAGTTGGTTTTGCAATGCTTCGGGGTGGTTGATCGTGGCGAAATAGGCGGCGATTGCGGCGATGAGAAAGCCCAGCAGCAGCCGCACCTTGCCGGAAACGCCCGCCGTGGTTTGTTTGGACACTTTGGCATAGTCATCGGCAAAACCGATCAGCGCAAAGGCCAGTGTCACCCCCAGCACGATCCAGACGAAAGGGTTGTCGAGCCGCGCCCAGAGCAGCGTGGACGTCGTCAACGCCCCCACGATCAGCAGCCCCCCCATGGTCGGCGTGCCTGCCTTGGCAAAGTGCCCTTCGGGACCATCATCGCGGATCGGCTGTCCCTTGCCCTGCTTGCGCCGCAGCACCGCAATCAGCGGTTTGCCAAAGACAAAGCCAAAGAACAGCGCCGTCATGAACGCCCCGCCTGCGCGGAAGGTGATGTAGCGGAAGAGGTTGAAAAAATCTCCGCCATCCGAAAGCGCTGTCAACCAATAGAGCATTCTAAGCGTCCCTACTCATTATCTTGTGGGTCTGCGCCCATATCCACCGGATGGCCCATTTTGCGGATGGCGTCAACGACAAGGGCCAGTTTCATCGACAGCGACCCTTTGACCAACACCACATCGCCGCTGTCCAGACGGCGGGGTATGTTGGCCACCATCTCGGTTGCGGTCTCGCCCCAGTCGCCTTGTTTTTCGGCGGGCAATGCTGCGTGCAGGTGCTGCATCAGCGGGCCGATGCAGTGGACTTTGTCAATCTGGCCCATCGCCGACAGGGCGGCCAGATCGGCGTGCATGCCGGGGCCTTGGTCGCCCAATTCCTTCATGTCGCCCACAAAAGCGATCCGCCGCCCCTTGCTGACGCGCCCAATGTCGTTTGTGACCTGGGCGGCGGCCAGCACGTCGAGGGCTGCGGCCATCGAGGTCGGGTTGGCGTTATAGCTGTCGTCGATCAATTCCAGCGTCATGTCGGTCTCGACCGGGTCGAGAAAGATCACTTCGCGCGCGCCGCGCCCTTGATAGGGTGACCAGCGGCCCAGCGATTGCGCGGCCAGCGCCAGATCGGCCCCAAGCGCCTCGCACGCCGCCAGCGCCCCGAGGCCGTTCATGGCATAGTGTTTGCCGACCGCCCCGATCTTGAACAGCAGGGGCTGTTCGTGCGCCTCGGCTTGAACCACGGTGCTGTCACGCCCGAGATCCACGGATTTCAGAACAAAATCAAAGCCGTGTTCGCCAAAGCCCACATCACGGCGTTTGGCGTCATGCGCCTTGGCCTGAAGGATCGCCGCCGTAGAGCAGTCGTTGTTGAGGATCGCGGTGCCGCCGTATTCCAGCCCATCGATGATCGACGCCTTTTCAACGGCGATGCCGGTAATGTCCTCAAAGGCCTCAAGGTGTGCAGCGGCCACGGTGGTGATCATCGCGACATGGGGGCGTACCATGCGGGCCAATGGTGCAATTTCGCCAGGGTGATTCATACCGATCTCGATCACGGCATATTCGGTGTCGGCGGGCATACGCGCCAGCGTTAGCGGCACACCCCAGTGGTTGTTGTAGCTGGCGACAGAGGCATGTGTTCGGCCCTGATCGCCCAGCATCGCGCGCAACATTTCCTTGGTCGAAGTCTTGCCAACCGAGCCGGTGATCGCCACGACCCGGGCCTCTGTGCGGGCACGGGCGGCGGTGCCCAGCGCCTCAAGCCCTTGCAAGACGTCGGGCACAATCAAAAGTGGGGCGTCTTGGGCCACGCCTTTGGGCACGTGGGTGACCAATGCAGCGGCCGCGCCGTTTTCCAGCGCCTGCGCCACAAAATCATGGCCATCCCGCACCGCTTGCAGCGCGACAAAGAGGTCGCCGGCTTGCAGGGTGCGGGTGTCGATGGACACGCCCGTGGCACTCCAGTCGCCAGTGCTGGTGCCGCCTGTCGCGGCTGCGGCCTCGGCTGCGGTCCAAAGCGTCATGTCAAACGTCCTTCCAATGCGGCCACGGCAACGCTGGCCTGTTCGGCATCGTCAAATGGCAGGATGTCATCGCCCACGATCTGGCCGGTCTCGTGCCCCTTGCCTGCGATCAAGAGCGCATCGCCCGGTTCCAGCGCATCAACCGCGCGCAGGATTGCCTCGGCCCGGTCGCCGACTTCCGTGGCTTCGGGGCAACCAGCCATGACGGCGGCACGGATGGTGGCGGGATCTTCGCTGCGGGGGTTGTCGTCGGTGACAAAGACCACGTCGGCTTGTTCCGCTGCCGCCTGCCCCATCAAGGGTCGCTTGCCCGCGTCACGGTCGCCGCCTGCGCCCACGATGGCCACCAGCTTGCCCATCACATGGGGGCGCATGGCCGCAAGGGCCGTGGCCACGGCGTCAGGCGTATGGGCGTAATCGACAAAGACGGCGGCCCCGTTGTCGCGGGTGGCGGCCAGCTGCATACGGCCCCGGACGGTGCCCAGATGCGGCAACGTCTCGAACACCCGCGCGGGATCAGCCCCGCAGGCGATGACCAGACCACACGCCAGCATCACATTGTCGGCCTGAAATCCGCCAATAAGCGGCAAACGCGCAGTACAGGCTTTGCCTTTGTAGTCAAAGCGCACGTCCTGCCCGGTACTGTCAAAACGCTGCGCAGACAGGTGCAGGTCGCCGCCGTCGCGCCCCACGGTGATCACCTCTTGGCCACGGGCGGCGGCAATTGCGGCCATGTCCACCCCACGCGGGTCGTCAATGTTGATCACCGCGATACCGTCGTCGGGCAGGACGCGCGCGAAAAGCCCCGCCTTGGCATCGAAATAAGCCTCGAACGTGTGGTGATAGTCGAGATGATCCTGGGTAAAGTTTGTGAACCCTGCCGCCGTGAGCGTCACGCCATCAAGGCGGCGTTGGTCAAGGCCGTGGCTTGAAGCCTCCATCGCGGCGTGGGTGATCCCGTTTGCTTTGGCGGCGGCCAGGGTCCGGTGCAGCGTGATCGGCTCGGGCGTAGTATGGGCCAGCGGTGCGGTCCAGGCCCCTTCGACGCCAGTTGTGCCGAGATTGACCGCAGCAAGGCCCATTTCGATCCATATTTGCCGCACGAAGGTGGAGACGGATGTTTTGCCATTGGTGCCGGTAACGGCGACCACATAAGCCGGTTGGCCGCCAAACCACAGCGCTGCGGTTCGCGACAGCGCCTCGCGCGGTGCGTCGGCGATGATCACGGCAATGCCGTTCAGATGATCCGCAGCCAGGGCGGCCCCTTGCGCATCGGTGAGGACGGCAACTGCACCCATCCGCACAGCATATTGGATGAATTCCGCCCCATGCACGCGGGCGCCCGGCATGGCGGCAAAGAGGAAGCCCTCTTTGACCTCGCGGCTGTCGACGGCAATGCCGGTGATCTGCGGATTAGTCCCGCCCCGGGCGGTCAGGCCCAGTGCGGAAAGGGGTCGTGCCTGCGCGTCCATCGAGGGGCCTTTTGGCTCAGTTGCTGCTGGTCAGCGTTATATCAGCCAGCGAGGCGGGTTCAACGGTTGGCCGCAGACCCAAGAGCGGGGCCACGCGGCCGATCATCTCGGCGGCAACGGGCACGGCTGTCCAGCCTGCGGTGCGGCGGGGTTTGTCGCCGCTGGTCTCGACCGGTTCGTCCAATGTGACCACCAGGACATATTTGGGGTCATGGGCGGGGAAAATAGTGGCAAAGGTGGCAATCACCTTGTCCTCGTAATAGCCGCCGCCGCGCGTCTTGGGCTTGTCCGCCGTGCCGGTCTTGCCACCAACCGCATAGCCGGGCACCTCACCCATCGACGCTGTCCCTTCGGTCACCACTGCGCGCAGCATATCGCGGGCGGCGTGTGCAGCCCCCTCGCTCATCACCCGCGCGCCAAGGCGGGGGCCGTTTTGCTTGAGGATCGTGGGTTTGACCACGCGGCCCCCGTTGGCAATCGCGGCATAGCCTGCGGCGAGGTGCATGGGCGAAGACGACAACCCGTGCCCATAGCTGATCGTCACCGCGCTGAGGTCGGTCCAGCGTTTGGGCAGCAGCGGTTTGCCGGTGGCCGCCTCGACAATCTCAAAGCTGGTTGGTTCGAAGAATCCGAGGCTTTTGAGGAACTCCTGCTGCCGCTTTACCCCTATTTGAAGCGCCATACGGCCCGTGCCCCGGTTCGAGGATTTCACGATGATGTCGGAGACGCTCAACTCGCCATAGTTCTTGTTGCGAAACTCGCCGATGGGAAAGCCGCCGACACGCATGGGCCCTGCGGTGTCGATGACCGTCGAGGGGGAGACAAGGCCCAGATCAACAGCCTGTGCAGCGGCAAATATCTTGAAGGTCGAGCCAAGTTCGTACACGCCCTGCACCGAGCGGTTGAAGAGCGGGCTGTCGGATTGATCGCCCTTGGTGGCGGGGCGCGGCCGGTTGTTGGGGTCGAAATGGGGCAGCGACACGACCGACACGATCTCGCCCGTGTGCACATCCATCAGGACGGATGTGGCCCCCTTGGCGTTCATGATTTTCATGCCGCCATAGAGCACCCGTTCGGCAGCGGCCTGCACGGTCAGGTCGAGCGAGAGTTGCAGGGGCTTTTGCCCGTTGGCGGGATCACGCAGGTAGTCGTCAAAATATTTTTCGACCCCGGCCACGCCGATCACCTCGGCGGCACTCACGCCCTCCTTGCCAAAGGAGGCGCCCCCCAGAACATGGGCGGCCAGCGAGCCGTTGGGATAGAGCCGCATGTCGCGCGGACCAAAGAGCAGACCCGGATCGCCAATGTCATGCACTGCCTGCATTTGCTCGGGGCTGATCTTACGCTTGATCCAGAGGAATTTGCGCTTGCCTGTGAAGTCCTTGATCAGATCTTCGGCCTTGAGATCGGGGAAGATGGCAGCAAGGCCCTTGGCCGCAGCCTCCGGGTCGACCATCTGCTTGGGCTGAGCATAAAGCGCGTGGGTTTCAAAGTTCGTGGCCAAAAGGCGGCCCTTGCGGTCAACGATGTCAGCGCGGGCGGCGGAAATGGCGGCCCCTTGGGCGCTGGCGCGCGGCTCGACCGGGTCGGAGGTGGCCAGCGTGCCCATGCGCGCACCGATGACGACAAAGGCGCAAAGGAAGAATAGGCCAAGCACCAGCAGACGCCCCTCGGCGCGTTGGCGCATGCGGTCGCGCATATCCTCGTGGCGTGCGCGCAGGTTCTCGCGCTCGATCGCATCAGGGCTTTCGCCAGCGTCGCGGGCAGGCAAGATACGGGCAAGCGGGCGCAGTGGCGTGCGGATCATGGCTGGTCCCCCTGCTGAGTCGGCAAAGTGCCCGATAGCTCGATGGCGTTGGTGATCGGCAAGCGGGGCGGCGCAGGGTACGCAACCTCGTCCACCCGGCCAAACTGGTCGGCGCGGAAGGGCAAGAGGCCCAACCGGTCAAAGTTGATGTCCACCAGATCGCGCAACCGATCAGGCCGGTTCTGATAAGCCCATTCGGCGCGCAAGACAGCGAGGCGCGCATGGGCCTCGCGGATGTCGCGGTGCAAATCGTCCGTGGTGGCCAGCGATTCCTGTGTCGCGTAGTTTTCGCGGTAGGCCCAAAAGGCCAGACCGATCACGGCGCATGTGGTGAGGATGTATAAAATGGTGCGCATCAGATGGCTCCTCTGAGGTGCGGCATTCCAATGGATTTGGCGTCAATCGTACCCGCAGGCGCGTCGGTCCGCGTGGCCACGCGCAGTTTGGCCGAACGGCTGCGCGGGTTGGCGGCGAGTTCTGCGGCATCGGCGGCGATGGCTTTGCGGGATTTCATGGTGAACTGCGCAGGTGCAGTGGTCGTTTCGGGCGCGTATCGGTTGGCGTTCGCGGCCTTGCCACCCCGTTCTGTCAGAAAGCGTTTGACCATGCGGTCCTCGACCGAATGGAAGGTCACAACCGCCAACTTGCCACCGGTCGCAAGTGCACGTTCAGCAGCCATCAGCCCCTCGTAAAGCTCACCATATTCGTTGTTCACGGCGATACGCAGCGCTTGAAAGCTGCGCGTTGCGGGGTGGCTTTGACCAGGTTTCGGGCGGGGCAGGCATTTTTCGATGATACCGACCAGTCCCAGCGTGGTCGTTATGGGGCGCGCGGCGACGATGGCGCGGGCGATGCGACGGCTCGCCCGTTCCTCGCCATAGTGATAGAGGATGTCGGCCAAATCGCCCTCTTCGGCAGTGTTGACCAGATCGGCAGCAGACGGGCCATCCTGGCTCATCCGCATATCCAGCGGTCCGTCCCGCATGAACGAAAAGCCGCGCTCGGCCAGATCAAGCTGCATCGAACTGACGCCAAGGTCGAGGACGACGCCGTCGAGACCTTGGGCATACGTGTCCATCTTGGAAAAAACGCCGTGTTGCATCACAAGGCGGTCGCCATGGTCCGCAGCCCAGGGGGCGGCCATTTCAAAGGCAAGCGGATCGCGATCAACTGCGATGACCTTGTCTGCCCCTGCTTCCAGCAGTGCGCGGGTATAGCCACCTGCCCCGAACGTCCCATCCAGCCAAGTGCCCGAAATCGGGGCACAGGCACGCAGGATCGCATCGATCAGAACTGGTATGTGCGGCCCCCCGGTCATGTGTCTAAGCGCCCCTTTGTGTCGACATTTATTCCAGGTCCCCGTCCAGATAGACGGATGGGTCAATGTCCGGATCGAACCCGTCATCATCGAGGGCCGCGATACTCGCGTCATAGGCCTCAGGCTGCCAAATCTCGAACGTGTCGCCAGAGGAGACAAAGCGGGCCATGCCGTTCAGCCCGATCTTGTCGCGCAGTTTGGCGGGAAGAACGATGCGGCCGGTATCATCTACGACCGTCTCGATGGATTGGGCTGAGTACAGCCGCTCCATCGCCTTACGCTTGGCCGAGCCACGCGGATGCAGCGAGATTTTCTCGTCAACCTCATCCATCGCCTCGATGGTAAACCCTTCGAGGTAGTTCCGGGTGTTGCCACCGTATACAATGATGATGCGGGGGGGCAGGCCGTCGGTCCAGTCGGGATCGCAGGCTTCGATCACACGGCGAAACGAGGCCGGGATAGACACCCTGCCCTTTGCGTCCACTTTGTGGTCGCTTTCGCCTCTGAACCTGCGTGCCACTGTTGGCCCGTCCCTACTGTGTTGCGCGCCTCTGCACGCTTGAAATTCTGTCGGCGCCTCTGCGCCACCCCATCCCAGGCTTTGTTTCTGATGCGCCCCGCCGCGGCGACAAAATGGAAACGGCGGGTTGATCTGCTGCCACTGATCAACCCGCCGCCCTCGTCCCGACTTGCGGGATGTCCAGCTGCGCGCGCCACCTGGGGGGATGTCTGCTCGCTCGCGCGCCGGATCTCTGGTCTGATGAAAGCGAGGTGCCTGTATGAAACCTGCTAGAGTTTATTTTCTGCGTGGGGTCGTTTGGTGCCCCGGGCTCGTTCTCATCTGATACACTATGGATGGCATGGGAATTCATGGGCGGCAATAGTTTTTTATGGGAAAATTGGCCTAAAACCGTTGTGCACAGGATGGATTACGTTACCGAGCACGCTGCAATCGGCGGATTTACCCGCCTATATGCCGGTCAGCAGAGGCACAGACACCATATGTAGTGACAGAGACAGATGCTTCAAATCGACCCATGTTTTCCCAAAAAACTCCCCCCACAGAATTACCCACAGGCAATGTTTTTCTTTTGTTCTCATTAAACTCACGGAGAAATGGGCATTAATGATTCGAATCACGCGTCTACTTGTTGATTTGGACCATGGTTTCCCATGCCCATTCCCAAATCGACCCATGCCGACCCTTCGCTCGCCCTGCACTCTTGCGCCTGACCGCCTGTCGCGGCACAAGCGCCGCAACCAAGAGGAGAAGTAGATGTCTGACGCCATCCGTATCTTTATGCATTCCTTTGGAATGGTGTTTCGTGACCTCGGCGCGACCTTGCGTGCAACTTATGTCGGTGTCGTGATGATCGTCGTGGGCGTTGTCGCGCTTTTGGTCATTCTGCCGGATCAGTTCGGCGGATTGATGTCGCAAAGCGCGGACATGACAGTCACAGCCGATATGAACCTTGCCGGGATGTTTGTGGGCTTCTTCCTGATTGCCATCGGCTATTTGACCATGATTGCCGCCTGGCACCGCTATGTCCTGCTGGCCGCAGATCAGCGTGAGGGCGGATTTACCCCCAGCGCCGGTATCGTGATCGGCTATCTGGGGCGCAGCATCCTGCTGGGTTTGCTGATCGGGATCCTCGCCATTCCTGTGCTGATCCCGGTGGGTATTGTCGGCACGGCGACGGGGAGCGTTCTGGCAGGCAGCATTGTGGCTGTCCCGCTGTTTGCCCTGTTGGGCTGGGTGTTGTTCCGGCTAAGCCTCATCCTGCCGGCGTGCACCATTGGGCACAAGATGACGCTCAAGGAAAGTTGGCAGGCCACCGCCCCCTATGCCCGCACGATCCTTGGGATTGTGGTGCTGCTGGTCCTGATCAACTTCGGATTTGAGCTGGTCACGGGCGCCCTGCCCCTGACCTCGATCATTGGCGGGCTGATCAGCGTTGTGGTGTCCGTACTTTATGCCCTGGTCAGTGCGAGTATCCTGACAACGATGTACGGTGTCGCCGTCGAAGGTCGCGAGATCTGATCAGGCCATCCCGCCTTTGATCAACCCTTGGGCAATGCGCGCGTAGGCGTCGGCCATGGGGCCGGTGCCTGCCGCAATCGGCGTACCGCCGTCTCCAGCGAGCCGCGTTTCCAGGTCAATGGGCAATGCGCCCAGAAGCGGCACGCCCATCTTTTCGGCCTCCGCCGCCACGCCGCCCTGGCCGAATATCTGATGCTCGGACCCGCAATCGGGGCAGACGAACATCGACATATTCTCGATCAGGCCCAACACGGGCGTTTTCAGCGTGGCAAACATATCAAGCGCCTTGCGCGCATCAATCAGGGCTACATCCTGCGGGGTCGAGACGACGATGGCCCCGGTCAGTTCGGATTTCGTACACAGGGTAAGCTGCACATCGCCCGTGCCCGGCGGCAGATCAACAAGCAGAACGTCCAGTTCGCCCCATTCAACCTGCCCCAGCATCTGTTGCAGCGCGCCCATCAGCATGGGGCCACGCCAGACTACGGCCTTGCCCTCTTCCATCATGAAACCGATGGACATGAGGGTCACGCCATGGGCCTTGAGCGGGATGATCGTTTTTCCATCCGGCGAGGCGGGGCGTTTGTTGATGCCCATCATGCGCGGTTGGCTGGGACCATAAATATCGGCGTCCAACAGGCCCACCTTGCGGCCCTCTTTGGCCAGCGCCACGGCGAGGTTCGAGGATACTGTCGATTTGCCAACGCCACCTTTGCCCGAACCGATGGCAAGAATGCGTTGCACGCCAGTCGGTTTCGTCGGCCCCTCCTGAGGCTTGGGATGGCCACCGATCTTGAGGCTGGGCGGGGCGGCCGGTTTTGCCGCAGGGCCGTGGGCCGTGAGAGCCACGCGCGCCGTGCTTACGCCATCCAGCGCCTGAACGGCGGCCTCGGCCGCTGCGCGCACAGGTTCCATCCGTGCGGCAAGGTCGGGCGTGGGCGCCTCAATCACGAATTGCACCGCATCCCCCTGAACCTGCACCGCACGAATCAAATCGCGACTGACAAGGTCGCCACCGTCCGGCATTGCAATCCGACGCAGTGCGTCAAGGACGTGGTCTTTGGTTATGGACATGGTGGTTTTCTCCGCTGCGTGCTGCATTAACTGGCACACTTTTCGCCTAGAGCAAGAGGCGCGGAGATTATAGGGCGATAACGCTAACATCTTGGGCGGACTGCCCGGTTTTTCAACCGTAGGCCTATGCAATTGCTGCATAGCGGCATTGATCCGTCGAGGTATTGTGCATGCGCAGCATTCGACTATCTTTGTCTCAACGAAACGCAATATGAGGCACGGAAAAATGGCCTATTACAACGACATAGCGAAACACAGTGACCTGGTTGAACGTATCCTGGGCACAACCGCCGAGATGCTGAACACCGCGAAAGAGCGCCACGCCATGCGCCGCGTGTACCGCACAACCGTCAACGAACTGAGCGAGCTTTCGGGCCGTGAACTTGCCGATCTGGGCATTCACCCCTCCGAGATCAAGCGTCTGGCGTGGGAAGCGGCTTACGGCACACAAGCGCGCTAAGGCGCTGATAGGAACTCTCCGCGCATCCGCGCGGTAACCAAACAACCGCGCGCGTGCGCGCAAGAGATCAGGTGTCCCTCTCCTCCTCCCTGGGGCACCTGAAATTGGCGGCGGCGCCTACCTCCTCCCAGGCGTCGCCGCACCTTTTATTCCGCATCTGATCAGGTGCACGAGATACATCGCCAACGGGTCCTCCTCCTCCCTGACCCGGAAACGATGTCGAAAGAGCGGCGGCCCCTCCTCCCTGGGGTCGCCGTTTTCTTTTTGGGAAAAGTGTCGTCATGCCCGGGGCGCGATGCTAAAGGCCTGTAATCAGATCCTTGCCCAACGCACCAGGCCGGGTGATCGACAGCACGGTCCGCGCCTCTTGCCGCCGTCCGTCCTGCACCAGGCAGGCCGCCAGCGAAAAATCAATCAGGTCCCGCTGCGCCTTTGAGCCGCCAATGCGGGCGTGATCGCGCATTGCGGCCCCGAATTGCGTGGCGGCCTTGGCCCACTGCCGATCCTCCATCTCGCGATAAGCCATGGCGAGGGTGCGGGTCAGGTCGGCCACCGGCCCCGCTGCGCCCTCGATGATCACGTCAAGTGCGTCGCGGTCCCCGCCCCGCGCGTGGGCAAGGGCGGCGTGGATGTCGGCAAAGCCCAGTCCCGGCTTGGGAAAGCGCGCGCTGGCATAGGCGCTAAGCTCGGTCCAGCGCGCCACAGGCACCTCCACACCGGCCAGTTCTGCCCGGAAGAGAAGTGCTGCATTGTCCGTCAGCACGTTGAGCGGCGGCCCCTGGCTGATGTCGGGGGCGATGTCACTGTCCAGCACCTGCCACATCTGGTCCAGATCACCGACTTCCAGCGACCACAGCCCCACATGCCAAGACACATGGTTGTAAAGGACGGCGGTGGGCGCATAGCCCTTTCGCCATTGTGCCAGATAGGTCAGCCCCTCGGCGTCTTGCAGGTTCTCGTAGTACAGGTGCGCGCGGATATGGGCGGAATGGGCGCTGGTCGGGTTGATGGCCAGGGCTGCCTCGATATTGGTGGCAGCAGCGTCGAGTTGCCCCACCTCAAGCTGGGCAAAGGCCAGTTGTGCGCGCCACCACCAGTTGTCGCCGTAATGTGGGGCAAGGCCCGAGATGAAGGCCAATTGCTCCGCCTCGCGGCCGGGCAGGCCCGAAAACCCGATCAGGCCAAAGACGCTGGTGCACATCTGGGCAATCATGACGTCCTTGGGCCAAACTTTGACATGTTCATAGACCGCCGCACGGGCTTGGGCCGCTTTGCCTTCCAGCAGGAGAGCGCAGGCATTTATGTGCGCCTGCTCGCGATCGCTCAGCCCCGAGGTTAAGGCACGGGCGCGGCTCAAGCATGCCCTGACCTTGTCGGGATCGCTGCGCAGCTGCATTTGGCGCGCCAGCCCGATATGGGCCAAGGCAAAACCATCATCCGCAGCGATGGCCGCCTCGAACGCATCGGCCACGCCCGCCTCGCCCCCCAGAAAGCGGTGGACGCCCAGATCATACGCATCGCGTGCGGTCGCCGAAAGCGTGCCAACCGGATTTCCATAGGCGTCGTCGAGCATGGCAGGGGCCTTTTGTTGCGCGTGTTCATCGACACTGGCACCGGCCCTTGCGCCAAGTCAACATTGCCGCCTTTGGGCACCCTCTCAGAACGGGATGTCGTCCGCACCTGTGATGAACTTGGCCACGACCTTCTTTTGGCCCGCCTTTTCGAAGTCAATTTCGAGCTTGTCGCCCTCGATCCCGACAATCGCGCCATAGCCGAATTTCTGGTGAAACACCCGCTCGCCCATGGTGAAGCTGGACACAGCATTCATGTCGATGACGGTATTGCGTGTTTCCTTGGGCTGGCTGATGGGCCGATTGCCGGACCGGGCCTGCAAGCGTTTCCAGCCGGGTGAATTGTAGACGTTGGCCTCGGCCGCCGCCTGATGCAGGTTGGATTGCACGCCCATGCCCGGGGCTGCCGCGCCAAAGCCTCCGCCATAAAGACCCGGAGGCGTTAAAACTTCGACATGGTCATCCGGCAACTCGTCGATGAACCGCGAGGGCATGGACGATTGCCACTGACCAAAGACCCGCCGGTTGGCGGCAAAGGAAATCGTGCAGACCTCTTCGGCGCGCGTGATGCCGACATAGGCAAGCCGCCGCTCCTCTTCGAGGCCCTTCACGCCGCTTTCGTCCATGGAACGTTGCGAGGGGAAAAGCCCGTCTTCCCAGCCCGGTAGGAAGACCATGGGGAATTCCAGCCCCTTGGCCGCATGGAGCGTCATGATCGACACTTTCGCCTCTGCATCCTCGCTGGCATTATCCATGATCAGCGACACGTGTTCGAGGAAGCCTTGCAGGTTTTCGAACCCTTCGAGCGCTTTGACCAGTTCCTTGAGGTTCTCCAGCCGCCCCGGTGCCTCGGGCGTTTTGTCGTTTTGCCAATGGGTGGTGTAGCCGGACTCGTCCAGGATGATCTCTGCCAGTTCCATATGGCTAAGGCGCGGTGGGCCATAATCTATTCGTGTGGTTGGGCCGCCCTCATCCAGCACGGCATCGTCGTCCAGCGTGACCTCGATCCGGGGGCCGCGCAACTCGGCGTTCCAGCGGTCAATCCCTTCGACAAGCGCGCGCAACTCGCTGCCGCCCTTGCCCTTGATCAGGCCCTGTTCGACAGCCATGCGCGCGCCCTCGACCAGTGACACACCATTGGCACGCGCGGCAATCTGGATGGTTTGCTGAGCCTTGTCGCCAAGCCCACGCTTGGGCGTGTTTACGATCCGCTCGAACGCAAGATCATCGTCTGGCGACACAACGACACGGAAATAGGCCATGGCATCGCGAATCTCCATCCGTTCGTAGAACCGCGGCCCGCCGATGACGCGGTAGGGCAGACCGATGGTCAGAAAACGATCCTCAAAGGCGCGCATCTGGTGCGAGGCGCGCACGAGGATCGCCATGTTGTTCAGAGACACAGGCGCCATGCCACGGGTGCCAGATTGTGCCGCCTCAACTTCTTCGCCGATCCAACGCGCCTCTTCCTCGCCATCCCAGTGACCGATCAGGCGGACCTTTTCGCCCTCGTCCTTATCCGTCCAGAGTGTTTTGTCCAGCCGCCCCTGATTGCCTTCGATCACGCCAGAGGCGGCCGCAAGGATGTGGGGGGTGGAGCGGTAGTTTTGTTCCAGCCGGACCACGTGCGCGCCCGGAAAATCGGTTTCGAATCGCAGAATGTTGCCCACCTCGGCCCCGCGCCAGCCATAGATCGACTGATCATCGTCGCCCACACAGCAGATGTTCTTGTGTCCTTGCGCCAACAGGCGCAGCCAGAGGTATTGGGCGACATTGGTATCCTGGTATTCGTCCACCAGAATATAGCGGAACCAGCGTTGGTACTGTTCCAGAATGTCATTGTGGGTCTGAAAGATAGTGACCACGTGCAAGAGCAGGTCGCCAAAGTCGCAGGCATTCAGTTCTTTCAGGCGCGCCTGATATTGGGTGTAAAGTTCGACGCCCTTGTGGTTATAGGCTCCACCATCGGCGGCAGGCACCTTGTCGGGTGTCAGCGCCCGGTTTTTCCAACCGTCGATGATGCTGCTCAGCTGCCGCGCGGGCCAGCGTTTGTCGTCGATATTTGCCGCCCGGATCAACTGCTTGAGCAGGCGCAACTGGTCGTCCGTGTCCAGAATGGTGAAGTTGGACTTGAGGCCCGCAAGCTCGGCGTGGCGGCGCAGCAGTTTGACGCAAATCGCGTGGAACGTGCCCAGCCACGGCATCCCCTCGATGCTCTGACCCAGCATCTGACCCACACGGTTCTTCATCTCGCGGGCGGCTTTGTTGGTGAAGGTCACCGCAAGGATTTCATTTGGCCGCGCCCGGCCCGTGTTCAGCAAATGCACCACACGGGCGGTCAGTGCCCGGGTCTTGCCCGTCCCGGCCCCCGCCAGCATCAGAACCGGTCCATCCATCTGTTCCACCGCGGCGCGTTGGGCGGGGTTCAACCCATCCAGATAGGGTTGTGGCCGCGCGGCCATGGCACGGGCGGACAGGGAAGCGGCACCCTCAAAGGCGTCCATATCGTCAAAGCTGCTCATGCGGGTAATCTAACGCGGCGCGTCCCAAAGGAAAAGCCATGTTCGCCAGATGTTCCAAGTGTCATTTTGGGCCTTGCTATCGGGCCAATGGCGCAGCTCAGGTACGCCTTGCGGGAATGGGTCTGAGACCTGTCTTACCCACAAGACGGGGTTTCGCGCGGTACGGAATGTAAGCGCTTACTTGCGGCTTTCAATTCGGCGCGCCATAAGGCTGTCATGACATTAGAAGCCCGTTTCCCCGCCCTGTCCGACCTTGCTGCACGCGCCGAGCGGCGCATTCCGAAATTCGTTTGGGAATACCTCGACAGCGGCACCGGCAACGAGGCGACAAAGGCACGCAATCGGTCGGCGCTGGACCGGATCGGCATGATGCCCTCGATCCTGCATGGAGAGTTCACGCCTGATCTGAGCACGTCATTTCTGGGTGCGGACCTGCCCCTGCCATTCGGCATCGCACCGGTGGGCATGTCCGGGCTGATGTGGCCCGATGCGGAACGGCATCTGGCGCGGGCGGCCAAGTTACTCAACATCCCCTATACTCTGTCGACGGTGGCGGCCGCCTCGCCCGAGGATGTGCAGGCCGAGCTTGGCCCAAATGCCTGGTTTCAGATGTACCCGCCCCGCGACGAGGAAATCCGCCGCGATATGCTGCGCCGCGCCAAGGCGGCCGGGTTCAAGACTTTGATCCTCACCGTCGATGTGCCCGTGGCCTCGCGGCGCGAGCGCCAGACCCGCTCTGGCCTGACCAATCCGCCCCGTCTGACGCCGCGCCTGCTGGCGCAGGTGGCGATGCGACCCGCTTGGGCCATGGGCATGGCGCGCAAGGGCATGCCAAACATGCGGATGCTGGACGCCTATATTCCCAAGGCGTCGGAAAACCTGCCCGTCAACGCCCATGTCGGATACCTGCTGCGCACCTCGCCCACCTGGGACTATGTGCAATGGTTGCGCGACGCCTGGGACGGGCCATTCATCGTCAAGGGCGTGATGCGGGGAACCGATGCCGAGAGGCTGGAAGGCATGGGGGTCGATGCCATATGGATTTCCAACCATGCAGGCCGCCAATTCGATGCAGGGCCCGGCACAATTGAGGTGCTGCCTGCTGTACGGCGTGCCACGAACTTGCCGATCATCTTTGACAGCGGTGTTCAAGGCGGGCTTGATATCCTGCGCGCCATGGCATCTGGGGCTGATTTCGTGATGCTGGGACGGGCGTGGCACTATGCGCTGGCGGCCTTGGGTCCCAAAGGGCCGGAACACCTTGCCCATATTCTCAAGGCGGATCTCGAGGCGAATATGGGACAATTGGGTGCGCGCACCTTCGCCGAACTGCCCAAGCCATTTACGCTGGACTGAACCCTCGGGGCGGCGGACACCTCCGCGTTAGAGCCCCGCTTCATTGTTCCATAAATACTGCCGGGGGAGGCCAAAGGCCGGGGGCAGCGCCCCACTCCCCCTCGACACTCGATTACAAACGCCTCCCCAAAATCTCCTGATAAGGCGTATCTGTTGCTGCGCCTGCGCGCCGACCTACCCAGAACTACGTGTTGTTTGCGTCACGTAAACGTCATAAAGAATGCTGCAACTGCACAATACTGCTCCACAAGGGGGCAGCCAAGTCCTGTCCCGGGGGGAGCATTCATGCCCGACTTCAAGAAAATCCTGATCGCCAATCGGGGCGAGATTGCCATCCGCATCATGCGGGCCGCCAACGAGATGGGCAAAAAGACCGTCGCCGTCTTTGCCGAAGAGGACAAACTGGGCCTGCACCGGTTCAAGGCCGACGAGGCTTACCGCATCGGCGAAGACCTGGGCCCCGTGGCCGCATACCTGTCTATCGACGAAATGATCCGCGTAGCCCGCATCAGCGGGGCCGACGCGATCCATCCCGGCTATGGCCTGCTGTCGGAAAATCCCGATTTTGTGGATGCTTGCGAAAAAAACGGCATCACCTTCATTGGCCCCAAATCCGAGACGATGCGTGCCTTGGGTGACAAGGCTTCGGCCCGACGTGTGGCCGTTGAGGCGGGCGTGCCGGTGATCCCGGCAACCGAAGTCCTGGGCGACGACATGAAGGCCATCAAGGCCGAGGCCAAAGAGGTCGGCTACCCCCTCATGCTCAAAGCCTCCTGGGGCGGTGGTGGGCGCGGGATGCGCCCCATCATGTCCGAGGACGAGGTGGAGGAAAAAGTGCTGGAAGGCCGCCGCGAGGCCGAGGCCGCTTTTGGCAATGGCGAAGGTTATCTGGAAAAGATGATCCTGAAGGCCCGCCACGTCGAAGTGCAAATCCTGGGCGACAAGCACGGCGGGATGTACCACCTCTTCGAGCGGGACTGTTCCGTCCAGCGCCGCAATCAAAAAGTCGTGGAGCGGGCCCCTGCCCCCTACCTGACCGAGGCCCAACGGGCGGAGATTTGCGACCTGGGCTACAAAATCTGCAAACACGTGAATTATGAGTGCGCGGGCACCGTCGAGTTCCTGATGGATATGGACACCAACAAGTTCTACTTCATCGAAGTGAACCCGCGGGTCCAGGTTGAACACACTGTCACCGAAGAAGTCACCGGCATCGACATCGTTCAGGCGCAGATCCTGATTGCCGAGGGCAAAACGATTCAGGAGGCCACGGGCAAAGCCACTCAGGACGATGTGGTACTGACCGGCCACGCGCTCCAGACCCGGATCACGACCGAGGATCCGCAGAACAACTTTATTCCCGACTACGGTCGCATCACCGCATATCGCGAGGCGACCGGCATGGGTATCCGTCTGGACGGCGGCACTGCCTATGCAGGCGGCGTGATCACCCGCTATTACGACTCGCTTCTGACCAAAGTGACTGCCAAGGCCCCCACGCCTGAAATGGCCATCGCCCGGATGGACCGCGCGCTGCGCGAGTTCCGCATCCGGGGGGTAAGCACCAACATCGCCTTTGTGGAAAATCTGCTCAAGCACCCGACCTTCCTCGACAACACTTACCACACCAAGTTCATTGACGAGACGCCCGACCTCTTTGCCTTCAAGCGGCGTCGCGACCGGGGCACGAAGGTGCTGACCTATATCGCAGATATCACCGTGAACGGGCACCCGGAGGTCAAGGATCGCCCGCGCCCACGCGCCGACCTGAAACAACCCAAGCCCCCCGCCTTGCAGGCCGACCCGTCGCATCAGATGGGCACCCGTAACCTGTTGGAGCAGAAGGGCCCGCAGGCGGTCGCCGACTGGATGAAGGCGCAGCAACAGTTGCTGATCACCGACACCACCATGCGCGACGGGCATCAGTCCCTACTTGCCACCCGGATGCGCAGCCATGACATGATCAAGGTGGCCCCTGCCTATGCCGCCAACCTGCCACAGCTGTTTTCGATGGAGTGCTGGGGCGGCGCCACCTTTGACGTCGCTTACCGTTTCTTGCAGGAATGCCCCTGGCAGCGTCTGCGCGACCTGCGCGAGCGGATGCCGAACCTGATGACGCAAATGCTCCTGCGCGGGGCAAACGGGGTGGGTTACACCAATTACCCTGACAACGTTGTGCAGGAGTTTGTACGTGTGGCCGCCACCAGCGGCGTCGACGTCTTCCGCGTGTTTGACAGCCTGAACTGGGTTGAAAACATGCGCGTGGCCATGGATGCGGTGCAGGAACAGGGCAAGATCTGCGAAGGGACCGTCTGCTACACTGGCGATATCCTGGACCCCGACCGCTCTAAATATGACCTGAAATACTATGTGGATATGGGCAACCAGCTGAAGGATGCGGGTGCGCACATACTGGGCCTCAAGGATATGGCCGGGTTGCTGAAACCCGCCGCCGCGCGGGTGCTGGTCAAGGCGCTGAAGCAAGAGGTGGGCCTGCCTATCCATTTCCACACCCACGACACGGCCGGTATCGCAAGTGCGACAATCCTGGCCGCCTCCGAGGCGGGTGTGGATGCGGTCGATTGCGCGATGGATGCCCTGTCGGGCAATACCAGCCAGGCGACCCTGGGGACGGTGGTCGAGGCGTTGCAGAACACCGATCGCGACACCGGACTGAGCATTGATGCGATCAGCGACATCTCGGATTATTGGGAAGCCGTCCGCAGCCACTACGCCGCATTTGAGAGCGGGATGCAGGCCCCGTCATCGGAGGTTTACCTGCACGAAATGCCGGGCGGTCAATTCACCAACCTCAAGGCGCAGGCCCGCTCCATGGGTCTGGAAGAGCGCTGGCACGAAGTGGCCCGCACCTATGCGGACGTGAACCAGATGTTTGGCGATATTGTGAAGGTGACGCCAAGTTCCAAGGTCGTCGGTGACATGGCCCTGATGATGGTCAGCCAGAACCTGACCCGCACCGAGGTCGAAGACCCCGACAAGGACGTCGCCTTCCCCGACAGTGTCGTGGACATGATGCGCGGCAATTTGGGCCAGCCTCCCGGCGGGTTCCCAGCGGGCATTCAGATCAAGGCCCTCAAGGGTGAAGCGCCGAACCTGAACCGTCCCGGCGCGGATGTTCCGGCCGTCGATCTTGAGGCGACGCGCGCCGATCTGTCTGCCCAGTTGGAGGGTCGTTTCGTCGATGACGAGGACCTAAGCGGCTACCTGATGTATCCAAAAGTGTTCCTGGATTACATGGGCCGCCACCGGACCTACGGCCCCGTCCGCACCTTGCCCACCAAGACGTTTTTCTATGGCATGGAGCCGGGCGAAGAGATTACAGCCGAGATTGATCCCGGCAAAACGCTTGAAATCCGGCTCCAGGCTGTGGGCGAGACCAACGAAGACGGTGAGGCCAAAGTATTCTTTGAGCTTAACGGTCAGCCCCGCGTCATCCGAGTGCCGAACCGTTTGGTCAAGTCCACCACGGTCCAACGGCCCAAGGCCGAGCAAGGCAATGCCAATCACGTGGGCGCGCCGATGCCGGGTGTTGTTGCGTCGGTCGGGGTACAGGTCGGTCAGGAGGTTTGCGAAGGCGACCTGCTGTTGACCATTGAGGCGATGAAGATGGAAACCGGTATCCACGCCGAACGGGACGCGGTTGTCAAAGCGGTCCATGTGGGTCCGGGCGGCCAGATCGACGCCAAGGATCTGCTGGTCGAACTGGAATGACCCCACCGCTGGGCGCATGGGGTTTGACGGGCACGCCCGTTCCCCTGCCTGGCGGTCATCGCAATGTCGTGTTGCGTGTTGGCGACTATGTATTGAAGACAACGCGGCGGTCCGAGACGGCCTTGCGCTGGTTGGGGCCGGTACACGATGTCGCGCGGGCGGTTGGCCTGAACGCACCGGGTCTTGTTCCCAATAATCGAGGCTGGCTGGTCTGCGACGGGTGGACTTGCGAGCCGTTTTGCCCAGGTGTTCCGACCCCGCCGGGTCAGATCGGCGCAAAGATCGCCGCCTTTCACGCGGCCACCCGTAACATCCCACAGCGTCCCGGTTTTGCCGACGCGCACACCCTGCTGACCGCCCCCCGTGGCGGTGACATTGACCTGACGCGCATCCCAGAGCCCCTGGTGGCGCAGATGCGCAAAGCTTGGGCGGCCATGCCGTCTATGCCCGCCTGCATCGTACATGCGGATCTGAACCCCGCAAACATCCTGACCGCGCCAGACGGCACGATCACCGTCCTGGATTGGGACGAAGCGCGGCGCGACCACAAAGGCTTTGACGCAATCGAGCCCGATACCGCGACAGCCCGCGCGCGCCTGGCCTGGGAAATCGCCTGCTGTTGGGAGATCGAGCCCGAACGCGCGCGTGCGCTGGCCCATAAGATGGCGGGCTAAAGGCCGTTTTGCAGGGGTCAGCCCGACCCTTGGACGCAAGTGGCGCGGCCTTTTCCAATAGCCACAAGCACAACTGCTTTCATTCTGAAACAAAGCGCCCAAAGCGGTTTGGTGAGTGCTTGCCAGCGCCACGATACTTGCGAAAGGGTGCACGTCAAAGGGCACCACGCCCTGCCCGTCAAAGGACTGTGCCGATGCAAACCCCCACCAACCGCGCCACCTGGATCGCTGTTGCAGCCATGTTCATCTTGAACGGCGCGCTTTACGGCATCTGGGCTTCGCGCATTCCGGCCATGGCCGCCCGGCACGGATTGGATGCGGGTGACTTGGGCTGGTTGCTGTTGTTGCTTGCCGGTGGGGCGATCGCCGCGTTTCCGCTGGCGGGTCGCTTCGCCGACAAACTGGGCGCGGCCCCGGTCACTCTGGCAATTGCGGTGGTCTATACTCTGGCATTGATCCTGACGGCCCTTGCCCCAGGCGTGCCTACGCTAGCACTGGCCCTCTTTGCCTTTGGGGCCACGCATGGGGCCATGGATGTCGCCATGAACACCTGGGCGGGCGAGGCCGAGCGCCATATCGGGCGGCCTGTGATGTCCTCGTTTCACGCGATGTTCAGCCTGGGCGCGGGTTTGGGTGCGGCCACCGGCTATGTGTCAGAGCGCTGGGACATCGGCATCACGCCGCATTTCGTGCTGGCAAGCATCGCCACAGCCATCATCGCCCTTGCCTTTGCCCGCATCCCGTGGACCTCGCAGCGACAAAGCGGGATCGACAGCACGCCACTTTTCCCCATTCCCAAAGGGCCTTTGATTGCTGTGGGGTTCATCGCCTTTTGTTCGTCCATGGGCGAAGGGGCGATGGTGGATTGGAGCGCATTGTTTCTGGTAGAGATGGCGCAGGTCAGCCCGGCGGACGCAGCCTTGGGTTATACCGTGTTTTCCATTGCGATGGTGATCACTCGCTTGACGGGCGATCAGGTCACCCGCCGTCTTGGTCCCACAATCACGGCGCGCCTGGCCGGGATCATCGCCACTGCTGGCACATGCTGTGCTGTATTTCTGGGCACTTATGCGTGGACCTTGGCGGGGTTCGCATTAATGGGTGTGGGCTATGCCGTGATCATGCCACTGGCTTTTTCGCGCGCGGCCAACGACCCCGACCTGCCCCCCGGCACGGCCATCGCAAGCGTTTCGACGCTGGGCTATGGCGGATTGCTTTTGGGCCCCCCTGTCATCGGGTTCATCGCTGACGCCACCGATCTGCGCACAGGGTTTGCGGTCCTCGCGGTACTTGCGACCCTAATCATCGTGTTGGCCAGGGCCGTGCGACGCCCAACTTGATTGCCTGTTCTCGCTGTTCCGTGGCATGGGACAGATATGAATTTTTCCGCTTTCAGCTTTATCGTGCCTGACTATGAGAGCGGCATCCGGTTTTTCCGCGACACGCTTGGCTTTGAACTGCTTTGCGACATCGATCAGGGGCGCAAGCGCTGGGTCGAGGTGCGTGCTCCGGGCGGCGAGACAAGGATCGTGATTGCGCGCGCTGATGGGCCGGACCAGGACGCCATGATCGGCAAGCAAGGCGCGGGACGCGTGTGGCTGTTTCTCGAAACCGATGATTTCAAGCGCGACCATGCGCGCCTCGTATCCGAGGGCATCACCTTTGAGGAAACGCCGCGACATGAGCCTTATGGCACTGTCGCCGTGTTTCGCGATCCTTTCGGCAACCGCTGGGATTTGATCCAGCGGGCCTGAATCCCTTTCAGAAGGGTCGGTCGAGGGCTGGTGGCGCAACAGCCTTCCCAGCCGACGGCCCGGCATCACCACTGGCAACGCAACCCAGTAGGATCGCAAGGCCCAGGATTACCGTTTTCAACTCAAGTTGACAGACACGCATGCGCCTATTCCTTTTTGATGGGTCAGTCATTTGTCCTGCCCTCGTGTTGTCACAACAGGTATCGAAGCATCGCCCACCACACCAAAGCGCAAGTTCAAAACGAAGTGATCCGGCGGGGTTTTGCCGAAGGTCAGGACCTTAGACACAACAACGTCTTGCGCAAAGTCGAGGTAGATCGGCACAAAAGCGACGGCCCCTGCTCCATTGGCCGACAGGCCGGTCAGAACAAGGGGACCGCCCAGATTGGTCAATGTAAGCTCCACAGCCACCTCGGCGCCCTGCGCGATGGCTGATTGCACCTCGGCCAGCATATGAGGTCCATGCGGACCATCATGGGCTTGTCCGGGGCCCGCAATGACACCGGCAGCCACAACGACAAAGGCCTTGGCCGCGATAAGGATGCGTTCAGACATGCCAATCATACGCATAGGCGCCCCCTTTCCGTCGATCCGGGCAATATTTTTTGCGCCAGCCCGGATTTTCCTCTTGCAGCTCAGGCCCGGGATAAGTATCTCCGCCTCACCCAAGGAAGCGGGCGTAGCTCAGGGGTAGAGCATAACCTTGCCAAGGTTAGGGTCGGGCGTTCGAATCGCCTCGCCCGCTCCAACTTTCCACCTTACCCCGGTGGTTTTCGATAGGGTCGCCATTCTGGCGACCCGTCGTCGTTTGAGACGCCTTTGTCAGTTATGACCGCCCCGTATCGCAGCAATTGGCCGCTATTTTGCTGGTCCCAGCGACTCGCGGATGCGCAGAGAGCTTTGCAATTCCAGCGATGCCCCTGCCCCGCCATTCTCGACCATTTCGACCAGCGCGACGGCCGCTTTGCGCCCCATTTCGCGATGCGGTACGTGGACCGTCGTCAGCGTTGGCGTCACGATCCGGGCCAGTTCGATGTCGTCGAAACCGGTGATTGATACGTCATCCGGCACGCGTAATCCACGCTCGCGGGCACGTTGCAACGCCCCCACCGCCAACACGTCGTTTCCGCACATCACGGCCGTTGGGACTGCGTCCACGTCCATCACCTGGTCAAAGGCGACAGCGCCACTTTCGATCTCGTAAGTGGTCTCAATGATGTTGAGCGATTCTGCGGGGAGCCCATTCGAGGCAATCGCGTCCTTGATCCCCTGCAAACGCTGTTGGGCGCGGTCATTACCTTTGTTCATCCCCGATATCACGCCAATACGGCGGTGTCCGAGATCCAGAACCTTTTGGGCGAGCCGTGTCATGGAGGCACAGTTGTCAAAACCGATGGCCGTTTGCGGGTCTTGTTTGGAAAACGCCCAAGCCACCAGAACGGGAATATTCTGCCGTTCAAGATAAGCGTAAACCGATGGGTCGCGGTCATAACCGATCAGCAAAAGACCGTCGGCACCGCGGGCCACCAGGGCGCGGATTTGTTCCTGTTCGATCTGGGGCTGATAGGCGGAACTGGAAACGAGAAGCGTGTAGCCGCGTTCGTGCAACTCTTCTTGAAATGCCTGTAAACCACGGGCAAATATCGCGTTTTCCATCGTTGGGATGATGGCCCCGATGGTAAAAGTACGTTTGGCGGCCATGGCGCGCGCACCAAAATTGGGCACATAGCCAAGCTTGTCGATGGCCCCGTTCACCCGGTCGCGGGTCCGTTTCGCCACGCGGTCGGGAAAGTTGAGACAGCGCGACACTGTCGCCGTCGACACACCGGCCGATTTGGCAACGTCATCCAACGTGGGAATGGAACGCGCTTCGTTCATGTCTGCCTTCGTATCAACAGTTGTGGCTTTACTGATACCATACTGTGAACTCTTGGAAATCACGAAAAAATGTAAGGGCTTGCATGGAATCAATGTAAGCGCTTACAGTACGAATGGAACCAGCCCATTCAGGAGCCCCGCATGTTTCTTGCAGCCTCAGCCATCGTCTTTGTCATCTATTTTGCCAATGTCGCACTGGGTGCCCTCGCGAACAGCGCTGTTCTTGGCGATGTGGGCGAAATGCTGGTTCTGTTTGCCGCGTCGATCCTGTTCGTCGTGGCTATTTTGCAAAAAGAAGCTGACCGAAAAAACAAAGACGGCAGCTAAGGACTTTCTGGGAGGAAACCTTATGACCACAGACCGCAAGGAACTTGCGTCGGCCGCGCGCCGGAATTTTCTCAAACTGACAGCCACGGGTGGCTTTACCGCCGCTATGGTCGCAGGTGCCGCAGGTACGTTGTGGTCGACCGAGGCCGCGGCCCAAAGTGCGAACGAAGAGCGTGAGCGCGAGCGTGCCGCCGAGCACATCATGGTTCTGGCCACGGCATACCCTGTAGGCGCGTCCCGCGGCTATCCGATCATGCAACTGGACCTCAAAGAGAACATCCAGAACGCCACAAATGGCAAAGTATATGTCAAACTGGCCCCAGGCGGTCAGCTTGGTGCTGGCGGTGCCCTCGTGCAGGCCGTTCAAGGTGGCACAATCCAGGCGGCGCAACACTCGCTGTCCAACTTTGCCCCCTTTGCTTCGACCGTTGACCTGATCAACATGCCCTACCTCTGTGGCTCCAACCAGCGTTTTACCAACCTGGTGAATTCCGAGTTCTGGAAATCCACGGTCGAGCCAAAGGTCGAAGAAAACGGCTTCAAGGCCCTGTTCTATGTCAATATCGACCCCCGTGTCGTGGCTGTACGCAAAGGCGGCGCTGGTGCCGTTCTGACACCAAGCGATCTGCAAGGCGTGAAGTTCCGCGTGCCCGGTTCCAAGATGCTGCAACAATACTACCGGATGGTCGGTGCCAACCCGACGCCCGTAGCATGGGGCGAAACACCTTCTGCGATCAAACAGGGTGTAGCCGATGCGCTTGACCCCTCTGTCGGCGCGCTCGAAGTTTTTGGCTTCAAAGATATCCTGAGCCACGTGACCTTCACCCAGGCCGTGCCAGACAGCCAAGTCTATTCGTGTAACCTGGAATGGTTCAACTCGATGCCTGCCGACGTGCAGGAAGGCATCATGTGGGGCTCCGAGATGACCGCGCACCAGAACCTGGCCAAAGTGCCATCCGCACGCGCCTATGCCATGGCCGAACTGGTCAAGGCCGGTGTGCAGTTCCACTCGCTGAGCGAAGCACAACTGGACGAATGGAAAGCCGCTGGCGGCTACCAACGTTCCGAATGGGACGAGTTCAAGGTCGAACTGGCCGGTTCCATGGACAACTTCGCCCAGATGGAAGAGGCCGCAAGCACCCAGGGCAAATACTACGTCCACGACGCTTAATCGTCAGATCGGGCGCGCCACATGGTGC
The DNA here is from genome assembly GCF_947503705.1 of uncultured Tateyamaria sp. Classification (GTDB taxonomy): domain Bacteria; phylum Pseudomonadota; class Alphaproteobacteria; order Rhodobacterales; family Rhodobacteraceae; genus Tateyamaria. The sequence goes on along the minus strand of NZ_CANNES010000005.1, from coordinate 3,001 downwards.
GCCCGACACTCCATTCCCACCGCAGACTGAGCATCGTGCAACCGCGCGCGCCTTCTGCGTGGCAAGTCAGCAGGTTCCAACATGGGTTTTGTGCGCCGATTAGATCGTGATGCCGAACGGTGGTTGCTTCTCGTCTTTTATGTGATGCTGGTCATCACCATGGCGATCGAAGTGCTTCGCCGCGAAATATTCTCCTACTCCTCGATCTGGGGGGAAGAGATTGTGCGATATTCCTTTATTTATCTCGCCTGGATTGGGGCAGCGGCCGCCGTGAAAGAGCGCGCCCATATCCGCATCGACGTGATCATGCACTACCTCGGGCCACGGCCCAAGGCGCTGCTTTATATCTTTGGTGATCTGGTCATGTTCGGGGTCGCGGTGATCGCGCTCTATTGGTCTTACGAATCCGTGCACATTTCCGCCAAATTCGGGTCAGTGACCGACGGCCTGCGCATCTCCAAAGTCTGGTTTTTGATGGCGGTGCCTCTGGGCTTTGCCCTGATTATCGTGCGCCTCGTCCAGTCCCTGATGCGCGACATTCACTCCCTCAGAACGGGCAAACCCGTTTATGAGGGCGACACGCTTTTTGATTGAGGGATGATTTAGAATGCTTTGGCAAACCTTTAATCAAACCGTTGAACTTGGATGGGATTTCTATGTTCCCGTCATCATCTTCGTTGCGTTGATTGCGCTGGCCGTGCCCGTCTGGGCGGCCATCGGCACCTCAGCCATCCTCATGCTTGTGATGTCTGGCGATCTACCGCTTAGCCTTGTCGGCGAAAAGCTGTTCACCGGCATTGACGCCTTTGCCCTGACGGCTGTGCCGCTCTTTATCCTGACAGGCGACGTGCTGGTCCGAACAGGGCTCAGTCGCAAATTCCTGGATGTGGCCGAGGCGCTGACTTGTTTTACCAAGGGTGGCTTTGGGTCGGCCACGGTTCTGGTCTGCGGGATGTTCGCGGCCATCTCGGGCTCTGACGCGGCCGGTGCTGCCGCCGTGGGCCGGATGACCATCGCGCGGCTGGTCGAGTCAGGCTACCCCCGCCCCTATGCCTGCGCCTTGGTGGCGGCCGGGGCCTGTACCGGAATCCTTATCCCCCCCTCCATTGCCTATATCATCATCGGCCTCGTGTTGGGCATATCCGCCTCGACCCTGTTTCTGGCCGCGCTAATCCCTGGCGTGACCATCCTGCTGGCAATCCTGATCACTAACCTGATCGTGAACCGCATCTATGCCTATGAGGGCGGCGGCCAAATGACCCTGGGCGAATGGCTGGGCAATCTGGGCCGCGCGCTGAAATCTGGCTGGTATGCCTTCATCGTGCCGGGCATCATCTTTTACGGCATATTCTCGGGCCGCCTGACGCCAACCGAGGCCGGCGCCACGGCGGTGGTCGTGACCATTGCCATGGGGTTCATCCTGCGCACGCTCAGCTTTGCGGACTTCCCTGCGATGCTGGTCAGTTCGGCCAAGGTGAACGGTGTGATCCTGCCCATCATCGCCTTTTCGGCCCCGCTGGCCGAAGCCTTGGCGATCATGGGTGTGCCGCAGGGCTTTGTGACCTCCGTTACCGGCCTGACGAACGAGCCTTGGATCTTGATCCTCTTGATGATCGGCATTCTGATCGCGGCGGGTTGCGTGATGGAAACCACGCCCAACATCGTGATCCTTGCACCGATCCTCATGCCCTTGGCCGAAAACATCGGCATGAACGAGATTCAGTTCTGCATCATGATGATCACGGCCCTGGGGGTGGGCTTTATCACCCCGCCGCTTGGCCTCAACCTCTTTGTCGTGTCCGGGATCACTGGGGAAAGTATCCTCAAGATCGCCGTACGCGCCGTTCCCTTCGTTTTGTGCATGTTCGTTGTCGTCCTGTTGATCGCCTATATCCCGGCCATCTCGACCACGTTCCTGCCTGACATCTATAAATAGGACTGAATGACTATGACGATTGAGTATCTGAAGAAGGCAGACCTGACATCCCTGTCTGGTGCGTCTGATGTGAGTGCGACGGTTCGAGAGATATTGTCTTCGATTGAGTTGGGTGGTGATTCTGCGGCTTTGGAGTATGCGGCGAAGTTTGATCGTTATGAGGGCAATGTTGTACTGACGGATGCCGAGATTGAGGCGGCTTGTGCGCTTGTGCCGGAGAAGCTGAAGGCTGATATCCGGTTTTCCCATGACAATGTGCGCCGCTTTGCCGAGGCCCAGAAGGCCACGGTCAAGGATGTGGAATACGAGGTTGTGCCGGGCATGATCGTGGGGCAGAAGGCGATCCCGGTCGATGCGGCGGGCTGCTATGTGCCGGGCGGGCGCTATAGCCATATCGCCAGCGCCATCATGACGGTGACGACGGCGTCTGTGGCGGGGTGCAAGCATATCACGGCCTGTTCGCCGCCCCGGCCTGGTGTGGGTGTGGCGCCCGCGATCATCTATGCGGCCCATATTTGCGGGGCACACAAGATCCTGGCCATGGGCGGGGTGCAGGGGGTCGCGGCGATGACCTTTGGGCTGTTTGGCCTGCCCAAGGCCAACATCCTGGTGGGTCCCGGCAACCAGTTCGTGGCCGAGGCCAAGCGGATCCTCTTTGGCCGCGTGGGCATCGACATGATTGCGGGGCCGACCGACAGCCTGGTGCTGGCCGACGGCACGGCCGATGCGCATATCGTGGCCACGGATTTGGTGAGCCAGGCCGAGCACGGCTATAACTCGCCCGTCTGGCTGGTCACGGATGACCGGGCGCTGGCCGAGGATGTGATGGCGCGGGTGCCGGGGCTGATCGACGATCTGCCGGAGGTCAACCGCGAGAACGCGACAGCGGCCTGGCGCGACTATGCCGAGGTGATCCTGTGTGCGGACCGCGAAGAGATGGCGGCCACCTCTGATGCTTATGCGCCCGAGCACCTGACGGTGCAGGCCGAGGATCTGGATTGGTGGCTGGACCGGCTGACCTGCTATGGCTCGCTGTTTCTGGGCGAAGAGACCACCGTGTCCTAT
>NZ_CANNES010000004.1 GCF_947503705.1 uncultured Tateyamaria sp. | reverse complement strand
AAGATAATCCCACTCAAGACCCGCCGGTCATCGACGCGGGGCTTGCCGTGTGACTTGGGAAAAAAGGGCTCAAGACGTGCCATCTGCGTATCCGTTAGCCAGAAAAGACCAGACATGTTCACCACTCGTTTTTCGAACCGTGAATCACGCCGTCGCCCGGAAATCAATGGGTCCTGACCCTAGGTTTTACCTGCATTCTACTTGGTTGCGTCTTGGCACGGCGCCTGCAGCGTTTACCGCCCGCCCTCTTGTCTCGATGGGCTCAGACCGCGGGGTATGTATATTCAACGGTTGGCGGAGGTCCAAAACTTATGAAACGCTATTTGTAGATACGAGCTGCAAAGGAGTGAGTCACTTAAGAATTCAAGTAATTTGATGAAAAATTAGGCTTTTCAAGCACTAACTTGTTTTGCTTCATGGCATTGGATGCCTGCGTAGTTCCGCAACCTTTTGCAAAAAAATGCAACTTCATTGAACGATTAGTTTATTGTCAACTTTCGTTGGGCTAGAGCAGAAATCGCAATTAGTGCAAAAAAATACACTTACGACTGACAAAGTGCAAACATTTGAAATTTTGAGCTCCTAGAAATGCTTTCTCCAATTCTACAGATTTGGGAAAAGGAGCACATAATCATGAAGTACTTCAATCCCGCCTTGCACGCTGGTTCATATGCTACACTGACACTCTACAGTTTGGGCTTCCTTGATCCGATCATTCCTGCGGTTTCCTTTGGCGTTCTTTCCGGCTGCGAGGTGAGGAAGTTGTACAGTATTGCTATGGAAAAAAGTGCGAATAAACCTGATTAAGATCAGAGGTGTGATGGCGCAGAATCTGGAAGGTCTGGCTCTGCAAGGTTAAAAATGAAATTTAGTGTATCCTAAAAGACTTTATGACTGGCGTCAGTACTTAAAGCAGGTGGGTCGCGAGTCGGCATACTCATAGAATTTTGGGGAGAATTTTATCTAAGAGAAATAGAAGCCCAAAGCCTCTTGAAGAATTTTATAAAGAATCGGAGATTCAGGTTGGCGAAGGAGTAGGCTGTTTGAAAATTGAGATTGCAGAGTATGGGTGATAATGTGTGAAGAGGGTTGGGAATAAAACGCTTCTTGAGCTTATGCGTATGTTGGATATTGGCGGATAAAGATCCTTTTTCGATCACTGAGGCAGCGACAGGCTGGAAGCGACATCAAAAGCGTGAATTGAAACAGAAGTCGGTTCCTGTCGGAGGCCTCAATGCCATGAATTATTATTCTGACGTTCACCCAAAATTTGTGTCGACCTTCGCTACACCAAGTGCAGTTGGGTTTAAGGGTGTTTTTCAGAGCATCTGGTGATGACTACCACTTTGTCCTTGTGAGATACCTGTTGGATAACACTACCGCTTAGCAGCTGAGTATTGGCAAAGTACTGATAGTTCTCGGTTATCGTTACCACTAGAACCGTTGGCCTTCTCGGCTGGAGATGCGCAGTCAGCGCGGGTCATGCCGGCTGACAAAGTTTGCTGCACACTTTGCTGCACAATCCGCCACACACTGAAATACGAAATCCAAGAAAAACAAGCATTTAAGAAATTGATAAACAATAACTTTCGGACTTCGTCTCCGCCACATACCCTCAACACCATTTTGTAATGCGTTTGTCAGCGCTTCACGCTGACGTTTTGCTTGCTGTTTTGGCGCGACGGTTTGAGCTCGACTATTTTTTTGGTTTGTCGATTTATGATCTCCACCGCTGGCGACAAAGTTATCGAGCACGCTCTTGTCCGCCATGAAATGTGGTGACCTTACAGGCTGGAAACCTTCCGCACGATACCATTGGTGGCAAAAGACACATGTGGCCCTGCCGGTAAGCACCCTGACCGGCGCGGGTCACACCAGTCCGGCGGCTTTTGCGAATGGGTCCCAGTTGGCGTCTTCGTGCCACGTGTATTCGCAGCTCTTGGCCATGTTGCGCGCCACGTCCAGACCGTAGAGATCGGCCAAAACCGCAAGGGTCATGTCCATGCCTGCCGACACGCCGGAAGAGGTGAAGAACTTGCCGTCCTCGACCCAGCGCGCCTGTTTGACCCAGTTCACGTGGGGCGCGTGGTGGATCGTGGCTCTAAAGTCCATCTTGTTGGTCGTGGCCTTGCGCCCGTCCAATAGCCCTGTCATCCCGAGCAGGATCGTCCCGGTGCAGACCGCCATGACCCGTTCGGCCTGGGCCGAGGCTTGCCTGATCCAGTCCAGCACTTCGGGGTCCTCGCCCTCGTTGAGGGCGCTGTCGCCGCCGGGGATCAGCAAAAGGTCATAGTCGGTTTTTTCCGCCAGGGTCCGGTCAATGACGATCTTTTGGCCGTGCACGCTTGGCACCGGGGCGGCGGTTTTGGCGATGGTGACCACCTCGATGGCTGCGCCCATCCCGCCGAGCATTTCGATGGGGCCGAAATAGTCCAGTGTTTCAAAGCCAGGAAAGACGAATGCGCCGAGTGTTCTCATTTTGGGTCCTTTCGGGAGAGCCGGGGTGGGTCATCTGTTGACCCTGTACTACACGGGATTGGAATGGCATGAATGACAACATGACCCCTTTTTATGCCAAAGACACGCCACGTGATGTCCCACCTGACGCGCCCATGAATGTCCTTTTTGTCGTCTATCCCGACATTGTGCTGCTGGATCTTGTGGGCCCGCTTCAGGTCTTTACCCACGCCACAAAAGGGGAGGGCGCCGGGCCTGCCTACCGCACCCATGTGGTGTCCTTAGCGGGCGGAGCGACGGCGACCAACACGATCTTGCCCATCGGGACCGACCCCTTGGCCGACTGGCTGGACCCGCATTGTGACGTGCCTATCCACACGGTGGTTTTTGTGGGGGGTGATGGGGCCATACCGGCGGCCCTTGATGCTGATTTTGTGGCACAGGCCACGGTGCTGGCGCGGCGGGCTGGGCGGGTCTGTTCGGTCTGTTCCGGTGCGCTGGTGCTGGCGGCAACCGGATTGCTGGATGGCAAACGCGCGGTGACCCATTGGGAGGATTGCGACAAGCTGGCGGCTGATTATCCGGCGGTTGCGGTTGAGGTGGACCCGATCTTTATCAAGGATGGCCATGTCTGGACGTCGGCGGGCATCACGGCGGGGATTGATATGGCACTGGCCATGATCGAAGAGGATCTGGGCAAACCGGCGGCCATCGCCATGGCCAGGTCTCTGGTTGCGCCCATGGTCCGATCCGGTGGGCAATCGCAGTTCAGCGCCGAGCTTGACCGTCAAGCTCGCGATGCAGATGGCTTGTTCAGCCCTTTGCACGCTTGGATTTCAGACAATCTGGCGCGTCGGCTCACTGTGGAAGACATGGCCCGGGAATGCGGGATGAGCCCGCGCAACTTTTCGCGGCGCTACGCCAATGTGATGGGGGTGTCTCCGGCCAAGGCTCTTGAGGTTGTGCGTGTCGATGCGGCCCGTGATCTGTTGGCGACCACGGACAAGGGCGTCAAGGTTATCGCAAAGCATTGCGGGTTTCAGGATGCCGAACGGATGCGGCGCGCCTTTTTACGTGTGGCCCGGACGACGCCGTCGAAATATCGGCAGCAGTTTCGGTTGACGTAGCGGAGCGTTTTTGGGCCTTGCCCGTTCGCTTGCCGTGCCGCTCAGGGCAGGGATGCCTCGATCGCTGTGCCCAGCTTGTCGACCAATTCATCAATCTGGGCGTTGCTGATGATGAAGGGCGGGGCGAGCAGAACATGATCGCCCATGCGCCCATCCCGCGTACCCGGCATGGGATAACAGATCAGGCCCGCCTCGAAGGCGGCCGATTTGATCTTGCCCGCCAACCCGTGTGTCGAATCAAACGGGGCCTTTGTTTCGCGGTCCGCGACCAGTTCGACGCCCTGGAATAGGCCCCGTCCCCGGATGTCGCCCACGTGGGGATGCTGGCCAAACCGGTCATGCAGAGCCTTGGACAACGCCTCGCCTTGCGCGGCCGACCTTTGTGCCAGGTTCTGATCGAGGATCTTGCGCACAACGGCGAGGCCTGCGGCGGCAGCCACGGGGTGCCCGAGATAGGTGTGGCCGTGCTGGAAAAACCCGCTGCCATCCTTGATCGCGTCATAGATCATGTCGGTGCAGAGCATCGCGCCGATGGGTTGGTATCCCGCCCCCAGTCCTTTGGCGATACACAGGATGTCCGGCACGATCCCGTCGGCATCACAGGCAAAGAGGTGTCCGGTGCGCCCCATGCCGCACATCACCTCGTCCAGGATCAGCAAGACGCCGTGTTGGTCGCAAATCTCGCGAATGCGTTTGAAATAGCCCGCGACCGCAGGCACCGCGCCCAAGGTTGCGCCGACTACGGGTTCGGCCATGAAGGCCATGACGGTGTCCGGACCCAGGCGCAGGATTTCATCCTCAAGTTCTTGGGCGGCGCGCTGCCCGTAGTCGGTGGCACTCTCGCCCGCGTCGCGCAGCATGTATTCGTAGCAAGGCGCGATATGGCTGACCTCGATCAGAAGCGGGGCGAATTGGCGTTTGCGCAGAGCGTTGCCCCCCGCCGCCAGCGCGCCCAGCGTGTTGCCGTGATAGCTTTGCTTGCGGGCGATCAGGTGGCGGCGCTCTGGCGCGCCTTTTTCCACGAAATACTGGCGGGCCAGCTTGATGGCCGCCTCTGTCGCCTCGGACCCGCCTGACACGAAATAGACCCGATCGATGTTGCCCGGCGCATGTGCCACCAGCAGGTCGGCCAAGGCTTCTGCCGGTTCTGATGTCAGAAATCCGGTATGGGCAAAGGCCAGGCTGGCCACCTGGTCCTGGACGGCCTTGATCACGTCGGCGTCGCCGTGCCCCAGGCAGGACACCGCCGCGCCCCCGGAGCCATCGAGATACTTTCTGCCATCGCTGTCAAAGAGATAGCAGCCCTCGCCGCGTACGGCGACGGGTGGGGTTTTGTGGCAGTGGCGGGGAAATACATGTGACATCACGGGGTGCTTTCTTGCACAGAGGTTGCGAATTGCAGGCTGGTGCGTGCCAGCCCGTTGCGTTCATAAAAGCGGTGCGCGTCTGCGCGCCTGAGTCCGCTGCACAAGCGCAAGTGGTCGCAGCCAAGCGCGCGCGCTTCGGTTCGGGCGTGATCCAGCAGGGCCGCACCGATCCCGCTGCTGCGGCGCTGTTCGTGCACCACCAGATCATCAATATAAAACGTTTTGCCCCAGTACACATCATGGGTGATGTGAAAACCGAGGCAGGCGCTGCGATCCTGGGTCACAAAGGCGCGGTAACCATTGGCGATGGCCTCGGCCAGGCGACGTTCGAAAAGTGCAGGCTCAAGGCCCGACCGCAGCAAGCGCAGGATGGGGCCGATCACGGTCGCATCGGTGCTGGTTTCAATGGCGGGTGTCAAGCGGCGCATCCTTTGCCTTGATGCACCAATGCCGTTCTGAGGGCGCGCACCGCTTGCGCATTGTCGGACCAGATCGTGCCGTCCGGTGCGACCCTGTTATTCTCGAATCCGATCCGCAGGGCGCATCCAAGCTGATGTGCCCGGATCAGACAGTTTTGTTCTCCTGCCCCAAAGGCGCATACCGTGATCCGAAGGTCAGCCGTTGTTGCCGCTTGCAACAAGGGGGGCAGTTCGGCGGGATCGCCTGCACGCGGGGGGGCGTATTGGCCAAGCACGAGTATGGCATCACGTTGGGATGCGCAGACTGTCCCGTCTGCATACCAGCGCTGCAGCTGATCAACGCAGGACCGGTCGTAAAGGATGTGCTGAACTTGCGTATTCTGATCCATGGCGGTGGCATAAAGGCGCGCGGCCAGATTTGGCGCGCGGGCCATTTCGCGCACCGCAACGCTGGCGGCTGCTGGCTTCAGCGTCGCGATCAGATGCAGTTGGTCGGCAACTTCGTATCGTCCGGCGGCCTCTGTGGTGATCTGAATGGCCATGTCGGGCGCTGCGCGCTCCACTGCGCCGATGGCTTCGCGGTAGCGTTCGGGATCAAGGCTGTGCCGCCCATTGTCGTCGCGCACATGCAGATGGATGGCATCCGCGCCTGCCGCCAGGCAGGCGCGTGCCGTCCGTGCCAGTTCGTCGCCCGATATTGGCACTGCCGGGTGGCCGGATTTTTGCAACCTCGCGCCATTTGGCGCGACCGTGATCCGGGGCGCGCTGGTCATGGCCGCATCCTTTCGCCACCGGGATCGAATGCGGGTTCGACCCGCATGACACCTGCAACCTTGCGCCCTGCAATATCGACCGTGATCGCGGCGCCGTCCTCAACCTGCCTGACATGGGCCAGGGCAATCGGGGCACCGATCCGGTAGCCGTAAGCAGCCGAAGTGGTTTGTCCGATGATCTTGTCGCCCAGATAGACCGATTCGTGGCCAATCGGGACGGCAGTATCCTCATGCAGAATGATCGTGACCATCGACAGGCTTTGCGTTTTGACGTGCTCGGCCAGCGCCTCCGCCCCGACAAAACCGCCTGTCTTTTTCGCCATGCCCGCCATGCCCACTACAAAAGGGCTGATGTCACCATCCAACTCGTGACCCATGGCGGCAAACCCCTTTTCGATCCGCATGGAGGTTTGCGCGAAAAGGCCGGCAGGCACGGCACCGGCCTGTGTCAACGCGGCATAGATTGCGCGCGCGTTCTCGGCCTTGCAGGTGATTTCAAATCCTGCCTCGCCCACATAGGACATGCGCACCGCGCGCACATGTTTGCCTGCGATATGGGCAGGGCCCACTTTGAAATAGCCCAGTTCGTTCAACTCGGGCGCGCCGGTTTGCGCGACGATGCGCGCTGCCTTTGGACCCATAAGGCCCAGCACGGCGTAGTCTTCGGTGCTGTCGGTCAGGGTCACGTCAAATCCGTCCCTATGGCGGGTCAGCCAGGCCAGGTCCCGCTTGATTGCGTTGGTGCCCACAAATAGCCGGTAGTGATTGGTGTCGATGCGGTGGGCGGTGATGTCGCTTTCATAGGTGCCGCGCGAGTTCAGGACGGCGGTGTAAATTGCGGTGCCGACGGGCCGGTCCATATTGCGCATGCAGACATATTGCAGAAAGGCGCAGGCATCCGGGCCGGTGACCTCGATCTTGCCAAAGGGCGAGGCATCGAACACCGCCGCCGCCTCATGTGCGGCCTTGACCTCGGCCCGGACATTTTCGAACCAGTCGGGCCGGGCAAAGGTCATCTGGGGTTCGGCCGTTTTGCCGAAATAGAGCGGGCGTTCCCAGCCATAGACCTGGCCCATATGGGCCTTGGCGGCGCGGTATTCGGCATCCAGCGGCAAGAGGCGCAGATCGCGTGCGGTTTTGAGTTGGCGGCCCGGATAGGCGATCTCGTAATGGGTGCCCAGGATTTCCGGTGCGCGCGCCATCAGGTGATCCAGCGAATTGTAAATGGGCGCAAACCGTTTGGCATCAGCCTCACCCAGGTCATATGCAGTATGGCCATGCACGATGGCATGGGCGAGGTTCATACCCGCGCCGCCGCCCGACGCCATGCCCACCGAATTCATCCCGCAGCCCAGAAACAAGCCCTTTGTTTCGGCGGTCTCACCCAGCATGAACATCCCGTCGGGCGTAAAGCTTTCAGGCCCGTTCAGCAGCATCTTGACCTCTGCGGTTTCAAGCGCGGGCAACCGGTTGAGCGCGTTCATCATCATCGGCTCGAAGTGATCCCAGTCTTCGCCCAAGAGGCCGAATTCAAAGTCTGCGTTCAGCACGCCGGGCTTGATCGGCTTGCCCATCGGCTCAAAGCAACCCACGAGCAATCCGCCGCTGTCATCGCGGATATAGAGGTGGTTGTCGTGGTCAGAGAGCGTGGGCATGTTGCCGGTGACGCCGTCAATGGGTTTGGTCAGCAGATAGAAATGTTCGCAGGCCAGTGCGGGCACGTCGGCCCCCGCCATCGCCCCGACCTCGCGCGACCATAGCCCGGCACAAAGTGCAATGGCGTCGCACATGACAGTGCCTTGAGTGGTCTCGACGCCTGTGATGCGGCCATCCTTGGTCAGGATGCCGGTGACGCCGGTTTTCTCAAAGATTCTTGCTCCGCGCGCCTTGGCCCCTTTGACCAATGCGGCGCAAACGTCGGAGGGTGAGACGCGTCCGTCTTCAGGTGACCAAACGGCGCCGAGCACATCGTCGGCATTCATCAGGGGCCAACGCTCTTTCGCTTCACCGGTGCTGATCCATTGCGCGTTGATGCCAAAGGCATGGGCCAGCGCCTCTTGCCTGCGCACATGTACCGCGCGGTCTGGTGTGGTCGCGAGAGAGAGCGAGCCCTTTTGAATCCAGCCCACATTCTGGCCCGTTTCTTCCTCAAGTCGGGCATAGAGGTCGACGGAATATTGGATCATGCGGGTCAGGTTGTGCGAATGGCGCAGCGCGCGCACTTGCGCTGCCGAATGCCAGGTCGTGCCAGAGGTCAGCGTATTGCGTTCGAGCAGAATGGCATCGGTCACGCCCATTTCAGCAAGGTGGTAGAGGGTGGAACACCCCATGATCCCGCCCCCGATGACAACGACAGAGGCATGGGCGGGAAGTGTGGAATCGGCCATTTTTTAAGCTCCAGCTTTGCCTCGAATGAAACACTTGTTTCAAAAGTTGACAAGATGGAAAACAATTGAAACATTCAGTTTCAGCATCCACGGGGGATTCGTGATCCACAGCGCAACCATAGAAGACCGCATCAACGGCGCGTACACTGGCCTGAGTGGCAAGTTGCAGGTTGCGGCGAAATATGTGGCGGATAACCCGGTGGATATTGCGACCCGGTCGCTGCGCGCGGTTGCGGCATCAAGCGGGGTATCGCCTGCCACGTTTTCGCGGCTGGCCCGCGTGCTGGGCTATGCGGATTACGAACAAATGCGCGAAGAGGGGCGCGAGGCGGTGGAGCGCAAGATCTCTCCCTTTTCGGAACGTGCCCATGTGCTGCTGGAAACGACCTCGGGGCAGGGGGCCAGCACCGTGTTGCAGCGCCAGGCCATGGCCTGCCGGTCCAATATCGAAGAACTTCAAAGTGCGATTGACCCCGATCGGCTGAGCGCTGCGGTGGAAAAACTGCACGCGGCGCGCACGGTCCTGTTAGTGGGGGCGATGGGCTCTGCCGGGATCATTGATTACTTCGGATATATGGCCCATTGGTTCAAGGCCAACTGGAAAACCGTTGGCCGCAATGGCACTGAATTGTCGCCAGCCCTTTCGCGGCTGGGGTCTGACGATGTTGTCTTTGCCCTGGCCAAATCGCCCTATGCGCGGCGTACGGTTGCGGCACTCAAGGTGGCGCGCGAGGCGGGCGCCACGACCATCGTGATCACCGACAGCCGCACCTCGCCTGCGCTGCAATTTTCGGATTTCGGTTTTGTGACGCGGACCGAAAGTCCCCAATTTTTCTCGTCTTATGCGGCCACTTTGGTGTTGATGGAGGCGATCATCAGCCTTCTTCTGGCACGGGTGGGCCCGGAGGCCGAGGCAATGATCCGCTCTGCGGAAATACAGATTGACGGTCTGGGAGAAAACTGGACTTCATGACGACGATCCACATACCAAACAAGGGAGAGACCAAAATGGTTGTGAAAAATATTCTAGCGGGCGCAGCAGTGGCCGCGACACTGGCTCTGACGGGGGGCGCAAGCGCCCAGCAGACCTTTATTACGATCGGGACTGGTGGCGTCACGGGCGTTTACTATCCCACAGGCGGCGCGATCTGCCGTCTGGTGAACAAGGGCCGCAAAGAGCACGGCATTCGTTGCTCGGTCGAATCCACCGGCGGTTCTGTCTACAACACCCGCACCATCCGCGAAGGCGAATTGGACTTTGGCGTTGTGCAATCAGACGTGCAATCGGCTGCCATGGAAGGTGTCCGCGCCTTTGACGGCGACGAGCCTTATGCCGATCTGCGCGCTGTGTTCTCGGTCCATTCCGAGCCGATGCATGTGATGGTCCGGGCCGATAGCGGTATCGATTCCGTCATGGCAATGAAAGGCAAGCGGATCAACATCGGCAACCCCGGTTCGGGCACGCGTGTTCTGGCCGATGTTCTGATGGAAAACGCAGGTGTGTCACCTGACGATTTCGCGCTGGCCGCCGAGCTGAAATCTTCCGAGCAGGCCGCAGCGCTCTGTGATGGCAAGATCGACGCCGCAATCTGGGCCGCGGGTCTGCCCAACGGCTCCACCATGGAAGCCACGTCGACCTGCGACATCAAGTTGCTGGACCTGACAACATCGGGCACAGACAAGGTTCTGGCGTCCAACGCCGCCTATGCCGCGGCAACGATCCCCGGTGGTCTGTATCCGGGCAATGACGCTGATGTGGCCTCCTGGGGTCCAAAAGCCACCTTCGTTGTGGATGCCAACACGTCTGACGAGGTCGTTTATGTTCTGGTCAAATCCATCTTTGAAAACTTCGATGACTTCAAAAAACTGCACCCGGCCTTTGGCACGTTGACGCAGGAAGGCATGATCAAAGACGGTTTGTCCGCGCCTCTGCACCCCGGTGCGGCGAAGTACTACTCTGAGCAAGGCTGGATGTAATCCGCACTTGACCTGACAAACGCCTCGGCCCCTAGATGCGGGCCGAGGCACAATAAAAAGACAAAACCGGGGGATGGTATGACGGATGCAGCGACCAAACGGGACGACACTGCACTAGAGGACATCCTTGCGGATGCAGACACAGGCGGGCGCGTACCCACGGGTGGGTTTGACCGCGCAGCCCTTTGGTATCTGCCGCTGGCTTGGGCGATTTACCAGCTTTGGATTGCCTCGCCCCTGCCTTTCATCGTCGGATTTGGGGTGTGGAATGACACCCAGACCCGCGCAATTCACCTTGGATTTGCCGTGTTGCTGGCCTTCCTGGCCTTTCCCGGCCTGAAATCGAGCCCGCGCACACATATTCCGAAACTCGCCTGGATTGTGGCCATCGTCGCCGCCATTGCTGCCTCGTATCTGTGGTGGGATTATCGCGGCGTGGCCCAACGCACCGGCAACCCCAGCACCACGGATGTGGTCATGGCGGGTGTCGGCATTGTCCTGCTGCTTGAGGCAGCGCGCCGCTCGCTGGGCTTCCCCTTGATGGGCGTGGCGCTGTTCTTCCTCGGCTACGTTTTCTTTGGATCATGGTCCGGCTTGCCCGAAGTGGTGCAATGGAAAGGCGCGTCCTTTAACAAGGCGATGAGCCATATGTGGCTGACCACCGAAGGGGTATTTGGCGTCGCCTTGGGGGTTTCCAGCGGCTTTGTGTTCCTCTTTGTCCTGTTCGGCTCGCTGCTTAATCAGGCAGGGGCGGGCAACTATTTCCTGAAATTGGCTTTTGCGGCCCTCGGCCACTTGCGCGGCGGGCCTGCCAAAGCGGCGGTGATCGCGTCGGCGGCGACGGGCCTGATCTCTGGCTCGTCTATTGCCAATGTGGTCACCACGGGTACGTTCACGATCCCCTTGATGAAAAAGGTGGGCTTTCCGGCGACCAAGGCGGGTGCTGTAGAGGTGTCTTCTTCGATCAACGGCGTGCTGACGCCGCCAGTCATGGGCGCTGTGGCCTTTTTGATGACTGAATATGTGGGCATTTCCTATGTGGAAGTGGTCAAAACCGCGATTGTGCCGGCTGCGATTTCCTATGTGGCGCTGGTCTATATCGTGCACCTTGAAGCCCTGAAAATGGGCATGACCGGTACATCTCGCATGAACCCTATCAAGTTCATGCTGGGCGCGATCTTTATCATTGCGATTTCGATCGTGATTGCCGGAGGGACGCTGTTTTTGACCGGTGTCATTGTGGATGCGCTGGGCAGTGCCTTTGGCGGTGCCTCACTTTATGTGATCCTGGCGATCATGCTGGCGGCCTATGTGGCAGCGGTGCGTTTTGCGGCGCAGGGACCTGACCTTGATATGAGCCTTGAGTCGATGCAGCACCTGCCGCCCACCAAGGAGATTTTCAAAACCGGCATCCACTATCTGATGCCTATCCTGCTGCTGATGTATCTGTTGATGATCGAGCGGAAATCGCCGGGCCTGTCGGCGTTCTGGTCCACGATCTTCATGCTGTTCATCCTGCTGACCCAAAACCCGCTCAAGGCCTATTTCCGTGGGCAGAGCGACGTGGCGGCCAAGATCAAGGACGGTGTTTCAGACATTGCCGAGGGCATGATTGCAGGGGCACGCAACATGATCGGCCTTGCGGCGGCCATGGGCGTTGCGGGCATCATCGTGGGGGCCGTCACTTTGACCGGCATTGGCCAGGTCATGGCGGAGTTCGTCGAGTTCCTGTCTGGCGGCAACCTTCTGGCGATGCTGTTCTTTGTGGCGGTGATCTCGATCATCCTTGGCATGGGGCTGCCCACGACCGCCAACTACATCGTTGTGTCCTCGTTGATGGCGGGCGTTGTTGTGGAACTTGGCGCGCAAAACGGACTGATTGTGCCGCTGGTCGCGGTGCATATGTTCGTCTTCTACTTTGGAATCATGGCGGATGTGACGCCGCCCGTGGGGCTTGCCAGTTTTGCGGCGGCCGCCATTTCCAAGGGTGACCCTCTCAAGACGGGCTTCCAGGCGTTCTTCTATTCGATCCGCACGGCGCTGCTGCCCTTCCTGTTCATCTTCAACACCGATTTGCTGTTGATCGATGTCGGGCCGGTGCAGGCGGTGTTTGTGTTTATCGTAGCACTGATCGCCATGCTGCTCTTTGCCGCCGGGACCATGAATTACTTCATGGTGAAATCTCGATTGTGGGAAAGTGCCGCCCTTTTGGTCGCTGCCTTTATCCTGTTCCAGCCGGGCTATTTCCTGAACCAGTTCCAACCGGAATTCGAGCAAAGGCCCGGGGCCGAGCTTTTTGAAATGGCGGCGGCGGCGGATGACAATGCCTCGCTCAGGGTCCGGTTGTCGGGCGAGAACCTGAACGGCGATATGGTTGATGCACGCTATCTCCTGCCGCTCGGCGCGGCAGGGCCGGACGGTCAGACGCGCCTGTTGGATGGGGCAGGGATCGAGTTCCGCGATGAGGATGGCACGCTCTTTGTGGACAACCTGAACTTTGGCGGCCCGTCCGAGCAGTTGGGCATCGATTTCGACTGGGAGGTCATGGAACTGGACGTCGAAGCGGACCGTATGCCCAAGGAATTGTTCTATATCCCAGCGCTCGCCATCTTGCTGCTTGTCTGGATGCTTCAGATGCGTCGCAAGCGCGAACAAGACCAAGAGGAGGCCCTCGCATGACCCAGCATATTCTTTGCGCTGTCGACCTGACCCATCTCAAGGATGCCCGCCATCTGTTGATCGAGGCGAGCAATCTGGCCGAATTCTATGGCGCCACGCTCAGCGTCGTGACGGTTCTGCCGGACTATAATTCGTCCTGGGTTGGCAGCTTCTTTAAAGAGGGCACGCTGAAAGAGGCGGCGGAAGCGGCCAATGATTCGCTGCATGCCTTGGTCAAGGACGCGTTGCCGGACCGCACCCAGGTACAGCACATCGTCGAGATCGGCGTGGTCTATGAGCAGGTGTTGCGCGCCATTAAAGAATCCAACGCGGACCTTGTCATCGTGGGGGCGCACAAACCGGACATGGCCGACAAGATCCTTGGCCCAAACTCGGCCCGCATCGCGCGGCTTGCGCCCGTGTCGACCCTGGTCTTGCGAATGTGACGGGGTGTGCGTGCGGCCCGGGCCGCATAGGTGCCGCGTCAAGCGCTATATTGATCTTTTAGAAGGTTCTTTTGCACTTTGCCCATCGTGTTTCGGGGCAGGGCGTCAAGGATGATATAGCGGCGGGGATGTTTGAAACGGGCCAGTTGCGGTTCCACAAACGCCCTCAGCGCCTCAAGATCAAGGGACATGCCGTGCCGCACGGTGACGGCGGCCAGAACCGCCTCGCCAAAGTCGGGATGCGGTACGCCGAAGACGGCGCTTTCCTGCACGGCGTCCATGTCGTTGATGACGTCCTCGACCTCTTTGGGATAGATGTTGTAGCCGCCTGAAATGATCAGATCCTTGGACCGGCCCACAATCGACACCCGCCCGTCATCCGCCATGATGCCCAGATCGCCGGTGATGAAGAACCCGTTTTCGCGCAGCTCTTCGGCTGTCTTTTCGGGCATGTTCCAATAGCCTTGAAAGACATTGTCACCGCGCACTTCGATCATCCCGATTTCGCCCCGGGGCAGGGGGCTGCCTGTTTCGGGGTTGGTCACCTCGACGTCCGTGCCGGGCAGGGCAAAGCCCACGGTGCCTGCGATCCGGTCGCCGTCAAAGGGGTTTGAAGTGATCATGTTGGTTTCGGTCATCCCATAGCGTTCCAGGATGCGGTGCCCGGTGCGCGCCTCGAACGCTGTATGCGTTTCCGCTAAAAGCGGGGCAGAGCCCGACACGAAAAGGCGGATGTTCTGGGTCAGCGTGGCAGTGAACCGGTTGTCGCTCAGGAGACGCGTGTAGAATGTGGGCACGCCCATCATCATCGTGGCGTTGGGTAGTTCCGCAAGAATCGTGTCGAGGTCGAATTGCTCCATGAACCGCACTTGTGCGCCCGCCAAAAGCGCCGTGTTCATCGCCACAAAAAGCCCATGGGTGTGAAAGATCGGCAAGGCGTGGATAAGCCTGTCGCCCTTGGTGATCTGCCACAGGTCGGTCAGCGCAATGGCGTTCGACAACAGGTTCTTGTGGCTAAGCATTGCGCCCTTGGAGCGCCCCGTGGTGCCGGAGGTATAAAGCAGGGCCGCCAAGTCATCCGGGCCACGGGCCACTGTGTCAAAGCCCTCTGGGCAGGTATCTGCGGCACGCGACAAGCTACCACCACTTTGGGTCAGCGTCAGGACGCGTGCACCAACCGTGTCCGCAATCGCGCTGATGTCGATTTCGTCTTTGGCATCGCAGACAATCACCTGTGGGTCGGCATCCGTGATGAAATAGCGCAATTCGCTTTGCGTATAGGCCGTGTTCAGCGGCAAATAGACCCCTCCCGCCTGAACAGTGGCCACAAAGAGCGCGATGGTATCGGCCAGCTTTGGGGCCTGCACCACCACGCGGTCGCCGGGCCGCACACCCGCGTCGCGCAGCACATGCGCGATCTGGCCCGCGCGCTTGGCGAAGGCACCGTAAGACATCTGGGTTCCGTCGTCGCAGTCCAGAAAGAGGGTGTCGTTTCCAGCGTGTTTGGCTACGAGGGCGTCATAGAGGGTGTTCGTCACGTGACAGGTTCCTTGGGCTTGGTAGGTGTGGCCGCGCTGGCCAGTGCGCGCACCGTGCGCGAAGCGGCGATTTTGCCATGCAAGGCAAAGCTTTCGTGGTTTTGTTCGGTATCGGACAAGTCATAGAGATAGTTCACCATCGCGCCTGCCGATTGCGCCTGGCCATTGGCCGAACTGTCGGCGTTCGCGTGCAGGGCGTGGACTTCTGCCCCGTTGCCCAGATGAAAGCGGGCGACAGGATCGAGGGGCTGGCCATCTGCGCGCTCGGCCTCAAGCAAATAGCTGGCTGCCTTGGCGCACAGATCCTCGGGCGGGGCATGTCCATCCAGAATGGCCCGGGCCGTCTGATCGTCGCCCTGCGCGCGCAGCCATGTCGTGAGGCCGGGAATGGGCGACAGGGTCACGAATTTCTCAAGCCCCGCAATTTCCAGCGACAGTTCTGCCACCACCTGCTTGATCAATAGGTTCCCGAAACTGATGCCCGTCAGCCCTTTTTGACAATTGGAGATCGAGTAGAAGACTGCGACCCGCGCGTCTTCCGCGCTGATCGGTGTGCGCCCCTCGCTCAGCAGCAGATCGACTGAGCCGGGCACATCGGTCGTCAGGGCGACTTCGACAAAAATCAGTGGCTCGTCGGGCATGGAGGGGTGGAAAAAGGCAAAACAGCGCCGGTCGGGCGGATAAAGCCTGCGCCGCAGGTCATCCCAATCGTTGATCTGATGCACCGCTTCATAGGCCACGATCTTGTCCAGGATGCGCGCGGGCGTGTCCCAACTGATTTGTTTGAGCACCAGAAAGCCGCGATTGAACCAACTACGCAACAGGTGCACCATGTCGCTGTCGGTGCGCTTGAGGTCCGGGTGGTCGCGCGACAGCCGCAACAGATCGACGCGCATCGCGACGATGTTGGCCGTGGCCCCCATGGGTTGGTTGAGGCGGCGCAAAAGTTCCTGGCGGCGCGGTTCGGCCGTTTGCGTCAACTCCTGATACAGGCTGTCTGTGGGCGCAAAAGCATAGTCGGCGGCGAGTTCCGCCAGACGGGCGGCGTCAAATTCCATCTCGGAATTGAGAAACTGGAAGAAGGCCAGCTTTTCGTCATCGGTCAGAGCGCTGTAGCGGGCCAGAACAGTCGTGGCCAGGCGGTAGCCCGATACCTCGCCCTCGGCTGACATCAACGCGCGACACAGATTGTAGATGTCGCGCGTGTCGTCCTTGCTGCGCTCAGGGTTGTGTCGGTCAAAAAGGTGCGACAGCAAATCGCCCAAGAACCGATTGCGTTGCATATGCGGGCCTCCTGCTGTTGCGTGCGGGTCCTAAGCGGGCACCCCGGGGGTTAGTGATCCATCTGCTGGCCGAGATACTCGCCAGTAAGTCGGTAATGGGTCAGCAAGCGATCAGAGGCGCGGTCCGCGTCGTGGTCAAGGGCCGCATCCAGCACGCTTTTATGTTCGGCGGCGATGTCGCGCTTTTGATACCGTGCGCCGCCTGCGGCCAGATAGCGGTAGCGGATGTTGAGGTCATACAGTTGGGCGCAATAGCGTTCGAGCGTAGGCAATCCGCTGTTTTCCAACAGCGCCATATGGAAAGTCTTGTGCGCCACTTCGAATTCGGGCGTGCCCTTTTGACGGGCGCGGTTCATGTGGTGGTGACAAAGGACCAACCGTTCTTCCCACGCGGTGCCGCCATTGGCGATGGAGGCACGCAAGGCCATATCTTCCAGCGTGCAACGCAGCATCAGGATTTCCTCGAAATTGGCCTTGCTGGCGGGTGCGGCGCGAAATCCGCGCTGGTCCAGACGCTCGACCAACATGTCCGAGGTCAGCAGGCTCAGCGCCTCGCGGATCGGGCTGGCGCCGGTTTTGAGCAAGGCGCGCAACTGTTCAATCTTGAGCTTTTCGCCCGCAGGCAATTCGCCCGTCAGGATCATTTGGCGTAAGGTCAGATAGGCGCTGCGCGTCGCGGAGGCACCCTTGCCGTCGCCGTCTTTCATCATGTTCATGACCGTATACCCCGACATCGTTTCAATGCGTGACCCCTAGCTGAGCGTCGTCCCGCCCGTGGACAATCCGACAGACAGGTGCAGCGAACCCTCGTTTATCATCCAACGCCGCAGCACGAAACTGCGCGCGCCGGTTTTGTGCATCGGGTCGGCTTCGGCCAGCGCACGTGCCGCCTCAAGGCTTGGGGCGCGGTAGATGATCAGGCCGACGCCCTGCATGTTCTCGCCGCTTTCGTCTGACATCGGGCCTGCCAGAGCCAACCGTCCCGCCCGTTCAAGATCGGCCTGATAGGCGAGGTGATCCGGCAGCGCAGCCTTGACGTCATCGGGCGATTTGGCCGGTGTGCTGATCGCCGCATAAAGCTCAAGCGCCAGTGCGCCCCGCGCCTTTGCTGCGGCTTTGTACTCTACCCATGCAACCATGCTGGCCTCCCAAAAATATCGATATTTATTGACACATGGCTATATTGTAGGCAGAAATTGCCTGAACTGACAAGGATGACGATGATGAAATATCTGGTGGGCGAAACGTCGGAGGGCTCAGCGGTCTTTGCCGTGGTGGGCGAAAAAGCGGTGAATTTAACGGCTTTGAGCCCAAGCGTAGGTTCCGATCTGATGGGGCTGATTGCGGACCCGAGCCTGGCGGATGCTTTGACGAATCAAATCGCAGCGGCGCCCACGATTCCGGTTGCCTCGATCACGCCTGCGCTGCCTGTGGCAGCACCCGGCACCATCATCTGCATGGGTTTGAACTATACCGACCACATCAAAGAGGGTGGCTATGACATTCCTGAATACCCCGCCCTGTTCATGCGTGGTAAAAACTCGATCATGGCGGCGGGCAAGCCGATGGTGCGCCCAAGCTGTTCTGAAACCCTCGATTACGAGGCAGAACTGATGCTGATCGTGGGCAAGGGTGGGCGTCATATCAGCAAAGAGGCGGCTCTCGACCACGTGTTTGGCTATACCGTGTTCAATGACGGGTCTGTGCGCGAATACCAGCGCAAGACGCATCAATGGACGCCCGGCAAGAATTTTGACGACACCGGCGCCATCGGCCCGTTTACGGTCACCCCGGATGAAGTGCCTGCGGGCGCTGCCGGCCTAAAGATCGAGAGCCGGGTGGGCGATGAAATCCTGCAAAGCTCGAACACGGCCAACATGATCTGGGATGTTGCCACCGTCATTGCGACCATTTCTGAATACACCACGCTCGAACCCGGCGACTTGATTGCGATGGGCACACCGCCAGGTGTCGGTCACGCCAAGAAACCGAACCCACGTTGGTTGCGTCCCGGCGAAACTGTCGAGATCGAGATTGAGGGTATCGGCATCTGTGCCAGCCCGGTGATCGATGAAAA
This sequence comes from uncultured Tateyamaria sp., assembly GCF_947503705.1. GTDB lineage: Bacteria > Pseudomonadota > Alphaproteobacteria > Rhodobacterales > Rhodobacteraceae > Tateyamaria. Next base: position 313,816 of record NZ_CANNES010000004.1, on the reverse strand, counting down.
GGACGCAGGCACTCAGGTGGCCGCCGAATGAACGCCCCGACCGGAGATGCTCTGAACGCGGCGCGGGCTGCAGCGCAACAAGGCCACCGCGACCTGCGTGGCCGCATCGGGCGGTTGTCGGATGACGCGATTGATCTGATCCTGCGCGAGGCCCGTTCGCATTACGCCTGGACCGATCAGCCTATCCCCGATGGTCTGCTCGAAGAGATATTCGAAATCACGATCAACGGCGCCACCAGCATGAACACGCTGCCCGCGCGGTTTGTTTTTGTAAAAAGCCCAGAGGGCAAGGCGCGCCTTGCCAAGTCGCTGAAACCGCAGAATGTGCCCAAGATGATGGGCGCCCCTGTGACGGCGATTATCGCGCAGGACATGGATTTCTGGCACGAATTGCCCTTTACCTTTCCGCACGAGGACCGACGCCATCTGTTCGAGGGCAAGCCTGACTACATCGCCGACACCGCCGATCGGAACGCCACCTTGCAGGGCGCGTATTTCATGATTGCTGCTCGCGCCGTGGGTCTGGATGTGGGAGCCATGTCTGGCTTTTCCAACCAGATCGTGGACGAAGAGTTCTTTGCCGGCACGACCCTGAAATCCAATTTCCTGTGCAACATTGGTTATGCCGACGAGACGGCGCTGTTCCAGAAACTGCCCCGTTTTTCCTTTGACCAAGTCTGTACCTATGCGTGAGGACCGCCCCGTATGGCCGTGAAAATGAAAACTGTCGTGACCTACCGTGCTAAGGCGCAGTGCCCGACCCATGCCCGCACCGAAATCCCGGTTCGTGACCTGAACGTGGTTATTGATGAACCGATCGAGCGCGGCGGCACCAATCTGGGCCCGTCCCCGACCGAGGCGGCGATGACCGCGTTGATCGCGTGCACCAATGTCATCGGCCACAAGAACGCGCACCGGTTGGGCATAGACCTTGGCATGGTCACCATTGATGCGGACTGCAAATTTGACCGGCGCGGTGTTCTCATGGAGGAGGAGATCGACCTGCCGTTTCCTGCGATCACCTTGACTGTGCATTGCGACACGGCCGCCACCCAAGACGACCTGACCCGTGTGGGGGTCGAGACCGCAAAGTATTGCGCGATTGCCAAGCTGTTTGAAGCGGCAGGCACGGACCTGACCGTCAATTGGGTCAAGACCAACTGAAATAAGCAAAAAGGCCTGAAGGCCTGAATTTTCTGGGAGGAAAACATGAAAAACTGGACCACAAAGACCCTGATGGGTGCCGCCCTTGCGACAGCGATGGCGTTGCCTGCCGCAGCCCAGCAAACCGTGTCCGCCGTTGTGATCGACGGCTATCCGGACCGTGCGCTGTGGGTCAAGGAATTCACTAACTTCTTTATCCCCGAGGTCGACAAACGTTTGGCCGAGGCGGGCGAATACAAGATGAGCTGGCAGGAAAACTATGGTGGCTCAATCGTCAAGCCAAAGGGCGTGCTGGAAGGCGTGCAGTTGGGCCTGGGCGATATTGGCATTGTCACCACGATTTTTCATTCCTCGAAACTGCCCAGCCAGGGCATTTCCGGCTCGACTCCTTTTGTGGCCTCTGACGCACGCGCCGTTGCCAAGGCGGTGGACGAGATTGCCCGCGAATTTCCGGCGATGAACAATGAATTTGCCGCCCAAAACCAGGTCTATCTGGCCACAGGCGTTGTGCTGGACACCTATCAGTTGTTTTGCACCCAAGAAGTGTCGTCAATTACCGACCTTGAGGGCAAGAAGATTGCCGGTGCGGGTCTGAACCTGCGCTATCTTGAGGGGATCAAGGATGCGGCTGGCGTGCGCGGCGGTCTGACCGATTTCTACAACATGCTGCAAACCGGTCTGGTGGATTGCGGGATGCTCTGGCCCGAGGCGGCCAAGACATTCAAGATTGCCGAAGTGGCCCCCTATATGCTTAAGGCTGATCTGGGCGCTGTGAACTCCAAGACCATCACCGTGAATGCCGACTACTGGGCAGGCCTGCCTGATCCTGTCAAAGAGGTTCTGCAAGAGGTGGCAATTGCCTATCGCGACCACGTTGCGGGCATCGCCATGGACCGGGCTGCGGCATCACGCGACGCCTATGTCGCTGATGGGGGCACCATCGTCGAAGTCTCTGCCGAAGACCGGGCCGCATGGGCCAATGCCATGCCAAACATCGCACAGGAATGGGCCGCCAACCTGAACGACCGGGGCGAGGCCGGGACCGAGATGCTCTCTGCCTATTTGGGCAAGCTGGAAGCCGCCGGGTACACCGGTGTGCGCGACTGGACAGCCGAATAATCGGCAGGGCGACCTTGGAAAGGGCCACATCATGCTAAAGTCCGCTGTGGCTGGCCTCTCTGCGGTCGCCAATACCCTGGCCATTGCCGCCAACGCCCTTGGCACCCTTGTTGTGCTGGCGTTGGTGGTGGTCCTGAATGTAGATGTGATCGCGCGCGGCTTTTTCTCTGCGCCGATCAAGGGCACTTACGAAATGGTGCAGTTTTCGGTCGTTATGATCGTTTTTCTCCAACTGGCTGATGTGGTCCGGGTCGACCGGCTGACGCGCTCGGATGGGTTCTTGAACCTGATGCACCACCGTCGCCCGGGGCTGACGGCCAACCTACGGCGCATCATCAACGCGCTTTCAGCAATTTTCATGGGGCTCATTGCCTACATCACTTTTCCCGAGTTCCTCAAGATGTGGGCCACGAACGACTTTTTCGGGGTGCCGGGCCTTTTCACGCTGCCCTGGTGGCCGGTCAAGTTGGTGATCAGTGTGGGCACGACGCTGGCCTGTGTGATCTTTGCGATCAAGGTCATCACCGCGCAAGATCGCCCGCAACTGATCCGCGCACCCGAACATGATGAGCCGTCCAGATGACCCCCATTGAGATCGGCCTTATCTCGGTCGTTGCCATCGTCTTTCTGATCTATTCGGGCGTCTATATTCCGATTGCGTTGGGCATGGTGTCCTTTGTTTCGATCTGGCTGATGCGCGACAACTTCACACTGGCTCTGAACCTGCTCAAGGTGGCCGTCGGCGACAGCGCGATGGAGTATAGTTTCGCCACCATTCCGCTTTTTACCTTTATGGGGTTAATCGTCTCAAAGGCGGGGTTGGGCCGCGACATCTATGAGGTCATGACCATGCGCTTTCGCAAGGTCAAAGGCGGGATTGGTATGGCCACGGTCGGGGCCAACGCGGTCTTTGCCGCCGTGACGGGATCATCCATCGCCTCGGCTTCGGTCTTTACCAAGGTCTCTGTCCCGCAGATGATGGCGCAAGAATACACCCCCCGCTTTGCCGTGGGCGTTGTTGCGGGCAGTTCGGTACTGGGCATGATCATCCCGCCCTCTGCCATGCTGATCATCTATTCCTTTGTGGCCGAGCAATCTGTGGGCGACATGTTTTTGGCGGGTGTCATTCCCGGCATTCTGCTGGCCATCGCCTATGTGGGGGCCATCTGGTTCATGGGCCGCTTTACCCCCAATTTCGTCGGCGGGCGCGTGGTCGAAGACACCGAGTGGATGACGGGCCGCGAGATTGCGTCCAAGACCCTGCCGACGCTCGGCCTGATCACCATTGTGTTGGGCGGCATCTATACCGGTTGGTTGACGGCGGTGGAGGCGGGGGCCGCCGGGTCGCTGGTGGCCTTGATCATCGCCCTTGTGCGTCGGTCGATGTCTGCAAAAGGGTTTTGGGATGCGTTGCTGGAGACTGGACATATCACGGCGGCGATCCTTTTTCTGATCACCGCCGCCTCGATCTACAGCCGGATGCTGGGCCTAGCGGGCCTGCCCAACCAGTTGCAAGACCTGCTGGCGGGCAATGCGGCGTCCTTCTGGACGATCATGCTGCTCTATGTCTTGCTCATGCTGTTTCTGGGCACGCTGCTGGATACGGCCTCGATCATCTTGATCGTCGTGCCGCTGTTTTTGCCGCTGGCCGAGGCGCTGGACATGTCGTTGATCTGGTTCGGGATCATCACCGTTGTGGGGGCCGAGATCGGGTTGCTGACGCCGCCTTTGGGCATATCCTGTTTCGTCATCAAATCGACGATCAACGACGACCGCATCTCTCTCAAGGACGTGTTCATGGGCGCGTTGCCCTTTGCCTTTGTGATGCTGATCGTGCTCTTTATCCTGATCGAGTTCCCGATCCTCAGCCTTGCCCTCATCTAAGGAGACCTGACATGCGCACCGTGACCAAGGACAATATCACCGACGTGTTCATGGCCTATCTGGCAGAGGACACAGACCCGCGGATGCGCGAGGTCATGGGGGCCATGGTCAAACACCTGCATGACTTTGCCCGCGAGGTGAACCTGACCCATGAGGAATGGCGCACGGGCATCGCCTTTCTTGAAGGATGCGCCGCCGTTGAAACCCCGGACCGCCATGAATTTGTGCTGGCCTCTGATGTGCTGGGCCTGTCATCGCTGGTCGATATGCTGCATTCCAGCGCAGAGGCGACAAGTTCGTCCGTTCTAGGCCCGTTCCATGTTTCTGGCGCACCAGCGTTGGAGGTCGGCGGGGACATGAAGCGGCACTATGGCGGCCCGCTTTTGTTGGCGGAAGGCACCATTCGCGACACCGATGGCAACCCGATTGCGGGGGCCGAGTTGGACATCTGGCAGACCGCTCACAACGGGCTCTACGCGAGCCAGGACGAAGAACAGGACACCTATTCCTTCCACGGGCTGATGACGGTTGGGGAGGATGGCCGCTATGCCTTTACGACGGTGAAGCCGGTGGAATACACTGTGCCCTCGGATGGGCCAGTGGGTGACATTCTGCGGGCTTGCGGGCGGCATCCATGGCGGCCCTCGCACCTGCATTACATCATCAAAGCGCCGGGTTTTAAAACGCTTGTTACCGAAATTTTCCCTGACGATGATCCCTATCTGGATCACGACACCGTCTTTGGCGTGCGGGACGATCTGGTGATGACCTATGTCGAGAAACCAGGCTCGGACTTTCCGGACGGTATGGCGATCTCTGGTCAGGTGAGCGATCCGTTTCTGCATGTCGAATTTGACGTTGTGCTCGCCTGCGCGGACTGAGCAACGCGCCAAACGGTAGCGTATGCATCCGTCCAGTTGAACCTAGTGCTATCTGAAATCTGGGTCTGGCGCCCGCGTGGCCTTTGTACCAATGTGCCGGACGAGCGACCTGTGTCTGATCCCGCGTCGCGCGTGCTTTCATGGCGCAATGACCAAGAGGTAGAGAATGGCAGCAACCGCCCAAACCCCGACCAAAACGCAATACGATGTTGTCATCGTGGGTGGTGCAATCATGGGCGCGTCGACTGCGTGGTTCCTGACGGATAACGCTGATTTTGACGGCTCGGTCCTCGTTGTGGAAAAGGACATGACTTATGAGGCGTGTTCCACCGCGCACACCAATAGCTGCATGCGCCAGCAATTTTCGACCGAGCTGAACGTACGGATCAGTCAGTTTGCTGCTGATTTCGTGAAAAACATCCGAACCTATATGGGTGGCGATGAACGCGTGCCCGAACTTGGGATCCGCAACTTTGGCTACATGTACCTTGCCGACAGCGAGGCGTTTGCCAACACGCTGCGCGACAGCGCCGTGGTGCAACATGCAGCGGGCGCCGCAACCCAGCTGATGACGCCGGATCAGATCAAGGCGGCCTATCCTTTCTACAATGTCGATGACATTGTCCTGGGGTCCATAAACACGGTGGATGAGGGCTATTGGGACGGGGCCGCCGTGTTTGACTGGTGGCGGCGTCAATCGCGCGAACGCGGCGTGGAGTATGTGCAGAACGAAGTGGTTGCCATGACGCGCAACGCTGCCGGGACCCGCTTGGAAAGCGTGACACTGGCAAGCGGTGAGGTCATCGCCTGTGGCCAGGTCGTCAACGCCTCGGGCCCGCGCGCGGCGCGCACCGCCCGGATGGCGGGTATTGAGGTGCCGGTGGAGCCGCGTAAACGCTTTTCCTGGATATTCTCCGCAGAAACCCCGCTTGAGGTCGATCTGCCGCTGACCATTGATCCATCGGGCGTGCATGTCCGCGAAAACGGCGGCGGTACCTATCAATGTGGCGGCCACAGCGACATTGACCCGGCGGTGGCCTATGACGACTTCAACATGGATCACAGCCTTTGGGAAAGCCATGTCTGGCCGATCCTTGCCACCCGTATTCCGCAGTTTGAGGCGATCAAAGTCACCCATGAATGGGCTGGGCACTATGCGATGAACACCTTTGACCACAACGCGATCATGGGGCCGCATCCGGAGGTCGAAAACTTCATCTTCCTCAACGGATTCTCGGGTCATGGGCTGCAACAATCGCCCGCCATGGGGCGTGGCACCGCCGAATGGCTGACCTATGGCACTTACCGTGCCCTGGACCTCAGCCCCTTCAACTACGCGCGCGTCATTCAGGACCGCCCCATCATCGAAAAAGCCGTCATCTAAGACGGAGAGGAGACGACATGAAGAAACTGGTTCTGACAGGGGCGGCGGGTAATCTGGGCTCGCATCTGCGCGCCCCGCTGGCCGCGATGTGCGACGAATTGCTGTCTACGGACATTGCCGAAAGCGTAGGCGACCTGGCCGCGAACGAGACCTATGTGCAGGCTGATGTGGCCGACATGGCCGCCGTCAAACCCCTGCTGGAGGGGGCCGACATGGTTGTCCATTTCGGCGCCATCGTGGACGAAAAACCGTTTGAGGAATTGCTGGGCCCGAATTTTGTCGGGGCCTATAACATCTGGGAGGCTGCGCATCAGCACGGTGTGCGCCGTGTCGTCTATGCCTCGTCCATCCATGCGGTGGGCATGTACCCCAAGAATGAGGCCATCGGCATCGACGTGCCCCATCGCCCTGACACCTTCTATGGGCTGGCCAAATGCTTTGCCGAAGATCTGGGCCGGATGTATTGGGAAAAGAGGGGGCTTGAGGCCGTCTGCCTGCGCATCCTGTCTTGCGCGCCGGTCACCAATCCCCGCGCGGTGGGCAGCTGGCTGAGCTATGATGACATGATCCAACTGGTGGAGAAGTCGATCACCACGCCCATCACCGGCTTTTCCGTCGTCTACGGTGTGTCCGACAATGACCGCGCGCCGGTGGACAACACAGCGGCCCGGCATCTGGGCTATCGACCCAAGGACAATGCCGAGCAGTTCGCGGAAGAGATTTACGCCAAGTTCGACCCGCTTGATCCGCAAAACCCGTCGGATTTCCGCCACGGTGGCCCTTTCGCCGGCATCCCGCTGGGTGCGAGTGCGATGGGCCTGTTCCACTTTGACGAAAAAGACGACTGATCCATGCGCATCGACAATCTTCAGTATTGCAATTGGTCGGAAAAGATCTTTCGCCAGATGCGCGAGGGCGGCGTGGACGCGGTGCACGTCACCATCTCGTATCACGAAAACTTTCGCGAAACGGTGCTGAACTTTGAGCAGTGGAACCGTTGGTTTGAACAGTTTCCCGATCTGATCATGAAGGGGCAGTGGGCCAGCGACGTAGACACAGCACGCGCTACGGGCCGCACCGCGATCTTTTTCGGCTTTCAGAACCCCAGCCCCATCGAGGACGACATCGGCCTGGTCGAGATCGTGCACACTCTTGGGGCGCGCTTCATGCAGCTGACCTATAACAACCAATCCCTGTTGGCGACGGGCTGTTACGAGGCCGAAGACCCGGGCATCACCCGCATGGGCAAACAGGTGATCAAAGAGATGAACCGCGTGGGGCTTGTCGTGGACATGAGCCATTCGGCGGACCGGTCGACCATCGAGGCGGCGGAGCTGTCGACACGCCCTATCGCCATCACCCATGCGAACCCGCATGTCTGGCAACCGGCATTGCGCAACAAGAAAGACGATGTGATCCGAGCGGTGACCGAGAATGGCGGCATGTTCGGCTTTTCCCTTTATCCCCATCATCTCAAGGGCAAGTCTAACTGCACGTTGCAGGACTTTTGCGAGATGATTGCGCGCACAGCGGACCGCTTTGGGGTCGCGCATTTGGGACTGGGATCGGACCTTTGCCAGGACCAGCCCGACAGCATCGTGGAGTGGATGCGCGTGGGCCGTTGGAGCAAAGAGATCGACTATGGCGAAGGCTCCGCTGCCGCCCCCGGCTTTCCGCCGATGCCCCAATGGTTCCGGGACAACCGCGACTTTGGCAACATCGAACAGGGCTTGAGCGATGTGGGTATGAGCAAAGACGAAGTGGCAGGCATCATGGGCGGCAACTGGTATCGGTTCTATGCCGAGAATTTCACGCCGCACGCGTGAGACGATGTCGCAAACGAGACGGACAGAACCCACTGTGCCGTTTCCCTTACCTCAAAACGACAAGGAACGTGGCGCAATGAAAATTGGATTTATCGGCCTGGGTAATGTGGGCGGCAAACTGTCTGGCAGCCTGCTGCGCAATGGCCACGACGTGGCGGTGCATGATCTGAACGCAGAGTTTGTGGCCGAAAAGGTCGCGGCAGGCGCGCGAGATGGCGAAAGCCCTGCTGCTTTGATGCAGTCTTGCGATGCCGTGATCACGTGCCTACCCAGCCCCGCGGCCTCGGCAGCGGTCTTGGCCGAGATGTTGCCCCATGTCGGCCCCGGCAAGATCTGGATGGAGATGTCGACGACGGATGAAGCTGAGATTAAACGCATCGGGGCACAGGTGATCGAAGCGGGTGGGGCGGCTGTCGACTGTCCTGTTTCCGGCGGCTGTCACCGGGCCGATACCGGCAATATCAGCATCTTTGCAGGCTGCGACCGCGACACGTTTGAACGTATCCTGCCCTTGCTGACGACGATGGGGCGACGGGTTCTGCACACGGGCGATTTGGGCTCGGCCTCTGTCCTCAAGGTGATCACCAACTATTTGGCGACCGCGAATCTGGTGAGCGTCGCCGAGGCTCTGACCGTCGCCAAAGGGGCGGGCATGGACCTTGGCGTGGCCTATGAGGCGATGGCGATCAGTTCTGGCACCTCCTTTGTGCATGAGACCGAAGGCCAGGTGATTCTGAATGGCAGTCGGGATATTTCGTTCACAATGGACCTGGTGGCCAAGGATATTGGTCTGTTTCAGGACGTGGCTGACCGGGCGGGCGTGCCGCTTGAGCTGAACCCCTTGCTGATCAACATCTTTCAGGACGGGATCGAACGTTTCGGCCCGCGCGAGTTGTCGCCCAATGTGATCAAACGGCTTGAAGAGGCGACGGGTCTCGACGTTACCGCGCCCGGGTTTCCCGCCGAGATGACAGATGATGAGCCCGAAGAAGTCGGCGCGGAAGTCATTGTGCGGCGCTAGGCCCTTGTGAGTGGACATGGTGCGCGCTACGAGCGGTGCCATGTCAAATGCTTTGAACCCCGACACCGAAATTCTGGCCGTTGTCCAAGCGTCGATGGGCCGTCGCATCCTTGGGCTTGGGTCGCTCTACCTTTTAGCCTTGATGGTGATTTACGTGGCCGTCGTGCAGCCACCCGACATTGGCTGGCAGGTCTTCCTGTTTGTCTTGGGCGGTGGGTCGATCTGGATTGCGGAAATGATGCGCAAGGCCACCGCGCTCAGCCTTGAGCTGACCAATTCTGAGCTGCGCGACAGCGAAGGTACCGTTCTTGCTCAGGTCGAAGATATCATGTCTCTGGATCGGGGCGTTTTTGCGTTCAAACCGTCCAACGGGTTTTTGCTTCGCCTGTCTAAGTCCGAAGGGCGCACCTGGCGCCCGGGCCTATGGTGGCGGTTGGGCAACCGGATCGGGGTGGGGGGGATGACGCCCGGACCCCAAACGAAGTTCATGGCGGAGATGATCGCCGCGATGATTGCGCAGCGCGACGACCCTCAAGACTGATTATTCGTTCGACCACAACACGCGGGGTGCGTAACGCGGCCGGGTGAAGACGAAGTTGTGAATTTCGTGATCCGACAGCCCTGTGTTGAATGGTGTCTCGTATTTCACAAATGTCTCGACAACGACCACACGTTCGTTGTGGGGCATCACGGGCAGATCATCCTTGAGCGCTTTGACGGCATTGTTTGTCAGCGCAGGCTGCCAGCCTTTTTTCCTAGACCAATCGCGTTTGTACTGCTTCTTGTTCGCGTCGTATTTCACGCTTGTTACCCGGATGGCCACGTCGTTCTTGCGGTTGGCTGTCAGGTAGGCCAGCAATTCGCGCGAGCCATTGAGGTATGCGCTGTCGATTGGCGTCGTCTCGCGCGAAATGATGTCGCCGATGGTATAGGCCGCCTTCTGGTTCAGCGAATGCTGCCGGTAGGCATCAAAAATCGCGAACATGGTCAGATAGATCCAAAAGATGATCGGGATGATCAGGATCGTTTCGACCGCGATGCTGCCGCGATCCTCGTCGCGAAAACGGCGCAGAATGTTTTTGATATGGGGCATCATCAGCTTGGCTCCTGCACAAAGCCCGACAGCGACACCATTTTGGACCGGCCGGAGCCGTCTTTGGTGAAGGAATAGCCAAGGCCGGACGTCGGAAAGACAGGTTTGAACATGTAGCAGGCCCGCACCAGCATCAGCTCGTGTTCGCCGCCATGCACGAACGAGCGTGAGGGCGTCACAGGTTGGGACACGTCCGCACAATCCGCTGCACCGTCAAAACCCGCAAAGGCACGCGGATTGATCGGGTTCAGCTCAAGCTTGAGCGCGCTGTCGCAATCATCCAGGAAATGCGAATACTCGCAGATCATGACCTTGATGTCGTTGTGGCTGTAATTTGCGCCGGTGTTCAGACGCACGTTGCGGATGGCCATGTCGAGCCCCCGGTCGAGAAACACCTGGCGCAGGGTATAGATTCCCATCTCGACAGACGTCATGAACAGGGTAAAGATCAGCGGGATCGCCAGGGCAAATTCCACCAGCATCTGGCCGTTTTCATCACGCCGGAACCGGCGCAGGAATGTTGTGGCTTTGCGTATCATTGGGTCAGCCTCAATTGGTTGATTTGCTTGGCGATGGCCTCGAAGGCCTCGGTAATCTCGATGCCTTCCACCCGGAAGAAGTGGCTGGGCGACGAGGCGCAGTCTTCCATGATCCCGGCGGAATAGTTGGTCACCTCGAAGCCGATGGACCAGACCACGATGCCTTCGTCCTTGGCGGCGTCACAGATGTTGGACAACATGTTGTCGGCCTGACTGGAGGTGTATTTGGTATAGCGCCAGTTGCTCCAGCTGCCCACGTTGTGGTTGTTGAGGTACCAATAGAGCGGGTATTTGGCCCAGTGCGCGTATTCGCTCGCGCTGTTGTAGTACCAATCCTGGATCCGCGTCGTGTTCACGTTTTCGCCGTCTGTCATCAACAGCAGTGTCTTGATGGTTTCCACATCGTCATAGGCGACGGGACGGTCCGAAAAGGCGCTGTCGATCTTTTTGTCCAGCGAAAGCTGTTGTGTGATCGGGCGGAACGAGGGGTCAAGCAGTGCGACGCCCCATTTCATCCCGATATGGATCGAGGTGTTGGCCCGCGCACGGTAGTCGTCGATCCGCGACTTCAGGATATTCTTATCCTGGCTGAAGGGCAGGATGCGTTCGTAATCCTGTTGGGGGCAACCCGGGTTGCTGATCGGGTTGCTGTACCAGTACCCTTCTTCAAAATGCTGCATCTGTTCATAGACTCGCGCAAAACTGATCGTTGCCGTGTCGAAATCTTCTTCGATGAAGTCGATGCAATGCGAAAAGTTATGCCGGTGATCGGTGTTCAGCTCGTTGTAGATATTGGGCCCGGCATTCACCTGCGCGGTGTAGGGGATTAACGACACCGAGATCAGATCGTCGGTTTCGTCCTGAATGACGGTATCCACAAACGTTTTCGCGGCGTCCTGCAGGTTGTCCATCTTGCTGTTGCGCCCCATGGAGCCGGAAATATCCAGCACCAGCGAAATCTCTACGTTTTGCACACGTTCTTCGGCTTGTCCGCGGGCCGGGACGGGCAGGTCATCGACCCCCATCAACCGCATGAACCGCGTGGGCGTTGTACCGTCAGCGACAGCCGTCACAGTGCGAAAGTTCAGGCCCTCGTCCACATGGACCGATGTTAGGAATTCGGAAAGGTCCGCCTTGTCGAAATAGTCCCGGACCACCGCTTCGGGATCAAGGGTCTGGTCAAGGTCCGCGGCGGCCAACACTGCGCGGTCGATGGTCGCCTGGACTGACGTCCGCTCCATCTCGTTGCGCATGATGTCGACGCCGATGCCGCAGACGAGGATCATCATCATGATCATCGAGACGGCAAAGATCGTCATCGTCCCTGCCTCGTCACGTGCAAACCGCGCGCTGCGGCGGCGCAAACCGGGCAGTGTGATCAGTTTCGATGTCCATTTCCCAGGCATGATGTACCCTATTTCTCTAACGGTGTTGCAGGCGGGATCGCCTTTTCGTCCGATTGTTTGTGTGGCGGGGGAATGTGTTCGAAATCAGGCGAAACAGGGAATTGTGTGTGGTTTTACGCACGGCTTGTGTCCAATCCCACGAACGCCTGCGTACTGTTTACCTTTTGTTAATGATTCCGAGACTTGCACTGTGAAGTTTTCAAACCGCCCAAAAAATTCGCATCTTTTGGGTGATCCGTCATAGGCTGCTAATGCGCACCACCCTGCAAGGTGAGTCGCAGCCGTCAAAGGAGAGACCTGAATGAGCACCCCGACCGAGCCGAGCTTTCGTGAAAGCGTCGACATGATGTTCAACCGCGCCGTGGCGCTGATGGACCTGCCGCCCGGTCTTGAGGAGAAGATCCGCGTATGCAACGCAACCTATACGGTGCGCTTTGGGGTCCGCCTGCGGGGCGGGATGCAGACATTCACCGGTTACCGATCCGTTCATTCGGAACATATGGAACCGGTCAAGGGCGGCATCCGCTTTTCCCTGGGCGTAAACCAGGACGAGGTCGAGGCGCTGGCCGCGCTGATGACCTACAAGTGTTCGCTGGTCGAGGCGCCCTTTGGCGGCTCCAAGGGGGGCCTTTGCATTGATCCGCGTGAATATGATGATCACGAGCTTGAGTTGATCACTCGCCGCTTTGCCTATGAACTGATCAAGCGCGATATGATCAACCCCGCGCAAAACGTCCCCGCCCCCGATATGGGTACGGGCGAGCGTGAGATGGCCTGGATCGCTGACCAGTACAAACGCATGAACACGACCGACATCAATGGCGTGGCCTGTGTCACGGGTAAGCCCACGAATGCGGGCGGTATCCAGGGTCGGACCGAGGCCACAGGCCGTGGCGTGCAATACGGGCTTCAGGAGTTTTTCCGCGACAGCCGTGGGCTTCAGAAGGCCGGGATGACGGGAACCCTGGATGGTAAAACCGTTGTGGTGCAGGGCCTTGGCAACGTGGGCTATCACGCGGCCAAATTCCTGAGCGAGGAGGACGGTTGCAAGATCGTGGGCATCATCGAACGGGATGGCGCGCTGACGGATGAGAATGGCCTGAATGTCGAGGCAGTGCGCAGTTGGATTGCCAGCCACGGCGGGGTCAGAGGATATCCTGATGGTACCTATGTCGAGGACGGTGCCGCCGTGCTCGAGACGGATTGCGACATACTTGTCCCTGCGGCCCTGGAAGGGGTGATCAACCTGAGCAACGCCGACCGGATCAAGGCGCCGCTGATCATGGAGGCCGCCAATGGCCCCGTGACCGCAGGTGCGGACAACATCCTGCGCGAGAAAGGCACAGTGATCATTCCCGACATGTATGCGAATGCGGGCGGTGTGACGGTGTCATATTTTGAATGGGTCAAGAACCTCAGCCACATCCGCTTTGGCCGGATGCAGCGCCGCCAGGAAGAGGCGCGCCACCAACTGGTCGTGGACGAGCTGGAACGCCTCAGCCATCATCTGGGCGACAAGTGGAGCATGACCCCCGACTTCAAGGAAAAGTATCTGCGCGGTGCGGGTGAATTGGAATTGGTCCGCTCGGGCCTCGATGACACGATGCGCGCGGCCTATCAGGCGATGGCTGCGGTCTGGCATGAACGTGATGACGTGGATGATCTGCGCACGGCGGCCTATTTGGTGGCCATCGAAAAGGTTGCCGCGAGCTACCGCGCCAAGGGGCTTTGAAGCGCTAAGATGGGGCCGGGCATGCGTCCGGCCCTATTCCAATGGCATGCCAGCCTTGCGCATGCCCGCCAGCAAACGTTTGCCGCCCTCCGAGCCGCCGTAATTGTTGGTCTTTTTCCAGGTCTGGATTGTCCGCGTCGGCTCCATCGTCAGATAGTGTGCCATGGTGGCTTGGGCTTCGTCTATGCGGCCGAGATGCGCGAGCGCTGCGCTTTTGACACTGAAATAGGTGGGATAACTGTCGGACAGCAAAAGCCCTTTTTCGACATACCCCAAGGCGTCTTTGTCGTGGCCCAGCTGTACGCAGGCTGTCGCGGCCCCACCCAAAGACGCCACATAGAATGGGCCAAGGCGGCCAAATTCCAGCGATTTTTGAAAGCAGTCAAAAGCGTCGTTTGTTTGTCCTGACCACAGGTTTGCCCAGCCGCAATAGCTCAGGATACGTGCGTCAAATGGGGCAAGCCGCAAGGCGTGCTCCACTGCGTGTTTCAGCGGAATCGAACGCTGATCCTGAGTATAGGTCGCAATGGCGATGCCCAGGGTCAACATGGCATGACCGGACGCCAACGGGCGGGCGGCCTCGATCCATTCGGGGACTTTGTCCAGATAGGGTGTCATCTTTGGATTGCTGGTCATCGTCCGTGCGGCCATCAACACGATCAGCCCTTCGGCATACGGATCCGGAAAATCCGGCTTGGCCCGAATTGCGCGGTCATGAAAGCTGGCCGAGCGCACAAAAGACGCGAGCGAAAAGTCCCGCCAGGTCATGATGCCCATCAACATGCACTGCTCTGCCGTCAGCTCGTCGTCTGGAATGGACATGATCCGCGCCGTTTCCGCCTCAAGGATCATGCCGATCGCGTGATCGGCAATCTCGGCCACGACGGTGTCTTGCCAATCGAAGGCCTCGTCCAGCGTGCTGTCGGATTTGTGGGTCCAGATTGTGGCCCCACCGGGGCCATGCAGCCGCGTTTCCAACCGCAAGCGTTCGCCCCGCGCGCGCAAGACCGGGCGCAAGTGATAGCCGTCGGCGCGATCCGTGCTGGAAATGCGTGTGTTCAACCAGTTGATGCTGCTAAAGTAAGTACCCAGGTCCGCCGTAAGCCCGTCAGCGGTGTCTTGCAATTCGGCGCGCGTGTCGCTGGTTGCAGTGGGCTGGATGTTCAGGTTTGGCAGACTGGACGACGCATGCGTCTGCGTGAGACCCGTCGGGCTGCCTGAATGATTGGCTGCGCGCACCCAGGTGACCACGGGCCGCGCGATGTTCTTGAGGGTCTGGCTGCCTGCCGGGCTGAACGAGGGCGACAAAGTGCCGTCCAAACTGGAATAGACACCGTCAGAGATCAAAACGCCGCCTTCCGGTGCCAGCGCTTCAAGCCGGGCGGCGATGTTGATACCGTCACCATAGATGTCATCGTCGCTGCGGGTCACGTCGCCGATATGGATGCCCATGCGCAGGCGCATCACTGGATGACCTTTCAGTTGATCTTGCACCTGCATTGCGGCGCTCACGGCCTCGACCGCGCTGGCAAACTCGACAAGCCACCCGTCGCCCATGCTTTTGACCACCTGGCCATTGCAATCAGCAAAGATCGGGCCGAACACCGCGGCCCGCAGGTCACGCAAGGACGCCAGCGTTGCCGCCTCATCCTCGCCGATCATCCGGGAATAGCCGACGACATCCACAGCCAGAATGGCAGAGAGTTTCCGAGAGGTTTGAAGGGGCGCGGTCATCCCGCAAACCTATGGAGCATTGCAAGGCAGGTCCAGCGCCGAACGCGCGCCTAGCTGTCGGGCATGGCCGCACCGATCTGGTCATAGACAGCGGTGCAGATGTCATCCATCGCGATCATAAAGAAGTTTTTGGCCGCCTTGGTGTTGGGGTGATAGGGGTCCTTGACCTTGCCCGCCTTGTTGACCCGGAAGTAATGCTTGTTGCCCTGATTGGCAGCCACAGTTTCGGGGGTGGCCCCCTCGACAAAGCTGCAAGTGCTGCCGGTTTCTACAAAGGCGCGTTTGAGATTGGCCTGCGCTTTGACCCGCAAATCTGTGATCTTTTTGGAATAACTTGGGGCCGTGGTCATAAAGATACACGGCACGCCTGCGGGCAGTTGCGCGTTCATCTTGCGCACGTCTTCTACCGCTTTTTCATATTGGTTGGCCCAGCGTTTGGCCGAGTTGCCCAGAAACGAGAGCAAGATCAGCTTGGGGTCATAGTAGTCGGGGCGAAACATCACCTGAAAGGCGGATTTGTCCATTTCGCAAAACTGATAGGCGTCGCCCCGACCGATCTGTTTGTACTTGTTGCCGGTGGTGTTGATGAACCCGTACGTGCCTGCGTTCACCTTCCACTTGGGATCGACGTCACAAATGGCCCCCTTCGCCTTGCCCATGGTTGCGGTCCACGAATGTAGCGAGGTCGAACGCACACCGATCACGGCAACCTTCATGTCTGCCAGCACAGCCAGGTTCTTGGCCTGTTGCGGGCTTGGTGGACAATGGGTTTTGATATTCTCGAAAAACTCTAGAAAGACCGGGCCAGACCCAAAGGGGATCTGACTGTCGCCAAGGATCACAATGGAGGGGGATTGAAACCCCTCTTGCGCTTCTACGGCTCCGGTCAGGCAGAGAGCGAGGGCTGCACATCGCAGTATTTTGGTCAGCATCAAGGGGCCTTTCACGTCGTAGCGCTACTCAACCCGAAATCGGTCGACCGGACTAGGCAATTCCGCGTGAGCGCCTTAATCGGTCGCGGATTGACCCACCCATGTCGAAAAGGAGGGGAGACGGCACGCCCCCTCTTGCTACACCTTGCCAGATGGTGATGGTGGAACCCGTTACAAATCCGAGAATGGGGCGGAGGTGCGTATGCGCTTTTCAGGGCTGAAGGTCCTCAAGGAAGGACTGACAGGGAACAAGGGATGGGGGCCGCATTGGCGCAACCCCGAACCCAAGGCGGAATATGACATCGTTCTGATTGGTGGCGGTGGCCATGGTCTGGCCACGGCGCATTATCTGGCCAAGGTACACGGGCTGACCAACGTGGCCGTATTGGAAAAGGGCTATCTGGGTGGTGGCAATGTGGGCCGCAACACGACAATCGTGCGTGCCAACTACATGCAGCCGGGCAACTCCGAGTTTTATTCCCATTCGTTGAAACTGTGGGAGGGTCTGGAGGAAGACCTGAACTACAACGTGATGCATTCGCAGCGCGGCATCATCAACCTGTTCCATTCCGACGGTCAACGCGATGCCTTTGCCCGGCGCGGCAACATGATGATCGGCGAGGGCGACGACGCGATCCTTTTGGATAATGCAGGCGTGCGCAAGGAATTGCCCTATCTCGATTTCGATCAGACCCGCTTTCCCGTTTATGGCGGGCTCTATCACAAACGCGGCGGGACAGCCCGCCATGACGCGGTGGCGTGGGGATTTGCCCGCTCGGCCAGTGATCGGGGCGTTGATCTGATCCAGCAGTGCGAAGTGACAGGCATCGACGTTGTGAACGGTGTGGTCAAGGGCGTGCAGACCACCCGTGGTCCCATCCGGGCCAAGAAGGTCGGCATGGTGGCAGCGGGCCGTTCAAGCCAGGTGGCGGCGATGGCAGGACTGACCCTGCCCATCGAAAGCCACATCTTGCAGGCCTTTGTGACAGAGGGTCTCAAGCCCATCATCGACCATGTGATCACCTACGGCATGGGCCACTTTTATATCAGCCAGTCGGACAAGGGTGGCCTCGTCTTTGGCGGCGATCTGGACATGTATTCCAGCTATGCCGCGCGCGGCAATCTGCCCATGGCCGAGCATGTAGTCGAGGCGGCAATGACGCTGATGCCTGCCATCGGCAAGGCCAAGATGCTGCGCAGTTGGGGCGGGATCATGGACATGTCCCCGGATGGGTCCTTCATTATGGACCGCACTGACATCAAGGGCCTCTATTTCAACGGGGGCTGGTGCTATGGCGGGTTCAAGGCGACGCCGGGGTCGGGCAATGCCTTTGCCCATCTGCTGGCCACGGACAACCCGCACCCCACCACCGTCCGCCACAGGCTGGATCGGTTCCGTACCGGCGTCGGGATCATGGATGAAGAATCCACCGGCTCTCAGCACAATTTGCACTGAGGGGTTGGCCATGTCGGATTTGCATATTTTTGAAACAATGAAGCTGGGGGATCGCCCCCGAGGAGACGTCTGATGCGGTTGCCCTGTCCGATCTGTGGTGAACGGGATCATCGCGAATTTTACTATCAGGGCGCGGATGTGATGCTGCACCGCCCGGACCCGGATGCAGGGGAAGCGGCTTGGGACGATTATCTCTACCTGCGCGCCAATGTGCCAGGGGATCATCACGAGCTTTGGAGCCATGATGCGGGCTGTGGGGCCTGGTTGCGCGTGTCGCGCAATACGGTGACCCATGAGGTTACGGGTGCCGAGCTGGCGACGGAGGTCAAGCGATGAGAGTGGATGGCAAAGGCCTCGTCGATCGCACGCGCCCGGTTTCCTTTACGTTCGACGGTAATACCTATCGGGGATTTTCCGGCGATACGCTCGCCTCGGCGCTGTTGGCCAATGACATCCGCCTGGTGGCGCGGTCGTTCAAATACCACCGTCCGCGCGGGATTTTGACCGCAGGGTCGGAAGAGCCCAATGCGCTGGTTACGATTGGGCGTGGTCCGGCCGCCGATCCCAACGTGCGCGCGACCGTGCAGGAAATCTATGACGGGCTTGAGGCGCGCAGCCAGAATGCCTGGCCCTCGTTGCGGTATGACGCGATGGCGGTGAATGACCTGGCGGCCCCATTTCTGGGCGCTGGGTTTTACTACAAGACTTTCATGTGGCCGCGAGCCTTTTGGGAAAAGCTCTATGAACCGATCATCCGCCGTGCGGCGGGTTTGGGGGCGCTGAGCGGTCAAAAGGACGCCGATCACTATGAGAAGGCCTATGCCTTTTGTGACCTTCTGGTCATTGGTGCAGGGCCTGCCGGTCTGATGGCGGCCTGGGTCGCGGCACAGTCCGGTGCGGATGTGATTTTGGCGGACGAGGACAGCGTGATGGGCGGTCGTCTGAACGCCGAGACTTTGGACGTAGATGGCAAACCGGGCACCGATTGGGCGGCTGAGATGGTCGCAACATTGGAGGCCATGGACAATGTCCGTCTAATGACCCGCACAACGGTCACGGGCGCTTATGACAGCGGTACCTTTGGCGCGTTGGAGCGTGTTTGCCATCACCGCGACATGCCCAAGGGCGGGGTCAAGGAAACCTTCTGGCGTATTGCGGCGCGCCGGTCGGTTTTGGCCGCAGGCGCGGTTGAGCGGCACATCGCCTTTGAGAACAATGATCGACCCGGGATCATGGGGGCCGGTGCAGTGCGTGCGTACCTGAACCGCTGGGGCGTGGCGCCGGGCAAGGCCGTCACCGTATTTGCAAACAATGACGACGCGCACCGCACGGCTGTGGATATGCAGGCGGCCGGTGTTCATATTGCGGGTGTCATCGACAGCCGCGAGGACGCGCAGCCGCTGGGCGATTATCCGATTTACGCAGGGGCTATGGTCACGGGCAGCCAGGGGCGTCATGGCCTGGAATCCATCACCTTTGAGGCGCAAAGCGGGACGGAGCGTCTGGCGACTGACTGTCTGGCCGTATCCGGTGGCTGGAACCCCAGTGTGCACCTGACCTGCCACATGAATGGCCGTCCGACCTGGGCCCCTGACATTGCCAGCTTTGTCCCGACGCCCGGGTCTATTCCGGGCATGGAAACGGCTGGCGCCTGTAATGGCGCCTTTGCCACGGCGGATTGTTTGCGCGAGGGCGTTGATGCGGCCACGGCTAGCATCAAGGCGCTTGGCATGACGGTTGCGGATGTCGCGATGCCCGAGGCGGATGCCACCCCCTACAGCGTCGCGCCTTTGTGGGCGGTACCGGGTAAAGGGCGCGCCTGGCTTGATTTCCAGAACGATGTGAGCGTGAAAGACGTCAAGCAGGCGGCCGTGGAGAACTTCACCTCCGTCGAGCATATGAAACGCTATACCACTCAAGGGATGGCGACGGATCAGGGCAAGAATTCCAACGTGACGGCACTGGCGCTGTTGGCCGATGCGACTGGTCGGGGCATTCCCGAAACAGGAACAACGACCTTCCGCCCACCCTATTGCCCGGTGGCGCTGGCCGCGCTGGGTGCGGGATCGCAGGGCAAAGGCTTTGCCCCTGAACGCTTCACCACCAGCCATGCCGCGAGTGTCGCCGCCAACGCCCCGATGATCGAGGCGGGGCAATGGTATCGTCCCTCTTATTTCCCGTTAGAAGGAGAAACGACCTGGCGGCAATCCTGTGATCGCGAGGTAGGCTATGTCCGCAATGCCGTGGGGGTGTGTGATGTGTCCACCCTGGGCAAGATCGACATTCAGGGACCAGATGCCGCCCGCCTGCTCGATTTTGTCTACACCAACATGTTCTCCACCCTCAAAGAAGGGCGTGTGCGCTATGGCCTGATGCTGCGCGAGGACGGGTTTGTCATGGACGATGGGACAACCGCGCGGCTTGGTCCCGATCACTATGTGATGACGACGACCACAGCGGCGGCCGGTCAGGTCATGCGTCACTTGGAATTTGTGACCCAGGCTCTGCGTCCTGAATGGGATGTGCGGATTGTGTCCGTAACGGAACAGTGGGCGCAGTTTGCGGTTGCAGGGCCACTGGCCCGCGATCTGCTGAACGGAATTCTCGACACCCCTATCGACGACGAGGCCTGGCCCTTCATGTCCTGCGGCCCGGTGTCGGTACAGGGTGTAACGGGGCGGCTTTTCCGCATCTCGTTCTCGGGCGAGCATGCCTATGAACTGGCGGTGCCGTCGCGCTATGGTGCAAGCCTCTTTGAGCTCCTCTTGGCGCGTGCCAAGGCGATGGCAGGCGGTGCCTACGGGATGGAGGCGCTGAATGTGTTGCGTATTGAAAAGGGCTTCATCACCCACTCGGAAATTGACGGGCGGGTGACGGCCAGTGACCTGGGGATGGCGCGCATGATCTCGGCCAAAAAGGACTGCATCGGCAAGACCATGGCCGGACGCCCCGGTCTGGTGGCCGAGGGGCGGCCCCAATTGGTGGGCCTGAAGCCGTTGGGGCCGGTAAAACAACTGACTGCGGGCGCACATATCTACACGCCCGGAGAGGACGCCGCGCCTGCTCATGACCAGGGTTACATCACTTCAGTTGGGTTCTCGCCGACGCTGGGCCATTTTCTGGGCCTCGGCTTTGTCAAAGACGGGGTGACCCGACATGGGGAGACCTTGCGAATGGTCGATCACCTGCGCGAGATCGAAACCGAGGTAGAGCTGTGCAATCCAGTGTTCTTTGATCCAGAAGGAGGGCGGACCCGTGGTTGAGTTGCGCGCGCAAACCCCCTTGGATGACATGGCCCCAATGACCATCGGCACCGTCACCCTGGCGGAGGTTGATCTGGGGGTTCTGACTTCGATCGCGCCCTACAAGGGACAGGGCAAAGCGTTGAGCGAGGCGTTGAAGGCGGCCCATGGCATGGCCTTGCCGGGGCCGAACCGGGCCACGGGCAAAGAAGGCGCGCGCGCTATATGGTTCGGGCGCGAGATGGTGATGCTGGCCGGACCTGAACCCGATGCCGCGCTGAACGCCTATGCCGCGTTGACGTTGCAATCGGATGCGTGGACCGCTGTGCAACTGTCGGGTGACGGCGCAGAAGATGTGCTGGCACGTATGGTGCCTGTTGATCTGCGTGCCGCCAGCTTCAAACGGGGGCATACAGCGCGCAGCCTCGTGCAGCACATGAACGGGTCGATCACGCGCACGGGGCCGCAAAGCTTTGTGGTGATGGTGTTTCGTTCGATGGCGCGGACGTTACTGCACGATCTGCAAAGGGCGATGGAAAGCGTGGCGGCACGGGGATAGGTTGGCGCAAACCGATTCCCTGTTGCCGGAGCGTTTCATGACCCGTTTTACCCTAACCTGTGCCGCCTTGATGCTGGCATCGCCTGCCTTTGCCATTGAAAATCTGGACGAAAAATGTGCCATTCAGGCTCAGGTCGTATCGGCCATACAGCAGGCGCGCCTTGACCGGGTGGCAGAGCGGGACGTGACGGACCACCTATTGGCCTCTTCGCCCGAATGGCCAGAAAATTACAATGCGACCATACCGCTGATCACACCTTGGGTTTATGAACAAAAGCGGCGGATTATCCGCAACGAAGACCTTGGTGCCGCGTGGGAAGAGCTGTGCTTGCAGCAATAGGGTCCCCTCGACTTTCGGACCTTAAGCCCCAATATTAAAGACATGAGCCTGCCCCCTGGATTCTTGGACGAATTGAGGACGCGCCTGTCATTGGGACAGGTCGTGGGCCGCAAGGTCATGTGGGATGCGCGCAAGTCAAACCAGGGTAAGGGCGACCTCTGGGCCCCGTGCCCGTTTCATCATGAAAAGACCGCGTCGTTCCATGTGGATGATCGCAAGGGCTATTACTACTGCTTTGGCTGTCACGCCAAAGGTGACGCCATCAGCTTTGTCCGCGAAACCGAGAATGTAGGTTTCATGGAAGCGGTAGAGATACTCGCCGGTGAGGCGGGTATGCCTATGCCCGAACGCGACCCAAGGGCGCAGGAAAAGGCCGACCGCCGGACCCTTTTGGCAGAGGTAATGGAACAGGCAGTGCAGCATTTCCGGCTGCAGCTCAAAACCGGCGCCGCAACGGACGCACGCGCTTATCTGGATCGTCGAGGCCTGAGTGCAGCGGCGCTGGACCGTTGGGAAATCGGGTTCGCACCGGATGCCTGGCAGGGGCTTTGGGATGCTCTCAAGGCCAAAGGGGTTGAGGATGATCTGATCCTCGGCGCGGGCCTGGCAAAGCCCTCGCAAAAAGGCGGCAAGCCCTACGACACGTTCCGCGGCCGCATCATGTTCCCTATTCGCGACGCGCGTGGGCGCTGCATCGCCTTTGGCGGGCGGGCGATGGACCCGAATGATAACGCCAAATACCTGAATTCGCCCGAGACCGAGCTGTTTGACAAGGGCCGCAGCCTCTACAATCATGGGCCCGCCCGCACGGCAGCGGGTAAGGGCCAACCTCTGATCGTGGCCGAAGGGTACATGGATGTGATCGCCTTGGCCGAACACGGCTTTGGCGCGTCGGTAGCCCCCCTTGGTACTGCCGTGACCGAACACCAGTTGCAGATGATGTGGCGGGTCTCGCCTGAACCAATCATTGCGCTGGACGGGGATACGGCAGGCCTCCGTGCCGCGATGCGATTGATCGATCTGGCATTGCCGCTGCTGGAGGCGGGCAAGTCCCTGCGCTTTGCACTGATGCCAGAGGGGCAAGACCCCGATGATCTGCTCAAGGCCCAAGGGGCGCCCGCGCTTCAGAAGCTGCTCGACGGTGCGATCCCGATGGTCACCCTTTTGTGGCAGCGCGAAACTGAGGGGCGCGACTTTGACAGCCCGGAGCGTAAGGCGGCGCTGGACCTGGCGCTGCGCGACAAGATCAAGCGGATCCAGGATCCGTCGATTCGCCAACATTACGGGCAGGCGATCAAGGATCTGCGCTGGCAGCTGTTTCGTCCCCAGAACCGAAACGGCGGGGCGCGTAAGAGTAGCGGTAGGTGGCAACCGCCACAATCGGCGATGCCGACCACGAAATCTTCGGTGCTGGCCACGGCGGGCGACGATCATCTGTCGGTATACCTGCGCGAGGCCGTGATCCTCGCGGCACTGATCTGCACCCCCGAAGTGGCAGAAGACTTTGAAAGCGGGCTGGAAAGTCTGGGCTGCGATGACCCTGATCACGCCATCCTGCGGGACCTGATTCTGCGTCATGCCCATGGCGGTGCAGGGGTGTTGCGCGAAAAGATTTTTGCCGCACTTGGCCCCGATGCCCTTGATAACATGCTCTCTTCGCGCCATTTGGCTATTATCCCCTGTATCCGCACACCGGGCGACGCCGACATGGCACGGATGACCGTGGCCGAAGAGCTCGCAAAACTCAGCGCGGCACAGGGATTGGACGCCGAGATCGCGGATGCGGTTCAGGACCTTGCTGGTCTTGCGGATGAAGGTGTGACATGGCGGCTCAGTCAAGCGGCTGAGGCGGCAGCGAACGCAACACGCAGCGGGGGCGAGGACGATACCGAATACGAAACCGGTGAGAACGGTGCGGATATCAGCCGAAGCGAACGAGATGCCTTTGCGGCATTGATGGAGACGATCAGGTTTTCCAAGCCGGGGCGGTGATGCGTTTTGGCCTCAAAACCTTAAGAAAATGACGGTACACGGGTGGCCGAATCACCCAAAGCATGAATGATTCTCTTAAGTGATTCGGGCAAGCGAATCACTATTGAGCCCCGATGAAGGAGCCCAGGATGGCCGCGAAAGACACCAACGAAGACGTCAAGAACGACGACCAGGACGCCGAACACTCGCTGGACATGAGCCAGACCGCCGTCAAGAAGATGATCGGCGAGGCCCGCGAGAAGGGCTACATCACCTATGATCAGCTGAACACAGTGCTGCCCCCCGATCAGGTGAGCTCCGAACAGATCGAAGATGTGATGTCGATGTTGTCCGAGATGGGCATCAACATCATCGAGGATGAAGAGGCCGAAGAGGAAGAGCAAAAAGGCTCGACCGAGGTCACGACCACGGAAGGCACCCGCGATCTGACGCTGGGCGCGACGGGTCAGGAAAAACTCGACCGCACAGACGACCCCGTACGGATGTATCTTCGCGAAATGGGGTCGGTTGAACTGCTCTCTCGCGAAGGCGAGATCGCTATCGCCAAGCGTATCGAGGCCGGTCGCAACACGATGATCGCGGGCCTTTGCGAAAGCCCGCTGACCTTCCAGGCCATCACGATCTGGCGCGACGAACTTCTGAGCGAAGACATCCTGTTGCGCGACGTGATTGACCTTGAGGCCACGTTTGGCAATCAAATGGGTGAAGAGGGCGAAACAGTCGCTGAACCCGTTGTGGACGCCAATGCCACCTCTGAAACGAAGGCCGATACCGGCCCCGAGTTGGATGCTGACGGCAATCCGATTGCCAAAGATGACGATGATGACGAAGACGAACAGGCCAACATGTCGCTTGCCGCCATGGAAGCCGCCCTCAAGCCTCAAGTTCTTGAGGCCCTTGAGGTCATCGCGCATGATTATTCTCTGTTGTCCGAAATGCAGGACAGCCGGATTTCTGCGACCCTGAACGAGGACGATACGTTCTCGAAGGGCGATGAGCAGACCTATCAGAAGCTGCGCTCTGAGATTGTGCTGCTGGTTAATGAACTGCACCTGCACAACAACCGGATTGAAGCGTTGATTGACCAGCTTTACGGCATCAACCGCCGCATCATGCAGATCGATAGCTCGATCGTGAAGCTGGCCGACCAGGCCCGTATCAACCGCAAGGAATTCGTAGACGCCTATCGCGGTCGCGAACTTGATCCCGGCTGGCTTGAGGAAATGGGCGGCAAGACTGGCCGTGGCTGGCAAATGTTCATCGAACGCTCGACAGACAAGGTCGAAGAGCTGCGCTCTGACATGGCCCAGGTCGGTCAGTATGTGGGCCTCGACATCTCTGAATTCCGCCGCATCGTGCAGCAGGTTCAGAAGGGCGAAAAAGAAGCGCGCCAGGCCAAAAAAGAAATGGTCGAAGCGAACCTGCGCCTCGTTATTTCGATTGCGAAGAAATACACCAACCGTGGCTTGCAATTCCTTGATCTTATTCAGGAAGGCAACATCGGCCTGATGAAGGCCGTCGACAAGTTCGAGTATCGTCGGGGCTATAAATTCTCGACCTACGCGACGTGGTGGATCCGGCAGGCGATCACCCGGTCTATTGCAGATCAGGCGCGCACGATCCGTATTCCGGTGCACATGATCGAGACGATCAACAAGCTGGTGCGTACCGGCCGCCAGATGCTGCATGAGATTGGCCGCGAACCTACGCCCGAGGAATTGGCCGAAAAGCTTCAGATGCCTTTGGAAAAGGTCCGCAAGGTGATGAAGATCGCCAAGGAACCGATTTCGCTTGAGACGCCCATCGGCGATGAAGAAGACAGCCAGCTTGGCGATTTCATCGAGGACAAGAATGCAGTGCTGCCCTTGGACAGCGCCATTCAGGAAAACCTCAAGGAAACGACGACACGGGTTCTGGCCTCGCTCACGCCCCGCGAAGAACGCGTGTTGCGCATGCGCTTTGGCATCGGGATGAACACCGACCATACCCTCGAAGAGGTTGGTCAGCAGTTCAGCGTGACGCGCGAACGTATCCGCCAGATTGAGGCAAAGGCGCTGCGTAAGCTCAAGCATCCGAGCCGCTCGCGGAAATTGCGCAGCTTCCTGGATCAGTAACCCAAGACAGTCGCCAGGCGGTCCTTTCACTGTGGTCGTCCGGCGCTCAAAAACATAGGGACCACCGATGTCGTTTCTGAAAAAGCTCTTTGGCGGCGGTGGGTCAGCAAAAGCGTCAGAGCCTGCGTCCGAGATCTATGAAGGGTTCAAGATCACGCCGACGCCACAGCGGGAAGGTACTCAATTCCGCATCTCTGCCCGGATCGAGAAAGAAGTGGACGGCACTGTCAAAAGCCACACTCTGATCCGCGCCGATACGCTGGGCGATCTTGAGGGTGCGAATGAGGCGTCGATCAGTAAGGCCAAACAGGTCATCGACGAACAGGGCGACCGCATTTTCCGATGACGTTGCCGTCGGTTCGGGCCATCATGTCATGAAGCAAACGGTTTTTACGCTCCAGACTGCGGGCCAGGGCCTGTATGAATTTACGCGTGACGTCGTCGGCTGGGCCGAGGGGAATGGGCTGTTGACCCTGTTTGTGCGGCACACATCCTGTTCACTCCTGATCCAGGAAAGTGCTGATCCAGAAGTGCAAACGGATCTGACGCAGTTTTTCAAACGCCTTGTGCCGCCGACAACCGATCCGTCGATGTCCTACCTTACCCACACCTATGAGGGCCCCGATGACATGCCTGCCCACATCAAGGCGGCGATGTTGCCCGTCACCCTGACAATTCCCGTGGCGCGAGGTCGTCCAGTTTTGGGCACATGGCAGGGGATCTACCTGTTCGAGCACCGGGACGCGCCCAAGACCCGACAAGTCGTGGCCCATTTGGCCTGAAGTGGCAGGCTGCAATGGTTTTGACGGCACTGTGACTTTGAATACGGGCGCGCGCCCCTATCTTGAGAAGCGAAACAGGAGCCTTGTCATGTTGAAACACCTCGCCCTTGCCGCCCTCGTCACAGTGCCAACCATGGGCCACGCCCAGGACAGAAATTTTGTGCGCGAGCGCGTTACCCTTCCGGTCAACACCATTGACGCCAACAGCTTTGAAGTCATCGAAGATGACGGCGCTGCTGGTACGCAGATTTGGTGTGCGGCAGGATTGTATACGCGCAAAGCGTTGGGACAGCGCGGCGGTGACCTCTATATCGAAGTTGCACGCGGGCCTGCGCAAACAGCGCCAGGCCGAAAGGGCGTTGTTTTTACGACAGAACCTGTCGCCGGTGCCTTCAATTCTGTGTCCCAAGGTGTCAAGCGGGCGGGTCAGACGTTTAGCATGTCACATGCCTATGCATTGTGCCGCAGCAATCGCGCGCAGAGTGTACGCGTACGCACCGAAGACGGTCGCTTGCTACGTCGCTGAGTCTCCATGGCACCGCTTATCTAGCGGTGTCATTTCTACTCTACCCAAAACCTAGTCAACCTCGTATAGTTTCGTGCAATAGGGGCAAACCTCTACTACAGGCGGGATGAACGAGAAGGGGATGGGCGATGCGCTGTCCGTTTTGCGGAAATATTGATACTCAGGTAAAAGACAGCCGACCGGCGGAGGATCATGTTTCGATCCGGCGCAGGCGCTTTTGCCCGGCCTGTGGAGGCCGCTTTACCACATATGAACGCGTGCAATTGCGCGATCTGGTGGTGATCAAATCCAACGGAAAACGCGAAGATTTCGATCGGGACAAGCTGGAACGCTCGATCCGGATTTCGATGCAGAAACGTCCGATTGATCCTGAGCGGATTGACCAGATGATCTCGGGCATCGTGCGCAGGTTGGAATCCATGGGCGAGACCGACATCGGCTCCAAGCAGATCGGCGAGATCGTGATGGAGGCGCTGCAACGGATCGACACCGTGGCCTACGTGCGTTTTGCAAGTGTTTACAAGAACTTCCAAGCGGCTGACGATTTTGACAAGTTCGTTGCTGAATTGCGGCCCGACAACCCGTCTGAAGAGTGAGCACAGCCACAGACACCCGGTTCATGACGCTTGCGCTGTCCCTTGGGCGGCGCGGGCTTGGGTCCACTGCCCCCAATCCGGCGGTGGGCTGCGTTATTGTAAAGGCGGGGCGCATTGTCGGGCGGGGCTGGACACAAGCGGGCGGTCGCCCTCATGCCGAGGTTGTGGCCTTGGCCCAGGCAGGTGATGCGGCGAAGGGCGCTGACGCCTATGTCACCCTTGAACCCTGCGCGCATCACGGACAGACACCGCCCTGTGCCGAGGCTTTAATCGCGGCTGGCGTGGTGCGTGTCGTTGTGGCGGTCGAGGACACCGACCCGCGTGTGAACGGTGCGGGCATCGCAATGCTGCGTGCGGCGGGTATTGAGGTTGAGACAGGTCTTTGCGCGGATCAGGCCGCGCGTGACAATGCCGGTTTTTTCCTCAAGACCACCGCGCAACGCCCTTTTGTGACCCTGAAACTGGCCAACAGTTTTGATGGGCGCATCGCTACCGGCACCGGCGAAAGCCAATGGATCACCGGGGCCGAGGCGCGGCGTGCGGTCCATGCAATGCGCGCGCGCCACGATGCTGTGATGGTCGGCGGTGGCACGGCCCGGCAGGACGATCCGTCGTTGACGGTGCGCGGCTTGGGGATCGAAAAACAGCCGACCCGCGTCGTGATTTCGCGCCGTCTGGACGTGCCCTTAATGGGTGCGCTGGCCCGCACGGCGGGGGAAGTGCCGGTGCTGATGTGCCATGGCCGCGACGCGGATCCTGCTTTGCAGGACACGTGGCGGGGCCTCGGCGCGACCCTTTTGCCATGTGCCACCATCGGCAGCCAACTGGACCCCCGCGACATCCTGAAACAGCTCGCTGCCCAAGGCATGACCCGCGTCTTTTGCGAGGGCGGCAGCGCGCTTGCGGCCTCGATGATCGAGGCGGGCGTGGTGGACCGGTTGGTGGGCTTTACCGCTGGGCTGACCATCGGGGCCGAAGGCCTGCCCAATATCGGCGCGTTGGGGTTGGGAAAGCTTGCAGAAGCGGCGCGCTTTGATCTGGTCGCTGTCCGAAGGGTCGGCAGTGACATTTGCCACGAATGGGCACGGCGCGCCTAACGCCAGAGGTGGGTCTTGCTGGCCAGCAGACCTTGGGCCTTTGACAGCAATCGATTGGCGAGACCGGGATGGGGTAGGGGGCCGCTCGCCAGCCGCTCGACGACGACCTCGACAGGGCAGGGCATTCCGCTGACCGGATCGAAATAGCGCGGGTAGTCAATCAATGTCGCGTGCACCAGGCCCAGCAGCGTCACATCTTCACGTCGTCGTGGTGGCACGTCGCCTTTGTCTTCGGTCAGGCCCCAACCTGCGTAAAACGGCGCGCCCGTTGTCACCACGTGAACGCCGCGCAAGAGCGCTTCGAACCCGGCCAGTGACGTCATCGTCCACAGCACCTGCACCGCGCCAAGCAGTTGGGTGATGTCTGCGTTGTCCGCCACCACATCGGCCAGACCGTCTGCGTCTAAGGCACCGCTGCGCAGGCCCGCCTCAACATCGGGGTGCGGTTTGTAAACCAGCGTGGCGTTGGGATGGGCCGCGCGCGCCGCCTCCAGCAAGCCGCGATTGGTGTTGATGGCACCGGCGCCGAGGCGGATCGAGGCGTCGTCCTCGACCTGGCCGACAACCAGAACCTTTTCGCCCGCGGGCAGATCAGGTGTGGCGCCGCCCAGATTGTATTTGCTGAGTGCATCGCGGGTCATCGCGGTGATCAAACGCTCCGCCCGCAACGCCTGATCGGGGCGCAAGACACGGCGGGCCTGGATCAGTTTTTCCAGACGGCTTGGCCGGGTCGGGTCGTAGTAAATGCCCAGATCATCGGTCACCAGTGACAAGGGCGGGATCAATTCGGCTCCAAGGCCGCGCGACCTCAAAAAGCCGTCTTCTACGCGCACAGCGGATTCGTGGCCCACCTGTGCCTTGCCGGCCCAGACCATCCAGAGCTTGCCACTGGCACGGGCGCGCGCGGGATCGTCCTGAAAAGAAATCGGCTTGTAGCGGCCAAAGACCTGTTGCAATGGACGTCGTTTCCACAGCCGCATACCGCTGGCGACCCAGCCTCGGTGATCCGCTCGCCAGGCACGAGTTTCGGCGCTCAGTGCGTGAATTGCGGTCTCAAGGGAACACAGACGATCGCGGTGCGGGTCATACCAAGTTGGATAAAGGATCATCGCTGCGGCAAAGAGCTGCGCCCGAGTTAATTGCCGTTGGCGGCGCTGAACCGGAAATTCGTCTTGGGTCAGGCCCCATCCGGCATAAAAGGGCTGGCCAAAGACGCGGGGCTTGTGACCGGCCAGGATCGCCTCGAACCCCAGGCCAGATGACACGGTGTAGACGGCAATCGCCCCCTCCATCAGGGTCCAGGGGCTGACCGCATCGCTCGACAATAGCACCCGATCGTTGGTGTCGGCGTCGGTGAAATAGCCGGGGCGGTGGCCTTGGGTCGTTTCGGGATGTGCCTTGATGATGATTTGAGCGCCGGGATGCTCTTCCTGCGCGACAAACAGCATCTCCAGAAACCGGTTCCGATCTGCGCCTGAGGCGGTGACCGATGCATCGCCGCGCGTCTGGTCTATGACCAGAACATAGCCCGGCGCTGGGACTGCGGCTTGAGGATCAAACCCGGTATATTTGCTAAGATGCGCCTCTTGGATTTCGGCTATGGCACCGCGTGCTCTGTTCAGAAGGGCGGTGTCGTCCAGTGGATGAGTGGCCAAAATCTCTTCGAGGTCAGAGGGTTGCGCAGGGTCGAAATGCGCGCCCTTGTGGTCGATCAAAAGGCCTAAGGGAGCGCTGCCGGAACGGCCGGGCAGGACCGAGCGCAGAAATGCATCCTCGACCCGTACCAATTTGGCACCGGTGCGCGCGGCAATGCCGATCCCTCGATGGGCAGTCGGGGAGTTGCCCCAGATGCCAATCAGGTCGCCAGCACCGGGCCTGCCCAGACTGACCCTGTAGCCTGACAGATGGAGGATACGGCGCAGTCTGTGCTGGGTCAGAAAACCGCCATTGAAAACGTACAGCCGCCGGGCCTGATCAGGTCCGGCGGCTGGGGTTTGGAAATTCGTCACGTGGCCCGTCCGGGTCAGTTGCCCGCGAGGCTGGTGACGCTGTCAACCGCACCAAGCGGGCCTGTGAGGGCCGAGATAATCTTGGTGAATTGGGTGTAGGGCGCTTCGGTTACATAGAGCGTGTCGGCGTTGCGGATCACGAAGTCACGGGCCATGAACATGCCATTGGGCTGCGTCAGGTCCAGAACGTAGATCAAGCGTTGTGCACCCACCAGATCGTCGCGCCCCAGGACCGCATTTGCGACCTCGGCAGGCTCGTTTCTAAAGACAAAGATGCCTGTGGGATCGGCCGTGGCCGATTGCAGGCCGCCCACTTGGGCAATGGCTTCAAGCGCACTCAGGTTCTGCGATTCGAACGGCACACGGGCTTGGCCGCCAGTGGCCCCAAGCGCGGTAAAGGCGCGGGTGTCCTCCTCGACCAGAATGCGGTCGCCACCGCGCAAGGCGATGTCCAGCTCCGGGTGGTCATATATGTCCTGGAACCAGACTTGGCTCCGCATGTCGCCCCGAATGACGGTAATCTGGGCAATTTCTGGTTGGATGGTGACGCCGCCCGCACGGGCGAGCATGGTCGACAGGGTCCGGGTGGGCCGCTCAATCGGATAGACGCCTTGGCCGCCGACCGAGCCGATCAGCGATACGGTCGATCCATCACCCGCCACGCGGCGCACCTGCACTTGGGGGTCGGGTGTTTGCTCTTCGAGCTTGGCGGTGATGATGCGGCGAATGGCGTCCGGCGAATTGCCCGCGGCACGGATGCGGCCGGCATATGGGACAAAGATAAAGCCCGCGCCATCGACCTGTACCTCTTCGAGGGCTGTGGAGCTTTGGGATTCGCCGGCCAAAAGGCCATCGTCAACGTTTTCCCAGATCGTCAGACCCAAGATATCGCCGGGCCGGATGGTGTCTGATCCAATGACGCCTGCATTCTTGAATGCCTCGGAAAAGCCCAGGGCGGGGGTGACGGCAGTCGCGCGGGTCACGCGGTCATTGACCGCCACGACAAAAGCGTCGCCTTGTTGCTGCACCGATCCTGCAAAAATTTCACGTTTGTTCGGACCCACCTGAGGCAGGCCACAAGAGGACACGACACCAATAACGGCCAAAGCTGCGCCCACGCGCGCCCAGCGGAATGACGGGAAAATCACTGCTCGGTCTCCTCGACCTGTTCTTGTTCTGCCTCAAGCGTGGATTGATCCGCGCTGTATTCTTGTCTGCCGCACCGATTTTTTGATGCTTATTTGGTGCCAAACTACCTCAGTTCATTGAGAAAATCTAGCCATAGGGGTTGTGGTTGTCAGGTGACCAACCGCAACTGTTGCCTCGGAGCCGCGGTGCCGGAGGCCAGTGCATCATAAGGATCTTCGGGCGACAGCATCATGTCGACCACCTGGCGCAAAAGCTGTCTGCGGCCTCGGGCCGAGTAAAATCCGCCGGGCAACTGGCTGGTTTCCAACAGATAGCGGCGGTAGTCCTTGTAAGCCCGATTGTCGGGGCGGCTGGCGCCGCTGAAAAATGTGGGCAAAGGCTGATCGCTGACAAATTCCGGTTTGGCAAAAACGGCCCGCCCAAAAACCTTGAGCGGGATGCCCCGCCACAGCACCTGTTGGGCGGCGGTGGAATTCACGGTCACCGCGCTGCGCGCATCGTTCAGCAATTGGGCCAGCTTGCCGCCCCGCACATAATGCACGCGCCCCTGCAACCCGTGGTTCTGCATCAGTTTGCGGATCGTGCGCCGAATAGGTGCGCGCCCGTCTTCGAGCGGATGCGCCTTGATCACCAGATGGTGGTGGCCCGGCGCGCCTTTGGCGAAACCTTCGATCACCAGTTCAAGGAATTCGGTCATTGATGTGAAGGGCGAGTGCTGTTGAAAGCTGGAATCATGTTCCAGCTGCAAGAGCACCAGATGATAGGGGAAACCGCCATAGCGGATGCGCATGGTCGCCTGAATCCGGTCAAGCGTGTGCACCGGCATCAGCAGAAGCCGTTGCAGATAAAGCTGAAATTCGCGGGTGACCGTCACGGATCGGTGCGGTTTGAAGTTCCGGTAATCACCGTTTCGAAACATGACGAACCAGTGATACAGGGCGCCGTAGAACACGTGTTGGCGCATGTCGCCCCAATGTCCGGGGGGCAGCGGTGCCTCCATATCTGATTGCGCCAGTGCAGTCTGCATTTCAGTCACGGACATGTCCATGAGCCTTGAATTTCCGTTAGTTCCGCCTCGTTCGTATGTAACCCAATAGGGGCGCATATAACCTTCTTCAAAGACATGGACGGTGATGCCGCGCCGCTTGGCTTCGGCCACTGCTTCGGCATGAATGGGGCGCACATCGCCGTAAAGGACGATGTCGGTCACACCCTTGTTGTCCAGCAACCCGGCAAAGGTTTCGGGCCAGTCTGCGCTGGCGCCTCGAAACGGGATGTAACTGCTTGGATGGAACCAGAAAGCCCGGTCGCCCGCATTGAACCCCACCCGCCAGACTGTTGCCCCCGCACGGCGCAGCATTTTTCCCAGACGGTGGAAAAATGGCCCGTGCGGCCCCTGCAGGAACAGGAAAACGCGAGAGTTTGGAGGGTTCAGTGTCATCTTGTCCCTGATAGGTGGCATTGCTTTATCCAAGATGAACACGTGACTGGGGCGAATTTATGACGGAGCGGTGACATGCGCGCAAGAGGCGGGCCTTGCCCTTAGGGGGTCCGCTCGCTACGTCGTGATGAGCACAGCAAAGGATCTTGCCCCATGTTTACAGGCATCGTCACCGATATCGGCACCATCACAGACCTGACCCAAGAGGGCGATCTGCGCGCGCGCATTGCCACCAGCTATGACACAAACGGCATTGATATGGGTGCCTCCATTGCGTCCGACGGGGTATGTCTGACGGTCGTTGATCTGGGGCCCGATTGGTACGACGTGCAGATCAGCGCGGAAACCGTATCCAAGACCAATGTGTCGGCCTGGGTTGTAGGCAAACGGGTGAACCTGGAGCGTGCCTTGCGTGTGGGCGACGAATTGGGTGGGCATATCGTATCGGGCCATGTGGACGGGGTTGCCGAGGTCGTGTCGGTCGTGGACGAAGGCGACAGCACGCGGGTGCAATTGCGTGCACCTGATGATCTGGCAAGGTTCATCGCGCCCAAAGGGTCCGTTGCCTTGAATGGCACGTCGTTGACTGTGAACGAGGTACAAGGTGCGGTGTTCGGGATCAACTTCATTCCCCACACCAAAGAGGTCACGACCTGGCGTGATGTGGCAGTGGGAGACGCCGTCAACCTCGAGATTGACACGCTGGCCCGCTATGTGGCGCGTCTGGCCGAGACCGCGTGATGCCAGGGATCGGCCACAATCGCGGCCCCTCGATGGAGGCTGGACACCGTTGGCGCACTTACCAGTGGCGGCGCGCGCAAAAGGCGCTGATGCCCAACACCATTCCGATGATGATCGTACGCATGCGGGTCAAGCGGGCCGCCGAGCTGGGCATGAGTTACAAGACCTATGCCACAATCCGACAGGCGTCGGGCCGGGATGTGATGGGGCTTTTGTTTTCGTCCAACGCGCTTCGGATCATGGGCGGGGATGCAGCCATGCCTCGGGACCGGGCGAAACTTTTGGAGGCGATGCGCAACGCGGAACGTCTGGCGCTGGTGCAACGACCGTTGGATGCCGATATCGTTTCAGCTGCCAATCCATGCCTCGATGCGACCGAACTGGCCCCTGACATCACGACAAGCTGGTCCGATATGCAGGCCCGCGTGCGTGGCTTCGTAACCGCGCGTGGTTTGGTAGGCGGTCAGGTGGTGGTTGTGGGTGACACAGCACTGGAAGCGGAATGGGCGCCCGCGTTGCGCGCCGCTGACTTCCTGCCGTCGGAACAGTATTTCCCGACCTGATCCAACGGACAGGCCCATGGCCTGACGACACTTTGGGGAAATGGGCAAGCGTTCTCGCATCAGGCATTTACCGCGCATAACGGTGATCGATCCTTCGGGGAGTATTTTGGGAACAGGAAATGTCGCGCACGCCAGATGTGCGCTGTGTCTCTCTGGTATTGGGCGCAGGCATCCTTTATGTGGCGAGAAATGCTGCAATAGGTGCCCCATGAGCTTTGAAACGCCCGGTCCGGTCGAAACCGATTTGGCCAATGCCATTTCACCCATTGAAGAGATTATCGAAGAGGCCCGCGCGGGTCGCATGTTCATTCTGGTGGATCATGAGGATCGCGAGAATGAAGGCGATCTGGTCATCCCGGCCAATTTCGCCACGCCCGAGGCCGTGAACTTCATGGCCACCCATGGCCGCGGTCTGATCTGTGTAACCTTGCCCGCCGAACGGATCGAAGCGCTGGGGCTACCGATGATGGCGATGCACAACTCTTCGCGGCACGAGACGGCCTTTACCGTGTCGATTGAGGCGCGTGAGGGCGTCAGCACAGGGATTTCCGCCGCTGACCGCGCATTGACCATTGCCACAGCCATCAACCCGCAGGCCACCAGCGCCGACATTGCGACGCCGGGTCATGTCTTTCCCTTGCGGGCCCGCAAAGGCGGCGTCCTTGTTCGTGCGGGTCACACTGAGGCGGGTTGTGACGTCGCGCGTTTGGCCGGGCATTATCCTTCGAGCGTCATTTGCGAGATCATGAAGGAAGATGGCGAAATGGCCCGCCTGCCGGATCTGGTGGATTATGCATCGGTCCATGGCCTCAAAATCGGGACCATCAGCGATCTGATTTCGTATCGCCGCAGGCACGACAATCTGGTGGTTGAGACTGCGGCGCGCACGGTGCATTCGCAGCATGGCGGGGCGTGGCATATGCGCATCTTCACCGACCAGACCTATGGGATCGAACATGTGACGCTGTCCAAAGGTGACCTGAGCACGGATGAGCCGGTCCTGGTCCGTACCCATGCTTTGACCGAAGTGACCGACATTCTGGGCCTCAGCGACAAGCCGGTGGGCGAATTGCCCCGCGCGATGGAGATCATCGCCGAAGAGGGCCGCGGTGTCGTGTGCCTTTTCCGCGAGCCCCGCAAATCGCTGTTCACGGATGAGGAAGATGGGCCGCGGATCGTCAAAAACACCGGACTTGGCGCGCAAATGTTGTCCAATATGGGCTTGGGCCGCCTGATCCTTCTGACCGATAGTCCGCGCACCACCTATATGGGCATCGACGCCTATGGTCTCGAAATCGTGGGCACCCGCCCGATCCTAGGAGAAAGCTGATGGCATCCATCGAACATCACGTGCTGGAGCGGCCCAGCTTTGACAAACCGACCAAGCTGCTGATCGTTGTGTCGCCCTACTACAAGCAGATCGCTGACAATATGGTTGCCGGTGCCAAGGCCGAGATTGAGGCGGCAGGGGCCACTTGGGACCTGATCGAGATGCCGGGTGCGCTGGAAATTCCGACGGCCATTGGCATTTCTGAACGGATGTCGAATTTCGATGGCTATGTGGCCTTGGGCTGCGTCATTCGTGGTGAGACCACCCACTATGAGACGGTGTGCAATGACAGCAGCCGCGCGTTGCAGTTGCTGGGGCTGCAAGGCCTTTGCATCGGTAATGGTATCCTGACGGTGGAGAATACCGAACAGGCTGAAGTGCGCGCCGATCCCGCAGGCCAAAACAAAGGGGGCGGGGCGGCCGCTGCGGCCTTGCACCTGATCGCACTCAGCCGTAAGTGGGGCCGCCAGGACAAGGGCGTCGGGTTCAAACCGGCAACCGAGTACCAACTGGCAGGCAAGACAGGATCCACAACCGTATGACCCTTTCGGGAAACCAGAAACGCAAGATGCGCTCTGCCGCGCGGCTCTACGCTGTGCAGGCTCTGTTCCAGATGGAGCAGTCGTCGCAGACCGTGGACCAGATCAAGGTTGAGTTCATGGATCATCGCTTTGGCGCGATCTATGAGGGCGATGAAATGACCGAGGGTGACCCGGATCACTTTGCCCGGGTGATGGAAGACGCGGTGAATTATCAGGCGCCTATCGACCAGATGACGGATCGCGGACTGGTCGCCAAATGGCCCATAGCAAGGATTGACCCGACCTTGCGCGCGCTGTTTCGCGCCGCAGGGGCGGAACTGCGCGATACCGGCACGCCACCAAAGGTCGTGATCACGGAATATGTCGACGTCGCGCGCGCGTTTTTCCCCGATGGAAAAGAGCCGAAATTCGTGAACGCGGTGCTGGACCACATGGCTCGCGAGGCGCGACCGGAAGCGTTCTAGAAAATTGCGTGACGGGCTGTTCGCACCAATCGCAATTTGCGCGACGCAGCGGCCACGATCGACGGCCAGTCAAGTCAGTTGAACCAACAGCATGTGACTTGATCGTAAAGCGAGGCAAATGCCGATACGGTTACATCTGTTTGAGTGATCCAAGACGTCAGAGGTCATGCCGATGATCCGCATCATAGGACCACACACCGGCTGATCAATTGCTCCTTGCTGCTTCGTTTCGATGTGCACTCGGGTCACAGGCCAACCAAACACCGCCCTGGGTATCGTAATAGATACCTTGAGCGGCTATTTTTGTTGACCGAAAGTGGCAGGCGGAAATAACGGAGTATTATCCATGAAATTGGCCACATTTATTGTCATCGCCAGCACATTTTTGCCAAACATTGCATTGGCGGACTGGAGAACATGCATTCCACATCAGTGCTCGCAGGTTCAGGCCACCTTTAAGACGCTTGACGAATGCATCCGCTATCAGCGCTACCAAGGGTCCACGTGGGCCAAGTGTTTTCAGGTCTGATCAAGACAGGTCTTTCTTCAAAACGGGTGATGTGTTCGCTCTGGTTCAAAACTTTTTTGATGCGCCGGCAAAAGCCTCATTGCGGCGGTATCGTCTGAAGGTTGGCCATGTCCGATCAAAGCAAAGGTCATCTATGAATTTTCATACTATCGCATTTGCGGTTGCATTTGGCATTCTGCCTGTCGCCGCCGCCGCGTCCTGCAAAGGGCGTTTCGACGCCGGGGTGGCGCATTTCAATCAGGCCCAGGATACGTTCAACCAAGGTATTCGGCTGATCAAAGGCGTGACAATTACGTGTGATCAGAAGCAGTCATTGTTCGATCTGACCGAGGCTGCTGCCAGATATGCGGCGCGGTCGCACATCGCGTTTTACGAGGCGACGAAACACTGCTCCGGCAGGAACAGGACCAAAGCGGAACGCGCCTATACCCAAGCGTATAACCTGAAAATCAGCGCCTACGATCTGGAGGATGAGGTGAAGGCCCAATGCAGGTGAAATGCGCTGTCACTGGGCGGGATTAAGAACGCTGAGGTCTGCCCGTCGTTGCTGGTTATGGCGGTCTGAGATAAGCGTCACTTTGAAGGTCAAAGAGCGATCCAACCGTCTCGGATAGCGATTGCGATCGCTTGTTCGCGTGTTTCTGCCTTCAGTTTCTTGCGAATGGACACCAAGTGCTTTCGCACGGTCACCTCTGCAATATCCAAGGTGAATGCGATCTGATCGTTGCGCAGTCCGCGTGCAAGTTGCT
This sequence comes from uncultured Tateyamaria sp., assembly GCF_947503705.1. Classification (GTDB taxonomy): domain Bacteria; phylum Pseudomonadota; class Alphaproteobacteria; order Rhodobacterales; family Rhodobacteraceae; genus Tateyamaria. The sequence continues at coordinate 274,880 of NZ_CANNES010000004.1, read as the reverse complement.
TAAGAACGCCTTTCTCTCGTGTTGTCAGCCCGTTCTCCCTAAGCTTGAGGACGCCTGAACCGGCGTCGGATGTCTGGTTCGGGAGATTGGCTGACAGAATGGCTTGGACAATTTTGAGCCGATCAAATCCGATGCTTTCGTCAACCTGCGCCAGCGTGTGCGCCGAGCAGAACACCACGATGGAACGATACCCGGACGATGGGCTGCCCCACATGCTCGCATAAAGCGAACCGTATCCGAAGGCTTTGAGATCGTGGTTCAGCTCATAGGCGGGGTCAGTCCGGTTCAAAGTGCCGCAATCCGTCATCACTTCGGAATGACCGGCCAGTAGCGCGGCAATGAACGGATCGATGAGGTGATATTTCCGCGCTTCGTATCTTTCAAGCCAGGCGTCGGACATGGAGGACCGTCCCCAACCCACCTGATCCCCAAGCGCGGATGTTCCTCCAATATTCAGAGCAATCCCGCCCAGCTGGTGCACGACGTCTTGGGCAATGGTCCAATTGTCGGCGTTTCCTGCGTTTCCCTGAAACCGGTCGCTGACGTCGACAACAGTTCTTTCAAACGATCTCTCTGTGACTTCCATTAACATTCCTCGAGAGTGTTTGTTTCATACATTTCAGTCGCCTCCAGCAGGCGAGCGGGGATATCCCATCGTCCCCAAACTGGATAAGAGCTTGAGGATGCTGGCAATGGAGATGTTTGGCAAGTGCGGTACCCAAGCGTCCGGAAACACGCGAGTTTCGCTTTTTGCCCCAAAACGACGACGCAAGTGAACCGTGCTTTAGGAACTCTGTGCGAACTGTCTACAATCACCGGTTTCATTGGTGACTGTGAAACGCTTCAAGCTATCGGGCCAAACTGGAGCTTCGTTGGGAAAAGGTTACCTGTACCCGATTGCAGTCATTGAGTCGCGTGCTATCTCAGAACGTATGCAAAGCGGCCCCAATCCCCTTATCCGCCTGTTCTTGCAGGGCACAGCCATCGGCTTTGCGCTGTCGGCCATTTTTGTCGCAGCCATCTGGATCTTGGACATCGCCGAAATCCATACCCATGCCCAAAACAGCGACGATGCTTTCCTGTTGCTGTTCATTCTGTGGTTCTTCAATGGGCTGTTGTTTGGGGCGGTTCAAATCGGCTATGCGGTTTGGCAAATGGGCCGCGACGACGGTTGAGATTTGAGGGAGCGGCGTGATGCGCGCAATGCAAGTGACCGAATTGGGCAAGCCCCTTGAGATGCGCGACGTGGCCAAGCCGGACCCGGCGCCCGGCGAGGTGTTGGTACGCATCGAGGCCTGTGGCTTGAATTTCGGCGATCTGCTGATCGTGAAAGGGACTTACCAGGAAAAGCCAGCGCTGCCTGCGACCATCGGGATGGAGTTGTCGGGGACAATCGAGGCTTTGGGCGAAGGCGTAGCGCATCTGGCCGTGGGTCAGCGCGTTGCGGCCTATTCCGGCTTTGGAGGGCTCGCTGAATATGCCGCCCTGCGTGCCGAAATCTGTGTCCCAATTCCCGATGAAATGACAGCCGTGGATGCGGCCGCCTTTCTGATTGCCTATGGCACCAGCCATGTAGGACTGGACTATAAAGCGGCCTTGAAACCGGGCGAGCGGTTGTTGGTGCTGGGTGCTTCCGGGGGCGTTGGTCTAACGGCGGTCGAATTGGGCAAGCTGATGGGGGCGCAGGTGATTGCCTGCGCGCGCGGGCCCGAAAAGCTGGCGATCGCCAAAGAGGCCGGGGCGGATCACCTGCTGGACAGCGAAACCGTGGATCTGCGGGCGGCGGTCAAAGCCTTGGGCGGGGCGGATGTCGTCTATGACCCGGTGGGCGGCGACCTTTTTGATGCGGCATTGCGAGCATGTAATCCAGAAGCGCGGTTGCTGCCCTTGGGCTTTGCGAGTGGGACAGTGCCGCAAATCCCCGCAAATATCTTGCTGGTCAAGAACCTCACGGTGATCGGTTATTATTGGGGCGGATACATGCGGGTGAACCCAGAGGTCCTGACCGACAGTTTCGAGGTCCTGTTTGAATGGTATAGACAGGGCAAGCTGCGGCCCCATGTCAGTCATGTTCTTCCTTTGAGCCAGGCGAATGAGGGGTTAGAGTTGTTGCGCAGCCGTCAAGCCACCGGAAAGGTCGTGATACAGACTGACGGGTGACGTTTCACGCCACCGTTAATGGCGCCCCTTGATCTGTCCACGGGCGACAACGCGCGCTTTCTGGCGTTCCCGCAAAAAGACGAAAAGCCCTGCGCTCAGGATCAGGGTGATCCCGATCCAGACCTCGATCACAGGCAGATCGCCAAAAATCAAAAAGCCCCAAACGACGGCCAGTGGCAGCCCGATATATTCAAACGGCGCGATGGTTGCCGCGTCCGCCAACCGGTAGGCTTGGCTCAGGCAATAGCCGATGATGGCTGAATTCACGCCCAATCCCGCAAAGACCCAGATGTCGCTGTCCGCCGGCCAGACCCAGGCTCGCAGCAAAAAGATGACCGAGCCATTGGTTGCCCCGTCTGCAAAACGCCCGTCGCCCGCAACTACATAGAATGCGACCGACACGAGGATGAATGTGGCCTGAATATAGACCGCCATCGCACTGGCCTTGCTGCTGACCCCCAGCTTGCGGGTCAAAAGCTGGTTCAGCGCATAGGTCAGCGCAGACAGCACCGGCAGGAGCAGCACGATGCGGCTGACCTCAAGCGCACTGGTATCGGCCCATGGCCTTTGCATGATCACGACCCCTGCAAATCCGATGGCGACCGCAGTCAGGCGCAATGGGCCTACCTTTTCGCCCAGCACAGGGATCGACAGCAGCGTGATAAAGAGCGGTGCGGCAAAGAACAGGGCCGTCGCATCGGCCAATGGCAACACCGCGAGGGCCACAAAAAACGTCATGTTGGCAATCACGATCAAGATGCCACGCATGGCATGCAGCCAGGGGTGGTCTGTCCGCAGGATGCCCCATCCGCCCTCGTATTGAACGATCATCAGGCTGAACAGTATTCCGATCCCTGACCGCACAAAAACGATCTGGTGCAGCGGGTAGCCACCCGACAGCTGTTTGATCAACAGATCGTTGATCGAAATGCAAAACACCCCCACTAGCACAAAGAGGATGCCCAAGCCTGCAAGGTTTTGTCTGGGGAGTGTCATGACGCATGACCTATCACGGCTCACTTATCTGTCACTCATAATCGTACGTGGCGCGCGCGCACGACCTGCGCTATCACTGGATCAAATAGCTGACCGAAAACACGATGGGAGCGCCGCTATGAAAATGTCCGATACCCGCCAGATCGCTGCTGCACCGGCGGATGTCTACGCCGCCCTTTTGAACCCTGAGGTCCTCAAGGCTTGCGTGCCGGGTGCGACCGAAGTGTCTGGTGACCCTGAAAACGGGTTCGAAGCGACGGTGGTGCAAAAGGTCGGCCCGGTCAAAGCGACGTTCAAGGGCCAGGTCACCCTGTCTGACATGATCGAGAACGAAAGTCTGACCATCACGGGTGAGGGCAAGGGCGGGGCCGCAGGCTTTGCCAAGGGCGGGGCCGAGGTGCGCATGCGACCATCCGAAACCGGCACCGAGCTCAGCTATGATGTGGAGGCCAAGGTGGGCGGCAAACTGGCTCAATTGGGCAGCCGGATCATTGATGGCTTTGCCAAGCGCATGGCGGATCAATTCTTTACCAACTTGCAGGACACCCTGGAAGGGCCTTCTGATGAAGCGGAGGACGATGCCGACGCCCCTGCCAAGAAGGGCTGGCTTGGCCGTCTGACGGGCAAGGAATAACCGCGCTTGCACAGCCTCGTGTGCGCGACTGCGCTGGTCCTGAACACGGGAATGGCCTATCTGCATCCTTCAGGCTGACCGGAGGATGCATGCCCACAATTCTGAGTATCAAAGACCTGCGCAAATCCTATGCCAGTGGGTTCGAGGCCCTCAAAGGTGTCTCGATCGACATTGAAGAGGGCGAAATCATCGCCCTGCTTGGTCCCAATGGCGCCGGCAAGACGACGCTGATCTCGACGGTGTGCGGCATCACGATGCCCACTTCGGGCAGTGTGTCGGTGGGTGGCTACGATATTTTGACAGATTACCGCAAGGCGCGCAGCCTGATCGGCCTTGTGCCGCAAGAGATCGCACTTGAACCCTTTGAGCGGGTCATCAACACCGTTCGGTTCTCCCGTGGCCTCTTTGGCAAGGGGCGCAAAGACGCCGCAGTCGAAGACATCCTCAAGCGCCTGTCCCTTTGGGACAAGCGCGACGCCCAAATTCGCGAACTGTCGGGCGGCATGAAACGGCGGGTGTTGATCGCCAAGGCTCTGGCCCATGAGCCCCGCGTTCTGTTTCTGGATGAACCCACCGCAGGCGTCGATGTAGAGCTGCGCAAAGACATGTGGGACATCGTTGAGCAGTTGCGCGGGGATGGGGTCACCACCATCCTCACCACGCACTATATCGAAGAGGCCGAGGCCATCGCAGATCGGGTCGGCGTGATCGCCAACGGTGAAATCCTGCTAGTCGAGGACAAGGACAAGCTGATGGCGCGCATGGGCCAAAAGCAGTTGGATGTTCAACTGACCTCGCAACTTGACACGATCCCTCCAGCGCTGGCGGGCTATGATCTGGCCCTCAGCAATGATGGTTGGACCCTCGTCTACAGCTACGACACCAAGGGCGAGCGAACGGGGATCACCAAGCTGCTGACTGACGTCGCAGCCTCTGGTCTGCAACTGCGCGATGTGGTGACGCGCCAATCCAGCCTAGAAGATATTTTTGTGTCGCTTGTGCGCAAGGACGAGGAGGATGCGGCATGAACTGGTCAGCAATCAGAGCGATCTACGTCTTTGAAATGGATAGGTTTTTCAGAACCCTAGCGCAATCCCTCATATCGCCGGTCTTGTCCACGTCACTCTATTTCGTGGTTTTCGGGGCGGCCATCGGCAGCCGTATCGACGAGGTCGAAGGGGTCAGCTACGGCGCGTTCATTGTGCCCGGGCTGATCATGTTGACGGTGATGACGCAAGCGATTTCAAATGCTTCTTTCGGCATCTATTTTCCAAAATTCATAGGCACGATCTATGAGCTGCTGTCGGCCCCGATCAATTTCCTTGAGATCGTGATGGGCTATGTGGGTGCGGCGGCGACCAAATCGATGTTCATTGGAATCATAATCCTGATCACGTCGTTCTTCTTCGTCGATATCCAGATCGCGCATCCGTTGGCGATGATCACCTTTCTGGTTCTCACCTGTATCAGCTTTGCGCTTTTTGGGTTCATCATCGGGATCTGGGCAGGCAATTTCGAACAGCTGCAACTTGTGCCGCTGCTGATCGTAACACCTCTCGTGTTTCTGGGCGGCTCGTTTTACTCGATCTCGATGTTGCCTCCGGTGTGGCAGACGATCTCGATGTTCAATCCAGTGGTTTATCTGATTTCGGGGTTCCGCTGGGCGTTCTTTGGGGTGGCGGATGTGCCGATTACGATGTCCCTCTTGGCCATTGGCGGGTTCACGACCTTGTGCCTCGGAACGGTCTGGTGGATCTTCAAAACAGGTTGGCGCATCCGGCAATGACGACACGCCTGCGAACTCCTTTGCGTGTCAGCCTTGTTTGTCATGGTTGTGCATTCTACATGGGCTGAGATGAAACGCTGGATCCCCTTTATGAAATCCGACCCCACCGTGGCCGTCATACGGCTACAGGGGGTCATCGCAGGCGGCAGTCGCGGCACGCTGAATGATCAGGCGCTGGCGCCGGTGATCGAAAAGGCGTTCGCACGGGGAAAACCGGTGGCCGTGGCACTTGAAGTAAACTCGCCTGGCGGCAGCCCCGTGCAATCGTCGCTCATCGGTGCGCGCATCCGCAGGCTGGCCGAAGAAAAAGACATCCCCGTGATCGCCTTTGTCGAGGATGTGGCCGCTTCGGGCGGCTATTGGCTGGCGGCGGCTGCGGACGAGATTTATGCCGATCCGTCTTCTGTCGTCGGTTCTATCGGGGTGATCTCTGCGGGCTTTGGCGCGCATGAGTTCCTGGCCAAGCAGGGCGTTGAACGGCGCGTGTACACTGCGGGCAAATCCAAATCCATGCTTGACCCGTTCCGCCCGGAAAATCCGGCAGATGTCGAACGGATCAAGGGCTTGCTTGAGGATATCCATGTCAATTTCATTGACCACGTGCAGTCCCGGCGCGGGGCCAAGCTGGACTCCGAAGCCGAGCTTTTCACAGGCGAGGTGTGGCTCGCCAAACGCGCGAACGAGTTGGGCCTGATTGATGGCATCGGCCATATCAAGCCGATGCTCAAGGATCGTTTCGGCGACAAGGTTAAATTCCGCCGCTACGGCGTGCGCCGCCCCTTCCTGTCCCGCTTTGGGGCCCAGATGATGGACGACGCCGTCGCCTCTGTCGAAGAGCGGGCAGCCTATGCCCAGTTTGGATTGTAACGGATGATGAGCAAGATCGTCATTCTGTTCCTCGTGTTCATGGGCGTTCTGGCCATGTTCGGCAAACTGCATTGGATCGGTGGGAAACGGTTGTCACAGGCCAAGTGTAGTTGCGGACGTTACCGAATTGGCAAAGGCCCCTGCGCCTGCGGCAAGGGCAAGTCCTGATGGCCGCAGTCATGCCCTGGTTGCTCAGCATGCTTGGCCTGCTGATCCTCCTGCTTGCCGGTGACAGCCTGGTCAAGGGGGCGGTGAACCTGTCTCTACGTCTCGGCGTACCGGCACTGATCGTAAGCCTGACCATCGTGGCCTTTGGCACTTCCGCGCCCGAGCTTTTGATCTCGATCCAGGCTGTGATCGAGGGCGCGCCGGGACTGGCCATGGGCAACGTGGTCGGATCAAACACCGCCAACATACTGTTGGTCATGGGAGTGCCCGCGCTCTTGGCCACCATGCACACGTCCGAGTGCGAGACGCGTAAAACGTTCAACTACATGATCGCGGCGTCGATCCTGTTTATCGCGCTGGCCTTTCGTGGCGTGTTTGATTGGATTGCGGCGCTTGTCTTGCTGGGGGCCTTGGCCTTTGTCCTGTTTGATGCCGCGCGTGAGGCCAAAGGGCACCGGGCCGCGTGTGCCGCAGGCACCGCCGAAGAGGAAGAGATCGAGGGTGTGGACCCCGATCTGCCCATCTGGCGGATAGCCGTTTTCCTGATCCTCGGTCTGATCGGCCTGCCGCTGGGCGCGGATCTGCTGGTCGACAACGCCACAATTATCGCCAAGACCTATGGGGTTACGGACACTGTTATTGGCCTCACGCTTGTGGCCATTGGCACATCGTTGCCGGAACTGGCGACAACGGTCATGGCCGCCCTGCGCCGTCAGGCGGATGTGGCCCTTGGTAACGTTATCGGTTCAAACATGTTCAACCTGTTGGCCATTATCGGCATCGCCAGCCTCGTGGGGCCAATCCCGGTAGACAAGTCGTTCCTGACGTTTGACCTGTGGGTGATGCTGGGGGCGTCGATCCTGATGGTGCCATTCGTCTATATGAGGCGCGACATCACACGCACATGGGGCGTGATCTTGACAGGCCTGTATGTGGTCTATTTGGCTATCGTACTAAGCTGACACCAAAACAGAGGAGACGGGCGATGAAGCGCGCGCTTGTAACGGGGGCCGGGCACCGCCTGGGTCGGGCAATGGCCGTATATCTGGCAAAACGGGGCTATGACGTGGCGGTGCATTACGCCAGTTCGGATGCCGGGGCCAGGGAAACAGTATCCGCCATTGAGGCGCTGGGGCACCACGCCGTGGCACTGCAGGCCGATCTGCTGGACGGTGACGCGACAGCGGCGCTGTTTGCCAAGGCAACCGCCGTGCTTGGCGGGCCAATCACCTGCCTGGTGAACAATGCCTCGATCTTTGAGTATGACACGATCGAGACGGCCACCCGCGACAGTTGGGACAGGCATATGGACAGCAACCTGCGCGCGCCATTCATCCTGACCCAGGCCATGGCGGCCCAGGGGCTTGAGCCGACGCGCGACGAGATGGGTGAGCCTGTGGCCTCCGGTCTTATTCTGAACATGGTGGACCAGCGCGTGCGCAAGCTGACGCCCGAGTTCATGACCTATACGCTGGCCAAGATGGGGCTGTGGGCGCTGACCCAGACCAGTGCGCGTGCGCTGACCCCTGCAATCCGCGTCAATGCAATCGGGCCGGGGCCGACCCTGCAAGGCGGACGCCAGAGTGCGAAACACTTCGCCGCACAGCGCGCCGCCACCGTTTTGGAGCGTGGGTCGAACCCTGCGGATATCGTGGCAGCGCTGGGATATTTTCTGGATGCGCCAGCGGTCACAGGCCAGCTTTTGTGTGTGGACGGTGGGCAGCATCTGGGCTGGCAAACACCGGACGTGGTGGGCGTTGAATAGTTGACCTAGCGTGAGTTTTGCACTGCGTTAATGTTCGTTACAAAACTGTTACCAAAAGGCCTTTGTTTTCAGAGGGTTGTGCTGATACTTTTAAATTATCAAGTAAAAACAATGCCTTGCGGAAGCGCCTAAATTTTGTGCATCTTGACGAAGCGCCGAAAAAACAAGGGAAAATTCTATGAGAGCAGAAGTTGTCCTTAGAGTTATCCACAGGAACGGTGGATGTCTCTGTTCTTGCACTGGTGGTCTAATCGGTGCAGCCAAAATGCGAAACAAAGTCGAATCAAATGGCGAATACTGAGGACACCACACCCCCAGAGGTTGATCCGCATGTTCCGGTTGGGCACGAGGTCATTCAGGCATATCTGAAGACCATCGACAGCTCACCCGGCGTCTATCGCATGCTCGATCGGGAAAGCCGGGTGCTCTATGTGGGCAAGGCGCGCAATCTGCGTGCCCGCGTGTCCAACTATGCCCGTCCGTCAGGCCATTCGGGTCGCATCGCGCGGATGATTTCGATGACCGCCTCGATGATGTTCTTGACCACGCGGACAGAGACCGAGGCGCTGCTGCTCGAACAGAACCTGATCAAACAGCTCAAGCCCAAATTCAACGTCCTTTTACGAGACGATAAAAGCTTTCCCAACATTTTGGTAACGGGCAATCACGCCTATCCCCAGATCAAAAAGCACCGCGGTGCGAAAAAGGAAAAGGGTGCTTACTATGGTCCCTTCGCCAGTGCGGGGGCGGTCAACCGCTCTCTGAACCAGTTGCAGCGGGTGTTTTTGCTGCGAAACTGCACCGACGCGATGTTCGACAGCCGGACGCGGCCCTGTCTGCTCTATCAGATCAAGCGTTGTTCCGGTCCTTGTGTCGGCTTGATCTCGGAAAGCGACTACGCCCAGAGCGTCAAGGATGCCGAAAGGTTCCTGACCGGCAAAAGTACCGACATTCAGGCCCGTCTGGCCGCAGACATGCAAAAAGCGTCCGAAGAGATGGAGTTCGAGCGCGCCGCCGCCCTGCGCGACCGCATCCGCGCCATGACGCAGGTGCAGACGGCCCAGGGGATCAATCCGCGCACAGTGAGCGAGGCAGACATAGTGGCGCTGCATCTGGAACAGGGCCAGGCCTGCGTGCAGGTCTTTTTCATCCGGGCGGGTCAGAACTGGGGCAACCGCGATTTCTATCCGCGCGTGGGCGCGGATGTCGATGCAGCCGAGGTGCTTGAGGCGTTTCTGGGCCAATTCTATGACACCAAGGAACCGCCCCGGCAGCTGCTCTTGTCCAATGAGATTGAGAATGCGGACCTGATGGCTGACGCCCTGACCCAGAAATTGGGCCGCAAAGTGGAATTGCTTGTGCCGCAGCGGGGTGAAAAGGCGGAACTGATTGATTCCGCACTTCGCAACGCCCGCGAGAGCCTCGCGCGCAAAATGGCCGAAAGTGCGACACAGACCAAACTGCTCAAGGGGCTGGCCGAGGCGTTGGAACTGCCTGAGCCGCCCGAGCGGATTGAAGTCTATGACAACTCCCACATTCAAGGCACCAATGCGGTGGGCGGTATGATCGTGGCGGGGCCCGAGGGCTTCATCAAAAATAGCTATCGCAAGTTCAACATCAAGGGCGATGACCTGACGCCGGGCGACGATTTCGGGATGATGAAAGAGGTGCTCCACCGCCGCTTCAAACGGCTGCTGAGCGAGGACCCGGACCGGCAAAAGGGGATGTGGCCCGACCTGCTGTTGATCGACGGTGGGGCAGGGCAGGTGTCTGCCGTGGCCCAGATCATGCGCGAACACGGGGTCGAGGATATTCCGATGGTCGGGGTTGCCAAAGGCGTTGACCGTGACGCGGGCAAGGAGGAATTCCACCGCGTGGGCAAGCGCCCGTTTGCGCTGCGCCACAACGATCCGGTGCTTTATTTCGTGCAGCGGATGCGGGACGAGGCGCATCGCTTTGCCATTGGCACACACAGGGCCAAAAGGGCCAAATCCAACATGGCCAATCCGCTGGATGAAATCGCTGGCGTGGGGGCGGCGCGCAAACGGGCGCTCCTCGCGCATTTCGGATCGGCCAAGGCGGTGGCGCGGGCCAATCTGGCCGACCTTAAGGCCGTTGATGGCGTGTCCGAAGGGCTGGCGCAAAAGGTCTATGACCATTTCCATGATCAGGGCTGACCTCGTAAGGCGTACCTGTTGGTGCGCCACCCCTTTCAGGCCCCGCGCGAACCGGATAGGTGTAGGTACATGACGTGGAACATACCGAATATCCTGACGACCCTGCGCTTGCTGGCGGCCCCATTGGTGGCGGTCATGTTCCTCTATTTCACGCGGCCTTACGCTGATATTTTTGCGGTGATCCTATTCGTGGGGGCCGCCGTTACCGATTGGTTTGACGGGTATCTGGCCCGAGCGTGGGGCCAACAGACCAAGCTGGGCACAATGCTTGATCCCATTGCCGACAAGGCGATGGTGGTGATTGCGCTGATGGTCATCATTGGCTTTTCGTCCTGGTCGCCCTGGCTGGTCCTGCCTGCCACCATGATCCTGTTTCGTGAGGTGTTCGTTTCGGGCTTGCGCGAATTTCTGGGCGACACTGCGGGCACGCTCAAGGTTACGCAACTGGCCAAGTGGAAGACGACGCTCCAGATGGTTGCGATTGCGGTCCTGTTTTCCCAAGGCGTGTTCGAGCATTACTTTGGCATGTCGATCTGGGGCATGGACAGCGACATGGTCAGCGCCATCCTCAGCGGTGAAGAACCGGACTTGCACGGGCTGTCCTGGAAGCTGGCCGGGGCCGAATGGGCCGGGCGCATTGGTCTGTGGCTCTTGTGGTTGGCAGCGGGTTTGACGTTGATCAGCGGCGTGGATTATTTCCGCAAGGCTGTCCCCTATCTGAAAGGGTAATAGCGATGGATGTACTGTATTTTGCCTGGGTGCGGGAACGTATCGGCCTGCCACGCGAGGTGGTCGAAACCCAAGCCGCAACGGTGATGGATCTGGTCGAGGATCTGCGCAAGCGCGAGGAACGTTATGCCGCCGCCTTTGCCGATGTCACGGCCCTCAGGGTGGCCTTGGATCAGCAACTCGCCGATTTTGATGCGCCGCTGGACGGTGTGCGTGAAGTGGCGTTCTTTCCGCCCATGACGGGCGGCTGATCGATGCGCGTTGTGGTTCAAGACGCCCCTTTCGATTTCGGTCAAGAGGCGGATGCCTTTGCCACGGGCCACACGGTGTCGGGGGCAATTGTGACGTTTACAGGGGTGGTCCGCGACGTGGCCGGCGGGCTGAAAGCCATGGAGATTGAACACTATCCCGGTATGACCGAAGCGGCCTTGACCGAGATCGCAGGCCAAGCCGTGACCCGTTGGAGCCTTGAGGACGCATTGGTCATTCACCGCTACGGGACGCTCGCGCCCGGCGAGATGATCATGATGGTGGCCACCGCTGCCCGGCATCGCAAGGATGCGTTCGAGGCGGCGGAATATCTGATGGACTACCTCAAATCCCGCGCGCCGTTCTGGAAGCGTGAAGTGACAGCCGACGGCGCAGAGTGGGTTGCGGCCCGCGCAGTCGACGAGGACGCGCTCAACCGGTGGTGATGGCGCACCAATAGGTCCGCCTTACGTGACTTCGATTGGATTACTGCTGTGGAGGGGCCTCTGCCGCACGCCTGCGGCCTCCCCGGGATTTTTTCGAACAGAGAAGAGTATGCAAGTCGGTGACGCGTCCCCGTAAGGCGGAGGTGTCCTCCGTCATCGGACCGCTCAGCTTGCCTGTTGCCGATCAATCCAGGCGCGCAGCTCTTCAGTCTCGTGACGGGCATCGCGCAGACCGTCCATCGCCGCGCGCAGCTCTGCTTCGGTCTGGCTCAGCTGATTGGTCAACTCGGCCTCGCGCTGTTGCAGATAGGTGATCGCCTGATCCCGCGTCTCTTCGGCCTCGTGCAATTCCTGGCTCATCCGGTCAAGTTCGGCCACGTCACCTGCCGCCACCCGGGTAAAACGGTGGATCAGCCAATTGGCGAACCAGCCCAGGCAAAAGGCAATGAACAGGACAATCGCGGTTGCGATGATAAACTCAGTTCTGCTCATCGGTGGATCCTTCGGTCTCGGATGGCGTGTCCCCTGTATCGCTTGATCCTGCGATGGTTTCCAGTGTTGTTTCGCCTTCCGGCGTGGTTGGTTTGGGGCGGATCAGCTTGAATTCGATCCGGCGGTTGGCCTCGCGCCCCTCTTCTTCCTCGTTCGAGGCAATCGGATTGCTTTCGCCGTATCCTTTGGCGGAGAAGGACGCGGTCAGGACCCGGCGCGCGCGCAATTCGTTCAGCACCGACTGAGCCCTTGCCTGGCTGAGGTTCTGGTTCATTTCCTCGCGGCCCTGGCTGTCAGTGTGCCCCTGAATCTCCAGCCGGATGTCGCCGCATTGCTTCAGGACTTCGGCGATATCGTCGATGGTTCCGAGGGCGGAGACATCCACGGTGGCGCTGCCCGGCTCAAAGGTGATTTTCGACGTGCCTATGATTTCGGCAATCTCGGCCTCGCATTCGTCCGGGGTTGGCAGGGCCGCAATCGGATCCAGCTTTTCCTCATAGCGGACGCGGATGTCGAACTCTTCTGCCTCGCCCAGTTTCGTAGCCAAGAGCGAAGCGATGTTGGTGCTGGCCTGCGGGTTGCCGGTACTGCCCGAAATGAGGACCGTTGTGGGCGATACCGTGACCGCCCCGTTGGACAGTTCTGACAAAGCCTCAAGCCCGGCCAGAACGCGCACCGGCCAATCTCCGGGCAGGTCATCCACCAGACGCGTTGCTGTATAAACGTTGTCGGACCCAAAGGCGGCCCGGGCAAAGCTGTCCGTGACACTGCGCAGGTTTTCGTCCGAGAGCCGTCCGCGCAATTGCACCAAACCTTCGGGGCTCAGCGTGGCCACAAATTCCGGCGGGCCCTGATTGGGGTCCACGGTTTCAGGCAGTTTGGCATAGAGGGCAAAGACTTCGGGCAGGTCGTTTTCCAACTCGCCCACAACCCTGTCAAAGGCATCCTGGTCTGTGCCTTCGGCCGCGACCAGAGTGACGTCAGCATCCGAAAAAGTGACCGATCCGGCTCCCAGAGCGGCCAGCGCGTCGATGGCCTGCGCAACGGCCACGCTCCAATTCGGCGAAGGCACGCCCATGCCGATCTGACAGGTGCCCGGCCCGGTGAGGCCCGCGCGCATGGCGGCACTCATGATTTGGGTTCGGGCGTGTTCGGTGTCGGCAGAACAGGCGTCGAACTGCGTGCCGTCCTCGGATTTCACCAGCCGCAAGGTAAATGGAGTTATCACGGGCCTTGGGGCCGCGATATCCAAGGCCACTTGCAATCCGGGGGGCGCTGCGCGGTTCAACTGGGCCTCAAGCTGGGTTTTTTCGTCACCGCTGTCGGTGATCGCGTTGATCGAAACGCGCCCTGCTTCGACCGAGACCTTGGCCCGCGGCAACCTTTCCATGGCGTTCAGCGCAAAGCCCAATGCGTCTTCCCACCCGGCAGGGGCAGGATAATCCGCAGTCTCGATCAGGTCGGTCACCGGTGCGGTGCCTGCGATGGCGCGAATGCGGTCCAGCACATCGTCGTGGTCTGTGGATGTGGGCATCAGGCCAATGATCGAAATCCCTGCGTCATTGCGCAGAATTTCGGCGGAAAATCGGGGGGCGGCGAGGGCGGCCGCTGCCTCGACCTGCATATCGTCGATCACGCGGGCCGCGTCCACGATCCCGCCGGCGGTGGATAGAGCGGAGAAGCGGATCGCCTCGGTTGGCGCAATCCCGGCCAGCGTCACCTGAAGCCCATCCGCCTCGACCTCGGCCCAGGTCATGCCCCGTTCGTCCAGGGCCGTGCGCACGCCGATCTCGGATGTCTCTTCGATCAGTTTGACCGAAAGGTTGGCCGCAACGAGGGCCAGCACGGCAGCCGCAGTGAATGTGGCGGCAATTGCAAATACAGAAGACAGGCGCATGAGCGACCCTTTATGTCGTGACGGTGCTGATCGGTCTAAGCGGTGATGCGCCTCAGTTCAATCAAACCAGCAGCGCTATGCCAAAAAAGACCAGCGGAATCATGCCGGTGTCGCGATTGGCCCGAAAAAGCTGGAGGCATTTGTCAGGATTGTCGATGTCGAGGCCCCGCAATTGCCAGGCCATGTGCCAGCCCATCGCCCACGGCCCGCCAAGAGCGAGGACCATTGCCAGCACAGAGGCGTTTGGCAGGGCCGCAAAGATCACGGCAATTCCCATCAACCCGACCGTTACCATCAAGAACCGTCGCAGCCAGGGTGCCGTGTTTGTCCCAAAGAGACGCGCGGTTGATTTGATCCCGATCAGCGCGTCGTCCTCGGTGTCCTGATGGGCATAGATCGTGTCATAGAATAGCGTCCAGGCGATCCCGGCGAGGTAAAGCACAACCGCAGGCGCACCCAGGGACCCGGTATGCGCCGTCCAGGCCAGAAGGGCCCCCCAGTTGAACGCCAAGCCCAGAAAGACCTGCGGCCACCATGTGAACCGTTTGGCAAAAGGATAAACCGCGACAGGCACCAGCGCGAGGATGCCCAGAAGGATGGCATTCACATGGAAGGTCAGCAGGATGCCGAAGGCGATGAGGGCCTGAAGGCACATCCAGATCACTGCGCCCTTGACGGTGACCTGGCCCGACGGGATGGGGCGTGACCGTGTCCGTTCTACCTGCCCGTCGAAATCGCGGTCGGTGATGTCATTCCACGTGCACCCCGCCCCGCGCATTAGAAAGGCCCCTGCGGCGCAGCCGGCGGCGATCCAGGCGTCGTGCCAACTGGCCGATTGGGTCAAGAGCATCGCAAGCGTCAGCCCCCAGAGGCAGGGCAGGAGCAAGAGCCACGTGCCAATGGGCCGATCCGCGCGGCTGAGCCGCAAATAGGGCCGCGTGGCGACAGGGGCCCAAGTGTCGACCCAATTATCGGTGACCGCGTCGGCCACTTGACCATCTGGTGTAGGGTGCGTGTTGGTCATATGTAAGGCTCATGAGTGACGCAAAGATCCGCCTTTATGTAGAGCACCCTTTGGCCCCGGGGCAATCCGTGCCTTTGTCGCGGGAGCAGGCTCATTATCTGTTTGGCGTGATGCGCCTGTCGGCCGGGGCGGCCGTCCTGCTGTTCAACGGCACGGATGGGGAGTGGCGGGCCGATGTCGTCGAGGCGGGGAAACGCGGCGGGGTTTTGGTCTGCGATGTGCAGACCAAGGGCCTGCAGGTGCCCCCCGATCTGTGGCTGATGTTTGCCCCGATCAAGAAAGCACGCACTGATTTCATTGTGGAAAAAGCCGCCGAGATGGGCGCGCGGCGGATTGTGCCCGTACAGACCGAGTTTACCAATGCGGGTCGGGTGCAGCGAGATCGGTTGCAGGCCCATGCGGTGGAGGCGGCCGAGCAATGCGGGGGGACCTATGTGCCTGAGGTGGCAGAGATGGTCCGGCTGGATCGCGCCTTGGCGACCTTGGGCGACCGGCGCCTGATGTTTTGCGATGAGGCAATGGCGGGCGACACGCCCGCCTTACGGGGCAAGCCCGGCCCGTGGGCCATCCTGATCGGGCCGGAGGGTGGGTTTTCTGACCGTGAACGCGCCCGGCTGCACGCGATGGAACAGGCCCATGCGGTGGCCTTGGGCCCCCGCATATTGCGCGCCGATACGGCGGCGGTGGCCGCCCTGACGCTGTGGCAGATGGGTTTGGGGGATTGGCAATGAGTTCGCTGCGCCGTGCCGGGCCTCAGGATGCCGCGGCGATCGACGCGTTTCTCGCCCGCTTTGCCGCCACGTCTATGTTTTTACGCAGTAATCTGGCGCATTTTGGCACCTGCGATGAGGCGACGCCCCAAGGCACAACGTTTTTCCTGGCAGATGCCGGGGCCGGGATCACAGCCGTATTTGGCCTGACCAATCACGGCTATCTGTTGGCCCAGGCCCCTGAGGCATCTGCCGCGCAATGGGCCGCATTTCGCGACCAGATTGCGGGTCGCACATTGGTCGGGATGACTGGCGTTCCGGATCAAGTCCAGATGTGCCTGAGGGCTTTGGACCTGGCCGACGGCCCTTGGCAGTTGTTTTCGGACGAACCGCTTTATCACATCAATATTGCTGATCTTTTGTCAGGCCCCGTCCCTGTGCGCCGGGCAACGGCAGCCGATCAACCCCTGTTGGAACGCTGGTTTGCAGCATATGCCTCTGACGTGGGTCAAACTGCCCCTGGCGCTCCGCCCTCGGAGGCCACAAAGGCCCGCTTGGCGCGGTTGATCGACAGCCCCGATCTGGTGCTCTTCGAGGACGAGGGCACCCCCGTGGCCATGGCGGCGGTCAACGCGCGCCTGCCCGATACCGTCCAGATCGGCGGCGTGTTTACCCCCGACGGCATGCGCGGCAATGGGTACGCAAGGAAGGCTGTCGCGGGCCTTTTACAGCAGTGTCAGGCGGAGGGTGTGACGCAGTCAGTTTTGTTTGCCAATGGCGAGGCCGCAGCACGGGCCTATGAGGCCATCGGCTATCGCCTGATCGGCCAGTACAGGGTTGCCCACCTGCAAGCCCCTAAAATCATTGGAGAACCCTCATGAGCTTTATCAGGCCCGAAGCGACCGCCGCCATGTGGCGTTGGCGTGAAGTGCTGGTCGGGATCGCCTTGGCCGTACTGGCCCTGTGGTGGTTGGCGGGGCCGCAAGGGCTGCTGGGTTGGGTCGCGCCCGTGTTGTTGGTCGGGGCCGGGGCGCTGATCATGGTCGGCTTGCAACGGGGCCGCTTTCGCGGGGCAGGCGGCGGCTTGGGTGCCGTCATCGTGGATGAGGGTCAGATCACGTATTTCGGGCCCCTGACCGGCGGCGCGGTCGCCCTGCGAGAATTGGCGCGGCTGAGCCTTGACGGTGCGCAACGCCCCGCCCATTGGCACCTGGAACAGGCCGATGGGCCCCCTTTGATGATCCCGGTGGATGCCGAAGGGGCCGACGCCCTCTTTGACGCCTTTGCGGCGCTTCCGGGCCTCAGGACGGAACGGATGCTCGCGCAGATGCGCGACACGCCAGAGACGGCTGTTGTGATCTGGGAACGTCCGCGCCCGACACTGGTGGATATGGTACCGCAGGGCAGGGCCTGATGCGCATTTCTGCGCAGCGACCTCTGACCCGGCGCAGGGCGGCGCTGCATTGACACGCCAGCCAAATCGCCGCATCCCTTGCACCTCATGGCCCAGAAAAGCGGAGCGCGCAGATGTCTATTCCTCAATCCGGCGGCGGGCCGATCGAACATCATGACCAGCTGGCGGAATACATGGCGTCGGGGTGTAAACCCAAGGCGGATTGGCGCATCGGGACGGAGCATGAAAAGTTTGGCTATTGCCAGGACACGCTGAAACCTTTGCCCTTTGAGGGGGCGCGGTCGGTTGAGGCGGTTTTGGGCGGATTACGCGACCGGCACGGCTGGAACGAGGTGCGCGAGGGCGGCAAGCTGACGGGGCTGGCCAAGGGTCTATGCAACATCTCGCTGGAGCCGGGCGGCGCGCTGGAACTGGCCGGCGCACCGCTGGAGACGATCCACGAGACCTGTGACGAGGTGAACCAGCATCTTGCGGAAGTCACTGAAGTTGCAAACGAAATCGGCGTGGGTTTCATCGGATTGGGGGCGGCCCCGCACTGGACGCATGAGGAAATGCCGCTGATGCCCAAGGGCCGTTACAAGCTGATGGATGCCTATATGGGTAAAGTCGGCACGATGGGCCGGACCATGATGCGGCGGACTTGTACGGTGCAGGTGAACCTTGATTTTGCGTCCGAGGCGGACATGGTGCAAAAGATGCGTGTGGCCGTGGCGTTGCAGCCTGTGGCCACCACGCTGTTCGCAAATTCGCCGTTTTTCGAGGGCAAGATCAACGGCCACAAATCCTGGCGCAGCCGGGTATGGCGCGACCTGGATGCGGACCGCACGGGCATGATCCCCTTCATCTTTGAGGACGGGTTCGGGTTCGAGGCCTGGGTCCAGTATGCCCTTGATGTTCCTATGTATTTTGTCTATCGTGACGGAAAATATATCGACGCGTTGGGCATGTCATTTCGCGATTTCATGGTCGGAAAACTGCCTGCTTTGCCCGGTGAAACACCGACGCTGAGCGACTGGGCGGACCATATGACAACGGCCTTTCCCGAGGCGCGCGTGAAGAAGTTCATCGAGATGCGTGGGGCGGATGGTAATCCGTGGCGGCGGCTCTGTGCGCTGCCTGCGTTTTGGGTCGGTTTGATGTATGACCAAACGGCGCTGGACGCGGCCTGGGACCTGGTCAAGGACTTTGATGCAGAGACGCGCGAAGCCCTTAGAATACAGGCCTCTGTCGATGGTTTGCAGGCCCGTGTGGGCGACATTCGGATGCATGATCTGGCGCGCGAAGCGGTGGCGATCAGCCATGCCGGATTGCAGGCGCGGGCGCGTGCGGGGGCCGGTGGGATGATCCCGGACGAGACCCATTTTCTGAACGCGCTGCACGAGAGCATCGATACCGGTAAGGTGCCCGCCGATGAGCTGCTGGAGCATTATCACGGCGATTGGAACGGCGACGTGACGCGGGTTTTTGCGGACTATTCCTACTGACCCCGAGACGGGCCGCCCGGTCGGGTTAATGGGCCGTGCGGTGGTTAATATCAGGTAAAACGTACAGTTTTGACGGCAAACCATACGTTTTGAGAGCGGCCCGACGACCCGATTTGGGTGGATTTTGCAAGAGCGTACAGTCTTGGGTGCAAACTGTACGTTTTGCGTTTGGGATTCGCCTTAACCTTTGGGTCACACTTGCCCCGCGTTAAGGTTTGGATGTGAGTGGTAACTTTTGGTTAATATTTCGGGCCAGACCGACAGGTTCCAATACCCTTTGGCGACGCCGACGCACGTAACCTTTCGGTTAGCTTTCTACACGGAAAAACGGGAATGCCGAAGGCTCGGACGGTCGGGTTTCGCAGCGGTTGACCGTCTGGTCGCCAAAGCGCAGACGATCACCGCCCATGTCGACCAACACAAAATCCATGTCCACACAATCTGTCACCAGAAAGGGTGGGCCTGACACGCAGTCGGTTATGTCCACCGCCGTCCCGATTTCCAGCGGACAGTCCTGCATATTGATGGCGCGCCAAAGATCGGGGGCGTCCACGAAAATCGTCAGTTCGGATTTGTCATTTACGAAGTCCACCGCCAGTGCGCCGTCCACCGGGTCATGTGCGCCCAGGATCGTATATGGGCCGACCGACGCATAGGTGAACAAGGGTTGCTGCCCCGCAGGGTCCCCGAACGCCTCGGTTTTCAGGGTCTGTACCGTGCCGTCCAGCGTCATGGTCAGCTGAATATAGGCCGAGGCGCTGCCATCCGGTGCCGGTTGCTCGGCCAGTTCGGATTGCCAAGTGCCGATCATGTTTCCTGCGGTTGTGTCCGCCCACGCGGCGCCTGCCGCGAGGACGGACCATCCAAGTGCCGTGAGTGTTTTGAGATCCATGCTGATTTTCCTCTGAACTAGTCAATGACAAGAATCTTGTCAATGACTGGATAGGTGACGCCCCACATCTTGTCAACGACCGGATTGTTTGGCATGCAGAAGCCATGGACAGCACGACGAAACCCACGCAGCGGTATCACCACGGGGATTTGCGCCCCGAATTGGTGCGGATCGGGCGACAGATGATCGAAGACGAAGTGAGTCCATCCTTTCGGGGGCTGGCGCGGGCAGCGAAGGTTTCGCACAGCGCGCCGCAGCATCATTTCCCGACCTGGGGTCATGTTTTGGCGGCCTGCGCGGCCGATGGCTATCGCGAGCTTTCCGCGGATTTGGAACAGGTTCGGGCCGCGTCGGGGGCGGACCCCCGAGATGCGATGTTTCGGATGGGTGACGCCTATCTGGATTTTGCAGGCCGGTCGCCGGTCATTTTTCGCCTGATGTTCAACAAGAGCG
The DNA here is from genome assembly GCF_947503705.1 of uncultured Tateyamaria sp. Lineage (GTDB taxonomy): Bacteria > Pseudomonadota > Alphaproteobacteria > Rhodobacterales > Rhodobacteraceae > Tateyamaria. The sequence goes on along the minus strand of NZ_CANNES010000004.1, from coordinate 254,537 downwards.
CGCTGGACGTGCGGACAGAAGAATTGGAGCGCGAAGCGAGCGCCGCCTATGGCCATCTTGCATCGGCTGTGCGCGCCCTTGATCCGGCGATGACGGATGTGAAATTCGACACGTTGATCAATTCCCTCTGGGCCTTGATCCATGGGATGAGCGTTTTGCACATCGAAGGGCAGGTGTGCATTTCGCCCACGACGACCCTGACTACGCCTGCGTTTTTGCGCAGTGGATTGGCGGCCCTGATCGCGCGGTGAATGGCTGTGTGCCTTACCCCAAGCGCGCTGTCAGTATTCGCAGTGCTGCCGCGCCAAAGAAGACTGCAAAGACCGCCTCGAACACCCGTTTGGCTCGTGCGTAGCCCCGCATCATCGGCCCCGACGAAAAGATCAGTGCGTAGCCGTGGAACATTGTCAGGCTCAGACATCCTACCGATCCGATCACGATCAGCAGCCCTGTGACCGGCGTTCCGGGCGGCACGCCCACGGAATAGAGCGCGCCGAAGAAGAGGATTGCCTTGGGGTTGGTCAGGTGCAGCCCCAGCCCCTTGGCGTAGTGCCCTTTGAGCGATTTCTGTGTCACCGGCGGGATTTTCAGCGCCGCCCCCAGCCATGCTGCCCGCGCCGATTTGAGCGCGAGCCATCCCAGATAGGCGGCCCCCACATAGCGCACGACTTCGAACAGCCAGACATTGGCCAGCATGATCGCCCCCAGCCCGAAGGCCGCCCCGACCGACCACATGAACGACCCCGTTGTGACCCCTGCGGCGACCGCCAGCCCCGCCTTGCGCCCCGATGCCATGGACGTGCCCGCGATCGTCAGCGTGGCGGGCCCGGGGCTGCCTGCGGCCAGAAGTGCGGCGAAGAGGATGAGCGTAAGGTTGATTTCTGACATGGTGTGCCCTTGCGGTGTGATAGGCTGAGTAGAGCGGCCTGTGCCGGTGCTGTCCAGTCATGCCGTATGCTTTGAAGCGAAAGGGAATGAGATGGCGGATGTGAAGCGACGTTTGGTTTTGGGCGCTGTGGTGGCCCTGGCCCTGGGGGCGGGCCCCGTGTTGGCCCAGGGTTTGACCGGCACTTATGTGGCGGAGGGGCGCAACCCCGATGGGTCGTCCTATAGCGGGACGGTGCAGATGACCCAGAGCGCTAAGGCCGTCAGCATGGCCTGGCAGGTCGGTGCGTCGAGCTATATCGGGACGGGCGTGCAGGAGGGTCGTGTCCTGACCATCAATTGGGGGCAGGCGACCCCTGTGGTCTATGTGCTGATGCCGGATGGGACGCTGCATGGCACCTGGGCGGATGGCTTGGCTTTGGAGAAGCTGACCCGTCAGTGAGCGTGGGTGTCGGGTTTGAGCGCCAGCACAAAGGTGGTGACTTTGGCGGCGGGCATTTCGCAGGGTTTGAGTTTTGGCCCTGTGGCCAGATCGTACCAGTTGAGGCTGATATAGTCGGGACCGCTCAGCTCCTCGGCCACCAGTTTGATGGATTTGCCGCCTGCAAAGCTGGATTTGGTGGCCACGTAGCGTTTGCCGTTGGCTGTGCCTGTAAACGTGCCCACGGGCAGGGCGTTGAGCGCCGTGCCGAAGTCCATCACCCGGATTTCTTGCCGATCTTGGGTTCGGTGCCCGCCCGGATGCGTTTGATGTTTTCCCGGTGCCGCCAGAAGACGAGAATTGTCAGGATCGCGCCCCAGATCATGGCGCTGGGCAGCCCCATGAACATCAGCGCAAAGGTTGACGTTGATGCGGCCAGCAGCGCGCCCATGGATGAGATCCGTGTCATCCCCGCGCCCACCAGCCAGGCCACGCAAGATACGATCCCCACAGGCCAGGCCAGCGCGAGCAGCAGGCCCAGGAAGGTCGCGACCCCCTTGCCGCCCTTGAACTTGAGCCAGATGGGGTAGCAGTGCCCGATCATGGCGGCGAGGCCCGCAAGCTGTGCGGCGTCCTCGGCCCCTGTCAGCGCGCGCGCCAGTAGCAGGGCGGCGGCCCCTTTGGCCCCGTCCAGCACCAGCGTGAGCGCGGCGGCCGTCTTGTTGCCCGTGCGCAGCACATTGGTGGCCCCGATATTGCCCGACCCGATGTCGCGCAGATTGCCCAGCCCCATGGCGCGCGCCAGCACCATGCCAAAGGGGATCGACCCCATAAGGTATCCGATCACAGCCCAGAGGGCCAAAACAGCAGCGGTAGATTCAAGAATGGGCATCAGGACCTTTGAAATACGGGGGTGCCAGAGACATATGTGGCGATGACCTTACCCTGCATCCGCGCGCCGTCATAGGGCGTGTTGCGCGATTTTGAGCGCAGTGTGGTCCGGTCCATCACGAACGGCGCGTGCGGGTCAAAAAGCACCAGATCGGCGGGGGCACCAATGGCCAGCCGCCCACAATCAAGGCCCAGCCGTGTGGCCGGGTTCAGCGACATCGCCCGCCAGAGCGTGGGCAGATCGACGGCGCCTGCGTGAAAGAGCTGCATCGCGGCGGGCAGGAGTGTTTCAAGCGCCACGGCACCGGAGGCGGCGGCCTCGAACGGGAGCCGCTTGCTTTCCTCGTCCTGGGGCGTGTGCATGGAACTGATCACGTCGATCAGGCCCGATTGCACGGCTTCGGCGATGGCGAGGCGGTCGTCTTCGTCGCGCAGGGGCGGCTTGATCTTGAAGAAGGTGCGGTAGTCGGCCACGTCCAGCGCGTTCAGCGTCAGGTGGTGGATCGAGGTGCCTGCGGTAATGTCGAACCCGTTCTGCTTGGCCCGTTCCAGCGGGGGCAGGGCGCGGGCGGCGGTGATCTGGTCGGCGTGGTATTTGGCGCCCGTCATCTCGATCATCGCGATGTCACGGTCCAGCCCCATCCGCTCGGCCATGGGCGACACGGCGGGCAGGCCGCGCAGCGACGCAAATTTGCCGGAGGTCGCAGCCGCCCCCTGGCTGAGGCCCGGATCCTGGGGGTGGGCCAGCACAAGCGCGCCAAGCGAGCGCGCATAGCTGAGGGCGCGGGCAAAGACCTTGCTGTCGGTAACCACGTGGTCGCAATCGGTGAAGGCCACGGCCCCTGCATCCAGCAAAAAGCCGATTTCCGTCATTTCGCGCCCCATGCGCCCTTTGGTCAGGGCGGCCATGGGCAGGACGTTCACGGGTGCGGCCTCGCGGGCGCGGCGGATCACGAATTCGAGCGCTTCGGGGTTGTCGATGGCGGGGTCGGTGTCGGGCCGGGTGACCATGGTGGTCACACCGCCCGCCGCGGCGGCGAGCCCCGCACTGCCAAAGCTTTCCTTGTGCCGCTCGCCCGGCTCGCAGACCTTGACGCCGATATCGACAAGGCCGGGGCCCAGATGCTTGCGGTTGCAGTCGACGGTCTGGCCCGCCTCGGGCAGGGGGCTGTCATCGGTGATGATGGCGCTGATCTTGCCCCCGGCGATGCCGATAGCGCCGGTGGTGACGTTGCCCGCCTGCGGGTCGATCAGCCTGGCGTTTGTGAGAAGGAGGTCGGTCATCCCAGCATTATCCCTGTTTCCCGGTCCAGTGATCGCACCGGTTTTTCAAAAGCTCTGTGGAACGCGATGATAGTCGTGACCAGCCATTCATGCTGGTTGGCCCAGTCATCCGGTTCAGCGACACCGCTTGACGATTTCACAATGCAAATTCGGGCGTCTTTTTTCGTCGGAAGTTCCTGCCAGTCGAGTGCAAAGCCCAAAGAGGCTTCGATGCTGTCTTTTTCCTGTTTCAGCAGGTGAAAGTACCCTTTGGCGGTCTCTCCAGACAGGTAAATCTCGACGCGGATTTCATTCGCGGGACGGCTTGTGGCGAGGTTGAGCCCGACGCCTGCCTTGCCGATGCTGTGTTGTATCCATGAGCTTGCCTGAGGCATTACCGGATTGAACGGAGGTCGGGCGGCAATGAGCCTGGATTGAAGTGCCGTCCAATACGCCAATTGCGCGGCTTGGGTCGGCGAAAGTTCCTTTCTCGAAGCTGCGGCGCGTTGCACTTCCTTGGCATGGCGTGCCCATGAATTAGGTTTTGCGACAACGTTGAAGCGTGGTGCTGGAGCACTGTCATCAATCCGCCAAAGCTCAATTTCCACGCCGAAGACTTGGAAATCCTCTTCGGTCACGGAATTGAGCAGCGCGATTGCTGCTTCATGTTCCTCGCGGACTTCCTCGGCAAGCCAGATCAGGATTTTGGCGTCCTCACCGGCCGCATATGTCAGCAGCTTTCCAAGGTGGTCGTGGTCTGACCGACCGTACTGGTTTTCAATCAGCACGTTGGACGGAGAAGGTCCAGTTGTGCGGCAAAGAATGTCACCCCGAAAGGTCCCGACGGCGGTTTCTGTGCGGATTAATTCTAGCCCATCCGCTCCTAGTCCCAGAGTATCGGCCAGGATCGCAATATTGTCCTCTTGGGCCAGCCAAGGTGTGAAGTCTTGTGGTTCGCTGGGCCAAATTGATTGGATGCGTTTCACGCGCATCAATTGCCCGAGGTTGCCTGTATTGTCGGTCATCCTGAGATCCAGATCATCGCCCAGGTGAGCAGGCCCAGCACGATCAGGGCGATGGTGGCGATGCGTCCTGACATGGCGGCGTCGGAGGGTTTCTTTTTCACCGTCTCGGGGGGCGCGGTGAAGGGTTTGGCCGCCTCTGAGGTCACCGTTTCGGTCGCCCGGTAGTCGATGCGGGTTTCGCCATAGGTGCCGATCAGCGTAAGCGCCGGTTGTGGTGCAAGCGTGGTTGCCGCGTCGCCAAAGGCCTGGGAGAAGACAATCAGCACCCAGCCTCCGAGCTTTTCCAGCTTGGCCCGGTCGGGGGTCAGTTGATCTTCGGGCACGGCGTTGCCTTCGCTGAGATAGCTCAGGATGCCCACCCCTTCGAGGTCGGAGAGCGGGAACACTTCGACAAATTCGGTGTCGAGGTCGCCACCCAGCGCCGCGCTGATGGCGGTGGGATTGTCCTTGAGCGTCTTGGCCTCGGCATCGGTCATGGAGAGCGCAAAGAGGCGGATCACGCCGCGTTCGTTGGCGGGGATGTCCAGGGTTTGGGTCATGCGGCCCCCCTGACGGTGGCGAGGTTGCGGGCCAGCAGGTCCATCGCGGCCATGCGCACGGCGACGCCCATTTCGACCTGGTCCTGGATCACGGAGCGGTTGATGTCGTCGGCCAGCGTGCCGTCAATCTCGACCCCTCGGTTCATGGGGCCGGGATGCATGACGATGGCGTCGGGTTTGGCATGGGCCAGCTTGGCCGCATCCAGCCCGAAGCGGTGGTAATATTCCCGCTCGGACGGGATGAACCCGCCATCCATCCGCTCGCGTTGCAGCCGCAGCATCATGACCACGTCCACGTCTTGCAGCCCCTTGGCCATATCGTCATAGACCTCGACGCCGAACTCTTCGATCCCCGAGGGCATGAGCGTGGGCGGCGCGATGAGCCGGATCCGATTTTCCATCTTGCCCAGCAGGATGATGTTGGACCGCGCCACGCGGCTGTGCGCGATGTCGCCGCAGATCGCGATGTTGAGCCGGTGCAGCCGTCCTTTGGCCCGCCGGATCGTGAGCCCGTCGAGCAGCGCCTGGGTCGGGTGTTCGTGCCGCCCGTCGCCTGCGTTCAACACGGCGCAGTTCACCTTTTGCGCCAGCAGGTCCACGGCGCCGGAATGAGGGTGCCGCACCACCAGCAGGTCGGGGTGCATGGCGTTGAGCGTCATGGCGGTGTCAATCAGCGTCTCGCCCTTGGAGATCGAACTGGCCTGCATCGCCATGTTCATCACATCCGCGCCGAGCCGTTTGCCCGCCAGCTCGAAACTGGCCTGCGTCCGCGTCGAATTCTCGAAGAACATGTTGATCTGGGTGAGCCCTGCCAGCGCTGTACCATGTTTGGATGCGCCCCGGTTCAGCGTCACGTACTCATCGGCCAGATCCAGCAGCGTCACGATTTCCTCGGCCCGCAGATGTTCGATGCCCAAGAGATGTCGGTGGGTAAAGGTCATGGCGGTCCTTTGGCTGGTTTGGGTGCTTATAGGCGTGGTGGTGCCATGGCGGCAAGCGGCGGGATTTCCAAATTTAGGGGAACACTGAAGTGCTGTGTGTTGGGCGTTTTGGTTCTGCTCCGGGCAGGGTAGAGTTGGTGCATGGATTCGGTTGAGTATCATAGCGCGGTGGCGGCCCTGGCCTGGCAGATCGAGCTGGGCGTGGATGAGTGTATCGCGGATGCGCCGGTCAATCGCTATGACGTTCCGCCCCCTGCGCCCAAGCCTGTGGCGGCGGCCCCGCTCGCCCGGTCGGCCCCGACGGCCCCGGTGCCTATGGCGGAGGTTGATCCGGTCGCCGTGGCCCGTGTGGCGGCGGAGGCGGCGCAGGACCTCGACGGGTTGCGTGCGGCCCTGGCCGCCTATGAGCATTGCGAGTTGAAGCGCGGCGCCCGGAATCTGGTGTTTTCAGATGGCGTGCCGGGGGCTCGTGTCATGATCGTGGGCGAGGCCCCGGGTCGCGATGAGGACCGTGAGGGCCGCCCTTTTGTGGGTCGGGCGGGCCAGTTGCTGGACAAGATGCTGGCTGCCATCGGACTGGATCGGGACAGGTCCGTCTACATCACCAATGTGCTGCCGTGGCGGCCGCCGCAGAATCGCGACCCCAAGCCCGAAGAGATTGCGATGATGCAGCCGTTTTTGCATCGCCATATCGCGCTGGCCGCGCCCGAGGTCTTGGTCATCGTGGGCAATCACAGTTGTCAGGCCTTGCTGGGCAAGCGGGGCATTACACGCCTGCGGGGGGATTGGGTGGAGGCGCAGGGCAAGCCTGCGCTGCCGATGTTTCATCCGGCCTATTTGCTGCGCAATCCGGCGGCCAAGAAAGACGCCTGGGCCGATTTGCTGAGCCTGAAGGCGCGGTTGCGCGATGGTTGATCCTGTGATGCTTTTGGCCTTTGTCCCTGCGGGGCTGGCCCTGAACCTGACGCCGGGGGCGGATATGATGCTGTGCCTCGGCCAGGGGTTGCGGTCGGGGCCGCGTGCGGCCTGGGCCGCGAGTGCGGGCATTGCGCTGGGCGCTTTCATCCACACGTTTCTGGCGGGTCTGGGCCTTGGTGCCGTGGTGGCGACGGTGCCTGCGGCCTTTGAGGTGATCCGCTGGGTGGGCGTGGCCTATCTCTTGTGGCTGGCGGTGCAGACGCTGCGCCATGCGGGGCAGGCGGCGGACATGCCCATCGTGAGCACGGCGCGGGCCTTTCGCACCGGGTTGATCGTGAACCTGACCAATCCCAAGGTGATCCTGTTTGTGCTGGCCTTTGTGCCCCAATTCGTGGTGCCGGAGGCGGGGTCGGTGTTGCTGCAATTCCTGATCTTTGGCGCGATCCTGAGCGCGGGCGGCTTTGTCATCAACGGTGCTGTTGGCGTCTTTGCAGGTGGGGCGGGCCAGCGCTTTGCGCGCGGCAGCCGTGTGCTGGACTGGCTGTCGGCCAGCGTTTTTGCAGGTCTTGCCCTGCGCCTTGCCATATTGGAGCGGACATGAGCCGGATTGACGAAAGCCTTGATTTCATTGCCATTCGCATCGCCGTTTTGACGGTGAGCGACAGCCGGTCACTGGCGGAGGACCGGTCGGGCGATGTGCTGGTGGACCGGATCGCCAAGGCGGGGCACGTGTTGGCCGACCGGAAAATTCTGGCCGATGAGCGCGCCGAGATTGCCGATCAGCTGCGGGCCTGGTGTGCGGACCCGGCCGTGGATGTTGTCATCTCGACCGGGGGCACGGGCCTGACGGGGCGGGATGTGAGCGTCGAAGCGCACCGCGATGTCTATGAGAAGGAAATCGACGCTTTTGGCACCGTGTTCACCATCGTGTCGATGCAAAAGATCGGGACCAGCGCCGTGCAAAGCCGGGCGACGGGTGGTGTCGCCAATGGCACCTACCTTTTTGCGTTGCCCGGCAGTCCGGGTGCGTGCAAGGACGCCTGGGACGAAATTCTGGAGCGTCAGCTCGATTATCGGCACCGGCCCTGCAACTTTGTCGAAATTTTACCCCGTTTGGACGAACATCAGCGACGGAAATAGCGCGCGACACCGTAACAGCTTTGTGGCTTGGTATTTTGGCGCGCGCTTCTACGTTATGATAGACTGGAGCCGTCGCGGTTAAAGGCGTGTAAAGATGAGATTTTTGAGGCAGAGCCTGATTGGTTTGGTGCTGGCGGCCCTTAGCCTGGGGCTGTTGGCCTATGCCGCTGTGCTGGTGGGAGGCGCCGTTCAGGACCGGCTGGCACGCGAAACCAAGGCGCCGCCTGCGCGCGAGCGCGTCTTTGCCGTGGGCGTCGTGCGGGCCATGCCCGGTGTCGAAACCCCTGTTTTGCAGAGCTTTGGCGAGGTGAAAAGCCGCCGGACGCTGGAACTGCGTGCTGCCGCAAGTGGTCGGGTCGTGATGCTCGACGACGCGTTTGAGGATGGCGGTGTCGTGCGTGCGGGGCAGGTTCTGGTGCGCATTGACCCCGCCGACGCCCAGGCCGGGTACGAGCGTGCGGAGGCCGATCTGCTGGATGCGGAGGCCGAGTTGCGCGATGCGGAGCGCAGTATTGTCCTGGCCCGCGACGAGGAAACGGCAGCCCAGGATCAGGTGGATTTGCGCGAGCGCGCGTTCCAGCGGCAAGTGGATTTGGCCGCTCGTGGGGTTGGCACGGCTGCCGCGGTCGAGACGGCCGAATTGGCCGCCGCCGCCGCGCGCCAATCGGTGCTGTCGCGCAGGCAGGCCGTGACCGTGGCCGAGGCCCGGATTGATCAGGCCCGCACGCGTCTGGCCCGTGCGCGCATCGCGCTCAGCGAGGCGGAGCGCGCGTTGGCCGACACCACTCTGGAGGCCCCTTTTGACGGCACGCTGAGCGAGACGGATCTGGTGCAGGGTCGTCTTGTGTCGGCCAATGAAAAGCTGGCCGTGCTGATTGATGCGCAGGCGTTGGAAGTGTCGTTTCGGGTGTCGACCGCCCAATATGCGCGGCTTTTGGATGCCAGCGGTGATGTGGTTGCGGCCCCGGTTGTTGCGACCCTGGACGTGTCGGGTGTGGATTTGACGGCTGAGGGCGTCATTCACCGTGCCAGTGCGGGGGCCGGAGAAGGCCAGACCGGGCGGCTTGTCTTTGCCCGTTTGAACAGTGCCTTGGGCTTTAAGCCTGGCGATTTCGTGACCGTGGCCGTGCAGGAACCGGCGTTGGACAACGTGGTGCGCTTGCCCGCCTCAGCCATCGATTCCAATGACACTGTGCTGGTGTTGGGCGCAGAAAACCGGCTGGAGTCTGTTCCGGTCACCCTGGTCCGGCGGCAGGGCGATGATGTGCTGGTGCGCAGCCCTGAACTGACGGGCCGCGAGGTGGTCGAGACCCGTTCCCCCCTTTTGGGCGCCGGAATTTCCGTGCGCCCCTTGCGCACCGATGACACCGGGGCAGCGCCCGAGCCGGAGATGCTGGAGCTGTCGGCGGATCGCCGCGCCCGTCTGGTCGCCTTTGTCGAGGGCAACCCGCGTATGCCCGCCGAGGCAAAGGCCCGTGTGCTGGCCCGCCTGAGCGAAGACCGTGTGCCCGCCCGGATGGTCGCCCGCCTGGAAGGGCGGATGGGGGGCTAGCGCATGGTCCGTGCCATCCCCAAGGCCGCTGGCGGCATCCTGAGTTATTTTGTGCGCCACCGCACCGTCGCCAACCTGTTGCTGCTGGCCATGCTGGTGGCGGGCATCGCGGCGATGCCCAATATGCGGGCCCAGTTTTTCCCGGATGTGATCATCGACAATGTGACGGTGAGCGTCACCTGGGATGGCGCGGGGGCCGAGGATGTCGATGCAGGCATCGTGCAGGTGCTGGAACCCGGGTTGCTGGCGGTTGAGGGGGTGGAAACCTCGTCCGCGCTGTCGCGCGAAGGCTCTGCCTCGATCACGCTGGAGTTTGAACCCGGCTGGGACATGGGCCGGGCAGCCGATGATGTGCAGACGGCTGTTGATGCAGTGACCACCTTGCCCGACGAGGCGGATGAACCGACTGTGCGTCGCGGTGCCTGGCGTGACCGGGTCACGGATGTGGTGATCACGGGGCCGGTCAGCCCCGAGCAGCTGGGCCTTTTTGCCGACGAGCTGGTTGTGCGCCTCTTTGCCGAGGGTGTGACGCGGACCACCATTCGCGGCGTGGCGGCCCCGCAGATCATGGTCGAGGTCCCCTCGATCCGGCTGATCGCCAATGATGTGACAATGACCGACATTGCCAGCGCCATCGCGGCCGAGGTTGACGCCAGTCCCGCCGGTGATGTGACGGGGGCCAATGCGCGTGTCCGCACCGGGATCGAAAAACGCAGCCCCGAAGAGATTGGCGGCATCGTGCTGCGTTCGAATGCGGATGGCTCAAAGCTGCGCGTGCGGGATGTGGCGACGGTCACGCGGCTGGGCAGCAATCGCGAGCGCAGCTATTTCGTCGCCGACGATCCAGCGGTTTCGATCCGGGTGGATAGGTCGAACCAGGGCGATGCCATCGCCATTCAAGGCGTCGTCGAAGAGGTGGCGGCAGAGCTTGAAGCGACCTTGCCCCCTGCGGTGTCGGTTGAGCTGATCCGGACGCGGGCCGAGGCCATTTCGGGCCGTCTGGATATCCTGATCGACAATGGGCTGGTCGGTCTGGGGTTGGTCATCAGCCTGCTCTTTTTGTTCCTGAATGCGCGCACAGCGTTTTGGGTCGCGGCGGGCATTCCGGTGGCGATGTTTGCGGCCATTGCGCTGATGTATGTGGGTGGTCTGACGATCAACATGATCTCGCTTTTTGGGTTGATCATCACACTGGGGATTGTGGTGGATGATGCGATTGTGGTGGGCGAACATGCCGATCATCGCCATCGCAAGCTGGGGGAGGCCCCGCTGGTCGCTGCCGAGAATGCGGCGCGGCGGATGTCGATGCCCGTTTTTGCCGCGACGTTGACGACGGTCATCGCTTTTTTTGGTCTGGTGGCGGTGGGTGGCCGCTTTGGCAACCTGATCGTCGATATTCCCTACACGGTGATTTTTGTGCTGATCGCGTCGCTGGTCGAATGTTTTCTGATCCTGCCACACCATATGGGTCATGCGTTGGCCGCGTCGGCCAAGGGCGGGTTCAGCCGTTTGCGTCTGGCCCTGGCCGTTGCCAGTTTGGCCGTGTTGGCGGCGGTGGTCAGCGGGGCGCTGTCCTATGTGTTGTGGCCCGAGGCTTTGGTCGGTTGGGCCGAGGCCGCGCCGTACCTCGTGGCAGGGCCCGCGGTATTGGCAGTCGGGCTCTTGTTCAGCCCGCGCCGGGCCAAGGTTGCCTGGGTCGGAGCCATGGGCAAGCAGGGCCTCGACACGCCTTCGACCATCGTGAATGCCGGGTTTGACTGGATGCGCGCGCGCCTCTTTCGTCCGTTCATGGCGGGGGTCATTGCCTGCCGCTATGCGGTGCTGGCGGGGGTGTGCGTGGTGCTGGCGAGCCAATTGGCGCTGTTCATTCAGGGCGATGTGCAATGGCGGTTCTTCAACGCGCCCGAACGCGGGTCGGTCACCGGCAACTTTGCCATGGCCGAAGGGGCCACGCGGGCCGATACCCTTGAGATGATGCGCGAAATGCAGCGCGCGACCGAGGCGCTGGGCGCAGAATACGAGGCCGAACACGGGCGCAATCCCATCGACTATGTGATTGCCGAAATTGGCGGCAATGCGGGCCGGGGCCTTGCGGGCACCGACAGCAAGGACAGTGACCTGCTCGGCGGGATTTCCATCGAACTGATCGACGCGGACCTGCGCCCCTATTCCTCGTTCGCCTTTGTGGCGGCCTTGCAGGACGCGGTGGTGCATCATCCACTGGTCGAAACCGTCAGCTTTCGCGGATGGCGCTCTGGTCCCGGAGGCGATGCGCTGGATGTGGAGTTTTTCGGGGCGGACACGGACACGTTGAAAGCCGCATCCGAGGACCTCAAGCGCGCGCTTTTGCAATACCCGGAGGTGAGCGCGGTCGAGGACAATCTGGCCTATGACAAGGAAGAGCTGATCCTTGATCTGACGGCGCAGGGCCAGAACCTGGGCTTTACCATCGACATGTTGGGAAGCGCCCTGCGCGCCCGTCTGAATGGAATCGAGGCGGCAACCTATCCCGATGGCGCGCGCAGTGCCGAGATTAGGGTGGAATTGCCCAAGGGCGAGTTAACGGCCGATTTTCTGGACCGCACGCAGATGCGCACGCCTGCCGGCGCCTATGTGCCGCTGGCCGATATCGTGAGCGTCGAGCAGCGCACCGGCTTTTCCACCGTGCGCCGCGAGAATGGCATTCGTCTGATTTCGGTGAGCGGTGACATCTCTGAGGACGACCCGGCCCGCGCGTCCGAGATCAACGACGCGCTGGCCGAAGACATCCTGCCCACCATCGCCGCCGAGCGGCAGGTGGAGTATCGCCAGGCGGGGCTGAACGAGCAGGAGAACGACTTTTTGAGCGATGCGCTGACCGGGTTGATCCTGTGTCTGGCGGGGATTTATGTCGTGCTGGCCTGGGTGTTTTCCAGCTGGACCCGGCCCATGGTGGTCATGGCCATTATCCCCTTTGGCCTTGTGGGCACCATTTATGGTCATGCGCTTTGGGATGTGCCGTTGAGCATGTTCACGGTGGTAGGCCTGTTGGGCATGACCGGTATTATCATCAACGATTCCATCGTGTTGGTGACCACCATTGATGATTATGCACAGGATCGAGGCCTGATCCCGTCGATCGTTGACGGCGCGTCGGACCGGCTCCGCCCGGTGCTGTTGACCACGCTGACGACGGTGCTGGGGATGTCCCCGCTGCTGTATGAGCAGTCGCAGCAGGCGCAGTTTCTAAAGCCCACGGTGATCACGCTGGTCTATGGGTTGGGCTTTGGCATGGTGCTGGTTCTGTTGGTGGTGCCCGCCCTCGTGGCGGTGCAGCATGATGTGGGCCGCCAGATACAGGCGATGCGCCGGGGTCTGGCGCTGCGCAGTGGCGCGGTGCGCTGGGGTTTTGTCCTGCTCTGGGCGTTGGTGCTGACCTGGCTGGGGGCCACGATGGGCCACGCGTTCTGCTTTGGCGCGCTGCCTGCCGCTTTGGTCGCGGCGCTGCCTGTGCTGGCGGGCATGGCACCGATGCCTGCGGCACTGGCCCTGTTTTCGGGCGGGGTGCTGGTGATTGGGGTGGTCGCCTATGTGCTGGCGGCCGTGGCCTGGCAGATTGTGCGGATGCGCCGGGCTTAGCCTGCGGTACAGCCCTGCACATCCACGGCATAGTCGCCGCCAAAGATCGTGATCCGCACGGCGGAGCGGTCGATGCCAAAGGCGCCACCCTCCATGTGCACCATATCGCTGATGGCTGTCACCGTGTCGCCGCTGCGGGTGGTTCTGGCTTCGCTGATCCAGAGCCCCTTGGTGCCGGTTTCGATCACCGCAACCTCGCGTCCGCCGGTGTGGGGCAGCGTCACCCGCGCCTCGATCCGCATCCCGTTTTCGGTGGGTGACAAACGGCACGTGGCCGAGGTCACACCCGCCTCGTCACTGGCATAGGGCGTGTCGGCGAGGGCCGCCACGATGGCCGGCGTGGGGCTGAGGTCGGGCGCATCGAGCATCGTGTCGATGTCGATCTGGTGGGGCATGCAGACATCGGCGCAGACGCCCAGCGACATCTTGGTCCGCAGGCGCACCGGCTTGGCCGGGTTGTCGGGTGTCAGGTACATCGGGATGACAACCTGGCCCTTGTAGCCGATGGATTGCATGCCGTTGTCTTCGTAGACATGCGGCGTCGGCCAACTGATCGAAACAGCCGACAGGTTGCGCGCCCGGCTCCAGTCGAAATGGGGCGGGATGCCTGCATCGCCCGGGGCGCGCCAATAGGTTTTCCAGCCCGGGTCCAGCGTCAGCCGTACCGCCGCGAGCCTGCGCCCGTCGGGCAGGTCCCAGCCTTGCAGCACATCGGCCTGCACCGGATCGTCAAAAGGATCCTGCTGGGCCAGCGCGGGGCTGGCGATCGTCATCAAGGCGGCAAGGCCAAGGGGCAAAAGGCGGTTCGGGGCTGTGTTCATGGTGCCTACATGCCCCTGCGCAGGCAGAAATCCAAGTCACGTTCTGGTCAAATCGCCGTGCATTGCGGCCTGCGCCGTGTTTTGCCTGCGGCATTGGCAGCCCTTGCGGTGGGTCCATTGGCCGGGCATCCTTGGCCCCATGACAGCATTCGTGATGTTTCATGTCTGAGCCTGCCGCCCTTGATCTGACCGGCATGTTGCTGGTGGCGATGCCGGGGATGGGCGATCCGCGTTTTGACCGCTCGGTGATTTTTCTGTGTGCCCATTCGGCGGACGGCGCGATGGGTCTGATCGTGAACAAACCTGCGGCGGGCATGGCGTTGGGCGATCTGCTCCATCAGTTGGAATTGCAGGCCCATGGCCCGGCGCACACGGCCCCGGTGTATTTTGGTGGCCCGGTCGAGACGGCGCGTGGTTTTGTCCTGCATACCTGCGACTACCAGTCCCGCCTGAAGACCCTGAATGTAGGTGATGATTTTGGCATGACTGCGACGCTGGATGTGCTGGAGGATATCGCCCGGGGCGCAGGCCCGGAGCGCGCGCAGGTGATGCTGGGCTATGCTGGTTGGGGGCCGGGCCAGTTGGAGGGTGAGATTGCCCGCAATGGTTGGCTGACGGCCGAGGCCCATCCCGATCTGGTTTTTGGCCCGCAAGACGCGGACAAGTGGATGGAAGCCGTCAAGTCGATGGGCATTGATCCGCTGGGCTTGTCAGGCGCGGCGGGACGGGCCTAGCGCGGGGCGGCGGCCCGTTGCAGCCGGTCGTTGATCGCGCGCCCCAACCCGGTGTTGGGGATGGGGGCGATGGCGATGGGTTTGCCCGTGTCGTTGAGCCGGTGCAGGTGCTCAAAGAGGTTGGCCGCCGCCTCGATCAGGTCGCCCGTGATCGAGAGGTTCAGATCCGATTGCATGGGCCCAAAGCCCAAGAGCACCTCGCCCGCGTGCGCCGCATTGGCGTTCAGCCGGACCGGGGCATTCGGAGCGTAGTGGGATTTGATCTGGCCGGGGGCGGTGATTGTGTCGCCCGCCTTGGCGAGGGGGCCGGTGATCTTTTCGATCTCTTCGGTGGGCAGGCCGCCGGGGCGCAGCAGGGCCGGAGGCGTGCCACCGACGATGGTGGATTCCAGGCCCACCGAGCAGGCCCCGCCGTCGACAATTGCGTCAAGTTTGCCGCCCAGCCCGTCGGCCACGTGGGTCGCTGTTGTGGGGCTGATCCGCCCGGAAGGATTGGCGGAGGGCGCGGCGATGGGCCCGTTGAACGCGTGCAGCAGCGCCTGGCCCACAGGGTGGGCGGGCACCCGCAGGGCCACGGTGTCGAGGCCCGCGGTGACCAGCGGCGCGATGCCGCTGTCTGCGCGCAGGGGCAGGACCAGCGTGAGGGGGCCGGGCCAGAAGGCCTGCGCCAGCTCAAGGGAAATGTCGTCGAATCGGGCGATGGACTGGGCGGCAGCCAGATCGGGGACATGCACGATCAGCGGATTAAAGCTGGGCCGACCTTTGGCCGCAAAGACGCGCGCCACGGCCCGATTATCGCGCGCATCAGCGCCGAGGCCATAAACCGTCTCTGTCGGGAAGGCGACAAGACCACCGCGCGCCAGCACGTCGGCGGCCGTGGCAAGGCCGCTTGCATCGCTGGTCAGAATTTCGGTCTGCAACTTGCTCATCTCTGCCTGTCGTGACGCCGCGTTTGAGTTGCGCAGGTCCCCCCTGCGCCGCATCTTTGGATCAAAGACGCCCTTTACGCGCCGCCTGACCGCTTGCCAAGGCTTTGACCCCGGAGATTGCCCCCATGTCCTTTCGCGCCCCTATTGATGAATACAGTTTCCTTTTTGACAATGTTGTTGGCCTTGACCGTGTGGTCGCGACCGAGCGGTTTTCCGAAGCGACCAGCGATCTGACCACCGCGATCCTGACAGAGGCGGGCAAGTTGTGCGAAGAGGTGATGGCCCCGTTAAAGCGCCCCGGTGATCTGCATCCTGCGCATCTGGAGAACGGCGTCGTCCGCACAGCGCCGGGTTACGCCGAAGGGTTCAAGGCGATTGCCGAGGGCGGCTGGATCGGGATGTCGGCCAACCCCGAATATGGCGGCATGGGTCTGCCGATGACCGTGACCACGGCTGTCAACGAGATGATGTCGGCGGCGTGCCTGTCCCTGCAACTGGCCCCGCTGATGAGCCAGGGCCAGATCGAGGCGCTGGAGCATCACGCGTCAGATGAGATCAAGGACTTGTACCTGCCCAAGCTGATTTCCGGCGAGTGGACCGGCACCATGAACCTGACAGAGCCGCAAGCCGGTTCGGATGTGGGTGCCTTGACCTCGAAGGCGGAGGACAATGGTGACGGAACCTACAGCATCACGGGTCAGAAAATCTATATTTCCTGGGGTGATAACGACTTTACCACCAATGTCTGCCATCTGGTTCTGGCCCGTATTCCCGGCGCGCCTGCGGGCACCAAGGGGATTTCCCTGTTTCTGGTGCCCCGCAATCTGCCAGATGAACACGGCAATGCCGGCGTGGCCAACAGCCTCAAGGTGGTGAGCCTTGAGCACAAGATGGGCCTGCACGGCTCGCCCACCTGCGTGATGCAGTATGACGGCGCACGCGGCTGGATGGTGGGTCCTGAGGGCGGCGGCATGGCGGCCATGTTCACCATGATGAACAATGCTCGCCTGGGCGTGAGCGGTCAGGGTGTGGGCGCGGCGGAAGGCGCGTATCAACACGCGCTGAACTATGCGCTGGACCGCAAGCAGGGCAAGACCGAGGGCAACACCGGCACCATCATTGATCATGCGGATGTGCGCCGGATGCTGATGACCATGCGCGCCGATACCTATGCGGCGCGGGGCATTGCGTTGATGTGTGCGGTCGCCATCGACATGACCACGGCGACGGGGGACGAGGCGTGGAAACGCCGTGCGGCCCTTTTGACGCCGGTGGCCAAGGCCTTTGGCACCGACATCGGCAACGAGGTCGCCCATATGGGCATTCAGGTTCATGGCGGCATGGGTGTGATCGAGGAAACGGGGGCGGCGCAATATGCCCGTGATGTGCGTGTGACCACGATCTATGAGGGCACAAACGGCATTCAGGCGATGGACCTTGTGGCGCGCAAGATGATTGACGGGGGCGAGGCGGCAGGCCGCTTGTTTGACGAGATCGAAGCCGCCGCCGAAGAGGCCCGCGCCGTTCTGCCCGATCTGGCCGAGGCCGTGTGGCAGGCCAGCGAATCGCTGCGCGAGACGACGGAGTGGATGATAGAACAGAACCACCGTGTTCGGTTCTCGGGTGCTGTGCCTTATTTGCGGGCGTTTGCCCGGGTGCTAGGCGCGCATGTGCATTTGACCTCGGCCGTGGCGGACAAGGGTGGTGTGCGTGAGAAACTGGCGCGGTTTTACATCCTGCGGATGCTGCCGGAAAACACCAGCTTGCTCGCGCAGGCCCAATCTGGTGACTATGATGTGTTTTCCCTGACCGCCGAAGAGTTTGCCACCTGATGACGACCCCTGCGCCCACGGGCCTCAGATACCCGTGGCCTGATCCGCCCGCCCATGGCGAACCCATCGAAGTGGCGCCGGGCGTGCTGTGGTTTCGCCTGCCATTGCCGATGAAGCTGGATCATGTGAACGTCTATGCGCTGGATGATGGCGATGGATGGACGGTGATCGACACCGGGTTCAACAGCCGCAAGACCCGCGAGATCTGGAAGGCGATGATGGAGGGGCCTTTGGCCGGCAAGCCCATCGCCCGCGTGGTCGTGACCCATCATCATCCGGATCATGTTGGTCTGGCGGGGTGGTTGCAGAGTGAATTCGGGGCCGAATTGGTCACCACCCGTACTGCCTGGCTTTTTGCCCGGATGCTGACCCTGGACGTGCAAGAGGTGCCGGTGCCGGAGACTTTGGCGTTTTGGCGCAGCGCGGGCATGGACCCTGCGACTTTTGACAAGCGTGCGGCGGAACGCCCCTTTAACTTTGGGGATATCGTGGCGCCGATGCCCTTGGGCTTTACCCGCATTCAGCAGGGACAGACCATTGTGATGGGGGGGCGGACCTGGGACATTCACATGGGCAATGGCCATGCGCCGGAACATGCGACCTTTTGGAGCCGGGACGATCACCTGGTGATCTCGGGTGATCAAATCCTGTCCTCGATCAGCCCCAATGTGGGCGTCTATGCGACCGAGCCGATGGCGGACCCCATTGGCGACTGGCTGGAGGCTTGTGAGCGGCTGCGCCCGTTGGCCCGCGAGGATCATCTGGTGCTGGGCGGTCACAAGCTGCCCTTTACCGGTCTGCCCACGCGGATGCGCCAGTTGATCGACAACCATCACGGGGCGCTTGAGCGCCTTTTGGCGTATATCGAGACACCCAAGGCGGCGTCCGAATGTTTTGCCCCGCTGTTCAAGCGATCCATCGGTGAAGGTGAATATGGTCTGGCCCTGGTTGAAGCGGTCGCGCATTTGTCGCACCTTTACCAGGACGGACAGGCCACGCGGACCCTTCGGGAGGATGGTGCGTGGCTGTATCAGCGCAAAGGGTGAACCATGGGTGAGAAGATGATTGATACGTCTGCGGAGGCCTATGAGGCCGATGCGATGCCGCGCCCGCATGAGGTGCATAGCGACCCCGAAACCCCCAATGCGGCGCAAAAGCCGGTGCCCAAGGGCGTGGCCAAGACCCCTGTGGCCCAGAAAAGCCCGGCGCGCTGGGCCTATGAGCGTATCATCATGTACCTCAAGAATTTCGAGGAAAGCCTCGACAATGAACACGAGGTGGCCATGGGTTTCACGGGCGGTGATGCGGGTGTGTTGCGCATTGAGGGCATGGGTTATTTCGACCCGGATATCGTGACCTTTTATGGCAGTGATCCCACGGGCGCCAAGACGCAGCTGGTCCAGCATGTGACCCAGTTGAACGTGATGTTGCGCACGCTGCCCAAGGCTGTCGAGACGGCCGCGCCGAACCGCATCGGGTTTCGTCTGGCCCAGGACCTGGAAGAGACATGAGCCTGCTATAAAGACGCAGTGACAGCATGGTTCAAATGCGCTAGAGCGCGCATCAGCCAAGATGAGTAAGGGAGCCGGACATGGCAGAGCACAAGCATGGTGAGATGGACAGCACCGAACAGGAAAAGATGTTCGACGGGTTCATGAAGTTCACAACCTGGTCGGTGATCGTGATTCTGTTGATCATCGTCGGCATGGCGATTTTCATCACCTGATAGCGGTACGACCTGGGGGACGACGGGATGCGGATCATCGCGGCCTTGGCGCTTTGCGCCCTGTTGGCGGCCTGTGCCAGCGTGCCGGAGGTGCCCTATGCTTCGGATGAACGCGTGGCTGCCGCCGCGTATCGCGCGCCTGGACCCGCGACCCTGACCGTCTTTACCATGGTCAGCAATCGCAGCGGGTCGGGTGCCCATTCGGCCCTGATGATCAATGGCTCGCAGCGCGTGATCTTTGACCCGGCGGGATCCTTTGTGAACGCGCGCGTGGCCGAGCAGGAAGACGTTTTGTTCGGTGTGACCCCCGCCGTTCTGGCGGGCTACAAGAGTGCCCATGCCCGCAGCACCTATCATGTGGTCAGCCAGACCGTTGAGGTGACCCCCGAACAGGCCGAGATTGCCCTGCAGCTGGCCATGGGCAATGGGGCTGTTCCCGGGGCCTATTGCACCAATGCCACCACCGGTTTGATGCGCAACATTCCCGGCTTTGAAGGGATCAGGCAGACATTCTTTCCCACCCGATTGATGGAGCAGATGGCGACCTGGCCCGGTGTGGAAGAAGAGAAGTATTTTGAGGATGATGCGGGCACCATTCAGGATGGCGTGGCAAAAGTTCAGCTGTAGCCCGATGTGCGGACGCTGTTTGCCTTTGGCAAATGCGCCCCGCCCACCGTCCCATTTTCAGCCCAGCAGATAGACCGAGGCGAAAAGCGTAAGCGCGCCTGCACCTATGGCAGCAAAGACGTTTTTCGTGATCATTCCGGCGGCCACAGTGGCGATGGCTGCCAGCACCCGTGTTGGATCCGTGTCGCCGTTTTCGCCGGAAAACACCACAAGTGGCCCCACCAGCGCAGGCAGGATCGCCACCGCCGTGTAGCGCAGGTGCCGCAAGAGCCATGCGGGCAATTCCCGGTCGCCCACGAAGCCCAGGAAGGTGAAGCGCAAGAGGAAGCTGCCCAGGCCGAGGCCGAAGATGACGATCCAGAGTGTTGTTTGGTCGATCTGGGTCATGTGTCGCGCCCCTTGAGCCAAAGTTCGGCCTGCGCGCCCGCCATCATCCCCGCAAGTCCGGCCACGATCAGCCCCAGCGAGTACGGGATGTTGACCGCGACAAGGCTTATCACAAGCGCCACAGCGGCGGCGATCAGGTGCGGCACCGTGCGCATCATCGGGGCCACCATCGACAAAAACGCAATCGGCAGCGCGAAATCGAGCGGTAGGTTTTGCGGCAGCGCCGTGCCGAGCGCGGCGCCCAGATAGCTGCATCCGAACCATGTGATCATGACCAGTGTGCAGGTTCCGAAATAATAGGCCATGCGTTGAGGCACGCTCAGCTTTGGTTCTGCCTCGAACTTGCCGTGGCTGAGTGCATAGCTTTGGTCGACCAGCAAGTAGGCGGCACAGGCCCGTTGCCAGAGCGGCGCGCGCCCAAGATAGGGCGTGAGCGCCGCCGAATACATTGCCACCCGCAGGTTCACCGCCAGCGCCGAGATCAGGACGATGATCGTGGGTGCCTCGTCTTGCATCAGTTGCAGTGCGGTGAACTGGGCCGCCCCCGCGATCACCACCAGCGAAAAGCTCATCACCTCAAACACGCTCAACCCCGCCTCGGTCGCCAGCACGCCAAAGAGCAGGGCAAAGGGGCCTGCCACCAGCATGAAGGGTGCGCCGTCGCGCAGCCCCGCCATATAGGCGGATTTTGGGGTGGTGATGGGCATGGAGGTTCCTTAGATTGGTGGCCAAGGATTAGCTGTCCGTCGGGGGGGATGCAATTGGCGCAAAATGAGGATGTTGCGGGCTATGTGATTGCGCCTGACCCGAATGCGCCGCGCCTGACCCGGAGCGTTGTGGGCCATGATCAGACGGGGGCCGAGGTCGTCACGTCCGTGGTTGAGGAGCGGCCCCTGACCATCTTTCTCAACAGTCAGGAAATCGTCACGGCGATGACTATTGGCGATTATCCCGACTATCTGGCCTTGGGCTTTTTGCGCAATCAAGGGATGTTGAAGGCGGAGGATGTCGTCACCGGCATCGATTATGACGAAGAGTTGGAGACGGTGATTGTGCGCACGGCCGTGGCGACAGATCACGAGGAAAAGCTGAAGAAGAAAACGCGCACCAGCGGCTGTGCCGTGGGCACCGTGTTCGGCGACATGATGGAGGGGTTGGAGGGGGTGAACCTGCCTGCTGTCTCTGTGCGCACTTCGTGGCTCTATGCCTTGTCGGCGCGGATCAATCGAACCCCATCGCTCTACCTCGAGGCGGGGGCGATTCATGGCACGGTGCTGTGTCAGGGCGACCGCCCTTTGGTCTATATGGAGGATGTGGGCCGTCACAATGCGGTCGACAAGATTGCCGGTTGGATGATGGCAGAGGGTGTCGGGGCTGAGGACAAGATTCTTTATACCACGGGTCGCCTGACCTCTGAGATGGTGATCAAGACGGCGATGATGGGTATTCCGGTGCTGGCTTCGCGCTCGGGCTTTACCGCCTGGGGTGTCGAGATTGCGCAGCAGGTGGGCCTGACACTGATTGGCCGGATGCGAGGGCAGCGTTTTGTCTGCCTGAGCGGCGAGGACCGATTGGTGCGCGATGCGGACCCGGCCGCGGTGGCGGATGAGCCGCGCAAATCCGGGCGCAAGGGTGCCAAGACGTGAGCGATGTCGCGGCGCAATTCACGCTGTCCCCGGCGGAGGTGAGGCTGGCGGGCCGCATGATCTGGCGACAGGTATTCCCACCGCTTTGGCATGTGGGTGCGCAAGTGCACAGCGTGCTCCAAGGGTTGGCCTATGCCGCCCTAGGGGGCGGTGTGCTCTATGTTTTGTCGTTGATCACGGACACGACCGGCTGGATTGGCCTGATGATCGTGCTGGCCGTCGGCTTTGGCATGATGCTGTTCACCCGGGCCGTCACGCGACCTGATACGCGCATGGCGATGGCACGGATGGTTGATGTACCCATACGGGTACGTCTGTCGCCGGGTGGGGTGCACCATGAGGTGTGGGGGATCAAGGTTGATATTCCCTGGGAGGCGGTGGATGCGGTGGCGCATGACAAGGGATTGATCGTTTTTATCGTGGGTGTCCAAGGCTTTGTGTTGCCGGTACATGCGTTGCATGACGGTGCTGCGCCGGTTCTGGACCAGGTGGCGGCATGGCGGGGGACCGGCGCATGAGGCCCCCGGTGGGTGTCATTCTGGCGGGCGGTCAGGCCACGCGCATGGGCGGTGGTGACAAGGGCTTGTTGACACTGGGCGATACGACTCTGTTGGGCCATGTGATGGATCGGTTGCGCCCGCAGGTGGCGGACATGGCGCTGAATGCCAATGGCGATCCTGCCCGTTTTGCGGGTCTTGGCCTGCCTGTGATTTCCGATAGTATTGAGGGCTTTGCCGGGCCTTTGGCTGGAGTGCTGGCGGGCCTGGACTGGGCGGCGGCGCAGGGGGCGGAGACGATTGTGACCGCCGCCGCCGACACGCCGTTTTTCCCCTGCGATCTGGTGCCGCGCCTGCAATTGGCTGCCGAAGGGATGGCGCATCCTTTGGCCTTGGCCGCGACCCCCGACCCTGAACGTGGCAAGGCCCGCCATCCGACATTCGGCCTCTGGCCCGTCGCCCTGCGTGAGGATTTGCGCGCGGCCTTGGCGGATGGTGTCCGCAAGGTGGTGATGTGGACCGACCGTCATGATGGACGATTGGCGATGTTCCCGGACGAGGCCGCCTTTTTCAACGTAAACACGCCCGATGATCTGGCGCGGGCAGAGGCGATGCAATGAAACTATACGGTATCGTAGGGTGGAAGAACGCTGGCAAGACCGGGCTGATGGAGCGTTTGGTGACCGAGATCACGGGGCGCGGCATTTCGGTGTCGACCGTGAAACATGCCCACCACCGCTTTGACGTGGACCACCCCGGAAAGGACAGCTATCGCCATCGCGTTGCGGGCGCGACCGAGGTGCTGTTGGCCTCGCGCAACCGTTTTGCCCTGATGCATGAGCTGCGCGAGGAGGACGAGCCAAGCCTTGCCCAATTACTGACCAAGCTGGCCCCCGTCGATCTGGTTCTGATCGAGGGGTACAAGCGCGATGCCCATCCCAAGGTCGAGGCCCACCGGGCCGTGACCGGCAACCCGTTGATTGCGCCGGATGATCCGACCGTGCGGGCAGTGGCCAGCGACACGGCTTTGACGCTGGATCGGACCGTCTTTGACCTTGATGACACTACCGCTATTGCTGATTTCATCCTGGCCGAGGTGGGGCTGTGACCGCGCATTTTGACACTTTTGTCATGGTGGATTGGTCGGGGGGCAATCAGGGGGCGGCCAAGCCGCAGGCCGATGCGATCTGGGCCTGTATCGCGCGTTGCGGTGTTGTCGAAGACGCGGTGTATCTGCGCAATCGCCAGTTGGCCGAGGCTTGGCTGATGGATGTTATAAGAGCCGAACGTGCCGCCGGGCGACGGGTGCTGTTAGGCTTTGACTTCCCCTTTGGTTACCCTGCGGGATTTGGTGCGGCTTTGACCGGGTCGGATGATCCTTTTGCGCTCTGGGACTGGTTTGAGGCGCGGGTCGAGGATGAGCCCCGCGCCAACAATCGCTTTGATCTGGCGGGCGAGATCAACCAGCGTTTTGGCGGCAAAGGTCCGTTTTGGGGCAACGCGCTCAAGCGCGACATTGCGGGCCTGCCCCGGACCAAGGTGGGGTATAACAGCCCCTTTGCCGCGCGACGTGAGGCCGAGGCGCGGGCCACGGGTGCCTTTACCCTCTGGCAGATGTCGGGTGTGGGGTCGGTGGGTGGTCAGGCGATGATGGGCCTGCCCGTACTGGCGCGGCTGCGCCGCCATTTTGCACCCGACGTATCCGTATGGCCCTTTGAGCCACTAGACGCGCCGATTGCTTTGGTCGAGGTCTGGCCGTCGCTGACAGTGGGCCCCGCAGCCGAGGGATGGATCAAGGATCAATGGCAGGTCCACGATTTGGCCCGGCAATTTGCAGCGCTGGCCCCTGCGCGGCTGGCGCAGATGCTGGATGTGCCTGCGAACCCGGAGGGCTGGATTTTCGGTCTGGGCCATGAGGCCGAATTGCGCGGGGACGCGACGCCGCTGCGCAATGACTGTTTTGCCTTGCCGCCGGGTGTGAACTGGACGCCGGTGGATGACGCGTTGGCCGATTTGCAGGCGCGGTTGACACCTGTTGTGGCGATAGAGACCTTGCCGGTTGCGCAGGCCCTGGACCGCGTCTTGGCAGCCGATGTGCGCGCGGCGCGGTCGAACCCGCCGCTGCCCAATACAGCGGTGGACGGCTATGGGTTTGCCGGGGGCCGCAGCGCGGGGCCGCACCGGTTGCCTTTGGTGGCGGCGCAAGCGGCGGCTGGTTTGAGGTTGGATATGGCAGTGCCAGCCGGTTCGGCGGTGCGCATTCTGACGGGCGCGGCCCTTCCCGAGGGCGTGGACACCGTGATCTTGCAAGAGGATGTGGAAGTGCTGGACGGTGCCGTGCAGTTCAACGGCCCAATCAAGGCGGGGGCCAACACGCGCAAGGCGGGCGAAGATGTGATGACGGGCGACGTCGTGGCCGCGCGCGGGCGACGGTTGACCGCCGCCGATCTGGCGATCCTGTCGGCTGTGGGCGTTCCAGATGTGAAGACCTATGCGCCGCTGCGTGTGGGCGTTTTGTCGACCGGCGATGAGTTGGTCGAGGCGGGGCAGGCGGCGGCGGCTGGTCAGATTTTTGATGCGAACCGGCCCATGTTGATGGGGCTGATCCGCAAGCTGGGCCATGTGCCTGTGGACCTTGGTCAGGTGGCGGATGATCGTACGGCCCTGCGGGGCCGTCTGGACATGGCTGCCGGGCAGGCGGATGTGATCCTGACCAGCGGCGGGGCCTCGGCCGGCGACGAGGACCATGTGTCGGCGTTGCTGAATGAGGCGGGGGCGATGGCGTTGTGGCGCATTGCGATCAAGCCGGGCCGCCCGCTGGCCCTGGGCATGTGGAACGGCACGCCGGTATTTGGCCTGCCGGGCAATCCGGTGGCGGCCATGGTCTGTACCCTGGTCTTTGGCGCGCCAGCGCTGGCGCAGATGGCCGGGGCGGATTGGGCGGAGCCGCAGGGATTCGACCTGCCGGCCGCATTCGAGAAGCGCAAGAAACCGGGGCGGCGCGAGTATTTGAGGGCGCGGGTTCGAGACGGCCGGGTTGAGGTTTTTGCCTCGGAAGGGTCGGGGCGGATCAGCGGACTGGCCTGGGCCGATGGTTTGGTCGAACTGCCCGATGGCGCGCTGCATGTGCGCCCGGGCGATCCTGTCCGCTATATCCCTTGGGGTGGCTTTGGGCTTTAGCCGTCAACTCGCTTGCGCGATCACGACCACTTCGATCAGGTAACCTTTGGTCAGGCCGACGCCGATGCAGGCGCGTTGCGGCCAATTTTCTTCGGGGCCAATCCAGTCGCGCCAGACGTCATCCATCTGCGGTTTGAGATCAATATCGCTGAGGTAGACGGTGGCCTGCAACAGCCTTGTCTTGTCACTGCCAACGGCGTGCAGCAGCCGGTCAAGATCGTGCAAGGTGTTGCGGGTTTGGGCGGTGATGCCATCGGCACAATGCGGGTCGGTTGCGACCGCGTAGGCATAGCCGTCAGCGGCGACCGCGTCGCTGCGCCCGCTGCCGGGGGCGGGGATGCGCGTGATGGGCGGATGCGTCAATCGAAGGTGCCTGCAACCCGGCCCAGCAGCATGAAGGCGCGGGCGGTACGCGTGTCGCTGAGCTCTGACAGTTCAGCGTCAGAGGCGGTTTCGGCAAAGGCGGAGATCGCCTTGTCGAACCGGCGCAAGAAGTGGTGTGCCGCGTCGCGGAAGATCGGGTCTTGCTTCATCCGGCCTGCGGTCAGGGCCAGGGACGAGCGGTCGCGCACCCCGCCCAAAGGGGCCACCGCACGTCCACGTGCGCCGCTGGCAAATTGGCGCCAAATCTCGGGGCGGGCGCGGTCGGGGCGCAGGTCGTCCATATAGATGCCGTCCTGGCTGAGCAGTGTCAGGATATCCTGGGCCGCCTGGATCAGTTGGGCGGTGTCGCGGTCTTTCATCGCCTTGCGCAGGGCGGCAAAGCCTGCCTCGTCTTCGGCGGTTTCGGGGAAATTGAGTGCGCGGATAAAGTCGGTCGTGGCCAGAGGCGGCGCGATATCTTCGGCGGTGGTGCCGAGGGCGAGAGCCGGCTGGTCGTCGGGCTGTGGCGCGGGTTCGGGCGTTGGGGCCCGCTTTGGTGCGTCGCTTTCGCGGCGGCTGCTTTGGAAGGTGGCGAGGGCCGTTTCGGTGTTGCGGGCGGCGGCGGCAATCTCGTCCAGCTTGCGCGACACGGAGGGTTCGGACGACAGGTCGCGGCCCTGTTGCTGCGCGATATAGGCCTGCCGGATGGCGTCTATGGCGGCCTGCAGCCGTTGGCTTTCTTCGCGCATCACCCGGCTGGACCGGGCGGCCGTCGCCGCGACCCAGATCATGGCGACGGGCATGAAAACGGCAAGCATCGTGACGAGAAATTGCAGCCCATCGACGCTGCTGGTCGGGTTATCAGTGCCCAGCATGAAAAACGCGGCCGAACCGAGCAGCCAAAGCGCCGAGAGCGCGATGGCCACCGCTTCGATCCCCGTGACACCGCGTGCTTGCGGTTTGTCATAGATGCCCAGCGGGGTCGGTCGTGACTGTGATTTGGACGTGTCGGCCATGGCCTTAGCTATAGACGATTTTCAGCACTTCGTAGGACTTTTCGCCCCCTGGCGTGCGCACTTCGACGCTGTCGCCCTCTTCCTTGCCGATGAGGGCACGGGCAATGGGCGATTTTATGTTCAAAAGGCCCTTTTCGATGTTGGCCTCGTATTCGCCGACGATCTGATAGGTCTTTTCGGCGTCGGTGTCTTCGTCCACGAGCGTGACCCGCGCGCCGAATTTGATTGCGCCCGAAAGTTTGGAGGGATCAATGACTTCGGCCAGCGAAATCACCCCTTCAAGTTCCTTGATCCGCCCTTCGATGAAGGACTGTTTTTCCTTGGCCGAGTGATATTCTGCGTTTTCCGACAGGTCGCCATGCTCGCGTGCTTCGGCAATCGCCTTGATGATGGCGGGCCGTTCTTCGGTCTTGAGCTGTTTCAACTCGGTCTCCAGGGCTTGGGCCCCGGCGCGGGTCATCGGAATTTTTTCCATCGGCTACGTCCAGATAAGAGTGGGCGGCCCGGGGTGCGGGCCGCCTGTCATGCGATGGGGATTACCTGACCCAATGGGGCGGGGGAATGCAAGGGGATTTGGGACGCTGTCCGCGCCGCTTGCGTCAGTCGTATTGCACGATCTCGTATTCGATGCCGTCATGGTCGTGGAAATAGAACCGTTGCCCAGGCTCGTAATCGTAGTGTTCGCCGGCCTCAAAGCCTGCCTGGGTGACCCGGCTGCGCATGGCGTCAATGTCGTCTACCACCACGGCGATGTGGTTTAGCCCGCCCTTGGTGGTGTAATTGTCCTCGCGCGGGTTCACGCCGCCGGCCTTGGGCACGTAAAGTGCCAGATAGCGGTCATCGGTGCCGACATGCACCGAATAGCCCACCTCGCGCGAGCCGCCCGTCCAGCGGACCTTCCAGTCAAAGAGGTCGCACATCCATTTGGCCGTGGCGTCGGGATCGGAGACGGTGAAGTTGGTATGTTCAAGTTGAGCGGCCATTTGCGCGTTCCTTTTGTTGCGTGATGGGGGTAGTGTCCCACCTCAAGTGAGCTTTAGGTCAAGAGGTTTTTTCGCGTGGCTGTTTCAGAGGGTTTGAGCATTGGGGATATGGCGGCCCGGACGGGTCTGGCCGTGTCTGCGATCCGCTATTACGAGGATGAGGGGTTGGTGGCCCCCTGGCGCAATGATGCAGGCCGCCGCCGCTTTCAGCGGGCCGATATAAGGCGGCTGAGTTTCATCATGGTGGCGCAGCAGTTTGGTTTTACCCTGGCCCAGATCAAGGTGGAGTTGGACAAGCTGCCCCGCCACCGCGCCCCGTCCAAGGCCGATTGGGCACGCATCAGTGCCGCCTTTCGTGATGATCTGAACATCCGTATCGCCCGGCTGGAGAAGCTGCGCGACACGCTGGATGGCTGCATCGGCTGCGGCTGTCTGAGCCTGGAGGCCTGCGCGCTTTATAACCCGGCAGACCGGGCCGCGACGCGCGGCACCGGTCCTAGATATTTGATGGGCGACCGCCCGGATCAGGCGTAGGTTTGCCCGATCAGCATTTGCGGTGCGGCGTTGGTAAAGTTCGGAATGTCGGCAAGAACAGGCCCGGCTGCGCCTAGGGCTGCATCCATGGCGCCCTGATCCGCAAAGACCATTGTGGCCACCGCGTGGAAGGCAGGTGGCGTGTCAGGGCCGCCTGCAAGTCCTTTGGTGACGACGGTGTCGGAAATATGCTGGCCCATATGTTCGTTGACCAGATCCATGTGGGTGGACGCGTAATAGGCATCGTCAAATGTCGTGCCGTCTGAGATCGGGTACATAACCTGAAGAGTAACAGCCATTTTTTGTTCCTTTAATAAAAGTATCAGACAGCATGGACCTTTGCCCAACGAAAGCAAGGATTCTGTGACCCATCGCCGCCATCGCGTATTTTTACGCGGTGTCGCGATTGCAATGCTGCTGGCGCTCGGCTAGCCAATTCCGAACGGAATTTCCGGGCCTTTGGGAGGCTCAGGGCAACGCAAGATAGGGAGCTGCCGATCATGGCCGAGATTGAACGCGAAACGATGGAATATGACGTTGTGATCGTGGGCGCGGGGCCTGCGGGTCTGTCGGCGGCGATCCGGCTCAAGCAATTGGATGCGGACCTGAACGTCGTGGTTCTGGAAAAAGGGTCCGAAGTGGGCGCCCATATCCTGTCCGGGGCGGTCCTGGACCCTAGCGGTCTGGACGCACTGATCCCCGATTGGAAGGAAAAGGGCGCGCCCCTGAACGTGCCTGTGAAGGACGACAACTTTTACATGCTGGGTGAGGCGGGTCAGATCCGTATCCCCAACTTCCCCATGCCGCCCCTGATGAACAACCACGGCAATTACATCGTGTCGATGGGCAATGTGTGCCGCTGGATGGCCGAGCAAGCCGAGGAACTGGGCGTCGAGATATTCCCCGGCATGGCCTGTTCCGAGCTGGTCTATGGCGACAATGGCGAAGTCAAAGGTGTCGTGGCCGGTGTCTTTGGCCTGGAGGCGGATGGCTCAATCGGTGAAGGCACCGAACCGGGCATGGAACTGCACGGCAAATATGTTTTCCTGAGCGAGGGTGTGCGTGGCTCTTTGTCCAAAGAGGTTATTGCCAAGTACAATCTGGCCCAAGGCCATGAGCCGCAGAAATACGGCCTGGGTATGAAAGAGATCTGGGAGATTGATCCCGAAAAGCACCGCGAAGGGTCGGTCACCCACACGATGGGCTGGCCTTTGGGCAGCAATGCGGGTGGCGGTTCGTTCATCTATCACCTTGAGAAAAATCAGGTTTATGTGGGTTTCGTGGTGCACCTGAACTACAAGAACCCGCATCTGTTCCCCTACATGGAATTCCAGCGTTTCAAGCATCACCCGATGGTTGCCGACCTGCTGAAAGGCGGCAAGCGCGTGGCTTACGGTGCGCGCGCGATCTCTGAGGGTGGCTATCAGTCGATGCCCAAGATGGTCGCGCCGGGCGTGGCCTTGCTGGGCTGTTCGGTGGGCATGGTCAACGTGCCGCGCATCAAGGGCAACCACAATGCGATGCTGTCGGGCAAGGCCGCGGCAGAGGCAGCGTTCCGCGCCATCAAGGCGGACCGATCCGGGGACGAGCTGTCGTCTTACGAAGCGGAAGTGCGCGGCGGTGCCATTGGGGCGGACCTGAAGAAAGTGCGCAACGTCAAACCGTTCTGGTCGAAATACGGCCTGACCGCGTCCCTGATGCTGGGCGGGTTGGACATGTGGACCAATACGATGGGCTTTTCCCTGTTTGGTACGCAAAAGCATGGCAAGAATGACGCCGACGCAACCGAAGAGGCTTCCAAGCACAAGCCGATCGCGTATCCCAAGCCCGACGGCAAGCTGTCGTTCGACCGGCTGACCAATGTTGCGTTTTCCTTTACCAATCACGAGGAAAGCCAGCCCGCACACTTGCATCTGAAAGATGCGTCGGTGCCCGTGGCCGTGAACCTGGCGAAATATGCGGGCCCCTCGGCGCGCTATTGCCCGGCGGGCGTCTACGAATTTGTGGAAGAAGAGGGCAAGGACACCCGCTTTGTCATCAACTTCCAGAACTGTGTGCACTGCAAGACCTGCGACATCAAGGACCCCAGCCAGAACATCAACTGGACGACTCCCCAGGGCGGGGACGGGCCGAACTATCCCAATATGTAAACCTGCGGCTTTGGTCGGGGATAAACAGGCGCGGGACCCCTCGCGCCTGTTTGCGTTTTGGGCGGTGGGTCGCATCCTCGCGGGGTTGTCAGTGCCCTGCGACGCTTGGGCGATTGCAACGGGCGCAGGCCGTGTTAGCTTGACCCCTCAAACGAATGCTTTTCGCCATTACAGGAGCGCCGCCTCGTGATCCGCACACTGACGTCTTTTTCTGCCGGGCTTGCCCTTGCCTGCGCTCTTGCCGTGTCGTTGACGGGGCCTGCGCCTGCGCAATCGGTGGCGGGTGCTTACCTTGCGGGTCAACATGCCGCCGCGCGCCGGGATTTTGACGCTGCCGCTCAGTATTACAGTCAGGCCCTTGCCCGCGATCCCAGCAATGCCGAAATGATCGAAAACGCGATCATTGCCCAGCTTGCCCTGGGCCGGGTGGACCGGGCCAAGCCGCTGGCCACGATGCTTGAGGCGCGCGATCTGCGTAGTCAGGCGGCCCATATGGTCAGCATCGCGGTGCTGTTGCAGGCCGAGGATTACGAGGGTTATCTGGCTCGCGATCGCGAGACCATGGGCATCGGCCCGCTGGTGGATGGCCTGCTGGAGGCCTGGGCACAAGTCGGTGCGGGGGACGCTTCGGCTGGTATGGCCAGCTTTGATACCATCGCCCAAGAGCCGGGCCTGCAAGGTTTTGCCATGTATCACAAGGCGATGGCGCTGGCCGGTCTGGGCCAGTTTGAAGAGGCCGAGGCCATCTTTGCCGCTCAAAACGACGGCCCTCTGCAACGCACCCGTCGCGGTGCAATGGCGCGGGCCGAAGTGCTGTCGCAACTGGGCCGCAATGACGAGGCTGTCGCCTCGATCCGCCGCGCCTTTGGTTCGGCCAGTGATCCCGAACTGACCGCCATGGCCGACGCCCTGGCAGCGGGTGAGACAGTCCCTTACACCTATATCACTTCGCCCCGCGACGGCGCCGCCGAGGTGTTTTTCTCGGTCGCAGGGGCACTGCGCCAGGATGCGGGGGCGGAATATACCCTGCTTTATGCCCGCCTTGCCCGCTATCTGCGCCCCGATCATGTGGATGCGCTTTTGCTGAGCGCCGAGTTGCTGGAATCGCTTGATCAACATGAACTGGCCAACGCTGCCTACAAGGAAGTGCCCGCCGATCACCCTGCCTTTCACGCCGCGGAACTGGGCCGGGCCGCGGCCTTGCGCCAGTCTGGCAAGCTGGATGCGGCGGTGGAAGTTTTGGAGCAACTGGCCAAGCGTTTTGGTGAGTTGCCTGTCGTCCATTCCACACTTGGCGACGTGTTGCGCCAGCAAGACCGGTTTGAGGCCGCGACTGCCGCCTATGACCGAGCCCTTGAGTTGAGCGACGAGACCAGTCAGGGCCAGTGGTTCCTGCATTATGCCCGCGCGATTTCGCTGGAACGTCTGGACGAGTGGCCGCGGGCCGAGGCGGATTTCCGCCGCGCGCTTGAACTGAACCCGGGTCAGCCACAGGTGCTGAACTACCTTGGCTATTCGCTGGTGGAAAAGCAGATCAAGCTGGACGAGGCCCTGGCCCTGATCGAAGAGGCTGTCGCGGCCAGCCCTGACAGCGGCTATATCGTCGACTCGCTGGGATGGGTGCTGTACCGCCTCGGCCGTTATGGCGAGGCCGTGGGCCATATGGAGCGCGCGGTTGAGCTGATGCCTGTCGATCCGGTGGTCAATGACCATTTGGGTGATGTCTATTGGGCTGTAGGTCGCGAACGCGAGGCCCGCTTTCAGTGGATGCGCGCCCTGAGCTTTGTCGACCCCGAGGACGTGGACGGGGAGGCCGATCCCGAACGGATGCGCCGCAAGCTTGAGGTTGGTCTGGACCAGGTGCTGGAAGAAGAAGGGTCCGCGCCTTTGAAGGTGACGGATGACGAAGGATAAGATCGGGGTCGAGGTTTTTGCCCCGGCCAAGATCAACCTTTGCCTTCATGTCACTGGCCAACGGAGTGATGGCTATCACCTTTTGGACACGCTGGTGGCCTTTGCCGATATTGGCGACACCGTCACCCTGAGTGTCGACGGCCCTGGTGGGTTGGACGTGTCCGGCCCGGAGGCCACCCCCGATCTGGCGGGAGATGGCAACATCATGTCGGCCACCGCCGCGCGGTTCTGGGGCGAGGAAGCCCTGTCCATGCATCTCGACAAGCAACTGCCCATCGCCTCTGGAATTGGCGGCGGGTCGGCGGATGCGGCGGCCACCTATCGCGGGGTTCTGGCGCTGCGCGCCGCTGTCGAAGGCAGGGACGCCCCGCGCGATCCGACCGCCGAGGATGCTGTGGCCCTGATGGAGATAGGCGCCGATGTACCTATGTGCGTCCCGAGCACCCCTGCACGCGTGCAAGGGATTGGTGAGCAGATCACGCCGATTTCCGATCTGCATCCTTACCCGATTGTGCTGGTGAACCCGCGTGTGCAGGTGTCGACGCCTACCGTGTTCAAGCGGTTGGCGCGCAAGGAAAACCCGGCCCTTGACCGGTTACCGCGTGACTTTGAGGATCGTGATCTGGTGCTCGATTGGCTGGGTGCGCAGCGCAATGATCTGCAAGCGCCTGCGCTTGAGGTCTGCCCCGAGGTCGGTGCGGTTCTGGAGGCGTTGGGGAAGGATCAGGCCTGTCGCCTGACGCGCATGTCAGGCTCTGGCGCCACCTGTTTTGGGCTGTTTATCCGGATGCATGAGGCCACCGCTGCCGCCGAGGCGATCAGCGCGACACATCCGGGTTGGTGGATCCGCGTCGGGCGGCTGAAGGGCGGTCGGCGCGCAGCGCCTCAGTTGATCCGCTCGACCACGTAATCGGCAAGCTCAATCAACGTGTCGCGCAAGTCGTGCGGTGGCAGAACGGCAAGCGAGGCTTTGGCCCTGGTGGCCCAGGTGATCGCGTCGTCCTTGGTCGCTTCAAGCGTGCCGTGGCGATGCAGCAGCGCCAAAGCATGTTCCAGATCGCCGTCGCCTTGCTGGCCCTTTTCGATGGTGCGCCACCAAAAGGCACGTTCCTCAGCGTCGGCCAATGCCACCGCCTTAATCACCGGCAGGGTCAGCTTGCGTTCGCGGAAATCGTCGCCCACGTTCTTGCCCGTAGCCGAGGATTGGCCCTGATAATCCAGCAGGTCATCGACAATCTGAAAGGCAATGCCAAGAGCGTCGCCATAATCGAACAGGGCCTGCACAGTGGCCTTGTCGGCCCCTGCGATGACACCGCCCACTTCGGTCGCGGCCGAAAACAGCGCCGCCGTCTTGCCGCGCACCACTTGCAGATAAACAGCCTCGTCGGTCGCCAGATCCTGGGCGGCTGTCATTTGCAACACCTCGCCCTCGGCAATCGTGGCGGAGGCGTCCGAAAGGATGCGCAACACGTCCATATTGCCCGTCTCGGTCATCAGCTGAAAGCTGCGGGAAAAAAGGTAATCCCCCACCAGCACGGATGATTTGTTGTCCCAGAGCAGGTTGGCAGTGGGCCGCCCCCGGCGCTGAGCGCTTTCATCCACCACATCGTCATGCAGCAGGGTCGCGGTGTGAATGAACTCGACCGTGGCGGCCAGATGCACATGATAGGGGCCGGCATAGTTGCACATGTGGGCCGTGGCCAGCGTCAGCATGGGGCGCAGACGTTTGCCGCCCGCCTCGACCAGATGGCGGGTCACTTCGGGGATGCGGGGGGCGTGTTTGGACGCCATGCGCTCGCGAATGAGGGTGTTCACGGCCTCCATGTCCGCAGCAAGCCAGGCGGCCAGACGGTCATGCGGTTTTGTGATCTCAGCTGCGTCCATGCTCATGCCCCCAAGCCCTCTCGACATTTAGGCCGCGATGCCCCTACATCCATGATATGAAGGAACTTTTGCGCAGCACCGACCCGACGATTATCGCATTCGCCTCGGCCCTTCTCGAGGGCGAGGATATAGACTGCTTTCAGATGGACGTAAACATGAGCATCCTCGAAGGCGGCATAGGTATTTTCCCGCGCCGTTTAATGGTGCGCGAAGGGGATCACGCGGCCGCGTTGCGGGTGATGACGGATAATGACATCGACCTCGGATACTGACCTGACCCGCGACGCCTTTCTGGGTGGTAAGCTGCATTTGTGGCAGCCCCGACGGGGGTATCGGGCGGGGGTTGATCCGGTTTTGCTGGCCGCCTCGGTGCCTGCAAAGGCGGGGCAATCGGTGCTGGATTTGGGCTGTGGTGTGGGGGCGGCGGCCTTGTGTCTGGGCGCGCGGGTTCCGGGCCTGCGCTTGCTGGGGGTCGAGCGGCAGGCGGGTTATGCGGCTTTGGCGGCGCGTAATGGTTTGGATGTGGTGACGGCGGATTTGAAGGGCTTGCCCTTTGCCGTGCGCGAACAGAGTTTTGACCACGTACTCGCCAATCCGCCCTATTTTGATCGTGGGGCGGGCCACAGTGC
This sequence comes from uncultured Tateyamaria sp., assembly GCF_947503705.1. GTDB lineage: Bacteria > Pseudomonadota > Alphaproteobacteria > Rhodobacterales > Rhodobacteraceae > Tateyamaria. The sequence continues at coordinate 219,492 of NZ_CANNES010000004.1, read as the reverse complement.
CGAGGACCCGGGGCGCGAAGGGGCATTGGGCATCGACACGCCATTGGCGGATTGGGTCGATGTGGCGGCACGGCGCCTCGCGTACAAGGGGCACCTGCACATGATCCACAGGGTGGAGCGGGTGCCTGATATTCTGGCCGCCGCCGCCGGCCGCTTGGGCAGTTTTCAAATCTGGCCGCTGTGTCCACGCGCTGGAAAACCGGCTGAGCTCGTGATTTTCCGGGCACGCAAGAGCGGGCGGGCAGAATTTCGCCTGCACGCGCCTGTCATTTTGCATCAGGGCGCGGCCCATGTGGCGGATCGCGACAGCTACCGCCCTGAAATCCAATCGGTTTTGCGCGATGGGGCACCGCTTTTTGATTAATCTGTCGTTAAGGGTCTGCGCGCTAGCCTATCCATATGCTGCGCCTGCGGCGTGACACAGCGCAAATTCTGTGGTTCGATGGAGGTGCACTTTATCAGCAAGGAGTACTGCATGAGCGTGACAGCCCATCTCGAAGAGTTGAAAAAGAAGCATCGGACCCTGAGCGAACAAGTCGATCTGGCGCAACGGTCCCCCGCAGCAGACACGATCGAAGTCGCTGCCATGAAAAAGCAAAAACTGAAGCTGAAAGAAGAAATCACCCGATTATCGGGGTGATCACCCGTTTCTGAGGCTGGCGCGCGCCGCAAGGAGCGCCCCGGCGGTGATCAGGATGGCCGCTAGGGCCAGTGTCCAACTGGGCGCGGCCACACCGGCCACCACCAGAACAAGTGTCGACAACAAGGGCGCTGCGTATGACGCGGTGCCCAACATCTGGATGTCGCCCCGTTTGACGCCGATATCCCAGACGTAAAAGGCCAAGCCGACCGGGCCGAGGCCCAAAAGCATCATACTTGCCCAGCCCAAGGCGCCTTCGGGCCATGCCGTGACTTCAAAAGCGAGGTGCAAGGGCAGTGACAGGAGCGCGCTGGCGATGCAGAACACCGCGACGGAAGCCGTTGGGACCGTCCCGAAACTGCGCGAAAGCACCGAATAGCTGGACCATGTCATGGCGCAGGCAGCGGCCAAGAGGTAGCCGCCCAAAGCGGTGGGGTCAAAGCCCGCCCCGCCTCCAGAGATGATCAAAGCCGCCCCGGCAAAGCCGACCAGCGCGCCGATGATATGGCCGCTGCGCAACTGTTCGCCCGGTGAAAGACCCGACAAAAGTACGATCAGCAAGGGCCACAGGTAGGCGATCAGGCTCGCCTCGGCTGCCGGGGCAAGGCGCAAGGCCGAAAAATAGAGTGCGTGATAGCCGAACAGGCCCAACGTGCCGAGGATATAGACGCGCGGTGGGACGTGGCGCAGTTGCCCAAGGCCGCCGGATGCTGCTGTCCAGATCAGGCCCAGTGTCCCGCCGATGAAAAAACATACGGCGTTCAGCAAGAAGGGGGGCGTCGGAGCGGCGCCCACGGTAAACAGTGCCAGCAAACCCCAGAGCAGGACAGCAATGAAACCAATCAGCGTGGCGCGATGTTTGCTCATCCCTGCGCTAAATCCGCAGCGGCGATCAGCGTCATAGCCTCTGTGATATGGGAAGTTTTGTCGATTTCGGCCATCATCCAATCCCGAAAGGCTGCGATTTGCGGGCGTTCTTCAGCGCCTTTGGCACAAAGAAAGCGAAAACGCACGCCTGTATTCAAGCCAGTGGGGAAGGGCATGACCAGACGCCCGTCGGCGATGTCTTTGACCACGAGGGCACGTCTGCCAAGTACGACACCCACGCCCGCCAATGCGGCGTCGATGGCGTGATCGGCCTGGCTGAACCTTGGACCGTGGGTCGGCGCAAAGTCGGTACCCATGGCGCGAAACCATGCCTCCCAGTCGCTGCGCGGTTCGATAAAACTGATGCTATCGTCAAAAATAAGAGGCGCTTTGGTCAGGCTTTGCGGTGTGGGATGTTGCGCGGCCATGGCCGGGGTCATGACGGGGCACACCCATTCTTCGGCCAGAGGGACGGAATAGAGCCCCTCATCCGCGCCGCGTCCAAAGCGGATGGCAACGTCAATCGCGTCCCGCCCAAAGTCCATCAATTTGAGGGACGCGGAAAAGCGCAACTCGACCTCGGGATGCGATTGGGCAAACTCGTAGAGGCGCGGGGCCAGCCACTTGGCTGTAAACGCTGGCCCTGCAGTTACGGTAAGTGTTTGATTGTCTTGCGTTCGTTCCGCGGAACGCCATGCCGCGGCCAGTGTTTGAAATCCGTCTGATGCGCCGGGGGCAAGGGCCTTGCCCGCATCCGTCAGCTCGACCGCTCTGTTCAACCTGCGAAAAAGGGGGGCACCGAGATGCTGTTCTAGTGACTTGATCTGGAACGACAAGGCCGCCGGCGTGACATGCAATTCGTCCGCTGCCTTGGCAAAGGACATATGGCGCGCGGCGGCATCAAAGGCGCGCAAGGCGGTCAGTGGGGGAAGGCGATCCGGCATATCACTTAAGTATACCTTATGTGAAGCGGTGAAAAGTCTCGTTTGTCGCAGGGCATGGAAAGGCGCATATCAGTCTCAAGACGAACAAGCGCCAAAGGATGACAACGATGATCGAAGCCACAACCAACCCCGCCGCCCGCAACGCCATGGTGAACGCACACGAAGAGCGCGCCAAAGCCATGAAAGACGCCTGGAACTGGCTGTTTGGGGCCAAGACTTCCCGCTGATGGTGGCCACCATCTTACGGGATTTGAAAAGGGCCGGTGCGTGATGCACCGGCCCTTTTTTCAACGCCTGTTTAACGTCGGTATTACGTCGGTATCGCGTCGGTGTTTTGCCCGACGCGGCACCGATTAGACAAAGAATTGCGCGCCGTTGGCCGAAATGGTCGACCCGTTGATAAAGCCCGAATCGTCCGATGCCAGAAACACCACGCAACGCGCGATTTCTTCTGGCTCGCCCAGACGGCCCGCGGGGATCTGTGCGATAATGCTTTCGCGGACCTTTTCCGGAACCGCCATCACCATGTCCGTGCCGATATAGCCGGGGCAGATCGCGTTGGCGGTGATGCCTGCGCGCGCACCTTCCTGAGCCAGCGATTTCACGATGCCCAGGTCGCCCGCTTTGGTTGCGGCATAGTTCACCTGGGCGAACTGGCCTTTCTGACCGTTGATCGACGAGATCACGATGACGCGGCCGAATTTGCGCTCGCGCATGCCGGGCCAAATGGGGTGCACTGTGTTGAAGACGCCGGTTAGGTTGGTGTCGATGACCTGGTGCCACTGCTCTGGCGTCATGCGGTGGAATGGGGCATCGCGGGTAATGCCCGCATTGGCCACAACAACGTCAATCGGGCCAAGATCGGCCTCGACTTTTTCGATGCCCGCTTTGGATTCGTCATAGTCGGCGACGTTCCATTTGTAGGTCTTGATGCCCGTCTCGTCCGTGAACTTGGCGGCGGCTTCGTCGTTGCCCGCATAGGTGGCGGCGACGGCATAGCCTGCGTCTTTGAGGGCGGTTGAGATGGCGGCGCCGATGCCTCGGCTGCCTCCGGTGACAAGGGCTGTGCGGGACATATGGAATTCCTCCGTTAGGTGTTTACACTTGTTTCGCGCATAACGGTTGTGCGCGCAACATTATTACGCGTGATTTTCGCCGATATGCTTTAGGGGGTGTTAGGCGGCGCGGGGGTGCGCCGCCTTGATCTGGATCAGTCGCGCTGAACCTCAATCCGAGCGCTTATGGGCGCTCAAGGCACATGGCAACGCCCATGCCGCCGCCGATGCAGAGCGTGGCGAGGCCTTTCTTGGCGTCGCGGCGCTTCATCTCGAAGAGCAGGGTGTTGAGGATCCGGGCGCCGGAGGCACCGATGGGGTGGCCGATTGCGATGGCGCCGCCGTTCACGTTCACGATGGCCGGGTCCCAACCCATGTCCTTGTTCACGGCACAGGCCTGGGCGGCGAACGCCTCATTGGCCTCAACCAGGTCGAGGTCTTCGGGCTTCCAACCGGCTTTTTCCAGTGCTTTGCGGCTGGCGTAGATTGGCCCGACACCCATTATGGATGGGTCGAGGCCGACGGTGGCGTAGCTTGCGATGCGCGCCAGCGGCTCGATCCCGCGTTTTTCCGCGTTCTCGGCTGTCATCATGAGGGCCGCGGCGGCCCCGTCATTCAGGCCTGAAGCGTTGGCGGCTGTGACCGAACCATCCTTGGTGAAGGCGGGGCGCATTTTTGCCATCGCCTCAAGGTTGGCGCCGTGGCGGATGTATTCGTCAGCATCGACCACAATGTCACCTTTGCGGGTCTTCACTGTGAAGGCTGTGATTTCATCCACAAATTTACCGGCTTTCTGGGCTGCTTCGGCTTTGTTCTGCGAAGCCACGGCGAATTCGTCCTGCGCTTCGCGGGTGATCTGCCATTGGTCGGCAACATTTTCAGCCGTTTGACCCATGTGATAGCCGTTGAACGCATCCCACAAACCGTCGCGGATCATGGTGTCGATATATTGCATGTCGCCCATCTTATGGCCTGCGCGCAGCGATGCGGCATGGGGGCTGAGGGTCATGTTTTCCTGGCCGCCGCCAATCACGATATCCGCATCACCCAGTTGGATGTGCTGGGCGGCAAGGGCCACGGCGCGCAGACCGGAACCGCAAACCTGGTTGATCGACCATGCGGCTGCCTCTTTGGGAAGGCCCGCGTTGATGTGCGCCTGGCGGGCAGGGTTTTGCCCTTGGGCCGCTGTCAGAACCTGACCGAGGATCGTCTCGGACACTTCGGATTTGTCGACGCCTGCGCGCTCTACCACGGCTTCGAGCACGGTGGCGCCCAGATCATGTGCGGGCGTGTTGGCGAAAGAGCCGCCAAAGCTGCCAACGGCAGTCCGGGCAGCAGAAGCGATCACGATATTGGTCATAGGGTCAGGTCCTCTGTCAGTTAAGGCGAGGACTGTCCGAGACTTGCACGTTGTGCGGGCCCCAGATTGCCCCGCGTCGCGGGACCTTTACTGCATTTGCCGCGCTGCGGCAACGGACAGGGTGTCTCAGGCGCGCATACCCGCTTTGACCGCACCTTTGCCACCGTCAAACAGCCAATCGGGTCGGATGCTGGGCGCGTCGAAGTAATAGCCCTGCAGGCAGTCGGCCCCCATAGCCGTCAGCATGTCGACATCTGCCTGTTGTTCGACCCCTTCGGCGACGATCAGCATATCGAAGTGCTGAGCGATCTGGATGATCGCTTGCGTCAGCACCTGCGTGTCGGGGTCATTTGCGATCCCGTTGCAGAACATCATGTCGATCTTGAGCACATCAAAGAGGAAATCCTTGAGATATCTCAGCGCGGTATAGCCTGCCCCGAAGTCGTCAAGCGCAAAGGAAATGCCCCTGCGGCTGAGCCGTGCCATGAAGTCGATGACGAGTTCCGGCTGATCCATCGCCGAGCTTTCGGTGATTTCGAGGATCAGGCGTTCGCCAAGCGTCGCATCCTTTTTCAGCCATCGGTTCATGACCTGCATCCAACGCTGATACCCGATGGAGCGGGCGGACATGTTGATGGAGAGGCGCACAGATGGGTTTTCGTGCAACGTCCTGAACCCCATGTTCAGCGCGACGCAGTCAATTTCGCGGCCCAGTTCGGCGCGTTCAACCACAGGCATGAAATCTTTGGCCGGAATCACCCGCCCCGTTTCGTCCATGACGCGAATCAGTCCCTCGTAAAAGCCGACGCGCCCGGGATCGCGTGCCACCACTACCGGCTGATAGGCCAGCATCGTTTGCTGATGTTTGACCGCTTGCGCCACCATGTCCAGCGTGCTGCGATCGCGCGATGATACGGCGGCGTTCAGCGGATTATCGGCCCCCGGAGGGATATTCATCATTCGTTGTTTCTGCATGGTCTGGCAGCGACCCCCTGGCACAATTCCTCTGGTCACAGTGAAACAGAAGCCGTAAAAAATCCTTAATGTTGGCATTTTGTTCTAATTTTCTGCAATCACTAAAAAGGGCCTGGTATGGATGGACGTTGTGGCTGGGCGGGGCCTGAGCAGATCTATGTGGAGTATCACGATACAGAGTGGGGCGTGCCCGAATATGATGCCCGCACCTTGTGGGAAAAGCTGATTCTGGATGGGTTTCAGGCGGGCCTCAGTTGGATTACCATATTGAAAAAGCGTGATAATTTTCGAAAAGCTTTTGCCGGATTCGATCCCGATACCATTGCGGAGTGGGGCGAGGCGGATGTGGCCCGCCTGCTGGCTGATCCGGGCATTATTCGTCATCGGGGCAAGATCGAGGCCACCATTCACAATGCCCGGGCCTATCAGGAACTGCATGCCCGCGTGGGTTTCGATCAGTTTTTATGGAAGTACTTTGACGGCGTTCCTTTACAGAACGCCTGGCCGGTTCAGGCCGACGTGCCGCCCTTCACGCCCTTATCGACCCAGATTTCGAAGGACCTCAAGAAAGCGGGCTTCAAATTTTGCGGCCCCACGATTGTGTATGCTTTCCTGGAGGCGACGGGCCTTGTGAACGATCATATCGTGACCTGTCATCGGCATGCCGAATGCGCGGCTCTTGCGAGGCGTTGACACGGCCAGCGCGACCCTTATAAGCGCGCACTCATTGGTGTTGGTGGTCCCCGCGAGGGGGTTCCTGTCGTCCCGGCAAAATCCGGGGAGAGGACAACGCCCTTTGGAAACCTGAACCGAAGGAGATCAGCCGTGACAAAACGCACGTCTGCCAAGTACAAACTCGATCGCCGCATGGGCGAAAACATTTGGGGTCGCCCCAAATCCCCCGTCAATCGTCGTGAATATGGCCCCGGCCAGCACGGTCAGCGCCGCAAGGGCAAGCTGTCGGATTTCGGCATTCAGCTGCGCGCCAAGCAGAAGCTGAAGGGCTATTACGGCGACCTGACCGAAAAGCAGTTCCGCCGCATCTATGCTGAAGCGGAACGTGTCAAAGGCGACACCGGTGAAAACCTGATCGGCCTGTTGGAGCGTCGCCTGGACGCCGTTGTCTACCGTGCCAAGTTCGTGCCGACCGTTTTTGCGGCCCGTCAGTTCGTGAACCACGGCCACGTGCGTGTGAATGGCAAGAAGGTCAACATCCCCTCGTACCGCGTCAAAGAAGGTGACGTGATCGAGGTCCGTGACCGGTCCAAGCAACTGGCTGTCGTCCTTGAAGCGACCCAACTGCCCGAGCGTGACGTGCCTGACTATATGGACGTGGATCACTCCAAACTGACAGCCACATTCGTGCGCACCCCCACATTGGGCGATGTGCCCTACCCAGTGGTGATGGAACCGAATCTGGTCGTCGAATTTTACGCCAAGAACTAAGATTTAGCGGGGTCTGCCCGCTGCCAAAGATCATGAGGTCGTCCCATTTGGGGCGGCCTTTTTCGTTCAAGCGTCGCGCGTGATGCCGTTGTGGACCATTGTAACCTCTTCGATGGCTTGGCCTCGCGTCATCGCATCAAGGGCGCCCTTGCGCATCGCAGTCGGGGCAGCGCCATTCACGGTCCAGCTTGCGATTGCCGCGCCATCTGCGCCCAGCAACTCGATTTTCAGTGCCTTGGTCTCGACTTTGCCGGCAAACACCTGATCCGCCCAGTCAAAGATCGGGTGGGACGCAGGCAAGACGCTTTTGCGCAGGTAAAACAACTGGTTTGTTTTGGGCAGCGTCAACGTCTTGGCAAGGGCGGAGCCTCTGCCGGGTTGAAGATCAAGCGGCTGGTCCGAGACGTCGAACCCCTCAACTTCAAGGAAGGACATTTCCGCGCCCTCCCAGCTTACTTTAAAAGCCATTTGGGTCGGCGGCCACGCAGCATGTGAACCTGGGGGATTGTCGTGTGTCATGAGAGGCGTCCCGTTGCCAGAATTTCGCGCATGATGCGCGCGCCGTGGCCACTTGTCACGCTGCGGGTGCAACGGCACTTCGCTAGCCTTTGCTCAGAACAACGCGGAGGGTCCACTATGCCTGTGACACTAACGTCTTTACCTGAGCAGAGCGCCCTGCACACTTATGTGGGCGAGGGCGATTTTCTGGATTGCTATTCCGTACCCAGCAATATGCCCGCGCGTCCTGCGGCGGCGATCATTACGGCCTTTCCAGGGTGGGCGCGGGCGCTTTTGCAGGTGCGACGCCTGATCACCGCGCCCTTTGGTCTGTCACAAGATGGGCCAGAGGCAGAAGACAAGCTGGGGCCCTTTCCTGTTGAGCTGGATACGGGCGATGAGGTGATTGCCGGGTTTGACGACAAGCATCTGAATTTTCGTGTCTCGGTCTGTTCGCAAGGTGGGCGGGTGTCGCTGGCCACTTGGGTGCATCCCCACAATACCGGTGGGCGCCTTTATCTGGCGACGATCATGCCCTTTCACATTCTGGTGGTTCGCAATGCGCTGGCCCGTGTGGCCCGCGCCGACCTTGGTGCGACCCCGGCCTAGTTGTCAAAAGCGCGCAGTAACGCGGCGGATGCCTCATCCGCTGGGAAATAAAGCTCGACCTTGAGATCGGCGAGGGCCACGTCCTCGGGTGTGCCGAATTGGGCGATGGTGGCAAAGATCGACAGATGCGCGTCGCCCAGGTTCAGGATTGTCGGGATGACTGGGCTGGTGGGCGCCCCTTTGGGCTGTGGCACCTGGCCCAGATGATCGGCGGCGCGGTCCAGTTCGGGCACGCCGCCTTGCGCCGCACTTTCGGTGCGCAGCCTTTGGCAAGCGTGATGGGCGACTTGAGGCCAGTTTTTGATTACTTCTGAAATATGGTCGGACATCACCAGATCCAGAAGGCTGTTTCCAACGCGCACCCCCAGCATCGCATACAGTTTTTGCGCAGGCGCGTTCATTTGCAGCACCGTCCAGAGCCGGTCGACAGCCAGCGCAGGGTAGGGGGCATGGGCCGTCAGAATATAGTCCACCGCATCCCGAATCGGTGCCATATCTGCCGCGTCCCAGGGCCTGCCCGGATAGCGCGCGGCAAAGCCCGCGTGGGTCAGCATTTGGTTACGGGCATCCAGTGGCAGCGCCAGCGCATCGCCCAAACGGCTGATCATGTCGCGGCTGGGTTGCGACCGCCCGCTTTCCAGGAAAGAGATGTGGCGGGCCGAGACATTGGCCTCTCCGGCCAGGTCAAGCTGGCTGAAACGGCGGGCTTTGCGCCAAGTGCGCAGGGTGCTGGAAAACTCGGTCATGGCCCGAGCCTAGACCTAAAAAAGCCTGCCGTCAGTTACCTGTGAAGTAATTGCCTGAATGATCCGCCTCCCGCTAGGTGCCTCGGTAACTGGAAGCAGGAGGCTCTACCGATGACACAGTCCTTTCACAAATTCTGGCTCAAGATCACTGCGATCGTTGTGGGCTCTTTCGGGCCTGTCTTTTTCCTCGGCACAATGTTGGCCACGTCAGAGCCAGCGCGCTGGTCATTGGATCTGTTGTCTTGGCCGCTGGATGGCGCACCCACCTATGACGCTTATGGCACCCGGTTTCTGTCAGCTTTGACGGGCGGGTTTTTGTTTGGCTGGGGCGTGATGATCTGGTGCTTGCAGGCCTGGGTTTATGATGCCGCACCCGAGGGCGTGCGCCGCAGCGTTCTGGTGGGTCTGGGGGCGTGGTTCGTTCTGGACAGCGCAGGGTCAATTGCGTCGGGCACGACGTCGAACGCGCTGTTCAACGTGCTGGTCCTGTTGGTGGCTGTTGGCCCGCTCTGGCGGCCCGCCAAGGGGTGAAGTTCGCCACTGGCGGCAGGCGGGTCGATTTGGCTCTGGTCAGGCGGGGGCGTGCGCCCTAAAACCGCTCTGACCTTCGGAGGCAGACATGACCCGCATCACGGCACAACCCGGCATAATGGACATCGCGCTTTATCAGGGCGGGCAGTCGCATTTGGCTGGTGTGACGGATGTGCTCAAGCTCAGCTCGAACGAAAATCCGTTGGGCGCACCGCCTTCGGCGGTCGAAGCTCTGGGTGCTGCGGCGTCAGGTCTGCACCTTTATCCTTCAACCGATCACGCAGCCCTGCGCTCGGCCATTGCCCAGACTTGGGGCCTTGAGGCGGACCGGCTGATTTGCGGCGTGGGGTCAGACGAGGTTTTGCAATTCGTGACCCAGGCCTTTGCCGGACCGGGCGACGAGATCATCTATACTGAACATGGGTTTTCCATGTATCCGATCTTGGCCAACATGGCTGGGGCTACGCGTGTGTGCGTGGCCGAGCATGAGCGGGTTGTGGACGTGGACGCGATCCTTGAGGCCGTCACCGATCGGACCCGAATAGTGTTGCTGGCGAATCCGGCGAACCCCACGGGCACCTTGTTGCCCATGGAGGAATTGGAGCGATTGGCAGATGGCTTGCCCGACTACGTGATCCTGGTCATCGACGGGGCCTATGTCGAGTTCGCGGTGGGCTACGATGGCGGCATCTCGTTGGCCCGTGACCGCGATAACGTGTTGGTGACGCGGACCTTTTCCAAGATTTACGGGTTGGGCGGGCTGCGCATCGGCTGGGGTTATGGCCCGCAAGCAATGATCGACGTAATGACGCGAATCCGGCAGCCCTTTAACCTTTCGGTGGTGCAATTGGCCGCAGCCGAGGCGGCGGTGCGCGATACCGCTTGGGTCGAGAAATGCGTGGCTTTGAATGTAGAGCAGCGAGCGCGGCTGACGGGCGCATTGCGCCAGCTTGGACTGGCCTGCGACGAGAGCCATGCAAACTTTGTGCTGGCCCGCGCCGAAACTGTGGAAGAGGCGGACGCAGCAGAGGCCGCGTTGAATGCCGATGGTATCCTGATCCGGCGCGTTGCGGGCTATGGCTTTCCCGAGGGGTTGCGGATCACAGTGGGCGATGCGGAGCAGACAGGCCGCGTGATCGCGGCGTTGACGCGCTGGCGTGAAGGGGCTGCGGCATGATCTATGAACGCGTGGCCCTGATCGGGCTGGGATTGATCGCCTCGTCGATGTTCTGGGCGATGAGGCGGGATGGGCTGGCTGGTGAGGTGACAGGCTATGCCCGAACGCAAGCCACGCGCGACACGGCCCGGCGCATTGGTTTGTGCGACCGGGTTTGTGACAGCGTGGCCGAGGCGGTTGAAGGCGCGGACCTCGTCGTTTTGTGTGTGCCCGTGGGGGCCATGGGCGCGGTCGCCGCCGAAATGGCACCGCATCTGGCACCGGGTGCAACAGTCACGGATGTGGGGTCGGTCAAGCGCGAGGTGATCGATGTGGTTGGGCCTCATTTGCCGCCGCATGTGCATTTTGTCCCGGGCCACCCGATGGCTGGCACCGAACACTCGGGGCCCGAATCGGGTTTTGCCGAACTTTTTGAAAAGCGCTGGACGCTGTTGGTGCCGGTAGAGGGCGTGGATGTGGCTGCGACCGCCAAGCTACGGCAGTTGTGGGAGGCCATGGGCGCCTTTGTCGAGGAAATGGAGCCAGAGCACCACGATCTGGTCTGCGCGGTGACCAGCCACGCGCCGCACCTGATCGCCTACACGATGGTGGGCGTGGCCGATGATCTGCGGCGTGTGACCGACAGTGAGATCATCAAATTCTCTGCCGCGGGCTTTCGCGATTTTACCCGCATTGCAGCCAGCGATCCAACCATGTGGCGCGACGTGTTCCTCACCAACAAGGATGCGACGCTGGAAATTCTGGGCCGCTTTACCGAGGAGCTGTTTGCCCTCCAGCGCGCGATCCGAATGGGCGATGGTGACCATTTGCACGACTATTTCACCCGCACGCGTGCCATTCGGCGCGGCATCATCGAAGCGGGACAGGACACGGATGCCCCCGACTTTGGGCGCGGGGCAAAACGATGAAGGGCGCGACGCTCGTACTGGCGCTTTTGGCAGGCGTGGCGACCGCGGCACCCGAGGCGTCCATCCGCCCCGTTGCCCGTGCAACGCAGGCGGTCCCAGTGGCGACCGAAGCCGCGGCACCGGCGCATTTCTTTGCCTCGCTGCGTCCGACCTTGCGTCCACGCGCGATTGTCCAGCAGGCGATGGCCCGCCGAACGGCGCGGCGCAAAGGTCAGGTCTGCGGCGATCCGGACTTGCAAGGCGAAGCTGTCGGCGCCGTTCCGGGCCGGATAAATGGCTGCGGGATCGAGGACGCGGTGCGCCTGCGCTCAGTCGCTGGCGTGAGCCTGAGCCAACCTGCCCTCATGGATTGTAACACGGCCAAGGCCCTGAAAAAATGGACGGAACGCAGCGCCAAAAAACGTTTGCGCAATGTCGGCGGTGGCCTGGTGCAATACCGTGTCGCGGCCCATTATGCCTGCCGGACCCGCAACAACCAGCCCGGCGCGCGCATTTCCGAACATGGCAAAGGACGGGCCATCGATATTTCGGGCTTTGTCATGCAAAACGGGACCCGGTTGACAGTGTTGAATGACTGGAGTTCGCGACATCGTCGCGCGTTGCGCGGTATGCACCAGGATGCCTGCGGGCCGTTTGGCACGGTTTTGGGCCCGAATTCCGACAGGTTTCACCGTGATCATTTTCACTTTGACACGGCACGCTATCGCAGTGGGCCCTATTGCCGGTAGCCTGGCCATGAGACCTTGTTTGGGTCATTGCCCCGGCCTGCAGCTCCCTACAGGAGTGCTTGCAAACGGAAGTACGGAACGCTTCAGCGCAGGACGAGCGGTGGTAGACGTGCGATCGGGATAAAGCCCAGTGCAAGCACGCCGTTTTTGACCGCCAGGGTCACGTCAAGCGTTTCGGCGTTGCCCGAAGCCCCTGCCAGGGCTTGCAGGATGCCTTCGGCCTGGCCGCGCACGCCGCGGGGCAGAGCGCCTGAGGTTTCCGCCAGATCCAGCATGCTGCGCCAGTTTTGCGCCTGAAGCGACAGAGTTCCATTGGCCAGGCCCGCGGTGTCCACCTTCAGATCAGCGGCAAAATTGAGTTGCAGGTCGCCCCATTTGGCCTCGGCCCGGTGCAGCGTGATCTGGCGCGGTTGCGGGCGTCGGGTGTCCAACGCGGTGCGGTCCCACGGAGTGTCAAAAGTTACAGCTGCCATGACCTGAAGACTGTCAAAACGGCGTGCAAAGCCATCGGGCAGGCGCAAGGCCCGGCGGGGGCCGTCGCCGGGTTCAAAGCTGGTGGCCCGCGCCACGAGGTCATAAGTCGGCCCGTCAGTTTGGGTCATGGTAAGCGTCAGATCATCTGCCGCGATCAAAGGCCCGCCTGGGTCTGCCAGCGCCCATGGCCCAGAGGTCCATCCCAGCGCCTCAAGTTCGAGGGCAGAGCCGGGGTGCAGGTTCATCTCGATTACGCTGTTCTGCATGGTCAATGTGTTGCGGCCCAGCGGGGAGGCCAGAAGGATCGGCCTATCGTTCAGCGTGACCGTCACGTCGCCAGGCCACCAGGCGGGGGCAGCGATGTCGAGGCGCTCGGTCTGGATCGCGAGGCCTGCTTCGGGATCAGCCAATGCCAGATCGACAAGGCCCGTTTGCAGCGAAAGGGGAAATCCACCGGCTTCAATCGCGGTCACATCGGCTTGCCACCCTTCGGACACGCGGGCGTCCAGCCAGGCAGCGATACCGCCGCGCAGACTGTTGGACGCAATCACCCACCAGCCGACCCAGATCAGGGCCATCACGATCACGATTCCGGTCAGTTTGCGCATGGCTTGCCCTTTCCCTCTGGTCAAAAATCGGGTCTATCGCACCGGATAGGGAAAGGACCAGCGCGAATGACGATGTGGGTGTTTGGATATGGCAGTCTGCTTTGGAACCCCGGCTTTGACGTGGCCGAAGAGGTAATGGCGCGGCTGCCCGGCTATGCCCGGTCGTTCTGCATGCGGTCGATCCACCACCGGGGGTCAGAGGCAAAGCCGGGCCTTGTGCTGGCCTTGGACGAAGTGGAAGGGGCCGAATGCCATGGTGTTGCACTGCGCGTGGCACCGGGTACAGAGGACGCGACGCTGGCTTATTTGCGCGAACGCGAGTTGGTATCGGCGGCCTATCTGGAAAAGATGCTGAATGTAACGCTGTCAAACGGTGAGGCGGTCACGGCCGTCACTTACGTCATTGATGTCGAGCATGTGCAATATTGCGGTGGTTTGCCGCTGGAAGAACAGGCTCGGATCATCGCTCATGCCCATGGGGGCCGGGGCCCGAACAGCGAATACTTATACAACACCGCCGACCATTTGCACGCATTGGGTGTGGCCGATCCCGATCTGGATTGGCTCGCGCGCCGCGTTGCAGCGATTTCGCCATAAATCCTTGGCGCTTTTGCAGAAAACCCATTAGATTAGCGCCAGAGCAGAGCAAATAAGGGGTCAGGAGCCAGATATGGCACAGGCCACACCCGAGGCGCAGCCGCACTTTTCCCAGCCGGTGCAGCAGATTTTGTTGATGATCATCGTCCTTGGCCTGTCGGGCTTTGGCGTAGTTCTGGCCTTGCCGCGCGTTTTGCCGGTGTTCGAGGCGAACCCCTACCTGAACGGGTTCATCCTGTTTGTCTTTGCCGTGGGCGTCGTTGCCTGTTTCTGGATGGTGTTTCAGCTGATCCGGTCGGTGCAGTGGATCGAGCAATTTGCCAGCGAGGGCCCCAACGCGTCGGGCAAGGCGCCGCAGCTTTTGGCGTCTTTGGCCTCGCTCTTGCGGTCGCGCGGATCGCGGATGCAATTGAACGCGACTTCAACGCGGTCGATCCTCGATTCAGTTGCCACACGGATCGACGAGGTGCGCGAAATCACGCGCTACATCGTCAACTTACTGATTTTCCTGGGTCTTCTGGGCACTTTTTATGGTCTGGCCACAACGGTGCCTGCGCTCGTCGACACAATCCGAAGCCTTGCACCGCAGGATGGCGAGGCCGGGTTTGCCGTCTTTGCCCGCTTGATGAGCGGACTGGAAGAGCAGTTGGGCGGTATGGGCGTGGCCTTTGCTTCTTCCCTTCTGGGACTTGCCGGGTCGTTGATTGTGGGTCTTTTGGAGCTTTTTGCCGGACACGGCCAGAACCGGTTTTACCGCGAATTGGAAGAATGGCTGAGCTCGATCACGCGTGTCGGATTTGCCGCCGAAGGGGAGAGCACGGGCGAGCCGAACGCCATGGCAGGCGTCATTGATCATCTGGCCGAACAGATGGAAAGCTTGCAAACCATGTTCACCCAGTCAGACATCAGCCGCTCAATGGTGGATGAAAAGCTGGGTAAATTGGCCGATTCCGTCGAACGCCTGACGCTGGAGATGCAGGGGCAAGGCAGCGGGACGGACGCGCTTGACCGGATGGTCGAGGGGCAGGAACGCCTGATTGCCACGATTGAACGGCAAGGCGTGGGCGATGGCATCGATGCCGAAAGCCGGATGCGGCTGCGGTCCATCGACGTGCAAATGCTCCGCATTCTTGAGGAAATCAGTGCAGGTCGTCAGGAAACCATGGCCGAGTTGCGCACTGACATATCCGCACTTGCCTCGGCTCTCAGCCAGCCGCGCGGCCAGAACCGCAAACGCGGTGGTGGCGGTCAGGGCGAAGGGAACGGCTGAGCATGGCACTGTCGCGGCGCACAGGGCAGCGGTTTCAGGCCTCGATCTGGCCGGGCTTTGTCGATGCGATGACGGGTCTTTTGCTGGTGCTGATGT
Source organism: uncultured Tateyamaria sp. (assembly GCF_947503705.1). Classification (GTDB taxonomy): domain Bacteria; phylum Pseudomonadota; class Alphaproteobacteria; order Rhodobacterales; family Rhodobacteraceae; genus Tateyamaria. The sequence goes on along the minus strand of NZ_CANNES010000004.1, from coordinate 203,963 downwards.
TTGTGCTGACCATATTTATGGTCGTGCAGTTTGTTCTGCGCGAGACCATCAGCGGGCAGGAAACCGAACTGGATCAATTGGCAGGCGAAGTCGCGGCGTTGGCCCAGGCCCTTGGTCTGGAAGAGCGCCGGGCCAATCAGTTGGACGCCCGTTTGTCCGCCCTGAATACGTCGCTGAGCGATGCGCAGTCGGAGGTGGAGAGCCAGGCCGCTCAGATCGCCGCTTTGACGTCCGAGCGCGATGCGCAGGCAGCGGCCCTTGTCACGGCAGAGACGCGCATCACCAGTTTCGAAGCGCAAGTGGCGGCTTTGATCGCAGAACGGGATGGCGCATTGCAAACCGTTGCAGGTCTGGAAGAGGAGCAAAGCCGCATTCTGTCAGAGCAGGAGGCGTTGAACCTGGCTCTGGCGCAGGCGCGCACAGAAGTGGATGCAGGTCTGGAAGCGGCACGATTGGCGGCGGCCCGTACAGAGGCGTTGCAGGCGCTGATTGACGATCTGCGCAGCCGCAACGCCGATAGCGCGGATCAAGCGGCCACATTACAGGCCGATTTGGAGGCCGCGCGCGATGCGCTGACCGCCGAAGAGGCAGCGCGTTTGGCCGAGGCCGCCGCAGCGGAGGCCCTGCGGGAGAGGTTGGCGAATGCAGATGCAGAGCTGACCGCGATGACCTTGGCGCTGGAAGCGCAACGGCAGGAGGCCGAGGATACGCTGACACTGCTCGCAGCAGCCCAAGCGGCAGAGCAGGATCTGGATGCGCAACTGGCCGCCGCCCTTCTGGCGGTGGACTTGGCGGATGGAAGTGCCACTGCGGCGCAAGCTCAAATCGTTGATCTTGAGGCTCAATTGGCGACGGCCTTGGCCGACCTTGATGGTGCACGCGCCGAAAATACGGCCCTAGCGGGCGAGCGCAGCAGCCTTGAAGCACAATTGGCGGCCGCCTTGTTGGATGCCGAAGGTGGCGCGGCAGCGGCGGCTGATCTTGAGGCACAACTGACCCGCGCGCTGAATGCCTTGGACACCCGCAGCGCAGAGGCCGCGACACTGGAAGCGCGGTTGCGGGCGGTGGAGGATGCGCTTGAAGGGCGCACCGTCACGACGGCGGAATTGCAAACGGAGTTGAGCGCGGCGCAAGCAGCGTTGGAAGCACAAGGCGCAGTTGTGACCGATCTGGAGGGGCAATTGGCCGACGCCCAGGCGGGGCGCGCCGCCTCTGACGCAGAGGTGGCTGATTTGTCGGCGCGGATGACGGCCCTTGAAGCGCGGCTTGAGGCGTCGAGCCTGGAATTGAGCGAGATACGCGATCGTTTGGCCGCAGCATTGGCGGCGCGCGTGGCAGCCGAAGGGCAATTGGCTGCGCAAGGCGATGACCTTGAGGCGCTGCGCGTGCAGTTGGCCGCAGCCGTCGCGGCCCGTGACGCGGCCTTGACCGATGCCGAAGCGGCGGGCAGCAGCAATGAAGAGGTGCGCGCACAACTGGCGGCTGCGCTGGCTGCGAGATTGGCCGCTGAGACAGAGTTGGGTGCTTTGGGCGAGGACGCCGCAGATGTCCGCGCGCGGCTGGCCGCTGCCCTCGCTGAAAAGGCCGACACTGAAGCGGCTCTGGCGGCGCAAAGGAGTGAGGCGGATCGCCGGGCAGCGATGTTGGCGGCGGCGCGCGAAGCGCTGAGCGCTGAGGAAGCGGCAACGCTGGAAGCGCAGCGTCAGACGGCCCTTTTGAACCAGCAAGTTGCTGCCTTGCGCGAGCAACTGGGCCAGTTGCAGGCGTTACTTGATGATGCGGTGGCACGGGATGCGGCCCAGGATGTGCAATTGCAGTCGCTGGGCGCCGATCTGAACACTGCGCTCGCCCGCGTGGCGGCCGAAGAGCGGCGCCGCCGCGAGTTGGAAGAGGCCGAACGGTTGCGCCTTGAGGCGGAAGCGCAAGATCTGGAACGCTACCGTTCTGAATTCTTTGGGCAGCTGCGCGATGTTCTGGGCGCGCAGGAAGGCGTGCAGATTGTGGGCGACCGGTTTGTGTTCTCGTCTGAAGTCCTATTCCCACCGGGCGGGGCTGAACTGTCTGAGGCAGGCGAAGCAGAAATAGCCAAGATTGCTGGCATCCTGCGCAGCATCGCCGACGACATCCCACCCGAAATTGACTGGGTTATCCGTGTGGATGGGCATACCGACAATGTACCGCTCTCGGGCTTGGGTGAGTTTGCGGACAACTGGGAATTGAGCCAAGGGCGTGCCTTGTCGGTTGTGAAATATATGGTGAATTTCCTCGGGATTTCGCCGACCCGTCTGTCGGCAAACGGGTTTGGGCAGTATCAGCCGCTGAACCCCGCAGATACCGCTGAAGCGCGGGCCCAGAACCGGCGGATTGAGCTTAAATTTACAGAGAAATAAGCGTTACGGTGCGACCGTGACATGCGCCCAGCGGTTGGCGATTAAGACACCGTCGCGGCGTAACGTGATTTGTCCGGTATAATCGCCAGGTGCCCAGCCGCCTTGTGGAGCGCGCTTGCCAAAGGCAGGCAGCTGGCTTTTGCGTGGATCGGTCATGCGGCGGGTGTTTGTGAACACTTCGCCCTCGGGGCCCGTGGCCGTGATCGTGAGAGTGTCGCCATCCTGGGCAAAGCCGGCCTCGGCATAGACAACCATGGCATCCATGGGGCGCAGCATGTCGCGTCGGGCCGTGCCCTCGCGAAGCGCGTCATAGTCGGGGACACCATCTGAAAATCCGGCCAGCCGTAAAAGGGTGTCGTGATAGTCTGGGGTTTCTGCCCAAAGCGATGCGCCGCTTGTGCTGTCACAGGTCTCGGCACCATCGGGGCGGAACGGATCGACGCGCGCGCCGTCCTTGATGACGGTCAGGTGCAGGTGCGGATGGGTGGTTTGCCCGGATAGGCCAATCTGTCCAAGGACATCGCCAGTCGCGACCATGTCACCGGGACGGACTGATACGGAGGTTTGGCGCAAGTGGCAGTAAAGGGTCTGATAGCCACCTTCATGTTGGATCAGTACAGCATTTCCGCAAGCATTGTCCTCGGTCACGCCCGCCATGCGGAAGTCATCAGCCATGCTGTCTCGGATGCGCTGAACCCTGCCGGGGGCGGCGGCCAGCACATTGGTCGGATTGCCGGAGATATCAAAGTCGAGCGTCGCGATGTCGGTGCCGCGGTGGCTGTCGCGAGTGTTCAGCCCACAGGTATAGTCACGGGCTGTGCCGTCGCTGGCGTCACGATCCGTGTAATCTTCGATGAAACAAGTCTCACCAAGCGTACACTCAACAGGGAAGGAAAGAGAAAACTCCCCCGCCGCAGGGAATGCAGCGAGGGAGAAAAGCGCCGCCACATGGGCGGTGCGCATCAGTCTGCGGTCAGCAGCGGTGGTTTGTCGCCAGAGAGGCGCGGCTTGTCCGGGCCTTCCAGCCGCAGGTCCAACTCGCCGTCCTTGATGCCGACCTTGACCACGCCACCTTTCATCAATTTGCCAAAGAGCAACTCTTCGGCCAGCGGTTTCTTGATGTGTTCCTGGATCACACGGCCTAGAGGGCGTGCGCCCATCTTGTCGTCGTAGCCCTTGTTGGCGAGCCATTCGGCAGCCGGTTTGGTCAGCTCGATTGTCACGTTGCGGTCCATCAACTGGGCCTCAAGCTGCAACACGAACTTTTCGACCACCTGCAAGATCACCTCTTTGGGCAGCGGTGCAAAGCTGATCACCGCGTCCAGGCGGTTGCGGAATTCGGGCGTGAACGTCCGCTCGATTGCGGCGGTATCCTCGCCCTCGCGCCGGTCACGCCCAAAGCCGATGGCAGCCTTGGCCATATCTGAGGCCCCCGCATTGGACGTCATGATCAGGATCACGTTGCGGAAATCCACGGTGCGTCCGTTGTGGTCGGTCAGTTTGCCGTGGTCCATCACCTGCAACAGGATATTATAGACATCCGGGTGCGCCTTTTCCATTTCGTCCAGCAAGAGGACGCAGTGGGGGTGTTGGTCCACACCGTCGGTGAGCATGCCGCCCTGGTCAAAACCAACATAGCCGGGAGGGGCCCCGATCAGGCGCGACACCGCGTGTTTCTCCATGTATTCCGACATGTCAAAGCGCAGCATCTCGACGCCCAAAGTGTCTGCCAATTGCTTGGCCACCTCGGTTTTCCCTACACCGGTCGGCCCGGCAAACAGATAGTTGCCGATGGGCTTTTCAGGCTCTCGCAAGCCCGCACGGGCCAGCTTGATCGCAGAGGCCAACGCGTCGATGGCGTTGTCCTGGCCAAAGACGACCCGTTTCAGAGAGGCTTCAAGATCCTTGAGCGTGGCCGCATCGTCCTTGGACACGTTCTTGGGCGGGATGCGGGCGATTTTCGCGACTACATTCTCGATCTCTTTGGTACCGATGGTCTTGCGACGTTTGGCAGCGGCAACCAGATGCTGGGCCGCGCCCGCCTCGTCGATGACGTCGATGGCGCTGTCGGGCAGCTTGCGGTCGTTTATGTAACGGCTGGCCAGTTCCACGGAAGTCCTGATCGCATCAGCGGTGTATTTGACGCCGTGATGATCCTCGAAATAGGGCTTGAGCCCCCGCAGGATTTTTGTGGCATCCTCGACCGAAGGCTCGTTCACGTCGATCTTCTGGAACCGGCGGGACAGCGCGCGGTCTTTCTCGAAATGCTGGCGGAACTCTTTGTAAGTGGTGGAGCCCATGGTGCGCAGCTTGCCGCCCTGCAACGCAGGTTTCAGCAGGTTGGAGGCATCCATGGCACCGCCAGATGTCGCACCCGCACCGATCACGGTATGGATTTCGTCGATGAAGAGGACCGCGTCCTTGTGATCCTCAAGCTCGGTTACGACAGCCTTGAGCCGTTCCTCAAAGTCACCGCGATAGCGGGTGCCAGCCAGCAATGCGCCCATGTCGAGCGAATAGATCGTGGTGCCGGAGAGCACTTCGGGCGTTTCGCCCGCGACGATCTTGCGCGCGAGCCCTTCGGCAATGGCGGTTTTGCCCACACCGGGGTCGCCCACCAAAAGCGGGTTGTTCTTGCGGCGGCGGCAGAGCACCTGAATGCAGCGCTCAACCTCAGAGTCGCGTCCGATCAGCGGGTCGATGTCGCCTTCGCGGGATTTCTCGTTCAGGTCCACGCAGTATTTGGCCAGCGCGGATTCCTTTTTCTCGCCCTCGGTCACGCCTTGGGCCTCTTCCTCGCCCTCGGGCGCGCCGGAAACGGGCCGCGCCTCGCCAAAGGCGGGGTCCTTGGCCACGCCGTGGGCGATGAAGTTCACGGCGTCATAGCGGGTCATGTCCTGTTCTTGCAGGAAATAGGCGGCGTTTGATTCGCGTTCGGCAAAGATCGCGACCAGAACGTTGGCCCCGGTCACTTCGGTGCGGCCAGAGGATTGGACGTGGATCGCGGCGCGTTGGATCACGCGTTGGAATGCTGCGGTTGGCACAGCCTCGGACCCATCGATGTCCGTCACAAGATTGGACAGGTCGTCATCGACGAACTCCACCAGCGTTGACCGCAGGTCGTCGATGTCCACCGAACAGGCCTGCATCACGCGGCGGGCGTCCGGTTCCTCGACCAATGCCAGAAGCAGGTGTTCGAGAGTTGCAAATTCGTGCCGGCGTTCGTTGGCCAGCGCAAGCGCCTGATGGATCGCTTTTTCCAGTGTGGTCGAGAATGAAGGCACGGGCGTGCTCCTATCGATCGGGGTCGGGTGGGGGGCATCAAGGAATGTCGAGGCCCCATACCAACCATGGCCTCATGTACTTAAGTTTGGTTGAACAACGCGAAGCTTCAAGGATTTTCTTTGCTTTTCTGCTCACAATCTGTGTGAGCGGCGCGCGTTTGGTGGTGATTTGGGCGCGATCCGCGTCAATCCGACCCTAGAAATTATCCTTGCGGGTGCGGATTTCGGTGAACACGTCGGTGGCGTTGGCGCCGGTCATGCCCAAATGGGCCTGGATGGCGGGGTCGTGGGCGCGCAGAAACGGGTTGGTTGCCAGTTCTTCGGACAAGAGGGACGGCACAGTCGGGAGGCCAGATGCGCGTTTGTCGGTCACATCCCGGACCCGCGATATAAGGTCGGGATTGTCCGGATCAATGGTCAGGGCGAATTTGGCGTTTGCGGCAGTATATTCGTGGCCCGAACAGACTGTGGTGTCGCCGGGCAGCGCCACCAGCTTTTGCAGGCTATCCCACATCTGTGGCTTTGTCCCTTCAAACACCCGCCCGCACCCCAAGGCCATCAGGCTGTCAGCAGTGAACACCAGTTTGGAGGCGGGGAAGTGGTAGGCCACGTGGTGGATCGTGTGGCCAGAGACGTCAATGACCGATCCCGTTTCGGACCCGATTTGCACCGTGTCACCATCGTTCAGCGCCAGATCAAGCGGCGGCAGGCGGTGCGCATCGGCGGCCGCCCCGATGACCCGGGCCGGATGTGCGGCGAGGATTTCGGCCAACCCGTCAACATGGTCATAGTGATGGTGGGTGATCAGCACGTCCGACAGGGTCCAGCCCTTTTCGGCCAGGACGTCCAGTATTGGGCCGGCCTCGGGTGCATCGACCAATGCCGTCGCCCCGGTTTTGGCGTCATGGATCAGGTAGGCATAGTTGTCGGACAGGCAGGGGATCGTGGACAATTCGAAGGGCATGGCAAATCACCTCATGTACTATAGGTTAAGGCAAAGGTGACGTGGGGCAGGCCAAAGGGCAAGGGGCGGCAATGCATCTCGACGTGCAGGATTTGCGAAACTTCTATTATCGCAGTGCGCTTGGGCGGGCGGCCCAGGCCTCCATGCGTCGTCGGATGATCGAGCTTTGGCCCGAGGCCAAGGGGCAGACGGTGGCGGGCTTCGGCTTTGCCCTGCCTTTGCTGCGTCCCTATCTGGCGGATGCGCGGCGTGTGGTCGCTCTTATGCCCGGGCCTCAGGGGGTGATGCCCTGGCCGCCCGATGCCCAGAACGTGTCGGTGTTGAGCGAAGAGACGCTCTGGCCCATCGAGACAGGGCACGTGGACAAGCTGATCATGCTGCACGGGCTTGAGACATCCGAGCGGGCCTATGATTTGTTGGAGGAGGCATGGCGGGTGCTTGGGCCCGGCGGCAAGGCGCTCTTTATCGTGCCGAACCGGGCGGGCCTGTGGTCCCGGCGTGATCGAACGCCGTTTGGCTTTGGGCGGCCCTATTCGGCCAGTCAGCTTGAGACACAATTGCGCAAACATCAGTTCCTGCCCGAGCGCCATGTGGGCGCGCTCTATCAGTTTCCGTCGTCCAAGCGGGTTTGGATGAAATCGGCGGCAATGTTCGAACAGGTGGGTCGGGTGATGCCGGGGATGATCGCGGGGGGCGCGTTCATGGTCGAGGCGTCCAAGCTGGTGTATCCACCCAAGGGCAAGGTCAAGCGCAGCACCGCCAAAGCCCAAACGGCCCCGCAAGGCGTGACCGCCCCGATTGCCGGGCGGTTCTAAGAGGTCAGAACGATATCTGCTTCGGTGATGCCCGTCGTGCCGTCGAGACGGATAACTGCGGTGCCAGGCGCAAGACCGGACGGCGCGGAATAGGTCACGCGAATGTCTGTAAACGCCCCATTTTCATCCTCGACGATCTCAAGATTGGTGACGGTTTCGTTGCCAAACGACCCGATCTGCAGGACGTCCTCGCTCGGGTCAAAATCGGTAATGCTGAGATACGGTGCCTCGGACGCGCCAAAGACGTTGCGGGCCTGCACGTTGATTGTGTCTGCACCGGCCCCGCCGGTGATGGTTGCTGGCCCTTCCTCATCGTCATAAAAATTATAGACGTTGAAGAGATCGTCGCCTTCACCGCCGCCCCCAATGCCGCCTTCACCGATTTGAAGCGTGTCGTTGCCCATCCCACCAAAGCCGGTCGCACCCGCATTGACGCTCAGGACATCGTTGCCCGCGCCCCCAAAGGCTTGTGAGCCGACACCGCCAATGGTCAATTGATCATCGCCGGCCTCTCCCAACAGGGTGGCCTGACCGTCACCTGATGCATCTATCGTGTCGTTGCCGTCACCACCGCTTGCTTGGCCGCCATACATCATGACTGCGTCGTCACCCGATCCAGCATCAATGGTAGCATTGGACGTGCTAACTACGTCGTCCCCGTCACCCGCGTCGATCACGACGGCCGGTTCATCCCCGTTGATCACGAAAAAACCAGGCCCGGTTTCCCCAAAGACCCCCTCGATAGTATCGTCACCCGAACCGCCGGTCAGAGTTGCGTCTGCATGTTCCGCAACGAGAATGTCATCGCCATCCCCGCCGTCCAGAGCGAGCCCCTCTGTCCCGGTGGTCAGCCAATCCGCGCCCGCGGTGCCTGTCGTGCTTTCGGTTACAATTTGCTCGGGCACGCCATCGCGGGTCACGATATAGTCCTCGTTCAAAAAGCTGATCAATTCATCGCCATCTGTGTTGGCCTCAAGGTAGTGAACGGCCAACTCGCCATTGGTGGTTAAGGTAGGCAGCCCGTCACGCATCGTTCCCGGTTCAGGCAGCGGGCTGCCGTTGTCAGGCAAGTCAAGTGGTGCGGTACCTAGCAGTTCGAGGCCGAAATGCGCTTCGAAATCTGCCAACTCGAATTCATTGGGCGGGCCGCCATAGTCAAGCTGCCCGGGGATCGCGTCACGATTTTCGTACCCTTCATCTGACAGGTCCACGCCCTCGGGCACGAGATAGTACCGGGCCTCGTAGGTCGCATAGAAAGTGTCCGGATCTCCAGTGTCTTCGGAGTCGACATAGATGATCGAGGCGATTGTGCCGGTTTCGTCGTCGCCCAACTCAATTTCGATACCGTCCGGGGTCGTGCTGAATGTTGCACCGACATCCAAGTCTTCGTCTGGGTCGTCTGGATCGACCGGCGTGTCGGGTACTTCTGGCGTGTCGGGAGTATCAGGAACATCAGGCTCATCCGGTGTTACTGGGGCATCCACGGTCTCATCCGAACTGTTGGACACCGCCCCTAGAAAAACAGAGCCCGTAATCAATGCCAGTAACGCAAAAGGTCCCATCGTGCTACACTCCGATCAAGTTTCCCTCATATCTTGCGGTTGACGCCAATTAGAGTCAAACCCACTCAAGCATTGATGCTGGGATGTTAATGATCCGCCGAATTGCGGCAAATTGAGGAGAAAGCGGCAACAATTGATTTGATGAAACACTGAGGGTTGCGCGATCACGCAGACCGGCAAGACTTGAAACAGAGTTCAGATCAGCCATGCAACATCAGGATCGTGGAAGGGTGTCGGGAAAACAGGTGTCCATTACATGTTGGGCCTTGTCTGGCGTTACCATGGTAAAAGTCTGTTGCAGCAGCACGCGATCACCATCAGCCAGGCGAAAGGTCCAGAGACCAGGCACTTCTTCAAATTTGTCCTCCAGCCCATAGCCGAAGGCTTTTTTATCTCCACCAACGACATTCAAAGACCAAGTCTGGCGGGTTGTGCGCTGTGGGCCCATGGGCGGGTGGGTGACGCTGGCGGTCAGCGTCGTGGGCGGGGTGTCAGGTTGGACCGAAAACGCGATCATCAAGGATAACCCTACTTGGGTCGGCGCGGTCAGCGTTTCGATAAGGATCGGTGTGCCGGGGCTGGTGTTTACGATGACTTCGCCATCGACAGTGTCTTGCCCGGAAACAATTTCGCCATCTGGCAACGTGCAGTCGATGCCATGGCTCAGGTACGTCAGGGGCGGGCGCAGGATGAACTCCGGTACTTCGGCCAATGCCTGAAAAGCGACAGTGACGCAAAAGCCGGTGCTGAGGGCGCGCAAAACGCATGATCTCAAAAACATTAAAAGACTTCCGGGGCAAAGCAGGAGAAAACCGCTGGGGTGAAACGCTAGTCAGAGGGGTGTGACATGTCAAATCGCGCGCACAAAAGGCATGCTTGCGACAACCGCGCATCCGGTCGCCGCAGACAAATTGCACAGGAATCGCGCCCAAACGCCTGCGTTTTGTGACGGATTCCTGACAAAACCTGTGGTGCAAACGGTCGCACTTTGGCTAAGCTTATGAAAACGCTCAATAAGTGCCTATAACCTACATCACGAACATATGTTGCGGGGTGCGAACCCCTCTGCTACATCCCCCCTGATTTCCAAGCCTTGGCCCAAATCAAGGCGTTTCAACGCCCCCGGATCGCGCTATGTGGTGTGACCACCGGGGCCAAGACATCGAAAGGGTGGACGTGTCCGAACCAGCTTCGATTTCCACAGGTATTGCGGCCCGCTATGCGACGGCTGTGTACGAGCTTGCCAAAGAGGGCAAGGACGTCAAAGGGCTGGAGGCTGACATCTCTGTTCTGGCCACTGCCATGGCGGAAAGCGCGGATTTCAATGCGCTGATCAACTCGCCGGTCTATAGCCGCGCGGATCAGGCAGCCGCCATCACTGCAATTGCCAAGAAATCGGGGGTGAGCGCGTTGATGACCAATACGCTGGCCCTCATGGCTGACAAACGTCGCCTCTTTGTGCTGCCGCAACTGGTGCAGACCCTGCGCGAGGTGATTGCCACCGACAAAGGCGAAGTGACCGCAGACGTCACCTCCGCAAAGGCGCTGACCAAGGCGCAGTCGGACAAACTTGCCAAGACGCTCAAGGCCCGCATGGGCAAAGACGTCACTATTAATGCTTCCGTCGATGAAAGCCTCATCGGCGGTTTGATCGTAAAAGTGGGCTCGAAGATGATCGACACGTCGATCCGCTCCAAGCTCTCTTCCCTCCAGAATGCAATGAAAGAGGTCGGATAAATGGGTATCCAAGCAGCAGAGATTTCTGCAATCCTGAAAGACCAGATCAAGAACTTTGGTCAGGAAGCAGAAGTGGCCGAAGTGGGCCGCGTTTTGTCCGTGGGCGACGGTATTGCCCGCGTTTATGGCCTCGACAATGTCCAAGCCGGTGAGATGGTCGAATTCCCCGGTGGTATTCAGGGCATGGCGCTGAACCTGGAAGCCGACAACGTCGGTGTGGTTATCTTCGGGTCTGACCGCGACATTAAAGAAGGCGACACCGTCAAGCGCACCAACTCGATCGTCGACGTGCCTGCGGGTGACGAACTGCTGGGTCGTGTTGTGGACGGCCTTGGCAACCCGCTGGACGGCAAGGGCCCCATCAAGACAGCCGAGCGCCGCATCGCGGACAGCAAAGCCCCCGGCATCATCCCGCGCAAATCGGTACACGAGCCAATGGCGACCGGCCTCAAGGCCGTTGACGCTATGATCCCAATCGGTCGTGGCCAGCGCGAGCTGATTATTGGTGACCGTCAGACCGGCAAGACCGCCGTTGCTCTGGACGCGATCCTGAACCAGAAATCCTATAACGATGCGGCGGGCGATGATGAGAGCAAGAAGCTCTACTGCATCTATGTTGCCGTTGGCCAAAAGCGGTCCACAGTGGCCCAGCTGGTGAAGAAACTCGAAGAATCCGGTGCGATCGAATACACGATTGTTGTGGCTGCAACCGCGTCCGACCCGGCCCCCATGCAGTTCCTGGCGCCTTACGCCGCGACCGCCATGGCGGAACATTTCCGCGACAATGGCCGACACGCGCTGATCATCTATGATGATCTGTCCAAGCAAGCCGTCTCCTATCGCCAGATGTCCCTGCTGCTTCGCCGCCCACCCGGCCGCGAAGCGTACCCAGGCGACGTTTTCTATCTCCACTCCCGTTTGCTGGAACGGTCTTCGAAGCTGAACGAAGACAACGGGTCTGGTTCGCTGACGGCGCTGCCGATCATTGAGACCCAAGGCGGCGACGTGTCGGCCTTTATTCCGACAAACGTGATTTCGATCACAGACGGCCAGATCTTCCTTGAGACTGAACTGTTCTATCAGGGCATCCGACCTGCCGTGAACACCGGTCTGTCGGTGAGCCGCGTTGGCTCTTCGGCCCAAACCAAGGCCATGTCGTCGGTCGCGGGTCCTGTGAAACTGTCGCTGGCTCAGTACCGCGAAATGGCGGCCTTTGCGCAGTTCGGTTCCGATCTGGATGCAGCCACGCAGCAGCTGCTGGCCCGTGGTGCCCGTCTGACCGAGCTGATGAAGCAAGCTCAGTATTCGCCTCTGACCAACGCCGAGATTGTCTGCGTCATCTTTGCAGGCACCAACGGTTACCTGGACAAGGTCGACGTCAAGGACGTAGGTCGTTATGAGGCAGGCCTGCTCAAGCATCTGCGCTCGAACCATGCAGACTTGTTGGCCGACATCTCGGACAATGACCGCAAGGTGAAAGACGAACTGGCGGACAAGATCAAGGCGGCTCTCGACGCGTTTGCTTCCGATTTCGCATAAGGAGATCGGGCAATGCCAAATCTCAAGGACCTGAAAAACAGGATCGCGTCGGTCAAATCGACCCGCAAGATCACTAAGGCCATGCAAATGGTGGCCGCCGCGAAACTGCGGCGGGCACAGGAAGCGGCCGAACAGTCGCGCCCCTATGCCGAGCGGTTCAATGCCGTTATGGCTGGTTTGGCGTCGTCTGTGGGTGGTTCGGACAGCGCGCCCAAACTGCTGAGCGGTACGGGATCGGATCAAGTGCACCTGCTGGTCGTCATGACATCCGAGCGGGGACTGTGCGGTGGTTTCAACACCAACATCGCCAAGCTGGCCCGTGCCAAGGCAACCGAACTGCAAGCGTCAGGCAAGACCGTTAAAATTCTGACTGTCGGCAAAAAAGGCCGCGATCAGCTGAAACGTGATTTTGGCGATAACTTCGTCGGGCACGTAGACATGTCGGAAGTTAAACGGATGTCCTATGCGGATGCGCAGGGCGTGGCCAAAGACGTGCTGGGTCGCTTTGATGCGGGCGAGTTCGATGTGGCGACGATCTTTTTCGCGCGCTTCCAGAACGTTGTGACTCAGATCCCGACAGCACAGCAGATCATTCCGTTCGAAGTGCCCGAAGGGTATGAGGCGGCTGACACGCTCTATGATTACGAGCCCGACGAAGAGGCCATTCTGGCCGATCTTCTGCCGCGTGCGATCACCACGGCGATCTTTTCCGCGCTGCTGGAAAACGGCGCCTCGGAACAGGGCGCACGGATGTCCGCGATGGACAACGCGACACGCAATGCGGGCGACATGATTGATCAACTGACCATTCAGTACAACCGCTCGCGTCAGGCTGTGATCACCAACGAGCTGATCGAAATTATTTCTGGCGCGGAAGCGCTGTAAGAAAACCGGAGACGAAACATGGCAAACGCTAAAGGCAAAATAACACAGGTCATCGGGGCCGTCGTTGACGTGAAGTTCGATGACCACCTGCCAGAGATCCTGAACGCGCTGACCACCGACAACAACGGCAACAAACTGGTCTTGGAAGTGGCGCAGCACCTGGGTGAAAACACGGTGCGCACCATCGCGATGGACAGCTCCGAAGGTCTAGTCCGCGGCCAGGAAGTGACCGACACGGACGGCCCCATCATGGTGCCCGTCGGTCCCAAGACCCTGGGCCGCATCCTGAACGTCGTGGGCGAGCCCGTTGACGAAGGTGGCCCGGTTGATGCCGAGGAACGCCGCCCGATCCACGCGGACGCGCCTGCGTTCGCTGAACAGTCCACTGAATCCGAGATCCTGGTCACAGGCATCAAAGTGGTCGACCTGCTGGCCCCCTATTCCAAGGGTGGTAAAATTGGCCTCTTCGGCGGTGCCGGCGTGGGCAAGACCGTTCTGATCATGGAACTGATCAACAACATCGCCAAAGTGCACTCGGGCTATTCCGTGTTCGCGGGTGTGGGGGAACGGACCCGTGAGGGCAACGACCTCTACCACGAGATGATCGAATCCAACGTTATCAAGCCGGACAACCTCGAAGAGTCGCAGGTTGCCCTGGTGTACGGCCAGATGAACGAACCTCCCGGTGCACGTGCACGCGTTGCTCTGACCGGCCTGACACTGGCCGAACAGTTCCGCGATGCGTCCGGTACCGACGTTCTGTTCTTTGTCGACAACATCTTCCGCTTTACCCAAGCCGGTTCCGAAGTGTCGGCCCTGCTGGGTCGTATTCCTTCTGCTGTGGGTTACCAGCCAACGCTGGCCACCGACATGGGTGCGATGCAGGAACGGATTACATCGACAAAATCCGGTTCGATCACCTCGATCCAGGCCGTGTACGTGCCTGCGGACGACTTGACCGACCCTGCGCCTGCCACAACCTTTGCGCACTTGGACGCCACAACCGTTCTGTCGCGTGCGATTTCCGAGCTGGGTATTTACCCTGCTGTGGACCCGCTCGACTCGTCGAGCCGTCTGATGGACCCGCAGATTGTGGGTGAAGAGCACTACAAGGTGGCCTCGGACGTGCAGCAGATCCTCCAGCGCTACAAATCGCTTCAGGATATCATCGCGATCCTCGGGATGGACGAACTGTCGGAAGAAGACAAACTGACCGTGTCGCGCGCCCGTAAAATCCAGCGCTTCCTGTCGCAGCCTTTCGACGTGGCCAAGGTCTTCACAGGCTCTGACGGTATCCAGGTGCCTTTGGAAGACACGATTGCCTCGTTCAAGGCAGTTGTGGCCGGTGAATATGATCACCTGCCCGAGGGTGCGTTCTATATGGTTGGCGGTATCGACGAAGTGATTGCCAAAGCCGAGAAAATGGCTGCGGACGCTGCTTAAAACGTGCGGCGGGGTGAACCCCGCCCTACATCTTAACCTCCGGGCATGGGGCGGGGTTCACCCCGTCGGCCCGTTAAGGAGACCGATATGCAATTCGAATTGGTATCCCCCGAGCGGAGCCTTGCATCCCTGGACGCGGCATCGGTGCAGATCCCGGGTGCAGATGGTGACATGACCATCATGTCCGATCACGCGCCGACCATCACCACCTTGCGTCCCGGTGTGCTCCGGGTTGAGGCGGCAGGCACGACCCATGAATACGTCGTGACAGGCGGTTTCGCCGAAATTGGTGCGCAGGGTGTGTCGGTTCTGGCCGAACAGGCTGTGGCCAAGGGCGACATGACCCAAGACCAGATGGATGCAATGTTTGAAGAGGCCCAAGACGCCTATACCCGCACCAAAGATGCGGCTGGCAACGAACCAGGCCTGGTTGACGATGCTGCCAAATTGCTGGCTGACATGGTCGCTGTTGGCGGCGAAATTGGTCTGAGCACCAAGCAGCCCAGCCTCTAAAGCAGAAAACTCTCATCAGTTATGACGAAGGCCTTGCATTTTGCGGGGCCTTTTTCATTTTTCGGGCCTTAAATTGCCGCTTTCACGTGTTAGACCCTTAGGCGGAATGACAAAGACGGCGCAATGAAAAGACTACGCAACCACCTGATCGGCGTTGATCAGGGTGACACGGTTCTCTTCTCTGACTTTGAGGACGGCGGCGAGATGTGGACGGGCCGCGGCCAGCGCGACCGCCGCAGGCGCATTGCGTTTTCCGAGCCTTTCCGGTCTGTCCCGGTGGTGCAGGTGGGTATCTCTATGTGGGATGTGGACAATGAAACACCGCTGCGGGCAGATGTTGCGGCCGAAACCATCACTGAGGATGGATTTGATTTGGTGTTCCGTACCTGGGGTGACACCCGTGTGGCCCGTGTCCGGGTGGCGTGGATGGCAATGGGCGAATTGCGCCAGGTGGATGATTGGGATCTTTATTGATCCTTTTGATGTATTTGCCGACCGCCCCCCTTCGCGGAAGACTTTTTAAGAACAAAGACGGTGGACCCTAACGCAGGATGCTTGCCAGGAACTTGCGGGTCCGTTCTTTTTCCGGTGCTGAGAAAATCATGTCTGGCGGCCCTTCCTCGGCTATGACCCCTTGGTCCATGAAACAGACCCTGTCGGCCAGTTCGCGCGCAAAGCCCATTTCATGCGTAGCCAGCACCATTGTGATCCCTTCATCGCGCAGCTTGCGCAGTACGTCGAGGACTTCACCCACCAGCTCGGGGTCGAGGGCCGAAGTGATCTCGTCAAAAAGCATGGTTTGCGGCTTCATCGCGAGCGCCCGGATCACGGCCACCCGTTGCTGCTGCCCGCCTGACAACTGATCGGGGTATTTGCGCATATGTGCGCCCAGCCCAAACCGTTCGAACAGCGCCTCGACCCGGGGGCGCAGGCTATCCTCACGCTCGCGCAGCACGCGGCGGGGTGCGAGGCAGACATTGTCGAAATTGGTCATATGGGGAAAGAGGTTGAAGCTTTGGAAAACAATCCCGATCTGTTGGCGGATCGGGCCAAGGTCAAAGCCCGGTTCTGCAATGTCGATCCCGTCCAGCAGGACCTGGCCATCATCCACGGGCTCCAGCCCGTTCATGCAGCGTAACAGGGTAGACTTGCCAGAACCCGACGCACCGATGAGGCACAGCATTTCGCCGCGCCCCACATCGAGGTCGATGCCTTTCAGCACGGCCACATCGTCAAAGGATTTCGTTACGCCGCGCAGCGACAATCTAGGACCTGGCATTGCGATCCTTGTTCATCAGGTAGTCGGCATAGCGGGTGGCAGGCACCGTCACGCAGAGGAAAATGACGGCGGCGACAACATATGGCGTGAAATTGGCCAGGAGAGATTTGAAGATGCCGGCCTGGCGCAGGATCTCCACAGGGCCGATAAAGGACAAAAGCGCCACATCCTTTTGCAGAGCCACCAGCATGTTCATATTGGCAGGTACCACACGGCGGATCGCCTGCGGCAGAATCACATAACGCATTGTGTCCCGTTCGCTGAGCCCCAGGCAGATGGCCGCGTTGCGTTGGCTGGCATGGATGCTTTCGATGCCGGAGCGCAGCACTTCGGCTACATAGGCCGAATAGGTCAATACCAGCGCTACGGTGCCCCAGATATAGGGCGAATTCCACGGTCGCGGCAGGCCCAAGCCCGGAATGCCGAAGCCCACCAGATAGACGAGCAGGACCACCGGGATGCCGCGAAAGAGGTCAACGTAAACAGCGCCGAAGATCCGCAAAGGAAAGAGCGCAGGGTTGTTGGTGCCTCGTGCCAGTGCAATGGCCAGTCCCATGGCAAAGATCATCGGCACCGACCAGGCAAAGATCGCCACGTCCAGCAGGAAGGCTCGGGCAAGATCGGGGAAGGTGCGCAGGAAAATCTCGCCATCGAAGAACGAGGCGCGTACGGCCTCCCACCCCGGGGCGAGTGGCACCAGCACAATAACCAAAAGCAGCACAGCAACTGTGCTGCCTCCGGCAATCAGATTGGCACGGCGTCGCTGCCGTGCCTCATAGGCCGCGCGTCGGGTCACTTGATCAAGGGTACGCCTGTCGCTTCTTGCAGCCACTCGGCTTCGATCGCGGCAAGGCTTCCGTCTGCTTTCAATGCGTCGAGCGCTTCATCCACGCAGGCCTTGAGCGCGGAGCCTTCGGGCATCAGCGCACCGAACTGGTCGGGGTTTTCGGCAGCGGCGGGATCGAACTGACCCAGGATTGCGCCATTGTCCATCAGCACGGCTGATGTGAAGAGCGCGGTGGGCAGGTCAAACAGGGCGGCATCAATCTGGCCCGCCTGCATGGCCGCGATTACGTTGGCATTGTCGTCGTAGACCAGCGGGCTTTTGGTCGGTTGGATTTGTTCCATCACGACGGGCAGGGCCGTGGTCGAGGCAACGACGCCCCATTGCACCTCTTTCAGGAAGGCCATTGTGGCCGACGTGCCACCCGCGACAAAGATGTCCTGGGTGGTCAGGACGGCCTGTGGCGCTGTGTAATAAGGGGCGGAGAAATCGACGACTTTGTCCCGCTCGGCGGTGATCGAAAACTGCTGCATGTTCAGATCAAAATCTTTGGGCCCGGGCTGGATCGCCTGATCGAAGGAGGTCCGGGTCCATGTTACGTCTTCGGCGGCGAATCCCATTTCTTCGGCAAGGGCATAGGCGACGGCGGCCTCGAACCCTTCGCCCGCCTCGGGCGCGTCATTAAGAACCCAAGGGTAGTAGGCCGGGTTGCCTGTGGCTATGGTCAGCTTGCCTTCCGTCAGGGTCTTGCCCGCGGCACAGTGGCCTGCGGCCATGGCACTGCCTGCGATAAGAGTGGCGGCAACGGCGGCGATTACGGTTTTCATCAGTGAACTCCCCATTTGGTTTTGCGGGCATCATCCGCAATGGGGCGGGGGCTGTCCAGCGTGTTCGCGTGTCGCGCGGTGCATAAGATGGCGTGGCGCTTAAGAAGTACGTTCATGGATTTGGTGACGGGTTAGGGATACTCATGCCGACGCGCGCCGCCTATGCTGGATCGGTACATCACGGAGGTAGACATGGATTATCACGCAGAATGCTATTGCGGTGTCGTCAAGCTGGCGATCCAGGGGGATCCGGTTGTGCAATGCTATTGCCATTGTTCCAGCTGTCGCAAGTGGTCCGGCCAGCCGGTGACGGCCTGTATTCTTTGGCCTGAGGCGCAGGTGAATATTGTGGCGGGTCGGGATCAAATGCACCGACATTCCAATACGGATCATCCCGAAGGCGGCAAGTTCAGTTGCAAGATCTGTGGTGGTGCCATCGGGACGTTTTTACCGGGGTCACGGATGTATGACATATTCGGTGGCGTGTTGAGGGATTTTACGTTTCAGCCGTCGTCGCACATCAATTATCAGGAACGGGTGTTTGACCTAGTCGATGGCTTGCCCAAATTTCGCGACATGCCCGAGATGGCAGGCGGCAGCGGCGTGATGTTGAACGAGGCCGAGCGGCTCGCCCCTTAAGTGTCGTGATCGGGATGCTGGTGTGACTTCACAGACACATTCCAGACGTCGTCCTCAACGCGCATCGCCTCGGGTTTCACCGGAATGTCGGGCAGGGTGTCAAAGAAGTGCCGCCTGTGGCTGGGATTGACCTGCACGGTCGGGGGCGCAAGGTCGGGGTTGTCGAGCGTGCCGATGGCCACTTCGATCAGGGTCTCGTGCTCATAGGTAAGCGGCGTACCGCAAGCGCTGCAAAAGCCGCGCCAATTGGTGGTCGAGCTGTGAAAGATGGAACGGTTGCCGCGTGTCCAGACGATGTCACCGGCCTCTACCAAAGGGGCAAAAAGGCCACCAAACGCCTTTTGGCACATGCGGCAATGGCAGATCGACGCGACGCCAAGCCGCCCTATGGCGTACCGCACAGCACCACATTGGCAACCACCCGTGGCCGGCGTGCGGGTCACATCACTCAGCTGCGTACATGCCGTCATAGATCGGGCTCAGCGTTTCAGCCTCAAAGAGCGACGACACAGAGGTGCCGTGCCAGATGTTCAGGATGGCCTGGGCAAAAACGGGGGCCGTGGGCACGATGCGGATATTCGGGGCACCTTTGACGGCGTTGGTGGGCTGAATGCTGTCGGTGATGACCAGCGACTTCATCACCGAATTGGTGACCCGTTCGACTGCAGGGCCCGACATGACGCCATGGGAGATATAGGAATGGACCTCATTGGCACCGTTTTCGGTCAGCACTTCGGCGGCCTTGCAGAGCGTTCCAGCGGTATCGACCATGTCGTCCACGATCAGGCAGGTCTTGCCGCTCACATCCCCGATCACCGTCATCTCGGCGATCTCGCCCGGTTTCTCGCGCCGTTTGTCCACGATGGCCAGAGGCGCGCCGAGGCGCTTGGCCAATTCGCGAGCACGGGCCACGCCGCCCACATCGGGTGACACGATCATCAACTCATCCATGCGGCCCGCAAATTGGGTCTTGATGTCGAGGGCAAAGATCGGAGAGGCGTACAGGTTGTCCACCGGGATATCGAAAAAGCCCTGGATCTGGGCCGCGTGCAGGTCCATTGTCAACACCCGCTCGATGCCCGCACCCACAAGCATGTTGGCCACCAGTTTGGACGAAATGGGCGTACGCGCCTTGGTGCGGCGGTCCTGACGGGCATAGCCGAAATAGGGGATCACGGCGGTGATGCGTGCGGCGGAGGACCGACGCAGGGCATCGCACATGATCAGCAGTTCCATCAGATTGTCGTTGGCGGGGTTCGACGTGGGCTGGATAATGAACATATCCTCGCCGCGTACGTTCTCGAAGACCTCGACGAAAATCTCGCCATCATTGAACCGCTCGACCCGGGCTTCGACGAGGCCCACATTGACGCCCCGATGCAGCGACATGCGCCGTGCGATGGCTTTGGCCAATGGCAGGTTGGCATTGCCCGAAATCAGCTTGGGCTCTTCGATTGTTGGCATGATGTCCCCCTGCGCAACACGATTGTGACAGATTCGTGATGTTGACACCGCTTAGCACGGGGGTACGGTCCCGCGAAACAGTTGACCCCCCAACCGGAGATTTAAAATGGCCCATATCGACTATTATTTCGCGACCCTGTCCCCTTATACCTATTTGGCAGGCACACGGTTTGAAGAGGTTGCGGCCAAACACGGGGCGACTATCACCTACAAACCGCTCGATGTCATTGCGCTGTTTGGCCGGACGGGGGGAACGCCGCCCAAGGATCGCCACATCAATCGCATCGAGTATCGCGCCCAGGAGTTGGTGCGCCAGGCCAAGAAATACGACATGCCCTTCAACCTCAAACCCGCGCATTGGCCAACCAATGCGGCCCCGTCCTCTTATGCCATCATCGCGGCGCAAAACGCGGGCGGCGGCGACTTGGGCAAATTGGTGCACGCCATCCTGCGGGCTGTCTGGTCCGAGGAAAAGGACATTGCAGAGGATGCGGTGATCAAGGCAGCGCTGACCGAGGCGGGCTTTGACCCTGCATTGTCCGACAGCGGGCTGCTGACCGGTGCCGAAACCTATGCCGCCAACCTCGAAGAGGCGGTGGACAAAGGCGTCTTTGGCGCACCGTTTTATATCGTGGACGGAGACCAGCGGTTCTGGGGCCAGGACAAGATCGAAGATCTGGATGCGCACCTGTCCGGCACGTTGTAAAGCGTTGATGTGGCGGCCCACGCGCCGCCACATATCAGGAAACAATCGCACCATATGCGATCCATAGTTTCCATAATGCAGGCCCATTCTCGCCACGTTTCTCTGATTGTTTGTCTCCAGTTTGAAACAAAAACGCGG
Source organism: uncultured Tateyamaria sp. (assembly GCF_947503705.1). Classification (GTDB taxonomy): domain Bacteria; phylum Pseudomonadota; class Alphaproteobacteria; order Rhodobacterales; family Rhodobacteraceae; genus Tateyamaria. The sequence goes on along the minus strand of NZ_CANNES010000004.1, from coordinate 182,994 downwards.
AAAAGCGAGCGGAACAAATGGGTCTACAAGAACCTCACCTCAATCACCTGATCGGCGCGGCGGTGGCCAATCCGCCGCCTGTCCCTCAGTTCGAATATGACATCGTCGCGAACGAATACGGATTCTATTGCGTGCCACACGACTTCAAAGGCCGCGAAGTGCCCGAGATTTTGGCCAATGGGGGCGTATACGAACCTGCAACACTGGGCTTGATGGCGCGGCTCTTGCGCCAAGGTGGCGACGTGATCACGGGGGGCACCTTTATCGGTGATTTCCTGCCTGCGCTCAGCGAGGCGCTAACGCCCGGTGCCCGCCTGCACACATTTGAACCCAACCCGATCGCCCGTGAGGCGGCCCTGTTCAGCGCGTGGCTGAACGGGTTGCGCAATATCGACATGCACGACTGTGCGGTGGGCGAAGCGCCGGGGGCGTTGCATTTGCAGGTGGCCAAGCCCAATGGCAATTCCATGGCCGCGCGCGCAAAAGTCGTCGATGAAGCCGCCGAAGGCGAAACCATCACGGTAGAGACCAAGACACTTGATAGTCTGGTGGACACGAGCCGCCAGGTGGCTTTGATCCATCTGGATGTGGAAGGGCATGAATGGCCGGCCATTCTGGGCGCGCGCCAGATCATCGCGACCCATTCGCCATGCATCATCGTTGAGGCAGAACGCGGCTGGAAACGTCGCAACATCGAGGCAGGCCTGGCAGAGCTTTTCCCGTTGGCCGGCTATCGCCGCGCCGGTCTGATCGAACGCAACGCGATCTATATGCCGCAAAATGCACGTGGCCTGTTTCGGAGTGTGTAGGGGTTAGAAAAGGGACAAGAACTGGTCCACCTGTGCAGGCGTACAGGACCAATCGCACACAAGGCGGGCGGCGAGTGTCTCGTCCGGGTCAGTGCCGTCCAGTGTCCCTTCCCAAATATAGTATTTGGCGCCTGCCTCGTGCAGGCGCTGATGCGTCGCCCGCGGAAAGCTGGCAAATATCATGTTTGCCTGGGGTTCATGCAAAAAGTCAGCGCCCGCATCGCGCAAACCTGCCGCCAGACGGGCGGCGGCGTCGTTGGTCTGTTCGGCCAATTCCAACCACAGCCCGTTTTCCAGATAGCCCGCCATCTGCGCCGACAAATAGCGATGTTTCGAGAAAAGATGGGCCGCACGCTTGCGGCGCAACTCAAACTCCCAAACTTTGTCAGGGTCAAAGAAGACAACTGCCTCGACACCCATGCAGCCATTTTTGGTCCCGCCCAGGCAAAGCACATCCACGCCTGCACGCCACGTCATCTCAGCCGGGGTGCATCCCAACGCCACCAGCGCATTGGCAAAACGGGCCCCATCCATATGGACGGGCAGGTCATAGTCCTTGGCCACGGCTGTCAGGTCCTTGAGGGTACGCAGGTCGTAAACGCCGCCCCTTTCGGAAGCCTGCGTGATCGACACCGGACCCCGTTGTGGCCCATGCACGCCGCGCACCTCTTGGGCGGCAATGGCCCCGCGCAGGGCGGCAGGCGTCATTGTGTCACCACCAGGCACGAGCGTCAGTTTGGCCCCACCTGAGTAAAATTCAGGCGCGTTGCATTCGTCTTCTTGGATATGGGCGACGGGACTGCAAAACACGGTCTGCCAGGGCTGCGCATAGCAGGCCAGCGACAGCGCGTTCGCCGCTGTGCCTGTAGCGACCAAATAGACCGCTGCCTCTGGCGCTTCAAACTGGGTGCGGATCGCCTGCCGGACCTCGTCCATGATCGGATCGGCCCCATAAGACATCGCATAGCCGTCATTGGCGGCAATGACCCGTTCCATGATCTGTGGATGGACGGGACCTGCATTGTCAGAGGCGAAAATCATCAGGTCGGTTCCTCTATGATGTGATCTTCCCAATCGTCATCTGCCACCTCAAATTCGCTGACCGTACGCCCCTGCATGGAAACGCCAGCCGCATGCACGCTGTCGGCGGTGCCAGAGATCAGCGGGTGCCAGTCGTACAAAGGACGACCTTCGTTCAGCAGCCGATAGGCGCAGGTCTGAGGCATCCAATACATATGGCTGTCGATGTTCGACGGTTTCAGGACGATGCAATCGGGCACAAATTGGTGGCGGGTTTCGTAATGTGCGCAATGGCAGGTGGCGTCGTCCAGCAAGCGGCAGGCCACACGGGTCAGGGCGACCTCGCCGCTGTCCTCGTCCTCCAGCTTGTTCAGGCAGCATTTGCCACAGCCATCACACAGCGCTTCCCACTCCGTTTCGGTCATTTGCTTTAGGGATTTCCGCTCCCAAAAGCGGGGGGATAACCCGTCGCGCCGGATTGGGTCCGTCATATGGCCGCCAGAATGGCTCGGGCCTGCGCGCTGTCGGCATCCATCTGGGTGATCAACGCATCCAGTCCGGCAAATTTCTCCTCACCCCGCAGGTAATCGACCAAGGCAATGGACAGCGGCGTGCCGTAAAGGTCGCCGGAAAAATCAAAAATGAAGGTTTCCAGGTTAGGGCGGTTTTCGCCAAACATCGGGCGCACGCCCATAGAGGCAACACCGTGATACTGGCCTTGGTGCGGCCCTTCCAACACGTCCGCAAGAACGGCATAGACCCCAAATGCAGGCGGGTGCAGCCCGTCAATGGACATATTGGCCGTGGGATAGCCCAGTTCGCGACCGCGTTGTTCGCCACCGATCACCGGCCCTTCGATCCGGTGCCAATGGCCCAGCATCGCGGCGGCATCGCGCGGGCGGGCCTCGGTCAGGGCCTTGCGGATCGCTGTGGAGGACACGGTCGCCTCCGATTGCGCCAAAAGGGGGGCGATGGTCACGCCAAATCCCATCTCTTTGCCAAATTGCACCAGATCCTGCGCTGTCCCGGCCCTTTTTTGACCAAAGCAGAAATCAGCGCCGACAACCACATGCGCGAGACCCAAACCGTCGCAGATAACACGCTGCGCGAAGTCACGGGGGCTGAGGGCGGCAAGGCCCGCGTTGAAGGGCAATTCATATAGACGCTCAACGCCGAGCTTTTCCAAGCGGCTGGTGCGTGCTGCCTGGCTCATCAGTCGGAATGGCGGCGCATCGGGGGCAAAATAGACGCGGGGATGCGGCTCGAAGGTCAGAACGCCCAAAGGGGCGTCGGCGACAGCAGCACGGGCCAGATCAATCACGGATTGGTGGCCCAGATGCACACCGTCGAAATTTCCGATGGCCGCAGTGGCTCCGCGGTCTTCGGCTTCAACAAATTGATAGTCGCGCACGATCCTCATGCGCCATGCCTAGCCCCGCGCAGGCGCAAGGGCAAGAACGCGACCGAACGTTCTTTTGGCAGCAATTATTCCGAAGGAGGCCACAGTCGTGGGCACAGGCCCCTAATCCAAGCCCGATCAGTCGAATTTGCGCGAGGGTGCCAAAACGGTTGCCTCACCGATCAGGACTTTCTTGCCGTCGACACTACAATGGCAATCCAGCTTCACGCGGCGCTTGGCAAAGTCGATGTCCACCACTTTCACCTCGGCATAGACCATGTCGCCGGGGCGCACAGGGGCCAAAAACTTCAGAGACTGCCCCATGTATACAGTGCCGTGACCCGGCAATTGTTCCCCGATCACGGCAGAGATCAGGCCAGCCGTCAGCATCCCGTGCGCAATGCGCCCAGCGAAGATCGTGTCGCGTGCATAGTCGTCGTCCAAGTGCACCGGGTTCCGGTCGGTCGAGATCTGGGCAAACATCTCGATATCTTCGTCGGTCACGACTTTGCGCAGGTGACGGGCCATGCCCATCTCGATGTCTTCGATGCAAATTGTGCCGCGCGGTAGATTGTCCAACATTTGACGCTCCGGTAATTTTCTGACGCATTGATTGTCTATTACGCAAGGTTATTACTTTGCATGTGCAGAAAATCAAGGGAAAAGAAGGTCAGCGAAGATGTCCTATTGCAAAGGTCGGTGCGGATTTTTCCTTTTCCAAATAGGCCTTTAGAAGATCGGGGTCAGGTTGGTGCGTCGTTTTCGTCTCGGCGGCTGCCAAACCACCCGAAATAAACAGGGAATCAATGTCTTCGCCCATCGCGCCCGCAATGTCGGTCAACACGCCATCGCCGATGGCCAATATCGCGCTGTCGGGCACATCCACCCCCAACTCCATCAGGCGCCGTCGTGCCAGATCATAGATCGGTGGATGGGGTTTGCCGAAATAGAGGCTCTCGCCCCCCATCTCGGTATAAAGTTGCGCCAAAGCACCTGCGCACCATTCGCGCACGTCGCCCCGGTCCACCACGATATCGGGGTTGGCGCATAGCAGCTTCAGACCCAGTTGCTTTGCCATGAGAAACTCAGGCCGCATGACATCCGGGTCGGCCATCGGGTCGCGCGGACCAGTGCAGACGATGCCCTTTGCTTGCTCCAACGGCACCATTTTAACGTCGATCGGCTCCTTGATAACGCCGATGGGTTCAAAGAATTTCTCCTCCCCCGGTTGCCCAATGAAATAGACCTCTTCGCCCACAAGGCCGCGGAACATGGCGGCGCGGGCGCTGTCGCCAGAGGTCGCAATCGTGTCCCAGGCGTCATCCGGAACGCCAAAGTGGACAAGTTGTTTGGTCACACCGGCGCGGGGGCGCGGCGAATTGGTGACCAGAACCACCTTGCCGCCCTTGGCGCGGTAGGCTTGCAAAGCCGCGACCGCCTCGGGCAGAGCGTGAACGCCGTTGTGCACGCAGCCCCAAAGGTCAACGAACAGCGCATCGTAGCGGTCGGAAATTTCGGACAATGCGGAAATGATCTGGGCCATGGGCACGCCTTTGCAATTGAGTTGCACGCGGTCTGCCACAGCCCCGGCGTCAGGGAAAGGGCCGAGGGGTCGGTGGCGCAGGGCCCCTGCGCCTTACGAGCACGCTTTAACCAACGCGGGTAGCTTTCTCCGTGCTGGAAAAATCCCGGGGGAGGCCGCAGGCCGGGGGCAGCGTGCCCGGAATGTCACAGCCGAACGACAAAGGGCGGACCACTCGGTCCGCCCCTGCATTTTCACCTGATAAGGCGAACCCCTGGTCCGCCACCCAATTTCAGACTTTGAGGCTTGGGATAATCTGTTTTTTCCGGCTCATGATGCCGGGCAGGACGACGCTGTCGCCAGAAACGGTCGCGCCAAAGCTTTTCTCTGCGACGGTTTTGGTCATCTCGTTCGGGACAAGCATCGTCGCTTCTTCGTTCAGGATGTCGATGACGAAAAGCAGGACCTGATCCGCGCCGTCTTCCTTAGCAACGTCGACCATGGAGGCCATCAGGCTGTCTTTGCGGTCCAACACCAGCTTGGGCGCAGTTGTCTCCAGAACGGAAACGCGGAAGGCCGTGCCGTCAACGGTATATTCCTTGCTGTCCATGCGCAGAAGCTCCGCATCGGAAAAGGCGGAGACGTCAGATTTTGCCTCAAACATTTCGGAGGCATAGGCGCTCAGGTCAATCCCAAGATCCTTGGCCAGACCGTGGGCGATGGCTTTGTCTTCTTGCGTTGTGGTGGGCGACCGGAATTCCAGCGTGTCGGACAGGATGCACGACAGCATTGCGCCTTTGATCCAAGCGGGGGCTTGGGCCATGTCCTTGCCGATCATTTTCCACATGATGGTGGCTGTGCAGGCCAGTGGTTCGATCCGGATGTCGATCGGGCCTTTGGTTTCGAGGCCGCCGACCAGTTTGTGGTGGTCGATGATTGCGGTGATGTCGGCGTCATTGATCCCGGCAGGCAACTCGGCGGGGTTGTTTGTATCGACGATGACGACCGGCTGTTCTGCGTCCACATCCGAAATGATCCGGGGTTTGGGCAGGTCCCATTTCTCCAGCACAAAGGCGGCCTCGGTGTTGGGCTCGCCCAAAAGTACGGCCTCGGCGTCGCCGCCTTTGATCTCATTGAGGTACCAGGCCCAGATGATGGCAGAGCCGGTGGAATCGGTGTCGGGAGATTTGTGGCCGAAAACAAGAGTGGTCATGGCGGGATGTCCTTTAGACGCGTGTATTTTGCGCCCTTATAGCAGGGCGCGTGCGCATGTCACGGGGGCGTGACCCTGTCCAAATGTCGCGGTGCAGGATTGACCGGATTTGGAATGCGGGCTACGATTCAGGCCTGTCAAAAGGAGTGCCCTGCACATGGATAAACTGGCTTAACCGCTCGACCCTTTGGCGCCGTTGGCGCCACGGCCTTTTGAGACAGGAGTGACCTGACAATGGACTTTTTGGCCTGACCCGCAACGCGGGATCATTGCTGCCGCCGCAAGGCGATCTTTTCCATCCTTTCAGACACGACGAGGCACAGCATGCCCAGAAACACACCCAAACCCCGCAAGGTGGGGACCAGCCGTGCTATGGCGGACCCAAGACCTGCGCCCATGGGGCGCAAAATCCCAGCACGCGCACCACTGCGCCATTCCCGGCCACAGACCAAAGGAGGCCGGCCGCCCCGCATTCCGGGGCGCATTGGCGGGCGCTAGGGCTTGTCAGCGGGCCGTGCGTGGGTTTTCCTCGCATGGCCCAATCTGCACTCACCAAGGAGTTGACGTGGCCGAACGCGAAACCGACCTCTACCCACCTGTCAAAGCCTTTCTTGAGGCGCAAGGGTATGTCGTGAAGTCAGAAGTGGGCGCGGCCGATGTTGTGGCCATCCGCGGTGCGGAGCCGCCCGTGATCGTCGAGTTGAAGCTTGGGTTTTCTCTGACGCTTGTGCACCAGTGTGTCGCCCGACTTAAGGTGAGCGATGACGTTTACATGGCGATTCAGCGTGGCAAGGGAAAGCGGTTTTTGAAGGCGACCAAAGACATGACGACGCTGTGCCGTCGCTTGGGTTTGGGATTGATGACGGTGCGTCTGTCGGATGGTCTGGTGCAGGTACATTGCGACCCTGGCACTTATACGCCCCGCAAGAACACCAAGCGTCAGGGTCAGCTGTTGCGCGAGTTTGCCCGGCGCCAGGGTGATCCGAATGACGGGGGGCAAACGCGCTCCGGGCTGATTACGGCTTATCGCCAGGATGCGTTGAAGCTTGCCGTATATCTGTTTGAGGTGGGTGCCAGCAAAGGGGCAGATGTTGCCCGTGAGACAGGTGTCGCGCGGGCCACCACCATGATGCGTGATGACCATTACGGGTGGTTCGAAAAAGTCGAGACTGGCGTTTACGGATTGACGCCGTCCGGGGCAGATGCCGTCGCCGGTTCGGCAACCGTTTTGGGATCGTAACGGACTTCGACACGAAGTCCGGCTGTTTTCCGACACGGAAAACATCAGCGCGCTGCAGTAATGTCTTGCGCGGAAACCGTGTCGGTTTCCTGCCGTTTTTCGCGTCGAAAAACGCCTCTAGCGGGCGGGGAGCAATGTCTCTGCCATCAGGTCGTCCAAAAACAGGCTGAGAAGTTGCAGACGCCCGGACACATCCGCTTTGCGGTAAAGCGCGGCACACTGTGCTTTGACCGTCCCTTGGGCCGTATCCCGCAATGCCGCCATTTCCGCCACCGAATACCCTTTGAGCGCCATGACGGCGACAGAACGTTCCGCCTCTGTCAGCGCCCATTCGTCAAAGCGTAACTCCAGCAGCTCGGCAAAAGCGCCGGATGCGACTTTCAGTTGATCGGTGATCCGATCTTCGCGGCGCATCATTGCGCGCAGTTCTGACCATGTGAAGGCCAGGCCGAAAAACAATGCAATTGTCACCACCCCTTCCACAATATCGCTTTCTGCGAGCGCATTTTGATAAGTCGGCATGACCAGATCAAAAAACGTGTCGCTCAAAAAATAGACGCAACAAACGGCCTGAACGGCAAACAGGGTCCATAGGATGGTACGGCGTGTGGGCATGTCGGTCTTCCGTAAATTAGGGGCCGCCCGGACCACTCCGGGCGGCCGCAACTGAACGACAGCTTAGTCGTCGTCGCCGCCCGCGTCATCCTCATGCTCAATCTCGGTGATCAGGCCAGTGTCCATGGCCACTTCGATTTCGTAGGCGACCCCATCCAGGGTCACTTCGGCCTCAATTTCGTCGTCTTCGATCTCGATCTCTTGCACCTCATAGCCCATGCCGGTCAAAGCTGCACGCACGTCAGCATCCGTTGTGCCCAAGGGCTGGCCCAACTCCAGACCTGCGAAAGCGGCGGCAGGCACGATCAGGGCGGCGAGGATGGCGGGTTTTGTAAAATAGGTCATCAGAAGTCTCCTTTGGTCATTGTCTGACTGCACCGCGTCAGTGCGGCTGGGGATGATCTGTGCGTGGGGTTGGGCAATCAGAATGCGCCCTTTGGCTGATCCGACACAGACTAGGCCGAAGGTTTATGGTGCATTTCATGAAAATATTTCGACGGATGTCCCGAGCGGAGCGTTGACTCCGCGGGGCGACCTGCCTAACTACCGCTCGTTATCACTCGAATGCGTTGAGTGCTAACGGTCTCGAACGCCGGGACCAAGAGAGAAACTTTGAGCCTTAAGGAGCTGCAAAGATGGCATTGAAACCGCTTCATGACCGCGTGCTGGTACGCCGCACGGAAAGCGAAGAGAAAACCGCTGGCGGACTTATCATCCCCGATAGCGCCAAGGAAAAGCCCAGCGAAGGCGAAATCGTCGCCGCAGGCCCCGGTGCCCGCAAAGACAGCGGCGAGCTGATCGAAATGGGTGTCAAAGCTGGCGACAAAGTGCTGTTTGGCAAATGGTCCGGCACCGAAGTCACCATCGACGGCGAAGAGCTGCTGATGATGAAGGAAAGCGACATCATGGGGATCATCGAGTAAGCGCACCGCGATTCTCTGATCCTCTTCCCAACAATCTCAAAGGAGATAACACATGGCTAAGGACGTCAAATTCGACACAGATGCCCGCAATCGCATGCTGGCTGGCGTGAACACACTTGCCAACGCTGTCAAAGTCACACTGGGCCCCAAAGGCCGTAACGTGGTTCTGGACAAATCCTTCGGTGCACCCCGCATCACCAAAGACGGTGTATCGGTCGCCAAGGAAATCGAACTGGAAGACAAGTTCGAGAACATGGGCGCTCAAATGGTCAAAGAAGTGGCCAGCCGCACCAATGACGAAGCAGGCGACGGCACAACAACCGCCACTGTTCTGGCTCAGGCCATCGTCAAGGAAGGCATGAAATCGGTTGCCGCCGGCATGAACCCGATGGACCTCAAGCGCGGCATCGACCTGGCAACGGCCAAGGTTGTCGAAGCCATCAAAGCGGCGTCCCGCCCCGTTTCCGACAGTGACGAAGTGGCTCAGGTCGGCACGATCTCTGCCAACGGCGAAGCTGAAATCGGCCGCCAGATCGCTGACGCGATGCAGAAAGTCGGCAACGAAGGTGTGATCACCGTCGAAGAAAACAAAGGTTTGGAAACAGAGACCGATGTTGTGGAAGGCATGCAGTTCGACCGCGGCTACCTGTCGCCTTACTTTGTGACCAACGCCGACAAGATGACGACCGAGCTGGAAGACTGCATGATCCTGCTGCACGAGAAAAAACTCTCGTCGCTGCAGCCCATGGTGCCTCTGCTTGAGTCCGTGATCCAGTCGCAAAAGCCTCTGCTGATCATCGCCGAAGACGTTGAAGGCGAAGCGCTGGCTACTCTGGTTGTCAACAAACTGCGCGGCGGTCTGAAAATCGCAGCTGTCAAAGCACCTGGTTTCGGCGATCGTCGCAAAGCCATGTTGCAGGACATCGCGATCCTGACCGGAGGCCAGGTGATTTCCGAAGACCTCGGCATGAAGCTGGAGTCGGTGACAATGGACATGCTGGGCACCGCCAAGCGCATCCAGATCACGAAGGACGAGACCACGGTCATCGACGGAAATGGTGCGAAAGCCGAGATCGAGGCACGCGTAGCCCAGATCCGGGGCCAGATCGAAGAAACCACATCCGACTACGACCGTGAGAAACTGCAAGAGCGTGTGGCCAAGCTGGCTGGCGGTGTTGCCGTTATCCGCGTCGGCGGCATGTCCGAAGTGGAAGTCAAAGAGCGCAAAGACCGCGTTGATGATGCTCTGAACGCGACACGCGCCGCTGTTCAAGAAGGCGTTGTTGTTGGTGGTGGTGTTGCTCTGGTTCAGGCAGGCAAGTCGCTGGCAGACCTCAAAGGCGCCAACTCGGACCAGGATGTAGGCATCAACATCATCCGCAAGGCTATCGAAGCGCCTCTGCGCCAGATCGCCGAAAACTCCGGCGTTGACGGTTCGGTTGTTGCGGGCAAAATCCGCGAGAGCGATGACAAGAGCTTTGGCTTCAACGCGCAGACCGAAGAATACGGTGACATGTTCAAGTTCGGCGTGATCGACCCTGCCAAAGTTGTGCGTACGGCGCTGCAAGATGCGGCATCGGTTGCGGGCCTTCTGGTCACCACCGAAGCCATGGTTGCAGACAAGCCTGCCAAGGACGGTGGCGGCGCACCTGCAATGCCCGACATGGGCGGCATGGGCGGCATGATGTAAGCTTTGGCTTCATCACTGTGAATACTGGTAAAGGGCCGCGTTTTCGCGGCCCTTTTTCATGCGCGGCCTGTACGCAGAGCGTTGTCCGCACTTCATTCGGTTTTTCACGGCAACATGAGTTGCGCTTGTCCAATGCGTGGCGCAAGGTCCGCGACATGCGTCTGATCCTGCTTACTTGCCTCACCATGATTGCCTTTGCCTCCAATTCGGTCCTCAATCGGATGGCGGTCGACAGTGGGGCCATTGATCCATCCAGCTTTGCCATGATCCGCGTTCTGTCTGGTGCGCTGGCCCTATGCATGATCCTGACAGTGCGGGGCGGTGGTCTGCCTTTGTGGGCTCCGGGGCGGGCCATGGGGGCGATCAGTCTGGCCGCCTATATGATCGGCTTTTCGCTGGCCTACGCGACATTGGATGCGGGGCTTGGGGCGTTGATCCTGTTCGGTACGGTCCAAGTGACCATGTTTGGCTGGTCCGCCTTGCGTGGCGCGCAGCCGACGATGCGCCAACTGACCGGGGCAGGGGTCGCCTTTGCGGGGTTGTTGCTGGTGCTTTGGCCCCGCGACTGGGGCGGGGGCGATGCGTCGGGCACGATCCTGATGGTGATCGCGGGCCTTGGATGGGCCGCCTACACGCTGGCGGGTAAGGGCGCGCGCGATCCGCTGGCCGCGACAGCCGCGAATTTCGTGGTTGCGATGCCGTTGCTTGCGGTGTTGCTGGTGGGGTCGGGCCTGCACGCGGCCCCGTCCGGTGTCGCGCTGGCCATTGTGTCAGGCGCCGTGACATCGGGTCTGGGCTATGCCCTTTGGTACTTTGTTCTTCCACAGTTGGAGGGGCAAACGGCAGCCATCGTGCAACTGAGCGTGCCGATTATCGCCATTCTGGCCGGAGCGTTGCTTTTAGGCGAGCCCATTACCTTTATTATCGTGATTGCCGCGGTCCTGGTGCTGGGCGGGATTGCACTGGCCGTTACGTCGCCAAAGGCTCAAGCGGATCGTAGCTAGGGCCGTCTGCGCCAAATGCCACAGCGCCCAGACTGTCGGGCTTGTGCAGTGTTTCGGCCAATTCCGCATGTGTCAGCCAGCGCCGTTCGGTGACCACGGCCTCGCTGTCGGTCCAGACGTCGGGGCGGGCCGTACCGGGTACGATGGTGCAGCGAAAGAATACTTCGACCTGATGAAACTGACTGGGAGCATCGTGGTATTCGTTGACCAGACAGGGCGCGCCCACGGTGATTGTCAGGCCCGTTTCCTCGTGTACCTCGCGGGCCAGGTTGTCTGGCAGGCTGCTGCCTACCTCCACCCCGCCACCGGGGGCGCACATCAACGCGCTTTTGGCGGTGTGCCAGGCGTTGACCATCAGAATGCGACCGTCTTCGACAATGATGGCCCGAACGGCAAGACGTGGTGATTTGGGGCGCATGGGCGGACTTTCACAGGAATTGACGGCGGGTTTCCATTCCATAGGCCGGCGGTTGGGGGTATCTCAAGCGGTATGAGACAGGTTTTTGCCCTTTGTTTTGGTTTGATGATGACAGTGGGGGTCGCACGGGCCGAGTGTGTGATCCTGCTGCACGGACTTGCGCGGACCGAAGCGTCCTTCTTGTTGATGGAGCAAGCGTTGCTGGCTGAAGGTTTTGGCGTGGTCCGCCCCGGCTATCCGTCAACATCGGAAACGGTGCAGACCCTCGCCGCGGACGTGATCCCGAATGCGATGGCCGCTTGCGGTTCCGAGACGGTGCATTTCGTGACTCATTCCATGGGCGGCATCATGGTCCGCTATTGGTTTGCCAACCATCCCCGGCCCGCCAAGCTGGGCCGGGTTGTCATGCTAGGGCCGCCCAATCGTGGCAGTGAAGTCGTGGATGCGTTGGGCGATCTTGAAGTCTTTGGCTGGCTTAATGGCCCCGCCGGTGGGCAACTTGGCACTGGGCCTGATAGCCTGCCGCGGCGCCTGCCTGCGGTAGATTACCCTGTTGGTGTGATTGCGGGTGATCAATCTTTGAACCCGGTATTTTCGGCACTTTTGCCCGGACGTGATGACGGTAAAGTGTCTGTTCTGGCGACGCCCGTTGCAGGCATGGCGGACCACCTGACTTTGCCCGTCACACATACGTTCATGATGAACAATCCCAATGTCATCGTGCAGGTCCTGGCCTTCTTGCGCACAGGCGCGTTTGACCGCGATCTGCGCTGGGTCGACGCTGTGTTGGACCAACTTGGCTGCCCGGACGGCAACTGCTTTCAAGGGGACGGGCGGAATGCTGACAATTGATTTTGTGGGAGCAGAGGTTTTGCTTCCCTCTGGCTTGTCCCATGCGCCCTTGTCGATTTCGGACGGTTTAGTGGTGTCGCAAGAGGGTGGCCGCGCCGTTGATCTAAGCGGCTATCGCGTCTTGCCCGGCATTGTGGATGTGCATGGTGACGGTTTCGAGCGGCACCTTGCCCCGCGCCGCGGCGCGATGAAGCAAATGGGCGAGGGGTTGCGCGCCGCCGAAGCGGAGCTGGCCGCTAATGGGATTACCACCGGTGTTCTGGCGCAATTTGTAAGCTGGGAAGGTGGGCTGCGCGGCTATGAATTTGCGGATCAGGTGTTCACGGCCATGGCCGAGGTCGGCCCCGATCTGGTCACCGACCTACGCCCGCAATTGCGGTTCGAGACGCATATGCTCGACCTTTATGATGATTTGCCGGGGCATGTGGCCCGTTGGGGTGTTGAATATGTCGTGTTCAACGATCATTTACCCCACGACCGGCTGGCCGAAGGGCGCAAGCCACCTCGCATTACCGGGCAGGCTTTAAAGGCTGGTCGCAACCCGGAGGCGCATTTTCAGATGCTGCTTGATTTGCACGCGCGTTCCGATGCGGTAGACGAGGCACTGGCCCCGCTCTGTTCCGCACTTTTGGCTGCGGGTGTTCGGATTGGCAGCCATGATGACAACACAGATGCGCAGCGCACCGCTTGGCGGGCGCGGGGTGCGGCAGTGGCCGAGTTCCCCGAGACGCAGGGTGCAGCGGAAGCCGCGCGTGCGGGGGGCGATGCGATTGTGCTGGGTGCCCCAAATCTGGTGCGGGGCGGGTCGCATAAGGGCAACGCATCGGCCCTGGATCTTGTCATGATGGGGCTTTGTGACGCCTTGGCGTCTGATTATCACTATCCATCGCCGCGCCGCGCGGCCTTGATGCTTGCGCAAAGCGGTGTCTTGGATTTTGCCGATGCCTGGGCGCTTGTGTCGTCTGGGCCTGCGCGGGTGCTGGGTTTGACCGACCGTGGAACACTTGTGCCCGGGCAACGGGCCGATATCGTTGTTTTGGATGTAAAAGACCGCGTTGCCGCGACGCTGTCGGGCGGCCGCGTCAGTTACATGTCCGGCGACGTAGCAGACCGGTTCCTGGCGGGCTGAAAAACCGCCCGACAAGGCTGTGCGGTCAGGTTTGCACCCGGTTCACGTGCCCCATCTTGCGGCCCGGTCGCGCCTCTGCCTTGCCATAAAGGTGCAATGCCGCATTTGGTTCGCGCGCGATCTCTGCCACCCGGTCGATATCGTCACCGATCAGGTTTTCCATCACCACATCCGTATGCCGTTTGCCGTCGCCCAAGGGCCAACCAGCCACTGCCCGAATATGCTGTTCAAACTGATCCACGGCGCAGCCATTCTGCGTCCAGTGCCCAGAATTGTGCACCCGCGGTGCAATCTCGTTCACGATCAAACCTTGGGGCGTGACGAAAAGCTCGACCCCCATCACGCCCACATAATCCAAGGCGTTCAGGATGTTGGCGGCGATCAAAATCGCATCGGTGCGCTGGCTCGCGCTGAGCCGCGCGGGCAGGGTGGTCGTGTGCAAGATGCCATTTTTGTGCACGTTTTCACCGGGATCATAGCAGGCGACCGAGCCATCCGGTCCGCGCGCTGCAATCACGGAAACTTCGTGGCTGAACTCCACGAAACCTTCAAGGATGGCGGGGGCGTCTTTCATGTCGGCGAGAGCGCGACCTGCCTCTGACGCATTCATGATCCGGGCCTGGCCCTTGCCGTCATAGCCAAAGCGGCGTGTTTTCAGGATCGCGGGCGCGCCGATTTGGGCAAGGGCTGTGGCCAGCGCAGGCATGTCCGGTACATCAGCATAGGGAGCCGTTTTCAGGCCAAGCCCGGCGAGGAAATCCTTTTCGACCAAGCGGTCCTGGCTGACTCTCAGCGCTTCGCGGCCCGGGCGGATCGGTGCGTGATCCTCAAGCGCATCCAGCGTCAGGGTCGGGATATTCTCGAATTCATAGGTAATCACGTCAACAGTGGTGGCAAAGGCAAACAGCGCGTCGTTGTCCTCGTAGGCGGCCGTCGTCACCATGTGGGCCACGTCACCGGCAGGGGGCATGGCGCCGGGCTCAAAAATGTGGGTTTTGAAGCCTAGACGGGCCGCCGCAACCGCCAGCATCCGGCCCAATTGACCGCCGCCAAGAATGCCTATGGTCGCGCCTTGGGCCAGCGGTTCAGTCATCACGGGGCTCCTCTGGGATCGAGGCTGAAAGATCGGCGCGCCATGTGTCCAGGCGAGCGGCCAGATCAGGATCGTTCAGGGCCAGAATGCCCGCCGCCATTAGCCCCGCATTTGCGGCCCCAGCGGCCCCGATGGCCATGGTCGCCACCGGAAAACCGCGCGGCATCTGAAGGATGGAGTAGAGCGAGTCGACGCCCGAAAGCGCCCTGGTCTGAACCGGTACGCCAATCACCGGCACCCGGGTTTTCGACGCCATCATGCCGGGCAGATGCGCGGCCCCGCCCGCCCCCGCGATGATGACCTGCAATCCGCGATCCACGGCCGTCTTGCCATAGTCCCAAAGCCGGTCGGGGGTGCGGTGCGCGGACACGATCCGCGCCTCGTAGGGGACGTTCAATGCGTCAAGTATTTCAGCGGCTTCGCGCATGGTCGGCCAGTCGGATTGACTGCCCATGATTATCCCCACCCGTACCGTCATGTCGCGTTCCCCGCCCAACAGAAAGCGCGAAATATAGGGGGTTTGGGATCAAGTGCAATCGTTTCCGAAATCGCCACAGCGCAGCGCACACAATCAGGCGATGATGTCGGGGGTCAACCGGTCTTCGATGTTGGAAATCATGTCCTTCAGGCGCAGTTTTTTCTTTTTCAGCCGCTGAATGGTGAGCTGATCCGCAGTGCTGCGTTCCTGCAGGGCGCGGATGGCATCATCCAGGTCGCGATGTTCGCGGCGAAACACCTCCAATTCGACGCGCAGCACTTCGTCAGCTTTCATAGACAGATCAGAAGGAGCGTTCATTGTATGATTCCAAGCCGTTGCAGAGCCCTTAATATAATCACGCCACTGCGATGCGCCTAGACCTTGTTCCGAACATGCTTTCCACCCATATTAAAATTGTTCGTCGCCAAAACGGGGCGGACAAATGACTGTCGCTTGCATCAAAGGACGTGTCTTATGACGAAAATGACTCTCGCCTCTTACCCACATATGCTTGGGTTCGAGCAACTTGAACGGCTACTGGAACGCACTGCCAAGGGCAGCGAAGGCTATCCGCCGTTTAACATCGAACAAACCTCCGACTACTCTTACCGCATCACGCTTGCGGTTGCCGGTTTCGCGGAATCTGACCTGTCCATCACCGTTGAGGATCGCCAGTTGGTCATCCGGGGCCGACAGAGCGATGACACTGAAGGGCGCGTATTTTTGCATCGCGGCATCGCCGGACGGCAGTTTCAACGCAGTTTTGTGTTGGCGGACGGCGTGGACGTGGGTGAAGCTGTGATGGAGAACGGTCTGCTGCACGTGGATCTGACCCGCTCCAAGCCTGAAACGATTGTGCAGACCATCAACATACGGAAAGGATAAGTCATGAATACGCCATATGATTTGAACGCGGATGTGGGTCGGATGGTCTATGTCAAACCGATCTCGGTCGATGCTTTGCCTCAGGATGTGCGCGCTCAGGCGGGTGAGTTGGAACAGCTCTTTGCCGTGCATGACGCGGAAGGCCAGCAATTGGCCCTGGTGGCTGACCGCAAACTGGCCTTTGCCTTGGCGGTGCAGAACGACTACGCGCCACAACCGTTGCATTGATCCCTGATTGGCCCCAACTCGGCCAGGGCCTTGCGCTTGAGCCAGGCTGTTCTGTTACTGGCCGCACAAGCAATTCTGTAACGCCAGCTGCGATTGAGGAAAAAAAGGGGCCCGCCTGAACAGCGGACCCCTTTTGTGTTTTAACGGTAATGCGCTTTTCGATGCGCCATACTCTGGCTTAGATCAAGCCCATCGATTCCAGTTTGAGCAGAACCTGGTGGGCGCAATTGTCGACGTCCACATTCTCGGTCTCAACGCTCAGCTCAGGGTTCGCAGGGACGTCATAAGGGTCTGAAATGCCTGTGAATTCCTTGATCTTGCCTTCTCGTGCCAGCTTGTAAAGGCCCTTGCGGTCCCGGCGCTCACATTCCTCGATGGATGTAGCCACGTGCACTTCGACGAAGGCGCCAAAGGCTTCGATGTCTTCACGTACGGCCCGACGAGTGGTCGCATAAGGTGCGATAGGCGCACAGATGGCAATGCCACCGTTCTTAGTAATCTCTGAGGCCACGTATCCGATGCGACGGATGTTGAGGTCACGGTGCTCTTTGCTGAACCCCAGTTCGGAGGACAGGTTTTTGCGCACGATGTCGCCATCCAGAAGCGTCACAGGGCGGCCACCCATTTCCATCAACTTGACCATCAAGGCGTTGGCGATGGTGGATTTGCCCGAGCCGGAAAAACCAGTGAAGAACACGGTAAAGCCCTGCTGTGCCCGTGGCGGTTTCGTGCGGCGCAGTTCCTTGACCACTTCGGGGAAGGAGAACCACTCGGGGATCTCAAGACCCTCTTGCAGACGTCGGCGCAGTTCGGTGCCCGAGATATTGAGGATGGTGATGTCATCCTTGTCCTTGATCTCGTCGATGGCCTCGTATTGCGCGCGTTCCTGGACCCAAACCATGTGTTTGAAGTCGACCATTTCGATGCCCATCTCTTCCTGATGCTCGCGAAAGAGGTCTTGGGCGTCATAGGGGCCGTAGAAATCTTCGCCCGCTGAGTTCTTGCCAGGGCCCGCGTGGTCGCGACCGACGATAAAGTGGGTGCAGCCGTGGTTTTTACGGATCAGGCCGTGCCAGACCGCCTCGCGGGGGCCCGCCATGCGCATCGCCAGGTTCAGCAGGGACATGGAAGTTGTTGCTTGGGGGTACTTGTCCAGAACAGCCTCGTAGCAGCGTACGCGGGTGAAGTGATCGACGTCGCCCGGTTTGGTCAGGCCGACAACGGGGTGGATCAGCAGGTTGGCCTGCGCCTCGCGCGCGGCGCGGAACGTCAGTTCCTGGTGCGCACGGTGCAGCGGGTTGCGGGTCTGGAAAGCAACAACCTTGCGCCAGCCCATTTTGCGGAAATAGGCGCGCAATTCGTTGGGTGTGTCGCGGCGCCCCCGGAAGTCATAGTGTACCGGCTGTTGGATGCCTGTGACGGGACCGCCGAGGTAAATTTTGCCAGCTTGGTTGTGCAGGTAGTTCACCGCAGGGTGCGCGTCGTCATCGGCGCCAAAGACTTTTTCGGCCTCGTGTGCCTTGTTGGGCTCCCAACGGTCGGTCACGGTCATGGTTGCGAGGATCACGCCTTCCTGATCGCGCAGGGCGATATCCTGGCCGATCTCAAGGCTTTCGGCGAAGGCGTCATTGACATCCAGCGTGATTGGCATGGGCCAGAGAGCGCCATCGGTGGTGCGCATGTTGTCAACGACACCATTGTAATCGGCCTCGGACATGAACCCTTTGAGCGGGTTGAAGCCGCCGTTCATCAGCAGCTCAAGATCGCAGATCTGGCGCGGTGTCAGGTCCCAGCTGGTCAGGTTGCCGGCTTCGGTTTTCAGCTTTTGTGCGCTGTCATATGACACGTAAAGCTCGGGGATCGGAGCGAGGTTGTTTTCCATCAATTTGTTCCTGTGGGTAATAGGGTTAAAGCCGGAGGTAGTGCCCGTCAGTTCGGCGTAGATCGCGTCATATTCGGCAAACTTGCGGGCAAGAAACTGGTCGGTGAGGCGGTTTTTTTCTGCGGCACCGCGGGTTGTGAGCGAATAGGCATAGCGCTGGCGCTTGTCAGGGCCGTCCAGATCACCGACAGAGACAAAGCCCGCCTGCGTCGCCTCGCGCAACAGCGCGTTGAACCGGCCAAGCGATACACCAATGGCCTGCGCCGTGGCGCGTTGCGAGCCTTGCGGCCCCTGATCAAGCTGACGCAGCAGCCGAAACAGCTGGTCTTCATGCTCTGGGTTGGCCTTTGGGGGTGTCATTGGGTCGCTCGGGGTTACTGGCAATCGTTCACGCGTGAACACATGTCAGAAAAAGTGTGTTCAACCAAGAACAATCTTTGGAGCGCGCCAGTTTTCTGCCACCGTGGTTAATTGGCAACGGCCGAAATCAGACCGCAGGTGCAGATTGCGAGAGATGATCGCGCAACGTGGTGGCATCCTTGATGGGCAAGGCTGCCAGGGCCGTGTCACGCCCGCGCAGTTCGAGCGAAACGAGGGCATCCGGCGCGGCCTGCAGGTCCGCCGCCTTCAGCACGTCTTGAGACAGGATGACCTGCACGCCCAGGTCCTTGGTCTGGCCTTCGAGTCGCGAAGCGGTGTTGACCGTGTCCCCGATCAGTGTGCGGGGGGCCTGGCCGCGTGCGCCGATCTCGCCAAGCACGACATTTCCCAGATGCACCCCCATGCCGATGGCGACAGTATCGCTGCCCTCATCCGAAAGGGTCTTGTTGAACGCGGCAAGCGCAGTGGCGATCCCCTTGACCGCCTTGAGAGCGGCCCGCGCCGATGCGCGGGGCGTGTCGGTTTCAAACACCGCCATCAGACCGTCGCCGAGATATTTGTCGACCGTCCCGCCTGCGGCGGTGATCGGCGGCACAATCTCGTCAAAAAAACGGTTGAGCAGAAACACCACGTCATAGGGCAGCTGGCCATGGGTCCGCGCAGTAAAGCCGCGCATGTCGAGAAAGAGGATCGCCAATTGCGCCTCCTTGCCCTGGCTTGCGTGGGCCCGGCTGCGCTTGCCGTCTTCGCGAAAAACGCGAAAAACGGTCGTGGGCCCCGTAGGTCGCACCTGACAGGCCAGCCGCGCATTGGGCGGCGCGCCCACCGCGGCAAGCGTGCGCGCCTCGGCGGTAGAAGGCGGCGGCAGATCGTCCAAACCATCCTCGACAATCACCCGGCAGGTCGTGCAACGCCCGCGCCCACCGCAAAGCGCGGTATGATCCACGCCGGAAGCCCGAGACGTTTCCAGAATTGTCTGGCCCCGCGCCGCGCGCACGGATGGCCCGTCTACATAGGTGATCCGCACGGGTTTGCGCACGGCGGCCACGATCTGGCGCAGCGCTACAGCGGCGATCAAGACCGCAAGGGCGACCCACATCACCTGATCCGCCCGATCATCGATGGCAGCCAACAGGTCAAAGCCTTGCCGGTCGGGGAAATTCCAGGCTTCAAAGGCCATGGCGCGCGTCTCGGGGTCTTGTAACACTTCAGTCAGCAGCCGTCCGGCACTGACAAAGCCGAGGGTGGCCAAGGTCGGGATCAGGACGGCAACAGCCAACAACCACGGCATGGAACGTTGCCACCATGCCGTGATCCGCAGCCACATATGCAGGCCAATGACGCCGTGGATCCACGTGATGGCCATCAGCACAATCTGCATCCACCCATCGGCCGTGTTCCAGATCAGCGTCGTCAGATAACCCAGCCGCGTCTCGACGCCCAAGGCTTCGGCGGCGATATGGGTATAGATCACATGGCTGGCGAGGATCAGCGGAATGGTCACGCCAAAGACGATCTGGATCGCATCGGTGGCCGACATCCTGAGCGACCGGCGCGCGATGATCTTGTAAAGCGCCAGCACGAGATGCGCCAAAAGGGCCAGCCCAACAACAGCTTCGCCTGCATCGCTACGCGTGAGGGCAAGCCGCGCATCCTGAAAGGCATTGGCAAATTCCGGTGAAATCAGAACGGAGGCCACATTCAACAGATGCAGCGTCACATAGAGCATTAGAATGAGACCTGAACCGATCCGTATCCGCGCGGCCCAACTGCCGCGCCAAAGCGCGCTTGCCATACTGCTTCCTAGCCTGTTGACGCTACGCGGGCAGGGTGGCCGCTGGGATGTGAGGCGTCAACAGGTCATTGCTGCACTTTATCTGTGCATTTGAATGGGGGTTTGCCCCACGGGTCGTGCTGGTTTTCCCGAAGGCTTTTGAACAGAGGACGGCCGGCCCGGGTTTACTCTGCCACGGCGGGCATCGGATCGGCCTCGGTTTCGTTTTCAGCGATGAACCGTTCTGCCTCCAACGCGGCCATACAGCCCATGCCGGCAGACGTCACCGCCTGACGGTATTTATGGTCTGTTAGGTCACCCGCGGCAAATACGCCAGGGATCGAGGTTTCGGTGCTGTCTGGTTTGGTGACCACATAGCCGCCCATGTGGGTCTCAAGCACGTCCTTGACCAACTCGTTGGCGGGCGCGTGTCCGATCGCGACGAATACGCCCTTGGCCGGGATGTCGGTAATCTCGCCTGTCTTGATGTGCTTGACCTTGATCCCTTCAACGCCCAACGGGCTGTCGGTGCCATAGACCTCGTCCAACTCATGAAACCACAGTGGTTCGATCTTGGGGTTTTTCATAAGCCGGTCGATCAGGATTTTTTCCGCGCGCAATTCGTCGCGGCGGTGGATAAGCGTCACTTTGGACGCGAAATTGGTCAAAAACAGAGCCTCTTCCACGGCCGTGTTGCCACCACCGATCACGACGATTTCCTGTCCGCGATAGAAAAACCCATCGCAGGTGGCACAGGCACTCACGCCAAAGCCCTTGAACTTTTCCTCAGACGGCAGGCCCAGCCATTTCGCCCGCGCACCCGTCGCCAGGATGATCGCATCGGCCACATATTCGGTGCCGCTGTCGGATTGTGCCACGAAAGGTCGTTTCGAAAAATCGACGGATGTGATGATGTCGCCGATAATCTCACAGCCCATGGCCTTGGCGTGATCCTGCATGCGGACCATCAGATCCGGGCCTTGCACCTCTGTGTCGCCCGGCCAGTTTTCGACCTCGGTCGTCGTGGTAAGTTGACCGCCCGGTTCGATGCCTTGGACCAGGATCGGGTTCAGCATGGCGCGGCTGGCATAAACGCCTGCCGTATAGCCCGCAGGGCCAGAGCCGATGATCAGAACTTTGGTGCGTTTCGTCTCGGCCATGTGGTAACCCCCGGTCCATTGGTGTGCAGCCCGGTTGATATAGACGCAGGTGCGCGTGGTTTGAACCCCGATTTTGGCAGGCCGGTTTGCGCGCCTTGCATGGGTTTTGAGCGGTCTGATTTCCAAAAGTTGCGCTTTGACGAAATAATATTGCGCGCAATTCGGGCGGTGCTATAAGAACCGCAAATTCAGGGGGACCTATGGCCAGCACGCGACTCGATCCGATTGATCGCAAGATTCTCGCAGAACTTCAGGCAGATGGCCGCATGACCAATGTGGAATTGGCCAAGCGGGTGGGCATTTCCGCGCCCCCTTGTCTGCGCCGCGTTCGGACCCTTGAGGAAAGCGGATATATCAAAGGCTACCACGCTGACGTCGACGCGCACGAGTTGGGGTTCGAGGTGCAGGTTTTTGCCAACGTGGGGCTGGCGAGCCAGGCGGAGGCTGATCTGAGCGCTTTTGAAGATCGTTGCAGGGCCTGGCCGTTGGTTCGAGAATGCCACATGCTGAACGGCGAGGTGGATTTCATCCTCAAATGCGTCGCCCCTGATCTGTCAAGCTTTCAGAGCTTTTTGACCGGCGAACTGCTGACGACGCCGAATGTGGCCTCGGTCAAGACATCGCTTGTGATCCGGCAGGCCAAGGATGCCCCCGGCGTGCCGTTTGGTGTGCTTGAAGCGCGGCTGAGCAAAGAGGCTTAGGCCACTTCCTCTTCCAACTCTGGTGCGCGCGGGTGTGCGAGCGGCCCGAAATCCGTGATATGGGCGATATGCGGAAACATCGAGAGGAACAGATCGCGCTGGGCGTGGGTCACCTGACGGGTGGCCGCCATGCCAGGGTGGAAGGTCTCCATTGCAATTCCGCCCACATCCACAGCCGCGTGCCGGGACAAGCAGATGTGAAACAGCCGGATGGGCGTCGGCGGAATCACTTCGATCACGTTCACATTGTCGACAAAAGCGCTGGCCGGGGTCAGTAGTTCAGTGCCGCCGGTGGTGCCGCGCAGGCTGGGCGGTGTTTGCAATAGCCGCGCCGCCGGACCGACAGTGACGAATGAACTGGGGCGCGCAGGCCCGAAACTGTCTGCCATGATACGGATCAGTGGCACGCGTCTGCCAGTGTCGGCGGGCACAAAGCTTGACGATCCAATCCAGAGCACTTGGGCCGGCTGGCCGGTCGTGGTGTTCAGCCAGTCACCCGGTTGCAGGTCTTCGACCGCAATGCCGCCATCCGGGCTGCCGAGCACAACGCCACGGGCGAAGGCCGAAAAGGCCGACTCAAAGAGCGGGATGGCTGGCGCCTTACAGGTCGCGATTGTGCGGCTGTTATCAGCGCGCAGGGCGGTAACTTCGAAAGTGCGCAAGGGCGGAAGATCGGGGCGGGCCATAGGCGCGGCGTAACGATCATATCCCACACGCGACGCGCGCAGAGCAGCAGAGTTCAGCATGTGTAACCTCATCGTTTTGGGTCACATCTGCGTCGGCCCCCACCGACGACGACAGATGGAACAGGTCCATGTGTCAAAGTAATGAGGGATAATTTGTGGATTTACCTCAAATTGTCAAAAAATGGATGACATTAAGCGCAAGTGGCGCACCAATGGCGCGCCCATGCAGGGATTGTTGCAGCTGCCCTTCGCCCGATTGCCACAATTTGATTCGTATTGCCTTTTGTTCAGGCTGATTTGGCGAGGGCTACCGGCGCTTTGCGTTTTGCGATGAAGGCGGCACGCCGCGCACCACGGGTCCAGGGCATCTGGGTGGTGGTTGCCTGTGCGGTTTTGATCACCGATTGGGTAAAGCGTGCGTTGGTCATGATCTGCGTCCTCGTCGTCATTGCATTGGGTCTGATGCCCGGTTGAGAACGATTATGGTGGATCAATCGGGCAGGTTTTTGACGTTGGTTCAAAAAACGCGCCGAATTTTTCCAAGGTACGGACACAATTGTGGCGGGCATGACACGTCTGAACGCCAAGGTTTTAAGGTGCCTGCCCCTCCTAATGATTTTGATCTGGAAACAAAGTGGCAGTGATGTGGCCTGAGCTGCCCGAATTGCGCCGGGATTACAGCCGGATCGTCGCGATCAAGCGACCATAGTCGGGGTCTTTGTCATGGACGGAACGCCGATAGGAATAAAACCGGTCCGGGTCATAATATGTGCAATGGCGAGTCCATTCCGCCGATCCAACGCCGGCCGCCCGCAATCGTGATAGCCCGTAACCCGGCAGGTCAAAATGCATCCGGTCACCATCACCACCGGCAAAAAACCGGGTATTGTGAGGGTCTTCATCTAGAAAGACGTCAAAAAACTCAGGCCCGACTTCATAGGCACGTTGGCTGATGGTGGGCCCGATCACGGCGTGTATGTTGTTGCGCGACGCACCAAGGTGGACCATCGCGTCAACCGTCGCCTCTAGCACGCCGGCCTGTGCACCTTTCCAACCGGCGTGTGCAGCACCGATGACACCGGCTGTGGCGTCGGCCATCAGGACAGGTTGGCAATCGGCGGTCAGCACCGACAGCGCAATGCCCGGCGTGGCAGTCACGAGGCCATCGGCCTTGGGTTTGTCGCCTTGAGGGCCAATGACATGCACGGCCTCGGCGGAATGGATCTGGTGCACGCCCACAAGGTGGTCTGAGGCCACGTCCATGGCCTCGGCCACGCGGTTGCGGTTGATCTCGACAATTTCGGTCTGGTCCGTGCTGCCGGTGCCACAATTCAACCCGGCAAAGATGCCTGACGACGCGCCACCCGCCCGGGTGAAAAAGCCGTGGCGCACGGGGGCCAGGGCGTCAGCAGTCAGGATTTCCAGCGTCATGTGTTCAATCCGGGTGGCGGGGCAGCGTCGGCCGGGAACAGCCCCAGCACTTTGAACAGGTTTCCCATTTCCTCAGGGTGCGTCAACCGTCGATGTGCCGCGATATGCGCGTCGAGCGCTTCGCCGTTCAGGTTCTGGGCAAGGGCCTGGGCCCGGGCGGTGATCCCGAGCCGTTCCAAAAACACGCCTTGTGGTGTAACGCGGCTGTGGGCGGCAGGCGCGGCTGCCCCGGCGAGGGCCTCGAAATCCACATGAGCGGTAAGATCGGCCTGTCCAGGGGTCGCAAACGGATCGACGGGCGTGTGATCCTGAACCGCCTGCAACGTGTCGCCGAGGCTGCGCCAATCGCCGTAATCAATGATCAGCGCGGCACCGCCGTGGATGGCAATCCGGCCGCTGACTTCCTGCAAGACTGATATCGCTGCAGGACAGGTTTCGACAATGTCGCCGTCATTTGTGTCGTCCATGCGGCGCGCGAGGGCAGCTTGGGGCGCGGGCGCACCAAGGCCCAGGGTCAATGCGCCGTCATTCACACCAACGTAGCGTTCGCGCCACCCGTGCCCTGCGCGCGCGAACTGATGGATGGGCAGGGCGTCAAAAAACTCATTTGCCACAAGCCAAAGGGGGCCGTCTGGCAAGTCAGTGACAGACCGGTGCCATGCGGGGTTGGAGCCCGCCAAAGTCGCGGCCTGCTGGGCCCGCAAGACGGGGGATGCTTCGAGCAGTGTGACGTGGGCGGCTGCGTGAAACCCGGGTACGCTGCGTGTCGCGCGCAGGATATCGGCCATGAGCGTGCCGCGCCCCGGTCCCAGTTCGGCCAATGTGAAGCGGTCTGGAGCGCCTTGATCCAGCCAAGTTTGTGCCAGGCACAGGCCGATCAGCTCGCCGAACATCTGGCTGATCTCGGGGGCGGTTGTGAAATCGCCGGATGTCCCCAGCGGGTCGCGTGTGGTGTAATACCCCTTGGTGGGATGCAAAAGCGCCTCTGCCATATAAGTGGCCAGTGAGATCGGACCGCTTTGGCTGATGCGGGCGATCAGGTCGTCACGCAGGCTCATGCCGCGCGGGCGCGGGCGCGCCGGATTAGCCACAGGCCCAGCAGAATCATCGGTACGGACAAAAGTTGGCCCATGGTCAAACCATAGCCGCCCAGATGCCAGGCCAGTCCCATTGGATTGCCGGGACCAATGAACTGAGCGTCGGGTTGGCGCACGAATTCGACAACAAAGCGGGCCAACCCGTAACCTGCGAGGAACGTGCCGCAGATCAATCCGGGCTTGTGGAACGCACCTCGCCGCCAGACCATCCACAACAAGAGGAAGAGAAGGACAAAGCCCTCTAGCGCTGCCTCGTAAAGTTGGGAGGGGTGGCGCGCACAGATGCCAATGATTTCGCCACAGCTTTGGGCTGCCTGGCCCGGAAAGGCCACGCCCCATGGCAGATCGGTGGGCCGCCCCCAAAGTTCCGCGTTGATGAAATTGGCGATCCGGCCCAGCAGAAGCCCGGGCGGAACGCCAAGCGCAATGGCATCCGCCGCACTCAGCCGGTTGACCTTGTGCCGCCCGGTATAGACCCACGCGGCAACGACCACGCCCAGCATACCGCCGTGAAAGGCCATGCCGCCTTCCCAGATGGCCAGGATGAGGGCGGGGTTCTCCAGGTAAAAGCCGGGCTGATAGAACAGGACATAGCCCAGACGACCGCCCAGAAGGACGCCGAGGATAATCCACGTCAGCATATCCTCGATCTGGGCCGGGGTCATGACGGGCGTATTGTTTGGCCAGAGCCGGGGCGATTTGACCGTCATCACCACCAGCCGCCAGCCGATCACAATGCCCACGATATAGGCCAGCGCATACCAGCGCAGCGCCAGTTCAAAGCCAAAAAGCGAGACCGAAAAGATCTCGGGCGCGATATCGGGGAAGGGGATCATGGCCTGCATCTGCGTCTGAATGCCTCTGTCATAGGGTGAGGTCAACCTTGCGAGAGGCCCCTTTGCGCTCCATATAGAGGGCAGCCATGAACGGGAGTAGAGACCATGCAGGCACGCGGCAAGATTTTTGACGACATTTCGCAGTTGATGACCAATGCTATGGGCGTGGCCCAGGGTGCGCGCGAAGAGGCAGAAACAGCGATGAAATCGATGATGGACCGCTGGCTGGCCGATCGTGATTTCGTGACCCGCGAGGAATTTGATGCGGTGCGCGCCATGGCCCAGAAGGCCCGCGAAGAGAACGAGGCCCTCAAGGCCCGTCTGGATGCGCTGGACGCCAAGTAATCCAGCGGTGGCGCTGCCGCGCCATTCCATAGTCTGCCAGTTTTGAATGATCGCCCGGTGTTCAGCCGGGCGTTTTGCGTTGCGGGCCGACCCATCGCGGAGAAATTTCTGGAACGCAGAAGGGAACGATGTGTGCTTCGCCGGAAACGTCCGCATTTTGCGCCCTTTGTCGGTTTGTCCCCAACTTATTGCGGTTATCCCCAAATAAAGGGTTGCCAGATCGCTGCGGCACATCCACCATATCTGGTATGAGGTTCGGGGGATCGCCCCGACATCTCAGAGCAGGCACCTAGCGCTTGGGGCGCTGCCAGCCCCTTTCGCTACAAGCGAATAAGAGGTGGCACAATGGCACTTTCCGAGCAGTTCCTGGAAGAAGACATCCATCCGATTGATATCGTCGAGCACTTGGCCGAGCATCACGAATGGGATTTCGACCGTATCGCCGATGATCAGATCGCAATGGCCGTTGAGGGCCAGTGGCGGACCTATTCCATTACTCTGGCCTGGTCCGGCTATGACGAGACCTTGCGCATGGTCTGTACCTTTGAGATGGAACCCCCGGCCGAAAAGTTGCCCGCGCTTTACGAATTGTTGAACCATGTGAATGATCAGTGTTGGGCGGGTTCCTTTACCTATTGGGAAGAGCAAAAGCTGATGGTCTACCGCTATGGATTGGTGCTGAGCGGGGGGCAGATGGCTAGCCCTGAACAGATCGACACCATGATCGGTGCCGCCGTCATGAGTGCCGAGCGGTATTATCCGGCGCTGCAACTGCTGGTTTGGGGGGATCGAACACCCAAGGATGCGATGCAAGTGGCCATTGCAGAGGCCTATGGCCGGGCGTAACCTGACCTCCTGATTTGTCGGGGGGATCTTTATGCAAGACACACGGATCGCAGCACAAGGCATCGTGCTTTTGGGCTGTGGCAAGATGGGGTCGGCCATGTTGGCCGGATGGCTGTCGCGCGGCTTGCCGACCGACAAGGTTTGGGTTCTGGACCCTGCGCCGTCGGAATGGGTGCGCGGCACTGGTGTTCAAGTGAATACCAACCTGCCCGCAGCCCCTGCCATTGTCTTGATTGCAGTGAAACCGCAGATGATGGGCGATGCTTTGCCCGCCATTACTGCGCTGGCGGGCGGCGATACTGTATTCGTCTCAGTGGCAGCCGGTACGTCGATCGCTGCGTTCGAGACCGCCTTTGGCGCGCAGACGCCAATTGTACGCGCGATGCCCAATACTCCCGCAGCGGTTGGGCAGGGGATTACAGCTCTATGCGCCAATGCTGCTGGGCTCTCTGCGCTGGATGAGGCCGCTTTGCTGATGTCTGCTGTCGGTGACGTCGTGCTGCTCGACGGCGAGGGGCAGATGGACGCTGTCACGGGCGTCAGCGGGTCTGGCCCGGCATATGTGTTTCACCTGATTGAAACCTTGGCTGCTGGGGGGGAGGCGCAAGGCCTGCCCGCTGATCTGGCGCTGCAGTTGGCCAAAGCGACAGTGGCGGGTGCTGGTGCTTTGGCGATGCAGGCGACAGAGGACCCAGGCCAGTTGCGCGTGAATGTCACCAGCCCAAATGGAACGACACAGGCCGCCCTTGAGGTACTAATGGACGCGGAAAACGGGTTTCCTGCCTTGTTGCCGCGCGCTGTGGCTGCGGCCACAAACCGGTCAAAGGAGTTGGCCAATGGATGAGATCAGCTTTGACGATTTTTTGAAGGTGGATGTACGTGTGGGCCGTGTGGTGCGCGCCGAACCTTTCCCAGAAGCGCGCAAACCCGCCATCAAGATGTGGATCGATTTTGGCCCTGAACTGGGAGAGAAGAAAACATCGGCACAGATCACGGTCCATTATACACCTGAGGCATTGGTGGGACAGCAAGTCATGGCGGTCGTGAACTTTCCTGCGCGCCAGATCGGACCGTTCATGTCCGAAGTGTTGGTACTAGGCTTTCCCGATACGGAAGGTGCAATTGTGCTGGCCAAACCGGATCTGGATGTACCTGCCGGGGGGCGATTGCATTGAGCCGGGTCCTGATTGCCCGGCCTTTGCCGGATGAGGTGATTGCAGCGGCAAGGGCCTGTTGCGATCACGTCGATGTGCGATCCGAGACATTGCCGATGACAGATGCAGAGTTGCGGTTAAGCTTGTCGGAGTATGATGCGGTATTGCCCACTTTGGGGGACATGTATTCGGCCGCGGTGTTTGCTGGTGTTCCTGAGATGCGCTGCCGGATGCTGGCAAACTTTGGCGTCGGATTTAACCACATCGACGTGGTGGCGGCCAAGGCCGCGGGCATTGTTGTCACAAATACGCCCGGTGCTGTGACCGACGCGACGGCAGATATTGGCGTGATGCTGATGCTTATGTCTGCGCGCCGGGCGGCGGAAGGGGAACGTCTGATCCGTGCAGGCGCTTGGCCCGGATGGCATCCGACGCAGATGCTGGGTCTGCATATGTCGGGCAAGCGCGTGGGCATTGTGGGAATGGGCCGGATTGGTCAGGCCATTGCGCAGCGCTGTCATTTCGGGTTCGGGATGCAGGTGGCCTACTTCAATCGTTCAGAAAAGGCACTGGCCTTTCCTGCGCACCGGGTCGCGACCCTCGCAGAACTTGCGGGCAGTGTTGATTTTCTGGTGGCTGCTGTACCGGGAGGTGGCGAAACCCGCCATTTGATTGATGCGGCTGTGTTTGAGGCGATGCAGAGCCATGCCCATTTCGTGAACATCGCGCGCGGGGATGTTGTGGAGGAAAGCGCCTTGATCGACGCCTTGCAGTCGCGTGCCATCGGCGGTGCAGGCTTGGATGTATACGAGTATGAACCACGAGTGCCGGAGGCCTTCCTCGGTTTGGATAACGTGACACTGCTTCCGCATTTGGGCACTGCTGCACTGGAAGTGCGAACGGCAATGGGACTGATGGCGGTCGACAATTTGCGGGCGTTTTTTGGGGGTGAGGCCGTGCCGAACCCCGTTTAGATCGGAAACCGACACGGTTTCCGGCTGCACTCCGGCGCGGAGTGCGTCGCTAATCCTGCTGGAACACGACATTTGCAATCGGTGCGCCGTGGACATCGCGCCGATGTCCTGCCGAGATCCGTGTCGGATCGCGGCTGTCAGGTGCCCACGGCTTCGCGCCAATGGCGGCGGCATAGCGAGACATAAGTTTCGTTCCCACCAATCTGGACTTGGGCGCCATCGGTGATTGCCATGCCATCGGGCCCCTGCCGGATCACCATTGTCGCCTTCTTTCCGCAATGGCAGATCGTGCGAACCTCTCGCATTTCATCCGCCAAGGCCAAAAGCGTTGACGAACCCGGGAAAAGCTTCCCCTGAAAATCGACCCGCAAGCCGTAACACATGACGGGCAGGTTCAGATCATCCACGGCACGGGCCAATTGCCAGACCTGGGTCTCGGACAGAAACTGCGCCTCGTCCACAAAGACGCAGGCCACCGGGCCATTGGCCTGACGCGCGACCAGCCTTTGAAAAAGGTCATCCTGTGGGCCGAACGTTTCGGCAGGTGCGTCAATACCGATGCGTGACGCAATATGCCCGGTGCCGGCCCTGTGATCGAGTTGCGCCGTCAACAGATAAGGTACCATCCCGCGTTCACGGTAGTTATGCGCCGCTTGCAGCAGAACCGTCGACTTGCCGGCATTCATCGTCGAGTAGTGAAAGTAGAGCTTGGCCATGGGCGCGATGCATAATTCCCCGCACGCAATGGGGCAAGAGGCGGGCGGGCCCGATATTCCCTGTAGCCGGGACTATCGGACCGCATCGGCACTTGCGCACACTGGGAACCGCGGGACGAACGCTTGTGCGTTCTTTTGGGGATGGTGCGGTCCCTGTTCACATAAACCTCCGACGGATCCACCACACCGACTGCCACCCAAGGCTGGCCTGTCGCCCCCACGCGACAGAGGTATTTGGCGGACCCCACCCGGTACCGACGCTGGGGGCGCCGGTTACTCGTTACATCCCGAAAACCGTTGGGACGATTAACAAATGACATTTCCCCCGTGGCCTATTAATGGGAAAAGACGGTGGTCATTCCCCAAACCTATGAGGGAATGCCGGGACATGATTGTTGGGGGTGGGCGCATGGTCGCAGCTGGTCGTTATCTGAAGAAGCATACCGAAGCCTTGGTCAAAGCCGTCGGGATCGAGCCCGCTTGCGAATTGACCGGAAAATCCAAGGCGACCCTAGGCCGCTATTACTCCGACAATCCCGAACATGCGGACCGCTTTATGCCCATCGACGCTGTCGTGGCCCTAGAGCGGGCAAGCAGCTACCCTCATGTCACCAGTGCGCTGGCCGAATTGCAGGGCATCACCCTCAGCCATGATGACCGCCTGCCCAACGCCGAACGCTCCGGCGGCGTGAATGCCGACGTGATCGCCCTCAGCCAGCGCTTTGCCATGTTGATGAGCGAATACCAGCAATCCATCGAAGACGGCGTGATTTCGGTCAATGAGGCCAAGCGTCTGTTGAAAGAGACAACAATGCTGCAACAGGTTTTGATCGACATGAAGCTGCATCTTGAGGATGAGCATGGCTGAGGCCGATCTGAGCGACCTGCCAGCCCTTGTTGCCCAGGCGCTGCCCCGGATCGACGTTGACGCCTTGTGTGCGCCGGATGATCCCGACCATCCGCCGCGGATATTGCTGCTCTATGGCTCTCTGCGCGATGTTAGCTACTCCCGCCGCGCGGCCGAAGAAGCTGCGCGTATCCTGCGCCATCTAGGCTGCGAGACGCGGATGTTTGACCCTTCGGGCCTGCCCTTGGTTGACGATGGCGAGGCGACCCATCCCAAGGTCGTGGAATTGCGCGATTTGGCGGTTTGGGCCGAGGGTATGGTGTGGTCGAGCCCGGAGCGCCATGGCGCTATGACCGGCCTGATGAAAACCCAGATTGATTGGCTGCCGCTGTCCATGACCGGCGGCATTCGCCCGACCCAAGGCAAGACCCTTGCGGTGATGCAGGTGTCAGGAGGCTCGCAAAGCTTTAATGCGGTGAACCAGATGCGCATTCTTGGCCGCTGGATGCGCATGGTCACCATTCCCAACCAGTCCAGCATCGCAAAGGCGTGGCTGGAGTTCGAAGGCGATCGTTTGCCAGCAGGCCCGTTTTATGCGCGCGTGGTTGATGTGATGGAAGAACTGGTCAAGTTCACTTGGATGGTGCGTGGACGCAGTGATTACCTTGTAGACCGCTACTCCGAGCGGGTGGAAAGTGTGGCTGAGGTCCACAACCGCGTATCCAGGAAAGACTGAGATCGCCGCGCGGCTCTGTTCCGGGCCATACGGCCCGAAATGCGCCCGCCCGCCGACCCCGGGCATCGCCTAGCTGTGCCGTTTCAAGATCACCGAACCCACGGAGTAGCCCGCGCCAAAGGAGCAGATCAGCCCGATATCGCCGTCGCTGAGGTCCTCGGAATATTTTGAAAAGGCGATGATCGACCCAGCCGACGACGTATTGGCATAGTCTTGCAGGATGTTGGGCTGTTCGCCGGGTTCCGGTGTTCGCCCCAGAACCTTTTTGCCGATGAAATCATTCATCGTCTTGTTGGCCTGGTGCAACCAGACCCGCTTGAGGTCATCAGATGTCACACCGTCATCCGCCATGTGATTGGCAATATGCCGGCTGACCATCGGCAGCACTTCCTTGAACACCTTGCGTCCGTTCTGCATGAACTGCATATCGCGCCGGTCGGCCACACCATCCGGGCGCGAGCGGCGCAGATAGCCATTGTTGTTGCGGATATTGTTGGAAAATTCAGTAGCGCAGCGGGTCGATTTGATTTCAAAATGGGGGCCGATAGCAGCCTCTTGTCGTTCAATCAGGATCGCCGTGGCCACATCACCAAATATGAAGTGACAATCCCGATCCCGCCACTCCAAGTGGGCTGAGCAAATCTCTGGGTTCACCACAAGCGCGGACCGGATGGAGCCGGATCTGACCATGTCGGCCGCCGCCTGGATGCCGAAGGTGGCTGACGAACAGGCCACGTTCATGTCAAATGCAAAACCCTGGATGCCCAAGAGGTCCTGAATTTCAATGGCCACGGCTGGATAAGCCCGTTCGAGGTTTGAGGCGGCACAGATGACCGCATCCACATCAGCGGCCGTCTTGCCCGCGGCAGCGAGCGCTTTCTGCGCGGCGTCCAGCGCCATTTCGGCCATGATCGAGGGTTCATCGTCGCTGCGCTGGCGCAAAAGCGGGTGCATCACGTCGGGGTCCAGAACACCGGATTTATCCATAACATAACGCCGTTCAATACCGGAGGCCTTGACGATGAATTCCTCGGAGGAATGCGCTTTGGCCTCAATGGTGCCAGCAGCGATGGCCTCGGCGTTTTTGGCATTGAACTTGTCGGCATAGGCGTTGAACGCCACAACCAGTTCCGCGTTCGAGATGGACAGTTCTGGCGTAAAAACGCCGGTTCCGGTGATGGCGGGTGTGAAGGTCAAGATGCGCCCCTTAGGCTTGTCGGATTGCGCGGCAACCTACAGGGGGCCTTGCGCACTCGCAAGGTTGCGCGCCCGCGCTGTGCCGAGCCTGACCTAGCGTCATGTGACGCTGAGCGCGATCTATCCGTGCGTTTGCGCGTCGCCGCCTTCGATCATGGCGACACGGGGGGCATGGCGCCCCCCCTCAAATTCGGTGCTCAGGAACGCATCCACGATGTCGAGTGCGAGCGCCTCGCCGATGACGCGTGCGCCCAGCGCCAGCATGTTGGCATCGTTATGGGCCCGGATCATGCGGGCGGAAAATGTGTCGCCGCACGCGCCGCAACGGATGCCGGGTACTTTGTTCGCGGACATCATGATCCCCTGACCGGTGCCGCACAGGATGATACCCATCGCGCATTCACCACTCGCAACCATCTCAGCGGCCTCGCGGCCGTGTTTTGGGTAGGGCGTGCTTTCCGTGGTGACAGGGCCGATATCGACAACGTCCCACCCCTTGGCACCGATATGGGCCGCAACCGATTGGCGCAGTGCAACGGCGCCGTGGTCGCTGGACAGGACAATACGTTTGGCGTTGGTCATGAGGGCAGCTTTCCGAATCCTAAGTGCAGATGCTGGATATGGATCAGATGCCCGGGCGCGGGTCAATCGCGGGTCAAAGCGATGCGGTGATCCCACCATCCACATAAAGCGTGTGCCCGTTTACGAAACTGGCCCCATCGGAGGACAGGAACACCGCCGCCCCCACCAATTCGTCCACCTGGCCCCAACGCCCGGCGGGGGTGCGCTTTTCCAGCCATGTGGTGAATTCCGGGTCTGCCACCAAGGCGGCGTTCAGCGGGGTGTCGAAATAACCGGGTGCAATCGCGTTGCAGTTCAGCCCATGTTTCGCCCAGTCTGTCGCCATGCCTTTGGTGAGGTTGGTGACGGCCCCCTTGGTTGCGGTATAGGGCGCGATGCCGGGGCGGGCGAGCGCGCTTTGCACGCTGGCGATGTTGATGATCTTGCCGGTACCGCGCTTGATCATGTGCCGGGCACAGGCCTGGCCCACGTGGAACACGGACGCGATGTTGGTTTGCAAAAGCCGCTCGAACGCGTCGGGGGGGAAATCCTCCAACGGGGTGCGATGCTGCATGCCGGCATTGTTGATCAGAATGTCGATGGGGCCGATGTCGGCCTCAAACCCGTCGACGGCTGTGCGGGCGGAGTCGTGATCGGTGACGTCAAAAGGCAGGGCATAAACGGTCGCACCGGTATCTTGCAATTCGGCCACGGCGGCCTCCAGTTTCCCCTCGTCGCGCCCGTTCAGCACTATTTCGGCCCCAGCGGCGGCCATTCCCTTGGCAAGGGCAAAGCCGATCCCCTGTGAAGAACCGGTGATCAGGGCGCGCCGCCCGGTGAGCGAGAAAAGTGCGTTGCTCATGACGGGAGGAGCCTTTCGTTCGAATGCTGATGTTTGCGGGAACGGTAGGGATGGGGCCGGGGGGCGTCAAGGCAAGGTGCCGCTTCCATCCGGGCCTTGTCTGACAGGCGACGCCAGCGCATGGTGTGTCAACCGCGCATAAAGGACACCGCCATGAAAGCCATCGTTGCCCATGCCGCCAAGGATCTTCGGATCGAAGAGCGGGACATGCCCAAGCCTGGCCCAGATCAGGTTCTGATCAAGCTGGCAGCCGGGGGCATCTGTGGCTCGGACCTTCATTATTACAACCACGGCGGATTTGGTGCGGTGCGCCTGCGCGAACCGATGATCTTGGGGCATGAAGTCTCGGGTCATGTGACCGAGCTCGGTGCGCAGGTGAGCGGTCTGGCCAAGGGCCAGCTGGTGGCGATTTCGCCATCGCGCCCATGCCGTACGTGCACATATTGCCATGATGGCCAGCCGCATCACTGTCTCAACATGCGGTTTTATGGATCGGCGATGCCCTTTCCGCACATTCAGGGCGCGTTTCGTGAATATGTCGTGGCGGATGTGGCCCAATGTGCTCTGGCGGACGGATTGACGGCGGCGCAGGCGGCGGTTGCCGAACCACTGGCAGTGTGCCTGCATGCGGCCCATCAGGCGGGCGATCTGGTGGGCAAGCGGGTCTTGGTCACGGGCTGTGGGCCTATCGGGATGCTGTGCATTCTGGTGGCCCGGGCCGCTGGCGCAACCGAGGTGGTAGCAACAGATATGACGCCTTTTACTCTCGACATGGCGCGCCGTTTGGGGGTCGATCTGGCCCTCAACGTCAAGGATGATCCCGAAGGATTGAACCGCTTTGCCGACAACAAGGGTCACTTTGATGTGCAGTTTGAGTGCAGCGGCGCCGCTGCGGCTCTGCGCGCCTCTATTCCGGCTTTGCGCCCAGGTGCTACACTGGTTCAGTTGGGGCTGGGCGGCGACATGAGCCTACCCGTGCAGGCCATGACGGCCAAGGAGATTGCCTTCAAGGGTTCGTTCCGCTTTCACGATGAATTCTTTACAGCCGTCAAACTGATGCAGAATGGCCAGATCGATGTGACCCCGTTGGTTACTCACGCCTTCGGCATCGACGATGCGGTGGCGGCCTTTGAAATGGCGGCGGACCGGACGCAAGCAATCAAGGCGCAAATTACCTTTTGATCTTGGTTTCTTGGGGGATTGACGCACCTGTCACACCCTTGCACGGTGCCTCATGGATATTTTGCACAACCCCTATCGCGGTGTCGGGCTCAGCGTGGATGCGCTGGCGGACATCCCTTTCCCAAGCAAGGATGCGCAGGCCCCGCTGGCCTTGTTGACGCGGTGCCCGCGTGCGGCCGAAACACCCTTGGTCGACGCGCTGGAATTGGCCGCCGAATGCGGTGTGGCCTCTATCTACCTCAAGGACGAACGGGGCCGTATGGGGCTGGGCAGCTTCAAGGCTCTGGGCGCGGCGTATGTCATTGCCCGTGATGCTGCGGAAGGCAAGGCGCGGGGACAGACCTATGTCACCGCCAGCGCGGGCAATCATGGGCTGTCGGTTGCAGCCGGGGCTGCCGCCTTTGGGGCCAGGGCGGTGATCTACATTGCTGATACCGTCCCCGAGACCTTTGCCGAACGATTGCGGGCCATGGGCGCAGATGTTGTACGCAGCGGCGCAGACTACGAGGCCAGCATGGCGGCCGCGATGGCAGCGGCAGACGCGCAAAGCGCAGTGCTTTTGTCGGACAGCTCCTGGGCAGAATATACCGACCGCCCTTATCGCGTGATGGAAGGGTATCTAGCGCTTATGGCCGAAGTGTTTACCCAAATGGAAACGGCCCCGACGCATCTGTTTCTGCAAGCTGGCGTCGGCGGATTGGCCGGCGCAGCGGCCGCGATTGCGCGCAGTGTTTGGGGCGATCAGACCCGCATGATCGTGGTTGAACCCGAAGCCGCCCCCGCCTTGATAGCTTCGATCAAGGCAGGGGCGCCGGTCGAAACATCCGGCCCCGTGTCGGCCATGGGTCGGCTTGATTGCAAAGTACCATCCTTGATCGCGCTCAAGGGGCTTGCGCGGGATGCGGACGATTTCGTGACCCTTTCCGAGGCCGAAGGAAACGATGGGGCTGCAAAGGCAGAGACCTTTGGGTTTGCCACAACGCCCTCTGGCGGTGCCGGCCTGTCGGCACTGTTGGCCAGCGAGCCCTATCGCGCGGCGCTGGGTCTGAAAGTGACGTCCCGCGTGCTCTGCATCCTGTCCGAGGGCCCCGAAGGGTGAGCGGCTTTGACGTATCGGAGTATCAGGCGCGCACTAGGCGCGCGCAGGCTTTGATGGGCAAGGCCGATCTTGACGCGCTGTTGCTGACCACCGAAGCGGAATTGCGTTATTTCACGGGCTACCTGACCCGGTTTTGGGAAAGCCCGACGCGCCCCTGGTTCCTGATCGTGCCTGCCAATGGCGATCCGATTGCGGTCATCCCATCCATCGGCGCGCCGTTGATGCAAGAGACGTGGCTTAGCGATATCCGAACTTGGCGTTCACCGGACTACGCTGATGATGGGGTGTCGTTAGTGATCGAAGCGCTGCGGGGTTGTGTAGCACTTGGCGGCCGCATTGGCGTGCCAAGCGGACGAGAGACCCACATTAGGCTGCCGCGCGACAGTTGGACCGCGATTGTAGCGGGCCTTGAGGGGCGGCACGTAACAAGCGACGCCCTGATCATTCAACAGCTGCGGATGGTGAAGTCGGGTGCCGAAGTGGCCAAGATCCGCGCTAGTTGCGCCATTGCCGACCGCGCTTTTGCCCGCGTGCCCGAGATCGCGGGCGTGGGTGCGCCTTTGGATCAGGTGTTTCGCAGGTTTCAGATGCTCTGCCTTGAGGAAGGGGCCGATTGGGTTTCTTACCTTGCGGGGGGGGCGGGACCGGGTGGCTACGGTGACATCATCGCGCCTGCAACGGCCCAGGCCTTGATGCCGGGCGACGTTCTGATGTTGGATACCGGCGCCGTGCACGACGGGTACTTCTGCGACTTTGACCGCAATTGGACGGTGGGGACGGCAGAGCCGAAAACCCGCGACGCTTATGCCCGCCTGATCGAGGCAAGCGATGCCGCCTTTGAAGCCGCAAGGCCCGGTATCACGGCGGCGGATCTGTTCCATGTGATGGACCGCGTCTTGACCGGCGGTGCGGGTGGTTCGGATGCGGTGCGATACGGCCATGGGTTGGGGATGCAGTTGACTGAATGGCCCTCGTTGATCCCGGATGATGATACTGTGCTTGCACCGGGCATGGTCCTGACGCTTGAGCCCAGCATCGAAGTGGGCGAAGGGCGCGGTCTGGTCCATGAGGAAAACATCGTTGTGACGGAAACCGGGGCCGAGTATCTGTCGACGCCCGCGCCGCGCAGTTTGCCGGTGATCTGAGTGACCCAAGTCTTTCCCTACACCAGCGCGCAGGACCGTCGTCGGAAACTGGGCCTTGTGGCGCTGCAATCGGATGAAAGCATCGAGGATGATATGCGCCGTCTGCTGCCTGCTGATGTGAGCTTTCTGGTGTCGCGGGTGCCCTCGGGCGAGGACGTCACGCCTGAAAGCTTGCGCGCGATGGAGGTACATCTGACCGGCGCCGCCGCACTTTTCCCGCGCGGTTTGCGCTTTGATGCCGTGGGTTATGGTTGCACCTCTGGCGCGTCGCAAATCGGGACGGCGCGCGTGGCGCAATTGGTTGGAGAAGGCACCGAAACCGCGCGGGTGACAGACCCGGTGTCTGCCCTCGTCGCCGCGTGCCGGGCGGCTGGTATCACGCGGCTTGCGATCTTGTCGCCTTACGTCGCCTCCGTCTCTGACCACTTGCGTGAGGTGCTGCGCGCGCATGGTATCGACACCCCAGTTTTCGGCACTTTCGCCGAACCGAACGAGGCCAAGGTTGTCAGTATTGATGGCCCGTCAATCATGGCGGCGGCAACGTCCATGATGGAGGGGGCCGAGGTGGATGGTCTCTTTTTGTCCTGCACCAATCTGCGAACGCTGGACGTGATCGCACCGCTTGAGGCAGGCTTGGCGCTGCCGGTTCTCTCGAGCAATCTGGTGCTGGCCTGGCACATGCTGGGCGGTCAGGGCGCGCCGCGCGATCTGCTTTAGCGCATCACAAACGGGTTGCTCATTGGCGCTTCTGAGGTGTTGATCCAAGTGGTTTTGGTCCGTGTATAGTCAAGGATTGCCTCCGCGCCCGCTTCGCGTCCGTATCCCGACTGGTTGAACCCGCCAAAGGGCGCGATGGGCGAAATGGCGCGATAGGTATTGACCCACGTGATCCCTGAGCGGATGCGCCGCGACACCCGATGGGCGCGGGCCACGTTTTGGGTGAACACGCCTGATCCGAGGCCGAAATCGCTGTCATTGGCCAGGGTTATTGCCTCTTCCTCGGAGTCGAAGGGCAGGAGTGACATGACAGGTCCAAACATCTCGACCTTGAGTGTCTCGACCTCGGGCGAATTGCACAGAATGAGG
The DNA here is from genome assembly GCF_947503705.1 of uncultured Tateyamaria sp. Taxonomy (GTDB): domain Bacteria; phylum Pseudomonadota; class Alphaproteobacteria; order Rhodobacterales; family Rhodobacteraceae; genus Tateyamaria. The sequence continues at coordinate 143,778 of NZ_CANNES010000004.1, read as the reverse complement.
GTTGGTTGCATGTAATGTGCGCCCGCACTCGCTCGCGCCCCACCAAATGCAATCTGCGCACCCTGGGCTTTCGCCGTGGCGAGAGTTTTTTCGATGACCTCGACCTGCGCCCGGGTGCACAGTGGCCCCAGATGGGTGGCTGGATCATGCGGATCGCCCACTACCAGCCCTTGGGCCTTTTCAGTGATGGCGGCGACCAACTGGTCAAAAATGGGCCGGTGCACCAGCCCGCGCGTGCCTGCCACGCAAGACTGACCGGACGCCCCGAAATTGCCCGCAATCAGCCCGTTTGCCGCAGCGTCCAAATCGGCATCGTCAAAGACAAGAATGGGCGATTTGCCACCCAGTTCCAGCGTGGTCACGGCAAAGTTCTCGGCTGAATTGCGGACCACATGACGTGCGGTGTCTGGCCCGCCGGTAAATGCAATACGGTCTACGCCGGGGTGCCGGGTCAGCGGGATGGCGCAGTTCTCAGCGTTGCCTGTGACGACGGATACAACGCCCTTGGGAAAGCCGACTTTGTCCAGCAGACGCGCAAAGGCGATCATAGGGGCAGGTGCTATTTCCGATGCTTTGAGGATCACGCAGCAACCTGCGGCGAGGGCAGGTGCCAGCTTGGTCGCGGCCAAGAACATCTGGGCGTTCCATGGCACCACGGCGGCCACAACGCCGATTGGCAGTCGTTGGGTGAACACATGCATATCCGGTTTGTCGATGGGCAGCACAGCGCCCTCGACCTTGTCCGCGAGGCCCGCGTAATAGCGATAGTAGTCCGCCACATAGCCAGTTTGAGCTGTCGTCTCAGCGGCCAATTTGCCGCTATCTGTCGTTTCGATCCGACCCAGTTCGTCCGCGTTTTCTGCAATCAGATCGGCAAGACGATACAGCAGCCTGCCCCGCGCCGTGGCCGTCATGTCGCGCCATTCAGGTGCATCCAAGGCCGCTTGCGCTGCAGCAACAGCGCGGTCGATATCGGCGGCAGCGGCACAGTCGAATGTGGCCCACACATCGCCCGTGGCGGGGTTGATACTGTCCATCACTTGGCCCTTTGCGCCAGCCGTGAATTCACCTGCGATATAGAGCGGATAGTGGGGAAGGTCGGTCATATCTTTGGTCCTCTGCCTCACGTGAATGCGGGCATGACATCGTCAATGAAGCGGGCCAGTGAGGCGCGCTTGCGCTCCGTGCTCATCCCGCTGTCGATCCAGAACGAAAACTCGTCATAGCCCAGATCCTCATAGCGTTTCAGCCTGTCTATCACGTCTTGGGCCGTACCGATGGTCAAATCCCGGCGCAGGGTTTCGGCGGCCATCATCTTGTTGCCCGCAATGTCGTCGTCGCTGATCTCTTCCATCAGCCCTTGGCGCACGGGCCTCTTGTTTTGAAACCAGGCTCCGAAATAGTTGTAAAATCGGCTGAGTTCACGGGCGCCGCGATCCGCATCTTCGGCGTCTGCGGCCACATAGGTGTGGTGCAACAGCATGATCTTGGGCCGGGGCCCGTCATAGTCGTTGCAGGCGGTGTTGAACTTGGCCATCAAGTCGTCGATTTCCGCATCGCCTTGCCAGAGCGGGGTCACCTGCACGTTGAACCCATTTTGGACGGCAAAGGCGTGGCTGTTGGGATCGCGCGCGGCCACCCAAATGGGAGGGCCATCTTCCTGTTTCGGGCGCGGGGCGGTCGTGGTTGCGGGAAAGCTATAAAACTCCCCCTCATGCGCGCAGTCGCCGCCCCACAGGTCGCGCAACAAGGGCAGTGTTTCACGCATCCTTTGCCCGGCCTCCCAGGCATCCAGGCCCGGCATCATCCGCTCGTATTCATAGCTGTATGCGCCTCGTGCGGCCCCAATCTCCAGTCGACCGCCCGTGATCAGGTCGGTCATCGCGGCCTCACCAGCCAGCTTGATCGGATGCCAGAAGGGAACGACAACCGTACCGGTGCCCAGCCGCACATTCTTGGTGTGGTGGGCCAGGTCGGCAATCGTTGTAAATGGGTTGGGTGCGATGGTGAACTCCATCCCGTGATGCTCGCCCGTCCAGATCGCCCGCATCCCGCCGTCATCGGCCATTTTGCACAGTCCAATGAATTCATCATAAAGATCGCTGTGGTTTTGTTCCGGGCTCAGCCGTTCCATATGCGCAAAGAGCGAAAAATCCATGACTATCCCCTGGTATCTGCGCGCAGCACGTCGCCTGCGCGGTTGGAGCCGACATAAAGGCCAAAGGCCTGGGTTTTGTGTTCCTGGGCAAAGCGTTTGAGCAACGCGTCGAGCGCCGGATCGGCGGCGGTTGCCGTTGCAATGGGTGCTTGCGTCAATCCGGCGGGTGCTGTGGCAACGTGCCCCCGAAACACGATCTCGCGCCCGCCGTCGTCCTGATCGTACAGCGCATAGACGACGCCCAAATCCGCCTTGATGTGTTGCGTCGCCAGATGGGCTTCGATCCCTTGCAAAGGGCTGGCATCCGGCCCGATCTGGACGGATGGCAGATCGCCATGCGCAGTGAGGTAGATATGCTGCCCGTCATCTAGCAGAACGCATGCGCGGGTGTGCTTGGCCGCTGGAGCCTCGGCCCGGCGTTCTTGGCCCAGTGCAAAATAGCCGTCGGGCCCATAGCCCAATCCGGGTGCGTTATTTGCATCAAAATCGACAACGCGTCCGATCAAAACCGTATGATCTCCCGCAGGCACTCTTTCGAACACTTCGCAGACAAATCCGGCCGCCCGTCCGTCAATCAGGGGCATGTCCGCGTGCCCGGACGACCAGCCGCCTGGCCCAAATCGGTCCGCCTTGCTGCTCGCAAACCGGTTCGATACGTCCTCTTGCCCCTCGGCAAGGATGCTGACAGCGAAATGGTTTGTGGTCTGAAAATCGGGATAGCTGGACAGGTGCTGGCCTGGGCAGACCAGCAACAAAGGCGGATCAAGCGACACAGAGGTGAAGGAATTGGCCGTAAAGCCAATGGGCGCCCCGTCATCACGGCGGCTGGTCACGATGGTTACTCCGGTCATGAATCGGCCAAAAGCGACACGGAGGGCTTGGGCGTCGTGGGTCATGGCGTCATCAATGCCCGGATCGCGGTGGCGATGGATGGTGCGTGGGTCATTGGTGCCATATGCGCGGCATCTGCCTCGATCTGCGCCCGGCCGTTGGGGGTGAGGCGTGCCATCTCATGACTCATGGCGGGGGTGGAGTTTGGGTCCTGACTACCGGTCAGAAACAGAGTTGGTGTTTGCAACTCTGCGAGCGCAGCGCGGTTTGGCCCGTCGTGATGCGCAAATACACGATAGGCCTGCGCATAGCCTTCAGGGTCGACCGAGGTCAGCCACGTTCGGCAAGCTTTTGCCGCCGCTCCCACAGAGCCATGCGGCGATGCGCCGAACCAACGTTCCAGAGGGGCCAACGGATCTGCACCGCTGCCGCCGTCCAATGCCTTGGCGCGCGCTTGGACGGCCGATGCCGCGGCGTCTGAACGTTCAAAGACCGCGTTCAGAGCGGCGACGGCACGTAAGGCGTTGGCCCCGCGGGTCGCAAGATCAAGCGCGATGAACGCACCCATGGAATGACCTGCAACGATTGGGGCTGCGTCCAAACCATCGATGAAGACGGAAAAACGCGCGGTATAATCGCTCAGGCTGCGCGCCCTATCCAAAGGCGACGCGCCATGGCCCGGCATGTCCACCGCATATACGGTGAAATCCTTTGCCAAAAGAGGCGCGATGCCCCCCCACGCCTCAGCCCGCAGGCCAACACCGTGGATCAGGACAATCGGCGGCCCTGCCCCTTCCGTCCAATAGTAAAGGCCACCCGGCCCCTCAGATCGCGGCCGGATTGTCCAGGTCATGTCCCAGGTCCTTGAGGTCTTGATACCGGTCACCGATACGGTGATGCGGACGGCCCGAGGTCGCCGCACCCAAGGCCACCACAACCTCGTCCGCGCGCGGCGCGTCGGGAATCGAAAAATGGACGGTCAGGTAATGCGAACGGCGACCCGCATCGTGTTTGTCCATCAGCGGGATCTGAATCGGCGCATTCGCGGCGCCTCGTGTGTTGGTAAAGGCCAGATAGGACGTGGCCTGCACAGCTTCACGGAAGTGATTTCCGAACCGCAGGGTGTGGATCAGGCCGGAGGCGTGCTCGATCTCTCCATCTAGCCCGACAACAGCGGATTTGCCAAAGGCTTCGATCTGGTCGCCCCCACCGCATATTTCGGTAATGCGGGCGGTCAATTCGGCCCCGAGGATCGGCCCAAAGGCCATGATTTCGGGTTTGAGGTCCGAGACAAATCGGCCTGCCCACGGATTGGTCAGCACGGCGGCGACAGCACACATGCGCCAAGGTGTGGCGGCGGCTTTGAACCCTTCGATCAGGATATCCTCCTGATAGGTTACGATCTTGCGGATTTCGGGTGTCATCGGGGCTCCTTCCTCGGGGCAAGGATAAAAGCAGATAGGATTTTACCAAAGCGATAGAAAAGTATATGACTTCATAAGTTAATCTTATGTCTTAGTTCGCAATGCCCAAAAGCCTGCCCCCCCTGACCTGGTTTCGCGCCTTTGATGCGGCTGCCCGGCATCTGAGTTTTACCGCTGCAGCAGATGAGCTGGGCTTTACCCAATCCGCGATCAGCCAACATGTGCGCGCGTTGGAGCAACGGCTGGGAGCACCGCTGTTCATTCGGGGCAAACGAGCGTTGATCCTGACCGAGGCGGGGCGAGGCCTCGTACCTGATGTGGCTGCCGCCATGGCGCAATTGGCCCAAGCGACAGAGCGGTTTGTGCCGACGCAAGAGGTCCCAAAATTGACCATCGCCACCAGCGCCAGTGTGTCGCAATGGGTGCTGGCGCCGGGGCTGCGCCACTTTCACGCTGCGCATCCCGGTGTGGCCTTGCAATTGGTGTCCACGATTTGGCCTGATGACTTCAGCGCCACGCGTGCCGATATCGATATTCGCTTTGGCGCACAGGCGGTCGTGGGGAGGAACGCACAACTGCTTGAACCGTCAGAGCTGTGCGCCGTGGTCGCCGAGGGGCAGCCGATCGATTGGGATCGAGCGGTGCACTTGCCGATGATCCAGCCCGTTGGCCTTTCAACCGGCTGGCAAGACATCGGGCGCGCCATGGGGCGAAGGAACTGGCCCGCACCCCTGATTGAGGTGGACACCCATGGGCTGGCTGTTGATCTTGCATTGCAAGGTGCTGGTGTCGCGCTTACCCACAGCCTGATCGCCCGACGTGCCCTGCAAGACGGGCGGCTTGTGGCACTCGACATTCCCCAAACACGTGCCATTGAGGGCTACTATCTGGCTCAAAATGCCACGAACTTGCCCATCGCGCAGCAAGCCTTTGTCGATTGGTTTCGGCACTGGGTCCAACCCTGAAATCTCGAAATTTGGACCGCGACGGCAAAGCCGCTTGCGAAGGGGGGCACCAAAATGTTTGTCTGGCGCAACCAAATTTTAAGGACCTGACATATGAAACTGGGCTGCATCGGCGATGATTTCACGGGCTCCAGCGATCTGGCGAACACGCTGGCCAACGGCGGGATGCGGGTAACGCAATATACTGGCGTGCCAACGGGCCCGGCTGATTCAGGCGTTGAGGCCGGCGTCGTCGCGTTGAAGTCCCGGTCCATTGATCCGGCAGAGGCTGTTGCGAAGTCGTTGGAGGCGCTCAAATGGCTGCAAGCGCAGGGCTGCACGCAGTTTTTTTTCAAGTATTGCTCGACATTTGACAGCACGGCCGAAGGCAATATTGGCCCCGTGGCAGATGCCCTGGCCGATGCGCTGGGCGCTCACAAGGTGATCGTTTGCCCGGCCTTCCCGGGGACCGGGCGGTCGGTCTATCAGGGGCATCTGTTCGTGAATGATATGTTGCTGAGCGAAAGCGGGATGCAGAACCATCCTCTGACGCCTATGACAGACCCCGACCTGCGCCGCTGTATGGCGGCGCAATCGACTTATTCGGTGGGCCACGTCGCAGCAGGGGATGTGTTTGAAGGGGCAGGGGCCGTCGCCGCCGCACTGGACGCACAGCACAAGGCAGGGCACCGACACATCGTTTTGGACGCCATTCGCGATGCCGATTTGCGTGTGATCGGTGAGGCCGCGCGCGATTTGCCATTGATCACCGGGGGGTCCGGAGTGGCGCTGGGACTGCCCGCGAACTTTGGCTGCACTGCGGGCAAGGTCGCGTGGACGGGGCAATCAGGCAAGGCGGTGGCGCTTTCGGGCTCGTGCTCCAACGCGACGCGGGCGCAGGTCGCGCGCCATGGCAAAGGCAATCCCGTTCGGGAGATCGTGGCGGCTGATGTGATCGAAGGACGATTGCACGCCTCTGACATGGCATCGTGGTTGCTGGCCCAAGAGGGTCTGCCGCTGGCCTACAGTTCGGCGGATCCCGCTGTGGTGCGCGCGGTACAAGACACATACGGGCGCGAACGGTCCGCTGATGCGCTCGAAGGGTTCTTTGCAGACGTGGCACGGCTGTGCCGAGACGGCGGTGCGACCCGGATCATCACCGCGGGAGGCGAGACATCGGGCGCCGTGATCGAAGGATTGTCGCTCGATACGCTTGAGATCGGGCCAGAAATCGACCCGGGTGTGCCCGCCCTGCGGACCGGGCCTGACCTGGTGGTTGCGCTGAAATCCGGCAACTTCGGTGCCGACGACTTCTTTGATAAAGCAGACAGAGTACTGGCCGACCAATGAGCAACGAAAACGCCCTGCGCGAACAAATCTGCCTCTTGGCGCGGTCCTTGTTCGAGCGGGGATTGACCCATGGTAGTACAGGGAACATATCGGCGCGGACCGAGGATGGAGGCTTGCTTGTCTCGCCCACTGGCACGAGCTTTGGCCGCCTTGATCCTGCGCGCCTTAGCCGCTTTGACGCCGCAGGTCAGCTGATCCATGGCGACAAGCCGACCAAGGAAATGCCGTTGCACAGCGCGTTTTACGACACGCGCAGCACGGCGGGCGCGGTGGTGCATCTGCACAGCTGCCATTCGGTCGCCCTGTCGATGTTGCCCGGCGCCGATCCCGATAATTTTCTGCCGCCACTGACACCATACGGGATTATGAAATTGGGCAAGGTCACGCTCTTGCCGTTCTTCCTGCCCGGTGATCCCGCGATGGGGGACGCAGTACGCGGTCTGGCGGGTAAACGCAGCGCTGTGATGTTGGCCAATCACGGCCCTGTCGTTGCGGGTCAGGATGTCGAAGCGGCCTGCAATGCCATCGAAGAGTTGGAGGACACCGCCCGCCTCGCCCTCATGACGCGGGGCATGTCACCCCGGGCGCTGAGCGAAGAGCAGGTTCAAACCGTCGTGACCAAGTTTGATATTCCGTGGGGCGATTGAGACGGGATTGATCAGTGGTTTGGGAACACTGACGAAACAAAGCGCCTTGTAATTCTCCTGAAAAATACTCGATCCTAGGCGCTTGGCAAAGCGCCTAGGTTGGGCGCAGAGCGTCACCATTCGCATCAAAGAAATGTGTATGCTCGGGCTGAAAGTGCAGACCGAGCGCATCGCCAACGGCCAGATCAGCCTCACCCGAAATACGCACATTGATCCGGCCTGCCGCCCCACAATCAAAAAGCACGAAAGTGTCTGCGCCCAGGTATTCGATCACGTCAACCTTGCCATCGCACTGGCCGGTCCCGGCAGTATCTACGCCAATGTGCTCTGGCCGAATGCCGACTTGGGTGGCGCCGGGCGCGCCCGCCGAATAAGGGCCGCTGCGTCCACCCGGAACGACATAGCCGTCACCTGTTGTTTCGCAGGAAACAACGTTCATCTTGGGGCTGCCGATGAATTGTGCGACAAAAGTGTTTGCCGGGCGCGCGTAAAGTTCACGGGGCGAACCGACCTGAATGATGCGACCCGCATCCAAAACCACGATGCGGTCGGCCAGGGTCATCGCCTCGATCTGATCATGGGTCACGTAGATCATCGTGGCCCCAAGGGACTGATGCAATTTTGAAATCTCATAGCGCATCTCGACGCGAAGGGCGGCGTCGAGGTTGGACAAAGGTTCGTCAAAGAGGAATGCAGTAGGGTCGCGCACGATTGACCGGCCGATGGCCACGCGCTGGCGCTGCCCGCCCGACAGGTCTTTGGGCCGTCGGTCGAGATAGGTGTCAAGCTTCAGCGTCGCGGCGGCGGCATCCACCTTTTGCGCGATCTCACCCTTGGGCGCGCCTGCCGTTTTCAGGGAAAAGCCCATGTTGTCCCGTACGGACATATGCGGGTAAAGCGCGTAGGATTGAAACACCATCGACAGACCTCGCTTGCTCGGCGGCTGGTCTGTCACGTCCGATCCGTCGATGTCGAGAGATCCCCGGCTGATATCCTCCAACCCGCCGATCATGCGCAACAACGTTGACTTGCCGCAACCCGATGGGCCGACAAAAACGACGAATTCGCCGTCTTGGATGGCGAGGTCGACGCCCTTGATGACCTGCACATCACCAAACCATTTTTCGACGGCGTTGAGTGTAATTGCTCCCATCGTCAAACCCCTTGTGCATTGGGCGACGCCCAGCCAAGCCAGATGGCCGCCGTCCACGTGAAGGAACTGCCACCCGCCGGGCCGCCATCGCGCGGATCGAAATATTCAGCAAAGCCCTGTTGGGCGACCAGATCAGCGGTCGAGGCACGCAAAGCCTCTGCCTCGTCCGTCAGCCCCATATCGGCCAGCCCCAGTGCGATCATCAAGTTCATCACCCCCCAAACAGGACCGCGCCAATAGCGTTTGCCGTCAAAACGGTCATCACTGGGCGGCAGGGAGGGCACACCGTATTTCACCTGTGCCAAGACGTCCCGATAAAGGTCGCGCATCTCGGGCCGGTCAATCCCTGCGTACCAACACAGGAATGACGCGTTGGACACGGCGCCGGCCCATGTCCCACTGCGCACATCGCGCGAATCGTAGCAGCCCAGATCGTCGTTCCACAGCGTGGCGGCCCCGGCCTCCAGCACCTTGATCCAGCCTTCAATTTCGCCTGTGTCACGGCCCAAGGCGGCGCCCATGACCGCCAGGTCGCGCATGGCCCTCAAAAGCGTAAAGGTCATCGTCGGATCGGCCACCCGGAACGGTGTGCCATCCAGCATCGCCGCCTCATCCCAGCCCAACCGCGCCCCACGCTGTACCAGCCAGATATAGCGGTCATAGTCGTATTTGGTGGGCCGCATACTGCTGTCTACATGGGACGTGTCGCGACGTTTGTATTCGCCAACACCGTCGGGTGTTATGGCGGCCATGGCCACGTCCCAATCGGGTGCATTGTCACGGCCGGCTTCCCAAGGGTGGGTCACGCAGACTGCTCCCCGATCTAACCGCCACGCCATGAACCAGCGGTGCCATGCTACCATCTTGTCAAAAAGCATCTCCATGCGCGCCGCCCCAATTTCTGGGTCACGCTCATAGATCAGGCGTGCCATGGTCGCGGCCACGGGAGGTTGCGAAATGCCAGAGGACGGGATTGGTCCCGTGCCCTGCCATACCTCGTGGCTGGGGAAATACCCCTCGTCCGGCGCGTGAAACAGGATGTGAGGGACCATGCCATTGGTCCATTGCCCGGTGAACAGCGTCTCGATCTCGCACCACGCCCGGTCCAGATCAAACTGTGCAAACCCCAGTGCGGCAAAAGCGCTGTCCCAGTTCCATTGGTAAGGATAAAGTCCCGAGGTCGGAATCGTATAACCGCCCCGATCATTGCGGCGCAGGATCTCGCGCGCTTGTTCGTCAAAGCCGTCGGCCCAGGTCATATCTCGCATCATCCTTTTACCGACCCAGCGGTCAGCCCTTTTGTCATGAACCGCTCCAACCCCAGAAACAGGGCCATGATCGGCAGTGTCGCGATCACAGCACCCGCCATCAGGTGCTGGCGCGGAATTTCAGAAGAGTTCAACATCGCCACGCCGCGCGTGAGCGTGAATTTTGACGGATCGTCCAGCAGCATGAAGGCCAGAAGAAACTCATTCCAGGCGATCATGAAAACATAAAGCGATACCGACACCATTGCGGGCAGCGACAGGGGCAGGGTGATCTTGAGGATCACCTGAATACGGCTCAGGCCATCCATCAATCCAGCCTCTTCAACCTCGCCCGGCAGTCCCCGAAAATAGCCCTGCAACATGTAAAGCGCCACCGGGATCGTCGTGACCGGATAGATCATCAACAGGCCTGGAATGGTGTTGCGCAGGCCTGTCATCGAAAAGGCGATATAGATGGGCAATGCCAAAACGATCATCGGCACCATATAGATCAGCAGGATGGAGCGCGAGAACGCCGCCCGCCCCTTGAACCGCAGCCGCGCGACGGCATATGCCCCGGGCACACTGAACAGCAGCGTGATAAAAACGGTCAGGACAGAAACATAGAAACTGGTCCACAGGTAGCTGCCAAAATTGAACTGCGCAAAAAGCTCGAAGTAGCTGCGGAAAAGGTCCAGCCCCCGGCCCAGATCAATCGAAAAGTCCAAGGGATTGCGAAGCAAAGCCTGCTGAGATTTCAAGCTGGTCATGACCATGACGTAAAAGGGGATCAGCACGACGGCGGTAAAACCGATATAGCCAAAGCCGGTCAAGAACCGGATTACGGCATCTTCAAACGCATGACGGTTAAGAGGGCCGGGATGGGCCTCCACCAACATCCGGGCGAGGGGCCAGATCGTGAACAGCGCGAACAAGGCCACTGCCACCCCTTGCCAGAGCAAGGGAACACCATCAGCAAACAGGACCGGTGAGAGCGGCGTGAACAGCAACGCGAGGGCCGCCGCACCAAAGCCGCCCATCACCAGACGGAGATCACGTACGTAGATCAGGGCCAATCCTCCTGCGACCCCGAGGGTCGCACAGCCCAATATCCCGGGCCGAAACCCGAATCCGCTGGCAAATGACAGCCCGACACAAACGGTGGTCGCGATGACAAAGGCCCAGAACAGACCAATGATAGCTGCGGTCACGATACCCTGGCGCAAAATACTCATGCCGCCCTTCCGTTCTTCTCTTTGAAAATACTCCGGGGTGAGGCCAAAGGCCGAGGGGCAGCGCCCCTGACCACGCCCGCCGCAGGCGAGACGCAAACAAGTTTTGCGGTTCCCACGTTCACAGCCCTTCCTCCTGGCTGATATATTTGAAAAAGAAGAAGCTGAACAAAAGCAGCATGGCAAAGATCACTACCGCCACCGCAGCCCCTGCGCCAATATTGGAAATGGCAAAGGCCTGTTCATAGACATTCACGGTCAGTGTCCGCGTGCCTGCGTTCCCCCCGGTCAGCAGGAAAATGTCGTCGAATTTGTTGAAGGTCCAGATAAAGCGAAGCAAGAACAGGACCGACAAAATACCCAACAGCATCGGCATGCTCAGATACCAAAATTTCTGGAATGGTGACGCACCATCCATATCCGCGGCCTCATACATGTCTGTGTCGATGCTTTGCATGCGCGCCAGGATGAACAGGAAGGATAGGGGGAAATATCGCCAGATTTCGAACACCGTCACCATGATCAGCGCAAGAGGACGCTGACCAAAGAAGTTGATCGGCCCTTCGGTTACGCCCATCTGGATCAACAGCGCGTTCAGCGATCCGGAAAACGGATCCAGCAGCGTGACCCAGGTAAAGGCCACGGCGATAATCGGGGAGACGTAAGGAAAAAGGTACAAACCGCGCAGCAACCCCTTGCCGCGAAAGCTCTTGTTGAGCAGCAATGCGGCAAACAGGCCGACCACCAGCGCGCCGATTGTGCCAAAAACGGTATAAAAGATGGTCGCCCACATGACCTGCCAGAATTCCTTGCCGTCAAAGAGGCGGGCAAAATTCTCAAGTGTGAATTCGGAGTTTGTCATCACGCTGTCGCCGCGACCGGCAACGGTGGGTTCTGAGCCTTCGACGGCTTCCTCGAGGGCGTCGGCATCGCCGTCCAGTGTCACAGGAACGCGCAGGCGTTCGTTAAACCCGCCTTCAATATCGCCAAAAGCGCAGTTGAGGGTCGCGCCGTCAAGGACACAGGCTTCAGGCACCTCAAGCAATATCACCCCGTCCGGGATCACATCGACAAAGCTGACGCCGGTGACTGGTTTGGTTTGCGAAGAATTTCGGACCCGGTACTCGATCCGGTAGTCGCCACCTCGCTCACGCAGGCTCTCGCGGACAACCGGAGCCACGGGGCGCAAATCGGCGAGACCCACGGGTTTGAAGCTGATCCAGAAAATCGCCAAAAGGGGTAGGATGATCACCAGACTGACGATGGTGATGGTGGGCAAGAGCAGGCTCCAGGCCAGTCGCGCCTCGCGCTTTTCCAGCGCACCACGTGTTGTCGGTGGGGTGGGGGATGTCATGGCAACGCTCGTGACCAAAGGGGGAAACGAGGGGGCAAGCGCGCCCACCCCCTCGTGATCTTAGTTAACGGACGCCAATGCGTCATTCATCGCAGCCACGGCCGCTGCCGCGTCAATCTCGTCGTCAATGTACTGACGGACAACGCGGTTGATCGCTTGGCTGTTGATCATTTTGGAGGCCAGCGACAACTGTCCTTCCTCCACACCCCAGCGCTTGGCCACTTTCAGACCGCCCACGATCTCGTCCAGCATGTCCGCCGCATACAGGTCCTTGAGGGCCGCTTTGCGGTCAACACCGACAGGAATTTCAGACCAGGCGGCACTGAACTTGCCGGGCTCGTCCGCAGTGCCGGTGCGCACCGGGAACTTGCCTTCGGCTGCGATCGACAAGGTCTGCACATAACCGTCATTCATCGAGTATTCGACAAAAGCCTGAGCCGTGTCGGTGTCCGCATCGGTCGTGATACCAAAGTAACGCACGTCACCCCAGGCGGCGCCATCGGGGTTCGACGGGCCTGCAAAGTTGGTCACGATGCCAGTTTTTGCCGCCAGTTCCTGCGTTGTTGGATCGTCGTTGATGGTCGGTGCTGCGCTGTCACGCAAGCCCGCCAATTCGTCGAGAATAAAGGGCGACCAGATGATCATCGCGGCCTGACCTGCGAAATAGAGCTCGCGGGATTGCTTCCAGAACAGCTCACCCGGGGGGGATGCCTTGGCAATGGCCTTGTAGAAATCCAGGACTTCAGTGGTGGCCGCCTCATCCAGTGGGGCAAAACCATCATCATCGACAGGCGATACGCCATTGGCCAGGAACACGTGTTCCAGAACCTGGCTCATGAAGTTCTCGTCCACCTTGGTTGCAGCAACGAAGCCGTACATTTCCGGCGGATTATGCAGTGCATCAATGGCGGTCAGTACGTTGGCGTATGTGTTGGGCGGCTCCAGCCCCTTTTCGGCAAAGGCATCGGCGCGGTAGACGATCATCTGTGTCCAACCGTCCACGGGGACGGAAGCCACATCACCATCATAATCTGCCATTGCCAAAGGACCGGCGGCAAAGGTGCCGCGACCCAGATCTTCAACCACTTCCGTGGCGGCTTCGGTGTCCAGAATGCCGGCCTCTGCCCAAGGCAGGGCATATTGCAACGGGTGGTAGATCACATCAGGCAGGTCACCGGCCGCAAATGCAGCCGTCGCTCGCGTGCCCAGTTCGGTTTCCGAAACGGGAATCACCTCGACCGTGTTGCCTGTGGCCGCCGCAAATTCGGCAGCGAGTGCTTGCTGTTTGGCCAGCCGTTCGGGCTGTTCTTCGGTTGTCCAGAACCGGATGTTGTCGGCCATGGCTGCACTGGCGCCGAGCGCCAGGATCAGTGCCGATCCCATCAGCAAACGACCCGTTAAGCTCTTGGTGAATGTCATGAGTTTTTCCTCCCTCGTGGAAACGCATGTGATTGCCTCCGGGCACGTGGATACGTCACCGGATTGAAAACTCGGTCATCGTGGGCTGGAAATTGCAACGATGCAACAAAAACTTTCACAACGCTATTCTGGCCTGTTTTCAAGTTTATATGGCCAAAATTCCGCATCGCGGCATGAATTTCTGCGCCTGCATTGCAACGTTGCGAAAGTGATTCGATGTTGTCTGATGCGCGGAACTCTGTACCAATGAGAAGCTGAAACTAGGCATGATGTCTGGTAAGGCAATTGAATGGCAAACGACAAACCAAAGCCTCCAACGCTCAAGACGATCGCCGATTTGACAGGCCTCAGCCTGTCGACCGTTTCGCTGTCCTTGCGTGACGGGAGCCGCCTAAAGAAAGAAACACGCGAAAAGATTGCCCAGGCCGCCGCTGAAGTCGGCTATGTCCCCAATCGAGCGGGTGTCCGCCTGCGCACGGGGCAAACAAACGTCCTCAGCCTCGTTCTGTCACCCGCCCGCAATACCATCGACTACACCCGCCAGATCATCGAAGGGATCGGGGCGCATCTTATGGGCACGAAATACCACCTGAACGTCATCCCGGATTTTCAGCACGATACGCCCGAAGACTCAGTGCGCTACATCCTGCAGAACCGGGCGGCGGACGGCATCATCCTAACACACACCAGCGCGCGTGATCCGCGGGTCCAGATGCTGATGGATACCGGATTCCCTTTCGTGTCTCATGGTCGAACCGAGTTTTATGGTGCGCACGCCTTTCACGATTTTCATGCCGAGCGGTTTGTTCAGATGGCCGTGTCCCGGTTGCTTGACCTCAAGCGTAAACGCTTTCTTCTGGTGGCCGAAGATGACGGAACCACAAATTTCTCCAAGATCGTGGGGGGCTTTCACAGGGCGCTGGCGCAAAGCGGCATGACGGGCGAGGTTGCGACCGAAACCGGCATTCTGGTCTCGACTCAGACTGCGCGTACCTTTGGGCAGGCCCTTGCGGGGCGCGCAGATCCATTCGACGCCATTATCAGCAACAATGAACTGGCCACCCTAGCGCTGATGGGCGGGCTGTCTGACAGTGGTATGGTCGAAGGGCGAGATTATTCCCTGATCTGCCGTCAGACCACTGACATTTTGCCGATCTTGCATCCAGGAATTGATACGGTTGGCGAAGACCTTTCCCAGACGGGCCGCGAACTGGCGCGCCTTTTGATCGCACGGGTGCAGGGCGCGCCGATCGAGACATTGCAGACCTTGCACGAACCCAAGCCATTGTGGCGGGCCCAAGCCTAACCCGCTGCGCGGATCAGATCAGAGGCTTTTTCACCGATCATGATTGCAGGCGCATTGGTGTTGCCGCTGACGATTTCGGGCATGATCGAACAATCAGCGACGCGCAGACCCGCAATGCCATGGACGCGCAAGTCAGCATCTACCACAGCACTTTTGTCCTGACCCATCTTGCAGGTGCCCGTCGGATGATAAATCGACGCGGTGTTGTTGCGCGCCCAATCCAGGGTCGCATCATAGTCATCCATCGGCAGGTCCGCGTGGGGCCGGTACTCTTCGGAAATCTTGGACGTCAGTGGCGCATGCCGCGCAATTTTGCGGGCAATGTTGACGCCCGCCACGATGGTCCGGCAATCGGTTTCAGTGCTCAGATAGTTGGGGATGATCTTGGGATATGTCCGGCCACCCGGACCGGCCAGCCGGATTTCCCCTTTGGATTCAGGGCGCAGCTGACAGACCGACATTGTAAAGGCGGAAAACGGATCCGCGCCTTTGCCCGGGTTTTCGGCTGACAGGGGCTGCACGTGGAACTGAATGTCGGGTGTTTCCATATCCTCACGGGTTTTCATGAACCCGGTTGCAAGGCTGGCCGCCATGGTCATTGGACCCGCGCGGAACATCAGGTATTTCAGACCGATCTTGGCCTGACCAAAGAGGCTGCTGACCTCATCATTCAACGTTGGTTCGTTGCATTTATAGACCAACCGCGCTTGCAGGTGGTCTTGCATGTTCTTCCCTACGCCGGGCAAGTCTGCGATGACGTCGATCCCGTGTTCTTGCAATTGCGCGGCCTCGCCGATGCCCGACAGCATCAAAAGCTGCGGCGAATTGATGGCACCGCCGGACAGAATAACCTCCTGACGCGCCTTGACGGTTTGCAGATTTCCGCCCTTGTCGCGGTAGGTCACGCCGGTGGCACGTTTGTCGGTGATTTCGACTTTTTCGACTTGGGCGTGAGTGATAATTTGCAAATTTTCACGGCTTTTGACCGGGTTCAAGAACGCTACGGCGGATGAACAGCGCCGCCCATTTCGCGCAGTCAGCTGAAAAAAACCGACGCCTTCCTGACTTGCACCATTATAATCCGGGTTGAATGGATAACCCGCCGCCTGCGCGGCCGCGACCCAGGCGTCTGTGATCGGGCGCTGGATGCGCATATTGGACACAGACAAGTTGCCGCTGTCGCCGTGAAACTCATCCGCGCCCCGCTCGTTGCCTTCGGACCGTTTGAAAAGCGGCAAGACATCATCCCATGCCCATCCGCGATTGCCCATCTGGGCCCAGCGATCGTAGTCTTGGGGTTGCCCGCGCACATACAGCAAGCCGTTCAACGAGGACGAGCCGCCGAGCACCTTGCCTCGTGGCCATTCGATGGAGCGGCCATTCAGGCCCGGATCGGGCTCGGTCTTGTAGCACCAGTCGACGTTGGGATTGTGAATGGTTTTGAAGTATCCCACCGGAATGTGGATCCACGGATTCAGGTCGCGCCCGCCCGCCTCAAGCAGAATCACCTTCTTCGATGCGTCGGCACTCAGCCGGTTTGCGATCACACAGCCCGCCGAGCCTGCGCCCACGATGACATAATCGGCCTCCATGCGCGATCCTCCTTCAGATTCTCTGGAACTCGTTTGAAAAAAACCTATGCAGATTGTTTTTCTTAAGCTAGTCTTTTTTGAGATGAAACGTCTCAATAATATGCATCAGGGAGGATAGCATGGGAATTAGTGACAAAATCAACGGCATTTCCCGCCGCGATTTGTTTAAAGTGGCAGGCCGTTATGGCATGAGCTCCACGCTTTTGGCGGCAGGCGGTTTTGGCGGGGCTATGAGCCTTGCAAACCTCGCATCGGCGGCTGAATCCACTTACGAAAAGCGCTTTGCCAAAGAGCCAAAGTTCATGCTGAAGTTCGGGGCTGCGGGCTTTAACGCACGCAACCTGCTGATCGAACGTGCCGGTGCTCTGGAATTTGCCCGCGACCTGGAAAGCCGCACAGACGGCGAGATTCGCGTTGAATTCATTGGGGATAACCAGATTTGTGGTCAGGTTTCCTGCGTTGAGAAAGCACAGCAGGGCATCATCGACATCTATGCGGCCTCGACCCAGAACTCCGCTGGTGGCGCACCCTACCTGAACGTATTGGACTATGCGTATATGTTCCGTAACCGTGCGGACCAGTACCACTTCCTTTACTCGCCCAAGTCTCAGGAACTGCTGCGCGAGCCCTATGAGCGTCGCCACGGCCTGAAATTCCTGTTCAGCCACGCCGAACTGCGCGGCATTCAGTTGGGTCTGGCCTGGGAAGACAAGCCGACAGTCACCTCGGTCGAGCAACTCTTTGGCACCAAAAACCGTGTGACTGGCACACAATTGGGTCGAATCGCTATGACGGCGCTGAACCTGAACCCGGTTCCGGTGGCGTGGGAAGAAACCCTCGACGGTCTGAAACAGGGCCTGATCGACGGTGCGGAAACATGGGCGTCGGCTGTGGCATATGCCAACATGTCGCCTGTTGTGTCCCAATCGGTGCACCTGAACTTCTTCTGCGGCACAGAGCACACGGCGATGAACGCCTCCGTGTTCGACAGCCTTGGTGGCGAGTTGCAGGACGCGGTTATGGAGTCCTCGTACTGGGCGCAGACCCACGTGCAGGCCGCCAACGAAGTGGCACTGATCAACACAGTCGGCATGTCCGATCCGATGATGCCAAACTCGATCTTTGCGCAAAACAACGTGCGCAACGCTTTCCTGTCGGATGCAGAGATCAAGAAGGCCGAAGAAATGTGTTCGCCCGAGTACCAGCCCGCACTGTGGGAAGAGTGGCGCGAGCGCATCAACGGTTGGCAGGGTGGCGCAGACACCTACCAGGAAATCTACGACGAGGTCCGCACGATCCCGGGCGACACACTGCCCGAGAACGTCGAACCCCGCCGCTGGTGGAAAGCCTAATCGCCGCCTAGGCGTCAACAGGTCGGCCCCCGAAACGGGGCCGGCTTTTTTGTCCAAGATCGCGAAAATGCGACATAGTCGACAAACAAGAATCAAAGGGAGGGGCGCCAGATGTCGATCTGGGCGGACGCGACCACCATCGTCACTGCGACGTTGAGTGGCGATATAAATTTCAAAGTGACACAGGCCTATCGTTCTGATGCGGCCTGGTTGGTGTTTGCACCACTGACCGTGATCGGCGCCATTGCGGTGCACTACCTTTACAAGGCGGCGCCAGTGCTCGACCGGCATCTTGAGCGCACAATTGCTGTGACGGCCTATATCCTCATCGCCGTGATCATCTTTGTTGGTGTGATCCAGCGCTTCGTCTTTTCCAGCCAAGTGCCTTGGTCCACGACCATTCCGCCGCTGATCTTCATGATCATGTCCTGGTACGGCTGTTCCTATAACGTCAAGCTGCGTACCCATCTCAGCTTTAGCGAATTCCGGGCCAAGATGAGCCATCGCAACCAGTATTACTGCCTACTGATGGACAACATCCTGTGGTTCGCCTTCTGCATCATCTGCGTGACGACCATGTCCCGCATTACCGTCAACACCTATGACAATTTCCAGATCGTTCTGGGCACGGACGGCGTCATGCGCTGGTGGTTCATCATCACCATGCCGCTCTGTTTCATCATGATGGCGGGCCGCGTTCTTAGCAACGCGCTGATTGATATGTCAAAATACCGCAACAATGAGACGCTCATTGGCCAAGCCGTAATCGGGGGAGATACGTAATGACCGACGGAACCTGGATTACGCTGATCTCCATCGCGGTGACGATGCTGTTCATGTTGGGCACGCCCGTTCTACTGGTGATCTTTTACTGGTCGGTGGGCTGTAGCCTTGTCATTGGTCTCACGCTCGACAACGCTGGCAACGAATTGCTCAACGTATTCAAGGATGGCTTTGCCCTTTTGGCGATGCCCTTGTTCATCCTGACGGGGGACCTGATCAACAAATCAGGGATCGCCAAGCGACTGTCAGATTTTGCCTACGCGTGTCTGGGCTGGCTGCGCGGTGGTCTGGCCATGGCGGCCATTGGGGCCTGCGGCCTTTTCGCCGCGATCTCAGGCTCGAACTCGGCGACAACAGCCACCATCGGTTCGATGCTGCACCCTGAAATGACCAAAGGCGGCTACGACGAACGCTTCTCTGCTGCCACGGCGGCTGCGGGCGGTACGGTCGGGATCATCATTCCGCCCTCGATCATCTTTATCGTCTACGGCTTCCTGATGAACCTGCCGATCTCCGACCTGTTCATCGCAGGGATCATCCCGGGCTCCTTGATGGTTCTGGCTATGATGTCGATGTGTTTCATCGTCTCGACCATCAACAAGTGGGGCATCCTGATCAAGCTGTCGCCCTTCCGCGTGTTCAAAACAGCGATCGGCGCCTGGCTCGGCTTTTTCGCCATCGGCTTGGTGCTTTGGGGCATCTACACGGGCAAGTTCTCGCCGACTGAGGCGGCCGGTGTGACCGTGGGCTTTGGGATCATTGTCGGTGTGATCAGCTATCCGCTGAACAAACTGATGGGCACGGATCAAAGTGCACCTGTGGACGAAAAACCCTTTGCTTCCATGGTTGTGGTAGAGGGTTTCCGCCTCGTGGACGTGCCTTCGGTGGTTGTGCGCTCAGCGCAGATTGCGGGCATCCTGACGCCACTCATTGCCGTGTCTATCGTGATGCAGCAGGTACTGGGTGCGCTTGGTGCGTCCGAGGTCATCGGTGATCTCTTGCGCGGCATGGGCGGGTACTATCCGGTGCTATTCACAGCCATGGCCATCGTGTTCGTGTCGGGGATGATCCTTGAATCGCTGCCCGTCACCATCATTCTAGCGCCGATCCTGGCCCCGATTGCTGCATCTGTGGGCGTTGACCCGATCCACTTTGCGGTTGTCTTCCTCGTTGGGGCGTCCATCGGTTTCATCACGCCACCTTATGGGCTTAACCTTTATGTTGCATCGGGTGTCACCGGTGTTCCATATTTCCGGCTGCTTCGGTACTCCACCATGTATCTCTTCTCGCTCATCGCGATTTGGGTGCTGGTGGCGATGACGCCGAACCTTGCCCTGATGTTGCTGCCAACGTAAGTGGACCCATGCCAGACGATCACCGACCCCGCAAAGACGGCCAAATCCCCACCAACATGCGCTTGCTCATGGTGATGGAAGAGGTGGCGCGTCGCGGGGTCGCCGTCAAACCTTCGGCCCTGATTGCAGCACTTGGATTGCCCAAACCAACTGTGCACCGCTTGCTGCAAACCGCCGAGGCCGAAGGCTTACTGCAACGCGACATCGACGGCAGATCTTATGGGCCCGGGCCCCGTTTGCGGGCCCTGGCCATCAGTACCATGTCAGCCGAACACTTGCGCACCGGACGGCTGACCCTGATGCGGGGTTTAGCCGAGCAATTGGGCGAGACCTGCAACCTGGCCACGCCGGACCGAGAGGGGATGACATATCTTGACCGCGCCGAAACCGAATGGCCATTGCGCATCCAACTGCCTGTGGGCACCCAAGTGCCCTTTCACTGTACCGCCAGCGGCAAGATGTATCTGTCGACGCTGCGCCCCCATATTCTGCGCTCTATCCTGACGGCCCGGCCCTTGGCGGCCCAGACCGAGCAGACACTGACCGATTTCGACGCCCTTATGGCCGAATTGGAAACGACGCGCGCGCGCGGCTATTCCACGGACAACGAGGAATTCATGACTGGCATGGCCGCCATCGCCGTGCCGGTACTGGACGGTCAGGGCAAGCTCTTGGCGACGCTATCGGTGCATGCCCCGGTTCAGCGCCGCAAGCTGGTCGATATGATCGATTGGCTGCCTGCGCTGCGCAAATGTTCCGACGACATGACGCGGTTGCATCTGGGTACAGCCTAAAGGAAAGCGGGCTTTACCGTTCCGGGGCGTGCGCGCTCGATCTGAGTTAGAATGTCCACGATCCGCCCTGCGAACACGTCACGGATGGCCGGTTTATACGGGGGCAGGTTGGTGCACTCCAGCAGCAGAGTTGCGGTATCTCTGGGCACGGAGTGCGCGACCAAAGCCGCAACCTCTCTTCCGGCTACTGCTTGGTCAAGGGCATCCAAATCACCTTCGATCACGCGGCGCAGATGCATGTCAGGCCTCAATCCAATGACTTCATCCGCGTGGGCCAGAACCGCACCGTGCCCCGCGACCAGCTTGTCCGCGTCAAAGGTCAACACGGTCACTGGGCCGTCCAGATCGGGCAGGGCTGTCAAAGCGGAGGCAATGACGGGTCGGTCTGTCAGCGCCGCCAAATGCGTCTGCCAATGGGCCAGAAACCCGCAGGACGTTGTGATTACGTCGCCGCGCGCCGCCCGCAACGCGGCCTCAAATGGTGCGATATCCACAGCACCGGGATTGCCCGTGACGATCTGGCCCACGGATGCCGCAGGGATGCGAACGATCTCGACCTGCGCCGCATAACTGTCGGTGCTGGCCACATCCCCCGGCACGCGGGGGAAATGCGTGTCCAGCTGCAAAACCGTGACTGCAGGTCTCATCCCGAGCCGCGAATATTGTCCGGCAGCCACGTCGCCAGTTCCGGCCAAACCACGAGGATCACAACCATCAGCAACATCAGCCCAACCATGGGCAGCGCCACTTTCGAGATGTAGGAAATTTCGTGTTTGGTCATGCCTTGCAGCACAAAGAGGTTAAAGCCGATGGGCGGTGTGACCTGCGCCATCTCAACGACAACAACGATGAAGATACCGAACCAGATCACGTCGATGCCCGCCTGACGGATCATCGGTTCTACAATGGCCATGGTCAGGACGACGGACGAGATGCCGTCGAGGAACATGCCCAGTATGATGTAGAAGACCGTGAGCGCGGCGATCAGCGTGATGGGCGACAGGTTCATCTCGTCAATCGCCGCCGCCAGTGCACGGGGCAGGCCGGTAAAGCCCATGGCGAGCGACAAAAACGCCGCCCCCATCAGGATCAGCGCGATCATGGCCGATGTCCGCGTGGCCCCCATCAGCGAGGCAATGAAAGCCTGCGGAGTGAGCGAACGTTGGAACGCTGCCAGCAAGAGCGACCCCAGCACACCCACCGCCGCCGCCTCTGTCGCGGTGGCCCAGCCGAAATACATCGACCCGATGACCGCAAAGACGAGGCAGAGAACAGGAACCAGAAAGCGGCTTTCATAGATCATCGCACCAAGGGACATCCCCGGTTCCGGTGCGGGTCGTTCGTGACGACGCAGGAAGTGCCAACCGACGATATAGCTGGCAAAGAGGCTCGCCAGCACAAGGCCCGGAATGATCCCTGCCATGAACAGCTCGATGATGCTTTCGTTGATGGACACGCCGTAAACGATCAGGGTCAGCGAAGGCGGGATCATGAGGCCCAGCGTGGCGGCGCCTGCAAGCGTCCCGATGATCATGTATTCAGGGTATCCCCGCGCACGCAGTTCGGGGATCGACATCTTGCCCACAGTGGTCAGCGTAGCAGCAGAAGAGCCGGACACAGCAGCAAAAATTGTGCAGCCCGCGATGTTGGTATGCAAGAGCCCCCCGGGCAGCCAGCGCATCCAGGGGGCCAGACCCCGAAACATGTCCTGGGACAGGCGCGTGCGGTATAGGATTTCGCCCATCCAGATAAAGAGGGGCAAGGCGGTCAGCGTCCAACTGCTGGCTCCCGTCCAGATCGTAGTGATCATCGCGTCGCCCGCGGGGCGTGTGGTAAACAGTTCCATCCCGACCCAGGCGACACCCATCAGGGCAAGGCCGACCCAGATGGAAGAACCCAGCAGGGCAAAGAGGACAAAGAGGAAGACAACGGTCGCGTAGGCTTCGGTCATTCCACCGCCTCCCCTTGGATCGGGTTTTCACCGGTGGCGAGCATCCGGCACAGCGTGTCCCAAAGTGCGATGGCCAAGAGGATTGTTCCGATGGACATGGCCAGTTGTGGCACCCAGACGGGGGTATAGACCAGCTCGGATGACGTGTCGGCCATGGCCGTACCCCATTCGACGGGCGCGCGCGATGGCAACGACAGCAGGGTCACCACCCATTCGGGGATTTGGTCTTGCCCTTGGGTCCGGTCATTCAACATCTCGGAAAAGACATTGGTTTTGACTGCGTAGCGCGCGAAGTAGGTGGCGATGACAGCCGCGCCAAAAACGGCAAATACGTCAAGCCATCGGTTCAGGAACCGGTTGGCATTGAGCAGGATCGACACCCTGATGTGCGCGCCCCGCGTCATTGCGTGTGACAGCGCAAAAAACGATGTGGCCGCCATGGCGTAGCCCGCGAATTCCGTTGTCCCGGGCAGGGCAACGCCGATCCAGCGGGCCACCATGCCTGCCACAATGAGGCCAAGGATGGTGACCATGAACAGAGCCGCCATCGCGCCCGAGGCAAGGTAAAGCCCATCCAGAAGCTTCCAGACAGGCCGCAAGGCCCGCGCCGCGCGCGGCCCCAACCACCAGCAGATCAGCGCAATCACGCTGGGAAAAACAAACAGCCACACCCAAAGAGGCAGGCCCAGAATTGGGGACCAATCACGCATGTTGGTGGCTCCTGAACATGAAAAGAGCGGCCCTGTCGGGGGCCGCCCATCGCCGACTTACTCGGCTTTGTAAGCGTCGATGATCGCTTGACCTGCGTCACCGGCACTGGCCAGCCACTCTTCGGTCATCTTGGCACCGATCACTTCCAGCTCTGCCAGAAAATCGGGGCCTGCATCGGCCACGGTCATACCGTTCTTGGCCAGCTCATCGAAATAGAAGTTGGCCAGTTCCTCGGACTTTGCAGCACAAGAGGCAGCGGTTTCATCGGCTGCTTTTTGGATGCCCGCTTGCGTTTCGGCGTCCAGC
The DNA here is from genome assembly GCF_947503705.1 of uncultured Tateyamaria sp. GTDB lineage: Bacteria > Pseudomonadota > Alphaproteobacteria > Rhodobacterales > Rhodobacteraceae > Tateyamaria. The sequence continues at coordinate 119,869 of NZ_CANNES010000004.1, read as the reverse complement.
GCTTCCCAGACTTGCGTGTTGACCATCACATAGTTTCGCGGCAACCAGGCGTTGACCTTGTAGTAATGGCTCAGATGCTCCCACACTTTGCGGTCATAGCCGGTGGACCCCGACGAAATGAACGAAGACGCGACGCCGGTGGCCAGAGCCTGGCTTAGTTCGGCGGCTTCGATCTGCACGGGGATCATGCCCAGCTCTTCGGCAAAGGTGGCCGTGGCCGAGTTATAGCTGCGGAACTTGATGCCCTGGGTATCGGCAGAGGACGCAACCTCTTTGTTGAAGTAAAACCCCTGGCCCGGCCACGGGCACGTATACAGCGCCACGAGGTTCAGATCGGCCAATTGGGCATTCACGCTGTCGCGGGCAGCTTCCCACAGCTTGGCATTTTCGGCATAGCTTGTCGCGATGAACGGCAGGTTGTCCCACCCCAGCAGCGGGGCCTCGTTTGCGTGCGCGGACATAAAGCGTTCGCCAATTGGCACCTGACCGGTCTGGATCGCACGTTTAATGTCGCCGCCGCCAAAGAGCGAACCGCCCGGGTGTACGGTGATGTTGATCGCGCCATCGGTATATTCCGCGACCCGCTCGGCAAACAGAACGCCCTGTTCAGAGTGGTAGTTGGTTGCCGCATAGGCCATCGGCATGTCCCAGTTTTGGGCATGGCCATCGGCCAGGGCCGTCGTGGCCGTCAGCGCCAACGCGACGCCCACTTTCAAAGCATATGTCATGATATCTCCCAGTTGTTTTTCCCGTTTAACGGGCTTGGTGTTTTGAAGGATCAAAAGGGGTTAAGTCGATATTCGGCTGCGCCCCCGATATGAGGTCCGCGATCAGACGACCTGTTTTGGGGCCACCTGTCAAGCCAACGTGTTGATGGCCAAAGGCGCTGTAACTGAGGCCGGAGGTATCATTCGCCCCGATCACCGGCAGACTGTCAGCCGGAGCCGGACGGTGGCCCATCCACTCGTTCACGCTGTCATAGGTAACGTTTGGCAAGAGGGCCGCGACCTGCCGTTTCAGCAATGCAAAAGGGGCAGCACTTGGCCCGTTCTCCAGCCCGCCGAACTCCACTACACCCGCGGCTCTGATCCGCCCCTCCATCGGGGTGATCACGAATTTGCCGGCCGCCACCATCATCGCCGCGCGCGGCGTGGCGGAGGGGTTCACCAACTCGATGTGATAGCCCCGCTCGCTTTCCAGCGGAACTTTGACGCCCAACTTATGGGCAATTTTCTTGGACCAGGGACCAAGGGCAAAGACGATGTGATCCGCGCGCATCGGCCCATCGGTAGTTTCAAGGGCCGCGATCTGGCCGTCTTTCATTTGCAGATCGGTAATGGCTGCGATGTGCAACGTTCCGCCCTGTTCCACAAAATGATCCGACAGCGCCTTGACGTAAGCGCCAGGGTCGCTGATCCGGCCATGATCCTTGCAGCGCACGACCGTCTCGAAGGCCTTGCCATAGATCGGATCAAATGCGGCATATTCCGCCCCGCTGACCACCTCATAACGCACGCCAACCGCATCACGTTTGCCCCAGCCATAACGATCGGCGTCAAAATCGGCACGCTTGGCGTAGCCAAAGCAATAGTCCTCATCCGACACGAACCGCTCGGCAGGCGTGCCTGCGGCCAAAGCGCGATGCTGGGCTGCTGAATCGAGCAAGAGCGTACTCATGGCCTGCGCATAGTGATCCACATGGGCGTCAGTCGCATAGCCCATGTAGCGGGTCAAAAAGGGCAACAGCTTGGGCAAGTAAGACCAGCGCAGAAACAGCGGCGCATCGCGGTCCATCAGCATCCCCGGCGCTTTGCGCATCAGCCCCGGAACAGTGACCGGCACCACGGCCCCAGCGGCCAAAACACCGGCATTGCCGTGGCTGGTGCCCGACGCGGGCCCCGCACGGTCCACGACCGTGACGTGATAGCCCGCCCGTTGCAGCCAGATCGCACAAGAGATGCCTACAATGCCGGCACCCGCCACAAGAATATGTTTATCTGTCATGCGCGCAGCCAACGCCATTTGCGGTCATCGCGCAAGGCTTGTTAAAGCCCGTGAAACTGATGCTTTTCCAAGAGGCTGACCAGCATATCGCGCGCGTGCAGCCGATGGGCGTGATGGATGTCGTGGGCGGTCTTGGGATCGCCCTCCGCAATGGCCTGATAGACAGCGCGGTGGTCGTCGTTGGATTGGGTGGGCTTGGGCCGGATGAAAAGGGTGGTGGCGCGCGCCCGGCGCACCTGGTCGCGCATCACCGACACGATCATAGACAGCCGCGCATTTCCACCCAAACGTACCAATTCCCGGTGAAATCGGTCATCGGCATTGGCCCAGGCCCGCAGATCATCCTGGGCCAGTGCCTCGGTCATGTCGCCAATGGCGGTGGCCAACGTCGCAAGGTCTGCGCGGGAATAGCGGGCCTCGGCGGCGCGTGCGGCGGCGAGGCTCTCAAGCTCGGTCAGAATGTCATAGATGTCTGCCATGTCCTTGGCTGAGACCGGATTGATCCGCAGGCCGCGGCGCGGGCGCAGCTCGACCAGCCCCTGGGCGCGCAGGGTCAATGCCGCCTCGCGCACAGGTGTGCGGGACATGCCCAGCTTTTCGGCCAGTTCCGTCTCAAGGTGATCCGAGCCGGGGGGCAGAGCACCGGAAAAGATCATCTCGCGCAACTCGGTTGTGGCCCGTTCCGAGTTGGATCTGGTGTCTTGCATCACATGTCCTCCAACTGAATTTTGCGGCCCGCGTGGTCCGAGGCATAGATGGCGTCCCTGACGCGGATCACATCCAGGTAATCGCGCGCGGTATTTTCCAGCGCGGTGTCATCGGTCATCGCGCGGATCACATGAGACTGCAGTGCATGCACGCAGTCGCCGCCAAAGCCTTTCCATGTGTCAGGGGGCATGACATCAACGGCATCGGCCGCGCCAAAGCTTCGGCGCGTCACTGACCCGTCACCCAAAAGGGTCAAAACGCCGACAGTCCCCTCGATCTGCGCCTCGCCCATGGTGCGCCTCAAATTGTCCGCCACATGATCGAGATGTCGATTCCCGTCAAACAGCGCGCGTACCGGCCCATGATCAAAGATCACATGGCCTGCGTCCTCGCCTGCGATGGTGGGATTGATCCGCCGCAGATCGGCATAGACGGCATGTGCAGGGCCAAAGAGATAGCGGAACGTATCCACCCAATGCACGGCCGTTTCGTGAATGAGAAAACGGGGCATTTTCTGAAAATACGGCTGCCGATCAAGGTAGGCATCGGGCCCTTGGCCATCGCCGGGGCGCAGGCGAAAGGTCGCGTTCAGGACGTCACCAATACGGCCTGCTTCCAGTTCGGATTTGATCGCACGGTACCAGGGCTGAAAGCGAAAATTCTCATGCACGATCAGGGTTGCCCCTGCGGCCTCGGCCTCTGTCACGATCTGCCGCGCTTCGGCGAGGTCGAGGCAGAACGGTTTTTGGCAGATGATCCAGCGAATGCCCGCGCGCAGCGCTGTGCGAATGGCCTGTGCATGGGCGGGTGGCGGCAGGATGATGTCCAAGAGGTCCGGCGTGGTGGCGTCCAGCATCGCCTCCAGCGTCGCAAAGGCGGGCAGGCCGGTGGCCTCTGCCCGGCCCAGATCGCTGTCACAGGATCCGACGAGCGTGACGCCATCCATGCGGGCCCAGCTGCCATAGTGGAACTGGCTGAAGTATCCCGCACCCAGGCATGCCACGCGGACTGTCATTTGAGGTCCGCCCGGATCGCATCCGCGACCTCTGCGGTGCCCGCTTGGCCGCCCAGATCGCGGGTCAAAATTGCACCTTCGGCCACCACTGCATCAACCGCGGCGCGCAACCGATCCCCATCGGCCTGCATCGGGGCAAAGTCATGGCGCTGCCCGAGCCAATCCAGCATCATCGCGGCCGACAGGATCATGGCCATCGGGTTTGCAACGCCTTGGCCCGCAATGTCAGGGGCTGAGCCATGACAAGGTTGGAAGACCGCGTGGTCATGCCCAATATCGGCAGAGGGCGCGAGGCCAAGGCCTCCCATCAGGCCCGCGCCCAGATCGGACAGGATGTCGCCAAACATGTTCTCGGTCACCATCACATCAAATTCCCATGGCTTTTCCACCATCCATAGGGCGGTGGCGTCGACATAAGTGTGGTTGGCCGAAAGCTCGGGGTGTTTGGCCGCCTCGGCATCGAACATCTCGCGGAAAAAAGCAAAGGCGCGGAAGACGTTGGCCTTGTCGACGCATGTGACCTTGCCCGGCCCACGCCCGGCGGCCTTGCGCGATTTGGCCAGCTCAAAGGCAAAGCGGAACAGCGGCTCGGAAATGGCGCGGGTGATGCGCAGGGTCTCGCGGGCTTCATCGGCCTCAACCTCGCCACGCCCTTGAGTATAAAATAGTCCCTCCGTGCTTTCGCGGATGAGGACAAAGTCGATGCTTTGCCCCCCTCTCAAAGCCAGCGGTGTCGGCTGGCCGGGACGGACGGTTACGGGGCGCACCCCGGCAAAGAGGGTTAGCGCCTTGCGCAGATCAATCTGGGGCGAGATTTCCGTGCCATCAGGGTATCGCACATCCGGTAGCCCCATGGCTGACAGCAGGATGGCATCGGCTTGCCGCGCCGCCTCCATCGAGGCGCTCGGAAAGCTGTCGCCTGTCTGCGCATAATGCGCGGCCCCGGCCGGAGCGTCGATGAAGTTCAGGCTATAGCCGCCGCCTACCGCCAGATCGCTGAGTATTGCGAGGGTGGGTGCCATGATCTCGGGGCCAATGCCGTCCCCTTGAAAGACTGCGATATCGAATGAGTTTGGCATGGTCTGATCTTCCTTTGGTCGTAGGATATGTCAAAACGACTCGCCTAACGTATGATTTAATGTATACGTTAAAAAATGCACTTGTAAATTCCCCGTGCAAGTACGCTTGAGCATGGGCCAAAGGAGACCACCAAGATGCCCTATGCCGTGACTGTAACCTTTGCCATTCATCCGGGTAAGATGGACGACTTTATGACCCATATCCTGAACAATGCGCGGTCCTCGCTGCGAGACGAGCCGGGCTGCCAACAATTCGACGTCTGCACCGACCCCAGCCAGCCCAACACCGTATTCCTCTATGAAGTCTACGACGATCTGGCCGCCTTTGAGGCGCATCAGCAGATGCCGCATTACTTGGCGACCGGTCCCAAGGTGAAAGATCTGGTGGCGGACAAGACCCTGATCACCTTTGAGCGGATCGACAGATGAGCGATTGGGAAGTCTATGCGATAAAATACGCGGACCGAGACGCGCGGATCCGGGCGGACAGCTTTATCTTTGACGACAACCATGACGTACCGCACGCCATGGACTATTTCATGTGGCTGATCCGCGGGGAGGGTCGTGTGATCCTCGTCGATACCGGCTATGACGGTGTAGAGGCCAGCTCGCGGGGCAGGCCCATTCGGCGTGACCCGGTCGAGGCGCTAAAGCCCTTTGATCTGGCACCCGAGGAGGTGACAGAGATCATTGTGACGCATCTGCACTATGATCACGCGGGCGGTCTGCACCTCTTTCCGAATGCCAAATTACACCTGCAAGCGGCCGAGATGGCCTATGCCACCGGCCCCTGCATGTGCCACGATACGCTGCGGATGCCCTTTACAGCGGGTCATGTCTGCGAAGCGATCAAGCGGCTTTATTCCGGCAAGGTCATTTTCCACGATGGGGATGCCGAGGTTGCCGACGGTGTCACTGTGCATTGCATCGGCGGGCACAGTCGCGGTTTGCAGGCCGTGCGGGTTCGGACACTGGCCGGGTGGATGGTGCTGGCGTCCGACGCGGCGCATTTCTATGAGAACTTCGTCGCGCAAAAGCCCTTTCCCATCGTGGTGGACATGCAAGACATGCTGGACGGTTTTGGCACGCTGCGTCGCCTCGCCAGCTCGCCCAAACTGGTCGTTCCGGGCCATGATCCCTTGGTGCGGCACTATTTCGACAGCACGATGGCCGACCATGTTTTTCGCCTCCACACTGGCCCCGTCCGCGACATCCCGATGTAAGTTCAGTTTTAAGGCAGATGGGTGGCGCCCCGGGCACCAATGTGTTTTGACGGGGCGAAACCGCTTGCCTGCAGGGATGGCACCTTGCACCAAGCGCGATCCGCCCCAACTGTAAATCAGAGCATACCCATGAGGAGGCCGAGACATGTCCAAGGATGAAGGTCGCGCCGCGCGCCATGAAAAGTCTGTGAACCTGGCCCTGCAGGGGGGCGGCTCGCACGGGGCGTTCACTTGGGGTGTATTGGATCGGATGTTCGAGGCGGACAACCTGTGGATCGAGGCAATCAGCGGCACGTCAGCGGGCGCGATGAATGCGGTGGTTGCCGCCCAAGGAATGTATGACGGCGGGGCGGAGGGGGCACGAGACGCGCTTGAAACCTTCTGGCGCGCCGTCAGTCGCGCAGGCCAGGCCAGCCCCATCAAACGCACGCCACTGGATGTGCTCTTTGGCTCCTGGTCGCTGGACAACTCACCGGGCTACGCGATGATGGACCTGATGAGCCGCATGGCCTCGCCCTATGATCTCAACCCGTTGGGGCTCAACCCGCTGCGCGATGTGGTTGAGGAGTATATCGACTTTGCCAAAGTGCAGCATTGCACAGATCTGGGCCTTTATGTTTCTGCCACCAATGTCGAAACCGGCCGTGCCCGGGTGTTTCACCGCGAAGAGATCACGCTTGATGTGGTCATGGCCTCGGCCTGCTTGCCAAGCCTCTTCAAAGCGGTCGAGATTGATGGTGTGCCCTATTGGGATGGCGGATACATGGGCAATCCAGTGCTATTCCCGTTCATCGACCACTCGCCTTCGTCGGATATCGTGATTGTACAGATCAACCCGCTGGAACGGCCCGGCACGCCAAAGACGGCACGCGATATCCAGAACCGGCTGGGCGAGATCACGTTCAACGCGTCGTTGTTCCGCGATTTGCGCACCATTGACCTGATCCACCGTCTGATCGAGGATGGCGCGCTGTCGGATCAGGATTACCGCGTGATGAACATGCACATGATCGACGGCTGCGACGACATGCTGGCGCTGGATGCCTCGTCCAAGGTGAACTCAGAATGGGCATTCTTGGAGCATCTGCGCGATCTTGGGCGCGAACATGCGACCCGCTGGTTGACCGCAAATTTCGACAAGATCGAACAGGAAAGCACTTTGGACCTGCGCGACCTCTTCGGCGAATTTGGCGCGCCGCACCGGACCAATACGGTCGAGCTGAAGTCCCGGAACGGCTAGGCTCTACTCGGCAAAATGGCAGGCCACACGTGCGTCACGCACCTCGCGCAACTCTGGCCGCTCTGTCCGACACAGATCTGTCGCCAGTGGACAGCGCGGATTATAGGCGCAGCCGGGCGGCGGATTGATCGGATCAGGGATCTCGCCGGTGGGGGGCGGCACATCGCGGCCAAAGGCACCCAATTGTGGGGCGGCCGCCAGCAACATCTGAGTATAGGGATGTTTGGGATCGTCAAATAGGGCGTCAGGTGACGCTTCTTCGACCAACCGACCGAGATAGAGCACGCCAATGCGGTCGGCCATGTGCTGCACGACGGTCAGGTCGTGACTGATAAAAAGATAGGTGAGCCCAAACTCATCCTTGAGATCGCTCATCAGGTTCAGAACCTGCGCCTGCACAGACACGTCCAGCGCGCTGGTGGGCTCGTCGCAGACGATCAGCTTGGGCTCGGACGCCAGTGCGCGAGCGATGCAAATCCGCTGACGCTGGCCGCCCGAAAACTCGTGCGGGAATTTGCCGGCATCGCGGGCTGACAGCCCCACCTGCTCCAACAGTTTTTCGGCCAGTCCGCCAGTCTCTCCACCACGTGCCGCGACAGGCTCTGCGATTATATCCCGCACCCGCCAGCGCGGGTTTAGAGAAGCAAAAGGGTCCTGAAAGATCATCTGAATATCGGCACGCACGTCATCGACTTTTTGCGCGTCAGTCTCCCGTGCCAGATCAACACCGCGAATTTCGACAGCACCAGAGGACGGGCCAAGCAAGCCCACCAACATCTTGCCGATGGTCGATTTCCCCGAGCCGGATTCCCCCACGAGGGCATAGACGGTCTTTTCCTCGATCTCGAAACTCACGTCGGACACAGCCGTCAACAGCGCTTTGGGTTTGCGTTCGATCAGCCGGTTCAGCCAGGGCTTGGAGACGTCGAAGATGCGGGTGAGGCTGCGGATGGAAACGAGGCTCATCAGGCGACTTCCTCGCGGGCAAGCGGGAAGAAACAGGCGGCCCGCCCGGCCCCGTCTTCGATCCGGGGCGCGGGGTCATGGCGACACTGGTCCTGCGCCTTGGGGCAACGCGGATGGAACGCGCAACCTTGCGGCAGCGCGTCAAGGCGGGGCATCGCACCCGGGATCTGGTGCAGCCGATCCTTGCCGCGCGAGGCCAGCGGGGTCGAGCCCATCAGCCCGTCCGTATAGGGGTGCAACGGGGTCGTCAGCACATCGCGCACCGGGCCAAGTTCGACCAGCTTGCCCGCATACATGACCGCCACGCGGTCGGCGGCCTCGGCAATCACCCCCATGTCATGGGTGATCAGCATGACGGCGGTACCACGCTCGCGGCAAAGCTTTTTCAGGAGCGCAATGATCTGGGCCTGCACCGACACATCAAGGGCCGTAGTGGGCTCATCGGCAATGACGAGACTGGGTTCGGCGCACAGGGCGAGGGCTATGACGACCCTCTGGCGCATCCCGCCAGAGAATTCGTGGGGATAGCTGTCGACCCGTTCTGCGGCGCCGGGAATGCCAACCTCTTCGAGGGCGGCAATGGCGCGCTTGCGGGCCTCTTGGGCCGTGATGTCGAGATGGGCCAGCATGGTTTCGGTCAATTGGTCGCCGATCTTGAGGAGCGGGTTGAGGGAGGTCAGGGGGTCTTGGAAAACCATCCCGATCTCTTTGCCCCGAAGGCGGCGCATCTGGTCCCTTTGCAGGTGGTCGATGCGCTTGCCGTTCAGGTGGATTTCGCCAGCAGAGATATGCGCAGGCGGGTTCAAAAGGCCAATGACAGCATTGCCCGCCATGGACTTGCCAGCCCCAGATTCCCCAACAACGCCCAGGATTTCGCCCGCCGCGATGTCGTAAGAGACCCCACTGACGGGCCGCAGGATGCCGTGCCGCGTGGGGATGTCGACTGTGAGGTCGCGGATGGAGAGGATGGGAGTGGTCATTTTGGTTGTGTTTCGCGTCGTTTTTTCTGCATTTCGTCGCGCCAGGCATCCAATTCGGCTTTCTTTGTGTCGCGGTCTTGCTGAGAATAAACATCCACATCCAGCCGTCTGTTTCCGCTTGCGACGGGTTTCCAATCATCTCTGATCTTTTTCAGCTCTTCAGCGACCTGGATCAAGGCAGATGGCTTTCCAAGGAAACTGACGCCATCTACGGAGTTCATGTCTAGTTGATAGCTCAGGCTATCGCGGGTGGGCGCGTCAGGTTTGGCCTTCCAAGAGACGTTTACAATGTAGCTTTCATCTTTGAGATTTTGAAAATCGGCAAGGTAGCTTGTGACGTTCTGTCCGGGTCTCAGAAGGCTGATCCTCGAAAAGGGGAAGGGAACTTCTCCCTTTGCTTTGGACAGTTTTGGCGGGTTGGCAAAATCCACCTTGATGTCAAAAGCCGGCGCATTCCCGGTATTTTCCACAACTAAGTCAAAGTGAATGACGGACCACTGGTTCACCTCAATGGATGCGACAACTTGTGGCGAAGAAGAGGCTGCCGCCATATTTGTTGTTGCCTTTGCCAGGAAAAATGTCAGGACGGCGAGTACGGCAGTCGACAAACTCGTCACCCAGGCAACGGTGGTGGACGAGGTGATGGGGGTTTGGTTCTCCTCGAGCCATGTGCCAACACCAAGATGCTCGGCTATAACGATGAGCAGTACAAAAAACCCAAACCCGGCGAGGTATTTTTCCATCACCGCAGCCTCGGGTTTAACGCATCACGCAGCCAGTCGCCCAGCAGGTTCACGCTCAGCGCCAATGCCAGCAGCGTCACGGCGGGGAAAAGCAAAATCCACCATTCGCCGGAGAAGAGGAAGCCTTGGCCGATGCGGATCAGGGTACCGAGGCTTGGTTGCGTTGGGGGGGCGCCGACGCCGAGAAAGCTTAGCGTCGCCTCGGCGATGATGGCCAGCGCCAGCGAAATCGTGGCGATGACCAGCACCGGTGACAGCACATTGGGCAGGATGTGGCGCAGCATGATGGCGGGGCTGGTGCGGCCGATCAGGCGGGCGGCTTGCACGTATTCTTTGTTCTTCTCGACCAACGTGGCCCCACGCACGACCCGTGCAAACTGCACCCAGTCCGAAAGGCCAATGGCGATGATCAGGACCCAGATCGCCATCTGGTCGCGGTATTCGACGGGCGTCACCCCCTTGGCCACGCCAAAAATCAGCATCGCCACCAGGATCGCGGGAAAGGTCAGCTGCACGTCCGCCACGCGCATGATGATCGTCTCGGTCCAGCCGCCGACATAGCCTGCCAGCAGGCCCAGCGTGATGCCGAGGACCATGGCAAAGGCCACGGCGGCAGCGCCTACAAAAAGCGAAATCCGCATGCCGTAAAGGATCGTGGAAAACACGTCGCGGCCTTGATCGTCAGTGCCCAGCCAGAATGTCTCGCCCGTGAAGGCGTTGGGCGTCATGGGGGCGGAAAACCCGTTCATCAGGTTCAGCGAGGCGGGGTCGAACGGATCATAGGGCGCGATGAGCGGGGCAAAGACTGCGCCGAGTACGAGGATCATGGTGACCGCAAAGCTGACCACCGCCACGGGCGAGCGTTTGAACTGGTAGAAGAAGTCGCTTTGCAGAGCGAGCGACAGGCGGGACGGGTCCTTGACCGGAACGTCGTGCAGAGGGGTATCAACCATCTTAGTGCCCTCCGGTCCGGTCCACGCGCAGGCGCGGGTCGATGGCGAAATACAACAGGTCCACGATCAGGTTGATGCCCACAAACATGACCGAGATCAACATGAGGTAGGCGGCCATGACTGGGATGTCCACGAACTGGATCGCGTTGATAAAGAGGAGCCCCACGCCCGGCCATTGAAAGACCGTCTCGGTGATGATGGCAAAGGCGATGATGGAGCCGAGTTGGAGCCCCGTGACCGTGATCACCGGCACCAGCGTGTTTTTCAGCGCATGACGGAAATTGACGGCCCGCTCGCGCAGGCCGCGGGCGCGGGCAAAACGTATATAGTCCTGTCGCAGGACCTCCAGCATCTCCGAGCGAACCAGCCGCATGATCAGCGTCATCTGGTAGAGGCCGAGGGTAATGGATGGCAAGATCAGCGCCTTAAGCCCGGTCTCCGTCAGGAAACCGGTGGACCAGCCGCCAATGTTGACGGTTTCCCCCCTCCCGAAACTGGGCAGCCACCCAAGCTCCACCGAGAAGAGGTATATGAGCAATATCCCGATGAGAAAGGTGGGCAGCGAAACCCCGATGAGGGACACAGACATGATCGCATTAGCGGCAAATCCGTTGCGCCGGATGGCTGTGAATACGCCCAAGCCTATTCCGATGGAAATCGCGAGGAATCCGCTGACGGCGGCCAGTTCCAGCGTGGCGGGTGCCCGCTCCATCAAGATGTCGGAGACGGGACGGCCCTGGCGGTAGCTGACGCCAAAATTGCCTTGGACCGCGCCGTTGAGGAACTTGTAATACTGCACAACAAAGGGCTGATCGAGGCCCAGCACGACGCGCAGCCGCTCAATGTCTGCTTGGGTCCGTTCCTGGCCCAGCATGTTGTCGATGGGGTCACCCACAAAGCGGAACATGGAGAATGCCACAAGCCCCACGACCAACAGGACAAGGGCGGATTGGGCAACGCGTTGAATGATGTATGCCAGCATCACTCGAGCAGATAACGTTGGCCGAGTGGGGTCAAGCGGAAAGCGCGCCTGCGCCCATCATACGCCGCGGGGCGGGCGGCCAAGCCCCTTCCCGCAGCACCGCAGGCGTAACAGTTAGCGGCGCAAAAGACGCAGGATCGACTGCTTGCGCGTGAACTCCTGTTTAACTGCCAAAAGCGGATGCCAACGTTTGTGTGCCACCTGTGCAACCCCTTTAAACCGGCGTTTACACCTTGGTGGCAAATGTGATGCGTAAATCGGGCGTGCGGTGAGGTTTGTTAGGGTAAGGTAAATGTCAGCAGGGCGGAGAGAGCCAACCTTCGAACTGACTCCGCTAAAGGTAGCTTTGCCAATTGGGGTGGAAAGAAAGTAGAGTGTACTAGGTTTACGTCTGGTCCTTGCGCTCGTTGTACCATTTAAAACTGAAGAATAATGCTTGTAGCGGAAAACCTATAAAGCAAATGGCGAGGAATATGGGGCCTCTGCCTCTAGGCCATTGGAGAATGTCATCGTACCAAATCACACACGAACAAATTGCCAAAACGCCTACGACAACCGTCCGCCTCGCTTTCCGCATATTGGACAATCGCTTCCAGCTAGACACTATGTTTGCTCCCTGCCACCGACCCGTTAGGCTGTCACTCTCGGAAGCAGACTTTGGTGCAATGCGCAAAACTTTACAAGAATGGCTCAGGGCTTGCATGCGCCAGCGCGGCGCGCGCGAAACGGCTAATACGGGGTTTTGAATTCTGCTGTCCAGCCTCTAAGGTCAATCGAGCAGAGCGCTGGTCAGCCCGGTCTCATGCCGAAGGCTCTGGGCCATCGCTGGCCCGCCCCTCGGGGTGGCGATGTGGCTGCTGGAGCAAACATCTAAACTGTAAGATGTGTGTGGCTGGCAAAAAGCGCAGCAGAAAGAGTGTCAGTTCGCCTCCTCCCGTTTCAGCGATAGCCCGGCTTGGGTTATTCAGGTGCCAAGATGGGTTCGTGTCAGGCGATCGATCCATCCGGGCTTGTCCCAAAAAACAGGCCAATGCCACGCACTGGCCTGTTCCGTTTCATTCCGCAAGTTGGTCCCTCAGTTGACGGTCACCCAGCGCAGGATAAAGAAGTTGTCTGGCCGTTGCGTCAGCTCGACATTCGCCTTGGCGCCCCAGACCAGCGGCTGGACATAAAGCGGCACATAAGCCACTTCATCTTGCAGGATCTGCGTCACCTCATCGAGCATGGCCTGACGCGTGCTGTCCTCAATCTCGGACTGGATCAACGGTAGCAATTCGTCCACCCGCGCGTTCGAAAATCCGCCAAAATTCCACGAGCCCAGCTTTTTCTCTTCGTTTGGCGTCGATGCGAGGAAGCGGATGGGGTGCTCGGCGTCAAACGTGCCGGGCGACCAGCCCAGAAGGTACATGTCGTAGTTGTCGGCGCGCAGTTCGGGCCAGTAGTTCTGGACCGGCATCGCATCCAGCACTGCCGTGATCCCCACTTGGGCCAACATGCCGGTGACGGCCTGGCACACGGCCTCGTCATTCAGGTAGCGGTCGTTGGGGCACTTGAGGCCAAAGGAAAACCCGTCGGCATAGCCTGCTTCGGCCAAGAGCGCGCGAGCCGCATCGGGGTCAAATGCAGGACGATCGGCAAGCGCCGTAGAATAGCCGCGCATTGCGGGGCTGACCAATTGGCTGGCGGGTTCCGCATTGCCCCGCATAATCGTTTGCAGGATTGCGGGCACGTTGACCGCATGAGCCACGGCCTGACGTACGCGCACATCCGCAAATGGGTTGGCGTCGGTGGTTTCGGCCGAGTATTTCAGCGCGTCCGCCTCATGTGGGAAGCCCAGCATGATAACCCGCGCCTCGATCCCTTGGATCACCTTGACCTCACCGTTGCCGGACAAGCGGGCGGCGTCCTGGATCGGGACGGGGTTGATCAGGTCGACGTCGCCCGACAGCAGCGCCGCCACAGCCGTCGCAGGGTTCTGGATCGGCGTCAGTTCAGCGCTGGTGATGTTATGCTCGGCTGTGTCCCACCAGCCGTCAAAAGGTTCAAGCACGGTGCGCAACCCAGGCTCGCGCGTGGTGACGCGAAACGCGCCTGTGCCATTGGTGTTCAAAGTGGCGTAGTTGCCCGCCTCTTTGTCGGGAAGGGCGGCGCCATTGGCCTCGGCCCAGCCGCTGTCCATCATCATCCAGTTGGCGATGCTGTCGGGAAAGATCGGATTAGGTGCGGTTGTCATGATGTCGACGGTGTAATCGTCCACAACCACCACATCAGAGACGGGTGCAAACCAGCTGCGCGTGTCGGACGCCTCGTCGCTGGCCCGCTGGTAAGAAAAGAGAACATCGGCGGCATCAAAAGCGCTGCCATCATGGAACGTCACGCCCTGGCGAAGTGTGAACCGCCAACCTTCACCGGCGCCGATGGGCTCCCATCCGGTCGCCAGCGCAGGCTCAATCGCCATATCCTTGCCGCGGCGTACCAGCCCCTCGTAGACGTTGTTGAGAAAGCCCAGAACGGGGGCCGAGTTCACCGCATGCGGATCCATCGTCTGAGGGTCGGTTGTTTCCGCCCATTTGAAGGTTTCGGCAAAGGCAGGGGCAGCCAAAACGGTGCTGGCCAGCAGAAAGGCGCGTATCATGAGAGCGGTCCTTGAGCAGTTTCGATATGTGTGAATGGTAAGAAGAACGCCCCGGCGCGCATACGGGGGTAAATGGGGACCGCCGCGCGGCCCCCATCACGTTTAGTTCATTTCAAAGTACTTGATCTTGGGCGAATCCTCGGGCTCGACCACGGTGCCGACCGACGCCTTCATCCCCCAGTTCAGCACCTGGTGGTGCAGCGGGATGTAGATGGCTTCGTCCTGCACCACTTCCCAGATCGCAGCGATATCCGCGTTGCGGGCTTCAAGGTCGGTGTTGGACGCAAGGCTCACGATCTTTTCGTTCAGCGCATCGTTGTTGTAGCGCGTCGCGTTCCACGAGCCGTATTTGTCGTCGCGACCGTGCACGAGGAAGTTAAAGATGTACTCGCTGTCGTAAGTTGGAACGCCCCAGCCCAGCATGTAGAAATCCGTTTCCAGATTGCTGAGCAGTGGGAAGTGCTGTGCCTTGGGCTTGGCATCGAGGTTCACGGTGATCCCGATCTGCGCCAGCATGCCAACGGCTGCCTGGCAGATGCCTTCGTCGTTGATGTAACGGTCGTTGGGGCAATCAAGCTGGATTGCAAAACCGTCGCTGTAACCGGCCTCGGCCATCAGCGCCTTGGCCCCTTCAATGTCAGTCACCGACGAGGCGTCCATGTCCGCATCCCAACCGTTCACGAATGGCGGGGCAATCATGCCCGCCGGATCAGACTGGCCACGCATCACGACCTGTTGGATCGCATCGCGGTTGATCGCCATGGACATCGCCTTGCGCACACGCACATCGGCCAGAGGGTTGGCCCCCTCGACATTGTCATTGGCCAGATCCGAGTCGCCGGCGTTCAGACCGAAGAAAATCACCCGGTTCTGGGCCGTGGTCCGCACGTCCAGACCATCAGTGCCTGCCACACGGGCCAAATCCTGGACCGGCACATCCTGAATAAAGTCCACCTCACCTGAAAGCAGGGCTGCGACCCGCGTTGCGGGGTTCTGGATCGGGGTGTATTCGATGCGGGTTACTTGCAGTGGGAACTCATCCGCACCCCAATAGCCGTCATAGGCCTCAAGCACGGTGCGCACGTCAGGCTCGCGGCTTACAAGGCGGTAAGCACCGGTGCCATTGGCATTCTTGGCCGCAAATGTGTCTTCGCCACCCTCATAGTCCTGCACTTTGACAGCACCATTGGCTTCGGCCCAGTCCTTGTCCATGATGAACATGTTGGTCAGGTTATTGGGCATGATCGGGTTGGGGCCATCGGTCTCGATCTCGATGGTGTAGTCGCCCACAGCACGGACCTCTTTGACCGAGGCCAACAGCTCTTTGTAGTCACTGTCTGGCGTCATCGCACGGTTGAGCGAGAACACCACATCTTCGGCGGTAAAGGCCGCGCCGTCATGATACGTCACGCCTTCGCGCAGTGTGAATGTCCAGATATTCGGGTTGTCCGTCGATGGCGCCCATTCAGTGGCCAACGCAGGCACAATCGCGCCCGAATGGTCACGCATGACCAGCGGTTCCATGATCTGGTGTGCCAGCGTGCTGGTGGGCCCTTCGTTCTGGGCATGTGGGTCAAGCGTGAGCGAGTCGCCCGCGCGCGCCCATTTCAGCGTCTCGGCGCTGACAAGGGCCGTGCTGGACAGCAATACAGCCGCCGACAGGAGTGTCGTGAATTTCATAGGTCGTCTCCCCATTGTTTTTCTGAGGAGAGTGTTGGTCACTCTGCGACGATTGGCAAGCAGGTTGCAGGCTTCGACCTGATACGATTTTGACGGGACGCATCAATTTCGATCAGTTTTGTCTCGGTTTTTACTCTGCCGCTTGTTGGAAAGGGGGGTGCAGCAGGAAGGGCGCGTCAAACTCGTCATCCGTTTCAGGATGTTTCGGGGCCGCTTTGCGCACCCGGTGGATCAGGGCGAACATCGGCGGGGTGAAGTAGAACGACACCACCGTGGACAGCAGCACACCGCCTGCCACCGACATTGCAAAGGGCGGCCAGAATCCGCCGCCTGCAAGGATCAGGGGCAGGAACCCCCCGAAGGTGGTGATCGTGGTTGACACGATATGGCGGCTTGATCCCATGACAACATCGACCATCGCCTGTTTGTCGCCGCTGGCGGCGGCCTCGTCTTCTTGCAGGCCCGACAGGATAATAATGGCGGCATTGATCGACACCCCAATTGATCCGATAACCCCAATGATCGCGTTGATCCCGAACGGATATTGGAAAATGGCCAGCGCCAACATGCTGAGCCCGGCGCTGAGGCCAGAGACAATCAGCGTCACGACCGTCAACCGGAAAGAGTTGAAGGTAAGCGCAATCGCCGCGATAGACAGGGTGACGATCAAGCCGAGCGAGGCCAAAAGATCGCTAAGCGTGTCGGCGCGCGCGTCGCTGTCGCCGCCCAATTCCAGGCGGTAGCCTTGGGGCAGTTCAAACCCGGCCGTGTCCAAAGCCGTTTGGACTTGGGTCAACGCCTCTTGAGGCAGCACATCACGCAGGATGAAGCCCTGCACCGTGTTCACACGCTCGCCATTGCGCCGGGTGATGGTGCTGGCAGCGGGAGTGAGTTCAATGGTGGAAATGGCCGAAAGGGGCAGGGCGGGCCAGCGCCCTTGGGCCGCAAGGGCTGTGGCGTCGGGCCTCAGGATCGGCAAGTCATGGATCGCCTGCATGGAACCGCGCGTGGCCTCGCCCAGACGCACCCGGATCGGCAACTCCTCGGCCCCTTCGACCATGGACCCGCCGGTGATCCCCTCAAGCCCCGCCTGCATTTGTCCGGCAATCTGGCGCAGGTCGAGGCCCATCAGTTGGGCTTGGGCCTCGTCCACAGTCACAACTGCCTTGGGCGCGCCGCCGCCGATGGTGCTGCGGGCCACGACAACGCTGTCGACCGATGCCACGATACGCCGCGCCTCATCGCCCAGGGCACGCAGGGTTTGGGTGTCGGGGCCGACGAACCGCAGTTCGACTGGGGCCGAGACGGGTGGGCCCTGAACCAGACCGCGCACCAGGATTTCTGCCTCGGGTGCCGTCAGGGCAAGCGTTGCCTGCAGATCGCGCAGCACCTCTTCGGTTGCTTGGGGGGATTGGGTCGTCAAAAGGGCCTGCGCGTGGCCAGGCGCGTTCTCACGGTCGCCCACGATGTTGTAGTAAAAGGCGGGGGCCGACCGGCCGACGACCCACATGACCTGTTCGATCCGGTCGTCGCTGGTCAGACGCGTGCTCAGGCGATCCACCACGTCCCGGGTCGCTGCAATGCCGGTGCCAGGCGCGAGGTTCACCTCGATATAGAACTGGTCGCGGTCCACGCCGGGAAAGAACTGCGCCGTGAGAGTGGGCAGGCTGAGAAAACCCATGAGCGGCAAGACCAGCGCCAGCGCAATGGAGCGCAACGGATTGTACACCGCCCACCGCAGGCTGGCGGCAAAGGCACGGGCGACAAAGCCGCCTTTGATCCCGCCGCGTGATCCGGACGCAGGCAACAGGTGCCCGGCAATGGCGGGGGTCAGAGTAATCGCCACGACAAAGGACCAGCCCAGCATAATCACCACAGCAATCGCGATGGAGCCCACGAAATCACCCGCAGGCCCTGGCAGCAGGATCAGGGGTGTGAAGGACAGCGCCGTCGTGATCGTCGAGGCCAGAAGCGGTGCAAAGAGCCGTTTGACCGAGCCGCTGACGGCCTTGATCCGGGCCACGCCCCGTTCCAGCCTTTGGCCGACCTCATCCGTCATCACGATGCCCGCATCCACCAGCAGGCCCAGCGCCACAATAAGGCCGGTGACGGACATCTGGTGGATCGCAAGACCGATAAAGTTCATGGTGAACAACGTGGCCAGCGTCACCACCGGAAGGATCAGTGCTACGATCATGGCTGAGCGCAGGCCAAGCGTTAGCAGCAGCACGGCGACGACAAGGCCCACCCCGATGGCCATGTTCTGGCCCACTTCTGCCAGCCGGTCGGCGGTGTATCCGCTTTGGTCAAAGGCCAGATCAAGTGAGACGCCCACAGGCACATCACGCTGATAGTCTGCGATCACATCGCGCACAAAGCCTGCCCAGACATCGACCTGAAGGCCCGACTCCAGCTTGGCGCCCAGCAATACGGCGGGTTTGCCATTGTAAATCGCAAGCTCGGATTGGGGCAGGCGCGGGCCGCGCGTGATCTCTGCCACCTGGCTCAGGTAAGTGACGGCCCCGGTGTCGGACTGGCGGATCACGATCTCGCCCAATCGATCCAGTGCCTTTACCTCACCTGCAATGGACACCAACAGGTCGGAACCGGTCGGGCGCACGCGGCCTGCTGGGCCTTTGGCGTCGGCCTGCGCGATGGCGCGGGATATATCGCTCGCCGTCAGGCCGAGTGCGGCGGTGGCCACCGGATCAAGGGTGACCAGCACTTCATCCTCGGGCGCGCCAAATACCTCGACCAGTTCGGTTCCGGGGATATTTCGCAAATCTTGCGCCAAATCGCGGGCATAGCGGCCCAGAACGGTGCTTGGCACGCCCTCGGGTGCGCTGAAGGCGGCGATGGCGGCAAAAGCGCCTGCGCCGTCGGTGTCGAACTCAGGCTCCAATGCGTCGGCGGGAAGGGTAGGGGCCAGCGCGCTCAGGTCATCGCGAATTTCGGCCCAGACCTCTTCGATCCGGTCGTTGGGGACGGTCACACTCAATTCGACCGACACGATGGAAATGCCGGTGGACGAGGCGGACGAGATCACATCGACTTCGGCCACCTCGCGCAGCACATCCTCGATTTCTGAGGTGACCAGAGCCTCGACCCGCGCGGGATCCGCGCCCGGCACAACCGTTGTGACGGTGCCAAAGATGTTGGTGATTGTCGGGTCTTCCTGCCGCCCGATCGCCAAGAGCGAGGACAAGCCCGCGGCGATGATGACCAGCAGGGCCAGTGCCACGATGCGGGGTTGACGGAAGGTGAGGCTTTCCATCACTCCGCTCCCGCGATGCGCACAACGTCACCGGGTACCAAACGGTGTGTCCCACCGGGCAGGATCAGCGCGTCGCCTTGCAGCGTGCCGCGCACATAGGCTGTGTCGCCGTTGATCTGCATGACTTCGACGGCGGCGGCCTGGGCCACATGGGTGCCGTCACGGTCGGGCGTCAGCACCATAACCGTCCAAAGGCCCCGTACCCCGTCGCGCAAGGCGCTCAGGGGTACGGAGTAGCCGGCAACAGCTTGGGAGGTTTGAACCGTGAGGGTGCCTGCCGCCAGATAAACGGGATCGTCGGTGTCGATTTCAAAAAGGGCAGTGCGGGTGCGTGTCTGGGCGTCCAGATCAGAGCGGAAGCCGACAAAGCGCGCGTCATATTCAGTATCCCCCACCGCGATGGTTGCAGGGGCATCCGCCACGAGGGGGGCGACTTTGGGGTCGAGGCCCACGCGGAAAATGGCGGCGGTGTCTTTGCGGACGTCGATAATAGGGGTGCCCACACTTACGATGGCACCGGGATCCGCAAGCCGCGCGCCGACCACGCCGTCGAAGGGGGCCAGCAATTCGGTTTGCGACAGGCGCACATCGACCTGGGTGATTGCTGCGTCGATCTCGGCCATTTGCGCCTCGATGGCGACAAGGCCAAGGGCCACATTGTCCACCGCCTGATCAGAGGCAAAACCGCGATTGCGCAGCTCGGTCTGGCGGGCCGTGGTGCGACGCGACAACTCGGCTTGCGCCTCCAGCGCTGCATGAGACGCGACAAGCCGGGCGCGTTCGGTCATCAGGATGCGCGTATCCAGCTGCGCCAGCACCTGACCGCGTGTGACGCGGTCGCCTTCGTCCACGTTCAGGACGTTGAGGCGACCGCTCTGCTCGAAGCCAAGGTTGACGGTTTCGGCGGCCTCGATCTGGCCATGGAACGTGCGAATGGTGGTCATCTGGTCAGATGGCGAGACGCGCAGCGGTGCGACAGAGGTGATGGGGGCCGCAGGCGGCGCGTCAACGGCAGCGGCCCGTGTTGCCAGTGTCGCACTGCCCAACCACAGGGCACCGCCGGCCAGCGCCAGCACCGAAACTGTGCCCGTCAGGGTCACAAATCCACGCAGCGCACGTTTCCACAAAGAGGCCTTTACAGAGGCGGTTTGAGTGGGTTGCGCCATGGGCTGCTCCTTGACATCCTGAAAGAAGATATGAAGTTAGTTGTACTTACTCTTGTCGAAAGACATATGTAATAGCCACTTACTTTGGCAAGGCATTCGGGCAAAAAAAATGGAAAAAACGGAAAAGCAAAGCGGTAAGACGCCGTACCATCACGGGGATTTGCGCGCGCATCTTGTTGAAACTGTTCGACTTTTGGTTGAAGAGAAAGGCGCCGACGGGTTTTCAATTTCTGAGGCAGCGCGGCGGGCCGGGGTTAGTTCGGCAGCCCCGTACAAGCATTTTGGCGACCGAAACGAGATTGTGCGCGCCGTCGCCTTGGGTGGCATTGAACGTATGCGCGCCGAAATGGACGCCGCTGCCCAGGGGGCCAAAGGCGACCCGATCGCCCCGATTGCGGCTCTTGGCATGTGTTACGCCGCGTTCGCGCGCCGCGAAACCGGTGTGTTTCGCCTGATGTTTGGCCTGACCAAAGGTCATGACGAGGATCCCGAGTTGCAGGCTTTGGGCGATGCTTGTTTCGACGTGGTCAAACGCGAGGTCCGCGCCTTTATGCCCGAAGGCACGCCCGAGGCCGAAATCGAACGCCGCAGTTATATGCTGCACATGTTTGTGCATGGCCATGCGTTTCTTGAGATCGACGCCAAACATGATCTGGACCTGAGCCCGGATCAGGAGGCGCTGCTGATGCTGGACGTTGCGCAGCGGGTGATGCGCTAGCCTTTGAAGAGCCGCGCAAAAAGCGGCGCGCCCAGGATCACCACGAAAATGCGCAAGACATGATGCGCGATGACAAAGGCCACATCGGCCCCCACAATCAGTGCCAGCACCGTCAATTCTGCTTGCCCGCCGGGGGCGAAGGCCAACAGCGCCTCCATCCCCGGGGCGAGGCCAAGGCCGTAAACCGCCTCGACAAAGATCAGGGTGAGAAGGATCAGGATCACGCAGAACCCGAGACCTGCGGCCAGATCGCGCCGCACTTCGGCCATGGTGATCCCGGTGTATTTGACCCCCACCGTCATCCCGATAAAGAACTGCGCAACCCAGATCGCCTCGGCCGGGGGCCGATGCTGCAACAGCCCTGCAAGGGCGCAAGCGGCCGCCACGATCAATGGCCCGAGGATCGAGGCCCCGAACATGCCGATGGCCTTTGCCCCCTGCCAACCGATCAGCGCACAAGCCACCATCAACAGCAATTGCGCGGGGGCAATCGACGTTGCAGGCGCACCGGGTGGGTTGCTGAGGTCCGCGTTCCAAACCCCTTGCAGGATAAAGGGCAGGGCGACCACGATCACCAGCACCCGCGTCGCATGGATCAACGACAGGCTTCGCGGATTGCCCCCTGCCTCTTCTCCGAACACCAACATGTCCTGCAAGCCGCCCGGCATGGTCGAATAGTAACTGGTGGCAAAATCAAAGCCCCAAAGCCGTTGGAAATAGGGCACCCCGATCAATCCGATGGATAACACCATGACCGGGATAAGCATCAGGGTCGGCCACATTCCGATCATGGACATCAGGAGTGGCGGCGTGAACGTGGCCCCCACGGCCACCCCCAGAATGGTGCGCATCCCGTCGTTCACCGGTTTGATCCCGCGCATCCTGACCCCGGCCAGAGCGGCCAGTAAGCAGGCGATGATCGGGCCCAAAAGCCACGGCAGGGGCAAGGCCAGGGCGTGGAAAATTGCGACCCCGATGCCTGCGATGACAAAGGTGATCACGATGGGGATCATCGTTGCAGCACTTTCAGACGGTGGCGCAACGAGGTCTGCAAATGCGCCTCGGCGGCGGCCCCGGCGGTGGCGGCATCCCCGGCGGCGATGGCGTCGATGATGTGCTGATGCTGCGCTGTGACCACTTTGATCCGCTCTGCATCATCTAGGGTCGTGGGCCCCAAGAGCATCAGCGCGTTGTTCAGCGCACGGGCTGCATCCATAAGGAAGCGGTTGCGGGTGGCCAGGTAAATCCCGCGATGAAAATCCTGGTTGAGGGCGGCCGCCACGTCGGGTGTGCTGGCTGCGATGGTTTCGTTCAGTTCTGACAAGGCGTCCACTTCGGCGGGGGCCGCGTGTTTGGCGGCCATCTCGGCAGCGGTCCGCTCCAGCACAGCGCGCATCTCGTAAAGCTCGACAAGCTCCGTGTGGCTGAGTTGGCGGATCACGGCGCCAAGGCGGGGCCGATGCTCGACAATGCAATCGGCCTCCAGGCGTCGCAGCGCCTCGCGAACCGGAGTACGTGACAGGGACAGTCGCGCGGCCACATCAGTTTCGCGCAGCCGGTCGCCAGGTTGAAATTCGCCGCCGCGAATGGCGCCGAGCAGGCGGGCATAGGCTACCTCGCCCTGGCTCATATCAGGATCAGACATCGCAGGCCCTCGCTAAAATGTATCCGCTGGGATACATCTCTTGCCTATCGAAGCGCAGCTGTTCTGTCAAAGGGCATGACGGCCAGCGCCTCGCTCAATAATCCTTTTCGATGAAAATCCCGATACTGGTGTTGCTATCGGCCCCAAGGCTGCCGCGCGCCGTGATGTTGGGCGTGAGGTCAATGTTCAAGGACACCTCAGGCCCTTCAGCGCCGCCGACCGTGACGTCGGTATAGACGTTGTCCGAGATGTATTTGCCAGCCCGCACAGATGTGTTGCCTTCGTCATCCGTGCCTACGTCCAGGTCATCAAGGCCAAAGGACCCGCGCAACCGCGACACAATCCCCTCGCCGCCACGCCCGGCCAGTTGGGCCACGGCATTGGCCAGTTGCAGCGCCTGAAAGGCGGAGAGCTGAGTGATGTCGCGTCCAAAGAAGATCTGCGCCAGTACCTGATCCTGCGGGGCCTCAGGTGTGGCTTCAAAGGTGACTTCGGGGGCATCTGCCGGCCCTTCGATAATGATCCGGGCAGTGCCGGTGTTGGTTGTCGTTGCCGCGATAAAGCGTAGGAACGGTTCAAATCGGCCGCGCAGTTGCACAAGCCCCTCATCAAGGTCGAACCGCTTGGTCAGGACGCTCATCCTCCCCCGTATCAGGTTGAATTGCCCGGTCGAAATCGTATCGCGCGTGCTGCCCGTCAAATGCAACGATCCGCCCACTTCTGCGCCAATCCCCCGCCCGCGCACAAAGATGCGCGAGGGCGCATTCACGGTGATGTCCAAGGGATAGGCGGGGCCTGCGGCAGTGGCGTCAGATGATTGGCTCAACCCGGCACGATCGCGGGTCCGCATAACGGGACGGGTGGCGCCGACGTGGTTGATGTCGGGCACCGCGCCAAAAGTGGAAATTCCACTTGAAGGCACCTGCACCGTCGTTTCCCCCACATTGATCGTGCCATCGATCCGCGCCCCGCCTTGCAGAGCGCCATCAATCCGCACAGCCCCGTCAACGGTGCTGGAATAGAGCTTGGCATCCGACACATTCACCGCTGCCAAGGCGATGTCGATATTGGCGGGATAGCCGCCTGTCAGCCCAATGGGGCCGGTGATCCGGATCGTGCCGCCCTGGGTCACTCCAGCGCGCAGGTCTAGTACCCCTTGGGTGCCGTTCAGGGTCACGGCCCCGCTGATATCGTCGAACGACAGCGGCAGGTTGGGGGCCGCCAACCGCGCACCTTGCGTCGTGATCTGACCCCGGACCGACGACAGGGCGGGCGGGCCGTTCACCGTCAGATCAAAGTTGGCAACGCCCAGGACATTGCGGGGCCGCAAAAGCCTGTTTGCCAACCCCAACTGGGCCTGACCTTGCGCGCTCAATGCCAGATTGCCGTTGTTCGCCACGCGCCCTGCCACGCGGGCCTGTATGCCTGCGGGGCCGTCGATATTGGCGTCAATCTCGTAACCCGTGGCCACCTGTTGCGCTGTGCCGCGCAGCGCGACAGCGCCCGCGATGCCGGGAACAAGGCTGCCCACATTGGGCAGCCCCAGCACATAGCGTGCGGCGGCTCGGCCATCCGTCAGTGTCAGCGTCACGTCGCCCGTGCTGGCATAGGGGCCCTTGATCTTCGACGTCACGCGCCAGCCGCGCGCCACCTGTTGTACCGTGCCGTCCGCTGCCAGTGTGCCGCTCACCTGCGGGACCAGAGGGGCCAGGTTTGGAACACTCAAGGCGTATTCGGCCGCCAGAGTTTCTTGGGCAAAGGTCCCTTCAACGGTCGCAGTGCTGTTCTCCGGGCCGTCGACTTCCGCGTCGAAGCGCCATGCCCCGTCCATCTGAACCGCCTTTGCCACAACCCGCGCCGCGCCGCTGATCTGTGGGACAAGGGGGGTGACATCAGGTATTTCGGCCGTCAGATCAACCTCTGTGCGCGCCGGGTTGATGATGGCCGCCACTTCCGCCACCGCATCCAGCGGGCCGGTGGCAGTTGTCTGGATCGTCCAGGTATCGCCGCGTTGCGTGGCCGAGCCGTTCAGGGTCAGCGGGCCGTTGACGGCCTCGGTCACCAGCCCCACATCGGTCAATCCGAGGTCAAACAGGGCCTGCGTGCCCTGGCTGGTTAATGTGGCACTTGCGTCCGCGCGCAAGGCCGGATTGCGCAGCGACAGCGCATCGACAAAAGTGCCAGCTTGGTCCCGCCGCGCCGTCAGATCCACCCGTGTTGTCCCCGTCAAGAGCGCATCGGCCTGTGCAATCCCGACGCCCAGATCACGGGTCTCGCCCTTGATCTCGACGTCAAAGAAACCGCCCAACGCGGCAGAGCCGGAGGCGGCGAGTGTACCTTCGCCGCGCAGTGCCACACCTGCCAACCCGGCAAAAGCAGACAGATCGCTGGCGGTCAGTTCGATGTCAAAATCCGTGTCAAACCCTGCGTCGAAACCGTCAATCTCGGCCAAGCCGCGCAGCGCCCAGTCTGCGCCGGACAAGGCCATGTTGCTCAGGCGCAGCGGCGCGTCCTCGGTATAAGCCACGTCCAATCCGCCCCGGACCACGCGGCCGATGGCGCGGGCCACGTCCGCGTCGTCAAAGTCAAAGCCTTCGCCATCCAAGTTCACCCGTGCACGTATCGCACCAATCGCATTCACGTCGCCGCTCAGCGTGCCATTGATGCCAAGCGCGAGGCTGTCGGCGGCCACGCCCTGCGTGTCCAACCCCGTAACCGCAACTTTCGCAGTCAGGGCATCACCATCTTCAGCGTCAAAGCTGATGGCAAGGTCTGCCCGGTCAATGCGCAGTGGTGCGCCGGTGCCGGGCAAAAGCACGGGGGTGCCGTTGGGATCAGCAATTTCGCCCTCAAGATCAAGCAGGATGGGCCAGGCATCCGCGTTCAACGCCACCTCACCGCGCAGCGCCAGCGCTCGGGTGCGCAGGTCGAGCACGTCGAGGGCAATCGCACCCGTCCCGTCGCGCGCACCTTTGGCGCTTAGCCTCACATCAGTGCCAAAAAAGGCGGCGTATTCTGGTAGAAACAGGGCCGTCACATCACCCGCCAGATCGGCCTCAAAGGTCGTCGCATCCTGTGCCCCGGTGCCGAGGCGCAATTCACCCTCAAGCCTGGGCGCGTCATCGGTGCGCAGGGCCAAAGTGGCGGCCAAGTCGTTCAGGGTGCCGTCGCCAGCGATCTTGAGGTCCAGGCTGGGCCGGTCAGGCACATTCAACAGACCGGAGATCAGGCCCCCCGCTGGTTCGGTCAGATCCAAGTCAAGCATGAGCGCGCGGGTGTCATTCGCAAAACTGCCTGCAACATTGAACTGCCCGCCGGGTCCGTCAAGGCGGGTCGCCTTGAGTGCGACATCAGCCGCTCCGCCCGCCAATTCCGCCGCCCCCGACAGCGACAGGACAACAGCCTCGCCCAGCAACGGCGCGCCGATGGCAACCCGGCGGATATCCATCGTTTCAATTCTTACAGAGGCGGGTAATTCCGGCAGGGCAAAGGGCTGCGCCTCGGGCGCGGGGCCTGCATCTGGTGCAGGCAACGGCGCGCGCGCAACCTCGATCTGTTCGGCGGTCAGCGTCTTGATTTCAATGGCGCCGCGCAGCAGCGCAGACCGGTTCCAATTGATTTCGACACCGCTCAGCGATAACCAGACACCATCCGCGTCCGCCACTGTGATCTGATTGATGGTTGCGGTGCTGCTGAACGCGCCCGCGAACCCGTCAATACGCACTGCGCGGCCCTCGCCGCCCAAGGCTCCCTCAAGCAGGCCGGTGAGGTATCCGCGATCTTCGTCCGCATCCTGGGCGATCAGGGCAAAAGGCCAGAAGAGACAGAGCAAAAGGACCAGAACGCGGGTCAAAACGATTGTCCAATCCCGATGTAGATCTCAAGTCCCGAGCCGTCATCGGGGCCAGAGGCCGGGACCGCCATGTCAAAGCGGATCGGGCCAATTCCGGTGTCGTAGCGGATGCCCGCGCCTACACCGCTGTGCCATTCGCCGTCTTGTCCGTCAAAAAAGCTCTCGGGCCCGATATAGCCTGCGTCATAAAAGCCGACGACCGACAGATTGCGACCGGTTTTCACCCGCACCTCGCCCGACAGGCCAACGAAGGACCGTCCGCCAACCGTGACCGTTGGGCTCAGATCGACACCAAGTGATTGATACCCCTGGCCGCGCACCGTGCCGCCGCCGCCTGAATAGAACAGGAAGTCAGCGGGGGCGTCGGCAAGCGATGGCCCGGCAACAGAGCCAAGCAAACCGCGAAACGCCAGTGTCACCCGGCTGCCCACTTGGCGATAGGTGCGCAGATCAAGGGTCGTCAACAACCCATCATCCGTGCCCCCCAGACTGACAAATGGGGTAAGCCCGATTTCGGCGTAATAGCCTGATGTGGCATCCAGCGCATTGTCGCGACGGTCAAATGTCGCACGGAAAGACAGAGTGGCGATGGTGTATGTCCGCTCGCCCAGATCGTCGCGGGTCTTGGCGGTTTGCAGGCCCACGCCATAGCTGTATTCCCGGTCGTCGCTCGCAAAATAGAGCGTGCCCACCTCGATACTGGCGGTGCGCGCAAAATAGTTGACCTCATCCTCCTGCTCAAAGGCGACAAGGCCAAAGGCCTCAAGGTCGGTGCGAAACGTGGCGGGGCGCGACAGCTTGGCCGAGATGGCATAGTCAATGCCGCCGGTGTCACCTGCGATGCCTGCCACCTCACCCTCAACCAAGAGCCGTTCGGCCCCGCCAAAGATGTTGCGGTGCAACCAGCTGCCGCTCAGCGTCAGGCCGTCCAGCGTGCCAAACTCGGCGCCAAAGCTGTAACGGCGCGGCAATTGGTCGTTGATCGTGGCAGTGACGTCCAGGGTGCCATCGGGGTTGGGTGTTTCCGCCTCGGTCAGGTTGGCGGTGCCAAAGGTGCCGGTGCGCCGCAACCTCTTTTGCACAAGCGCCAGATCGTCAGGGTCGAATACCGCGCCACTGGGCCATCCCGCGATTTCGCGCAGGCGAGCCTCGCGCACAGCGCTTTCGCCAGTGATGGTCAATTTGCCTAAGCGTAGGCGTGGACCGGGGTCGAGGGTGACGGCGGCATCAATGACACGGTCCGGATGCCGAGCTGTGATGGATTGCCCTGCCACTCGCGCTTTGGCATGGCCCTGTTTTCGCCAGCCCTCGATATGGGCCGCGGTCGCGCTGCGCAGCACCGAAACACGAGCCGTCTCGCCGGGTGCAAATCCGTCTGTCCCCTCGGTCCCTTCGGCCTTTGGGCTGATGCCGATACGACCAAAGCGGAAAACCGGTCCGGCATCGACCGATAGAACTACGGAATTGACCCGTGCGGGAGGCTGCACCGGCGAGATTGCAGCGGCCTCGCGCCCATCCACGAGGATGTTGATGGTCGGTCCGAAATAGCCCGCATCATAGAGCAGTGCGATGATGCGCCCATAATCGGCCTGAGCCGCACTCAGGATGTCGATGGGGGTGGCAGGCTCTGCCTCGGTGTCGTCCTTGATCGCTGCCACAAGAGAGGCTGCGCGGATCTCACTGGCCAATGTGCCATCTTCGGATTGAACAGAAACGTCAAAGGCCGCGGCCCGGTCGGGGCCGACAGTCACGGCAATCAAGGTTGCCGTGGCAAGGCAGAGCAATCGTTTCATCTGGCAGCTCTCCGGCGCTCGCAGCGGCGCGGTATCCCTCCACATCGCAAATTCACGGGCCAGGTTCCAGCCCATAGAAGGCGCTTCGCGAAAAAGTGCAGTTTGAGCGATCAAGTGCTCAGTTTTTGGCGGGTCTTGAGTGTCGTCTCAGGTGCTGACGTAACCCGCCACCACCTGAAGCAAGCGGAAGGCGGTTGCAGCATCGTTTTCAACCACGGCCATGAAGTCTTCTTCGCTGATGCGAAGGCAGGTCAGTTCGGATTTGGCGCGCATATCGAGGGCGCGCGGTTCGCCGCGGATCAGACCCAATTCGCCCACTAGCGCGCCACTGCCTACGGTGGCAATCAGGCGCGGGTCGGCCCCCTCTTGCGGCAAAAGCAGATCGGCCTCGCCGTCGATCACCATATAGGCCCCGTCGCGTGGGGCGTCATTCTTGTGAAACACGTAGTCGCCCTGCTGCGCCGTGTACCAGCGCGCGCCAAAGGCCAAGAGGCGCAATTGTTTGCGCTTGAGGCCCGAGAACATGGGCGTGGCGCTGAGCGCATCGACCTTGCGGGCCAGATCGGCACCGACATCACTGTCGGCTGCGGCCCGTGCGCCCTCTGCCCCCACAAGGCGGCCCTGTTGAATCTCGAAATGCATGTCAAAGGCGCTTTCGTCCTCGAACGCCTCATTGAGAAAGATCAGCGTGGCTTCGGGCAACAGGCGACGCAGGTTGGAGAAAAGCGCCTCTTGCGCCTCGGTGTCATAGCTGGCCATCACCCGGTCAAGGATCAGAATATCGGGCCGTTTGATCGTGGCGCGGCTGATCGACAAAGGCTCTGCAAAAAGTGCAGGCAGGTTCGCACCACCCAGCGCAATAGGCACGTCAAATACGAGTTCGAGAACCAGTGGATTGACCCCTTCGGCCTGCAACACATCCGACACGACGCGGCGCAGATCTTCGGCCTTGGTCCCGGCACTTTCCGACACTTTGCCATAGATCACGTTTTCCAACACGCTCAGACCCACGAGCGGGCCGTCGGGCGTGATGGGCGCAAACAGGTCCTCCATCTGGGCGCGCAGGGCGTCGGCGTGGCCCTGGCGCATGTCCAGCACCTTGGCGCGGACTTCGTCCGGAAAGGCGGGGCCGATCTGTTCTGCGGTGATGCGCGAAGGCACACTCAACAGCAGCGCCAGTTCTTCGTCTGTGATCGTGGTGCCGGGAGACTTCCGCGTCACCAGATCAAGGGCGGCCTCATAGACGGCCACATCAAGGCCCACCTTGCGAAAGAGCGGATGATCAGTGCCGTTCGCGCCAAAGATCTGGCGCAAGAGGTCGATGATGTTGCGCGCCAGCTCTTCCAGATCGCCCGCAAGCTTCAGCTTGTTCAGCAGGCGCAGGAAATCGATGCGGGCGGCCAGCACCTCGGGCGTAATGTCGATGCGCGGGGTCGCGAATAACAGGTTTTCAGCCACGGGCAGAGCGGGGTTGTAGGCGTCCGGCTCGAACCGATGCACGAATTTGTCCAGACCGGCATCAGCCAGCGCCTGCGCCACTTTGGGCCGCAGCGCGATCAACGCTTCGCTCAGCTTTGGATGGGCTTCTGCGTCGCATTGCTGATCCATGGCACGTCGGGTCAGGGCGGCGCCGCTGCCCATCCCTTCGATCAGTTTCGTCCACCAGGCGCGCAGATCATCGGGGCTGTCGACGCCGGCAATGGCCGGGTCCAGCCACTGCGCGCCCAGCATGTCGGCGGTGTTGCCTGCGCGCACAGCCTCGCGGGCGAAATCATCGGCCTCGACCCCATCCACAGGTGCAAAACGCACGGGCATCAAAACGTTATCGCCAAAGCTGCCCTGGAACATGATCGGACGGGAGGTGGCGTGACCGACGCGCTTGGCAATCACCGACTGGTGCAGCGTCTTGATGTCGTGACCTGCAAGGGTCACGGTGCCGCTGGTGGTCAGTGTCTCACGGGTCAGCACCTCGGCGAGGGCGCGCCGGTCTTCATCATTGGTGGCTGAAATGCCGATCACGGCACCGGCGGGCAGGGTGACAGTGATATCCTCCAGCACCGGGTTTCCGTCGCCGTCTCGCACTGTGACCTGATCCAGCACGATGTCGCCCGTCAGGCGGGGCACATCCTCGACGGGGCCATAGACCAGCGCGTCATCCACCATGCCTTCGGGCGCGAAACGTTCCGTGATCGTCTCCCACCGCAGGGACATGTCGGCGGACTGGTTGTAATAGGCCAGCAACTCTTTCCAAGGGGAAGACAGATCCTTGTAGGCGGCGAGGGCGGCGACCAGTGCACCGATGGTCACATCGCCCCGGATCACCAGATAACCACCAATGGAGAAAAAGAAGAACGGGGTCAGCTGGGTAATGAAGTTATTGATAAACTTCATAAAGAATTTCTTCTGGTAGATCTGAAAACGGATGTCGAACAGACGGCCCAATCGGTCCCCGATCATCGCCATCCGGTAGCGCCAGCCGCCATTCACTCGCAAGGTCGAGGCGCCCGCAGCCCCCTCGCCAATTTCGGCGGCCAAGGCACGCACCTGGATCACGCGTTTCTTGTTCAGCTTGTTGATCTGTTTTTGCAGCCGCGGGATCAGCCAGGCCTGAAGCGGGATCAGCGCACAAGCCGCCAGCCCAAAGGCCACCGACTGAAAGAACAGGAACCCGAGGATCGTGAGCATCTGACCCGCCTGCAACACAGGCTGCGCCACCGCATCGCCCATGAGGCCGCCCATGGGTTCGCTTTCGGCGGTGACCATGCTGACCAGTTCACCTTGGCTGGTGCGCTCAAAGTAAGGCTGGGGAAAGCGCAGAATGCGTGCAATCAGCGTATAGCGGAACCGGCGCAATAGCCGTTCGGCCAGCACGCCCTTCATGGTGTTGATGCGCATTTTCATGATGCCATGCAGCAGCACCGCCACCAGAAACGCGCCACAAAGCAGCAGCAGATACTGCACCTGCGTGAACTCAAACCCATAGGCAGAGATCGAGGCAGAGCCGGAGCCGATGGCATCGTTGATGATCCGTTTGGGGAGTTCCAGCGTCAGATAGAGCAATGGAAACAGCGTCAGCGTCACCGCCAACAGGATCAACTGGTCCCGCTTTGAATAGGCCCAGATAAAGGCAAAGAGCGAACGTTCTATGAGACTATTTCCAAATCTGACGCCATCGGCGGATGGCTTGGGCGGCAGCCTAGCAAGTCCGAGCCCGACAAATCAATGCTTTGCGCTGGATGATTGCAGCACAGGCGCAGGCAGCCTAGGGTATGGGCAAACCATGACAAGGATATGCCTTGGCCGACCCTGTGATCTTTGCGCTCGCGCTGTTGTTTTTGTTGCAAACCAAGCATCTGTTTGCCGATTTCTACCTGCAAACGCCCCGGATGCTGGCCGATCGGGGGCGGTATATCCATTTTGGGCGGCTGCAACATGCAGGCCTGCACGCAGTAGGATCGCTGATTGCGATGGTGTTGCTGGGTGTGCCGATTGTCTTGGCACTGGTGGTGGCACTGGTGGAATGGGTGGTCCATTTCCATGTGGATTGGGGCAAGGGGCGCTGGTCTGATCACACGGGCCACGGGCCGACCCAAGCGGGCTATTGGCGCGCCTTTGGCGTTGATCAGGCAATCCATCAGTGGACCTATCTGGTGATGGTCTGGGCGGTGCTGCCTTAGGCCCTAGTCAGGCGCGCTGCTTTTGGCGGCAAAGGTCGGGACCGGTTCGGCATAGCCCTTAAGCGGGATCGCCTCCAGCGTTTCAAATTGTACATCCGCCAGCCCGTCACCCGCATCCCGCGTGGCGCGGTCGATCAGCACCTGTCCTGGATCAGCCTTGGAGCACAGCCGCGCCGACAGGTTCACGGTCGATCCGAGCACGGTGTAATCCATCCGGCTTTTGGCCCCCATGGCGCCCATGACCACCTCACCGGATGCGACGCCGATGCCCACATGCAGATTATATTCGGGAAACTTTTCAAGCAGATCAGCCATCGCGTCGATGATCTTGACAGAGCAGCAAATCGCGCGCTGCTCCATCGCGTCGCCTTCAAAGACAGCGACCAGCGCGTCACCGATGAATTTGTCCACGTCGCCCTGATGGGCCTCGACGATGCGGGTCTGGACCTCAAAGTATTCGTTCAGCGCCTCGATCACGACTTCGGGTGCGACCCGTTCGGAAAACTCGGTATAGCCACGAATATCAGTAAAAATGACTGACACCTTTTTGCGAATACCGCCGCGCGACATGCCTTCATCGGCGCTCTGGATCGCTTCCATCGTGCCGTGGCTCACGAATTTCATCAGCTCCAGCCGTTCGCCCAACTCGGCGATCATGGTGTTCACCCGCTGTGACAACTGGCCGATCTCGTCGCGGACCTTTACGTTGGCGACACGGGCCGAGAAATCACCGGCGCCCACCTTTTCAACCACATTGCCGATCTTGAGGATCGGGCTGGTCAACCGGCGCGCAAAGATCAATGCGCCGATGCTGGCCAGCGCAAAGCCAAGCGCGCCGATGATCAGAATCTGCCGAGTGATGGCGTTGACCACCGCATAGGCGCTGTCTTCGGACAATTCGGTCACAACGGCCCAGGGGAACCAGTCGGGAAAGGCATAGGCTCCCAGCATCTGGGTGCCATCCGGGCGCGTATAGTTTTGCAGCGCATTGGCTCGTGCCCCCGCCACGATCAAAGGCAGGGCCGATTGCACAATGTCACGCTCAATCAACTGGACCTGCGTTGTGCCCAACACGGTGCGGCCCGCCTGGTCGATGATCGTGATCTCGCCGCGTTGGGCAAAGGGGTGACGGTCAACCAGCTGGGTCAGGGTCGTGAGCCTGATCCGCGCGGCCAAGGTGACCTGACGACCCGCAATCCTGGTGTTCAGAGGCAAGGCGAGGGTTGCGATCCAATCGCCTGTCGCTTCAATCCGCGAAATCAGCGGACGACCATATTGTCCTGTCGCCTCGATATTCTGGATCAGATCGGAAGACACCGTCATCAGTGCAACAGGGTCCAGACCTTGCGCCTCCAGCCTTTGCGAGAACGCCTGATCGGTCGCCATGATCGGCAGGTTCGACCCGGCGACCGCCAATTGCAACGACACCACATCGGGCAGCTCTTGCAGGCCCAGCGTCAGCAAAGATACTTTTTGCGGCACGTCCAACTCGTCACTGTCGATGCCGTTGCGAATAACCATAAGCGGGGACAGCCACCGGCCCTGAAATGTTGTGTCGAACTGGTTTTGCAGTTGGGCCGCAACGGTTGTCAGGTCTTCGTTCGCGGCTGATTTCAGCTCGTCCCGGGTCAGCGTCGTCAGGTTCTGGCCCACAATGGCTAGTGGGACCACGGCCAGCAGCGTGGCAAAGAAAAAGAACTTGAGGCGTAGAGGGAACCACATGGCCTGTCTCTATCCGATCCGGCAGCGTCTGGATATGGCGTTTTGTTTGCCTCACTGGCTGCGGGGCAGGGCCGTGATGATCGCCGTGTCGGTGGACACACCGCAGGCCAGACCCGTGGTGTCGCGCGCCGTCACCGTGACCGTATAGCTGCCCGGTGCGGTAAAGCGGTGGGTGTTCAACGCCCCCGATGCCGTCACGCCACCCCCGAAATCCCAATTTATACCAACGCCTTGACCGTCTGCATCCCGTGCGGCACTCGCGTCGAAACGTACCACATCATGGGCGGCGCCGACGGGCACGCTTTGGTCTGGCCCGGCGTCCACAACCGGGGGCGTGTTGACCAGCACCCGGGCCATGTCGGTGCCCATATTGCACTGTGCGCCGCTGTCGTCGGTCACGCTCAGTTGCACGTCAATTGGGCCGGTTGCATCAAATGTGCGCGTCACTTGCGCCCCTTCCAACGTCACTCCGTCGGAAAAGGTCCAGGTCCAGCCCGTGATTGACCCATCAAGATCATTCGAGGCCCCGGCATCAAAACTGACGGTATCGCCCGGGCACACGATCTGATCCGGGCCCGCCAATGCGGTGGGCGCACTGTTGACGCGGGCATAGACCTCTTCGGACCGGCGGCTGTTCAACAGCCCCTTGCCATCGTCAAGCGCCACGGTCACCGGATAAAGCCCGGGTCGCTCAAACCCATGGCTGGCTTGCGCGCCTTCGGCTGTTGTCCCATCGCCGAAACTCCAGGCGACGCTGGTGCCCTGGGGAACATCCACCGCCCAAGGCACAGCGACGCTGGGACACATCTGCCCGGCAACGGCCAGCCCAACCGATGGCGCGGGATTGACCGTTACAGATTGCTCAATCGTGGTGGCCGAATTTCCGACGCCAGCATCATCCATGACTGTAAGGCGCAACGGGTATTCACCCGGCTCTGCATAAGCGTGAGCGACGGCCACGCCGGTGGCGGTGTTGCCATCGCCAAAGTCCCAGGCAAAGCCTGTCAGCGCGCCGTCGGGATCGAAAGAGGCAGAGGCATCAAACACCGCTGCCGCCCCTGTTGCCACGGTGTCCGGCCCGTCGATATTGGCCGTGGGGGCCGCGTTGACCTGCACCTTGCGCTGCGTCTCGATCGTGGAGCATCCCACATTGCCGCCTGCCAGTTCTGTGGTAACGGTCGCGAAATACGCGCCCGGCTCGGCAAAGGTATGATTGACCTCTGCGCCTGTGGCGGTGCCGCCATCGCTGAAGGACCAGCTGTGCGAGATTACGGTCGCGCCGCCCAGATCATCAAGGGTCACGGCAAAGGGTGCGGGCTGGCCCGCCGCCGCTCTTTCAGAGCCTGCGATGGCCTGATCAGGCGCCGCCACGACCTGCACATTGACCGTGTCGGTGTCCAAGGGCGAACAGGCCCCGACCGCATCGCCGGTGATAGTCAGCGTCACGGGGTAGTTGCCGGGCTTGCGGAACCGGTATTCTGGCTTTTCACCGCTTGCGGTGCCACCATCGCCCATCGTCCATTGGAACGCGTTCACAGCGCCGTCGGCATCGGTCGAGCCCGATCCGTCAAAGCGGACGGCTTGGTTGGTACAGACAGTCATGTCCAGGCCCGCATCGGCGATGGGGCCTTCGCGCACGAGGGCGGCAATTCGGTCAATATCACTGCCCCATTCGGTGCCCTTGCCATTGCGCACGCGCAAGGTCACGGGATAGGCGCCCGGGCCTTCATAGATCTTGGTGGGGTTCACCAGATCCGACATCGTGCCGTCCCCGAAATCCCAGCTATAAAGCAGCAGACCCCCATCAGGGTCGAGGCTGTCAGAGGCGTCAAAAAGGATGCTCTCGCCCGAGCAGACATCGCGGTTGCCGCCAGCATCGGCCATGGGCCGCGCGTTGACCACAACTGTGGTCGCATCAATGGCGGTGGCATTGGACAGCCCCGTGCCATCATCCACCCGCAGGGTCACCGGGAAGGTTCCTGAGCGGGGATAAGTATGCGCCACTGTTTGTCCGTAAATGGGGGCAGACCCATCGCCAAAGTCCCATCGGTAGATCAGCGCGTCGCCATCCGCATCCGCCGAAGCCGAGCCGTCAAAGCGCACGCGCAGCACATCGGTCTCGATGTTCGCGCCCGCCTCGGCCACGGGGGCCGAATTGACCCGGATCGTCACATCGCCGCCCGCAGTTGAATTGCTAACGCCCGCATCATCCGTCACCACAAGCTGTGCCGACCATACCCCCGGCACATCAAAGCTGCGCGCGACGCGCGCCGTGGTCTGAGCGGCAAAGCCGTCGTCAAACTCCCACAGGTGGCTGACGATCTGGCCGTCGGGGTCAAAGCTTTGGCTGGCATCCAGTACGACCGGTTCACCCGGTGCAACCAAAAGATCGGCACCGGCTTGGGCCACGGGGGCCGCGTTCACGGTGATGGTGACCTCGCTGTCATCGCGGGCTTCACCACCTTGAAAGCTGTCAAAAACGCTCAGACCAATCCGGTAGGTGCCGGGGGTATCCAGCGCCGTGCTGATGCGTTCGCCGTTCTGGACGCTTCCATCAGGCAGTTGCCATTCATAGCGGCCCAAGCCACCGTCAGGATCAACAGAGGCACGCGCGCTCAGCACAAACTCCTCGCCCGGGGCGACCGTCAGATCGGGGCCGGCATCAGCAATCGGCAGGGCGTTCACCGTGACCCGCATCGTGTCGCGATCGGTGTTGAGGGGCGCACCGCTGGCGTCCCGCACAACCAAGGCCACTTCGTAAACACCTGCGCGTGCATAGGCATGGACAGGGCGCGGCCCGGTGGCCGTACCGCCATCGCCAAAGCGCCACTCATAGCTTGAGATCGTCCCATCGGCATCGGTGGACCCGGTGCCGTCAAACTGCACCTCAGAAGCGGTTACGAATTGATCGGGGCCTGCATTGGCCACGGGGGCCGCGTCCACCACAATCTGTGTTTCGGTCCGCTGGGTGGCAGAGGCCGTGCCGCTGTCATCGGTGACCGTCAGGGCGACGGTATAGACGCCGGGCGTTGTCCAGGCGTAGTTGACAATGGCCCCTTCGCCGATGGCCCCATCCCCGAAATCCCACAGATAGGACAGGATCGCACCGTCCGCATCGCTCGTTTGGCTGCCGTCCAGTTGAGCCGCTTCGCTGACCGATACAGGCCGGTCGGGGATGATGATCGAGGGGGCAGGGGGCGCGTTGATGTCCACACTAAGCGTATCCACCGATTGGCCATTGGCCACGCCACTGTCATCGGTAACGGTCAGGGCCACGTTGTAACGGCCCGGGGCCGTATAGGTGTGCGAGACCTCGGGGCCGGTCAAAACCGTGCCGTCCCCCATGTCCCAGGCATAACTGGCCACAGTGCCGTCCACATCATAGCTGGCAGCCCCACCAAAGCTGAGGGTTTCGCCCGCCTTGGCGGTCTGGTCCGTGCCCGCCTCGGCCACAGGGGCAAAGTTCACGTTTACATCGCGCGTCGCGACGCCAAAGTTGCAGGGATGCAGGCTGTCGTCATTGACGCGCAGCACGACGCGGTACGCGCCAGGGCTGTCATAGGCCTTTTCGGCCCGTGGCCCCTCGACCTGTTCGCCATCGCCAAAGGACCAGACATAGCGGGTGATCGGACTGTCGGATGGTTCAGACCCGGTGCCGTCAAAGGGGATCACCTCGCCCGGTGCTACGGTGATCGCGTCCCCCGGTTGCGCGACCGGAGCGCGGCGCACATGCACAGACACCAGCGTTTCGGCTCCGGCACCGGGGCGTCCGCCATCCTCAAGCACCCGCAGGCGCGCGGCGTAGCGGCCCGGCTCGGCATACATATGCGCAATCACCGGCGCGTCAGAGCTTTGCCCGTCACCAAACTCCCATAGGTAGCGCAGCGGGGCGCGTCCCAGCGACGGGCTGCCATCAAAGGCGACCGAGGAACAGTTGGCCAAGGGCCGCCCGGTGCCAATGGCCTCGGGGCGGGCGGGATCAAGGCTGCGCCGGGGCGGCATCTGCAAGGCCACGGGCGCGCCTGCACCGTCAAAGACGGCGATTGTCACGTCATTGGGGCTCTCGAACCCGCCAGACAGACTGAGGGCGAGGTTGGTATCATCCGTCTCGACGCGGTCCACGGTCCAGAAATCCTGGCCCGAAACGGCAACGGGCAGATCGGCATAGTCGGTCACAACAGACAGATCGCCATTGGCCGCGTCAAAGCTTTGGACGGTGTACGGCCCGCCGATTCCCGTGAATCCGACGCGTGTCGCGGTACCCGCAGCGGTCCATCGGATCGTGGGTTGATAGGCGAATATCTCAAGCCCCTCCGGCGCGCGGTCCCGATCACGGGCGCGACTGACGCCGATGGAAAAGCCGTTGCCGTCGTTGCCCTTAGTGCCTTCCACATCAATGCGGAAATGAGCACGGTCGCCCACCTGTTCGCCTTGCCGCGCGCGCACAGCTCCCAAGGTGACCCATCGGCCATCACTGGACCGGTCGCTGCCATAGGCGCGTTCAATCAAAACCTGACCGGGGCCAGTGACAGGAAATGCGGGCCGTTCGCGCGGGGCGCGTGCGCGGTCGGCGACAATTTCTGGGCGATCAGCGGCGGTAAATGCGCCCTCGCCCCCAAAGACCCGGAACGTGGTTTCAGAGTCGGCAGGCCCGCCATAGGTAAAATCGTCCTGCCCAAAGATTTCAGGATCAAAAAGCCGGACAAAGACGCGGCCGGCCGTATCGGCGGGGATCGAGAAATAGATTTGCTCACGCCGGTCCACATCGCCCTCGCGGGTGGGGGATAGTGCGCCGTAAACCACGATCAGGCCTTCGGGCACGGCCTGTGCGCGGACCGCCCCGGGCGAGGCCAAGACCATAGCTGCACACAAGGCCGCCATCACGCGCTGAAAAACCAAACTCATCCCAATTCCTCCACTGCCTGCCCATCCCCGGACAGACGGTTATTCCTCACCGAAACGCGGCGTTTCCGGCGTAATCCTCGACAATCACTTCGACCAGTTGCAGCGCGCCCGGCTGGGCAGGCAGTGCGGCGCGGCACAGCCCTGCGGCACTGTCGCAGCGCAAGAAACCTTCAAGCTCCTCCGCGCCGACTTGCAAGATGTAGGGAGCCGCTTGACGCAGGCCGCTTTCGTCCGACGCCACCACGACAATCTCGATCGGGCCACTTGCCCCCTGGGGTCGGTTCACCCGGATATCGCCCACGGAAGGCGGCTCGATATCATAGAGTGTTTGCAGCCGCGTTGCAGCTACATTGCCTACCGGGTCGGTTGCCACCAGATCAAAGACGTTTAGACCGGGCGCAAGGCTCAGCACCAGTTCGAACTCGCCTGCATCCAGCGGCACGTCAATGCCGTTCACGGTCATCTGAGCCGCGTCCCCCGCGCTGCCCGTGATGTCGATGTCAGGCAGATCGGTGGCATTGGGCGGTGGGGCGTCAAGGACAATCTCGGGGGCGATCTGGTCTCGGATAACCTCGAATTCCAACGCACCTTCGACAAGGCCGGTGGGCCCAAGAACACCGATTTCATAAGCCGTTGGCGCGACCTCCGCAGGGACAGAGAAACTGATCGCGCCTGCGGTTCCCACAACGGTGCGCAACACATCGCGGCTGCCGGATGTCACAATGACTTCAGCACCTTGGGCGGCAGTCGAGGCGGCAAAGACCGACAATTCGTCTGACCGCGTTGCCAACGCACCGTTCACCCGGGGTAAAGTAGGCGACAGGCTGATGCTGACTTGCGCCGCGGGGCGGTAAATCACTGTTTGGGCCGTCGTGCTTTCGTTGCCTGCAGGGTCCACCGCGCGCAAGGTCAGGATGTTGGGGCCAGGCACGAGGTCAGTGTTCAGGATAAAACTGCCATCGCTGCCCATGGCCACGCGCGCGCCGTTCAATTGAACCAAGGCTTCGGGTTCGGACGCGCCAAGGATTTCGACTGAAGGCTCGGTCACGATCTGCCCGTCGGCAGGCAAAAGCAGGGTCAGGAAGGGCGGCGTGTCATCGACCCGCAGGGTAAAGGATTGCGGCTTGCTCCATTGTCCAGGCAGGCCAAGGCGGTCAAGGGCCGCCACACGCCAATGATAGGTGCGTGGGGGCAGAGGGGCGGTGGCCAGCGCCGTGCCCCGCACGCCCCATTCCGACACTTGCATCTGGTTGAAACCTGGGTCGATGGCCACCTCGACCCAGTACCCTTCGGCCCCGTCAAATTCGGACCATTCCAGTGGCGCAAACCCATCATAAAGCAGCGCTTCGGCAGCCGGGGACCGCAACAGCGGGGCATCCAGTACATCCGCACGCTGGGCGCCTGCATTGGACAGCACAAGCCCCTCATTCTCGCCGATCTGAATGGTCTCTGCGCCAGAGACGACTTCAAGCTGTTCCTGATCATAGTTCACAAAGCGCGCGCCTGAGGCATCATTCTTGATCCAGAAATCACCGGACTTCGTTGTGGTCTCTACGCCGGGGATATCGACCTCAAAGGCGGTCTTGTCCGACAACTGGTTGAGCAGCGCGTAAAAGTCGCCATTCACAAGGCTCACCTTGGTCACTTCGGTGCCGGTCAGCGGGTCCGAACGCATCCGTTGAATTGTGGCATTGGAATTGGCGTTCAGGCGCAAGCGGCTGAGATCGCGAAAAGTTACTTGCGTGGTGCTGTCGGACAAGGTGCGAACCCGTTCAAATTCGACCAGCACGTCGTTCAGATCGCGATCTGACCACCTGGGGTCCTGAGGGGCGCGGCCTTCGACGCTGCCTTGAACGTCGGACACCACAGCCTCGGCAGATTGGTCGCGTTGGGCGACAGAGATGTCGAGCGCTTCGATGGCCAGTGCCGTGGCGATGTCGGAAAAGGACACGACTTCGACCCACTGACCGCTGACGCGCAGACCCACTGCGGTCTCGCGGCTTTGCAAGGCTTCGCCGATTTCCTGCGGGGCAAAAACCTGCGCGCCTTCGGCATTTGCGCGTTGAATGGCGTCCAGCGATTGGGCCAATGCGGCATCGGCGGCACGCACCTGCCGTACGGGCAGTTTCAGCGCAGTGCCCGGCACCACGGCGGCGGGCGTGCTGATCGCGTTCAGTTCAAGGACATAAGGCCACAGATCTGGGTCGTTGAGGTGGCGATCCACGACCCCGCGCAACGTATCGTCCGAGCCGAAAACCACGGTCTCCAACGGTGCGTTCAAATCCGCGGATTGCGCCCAAAGCGGGGCCGAGCAAAGCGACAGGCACATGGCCGTCAGGCCGCGCGCAAACGAGTGTTTATAAAACTTCAAATTGACCACTTGAGATCCCCCAGGATTGGCCAAACCAAAAAAATTGTATGGTTAATGGGACAAGTTTTTAGGCGTCTCGGACAATACGCAAGTCATATTTACCTGACTTGCGTGTTGGGTCGCGCATCGGCGCAAAGTCTTGTGCCAACTGGTGAATTGTTTCGCGAAACGCGACGATCATGGCGATGTGCATCGTGAAAAAGCGAATCACTGCACGCGGGAAGCGTCTGTTTTTTCGAATAAATTTTCAATTTATACGCGTATTTCCGTATGGCTGTCCGAGTCACGCACCCGTTCGGCCGGGCTCTTTCGCCGGGCTGTTGACCGCCTTTGCCATTGACAGGATGGGCCATGGTCGCGTTCATGATCTGAACTTTCAGGGAGGACCAAAACCATGATGAAAACCCGCGCCGCCGTCGCCGTTGCCGCTGGCAAACCGCTTGAAATCATGGAGGTCAATCTGGACGGTCCCCGCAAGGGCGAAGTGCTGGTCGAGATCAAGGCCACGGGCCTGTGCCATACAGACGAATTCACCCGCTCCGGCGACGATCCCGAGGGCATCTTTCCCGCTATTCTGGGCCATGAGGGCGCGGGCGTGGTGCTGGAAGTGGGCGAGGGCGTCACCACCCTCGAAGTGGGCGATCACGTGATCCCCCTCTACACCCCCGAATGCCGTGAATGCGAATATTGCCTGTCGGGCAAAACCAACCTTTGTCAGAAAATCCGGGTGACCCAGGGCCAGGGCCTTTTGCCCGATGGCACGACCCGTTTTTCAATGCTGGATGGCACGCCGATCCACCACTACATGGGTTGTTCAACCTTCGCCAATCACACGGTTGTGCCCGAGATTGCGCTGGCCAAGGTCCGCAAGGACGCACCCTTTGACAAAATCTGCTATATCGGGTGCGGCGTGACCACAGGCATCGGTGCCGTCATCAATACCGCCAAGGTCGAGATCGGCGCGCGCTGCGTTGTCTTTGGTCTGGGTGGCATCGGCCTGAACGTGATCCAGGGCCTGCGCCTTGCCGGGGCGGATCAGATCGTGGGCGTGGACCTGAACGACGACAAGGAAGAAACCGGCCGCTATTTCGGCATGACCGATTTCGTAAACCCCAAGAATGTTGACGGCGACATGGTCGCCCATCTGGTCGAGCTGACGGGCGGTGGTGCAGACTATTCGTTCGACGCGACGGGCAACACGACCGTGATGCGTCAAGCGCTCGAGGCCGCGCACAAAGGCTGGGGTGAAAGCATCATCATCGGCGTGGCACCGGCGGGGGCGGAAATTTCGACCCGCCCCTTCCAGTTGGTGACGGGCCGCGTCTGGCGCGGAACCGCCTTTGGCGGGGCCAAAGGGCGCACCGACGTGCCCAAGATCGTGGACTGGTACATGGACGGCAAGATCGAGATCGACCCGATGATCACGCACAAGCTGACCCTGGACGAGATCAACCACGGTTTCGATCTGATGCACGAGGGCAAATCGATCCGGGCCGTCGTCGAGTTCTGAGACACCCCCGTTTCTGAAAACAAACCACTGAGCGTTTCGGCGGTCAGTGGCCCACGCACTGGCGGGCTATCGCCCAATCGGCTGCGCCGCGCGGTGTTTACGCAACGTGCATGTTTCCCCCGCTATTATTTCGCTTAAATTTGCAGCAACGCAGAGCGGTGAAGGCAGGGCATGAAACTATCGGTGAATGGCACAGATCACGAGGTGGATGTCGAGGATGACATGCCTCTGTTGTGGGTCCTGCGGGATGAGCTGAACATCAAGGGTGTAAAATATGGCTGTGGGGTTGCAGCCTGCGGGGCCTGCACCGTGCATATCGACGGGGTTGCGGTACGCTCTTGTCAGGTGTCGGCGGCGGATGTCGATGGCCGCGTTACAACCATCGAAGGGTTGGGCACGCCCGAGGCACTGCACGCGATTCAGGCGGC
Source organism: uncultured Tateyamaria sp. (assembly GCF_947503705.1). GTDB lineage: Bacteria > Pseudomonadota > Alphaproteobacteria > Rhodobacterales > Rhodobacteraceae > Tateyamaria. The sequence goes on along the minus strand of NZ_CANNES010000004.1, from coordinate 76,599 downwards.
ATGGATCGCGCATCAGGTGGCCCAATGCGGTTATTGTCAGTCTGGCCAGATGATGCAGGCCGCGGCACTTTTGTCCGAAATCCCTGACCCCAGCGATACCGATATTGATGAGGCGTTGCGCGGCAACCTGTGCCGATGCGGCACCTATCTGCGCATTCACGCAGCCATCAAAACCGCCGCTGCCGCATTGAGGACCAACTGAGATGGGCCGCGCCCGTACGATCGCCCGCCGCAGTTTTCTCGTCGGCTCTGCCGCAATCGCGGGGGGCGTGGCCTTTGGCTACTATGCCTACAAACGTCCAGCAGAGAACCCGCTGTTGGATGGGTTAGCCGAGGGCGCGGCGGCCTTGACCCCCTATGTCAAAATCGACGGCTCTGGCATCACCTTGATTACGCCGCGCGCAGATAGCGGGCAGGGGGCCTATTCGGTTCAAGCGGCCCTGATCGCCGAAGAACTGGATGTGACCCTCGATCAGGTCACGGTTGATCCCGGTACGCCAAGCCCCGCCTACTACAACACAGCGCTTGCCGCCGACGCCGCCCCGTTTCGGCCCACGGACGAAAGGTTCGTGGCCGAAAGCGCCCGCAATGTGATCGATGTGATGATGAAATTCCTCGGCATGCAGATTACTGGCGGGTCAACCACGGTCCCCGACAGCTATGAAAAGCTGCGCATGGCCGGTGCCGTGGCCCGCGAAACCCTCAAACGCGCAGCGGCGCAGCAAACGGGGCTGGATGTTGCACAGCTGAAAACGGCGCAAGGTCAGGTGGAACTGCCGGATGGTCGTGTGATCCCCTATACTGACTTGGCGCCTATGGCCGCAAAGCTGACTCCGGTGACGGGGGTCGCTTTGCGCGACCCAAGCACCTGGCGGCTCGTTGGAAAATCGATGCAGCGCACTGACATCATTGCGAAATCCACTGGCACACAGGCCTATGGGATCGACTTTGAGATGGCCGGGATGTTACACGCCAGCGTGCGTACCAATCCACGGCGCGGCGGGGTGATGAACGGTTTTGACGCCTCTGCCGTTCAGAACATGCGCGGTGTGGTGGATGTGGTTCAGATCACTGGCGGTGTGGCCGTTTTGGCCGACAACACGTGGCGGGCGATCCAGGCGGTTGAAGCAATCGAGATTGATTGGGGGCCGGCCCCCTATCCCGCCGAGATCGCCGGGCACTGGCAAGCGCTTTCAGACAGCTTTGACGCGGCACTTCGTGACAGCAGACGGCGCGATACAGGCGACGTTGACGCGGCACTTTCCGGGGCGAACCTGATCGAGGCAGAATACCGCGCCCCCTATCTGGCCCATGCCCCGCTTGAACCGACCTCGGCCACCGTTCTGGTTGGCGAGGACCGGATCGATATTTGGGCGGGTACGCAAATTCCGCGCCTTGTGCAACGCAACGTGGCGGCCTTGACGGGGCTCGACATGGAAAACGTACATGTCCACGGTCAGGTGATGGGCGGCAGCTTTGGCCTCCGGCTTGAGGATCGCGCCATTCGCGAAGCCACGGAAATCGCGCTGCAAAGACCGGGTGTGCCGATCAAGCTGACCTATAGCCGCGAAGAGGACACGACCCATGACGATACGCGCCAGATCGCTATGGCGCGCGGGCGCGGTACTGTCCGCGACGGCCGGGTCGAGGCGTTTGATCTGGGCATCGCAATGCCCTCGATCATCGCCAGCCAGATGGGGCGACAGGGCCTGACCATGCCGGGCCCGGACATGCAAATCGTGGCGGGTGCGTGGGATCAACCCTTTGCAATCCCGAACTACCGCGTGTCGGGCTACCGCGCGCCAGAGCTTGCGCCGATCTCGTCCTGGCGGGCGGTTGGCGCATCAACCAACGGGTTTTTCCATGACGTGTTTCTCGACGAATTGATCCATGCAGCCGGGGCCGATCCCATGGCTGAACGGATACGCCTGTGCTGGCACGACCCATCGCGCAAAGCGCTTGAGGCCGTGGCCGAGATGTCGAATTGGGGCAGCGCGCTTGCGCCAAATACGGGGCGCGGGGTGGCGTTCTGCCTGTCTTTTGGCGTGCCGACGGCCGAAGTGATCGAGGTCACGGCCACCGATGACGGCATTCGCATCGACAAGGTCTGGGTCGCGGCCGAGGTTGGGCGGGTTGTCGACCCGGACATGTTCGAGAACGTGGTGCAGGGCGGAATAATCTGGGCATTGGGTCACGCCATGAACTCTGAAGTGACATATTTCGACGGCCAGATCGACCAACGAAATTACTATGATTTCGAAGGGATGCGACATGATCAGACACCGCTGATCGAAGTGCGCGGATTGGAAAACGGGGACGCTGTGCGCGGGATCGGTGAGCCGATGGTGCCGCCCGCCTCTGCGGCACTGTCCAACGCGATCTTTGCCGCAACCGGGCAGCGGATCCGTGAGATGCCGATGAACCGGTTCATCGATTTCGCCTAAAGGAATTAGCGCCGCCACAAGGCGCGGCTCTGCCTCGCCTCTTTTAGCTTGGACAGAGATGATGTCAGATTGTATACGATATGTATTCAATCCGAGTCGCACATGTCCGCCACCGCAAAAACAATCGCCTATGACACGCTGGCCTCCGGCATTCTGACGCTTGATCTCGTGCCGGGTGCGGATTTGGACGAGGCGCGGCTTTGCGCCGAGTACGGCCTATCGCGTACGCCCATGCGCGAGGTGTTGCGGCAATTGGCAGGCGAGGGCTATGTCACCCTGCGCCAGAACCGGGGCGCACAGGTGTCCGAGATGTCGCACACGTCACTCAGGGCGTTTTTCATGGCAGCCCCAATGGTTTACAGCGCGATCTTGCAGCTGGCGGCCACCCATCGCACAGCCTCGCAATTGACAGCATTGCAAACCGCTCAAGACGTGTTCTGCAACGCCCTGAACGGCGGAACAGCGGCAGACCGCGCCTTGGCCAACATCCAGTTTCACCGCGTCACCGGTGACATGGCCGATAACCCCTATCTCAGTCCCAGTTTCAACCGGCTGCTGCTGGATCATGCGCGGATTTCCATGACATTCTACCGGCCCGGCGATCCCGCACAGGCCGAAAACGTGGACCTCGCGCGCGCGCAACACGATGCCATCATCGCTGCCATCACCGACCGCGATGCTGCGCGCGCGGGCGCGATAGCTGAGGATCATTGGCAGCTCTCGCGCCACCAGATCGAACAATTTGTGATGCCCGGGGCGCTCGACGTGCCCTTGGGCACAGCCGTGTAAGGAGGGCCCATATGGCGCCGCGCATGACCTTCAACGGGATCTACACCCCCGTCGTCACCCCGTTCAACGCCGATTATTCGCTCAATGACAAGGCTTTGGAAGACGTTCTTGAACGGCTGATACAAGCGGGCGTTCATGGCGTGATCTCGGGCGGTTCCACAGGCGAAAACTATGCCATGACCGTGGCAGAACGTTTGGACGTGGCCCAAAAAACCGTACAGATCGTGGCGGGGCGCGTCCCGGTAATCATGGGCACCGGGGCCATGCTGCCCGCCGATTCCATAGCGCTTGCGACAGGCGCAGCCAAGATGGGCGCAGACGCGCTTTTGGTGGCGACCCCGCCCTATGCCGTCCCGACTGAGCGTGAGAATGCGCTCAACACCCTGGCCATTGACCGGGCCGCTGACCTGCCCGTGATGCTCTATAACTATCCCGGTCGCATGGGCGTGAACATGGGCGAGGAATTCCTCGACCGTGTGGGCCGCAGCCACAACATCTGCGCCATCAAGGAAAGTTCCGGCGATATCAACCGGGTACACCTCTTGGCCCGCGATTACCCACATATCCAGATGTGCTGCGGGATGGATGACCAGGCCCTCGAATTCTTTGCATGGGGCGCGCAAAGCTGGGTCTGCGGCGGCTCGAATTTCCTGCCGGAAGAACATATCGCGCTGTGGCGGGCCTGCGTGGTCGAAGGGGACTTTACCAAGGGCCGGCGCATCATGTCAGCCATGATGCCGCTGATGCGGGTGCTCGAGCAGGGCGGCAAATTTGTGCAATCCATCAAATACGGCGTCACCTTTCAGGGTATCGACACAGGCGCTATACGACCGCCGCTCAAGGCCTTGAACAAAGACGATAAACGCGGCCTCGAACAGGTGATCCGCGTGCTGAAAACCACCATCGCCGCCATTGAACAGGAGGGTTGAGCCATGACGCTGTTGACTGCCGAGGAATACCGAGCCATCGCTGCCGATCTGACCCCGCCCACCACCGCTTATATCGACGGCGGATACCGCCCAGCGATCTCTGGCAAGACCTTTGACAGTATCAATCCCGCCACGGGTGCCGTGATTGCCCAAGTCTCCGCCTGTGGACCCGAAGATGTGGATGTGGCTGTGGCCAAGGCGCGCGAGGCGTTCGATGACGGACGCTGGTCGCGCCTGCACCCGTCGGAGCGCAAGAACGTCCTGATCCGACTGGCCAAGTTGATGACGCGCAACGCCCGCGAACTCGCCGTGCTGGAAAGCATCGACAGCGGTAAGACTATCGTCGACTGCGAAACCGTCGACGTGCCCGAAACGATCCAATGCATCAAGTGGCACGCGGAAGCTATTGATAAGATATATGATTCCGTTTCACCAGCGTCCGACGACCACATCGCAATGGTGGTACGTGAACCCGTGGGCGTTGTGGGTCTTGTCCTGCCCTGGAACTTCCCCTTGTTGATGCTGGCCTGGAAGATCGGGCCCGCTCTTGCCTCCGGCTGTTCCGTTGTTCTGAAACCCGCAGAAGAGACATCGTTGACCGCATTGCGCGTGGCGGAACTGGCCACCGAAGCGGGCGTGCCCCGCGGTGTATTCAACGTGGTGCCGGGCCTTGGCCCCGAAGTGGGTGAACCGATGGGTCGCCACATGGATATCGACATGGTCAGCTTCACAGGTTCAACCCAAACGGGGATGAAGTTCCTGGGCTATGCCGCTGAATCCAATGCCAAAGAGGTTGTGCTTGAGATGGGAGGCAAGAACCCGTGCATCGTCATGGACGACGCCGAAAACATCGACCGTGTGGCCCAGCATGTCGTCAATGGGGCCTTCTGGAACATGGGCGAAAACTGCTCGGCCATTTCGCGTTTGATTGTGCATGAGGACGTGAAGGATGCGCTGTTGGACCGCATTACCACCCATTTGAAACATTGGCCCGTTGGCGATCCGCTGGACCCGGAAAGCCGTCAGGGCGCGTTGGTAAGCCGCGCGCATACTGCCAAAGTCTGTAGCTATCTCGATCAGATAGACACGGCGATTGTGGGTGGCACGGCGGATGGGTCATTTGTTTCGCCAACAATCGTGGAAACAACGCCGGATAACCCTTTGTCTCAGGACGAGATTTTCGGCCCTATCCTTGCTGTGATCCCGGTTCGTTCTTTTGATGAGGCGATTTCGGTGGCCAATGACACGGCGTATGGTTTGTGCGCCTCAATCTTTACCGCCAATGCAAAACGGGCCATCCGCGGCGCGCGGATGCTGCGCGCAGGCACTGTGACGGTCAACAGCTATGGTGAGGGCGATATTTCTACCCCGTTCGGCGGGATGAAGCAGTCGGGCTTTGGCGGGCGCGACAATGGGGTACAGGCCCATGACCAATATACCCAGATCAAAACCATCTGGATCGATTTGACGGATGATGCCGATGAGGCGGTGGAGTGAACTATACCGCGCGACGATTGCCGTCGCATCGCGGCCCTGCCGCTTGGGCAGAGTTGTTGAAGAATGCGCCGCAATATCCTCTTTTGGAGGATAAAATCACCGCTGATATTGCCGTCATTGGCGCGGGATTTGCGGGCCTCTCAGCGGTTCGCCGCATCCTGCAATTGGATCCTTCCGCGCGCGTTGTTCTGCTTGAGGCCGGGTGTATTGCTCAGGGGGCGGCAGGCCGGAATTCCGGCTTTATGATTGATCTGCCGCATGATCTGGCATCGGATGATTATGCAGGGTCTGGCGACGATGAAATGCTGGTCACGTTGAACAGGCACGCCATCCGCTTTGCCGCGCAAGCTGTTGAAGACTATCAGATCATTTCGGATTTCTTTGATCCTGTGGGCAAGGTGAACGGCGCTGCAACCCATCAAGGGGACGCACATAATCGCAGCTATGCGGCGCATCTGACGGCCCTTGGGGAGCGTTCGGAATGGCTCGATGCCCAAGCGATGCAGGATTTGACAGGGTCGAGGCACTACCGATCGGGCTTATACACGCCGGGTACCGTTATGCTGCAACCGGCGGGCTATGTGCGCGGGCTTGCGCAGGGCTTGAACAAGGCGGCACAAATACATGAAAACACGCCGGTTTTGTCGATACGGCGTGCAGGCGCCGGATGGCGGCTCAAAACGCCAAAGGGGCAGGTTGATGCGGGCCGGGTGATCACTGCTGTCAATGGGCATTTGGAAAGCTTTGGGATCGCAAAGGGGCGCTTGCTCCAACTGTTTTTGTTCGCATCCATGTCCGAGGAATTGGGGGCCGAGGCCCGTGCAGCCTTGGGCGGTGCGCCGCGCTGGGGTGTGACGCCCGCTGATCCCATGGGCACGACCATGCGTCGGATTGATCCCGGACAGGGTGGGCATCGGATCGTCACGCGCACAGCGGCGGTGGTGCGTCCTGGCCTTAAGCCGCATGAACGTGATCTCAAGCGCGCCGCGCACATGCATCGGCTGAAATTTGCAGAGCGTTTTCCGCAACTTGCATCCGTGCGCCAGGCTTATGTCTGGGGTGGCCATCTCTGCCTCAGCTTGAACAGCGTGGCCCACGCGCGTGAAGTTGAGGACGGTTTCTTTAGTGCTTGCGTTCAAAATGGGCTGGGCACCGCACGTGGCACACTCACCGGAATTGCCGCGGCAGAGCGCGCCTGTGGCGCAGCCTCTGACGTCACCGCGTTCTTTGATGCGGAGGCCGAATTGAAACGTTTGCCACCGCAGCCCTTCGCAACATTAGGCGCTAACGCCGTTCTCCGATGGAAAGAGTGGCGTGCGGGAGCAGAGTAATATTGATAAACACGCAATTTTATACCTTTTGCTCACAAGCCTTCGGCTCAAAATTCCATTTTCCTTTGATTATCTGAGGATATCCACAGCCCGCTTGGCTTTATCCACACCACTCAATAATCTTGGTTCAGAGCATCTTCAGCAGGGATTTCGCGTTCGCGTCGGTCGATATAGGCACGCAACTCTTCGTCCTTTGCCTGATCCAGTTTTGGCTCCTCATAAGCCTGCAAAAGCTTAACAGCGTGGTCCAAAGCGCGTTTTGTGATCTCGACCGAACCTTCGGCCTGCCATTGTTCGATGGAATTGTTGTCGAAAAGCTCGGGCATGAAAAACGCGGTCTGAAAGTTCTCTTGCGTGTGGGGATGGCCAAGGTAGTGCCCGCCTGGGCCAATGTCGGACACGGCTGAAAGGGCGGTGTCGAAATCCTCCCATTTCAACCCCTCGGCCATGCGGTAGGCCATCGCGCATTGCTCGGCGTCGACGATGAATTTGGCAACCGAACAGTGCATCCCCGCCTCGTTCCATCCCGCGGAATGCCAGATGTAATTGGCCCCCGCATGCATGACCGCCGACAGGGTCGTGGCGCTCTCATATCCCGCTTGCGCGTCAAAGGTTTTGGCCCCGCCAAGCGTATTCGACGTCCGCCAGGGCACATCATAGAACCGCGCCATCTGACCAATCATGAAGTTCATCATCGAAATCTCGGGTGTGCCTGCCATGGGCGCGCCGGACTTCATCGAAACAGTCGACAAATAGTGCCCATAGATCGCAGGCGCACCGCGTCGGATCACCTGGGTATAGGCCAGCGCGCTCAGCGCCTCGGCGTTCAGCTGCGCCACCGAGGCGGCCACTGACGCAGGCGTATTGGCCCCGCCCAGAACAAAGGGCGAGCACAGCACCGGCTGGTTCCGCCGACAAAAGGCCCGCATCGCGCCCAGCATCGTTTCATCCCAAACCAGCGGCGAATTTCCGTTGCAATTGCCGGTGGTTACCGGGTGATCCTCCATGAAGGCTTCACCAAAAAGAATGGCGCACATATCCATCACATCCTCGGCGTTTTTGGGGCTGGTCGTCATCCCCATGAAGGTTTTGTCAGAGTGTTTCATCGACGAATAAGTGATCCGCAGATGCCGGTGACTTATCGGGTGATCGTAAGGTTCCACGATGTGATGGGCCGAGGAATGCAGGGCGGGCATCACGTGGCTGAGCTTGTGAAACATGGCCAGGTCGGCCATCAGCGGATTGCGTCGTTTGTCCTCAAGATCACGCAAAAACGGCGCGCCGGTCATGGGCACAAAGATGCTGTGCCGCCCGCCAAGGCGGACGTTTTTGCGCGGGTCGCGGGCGTGGTAAGTAAAATCAGACGGAATCGTCGCGATGAGGTCACGCACAAGGCCGCGATCAAGGTAAACCGTCTCGCCCACGACCTTGGCACCGGCTGCTTTCCAGTCTGCCAGCGCAATGTCGTCGCGAAACACGACGCCTACATTTTCCAGAATATCCATGGAGGCTGCATCGATCCGCTCGACCTGTGACCCATCCATGATCTCGCACCAGGGCAGGGTGTTCTTCAGCCCCGGCAACATCGCCACATTCGGCGCGCTGCGCAGGGCACGGCGGCTGGCCCGCCCGCCGGAACGGCTGCGTGTTTCGGTCATGATGATCCCTCCCGCTTCTTGGTTGAGAGGGAGTGAACGGCATGTCAGAAAGATTAACGCGCCCGAGGGCGAAGCAAGTTGCCCCAGAGCGACCTGTCATGCGATTTGCGCTGTGGTCAGGCCCCCGCAGCGCTTGTGACTAGGCCCAGACCAGACAAAGCCCGAATATGCGCAATCACTTCATCCACGCCGGTGCCGTGCCGCAGCGCCGCAAACACAAAGGGTCTGTCGCCGCGCATCCGGGCCGCATCGCGCTGCATCACCTCAAGTGAGGCACCGACATGAGGCGCAAGATCGGTCTTGTTGATGACCAGCAGGTCGGATTTCGTGATCGCGGGGCCGCCCTTGCGCGGGATTTCCTCGCCTGCCGCCACGTCGATGACATAAAGAGTGATATCCGCCAGTTCGGGAGAGAAAGTGGCCGACAGGTTGTCGCCGCCAGACTCGATCAGAATCGCCTCGACCTCAGGGTGTCGCGCACGCATTTCTGCGACGGCCGCCAGGTTGATCGAGGCATCCTCGCGGATCGCGGTATGCGGGCAGCCACCCGTTTCGACCCCGATAATCCGGTCGCGCGGCAAAATCTGGCGACGCATTAGTTCCTCGGCATCTTCCTGGGTATAGATGTCGTTCGTGATCACCCCGATGGAGTGCTGGTCTTTCAACGCCTGCGCCAGGGCGGCCGTCAGCGTTGTCTTTCCGGCACCGACGGGTCCGCCGATACCGATGCGAAGGGGGCCATTTAACTGAGTCATGTGCGAAAGATCCTCGGTTGCAGGGTTTCGTGCCGCATTGCCGCAATATCGGCGGCAAAGCTGGTGGAGGTCAGGTCATCAAGCGTGCTGCTTTGCGCCATCGTTGCCGTGGCTGTCAGGTGCGGCGTCAGCGCGGCCAGCACCTTTTGTCCGTCTGTCTGGCCCAGTGGCAGGGCGCGTTGGGCCACAGACACAAGGTTGCCCGCAAAGGCCTGAAGGTAAAGCGGCAGCGTGTCAGGCAGGGGGATGTGCATCACGCGCGCGGCGGCCCCGACGGCCACCGGGTAGGTCAGCCGATCAAGGTCCAGTTCCCAGACTGCACGCGCCGCGTCGCAAAAGGCCGCCCCTTGCAGGTCGGTTTCCTTCAGCCGTTCGGCGCTGGCAGCAAAGGCGCGGGCGGTTGCGTCAACCGTGCCGGGCGCTTCCGCCCGGTACGCAGCCGCCAGCAGGATCGCATCAGCCCGACCCGACCCATGGGTGACAAGCGCCGTCAACCATGCCTCCAGCGTGTCTGCGCCCTTTACCGCCCCGTCCGCAATCGCCTGCTCAAGCCCATGGGAATAGGCAAAAGCCCCCACCGGAAAGGCGGGCGACAGCCATTGCATCAAAGTCAGCGCGTGGCTCATGTGTGAGAATGGCTGTGGTCGTGGCCATGGGTGCGTCCGTGCCCATATGCGCCGCCCTCGGGGGTAAAGGGTTCGATCACATCGCGCACATCGGCCCCGATTTTTGCCAGCATATCGGCCATCACATGATCCCGTTGGATCAAAAGACGCTCGTCTTCGATCTGACAGGGGGTATGCCGATTGCCGACATGCCAGGCGATGCGGTGCAGGGAAGGCCCGGTGACGGATAACAGCGGTTCGGGCGCGGCCTCGATCCGGATTTCGGTTTTGTGCGAGGTGATCAACACACCACCATGGTTCAGCGACGTGGTCTGCGGCAGGTCCACCAAAAGCGGCGTGCCAGAGGCCAGCGTCAGCACCTTGCGCCGCAAGAACCGGTCTTCATAGGTGAGCGAAACGTGGTCCGCGGGCGCGCCATGCCCGTGGTCGTGATAGTGCTGCGCGGTCAACATGGGCGCAGCCCCGTGCTCAGGACCAATCGCCGTTGATCATGATCTGCCGTGCGGCGTCGCGCCGCTTGAGCCCGCGGGCCTTCAGTTCGGCGTCGGTCAGCGCATAGACCGCTTGGGTCTGCGCCAATGCGCCATGGGGCAGGCTGATCTGTGTGAGGAGTGCAGCGATCCGCTGTACGAATGTCATGTGGCACCTTTTTCATGCGTGTACCCGATATATAAGCCGTCGCGGCCGCCGTGATCAGCCCTGCGGGCGCATGGCCGCTATCCAACGGTTGCATGGCTGGGTTTAACCTTGTGTTGACTATTGGGGGCGTAACGTGCCGCCATGTCCTATCATCCGTCAATTTCCGAAACCCTTGCCGAAGAGTTGATTGTGCTGCGCGCGACACTTGCGCGTCTAAAGCAGCGCGAGGGCGAAGTGCGCGACGCCTTGCTGTCCGTTGCAGGCCCGGGCCGTGTGGTGGCACCCAGCGCAGTGGTGCAGATTGAAAGCCGTGTATCGCGCCGCTTTGATCCACGGCGGTTGCCCGACCATGTGCGCCGCGACCCGCAATACCAGGTCGAGAAAGAGACGACATATGTCCGGGTTCTGGGGCCAAAACCGCAAGGACCCAAGGATGATTTTGACGTGATCGAGCGAGACTAGGCATTTCGGCCCTCAAAACATGAAATAGCGCTGCGCCATGGGCAGCACTTCGGCAGGCTGACAGGTCAGCAATTCGCCATCCGCACGCACCTCATAAGTTTCAGGGTGCACTTCGACCTTCGGCATGGCGTCGTTCAACTTCAGGTCTCGCTTGCCAATGCCCCGCGTGTTCTGGACGGCGACGGTGTCCTTGTGCAGGCCAAGCGACGCGCCAATCCCCTCGTTCTGCGCCGCCGCCGACACAAAGGTTACGGCAGAGCGTTCGACCGAACGGCCAAAGGCACCGAACATGGGACGGGTATAGACCGGCTGCGGCGTCGGGATGGACGCATTCGGATCGCCCATCTGCGCACAAGCAATGGTACCGCCCAGCAAGACCATCTCGGGTTTGACCCCGAAAAACGCGGTGTTCCACAGGCACAGATCGGCACGCTTGCCGACCTCAATCGAACCGATCTCGTGGCTGATCCCGTGCGCAATCGCCGGGTTGATCGTGTATTTCGCTATATAGCGGCGCACGCGCATGTTGTCGTTCTCGCCGGTCTCCTCGGGCAGACGGCCACGCTGTTTCTTCATCTTGTCAGCAGTTTGCCAGGTGCGGATCAGAACTTCGCCCACCCGGCCCATGGCCTGACTGTCCGACGCGATGATCGAAAAGGCCCCCATGTCATGCAGGATATCCTCGGCGGCGATGGTCTCGCGCCGGATGCGGGATTCCGCGAACGCCACATCCTCGGGGATCGATTTGTCGAGATGGTGACAGACCATGAGCATGTCGAGATGCTCTTCCAAAGTGTTGACCGTAAAGGGCCGCGTGGGGTTGGTCGACGATGGCAGAACATGCTCTTCCCCACAAATCTTGATGATGTCCGGCGCATGGCCACCGCCCGCGCCCTCAGTATGAAAGGCATGGATCGTGCGGCCCTTCATGGCGGCGACCGTGTTCTCGACAAAGCCGCTCTCGTTCAAAGTATCCGTGTGAATCATCACCTGCACATCCATGGCATCGGCCACAGACAAACAGCAATCAATGGCCCCCGGCGTCGTGCCCCAATCCTCGTGTAGCTTGAGCGAACACGCCCCCGCGCGCACCTGTTCCTCCAACGCCGCGGGCAGCGACGCATTGCCCTTGCCCGCAAAGGCCAGGTTCATCGGAAAAGCGTCTGCGGCCTGCAACATCCGGCCAATGTGCCAAGGGCCGGGGGTGCAAGTGGTCGCCAGCGTGCCGTGGGCCGGGCCCGTGCCGCCGCCCAGCATGGTGGTCAGGCCCGAATGCAGCGCGTCCTCGATCTGTTGCGGGCAGATGAAATGGATATGGCTGTCAAAGCCCCCCGCCGTCAGAATGCGACCCTCGCCCGCGATGGCCTCTGTCCCCGGGCCGATGATGATGTTCACGCCCGGTTGCGTATCGGGGTTGCCCGCCTTGCCGATGGCCGCGATGCGCCCGTCCTTGAGGCCCACATCGGCCTTGTAGATGCCCGTCCAGTCCACGATCAGCGCGTTGGTGATGACGGTGTCCACGGCCCCCTCGGCCCGCGTGGCCTGAGACTGCCCCATCCCGTCGCGAATGACCTTGCCGCCGCCAAACTTAACTTCTTCGCCATATAACAGGGCGTTGCTGCCCGTCCCGCCGGTGGCCGCGGCGCCTGCGTTTTCGGCCGTTAGGTCACGTTCGACTTCGATGAAAAGCTCGGTGTCGGCCAAGCGCACCTTGTCGCCCACAGTGGGGCCAAACATGGCGGCATAATCGGCGCGGGGGATGGATGTGGGCATGTCAGGTCTCCGGGGTAGGGACGTGGGCATCAACGATGGCGTCGATATCCAGTGATTTGTTCGAGAATAAATTCGCGTTTGGTGACAAAGTGCCAACAGATGTTCCGTGCCTTTGCGCCGTCTCAACCTGCAAAGTTGCTGTTGGAACATCCGGGCAATAGATGTTCGCTGCAAATGGGCGGTCATATTCCAATTGAACTGTGAACCCACGACATGTCGTACCATCAGGTAAGCGTGCTTGGATGTTGCATCCAACGAAGCAAACTCCGCGCCGCACGTCCATCAATGCCATGCCATCTGGACTTTGAACTTCGATGCGTGGCCCGCAGCCTGTAAGTAGCACGAGCGCTGTCATGGCAGATACGCGGACCCAAAGCGATCCTTTGGACAGCGCAGTCTTCATCAAACCAAAAACGCCTCATCCACCGGCACCTGCATCGCCGTCACCAACCCATTGGTCTGCATGGCCATGCCAATCACTGACAAAAGCTCTCCATGCTGCTCCGCACTCATCCCCTTGGCCGTCGCCGCCGCCGTGTGGGAATGGATGCAATAGGAACACCCGTTTGCCACCGATACGGCGATATAGATCATCTCCTTGACCAGTGGGTCCAGATCGCCCGGGCCCATAACATCCTTCAACCGCGCCCAGGTCGCCGCCAACAACGCGGGATCATTCGCCAAAGCCCGCCAGAAATTGTTGATGAAATCGCCCCCGCGCGTCGCCCGAATGTCGTCAAAAACGGCCAGCACCTCTGCGCTGGCCGCCGCATCAGATATCAGCGGAACAGTCGCCATCAGACCATCGCAAAGATGCGGGCCGGGCCGCCTGTGCCGCCGACGTGGTTGGGGGCGCCCACGACCAGTGTGGCCCCCGTGGCGGGCACGTTCCCCAATCCCGCGAGGTTTTCGATGCCATAGCGACCGTTGGGCAACCATGCATAGTGCGTCGCAAAGTCGGGCGAGGGGCCATAGTCCAGCGACAGGGTGTCCACGGCCATGGCCGCGGCCGTCGTTTCCTCAAGCAGCATCTGCGTGGCTTCGATATGGAAGCCGGGGAAGTGTTTGACCCCGTCACCACTGTCCCCGACATAGGCCGCCGCGTCGCCAGATTTGGCCGCCCAGCCCGAATGCATCGCCACACAGGCTTTGTCGGGAATCGGACCATTGGCCGCAATCCAGGCCTTCAGATCGTCCGGGGTTACCTGCGCGTCGGGGTTCTCGGCTGCCTTGGCGTGAATGTGGATCACGCAAAGCGGGATCACCAGGTCGGACACCGGGATTTCATCGACCGAATTGCCATCAGCGGAAAAGTGCAAAGGCGCGTCGATATGGGTCGCGGTGTGTTCATTGATGCTCAGGTTCATCAGGTTGAACCCATGTTCCGCAAAGTTGAACGGCTGTTCCATCGAAATGCCGGGCACCCCGAAGAACGTGGGAAAGTCCGGGCTGAGCTTGTGGGTCATATCGACCACACCGCCATGGCCCGCGGCCATCGCTGCCGGGGCAGCGGCCATGCCACCCAGCGTTGCGGCTGCCCCGACGGCAGCGGTTTTCTTGAAAAAATCGCGGCGCGAAAGCATCCGCTCCTTCACCGAATTCATGACGCAAACATCACACATGATCTCAATCTCCCTTAGGGTTTCAAACTGCTCAAAGGTCGCCCATCACCTGTTGGTTGAACCCGTATACCCTGCGCGCGCCAGAGATCGGGATCAAGTGCACGTCGCGTTCCTGACCCGGCTCGAACCGCACGGCAGTGCCCGCTGCGATGTCCAACCGCATGCCCCGCGCCGCATCGCGGTCAAAGGTCAGGGCGGCATTGGTCTCGCCAAAATGATAATGCGAGCCGACTTGCACAGGGCGATCCCCGGTATTGGCCACACGCAAGGTAATGCTCTGCGCGCCGCCATTCAGGGTGATATTGCCCTCTGCCACAATCACTTCGCCCGGGATCATCGCGCGTCCTCCTGCTTCATTGTTCCAAAAATATGCATGTTCAACGGCCCCGACCTAGCGAATAGGATTGTGGACAGTCACCAGCTTGGTCCCATCCGGAAAGGTCGCCTCGACCTGCACGTCATGGATCATCTCTGCGATGCCCTCCATGCACTGGTCGCGGGTGATGATGTGGGCCCCGGCCTCCATCATGTCGGCCACGCTGCGCCCGTCGCGGGCCCCCTCGACCACCGCATCTGTGATCAGGGCAATGGCCTCCGGGTAGTTCAGCTTGACGCCCCGCGCGAGGCGTTTGCGTGCCACCTCTGCGGCCATGGCGATCAGCAATTTGTCTTTTTCACGAGGGGTCAGTTGCACGGGTCAAAGTCTCCAGCAAAGGGGCAGATGGCCACCGGTCAGGTGGTCCAGAATGGGCAAAAGCGAGCGGCGCAGCTCAAAACCGGTGGGGGCCAAAAGGCGCATCACAAGGGTGTTTTCTGCCAAAAGGCTGGCACCGCCGGCAGGGGGCAAAAGATCGCGCAGCGGGTCAAGGTGACGCTCAGCATCCGGTGCGACATAGGTCAGGCTGACCATGGCCGCCGCCCCTGAACCGACCGCCTTGTGGGCCAGTTGAGCGGTCATATCGCCGGTCAGTTCCCAGCCATCCATGACCAGTGGCGCACCGCACTGGTTGATCGCGATCCGATCCGACACGCGGCCCGTCACTCGAGTCTCGCCCATGGCGATGCGGCCAAAACAGACAGGCTCGACAATCAAGGCGCGCGCCCCCGGTGCCAGATCGCAGCTCAGACGCCGATCCAGATCGCAGCCGTCAAATAACAGGGTTTCCTGGGGCAACCACCACAGGGTAGCGCCGTCTTCAACCCGCAGAACGGTCCGAATACGGCCCACCTGCCCCGGAAAAGCGCGATAGGCCCGTTCGCAGGCCTGCGTCGTCAGGCAAAGGTGGGTGCCAGCCCCCGCCACCGCCTCATTTTCAAAACGGTCACCCCCGGTCACCCCGCCAGAGGTGTTGAGCATAACGCCCGTGCAGCCCAGAGGACTGCGGGGAAAAACAACCTTGCTGGCCCCTTTTTGATAGAGCGTATCCAGCACCGTGCGCCCGGCATGACGCTTGGTCGACAGCCGCATCTGCCCGATAGCGCGGGGCGGCGCGTCAGCGTGGGGGGCAAAAGGGGTGAGGTCAGTCATTCAGTGCGCCGTTTTGTTGGCGCAATCTGAGCATGGCAGGCCCTCAACGGCCAGCCTTCTATGCGCTTGCGATGAAAAGAGCACGATGGTTGCCTATTTTTCGGGCACAACCGAAACGCTCAAGGGAGGCGCCTGCGCAAAAGATAGGTGTCCATGATCCACCCATGATCGGCCCGCGCCGCCGCACGCCGCGCCACAATGCGCGGCCCAGCCTCAGCGAGCGGGCCCGCCTCTAGGACCTCTTCGGCCATGCCCAGATAAGCACCCCACCAGATGTCGTAATCGGCACCGTCCAAATCCTGAAAGGCGCAAGCCCCGTCCAGCATCACCACCAAAGTCTCAACACCTTCAGGCCAACCATGATCCCGCAAGCGCCGCCCCGTCGAGATGGTCACAGGCGCGTTCAGCGTGTTGAGCGGGATCGCATGGGCCGCCGTCAGTGCCTGGACCGAGGTGATGCCCGCCACAACGGTCAATCGCGGCTGCGGGTCCAGTCGGGCAGCAATGCGCAACGTGCTGTCATAAAGCGACGGATCGCCCCAAACGAGCAGGGCCACGCGGCGTGCCTCTGGCTGCGTGGCCATCGCCGCTGTCCAGATGTCAGCGATGGCATCATGCCAGGCCTCAACCCGGTCGATATAGGGCATAGCCTCGTCGCGCACCGGCATGTCAAAGGGCACAACAAGCGCATCATTGCGCACATCCTCGATGATCTGGGTGCGCAGATCCGCCAGATCTGATTTGCCCACCCCTTTTTGCGGGATCAAAAACAAGTCGGCCTGCGCAATCGCGCGCCGCGCCTCGCCCGTCAGGTGATCCGGGTTGCCAGTACCGATGCCGATCAGGGATAGCTTAATCATGTTGTGCCACGTCGGAAATCGGGCGCATTTGAGTATTTAAAGAACAATGAAGAACAGGCGCATCCCCCACCCTTCATTGTTCCAAAAATACTCAAATTCCCACAAAAGGCCCGCGCGCTACCCATCGGCCAATGCCCCATACAGGATCAGGGCGGGCGCGTCGCTGACCCCGGCGCGCAACCGCTCGGCAAGCTCTGCCACGCTCATGCGGTGCAGCGCCTCGGCGGGGGTCGACACACCTTCGGCCAAAAGTGCGGGCGTGTCCGCAGGCAGCCCTGCATCCATCAGCATCTCGGCCAGCACCGGAAAGGTTCGTTGCCCCATGAACACCACCGTCGTCGCCTGCGCGTCGGCCAGTGCGGCAAGGTTGAGGTCTTCGGGCAAAGCGCCCCGCACATCATGGCCCGTGATAAACTGTACCCGTCGGGCCGTCAGTCGGCGTGTCAACGGAATGCCCGCCGCCGCCGCCGCCGCACAAGCCGAAGGCACGCCGGGGATGATTTCAAATGGAATATCAGCCGCTTGCAGGGCCGTGGTCTCCTCCTCCAGCCGCCCGAATGTCCCGCCATCACCGGATTTCAGGCGCACAATCCGTTGTCCCGCCTGGGCATAGTCCACCAGCAACCGGCTCACATGATCCTGCTTGGGCGAGGGGCGACCGGCCCGTTTGCCTACGCCCACCAGGTCCGCGCCCGCCCGCGCGTGGGTCAGGATCGGCCCCGCCGACAGATCGTCAAACAGCACCGCATCCGCCCGTTTGAGCCTGTCCACGGCCTTCAGCGTCAACAACTCCGGATCGCCAGGGCCAGAGCCTACAAAGCTGACGAAACCGGTCATGATGCCTCTCCGGTGATCAGGTGAAAGAACGTGCCGGTGACATGTCCGCGTCGCGACCCTGTTTGAGCCACCGGATTGCCATCGGCGTCAAAGACCTGGGCCAGGCCCGTATCCGGCTGCTCCACAATCGAGGAATAGTGGAATTCATGACCGCGCAGCGCCGCCCCGGCGGCAAATCCAGGCATTGGCCCATCCAGCACGGCGCGCCGGTAACCAAGGTTGAATTTGCGTTTCGCATAACTTGTCACAAGGCCCAAGAGGCCAGCCATTTCGTGCTGTACCCCGTCCTTGTCTACCAGCCCGGCCCCAAGTGCCATATAGCCACCGCACTCGCCATGCACGGGCTTGGTTTCGGCGTGTTTCCGTAGCCCCGCTTTGAACGTCGCCGCCGCCGCAAGGGTGCCCGCATGCAGTTCGGGATAGCCGCCGGGCAACCAAACGAGATCAGCGCCGGTATCCGGCGCCTCATCCGCCAGTGGAGAAAAAGGCAGGATTTCAGCGCCTTGCGCCCGCCAGCCGTCCAGCAGGTGCGGATAGGTGAAGGAAAACGCCGCGTCCCGCGCCAGAGCAATCCGTTGCGCGGGCGGCGCGGGCAGTGGATGCGCCTCCATCGCTGGTCCGGATCGGGCCGCCGCCCGTATCGCATCTAAATCAACGTTTTCGCGCAGGAAATCAGCATAGCCTGCGATGGCGGCTTCCAAGTCTGGATGCTCCACCGCCTGGATCAAGCCCAGATGCCGCTCGGGCAGTTTCAGGTCACCCCGCCGGGGCAGCGACCCGAGCACTTTGAGCCCCGCTTTGTCCATTCCGGCGCGGGTCAGCCGCTCGTGCCGGGGGCTTGCCACTCGGTTCAGGATCACGCCTGCAAAGGGCAGGTCGGGGTTGTACATTTTGAACCCCAAGGCGGTGGCCGCCGCCGATTGCGCCTGGCCGCCTACATCAATCACCAGCACGACGGGCCAGCCCATTTTGAGCGCGGTTTCCGCACTTGTGCCAAAGCCGGTTTGCCCGCGTGTCGCCACCCCGTCAAAGAGGCCCATGGACCCTTCGCCGACACAGATATCTGCGCCCTCGGCCTTGGCCGCGATCCCGCCCAAAAGCTGTGGATCCATCGCCCAGCTGTCAAAGTTGAACGAGGGTCGCCCGGCGGCCGCAAGGTGAAAGGCCGGGTCGATATAATCGGGACCGCTCTTGAACGGTTGAACCGTCAGTCCGTCATCGCGCAGCGCCCGCAACAGTCCCAGCATGACGGTGGTTTTGCCCGTGCCGGAAGCGGGGGCAGAGATCATGAGACCGGGGGGATTAATCATCGCCGTGGCTCCAGCTGGCCCAGGGGCTTTCGGCGCTCATGGGCCTGTATCTGCGGTCGTAATCAGGGGCGTAAAGACAGCTTTCGTCGAACTGTTCGGCCCCGATGACGTGCCCCACAAGGATCAGCGCGGTGCGGCTGATCTTTTCATCCATCGCCTCCCGCAGGGTGCCCAGCGTGGCGTGAATGACCTGCTGGTCGGGCCAACTGGCACGGTAGACAACGGCAACCGGACATTCGGACCCGTATGCCGGAGAAAGGTCCGTCACCACCTGATCCAGATTGCCGATGGACAGGTGGATGGCAAGCGTCGCCCCAGTGGCCGCGAAATTGGCAAGCGTTTCGCCCGCAGGCATGGTCGAGGCGCGCCCGGGTGTGCGCGTCAGCACGACCGACTGGGCAACGCCCGGCAGCGTCAGTTCCGCGCCCAAGGCGGCCGCGGCGGCGCTGAAGGATGGCACGCCGGGGGTCACGGTAAAGGGGATGCCTTCGGCCTTGAGCCTGCGCAACTGTTCGCCCATCGCCGACCAGACCGACAGGTCGCCGGAATGCAGCCGCGCCACGTCTTGGCCCTTGTCCTGCGCCGCTGAAATTTCAGCCATGATGTCGTCAAGGTCCATAGCCGCCGTGTTCACCACCCGCGCATCGGGTGGGCAGTGGCCCAGGATTGCCTCGGGCACGAGCGAGCCTGCATAAAGGCAGACGGGGCAGGCTGCGATCAGGTCGCGTCCCCGCAGGGTCAGAAGGTCGGGCGCGCCGGGGCCGGCGCCGATGAAATGAACGGTCATCTAGTCGTCTCCAATGGCGATGGCGCAGGTGGCCATACGGTCGGTGGATATGTGGCGGGGGCCGGTGAGCCGCGCGTTGGGACCTGCGGCGGCTAGCGCTGTGGCCTCCGCCACGCTGCCCAGGGATTTATGGGTCTGGCTGGCCTCGGAACGGGTTAGCGTCGTCTGTGTTTGCGCCGCCTCCGAGGTAACAGGGAGCAAGCGCAGGCCTCGCGAGCGGGCAAACTCTTGTAGTCCCGGCGCCTTGTCTGTCAGCGTGGCCAAGGCCGTCGGGACGCGCCCGTTTGCGGCCCGTGACAGGGCGTCTGCGAGGCTGGCCTCTGAAGCGCCGCTGCGAAATCCGAACCCGGCAACGATCATCGGCTCAGGCTCCATTGCACAACCGGGTAGGAGGCCGCCCAGCCTCGCTTGGACCCCAGTGGTTTGGACTGGGCCAGCGCAATCCGCATCAGGTCGCCGCCGTGTTGTGCTTGGCAGGCTGAGAGCAACGCCTCACCCTCAAGCGTGACGGCGTTCACGACCAGGCGGGCCGGGACCGCTACGATTGCCGTCAGCAGATTTTCGGACAGGCCGCCGCCCACAAAAATCGCATCTGGCGCGGCCAGGGGGGTAAGCGCATCGGGTGCCGCCCCCTGGATCACGGAAAGCCTGTGAGCGACGCCGAGATTGTCCGCGTTCTGGCGGATGCGGTCGGCGCGGTCGGCACGGGGCTCAATTGTCGTGGCTGTGGTGGTCGGGTGTGCCAGCAACCATTCCAGCGCGATAGAGCCGGAGCCGCCGCCGATATCCCACAGGTGTTCCCTAGGCAAAGGGGCCAGTGTTGAGAGAGTGATGGCACGCACAGGACGCTTGGTGATCTGTCCGTCATTTGCAAATGTGTCGTCAGGCAGGCCGGTGGATTTGGGCAGGGACGGGCCGTCTCCCGCGGCGTGGATTGCCGCGCAAACGGGGTGGTCGAAGCTCCCCTTCAGGTTTGCTGCTGTGGCGGTGCTTATCCGTTCGGAAGGGCCGCCCAGATGCTCCATGATCGTGAGGGAACTGGCGCCGAAACCGGTGGTGGTCAGGTAGGCGGCCAGAGCATTGACCGCATCGCCGTCGCGCAGTGTTGCGATGATTTGGACGCCGGGAGCGAGGTCGGGTTTGAGCCGCGAAAAAGGGGCCGCGTGCAGGCCCTCGCAGATGGTTTTGTCGAGCGCCCAGCCCATCCGTGCGGCCGCGAGGGCAAAGCATGAAACGCCAGGCAGGGCCACCCATTCATGGGCTTTGAAATGGCGGGCGATCACACTGCCTGCGCCGAACCAGAAGGGGTCGCCCGAGGCCAGGACAACCACGCGTTGACCGCGCAGCTTTTCGAGGACGGGCAAGCCGTCGGCAAAGGGCACAGGCCAGGGGATGTGTTTTGTCCCCGCGGGGACACTTGTGGTTAACGGCGCATTAACCACTAGATCGAGGTGACGCGGCGGGCCCATGATCACCTCTGCGACGCTTAGGGCCGCTTGACTTGCCGCCGTGAGCCCGTCAATTCCGTCCTCGCCGATGCCGACAATGGTAAGCCAGGGAGCGTCAGACATGCAGCCGAACCTCTTGATCCTGGGGGGCACGACCGAGGCGACCGCATTCGCCAACGCCGCTGCCGAGGCGGGGCTGCACGGCGTGGTCAGCTTTGCCGGCCGTGTGGCGCGCCCCAAGAGGCAGCCCTTGCCGCAACGCATCGGCGGCTTTGGCGGTATTGCGGGTCTCAAGGCCTATCTGCAGGCTGAAAAGATTACCCATGTCATTGACGCCACACACCCTTTTGCCGCGCAGATGAGCCACAATGCGGTGCTGGCCTGCGCCGAGGCGGCCGTGCCGTTGATCGCCTTTGTCCGCGCCCCGTGGACTGCGCAAACGGGCGATGATTGGACCCATGTGCAGGATATTGGCGGCGCTGTTGCCGCGCTCGATCAGCCCGCCGCCCGCGTCATGCTGGCCGTCGGGCGCATGCATTTGCACGAATTCGCGCCCAATCCGCAGCATTTCTATCTGCTGCGGCTGGTTGATCCGCCCGAGACCGCGCCACCCTTTCCCGACCACCATGTGCTGGTCTCGCGAGGGCCGTTTACCGCTGCTGATGACCGGGCGTTGATGCGTGAGCACCGAATTGATCTGGTTGTGTCCAAGAATGCGGGTGGCGGCGGAGCCTATGCCAAGGTCGAGGCCGCGCGCGCGCTGGGCCTGCCGGTGATCATGATTGACCGGCCCGCGCTGCCACCACGGACAGAGGCGTATCGCGTCGCGGAGGTCATGGACTGGATTGGTCATGTGGGCACCGAGCGCGGCGTGTAGACAATGGGGCCATTTGCGCCCTCAATGATCCGCGTCTGGGACGAACCGACAAGGACCATGGTGCGCATGTCGGCCATGTCTGGTGTGGCGTCGGGCAGGGGGACGATTTTGATCGTCTCATCCGGGCGCGACACGTTTCGCGCAAATATGATAGGGCGGGCGTCGCCGCAAGCGTCGCGCAATACTTCAAGTGCGCGCACGAACCCTTCGGGCCGGGACTTTGAGCGCGGGTTGTAGAAGGCCATGGCGAAATCCGCCTCTGCCGCGAGCCGCAATCGTTTTTCGATCAGCGCCCAGGGTTTGAGGTTGTCGGAAAGGTTGATGGTACAGAAATCATGGCCCAACGGTGCGCCGATCCGGGCGGCGGCGGCGAGCATGGCGGTGATGCCGGGCAAAACGCGGATGTCGAGGCTGCGCCACTCTTGTGGGCCAGCTTCCAGTGCCTCGAACACGGCTGAGGCCATGGCAAAGACGCCGGGATCGCCGGAGGAGACCACGACGACCCGTTTGCCTGCCGCCGCCATGTCGAGCGCATGGCGGGAGCGGTCACTTTCCACCCGGTTGTCGCTGGCGTGCAGCGTCAGGCCGGGGCGTTCAGGGATGCGCGCGACGTAAGGAATGTAGCCGACAATGTCGGTGGCTTGGGCCAGTGCGTCGGTCACCTCGGGCGTGACCATTGCGTCACTGCCGGGGCCGAGCCCTGCGATGACGACCCAACCGCTCATGGCCTGCGCCCTTGGCCGTGGACCACGATGATCGAGAAATAGGGGGTCACTTTGCCCTCTGCCTCGGAGAGTTTCTGTACCGTCTGGTTGGGCATTGTGGCGTATTCCACCAGCCAAGCCGCGTCGTATTTTCCTGCGGTCTTCAGCGCTTGGCGCACCTTGTCGATGTTGCGCCCGATCTTCATTACTACCAGCGCATCGGCATCTTGCATGCGGGCGGTCAGTGTCTCTTTGTCGAGCGTGCCCATGAGCACCGTCAGGATGTCGTCACCCCATGTGATCGGCGCACCCGTGGCCGTCCAGGCCCCCGACATGCCGGTTATGGCGGGCACCACATGGGTCGGCACGTCATCCCTGAGCCGTGTGTAGACGTGCATGAACGAGCCGTAGAAGAACGGGTCACCTTCGCAGAGCACGACCACATCCTCGCCCGCATCTGTCAGCGTACGCAGCCGTTTGGTGCAGTCGGTGTAAAAGCTGCTGAGCACCTCGTTGTAGCGCGGATCGCTGAGTGGGATTTCGGTGGTGACCGGGTATTCCATCGGGTGTTCTGTGGCGTTTTCCGGCAGAAGACTGTGCGCCAGCGTACGGGCCTGGCCTGGCCGGCCCGCCTTGCGGAAAAAGGCGATGTGTTTGGCATTGCGCACCAGCCTGTCGGCGCGGACACTGAGCAGATCGGGATCGCCGGGGCCAAGGCCGACGCCGTAGACGGTGCCTGGTTTGGTGGCCGGGCTCATTCCTTGCGGCTCGCGATGGCGTTGACGGCGGCGACGGTGATGGCGCTGCCCCCCAGCCGCCCTTGGACGATACAGCAGGGTACGGGTTGGTCGGCCCAAAGCGCGTCTTTTGATTCCACGGCCCCAACAAAGCCTACCGGGCAGCCGATGATGGCGGCAGGGCGGGGGCAGTCGGGATCTTCGAGCATGTTCAGAAGGTGGAAAAGCGCCGTTGGCGCGTTGCCGATGGCGACGACTGCGCCTTTGAGGTGGGGCCGCCAGAGTTCGAGGGCTGCGGCAGAGCGGGTGTTACCCATTTTCGCAGCCAGTTCCCGGACCCCTTCGTTGTGCAGGGTGCAGATCACTTCGTTGTCGGCGGGCATGCGGGGCCGTGTGATCCCCTCGCTGACCATGCGCGCGTCGCACAGGATAGGTGCCCCGTTTTCGAGCGCCGTCCGCGCGGCGGGCACGAAACCGGGGGAAAAGCGGCAGTACTCTTCGAGCCCGACCATGCCGGCGGCGTGGATCATGCGGACGGCCACCTGTTCCTCGTCGGGGTCGAAGCGCGACAGGTTTGCCTCGCTTCGGATCGTGGCGAAGGATTGCAGGTAGATGGCCGCACCATCGGTTTGGTATTCATAGGGCATTGGGTCAGGCCTTGATGATCATTGCGTCGCGGTCCAGTCCGCGCAGAATTTCGTTCGCGGTCAGGCCGCGTTGGCGGGGGGCATCCCATGGATGGCCGTGCGCCACAAGGTCGTATGCGCCGTTGTTCCCGACCAGTGTGATCGGGGCAAGTCGGGGGTGTGCGCAGCCTTTGGCGCAGCCGGAGATGTGCAGCCCTTTGGGTGCATTCGGAGCGAGGGCGCGGGCCAGTGCGCGGGTGTCCACGGTGGCCGACGCGCACGCGGGCTTGCCGGGGCACGCGTGGGTGTGCAGCAGGGAGTCGTTTTCGTTGGTGACAAAGTCGGTGGCAGGTGTCGCGGTTGCGCCGTCGAGGAGGAAGACCCGCCAGGGGGTGGTGCGCAGTGCGGTGGCGTTTGTGCGGTGCATCAGGTCGACAAGGGCTTTGGCCGCGATGCTGCCAAAAGGCGCGCCATAGGCTTGCTTTCCGGGCAGGGGGCCGGGGTGCAGTGCGGTGCCGGGCGGGCGGGGCGCAGTTGTCGCCCAGCCTTGGGGCAGGGTGTTTGCCGTGAGTGCGGCGACCATGCGTCGGGCTGTGCCCCTGTGATCGCCGAACCAGCGGGCCATGTCGATCAGCGCGCTTATGGCGGTGTCTGTGGTCACTGGTCGGCCTTTGGCGGCGCCGTCAGCGCGCAGAATCAATGTTTCCTCGCCCCGTTCGAAGCGGAAATCGGCGGACGTTTCGCCAAGGATCGGGGCTGTGCCCGTGTCGATGGCCAGACCCATTTTGGCGGGCAGTTCGGGCATGTCATCAAGCCGGGCGCAAATGGCCTCGTGCAGGCGGTGCGTGAAGTCGCCGTCTTGCCAGAGCGGGGTGGTGACGATGTTGCGCCGCGCCTCGGCCTCGGGCGTGGGGTCGAGCAGGTCGAGGGCCAGGAGCGCGTCGAGGACGGCTTGGTGATCGCGCTCTGCGATGCCCCGCAATTGCAGGTTCGCGCGGCTGGTGAGGTCGATGATGCCGTTGCCGTAGCGTTGGGAAATGTCGCACATCCCAAGCACTTGCGCGCGGGTGAGACGTGCCAGACGGGGCCGTATGCGCAGGATCATCCCGTCGCCGGACATCATCGGGCGGTGCGCGCCGGGACACCAGCCTTTGACGGTCATTGCGCGGCCTCAAGGGCAGCGCGGATGGAGTTGCGGCGCGTTTCCCACAGGCCCGCAGCATCAAGGGCCGCAAACTGGTCCTGCATGGCCTGATATGCGCCTGGGTTGGCCTCTTGCAGGAAGGTGGCCACCGCCGGGTCGCCCAATGTGGCATCGTGGTAAAGATCAAAAAGGTGCGGTTTGACCACGCCGGCCAGATGGGCAAACGCGGCCATGTGGTCGAGGGTGGCGGCGATCTCTGCAGCGCCGCGGAACCCGTGGCGCATCATGCCCGCCAGCCAGCCCGGTTGGGTCGCGCGGCCCTGGACGACGCGGGCAATCTCTTCGGGCAGGGCGCGGGCGCGGGGCGCGTTTGGGTTGGTGCTGTCGAGGTGATAGAGGGCCGCGTTGCCCCCCGTGATGGCCTGGGCGGCGGCAAATCCGGCCTCGTGGGCGGCGTAATCAGACGCGAGCAGGACATCGGTTTCGGGCAGGTCTTGCAGGTGGACAAAGCTGTCGGCGGCGGCGACGCGGGCGCGTAGCCCGTCCTCGTCCTTGACTGCGTCCGTGCCGTCCAAAGCGTAGCTGCTGGCGCGGAGCCAGGCGGCCCCTGCAGCGGCGCGACTTTCGTCGGTGAAGGTTTCCAGATCGGCACCCATGCCAAGACCGAACGACCCCGGGGCCGGGCCATAGACGCGCGTGGCCTGCGCCTTGCCTGCATAGGGGTTCCAGTCGGGGGCCTCGTCGCGTGCCGACAAGGCGCGGATGGCTTGACCAAAGAGGGCCGAGAGGGTGGGGAACACATCGCGGAAGAGGCCCGAGACCCGCAAGGTCACGTCGATGCGGGGGCGGTCGAGGTCGGCGATGGGCAGGACTTCGATGCCGGAAACACGTTCTGACCCTTGATCCCAGACGGGGCGGACGCCCAAAAGGTGCAGGGCCATGGCAAATTCCTCGCCCGCCGTGCGCATGGTGGCGGACCCCCACAGATCGACGATGAGGCCACGGGGCCAATCGCCTTCGTCTTGCAGGTGGCGGCGCACCAGTTCCTCGGCCAGTTTGACGCCTTGGGCATAGGCGGCGCGGGTAGGGACAGAGCGGGGATCGGTGGTGAACAGGTTGCGGCCCGTGGGCAGCACGTCGGTGCGTCCGCGATAAGGCGAGCCGGAGGGTCCGCCCGCGATGCGCTTGCCGTCCAGAGCCGCCAGCAAAGACGATTGTTCATTGCCGAACGAGGCCGCATCCCCGTAAGGCGCACTTATGTGTGCGCCATTGGTGACGCCAGAGCCGCGGCCCCAGATATGCAAGCCATCGCCATATTGGCTTTCCTTGATGTCACAGACAAAGCGGTCGATGCGGGTGATGGCCTCGGCCGTCGAAGACGCCCGATCAAGGCCCAGATCGTCCTCGACCCCGAGCGCCTGCGCCTCGGCGCGGATGTCGTCTTGCAAACGGTCGCGGCGTTTGGGGTCAAGCCCGTCCGCGTTGGAAAATTCGTCCAGCAGGTTTTCCAGATGCACCAAGCGGTCAGGTGTGGCGCTGGCCTTCATGGGCGGTGGCAGATGGCCGAGGGTCATGGCCCCGATGCGCCGTTTGGCCTGTGCCGCCTCGCCGGGGTCATTGACGATAAAGGGGTAGATGACGGGCAGGGTGCCCACGAGCGCTTCGGGCCAGCAGGCGTTTGACAGAGCCACGGATTTGCCGGGCAGCCATTCGAGTGTTCCATGCGCGCCGATATGGATCAGTGCGTCAGCTTGGGATTGGAGCCAAAGGTAGAAGGCCACGTAAGCGTGGCGCGGTGTGCGGGCCAGATCGTGGTAGTCGTCGTCGCGGGTCGTCGGCGTGCCGCGTTCAGGCTGAAGGGTCACAAGCGCATTGCCGCGCTGGACCGCCGGAAACTTGAAATACCCCTCTGGAGCCTCGTCAGCCGGGTCACCCCATGCTGCCGCCAGGTCGTTTTGGAGTGATTGCGGCAAGGTGGCGAGTGCCGCGCGGTAGTCGTCCAGCGGCCAGTCGATGGTTTGAGTGCCGAGCGCCGTTTCCAGCGATGCGGTGTCGGGGCCGGTAGTATGTCCGGCTTTGCCCAGATCCTCAAGGATCGCCTCCGCCGAGGCCAGCGCGTCCAGGCCCACGGCGTGGGCCATGTTCCAGTCCTTGCCGGGATAGGTGCTGAGCACCAAAGCGGGGTGGCGCCGGTCCGCGGATCGCGCGGCCAGATCGACCCAGGCTTTGACCTTGTCGGCCACCGCTTGAACCCGTTCCGCATCGGCCTTGTGGGCATAGCGGGCGAATTGAAGGTCGGGGTCTTTGGCCTGCGGCTCTTTGAAAGAAGTTACGCCCGCAAAAAGCCGTCCGTCGACTTCCGGCAGGACCACGTGCATGGCGAGGTCGGCCGGCGACAGGCCCCGTTCGGCCCCGGCCCACATGTCGCGGGTCGCGGTGGAGAGGGCCACCTGGAACACCGGCACATCGCCCGCATCCAGCGGGGAGGTGCCTTTGCTGCCCTTGCCGGAAAAAGCGGTGGCGTTGACGATGGCGCGGGGCTTGAGATGCGCGATCTGGCGGGCGAGCCAGCCTGCGGCATCGGGGGCTTTGAGCGAGGGGGCAAAGAGGCCCAGTGTGCGAAAGCCCCGTTGGTCGAGGGCGTGGTAGAGCGCCTCGACTGCCGAGAGGTCGGCTGCGGCGAGGTAGGCGCGGTAGAAGGTGATCAGGACAAGCGGGCGGTCGTCGGTGAGTGACAAAATCGGACAGGTCAGCCCATGCTGTGGTGTCCATCCCCCAACTGTTGGCAGGGATTTTGCGCCTTTGACAGGGCCCGCGTAAAGCCCTGAGGCCAGCGCCATTTGCGCCAGAGCCGCCTGGGCCGCGACGGCGCCGCCCGTGTCGCAGAGATGCGCAAGGCGGCGCAGGGTGCTGACCGGCAGGGTCGAGATGTCGTCGAGCCGCGTGTCCACCCGCCCGTCTGCGGGCAGGACGGCAAGCGCGATCCCCTTGGCTCGGCAAAGCGCCTCAACCTGTTGCAGCCCGTAGGACCAATAGGGCACGCCACCGATGAGGCGGACCAGGATGCCCTTGGCCCCTTCCAGCGTCTGTTCCACATAGGTGTCGACCGAAAGCGGGTGTTTGAGCCCCACCAGATTGGCCAACCGCACCGTGGGCAGTGTGCCATCCGCCCGGTGATAGGCTGCCGCGAAGGCCCCAAGGTCACTGTCGGAAAAGGACAGCACAACCAGATCTGCGGGCGTTTGCCCCAGATCGGTCGGCGTCTCGGTTTCCTCAAGCCCGTGGCTTTCGCGAAAGACGACATGCATGGCCGTTACCTGTTACTCCGCTGCGGTGGCAGCAGGTTGGACCAACGCATCGCGGATCGCTGTGGCGTTCACGTCGTCATGTTCGGCAATCACGACCAAACGGCCCTGGCGGTGTTCATTCGGACCCCAAGGGCGGTCGAATTGGTGCCGGACGCGGGCACCGACGGCTTGAACCAGCAGGCGCATCGGTTTGCCTTGGACAGCGGCGTAGCCTTTGACGCGCAGGATGTTTTGCGATTTCGCCATCGCCTCGATCCGGGCCACGAGATCGGTGGGGTCTGTGACCTCGGGGATGTCGATGATCACGCTTTCGAAGTCGTCATGTTCGTGGTCGTCGTGCCCGTCATGGTGGCTGGGGCGTGCGTCGATGTCATCCTCGGCCGCCGCCTCCAGGCCCAGCAGAACGCGGGGGTCCACGACCCCTTCGGCCACTTCGACGACTGGCAGCGGGCGGGGGGTTTCGGCGGCGATGATCGCCTTGGCCTTTGCCACACCTTCTGGGCCAGCAAGGTCGGGTTTGGTCAGCAAGATGATGTCGGCGCAGCTGATCTGATCCTCGAACACCTCAGAGAGGGGCGTTTCGTGGTCGATGCTCTCGTCCGCGATGCGCTGGGCATCCACGGCGGCCACGTCCGGGGCGAACCGGCCTGCGGCCACGGCCTCGGCATCGGCCAGTGCGATGACGCCGTCCACGGTGATCTTGCTGCGGATGTCGGGCCAGTCAAAGGCCTTGAGCAGGGGTTTGGGCAGGGCCAAACCGCTTGTTTCAATGAGGATATGTTCGGGCTGGGGGTCGAGGGCCATGAGCGCCTCGATCGTCGGGATGAAATCATCGGCCACGGTGCAGCAGATGCAGCCATTGGCCAATTCCATGATGTTTTCAGCAGGGCAATCGGGGATCGCGCAGGATTTCAAGATTTCGCCGTCCACGCCCACATCGCCAAACTCGTTCACAACGATGGCCAGACGCTTGCCCTGGGGGTTCTGCATCAGGTGGCGGACGAGCGTTGTTTTGCCCGAACCGAGGAAACCGGTGATGACGGTGACGGGGACTTTGTTGAGGTTGGCCATGATCAGAACTCCTGCGGGGGGATGCGGGCGATGCAGTTTTTGCGGAAATGTTCGGGGCGTTCGCGCCAGGGCACGATGCCGTCGGCGGTGGCGGCGTATTTGGTGATGCCGTCGACGACCATGTCGGCGTCGCGGTCCTCCATCAAGTTGCCATAGACATAGGTCCAGCGGCTTGCCCCGCCGCGCACGGCGACCGAGCAGCCGGAGGAGCAGTTGGACAGGCACTCGACGGCTTTCAGGGTCACGCCATCGGGCATGACGCATTCGGCCAGGGCGGCGTGCATCTTTTCACCGGGGCGCTGACCGCCCTCGGGCACGTCCGTTTCACGGCGGCATTTGACACAGACGAGAAGCTCGACCGGGGGCAGTTCGACAGGAGGCAGTTCGGCCATCATTTCATCCCAAAAGGGCGGGGCAAAATGGCGGGACGGCAGCGCCGTTGGACCCGACACCCGGAACACCCCGTCCGGTTTCAATCGTCTCGACGCTGGCAGGTCTCCCGGCTTGCGGATGTCAGAGGGTTGCTCTGTCGGTGGCCCCACCTTCCCGGCAATTGCCAGTGGCGCGGGGCACCTCTCCGGTCACGGTCGCGGGGGCGGCTGCGTTTGGGCCATGAGGCCCGCGGCATTCCCTTTTCACCCAAAGCGAACCTCGGGCACCAGCGCATCCGTAGTGCGCGGGGTCCGAAACAGAGTCAAGCGAGAACGAGATGGAGGCTGACCGCGGCTTGATTTATGTTGGTCCGAACCGCGTGAGGAGGATGACCCCATGCCGGACCGGATCATCGTGTGGGACTTTGACGGCGTTTTGAATGCGAATGTCGTTAACGGGCGCTTCATCTGGGCCGACCGGCTGGCGCAGGATTGGGGCATCGACACACAAGCCATGGTTGCGCACCTGTTTGATCCGGCCCGCATTGGCCAGATCATGCGGGGGCAGATGGATCTGGGTGACGCGCTGGCGCAGTGGTTTCACGCGGCAGGGCATCAGATCGATGTGGAGGCGTTCTTGGCCTATTGGTTTGCGCGCGATGCCCATCCTGATTTCGGCGTGATGACGCATTTGAACCGGCCCGAGGCCCGCCACGTGATAGGCACCAACAACGAGGCGCGGCGCGCAGATTATATTGAGCGTGAGATGGGATTTGGGGCGCGGGTCGAGCGCATCTTTGCCTCTGGCCGGTTGGGATGTGCCAAGCCGGACCCTGCCTATTTCGACCATATCGAGGCGTGGAGCGGGGCGGCGGCGGAGGCCCATGTGCTGATTGACGACACCGAACGCAATGTGGCGGCTGCGCTTGATCGTGGCTGGCACGGGTTTCATTTCACCGATGCCAACCGCTCAGGGCTGGGGGCGTTTCTGGATCAGTTGCCCTGAGTGTGCGATGCCCTCTGGCACATGGTTGAAATTAGTGGCACCAAACCCGCGACACATCCCGGAGGACGCCATGGACGACATCACCACCCGCCACAACGCCAAGATGAAAAAGATCAAGGCCGCCCGCGACAAGATGATGGCGACCAAGACCGAGGAAAAGGGCCTGATCATGGTTCATACGGGGCCGGGGAAGGGGAAATCCTCAAGCGGTTTCGGGATGATCATGCGGTGCATTTCGCATGGGATACCGTGCGCGGTGGTGCAGTTCATCAAGGGGAACTGGGCGACGGGGGAAAAGACGTTTCTGCGGGACCGTTTTTCTGAGGAGTGCCGGTTTTTCGTTTCTGGTGAGGGGTTTACGTGGGAAACGCAAGACCGGGAGCGCGATATCGCGGCGGCCCAGAACGGCTGGCGGATCGCCAAAGAGCAGATCCTGGACCCGGAGATACAGTTCGTGTTGCTGGACGAGATCAATATTGCCTTGCGCTACGACTATCTGGACATCGACGAGGTCGTCGATTTCCTGTTGGAGCAGAAGCCTGCGATGACCCATGTGGTTTTGACGGGGCGGAACGCAAAGCCCGAGTTGATCGAAGCGGCGGATTTGGTGACGGAGATGACCCTGGTCAAGCACCCGTTCAAGGATTTGGGGGTGAAGGCGCAGAGGGGGGTGGAGTTTTAAGTCAAGGATTCGATCGCTTCGCGGTTCTGTACCGCGAAAGCACGTCCTCTGGCCGACAAAGTCCAATCTGTTCCATAGATATATACTTGACTAGGAGTGGGACGCTGGCGTGTCGCAGTTCGCCAAATTGAAAGACGAGATCCTCGCTGTTTGACAGCGATCAAAATCCCTTCTGTTTCCAAGAATTCAAATATCGGGCGGACCTGCGCCAACTTCGTGGGCTTTAATTTTGATTTTCCTCGCTCCCTTTCTTTTCCAGTGACCATGCTGAGCGCCTCGTCAAACTCAGAGGCATATAGGAATCCGCCCAGCAGTAGCTGGGCAAATTGTGCGCCGTTCAAAATTAATGAGTCGTTGGACAATTCGTAAGCTTGTTCTTCGTCATCACTAATTAGAAAATTCATTGAGTTCGGATCGAAGTCCATGAACCGCAATTTGACTCGCAGAGGCGCCAAACTTTCGAAGCTGAGATTTTTTTCTAAGCCCGCGACCGGAGACACGGATGCGGTTGTGTGTTCTCCACGAACCCATCCTTTAGACGGTTTTGCTGTCTTTAAGTGAGTTAAGCTATGAAGAACTTCCCCTCCAAGTGTCTCCGGGCTCTCCCAAAAACGTACAAGGCTGGAAGCCGACAATTTCTTTCTAAATGCGGCTAATTGCGCACGCCCTTTGTCGGCATGCTCGATATGCGCGCCTTTCAACTCATTGAATGGGTCTTTGTGCAGCAACCGGATCACCGGCTTCCCAATCTCCACCGCGTAATCATACTCCATTTCGGTATAGCTCAGCCCCGTCTCCGGGTGGATCGACCCATACCGGCCTGCCGAGATGATGATGTAGTAGTCCGATTGGTCTATCACCGTCTTGATGAACTCAAACTGCTCTTCATCCGCCGCAGGAAACAGTTCCATCCCCGCCGGAAAGCAATCCGCGCGCAAGAGTGCCTGAGACACCTCTTGCCGCGCCCCCTGCAAGTCCTGAAATGTTGATGAGATGAACACCTGGTATCGTTTTTCCATCTGGTTCAATCCCACAAACTAAATTACGCCCGAGCGTGCGAACTTTGGAAGTGATCCTGAACGGCGTCAAGGCGGGGTGATGAGCAAATCTTTGATGATCCAGGGCACCGGGTCCAATGTGGGGAAATCTATGTTGGTGGCGGGCCTGTGTCGGGCGGCTGTCAGGCGGGGCCTTTCTGTGGCGCCGTTCAAGCCGCAGAACATGTCCAACAATGCAGCCGTGACGTCCGATGGGGGCGAGATTGGGCGGGCGCAGGCGTTGCAGGCCATGGCCTGTGGGTTGGCCCCGCATACGGATATGAACCCCGTTCTGTTGAAGCCCGAGACGGATGTGGGTTCTCAGGTCGTCGTGCAGGGCAAGCGCGTTGCGACTGTGAAGGCCCGGGACTATGCGAAGATGAAGCCGGGGTTGATGGAGGCTGTTTTGGACAGCTTTAACCGGTTGAAATCGCAGCATGATCTGGTTCTGGTCGAGGGGGCTGGCAGTCCGGCGGAGGTGAACCTGCGCCCCGGCGACATTGCTAATATGGGCTTTGCCCGTGCTGCTGATTGCCCTGTGATCCTGGCGGGCGACATTGATCGGGGCGGTGTTATTGCGCAGATCGTGGGCACGCAGGCGGTGATTGATCCGGGCGATGCGGCGATGATCCAGGGGTTTCTCGTGAACCGGTTTCGGGGCGATCCGACTCTGTTTGACGATGGTTATGCCATGATTGAAGCCCAGACAGGGTGGCGCGGATTTGGCGTGATCCCGTGGTTTGGCGATGCCTGGAAACTGCCTGCCGAAGACGCGCTTGACATCAAGACGCCGGAGCGGGCGGGGGGCCTTCATGTTGTGTGCCTGAAGCTGTCGCGCATCTCGAACTTTGACGATCTGGACCCGTTGGCACAGGAACCCGGCGTGCGTTTGACCATGTTGCAGGCGGGCCAGCCTGTGCCTGCGGATGCGGATGTGGTGATCCTGCCCGGCAGCAAGTCGACGCGGGGCGATCTGGCCTTTTTGCGTGCCCAAGGGTGGGACGAGGATGTGCGGGCGCATTACCGGCGGGGTGGTCATGTGTTGGGCATTTGCGGGGGGTTGCAGATGCTGGGTCATTCCGTGGCTGATCCTGAGGGGATCGAGGGGCTACCGGGGACGGAAGCTGGGCTGAGCCTATTGGACCTTGAGACGGTGATGACCGGGGACAAGCGATTGACCGAAGTCAGCGCGGTGCATGTGCCGACAGGCTGCGCGATTTCGGGCTATGAGATGCATAAGGGGCGCAGTGAGGGGCCGGATCGGTCGCGCCCTTTCGCACGGATTGATGGCGCGGATGAGGGCGCGATGAGTGCCGATGGCCGCATTGCGGGCAGCTATTTGCACGGGATGTTTCGCAGTGATGGTTTTCGCCGGGCCTGGCTTGCGGGTTTTGGCGTGAGGGCGGCGGAGGCCACCTATGACCACACCGTGCAGGAAACGTTGGATGGTCTGGCCGACTGGTTGGAGGCGCATGTGGATGTGGATGGATTGCTGGCTGCGACGCGCTGATGGGACACGGTACTTTGATTTGAGTATTTTTGGAACAATGAAGCATTGGCCCCCCCTGCGTGATTGCAGTTGTGCGCCGCGTCGTTAGGGTACGTGCCTGAACCTGGAGGGATCGAATATGGGGCAGCGGACGGCAGTTATTGGTTTGGGGTCAATGGGCTATGGCATGGCGCAGTCCTGCCTGGCGGCGGGCCACGAGACCTATGGGTTTGATGTGGCCGACGCACCGATGGCGCGGTTCCGTACGGAAGGAGGTGTGCCGGGTGCTTTGGCCGATGTCGCGGGGCAGTTGGATGCGGCGATGGTTGTTGTGCTCAACGCGGCGCAGACCGAGAGTGTATTGTTCGGGGAGAATGGCATTGCGCCTCTGATGCGGAAGGGCGCGGTGGTTGTGGCCTGCGCCACTGTGCCACCCGCTTTTGCCAAGGAGATGGAAGCGCGCTGTTCTGCTTTGGGCGTGCATTACCTGGATGCGCCCATTTCCGGTGGGTCGATCAAGGCCGCTTCGGGACAGCTGTCGGTGATGGCGGCCGGTACGGCGGAGGCTTTTGCCGCCGCCCATCCGGTGCTGGAGGCGACGGCCGAGACGGTTTTTGAGCTGGGCGATACGGCCGGGCCGGGGTCGGCCATGAAGGCCGTGAACCAGCTCTTGGCCGGAGTGCATATCGCTGCGATGGCCGAGGCGCTGACCTTTGGGATGACCCAAGGCGTCACCCCTGAAAAATTTGTTGAGGTGATCAGCAAATGCGCCGGCTCAAGCTGGATGCTGGAGAACCGGGCGCCCCATATCGTGGCGGGCGATTATACGCCGCACAGTCAGGTGAATATCTGGCCGAAGGATCTGGGGATCGTATTGGACATTGCGAAATCCGCCAATTTCAGCGCGCCCATTACCGCCACCGCCTTGCAGCAGTTCATTGCCGCGGCGGGCATGGGGCTGGGGCACGAGGATGATGCGGCAGTGGCCAAGGTCTATGCCCGCAATGCGGGGCTGACCCTGCCGGGAGAGGGCGAGTGACCCGCTTTTCCGCCAACCTTGGGTTCTTATGGACCGATCGCGCGTTGCCCGATGCCATTCGGGCGGCCAAGGCGGCAGGGTTTGATGCGGTGGAATGCCATTGGCCCTATGATGTGTCTGCCGACGCCGTGCGCGCCGCGCTGGACGACACGGGCCTGCCGATGTTGGGCTTGAACACGCGGCGAGGCGATGTTGCGGCGGGTGAGAATGGCCTGTGCGCTTTGCCCGGGCGCGAGGCCGAGGCACGGGCGGCCATTGACGAGGCTCTGGACTATGCCCGGGTCGTCAAGGTCGGGGCGGTGCATGTGATGGCGGGCTTTGCCAGTGGTTCGGCGGCCCGTGAGACGTTTGTTGAGAACTTGCGCTATGCTTGCGGTGCAGCGGGGGATCGGACCATCTTGATTGAGCCGTTGAACCGGCATGATGCGCCCGGGTATTATTTGCAGACCACCGATCAGGCGGCGCAGATTATCGCGGAGGTCAATGCGCCGAACCTCAAGCTGATGTTTGACTGCTATCATGTGGGCCGGAATGAGGGTGATGTGATCACCCGTCTTGGAGCTTTGAAGACGCAGATCGGGCACATCCAATTTGCCTCTGTCCCGGAGCGGGCCGCGCCGGATCAGGGCGAGCTGAACTATGCGGCGATCTTTGCCGCCATTGACCAGATGGGATGGGACGCACCCTTGGGGGCGGAGTACAAGCCCGGCGGCGATACGGACGCCACGTTGGGCTGGATGCAGACGCTGGTCTGAACACGCCACTTTGTCGGGATTACAGGTTAGGGATGTCGCAAACGGCTCTAGACAGTCCTGTCCAAAGATTTGCAGAGTATTGGACAGAACTGTTTAGAGCCTGCGCACGGCCCACCGCCCGCGCATCTGTCGAGGGGAAAGACCATGAACACTCATTACCGCGTTGTTGTCATCGGGGGCGGCGTTGTGGGCACGTCCGTGCTTTATCATCTGGCGAAATTCGGCTGGAAAGACGTGTGTTTGATTGAACGGTCGGTTTTGACCGCAGGCTCGAGCTGGCACGCAGCGGGCGGCATTCACGCGCTGAATGCGGACCCCAACATTGCGGGATTGCAGGCCTATACCATCGACCTTTTGTCCGAAATCCAGGAAGAATCGGGCCAGGATATCGGCTTGCACATGACGGGTGGCATGACTTTGGCGGGCACGCCTGATCGTTGGGAATGGCTGCAATCGGCGTATCGCACGTTCCAATCTATCGGCATTGACGATGTGCGCCTGATCACGCCGGAAGAGGCGGGCGAGCTGTGCCCGATCATGTCCACCGATGGCATCCTGGGCGGCATGTGGGCTGACCGGGAAGGGTACGTGGACACAACCGGCACCGTCCATGCCTATGCCGGGGCTGCCAAGAAACACGGGGCGACCGTGATCGAGAACAATCGCGTTCTGGAGCTGAACCAGACGGCGGATGGCTGGCAGGTTGTGACCGAAAAGGGTACCATCACCTGCGAGCATGTGGTCAATGCGGCGGGCCTGTGGGCCAAGCAGGTGGGCCGCATGGCCGGCATCGAGCTGCCTGTGTCGCCGCTCAACCACCACTATCTGATTTCGGATACGATTCCTGAGTTGGAGAAGCTGGATTTCGAGGTGCCGATGACCGTCGACCTCGAAGGGTTCACCTATATGCGGCAGGACCAGAAGGGCATCCTGTTGGGCATCTACGAGGTCGATCACGAGCACTGGATGATGGACGGCGCGCCCTGGGAATACGGGTTCGAGCTGCAACAGGAAGACACCGACCGGATCGAACACGAGTTGACGCTGGGCTTTGAACGTTATCCGGCTTTGCAGCATGTGGGCGTCAAGACCTGGGTCAACGGGGCGTTCACCTTCTCGCCCGATGGCAATCCGCTGGTGGGGCCGGTGCGGGGCAAGAAAGGGTATTGGTGCGCTTGCGCAGTTATGGCGGGTTTCCTGCAGGGTGGCGGCGTCGGAAAATCCTTGGCCGAATGGATGATCCATGGAGAGCCTGAAGCGGATGTCTTTGGCATGGATGTGGCCCGTTATGGCGACTATGCGCAGAACAAGCGGTTCATCAAGGAAACGACCGGCCAATTCTATACCCGCCGCTTTGTGATGACCTACCCGAACGAGCAGTTGCCTGCCGGACGGCCCTTGAAAATGGCCCCTGCCTATTCGGATATGACGGCGGCAGGCGCGCGCTGGGGGGCCAGCTATGGCCTTGAGCTACCTTTGTATTTTGCACCCAATGAGGCGTTTGAGGAAAAGCCGACCCTGAAACGGTCGAATGCGTTCGAGGTTGTGGCGGACGAGTGCAAGGCGGTCCGCGAGGCTGTGGGCCTGTTGGACATCACCGCCTTTTCGCGCTTCGAGGTGTCGGGGCCGGGGGCCGAGGCGTGGTTGGACCGGGTGATGGCATCCAAGTTGCCGGCACCGGGCCGCGCCCGTCTGGCGCCGATGTTGTCGCCCACGGGCAAGATGCGCGGTGACCTGACCGTGTTCAACTGGGGCGACGGCACCTGGTGGATCATGGGCAGCTATTACCTGCGCGACTGGCACATGCGCTGGTTCCATGATCACATGTCCGACGCCGTTGATGTGCGAGACATTTCGGACGCTGTGGTGGGGTTCAGCCTGTCGGGGCCAAACAGTCGCAAGGTTATGGAAAAGCTGACGGATCAGCCTGTGGGCGACCTGCCCTTTATGGGCTGTGCGCCGTTTGATCTGGGCCTGATCCGCGCCAAAGTCGGCCGTTTGTCAGTCGCGGGTGAGTTGGGGTACGAGATCCATTGCGCCGCTTCCGAGCATATCGGGCTGCGCAAGATGCTGCTGGAGGCGGGGGCCGATCTGAGCATTCGCGAGGTGGGGTTCAACGCGCTTCTCAGCCTGCGGCTGGAAAAAAGTTTTGGCATTTGGAGTGCAGAGTTCACCCAAGGGTATACGGCGGCGCAGACGGGCATGGACCGTTGGATCGATTGGACCAAGGGCGATTTTGTGGGCCGCGAGGCGGCGCTGGCCGAGCGGGACGGCAATGGGCCTGCGCAGATCGTTGTCCCGCTTGAGATTGACGCGGCGGATGCCGATGCCAGTGGATACGAACCCGTATGGCAGGACGGCCGCAAGGTCGGCTTTGTGACCTCGGGCGGCTATGGCCACACGGTGGGCAAGTCGCTTGCTATGGCCATGGTGGACGTCGATGTGGCGGGCGAGGGGACTGACCTGCAGGTGCATATCGTGGGGGTCGAGCGGCCCGCAAAGGTCATCGCGCCGTCGCCCTATGATCCCACTGGCGCCGCGATGCGAGGCTGAGCCATGGACATCGTGAGCAAACGCCCCGCCCGCAGCGGGCGAAGACGGGGCCGCGAGGGGGCAAGCGCGCCTGCGCGGCAGACCAACTATAGCCAGCTAAAAAATCCGTTTCCACCGATGGAAGTGTTTTCGGCAGATCAGATTGCGAACATGCACGTGACGGCGCTGCGCACGTTGGAAGAGCTGGGGGTCAAGGTGAACCTGGCCGAGGCGCGCAGGATCTTTGCCGCAGCAGGTGCGCGCGTCGATGAGGCGACCGAGATGGTTTTCCTCGGGCGCGATATTGTCGAGGCGGCGCTGGCCTCGGCCCCGAAATCCATCGCGTGCAAGGCGGGTGCGCCGGGGCGCGATGTGCTGTTGGAACTGGGCAGTCTGGTGTTTCAGCCCGGGGCCGGCGCACCCCATGCCACCGATTTGGAACGGGGACGGCGCCCCGGGCGCGGCGTGGACTTCCGCGAGTTGATCCAACTGACCCACCATTTCGACGTGTTCCAGATGATGCCTCCCTTGGTCGAGCCGCAAGACATCGCCACAAACATCCGGCACTATTTCACCATGGACGCGCAACTGACGCTGACGGACAAATTCCCATTTGTCTATTCGCGGGGTACGCCGCAGGCGATGGACAACTTTGAAATGCTTCGGGATTTCAGGGGGGTGTCGGATGACGAATTCGCGGCCCATCCGCATTGCTATACGATCATCAACACCAACAGTCCGCGCACGCTGGACATTCCGATGGCCCAGGGCCTCATTGACTTTGCCCGTGCCGGGCAGGTGTCGATTGTCACGCCGTTCACGCTGATGGGGGCGATGGCCCCGATCACTGTGGCAGGGGCCATCACGCTGAGCCATACGGAGGCTTTGGCCGCCATTGCCCTGACCCAATTGGTGCGCCCGGGCGCGCCGGTGTGCTATGGCACCTTCACCTCGAACGTGGACATGAAATCGGGCGCCCCCGCCTTTGGAACGCCCGCGCATTTTCAGGCCTCTCTGGCCGCTGGGCAATTGGCGCGGTTCACGGGGTTGCCGTGGCGGTCGGCGGCGGGATCGGCCTCGAACCTCAATGACGTGCAGGCGGCGAATGAAAACCAGATGGGCCTCTGGGGTTGTCTGATGGCCGGGGCCACCATCATCATCCATTCGGCCGGATGGCTCGAAGGGGGGCTGAGCGTGTCCTATGAAAAGCTGATCACTGATGTGGAAGTGCTGAACATGGTGGCGGAGTTGTGTGCGGGCGCGCAAGCGGGGGAGGCCGAGATCGGGTTTGACGCACTGTCAGAGGTGGCTCCCAGCGGCCATTTCTTTGCCACGACCCAAACGATGGAACGGTACAGTACCGAGTTTTATGAACCTGTCGTGCATGATTATGCGAACTTTGGCACCTGGACCGAACGTGGCGCGCAGGACGCCAGCACCCGCGCGACGGACATATGGAAGGGCATTCTGGCGGCGGACCAACGGCCCGATGTGGACGGGGACAAGGTTGACCAGTTGCAGGCCTTTATCGCCAAGCGGACCGCCGAGGGCGGTGCGCCGCCGGAAAGTTAAGCGATGAGCCGTCCCGCCCCCCTGTTGCACCGAGATGATCCGGACAAGTCCCCGCTGGTGGGCCATGTCAAAGTCACCCGCGAGGATTGGTTGAATATTGCCCGCGACGTGCTGGTCCATCACGGCGTGGCCGAGGTGAAGATTTTGACGCTGAGCGACCGGCTGCAAGTTTCGCGGTCCAGTTTTTACTGGTATTTTCAGAACCGCGCGGACCTGTTGGCGGCCCTGCTGGATGAATGGGAGGCGCGCAATACCGCGACGCTCACAGCATATTGCGCTCGCCCCGCCAACAGCATCACCGAGGCGTTGTGCAACTTTTTTCGCTGCTTCGTCGATCCTGCCTTGTTTGACACCGGCCTTGATTTTGCGGTGCGCGAATGGTCGCGCCGGGATGCAACGTTGGGCACGCGCGTCCATGCGGCCGATGCGGTACGGTTGAAGGCGGTGACCGGGATGTTTGCGCGCTTTGGCTACCCCCCGGCCGAGGCGGATGCCCGTGCCCGCATCCTTTATTTCATGCAGCTTGGCTACCACGCGCTGGAAGTTCGCGAACCAATGGACATCCGCATGGGCCGCGTAGGCCCTTATGTGCAAGGCTTCACGGGCCGCCCGTTGGACGAGGGCGCGTTGGCCGATTTCATGCAGTTTGTTGAGGGTTTGGGCCTCGACTAGGCGCGGTTGCGCATGATGTGGGCCTCAAGGGCGGC
Organism: uncultured Tateyamaria sp.; assembly: GCF_947503705.1. Classification (GTDB taxonomy): domain Bacteria; phylum Pseudomonadota; class Alphaproteobacteria; order Rhodobacterales; family Rhodobacteraceae; genus Tateyamaria. Next base: position 35,647 of record NZ_CANNES010000004.1, on the reverse strand, counting down.
CAGCCCTTCGTCCAGGCCCGTGCGCCCGAACCCAAGCCGGAACCGGTCTGTGGGTGTGTCGCCCAGATCAGAGCGGTAGATTGTGCTGGGCAGGAAAAGAACTCCGCTGTCTTCGACAAGTGATTTGGTGAACGCCTCGACGCCGTCAGCCCCTTTGTAGCGGGGAAAGGCCATGCAAGAGCCATCGGGTCGTTTCCAGTCAAACAGGTCGGGGTGGCGGGTAAAGAATGCGTCCCATTTGGGCAGGTTTTCATCAACGATGGCGCAGTTGCGCGCCAGAATTTGGTCGCGGTGGTTCAGAGCGATCAATGCCAACCGTTCGCTTGGCCCCGAGTTGCAGATCGACAGGTAGTGCTTGAGCCGCTCCATTCGGGACAGCACGTCGCGGTCCTGGCAGGCGATCCAGCCGATGCGCAGCCCGGGCAGGCCATAGGATTTGGACATGACGTTCAGCGACAGGCCCCTCTCGTAGAGGTCAGCAACAAAAGGCAGATGCTGTGCCCCCGTCGGGCCAAGGCCGTTGAAGATTTCGTCATGCAAGATGTAGATGCCGTGGTGACGGCATAGCTCGATCAGCGCGTGATAGCGGTCAAGCGGCAGGATCGCGCCAGTTGGGTTGTGCGGAAAGTTGATGGTCACCAGCTTGGTGTTGGGTTTGATTGCCGCCGCCACCCGGTCAATGTCGAGTGACCAGCCGTCATCTGGGTCGAGCGGTACGGCTGTGGCCGCACAGATGGTGGCGGGCAGGCTTTCGTGGGATTGGTAGTTCGGCGTGACCACGATGGCATGGCTGTCGCGATCCAAAAGCACCGTGTTGGCGGCAAAAATGCCTTCGCTGGCGCCCGCAAAACACAGGATGTTTTCCACCGGTTGCGCCGCGTAGGTGCCAGCGATGGCCGTGCGCAGATCGGTCGCTCCATAGGTTTCGGTATAGCCCAGCCACATGTCGTCGAAACCGGCCCGTTCCTCGGGCGTGGCCATGGCCATCAGATCGCGCAGCGACATGCTTTGCGCGTCGGAGGCGGTCATATGATGGCGGGCTTTGAACTCCCATTTGGCAAAGTGGGTTTCCAATCGAAAATCAGGAAGCGTTGCCATGAGAAAATCCTGTCTTGGGAGGGCTGCAATACCCGCCTGTGCCTACCTGATGCCGGATAAATGTCCAGAGCCATTGGGGTTTTTGCGCAAGGGCGGCAGCAATGTCTGAACCTGATTTCCCTTGGCTTTGCAATCACCGGGCCGTGTCTTTTCCTGGAATGGCGGATGTCAGGCTGAAGCCGGGATTGGACTTTTGAGCCGTCCCTGTCCAAGATACTCAACCACAGGGTGGATCGATTCTGATCAACGGCGCTGATTGCGGTGCTGTCAGCGGGCCTAGCGACCGCCACCGGGACACGATGATTTGAGCCTGCGGCGCGGCCCCTTCCGCGACACATATTGAAAGACACAAAGATGATGAACCATGTTTTGAACCATCACCGCATTGCCGCCCTTGGCCTTGCGATCACGCTGACTGTGGCGGGGTGCGCGGGGATCAGCCTTGGTCTTGGCGGCTTTACCCCTGATCCCGGCGAACGCACACCCGGCTTTGACGTGTCGCATTTTCAAGGCACCAATATCGACTGGAACGCGGTCAAGGCGGGCGGCAGTTCCTTTGTGTTCGCCAAGGCAAGCCAGGGCATCAGCTCCCCCGACAAGGATTTTACCCAACATGTGGCGGGGGCCAATGCGGTGGACCTGCCGGTTGGGGCCTATCATTTTTTTCAGACCGGGGATGATGGCGTCGCACAAGCAGAATTTTTTCTGAAAACCGTTGCTGGTCAGGCGCTGCAACTGCCACCGACGCTTGATCTGGAAGGAACGCTGACCCAGGAGGATTACAAGCAGGCCGTGGCGTGGATGAGCCATGTCAAAGAGGTGACCAACTGTCAGCCGCTGCTGTATATTGACCTCAGCCACTATAAGGCGCTTGCGCCCATGATACCGCCGACGCAGCCGGTGTGGCTGGCCGAATATTCCTCGTCACTGCCGTCCGAAGGGCTGCCGCCAACACTGTGGTTCTGGCAATATGCTGAGACTGGACGCGTGGACGGCGTACCCGGCGATGTGGATGCCGATTGGTTCTTTGGCTCGGCGTCCGATCTGTCGAAACTCCGCTGTGGTGCCCTCGATGCAGTTGGGTAAAGTCCCGTCTTCTGGATGGGCCGCCATCGCGGTTACAATCCTTCTGGTGCTCAGCTTTGTGCCGGCGCTGTCCTCTTTGTCGAACCTGCATCCGTTCGCCTATGTGGAGGCGCAAAATACCGCAACTCTCGAGACCGCCATCAAGAGCAATGCCGAAGATCTGGTGGCATTTACCGAGGCGCTGACGGTGCTGAACGTGACCGCATCAACTGATGTGGGTGTGGCGCTGATCGTTAAGGCGGATATTCAGATTGGCAACGCGGTGTCCGAAGCGCAGGCTCTGTTGCAACGCGCGCAATATGTGGCGATTGGGGCCGCGGCAGTGCTTGAGGGGCTGCGGGTGCTGTCGGATGTGGCCGCGTCGCTTGGCCCCTATATCTACAAGGCGGTGCTGGTGATCATCTTGGCGGCACTGGGTGCCGCGTGGTTATTCCATCAAGGTGCGGCGCATGTGATAGCGCTCGATGTGCTACGCATTGTGCTGATGGTCTTTGTTGCAGTTACGGTGATCTTTCCCCTCAGCCTGTACCTTGCCGGTGGGGTGGTCAGCCTGGTGGATATGCATGCATTGCTGGCGCCCAAGGCGGCGGCGCATGATCTGGCCAACGCGGCGCGCGACACGTTCAAAGGCAAGGATGTGGTTGCCCATTGGGGCGAAGGCGACAACATCAAGGCGGGGCTGAACACGCTGCATGAAACCTTCATGAGCAAGGTGGGGGATTTGTTTGAATATGTCACCGGACTGGTGGTGTTTCACACTATGCACGGGCTGGTTCTGCCCCTGCTGGTTTTTGCAGTGAATTGGACGGTGGCACGGGCGATCATTGCCCATCTTTTTGTGCCAACCATCGCCGCGATGACGGATGAGCGAAAAGCAAGCGCCGGGAAAACACCAAAAACGCACGCCTAACCCGTGGCCATCGCCCCATGGATCCGCCTTTGTCGTCGGGGTGGGCTGCGCCGGATGCGGATGGGCTCGGCTTCGCCTGCGCCCTTGACCGGTTGTTCAACTGGAGCGACCGGAGTGGGAAGGTCGGTCTCTTCTTCGGTGAACGTGTCGCTGAGGCGACGGGCGAAAATCCAGTTCAGCGCGGCCATTCCTGTAGAGGCGGCCAAAACCGTGGGCAAGCCTCCCAGGAAGTAGGCCAGCCCGGACAGCAGCGTCCCGATCAAGCGGCCCGTTGCATTGGCCATGTAGTAAAATCCCACGTCCATCGCCGCCCGCTCATCCTTGGTGAACGCCAAGATGAGGTAGGAGTGCAGCGACGAGTTCACCGCAAAGACGGCCCCGAAAAGCAACAGGCCCAAAACCAGTGTCAGCGTCAGCCATAGCGCAGGCCCGCCCGCCAGTACCGCCGCCAGTGTCAGCCCGGCGGGCACAAGGGCCAGGATTGCCGCCCAGCGTTGGGCCATGTGCACCACATCGCGCAACGGTTTGTCCTTGGCCTTGAGCAGTTTGGGGGCCAGGGCCTGGATCAGACCATAGCCCACCAGCCACAACGCCATGAATGTGCCGATGGCAAAGAAGGCGGCCTGCATGCTTGCAGCAGTGCCGGTGCTGAGCACGGTGTAGAAATAGGCGGGGATGCCGACAACGAACCACGCGTCGCGCGCCCCAAACAGGAATACCCTTGCCGCAGACAAGGCGTTGATATTTTTGTTTTTTGAGAAAACTTCGGAAAATTTTGCATCCTTGCGCCCGATAGGCAAACCACGCGGCATGAACAGCCCGACCGCCAGCAAGACGGCCCCCAGCCCGGCGGCCATCATCAGCACGGATCCGGTGAAACCAAAGAGCGCCAGAAGGGCCGCCCCCAATAGGAAACCTAGGCCTTTGATCGCGTTCTTGGACCCCGTCAGCGCCGCGACCCATTTGAAAAGTGCGCCGGACTGATCCTTGGGGGCGAGCAATTTGACAGCGCTTTTGGAGCTCATCTTGGTGAAATCCTTGGCCACGCCGGCAAGGCCCTGCACCAGCATCACGAACAGGACCGAAAACCAAAGCGTCCAGGTGGGATCAAGCGCCGACAGCGCCACCAAAGCGACGATTTGCAAGACCAGCCCGGTGTAAAGCGTGGCGGTCAGCCCGAACCGCGCCGCCAGCCAGCCCGCCGAGAGGTTCGTGACGATCCCCATGATCTCGTAGAGCAAAAACATGAAGGCCAGTTGGACTGCCGAAAACCCCAACGTGTGAAAGTGCAACAGCACCAGCATCCGCAACGCGCCGTCGGTCAGCATAAAGGCCCAATAGGCCAACGTCACCGCGCCAAAGGCGGCCATGGCGTTGGTCTTGCCGCGCCATTCGCGCAGCCGATCCAGCGTCGAGGGCCCCGTGCCCGCACGCACGGCCCGGCGCGCTTGTGCTTGCGCCTGGACGAGACCGAACTGGGCCAGGGCAAAGGCAAAAAGGCGTTCGGCCTGGGCTGTGATGGCGGTGGTGAAAACCTTGGTTGTACCGACACCTTCGGGCGCGATGGTGGGGCCGATTGCGCTGCTGGCATAGAGGTTTTCCAGACCGGGCAACTTGGTGGGGGGCGTCCAGGCCAGGCGGGCCGGACTGCGCCGTGTGTCCGATTGGGCAGGGCGCGCAGCGGGTGGCGGTCCGCGCATCTCAAGCTCTGCCACGCCGACAGATGGCCCAAACCCGGCCACTTTTTCAATCCGCGTACGCGTCGCGGCAGCGCGCCGTCGGCGTTGCGGTTGGGCTATTGCAGAGGCAGATGCGGTCAATACGTCACTCGAATGGTTTAAAAGGGTTGAAAAAATGCGGGTGGTGCTGCTACGAAAACGAGTATGCGCTCTACCGTGAGGGGAAGGTGCGTGTTGTGTCAAGACGGCAGAAGCCCACGCATTGCTTTTGGGTGAGTTGCGGAATTGAGCGCATTTTTAGAAAGCAATTTGCCGCGTGGCCGATACAATTCACATAGTTGATCGCGGTGCATTCCGGTGGCGCATGGTCCTTCTCTGGGCGCTGCGCGGGGTGTTTGCTGTTCTGATCGGGCTGGCGACACTTTCGGTTTTGCGCAGCCAGGCGGCGGGAGCGCCGTTTCACGACCATATCGTGATCTTTGTATTGTTGGCCATTGGGGCCATCGCCACGGAATCCGTTTTGCGCCATGCGGTGCGCACCAGCCAGATTCTGGCCTGGGTCAATCTGCGGCTGCGGGCCGCTGAGCGTTTGATTGATGCGCCCGGTGATGACACGACCCGGGCCGCGTTGCACGTTTTGAGCCCGGTTGCGGCCATTGGCACGGTAACCACGCTTTTGGGGGCCGGTTTCATCACCCTTGTGCTGCTGATTGGTATGGCCAGCATGTCGCGACTGGCGCTGTTCATTCAGGTGGTGTTTTTGGTTCTAAGTGCTGTGGCGATGCTGTTGTCGCGCTATGCCCCTGATCCGTTACGCCCGTGGTATGAGGTTGGCGCGATCGCGGTTCTGTTGCTTGCGACTTTCGTGCAAGTCCATGCCCTGCCGGTGCTGGCGGGCGGGCTGTCTGCCACCAATCTGGCGCTGATTGCTCTGCTGAGCCTGGCCTGTGTGCTGCCTGCCCATGCGATTATTGCGACCTACCGCGACTTTCCACGCCTCAATTGGTTGCCAAAGGAACCGGGGCCCGTCGCGGAGACCCCCGGTCGCGTTTGGGCCGCACAGAGTGATCAGGTTCTGGATGTGCCGGGGGCGGTGCCCTTTCAGATGGGCGCAGGCCGCGTCGTGCATATTGCGACCGGTGACGCGGCGCAGTGCCAAGCGCTTGTCTCGACGCTGGCGACGTACCGGGGCGATGGCCAACCCTATGTCGCAGGCGTGTTTGACGTGCCGTGGCCGTTCATCCCCCCCTTTGATCCTGTTCGGATCACTTACGCACCGCTCTTGCGCGGTGCAGGGATCGAAGTCACTGACGCCCCATGGGAAGGCGGCTTTGCCCCCGAACTCAGCGCGCGGCGTGGCGCGCATTGGGCGCTGCTCGCCGCCTTTGCCAGTGACGCGCCGGTTGTCGCCGTGGAGGCTCGCGCGGGAGTGTTTGACGGGCCGTTCAAGCTGGATCTGAACGATGTGATGAAGGGCGCCGAGGCGTTGGCAAAGACGCTGGTGGTGGTCCATGCAGGCGCCGCTCGGGATGTCGGCGCAGATCATTTGTTGCTGACATGGACCGGGGCGCGAGCGTGATGCTGGTGTCGATGGTTCAAAACATGATGCTGAGCGCGCCGCGCGCAACGCTGAATCTGTTGGCTCTATCGGCGGCGGCGGCCCTGATCCTTGCCTTGTCGCTGGTGCAGCTCACATGGGCCGTGATCAGCCTGGCGCAACGGGGCATGGTTCCGGGAGGTTTTTGGACGTTTCTGGCCACTTTTGTCCTGTTGGTCTGTGTCACCGCGTTGATGACGCGGGCTTGCAATAAACTGGTGCAAGACCTGACTGAGATGGACGTGCCGGACGCCCCGTGGGCGGCCGCACAGGTGCAAATTGTCAGCGCCATGACATACGTTATCGTGTTTGCCCTTTTGTTGTTTGTGCAGAGCTTTGTCCTTTTTGCCATCACCATCGGGCTGGCGATCGCGTTTTGGCAGGCCTTGGTGCCCAGTACTGTCACCGCGCGGCGTCATGCGCAGGCCGAATTGGCATTGCAGCACCACGTGGCGGCGCAGGCGGCGTCGCTCGGGGGGGCAGGTGCATCTGCCCAGGCGTGGCGTGAAGAGGTGCTGGAATGGGTGCGCCGCGACATGCGCCAGGATTTGGTTACAGCGGGTAAACATGCGGTCGCGGCAGAGCAAACGGCCTGGCGCATGACACTCTGGAGCCGTTTGCGTTGGTATGCAGTGTTGTTTTCTGCGCTGTTTGTGCTGCCGGTCTTTTCGTCCACCCCGCCAGCGTCACTGACACTCGTGGCCTTCGTGATGCTGTTTCTGGACCGGATCGGAGTTTTGCTTCTCAACATCGCGCGCGAAAGCGAGCTTTGGGCGACGAATGGTCAAGAATCAGGCGCTTAACCCCAGCGCGGCCCCGTTTTTTCCACCCATACAAGAATAAGAAGCTAGATGATTCGCGCATTTGGTGTATGGTTGGAGCATTATTTTATGAATGTCTGGGATTGAAAATGGCGAACTCTCCAAAATCAAAGAGCCGGAGCACCAAAAGCAGCGCTGCCGCAAAAGACAGTGGTGATCAGGTGGAAAGCACATCAGAAACAACAGAAGAGACCGAAGAGACAATGGCCGCCGCTGCGCGCAAAGCCGTTGAAGCAGAGGCTGGTACAAACGAAGGCGAAGAGGTGGCCGTTGTCGAACTGCCCTCCGAGGCTGAAATTGAAAGCCTGATCAAGACCTTTGTCATCGGCTCAATGGCCGTGGCACTGGTGCCTGTGCCTGCCTTCGATGCGGCGGCGATTGTCGCCCTGCAGGTCAAGATGGTGCACAGCCTGACCAACCTTTATGGCGTGTCGTTCAACGACAAGCTGGCGCAGCGCCTCATTGTGTCGCTGATCGGGGGCGTGGCTCCTGTCGCGCTGGGCTTGAGCGCGGCCAGCCTGGCCAAATCCATTCCCTTTGTCGGCACGCTGGGTGGCACGGCGGGTATGGTTCTGCTGGCCGGTGCCGCGACTTACGCGTCAGGTAAGGTACTGTCGGCGCATCTGGATCGGGGTGGGGACCTGACAGATGTGGAGATGTCCGCATTGCGCGCGGGTTTCCGCGAGCAGTTCCATAAGGGCAAAGAGGTTGCCAAGGCCTCGCTGTCCCGGGCCAAGGATTTGGTAGCATCGGGCAAAAAAGGGTCTGATGTCGAAGTGGACACCGGCGCCGCACAGCCCGCGTAACACGCCAATAGCTGCCAATCCGGCAAAAGGCTGGGGCTGCCGCCGGGTTCGGCGGCAGCCTTTGATGTGGGGGAAGGCCTGTGAACGTCTCAGAGGGTGAGATTTCGCCGGAAGGCGAGCGACTGCGCGACCGCTATCCGGTCGTGGGATTTTTCGTGCGACTGTTCGAGCGGATCGGGCAGGGCACGATCATTTTCCTGATCCTGTTCATTCTACTATTATCAGCGCTTTATCCAGCGATCGTCCGTATGATCCCCGCCGGCGCGGCAGGCGTGATTTTCAAGCCGCTGAGCGGCGGTACGATGGTTGACCGCGTCTATGGCGAAGGGGTGCATGTCAAATATCCCTGGGACACGCTTTATGTGTATAACATCCGCATTCAGACCATCCTGCACGACTTTACCGTCCTGACGCAGGAAGGGTTGCCCGTGACCCTGCGTTTGGCCATCCGCTTTCGTCCCGAACCAGATATGATCGGCCAGCTACATAAACATGTGGGCCCCAATTACGCTGAAACCATCATCGTTTATCAGATTGAAAGCGTGCTCAGGAAACGGTTGGGGGCCGAACATCCTGAGGACATCTACAATAACGAGGCGGGCATTCTGACCAGTGTTTTGGCGGATGCCGCAGAAGAGGTTGGACAGCGCTACGTCAAGATCAACGACGTGATCATCCGCGAAGTGGTCTTGCCCGCAGAGATTTCGGCGGCCATCACCGAAAAGCTGGTGCATCAACAACGCGAAGCGGCCTACGTATTCCGCCTTGGCACCCAAGAGCAGGAAGCGCAGCGCCTGCGCATAGAGGCCGAAGGGATCCGCGACTATCAGGCGACAGTCAATGAGACGCTGAATGACCAGCTTTTGACGTGGCGGGGTATTCAGGCGACGGTTGATCTGGCCAAATCCAATAATTCCAAGGTGGTCGTGATTGGGTCAGGTGACAAAGGCCTGCCTTTGATCCTTGGCCCTGACACGGTGCAAACGGCGCCGCCGCCTGCCGATACTGCTCTTTTGGCGCCAACGGCCCCGGCTACCGCTCCTGCTGCTATCGCGCCGACCCCTGCGCTGCCTGCGATCCGCGATCAGGTGGCCGATACCGTGCGCGAGATCGAGCAACCGCAGCCCGAACTTGACGGCGATCAGGTTGTCGCCTTTCCCGATGCAGAGGATTTGCTGGAACCCAGCCGCCGCAACCGTCATGTGTTTGAGCAGGACCGCTCTTCGGTCGCAGGTGTTGCGCCGGGTTTTTTCACACCGGGCACCACACCTGCGCCCCGTTATGAGTTGAAGCCCGATCCGCTGTTTGAGCCGCATGGGGTCACGCCGCAACCGATTGAGGGCACGCTTTTGCCGTCAAACAACAACTCGCCTCGGGCCAAAGTTGGGGGACGGGCCTTGACGGCGGCCGAGTTCCTGCAGGCACCGTTGGACATGTTGCCGTGACCCGGCTGCGCATCATTGCAATCGCACTGGTGTCTATTCTGATCCTGCAATGGACGGGGTTGGTCAATTTCGGCCTCAACATTGGCACTCAGAGCTTTTGGGTGAAGCCCGAGCCGCCCCACCTGACGGAGCCGCAAGAGCGTTACGCCATCGGTCTGTTTTATGACGAGGAGACCTATCCCGGCTTTCTGGATGGCGCGCGCCAAGCGGTGGCCGAGGTGAACGCCAGGGGTGGCATCGCTGACAGCCCGCTTGAATTGATCGAGGTCGATGAAACGGACCTGAGTTGGCGCGAGGCGGATCGCAACCTGGCAGCCCGGCGCAAGGTGCACAAGGATCATACCATTGCAGCCATCGGCCACCGCGACAGGTCAGCGTTGAACCTTGCGCGCGCCTTTTTCAATGATGCCGGTATCGTGCACATCAATGCGCTGGTTTTTGACACCGGGGTTGGCAAACCTAGCTTTCGCCACTCCATTTCGACCTTGCCCACACTTGAAATGCTGGGCGCGGGCATTGTGAGCGGGCTGGCAGACCAAGAGATGCGCACGTTGGCGATCCTTGGGGATCGGTCCCGGGCTGGGTTGGAGCTGCGCGTGGCAATTGCGGATGCGGCGGCGGCCCGCGACATCGAAGTGGTGTTCGATCGCACGCGGGCCTCGGCGCAAGGCGGATATCTGACCGAGTTGACCGCGCTGTCCGATCTGGGTGCTGAAGGTCTGGTCCTGCTGCTGGAGGGCGAGGAATTGCAGGCGGCTGTCGATCAGATGGCCCTGATCGGGATGACGCAAGCGGTGGTTCTGGGGCACCCCACGCGCTTTGCCGTGCTTGACCCGGTCACCAACACGCCAAATCTGCGCCTATACGTGCCAGGGTTTGAAAGTCGGATGGACCAGGCTTTTTCGGGAGCGAAGACGCTGTGGGCCGAACAAGGGTTTGATGCGGTGCATATGATCGCGGCGGCCGCGGATGAATTGCGTACGACGGACCCTGCCTTGATCGCTTCGGGGCTCCGCACGATTCTGACATTCGAGGGCGAAACTGGCGCTCACGTGTTTGACGCACATGGGCGCATCACGTCCAAGCCGATCACGATCCGGCGCATCGCCGCCCAACCGCAGGTCACCGACTAAGGGGAGAACACATATGGTTATTCACGTCAGTACGATCTGGATCGCAGTGATCTATATCTCGATTGCCGCATTCTTTGGTCTGTTGGGCCGCAACCGGAAATTGGGCGGCTGGACCTATTTCTTTACCTCGCTGATCTTGACGCCGCTGGTGGGATTGTTGTTGCTGTCCGCCTCTGACCCGCGGCCCCGGCGCATGCGCTAGCCGATCCGGCAAACGGTTTGCCAATTTGGTGGCGGGTCGTCACAATCGCACGCATGTTTACCTCTGTTCGTGCCTTGTTTCATGTCTGACCCCGTTTTGCAGGCCCGCCCGCCTTTGGACCCACGTGTCTGGTGGCAGGCACTGCGGCAACTCTTTCAGATTATTGATGAAAAGAACCTTGGGCTAATTTCGGCAGGCGTCGCGTTTTATGCGATCCTTTCAGTCTTTCCGGGGCTTGCCGCCACTATTGCGCTTTGGGGCTTGGTGGGCGATCCGGCCTTTGCCCTAACGCAGCTAGAGGAGTTTCAGGCGCTGATCCCGGCGGATGTTTACAGTTTGCTGGCGGGGCAGTTGGTACGGCTGGCAACGACTGACGGGCTGACGTTGGGCTGGGCGTCGGTGCTGTCTTTTGGGCTGGCGCTGTGGTCTGCGCGGGCCGGGGTTGCCGCCCTGATCCGGGGATTGAACGCGATCTATGAAGCGCCGAACCGCAGTGGCTTTGCGCATTACCTGCGTGCGCTGTTACTGACGCTGAGCCTGATGGGCGTCGTGCTGGTCGCGATGGCCTGTATTGTGGTGCTGCCCCTCGTGCTGGCCTTTGTGCCCCTTGGCGCCTGGGCTGTCTTTGGGGTCGAGGTTCTGCGATGGGTCGTGGGGATCGGTGTGCTGTTGGCGGGCTTTGCGCTAATCTACCGCTTGGGTCCAAATCTGGGTGCCGCGCGGCCCCGCCTGATCTCTCCCGGTGTTGTCTTTGCTGCGATCGGCTGGGTCGGCGCGTCGGTCGGGTTTTCGGTCTACCTGCAAAATTTCGGGACCTATAACGAGGTCTATGGTTCCATCGGGGCGGTGATCGCGATGCTCATGTGGTTGTTCATCAGCGCCTATCTGGTGCTGTTGGGCGCGGCCCTCAATGCACAACTGGCGCGGGCGCGTCGCGCGCGGCTGTCTATCCCAGAACCATCAACCACAGCCACGCCGTAATCACCGATGCCGCTGTCGCCACCAAAACCGATGACGCAGCCACCCGACGCGCCCGGCCATACATATTGGCAAAAATATAGGCGTTTACGCCCGGTGCCATGGCAGCCGTCAACACGCCCGGATTGAAGACATCACGGGGTACTGAAAGGGACGTTCCCAGCATCCATGTGATTGCGGGATGTGCAATCAGTGAGATGGCGCAGACCATGGCAATGACCCGCGCGTCGCCTTCGGGCTTGTACTGGATCAGCACGCCGCCAAGGGCAAAAAGCGCGGTGGGCAAGGCGGCACGGATCACCAGATCAAGCGCGTCGTTCAGCACGTTGGGCAACACCAGACCGGTAAGGTTCACGATAAAGCCTGCGGCAATCGCCAGAACCAGCGCATTGCGGAACATGGCCCGGGCAACACCGCGCGCCATGACCAGCGGCGACTGGCCCCGATTGCGCGCGATCTCCATTGCCGTGATGCCAAGGCCGTAGCAAAAGGGCGAATGAAATGCGATGATAGCATAGGCCCCGGCCAATGCCTCTTGACCGTAAGCGCGTTCGTTGATGGCCAGCCCCAGAAGGACAGAGTTGGAAAAGAGGCAGCAAAAGCCGATGGCCACGCAATCCTCCCAATCGCGCTTGAAGAGGATCCGAGCGCCCGCAAAGCCCAAGAAAAACCCGGATGCCGCGCCCGCATAAAAGCTGATCAACAGGCGCGCGTCCAAGCTGGCCGACAGGTCAAGCTTGGCGATGGCGGAAAAGAGCAGGCAAGGGATCGCAAATTGCTGGGTGAATTTCATCAGCGCATCTACGCCCGTTGCCGGAAAAAGCCCCTTCCATACGGCGACATAGCCAAAGCCTATCACCAGAAAGACAGGCAGGATGACGTCGAGAAGCGCTTGCATGATCGGGCCTTTGCGCGTGCGGAAGCGGCAAATGCCTCCGGCGGGGATTTTTTGGAACAGAGACGTTACCGGACGGGAAAGCTCAGCTTCATGCCGTCATAGGCGGGTTCAATGTGGTCAGGGGTTTCGGCAAGGACAGTGTCATAGTCCAGATCAATATGCATGTTGGTCAGCACCGCCCGCTTTGGTTCGGCCCGTCCGATCCAGTCCAGCGTGTTGGACAGGTGGCTGTGGGTGGGGTGCGGGTCACGACGCAACGCGTCCACGATCCAGCAGTCCAGCCCTTGCAACTTGGCCCAGCCGGTGTCGGGAATGTCGGCCACGTCGGGCAGGTAGGCCACATCGTTGATCCGAAAGCCCAGGGCGTCGATGCTGCCATGTCCGACTTCAAAGGGTTGGAGCGTGATTGGCCCACCCGTGCCGTCGATGGTAACGTTTCCGTCAATGGTGTTCAGTTCCAGGATTGGTGGGTAGGGCGACCCTTTGGGCTGGACAAAGACATAGCCAAAGCGGCTGAGCAGCGCGTCTTGGGTCGGGCCGTCGGCCCAGACCTGAAGCCGTGCGCGCATGTTGAAGACAACCATTCGCAGATCATCGATCCCGTGCACATGGTCGGCATGGGCGTGCGTATAGATGACCCCGTCGAGGCGTCCGACCTCGGCCGTCAGCAACTGGTTGCGCAGGTCAGGTGACGTGTCGATAAGAACGGAGGTCGTGCCATCGGGCCCGGACCGTTCCACCAAAAGCGAGCAGCGTTGCCGCCGGTTTTTCGGGTTCGCCGGGTCGCAATCCCCCCAATGCCCGCCCAAGCGTGGGACACCCCCGGAAGAGCCGCAGCCCAGGATCGTGAAGGTCAGCGTGTCGGTCATGCGCTTACTTTGTACGCGGCCGCCTTGGAGAACAAGCGGTCGAAGTTCTTTTGCGTCTGTGCCGCAAATTCGGCATAGCCAAGGCCGAAAATCTCGGCCCCTTTTTGGGCAGTGTGCGCCACATAAGCGGGTTGGTTCCGCTTACCCCGGTAGGGAGGCGGTGCCAGATAGGGCGCGTCGGTTTCGATCAGGATCCGGTCGATAGGTGCGCTGGCAAAGATGTCGCGCAGTTCCTGGCTTTTGGGGAACGCGGCAATGCCGGACATGCTGAGGTAAAAGCCCAGATCGAGGGCTGCGTGGGCCAGCGCCTGGGTCGAGGAAAAGCAGTGCATGACACAGGTGTAAGCGCCGTTTTGGTATTCCTCGGACAGGATTTGGGCCATGTCTTTATCGGCGGCGCGGGCATGAATGATCAGTGGCAAGCCCGTTTGGCGGGCCGCAGCGATATGGATGCGCAGCGATTGCTGTTGGATGTCCGCGCTGTCGGCAGTGTAGTGGTAATCGAGCCCCGTCTCACCGATCCCGACGAATTTGCCGTGCCGCGACAGGGTGATCAGCTCTTCCACACTGGCCAAAGGTTCGCTGGCGGCACTCATCGGGTGGGTGCCTGCGGCGTAGAAAACCGGTGCGTGCGCTTCGGCAATAGCGCGCACATTGGGTTCGTTTTTCAGCTTGGTGCAGATCGTGACCATGCGCGTGACGCCTGCTGCGGCGGCATTTTCGATGAACGTGTCCAGTTGCCCTTCGAAGTCGGGGAAATCGAGGTGGCAATGGCTGTCGGTAATCTCGGGTGGGGTCATCGCGGGGGCGCCGTTTGCTGAAGCTTGAACAGCGTATCGAGCACGAGGGCCGCGGGGTCAAGATTGACCGCCCGGCCATGACGCGCCCGTGCCAGCGCGGATTGCGCGGTGTCAGCCCAGGCGCGGGCCTGGGATTGCGTGCCAGCCAGTCGGGTCAGGATTGCGGCCTCGTTTGGTGCTGCCTCGACTGCGGGGGGCTGGCCGGTCGCGCCGGTCCGGGCAAGCCGCGTCAGCGCGATGTCGATCAGCGTATAAAGCAAGTCCAGCCGTTGATCAGCACCGCGCTGCGCCGCCGCCTCTGCCAGCGCCAAAGCGCGCGCTCGGTCCAGGTTTGGCATGGTGCCCAAGAGGGCGATCACTTCGGCATAGATTTTCAACCCGTCCAGCAAGGCCAGGCGCAGCGCGTCGCCCACCGAACCGGCACTCAGTTCTGCCAGTGCGGTGCTGTCGGCGCCGGGGGTAACGCCCGCCTGGGCCATGGCGTGGGTCATTTGATCAGCGTTCAGCGGACCCAGCCGCAAAGTGCGGCAACGCGAGCGGATTGTAGGCAGCAGGCGGCTGGGTTGATGACAGACCAGCAACAGTGTGGTGCGAGCGGGCGGTTCTTCGAGCATTTTGAGCAAGGCGTTTGCGGCGTTTGCGTTCATCTCGTCGGCCGCGTCGATGATCACGACCCTGCGCCCCCCATCGGTGGCCGACAGCTGAAAGAAGCCGGCAAGTGCGCGAATGTCATCAATGGTGATCTGATCGCGCAACCGCTTGGTTTTTTCATTTTCGCTACGGTGCACGGATTTCAAACCTGGCTCGGCCCCGGCCGCGACCCTGTGGGCCACAGGATGTTCCGGGGCGATGTCGAGCGAGGTTGGAACGGGCGCGCCAAACATGTCATCGGCGTCAATGTCCGGCGTGGCAAGCAGGAACTGCGCGATCTTCCAGGCCAAGGTAGCCTTGCCCACGCCGCGCGGGCCGGTCAACAGCCAGGCGTGATGCAGGCGACCGGTGGTGAATGCATCAAGAAAAGCAGCCTGGGCGGCGTCTTGGCCGATCAACGCCTTGGTTTCACGCGGATGCGGTGCGCCGGGCACGCGGGTTGGGTCATTGGTGTCGTCTGCCATGTGCGGGATGTAGCATTGCGGCGCGGCGGGGGGACAGGAAATTCGTATGAACTTTGCAACCCATGTTGTGTAGGGTACGCGAAGTTCATTGCGTGCATTTCGACAGGGTGTGCATTGGGGCCACTCCCCAAAACCTGAGGATACTATTCGCTGAGAGAAGCGGACGCGTCGGTTTTGCGTGCGAGGTGTGTTTGTGCGGCGTTTGTTACGTCTGTGGCGACAGCTTCGATGTTACGCGCGCCGTCTATTACCCGAAAACGGCTGTTGAATTCTTGGGCCAGGGCAAGGAAACCGGCCCGCATCTTGGTTTGCAATTCGGTGCCAAAGTCCTCAAACCGCTCTTCGCTACCCTGTCGCCCCTTGGCGCGCGCCAGACCTTGTTCTGGGTCCATGTCGATCAGAAGTGTCAGATCGGGTTCGCGGCCGATCATCAAGGTATGCAAGGCGTCCACTGTACCGCGCAAGTCACCGCGACTGAGACCCTGATACATTCGCGTGCTGTCTGCAAAGCGGTCGCAGATTACGATCTTGCCCTGCGCCAGGGCGGGCAGGATCAACCGCTCCATATGATCGCGCCGCGCGGCGGTGAAGAGCAGCAATTCGGTTTCGGCGGACCAGCGGTCCGGATCGCCTTGCAGCACCAGCGCGCGGATTTCTTCAGCGCCCGGTGAGCCACCCGGCTCGCGGGTTAGCACGACATCATGGCCTTTGCTGCGCAAGTGATCGGCCAACATGCGGGCCTGGGTGGACTTGCCCGAGCCGTCGATCCCCTCAAAACTGATGAAAGTGCCGGTGCTCACGCGCCGCTTTCGGATGTGGACCTGCTGCTGATCCGGTCGATGAGGGACATGGCTGCCGTTGAGATCCGCGCAAGAAAACCGCCATGCGCCACGTCTGCCTCAGCCACCAGCGCAAAGCGTTGCTCTGGCAGTCCTTCGGGTTGCAGCACCAGTTCGGCCAGTGGTGTGCCCGCGGCAATCGGGGCTTGAACGGGGCCATTATAGACCACTTCGGCGCTGACCTCATTTCCGGCAAGCACGGGAAGCAGCACGGAGATATCTGCGGCTGGAACAAGCCCGACAATCGGTTCCGCGCCTTCCCAGACCTGCGCTGTTGCGATCCGTTCGCCTTCGGTCGCCAAGGTGCGTTCGGCAAACTGCCGGAAGGCCCAGTTGACGATGGCCTCGGATTCCTGCGCCCGCGCGGCTGTGCTGTCGAGGCCCGACACCACAAAAACGACGCGGCGGTCACCCTGTTTGGCCGACCCGGTCAGGCCATAACCCGCCTCTTGGGTGTGGCCGGTTTTGAGCCCATCGGCCCCGATCCCAAGTTTGAGAAGGGGGTTGCGGTTGAACCGGTTGGCCGATTCCGTGGCATCAAAGAGAAACTCGGTTTCCGAAAACATCGGATAGTATTCCGGGAAATCCTCGATCAGGCGCGTGGCCAGCAGCCCCAGATCGCGCATCGACATCCGGTGTCCCGCAGCAGGCCAGCCGCTGGAATTGGCGAAAGTGGAGTTGGTCATGCCCATATCCTGCGCCCGCCGGGTCATCATCCTGGCAAAGCCGCCCTCGGTCCCATCGGGGCTGAGCGCCTCGGCGATCACCACGCAGGCATCATTGCCCGACAAGACGATGATCCCGCGGATAAGCTCTTCGACCGTGACGCGTTCGCCGGTTTTCAGAAACAGGGTCGAGCCGCCAAAGCTGTTGGCATGAGCCGAGACGACAAGCTCGTCCGTCATCCGCAATTGACCCCGTTCAATCGCCTCAAACGCCACATAAAGCGTCATGAGCTTGGACATTGATGCAGGCGGCAGAGGCGCGTCTGCATTCTTGTTCAACAGGACCGTGCTTGTGCTCAGGTCATAAACGTATGCCGCCGTCGCCCGCGTTTCAAACGCGGTGACGGGCAGAGCCGTTGCGATCAGCAAAGCAGTGGCAGCGAGGGTGCGGATCAAGGTTTGGGTCCTCTTCAGGATCAGTTTGAGACAGCGTATGCGTCAGTGAATCCCTCATCCTTGATCTTGCCCAACAGTTGCGTGCGCTCGCCCGATGTGGCGGCAGGGCCGACCACAACGCGCCAGAACGGCTTGCCGTCCCGGTCGAACTGCTTGACCGTTGGGATGATGCCCGCGCCGCGCATCTGCTTGGCGGTGCGTTCGGCATTGGCCTCAACCGAAAAGATGCCAATCTGGATGAAAGGTTTTGAAAGTCTGGACGCCGCCGGCCGCGTTGTCGCGGCCACTTGTGCTGGCGCCGGAGTGGTTGCTGCAGGCTGGATGCCAGGCGTGGGTGCGTCAATCGCGGCGGCGGCACTGGCAATCGGGTCAAGTGTCGTTGATGCAATCTCGCCCGGAGCCTCCACGGCTTCGACCAGTGGCGGCGTTTCTGGGGCCACGGCAACTTCTTCCTTGCGCAAGGCTGTCACGTTCAGCTCCGCAGGCGCACCTGCCAGCATGCCAAGGGCTTCTGCCGCATCCGAACTGATCTGGATGCGCGGGCCGGGGATGTCCCGTTCGCGCCGGAAGAGCGCGCCCACAACAAACTTGTCATTGCTGGGGTTGCGGATGATCACCCGCTCGGGCTCTTTCACGTCGGGATGCGCGACCCAGACGCCGCCAAGCGATGGGCGACCGTCCCAAAGGCCTGCCTCGGTGGCAGAGAACACATCTGGCGCTTCGACATCCCGCTCAACTGTCTTGATGGCGGCAGTTAGGTCTGGCGCGCCTTGCGTGTCGGTGTTTTTGGGCTGGAACGCTTGCATGGCGACAAACTGGCCGCTTTCGTCGCAAGCGGCCAATAGGCTGGTTGCGAGGATCAGCGCCGCGCCTGTGCGCAACCTAGGGGATGTGAATGCTCTGCTCATGGACTGCGTCCTTGCCTGCTATATGCCTGTGTGGCCCGTTTTTTGGGCCGATCGCGCCGTTTGCGACACGTATTTATGGTCCGCCGAAGCGGATGTATGGGATCACCATAGCGCGCGATGGCCGTTCTGAAAAGCGTGGGTCTGCGTGATCGGCAATTTTCCTCGTGCGTTTGCCTATTTGCCGAATCGCGCGGGCGTGCCTAAAGCATGGTTTGACGGAGATTTGGCAGAGTGGTCGAATGCGGCGGTCTTGAAAACCGTTGGGCGTGAGAGCGTCCCGTGGGTTCGAATCCCACAGTCTCCGCCATTTTCCTTTTCGCCCCTTCGATATCGTCTAAGGTATTGAATGGTATGGTGGTTTTTGCGGTTCGAAACCCTGTTTCACGCGCATATGGGATGGGATTGTCAAAAACCAGTTTCAGGACGGTTTGGCGATCACTGCCTCGGCCTGTTTCCCAGAGTTTCCAAGGGTTTGCGAGAAACGCCAGAGCGGTTCGAAATTTTCGCTGGAAGTCATCGGGTTTTGGCTTGGAATAGGCCAGGTCTTCGGCGAGTTTGACCCGCTGTGCTTCGAGTTTGTCGATCTTGGCCTCGAGCGCGCGTTCGGTGGCGGTGCTGGTCGTGTCGATCAAACGATCTGCCGTTTTGCTGATTTGCGCCTCAATCCGCGCCAGTTCGGTCTTTTGCGCTTTCCGCTGGGTTTGCCACTGCGCGATACGCCCGTCCCAGATGTCTTTGAACATCTCAGCGGCGACGGCGATCAATCCACGACTTGGCGTCAGAGACTGTAATAGGCTCTCGAGCGCGTCTTCGATGTCCGCCCGCTTGATGGATTTGCGGCGTAATTCGCAGCCCTTCTGGAAACACTCGTAGTAGGCATAGCGCTTGTTGCGCCCCTTCGCCCAATAACCCGTCATGGGATGTCCGCAGCCGTCGCAGGCGACGTAACCGCGTAAAGGGAAATCGTCGGTGCTGGCGATCTTCTGTGGTGCCGTTGTGGTGTCCTTCATGCGGGCTTGGATACGCTCAAACGTGTCCCATGAGATCAGCGCGTCATGCTTTCCTTTTGTCAGGCCGATGCCCCACGGCTGATAAGCGTAGTAACCCGCATAAATCTTGTTTGTGAGCAGGTTCTTGATGCGCTGCGGGTGAATGTTGCCCTTGGCGTCTCGTGCAAAGATCGGGTGCGGGGCGAGGAACCGTGCCACGTCTGCCTGTGATCCAAAGCGGCCTGAGGCAAAGCCTTCCAGTGCTTCTTGGAGCAGGCTAGCGGCGGGTTCATCGCGCATAAGGACTTTGCCACCGCCCGCCCCTTTGACATAGGCATAACCCGTTGGCACCCAAAAGCAATAATACCCCGTCTTGAGCCGTGCCCTCATCCGGTGCCGCACCTGTTCGGCGTTTTTCTGGCTGTGATGTTGGGACACGCTGGCGAGCATGTTCTCGATCAGGCGGCTGTCGCTGTCGTCGCCAAACTCGATGGAGGGGCTTTCCAGTTGAGCGCCGACCGCGCCGATAGTGGCGCGCAACTTGATATGGGCTTCGAGATTGCGGGCAAGACGCGAGATGTCGTCAATGATGACAACGGGGCTGTCTTTGCGGTGTTTGCGCAGCCATGTGAGCATCTCGCGCATGGCGGGGCGGTTGTCGATGCGGCCTGTGACGCCGCGCTCAAAGAAGACCTTTGCGACGTCATAGCCGCGATAGGTTGCAAAATCGCGGCATCGGGATTCCTGTCCGGCAAGGCCGTCCCCCTTTTTGAGCTGCGCTTTTGAGGAAACGCGGGCGTAAATCACGGCTGTGGTCATGGGCTGGCCTCCTTCTGGTTTGAGTGTAGCGCAGGCGAGGGGTCAGAGTCGCCTTTAGCGTGGGGTGTGGATACGCAAATCGGTGGATAATCGTCGGGGCGGGCCGCAAGGTCTTCAAGAGACGCCCAAAGGGCGAGCAGAGCCTGATTGCTGAGCCCGTATTCGCCTTCCGCCTCACCGATGCGGCGGTATTTGTCGAGATCGGGGGACATGTAAAACACTTTCCCGCGCGCCCCTGTTGGGGCGCGCGTTTCGAAGTTACTGGTTAAGAAAACAAATCCGCACGCGCCAAAGGGCGCGGGCCGCAGCCGGGCGGGCTGCGGTCCAAAATTTGGGCGGATTTCTAGGAATGCAGTCCTAATCATGTCACAAAAATCTGTTTTTGTCCAACGTTTTTAGAGGCTTGCCGGATGGGGTCGCCCATGCGGTAAAGGTGTGCCGCAACGACATGACAAGAGGCAGATGGCCTGATGGTGAGTTCATTCATAATTAACCAGGTTTCGATAGTGTTGGGGTGCTTTGAGCAGGGCCACTAAACTTATCAACGAACTGAAACCAACAAATGTGGGCGTGAAGCCACTTCTCTTCACATGTTAAAAAAAGATGCAAACACTAGAACCGGTGAATAATAATGCCAAACCAGCAAAGCTGGGTAGGGCATTATTTTTCGCCGGAATCTGCCCCTTCCACGTCGCATGGATTTGGGAAGTTGTTTGGTACTTTTCCTCATAAGAGCGCGCTCGATACACCTTAGGCTAGGTAAGCGTCGCTAGGCTCCGTACCTAGCGAGCCGAGACGTCTGCTATGCGCAGAAAGCAGGCTTCCATATTGGGGCGTGTGTCAAGCCCATTGCTGTCGTAACAATAGGGTTCTCGCGTATGAACAGTGCTTCTGGCATTTTACTGACTTTCTTTGTGCCACGTTTGGTTGTGCCATGATTGATCCAAACTGGGGTGATGCTTCCGTCCGTAGTCAGCGCCAGAGCTGCCACATCATGCCTGGTCCCAGTGCAGGTCCCGAGCGCCCATCTTTGCGCGTGCTTGGAGGTGGTTTTCCAGCATCTAGTCCGCTGACAACGTCATCGGGGACTGCGTCCCGGTTGGGACCTCAAAGCACACGCAACTGCGCGTGGGCTTTTTCCCTCTTGGTATCAGATTGCTAGGCTATGATCGGCTCCGCTCGGGTAAACAGGAACGGGGTTTCATCGCGCCACATGCGATGCAGTACCACCCCGATACGCTTCAGGGCGCCCTTAACCTGCCGTGTGTCCATCACGACAGTCTCAAACGTGGCCTCGGCCAGGTGTCTGTAAAGCCACTGGGACAAGGGACCCGCCACAAGACCAACGCAGTTCACAATGCCTTGCCACGCTCGCACACACCTGACCTGCCCCCCGAGGCTCCCTCATTCATAACGAGAGTTTGCGGGTCTGGTTTTCATATTCTTCGTCGTCAGTTTGGGCAAGCGCGCCGGGCGCGGAGCCCTCAAATTGCTCAAGCGTTCGGCGCGCTTCTGCGGGCGTTTGGTTTCCAGAGATGCGTGAGGTCTGACGTTGTTGTAGTCGTATCGCCAGAGCGCCAATTTGCGGCGGGCCTCATCCAGACAGTCGAACATCTCCTCATTCAGAAGTTCGTCTCGCAGGCTGCCCTTGAATGACACGATGAAGGCATTCTGCTGGGGTTTGCAGGGATCAATGTAGCGCCAGTCGACGCCGTTATCGTTGGCCCACTTCAGGATCGCTCAGCTGGTGAACTCGGTTCCATTGTCGCTGACAATGCTGACCCGTTTGCCATAGAGCCGGACGAGCGCGTCCAGATCTCGCGCAACACGGGTACCCGAGATGCTGGTATCGGCCATCAAACCCAGGTTCTCGCGGCAGCAATCATCGTTCACCGCCAGAATGCGGAACCTCCGCGATGCCCCGAAGGTGTCGGACAGGAAGTCCAGCGACCAGCGCTTGCCCAGCCTCAGCGCCTCAGGAATCGGTGTCCGCGAGCCACGCGCCCGTTTCTGGCCCCGTCGTTGTCTGACACCCGGCTTCTCCTCTGTATAAAGCCGATACAGCTTCTTGTGGTTCATTACGTACCCTTCACGTTCCAGCATCACGCCGATCCGGCGATAGCCAAACCGACGCCGCTTGGCCGCGATAGCCTTCATCTCTTTCCGTATCTCTGGGTTGTCAGGCGGGCGTTCGCGCCGGACGGTTTTGGGGTCGACACCAACGAGCTAGCAGGCCCGGCGCTGCGAGATGTCGTGATCCCGCATTGCTCGAAGCGCTGCGTCCCGCCGTTCGCTCTATGTCGTCAGCTCTTTCCCAGCAAGTCCTTCAACACAACGTTGTCGAGCATCTGATCCGCGAGCAGACGCTTCAGCTTGGCATTCTCATCTTCCAGCGCCCTCAGCTTAGCAGCATCAGACACTTCCATGCCGCCATACTTGGATTTGAATTTGTAGAACGTGCCTTGGCTAAGACCGTGCTTGCGGCAAACCTCCGCTGTCGGCATTCCGGCTTCTTGCTCTCTGATCATCCCGATAATCTGCGCTTCAGTGAAACGGCTCTTTCGCATGTGTTTGCTCCTTCGAAAGGTTGAGCAAACTCTACATCAGAACGAGGGAAGTTCCGCGGGGCAGGTCAACCAGTTGGTCCATCGTTTTAGAAGACTATGCGAGTATTTATTCGTATGAACCAGTATGATGCACCAATGAGCCTTGCATACCTTAAAAAACAAAATCCGAAATGGAGAGATCAGCAACACTAATATTCTCAAGTGTCACAACGAGCCCTTTTCCATCACGACCTATTTCCAAACCGTCATATAGGGCGAATATTTCGGCATCGTCGCCATTCTGCACAAAATCCAGTGTTAGGCGGCCAAATGCGAAGTCCTCAAAGCAGGATATCTTTGCGTAGCTATCACCATTGAGATCGAACAATACGAACCCGACATCTTCTAGATGCGCGGACAGGTCAATCTTGTCAGTACCTACCTCGAAGTCGATCACCGTATCAAATCCAGCCTCCCGATCGAACACGAACACGTCGGCCCCAGCACCACCCGTCAAAGTGTCGTTTCCTGAGCCTCCAACTAAAATGTCTGCTCCAACCCCGCCCTTAAATGAGTCATTGCCAGCGCCACCGTTCAAAGTACCATTACCTCCGGCCCCGTGAAGCAAGTCATTGGCCCAGTTGCCATCAAAGGTGTCGTCATGCGTTGTACCACTCATTGCCATTATTGACCAATTGACCGCCACGTTTAGAGCCCCTTCCGCAGTCTGACCACCGGAAGTCTCAAACGCGTAACTCATCGTGACATCTTCTGACTGGTCTCCCAGCAAACGCGAGTAGTCGTTTTGGGGGTCGTACACCAATTGACCGCTGATGATTGAGACGACGCCGCTGCCGCGAATAACTGATCCTTCGGCAAGCCAGGCATCCGTGGCATTGGTCTGATCATTCGCCCGCACATCGACGGAGATCAGGCACTCAGCTTGCGTATCCGCTGCGTTAGTTGTCGCAGAGCGGGCTACTTCAAAGAAGTCGCTCGCAGCAATTGTAGTGTCAAAAGACTCTAGGTACTCTCCATCCGTCAACGTATCGACGCCCTCTTGACCGTCTGCCCGAATGCCAGCGATGTGGGTGACGCTAGGTGAGATTTCGACACTGGAAATCTTCTCAAACTCTCCCCAAGAAAATACGGTGTCTATCCCGGCCTCACCGTCAATCATGTCATTGCCATGCTTGCCGCGCGGGTGTTCGTCGCCAGTGCTGCCGTAGAGCGTGTCCGAACCAAGCCCCCCGAGCAGTTTATCCTCGACTAGGCCTTGGATAAGGTCATTTGCCGTGTCCCCCCAGAGCACGTTATCATCATCTGCACTTGTGATGGTATTGTCACCGTTGTGACCTCGGATTTTGTCACCAATTCCTGCGGGTTGCCTCCCAGTCACATGTACAGAGCTTAGTTGGGCGTACATCGAGTAAACGTTGTTTCCGCAAGGGAGAGTATGTTCAATAAATACGTAGTTGCCGAACCCCGAACCTGTATCGGAGGTCGAGTCAGTGTTGCTAACACAGTCTGTTACCACTCCATTGTTCACAGCGAGAATATCCGTATCCTCCAGAACCGCATAGTAATCTGCGAAATGGTGGAAGGCTGGGAGGGTCTTCAGCCCACCGGTATCTCCCCAACCGTTGTTTCTGTTTGTGTCAGCATGATCATCGCCGACTGGCAAACCAAGATTCCACTCAATACCCGTCATCCTGACGTCTCCCATCGATTTAACTCAAGGCCTGAAGCAACTGACGTTGAAGCAACTACGACCGTTGCCATCAGTCGCATGGTAATCTTGATAAAAACTTTACGACTGCTATGAACCGCTCCGTTCTTGCCGGAAACCCAAAAGTAGTGATACTGGGTTATGCAAAAATAGAACTCTGGAAAGGGATATCCGTACAAATTGCGTTCGCGTGTTGTGGGCATGGTCTTGGATCACGAAAGCGAATATCGAAGCAGGTCAGCCGTGGTCTCATCGTTTTCGCAGAAGGTTGGGTGCCGCTGGGACAGCTTACTCATCTGGACAATACAGAATGAGACCGATACCAGTATACGTGGTGGCATAACGACTGCTCAAGTTCCCCCTTTGAAGTGGTCCGCTCCGATGTTTAGGAAACGGAGAACCAGCAATAGCAACCAAGCGACCCAAGCCCGACGAGATTGTTACGAGGTCACGGCAAGTTTGGGTTCTGACAGGGCAAGGTATGCCGCGCCAGGATGCGATCCGGAAGATCGGTGTGACCGAGTGCATATTCTAGAAGATCGTATATCTTTGAATAGCTTAAAGATGCGACGGGACGACGGTTGCAATGCGGCAACTTAATTAAAAAGCCTCGACGCCAAGGGAGGTCAATTTTTTGAGGAACTATCTCTAAGAAGGATGCGATCTCGTCTCGACCAAAGGGAATATGCATTTGCGATCCGTGATTGTTGCAATGATATGGCGCTGTCATAGACTGAGGTTCGCTTGCAATTTATGCAATTTGATCAACAACGAAGTCTGTGGCTGCATTTGGCTGCCAGCAGTTGTTCGCTTGCTGCCGTTTTCAACACAATTGCCAAGCCATGCTTTGGTTCGCAATAGCAAATTCCAACTGCTTAATTCGGCTACTGATAGGTAAAAAGAAGTTGGCGGCGCGAGCCGTCAATCAGATTGCGGCCTGTTGGGTCGCAGTGCGGCGCAGGGACTTGGCCCCCGCGCCTTTTTTTATCCCCCAACAAAAACCTTGCCGGATGGAATCACCCATCCAACAAAGATGTGCTATGCAGCTTCCGCCTGCGCTTGGTCGGTGTGATCGGAAGCCTCAACGTCACCGTTCGTCTCGTCCACCTCATAGCGATCGCTGCCCATTGGAAACGCCATATAGTCGGGCATCCAGTCTTCGCGCTCTGGTGCGCGGGTTCCCTCCAAACAGGCGGTCAGGATTGCGCGTTGGGTTTTGGCGGTTGCGGTCAGGTTTTGATCCGCCGCTGTTTCACCCGCATATTCCCGCACCATGGCATTCAACACCTGTTTGTCGCGCACAAGGTCGAAGAAGAGCGGTTCTGGTGACCACTGGTTGCGCATGTCGGTTTCCATGGTCTCGCCCAAGGTGCCGATCAGCGGGCTGTGAACGGACAGGCTGTCTGCCATCAGGAAGGTGAGGATGCGGGTGACCTCGGCATCCGACAGGCTTTGGAGTGTGGAAAAGACCTTTGTGATGCAGGGACGCGGTGACCACGCATTCGCGGTGTCCATGAGTGCCGTGTCGTCGTTTATACCGAGCAAAGCTTTGATGTCGGCGCGCTCGGCCTCCATCCGGTGATGGCCTGCATTGCGTTCCAGACTGTCTGCAATCTCGGGCTTTGCCGCTTTTTGCGGATCGGCCTCGACCCGCCAAAGGGATGATCCTGCGATCATGTGCGCCGCGATCAGACGCAAGGTGATCCTGCGTTGACCCAACAGATCACTGCGCACAGCGGCGTGGCGGTGCAGATCGACGTAATTTTGTGCGGCTTTGGTGAGTTCGGGTTTGGGCGGTTTGTCCCCTGCCTCCGCGTTTGCGGCCTTCTCGCGGCGCTTGGCCTCAGCGCGGGTGATATAGCCTTCATGTTCGGTCACCTCGCCCTGATGGCTCACGGTGATGAATACCCGTCCTCCGTCCTTCATGGTCGTCTTTTGATGATCCCATCCGGCGAAATACGCGCCGCGTTCCATGACAACGGTTTCCGCCCAGCCCAGCACTTCATAGCCTGTGGCAATCATCTGGATGGCCTCTTCCTGTTTGACCCAAAACGCTTCGGCATCGGCAAAATAGGCCTCTTCGCCAAACAGGTCGGACACCACGGCAAGACCAGAGGCTTTGACATCAAACTGCGCGTTGGCAACGGGGATATGTGCCCCGCCAAAGAGCCAGCCCTTTAGGCGGTGGCCTGTGGGGACGTAGGCCTCGTCATCCTTCACAAGCGCCCACCAAGCCTTTTGCTGCTTCATTGTCGCCATAGTCAGAATGCGGATGTCGCGGGCGTGGATATCGCCCTTGCGATAGGCGGTCAGAATGGGTGCGTGCAGTCGCCCCAAGGCCAGACGCTGCGACACCATGCGTTCCGTGATCCCAAAGGTGGTGGCAATATCCGCAGGCTCTCGCCCCTCTTTGATCAGCTTGGCAAAGGCCTTGTATTGATCGACCTCGTCCATGGGCAGACGCTCAATGTTCTCTGCCAAAGAGGCCTCGATGGCTTTGGCATCGTCCCCTTCTGCCATCACAAGGCACGGCAGCGGGTCAATGTCCCCGTCCTCGGCAATGATGCGGCACGCATTCAAGCGGCGCTGGCCTGCGATGACTTCAAATCCGTCTACGGATTGGCGCACGAGCAGCGGTTGCAGCACGCCAAGGGCGCGAATGCTGGTCACCAGATCGGCGCAGTCTTTGGCACCGTATTTGCGCACGTTAAGGGGGGACACGGAAAGGTCTTCGATGTTGATATGTTGCAGTGTCATAATAATCTCCTGATTTTTTTGGATTGGCGCGGAATTGCACCCTCAAACCGTCCGCATGGGACAGCTTGGGGCTGCACTCCCGTTATCCGCAGCAATAGATCAGGGGGTGTCCTGCAACGGTTGCTTCCGCGTAATCCATGCTCAAATCACGGGCGATGGCGTCATAATCGATGTAATAGGCAAGAGGTGCTGGGATATCGCCAAAGAGACCGTCTTCGACAAACTGCTCGGCGAGGTCGCGCATCGTGTCGAGGCGGTAGATGTCTACGTCGAACTCGCTGGGCTGGGTGCCTTCGTTGAACTGATACCCACATTCGCCCACGGCGAGGATCACGCGGGTTTTGTCGTTCTCGTCCCACGCATCTACAGCCTCAAGAAACTGCTTGAGATTGGCCTGATTGATCCCGATGGCCTGCGCAAGTCGCAATCAATGGCCTCGCCATCAATAAACTGAATCTCAAACTCTTCGACGGGATCGCCGTAGTCGTTGCGCAGCTTGGTGGCCTTCTGGGCGTAGTCGTCATAGTCCTCAAAACAAAAACCTGTTGCCGCCAAATCATAGGGCTGTGCGTGCAATTGAATGGTCATGGTCTTGTCCTTCTCTTTTGTCCTCCCTTGGGGAGGGGTTGCGCCTGCAACCCTTGGCTCTCGCCGAGAGTGGAGATGGGAGGGGACAAGAAAAATCGGCGAAAGAAGCTCTGTTTTGTTGGGGGCAACCTTTAGGGGGAGCCGACAAAACAAGCTTCTCTTCGATCTGTTTTTCTTGCGGGGAGAGAAGAGGCAACGCCTCTCGGCCTCCCCGACTAAGGTTTAAAAGCGGCGGCACAGCCGCCTCAAATGAATTGAGAAGCCAACGAACCTGGATTTGACTTGCTGCAGGGATAAATTGGATCGGCTAAAGTTCAGCGCAAAGGATCAAAGCCCGTAGGGTTGAAACCGCACTTGCGGGTTCAGTTCACGCGAGCCTGGCCCGAAGGGATGCGCCCAAAAGAAAAGAGGCGCACTCGAACGGCACGCTTCTTCCCCACACAGTGTTTACGCAGAAACTCTAGCCAAGGCCTGACGGCTCTCGTTCAATCACATCGCCAGTCTCTCGGTCGTCTTCCTTTGGCGCTCTAAACACCATCCGGCCATCCACAGGCAGCGCATCAAAGCGCACCTCATAGCCTTCCCCGTCTTTATGCGCCCAGGCGGCCGCAATCTTGCTCCACGAGGATCTCTTGCCATCACCAATGGGGCGCACTGAATACCCCAATAGGCTGGGCTTGCGGGTCGGTGATAATCGGGTGTCTTGTTGGTTACTCATAAAAACTCCTTACTCAATACAGGTTCAACAATTGGAACAAATAAGGAACACACTTCAGCCAATAAATCAAGAAAACCCATCAAACACATACAGTTGTATGCGGTCACCACCCCCCAATTTGACGCGCATCGGCATCATAACCCATTGGTTTAACGCCATTCTGAACGGGCATGGGCACATAAACGCCCGCTCCGCGCGAATAAACCAAACAAATCGTTCTACACGTTGCGACGGACTGCCGATTGTACTAGCGCCATAATTGGAGACGCAAGAAAGGATACAAACATGACCGACATCAACTGGGATGATTTGTCGCTCGAAGAACTGAAGGCCATTCAAAAACAAGCCACCAAAGCCATTGATACGTTCCAGGCACGCAAGCGCAAGGAAGCGCTGGCGGCTGTGGAAGCCAAAGCGGCTGAAATGGGCTTTGCGCTTGGAGAACTGACCGGGGCCACCAAAACCAAAGGCAGCAAAGCAGCCCCAAAATACTGCCACCCCGAAAACCCTGCTATGACCTGGACCGGCAAAGGCCGCCAGCCGAATTGGGTGAAGGACGCCGTCGCAAATGGCGCATCCATGGACGATCTGCTGATCGTCAAGTGATCCAACAACGGGCGTCGTTCAAGTTAAGCCTTTTTGATTTTGACGTCGCCCAGGAAATCGTCCTGCGGAGTATCATGTTTACAGCCCCTGAGGGGAACGCAGGAAGTGACGATGCATTGTAAAAGAAGCACTGCGATGTCAAAGCTTTATTGACACCACGATCCACGGGTGTGACACGCTTCTACAGCGACGTTATGCCCGATGACTGCGCAAGGCTGAGCGGCATAACCGCGATGTGCTCAAGCGACAAAACGGTCCCATTGCCCACATGGGCCACGGCCACGCCGTTCATCAAAACATGTGTGGTTTGCGCGTCGTGCGGGTCGGGTTGCAACGTGATCTCGGGCTCCGCCGCGCCATCTTCATAGACCAGAAGGATATTGTCATCTTCGGCATCGAAATTGATTATATCCGCCGCGTGCCCTTCGTTGATCCAACTGCCGAGGACAATGGTGTCGTTGCCATTGCCGGGGATTACAACGTCATTTTCGCCCGCGATGATCAGATCCTCACCGCTGCCCCCGTTCAGCAAATCGCCGGTATCGGTATCGTCCATTTCGGGAGTGTCTGGATCGTCCTGGACACCGTTTATCACATCGTCGCCATAGCCGCCAAAGAGGCTGTCCTGACCTGCGTCTCCGCTCAGCGTATCGTTGCCCAACCCGCCATGCGCCGCGTCATCGCCCGCGTTGCCGTTTAGGATGTCATCTCCAGCAGAGCCCTGCATCGTGTCATTACCCGTCCCGCCGATCAACGTATCATTATCGTTGTGGCCAAACAATTGGTCAGCGCCCGCGCCGCCATCTATCAAGTCGGAACCATCCTCGCCGTGCAGGGTGTCGTTGCCTGCTCCGCCCGCAATTGTGTCATCGCCTATACCGCCATAGTGGCTATGGCTTTCTACAGTGCCTGTCAGGGTCTCATCATCCGCAGAACCATCGCTCAGATCAGTGTCATCCGGCGCATCAGGATAATCGATAGTGTCGTCGCTGTTCGTGGCCGCATCGCTCTCGCCGGTATTCGTGTTGGCCTCATCGTCCACGTTCGAGCCCCCACCCATATCAGTGATCCCAACCGCGCCAACAACCATGATACTCATCAAACCTGCCAACCAGAGCATATCTGTTTCCTAAACCAACGGACGGCAAAGTGCCCAAGATACCATACGCCCCTGTCGTAAGCGCTGACAAAGCAAATCTGGCGAGTTGGTTAACCGTTACTTACACTAGCCCCAGCGCCGCTAACCAGATGTGCCCCATGCATACCCCAGGCAGCAATTACGTTATGGGCCTATTTCGTTGGAAAACTCTTACTCGAACGGGGAGCAGGTCAGTGCCACTTGAACCACAGTGCCTATATTGTGCAAGGCATTCAAAGTACTTGGGTTCCGGCTTGAAAAATACTGCGTAGGCAACTTTCCAAGTTTTGGTCTCTCGAGTCTTGCTTGAGCAGTTGGAAATTGCATTTCCCAAAAGCCCGAGAGCAGAACGATCTACCCTCACGCAGATCAAAGTGTCAGCAAAAGTTTACAGCTAACCACAACATCTTGAAGTTCCAACCCCCGAGATGAGCTGAATTTTGACCGCGGTCCTACCAGTTTACGTTTTTTTAACACGTCTGAATCAAAAGTATCTCAATTTAGAACAAGGCGCGAGTACGAGGAAGACATATGAAACATATCGATTTGATACTGCTGGTAAGAGCCGTAGCAAATGAATCTAAACTACGAGGATTCCCAAACACTGCAAACGCCATGCGAGAAGTTATTGAAGGGCTCATTGTTTACCTCCATAAACGGCAGTAAAATACCTCACGGCTCTCATTAACGACAGGTTGACGTCACAGAGACGCGTCATCGCATTGGCGATGGTTCGCGCAAACCAGAACGCCTCGCGCGAATTTCTTGTGTTGAAAAGTCCGACCAACCAGGGGGTAACTAATTATTCTGAAACGGCTTTTTTGCACAAATTGGGCGAATGACTTTCTTCCGCTTAACTCAAATACGGTTAGCCTACAGATTCAGTGACGGGTATGCGAAGCGTAGCGTAGCGATTGAGCACGGCGATGCGGATTTGGATCTCCGCTACCTCCCGTCGAAGTCCCGTGCCATGAACGATTAGCCCATCAGTTTCAGACACTACATCTTGGTTGCGATGCGACTTCGGCGATGGCATCCACTTCAGCGCAGCAACACTGTACGCCCCAAGTGCCGCGGCGCATTGACCGCGTCGTTTTAGGCAATAGCTCCGGCGCTTGTCGCTTTCCAGGGCTTGGCGTTCTTGCGCGGCGGGATCGCTGATAAGCGTTACTGGCGGCAATCGCCTCGTGGCATTTGCGCGTATCATTTGCTCCATCGGCTGTCCATGATCCTATGTTCGGATCTGGTGGAGTTTACTTTGGCAATTCTGGCAGCATCGGCGCACCACCTATATTGCTGGTGTTGATCTCTACAGCCCGTACTTCTAGTACTTTTTCCATTCAACCCAATATGCATCTTGCGCCAGATCCGGCATTTCGGGCAGCCATGTTTGCGTGCATTCCACTCGCCTTCGCCCTCCAATTTGATTCCTGCGCTGACGATCAAGAAGTTCATCGAACCAGTTCCCCCGCGATAGGGTAAGTTCACGTTCAAAGACTTCTGGCGACGACACAACGTACTGTAATCGGGCACAATAGCGAGCCTGACAGCCGAGCATGGCGATCAAAAGTTAGTCATGAATAACCCGCCGCATCTCAAACCCTACCGAACAGCGAGCAGCATGGGCATGAAGAAACAGGGTGCGGACGCTTGATCGGACGCACCCATGCAGAGATGAAACACCAAGCTGAACGCGATTTGCGATAGTCAGGGCAGTCCGCCCAACCTGTCCGTCACGGCCGGTCAGGTCAGCGACTACGTTTGCGCACGAGAATTGCGAAGCAGATTGCCAGATTTCGGCTGGCTGTTGAGAGAATACGTAAACGATGCCAAATACTCCAGATAATCGTTAACAGACAAAGGGATACGCTCATGTGCCCCTGGCCAGACCAGCTGAAGAAAACTTTCAAATACCCCTCTCGTGACACTTCTGCATAATACATTGTCGGGAAGAGAACAGGCGTTGATACAAACGGCGCAACCGGGTCGAGATCACGGTAGGCAGGCTCAAGTGTTGCCGACGCGTGGCAATCTGCTGGGACCGCCGCCAGAAGGTTTTCCTCTCGATAATCGACTTCGTAGCAACCATCATATTTTGGGCATGAGCCCTGACTCTAGACAACGAATCGCCAGAGATCAAACGGGCACCAAGCTGACAAGCAGGTACGTCAAATTACAAAAAACACGTTTCCTTGCAATTTGGTTGATGATCAAAAAAAATCGAATTTTAGGTGACTGCCATAATCCAACCATAAGCACTAAACATTGGTTCCCAAAAGCACTCAAAATGAATTATCCATGGGTGGAAAATGTCCAAATTATGGCGGAACAATTTCAAAAATAAGGAACCTCGAGAACTTCAATAGAACATAAATAAAATACCCACTGACGTTACATGGCAATGATGAGATAGCGCAAATACCCCTTTTGAAAAGAAATCTCGGGGGCGCCAATGCCAGAACTAACTTTACAGCAGTATTATGAAACGGGCCATGTGGTATCTTCTGAGCACTTTGGCGGTAACGCTTTATATACTCATAACACAGATAACGGCGTTCCAGACTCAGACTATGTTGACGCAGTAGATGCACTGGACATACAACACATCAGATATCCGGCTGGACAACCAGACATCGCGTATTTGGATGGCATGGTTATTGATGGTGAACTCCCCGCTCACTTGGTGTCTTTTTTAGAAAATGCAAGGATCAATGGGCAAAAGGTCTTAGTTGTAACTCCAACACATGAAGCCTACCCAGGTGCGGAAGAAGTGGGTGAATTTGCCCATTTAATCGCAAGAGACTTTGCAGACGTTGTTCATGCCATCGAAATAGGAAATGAATATTGGAATCACCAAACGGAAACTTCCTATGGTCAAGTTGCTAACGACTCGGTTTTGGAAATATCTGCGGCGTTTGAAGAAGAAGGCGTAGACATACCTATCTGGGTGCAAATGGGCGATGCTGGCGGCAGTATGAGTGAGTTCCATATCACAAATGATGACCGCGGGTGGTTAACACGGACGATTGAAGCAAACGAGACACTTTTAAGTATGTTGTCGCCAGAAGCACGGGAAAATATCGATGGTGTCGTTGAACATTTTTACTTACGCGGTGGATCGCAATTTATTGAGCAGGACTTAGCCAATGACCAAATGATTAGCCTTGACTACGCTATGTGGGTAGAGGCGCTTGGAGATGATATTACACTCAATATTACTGAGTGGAACATCCGCGTATCTAACTTGGACCAACTTGGTATGAGAGCTGCTTCCAGCCTAATTTCCCACTTCACTCACATACTTGAGTTGGGAGCGGACGAAGCATATATTTGGCCGCCTCATGTCAATACATCAAGTGATTTAACTGGACCAAATGAAGTGTTGGTTGATCCTGTCTCAGGCATTGTTATCAATAGCGTCGGTGGAGCGATTTTTGATCTTATGTCCTCTAATCTGCAAGGATTAGAGTTTCACCCAACGGTAGTGACGCAATCCAGCTCGGAAGTTATCCAGCACTTATATGCTGACGATGATCGCGTCGTAGTTTACGTATCATCAAGGTCTCATGATGTTGAAGAAGTAACGTTCAGTCTTGGGGATCTCTTCCTCGGAAGCACTTTAACGTCGGCTATACAAGTTGGGTATGATCAGTCCACCTCGGATGGCATTCACTTTAATTATAGAACGGATTCTTGGGAGGATGCGATATCAATTACTGTCAATGGTGAATTGTACTATATAAATGAACATGATGTTCAGGCGACTGTTACCGTTTTGGACGAAAGCGCTGTCTTGAGTGACGGCGGGTTTACGTTTGAACTTCTACCCTACGAAGTGATTCAGCTTGTCTACGAACTACCAAACTACTCAGAATTTCAAGGAACGGCTCTAAATGATGTTTTGGAGACTGGAAGCAATGACGATATCGTGGATTTGTTAGCTGGTGACGACAGTTTGTCGTCTGGCGAAGGAAGCGATACCGTGTTCGGTGGATTTGGCGACGATTTTGTAAACTCCGGGTCGGGCAATGATGTCGTTCATGGGGACGAAGGCTCAGATAGTCTGCGTGGGTGGGGAGGTGACGACTCACTTTTTGGTGGAGGTGGAGGGGACAATCTAAAGGGATGGGCCGGCTCCGATTATCTTGATGGCGGTTCGGGCGACGACGTAATGTGGGGTGGTAACGGGAGCGACACTATTTTTGGCGATCAAGGAGCTGATCAAATCTGGGGGGAGAATGATAGTGATTGGGTTTCGGGTGGCGACGGTAATGACATGATAGATGGTGGCGCTGGACATGATGACTTGTTTGGGGACAGCGGACACGACTCTGTCTTTGGTGGCCGGGGCAATGACACGATTGAAGGCGGCAATGGCAGTGATTTAGCTGAAGGGGGAGACGACCACGACGTCATCTTTGGAGGCAATGGCGACGACACACTGGATGGCGCGAAGGGCAACGATCAGGTCTGGGGCGGGGTTGGCGACGATCTGGTGATCGGCGGAACAGGTAATGACACCCTGGGCGGAGCGCGTGGCAATGACACGATTGAGGCGGGCAACGGCAATGACGTGGCCTGGGCCAGCGCTGGCAACGACATGGTTTATGGCGGCCTTGGGCACGACACTCTGGGCGGTGGGACAGGCAATGACGTGGTCTTTGGCGAAATCGGCGACGACGTTCTTTGGGGCGGGCGCGGCGCTGATACCATGTGGGGCGGCGCGGGCGACGATGTCGTGGGCGGTGGAGCCGGTCAGGACTTGCTCTATGGCGAGGCGGACAACGACACGATGTGGGCCAATGGAGGCAACGATACGCTCTGGGGCGGATCGGGCGATGACCTTATGGGGGCGGGCAAGGGCGATGACCTGATCTATGGCGAGGCAGGCAATGACGAACTGCGGATGGGGCAAGGCAATGACACCGCCACTGGGGGGAGCGGCGACGACACGCTTCTGGGTGCAAACGGCAATGACGTGCTGGATGGGGGCGACGGGTCGGATGTTCTGGCAGGCGAGGACGGCAACGATCTGCTGCTGGGGGGCGGTGGCAGCGACACTCTCAGCGGAGGGGCTGACAGTGACGAGATCGCGGGCGGCGCCGGTAATGACGTTCTGATTGGCGGAGCTGGGGCAGACACGTTTGTCTTTTTCGCGACAGACTCGGCCTCCGGCACCGATCTGGTAACCGATTTCGAACTGGGTTTGGACACTTTCCAAATCACCGGCGCTGGCTCGACCTCGTTCGTCTACAACAACGAAACCAATGAGATCACCGTCTCTGTGGGCGCCGATGCGGTGGCTGTTCTGCAATCAGTCGGCGACTTGTCAGGTTTTAGCAACGATGATCTCATATTTGTCTAAGTGAACCGCCCCGGGTTTACCGGAGACCTATAGCTTCATTTCACGCGACCATATCGAGCACGTCGCGCTGTGCATAGAAGTTCTGTT